>NZ_JAUSSH010000005.1 GCF_030812255.1 Paeniglutamicibacter psychrophenolicus | reverse complement strand
GTCAGTCCATGCCCCCGGCTGTTGACGCAGCGCGGGGGTTCTTAATGTCATTTCAGCCTACCGGAAGCCTTGGGCACCTAAATGGATACCCCTTTTCCAGAATACTCCCGGTGCAGGGGCGGATGCACCGCTCAACGCTCCCGGATTGGCATGATGTTCGGCGGCGAGGGTCCGGATGTGTTGGTCCGGCCAGCAGCTGCCGGCAATCGGCGGATTCCGCCGGCGAACGGGTTGCGGGCCCCGCCGGATACGTGCATTGACCCGGCATTGCCGTGGACCAAGCCGACTGCTGCACGCAAGGTGCGTGGTTCTGCAACGCCTTTCCGGCGACGAATCGGTTTCCCGGCAGCACCGGGCCATCGCGGACTCCGTCTCCCAATCATTTCACCGGATCGCCCGCCACATCATCGATGCGTCCGATACCGAGGGACAATGGCGGCAGGACGGGGAGTCCCGCCCAGAGGGCCCACCACGGCGGTCGTCGGTTCGCGCAGGATCCGCCCATGAGTCCAAAGGCTTCGGGTTCAGGGGCACCTACGGGCCATCCACTCGACGCGCCGGTGACATCGACGGCCCCACATCCCGTCGAATCCCGGAACACGCAGCGGGCAACGCCGAGTCACCTGTGTGCCCCTGGGCTATTGGACGTCGCTTTCGGGCGGGCCGATCCCGAGGCGGCGCTCGGGCACGACCGACTCAACTCCACGCACCCCGGCCAGCTGGTTACGCCCCGAATCCTTGGCGTGCCCCACGACCTGGCCGAGCGTGTCCAGCACCCGGTCGATCTTCAGCCCGGCCGTCTCCAGTTCCTTCGTGACCTCCTTGATCCGTTCCAGGTAGGCGTCCTGGACGGTGACGATGAAGGTGACGGTCTGCTGCGGGGGCAGGCCCGGGAAGTCATCCATGGCCGTAGTAGCTCTCCGGGGATTCGTCCCCCGGCGCGGGCTCCTCCGGGGCGGGAACCGCCGGGGTCTCGGCCGGTTCCGGGGCCCGGGTAAGGCCTGCCGCGACATCAACGGAGGGCCGTTCCAGGCGTTGGGCCTGCTGGGCCAGCTCCGCCCAGAGCTCGCGGCCGCGGAATCCCGTGGCCTGGCTGAGCAGTGCGGCGACCCCGGCGACGTGCGGGGTGGCCATCGAGGTCCCGCTGATGGTGTTGTAGCGCTTGGGCATCGGCCACGAGGAATAGACCTTGACTCCGGGGCCGGCGATGTCCACCTGGCCGCCGCGTCCCGGCAGGGTGCGTGCCGAGAAGTTGGCGACGTCCAGCGCGGAATCCAGCGCTCCGACGGCCATGATGTAGGGGCTGTTGGCAGGTGCCCCGACGAATCCCGGATCCCCGGCCGAGCGCCGCGCGTTGTTGCCGGCAGCCGCGATGATCAGCGTGCCGCGCTCCAGCGCCCGGCGCCCCGCGGCGACGTAGGGCGGGTGGACCTCGCGCACGTCTGCGCCCAGGGACATGGAAATGATGTGGCAGTCGTTTTGCAGGGCCCAGTCGATCCCGGCCAGGATGCCGGTGTCCGAACCGGAGCCCTCGTTGCTGAGCACCTTGCCGGCATAGATGGAGGCCTGCGGGGCGACGCCGTAGCCGCGGGCTCCTTCCAGGGTGCGCGGCCCGCAGGAGGTGCCGATGCAATGCGTGCCGTGCCCGTGCCCGTCGTGCGAGTCCTCGCCGTCGATGAAGGATGCGGTTGTGACGTCGCGTCCGACGAAATCGGGGTGCTCCGCGTCGAAGCCGGTGTCCAGCACCGCCACCCGGATGCCGGCCCCGGTGTATCCGGACTCGGCGGCGAGCACCGCCTGCACGCCCCAGGTCAGCTCCTCGGTGTCGACGAAGGCAGGTGTTGAGGAAGGAGCCGGGGTTCCGCCTCCAGTGGTGTAGTCGTGGGATGCCGGCAGGATCCGGTAGAGCATTTCCGGGACGATGTTCATCGGCATGCCCTCGGCTGTGCAGCGGGCGAGCAGTTCGCCCATCTGCTCCAATTCCCCGTCGACGACCGCGACGCCGAGCCGCGGGAAGTAGGTCTCCAGGCCGAAGCCTTGCTGCTCCAGCATGGAGGGCACCTCGTCCTGCAGGGCCCTGGCGCCGAAGCGGGCAGCCCCGGCCGAACCGGGGGCATCGAAGACCACCACGAAGCGTCCGGGAACCGGAACGGCGGCGGTTGTGAGCGTCTTGTCTGGGTCGAACATCGGTGGCTCCTTCGTCAGGTGGGTGCGCCGCGATCCGGAAGCCGTGGCTTCGGGAGCAGCATCTGCTGGCTGTCGAGTACCCAGAACTCTACCTTCGTCCCGGGGTGCCCGGTAGGGTCCGAAGAACGCGGCTCCCGCCGGCTCAGCGGACGGCCAGTTCGGTGCCCCCGGTCAGCGCCAGCAAATCCGTGTAGCTTAACGCCACCAGGGAACCGGGGGTGCCCGCGGCAACCCACAGCGGATCGTGCTCGCGCAGCGACACATCGACCAGCGTGCGGACGGGGGCCGGATGCCCTGCCGGTGCCACCCCGTCAATCAGCTGCCCGGTCGCCCGCTTCACGAAATCGGGTGAGGCGCGCTTGAGCTTCAGGCCGCCAAGGGGCGCACCGACCAGCTTCGTGTCCACGCGGTCGGCGCCGCTGGACATGATCAGCAGCGGCTCTCCCTCGCAGTTGAAGAGCAGCGAATTGGCGATGGATGCGACCTCGCAGTCCAGGAATTCGGCAGCGGCCACGGCGGTGTGGGTTCCCTCGTCAAGGATCTTGATCTTGGCGGTGATCCCCGCGCGGGCGAGATCGGAGATGAAGCTTGCGTGTTTTGCGTTCAGGGGTGGCTGGAATCTCCTTGGCTGGCCATCGGTCGGTTCCAGTCACCCTGGCGAATCGGTTTCCGGGCCGCGAACCATGGCAGGCTCCCCCCGTGACCGGTCACGGCACGGCAATCAGTCGTGCGTGGCCACGGGACGGAAAGCGACCTCGTCGGTGCGCATCAGCGAGAAGTCCTGGTTGGGGTAGTCGAGACCGGCGAAGTACGCGTTGGTGTGGGCGATGATCTGGTCGCCGGTCAGGGACTGCCCCTCGAAGGTCTCCGCGCCGGTGGTGTGGGCATCGCGCACCACCGTGACGTCGTAGCCCATGGCGGCCGCCCGGCCGGCCGCGGTGCGCAGGCAGTAGTCGGATTGGGCGCCGCAGATCACCAGGCGTCCCACGTCTTGGGCGATCAGCGAGGCATGCAGCCCGGTGCCGGTGAAGGCGTCCCGGTAGGACTTGAAGATGCGGTGCTCGTCGTCCTGCGGTTCCAGTCCGGCGGCCAGGCGCCACGGTGTTGAATGGCGTTCGAATTCGCGTTCGTCCTGCACCCAGTAGATCGGCGTGCCGGTGTCCCTGGCCCGGGAGACCAGGTCCTGGATGCGGGAGACGACCTTCTTGGGATGCACGCAGTAATCCATCACGCCTTGCTGCATGTTGATGATGACAAGTGCGGTCTTTGAGCCTTCGCGATGTTCGTCCATGCCAGCAGTATTGCACCGCTTCGGGGCCGGGGCCGGGATATGGCGCGCGGAGCCGGGACCGGCGAGCCGCCGGGGGCGGGCGTCAGCGCCAGAATCCGGCGAGCCGCGCGGCCAGCGCCCTGCCCTGCTCGCAACCGGCCCGGGCGGCGGCCGGACGCGTTGACAGGTCCATCATGTTGTTGCCGAAGGCCTTGAGGGAAACCTTGTCCGGCAGGATGGTTTCGACCTGGCTGCCGCCGGCGCGCAACTCGTCGACCTGCACGGACAATTGCATGCCCCATTGCGCCGGGTGCCGGGTCCGCCCGCCGAGCGGGGAGAGCACCAGCACCCGCCCGCAGCCGGCCGCCAGGTCGGCATTCTCGCTGGATCGCCGGTAGCCGCCGTCGATGAACCGGGCCTCGCCGATGCCATAGGCGGTGGCAGCGGCACAGCTGGCGGCCACGGCGTCCACCAGGTCGACCCCGCTGTGCCGGTCGAACACGAGCGGTTCTCCGGTGCGGGCATCGACCGCCGTGAGGAGCATCGTTCGCTCCGGCCAGTGCCGGACGGGCAGCCGGGCCGCGACCGTGTCGCGCCACCGCGCCTGCCCGGAGGCCTCCGATGCCGCCTCCAGCCCGAGCGCGGCCGCACCCATCCTGCGGCGCATGTCGGCCGGGTCCGCGGCGGCGGCGATGGGTTCGCCCGTCCTGCGCAGGTGCCCGGCCGCCGATTCCGTGGGGGCGCGTCCACTGCCGGTTCCACTGCCGGCGGTTCGCTGCGCGGGTTCGGCGGACAGGATGTCGGCCAGCAGCCGGGTGGGGCTCGCGCCGGAGATCTGGGCCGCGGCCGTGGCACCGGCCGAGGTGCCGATGACCACATCGGCATCGGTCACATCCAACCCGGCCTCAAGGAGGCCGGAGATGACGCCGATCAGCCAGGCGTTGCCGGCCGACCCGCCGCCGCCCAGGACCAATGCCCGCGTACCGGCGCCGCCCTGCGGCATGGTGGCCTCGTGGTGGGGCCGCCCGGGTGCCGTGGGCAGGGTGAAGCGCGAGGTTGAAAAAGGTGTGTTCTTCATGGGAGTCGCCTTTCGCGATGTGCGTGTGGGGCGCTCCGCGTGGCGACTAGTGAGGTCGCGCGATCGTGGACTGCGGGGGAGCGCCCAAAGTGGATACTGCGTTCATGGGGGACTCACCTCCTGCCGATGGTTCACGATCACCGCAAAAATACCACGCCGAAAAGCCGGTGTACAACGGCGCGGTGGAAGCCCGTCGGCCCGGGGTTCGGGAAGACCCGGAACGGGGCAGGGGGATTCCCCTTGTCCTTTGGGCTGGCGCATGCATAGGCGGAAGCCACGGCCGAGACTAAAATGAGCGCCATGTACGAGGCGCATTCCATCGCGGTCATCGTCGCCCACCCGGACGACGATGCCTACGGTTGCGCCGGTTCCATCGCACTGCACGAGCACGACCCCGGGTTCAGGTTTGTCCTGGTGCTGGCCACGGACGGCGCCGCCGGGCAGATCTCCCGCGGCGTGCCGGCGACCCCCGAGACCCTGGGCGCATGGCGGAGGGTTGAAAGCTCCAACGCCTGGAAGGCCCACGGCACCGTCCCGGCCCGCCACGAATGGCTGGGGTACGCCGACGGGCATGTCGCGGAGGCCGACTTCGAGGAACTGGTGGCCCGGCTGCAGTCAATCCTGGAAGCCGAGCGGCCGCAGGTCGTGGCGACCTTCGGTCCGGACGGGATCACCGGGCACCGCGACCACATCGCCATCGGGCGTGCCGCCGACGAGGCGTTCCACCGCGCCCGGTGCGTGCCGGGACCCGGGTTGCGCCGCCTGGTCCACGGGGCGATCCGCGCCTCGGTATTCGAACGCTGGAACACCGCCCGGCGACGCGCCGGCGCCGAGGCCTGGGACCCGGGGCGCGAATACCACCTGCGCCCGGTCCCGGACGAGGCCATCGACATCGAGGTCGACACCTCCGCGGTGTGCTCACGGATCGTCGCCGGGCTGCTGGAGCACCGCAGCCAGCGCGAGGTGCTGATCGAACCGGGCGCCAGCGTGCGCCGCTGGGAGCGGATGGTGTCCCGCGAACCCGCGGTCATGGCGTGGCCGCCGCGTGCCGCCGGGCAGCCCGTGCTCGCCGACCTTTTCGAGGGGCTCTGAGGCGACCCGGAGGCTACGCCTTCGTCGACACCGTCACGGTGAACTTCGGGTTCCGCGCCACCTGGCGGGTGGGGCCCACCAGCTTTTCGAGCTGGCCGCGGTAGCCCAGGTGCGAATTCCAGACGCACCATAGCTCCCCGCCCGGTGCCAGCACCCGGCCGGCATCGGCCATCAGCTTCAGCGCGATCCCCGCATGCACGGTGTTGCCCATGTGGAAGGGCGGGTTGAGCACCACCAGCTGCTCGGAGGCATCGGGCAGGGTCCCGAGCGCGTCGTCCTGCACCGCGGTGACGCGGTCCGCGACCCCGTTGGCCGCGGCGGTGGCTTCCGTGGAGGCGACGGCGGAGGCCGACTGGTCGCAGGCGTGGACCGAAAGCCGCGGGTGGGCCAGCGCGAGGTATGTTGCGATGGTGCCGTTGCCGCAGCCCAGGTCGACCGCGCGTTCGGCGGCCGGCGGAATTTCGAGGTGCTCGAGCAGGAAGCGGGTGCCCGGATCGAGCTTGGCCCCGCCGAAGGTCTGCGCGTAGGCGCGCAGTTCCAGCGGTGCCTCAAGTCCCACGGCGAATGACTGCCGCAACGGGAAGCGTGCCTCGGGGCGCTGCGCGGCGGGAAGCAGCCCGGTGGCGGTGAGCACCCGGGACTTCTGCCGCCCCAGCGAGGCGGACACGGTGGCGAAGTACCGGCCGAGCAGCTCGTTCATCGAGTGGTTCATGTGCTTGATGCGCCCGGCCGCCATGACGGTGACCTCGGGGCGGGCGTGTTCGGCGAGCTCGGCGAGCATCTCCTCCAGCGCGTCCAGCGACCGCGGCAGCGCGAGAAGCACCAGCGAGGCGCCCTCCAGCAGCGCCGCACCCAGGGGCAGCTGCCGGTAGTCGCCAACAAGCCCCGGCAGCAGGGCGGAGGCGTTCGCATCGATGGCACGGGCCCCGGAGAGCGCGTCCTGGTGCACGCGGATGCCGCGCACCCCGGCATCCAGGGCCCCGAGGACCAGCGCGCCGTAGTGGTCGCCCAGGACCACCACCCGGCCCGGCTGGGTGGGCCATCCGGCCCCGGAGGCCAGATCCAGCAGCAGCCGGTCGGCGGCATCGACCGCGTGCAGGTTCGCCGCCTCCACGTCGGGGGCGCGGCGCAACAACCCAAAATCCAGGTTCAACGGACATCCACCCATTCGGTTCCAAGGTCTTCGGCGCGCGAGGCGCCGGCGGTCAGCGTGGCCAGCCGGTCGTCGAACGCGGCGAGGATCGCCGCGTCGTCGTTCAGCGCGACCCGCAGCGTGGCGGCGCTCGGCCCGTAGTCGGTGCCCAGAACCTGCACCCCGGCGGAGCGCAGGTCGTTTTCCAGCCGGCCGGCGGCGGCGTAGTCGGCATCGAGGCCCAGGATCCGCAGGCGTTCGCGGCGCAGCAGCGGGGCCGCATCCAGGGCGCTTGACACCGACTCGGAGTAGGCGCGCACCAACCCGCCGGCCCCCAGCAGGATGCCGCCAAAGTAGCGCACCACCACCGCGGCAATGTCCGACAGGTCGGTTTTCCCGTCCGCGGTTTCCCGCTTGGCCAGCGCATCGAGCATCGGGATGCCCGCGGTGCCCGAGGGCTCACCGTCGTCGTTGCTGCGCATCGCGGTGCGGTCCGGGCCCAGGATGAAGGCGCTGCAGTGGTGCCGGGCATCGAAGTGCTTTTTGCGCAGCTCGGCCACCAGGGCCCGGGCCCCGGCCTCGGTTTCGACCCGGCGCAGGTAGGTGATGAAGCGCGAGCGCTTGATTTCCAGCTCGTGGACGAAGTCCCCGTCCACCGTTGTATAGGCCGTCGCCACCGAATCGTTGTCCATTACCGATCCAGTCTAGTGTTTTGCGCCCGTGCATGCCCGCCGGGCATTGTCGCTGCCGGAGCACGGTGGGAGAATCATGTACGTGTGCCAGTGGCCGAAACGGGGCGCAAGCGGTGCTGCAACTGAACTTGCTCGGGGAACAACGACTGACCAGCCGGGGCACGGACCTGGCGGGCGGGGGCTCGCGCGCCGTCGAGCTGTTGGCCTACCTCGTGGTGCATCCGGGGATCCGGGTGCCGCGGTCCGTGCTGGCCGGCACCTTCTGGCCCGAGACCCCGCAACCACAGGCCATGACCAACCTGCGCCGCGAACTGCACAACCTGCGCCGGCTGCTGGACGGCGTCGATGCGCTGGGGATGTCCGACGGCGCCATCGGCGCGCTCGAATGCGCGGGGTTGCGCGTGGACGTGCAGGTCTTCGCCGCCGAACGGGCCGCGGCGCTGGCTGCAGCGGGCAAGGACCCGGACCGGTTCGTGGCCCACGCCCAGGCGGCGCTGCGGGAGTACCGGGGGGATTTGATGCCGGGGAACTATTCCGACTGGGTGCCCGGGATGCGGGAGAAGCTGCTGCGTGAATGCACCGCCCTGTGCGACGAGGCCGCCGCGGCCCTCACCTCGCTGGGCCGCCGGCAGCAGGCCCTGGAGGTGGCCGGCCGGCGGGTCACCATCGCGCCGCTGGAGGAACTCGGCTACCGTGGCCTGATCCGCGCCCACCTGGCGCTCGGGGACCGGCCCGCCGCGCTGCACGCCTACCACCGCTGTGCCGACGTGCTCGAACGCGAACTCGGCGTGGCACCGGCGGCCGAGACCCGCCACTTGCTGGGGCTTCCCGCCCCGCACCCCGGGGCGCCGGGCCCTGCCGCGCGGCCGGCGGCGGCCGGCAACCTGACGGTGGGTCGGGATAGCGAGCAGGCGGTGCTGGAAACCTGCTGGGAGAAGGCCCGGGCCGGACGGCCTGCCCTGCTGGTGCTCTCCGGCCCGCCGGGGGTCGGCAAGACGCACCTGGCCAAGGCGCTGGGCCAACGGGCCCGCACGGGAGGGGCCGCGGTCGCCTTCGCGCGCTGCGTCGATGCCTCCGGGCGCATCCCGCTGGCCCCGGTCGCCGGATGGCTGCGCAGCCGCGACATCGCCCCGCTGCTTGCCGCGCTTCCCGAACCGATCCGGCACGAGGCAGCCCGGCTGCTGCCCGAGCTGCCCGATCCCACCCCGTGGGCGGGGAGCGACGTGCCGCCGGGCCCGGGCCGGGCCATGGTCGATGCCTGGCAACGTTTCCGGTTCTTCGAATCCCTGGCCGGCGCCGTCGCGGCCCCCGGCCGGCCCACCCTGCTGGTGCTCGATGACCTGCAGTGGTGCGACCCCGATACCGCGGCCTGGATCGCCTTCCTGCTCGATTCCCCCGCGGCCCGCCAGCTGCTGCTGGTGGCCACCCTGCGGGAGGGCGCCGACACCCGACCACCGGCCATCGGCGCCCTGCTGGAAGGTGCACGCAGCGCGGGGCTGCTGCACCGGCTGCGTGTCGCACCCCTGGACGAGGCGGCGGGCGCCGAGCTGGCAGGCCGGATCCGCGGCCGCCCGCTGGGCACCGACGAGGCCCGGCTGCTGGCCGCCGCCACCTCCGGCTTCCCGCTGTACATCCTGGAGGCGGCACGCGCGGCGCCGGGTGACGGATTCGGCACGCTGCTGGGCCGGCGGCTGTCCCGCCTGGGACCGGCGGCCCGGTCGGTGGCCGAGCTCGCCGCCGCCTTCGGGCGGGGCATCAGCCTCGAGCTGCTGGCCGAGGCCGGGGACCTGGACACCGTGCGCCTGGCCGCCGCCCTGGACGAGCTCTGGCGCGAAGGCATCCTGCTGCCCACAGGCTCCGGCTACGATTTCGGCCACCACCTGCTGCGCACCGCCGTGCGGGAGAACACGACCCCGGCCGGCTGCTGGCTGCTGCACCGCAGGTTGGCGAAGTCCCTGGAACTGCTGAACGCCGGAAGGCTCGATGCCGTGGCCGCCACGCTCGCCGAGCACTACGAGCTGGGATCCAACCCGGAACGGGCCCTGTCCTTCCACCTGCGGGCCGGCGCCGACGCCGTGCGGGTGTTCGCGAACTCCGCCGCGCTGAAAAGCTACGACCAGGCACTGGGGATCCTCGGCCGGCTGCCCGCCGGAACGGAACGCGACGAGGCCGAGCTGTCGGTGCGCCGGGCCATGTCCCCGCCGCAGACCGCGCTGCTGGGCTACTCCTCGGCGGAGCTGCTGGGGAACCTAGAACGTGTCGGTGCGCTGGCCGAACGGCTGGGACGGCCCGAGGTGCACTCGGCAAGCCTCGTCGGGCTCTTTGCCGGACGCTACGTCCAGGGACGCATCGAGGATTCCTACGCGATCGCCCGCCGGGCCCTGGACCTGGCCGGGGACGACCCTGCCCTGCTGGGGCAGGCACACTTCGCCGTGGCCGGAGCGGCGCAGGGCTCGGGGCGGATCGCCGAGGCCATCGAGCACTTTGCGCACTGCACCGAAGACTCGCCGCCGGGCTACTCCTACATCCTGGGCACCAGGCTGCACATCCATGCCCGCGCCTGGGCGGCACACGCGCACTGGCTGGCCGGGGACGATGCCGCCGCCGTGCAGCTGTGCGCGCAGGCGCTCGCCGGGGCGCAGGCCGACGGGCACATCTACACCCGCGCCGTGGCCCTGGCCTACGCGGCGGTGCTCGGGCAATTCCGCGGGGACCGGGCCGCCGTGGCCGAGAAGGCGGCGGAGCTGATCGCGCTGTGCCACCGCTACGACATCGCCTACTACGGGCAGTGGGGCGAGATCCTGTCCGGCTGGCTGGCCGGCGGGAAGCAGGGCGCCGCAAGGATCCGTGCCGGGATCGGGGCGCTGCGCGCCTCCGATGCGCTGGCCCGGATGCCCTACTGGCTGTGGCTGCTGGCCGTGACCCTGGCCGACGGCGGGCGGCGGACCGACGCATGCGCGGTGCTCGACGCAGCCCGGGCCACCGCCGCCCTGCACCGGGACCGGTGGTGGCTGCCCGAGGTGCTGCGGATGCGTGCGCTCCTGGCCGCGGGGGACCAGTCCGCGGCCCTGCTCGATGAAGCGCGCGAGGTGGCCCGCGCGCAGGGCAGCAACGCCTTGCTGGCCCGGCTGGGGCCCGACGCCGGGTAGGCGAACGCCCGGCGAACAGGGCCGCGCCTAGCGTGGTTCGCACCACCAACCCCCTTCACCTTCAGGAGCGAACCATGGAACCGCAGACCCTTTCCACCGAAATCGCCGCGGAGTTCTTTGCCCCGCTGCGCACCTCCCTGCGCGGGGCACTGACCCTGCCGCAGGACGCCGCCTACGACGGTGCACGTGCCGTCTACAACGGCATGGTCGACCGCCGCCCGGCCGCCATCGCGAGGGTCGCCGACACCGCGGACATCGTCGCGGCCGTGGACTTCGCCCGCGAAAACTCCCTCGGGCTCGCGGTGCGCGGCGGCGGGCACCAGGCCTCCGGGCTCTCGGTGGCCGACGACGCACTGGTCATCGACCTGGGAGCGATGCGCTCCACCACGGTGGACCCGGCGGCACACACCGTGCGGGTCGACGGCGGGGCGCTGTGGGCCGATGTCGACCACGCCACCGTGGCCTTCGGCATGGCCGTGCCCAGCGGCTTCATCGCCTCCACCGGCGTCGGGGGGCTGGCCCTGGGCGGCGGCATCGGCTACCTGACCCGGCGCTACGGGCTGACCGTGGACAACCTGCTGGCCGCCGACGTGGTGCTGGCCGACGGAACCCTGGCGAAGGCCGACGAAGTGCACAACCCCGACCTTTTCTGGGCGCTGCGCGGTGGCGGCGGGAACTTCGGCGTCGTCACCTCCTTCACCTTCCGCATGAACGAGATCGGCGAGCACGGAACGATCATCGGAGGGCCGGTGTTCTACGACCTGGCCGACGCACCGGCGGTCATGCGCTGGTACCGCGAACTGCTGCCCGCCCTGCCCGAGGAGCTCTCCGGCTGGATCGGGCTGCTCACCATCCCGCCGGCGCCTCCGTTCCCCGAGGAACTCTGGGGCCGCAAGGCCTGCGCCATCATCTGGTGCTACACCGGGGCACACGAGGTGGCCGAGAAGGTGCTGGCACCGGTGCGCGAGTTCGGCTCCCCGCTGATGGTCGGCCTGGCAGCCATGCCGTTCGACGCGCTGCAGCAGGTCTTCGACCCGCTGTTCCCGGCCGGGATGCAGTGGTACTGGCGCGCGGACTTCGTCAAGGAGATCTCCGACGCCGCGATTGAGGTCCACGCCAAGTACGGCGAGGCACTGCCCACCGGGTACTCGACCATGCACCTGTACCCGATCGACGGGGCCGCCGCGCGCGTCCCGGCCGATGCCACCGCGTTCGCCTACCGGGACGGCGGCTGGGCCGGGGTCATCGTGGGGGTCGATCCGGACCCGGCCAATGCGGAACTCATCACGCAATGGACCAAGTCCTACCACGACGCGCTGCACCCCACCACCGCCGGCGGGCCGTACGTGAACTTCATGATGGACGAGGGAACCGACCGGATCCGCGCCTCCTACCTGAACAACTACGACAGGCTGGCCCGCATCAAGGCGGTCTACGACCCGGGCAACCTGTTCCACCACAACCAGAACATCGTGCCCGCCGGCTGAGCGAGCCGGCCCTTGCCCGGTTTCCTGTCGGCCGGTGCGGACCCGGAAGCCGGGGAGATATGCCGAGGGACTGCGCGGGCAGCCGGGCGTGAAGGCGCCGACCAGGGAGTGATCGCCCCGGTCGGCGCCTTCGCGTTTGCTGCCGGCCCCGGTCGGCTGCCCCGGGGGAAGGGATCCCGCCCGCGGACGGCCGATCTTTTCGGCGCCATCGATGAACCCCATCCGCCCCTGCCCGTGCGTCCCCCGACCGGTCCGGGCGTCGCATTTCGCCGTACCGGGCCAAAGTATGCATTGACGATCGGCCGGACGCCGACGGAGGCTCCACGGTCCTCGCCGGGCATTGCCGGCCGGTGCGGGACGGCGTGCCGCCACACCGGCTCTTGGCCGCATGATCCCGGGACAGGGGCGGCATCGACGGTTTCCGATGGTTGGCCGCCGGCGTGGACTCGGCGGGAGCCGGCCGAGGCTGCCCGGGCTCCGGGCTGCGGAGCCCACCGGACGGCGTCCCGGGCAGCAAAGCGGTCCGTAATACGTTAGGTGGCCGGTGGGATGCCCCCTATCGTTCAACGGAACGATAAGAATGAAGGAGCGAAATGCCGATTTCATCATCCATGGGTCGCCGGTCCGTCCTTGTTGCAGGCATGACCCTCGGCGCGGGGGCCCTGATCGCGGGCCTGTCCGGCTGCGGCTCGTCCAACGGCGTGGCCGACATCCCGCTGGCCGCCGCGACGGGAAACGCAGCCCGCGGCCGACGCATGCGCATCGCCCGTCCCGCGGCCTCCGCCGCCGAAACGCTGGATCCGGCCAGCTCGCTGTCCGCCTACGAATACCTGGGCGCCATCTACAACCGCCTGGTGAAGCTCGACCAGCAGGGCACCACGGTCCCGGACCTCGCCTCCGAATGGTCTTCGACCCCCGACGGGAAGACCTGGACGTTCAAGCTGCGTCGCGGGGTCCGCTTCCACGACGGCCGCGTCCTGACCGCCGGCGACGTGGTCTATACCCTCGGGCACATCCTGGATCCGGCGACCGGATCCCCGCAGGCCGGGGTGCTGGCCCCGATCCTCGAGCCCTCCGGCGTCACCGCCAGCGACAGCCACACCGTCGTCTTCGCGCTGACCTCCCCGAATGCCGAGTTCCCGTCGCTGCTCACGGCCTACCAGTGCTACATCATCCCCGCCGGCTCGGCAGCCGCCATCGGCCGCACGGGCATCGGCACCGGGCCGTTTAGGCTCAGCAGCTACACCCCGGCCGGGCGCGGGAGCGTGGAGGCGTTCGCCGATCACTTTGCCGGTCCGCCGGCGTTGGACGGCATCGACTTCTACTCCGTCCAGGACACCAGTGCACGGGTCAATGCGCTGCTGGCGGGACAGATCGACCTGATCAGCCAAACCAACCTGGACTTCGCCACGGCGCGGGTGGTTGCATCCTCTCCCGTGGCCACCGTGGCACGGGCCAAGGACGCCCAGTGGTACACCATCCCGATGTTGGCCACCTCCAAGGAGTTCTCCGACCCGCTGGTCCGGCAGGCCATGAAACTGGCCTACAACCCGAAGGACATTGTCGCGACCGCACTCCAGGGCAACGGCAGCCCCGGCTGGGACAACCCCGTTCCCCCCGGGTATGCCGACGCGCTGGACTACACCCGGCCCTATGACCCGGAACAGGCCAGGGCCCTGCTGAAGCAGGCCGGGGTCGAGGGCCTGCGGATGCCGATCTACACCTCTTCCTACGACTCGGTCTTCACCCCGTTGGCCGTGGCCTACGCCGAAGCGGTGAAGCAGGCCGGCATCAATCTCACGGTTACCAGTGCGTCCTCGGATTCGTACTACACCGAGATCTGGATGAAGAAGCCGCTCTCCGTCAGCTACTGGTTCACCGGCCGGCCCGTGGACCAGCTGCTGAACCAGGTCTTCCGTTCCGGTTCCTCCTACAACGAGTCGGCCTGGTCGAACGCGGCGTTCGACCAGCTGCTCGTGGACGCGCGCCGCGAGATGAACGACGAGCGGAGGCGGGGGATCTACCAGGACGCCCAACGACTGATCATCGAGGACGGCGCCGACATGACACCCATGTTCGGCGACCGGCTGGTTGGACTCTCGCGCAAGGTCGTGAACTACTCGGAATTCGGCTTCGAATTCGACTACCTGAAGATCGGACTGAGCTGATGCCGTTATTGATCCTGCGCCGCCTGGGCAGCGCCGTCCTGACCATCGTGCTGGCCTCGTTGCTGGTCTTTCTCGCCATCCAGGCACTGCCGGGGGACGTCGTCCAGCAGATCCTGGGCCGGGATGCCACGCCCGAGGCCGTCGCCCGGATGCGCAGCGAACTGGGCCTGGACACCCCGGTCTTCCTGCGGTATGTCCAGTGGCTGTTCGGGGCGCTGCAGGGGGACTTCGGCACCTCGCTGGTCTCCGGTGAACCAGTGGGGCCGAACCTGCTGCTGCATTTCCGCAACACCTTGCTCATCGCCGTCCCGACGGTCATCATTTCGGTGACACTGTCCATCGTGCTCGGTGTCGTCGCCGGGCTGCGCCGCGGGAAGTGGGCCGACCATTCCATCTCGCTGATCTCCCTGCTGGCCATGAGCATCCCCGAATTCATGGTCGCCGCCCTGCTGGTGCTGGCCTTCGCCGTGGGCATCCCGATGTTTCCCGCCGTCGTGCTCGACGGCCCGCAGGCGAGCCTGGCCCAGCTGCTGCCCAGCATCTGGCTCCCGGTGATCGTGCTTTCCCTGGCCATGGCCGCCTACATCATCAGGATGACCCGCACCTCCACGATCGACGTGATGACCTCCGAATTCATCACCACGGCCGAGCTCAAGGGGCTGCGGCGCGCGCGGGTGGTCATGCGCCACGCGCTGCCCACCGCGTTGCTGCCGACGCTGAACGTCGTGGCCATCAACATCGCCTGGATGCTCGGCGGCGTGGTGGTGGTGGAGAACATCTTCAACTATCCCGGCATGGGGAACCTGATGCTGGAGGCGGTGTTCAACCGGGACCTGCCGGTCATCGAAGCCATCGCGGTCGTCTCGGCCGCCATCTACGTGGCCTGCAACCTGCTCGCCGACCTGACGGCCATGGCACTGGACCCCCGGCAGCGGTTCCGCCCACGGGCGCGCCGGGGCGCCGGGGCGCAACCGGGGCCGAAGGCCTCCCCGGCCATTTCCACCGTCGAACGGAGCCAACCATGAAGGCGACCCTGCGCGGGGCCGGTCCCGCATTCACCATCGGGATCGTCCTGATCCTGGGCAACGTGCTGCTGGCCCTGCTGGCACCATGGATCTCACCCTACGACCCGGTGGCCAGCGATTCCGCCGCTGCCCTGCAGGGGCCCAGCGGGGCGCACTGGCTGGGGACCGACATGTATGGCCGCGACATCCTTTCCCGCACCCTCAATGGCGGGCGCTACGCCCTGCAGGTGACGTTCCTGGCAACCACGATCGCCGTGGCCGCCGGCGCCCTGCTCGGCTGCCTGGTCGCGTATCTCGGCGGCTGGTTCGACGACGTCGTGATGCGCGTGGTCGATGCCATCCTCTCCGTGCCCACCATCCTGGCGCTGCTGGTGGTGGTCTCGGTGCTGGGCAGCGGAATGTGGGTGATCGTGTTGGCCGTCGTGGTGGTCTACACACCGGCGGTCATCCGGGTGGTGCGCGGGGCCGCCCGGTCCGTGAAATCACTGGATTACGTCACAGCGGCCAAGGCACGCGGCGAGCGTGCCGGTCCGATCGTGGTTCGGGAGATCCTGCCCAACGTGTCCGACGTGGTGCTGGTCGAATACGCCATGCGGGCCAGCTGGGTGGTGCTGCTGATTTCCACGCTGTCCTTCCTGGGCTTCGGAGCCAACCCGCCGGCCCCCGACTGGGGACTGATGGTCGCGGAGAACCGGACGGCATTGACGGTGGTCCCGTGGGCCACCCTGGGGCCCGTGGCCGCCCTGGCCAGCTTTGTCATCGGCCTCCACCTGACCTCCGACGGACTGGGCAAGCGCCTTGGCGTCGACCGCGCAATGACGGGAGTGAAATGAGTATCGAGACCGGCCTGGCCGGAGACATGGAACCGGTGGCTGCCACCGGGGACGCGGTCCGTGTTGAGAAGCTGTCCATCTCCTACCGGGCCGGCCGGGCCCTGGTGCCGGTGGCCACGGAGGTGTCCTTCGCGATTGCCGCCGGGCAGACCTTCGGACTGGTCGGTGAATCGGGCAGCGGGAAGTCGACCGTCGCGAGGACCCTGCTGGCGAAGCTGCGGGCGGGATCCAGCATCACCGGCGGTCGGGTGCTGGTCGCTGGACAGGATGTCTTCGGGCTCGACCCGGCCAGGCTGCGCGCCCTGCGCGGCGGAACCGTGGCCCTGGTCGCGCAGAACGCCGGCCAGTCGCTGACCCCCTCGATGAGGGTGGGCACGCAGATCCACGAGGCGCTGACCAGCCACGGGCTGCGCGCGGATCGCGCCGACGTGCTGCGGGCACTGGACCAGGTGCGGCTGCCGAACGTCAAGGACCTGGCCCGGCGCTACCCGCACGAGCTCTCCGGGGGCCAGCAACAACGCGTCGGCATCGCGATGGCAATCGCGGCACGGCCCTCGGTGCTGGTGCTCGACGAACCGACCACCGCCCTGGACGTGGTGACCCAGGCGGCTGTGCTGCGCCTGGTCAAGGACCTGAGCCGGGAACTGCAGACCGCCACGCTGATCGTCAGCCACGACCTGGGCGTGGTCTCGGGAATGGCCGACCAGGTCGCCGTGATGCGCCACGGAAGGATCCTGGAAAGCCGGCCAACGGCCAAGCTGTTTGCCGACCCGGAGCACGAATACACCCGACAGCTGCTGCGCGACGTTCCGACGCTGGGCGCGCGCTCCCGAGCCGAAGCGGTTGCCCCGGTGGCCGGGGGAGGGACCAACCAAGATCCAGAGCCACCCTCCGGCACCGGAAACCAGGGCAGCGATGTCCTGCTCAGCTGCGAAAACGTGAGCATTTCCTACCATGCGTCCGGACCGCCCGCGGTGGACTCGGTCGACCTGGAGATCCGGCGCGGGGAAACGCTGGCGATCGTGGGGGAATCGGGAAGCGGGAAATCGACGCTGGCCTGGTCGCTGGCCGGGCTGACGGCGGCGACCTCCGGGACCATGCGCGTGCACGGCGACACCGGGACCGGCGGGGACCTGGCACGACCGGTGGCCCGGCGCAGCCGCGAGCTGCGCCAACTGGTGCAGCTGATCTTCCAGAACGCCGACACGTCCTTGAACCCGCGCCGGAGCGTCGCTGCGGCCATCCGCCGTCCGCTGCGCCTGTTCGGCACGGTTGCGCGTGCCCGGGAGCGGGGCCGGGTCGAGGAACTGCTCACCGAGGTCGGGCTGCCGGCCAGCTTCGGCAAGCGGCTCCCGGCCCAGCTTTCCGGCGGGCAGCGCCAACGCGTGGGCATCGCCCGGGCACTGGCCGCCGCACCGGAGCTGATCATCGCCGACGAGATCACCACCGCGCTCGATGTCTCGGTGCAGGCGGACATCCTGGAGCTGTTGTCGGGGTTGCAGAAATCCCATGGCTTGAGCACGCTGTTCATCAGCCACGACCTTGCCGTCGTTGCCGATGTGGCGGACCGGGTGATGGTCATGAAGAACGGGCGGCTTCTCGAGGTCGGGGACGTGGCGGACGTCTTCTCCGGTCCCAACCACCCGTACACCGCCTCGCTGCTGGCGGCGGTCCTCGAACCCGGGGACCTGGAACTGCCGCAGTCGCCGGCCGAAGAACAGGACTGGATCGATGACAACCCCGGAGGCTGGCTCGAGCCCAGCCCCGGACACCTGATCCGCACATGGAAAGGAGCCGGGAACAGATGAAGTACATCGACCCGCTGCCGCAGGAAATCCTCGTCGAGGACGCCTGGATACCGTTGGCCGACGGCACCAGGCTGCACGCCAGGATCTGGCGCCCGCGCGATTCGGGCCGCCGCCCGGTCCCGGGACTGCTGGAGTACCTGCCCTACCGGTTGGACGACTGGACGGCGCCGCGCGACAACGAACGCCACCCCTACTATGCGGGGCACGGCTACGCCTCGGTGCGCGTGGACATCCGCGGCACCGGAAGCTCCGACGGGCTGTTCATCGACGAATACTCCGAGCAGGAACAGGCCGACGGCCTCGAGGTCATCGCCTGGATCGCCGAACAGCCCTGGTGCACCGGCTCGCTGGGGATGTTCGGCATCTCCTGGGGCGGTTTCAACTCGCTGCAACTGGCCGGACACGCCCCCGAGGCGCTCAAGGCCATCGTCACCGTTTGTTCCACCGACGACCGGTACGACAACGACGTGCACTACATGGGCGGGGCGCTGCTGGGCATCGACATGGCATCCTGGGGCGGAACGATGTTCGCCTTCAACGCCCGCCCGCCGCGGCCCGAGGTGGTCGGGGAAGCATGGGTCGGGCAGTGGCGCCAGCGGCTGGAGAACACCCGCCCGATGACCGGACAATGGCTGGAACACCAGGAACGCGACGACTACTGGCGGCAGGGCAGCGTCTGCGAGGACTATTCCTCCATCAAGGCCGCCGTGCTCGCCGTCGGCGGCTGGCACGACCCCTACCGCGATGCGGTGCTGCGCCTGGTCCAAAACCTTGATGCCCCGGTCCGCGGCATCATCGGCCCCTGGTCGCACCAGTATCCGGACCGCGGGTACGCACCGGGCCCGGGCATCAACTTCCTGCGCGAAACGCTCGCCTGGTGGGACCACTGGCTCAAGGGAATCGACAACGGCGCGGACCGCGGCCCGAAACTACTGGCCTTCCTGCCCGAGGGCGACCCGCCGGCCACCTACTACGAGCGGCGCAAGGGCCACTGGCTGGGCCTGTCCAACTGGCCGGCGCAGGAGATCCGCGGGCAACGGCACGCCCTGTCCGCGGGCAGCTGCGGCACCCCGGTCCACGACGGGGTGGCGCTCGTGCGCAGCCCGCAGCACACCGGGGCCGATGCCGGGCGGTACTTCCCGTTCGGCAACGCCACCGATCTCCCGCCGGACCAACGTGCCGAGGACGGCCGCAGCGTGTGCATCGATTTGCCGCCGGCGCCCGGTCCGGTGGGCATCCTGGGCAACCCGCGGGTGCGCCTGCGGCTGCGCGCCGACCAGTCCGAAGCCAACATCATCGCCCGGTTGTGCGATGTCGCCCCCGACGGCTCCTCGACACTGGTGACCCGCGGGGTGCTGAACCTGAACAAGCGCGAAGGCATGGACCAGGCGGTGCCGATGCCCATTGGGGAGTACGTCGACGTCGAATTCGAGATGGTCGGCATCGGCTACGTCTTTGCCCCGGGGCACACGATCCGGCTTGCGCTTTCCAGCAACTACTGGCCGTGGATCTGGCCGCCGCCGGGGGACCCGTCGCTCGAAATCGAGCTGGCAGCCAGCTCGCTCGAGCTTCCGGTCCTGGGAGCCGACGCGGCCGCCCTGGCCACCGAATCCGGTCTCATCGAGGGGGTCGGGTTCGGCGAGCCGGAGCAGTCCCCGCGGCTTCCGGTGGACTACCTGGAGAACGATGCCGGGCAGGCCGATCCGGCGTTCGTCGCCGGATCCCAGCGCAGCGTGGGCCACGACGTGGAATCCGGGACGTGGGTGCTGGACGTGGACCCGGGCTACGGGGGGTCGCGCCGCTACCCCGACGGGCTGGTCTTCACCGAATACAGCCGCGAGACCTACACGATCCGCGACGGCGACCCGCTCAGCGGCCAGGCCCGCTCGGCGTGGTCGATCGGGCTTGCCAACGAGGGCTGGTCAGCCAGGCTGGAAACCCATTCGGTGCTGGGGGCCGACGCGGGCAACTTCCTGCTGACCAACACCGTCACCGCGTGGGCGACCGTGGGCAATGCGGAAGAGGAGCTGGTTGCGGAGCGGGAATGGACGGAAACCATTCCGCGGACCTCCACGTGAGCCGGCGTCGGCTGGCGCCGGCGCAGCGCCGTGCCCTGATTGCCGAGGCGGCCCGGCAGGCGATCCTGCGCGACGGTTTGCGCCGTACCGGGCTGCGGGAGATTGCCCGGGAGGCGCAGACCTCGGTGGGAACGGTGACCTACCATTTCGCGGGCATCCACGAGATATTTGCCGAAGCGGCGGTGCTCGAAATGGATTGGTTCTACACCCCCCTGGTGGCGGCCGCGGACGCCGAAAACGACGCGACGCGTGCCCTGCTGCTGCTGGTCGATCCGCTGTTCGACGGGTCGGAGGAAAGCCTGCGGCACTGGCGCTTCTGGTCGGATTACTGGAGCGAGTCCGCCCGTTTCCCGGACCCTCCGGCAGGGGACTACGGCCGGTTGCATTTGTGGCGGTCCGGGTGCGAGCGAACCATCCGACGCGGCATCGGCGATGGAACCTTCCGCGCTGACACCGATCCACGCTCGGTGGCCGTGAAAACCTCGGCCTATGTGGACGGGATTTCCACGCAACTCAGCCTCGGTGCCCCGGGGCTCGACCACGACCTGGCCGGGGAATGGGTGCGGCAATTCCTGCGGGCCGAGCTGGGAGCGGCGTTCGAAGCCTGACGGTTGCCCCCGAGGCCGCTGCCTTCCGGACCCTCCGGAAGGCGGCCTGCCAACACCCCGCGCCGCGGACCGCTGCCGTGCCGGCCTGTCGTAGGCTAGGTGCATGCTCAATGTTGGCCTGACAGGCGGTATCGCCGCCGGGAAGTCCGCTGTCGCCAGGATGCTGGTGGACCGCGGCGCGGTGCTCATCGACGCCGACGCGATCGCCCGGGCCGTCGTGGCACCCGGAACCCCGGGGCTGGAGGCGGTCGTTGCCGCCTTCGGCGCCGGCATCCTGGGTCCCGACGGCTCCCTGGACCGCCCCGCGCTCGGCGCGCTGGTCTTCGCCGACGCGGCGGCCCGCGAAAAACTGAACTCCATCGTCCACCCGCTGGTGCGCGCCGAGGCCGCCCGCCTGCGCGCGGCCGCACCCGCGGGCGCGGTGATCGTCCAGGACATCCCGCTGTTGGTGGAAACCGGCCAGGGGCGGGACTTCGACAAGGTCCTGGTGGTGGCCGCACCGCTGGCCGAACGCCTGCGGCGCATGGTCGAGGACCGGGGGATGGCCGAGGCCGACGCCCTGGCGCGGATCGCCGCGCAGGCCACCGACGAAGAACGCGCGGCGGCCGCCGACGCGGTGATCCACAATTCGGGCACACTGGAACAGCTGAAGCAACGCGTCAACGAGATCTGGGAGACCCATATTGCCCCATTCACCAGCCATGCCCACTGAGGACGACGCGGCGAAGGCCGGGTTCGCCGCACGCTTGGAGGCCGAGGAGGCCAAGGCCCGCACCGAGATGCGCATCATCCGCATCCTGTGGGTGCTGGCCGCCGCGAGCCTCGGAGTCGCCGTGCTCCTCTGGCTGGGCTTCGGCGGGCGCGACCAATACATCGCCCGTACCTCCGGCTACGACGCGCAGGTGCTGCTTCCGGCCTGGCTCGCGCTTGCCGGCCTGCTCTCCGCCGCCGCGGCCACGGTGATTGGCGTGATCCGGCTGATGCGCGGCGCGCTGGGCAACATCCTGCAGAAGCAGGCACGCAAGTGAACACCGCGCTGGTTGCCGAATCCTTCCTCCGGCACGAACCGGCCGAGGGCACCACGGCCCACCTGGTGAGCATCCAGCGGGATCCCGGGCTCGCCGCAACGCTGGAGGGCACCCTGGGAGCGGTCCAGCTGCGCTACCACTCGCTGCAGCTCATTCCCGTGGACCTGGTCGACGACCTGCCCGGGATCTGGAATGCGCTGCTGGATGCCGTGGACGGCTTCCTCGCCGAGGGCAGGGCCGAGGTGCCCTACCCGACCCTCGAGGCGCAGATCCTGCTGGAGCGCAGCGGAAACCTCACCAAGTTCACCGCCGGGAAGGTCCGCCACATCGTGGACGCCGGCGAACTGGTCGACGGCATCCTGGACGGGGCCGAGGCGTACTTCGGCTTCGCGCCGGCCGCGGACCCGGCGGCGACCGGGAACATCGAGAGGCTGCGCACCCGGGCCGCGGCGGCCGGCCTTTGCGCCCAAGGCGAGCGGGCATCCAAACCATCGGCACCAGGGCGTAGCCTAGGAACATGAGTCTTGCGCAGCAAATCAACCGCGTCGTTGCCCCCTTCGAGGTCATCAGCGAGTTCACGCCCGCCGGCGACCAGCCCACGGCCATCAAGGAGCTCACCGAACGGATCAACGCCGGCGAAAAGGACGTGGTGCTGCTCGGCGCCACCGGCACCGGCAAGTCCGCCACCACCGCCTGGCTCATCGAACAGGTGCAGCGCCCCACCCTGGTGATGGTGCAGAACAAGACGCTGGCCGCGCAGCTGGCCAACGAGTTCCGCGAGCTGCTGCCCAACAACGCGGTCGAGTACTTCGTCTCCTACTACGACTACTACCAGCCCGAGGCCTACGTCCCGCAGACCGACACCTTCATCGAGAAGGACTCCTCCATCAACGAGGAGGTCGAACGGCTGCGCCACTCCGCCACCAACGCGCTGCTCACCCGACGCGACGTCATCGTCGTCGCCACCGTCTCCTGCATCTACGGCCTGGGCACCCCCGAGGAATACGTCGCGGGCATGGTCACCCTGAAAAAGGGCATGGAACTGAACCGCGACGACCTGTTGCGCAAGTTCGTCTCCATGCAATACGCGCGCAACGACATGGACTTCCACCGCGGCACCTTCCGCGTGCGCGGGGACACCGTGGAAATCATCCCGATGTACGAGGAGCAGGCGCTGCGCATCGAGTTCTTCGGCGACGAGATCGAGTCGATCCACACGCTGCACCCGGTCACCGGCGAGGTGATCCGCGAGGAAAACGAGATGTACGTCTTCCCCGCCAGCCACTACGTCGCCGGAGCCGACCGGATGAGCCGGGCCGTGAAGGACATCGAGGACGAGCTGCAGCAGCGCCTGTCCACCCTGGAGTCGCAGAACAAGCTGGTGGAGGCCCAGCGGCTGCGCATGCGCACCACCTACGACCTGGAGATGATGGAGCAGATGGGGTTCTGCAACGGCATCGAGAACTACTCCAGGCACATCGACGACCGCGCCGCCGGCACCGCCCCGCATTGCCTCATCGACTACTTCCCCGACGACTTCCTGCTGGTCATCGACGAATCCCACGTCACCGTCCCGCAGATCGGCGCGATGTACGAGGGGGACATGTCGCGCAAGCGCACCCTGGTGGAGCACGGCTTCCGGCTGCCCTCCGCGATGGACAACCGCCCGCTGAAGTGGGACGAGTTCCTCGAGCGCATCGGGCAGACCGTCTACCTCTCGGCGACCCCGGGCAAGTACGAGCTCGGCAAGGCCGACGGCGTGGTCCAGCAGATCATCCGCCCCACCGGACTGATCGACCCGGAGATCATCGTCAAGCCGACCAAGGGGCAGATCGACGACCTGCTCGACGAGATCCGTGCCCGCGTGGAGCGCAACGAGCGCATCCTGGTCACCACGCTGACCAAGCGCATGGCCGAGGACCTCACCGACTACTTCACCGAGCACGGCGTGCGGGTCCAGTACCTGCACTCGGACGTGGACACGCTGCGCCGCGTGGAACTGCTGCGCGAGCTGCGCATGGGCCTGTTCGACGTGCTGGTGGGCATCAACCTGCTGCGCGAGGGCCTGGACCTGCCCGAGGTTTCCCTCGTGGCGATCCTGGACGCGGACAAGCAGGGCTTCCTGCGCTCGGCGACCTCGCTGATCCAGACCATCGGCCGCGCCGCCCGAAACGTCGACGGCCAGGTGCACATGTACGCGGACAAGATCACCGACGCCATGGCCCAGGCCATCGAGGAAACCAACCGCCGCCGCGAGGTGCAGCAGAAATACAACAAGGACCACGGCGTGGATCCGCAGCCGCTGCGCAAGAAGATCGCCGACATCACCGATTCGCTGGCCCGCGAGGACGCCGACACCCAGGAGCTGCTGAACAACCAGCGCCTGGCCAAGAACGCCAAGCGTTCGAGCGCCGGCACCAAGAAGGCCCACGCGACGGTGCGCGCCGACGGCCTGGCCGCCGCCCCGGCGGAGAACCTGGTGGAGATGATCGAGCAGATGACCGAGCAAATGCACGCCGCGGCCGCCGAGCTGCACTTCGAGGTTGCCGCCCGGCTGCGCGACGAAGTTTCGGAGCTGAAGAAGGAACTGCGCCAGATGAAGAACGCGGGCCACGCGTAACCGGGCGGGGCAGAGCCGGCGTGTCGACGTCACCGTGGCGAACCTCTCGGTGCCCAGGGACCGCCGGGCAAGGGCCGTGCGCTTCAGCACGCTCTCGGCGATCTGCCGGGAACTTGGCTGCCAACCGGGGGACCTGCTGGCCTTCGACGGGGCCGGTGAAACCGTAGGTCATTCACGAGACTGAAACATGGATGAGTTAGACTGTTCCAAGCGTAGGGGAGTATCCCACTTGTGCTGTGGTCGTCAACACGCGAGGCATCGATGCCTCGCCGGGCACAGCGGTCGTCCCAATCTGAGCGGACGGCGGAGAGACTTGCGGTAATTCCACGTACCCCGTTTTGAAAGGCCCCACATTGGGAAACCACGGCTTGTCGCTGCAGTTTGAGATTATCTCGCTCGCGGCATTGTGCATCATTCTTCTTCTTGACCTGCTGTATGTCGTCAAGAAACCACACGAACCCTCGATGAAGGAATCCGGCCTCTGGGTCGGTTTCTACGTCACCCTCGCCCTGATCTTCGGCGCCGTCGTCTGGTGGCAGGCGGGCCCGGACATCGGCCAGCAATTCATTGCCGGCTGGGTCACCGAATACTCGCTGAGCATCGACAACCTGTTCGTGTTCATCATCATCATGGCCCGCTTCTCGGTGCCGCGGAAATACCAGCAGGAAGTGTTGATGTTCGGCATCATCATTGCCCTGATCCTGCGCGGCATCTTCATCATCCTCGGTGCCGCAGTCATCGAAAACTACTCGTGGGTCTTCTACATCTTCGGTGCCTTCCTGCTGTGGACCGCCTGGAAGCAGGCCACCGACAAGGGCGAGGACGAGTCCGACGGCGCCAACAGCGGCATCGTCTACAAGCTGACCAAGAACCTGCCGATCTCCAAGGAATTCGACGGCAACAAGCTGCGCACCACCATCGACGGCAAGAAGATGTTCACCCCGATGGTCATGGTCTTCGTGACCATCGGCATGACCGACCTGCTCTTCGCGGTCGACTCGATCCCGGCGATCTTCGGCCTGACCCAGTCCCCGTTCATCGTCTTCACCGCGAACCTGTTCGCGCTGATGGGCCTGCGCCAGCTGTACTTCCTGCTCGGTGGCCTGATGGACCGCCTGGTCTACCTCAAGCACGCACTGTCGATCATCCTGGCCTTCATCGGCATCAAGCTGGTCTTCCACGCCATGCACGTGAACGAACTGCCGTTCATCAACGGCGGCCAGCCGATCACCTGGGTCCCGGATTTCTCCATCACCGTCTCGCTGGTGGTCATCCTGGGCACGGTCGTCATCGCGACCGTCGCCTCGCTGCTCTCCCCGGCCGGCCGCCGCGCCGCCGCCGAGCACAAGGCCGAACAGGCAGCCAAGAAGGACAGCGAGTAACCTCGCGCCTCCCACGCTGCACCCGCTCGGGGTCCGTCTTCCGTTGTTTCGGAAGGACGGGCCCCGAGCCTCGTTAAGGACCGCGACGTTGCTAGGCTGGGCGGGTGAACACAACCCCGGCCCCAACCTCCATCCATCCCGCGCCCGAGCGGGTGCGCGCCCAACGCCGCACCGTGGCCACGCTCTCGGTGTCCCAGCTGCTCAGTGGCGTGGGCAACGGCGCCGGGCTGGCCATCGGATCGCTCATGGCCGTGGAGCTGACCGGATCCAACGCCTTCGCCGGGGCGGCAACCACCGCGATCTCCGTCGCCGGCGCACTCAGTGCGCTGCCGCTGGCAGCCCTGGCCGTGAAGCGCGGGCGCCGCAGGGCGCTGTCCCTGGGCTACCTCCTGGCCGCGCTTGGCGCCGTCGGGATGATGCTGGCCCCGGTGCTTGGTTCCTTCCCGGTGCTGCTGCTCGGGGCCGCGCTGCTGGGCGTGGGCTCGGCGGCGAACCTGCAGGCCCGCTTCGCCGCCACCGACCTGGCCGCCGACGCCACCCGCGGGCGCGACCTGGGACTGGTGGTCTGGGCCATCACCATCGGCGCGGTCGCCGGCCCGAACCTCATCGGACCGGGATCTGCGCTGGGCGGGCAATTCGGCCTGCCGCCGATGAGCGGGCCCTTCCTCTTCTCCCTGGCCGGCATGCTGCTGGCCATCCTGGTGCTGAACATCGGGCTGCGCCCGGACCCCATCGACCTCGCCCGCGCCTGGGATGCGGCCGACGGCGTGCCCCCGCACCCCGTCGCGACCGGCAGGCGCCGCGGGTCGATGGCCACCGGGCTGTCGGCGGTGCGGGCCTCGAAAGGTGCGACCCTGGGCATTGCCACCATCGTGGTCGCCCACCTGGTGATGGTCGGGGTCATGTCGATGACCCCGGTGCACCTCAAGGACCTGGCCGCCACCCCCGGGCACGAAATGCACGGGGGCAGCGCCGACATCCTGATCGTCATCGGCTTCGTCATCTCCCTGCACATCGCCGGGATGTATGCACTCTCCCCGTTCATCGGGGCGTGGGCGGATAGGATGGGCCAGCCGCGGATGATGCTGGCAGGCATGGCGGTGCTGGTGGCGGCCGTGCTGGTCGCCGGACTCGGCGCCGAATCCCGCGCCGCGGTCACGGTCGCGCTGGTGCTGCTGGGCCTGGGCTGGTCGATGTCGACGGTCTCCGGCTCCGCGTTCCTGGCCGAGCGGGTGGACCGTCCCCGCCGCGTGCTGGTCCAGGGCGTCTCCGACACCCTCATGGGTGCGGCCGGGGCACTGGGAGCCGCCGGATCCGGGGTGCTGCTGGCCACGCTGGGCTTCGCCGGCCTGGGCTACCTGTGCCTGGGCTTCATCCTGGTCGTCGCGTTCTTCTGCGTGCGCGAACTCAAGTGAACAAGTGGTTCCTGCTCTCGCTGGCCATCGCCACCGAGGTCACCGCGACCCTCGCGCTGAAGGCCGCGCTGGGGGCGCCGTGGTGGTACGCGGTCGTGGTGCTGGGCTACGCCGGCGCTTTCACCTGCCTGGCGCTGGCCATGCGCGCGGGCCTGGGACTCGGGGTCGCCTACGGCATCTGGGGCGCCCTCGGGGTGGCGTTGACCGCCGTCCTGGCGATGCTGCTTTTTGCCGAGGCGCTCACCCCGCTGATGTTCCTTGGCCTGGGAGTCATCATTGCCGGGGTCGTCCTGGTGGAATTCGGGTCCCAGCACGCCCTGCGCCAACGGGCCCCCGGGACGCGGGAACGTACATCATGATGTGGCTTTTCCTGGGAACCGCGATCATCGCCGAGGTCGGCGCGACGATGTCGCTGCGGGCAACGCTCACCGGCTCCCGGGCCTGGTACCTCCCGGTGGCCGCCGGCTACCTGCTGGCCTTCACCATGCTGTCGCTGGCGCTGCGCGCCGGGATGGGCATCGGGGTGGCGTACGGGATCTGGGCGGCCGCGGGGGTGGCGGTCACCGCGGTGCTGGGCAAGTGGATCTTCAAGGAACCGCTGACGCTCCTGATGACCGCCGGGATCGTGCTGATCGTCGGCGGGGTGCTGCTGGTGGAGCTCGGCTCCCCGGTTTAGCGGAGCCCCGGCTCCAGCAGGCTGCTGGCGGTGTCCGGCAGCGATTCGGCCACCGGCCGCGGGAGGCCTGCCCGCGGACAAAAGCCGCCGCACGCTGGTGCGTGCGGCGGCTTCCGTGGTGGTGCCCGGGATCAGGCGATGACCTCGGCACCCTTCCACAGGCGCTGGGTGGCCAGTGCCGCGCCGGCGCCAAGGGCCTCGAGCTTGGCCATGGCGATCTGCGGGTGGACGCGCCCGCCCAGGCCGCAGTCGGTGGACGCGATCACGTTCTCGCGGCCGACCAGGTTCGCGAAGCGCTCGATGCGGTCGGCGACCAGCTCCGGGTGCTCGACCACGTTGGTGGCATGCGAGACGACGCCGGGGACCAGGATCTTTCCCTCGGGCAGTGCCCGGTCCTCCCAGATGCGCCATTCGTGCTCGTGGCGCACGTTCCCGGCCTCGAAGGAGACCATGTTGGCGTTGATGCGCAGCACCGGGTCCAGGATGTCGGCGAACGGGATATCGGTGGTGTGCGGGCCGTGCCAGGAGCCCCAGCATACGTGCAGCCGGATCCGCTCGGCGGGCAGCCCGCGCAGCGCGTGGTTGGTGGCCTCCACGCGCAGCTCCAG
The DNA here is from genome assembly GCF_030812255.1 of Paeniglutamicibacter psychrophenolicus. Classification (GTDB taxonomy): domain Bacteria; phylum Actinomycetota; class Actinomycetes; order Actinomycetales; family Micrococcaceae; genus Paeniglutamicibacter; species Paeniglutamicibacter psychrophenolicus_A. Next base: position 244,629 of record NZ_JAUSSH010000005.1, on the reverse strand, counting down.
GAACTTCAGGTAGTCCTCCAGGCTCGGCTCCGGGTTGATTTGGTCCCAGGACTCGGCCAGCGACGGGTCGTCGATCTGCAAGATGAGCCCGGCATCGAGGATCGCCTTGTACTCCTCACGCATGGCATCAGCGGCCGCGAAGAGGTATTCCTCGTCGCTGGCGTAGAAGTCGTTGGCCAGCCGCGCGCAGGAAGCGGGGGAAAGCGCCGCGAGGAAGCCCTCCTCGGTGCCCGTGGCCGCCATGGCGGTCTTCAGGTTCCTGATGTCCGAGGCGACCAGGTCGTGCCCGATGTAGGTCAGTGGCGCGACGACCTTCGGCTGCGTGGTCGCCTTGCGGTGCGCGAGGATCCCGGAAGCCGGATCGGCGTACGCCTCGGCGAAGGCCCGGCGGTCGCGGCGGTCCGGGAAGGAGGTGAGCACCACGTTGCCGGGGGACGAACGGTTGACCGTGGTCTCGGCCCAGCGGTCGACGATGGTTTCCTGCAGCCCGCCGAGGCGGGCGAAGGAGTAGTTCCACCAGGCGCCGAAGTCGACGGCGGAGGACATGGTGTGCCCGAATTCGCCGTCGTTGGGGATGTCGATGCCCAGCTCGCGCTGCCTGGCCACGATGCCCGTGACCGAGGTTTCGAGCAATTCGAGGAATTTCTCGCTGACCCCGTCGCGTTCCCTGGCCTCGTTGGCGGCCAGCAGCGCGTCGGTGCGCGGCAACGAGCCGGCGTGGGTGGTGCGGATGTGGCTGGTGTTAAGGGACATGGGCAATTGCCTACTTTCCATCGGTCCTGGCAGTAGCACCGTTGCCGGCCCGACGGGGTCCCGTCGGCGGGGCGGGTTGCTGCGGCGTCATCGATCCAGGTCTCTCGGCCGCTCCGGATGGTTGCACTTCAATACCTATCACGGAAGCGGTTCCCGTCGTGATTGCGACCGGCAGTGTGACGCGGCCTAGTCCTTGCCCAGCTCCAGCAGCTTCGCGAAGATCATCGCGCCCTCGTCGCCGATGCCGTCGTGGTGGAACTCCTCGGTTTCCCACACCCGCACGTTGCCGACCGCGGCGGCGGTTTGAAGCGACAGGTCCCTGTCCACGTACACGTCGTGGGCGTAGACGGCCGCTGCGACCGGCACGGTGTTGGCGGCCAGCACCGTGGGGTCGTAGAGCGGACCCCAGTCCTCGTGCTCGGCCAGGATCCGGGCGGTTTCCTCCAGCGGGCGCAGCACCGCATCGTCCTCGAAGTACCAGCTGAACACCATTTCCCCGGTCAGCAGCGGGAGTTCGGCATCGGGGGAGAAAGCCGGGAACTCGGCCAGCACGCGCTGCGCGGACCAGTTGGTGGCCGCGCCCTGCGCGTAGATCGACTCGTGCAGCAGCGCGTAAAGCGGGTTGGTGGTGCGGTCGGCCTGTTCGGCGACCGCGGCCAGGAAGGTGTCCGAGAGCCGCCTGCCGCCCGGGGTCTCGATGAAGGCGGCCTCGAAGACGTGGTGCAGCGAGTGCACCCGGGCGTTGCCGCCCAGGAACTGGCCGAGCATCTGCACCAGCGGCACGGTCAGCGCCCGGCCGCCCGGCAGGTGCTCCTCGGTGTGGGCCAGGTGCGCGACAATCTCGCGCAGGACCTTGCGGTCCTGCGGGTACCACTCGAAGTATTCCGCGTTGCGCTCGGCCATCCGCCGGTAGGTCGCCCGGTACACGGTGTCCGCGTCCGCGGTGAGCGAGGCCAGGCCGCCGGTGACGATGCAGCGTTCCAATGCCGCCGGGGCCAGGGACAGGTAGGTCAGCGTGCAAAAGCCGCCGTAGCTTTGCCCGAAGGTGCTCCACTTCTCGATCCCGAGGTCCTTGCGGATGGCTTCGGCATCGCGCACGATCGAATCGGCGCGGAAATGCGTGAGGTAGGCGGCCTGGGCCGCCGCGTCCCCGCGCATCGGCAGGGACTGGCGGTTGGCCGGGGTGCTCAGGCCGGTTCCGCGCTGGTCAAGCAGCAGGATGCGGAAGGTCTTGGCCGCCTCCGCCAGCCAACCGGACAGCGAGGCCGGACGCGGGGACTTCCCGCCCGGTCCGCCCTGCAGGAAGAGCAGCCAGGGCAGCGAGGCCGGATCGGTGTGCTCGGTGGAGGAGATCTCGCGGGCAAAGACCGTGATCTTTTCGCCCGCCGGGCGGGCGTGGTCCAGCGGGACCTGGAAGTAGTGCTCGGTGGTGTTCATCCCGCGGAAGGTGTGGGTGTTGCTCATGCCCCTGCCCCCAGTTCCGCCAGGGCTGCGCCTTCGAGGCGCCGCACGGTCCAGCCGTCCATGGAACCGGCGCCGAGCGAATCGTAGAAGCCGATGGCCGGGGCATTCCAGTCCAGCACGCTCCATTCCACGCGCCGGTAGCCGCGGGCCACTGCAATGCGTGCCAATTCGGCCAGCAGCGCCTTGCCGTGTCCGGCGCCCCGCGCCGACTCGCGCACGTAGAGGTCCTTGAGGTGGATCCCGTGCGTTCCCTCCCAGGTGGAATACGTCAGGAACCACAGGGCGAAGCCCAGCACCGTGCCGTCCCGGTCCACCACGTGCGCGTACACCTGCGGGTCCGGCCCGAAGAGGTGGGCGACGAGGTCCGCTTCGGAGTTCTTCACGGCGTCGGGCTCGCGCTCGAAGAGCGCCAATTCGTGGATGAGTTCAAGGATGGCGGGGGCGTCGGCGGGCGCCGCGGGGCGAATCAGGGGCATGTGACCAAGCCTACCGGCGGGCCATGCGTGCCGTGAATCCAACGCGTGGGTGGCAGCACTTAAGGTTGGGGGCGATCGAGAAGCAAGAACCAAAGCAAGGACGGCACCAAGCAATATGATGGGCGGCCACCACGCGGCCACCGGCGCAGCAGCCTGGATCGCGTTGACCACGAATTTCAAGCTCCCCACCGGGAGTCTCTCCGAGAAGCTGACCTGGCTGCCCGACGCGATCCCGCTGGGATTCGGCCTGCTGGAGCAAACCCCGATCGCCGGGGTCGCGGGGGCGATGGTCTGCGCGGGGGCGGCGCTGCTGCCCGATGCGGACCACCGCCGGGCCACCATTGCGCACTCGCTGCCGCCGGTGTCCAACGCGATCTGCGCCGGCATCGGAGAGGTCTCCGGAGGGCACCGCAACGGCACGCACTCGCTGCTGGGCATCGCGGCGTTCACCGTCCTGGCCTGGGTGCTGGGGCTGTGGACCATGGAGAATTCCCGCTTCGGGATCATCTACCCGGGCGCCGGTCTGTTGGCGGTGCTGCTGGTGTCCTTTGCGCTGAAGGCGCTGAAGTTCATTCCCGACACCATGGCGAAGCTGCCGTGGTTGGTCTCGGTTCCGGCCGGCATCTTCGTGGCGGTGTTCTCGCCCGACGAGCAGAACTGGCTGGTGCTGGCGGTGGCCGTGGGCTGCGCGGTGCACATCGCCGGGGACATGCTCACCGTCGGCGGCTGCAACCTGATCTGGCCGATCAAGATCAAGTCCCCGCGCTTCATCCGCCGCGTGCCGCTGCTCAAGGACGTGTGGAAGCCCGGCGGCCGGATCGCCATCCCCGTGCTGGGCAGGGCAGGGTCGGTGCGCGAATGGCTGTTGTGCATCCCGGTGTCCATCTACGCGCTGGCCGGGCTGGTGGTGCCGATCGTGCTGCTGGCCCACAACCAGGTCCAGCCGCTGACCAAGCTCTTGGGATTCTAGGAAACTCCGGGAGGTCCGGAATCACCGCAGGCGCCCGCCGGGAAGGAAATCCTTCCCGGCGGGCGCCTGTGTTTGGTGCGTGCTAGTCCTTGCGGCCCACATTGGTCACCGTGATGACCGGGTACCCGGCCTCGTCGGAGTCCGCCAGGTTGACGGTGGCGTCGATGCCCCAGTCGTGGTGGTTGGCCGGGTCGGCGAAGACCTGGCGCACCGTCCAGGTGTCCTTCGAGGTGGTGATCAGCAACAGGTTGGGGCCGCGGCCGCCGGGACCGTCGTCGATGTCCTCGTGCTCCTCAAAGTATGCGTCCATGGCATCGGCCCACGCCTCGGCGCCGAAGCCCGAATGCCCGTCCAGCTCGCCCAGGGCGGAGTCCTGCTCGTCGGCGAAGAGCTTCACGCGGCGGAACATCTCGTTGCGGACCATCACGCGGAAGGCCCGCGCGTTGGAGGTCAGGCGCTCGGGGGCCGGCGGGATGATCTCGGCGTCGGGCTCGTGCAGCACCCCGTTGGCCAGTTCCTCCCATTCGTCCAGCAGCGACGAGTCGATCTGGCGGATCAGTTCCCCGAGCCATTCGATGAGGTCCTCGAGGTCCTCGCGCAGCGCGTCCTGCGGGACGGTCTGGCGCAGCGCCTTGTAGGCGTCGGTGAGGTAGCGCAGCAGCACGCCCTCGGAGCGGGCCAGCGAGTAGAACTGCACGTACTCGCTGAAGCTCATGGCGCGTTCGTACATGTCGCGGACCACCGACTTCGGGGCGACCTCGAAGTCGCCGAGCCACGGGGCGCCGGCGCGGTACTGCTCGAAGGCATTGGTGAGGATCTCGGCCAGCGGCTGCGGGTAGGTGACCTCCTCGAGCGCGGCCATCCGGTCGTTGTACTCCATGCCCTCGGCCTTCATTGCGGCAATCGCCTCGCCGCGGGCCTTTTTCTCCTGGGCCGAAAGCACCTGGCGCGGCTTTTCCAGCGTGGCCTCGATGACCGAGACCACGTCCAGCGCGTAGCCGGGGGACTCGGCGTCGAAGAGCTCCAGGGCCGCCAGCGCGAACGGGGACAGCGGCTGGTTCAGCGCGAAGTTTTCCTGCAGGTGCACCGTCAGGGCCAGCATGTTCCCGTGCTTGTCGGGGTGCTCGAGGCGTTCGACGACCCCGGTGGCCAGCAGCTCGCGAAGGATGCCCAGCGCCTTGCGCTGCAGGGCACGCTGCCGTACCGGCGGTTCGTGGTTTTCGGTGAGCAGCCGTCGGGCGGCGGCGAAGGAATCGCCCTCGCGCGCCAGCAGGTTCAGCAGGATCGAGTGGGTCACCGCGAACGAGGAGTTCAGCGTCTCGGGGGTGGATGCGATGATCCGCTCGTAGGTCTTTTCTCCCCAGGTCACGAAGCCCTGCGGCGGCTTCTTCTTGACAACCTGGCGGATCTTCTTGGAATCGTCGCCGAACTTCGCGACCGCCTTCTCCATGGCCTTCTTGTTCTCAATGGAGTGCTCGGGCGCCTGGACCACGACGGTTCCGGCGGTGTCGAAGCCCGCGCGGCCCGCGCGTCCGGCGATCTGGTGGAATTCGCGGGAGTTCAGGATGCGGGTGCGCACCCCGTCGTACTTGGACAGCGCGGTGATCAGCACGGTGCGGATGGGCACATTGATGCCCACGCCCAGGGTGTCGGTGCCGCAGATGACCTTGAGTAGTCCGGCCTGGGCCAGCTGCTCCACCAAACGGCGGTACTTGGGCAGCATGCCCGCATGGTGCACGCCGATGCCGTGGCGGACCAGCCGGTTCAGCGTCTTGCCGAAGCCGGGCGCAAACCTGAATCCGGCGATCAGCTCGGAGATCCGGTCCTTTTCCTCGCGGGTGCACACGTTGATGCTCATCAGCCCGCTGGCCCGGTCGATGGCCTCGAGCTGGCTGAAGTGCACCACGTAGATCGGCACCTGCTTGGTCGAGAGCAATTCCTCGATGGCTTCCTGCACCGGGTCCTGCGAGTAGTAGTAGTGCAGCGGGATGGGCCGTTCGGCGTGCGCCACGGTGGTGGTGTCGCGTCCGGTGCGCAGCGTCAGCTCGTCCTCGAAGCGGCCGACATCGCCCAGAGTGGCGCTCATGATCAGGAATTGCGCCTGCGGGAGCTCGAGCAGCGGAACCTGCCAGGCCCAGCCGCGCTGCGGGTCGGAGTAGAAGTGGAACTCGTCCATGACCACCGGGCCGAGGTCCGCGTTCTTGCCTTCGCGCAGGGCGATGTTGGCAAGGATCTCGGCGGTGCAGCAGATGATCGGGGCATCCTGGTTGACCGAGGAATCGCCGGTGACCATGCCGACGTTCTCCGCGCCAAAGATCTTGCAGAGGTCGAAGAACTTTTCCGAGACGAGTGCCTTGATCGGGGCGGTGTAGTAGCTGCGCTCCCCGCGGGCCAGCGCGTGGAAGTGCGCGGCGACGGCCACCAGTGACTTGCCCGATCCCGTGGGGGTGGCGAGGATGACGTTGTTGCCGGCCACGAATTCCATGACGGCCTCGTCCTGTGCCGGGTAAAGCCCGATGCCGCGGTCCTCCACCCACTTCACGAAGGCTTCGTAGGTCGATTCGGCGGTGGCACCGCGTGGGGGAGTGTTGGGCAGCAACTCGGTAAGTTTCATGATGTGTCCAAGACTATCGGTTTACGAGGGGCTTTCCGCTTACGCTGTGGTTATGAAATGGGACCCGAACAAGTACGTGCAGTTTGCAGACCATCGCGACCGTCCGTTTTACGATCTGACGGCCCGTATCACCGCCGCGACGCCGCAGCTCGTGGTGGACATGGGGTGCGGTCCGGGACCCTTGACCCATTCGCTGGCAGAGCGCTGGCCCGACGCCCGGGTGATCGGATTGGACTCCTCGGAGGAAATGATCGAGCAGGCGCGGGCCAAGCAGCACGCGGACAACCTGTCCTTCGCCATGACGGATGCGAGCACCTGGATGCCGGCCCCCGACACCGACGTGCTGGTCTCCAACGCGATGCTGCAATGGATCCCCGAACACCGGCAGCTCATCGCCAAGTGGCTGGGGGCCTTGGCCCCCGGGGCTTGGTTTGCGGCCCAGGTGCCGGGCAACTTCGGCTCCCCGTCCCACACCTTGATGCGGGAGCTGGCCAACTCGGAGCGCTGGGCCCCGCAGCTGGCCGGGGTCCTGCGGCATGACGGCGCGGTGGGGGAGCCCGCTGACTACCTGAAGATCCTGCTGGCGGCGGGATTCGAATCCGATGTCTGGGAAACGACGTACGGGCAGATCCTCAGCGGGCCGGACCCGGTCCTGGAATGGGTGCGCGGGACGGCCCTGCGTCCGGTGCTTGCCAGGCTTTCGGAAACAGATGCGACCGCGTTCGAGGCCGAGTATGCCCGTTTGGTTGCCCAGGCGTACCCCTCCTTCGCGGACGCCCGCGGGGGCTCCCTCACCTTGTTCCCGTTCCGGCGCATCTTCATGCTGGGTCGCAAGCGCTAACCTTCCCCAAGGCAAGCAGATTCCCAGTTGGGATGTCGCCCTCCTAGGCTAGGGGACATGAAGAAGCTCTTGCCGGTTCTTGCCGCTGCCACCATGATGCTCGCTGCCTGCTCCGGGCCGTCGCCCGAAGACTTTCGCCTGAACGACCACCAGGGGAACACCGCCTGCATCCATTTCGGCAGCGGATACGCGGATACGGGAAACCTCGGCGCCACCAACATGAAGAAGGCGGCCGAGCACGGTTCCAAGGCTTCCACCGAACAAATCCGCACCGCGGTCGATACCGATGCCGCCGGAGCCCCCGCAATCACGGACAAAGACGCGTTCAAGAAGGCCTGCGAATCCTAGGGCATCAAGTTCAATTAGCCCCCACGAACAAGATTTTTCGAAAGTATTTTCTTACCGCGCTTTGACTAGGCCGTTTATGAGGTTTTGCGCTCGCCGAAGCCTTCACAAACCTGCGATCCGGGCGTAGAATAGTAAGTATGTTCGAAGGTTCCCAGGAATACAATTCGAACCCGAGATCCCTCACTGTGGAGGAAGCCGGGGAAATCCTCCTTGGCCATCGCCACATCCCCTCGGATCTGCGCAGGCCTCCCAGGCAGCGCTCCGCAGCGGAAGGGCCCGGTGACGGCTACGTCGATTTCATCAACGGCATGACCGAGGCCGTGACCCACTTGCCTCAGACCGTGGGGGAGCAGGTGCGGGGCGCTCGGATCTCAGCGATGGAGCGCGCGAAAGCCGCCCTCTGTGCGGCCCAGGCCAAGGAAGCATATGCCCTGGAACAGGACATCATTGCCCGGCACCGTGAAGAAGGCATTTACCAGCAGAACCCGGCGCGTGGCACCGGCGCTGAAGTCGCCTTGGCGCGCAAGGAGGCCCAACACCTGGGGCCCCGCTTCGTGAACTACTCGCGGGCCATGATCGAGCAAATGCCCTACACCTTCAACGCACTGGAGCGCGGTGAGCTCACCGAAGAGCGCGCCATGCTTATGGTGAGCAAGACCAGTGACATGCATGTCGACGTTCGCCGACAAATCGACCGGAATATGGCAGGGGAGCGAGGCGCCCTCGAAGGCGTGGGCACCAAGCAACTGGCATCGCGCATCGACAAGGAAGCCCTCGCCTACGACGGCCGGGTCGAAATGAATAAGCAGGCAGATGCCATGGTCAAGCGCCGCGTGACGCTGACCCCGACACCCGATGGGATGATGCGCATGAGCGCACTTCTCACCGCGGCGCAGGGCGTTGCGGTGAAGCAGGCGCTGCGGGCCGCGGCTTCCAAACTCCGCTCCAGCGAGGATCGCCGCACCGACGACCAGACCATGGCCGACGCACTGGTCTCGGGAATCACCGGGCACGCAAACGGGCTGAGGCCCTCGCTGATGGTGCACCTGAACATGACCGACCGCACGCTCCTCGCAGGCGACAGCGAACCCGCGCACCTCTATGGCTACGGAACCATCTCCGCTGCCCATGCCCGGTGGCTCATTGCCGGTGACCGAACTTCTTCGGAAGAAGAAAGCGAGGTCGACGTCTGGATGCGCCGCGTGTATACGGCGCCCACGACAGGCGAACTCTTGGCCATGGAGTCCGAAGCCCGCAGTGTTCCGCCCAAACTCAGGGATCTCATCGAGATTCGCGACCAATTCTGCAGGACGCCATATTGCGATGCCCCGATTCGCCACATCGACCACGTCTACCAGGTGCGCAGGGGCGGGAAGACCACCGAGATCAACCTGGATGGACGATGTGTCTGTTGCAACCAGGTGAAGGAGACCGAGGGCTGGGAAGAACACCTCATCCGGGGACGGCGGCATACCATCCTGATCACCACCCCCGGCGGACAGATGTATCGAGCCATGGCGCCGCCCCTGCCTGGGACCCCGGAATCACCGCCGGGGCCCCGGACGGACCCATGACTACCAGCCCCTGAGGCGCCACTCGCCCAGGCTCGGCCGTTCCGCGCCCAAAGTCGTTGATGACCCGTGACCAGTAAGCACCAAGGCCTCATCCGGATACACTCCAAAGAGCCGGGTCTCCACGTCGTCAAGCAACGAGGTAAAACGCTGCGGATCGTTCCCCGTGTTTCCCACTCCACCGGGGAACAAGGAATCCCCGCTGAAGATGACCGTGGTGCCACCGCTGTCCCGCAACACATAGGCAATCGAGCCCGGGGTGTGCCCACGAAGGTGCACGCACTCCAGGACCACCTGGCCAACGGATACCGTGTCGCCATGCTTCAGCGGAACATCAACGACGACGTTGGCGCCGGCAGCAATGCCGTCCACGTCCTCGGCACCCGCATAGGTCTTCACCCCGGTCTTGCCGGCATACTCTGCCAGTGCCCGGATGTGGTCCCAGTGCTGGTGGGTCGTGGCAATGCCCGCAAGCTGCGTGGGGACGTCGGCATCCGAAGCAGCGGAGTCAACCAATCCCTCGATGGCCGCCACATCGTCGGCCGCATCGATCAGCAACTGGGAGCCATCGCCCTTGGACGTCACGACGTAGATGTTGTTGGACATTTCGGAAACGCTCACGGATCGGATGGTCACGTCAGTGAGGTCAAGGAAGGTTTCACTCATTGCAACATCCTATGTGGAACGCCGAATCCGGCGCGATAGGCTGAAGCGCAAGCACCGCCCCCCGGTACCAACAAAGGACGGCACACGTGGACAGCAATCCGCTGGCATTCATCGCTCTCGACAGCACGGACAAAACCGCTCCCTACCAGCAAGTCAGGCAGCAGATACTCGTCGCCATCTCGAAGGGACGACTCAAGGCCGGAACGAAACTGCCCTCGGTCCGGGCGCTCGCCGAACAACTCGGTCTCGCGGTCAACACGGCGGCTAAGGTTTACAAGGAATTGGAGGCCACCGGTGTCGTCGTGACCCGGGGCCGCCACGGCACCATCGTCCAGGCGGCGGAAGATGAAGGTGCGGTCGCCGTTGCCGACGCCGCCTCCGAGCTTGCTGCCGTTGCGACACGCTGGGGGATCTCGGAGAAAGCAGCCATCGGCTACGTCCGGGCGGCGTTCACTTCGCAAGTTGGATAGACCTGCGTCTTGTTGCTCACAAGTTCGCTCCATTCGAACCAGTTTTCGATTAGCATGATCTGGTGGCTACTTCCCGCTCCCCTGAAACCTTCCGTCCGCACGACCTGACCCGCCTGGTGGTGAAGGGCGCGCGCGAACACAACCTACGCAACGTCGACCTGGATTTGCCCCGTGACGCCATGATCGTGTTCACCGGCCTTTCCGGCTCCGGAAAGTCGTCCCTGGCTTTCGACACCATCTTCGCCGAAGGGCAGCGACGCTACGTCGAATCCCTCTCGGCCTATGCCCGCCAGTTCCTGGGGCAGGTCGACAAGCCGGACGTCGACTTCATTGAGGGGCTCTCGCCCGCGGTGTCGATCGACCAGAAGTCGACCTCGAAGAACCCCCGGTCCACCGTGGGAACCATCACGGAAATCTACGACTACATGCGACTGCTCTGGGCACGCGTGGGTCGCCCCTACTGCCCGGTCTGCGGCGAAGCCGTCACCAAGCAGACCCCGCAGCAGATCGTGGACCAGCTGCTCGAGCTCGAACCCAAGACCCGTTTCCAGGTCCTTGCACCCGTCGTGCGCGGTCGCAAGGGCGAATTCGTGGACCTCTTCAAGGAGCTCGGCTCCAAGGGCTACTCCCGCGCCCGGGTCGACGGCGAAACGATCCAGCTTTCCGACCCGCCCAAGCTCGGCAAGCAGTTCAAGCACACCATCGAGGTTGTCGTCGACCGCCTGGCCATCAACGACACCGTGAGCCAGCGCCTGACCGACTCCATCGAAACCGCACTGAACCTCGCCGAGGGCCGGGTCCTGATCGACTTCGTCGACCTCGATCCGGAAGACGAGGGCCGGGTGCGCGCCTTCTCCGAGAACCTTGCCTGCCCCAACGAGCACCCGCTGGCCATCGATGAAATCGAACCGCGCTCGTTCTCCTTCAACAACCCCTTCGGCGCCTGCCCCGCCTGCAGCGGCATCGGCACACGCCTGGAGGTCGACGAGGACCTGATCATTCCCGACGTGGAAATGCCCCTGGGCCAGGGTGCCATCGCGCCGTGGTCGCTGGGCACGGCCACCACCGAATACTGGAACCGCCTGCTCGGGGGACTGGGTGCGGAGCTGGACTTCACGCTGGAAACCCCCTGGAACAAGCTGCCCGCCGTCGCCCGCCAGGCCATCCTGCACGGCAAGGACCACAAGGTCGTGGTGCAGTACAAGAACCGCTTCGGCCGGGAGCGCAAGTACTCCACCGGCTTCGAGGGCGTGGTCCAGTACATCCACCGCAAGCACCTGGAAACCGAATCGGACAACGCCCGTGACCGGTACGAGGAATACATGCGGCAGATCCCGTGCCCGGAATGCAACGGCGCACGCCTGAACTCCGCCTCGCTGTCCGTGCTGATCAACGACAAATCCATTGCCGAGGTCTCGGCCATGCCGATGCGCGAATGCTCGGAGTTCCTCGAAAACCTCGTCCTCACCGGACGCGAGGCCCAGATCGCCAACCAGGTCCTGAAGGAAATCCAGGCCCGCCTGCGCTTCCTGCTGGACGTCGGACTGGAGTACCTGAACCTGGAACGTGCCGCCGGCACGCTTTCGGGCGGCGAGGCCCAGCGCATCCGGCTGGCCACGCAGATCGGTTCCGGCCTGGTCGGGGTGCTCTATGTGCTCGACGAGCCCTCCATCGGGCTGCACCAGCGCGACAACCGCCGGCTTATCGAAACCCTGACCCGGCTGCGGTCCCTGGGCAACACGCTCATCGTCGTCGAACACGACGAGGACACCATCGCCGAGGCCGACTGGATCGTGGACATCGGACCCGGCGCCGGCGAACACGGCGGCGAGGTCGTGCACTCCGGGTCCCTGGAGGGCCTGAAGGCCAACACCCGGTCGATCACCGGCGACTACCTCTCCGGGCGCAGGAAGATCGAGATTCCGGCCAAGCGCCGCAAGATCGACAAGAAGCGCGAAGTCAAGGTCATCGGTGCCCGAGAAAACAACCTCGTGGACGTCACCGCCCGCTTCCCGCTCGGCGTGCTCACGGCCATCACCGGCGTCTCCGGCTCCGGAAAGTCCACGCTGGTCAACGACGTGCTCTACAAGGTGCTCGCCAACCGGCTCAACGGCGCCAAGCAGGTCCCCGGACGCCACACCCGCGTCGAGGGCCTCGAGCACCTGGACAAGGTCATCCACGTCGACCAGTCGCCCATCGGCCGCACCCCGCGCTCCAACCCGGCAACGTACACCGGGGTCTTCGACCACATCCGCAAGCTCTTCGCCGAGACCAACGAGGCCAAGGTCCGCGGCTACCTGCCGGGCCGCTTCTCGTTCAACGTCAAGGGCGGACGCTGCGAATCCTGCTCCGGCGACGGCACGCTGAAGATCGAGATGAACTTCCTTCCGGACGTCTACGTCCCGTGTGAGGTTTGCCATGGTGCGCGCTACAACCGCGAGACCCTGGAGGTCCACTACAAGGGCAAATCCATCGCCGACGTGCTGAACATGCCCATCGAGGAGGGCGCGGAGTTCTTTGCCGCGTTCACCCCGATCGCCCGCCACCTGCGCACCCTGGTGGAGGTGGGGTTGGGCTATGTCCGACTCGGGCAGGCCTCCACCACGCTCTCGGGCGGCGAGGCACAGCGCGTGAAGCTCGCCGCGGAACTGCAGAAACGCTCCAACGGACGCTCCATCTATGTGCTCGACGAGCCCACGACCGGCCTGCATTTCGAGGACATCCGCAAACTCCTGCTGGTGCTGCAGGGTCTCGTCGACAAGGGCAACACGGTGATCACCATCGAGCACAACCTCGACGTGATCAAGTCCGCGGACTGGGTCATCGACCTGGGGCCCGAGGGCGGTTCCGGCGGCGGCGAGATCATTGCCGTCGGCACGCCCGAACAGGTCGCCAAGGTCGAGGCCAGCTACACCGGAAGGTTCCTCGCGCCGCTGCTGGGCTAGGGGCGAATGCCGTGCGTGTATGCCGTTTCGGGCATGCGCGTACGGCACAAGTGCCCAGTTCATGCGAGAATACGACAGTGATGATTGCTCCCTCCGCCGTGCTGCTTGACCTCGATGGAACCCTTGTGGATCCGGCCGGGGCTATCACCTCGGGCATCCGCTTTGCGTTGACGCAGGCGCAGGTCCCCGATCCGGGTGAAGAAAAACTCCTGTCCCTCATCGGGCCCCCGCTGACCATCGGGCTGGCCACCATCGACGGTGTCGACCCCTCGATCATCGGTTCGCTGATCGCCACCTACCGTGCGCAATATGCCGAATCCGGCATGGCGGCATCACGTCCGTACCCCGGCGTCCCCGAACTCCTGGCCGCGCTGCGTGCCTCCGGCACCACGGTGCTGGTCGCCACCGCCAAGCCCACCCACATCGCCCGGGCCCTGCTCGAGGTCCAGGGCATCACGCCCCTGCTGGACGGGATTTTCGGCAACGACGACGAGGGCGACGGCACCTCCTCCTCCAAGACCCACATCCTGGCCGCGGCGATCGCCGAGCACGACCTGGACCCCGCCCAGTGCGTGATGGTGGGGGACCGGCGCTACGACATCGAGGCCGCCCACGAGAACGACATGGCCTCCATCGGCGCCGGCTGGGGCTTCGCCGAAGCCGGCGAACTCGAGGCCGCCGGTGCCGGGGCGCACGCCGCGGACCTGGCCGAGCTTGCCGGGCTGCTGCTGGGCAACGCCGCCGAGGAAACGCTGCGCGAATCCCTGTTGGCAGCCAACCCGATGGGAGCCGGCGCCTAGATGAGCCTGTACACCATGACCCGCTCCTCGATCCGCGGGCTGCTTTCCGGGCTGTGCCGCCCCACCGTCACCGGACTGGAAAACGTGCCCCGCACCGGGCCGGTCATCATCGCCTCCAACCACCTCTCCTTCCTGGACTCCATCATCATCCAGGCGCTGACCCCGCGGGATGTCGCGTTCTTCGCCAAGGCCGAGTACTTCACCACCCCGGGCCTCAGGGGCAAGGCCATGAAGACCTTCTTCGAATCCGTGGGCTCGATCCCGGTCCAGCGCGGGGAACAGGCCGCCTCCGTTGCGGCCCTGGAATCGCTGGTCGACATCCTGGAGACCGGCGGCGGCATCGGCATCTACCCCGAGGGCACCCGCTCGCGCGACGGCAAGCTCTACCGCGGGCGCACCGGCGTGGGCTGGCTCGCGCTGTCCACCGGAGCGCCGGTGGTCCCGGTCGGGCTGGTGGGCACGGAGAACCTGCAGCCGGCCGGGAAGAACACCATCAAGCCGCACCACTTCACCCTCGCCTTCGGCAAGCCGCTGCAGTTCGAGCACCTGGGCCGCAAGCACCCCCTGCCGCAGCGCCGCGCCGCCACCGACGCGATCGTCGATGCCATCGCGGAGCTCACCGGCCAGGAACGCGTGGACGCCTACAACCAGACCCCCATCAGCGACCAGTAACCGGAGCAGCAGAAGTGGCAGACCCCCAGAGCTACCGCCCCGCCACCGGGGACATTCCGACGCGTCCCGGGGTCTACCGCTTCCGCGACGAGGTCGGCCGGGTCATCTACGTCGGCAAGGCCAAGGTGCTGCGCCAACGGCTGAACTCCTACTTCGCCAACCCCGCGGGGCTGACCCCCAAGACGCACGCCATGGTGCACACCGCAGTCTCGGTCGAGTGGACGGTCGTGGGCTCGGAGCTCGAGGCGCTGCAGCTGGAATACACCTGGATCAAGGAATACAACCCGCGCTTCAACATCGTCTTCCGCGACGACAAGTCCTACCCGTACCTGGCCGTGACCATGGGGGAGAAGTACCCGCGCGCGCTGGTGATGCGCGGGGACAAGCGCAAGGACACCAAGTACTTCGGCCCGTTCTACCCGGCCAAGGCCATCCGCGAAACCCTGGACACGCTGCTGCGCGTCTTCCCGGTGCGCAGCTGCTCCGCCGGGGTGTTCAACCGGGCCCAGTCCTCCGGGCGGCCCTGCCTGCTGGGCTACATCGACAAGTGCGCCGCCCCCTGCGTGGGCCGCATCAGCCCCGAGGACCACAAGCAGCTCGCCGCCGACCTGTGCCAGTTCATGGGCGGGGAGGGCACCCGCTTCATCAAGGAGCTCGAGGCCAAGATGAAAGATGCCGTCGACACGCTCGAATACGAGCAGGCCGCCAGGTACCGCGACGACATCGCCGCGCTGCGCCGGGTCTTCGAGCGCAACGCCGTGGTGCTGGCCGAAAACACCGAGGCCGACATCTTCGCGGTGCACGAGGACGAGCTCGAGGCCGCCGTGCAGGTCTTCCACGTGCGCAACGGGCGTATCCGCGGCCAGCGCGGCTGGGTCGTGGAAAAGGTCGAGGACTCCACCCCGGCGGAATTCATCGAGCACATGCTCACCCAGGTCTACGGCGAATCCGCCGGGGACGACAGGATCCCGCGCGAGGTGCTGGTCCCGGTGCTGCCGGAGAACGCCGACGACGTCGCCGCCTGGCTGCACGAGCGCCGCGGCTCGGCCGTCTCGCTGCGCGTGGCCCAGCGCGGGGACAAGGCGACGCTGGCCGAAACCGTGCGGGAAAACGCGGAGCAGTCGCTGCGCCTGCACAAGTCCCGCCGCGCCGGTGACCTGACCACCCGGTCGGCCTCGCTGCAGGAACTCCAGGACGCCCTGGGGCTGCCGGCCCCGCTGCTGCGCATCGAATGCTACGACGCCTCGCACACCCAGGGCACCAACGTGGTCGCCTCCATGGTCGTCTTCGAGGACGGGCTGCCCAAGAAGGCCGACTACCGCAAGTTCTCGATCACCGGGGATGCCGCGCGCGACGACACCGCCTCGATGTACGACGTGATCTCCCGCCGCTTCAAGAACTACCTGGCGGACATGGAAGACACCGTGCCGATGATCAGCGGGGAAATCGACATCGCCGACGCGTCCGAGCGCATGCCCGCCCGCCGCTTCGCCTACCCGCCCTCGCTGGTCATCGTCGACGGCGGACCCCCGCAGGTCGCCGCCGCCTCCCGGGCCCTGGCCGATTTGGGCATCGACGACGTGTACGTGGTCGGGCTGGCCAAGCGGCTGGAGGAGCTGTGGCTGCCGGACGACGAGTTCCCGGTGATCCTGCCGCGGGCCTCCCACGCCCTCTACCTGGTCCAGCGGGTCCGCGACGAGGCGCACCGCTTCGCCATCACCTTCCACCGCAAGAAGCGCTCGGCCTCGATGACCACCTCGCTGCTGGACACCATTCCCGGGCTGGGCCCGGCCAAGCGCGAGGCGCTGCGCAAGCACTTCGGCTCGATGAAGAAGATGCGCGCCGCCACGGTGGAGCAGCTGCTGGAGGTCCCGGGCATCGGCCCGGCACTGGCCGCCACGGTGTTCGACGCGCTGGCCGCATCCGGCGCGGATGCGCCGGCAGTGAACATGACCACAGGTGAAGTGCTGGACTGACCGAATCGGGACCCGCGGGCGACTAGGCTAGGAACATGACCACCGAGCTTTCCCCCGTGAAACCACCAGAGTCCGAACTACTTGTCATCACCGGAATGTCGGGAGCCGGCCGCACCACCGCGGCCCATGCCCTGGAGGACCATGGGTGGTACGTGGTGGAAAACCTCCCCCCGACGCTGTTGGGCATGCTCACCGAGATCGTCGCGCACTCCGGGGGCTCCATCCCGAAGCTCGCGGTGGTCATGGATGTGCGCTCCAAGTCGCTCTTCCCGCAGCTGCGGGAAAACCTGAACGCGCTCACCAGCGCGGGCATCGCCTACCGCGTGCTCTTCCTGGACGCCGCGGACGACCTGTTGGTCCGCCGCTTCGAACAGGGTCGGCGCCCGCACCCGCTGCAGGAGGACGATCGCATCGTCGACGGCATCAACCGCGAACGCGAGGTGCTGCGCGAACTGAAGGAAGCGGCAGAAATCGTCGTGGACACCACCGAGATGTCGGTGCACGACCTGGCCCGCACCATCACCGAACTGTTCTCCGAGTCCGGGCCGATCGTGCTGCGGCTGAACGTGATGAGCTTCGGCTTCAAATACGGGGTCCCCACCGACGCCAACTACGTCGCCGACGTGCGCTTCATCCCCAACCCGCACTGGGTCCCCGAGCTGCGCCCGCACACCGGCAAGGACAAGGCGGTCTCCGACTACGTGCTGTCGGCCACGGGCGCCGCCGAATTCATCGAACGCTACATCGGTGCCCTGGAGCCGGTCTTCGAGGGCTACCGCCGCGAAAACAAGCACTACGCCACCCTGGCGGTGGGCTGCACCGGCGGCAAGCACCGCTCGGTGGCCACGGCCGAGGAAATCGGGCGCCGGCTGGCCCAGCTGCCCAATGTGCGTGTCAACGTCACGCACCGGGACCTGGGACGCGAGTAGTCCGCCATGGCGTTTTTCACCGGCCCCATCCCCATCCAGCCACCTTCCCGCTCCGCCGGGGAGAACAAGGTCGTGCGCGTGGTCGCGCTCGGCGGCGGCCACGGCCTGTCGGCATCGCTGTCCGCGCTGCGCCGGCTGACCACCGACCTGACCGCCATCGTCACGGTCGCCGACGACGGGGGCTCCTCCGGGCGCCTGCGCGAGGAGCTCGACGTGCTGCCCCCCGGGGACCTGCGCATGGCGCTGGCCGCCCTGTGCGACGACACCGACTGGGGCCGGACCTGGCGCGATGTCATGCAGCACCGCTTCACCTCGAAGCCCGGGTCGAGCGCCGCGCTGGACCAGCACGCCGTGGGCAACCTGCTGATCGTCGCCCTGTGGGAACTGCTCAAGGACCCCGTGGCGGGGCTGCGCTGGGCCGGGGCCCTGCTCGGGGCCCGCGGCCAGGTGCTGCCCATGAGCACCACGCCGCTGACCATCACCGGGGACGTGTTGCAGGAAGACGCCGGCAGCGGGCTGGTGCAGCGCCGGCTCTCCGGCCAGGCGAAGCTCGCCGAGGCCGGCGAAAGCGCCCTGGTCTCCAACGTGCGCCTGGAACCGGCCGACGCCGCGGCCTGCACCGAGGCGCTGGACGCCATCGAGCTGGCCGACTGGGTCGTGCTCGGCCCGGGCTCCTGGTACACCTCGGTGCTGCCGCACCTGCTGCTGCCCGAAATGCGCGAAGGCCTGCAGCAGACCGCGGCGCGCCGGCTGCTGACCATGAACCTTTCCACCGACACCGCCGAGACCGGCGGGATGGACGCCGCCGCGCACCTTGAAGTCATCGCCAAGTACGCCCCGGACCTGCGCCTGGACGCCGTATTGGCAGACCCGGCGACGATTTCGGACCACGAGGCGTTCACCCACGCCGCCGCCCGGCTAGGTGCCCGCACCTTTTTCGGTAAAGTAGGGGTTGGTGCCGGACGAGCAGTCCACGACCCCTTGAGACTTGCCGCCGCATACCACGACGTGTTCACCACGTTCAGCACAGACGAGCCCAGCAGTTAGGAAACAATCCATGGCACTGACGGCTTCCGTCAAGGACGAGCTGTCCCGGCTTGAGATTCGGAGATCCTCCGAGCGCAAGGCAGAAGTATCCACCATGCTGCGATTCTGCGGCGGCCTGCACATCATCTCCGGACGCATCGTCATCGAGGCCGAGGTCGACCTCGCCTCCACCGCCCGGCGGCTTCGTGCCGCCATCGCCGAGGTCTACGGCCACGCCTCCGAAATCATCGTGGTTTCCGGGGGAGGGCTGCGCCGCGGCAACCGCTACGTGGTCCGCGTGGTCCGCGACGGCGAGGCCCTGGCCCGCCAGACCGGCCTGCTCGACGGGCGCGGCCGACCGGTGCGCGGGCTGCCCTCGGTCATCGTCAACGGCTCCACCGCCGACGCCGAGGCCGTGTGGCGCGGCGCCTTCCTCTCACACGGTTCGCTGACCGAGCCCGGGCGTTCCTCGGCACTGGAAATCACCTGCCCCGGCCCCGAGTCCGCACTGGCACTGGTCGGTGCCGCCAGGCGCCTGGGACTTGTCGCCAAGGCCCGCGAGGTCCGCGGCGTGGACCGCGTGGTCATCCGCGACGGGGAGGCCATCGCCCAGCTGCTCACCCGCATGGGTGCCCACGACGCCTTGATGGTCTGGGAAGAGCGCCGCATGCGCAAGGAAGTGCGTGCCACCGCGAACCGGCTGGCCAACTTCGACGACGCGAACCTGCGCCGTTCGGCCCAGGCAGCCGTGGCCGCCGGCGCCAGGGTGGAACGCGCCCTGGAGATCCTGGGCGACGAGGTCCCCGAGCACCTCAAGTACGCCGGCGCGCTGCGCGTGGCGCACAAGCAGGCGTCGCTGGACGAGCTCGGACGCATGGCCGAGCCGCCGATGACCAAGGACGCGATCGCCGGGCGGATCCGCCGCTTGCTGGCCATGGCCGACAAAAGGGCCTCCGAACTGGGAATACCCGGCACCGAGGCCAGCGTTCCACTGGATATGCTCGAACACTGAGCCCAAGGATTTTCCGCTGTTGCGCGGAGATGCAGTAACGAAGAAGAACGCATCCACTTCTTGATGGGTGCCGATGAGAATGAGGAGTCATTTTGGCTATTTATACCTTGCCCGAGCTGCAGTACGACTACGCGGCCCTGGAGCCGAACATCTCGGCGCGGATCATGGAGCTGCACCATTCCAAGCACCACGCGGCGTATGTGGCCGGGGCGAACACGGCCCTGGAGCAGTTGGCCGAGGCGCGGGAGAAGGGCGAGTTCGGGAATATCCCGAAGTTGTCCAAGGACCTGGCGTTCCACCTGGGCGGGCACACCAACCACTCGATCTTCTGGAACAACCTGTCCCCGGAGGGCGGGGACAAGCCCGAGGGGGAGCTGGCCGCGGCGATCGACGACGCCTTTGGCTCGTTCGACGCGTTCCGTGCGCATTTCACGGCTGCGGCGATGAGCCTGCAGGGCTCGGGTTGGGCGTTGCTGGGCTTTGAGGGCCTGGGTGGCCAGCTGGTCATCGAGCAGCTCTACGACCAGCAGGGCAACGTGCCGGTGGCGACGACCCCGTTGCTGATGCTGGACATGTGGGAGCACGCGTTCTACCTGGATTACGTGAATGTGAAGGCCGACTATGTGAAGGCGTTCTGGAACATCGTGAACTGGGCCGATGTCTCGGCGCGTTTCGAGGCGGCCCGCAAGGGTGCCGCGGCGCTGATCGTCCCGGGCAAGTAACAAAACCCCCGTGGAGGCGTAAGCCTCCTCACATCGAACGCCCAAGTGGCGTACGATGGAAACAACGTGTTTTGCGTGTCTTGCGGCATCAGCCGCAAGACACGCATAAACCCGGTCAGCACCCAGCTGACGACACAACGGAGTGTCCAATTTTTCCAAGCCACTCCGTTTCTGTGTCCCAACCCCGGGGCCCTCTTTCCGCGGCAGTGGCAACACCACTCTGTCAAGGAGAAATACACGTGACTACCCGTGTTGGCATTAACGGTTTCGGACGCATTGGCCGCAACTTCCTGCGAGCAGCCCTGGCGAACCGCGCAGACATCGAAGTTGTTGCAGTAAACGACCTCGGATCCATCAACGACCTGGCCATGCTGGTCAAGTACGACTCGATCATGGGCCGCCTGGAAGAAGACGTGAGCGTCGACGGCGCCTACATCGTCGTCGGCAACAAGCGCATCAAGGTCCTCTCGCAGAAGGATCCCGCCCACCTGGGCTGGGGCGAGCTGGGCGTCGACGTCGTCATCGAGTCCACCGGCCTGTTCACCAAGGCCGTCGACGCCGAGAAGCACCTGCAGGCCGGTGCCAAGAAGGTCATCATTTCCGCGCCCGCTTCCAAGGAAGACATCACCATCGTCATGGGTGTCAACCACGAGAAGTACGAGGCCGACAAGCACCACATCATCTCCAACGCCTCCTGCACCACCAACTGCCTGGGCCCGGTCGCCAAGGTCCTCAACGACCAGTTCGGCATCGTCGACGGATTGATGACCACCATCCACGCGTACACCGCGGACCAGCACCTGCAGGATTCCCCGCACAAGAAGGATCCGCGCCGCGCCCGCGCCGCCGCCCTGAACATGATCCCGACCTCCACCGGTGCGGCCAAGGCCATCGGCCTGGTCCTCCCGGAGCTCAAGGGCAAGCTCAACGGCTACGCCATGCGCGTGCCGGTCCCGACCGGGTCGGCCACCGACCTGACCGTGAACCTGGCCCGCGAGGCCTCCGTCGAGGAAATCAACGCCGCGTTCAAGAAGGCCGCCGAAGAGGGCCCGCTCAAGGGCTACCTGAAGTACTCCGAGGACCCGCTGGTCTCCACCGACATCGTCCACGATCCGCACTCCGCGGTCTTCGACGCCGGCCTGACCTCCGTCATCGGCACCACGGCGAAGGTCGTCGCCTGGTACGACAACGAGTGGGCCTACTCCACCCGCCTGGTTGACCTGACCGATTACGTCGGCGCCCGGCTCGGTTAGTCCCCGAGACTCGGATAACCTAGTCACATGACTTCCCACACTCTCGACGAACTGATCGCCGATGGTGTCCTTGGGCGGCGCGTTCTGGTCCGCAGCGACCTGAACGTGCCGCTCGATGGCTTCACCGTCACCGACGATGGGCGTGTACGCGCCTCCATTCCCGTGGTGCAGAAGCTGGCCGAGGCCGGCGCCCGCGTCATTGTCATGGCACATCTGGGCCGCCCCAAGGGCGAACCCGACCCCACATACTCCATCGCCCCGGCGTCCACGCGCCTGGCCGAGCTCTCCGGGCTCGACGTGCGCACCGCAACCGACGTCACGGGTCCTTCCGCGCAGAAGCTTGCCGGCGAACTGGGTGACGGTGCCGTGCTGGTGCTGGAAAACGTGCGCTTCGATGCGCGCGAAACCTCCAAGGACCAGGGCGAGCGCGCGCAGTTCGCCGCCGAACTGGCCGCACTGGCCGGCGAGGGCGGTGCCTACGTGAACGACGCCTTCGGCGCGGTGCACCGCAAGCACGCCTCGGTGTACGACATCGCCGCACTGCTTCCGGCCTACCAGGGCGACCTGGTGGCCACCGAGGTGCGGGTCCTGAAGACCCTCACCGAGGCGCCCAAACGCCCCTACGTAGTCGTGCTGGGCGGATCCAAGGTCTCGGACAAGCTTGCGGTGATCGAGAACCTGCTCGGGAAGGCCGACCACCTGCTGATTGGCGGCGGCATGGCCTTCACCTTCCTCAAGGCCCTGGGCCACGAGGTCGGCGGCTCGCTGCTTGAGGAAGACCAGCTGGAAACCTGCCGCGGCTACCTCTCGCGCGCCAAGGAACTGGGCTGCGACATCGTGCTGCCCACCGACGTGGTTGTCGCCTCGAAGTTCGGGGCCGACGCCGAGCACGAGGTGCGCCCGGCCGACGACATCACCGGCGGGCGCTTCGGCGACACCGGCCTGGGCCTGGACATCGGCCCGGTCTCCGGGGAAACCTTCGCCAGCTACATCACCAGTGCCAACACGGTCTTCTGGAACGGGCCCATGGGCGTCTTCGAGATCCCGGCATTCGCGAACGGCACCCGTGCGGTGGCCGGCGCGCTGGCCGAATCCGAGGCGTTCAGCGTCGTCGGCGGCGGGGATTCCGCCGCCGCGGTGCGCACCCTGGGTTTCCACGACGACGATTTCGGACATATTTCCACCGGCGGCGGTGCCTCCCTCGAGTACCTCGAGGGCAAGGAACTGCCAGGCCTGACTGCCTTGGAGGCGCGTAAGTGACCACTTCGACCAACGGTAAATTCGACCGGAAGCCGCTGATTGCCGGCAACTGGAAGATGAACATGGACCATGTCCAGGGCATCACGCTGCTGCAGAAGCTGGCCTGGACGCTGGCCGACGCCGAGCACGACTTCGAGCGGGTCGAGGTGGCGGTCTTCCCGCCGTTCACCGACCTGCGCGGCGTGCAGACGCTGACCATGGGCGACAACCTCCCGGTGCGCTACGGCGCCCAGGACCTCTCCGCCCACGACTCCGGCGCCTACACCGGGGAAATCTCCGGACAGTTCCTCTCCCGCCTGGGCTGCGGCTACGTGCTGGTGGGGCACAGCGAACGCCGGGCCCTGCACCACGAGTCCGACGAGCTGCTGGCCTCAAAGGTCGTCGCCGCATACCGCCACGGGCTCGTCCCGGTGCTGTGCGTGGGCGAGGGACTGGAGATCCGCCAGGCCGGAACGCACGTCGAGTACACGCTCGAGCAGTTGCGTGGTTCGCTGGCCGGGGTCACCTCCGAGCAGGCGGAAACCCTCGTGGTTGCCTACGAGCCGGTCTGGGCCATCGGCACCGGCGAGGTCGCGGGACCGGAAGACGCGCAGGAGCTGTGCGCCGCCATCCGCACCGAGCTTGCGGTGCTCTTCGGCGACGAGACCGCGGCCTCGGTCCGCGTGCTGTACGGCGGCTCCGTCAAGGCGTCGAATGCCGCGGCAATCCTCGCCCAGCGCGACGTCGACGGCGTGTTGGTGGGCGGGGCCTCGTTGGACGCCGCGGAATTTGCTAACATTGTTAGGTTCGAGCACCACCTGGTGACCGACTAATCGCCATCGAGCGGATTGAAGGGCAATAGTGGACGTCATCAAGTTGGTACTGCAGATTTTGCTGGGCATCACGAGCCTGCTGCTCACCCTGCTCATCCTGCTGCACAAGGGCCGCGGCGGCGGCATGTCCGACATGTTCGGCGGTGGCATGACCACCTCGCTGGGCTCCTCCGGCGTCGCCGAGCGCAACCTCAACCGCGTGACCATCATCCTGGGAGTAATCTGGGCCGCCGTCATCATCGGCCTGGGCCTGGTCATGCGCTTCAGCGTCGAGTCCTAGCCTTCGGCCGCACCGCACCAAGCAGGCAAAAAGCGCGGCCCGCCTCTCCTTCAACGGATGAGGCGGGCCGCGCTTTGGCGTGGGTGGAAAACCGGTCAGACCAGGGCCGCGGCGGCGGCATCCATGAGCCACCAGGTGCCCTGCGTGCCCGACACCCCGGAGGCCGGAACGCGTTCGCGCTCCACCGGCTCCTGGCCCAGGGCCACGCCTGCCGCGGGGGCCTTGTCGGCCCCGGCGACCACGAGCCACACCGCGCGGGCGGTGTTGATGGCCTCGAAGGTAAGGGACACGCGCAGCGGCGGCGGCTTGGGCGAATCCCGCACCCCGATGACGTTTGCACCGGTTGCCGCGGCACCCGCGTGGTCGGGGAACAGCGAGGCCACGTGCGAGTCCGGGCCCATGCCCAGCATCAGCACGTCGAAGACCGGCAGGGAACCGGCGGTTCCCTCGTCGGAGGCCTCCCGCTCCAGCAGGTGCGCGTAGGCGGCGGCCGCCTCCTCCGGGGTCCCGAACTCGTCGGCCGCGCCCATGGCGTACACCCGGCCCCGGTCCAGGCCGTGGGCATCGAGCACGCCCAGCAGCACCTCGGCCTGCACCGCGTTGCGGTCCGGGGAGCCGGCCTCGACGAAGCGCTCGTCCCCCCAGTAGAAGTTCACCCGCGACCAGTCCACCGCGCCCAGCGCGGGGGAGTCGGCGACGGCCTGCAGCGAGGCGATGCCCAGGGTTCCGCCGGTGAGCACGATGGACGCCTCCCCGCGCGCGGCCTGCGCGTCGAGGATCGCGGTGACCAGCCGGGCGGCGACAGCTGCGGCGGTGGCCGGCAGGTCGGGGTGGATGACGACGTGACGCCTAGCGCTCACTGGCACGGATGCTCCTCAGGTTGGTGCGTTTCAGGCCCTCGCGCACGACCTCGCCGAACAGCTCGTCCGGGTCGAGGCGGCGCATCTCCTCGGACAGGCAGTCTGAGACCGAGCGCTGCGGCAGGGAAATCAGCTGGGCCTTCTGGCCCGGCTGGTACAGCTCGGCCACGTCCCCGGGGGGACGGGAAAGCTCGACGTCGCCGGAGGGAAGGGCGAAACGCACCGAGCGGACGCCGGTGCCCTCGGGGGAGGACGCCAGCGTCACCGGGATCCGCAGGCACAGCCGCAGCCAGGCGGCCAGCAGCACCGTGGAGGGGGAATCGACCGCACCGGTGACGGTCACCGCGGTGACCTCGGCCGGGTCCAGCTGGTCCATCACCGCGGCCAGCTGGGCGCGCCACAGCGTCAGCCGGGTCCAGGCCAGATCGGTGTCCCCGGCCCGGTAGGACTCGGCCAGCGCGAAGAGCGCCTTGCGCGGGTTGGCCTCCGCGCCCGAATCGGTGATGCGGCGGTGCGCGATCCTGCCCAGCGGGGTGTGTGCGGCGTCCTTCGGGACCCCGTGCGGCCACCAGGCCACGATCGGGGCGTCGGGCAGCAGCAACCCGGAAACCAGGGATTCGTCCACGTGCGCATCGGGGCCGAAGGTGTGCAGCACGATGACCTCCGCGGCTCCGGCGTCGCCGCCCAGGCGGATCTGCGCGTCCAGCCGGGTCGCCCCGGTGGCCGCGCCCTTGACCACCACCACGATGCGGCAGGGGTGTTCGCGGCTGGCCAGCGAGGCCGCGGAGATCGCGTCCTCCTCGTACCCGGCACGGGTGATCACCAGCAGCGTCAGCACGCGGGAGAGCGCGGCGGATCCGCCGGCCCGGCGCATGGTGACCAGTTCCTTGGAGATCTTCGAGGTGGTGGTGTCTTGCAGCTCGGCAATCATGGGCGGCGCCATGTCCTTCCGTCGCGGGCCATCAATTCGTCGGCCGAGGCCGGGCCCCAGGAGCCTGGGGCGTAGGGTTCGGGCTGGGTCGGCAGCGACGCCCAGTGTTCCTCGAACGGGTCGAGGATGCGCCAGGACTGCTCGACCTCCTCGTGGCGGGGGAACAGCGGCGGCTCGCCGAGCAGCACATCGAGGATCAACCGCTCGTAGGCCTCGGGGGAGGACTCGGTGAACGCGTGCCCGTAGCCGAAGTCCATGGTCACGTCGCGGACCTCCATCTGCGTGCCCGGGACCTTGGAGCCGAAGCGGATGGTCACGCCTTCGTCGGGCTGGACCCGGATGACGATGGCGTTCTGCCCGAACTCGTCGTCCTTGTGGTCGCGGAAGAGCAGGTTGGGGGCGCGCTTGAAGACCACCGCGATCTCGGTGACCCGGCGGCCCAGGCGCTTGCCTGCGCGCAGGTAGAACGGTGCCCCGGCCCAGCGGCGGGTGTTGATTTCCAGCTTGATCGCCGCGTAGGTCTCGGTCTTGGAGGCCGGGTTGAAGCCCTCCTCGTCCAGGAAGCCGGTGACCTTCTCCCCGCCCTGCCAGCCGGAGGTGTACTGGCCGCGGGCGCTGGCCGAATCCAGGTCCTCCGGCAGCCGCACGGCGGTGAGCACCTTTTCCTTTTCGCTGCGCAGGTGGTCCGCGTCGAAGGAGATGGGTTCCTCCATGGCGGTCAGCGCCAGCAGCTGCAACAGGTGGTTCTGGATGACGTCGCGCGCCGCCCCGACCCCGTCGTAGTAGCCGGCGCGGCCGCCGATGCCGATGTCCTCGGCCATGGTGATCTGCACGTGGTCCACGTACTTGGCGTTCCACAGCGGCTCGAAGAGCTGGTTGGCGAAGCGCAGGGCCAGCAGGTTCTGCACCGTCTCCTTGCCCAGGTAGTGGTCGATGCGGAAGACCGCATCGGGCGGGAAGACCGATTCGACGATCTCGTTGAGCTCGCGGGCCGAAGCCAGGTCGTGGCCGAAGGGCTTCTCGATGACGACGCGGGACCAGCCGGCGTCGGGGGAGTCGTCGTGGGCCAGCCCGTGTTTGGAGAGCTGCTGGCAGACGGTCTCGAAGGAGTTCGGCGGGATGGAGAGGTAGAAGGCGTGGTTCTTGGAGGTGCCGCGCGTCGCGGCCAGGTCGTCGAGCGTCTCGCGCAGCCTGGTGAACGCGGCATCGTCGTCGAACCCGCCGGAAATGAACCTGAAGCCGCTGGCCAGCTGCTCCCAGACGGTCTCGTTGAAGGCGGTGCGGGAGTGGTCCCTGACCCAGGCCTTGGCCTCGGCGGCGAACTGCTCCGCGCTCCAGTCCCGGCGCCCGAAGCCGACCACGGCGAAGTTCGGCGGCAGCAGGCCGCGGTTGGCCAGGTCGTAGACCGCGGGCATGAGCTTCTTGCGGGCCAGGTCGCCGGTGATGCCGAAGAACACCAGAGCCGAGGGTCCGGCAATCTTCTCCAGGCGCCGGTCCCGGCGGTCACGCAGCGGATTGGGGTGGTTCAGCGCGGGGCGCGGGGTGGAATCGAGCATCAAAGACGGGCCTTCAACTGTTGGTGGGAAACCGGTGAAACGGTGCACCGGGCGCGCGCGGCGCCCGGTGCACCGGGGTGGGATGCGGGTGGTGGATCAGGCCCTAAGCCAAATCCCGCACCAGCTTATCCAATTGGGCCAATCCCGCTTCCTTGTCCCGCAGGTGCAGGCGCAACACCGGGCGTCCCGCATCGGCCAGCACCGCCGCGTCGCCGGAAGCCTGTGCGGCAATCAGCTCCCCGAAGGTGAAGGGGCGCTCGGGGATCGACAGGTCCATCGCGGAGTCCGCGGTGACCTGCAGGTAGGCACCCACGCGCGGGCCGCCCTTGTGGAACTGCCCGGTGGAGTGCAGGAAGCGCGGGCCCCAGCCGAAGGTCACCGGTCGTCCGGTGGCCGTGGCCAGTGCCGGGCGGATGGCCTCCAGCGCGGTGTCCGCGCGGCGGTCCAGGTAAGCCTGCACCGACAGGTACCCGTTGCCCGGCAGCGCCTCCAACAATGCCGCCAGTGCGCCGGCGACCGAGTCGACGCCGGTGAGCAGCCCGGCGGAACCGCGGACCTCGATCGCGCCCTCGGTGAGCTGCGCGGGGACCGGATCCGGGGTGGAATCCAGCAGCGAGCGGGCGGCGACCTTGGCGGCCTCCACGTCGGGCTGGTCGAACGGGTCGATCTCCAGCAGCCGCCCGGCGACCACCGTGGCGTACTCCCAGAGCAGCATCTGCGCGCCCAGGGCACCGGAGACGGCGACCGAGGCCGCGTTGGCATCGATGTCCCCGTCGGTGAGCAGCCCGGTGTCGGCCACCAGGCGGATCTGCAGGAAGTCAGCCGCGCCGGAAGTGGTTTCCGGCGCCCCGTCCTCCACGACCACCGGCAGCACGCCGGTGCCCAGCTTGCCGGTGGATTCGGCGATGAGCTGTTCGGCCCAGTCGGCGAACCCGACCAGGCCCGAGCCCTCGTCGGCGAAGATCAGCTTGTCGCGCAGCGGCACGGTGCCGGCAAGCGCGGCGCCCAGGGCCAGGGCGATGTTGTCCTCGTCGTCCTCGGCCAGGAACTCCGCGGCGTCGGACGCCTCGTCCAGGAACGCCTCGATGTCCACCCCGGCCAGGCCGGAGGGGACCAGCCCGAAGGCGGTCAGCGCCGAATAGCGCCCGCCCACGGTCGGGTCGGCGTTGAACACCGCGCGGTAGCCGGCCTTGCGGCTGGCCTCATCCATCGGGGAGCCGGGGTCGGTGACCACGATGATCCGGGCGGCGGCGTCAAGCCCGGCGTCGTTGAACGCCTGTTCGAAGACGCGGCGCTGCGAGTCGGTCTCCACGGTGGAACCGGACTTGGAGGACACCACCAGGGCGGTGGTGGCCAGCCGGTCGGTGAGGACGCCGGCAACCATTTCCGGGTCGGTGGAGTCGCAGACGACCAGCTCGACGTCGTTGGTCGCGCAGATGACCTCGGGGGCCAGCGAGGAGCCGCCCATGCCCGCAAGCACGATGCGGTTCACGCCCTCGGCGCGCAGCTCGTCGCGCAGCGCCAGGATGCCGGGCACCAGGGCGCGCGAGCTTTCCGCGGCGTCGACCCAGCCCAGGCGGATCGCGGCCTCGGCGCGGGCCGAGGCGACCCACACCGTGGTGTCCTTGGCGGCGATGCGGCTGGCGACCTCGTCGGCCACCAGCCCCGGCACATGCGCCTCGATGGCCGCTTGCGCGGCACCGGTGGCGATGAAACCCAGGGAGCTCATTAGTTGCCTGCCTTCTTCAGCGAGACGGCGAGGTCGGTGAGCAGCTCGTTCCAGGCGGCCTCGAACTTGTCCAGGCCCTCGACCTCGAGCTTGGCCACGACCTCGTTGTAGCTCACGCCCAGGGCTGCAAGCTCGTCGAGCACGGCGTTGGCCTGCCCGTAGGTCCCGGACACGGCGTCCCCGGTGATCTGGGCGTGGTCGGCGGTGGCTTCCAGGGTCTTTTCCGGCATGGTGTTCACGGTGTTCGGCGCGCACAGCTCGGTGACGTAGAGGGTGTCCGGCAGCGCCGGGTCCTTCACACCGGTGGAGGCCCACAACGGGCGCTGGGCGTGGGCGCCGGCGGCGGCCAGCAGGTTCCAGCGCTCGGAGGTGAAGGACTCCTCGTAGACCTGGTAGGCCAGGCGGGCGTTGGCGACGCCGGCCTTGCCGCGCAGGGCCAGTGCGGTGTCGGTGCCGATGGCGTTCAGGCGCGCATCGACCTCGGTGTCCACGCGGGAGACGAAGAAGGAGGCGACCGAGTGCAGCTTGGAAATATCGTGCCCGTTGGCCTTGGCGGCCTCGAGCCCGGTGAGGAAGGCGTTGATGACCGCGCGGTAGCGCTCCAGGGAGAAGATCAGCGTGACGTTCACCGAGATGCCGGCGGCCAGCGTCTGCGCGATGGCCTCCAGGCCCTCGACGGTTGCCGGGATCTTGATCAGCACGTTCTCGCGGTCGACCATCTCGGACAGGACCTTGGCCTCGGCGATGGTCTCGGCGGTCTTGCGGGCCAGGCGCGGGTCGACCTCGATGGAGACCCGGCCGTCGGCGCCGTTGGAGGCGGCGTGGACGGGTGCGAACAGGTCGCAGGCCGCCGCGACGTCGTCGCTGGTGATCTTGAAGACCGCTTCCTCGGCGTCCATGCCGGCAGCTGCAAGTTCCTTGACCTGTGCGGCGTAGGACTCGCCGTCCTGCAAGGCGGCGTGGAAGATCGAGGGGTTGGTGGTGACCCCGACGACGTTCTTTTCCTTGATCAGTGTTTCCAGCGAACCGGAGGTCAGGCGTTCGCGGGAGAGGTCATCGAGCCAGATCGAGACGCCGGCGTCGGAGAGGGCCTGGGTGTTTGCGTTGCTCACGATGGGAATCCTTTGGGTGTTGTGGTGTTACTTGGCAGCGGAGATGGAATCGAGGGCGGCGGCGGTGACGGCCTCCGCGGTGATCCCGAACTCCGAGAAGAGTCGCTTGTAGTCGGCCGAGGCGCCGTAGTGGTCAAGGGAAATGATGCGTCCGGCATCCCCGACCAGTTCGCGCCAGCCCTGGGCCACTCCTGCCTCGACGGAGACGCGGGCCTTCACGGCCGCGGGCAGCACGGACTCGCGGTAGGCGGCGTCCTGCTTGTTGAACCATTCCAGGCACGGGATGGACACCACGCGGGCGGGCACGCCCTGGGCCTGCAGGGCCTCGCGGGCCTCGACGGCCAGGGATACCTCGGAGCCGGTGGCCAGCAGCAGCACCGCCGGTGCGACGACCTCGCCGTTGGCGGTGGCGTCGGCGAGCACGTAGGCGCCCTTTTCGGTGCCCGATGCGGCGCCGAAGCCCAGGGCGCTGCGGTCGTAGACCGGCAGGTTCTGGCGGGAAAGGATGATGCCGGCCGGGTTGGAGGTGGTTTCCAGGATCTTCTTCCAGGCGAAGGAGACCTCGTTGGCGTCCGCCGGGCGGACCACGTCCAGGTTCGGGATGGCGCGCAGGGATGCGAGCTGCTCGACCGGCTGGTGCGTCGGGCCGTCCTCGCCCAGGCCGATGGAGTCGTGGGTCCAGACGTAGATCGACGGGATTCCCATCAGCGCCGAGAGGCGGATGGCCGGGCGCTGGTAGTCGGAGAAGATCAGGAAGGTGCCCGAGTAGGCGCGCGTCGGGGAGGCCAGGGTGATGCCGTTGACGATGGAGGCCGCGGCGTGCTCGCGGATGCCGAAGTGCAGCACCCGTCCGTACGGGTTGCCCTTCCAGGAGTCGGTGGAACGCGATTCCGGGATGAAGGAGGGCGCGCCCTCGATGGTGGTGTTGTTCGAGCCGGCCAGGTCGGCGGAGCCGCCCCAGAGCTCGGGCAGCACGCCGGCCACGGCGTTGATGGCCTTGCCGGAGGCCGAGCGGGTGGCGACGTCCTTGCCGGGCTCGAACACCGGGAGGTTCTGATCCCAGCCGGCGGGCAGCTGGCCGGATTCCAGGCGTGCCAGCAGTGCGGCGTTCTCCGGGTTGGCGGCGGACCAGGCGTCGAAGCCTTCCTGCCAGGCGGCGCGGCTGGCCGTGCCGCGGGTCTGGACCTCGCGGGCGTGGCCAAGCACGGCTTCGTCGATGGCGAAGGATTCGGCCGGGTCGAAGCCCAGGGCCCGCTTCAGGCCGGCGACCTCGTCGGCGCCGAGCTTGGAGCCGTGGATGCCGCCGGTGTCGGCCTTGGTCGGCGAGGGCCAGCCGATGACGGTGCGCAGGGAAATGATCGAGGGGCGGGAAGTCTCTGCCTTGGCGGCGCGCAGTGCGGCGTCCAGCTCGGCGAGGTCCTCGACGTAGTTCCCGGTCTTGGTCCAGTCCACGCGCTGGGTGTGCCAGCCGTAGGCCTCGTAGCGGCCCAGCACGTTCTCGGTGAACGCGACGTCGGTGTCGTCCTCGATGGAGATGTGGTTCTCGTCGTAGACCACGACGAGGTTGCCCAGTTCCTGGTGGCCGGCCAGCGAGGAGGCCTCGGAGGTGACGCCCTCCTGCAGGTCGCCATCGGAGGCGATGACCCACACGGTGTGGTCGAACGGGGAGGTGCCGGCGGCGGCATCGGCGTCAAGCAGGCCGCGCATGCGGCGCTGGGCGTAGGCGAAGCCCACGGCCGAGGCCAGGCCCTGGCCCAGCGGGCCGGTGGTGATTTCCACGCCTGCGGTGTGGCCGTATTCCGGGTGTCCGGGGGTCTTGGCGCCCCAGGTGCGCAAGGATTCGAGGTCTTCCATCTCCAGGCCGTAGCCGGAGAGGAAGAGCTGGGTGTAGAGGGTCAGCGAGGTGTGGCCGGGGGAGAGCACGAAGCGGTCGCGCCCGATCCAGGACGGGTCGGACGGGTCGTGGCGCAGGTGCTGCTGGAAGATCAGGTAGGCGGCCGGTGCCAGCGAGATCGCCGTTCCGGGGTGCCCGTTCCCCACCTTCTCGACCGCGTCCGCGGCCAGCACGCGGGCGGTGTCGACTGCTCGCTGGTCAAGATCGGTCCAAGCGAATTCGCTGTTGTCTGCTAGTGGCGCCACGTTGTGGGTCCTCCCTGTACGGTGTGCATTTCAAAGTCTGTTGGTTGCGCCGGGGTCCCGCCCCGTAAGCACAACGCCGCCGTCCCATCCAATGGTTCACTGGGCGGATTCGGCGGCGGCGCAACGCTTCCAGCTTAGCGCCATCGAGCCCGAAAGTGCCCGTTTGCGACCGCTTGTTGAGGCATGGCGAAAACATTGCCCGGCTCCGGTACGCCGACGCGGGCCCGCCCGCATTGCACCCCGACCCATTTCTACACGACGTAAAAGGGTATGCTAGAGGGTGATTGTCCTTATTACCCCCGTAGAACTGAGTAAATGTCTGTGAAGACCGTGTCCGTTGACTCCGCAACGAGGGCCCGCGCAGCTCGCCAGCCGAACGAATCGGCCGGCGAATTCGTTTCGCGAAAAGCCAAGGCCTATCTGGCCCTGACCAAGCCACGTGTGGTTGAACTGCTGCTCGTGACCACGTTGCCGACCATGATGTTCGCCGAGCGCGGTTTCCCCTCGATTTCGCTGGTGCTGGCCACGCTGCTCGGCGGTGCCATGGCGGCCGGCGCGTCCGGCTCCTTCAACTGCTACATCGACCGCGACATGGACAAGGTGATGCAGCGCACCAAGGGGCGCCCGCTGGTCACCGGAGAGGTCACCCCGCGCGAGGCGTTGGTCTTCTCCTATGTCCTGGCCATCGCCTCGCTGGCGGTGCTCTGGTTCGGCACCAACCCGCTGACCACGGCCCTGGGCCTGGCCGCGATCCTCTTCTACGTGGTGCTGTACACGCTGATCCTCAAGCGCCGCACCGCGCAGAACATTGTCTGGGGCGGGATCGCCGGCTGCATGCCGGTGCTCATTGCCTGGGCCGCGGTGACCAACAAGGTCGAATGGCCCGCGATCATCCTGTTCCTGATCATCTTCCTGTGGACCCCGCCGCACTACTGGCCGCTGTCGATGAAATACGCGGACGACTACAACGCCGCCCACGTGCCGATGCTCGGTGCGATCTCCACGGCCCGACGCGTCTCGGTGCAGGTCGTGCTGTACGCCTGGGCCACGCTGGTGTGCTCGCTGCTGCTGGTCCCGATGGGCTATGCGGGCATCGTCTACACCGTCATCGCCGGCGTTTCCGGCCTCTGGTTCGTCTACGAGTGCCACGTGCTCTACCGCGAGGCGCAGCGTGACCACGAGCCGGCGGACATGAACAAGAAGGCCATGAAGGTCTTCCACATCTCCATCACCTACCTGACGCTGGTCTTCGTGGCACTGGCCATCGACCCGTTCGTGGGCGGCCCGCTCTTCGGCTGATCCCGCCACATCCTCTTCGCAAGCGGCCCCCCGGTTCATCCGGGGGGCCGCTTTGTTGTCGGTGACCGGTTGCCCCGGGGAGCGCATGCAGGCCCGGAACGCTCGGCGGACCATGCGGATCACGTCGCCGCGCCCTCGTACCCACCGGGTCTCCGGGTGCCGTCGGGACCGAATCCGTTGCGGGAGCATAAGGCCGCGGCGCGCGCGTTCGCCTCGAGCGCCCACAGGCTCGCCGGCTCCTTCCCGAGCGCCGCATCGGGCAACCACTGGCCCGCCCCGGAGCCGTGTGCCGCAGCCAGCAGGCAGATGAACCACAATTCCCTGGTCCGCGGGGCGGGGTGTCCTGGCTCGCCCCGGCACCGGCCAGGCCGACGAGCCGGCCGTCCCGCTCGGCCACCGCACAGCGGTCGCCGAGACGCGGGGCCGTGCAGATCGACCCCCACATCCGGATCCTGCCGGTGCGCGCTTCCTCGCCCCAGGCGGAAGCGGGGAGCACCCCGGCATGGGTTTCGGCCCAGATCTCCAGGTGGAGTTCGGCCAGCGCTGCGGCGTCCCCGGGGCGCGGAGCGCGGATGCGGGTCGGTGTCGTCGAAGCAACTTTACCGACCGGGGGCCGCGGCACCGCGGGTAGTCTTTCGAACCATGCGGACATGGGACAACGGACAGCTTTCGGTCCGGCAAGC
The DNA here is from genome assembly GCF_030812255.1 of Paeniglutamicibacter psychrophenolicus. GTDB lineage: Bacteria > Actinomycetota > Actinomycetes > Actinomycetales > Micrococcaceae > Paeniglutamicibacter > Paeniglutamicibacter psychrophenolicus_A. Next base: position 210,460 of record NZ_JAUSSH010000005.1, on the reverse strand, counting down.
GAGGTTCGACCGGGTGTGGCTTGGGGCCCCGGTGCTGCTGGCGGATTTGTCGTGGGGCCAGCTCGACACCAAGGTGCTGCACGTCCGAGCGGGAAACCGCGAGGTCATCGCCAAGGGCGCCGGGGGAGCGAACCACCACATCGGACGCGAGCCCACCGCGCACCGTGGACACACCGGCCGGCTGGTCGCCGCCGGGCCGGCCGGGGAACTGCTGCAGGGATGCCGGGAGGCGGGCATCATGGTCCTGGAATACCGGCCCGGGGTGTTGTTCGAGGGCACCGCGGCCGAGTACTCCCCGGACATCCACGAGCAGGCCGGTGCCGCGTTTCGGCTGCTGCACGGCACCGGGGGCCGCCGGGACGAGGACCACGAGGCCGGTGCCACGGCGCGTGCGCCGCATTGGCTCGACGCGCGGCACCTGGTCGATGCGGCCACCGAGCGGGCGGCCCGCCGCCGGCTTGCCGAGCATGGCGCGCACCCGGTCACGGTGGTGCCCACGCATGGGGACTGGCATCCGCGGAAGTGGCTCAGCGAGAACGGCAAGCTGCGCGTCAACGACTTCGGCCGTTTCGCGTTCCGCCCCGCCGCCACCGACCTGTGCCGGCTGGCCATGCAGCAGTGGGACACGCGGTGGGCGATGCGCGATTCGAGGCGCAGGGCCACCGGATACTGAAAGAGGCCCTGTCACGCTTCCAGCGCGCCAGGGCCTCCCTCAAAGTTGCCGGTGTTCGGTAAAGGTCAGAACGGGAACTTCGCGGTGGTGCGGTCCCAGACGTTGACGGCCGCGGCGGCCAGCAGCGAGGCGCCGAGCATGTGCAGCAGCACCAGGAGGATCGGCAGGCCGGTGAAGTGCTGGACGTAGCCGATGACGCCCTGCAGCACCACCACTCCGGCCATCAGCCACAGCGGGGTGCGCAGCTTCGCATCGGAGCCGTGGCGCAGCGCCAGCACCAGGGCGGCAACCGTGGCAATCACCAGCAGGTAGACCGGGACCACGTGGATGCGGGTGACGATGTACGGGTCGAACATGTGGCGCGGGGCGTCCGCGTCGCCGGCGTGCGGGCCGGTGCCGGTGACGATCGTGCCCAGCACCAGGGCCAGGATGGAGGTGGTGAAGATGGTCCAGGCCAGGAAGCGCTGGGTGGCTCCGGCCGGTTCGCCCAGCGAGGTGGCCCCGCGGCGCAGCGCCCCGGTGCGGTTCACCAGCAGCGCCGCCGCCATGACCAGGGCCGCGGAGACCAGGAAGTGCAGCGAGACGACCCACGGGTTCAGCCTGGACCAGACGGTGATGCCGCCGATGACCGCCTGGGCGGGAATGACCGCCAGCAGTGCGATGGACAGGCGGTAGATGGTCTTGTGGGTGGAGCGCATGCGCCAGATCGACACGATCATGGCCACCGCGATGGCGGCAAGGATGAACGTCAGGGTGCGGTTGCCGAACTCGATCAGCCCGTGGATGCCCTGCTCCGGAACCGGGGTCATCGACCCGGGCACGCAGTTGGGCCACTGCGAGCAGCCCAGCCCCGACTTGGTCAGGCGGACGGCGCCACCGGTGACGATGATGCCGATCTGGGAGGCTAGGGAGGCGATGGCCAGGCGGTGCACCGTGTTGTTCACGGTGGTGGGCAACTTGTCCGTCCAACTGTTGGTGGCGGGGGAGGTGGTGCTCATGGTGTTGTGCTCCAGGATTCTAGTTCCACTTGAACCAGCGGGTTGCGGCGAAACCGGCAATGATTGTCCATGCCAGCAGGATGAGGATCCCGGAGACCGACCCGGTTCCGGTGATCAGGGCCGCCCTGAGGGAATCGCCCAGGGCGGCCGAGGGCAGCAGGTCGACAATCGGCTGCAGGTATGCCGGGGCCCGGGTGCTGGGGAACAGGATGCCCCCGACAGCGGCCAACAGGACCCAGGCCAGGTTGGTGATGGCCAGCGTAGCCTCGGGGCGCACGGTCCCGGCGACCAGCAGGCCGAGGGCCGTGAACGCCGCCGCACCCAGAACCAGCAGCGCGATGGCCCAGCCGATGCCGGCGGGCGCCGGCCGCCACCCCAGCAGCAGCGCGGTGCCGCCGATGACCAAGACCTGGAGGAAAAGGACCACCAGCACGGCCATGACCTTGCCGTAGATCAATCCGGCACGGCCCAGCGGGGTCGTCGAGAGGAAGCGCAGCACCCCGTAGCGGCGGTCGAAGCCGGTGGCGATGCCCTGCCCGGTGAACGCGGTGGACACCACGCACAGGGCCAGCACGCCGGGGGCGGCGGCGTCGATGGGGTTGGCGGCGACATCCTTGAGCAGGTCGGTGAAGACCAGGCCGAGGAGGGCCATCAGCGGCAGCACCACGGCAACGACGAGCTGTTCGCCGTTGCTGATCATGCCCAGGGTCTCGTAGCGCCCCTGCAGCAGGATGCGCCGCAGTGTTCCCTGCGCGTTGGCGGCCGGTGCGGCCTGCATACTAGTTGGCATTGTTTCCCTTGTCGGCAATTTCCAGGAACACGTCTTCAAGCGTGCGCGGTTGCATGGTCAGCGCGTGGGGCAGGACGCCCTCGCGGGTCCACCACGTGGTCAGTTCGGCCAGATCCCCGGGGGAGCGGACGCCATCGAGGCGGTAGTGTCCGGGGGAGGCCTCGGCGAGGGTGAGGTGCTCCGGCAGCGCGGGCAGCATCATGGCCGCCCGGGCGGTGAAGGTCACGGCCTGGGCCGGGGTTTCGTGCGCGGCGTGCGCCGTGAGCTCGGAGACCGTTCCCTGGGCCACGTTGCGCCCGTCGTCGATGATGTAGACGTAGTCGGAAAGCTTCTGCGCGTCTTCCATGAGGTGGGTGGTCAACACGATGCACATGCCGGCCTCGCGCAGTTCGCCGATCAGCTCGAAGACGACCTGGCGCGATTGCGGATCCAGTCCGGCGCTGGGTTCGTCGAGGAAGACCACGTCCGGGTTTCCCGCCAGGGCGGAGGCCAGCGCCACGCGTTGCTTCTGGCCGCCGGAGAGCCGGCGGATGGAGGTGGTGGCGAACTCGTTGATGCCCAGGCGCTCGATGAGGGCGTCGAGGTCGGCGGGCCGCCGGTAGAACGAGGCGACATGGCGCAGCAGCGGGATCGGGCGCAGCGAGGGCGGCAACCCGCCGTCCTGCAGCATGACCCCCACGCGCGAACGCAGTGCGGGGCTGGCGCCGTAGGGATCCTCGCCGAGCAGTCGGACGGTGCCGCCGTTGGGGCGCAGCAGGCCCTGGGCGCACGCCAGGGTCGTTGACTTCCCCGCGCCGTTGGATCCCAGGATGGTGGTCACGCTGCCCGCGTCGGCCTTGAGGCTGATGCCGTGGAGCACCCGCATCATGCGGCCATCCAGGGCGGGGACGGGACCGAAATCTTTGAGCAAGTCCTCAATCACGAGACTTGTAGACACATTGGACACCCGGTTATTCTATGTCAGGTAGAAGACACTGGGGCCAGGGTGTGGCCCCGGTCTCTTTGTCGGCTAACTTTTCTTCGGCCGGGTTCCACCTGCGACGAAGTAAGCAGTGCCTTACTAGACGGATGCACTGGATTAGAGCATGCTTGTGTTGTGTATTCATCGAAAACCGACGTGCCGGCCGGCGACGCCCCGGCACGCATCGTTCCCGCGACAGGGGAAGCCGAAGAACGCACCCGCGACCGAGTCCTGTATTCCGTTTTGGAGGATGGCCCGGTCAGCGCCGCCGAATTGGGCGAGCGCTTGGGCTTTACCCCTGCAGCCGTTCGTCGCCACCTTGATGCGCTCTCCAAGCAAGGGCTCGTCGAGGTCAAGCTCGTGGCCAACCAGCGCACCGGCGCCGGTCGGCCGTCACGCCGCTATGTGCTTTCGCACCGCGGCCAAACCAGGATGGGCAACGACTATCTTGACATCGCCACCGAGGCGCTGACCGAACTCGGTCGTGCCGCCGGCCCCGATGCGGTCAAGGCCTTTGCCGCCCGCCGCTTCGGCGAGATGGAACGGCGCTACCGTCCCATCATGGCCGGCATCGACGGACTCGAGGAGCGCGCCGAGGTGTTGAGCGAAGCGCTCAGCGCGGACGGCTTCGTTGCCTCCACCCGCAAGGTCGGCGCAGATTCGCCGACCGCGACCATGCTCAGCGTCCAGCTGTGCCAGGGGCACTGCCCCATCCAAGAATTGGCCCGGGAATTCCCCGTCTTTTGCGAGATGGAAACCCAGACCTTTTCCCGCCTGCTGGGTGTCGATGTGCGAAGGCTCTCGACACTTGCCAGCGGCGGGCATGTGTGTACGACCCACATACCCGTGGGTCGCAACCAAACTCCTCAGCGAGCTGAGAAGAGAACTCGAATCAAGATCACGAAGCAGGAGAGGCCGCGATGACGGATCAGATTGCACAGGAGTCCACTGACGCCGGCGTGATTACCGAGATCCTGGAGAAGAACCCAGAACTCCATGGAATTGGTAATTACGAATACGGATGGAGTGACAAGAACGACGCGGGTGCCAATGCACGCCGCGGCATCAACGAGGACGTTGTCCGCAACATCTCGGAGCTCAAGAGTGAGCCCCAGTGGATGTTGGACATGCGCCTCAAGGGCCTGAAGTACTTCGATCGCAAGCCCATGCCCACCTGGGGTGCAGACCTCTCGGGCATCGACTTCGACAACATCAAGTACTTCGTGCGTTCCACCGAGAAGCAGGCAACCAGTTGGGATGACCTGCCCGACGACATCAAGAACACGTACGACAAGCTCGGCATCCCCGAGGCAGAAAAGCAGCGCCTGGTTTCCGGTGTCGCCGCCCAGTACGAGTCCGAGGTTGTCTACCACCAGCTCCGCGAGGATCTGGAAAAGCAGGGTGTCATCTTCCTAGATACCGACACCGCGCTGCGCGAGCACGAAGACATCTTCAAGGAGTACTTCGGCACGATCATCCCGGTGGGCGACAACAAGTTTGCCTCGCTGAACACCGCGACCTGGTCCGGCGGCTCCTTCGTCTACGTTCCCAAGGGCGTCCACGTGGACATCCCGCTGCAGGCATACTTCCGTATTAATACGGAAAACATGGGTCAGTTCGAGCGCACCCTGATCATTGCCGATGAGGACTCCTACGTTCACTACATCGAGGGCTGCACCGCCCCGATTTACACCTCGGATTCGCTGCACTCGGCAGTTGTGGAAATCATCGTGAAGAAGGGCGCCCGCGTCCGTTACACCACGATCCAGAACTGGTCGAACAACGTGTACAACCTGGTCACCAAGCGCGCCGTCTGTGAAGAGGGCGCGACCATGGAATGGGTCGACGGCAACATCGGCTCCAAGGTCACCATGAAGTACCCGGCCGTCTACCTGGTCGGCGAGCACGCCAAGGGCGAGACCCTGTCGATCGCCTTCGCCGGTGCCGGACAGCACCAGGACACCGGGTCCAAGATGGTCCACATCGCCCCGAACACCTCCTCGAAGATCGTCTCGAAGTCGGTGGCCCGCAACGGCGGCCGCGCCGCCTACCGCGGCCTGGTCCAGGTCCGCGAGGGCGCCAAGGGTGCACGCAACTCGGTCGAGTGCGACGCGCTGCTGGTTGACCAGATCTCGCGATCCGACACCTACCCGTACATCGACGTCCGCGAGGACGACGTGACCATGGGCCACGAGGCAACCGTCTCACGCGTGTCCGAGGAGCAGCTCTTCTACCTGATGAGCCGCGGCATGACCGAAGAGGAAGCCATGGGCATGATCGTGCGCGGCTTCGTCGAGCCGATCGCCCGCGAGCTTCCGATGGAGTACGCCATGGAACTGAACCGCCTCATTGAACTGCAGATGGAAGGATCCGTCGGTTAATCATGACTGATACCGCAACTCACTTAACGGGCGAAAAGGCCCGCATCGGTGCGCCGAGCATTGCCGGTTTCACCGAAGAGGGCGAAAACCTTTCGCCGTTGAACGCAGCAGCATCCCCGATCGGCGGTGACGCCTCCAAGGCGCACAGCCACGGCGGCGGTGCGGGAATCCCCGATTCCTCGCGTGCCGGTCGCAAGACCAGCTACAACGTCGAGGACTTCCCGGTGCTGACCGGTCGTGAAGAGGACTTCCGCTTCACGCCGCTCAAGCGCATGGGCGGCCTGCACAAGAACGAGCTGACCGGGGTTGCCCCCGCGTTGACCGTCGAAGGCGCCAACGTCTCCACGCTGGAAACCGTTGCCATGACCGACGCGCGCGTCGGTTCGGCCGGCATCCCGGAGGACCGCATCTCGGCCAACGCCTGGAAGCACGCAGCCGAAGCGAAGATCGTCACGATCCCGGCGAACTCCACCGGCGAACAGGTCACCTTGACCTACACCGGAACCTCGCTCGATGCCGCGGCCAGCCACATGGTGGTCATCGCCGAAGCCAACTCCGAGTCCGTGGTGGTCATTGACCACGTCGGGTCCGCGGTACTGGCTCAGAACATCGAATTCGATATCCGCCAAGGCGCCAAGCTGACCGTGATCTCGCTGCAGGCCTGGGCCGAGGATGCCATCCACGCATCCTCCCACCTGGCCAAGGTCGGCAAGGACGCGCACCTGAAGCACATCGCCGTCACCTACGGCGGCAACTTGGTGCGCATGACCCCGTCGGCGCATTTCGAGGGCGAAGGCGGAGAGGTGGAGCTCTTCGGACTCTACTTCGCGGATGCCGGACAGCACCTGGAACACCGCCTGTTCGTGGACCACGCGACCGAGAACTGCAAGTCCAACGTGTTGTACAAGGGTGCCCTGCAGGGCAAGGACGCGCACACAGTGTGGGTCGGCGACGTGCTGATCCGCAAGGAAGCCAAGGGGACCAACTCCTACGAGGCGAACCGCAACCTGGTGCTCACCGAAGGCGCACGCGCCGACTCGGTGCCGAACCTGGAAATCGAGACCGGCCTGATTGACGGTGCCGGACACGCCTCGACCACCGGACGCTTCGACGACGAGCACCTCTTCTACCTGATGAGCCGCGGAATCGACGAGAAGACCGCACGCCGCCTGGTGGTGCGTGGCTTCCTGAACGAAATCGTGCAGCAGATCCGGGTTCCGGAGATCGAGGAACGCCTGGCCGAGACGATCGAGCGCGAGCTCGCCGCCACGGACAACTAATCCAGGTATTCCCCCCCACCAACACCTAAAACTTCGTCGATTCACATCGACTTCACGGAAAGAGAACGGACTCAAGGCATGTCTACTCTGGAAATCAAGGACCTGCACGTCTCCATCGAGACCGAGCAGGGCAACAAGGAAATCCTCAAGGGCGTTTCGCTGGTCATCAAGACCGGCGAAACCCACGCCATCATGGGCCCCAACGGCTCGGGCAAGTCCACGCTGGCCTCGACCATCGCCGGCCACCCGCGCTACATCGTCACCTCCGGCTCGATCACCCTCGACGGTGCCGATGTCCTGGAGATGGGCGTTGACGAGCGCGCACGCGCAGGCATGTTCCTGGCCATGCAGTACCCGGTCGAGGTTCCGGGCGTTTCGATGACCAACTTCCTGCGCACCGCCAAGACCGCCATCGACGGGGTTGCCCCGAAGCTGCGGACCTGGACCAAGGACGTCAAGACGGCCATGGAAGCGCTGAAGATCGATGCCGAGTTCGCCTCGCGCAACGTCAACGAGGGCTTCTCCGGCGGCGAGAAGAAGCGCGTGGAGATCCTGCAGCTGGAACTCTTCAAGCCGAAGTTCGCGATCCTGGACGAAACCGACTCCGGCCTGGATGTCGACGCCCTGAAGGTCGTCTCCGAGGGCGTCAACCGCGCCCAGGAGCAGAACGAGATGGGCACGCTGCTCATCACGCACTACACCCGCATCCTGCGCTACATCAAGCCCGACTTCGTGCACGTCTTCGTTGACGGCAAGATCGCCGAGCAGGGTGGCGCAGAGCTGGCGGACCGCCTCGAGGAAGAGGGCTACGACCGCTTCCTGAACGTTCCGGCCTAGTCATGAGCGTATCCAACGAGACGACCAGCGGGTCCGCCGAGACTGCACTGGAGGACGTCGAAGAGGCGCTCAAGGACGTGATCGACCCCGAGCTCGGTGTCAACATCGTCGACTTGGGCCTGCTCTACGGGCTGAAGTACGCCGATGATGGCGCACTGCTCATCGACATGACCCTGACCACCGCTGCCTGCCCGTTGACCGACGTCATCGAGGAGCAGGTCGGCCAGGCACTGGAATCGGTCGTTGATTCCTACCGCCTGAACTGGGTCTGGATGCCGCCATGGGGTCCCGAGCGGATCACCGACGACGGACGCGACCAGATGCGGGCCCTGGGCTTCAACATCTAGTCCGCACGGACGAACACCACGCGAGGTGCGTTTCCCCTTTCCGGGCGAAGCGCACCTCGCGTGTTTTCCGGGTGCTGCCCCGCCGGGGGAGCCTACGCGCCGGGCTTGTCCAGGTTGCGCGCCGAGAGGGTGTCGCACTGGTTGATGTCCCCGGTGGCGTAGCCCTGCAGGAACCAGGCCTGGCGCTGGGCCGAGGAGCCATGGGTCCAGACCTGGGGGTTCACGCGCCCGGAGGCTGCTTCCTGGATGCGGTCGTCACCCACCGCCGAGGCCGCCGACAGCGCGGACTGCAGGTCGGCCCTGCGGATCGGCTGCATGAAGGTGTTGCCCTCGGCATCCTTCGTGGTGGCGGCGTGGGCCGCCCACATTCCGGCGAAGCAGTCGGCCTGCAGTTCCACGCGCACCGAGCCGGAGGTGGCCCCGGTGCCGCCCTGCTGCGAGGCGGCGAGGGTGCCGATCGTGTTTTGGATGTGGTGCCCGTACTCGTGGGCCACCACGTATTCCTCGGCCAGCGGCCCGCCGTCGGCGCCGTAGTTGGTGCTCAGTTCGGCGAAGAACCCGGTGTCGAAGTAGGCGACGCGGTCCCCGGGGCAGTAGAACGGTCCCACGGCGCTGCTTGCCGTTCCGCAGGCGGTGTCCACCTGCCCGTCAAAGAGCCGCACGCCCGGCCGTTCCACCGCCACGTTGTATTGCGGGAGGTAGTCGAGCCAGAAGCTGTCCAGCGACTGGGTGGTGGCCAGGATCCGGCAGTCGGTGCGCGCGTTGGCGTCGGCCCCGGTCTTGCAGCCTTCGAGGGCCGAGGGCCCGTCCTGCGTGGTTCCCTGCGTGGTTCCCTGCTCGGTGCCGATGCCGAGTTGGGCGAGCATGTCGGGGTTGATGCCGAGCAGCGCGGCGATCAGCACCACGATGATCCCGCCGCCTCCGGCGGCGATCTTCCCTCCGCGGCCGCGGCCGCGCGAGTCCCTGATGCGTCCGGAGTCAAGTTTCGCGTCGTCGTTGAAGCTCATGGTTCATACAATACGGGCGCCGGAAGGGTTTTGGGCGGCGTGTCGCATGCCGGGCCCGTGTCCTGTCCGGATTGCCGCAGCGGTCAGTCTCCGCCCGGAGCCGGGCGCACGAGTGCGCTCGCCATGGACCGCGCCACATAGCGGGCGAAGCGCGCGGTGCTCCAGCCGCGCTGGAGCACCAACAGTTCGTAGAGCTCCGGTGAGCTGTGCAGCCACATGACGTCTACAGCCTCCTCGAGGGCCACATCCCCGCGGAGATACCCGCGTTCCTGCAGGAAGCGGGCATTGTGCTCCATCCGTTGAAGGCGCTCGGCGTTGGATTGCTCCTGGAGCTCCGCCATGCCGGCATCGGTGGCCGCGGCGGAGCGAACCAGCAGCAGGATCGGGGTCAGGGATTCGGCGACCTCTGCGGTGAGCTCTCCCCAGGCGCGCATCAGGGACTGCGCGTCGGCGGCGCTCGTGCGCATGTCATCGGAGCGGTCGAATGCGGCCACGGGGCCGCGGCCCCGCAGCCCGCGTTCGTAGATGGCCCGCACCAGCCCGGGCTTGCCCCCGAAGGACTTGTAGATGGTCTCGACCGAGACCCGTGCGTCCGCGGCGATCCGCGCGATGGTGGTGCCCGGGTATCCGCGGGCCAGAAGCAGCTTCTGCGCAGCGTCGAGGATCGCGTCCCGGGTCTTTTGCGCGGCCGCGCGCCGGGAGGAGGAATCGTAGCCGCGGGAGCTCTTGACTGTGGGCATTTTTGGTTCCATACTTCGTATTAGTTACACCTAACTGTATCAAATTGGAGTTCCAATGGCCGACTCCCCAGCCGCATCCCCTGAGGCGTTGCTGGCCCGTCTGGTGGACGCCGTCAACGCCCACGACCTTGACGCCCTCGTGGCCTGCTTCGCGCCGGGCTACCGCAACCAGACGCCCGCCCACCCCGCCCGCGGCTTCACCGGGGCCGGGCAGGTCCGGAGCAATTGGCAGCGGATGTTCGCCGGGATCCCGGACCTGAAGGCCCGGGTCCTCGACCAATCCATCGACGGCCGGAGTGCCTGGACGGAGTGGGAGATCGGGGGCACCCGCCTCGACGGCGCACCGGTGCTGATGCGCGGGGTCATGATCTTCACCGTCAGCGACGGACTGCTGGCCGGCGTTCGGTTCTACATGGAGCCGGTGGATGAAAGCGGCGACGATGTCAACGCCGCCGTCGAGGAAACAACGGGTGCCGCAGCAACGGCTCCGGAGAGGGATTTGTCATGATTCTGGTCATCGGAGCCACCGGGCAGCTCGGCGGGCTCATTGCGCGGCGGCTTTTGCCCCGCGGCGAAGAGGTGCGGGTGCTGGTGCGCGACCCGGCAGCGCCCGCGGCCCGCGCCCTGGCCGGGGCCGGCGCCCGCCTCGTTCCCGGGGACCTGACGGCCCCCGCATCCCTGCGGGCAGCCTGTGAATCGGTCCGGGGGATCATCACGACCGCGAACTCGATGTCCCGCGGCGGGCCGGACACCATCGACTCGGTCGATCGACACGGCAATGCTAACCTCATCGAGGCCGCGACCGGAGCCGGCGTGGGTCGCTTCGTGTTCATCTCCGCACTCGGCGCCGATCCGCACCATCCGATGCCGCTGCTGCAGGCCAAGGGCGAGACCGAACGGCGCCTGGGGCAAAGCACCATGGACTGGACCGTGCTGCAACCGGACTTCTACATGGACATGCTGCCGATGGCCGTGATCGGTGCCCCGGCACTGTCCGGCGGAACCGTCACGCTGGTGGGAGAGGGCCGGCGGCGGCACTCGATCATCGCAATGAAGGACGTTGCCGACTATGCGGTTGCGGCGTTGCACAGCGATGGCGCCATCGGGAAGGTGCTGCAGCTCGGCGGTCCCGAGGCGGTGTCGTGGCGCGATGTCCTCAGGGCTTTCGAGCGGCATCTCGGGCGGGAAATCCCGGTTGGCTTTGTTGCGCCCGGGCAGCCCATTGACTCGATGCCCGAGATGCTTGCCGGGCTGCTCGCCGCGCTGGAGACCTACGATTCCCCGCTGGACTCCAGCTCGCTTGCCCGGCGCTATTCGGTGGTGCCAACATCGCTTGATGACTTTGTGCGCGGCGTGGTCGAGGCGGCGCGCGAGAGTGAACGGACGCGAACGGCCTGATCCCGCGGGCGGGAACCGAGTGCGTGGTTGCCGGGCCGAGGCTAGTTGCGCTCCATGATGCCGCGGGCGGCCAGGGCGTCGGCGGTGCGCTGGGCGTAGGCCACGGTGTTGATGACCACCGGTGCGGCCAGCGTTGCGGGGTTGCGGCCGATGCCGCGCGCCTTGGCGGCGTCTGAGAGCTCCTGCACCGAGGTGGCGATCGCCGGGATGCTGCGCAGCATCAGCGCCACGGCCAGGGCGATGGTGGCGGGGTTCCCGCCGAGCAGCCGCACCGGGGCCGCCGCGCGCTCCAGCCCGTCGAGCAGGGCCGCCTGGGTGGTGGTCAGCAGCACCAGGCGCCCGCACTGGATCACCGCGAGCATCCCGGACACCAGGGTCAGCGCGAAGAGCGGGGAGTTGATGATCGACTGGTGGATGCCCAGGATCGCGAAGATCCACCACAGCTGGCGCAGCGGGGCCGCCCAGGCGCGCAGCACCCGGGGTCCGGCCAGGGCGAAGAGGCCCAGGCCCAGCGCGAGAGTGCCCAGGCCCACGGCGGGGATGCGCCAAACCAGAACCGCGGTCCCCATCGCCAGCACCACCAGGTACTTGGCGGCCAGCGGCGCCCGGTGCACGATGCTGCGTCCGGGCAGGTAGTGGCCCAGCAGCATCTGGTGCGCGGCGCTCACGAGGCCAGGCTTCCGTGCCGGACCAGCCAGCGGTAGGCGGCCACGGCCTCGTGGGCCGGGCCGTCGAAGGCGATCTTCCCTCCGGCGACCACCAGCGCGCGGTCGGCGGCCGCCGCGAAGTCCAGGTCGTGGGTCGCGTAGATGACCTGCTGGTCCAGGGAGCCCAGCGTTCCCTGGAGCAGTTCATTGTTGGCCAGATCGAGCAGGGTGGTCGGTTCGTCGGCAACCAGGATGTCCTGTCCGGCGGCCAGCACGCTGCACAGCGCCACCAATTGCCGCTCGCCCCCGGAGAGGTCGTAGATGCTGCGCTGGGCCAGGTGCTCCAGGCCCAGCGCAGCCAGTGCATGAAGGGCGGCGGCGGCCCGGGCGTTGCGGTCCCTGTGGCTGGCCTTGAGCGAAAGCTCGACGTCCTCGGAGACGATGGGCATCACCAGCTGCGAGAGCGGGTCGGTGAACAGGAAGCCCACGCGTTGGCGCACGGACTTGGCCTGGCGCACGGTGTCGAAGCCGTGGACCGCGACCGAACCCGTCGAGGGGGACACCAGCCCGTTGAGCATGCGCAGCAGCGTGGATTTCCCCGACCCGTTGGCGCCGATGACGGCGATGCGCCGCTCGGCGAGTTCCAGGGTGCACGGTTCCAGAACGGTGCGCCCCTGTTGCGTAGGGTCGTCGGCGGGCAGGATCAGCCCGGCCTGGTTGAATCGGATCACGCTTAACGGTATTCCCTGCTGGTGGTGTGGATCGAATCCGGCCGCGGGCCGGTGGAGCTAGGCCTGGAAGCGGCGGGCTGCGAAGGCGGGGAAGGCCTTGAAGACGCTCACGGCGATGGCCGCGGCCAGCAAATTCTTCACCACGTCCCCTGGCCAGTAGGCCATGTCCAGGATGAAGGCCTGACCCAGCGGGATCTGGGCGTTCAGGCTCATGCCCAGGATGCCCAGCGGGTGCACGACAAGGATCGAGCCGGCCAGCCCGGCCACGAACAACCAGGCGAAGCGGTGCCTGCGGGCGACTTTGCGCAGCACGAGCGTGGCCAGCGCGCCGGTCACCAGGGCCGCGATCGGGAAGGAGAGCAGGTAGCCGGCGCTCGGGGCCGCCAGCGAGCCCAGGCCGCCGGAGAACTTGGCGAAGATCGGCACCCCGGCCAGCCCCACCACCAGGTAGAGGCCCACGGCCGATCCGCCGCGCTTCGAACCCAGTATCATGGCGGTGAGTGCCACGCCCATGGTCTGCAGGGTGATCGGGACACCCAGGGCACCCACCGGCACGGCCGGAACCAGGGTGAGCACCGCGATGAGCGCGGCGAAGACGGAGACCAGGGCGAGGTCGCGGGCCCCGATCCGGGCGGGGGTCTGCGCCTCGAGGCGCGGGTTGGCGGTGCTCATGTCGGGGGTGTGTTCCTGTCGGTTCGCGAGGGTGGCGGTGCGGTGGGCTGGTGACGCGGATGCGCTACCGACGACATTACTTGAACACCGTTCAAAAGTCTTGATCGCCGTGCACAAAGGTCCTGATCACGGGTCGAGGGCCGCGTCACAAACCGTCACTGCAGCATCGAGGTCAGCCGCGCGAGGTTGTCCAGCGCCCGCTCGCGCAACGGCCGGGCAAGCCATGGCCCAAGCTCAAGCTCCCGCGAGTTTTCGCGGTACCTGTCCTCCACCCGGAGCAGGTCCGCCAGCAGTTCCGGGCCGTGCAGCAGCACCGAGATCTCCATGTTCAACGAGAACGAACGCATGTCCATGTTCGAGGACCCGATGACGGCCACCTCGTCGTCGATGGAGAAGTGCTTGGCGTGCAGCACCTTCGGCGCGCGGTACAGGTAGATCCGCACCCCCGCCCGCAGCAGCGCCTCGTAGTAGGAACGCTGCGCATGGTAGACCATCGCCTGGTCGCCGATCTCCGAGACGAACAGCTCCACCGGTACCCCGCGCGCGGCGGTGGTGAGGATCGCCAGCAGGATCGACTCGTCCGGCACGAAGTAGGGGCTGGTGATGGACACCCGCTTGGTGGCCTGATGGATCATCATGGTGAAGAGCTTGAGGCTGTTGTCGTTCTCGAAGCTCGGGCCGCTGGGCAGCACCTGCGCGTCGATGAGCTCGGTGGCGCCCTCCAGCTCGATGGCGGTGGTGTCCAGTTCCAGCAGCTGGCCGGTCTCGGAGTACCAGTCGGTGATGAACACCGCGTCGAGCTCGCGCACCGCCGGACCCTCGATGCGCATCATCAGCTCGTGCCAGGACATGCCGCGCCGGATGTTCTTGGCCTTGTGGTAGCGCGGCTCGATCAGGTTTATCGAGCCGGTGAAGCCCGTGGAGGAATCGACGACCAGGATCTTGCGGTGGTTGCGCAAATCCGGGCGCTGCCACTGCCCGCGCCAGGGGCGCAGCGGCAGCATGTGGTGCACCTGCGCGCCGATGGATTCCAGGAACGCCGTGGTTTCCTTCCGCCGCGGGTACATCAGCGAGGCCAGGTGGTCCAGCAGCACCCTGACCTCGACCCCGCGCCCGCGCGCCCGGGCCAGGGCCTCGAAGAAGGGCGCCGTCGCCTCGTCGTGCACCCCGATGTAGAACTGCACGTGCACCCGGTGCCGGGCCGCATCGATGGCCAGCGCCATCTGCGTGATCGTTCCGGCATAGTCGTCGTTGAGCGTGATCTCGTTCCCGCCCACCATCGGCAGCGCGCCCAGGGCCTTGTTCAGCTGGGTGGCCGGGGCCAGCCAGGCGGGCCAGTCCGGTTCGTGGCTGGTCAGCCAGGGGCCGCGCGTGCGCTCGAGGATCAGTTCGTTGACTTCGCGTTGCTTGGCCCGGCGGTGTGCCGGCAGGCGGCCGAAGCCGACGAGCAGGAATGCGGCCGCGCCCAGAAAGGGGACGAACACGATCGCCATGACCCAGGCGATGGCCTCGGCCGGCTTGCGGTTGCGCGAGACCAGGATCGTCGCCAACAGGCCCAGGGCAACGTGCCCGGCTCCCAGGGCCAGCGCCCAGATGTCAAGATCGCTCATGCGCGCACCCCCGGGCGGTTCATCGTTCGGCCTGGGCCGGGACGACGACCTTCTTGAGGATCAACAGGATTGCCGCGGAGGCCGGGCAGGCGACCAGCGCGCCGAGCAGCCCCGCCAAGGTCCCGCCGGCCATCGCGCCGATCAGCACCATGGACGCCGGGATGCGGATGGCCTTGCCCACCACGCGCGGGGTCAGCACGTAGGCCTCGACCTGCATGTAGGCGAGCATCACGGCCAGCACCACCAACGCGGTGCCCGGGGAATGGAAAAGCGTGACCACCGTGACGATGGCGGTGCTGATGACCGAGCCCACCAGCGGAATCATCGTGATCGGCAGGGCCAGCACGCCGAGCACCGCGGCAAAGGGCACCTGCAGCACGCTCAGCAACACGAAGGTGAACGTCGCGTTGAGGGCTGCCAGGATAGCCATCCCGCTCAGGTAGCTTCCGACGGAGCCCGCGATCTCCTCGCCAAGCTCCCGCACCCGGTCGCGCCGGGACGCCGGAACCAGGTCGTAAAGGCCGTTCTTGAGCGGCTCGAGGCCGATGACGAAGTACATCGTCAGCATGGTCACGAAGAGTACCCCGAAGACGCCGTTGGCGACCCCGAATCCGGCCTTCAGGGCGCCGTTGCCCACCGCCAGCCACACCGCGGGGTCGGCCACGGTGCGCTGCAGCCAGTCGACGCCGGGAACCAGCGCCCCGCCGAGGGTCCCGTTGAGCTCGATGAACCAGCCCTGGGATTCGACGCCCTCCAGGCTCGAGGGCAACGAGACCAGCAGCTTCCGGCCCTCGGTGACCAACAGCGGGACCACCAGGGCCAGCACCAGGGCGGCAAAGACCAGCAGCACGGCCACCACGCACAGCAGCGCCCTGACGCGGTTCAGGCCCAGTTTCCCAAGCTTCCCGACCACCGGGTCCAGGCCCAAGGCCACAAACAACGCCACAAACACCAGCGTCAGGACATACGTCAGGGAAATCAATGCAGCACCCACCCCGAGCGCGGCAAGTACTCCCAGGGTTACGACAAACCCCGACCGGAAGGTGGGTTTCATGGAGCACGCGCCCTTTCGTTGACTGCCGCCTGTCAATGATCATGCCATCCCGGGCTCCGTGACATGCCAAGGACGCGAAGAAGGCAGAATGGAAACATGGACACGGGTGAGAACACGGCGCAGGACCTCAGCGTGGGGCAGGTGGCGGCCCGCTCCGGTGTCGCGGTCTCGGCCCTGCACTACTACGAGCGGGAGGGGCTGATCTCCTCCTGGCGCACCACCGGGAACCAACGCAGGTTCGACCGCGGTGTGCTGCGGCGCGTTGCAGTGATCCGCGCGGCCCAGCGCGCCGGCATACCGCTGCGCTCCATCGCCGAAATCTTTGCCGGGCTTCCGGCCGACGGAACCCCGCGCAAGGAGGACTGGCAGGCGGTCTCCGCGGCCTGGCGCGAGGACCTGCAGGAGCGGATCCACCAGTTGCAGTCGTTGCGCGACGGACTCGGCGGATGCATCGGCTGCGGCTGCCTGTCGCTGGCCGAATGCGGATTCGTGAACCCCAACGACAAGCTGGCCGACGACCGCGGCGGGGCCCTGTTGTTTCGGGACGACACCAGATTTGACCTCAACCAAATTTGACCTCAACCAAGGTTGAGGTTCTAGCGTGGGGAGCAAAGGACAGCCCGCGGCACCGCCACGGGCCCCGTGATGAGAGGAACCTCCACCCGCCGTGCAGACCCATTTTCCGGCCGCCACCGTTGCTGAGCAATTTCGCCTTGCCTTCGGCAACCATCCCGCCGGCGTTGCCGTGGTGACCGCGGCCGGATCCCGCGGACCGGTCGGCATCACCGCCTCCTCGCTGATCTCCGTGTCGGCCGACCCCGCTTACCTGGCCTTCAACATCGCCCGCAGCTCCGGCGCCGCCGCGGCCATCCTGGAGTCCGGAACCATCGTGGTGCACCTGCTCACCGACCGCAACGCCGATGTCGCGGCGCTGTTCGCCGGTCCCGGGGAGGAACGTTTCGCGAGGCTGGCGGGGTGGGAATACCTGCCCACCGGCGAACCGCTGATCCACGGCCTCGGAGTGGCCATGCGCTGCGAGATCGAGTCGCGGGTCCCCGCCGGCCCCGCAACCATCGTGGTGGCCTCGGTCCTCGAGGTCATGGGCGGGCAATCCCTGGCGGCGCCACTGGTCTACCACCGGCGCGGCTACCACAGCATTGGTGAGCACTCACGCCTCACCGCTTGACCGGCTCCCGGAAAACCGGGCACCGGATCCCCTGAAACAAGAGAATGAGGAGTCATTTTGGCTATTTATACCTTGCCCGAGCTGCAGTACGACTACGCGGCCCTGGAGCCGAACATCTCGGCGCGGATCATGGAGCTGCACCATTCCAAGCACCACGCGGCGTATGTGGCCGGGGCGAACACGGCCCTGGAGCAGTTGGCCGAGGCGCGGGAGAAGGGCGAGTTCGGGAATATCCCGAAGTTGTCCAAGGACCTGGCGTTCCACCTGGGCGGGCACACCAACCACTCGATCTTCTGGAACAACCTGTCCCCGGAGGGCGGGGACAAGCCCGAGGGGGAGCTGGCCGCGGCGATCGACGACGCCTTTGGCTCGTTCGACGCGTTCCGTGCGCATTTCACGGCTGCGGCGATGAGCCTGCAGGGCTCGGGTTGGGCGTTGCTGGGCTTTGAGGGCCTGGGTGGCCAGCTGGTCATCGAGCAGCTCTACGACCAGCAGGGCAACGTGCCGGTGGCGACGACCCCGTTGCTGATGCTGGACATGTGGGAGCACGCGTTCTACCTGGATTACGTGAATGTGAAGGCCGACTATGTGAAGGCGTTCTGGAACATCGTGAACTGGGCCGATGTCTCGGCGCGTTTCGAGGCGGCCCGCAAGGGTGCCGCGGCGCTGATCGTCCCGGGCAAGTAACAAAACCCGAAAAACACGATGGGGAGGGTATCGGCCCGGTCCTTGAACCGAGTCGATGCCCTCCCCTTTCCCGTGCCTCCGCCGGGCCGCGCGGCGCATCGGAGACGTGGCGGATCAGAAATGCGACGAGGAACCGGAACCGGAGAAACTGCCGCCGCTGGAGCCGTATCCGGTGCTGCCGCCCGAGGACGAGCTGGCGCTGCGGCTTTCCTGCACGCTGGAAATCCCGGAGTGGTAGCCGGCGCTGAACCCCACGACCGACCAGAACCTGTTGGCCGGGTACACGGTGCCCAGGATGCTGTGGTTCGAGGAATAGCTGGACCCGCGGGCCTCGGGGGTGCGCATGGCCGCACGCATCAGCTTCTCTTCTTCCTTGTCCTTCGCAAACTTCGCGATCACCGCCTCGGAGTACTCCTTGAGCATCCCGGTGAGCTGCTCGCGGGCTTCGGCGATCTGGTCCAGTGCTTCCTCGGGGCCGATTTGCCTGGACTGCAGGGCAGCACCCCACTTTTCCATTTCACCGGCCGTCATGGTCTTGAAGCGGCTCAGGGCAATGGCTGAGGGTGCCTCGGGTGCGGCATGCTTGCCGATGACCAGCGAATCGATTTCGGCCAGGTCCTCACGCAACGGGGCCAGCTGGCGTTCCCACGCAGCGGCCCAGCCCGAGCCCATGTTCAAGAGCATGTTCGTGTCGGCGATCACGTCGTCCAGGCGGTCCAGGTCGGTCGCCTTGGCCGCGTACTTCTCCATGAACAGCGCGGTTTCCTTGCGTGCGTGCGACTTCGGGTCCATGCCGTTGGCCTTGTTGCCCTGCGCGGCGAGCTCGTTGTAGGCGGCCATGAATCCGCGGTATTTTTCTAGCACCAGGCCGCCGTAGCGCGAGCTGTCATTGATCGTCTTGGCGTTCAACTCGGTGGCCTCGAGGTCCAGGCTGACGTTCGAGTAGCTGGCGTTGCCGATTTCAAGGGCCTTCAGGGAGCGGTTGCGGTAGGTCCTGCGCACATACAGGGTGCTGCCGACGCTGATGCCGCCGACCACCAGGATACCGCCGCTCCAGGCGTAGAGCTTGGGGGACTTGTACCAGGGGCGGTTCATCAATTGCGCGGCGCGTTCGACCCCGGCGATGGTCCCGTCGGTCCACTGGGCCTCCCGGTACAGGTCCTTGGTGGCGTTCTGGATGTCATCGCGCTGGGCGGGGGAGACCTTCCGGTCCTCGCCGAAGTACGTTCCCACCTGCCGGCCGGTGGGATCCAGCGCAAAGACGAACAGCGAGTCGGCCCACTTTTGCCCATCCGCGCTCAACCACTCGGGGTGCTTCTGGCGTGCGAAGCGCAGCACTTCCTCATTGAGGTTCTCGTTGTACTCGCCGTCCCGCGTGTAGATGGCGACCTTGGTCGGCTCGTTGAACGAGATCTTTTTGAGGGCCGGGACCAGTGTGTTCAGATCCAGCGTTCCGGCGGCGTCCTCGATGACGATGTCCATTGCCGGTGCGGCGAGTGCCGCCGGGGCACCGCCGACCAGCAGCAGGGCACCCAGGGCCAGGATGGACAGAAGCTTTCGCATGCGTATGCCGTTCGTCGATTGCAGTCTTCCCCTGAACCCTAACGGGGTTTACCCGATCGATCGATCCTGCATGCGTCCCCGGGTGTGTCAGCCGCCGAACAGGGCCATCAGGATCTGGATGGAAGCGAACAGCATCGGTGCCTGCTCGGCGACCAGCAGCAGCCCGAGGACGATCATGACCAACCCGCTGAACAGGGTGATGAAGCGGGCGGCGGCTGGACGCTGGCGCAACAGTGCCCGGGCTCCCAGCGCCACGCCCGAGTAGACGAAGATCGAGAGCACCATGTGGCTCAGGCCCAGCAGTGCGGTCTGCGCCGGGACGGAGAAGGCCGCCTCCGCATGGATGAACTGGGGGATCAGCGCCAGGTAGAGCAGCAGCGCCTTGGGGTTTGATCCGCTGGTGCCCAGGCCGCGGAGGAATGCCGGCCCGAAGAAGCGTTCACGGGGGTGCGGTGCTGCCGCGGCTTCGACGGCCGAGCGAACCATGGTGTCCGCCCCGCCACTTGAACCGGCCGAGAGCGGTGGAACCACGGAAGTGCCCGGTGGTTCAACGGGCGTGCCGGCTTCGGCGCTGAACCCGGCCCCGCGCCAGGACCTGGCGGTGCTGAAGCCCAGCCAGAGCAGGTAGGCCGCACCGGCCAGCGTGATCCAGGAAAGCAGCCGAGGATTGCTGGCAACCAGCGCCGCCATGCCGGCGACAATCAAGATGGTGTGGAAGACGTAGCCGCTGCACAACCCCGCCACGGCAGAAGAGACCTTGTGGCGGCCGAGGCCCGCGGAGATCGCGTACGCCCAGTCGGCACCGGGGGTCATGGCCAGGGCAAAAGACACCCCGAGGAAGCCAAGGATGGTTTGGATGTCCATGATCGATCTCTTTCCTGCCGTGGATGTACCGGCAAGTTTAGGAAGAAAACGGGGAAATGTGCTTGCGTGTTCTCGCGTCCTTGTGGACGCCTGCGCAAGGATGTAATTGATATGGTTGGTAAAGCGCAAGAATATTGCGTGTCGCTTTCGACTCGTCGAAATATTCTCGATCAGGGGCTGCCACATGGACGGAATTGACCGCGCGATCCTGCGCCGCTTGCAGGGCAACGGGCGCATGACCGCCACCGCCCTGGCGGAGGACGTCGGACTCACCCTGGCCCCCTGCCACCGCAGGCTGCGTGAGCTGGAGAACAGCGGCGTGATCCGCGGCTACCGGGTCGACGTGGACCCGGCGAAGGTCGGACTCGGCTTCGAGGCCCTGGTGTTCGTGACACTCAGGGACCGCTCGACCATGAAGGACTTCGAACACGAGGTTGGAAGGATCGGGCAAATCATCGATGCCCAGCGGCTCTTTGGCGAACCGGACTTCTTGCTGCGGGTGATGGCAGCGGACCTGCCCGCCTACCAGCGCCTTTACGACGACGTGCTCGTGGTTCTACCCGGTGTGGAAAAGCTGACCAGCACCATCGTCATGAAGAACCTCAAGTCCGGCGGCAGGCTGCCGATCTAGGCGGCACCGCCCCGCCGGCCCCTATCGGTAATCCTTTCCGTGCCATAGCATGGCCAAATGTCAGATAACTACGCATCGGTCCCGTTACGTGAACTCAACAATGGCGCCTTCATGCCATCAATCGGCCTTGGAACGTGGCAGCTCGACGACATCCAGGCCGGGGCGGCCGTGGCCCACGCATTGGAGGCCGGCTACCGGCTCATCGACACCGCGGAAAACTACGGAAACGAGGAAGGGATCGGGGAGGGGCTCGGCTCGATGTCGGTTCCCCGCGAGGAACTGTTCATTACCTCAAAGTTCAACGTGCAGTGGCATTCGGTCCAGGGAGTCATGGATGCCTGGGAGAACAGCTGCAAGCGCCTGGGGCTGGAATACCTTGACCTTTTCCTGATCCACTGGCCGAACCCCAAGGAAGGCAACTACGTGCAGGCCTGGGAGGGCCTGGTGAAGCTGCTCAAGCGCGGGCGGGTGCGGGCCATCGGCACCTCGAACTTCACGGTTCCGCAGTTGCAGGAGCTGATCGACGCCACCGGCGTGGTTCCGGACGTCAACCAGATCCAGCACTCCCCGTTTTGGCTTGACGACGACCGGCTGGCGTTCCATGCCGAACACGGGATAGTCACCGAAGCGTGGGCGCCGCTGGGCCGCGGGGAAAACGACTTGCTCGACGCCGCCCCGGTGCTTGCCGCGGCCGCTGCCCACAAGGTCACCCCTGCCCAGGCGGTGCTTCGCTGGCAGATCGAGCGCGGCGCCGTTCCCATTCCCAAGACGACAAGCCCGGTCCGGATGGCCGAGAACCTCGACGTCTTTGCGTTCAACCTCTCAGCGCAGGAGGTACTGGCCATCGACGAATTGGACGGCACGGCGGGAGAGCGCCTGGACCCCATGCGCTTCGGGCACTAGTCGATCCGTTCCGGGGTCGGACGCGGTCCCGGAACGTTCGTGGCCTTCGGCGTGATCAGCAGGGTCAGCAGCAGAATGGCCGCGACCAGGATGAATGCCTTCAGCACCCCGAAATGTTCGCCAAGGAATCCCAGGACAGGCGGCCCGATCAGCATCGAGGAATAGCCGAACACGGCAACGATGCCCACGCGTCGGGGTCCATCGGTGGGGTGCGCTGCCGCAACGCTCATGCCCACGGGGAACCCGAGCGACCCGCCCAGGCCCCACAGCAGGGCCCCGGTGAAGACCGCCCACGGCGCCGGGGCCAGGATGAACAAGACGATGCCGGCGAGACCCAGGATCCCCATGGTCACCAGGACCCGCTTGTGTCCGAGTCGGTCAATAAGAGGGCCGCCGAAAATTCGTCCCGCCGTCATGGCCGCGACGAATGCGCCGAAAACCAGGGCTCCGGTGGCTTCGGTGAATCCGTGGTCGTCCACCGAGGCAATGGTGAGCCAGTCGTTGGCCGTGCCCTCGGCAAACGCCAACCCGGCGACCATGAGGCCGATCAACATCAAGTGCCCGTCGCGGAACAAGGCCATGAGGCGCCGCCACCAGGTGTCGGCGGCGGGACCCGTGGCGGAGCCTTGGGCCGGCGGCGGTTCAAGGCCCGAAACGTTGCGGACGAAGTAGACGCCAAGGCCCATGATCAGGACACCGACGACCGCGAAGTTCCACATCACGTCGATGTCCAGGCGTGAGGCCCCCGCGCCCAGGACGGCGCCGATGATGGTCCCGAAACTGAAGAAGGCATGCATCATCGGCAGCACGGTCTTGCCCAGGGAGCGTTCGACCGCGGCGCCGTCGACATTCATCATCACGTCGGTGGCGCTGAAGACAAAACCGTAGAAGACCAGGATCGCCATGGCGCCCACGGTGCTCCCGAGCACCTCGGTCATGCCGCCCAGTACCGCCAGGGCCGCGCCCATGCTGAGCATTCCGAGCGTGATCCCGCGACGGATTCCGAGCCTCGCCAAGATGCCGGGGGCAAACGCCAAGCCTCCGATCGAACCGATGGCCAGGGAGAAAAGAAGGATGCCGACATCGGAGGTGGAAAGTTCGAGCTGCACCCGAACGGCAGGAAGCCGGGCAACCCAGGTGGCAAACGCGAAGCCGCATAAAAAGAAAATGCCAAAGATGGAGTTGCGCCACGCCGTGTTTGTGGGCAACCGAGTCGCTTCGACGGGTGCTTCGGATTTGCTCGGCAACGGCAGCCTTTCGACGCTAAAGCGGTGGATCTTTGCGGTGGGTGTCAACCTCCCCAAGCATGCGCTGGCTGACATGTTCATCATACGTCCGGAGTAATTGTTTTTCATCGCCCCACGCGGCCCGGCGGCCCGGTATCGCCCCGGGTGAAATGTGAGACCACTAATGGTTTGGGCTATGATTCTTGTGCACTTGCCTCCGTAGCTCAGTGGATAGAGCAACAGCCTTCTAATCTGTCGGTCGCGCGTTCGAATCGCGCCGGGGGCACCACGCAAAAGCGGCACTCACTTGGATATTCCTAGTGAGTGCCGCTTTTGCGTGGTGAGGAAAATGCTGCTTCGAGGGCAGCTTGGGGGCAGTATTCATGCACGACGCCCTCAAACGGTCGGCTTGTCGGGCAGCCGGATCACTGGTTTCTTCATTGGCGGCGCCGTAAAGAATCGAACGCCACCTCGCTCGATGCCGTTCGGGCATCGATTCCCAGGCGTCAGGCCGACGGCGCCTTGGGAATGTGGATTCGTCAGGCGTGGTGGATCCCACCGACCCGGTGGGCACCGTCCCACACCATTTCACGAGGCCCCGGCGCCACAGCATCCGGGGCCCTGGCCAGATAGCGCGCGCGGACCCTGGCTTCGAGATGCAGGTCCTCCGGCATCGATTCAACCACCAGGTCTTCCGGCCAATCCGAAACCGTCATCTCGCGGCCGTCAAAAGGTCCGCCACGCAGCACGACTCTAACCGAGTTCATGAGCGGGCTTCCGCGTCCGTTGGCAGTTCTCGGGTTTCCATGGTTCCATCCTTGATCGCCGTTGCCCACTGTCGCAAGCACTTGCCGTGGTTTCCCCAGCTTCACGTAGCCGGGTCGAATTCGCAATAGCCATCAGGCGCGACCGGGGCGAGGCCCGAATCGGGGCGGTCGCTTCCTGGCGCGGGAAGATCCGCACAAGGAATGATGCCGGGGTCAGGGTGGGCATGGCAGGGTTTAGGGAGACCCATATGGGCCTCACCGGGTCATGGCGAACCCAATCCGCCCACGAGGGAAGGCGTTATCGGACGTGGACCGCAACCAGCGAGCAATCCTGTACTTCACGGCCATCTCCTGCGGGCTGGCGTGGCTGGTGGCCTGGCCGCTGTGGCAGGGCGACGGATTGTTCGACACCAGGTTCGGGGTCGTTGCCCTGGCCATGATGTTCACGCCGGCGGTCGCAGCACTGGCCATGGTCTTCTTCATCGAACGGCCCGCTGCCAAGTTTCGCTCGCTGGGGCTGTGGCCGTTGAAACCCGCCGGCCGCCTGCTGATGTACCTGGTCCTGGCCCTGACCGTCCCGGTGGCACTGATCCTGGCGGCACTTCCCGTCGGGGCTGCGCTGGGGGTCTACCCGGCGGATTTCACCGGTTTCTCCGCCTTCAAGGCGATACTGGCCGCAGCCGGCCAGGGCGAGCTGCCCCTGCCCATCGAAATGCTGGTGGCGCTACAGTTTGTCAACGTGCTGATCGGTGCGCTCATCAACCTGCTTCCTGCCCTGGGCGAGGAACTCGGCTGGCGCGGCTGGCTGCTGCCCAAGCTCATGCCCTACGGCCCGGTGTGGGCGATCGTCGTGTCGGGCATCATCTGGGGCATCTGGCATGCGCCGTTGGTCCTGCTGGGCTACAACTACCCCTTGGCTCCGGGGTGGCTGGGGGTGTTCATGATGATCGGCATGTGCATCCTCGTGGGCGCAGTCTTCGGGTGGTTGCGTCTTCGCTCGGCTTCGGTGTGGCCGGCCGCGCTGGCCCACGGCACCTTCAATGCCGCAGCCGGCTTCTCCATGGTCTTCGCCGCGGCCGGCGCCCCGATCAACACGGTCAACGCGACGATCCTTGGCTGGTCCGGATGGATCGTCCCGCTGCTGCTGGCCATCGTGCTGGTCGCCACCAAGCAGTTCCGCGAGGGGCCCGCAGGCGGGAATCCCGCAGGCGGGAATTCGGTCCGGCGAGTTCTCCGCACAACCACCGGCGGTTGGTTAGCGTCCTGCGGCGTGGCATCTCCACAGCCGGGAACCGGATGGGCAGCACGCCTGGCGGACAGCGCCACACTGGGAGGACGAGGCGGGAACTGCCCGCCAACATCCGAACATTGGAGTGCACCATGACGGACCACATTACGTTGCGCGGTGTGGTGGGAACCGAACCCCGCCAGAGCGGGGAAAGCAGCGGCACGGTCATCGCAAAATTCCGCCTGGTCAGCAACGAACGGCGGCAGGATCCCGACACGGGACAGTGGGCGGACGTCCACAGCAACTGGTACACCGTCTCCTGCTTCAGGGCCATGGCCACCAACCTGCTTGCCAGCATCCACATGGGCGACCACGTGGTGGTCTACGGCAAGATGCAGGTCCGCGAGTACGACCGGAAGGACGGGGCCCGCGGCTTCAGCGTGGACATCGAGGCCATGGCGCTGGGCCACGACGTCCGTTTCGGGGTCAGCCGCTTCGAGCGGATCCGGGGTGCCGGGGGCGAGGACAACGGTGCGCGACGCACCCGTGCCGGCGAGTCGGTCCACGGGCGCGAGGAGTCCAACGACGGGTTCCCGGTGACCGGCTGGCCGGACGCCGAGTCCGTGACCGACACCGAGGCGGCCTGAGGGCCCGGGCAGCAAACTGGCAGGGAATGTGTGGGCGGCCACGGCATCGGATGCCGTGGCCGCCCAATGTGTGCAGGAACATGCCTGCTTGGGGGAATCCGGCCGCTGAAATTGTGAGGAAGTCCGTCCAAGGCACTAGCCTTGTGGGCATGGCGGAATTCATTTACACGATGACCAAGGCTCGCAAGGCCGTTGGCGACAAAGTCATTCTCGACGATGTCAGCATGTCGTTCTATCCAGGTGCAAAAATTGGCGTGGTTGGACCGAACGGTGCCGGCAAGTCCACGATCCTGAAGATCATGGCGGGGTTGGACATACCCTCCAACGGCGAGGCACGCCTCAGCCCGGGATACAGCGTTGGAATCCTGTTGCAGGAACCGCCGCTGAACGAAGAAAAGACCGTTCTGGGCAACGTCCAGGAAGGCGTCGGGGAGATCTATGAAAAGATCACCCGATTCAACGAGATCTCCGAGGAGATGGCCCAGGACGGCGCGGACTTCGACACGCTGCTCGAGGAAATGGGACACCTGCAGGAAGCCATCGACACGGCCGACGCGTGGGATATCGACTCCCAGCTGGAACAGGCCATGGATGCCCTGCAGTGCCCGCCGGGGGACTCGCCGGTGTCCCACCTTTCCGGTGGCGAACGCCGCCGCGTGGCGTTGTGCAAGCTGCTCCTGCAGAAGCCTGACCTGCTGCTCCTCGACGAGCCCACCAACCACTTGGACGCCGAGTCCGTGTCATGGCTCGAACAGCACCTGCAGGCATACCACGGTGCCGTCCTTGCCGTGACCCACGATAGGTACTTCCTGGACCACGTGGCCCAGTGGATTGCCGAGGTCGACCGCGGGCGCCTGATCCCGTACGAGGGCAACTACTCCACGTACCTGGAGAAGAAGCGCGAGCGTCTCGAGGTCCAGGGCAAGAAGGACCAGAAGCTTGCCAAGCGCCTGAGCGAAGAACTCGAATGGGTTCGTTCCAACGCCAAGGGCCGCCAGACCAAGTCGAAGGCGCGTCTGGCCCGGTACGAGGAAATGGCGTCGGAGGCCGAGCGCACCCGCAAGCTGGACTTCGAGGAAATCCAGATCCCGGCAGGGCCGCGACTTGGCTCCCTGGTCATTGAGGCCAAGGACCTGAAGAAGGGCTACGGCGACCGCGTGTTGATCGACAACCTGTCCTTCACCCTGCCGCGCAACGGCATCGTCGGTGTCATCGGCCCCAACGGCGTGGGCAAGTCGACCTTGTTCAAGACCATCGTCGGCATGGAGCCGATCGACGGCGGCGAGCTGAAGATCGGCGACTCGGTCAAGATCTCTTACGTCGACCAGAACCGCGGCGGCATCGACCCGGAGAAGTCCCTGTGGGAAGTTGTTTCCGAGGGGAACGACTACATGTACGTCGGCCAGGTCGAGGTTCCCACGCGCGCCTACGTCTCGGCATTCGGCTTCAAGGGCCCGGACCAGCAGAAGAAGGCAGGTGTGCTCTCCGGTGGTGAGCGCAACCGCCTGAACCTGGCGCTGACCCTCAAGCAGGGCGGCAACTTGCTGCTCCTTGACGAACCGACCAACGACCTCGACGTTGAAACCCTCTCGTCGCTGGAAAACGCTCTGCTCGAATTCCCGGGTTGCGCCGTGGTCGTATCGCACGACCGCTGGTTCCTGGACCGCGTGGCCACCCACATCCTGGCCTACGAGGGCACCGATGAGGATCCGTCGAGCTGGTACTGGTTCGAGGGCAACTTCGATTCCTACGAGGCCAACAAGGTCGAGCGCATGGGCCCGGAGGCTGCCAAGCCGCACCGCGTCACCCACCGCCGCCTGACCCGCGACTAGCAGCCGACGCGCCTTTGGGGCGCTTCGGTTCGGTCCACGACAAAGGCCCGGATCCCGCCGGAATTTCTTCTGGCGGGATCCGGGCCTTCGTTGTTTTTGGCCGGCAGTGTCCGGGGCCGCCCCCCGGGGCTAGTCTTCGTCCTGGGGCAGGCGGATCATGCCTTCCTGGGCGACGGTGGCCACCAGTTCTCCTGCGCGGTTGAAGATCCGCCCGGTGGCCAGCCCCCGCGCACCGGAGGCGCTGGGGGACTCCTGGACGTAGAGCAGCCACTCATCGACGCGGAACGGTCGGTGCCACCACATCGCGTGGTCCAGGCTGGCCACGGACATGCCGGGGGTGATCCAGGTCAACCCGTGGCGGCGCAGCACCGGCTCCAGCAGCGTGTAGTCGCTGGCATAGGCCAGCGCGGCACGGTGCATGGCGTCGTCTTCGGGCATGGCGGAGTTGGTCTTCATCCACACCGCGTTGGTTGCCGGACGGTTGGCCGGGCCCTTGAGGAAGAGCGGCTCGCTGATGTAGCGGATGTCGAAGGGCCTGTCGAACGCGTACTCCTTGGCCACCGGGTGGTCCAGGTCGCCAATCAGCTCGGCGGTGGTGGGCAGCGACTCGGGATCCGGGATGCCCTCGGGCATGGCGTCCTGGTGGTCAAGGCCCTCGGAGTGCGCCTGGAACGAAGCGATCATCGAGAGGATCGGCACGCCGTTCTGGTAGGCGTGCACCCGCCGGGCGGAAAACGAGCGCCCGTCGCGCAGCCGCTGCACCCCGAAGGTGATCGGCAGGCTGGCGTCCCCGGCGCGCAGGAAGTAGCCGTGCATCGAATGGATCGGGCGCTCCTCCGCAATGGTCTTGGAGGCGGCCATCACCGCCTGGCCGAGCACCTGGCCGCCAAAGACGCGGTTCCTGGCCTGCGGCGGGGTGTGGCCGACGAAGATGTCCTCGTCGGTGCGGGCCTCGGGGTCGCCGGAGAGGTCCAGCAGCTCGATCAGCTTCGGGGTCGTGGTGTCTTGGGTACTCACGTGTCTGCTCCTTGGAGGGGAGAAAAATGGATCTGGTAAGACACTATCGCCCCGGTGTTCCGTTCGCCGTATTCGCACCCGCCGCCTCCCCGCGCGGCGGTGTCGTGTGTCTCCGCGGGACTGCGGCAATGGGCCGACACGCACCGGACATGGAAGTATGAAGGCATGGCAAGTGAATTCGTAGTACTCGAGGACCAGGAAACCGTTGCGGACCTGGCCACGTTCCTTTCCCGCGCGCGTTCGATCGAGGACGGCTCGGTGATGATGCAGGCGGCCGGCAACGCCCTGGCCCTGTATGTCCCGGTGCTCTACCCGGAATTCCTGGGCGATTCGGTTCCCACGGTGCTGGGGATGCGCGCCGTGCGGCTCTCGGTCCCGGCCAAGGCGCAGGGCGTCTATGCGCTCTCGGCGCTGACCGAGCGGCTGGCCCGGATGGGGACCGGGTCCCTGGAACTTTCGGTTCCCCCGGCTGAGGTCAACGCGTCGTGGGCGGGCCAGCAGGTCCCGCGCGGCGGCTGGGACGCGGTGGCGACGCTGTCCGACGACACCCTGGTGGCCGAGGCGGTGCGCGGGATGGGCGTGGTGGCCCAGGCCCTGCCCGAAAACGCCGGGCGCCCGGTGCTCAAGACCGTCCGAGCCAGGATCTGGTCCTCGCCCGTCGAAGGGGTGGAAGCGGCGATGCCGCTGGCCATGGCCTTCGGCGCCCACGCACTGGGGTTCCTGCGCGAGGGGGAGAGCTCCACGCTGTTTTCCTCCGGCGCCTGGCTGCGGCTGGGCAGCACCGGAGGCCACGTGGTGGCACGCCAAGGCGGCATCCTGGGCTAGCCGCCCGGATCCCGCGGACCCGCCTGCCCGGCGCGATTACTGGTCGGGCGCGTTCATCAGCGAGTGGGCGGCCCGGTCGAAGTAGTCCCAAAGGGTTGCCTCCTGCAGCGGCGGCAGCTCCAGCGAGTCCACGGCAATGCGCATGTGCTTGAGCCAGGTATCGCGGTTGTGCGAATTGATCGTGTACGGGACGTGGCGCATGCGCAGGCGCGGGTGCCCGCGGCGCTCGGAGTAGGTCTTTGGCCCGCCCCAGTACTGCTCCAGGAACAGCTGCAGGCGCATGGTGGCAGGACGCAGGTCCGTTTCCGGGTACATGGCGCGGAATTCCAGGTCCTGCCCGACCGAGTCGTAGAAGGCCTCGGCCAGCCTGGCGAAGGTCTCCCGCCCGCCGACCTGCGCGTAGAAGGTGCCCTCGTAGGCGGCCGGGTCGTGGTCGTCGTTGGGGGAGAGCTTGCCCTCGGGCAGGGCGTTGCCCAGCGAGGCACCGACCGGGCGCAATTGGCCCGGTTCCTCGCCGAAGGGGCGCAATTGCCCGATGCCCTCGCCGAAGCGGGTGGGCACCGGCAGCAGTGCCGGCTCGGGGGCGGACTCTGGGGCGGGGCGGTTCTCGTTCACGGTTCGGTGTCCTTTCAGTTCCCGGCTGCGGCCCGGGACCCTTTGTGCCCATTATCCCGCGGGCTCAGCGAGGGCCGCACGGCTTTCGCGCAGGGCGTGAGACGCCGGCCCCTGTCGAGGGGACCTACTACACCGCCTGGCCCAGGTGCTTGAGCGCCTCGCGCACCGCCAGCGGGCTCATGTTCTCCCGGTGCGCCCGCACCCAGTCACGCACCCACCCGGGGTCGGTCCTCGCGTATTGCCGCAGCGCCCAGCCCATGGCCTTGCGGATGAAGAACTCCCGGTCGCCCAGGTTGGCGCGCAGCGCCTCGTCGAGCAGCACGGTGTCGGTGTCCGCATGCAGGTGCAGTTGGCAGATCATCGACTGGCGCCGCTTCCACATGTTCGCATCCGTGCTCCAGCGGCGTATCTGCGCGGCCAGCGGTTCCGGGTGGGCGAGCAGCAGTTGCCCCAGGGGCCGGGAGCAGCCATCGACGATGTCCCACCAGGCGCCCTCGAGGATCATGCGCTCATAAAGCGGCAGGAATGCCAGGTCCCCGCGGCAGGCGGCTGCCGCACAGATTTCCTGGGCGGCGTACCAGTGTTCGCGGTGCGTGGCCTGCGACCAGATCCCGGTGGCCAGCTCCAGCCGCTCCGGCGCGCTCGCGGCGCCGAGCAGGCGGACCAGCTCGCGGGTGGTGCGCCGGAGCACGGGGACCGGAACGCCCAGGAACGGCTGCGTGGTCTTCATGTAGGCCTGCGCGCTCGCTGCCCGGCCGGCATCGGCCAGCGGCAGCAGCATCGCGGTCAGCCGGTGAACCGCCGGGGTGCCGGTGTCCACGGTTCAGGCGCCCGGGGCCACCGGGGCGTGGTGCACCGGGAAGTTCACGCTGCGGGCGATGAAGCACACGGCGTTGGCCGCCGAGTGCAGGGAATCGGCCAGCTCCCGCTGGGATTCGTCGGCCAGCCCCACGCGCGGGGCAAGGTTCGCCTCGAGGAATTCCCCGCTGCCGTCGCGGTTCAGCCGCAGCACCCCGGAGGCGGCATCGGTGTACCCGGTGACGACCAGCCCGTGCCGGACCGCCACGTGCAGGTAGGAGAGCATGTGGCACTGGGACAGCGCGGCCAGCAGCAGCTGCTCGGGGTTCCAGCGGTCCTTGTCCCCGTGGAACGTCGGGTCGGCGGTGCCCGGGAGGTCGGGCAGGCCGGCGGCGCGGATCACGTGGTCGCGTCCGTAGCTGCGGTAGCCGGAGGTTCCTTCGCCGCGGTTGCCGGTCCAGGAGATGTCAACGCGATATTCGTGCAGTGCCAGGTTCATGCAACCATTCTCGCCCAACCGGTGGTGCCGGCGCACGCCGGCACCACCCCTTTTCCGCAGGCGGTCCGGCTAGGCGCCGGACACGCGCACGTCGGCCGCCTGCGCGGCCAGGGCGCGGACCACCGATTCGCGGGACTCGATGACCAGCCGGTGCAGCGCCGGGGAATCCTCGCCCAGCCCGGCCAGGAACGCATCGGTCGCGGCCAGCGTGGACGCGCTGGTCTGCGCTGCCGGGTAGAACCCGGTGACGATCTGCTGGGCGATCTCGTAGCTCTTGGACTCCCACACGAGCCGGGCGGAGTCGAAGTACTCGTCCGTGTAGGCGGAGATCAGCGACGCGTCGTGCACGCGGTTGAACCCGGCGATGGCCGCGCGCTGTTCCAGGTTGGACAACTTCCCGGCGATGACCGCATCCCAGGCGGCCCGCTTGGCCGCGTGCGTGGGAATCGCGGCACGCGCCGTGTGGGCGGCCAGCTGCCCGGTGGAGGTGGCATCGAGCGCCAGCTCGGCCTCGATGGCCGGCACGTCGGCGCGGCCCCCGGCGGCCAGCGAGACCACCAGGTCCCAGCGCAGGTCCGCGTCCACCGCCAGCCCCTCGAGCGCGCCGTCGCCCGAGAGCAGGGCGGCGACGGCGTCGAGCTGGGAGTCGGTGTGTGCCAGGTTGGCGAAGGCGCCGGTGAACTGCAGTTGCGCATCCGATCCGGCCTTGGCCTCCCGGGCCAGCTCCCAGAGCTTCTCCGCGGCCGCCAGCCGGGCGGCCGGGGCGTGTTCGCGGGCCACGTAGAAGTCCAGGGCGGTGTTCAGCTGGCGCAGCAGCACCATGATCACGGTGGAGTCGGATTCGTGCCCGATGTTCTTGAGCACCAGCTCGATGTAGTTGCGGGCACCGGTCTCGGCGTCGCGCACCGCATCCCAGGCCGCGGACCACACCAGGGTGCGGGGCAGCGAGTCGGCGAAGTCCTTCAGGTGCTCGGTCGCGGTGTCCAGCGAGGCCGGATCCAGGCGGATCTTCGTGTAGGCCAGGTCGTCGTCGTTGACCAGCACCAGCGCGGGGCGCCGGCGTCCCACCAGCGCGGGCACCGGGGTGGAGGGGCCCGCGACGTCGAGTTCCTCGCGGTGCACCCGCACCAGTGCACCGGATTCGTCCAGGTCGTAGAAGCCCACGGCGAGACGGTGCGGGCGGATCACCGGGTGCTCGGCAACCGCGGTCTGCTCGATGTCGAAGCCGGTGATGGTGCCCGCATCGTCGGTGTCGATGTGCGCGCGCAGCGTGTTGACCCCGGCGGTTTCCAGCCAGAGCTTCGACCACTGCCCCAGGTCGCGTCCGGAAGCGGCCTCCAGCTCGCGCATCAAGTCCGGCAGCTCGGTGTTTTTCCAGGCGTGCTTGGCGAAGTACTCCCGCACCCCGGCCATGAACTGCTCCTGGCCGACCCAGGCGACCAGCTGGCGCAGCACGGAGGCGCCCTTGGCGTAGGTGATGCCGTCGAAGTTCACCAGCACGTCCTCGAGGTCGCGGATCTCGGCGACGATCGGGTGCGTGGAGGGCAGCTGGTCCTGGCGGTAGGCCCAGTTCTTCTCCAGGATGTTGAAGGTGGTCCACGAGGAGGTGAATTGCGTGTTCTGTGCGGCCGCGAGCGTGGACATGAACTCGGCGAAGGACTCGTTGAGCCACAAGTCGTTCCACCAGCGCATGGTGACCAGGTCGCCGAACCACATGTGGGCCAGCTCGTGCAGGATCGTGATGGCGCGGCGCTCGACCATGGCATCGGTGGGCCGGGAGCGGAAGACGTAGGACTCCAGGAACGTCACCGCGCCGGCGTTCTCCATGGCGCCGGCGTTGAACTCGGGCACGAAGAGCTGGTCGTACTTCTCGAACGGGTACGGGGTGCCGAACTGTTCCTCGAAGAACTCGAAGCCCTGGCGGGTGAGGGTGAAGATGTTCTGGGCGTCCAGGTGCTCCATGAGCGAGGCGCGGGCGAAGACGCCCAGCGGGATGACCCGTCCGTCGCTGCTGGTCAGCTCCGAGCGCACGGACCGGTAGGGGCCGGCGATCAGTGCGGTGATGTAGGAGGAGATGCGCGCGGTCGGGGCGAAGGCCCACGTCTTGGCGCCCCGGTGGGCGGGTACCGGTTCCGGGGTGGTGGCGTTGGAGATGACGTCCCAGTGCTCCGGGGCGGTGATCGTGAAGGCGAAGGTCGCCTTCAGGTCGGGCTGTTCGAAGACCGCGAACATGCGGCGGGAGTCGGGCACCTCGAACTGCGAGTAGAGGTAGACCTCGTTGTCGACCGGGTCCACGAAGCGGTGCAGTCCCTCGCCGGTGTTCATGTACAGCGCGTCGGCGTCGATGACCAGGGTGTTTTCTTCCGCAAGGTCCTCCAGGGCGATGCGCACGCCGTCGGACACCGCGGCGGGGTCCAGCTCCACGCCGTTGAGGTTCACCGAGCGCACGGCCGAGGTGACCGCGTCGATGAAGGTGGAGGAACCCGCGGAGGCGGAAAAGCGCACCGTGGTGCGCGAGGAGAAGACGGTGTCGGAGGCGGTGAGGTCCAACTCGACGTCGTAGGAGTGCACGTGGATCAGTTCCGCGCGGATGCGGGCTTCTTCGCGGGTGAGGTTCATTCCTGGCATGGTCTGACGTGCCTTTCGATGGTTGCCGAGCTGAAATCTGTGGGCTGCACCGGGCCCGAAACGGCGCGTGGCGATGCGGCACGGCGTGCCGCAACACCCTCAGAGTGTGAAACAAGCCTTGAACAGTGTGCCCATTCTCTCACCACCACCCCGTCCTCCCGCAAGTGCACGCGGATGCTGGTTGGATGGATGACATGGGAATTGATGTGGTGCTGCTGGGATACGGCGCGATCGGGCAGGCGGTCCACCGGATGCTTGGAGCGCACGACGGCGAGGTGCGGGTGCTCGGGGTGCTGGACCGTGCGTCCCTGGCCGACCCCGATCCGGCGGCACGCACGGCACGAACCACCGGCCCCGACGGGCCCGGATCCGGGCCGCGGGTCCCGGTGCTGGACCTGGCCACCGCCATCGAACGGGCCGACCTGGTCATCGAGTGCGCCTCCCCGGTCGCGGTGCGTGCCCACGGGCCGGCGATCACCGGCGCGGGAACCGACCTGCTGGTGGCCTCGCTGGGGGCGTTGGCCGATGGCCGGCTGCGCGCCGCGCTGGAGGCCGGCCCCGGACGCTGCCACTACTCCACCGGAGCCATCGGCGGACTGGACCTCATCCGCGCCTCGGCCGGCACCATCAACGCCATCGAGCTGCACACCCGCAAGCTGCCCGCGGCGCTGCTGCATCCGGGGCTGCCCGGCACCCTGCGCTCGGCGATCACCCGGGTGGCCGAATCCGGAACCGCGGCGCCCGTCTTCTCCGGCTCGGTGGCCGATGCCGTCAGGGACTTCCCCTCCAACATCAATGTGGCCGCCGCCCTGGGCCTGGCCGCCGGGGACCTGGACCTGGTGGCGGTGGACATCATCGCCGACCCGGCCGCCGCCATGACCCGCCACGAGATCACCGTGCGCGGGGACGGCGGGAACTACCGCTTCGGGATCGAGAACTTCCCGGATCCCGCCAACCCGGCAACCAGCGCGCTGACCGCCCGCTCGATGGTCTCGGGCGTGCTGCGCCTGGCCGGGCGCGGGCCCCACTTCATCTAGCATGCCCGGCACCCGCGCGGCAGGGATGAAACCCGTGCGGTGAACTGGATATGCTCGAGGCAGTCCCACGTCCGCACCACCAAAGGGGAATCCGAACCCATGACCGCATCGCCGAACCCGCCGCCGGCCACGGCCCGCACGCCCAGGCTCTGGGTGCTCTCGCTGTCGACCTTGGGCATCGTGCTGGCGGCCCACCTGGGCAGCTCGCTGCTGTGGCGGTCGAGGCTGCCCGACCCGGTGGCAACGCATTGGGGCGGTTCCGGGGTGGCCGACGGGACCGGCAGCCTCACCACCCACGTGCTGGTTGGCGCCTTCACCCTCATGCTGCTGGGCATCCTCATGCCGGTCTCTGCAGGCAGTCTCACCGGGGCCGCGGGCCGCAGCGGGATCCCGCTGATGGCGGGCCTGGGCAATTGCCTGGTGGTCGGCATCGGAGGGATGTTCCTCTCCGGACTGGTCGGCCAGCTGGACAAACCCGCGGCACTGGGCACCCGGATGGACGGCACGATGCTGGTTGCCGGCATCGTGCTGGGCGTGCTGTGGGGAATCGGCTCCGCACTGCTGGTCCGTTCCGCACTGCCGCCCAGGGCCCCTGCGGAGGGCTCCGCGTCGCCAAGCGCGGCGTCAGCCGCACACGCGTTTGCCCCCGGGACCATGATCGCTTCCACGGTGCGCGGACCGGCCGGGATGCTGGGCCTCATGCCGGTCCTGGCCGTGGGCATGGCAGCGCTTGGAATCACCGCAGGGAGGGACAGCCCGGTCGCCCTCTGGTCCATGGTGCCCGGCATCGCCATCGTGATGGGGGCCGGCGCAACCTGCCTGGCCGGAAAGGTGGTGGCCAACGATGCCGGCATCCGCGTCTACGGCGGCGGGTTCCTCAAGATGCTGCACGTCAAGCCCTCCGACATCGAGCAGGCCGAGGCACGTGAGATCACCCCGGCCGAATTCGGCGGCTGGGGCCTGCGGGTCAGCGGCGCGGGCATCGCCTTCATCATGGGAGCCGGCCCGGGCGTGATCGTGCAGCGCCCGCGCGGGGGAGCACGCATCTACTCGGTGGCCACCATGGCCGACGCCCAGGCGATGGCCGGGCTGCTCAACTCGCTGGCCTCCGGACGGCGCCAGACCGGGTCATCAACTTAGTCCCCGGCCGGGCCCGCCGCTAGGCTGGTTCCTGCATCCCGCCTTCACCACCGCCTAAGGACAAATCACATGCGCGTTCACATTGCCACAGACCACGCAGGCCTCGAGCTCAGCGCCCACCTGATCACCCACCTCGCCGCCAAGGGCTTCGAGATGGTCGACCACGGGCCCACCGCCTACGACGCCGAGGACGACTACCCCTCGTTCTGCATCAACGCGGCCCTGGCCGTGGTCGCCGACCGCGCCACCGGGCTGGACTCGCTGGGCATCGTGCTGGGCGGATCGGGCAACGGCGAACAGATCGCCGCCAACAAGGTCGTCGGCATCCGCGCCGCCCTGGCCTGGAACCTGGACACCGCACGCCTGGCCCGCGAGCACAACGACGCCAACGTGGTGGCTGTGGGCGGCCGCCAGCATTCGCTGGAAGAAGCCACCGAAATCATCGAGGCGTTCCTGGCCGAGCCGTTCTCCAACGTGGAGCGCCACATCCGCCGCATCGGCAAGATCGCCACCTATGAGACCACCGGCGAGGTCGTGGCCTAGCGAAGGCCGCCAGCACCATGCCCGAAGGCCACTCCGTACACCGCCTTGCCCGCCAATTCGACGACGTCTTTGGCGGGCAGGTTTTGGCCGTATCCTCCCCGCAGGGCCGCTTCGCGCCCGCGGCCCGGCTGATCGACGGGGCCAGGCTTGCCACCTCGCACGCCCACGGCAAGCAGCTGTTCCTGGGATTCGAGAACGACCTGGTGCTGCGCGTGCACCTGGGGCTCTACGGGGCCTGGAGCTTCGGGGGAGACGAGCACTTCACCGGGGCCTCCTCCATCGGCGCGCCGCGCAAGGTGGGGGAGACCGAGCAGGGGCCCGACGCGGATGCCGGCCCCTACCAGGGCCCTCCCGAACCCGTGGGCCAGGTCCGCGCCCGGCTGGTCTCCGCCCACGGGTGGGCCGACCTGCGCGGACCCAGTGCCTGCGAGGTGCTCACGCCCCAGGAGGCGGGCAGCGTGCGTGCCAAGCTCGGCCCGGACCCGCTGACGGCCGCGGCCGGGGAATTCGAACTGGCCAAGGGGCGCGGCACCGCCCTCGAACACCAGCGGGCCGCACGCGCTGCGCGCAAGGAATTCGTCTCGCGCCTGGCCGGCAAGAAGACGCCCGTGGGCACCGCGCTGATGGACCAAGCGGTCTTGGCAGGGGTTGGCAACATCTACCGCGCAGAAACCCTCTTTCGCACGCGCCTTGACCCGTTCACGCCCAGCTGCGACATTTCGGCGCGCAAGGCCGGTGTGTTGTGGGACGACATCGTCTCCATCATGGCCGACGGGGTGCGCGACGGGAAGATCATCACCACCCGACCCGAGCACCGCGGACCGGGCCCGGTCTGGCCCCAAAACGCCTACTACACCTACCAGCGCCAGGGCCGCACCTGCCGCTTGTGCACCTCCGCGATCTCCCTGAGCGAGGTCGCCGGACGCAAGCTCTACTGGTGCCCCGGCTGCCAGCGGCGGGCAGGTGCCCGCCCCGGCGGAACCTAGCCGCACCCGTCCGCCGGAAACGGACCGCTCGGCCCGACGGGACCGCCGTGCGCCGGATCCCGACGGCCACCCATCCAGAGGCCCGGTTCCGCATTGCCCAGCGATGCCAGGCGGCAGGCCAAATTCCGCGGGGTTGCGGGGTGCAAGCGCCGCAGCAAATGGCACCTGCCTTGGCGTGATCCACACGCGCGCGGGGTTTGGCAACTTCCGTGATGACAAGGATCGAGTCGTTTGGAGGCATGGATTTGCACGGTGCTGATTTGGGGTGCTAAGGTTTTATCCGTTGCCACCGACAAGGTGTAGCAAATGCGGGGATGTAGCTTAATGGTAAAGCCTCAGTCTTCCAAACTGATTACGCGGGTTCGATTCCCGTCATCCCCTCCAAAGAAGAGTGATTTGATTCCAAG
Organism: Paeniglutamicibacter psychrophenolicus; assembly: GCF_030812255.1. Classification (GTDB taxonomy): domain Bacteria; phylum Actinomycetota; class Actinomycetes; order Actinomycetales; family Micrococcaceae; genus Paeniglutamicibacter; species Paeniglutamicibacter psychrophenolicus_A. Next base: position 172,305 of record NZ_JAUSSH010000005.1, on the reverse strand, counting down.
GAATCAGGTCGCTCTTTTCTTTTGTCCAAGCAATGGCATTCCCCGTTTTCCTTTCGACGATTCGCCATGTGACGCACGTCCCTTTCTGGGGGAATCGTCCGCGTTGGGGGGCAAAAGTGTCGGCGCAGTGGGCTAAATGAACCGCCGAATTCCGTGAAAACACGCGGCATTCCTCCTCCCTTGAGCGTGAATTTTGTTTTCCCGCGAATGCTTGTATGGTTATTCCGCGCCGTCGACGAATTCCAAACTTCTGGTTGACGGGCCGATTAGTAGAAACTTGTTTATTCCGCATAGACTGTTTCTGCACTAATCGGGGTGTAGCTCAGCTTGGCTAGAGCGCGCGCTTTGGGAGCGTGAGGTCGCAGGTTCGAATCCTGTCACCCCGACTCTGTATTCAACCCCGTAGCGGATTCCGTTACGGGGTTGAAGTCCAGTCAGACCAAACAACACACCAGGAGTACACCGCTGTGAAGAGCGCCGTCGAAACCCTCACCCCCACCCGGGTCAAGCTCACTGTTGAAGTTCCTTACGAGGAACTGAAGCCGCGCATTGCTGAGGCCTACAAGACCATCGCCAAGCAGATCCAGGTTCCCGGCTTCCGCGCCGGCAAGGTCCCGTCCCGCTTGATTGATCAGCGCGTCGGCCGTGGCTACGTCCTGGAGACTGCCATCAACGAAGGCATGAACACCTACTACCAGTCCGCCGTGACCGAGAACGACATCGTTCCGCTCTCGCGCCCCGAGGTGGAAATCACCGAGACCCCGTCGGCCGAGACCGAAGGCGAAGGCCAGCTGGCCTTCCAGGTAGAGATCGACATCCGCCCGAGCATCGAACTGCCGGAGTACAAGGGCCTGGAAGTCACCGTTGACGCCACCGAAGCCGGCGATGCCGACATCGAGAAGGCACTGGACGACCTGCGCGGCCGCTTCGGCACGCTCAAGGCCGTCGAGCGCCCGGCCGCCGACCAGGATTTCATCACCCTTGACCTGACCGCTTCGGTCGACGGCGAAGAGGTTGACTCGGCCACCGGCCTGTCCTACCAGGTTGGCACCGGCACCATGCTCGAGGGCATGGACGAGGCGGTCACCGGCCTGTCCGCAGGCGAGGACGCCACCTTTGAGACCAAGCTGGCCGGTGGCGAGCACGCAGGTGCCGCCGCACAGGTCAAGGTCACCGTCACCGCCGTCAAGGAGCGCGAGCTTCCCGAGGCCAACGACGACTTTGCCCAGCTGGCTTCCGAATTCGACACCATGGACGAGCTGCGCGAATCCCTCGCGAAGGACGCAGCCGAGTCCAAGGTCATGGAGCAGGGCGTTGCCGCCCGCGACCTGGTCCTGGACAAGCTCATGGAGCTCGTCGAGGTTCCGGTTCCGGAATCCGTCATCACCGAGCAGGTCGAGCAGCACTTCGAGCAGGGCTCGCACACCGAAGGTGAAGAGCACGACACCGAAGAGCACCGTGCAGAGGTCAGCGAGAACACCGCCAAGGCCTTCAAGAACGAGATCGTGCTCGACGCCGTGGCCGAAGCAGAGAAGATTGGCGTTGCCCAGTCCGAACTGATCGACTACATCGTCCAGACCGCCGGCCAGTACGGCATGGACCCGAACCAGTTCGCGCAGATGCTCGACGGTGCCGGCCAGGTCCCGATGCTGGTTGGCGAAGTCCGCCGGCGCAAGGCACTTGCCAAGGTCCTGGAACTGGCTGTCGTCACCGACACCAACGGCAACGTCGTCGACCTGTCCTCGTTCGTCAGCGCCGAGGGTGAAGAAGAGGGCGAATCCGCATCGTCGGCCTCCTCCGCATCGTCCGCTTCCTCGGCCTCGTCGGCTTCGGCAGCATCGGCAAAGTAGTCCGGCGCCGCCTCGTGCGGCATTGACTTCCACGCGTGGAGCCACCCCTCGAGGGTGGCTCCACGCGTGTTTTAACCCCTCTTTTAAGCCGACGGCGATGCCCGCGGCGGCGACCATGCGCCGACAGCGAACAGTTGCCCCTGCACTGCCAAAGTCACTGGCCAAGGCAGTAATGTTCAAGGAAGTAAAGAGCCAATGGCCCGACGGACAGAACATCGGGCCACGGCATCACGGAGAGGTATCAGAACATGTCCAGTGACTCCCGCACTCCCACAATGGCTTCGGTAGATCCGGCCCAGCGTGAGGACTACATCTACAACCGGCTCCTCAAGGAGCGCATCATCTGGCTCGGCACCGAGGTGAGCGACGCGAACGCAAACGCCATCTGCTCCCAGCTGCTCCTGCTCTCCGCCGAAGACGCGGACAAGGACATCTGGCTGTACATCAACTCCCCGGGTGGATCGATCACCGCCGGCATGGCCATCTACGACACCATGCAGTACATCCCCAACGATGTCGTCACCGTCGCCACCGGCCTGGCCGCGTCCATGGGCCAGTTCCTGCTGTCCTCCGGCACCCCGGGCAAGCGCTACGCAACCCCGAACGCACGCATCCTGATGCACCAGCCTTCCGGCGGCATCGGCGGCACCGCCTCGGACATCCGCATCCAGGCCGAACTGATCCTTCACATGAAGAAGGTCATGAGCGAGCTGACCGCACAGCAGACCGGCCAGACCGTTGAGACCATCCTCAAGGACAACGAGCGCGACAAGTGGTTCACCGCCGCTGAAGGCCTCGAGTACGGCTTCTTTGACCACATCGCCCAGTCCTCCGGCATCGTCTCCGGTGGCGGCGGGGTCGCAAAGTAACGCGACGGAACCCGGCAGACCTAACTGATTTCCCAGGAGAAACGATGAATTTCACCCCGCATGCCACCTCCGGCGAAACGCCCTCGGCACGCTACATCCTTCCGCAGTTCGAAGAGCGCACCCCGTACGGGTTCAAGCGCCAGGACCCGTACGCGAAGCTCTTCGAAGACCGCATCATCTTCCTTGGCACACAGGTGGACGATGCATCGGCCGACGACGTCATGGCGCAGCTGCTGGTCCTCGAGTCCATGGACCCGGAACGCGACATCACCTTGTACATCAACTCGCCCGGTGGTTCCTTCACCGCGATGACCGCGATCTACGACACCATGCAGTTCATTCGCCCCGAGGTCCAGACCGTGTGCCTGGGCCAGGCAGCCAGCGCCGCTGCGGTGCTGCTTGCCGGCGGAACCCCGGGCAAGCGCCTGGCGCTGCCCAACGCCCGCGTGCTGATCCACCAGCCGGCCATGGGCGGCGGCGAACGCGGCACCGCCTCGGACCTGCAGATCCAGGCCGAAGAGGTCATGCGCATGCGCTCCTGGCTGGAAAACACCCTTGCCGGGCACAGCAACAAGACCGCGGAAGAGGTCGGCAACGACATCGAGCGCGACCTGTACATGACCGCGGCCGAGGCCAAGGAATACGGCCTGATCGACGAGGTCCTGTCCCCGCGCAAGATCAAGCCCCAGAGCACCATCACCCGCTAAACACGGGACCTGACGAACGGGCGGCCCGCGTCGCGGCGCGAAATATGCGCACCAAGGGCCGCCCGTTCGTCCATTCTGACGGCGCTCTGTCATAGAGTTAAGACAGTTAAGCACTTCCGGTCTCTCGGGCCGGTCTTACCGGTACCAGATAGGGGACCAAGACGATGGCACGCATGGGTGAAGGGTCTGATCTGCTCAAGTGTTCCTTCTGCGGCAAGAGCCAGAAGCAGGTTCGCAAACTGATCGCCGGCCACGGCGTCTACATCTGCACCGAATGCATCGAGCTCTGCAACGAGATCATCGAGGAAGAACTCGCCGAGGTCGAAGAGGGCGTTGCCTTCGAACTGCCCAAGCCGAAGGAAATCTTCGACTCGCTGCAGGAATACGTCATCGGGCAGGAGGGCGCCAAGCGCTCGCTCGCGGTTGCGGTCTACAACCACTACAAGCGCATCCAGGGCGGGGCCGCGGCCAAGTCCGTCTCCACGCTCTCCGACGCCAACTCCCTGGACGAGGTCGAGGTGGCCAAGTCCAACATCCTGCTGATCGGCCCCACCGGCTGCGGCAAGACCTACCTGGCCCAGACGCTGGCCCGCCGCCTGAACGTCCCCTTCGCCGTCGCCGATGCCACCGCGCTCACCGAGGCCGGCTACGTGGGCGAGGACGTCGAGAACATCCTGCTCAAGCTCATCCAGGCCGCCGACTACGACGTCAAGAAGGCCGAACAGGGCATCATCTACATCGACGAGATCGACAAGATCTCCCGCAAGAGCGAGAACCCCTCGATCACCCGGGATGTCTCGGGCGAGGGCGTGCAGCAGGCGCTGCTGAAAATCCTTGAGGGCACGGTCGCCGCGGTGCCGCCGCAGGGCGGACGCAAGCACCCGCACCAGGAATTCATCCAGCTGGACACCACCAATGTGCTGTTCATCGTCGCCGGCGCCTTCGCCGGGCTCGAGGAAATCATTTCCTCCCGCGCCGGACGCAAGGGCATCGGATTCGGCGCCCCGCTCTCGGCGCTGAAGTCCGAGGAGGCCTCCTACTCAGATGTGCGTCCCGAGGACCTGCTGAAGTTCGGGCTCATTCCCGAGTTCATCGGCCGCCTGCCGGTGATCAGCACCGTGGAAAAGCTTGACCGCGAGGCGCTGATCAAGATCCTGTCCGAGCCGAAGAACGCGTTGATCAAGCAGTACCAGAAGATGTTCCGCATGGACGGGGTGGAATTGTCCTTCGAGCTGGGAGCGCTGGAGGCCATTGCCGACCTCGCACTTGCCCGGGACACCGGGGCCCGCGGGCTGCGCGCCATCCTGGAAGAAACCCTGAGCTCCACCATGTTCGAGATGCCGAGCCGTGACGATGTTGCCGAGGTCGTCATCACCGCCGACGTGGTGCTCAACGGGGCCGAACCCACCTTGATCTCCGCGCAGGTCGCCGACAAACGCGGCAAGAAGTCCGCCTAGCAATGCAGTTGGACGCCACCGTGATGCGCGGCGTCCCGATTGCCCTGTTATCCAACTGAAGGAGAAGTACGTTGTCCGAGAAGACGCACGTTGATTTTTGGTTCGATCCGACCTGCCCCTTTGCCTGGGCGACTTCCCGCTGGGTACTCGAGGTCGAGAAGGTGCGCGACATCGAGGTGGCGTGGCACGTCATGTCGCTCTCGGTGCTTAACGACGGCCGTGAGGGCCTGAGCGACCACTACCGCGAATTCGTGGCCAAGGGCTGGGGACCGGTGCGCGTGCTGATCGCCGCCGCGCAGAAGCACGGCGATGCGGTGCTAGGCGATCTCTACACCGCCATGGGCGAGCTGCTGCACTATGAAAAGGTCGAAGACTACAGCGAGGTCATTTCCCGCGCCCTGGCCACGGCCGGCCTCGAGCCGGAACTGGCCGTTGCGGCCACCGGCACCGAGTTCGACGAGGCGCTCAAGGCCAGCCACAACGACGGGATTTCCCGCGTGGGCCAGGACGTCGGCACCCCCGTCATCGCACTGAACGGCACCGCATTCTTCGGGCCGGTCATCACCCGGATCCCCGTGGGCGAGGAGGCCGGCAAGCTCTTTGACGCCGCGGTCACCTTGGCCTCGTTCCCGTACTTCTTCGAGATCAAACGGTCCCGGACCGAAAGCCCGCAGTTTGACCTCGAAGCGGCCGGCGGCAAAAACGTGTCAATGGCCTAAAGCGCCAACGTTCAACCCAAGGGGCCGGGGAAAACCACAGAGTTTTCCCGGGCCCCTTGCCCGTTTCGGGGCCGGCGCGTATAAAAGAGATACGCATCACTACCGGAATGATGCCGAACAAAAACCGAATTCGTGGTGACGGACTATTGGAATCTCTTCTAGCCCGGCTGTAACAGCGATGCAGCAAGACCCGCGCAACGAGGATTTTGTCCGGTTCTCAAAGTCAACGCTGTACGAGAACCAACACCGAGTCGAAGCCCCTCCGACAATAGTTTTGTCAGCCGAAGGGGCTTCCCCTCTGTCCGCCACCAGGTGGCGTGACCGAACGCAGGGGAAGCGCTGCTTCGACGGATGATACGACGAGGGCGCCGTTCCACTCCCCGCGGGGAGTTGAACGGCGCCCTCGTTGTGTGTTGCCCGTCGCGGCAACGGACGCTTGTTAGGCCTGGACGGTGTCCTCGGCCGGGGCCAGCACCACGTCGCTGACGATCAGGTCGCCCTCGGCGGCCACCAGCGACACGTCGTGCGCGTTGCCGGCGGCGAGCAGGTCGCCCAGCCCGGCCCGCAACAGCTCCAGGGTGGCCTCCGGCGCGGAGATCACCCCGGAGAGCACCTCGGTGCGCTGCTTGACCTTGGCCTCGGACTTGGCCTTGCGGATGCCCGACAGCGCCTCGCCGACGACCGGGAGCACCGCGGTGTTGGCGCCCTCGATGGCACCGGCCAGGTGGGAAGAGCCGGGCCACTGCGCGGTGTGCACCGAACCGGCCCGCCACCAGCCCCAGACCTCTTCGGTGGCGAAGGGCAGGAACGGGGCGAACAGGCGCAGCACCGCATCCAGCGTGGTGGCCAGGGTGGTCAGCACCGAGGCCTGCTCGGCCTCGCCGCGGGCACCGTAGGCGCGGTCCTTGATCAGCTCAACGTAGTCGTCGGTGAACGACCAGAAGAACGACTCGGTGATGTCCAGCGCACGGGCGTAGTCATAGGCGTCGAAGGCGCGGGTGGCGTCGTCGATGACCTGGGACAGGCGCGCCAGCACGGACTTGTCCAGGCCGTTGGTGACCACCGAGGCGTCGCCGGAAATGACGTTGGCCTCGGTGGCTCCGAGGTTCAGCACGAACTTCGAGGCGTTGAGGATCTTGATCGCCAGGCGGCGGCCGATCTTCATCTGGTTGATCTCGTACGCGGTGTCCGCGCCAAGCTTGGCGCTGGCGGCCCAGTAGCGCACGGCGTCGGAGCCGTAGTCGTTGAGCACGTCGGTGGGAACCACGACGTTGCCCTTGGACTTGGACATCTTCTTGCGGTCCGGGTCAAGGATCCAGCCGGAGATCGCCGCGTGCTTCCACGGGGCGACGTCGTGCAGCGCATCGGCGCGCACGGCGGAGGAGAAGAGCCAGGTGCGGATGATGTCGTGGCCCTGCGGGCGCAGGTCGAACGGGAAGACCTTGGCGAAGAAGTCCGTATCGCGGCTCCAGCGGCCCACGATCTGCGGGGTCATCGAGCTGGTGGCCCAGGTATCGAGCACGTCGGCATCCCCGATAAAGCCGCCGGGGGTGTTGCGCGCCGATTCCTCGTAGCCCGGGGCGGTGTCCGCGGCCGGGTCGACCGGCAGCATCCCATCGGAGGGCAGGATCGGGTGCTCGTAGTCGGGCTCGCCGGAGGCATCCAGCGGGTACCAGACGGGAACCGGGACGCCGAAGAAGCGCTGGCGGGAGACCAGCCAGTCGCCGTTCAGCCCCGAGATCCAGTTCTCGTAGCGCGAGCGCATGAACGCGGGGTGGAACTCGATCTGCTTGCCGCGCTCGATCAGGCGCGTGCGGCGCTCTTCGTCGCGCCCGCCGTTGCGGATGTACCACTGGCGCGAGGAGATGATCTCCAGGGGCTTGTCGCCCTTTTCGAAGAAGTTCACCGGGTGGGTGATCTTCTTCGGCTCGCCGTCCAGCAGGTTCGCGGCGGAAAGCAGCTCGACGACGCCCTCCTTGGCGGAGAACACCGTTTTGCCGGCGATCGCGGCGTAGGCCTCGGCCCCGGCCCGCGTGGTGATCCACTCCGGGGTCTCGGCGATGACGCGGCCGTCGCGGCCGATGATGGTGCGGGTTGGCAGCTGCAGTTCGCGCCACCAGGTCACGTCGTTCAAATCGCCGAAGGTGCACACCATCGCGATGCCCGAGCCCTTGTCCATCTTGGCCAGGGCGTGCGGGTAGACCGTGACGGGCACGTCGAAGAGCGGGGAGGTGACGGTCTTGCCGAAGAGCGGCTTGTAGCGCTCGTCCTCGGGGTTCGCGACCAGTCCCGCACAGGCCGCCAGCAGCTCGGGGCGGGTGGTCTCGATGAAGACCTGGGTGCCGTCCTCCGCGGTGAACGGGTAGCGGTAGTAGGCGCCGGGCATTTCCCGGTCCTCGAGCTCGGCCTGGGCCACGGCGGTGCGGAAGGTGACGTCCCACAGGGTGGGGGCCTCTGCCATGTACGCATCGCCGGCGTTCAGGTTGGCCAGGAAGCCGCGCTGCGAGACGGCACGGGACACGTCGTCGATGGTGCGGTAGGTCAAATCCCAGTCGACGGACAGGCCCAGGGTGGAGAAGAGGTGCTCGAAGACCTTCTCGTCCTCGACCGCGAGTTCCTCACAGAGCTCGATGAAGTTCTTGCGGCTCACGACGTCCCAGTCGCGCTGGTTCTTCGCCGGGGTCGCCGGGGGACGGTAGCCCTCGATGTAGGAGTGGGTCGGGTCGCAGCGCACGCCGTAGTAGTTCTGCACGCGGCGCTCGGTGGGCAGGCCGTTGTCGTCCCAGCCCATCGGGTAGAACACGTTCTTGCCGCGCATGCGCTGGTAGCGGGCCAGCACGTCGGTCTGCGTGTAGGAGAACATGTGTCCCACGTGCAGCGAGCCCGAGGCCGTCGGCGGGGGAGTGTCGATCGAGTAGACCTGCTCGCGCGTGGTCTCTGCGTTGAATTTGTAGGTGCCTTGTTCGCGCCAGCGGGCGCCAAGGCGTTCCTCCAGGCCCTCAAGAACGGGCTTGTCGGGAACGGAAACGATGACGGGCGTGTCTGTGCCCAAGGTGTCTTCAGCCATGCTGCCCATTCTCCCATGATTGCGGGCATTACCCCCAGTCGTGCCATGTTGATGCCCGCCACAGGCCCACCGGCGGGGCGCACGCAACGATGCATTGTGCGCCCCCGGGTGTTCCAGGCGGGACAGGGCGGAGTCGGTCGACTCGGGTTACGGCGCGAGCCAGAGGGTGGTTTCCCCCGGGACCAGCGAGGGTGCCACGGGCAGCGCCCCGCTGGCAACGACGATCCTTTCCGCCTCGAGCCCTTCGGGCAAGGCCGCCGGGGAGAGGCCAAAATTGGTCAGCACCTCCCAGCCGTTTGGCCGGCGATAGTGCGCGAGCCTGGCATCGGGCGCCGAAACCCAGTGAAGGGACTCGGCCGTCTGCAGGGTGCGGCGCCACGCCAGGGCGCTGCGGTAGAACTCCAGTGTGGAATCCTTCACCCCGTCCTGGACGTTGACGGCATGATCGGCGAACCACCCTGGCTGGGGCAGCCACGGCGAACCGCCGAAACCGAGGTGCTGCTCCTGCGCATTCCAGGGCAACGGGACCCGGCAGCCGTCGCGCCCCTTGAGCTTTTTCCCGGTGCGGAACCACGTAGGATCCTGCAGCGCATCCAGCGGCAGGTCGGCGGCCTCGAAGAGCCCAAGTTCCTCGCCCTGGTATAGGTAGGCGGAGCCGGGCAGGCCCAACATGAACAGCGTCGCCGCCCGGGCCCGGCGCAGCCCGCGTTCCGGATCGCCGGCAGGTTCCCTGCCGCCGGAAAGCAGCCACGCATCCTGGGCCGCCGCGTCGGTCCCGTCGGGCAGGGAATAGCGCGATGCATGGCGCACCACGTCGTGGTTGGAGAACACCCAGGTGGACGAGGCACCGGAGGCCTCGGCTTCCTCGAGGCACCGGGCCACGATTTCGCGGAACTCCGTGGCGGCAAAGGGGGCCTGCAGCAAATCGAAGTTGAAGGCCTGCCCAAGTCCCGTGGGCCGGGCATAGCGCAGGCGCCGGTTGGTGAAGGGAACCCAGGCCTCGGCCACGGCAATGCGCGGCGGGTCGTATTCGTTGAGCACCGAGCGCCAGCCCGCATAGATCTCGTGGACCTCGTCGCGGTCAAAGAGCACGTCGCTGCCGTCATCGACCAAGATCTCCAGCGAGGGCTTGGAGCGCAGCGGATCTGCCATGTCCTTGACCAACGCGTGTGCCACGTCGACGCGGAAGCCATCCACGCCGCGGTCCGCCCAGAAGCGCAGCGTGGTGTGGAAGTCCTCGCGCACCTCCGGGTTGTCCCAGTTCAGATCCGGCTGTTCGGAGGCAAAAAGGTGCAGATACCACTGCCCCGGCGCCCCGGCGTTTTCTCCGGCGGTCCCGGTGACCCGGGTCCAGGCCGGTCCGCCGAAGTGCGAAGGCCAGTCCGAGGGAGGGAGCTCGCCGTTCTCTCCCAGCCCATCGCGGAAGTGGTAGCGGGCCCGCTCGGGGGATCCGGGTGCCGCGGCCAGGGCAGCGGTGAACCACTCATGGCGGTTGGAGGAGTGGTTGGGCACCACGTCGACGATGACCTTGATGTTCGCCGCATGGGCGGCCGCGACCATGGCGTCGAAGTCTTCCAGCGTTCCCAGCCGCGGGTCCACGTTGCGGTAGTCGTCCACGTCGTACCCGCCGTCGGCCAGGGCCGAGGGGTAGAACGGGGAGAGCCAGATCGCGTCGATGCCCAGACCCGCGAGGTAGCCCATGCGCGAGGTGACCCCGGGCAGGTCGCCCAGGCCGTCACCCGTGGCGTCGGCGAAGCTGCGCGGATAGATCTGGTAGACGGCGGCCTGGCGCCACCAATCGGCGTCTAGTGCGGCGGTTGCAACGTGCTCGTTCATTATTTGATGGATCCTCTCATGACACCGGAAATAACCCAGCGTTGTGCAAATAGGTAGACCAGGAGTAGCGGTGCCATCGCCATCAGGTATGAGGCGAAAGCGGTGGAATAGTCGGTATTGAATTGACTCTGGAAAATGTACTGGACCAGGGGGAGGGTGCGGGTGGCGGGATCGGAAAGGATCACCAAGGGCAACAGGAAGTCGTTCCAGGCCCAGAGGCAGGTCAGGATTCCGACGGTCGCATTCATGGGGGTCAACAGCGGGAAGATGACTTTCCAAAAGGTCGTCCAGTGGCTGGCACCGTCCATGATTGCCGCCTCCTCGAGTTCCGACGGGATCGACTTGATGAACGCCGTGTAGACGAAGACGTTGAAGCTGAGCCCGTACACGGTATATAGGAGGAACAAGCCGACCGGATTGTCGAGGCCCAGCAGTGCGGTTTCCTTGGTCACCGGCAGCATGATGATTGGGAACGGAACAAAGAGTGCGGCGATAAAGAAGTAGTACAGGGCCTTGAAGAACGGCCGGTGCATGTTGCGGGCGACGGAGTACGCAACCATGGAATTGGTGATGATCGTCAGGACCACGGCCGCAGCCGTGACGATTCCCGAGGTCAGCAGCGCGTTGGGGAAATTGGTGAGCTCCCAGGCCTTGGAGAAGTTCTCCGGGTGGATGCTGGTGGGCAGCTCGAATCCGGTTCCGCCGAGCTGGTCCGGAGACTTCAATGCGGTTACCACGGTGAAGTACAACGGTATGAGGACTGTCAGCGAGAGCACGGCCACCAGAACGGTGACAGGAACATTGACATTGGAAATTCTTCGCTTCTTCACCGGACCGTGCGGTGACGTTGAGCTGGAAACCGGTTCGCCGCTCACGGAATGCTTGGACATGGCTAGTGTACTCACGAGAAATCGGCTTCCTTGCGTTGTAGGGTCCGCATCTGCAGCAGCGAAAGGACCACGATGACGATCAGGTAAACAACGGAGTTGGCCATTTGGTAGCCGTATTCCCCGCCCTGGAATCCGCCCCGGTAGATGACCATGGCCACCGATTCCGTGCTGGTGCCTGGTCCGCCGCCTGTCAGTGCAACGATCTGGTCGAAGGCCTGCAGCAGTCCCTTGAGTGCGAGCACCATGTTGATCGTGAAGAACGCGGAAATCATGGGAAATGTAATGGAGGTGAATTTCCGCCAGTGGGTCGCCCCATCGATGCTTGCGGCTTCGTAGAGTTCCGCCGGAACCGTTTGCAGTCCCGCCAGGTAGATGATCACACTGAAGGCGATCGACTGCCAGGCCGTCACCCCGACGATGCCCAACCACGCAAGATCGGGGTTGGTGAGAACTGAAGAGGAAAGCCACTCGATGCCCAACGCCTGTCCAACGAGCGGAAGGTTGTTGGAGAGCAGGTAATTGAAGACGTATCCGACGATCAGTACCGAAAGCACGTTGGGGATGAAGAAGATTCCGCGGAACGCCGTCTGGAATTTGATTTTCGCATTCAGCAGCAGGGCAATGAACAGTGCGCCGACGTTCACCACGATCGTGGTGGTGGTCGCGAAGAGGAAGGTGAACCCGTATGAGGAAAGTATCCTGTCGTCCCTGAATAGATTCACGTAGTTCCCGATGCCGACAAAATCCCATTCGCCGTATCCCGCGTAGTTGGTGAAGCTGTAGAAGATTCCGGTCAGCGCCGGAATGGTGTGAAGCACGACGAAGAGCAGGAGGGCAGGGATCACCATCCAGTAGAACGTTCGATTCACGGTTTCACTGCGCAGCTTGTTCTTGCTGGGGCCCGTGGCGAGGCGTGGTGCGCCCATGGTCATTCCCCTTTCTTCGTTGAGGTGCGGGCGGCGGCCTTCGCAAATTCGCGGTCTGCCCGGTCGAGGAACGCAGCGGTGTCGCCGTCAAGCATGAACTGCTGCAACATTGCAGTGAACGGAATGCTGGTGGGGATCTGGTGGTCGAAGTAGCCGATCACCCTGCCCTCCTCGAAAATGTCCTGGACTCCGGCCAGGGCTGGATCCGTTGTGGGCCCGGTATCCTTGAGCGGCACGAGAGCGGATTGCGCCTCGGCGTACTTTTTCATCGCCTCGCTGCTCATCAGGAACTCGATGAATGCCGCCGCCTCCTTCGGATGCTTGGTGTCTCGTCCCATCGCAAGCGTGACGTCGACGCCCGTGACCAGGGTTGTTTCGGCCGGGTCGTTGGTGGTCGGGTAGGGGAACGACGCGATCCTTGCCTCGGGGTTTGCGGCCCTGATAGCGGGAATCGCGAAGCTGCCCTGAAGGTACATGGCCGATTTTCCCGCGGCGAAGGCGGCGTTCCCGTCGTTGTAGCCGTCGCTGTCGGCACCGGGCTGGCGGTAGCCGAAGAGCTGCTTGAGCTTCTCGGCGGCCTCCGTCCCGTCTGCTGCGAAACCGTGTGTCCCGGTCTGCGGGTTCCACGAGGCTGAGCGGATGTCTTCCAAGAATCCTGCCGGTTTGAGATTTCCGGCAAGGTTCACATAGGTGGGCAGGACAGTCCATGCATCCTTGAGCGTCAGGTGGAATGGCGCCACCCCGTTGTCCTTGAAGGTTTCCGCCGCGGCAATGAGCTCATCCCAGGTACTCGGAACCTCGACGTTGTATTCGGCGAAGATGTCGGGGTTGTAAAGGATCGCGCTGGCGTTGTTTGCAAAGGGCAGGCCGTTGGTCTCGCTGCCGTGGCAGGTTCCCAAGGAGTTGAGGATATCCTGGACCTCGGGTTTGACTCGGGAGGCTGAGGGAAATGCCGAAAGGTCCGCAAATACGCAGGACGCAGCCAGGTCCGCGAAATTCCCGTTGCCGTTGAGCGTGAGCACGTCGGGGGTTTTGCCCTTGACGAGCAGGGTGCGGATGGCAGTGTCCGGGTCGGGAACGGCATTGATGACCACGTCGACATCCGGGTTCCGTGTCTCGAATTCGGCGACCAGGGCCTGGAATTCGGTGACGGCCTCGGGTTTGAACTGGAAGAAGTCCAGCGTCACGCGGCCCTCGTCTGCCGGGGCGCAGGCAGCCAGGGAGGTTCCAAGCGCCACCGTCAGGCAGGCGCCGGCGACGCGTCGCCATGTATTCGAGCGGGTTTTTTTGGTGTTCACGGTTGCTCCTTAGCCATCGGTCCGGTCAAGCATGATCAGTACCGATTGCTCGGGGAACAGGACGGGGGACTGCAGGCCCATCGTTCCAAGGGTGGCACCGCTGAGGACGTGCGGGGTTTGCGTCCAGGAAAGCGTGGACTGGCCATTGCCCACCGCATCGTTCAGCGGTTCGCTCAGTCGCACCCGATACCTGGCCTCGGGGTTCAATCCCGGCAGGGTGAAACGTCCGGCCGGGTAGGTGAGCGAGGCCTCGCGCAGTGTGAAGGCGAAGACGGCACGCGTGGCATCGGCGGCAACCACACCGCGGATGTCGATGGCGGTGTCGGGATGATCCGCGTGGACGCTGTCCCCGCTGTGGAACAGTGCGCGGTTTTCCTTGTGAAAGTCCACCCACTGTGCGAGCTCGGTGCCCAGGGAATCGTCGATCCGGGCGATGTTCCATTCGATACCAAAATGGCCGAAGATCGCGGTGCGTGCCATGAAGCCCAGGTCGTGCCTGCGCCCGGTGGAGTGGGAGCGGGGCCCGCCGATGTGGGCACCCATGAGTTCGTAGGGGATCAGCAGGTTGGTGTTTTCCTGGTTGTCCAGGCGCTCGATCGGATCGATGCAGTCGGAGGTCCAGATGCGGTCGGTGTGTTCGAGGATGCCGAGGTCGACGCGGGCGCCGCCGGATGCGCAGCTTTCGATTTCAAGTCCCGGGTGCCGGGCTTTGAGTTCGGCGAGCAGCCGGTAGAGCGCAAGCGTGGTTTCGCGGACCGCGGCGGTTCCGCTGTGCGCGTGGGATGCCTCGAGCAGGTCGCGGTTGTGGTCCCATTTGATGTAGCCGATGGGGTACTGCGTGAGCAGGCTGTCGATGCGTTCCAGGAGGTAGGCGTAGCAATCGGGATGTGAAAGGTTGAGGACCTGCTGCTGGCGCGCGGCCACCGGCCAGCGGCCGGCATCCTGCAGGATCCAGTCGGGATGGCTGCGTGCCAGATCGCTGTCCGGATTGACCATTTCGGGCTCGAACCACAGGCCAAATTCCATGCCAAGCCCCGTCACATGGTCGGTAAGCGGGGACAGGCCCCCCGGCCAGATGCCCGGGTCGACAAACCAGTCGCCGAGTCCGGCGGTGTCGTCGCGGCGACCATTGAACCAGCCGTCGTCGAGCACGAAGCGTTCGACCCCCACGGTGGCGGCCCTGTCGGCCAGTTCCTTGAGGGTCTGCAGGTCGTGGTCGAAGTACACCGCTTCCCACGTGTTGAGGGTGACGGGCCGCGGCTTGCGGGGGTGCTGCGGCCGAGCCCGCAGGTCTCGGTGGAAGCGGGCCGACAGCTGGTCGGTTCCATGCCCCCAGGAGCCGAGGGCCCATGGGGTGCTGTAGCTGGAGCCCGGTTCCAGGTTCAGTTCCCCTGGCAGCAGCAATTCCCCGGCGGTGATGAAGTTGTCTGAAGTGATGGTCCGTTCGGCGCTCAGTTTGTGGTTGCCGCTCCAGGCCAGATGAACGCCGTGGACCAGACCCTTGCGGTGTCCGAAATGCGCCTCTCCAACGAGCATGAGAAGGCTGGCGTCGGCGCCGGGGCGGCCTCGCCGGGATTCGCGCACATGCGAGCCGACCGTCAGGGGGCGGCGCTGGGCGCTGCGTTCCTTGAGATGGCGGCCGGTGCTGTCCTGGATAGTGGTTGCGGTGTGCGGCAGGGGGAACACGGTCGCGAGCCTGTTGACCAGGTAGGCTCCTGGGCCGGAGTTCTTTAGGGTGTGCCGCTGGGAGAACACCCCGTTGGCACTGAGCCGAAGCTCGGTAACGAGTTCGAGGCCGGCCACTGGGTCGGCGGCACTGATGGTCAGGGAATGTTGGTCTGACCGAATGCCGCTGGTGGCCAATGCGGTGGACCACGAACGGGAGGTACGGTGTCCTTCGAGCGCCGGGCCCTGCTGCCATCCGAAACGTTCCTGCGGGAATATGTCCAATCGGGCAGGTTCGTCGATCCCTCCAGAAACGCGCTGCGGGCGTGCCGCGCTCGCCAGATCCCGCATTTCGCTCTCATCGAGCTCGCCGGTGTCCGGGCCCCAATGGATGATCGTTGGAAACCCCGGGGTGGTTGCATCGATGAGAACGGAGGTACCGCCGCGGTGCAGCTGGTGGTATGGCGCGATGGGGTGGGCTGTTGAGGTCATTGAATATTTTTACTCCAAAACTAATGAGTGTGTCAAGCGCCACATCCACAATGGGTGGGGACCTTGTGGCTGGCCTTTCTGCTCATCTGTGGCGGGTTGGGTCGATATTTATGACCGAAATGAAATAAACTGATCGCATGTCAATCGAAGCCACGACAAGCGGTGAGTCATTCTCCAAGCGCTGCGGCACTCCTGCGCCGTCTGCCGCAAAGGTGCCGCTGCTCAGTGAACCGGAGCTGGAAGTGGCGCGGGCCATTTTGATTCATGGGCCCAGTTCACGCGGTGAACTCTCCCAGCGGCTGAAGCTCAGTGCCGCCAGCCTGACCCGGCTGAGCAAGCCGCTGCTGGATGCGGGAATTGTGGGCGAAAGCGACCTGGTCTTGGACGGAAGCGTGGGGCGCCCCGTGCGGCTGCTCGATATACGGCAGGAATCCAGCTTTTTTGTCGGCATCAAGATCACCGGCCAGATGGCACAGGGGGTGCTCACCGACCTGCGTGCCAAGTCCCGGGCCAGCGCCGCGCGCGAGCTGCCGAGCCGGGATGTAGCGGACGTGCTTGAGGTCTTGGTGGGGCTGATTGGGGATCTCCGGGAGCTGGGCGGTCGGCCGCTCTCGGGGGTGGGCATTTCCATCGGTGGCCAGGTCTCCAACGGAACGGTCATCGCACGGGCCCCATTCCTGGGCTGGCGCAATGTCCCGCTAGGCGAACTGCTGCAAGAGCGCACCGGGCTGCCGGTGTTGGTCGAAAACGACGTGACGGCATTGGTTGCCGCCGAGCAGTGGTTTGGCGTGGGCCGCGAGGCAGCGGATTTTGCGGTTGTCACCGTTGGCGCGGGCGTCGGCTACGGGTTGGCCATCCACCAGCAGGTAATGCGCGGCCGGGATACGGGTTTGGGGCTGGGCGGACATTTCCCCCTCGACCCGAACGGACCCCTGTGTCTGGAGGGCCACCGCGGCTGTTCCACGGCGATGCTCACGATTCCCAGCATCTGTGCGCAGATTTCCACTGCACTGCTTCGCGAGGTCGGCTACGGGGAGGCCTTCGAGCTTGCCGCTGCGGGCAACAAGGTGGCCCAGTCGGTACTTCAGGCCGCCGCGCTGGCACTGGGGCGTTTCCTTGCCGCCGCCGCGAACCTGACCATGGTAAATGTGGTGGTGCTGGGTGGGGAAGGCATCGAGCTGTTCAACAGGTACGAGCAGTCCGTGCGCGCCGCGTTGGCCGCGGACCGGGACCCCGAGGCCTCAGAGGTGCGCATTGCGGTCCTGTCCCCGGAGTTCGACCAGTGGGCCACCGGTGCGGCCGCGGTTGCCATCCAAAAATACGCCTTCACCCAGGGATCCACTGCCGAAGCCGAGAGACGCCGTTCCTCTGGAAGAAGTGCCTAAACAGGCCTAAAATTGAGGCATGGGAAGTTTTCGATTGTTGCGTGCGTACGAACCTGCCGACGGCGGCTACCGGGTCCTGGTGGACCGGCTCTGGCCGCGGGGACTGAGCAAGGAACGAGCGGCGATCGACGACTGGGCCAAGGACGTGGCCCCCTCGCCCCAGCTGCGCGTGGCCTTCCGCCACAAGGCCGAGCGGTTCACCGAGTTCAGCGACCACTACCGCCAGGAGCTGGAGGTGGGATCCGCCGCCGAGGGTGCCGAGCGGCTGCTGGAGATCGCCCGGAAGGAAGACGACGTCGTGCTGGTCTACGGAGCCCGCGACACCGTGCACAACCAAGCGGTGGTGCTCTTCGATTTCCTGACCGAGGTGCAGCAGGAATCCTGAGACCGTGGCCCTTGCCGCCATGCGGTGGGCCCCGGAGCCATGAAACGACATCGTGGTTGGGGGCAGGTGCCCCCGCTGGTTAGGATTTGTCCATGTTGCCAACGAATCCACACCCCCAGCATGCAGCCGTCGTCACCGGAGCCTCCAGCGGAATAGGGGAGGCCACCGCGCGCACCCTGGCCGCGGCCGGATGGAAGGTCTTCGCCGTGGCCCGCCGCGCCGACCGGCTGGCGAAGCTCGCGCAGGAGACCGGTGCGATCCCCGTCGCCGCCGACATCACCGACGACGCCCAGGTCGCGGCGCTGCTGGCCGCCGTCGAGGCCGGCGGCGGCATCGACACCCTGGTCAACATCGCCGGCGGCGCCCGCGGCGCCGATTACCTGGCCGAGGCCAAGAACGAGGACTGGGACTTCATGCTCCAGGCCAACGTCATGGGCACCATGAAGATCACCCGCGCCTTCCTGCCGATGCTCCGCACCCACGGCGAGGGCACCGTGCTCAACCTGACCTCGACCGCCGGGCTGGTCAGCTACGAGGGAGGATCCGGCTACAACGCCGCGAAGGCCGCACAGCGCGCGCTCACCCAGGCCCTGCGGCTGGAGGAAGTCGAGCACAACATCCGGGTCATCGAGGTGCTGCCCGGCCTGGTGCAGACCGAGGAATTCGCCCTGCGCCGGATGGGCGGGGACCGCGAGTTGGCCCAAAAGCCCTACGCCGGGGTGGCCAAGCCGCTGACCGCCGGGGACGTGGCCGACATCGTCTCCTACGCCGTCAACGCCCCGCACCACGTGAACCTCGACGAGATCGTTGTCCGCCCCGTCGCGCAGGCCGCTGCCCACAAGCTGATCCGCGGCCTGGCGTGAACCCGGCCGCCGGCGGCGGGAAACGGCCGCTGCACGTCGTGGCCTGCGCCCACGGCACCGACAACCCCGAAGGCCGCCGGCTCGTGAACGGGCTGCGCGGGGACCTGGCCGCCGTGCTTTCCGCAGACGGCATCGACGCGGTGGTCCACGAGGCCTACGTCGACGTGCAGGAACCCCGGCTGGAATCGGTGCTCGCCGCCCTGCCGCCCGGCGAGGCAGCCATCGTCGCACCCCTGCTGCTCTCCGAGGGGTTCCACACCTCGGTGGACATCGCCGAGGCGGCGGCCGCCCGGCCGCACACCATCGTGTCCGGCCCCATTGGCCCCGACCCGCGCCTGGCCGGGGTGCTGGCGGCGCGGCTGGCCGAGTCCGGACACCGCCCCGGGGACGCGGTGGTGCTGGCCGCCGCCGGAACCCGCCTCGAGGCCGGGCAGCGGCAGGCGGCCCGGATGGCCGCGGCACTGGCCGAGGAACTGGGCCAGGAGGTAGCGGTGGCCTATTGCTCCGCCGCCGCTCCGTCGGTGCCCGACGCGGTGGCTGCGGCACGTGCCGCAGGCGCCAAGCGAGTGGGCGTCGCCGCCTTCCTGCTGGCCCCCGGATTCTTCCACGACCGGCTGGCCGGAGCCGGCGCCGACCAGGTGACGGCGGCGCTGTTGCCGGGCGTCACAATCGCGAAATGTGTCGCCGGAAGACTCGCCGAAGCGCTAGCGAAGGGGCCCTCCGGCACCGAATAGGTCGCCGCGTTACGGCATGACGTTTCGGGTCGGAGGCCGCTGGCGGGCCGCCTCCGGCCCGCCCTAATGTCGTAGCCATGACACAGGCAACCGACACCCCGGCAAGCACCGGCACCGCCCGGCCAGTCCGCCCGGCCCGCCCGGCGGCCAAGCCGCACGGACAGTGGAAGATCGATGGGCCCGCCCCGCTGAACGCCAACGAGGCGGTCAAGGCGGACGACAACGGGCTCAACGTGCGCGAACGCATCGAAACCATCTACGCCCAGGGCGGCTTCGACTCCATCGACCCCACCGACCTGCACGGACGCTTCCGCTGGTGGGGCCTCTACACCCAGCGCAAGCCCGGCATCGACGGAGGGCGCACCGCCACCCTGGAGCCGCATGAGCTCGAGGACCGCTACTTCATGATGCGCGTGCGCATCGATGGCGGTACCCTTTCCACCGACCAGCTGCGCACCATCGGGGAGATTTCCCGCGACTTCGCCCGCGACAGTGCGGACGTCACCGACCGGCAGAACATCCAGCTGCACTGGGTCGACATCGTGGACGTGCCGGAGATCTGGCGCCGGCTCGAGGCCGTGGGCCTGGACACCACCGAGGCCTGCGGGGACGTGCCGCGCGTCATCCTCGGTTCCCCGGTCGCGGGCATCGCCAAGGACGAGATCCTGGACCCGACGCCCGCCATCCAGGAGATCCGCGAGCGCTTCATCGGCGACCCGGAGCTGGCGAACCTGCCGCGCAAGTTCAAGACCGCCATCACCGGGCACCCGTCCCAGGACGTGGTGCACGAGATCAACGACATCTCCCTGGTCGGGGTCATCCACCCCGAGCACGGGCCCGGCTACGACCTGTGGGTCGGCGGCGGCCTGTCCACCAGCGCGCGGCTGGCCGAGCGCCTGGGCGCGTTCGTGTCCGAGGAGCGCGCCGCCGAGGTGTGGCTGGGCGTGGTCTCGATCTTCCGCGACTACGGCTACCGCCGGCTGCGCAACAAGGCGCGGCTGAAGTACCTGATGAACGACTGGGGCCCGGCGCGCTTCCGCGAGGTGCTGGAGACCGAGTACCTGGGCTACTCGCTGCCCGACGGCCCGGCCCCGGCCAAGCCCACGACGCCCGGGGACCACGTGGGGATCCACGAGCAGAACGACGGGCGCTACTACATCGGCGCCTCCCCGTCCGCCGGCCGGCTCTCCGGCACGTTGCTGCTGGAACTGGCCGACCTGCTCGAGCGCCACGGCTCCAAGCGGCTGCGCACCACCCCGCACCAGAAGCTGCTCGCGCTGGACATCCCGGCCGCCTCGGTGAAGGCCGCCGCGGCGGAACTCGACGCGCTGGGCCTGGTCACCGCCCCGAGCATCTTCCGCCGCTCCGCGATCGCCTGCACCGGGATCGAGTTCTGCAAGCTGGCGATCGTCGACACCAAGGACACCGCGATCGCCGCGGTCGCCGAGCTCGAGACCCGCTTCGCCGAAAAGTCCGCCGTGCGCCTGCCGCCGAGCTTGAGCCTGCACGTGAACGGCTGCCCGAACTCCTGCGCCCGCGTGCAGACCGCCGACATCGGCCTGAAGGGCCAGCTGGTGCCCGATGGGCACGGCGGGCAGGCCCCCGGCTTCCAGGTGCACCTGGGCGGGGGACTGGCCTCGACCGAACGCGGCGAGGCCGGGCTGGGCCGCACCGTGCGCGGGCTGCGGATCACCGCCGACCAGCTGCCGGACTACATCGAGCGGGTGCTGGAGAACTACTCGGCCTCCAGCGACGAGGACGAGTCCTTCGCCGCGTGGTCGCACCGCGCCGCGGACGAGGACGTCCTGTGAACACCGCCGACCCGATCACCGCCGCCGCGAACGTCTCGGCGAACCTGTCCGCCCGGACTGCCGCCGATCGGGCGCTGGCCGAGGCCGGCGCCGCTGAGCTGGGCTTCGACGCGCCCGCCGCCGACGTCATCGCCTGGGTGGCCCGCAACTTCTTGGTCGCCGAGGTCGCCGTCGCCTGCTCGATGGCCGACGCAGTGCTTCCCGCGGTGGTCGCCGAGCAGCTGCCCGGGGTCGACGTGCTCTTCCTGGAGACCGGCTACCACTTCGCCGAGACCCATGCGACGCGCCACGAGGTCGCCTCCTCCCTGGACGTGCGGATCGTCGACGTGCTCCCGGAGCGCACCGTCGCCCAGCAGGACGCCGAGCTCGGGCCCCGGCTGCACGAACGCGACCCGGGCACCTGTTGCCGGCTGCGCAAGATGGAGCCGCTGGCGAAGGCGCTGTCCGGCTACCGGCTCTGGTTCACCGGGGTCCGCCGCGAGGAGGCCCCCACCCGCACCAACACCCCGCTGGTCACCTGGGATGCGGCGCACGGGCTGGTCAAGGTCAACCCGCTGGCCGGATGGAGCTTCGATCAGCTGATTTCCCACGCCACCGTGCACAGCGTCCCGGTGAACCTGCTGCTGTCCAACGGCTACCCGTCGATCGGCTGCGCCCCGTGCACCCGTCCGGTGGCCGAGGGGCAAGACCCGCGCGCCGGCCGCTGGGCCGGGGTCGCCAAGACCGAATGCGGCATCCACCGATGAGCCCCGCAGCAGCGGCACCGCGCCGCATGCCCGCCACAACCCACCCACGAAGGAGCCAGAGATGAGCACCACCGCCCCCGCCCCCGCGCGGCCGGTCCCCGCCGCACCCGGCACACCCGGCACACCCGGCAGCACGCACGAAACCGACGTGCTCGATGCGCTCGAGGCCGAATCCATCCACATCCTGCGCGAGGTCGTCGCCGAGTTCGAGCGCCCCGCGATGCTGTTTTCCGGCGGCAAGGACTCGGTGGTGATGCTGCACCTGGCCACCAAGGCGTTCTGGCCAGGCACCGTGCCCTTCCCGGTGCTGCACGTGGACACCGGCCACAACTTCGAAGAGGTCATCGCGTTCCGCGACGCCACGGTCCGGCGGCTGGGCCTGCGCCTGGTCGTGGCCAGCGTGCAGGACTACATCGACGACGGCCGGCTCACCGAGCGTGCCGACGGCACCCGCAACCCGCTGCAGACCACCCCGCTGCTCGACGCCATCGACGCCAACAGGTTTGACGTGCTCTTCGGCGGCGGGCGCCGCGACGAGGACAAGGCCCGGGCCAAGGAACGCATCCTGTCGCTGCGCGACGAATTCGGCCAGTGGGACCCGCGCAACCAGCGACCCGAACTGTGGAACCTCTACAACGGGCGCCACACCCCGGGGCAGCACGTGCGCGCCTTCCCGATCAGCAACTGGACCGAGCTGGACATCTGGCGCTACATCGAGCGCGAGAACATCGCGCTGCCCCCGCTCTACTACGCCCACGAGCGTACGGTCTTCGAGCACTCCGGCATGTGGCGGGCCGTCGGCGAATTCAGCCGGCCCGGCGACGGGGTGCCCACCGTGCGCCGGAGGGTACGCTACCGCACCGTGGGGGACATGTCCTGCACCGGGGCGGTGCCCTCCGACGCCGACACGGTCGCGAAGGTCATCGCCGAGGTCGCCACCACCACCATCACCGAACGCGGGGCCACCCGCGCGGACGACCGCATCTCCGAGGCGGCCATGGAAGACCGCAAGAAGGACGGGTATTTCTAATGAGCACCACGAATCTGGACAGCGCCGCATTTGACGAGGCCGCACTTGGCCATGCCGCGCCGGCGCTGGGCGCCCGCGGGCTCTTCCGCTTCGCCACCGCCGGCTCCGTCGACGACGGCAAGTCCACGCTCGTCGGCCGGCTGCTGCACGATGCCAAGGCCGTGCTGGCCGACACCCTCGAGTCGCTGGCCCGCACCTCCGCCGCGACCGGCTTCGGCGGCGGGGACGGCACCCTGGATTTGGCGCTGCTGACCGACGGGCTGCGCGCCGAGCGCGAACAGGGCATCACCATCGACGTGGCCTACCGCTACTTCTCCACCGGGGAACGCTCCTTCGTGCTCGCCGACTGCCCCGGGCACGTGCAGTACACGCGCAACACCGTCACCGGCGCCTCCACCGCCGATGCCGCGATCGTGCTCATCGACGCCCGCAAGGGGGTGCTCGAGCAGACCCGCCGCCACCTGGGCGTCATCGGGCTGCTGCGCGTGCCCAATGTCGTGGTCGCGGTGAACAAGATCGACCTGGTCGGCTACGACGCCGAGCGATTCGCCGACATCGCCGCCGACGTGGCCCGCGTGGCCGCAGGGCTGGGGCTTCCGGTGCCGCACGTCCTGCCGGTCTCCGCGCTGGTGGGGGACAACGTGGTGGAGCGCTCCGCGCACACCCCCTGGTACACCGGGGAAACGTTGCTGGGGTTGCTCGAATCCCTGCCGACCCGCGACGAGGCGGCCGCCGCGGCCGAGGACTTCCGCTTCCCGGTCCAGCTGGTGCTGCGCCCCCAGGGCGCGCTGGCGCCGGGCCTGGATCCGGAGGCGTTCCGCGACTACCGCGCCTACGCCGGGTCCATCGCCGCCGGCACCATCACCGTGGGGGACCCGGTCACCGTCGCATCCCCGGGCGCCCCGCGCCGGGAAACCACCGTCACCGGGATCGACGCCGCCGGGGTCCTGCTCGATACCGCCACGGCGCCCGCCTCGGTGGCGCTGCGGCTTGCCGACGAGTTGGACATCGCCCGCGGGGACACCATCGCCGCCGCCGGAACGCTGCCCGATTCCTCCGCGGACCTGCTGGCCCAGCTGTGCTGGCTCTCGCCGGCCCCGCTGCGCCCCGGGGCCACGGTGCTCATCAAGCACGGCACCGCCACGGTGCGGGCGAAGGTCAACTCCATTGCCGGGGCACTGGACCTGGAGGACTTCGGGCTGCTGCCCGCGGCCAGCCTGGAACTGAACGACATCGGCACCGTGGTGCTGCGCCTGGCCGCCGAACTTCCCACCGAGCCGTACGCGCGCCACCACCGCACCGGGGCTTTTTTGGTGATCGACCCGCAGGACGGCAACACGCTGGCCGCCGGACTCATCGCAGAGCGCACCTCCGCCGCCTAGCGGCGAACCCCTGCCCCGCCCACCGCGCCGGGGCGCCATCCCCGCCGCACCACCCCCATGCAGCACCCACAGACAAGGACACCTCCCATGGACACCATCCGGTACACCGCCGACGGGCCGCACCGCGGCCCCGGGAGGCGGGCGCTGCTCGCCGGCGGCACCGGGCTGCTGGGCCTGCTGGTGCTCGGCGCCGCCGCCACCACCACGGTGCCGCGCCCGGGAACGGCCGGCACCGCGCCCACCGGGCCCGCGGCCACGCTGCGGCTGGGCTTCTTCGCCAACCTCACGCACGCACCGGCGCTGGTCGGCACCGCCAGGGGGCTGTTCGCCGCCGAGCTCGCGGGCTCCGGCACGAGCCTGGCCACCAGCGTCTTCGGCGCCGGGCCCGCCTCCGTCGAGGCGCTGAACGCCGGCGCCATCGACGCCGCCTACCTGGGGCCGAACCCCGCGATCGCCGCCTTTGCCTCCAGCGGGGGCGCCGGGCTGCGCGTGCTGGCCGGTGCCGCGGCGGGTGGCGCCCAGCTGGTGGTCCGCGCAGGGATCGCCGACGCCGCGGCGCTGCGCGGCACCACCCTGGCCACCCCGCAGCTCGGCGGCACCCAGGACGTCGCCCTGCGCACCTGGCTGGCTGCCCAGGGGCTGGAAACCGACCCGCGCGGCGGGGAGGTGGCCATCACCCCGACGGCCAACGCCCAGACGCTGGAACTGTTCCGCGCCGGAAAGATCGACGGGGCATGGCTGCCCGAGCCGTGGGCCTCCCGGCTGGTGCTGGAGGCCGGTGCGACGGTGCTCCTCGACGAAGCGGAGCTGTGGGACGGGACCGAGACCGGTGCGCCGGGACTGTTCCCGACCACTCTCCTCGCGGTGTCCCCGGACTTCGCCGCCCGCCACCCCCACACCGTCGAGGCCCTGCTGCGCGGCCACCTGGCGGCGCTTGACTGGATCAACACCGCCAGGGAAGCCGACGTGCTGGCGGTGCTGAACGCGCGGCTCGCCGAGACCGCCGGGGCCCCGCTGGCCGACAACGTGCTGGCCCGCGCGCTGGGCAAGCTGGAATTCACCGCGGACCCGCTGGCCGGAGCCTACCCGCGGCTGCTGGAAAACGCCGTCGCCGCGTCGCTCGCCGAACCGGCGAGCCTCGACGGGCTCGTGAACACCTCGTTCCTGGAGGCGGCCCGCGCCGCACGCGCCGCCGGCACCACCCGGGCCGGGGCCGGCGCATGAGCATCGTCATCGAGAACCTCTCCAAGGACTACGGCGCCGCCCCGGTGCTCTCCGGCATCAGCACCACCATCGCCGAGGGTGAATTCGTCGCAGTGCTGGGCGCCTCGGGCTGCGGGAAGTCCACGCTGCTCAACGTCATCGCCGGGCTCGAGCCGCCATCGGCCGGATCCGTGGGCGTCCCGGCCGGAGGTGCCGCATTCATGTTCCAGGACGCCGCGCTGCTGCCCTGGCTCACCGCCCGGGCCAACGTCGAACTGGCCCTGGAACTGCGCGGGATCCCGCGCGCCGCACGCCGGGCGCGGGCCGGGGAGCTGCTGGAGCTGGTCCACCTGGCCGATGCCGGGGCCAAGCGCCCGCACGAGCTCTCCGGGGGCATGCGCCAGCGCGCCTCGCTGGCCCGGGCCCTGGGCCAGGACCGTCCGGTGCTGCTGATGGACGAGCCGTTCGCGGCGCTGGACGCGATCACCCGGGACCTGTTGCACGACGAGCTCGAACGGATCTGGCGCGCCCACCGGCGCACCGTGCTCTTCGTGACCCACAACGTCCGCGAGGCCGTGCGCCTGGGCCAGCGGGTGCTGCTGCTTTCCTCCCGTCCCGGGCGGATCGCCGCCGAGTGGGAGATCCCCGGGCACGTGCGCACCGACCCTGCCGCGCAGGCCGCCCTGACCCGCGACATCACCCAGAGGCTACGCGAGGAGATCCGCCACCATGCCCACTAGCATCACCTCATCGACCACCATCGCCCGCGAACGTGCCCGCGCCACGGACCCGGCCACGGACCCGGCTGCGCTGCCCGCGGGCCCGGATTCCCGGGATGCCACGGATTCCCTCGGCGAGCTCGAGGCCGGCCTGGACAACCTGCAGGACGCCCCGGCCGCCTCCCGGCCGACGGCCGGCAGGTTCCTGCTGCCGCTGGGCACCCTCGCGGCCCTGCTGAGCCTGTGGCAGCTGGCCGCCTGGTTCGGCTCCCCGCGCACTGACCTGTTCCCCGGCCCGCTCGAGGTGCTGGGCACCGCCGGGGCGCTGGCGGCCGACGGCCGGCTGGCCGAGGCCGTGGCCACCTCGCTGCAGCGCGGGGTGCTTGGCTTCGCGCTGGCCCTGGCCATCGGCACGCCGCTGGGGCTGCTGCTCTCGGCCTCCACCACCCTGCGCCGCGGCCTGGGCCCGCTGGTTTCCGGCCTGCAGGTGCTCCCGTCCGTCGCCTGGGTTCCGGCGGCGATCATCTGGTTCGGCCTCACCGACGCCACGGTCTTCTTCGTGGTGCTGATGGGCGCCACCCCCTCGATCGCCAACGGGTTCCTGTCCGGCGTGGACCTGGTCCCGCCGCAATACCGCCGACTCGGCACCGTGCTGGGTGCCTCGCGCACCCAGCAACTGCTGCGCATCGTGCTGCCGGCGGCGCTGCCCGGCTACCTGGCCGGGCTCAAGCAGGGCTGGGCGTTTTCCTGGCGCTCGCTGATGGCCGCGGAGATCATCGCGGTCGGCGGGTCCATCGGCTTCGGCCTGGGATCGCTGCTGCAACAGGGCCGCGACCTGTCGCAGATGGCCGTGGTCGTCGCCGCGATCCTGGCCATCCTCGCCGTGGGCATCGCCGTCGAACTGCTGGTCTTCGCCCCGCTGGAGCGGCGGCTGCTGCGCCGCCGCGGACTGGCACCCGGAGCCGGACGATGAACCGCCCGAAGACCCGCCCACCGGCCCCGCGCCGCCGATCCACCGCCAACCGCCACCCCCAGGAGCCGAGCATGAGCCAGTCCACCACAACCCGCCAGGCACCCATCCACCCGCTGGCGCTACGCCTGGCCGGCAAGGACGTGCTCTGCGTCGGCGCCGGAAAGGTGGCGGCACGACGCGTTGCCCAGCTGCTCGAGGCCGGCGCGAAGATCACCGTCATCGCCCCGGAGGCCATCGAGCCGATCGCCGCGGCCGCGGCCGCCGGGAAGCTGATCTGGCTGCGGCGCGGCTATGAGCCCGGGGACCTGGCTGGCATGTGGCTGGCCCACACCGCCACCGGAAGCAAGGTGCTCGACGCGCAGGTCTCGGCGGATGCCGACGCGCGGCAGACCTGGTGCGTCAACGCCTCGGACCACGCGGCCTCCAGCGCCTGGACCCCCGCCGTCGCACGGACCGGGGAAGGCACCACCGTCGCGGTCACCGCCGGCGGGGACCCGCGCCGCGCCGCCGGGCTGCGCAACGCCATCGCGCTGGCCGCGGACACCGGAGTGCTGCCGCTGCGCCGGCGCCGCCCCGGGCAAGGATCCGTGGCCCTGGTCGGCGGAGGCCCCGGCGATCCCGGGCTGATCACCGTCACCGGGCGCCGGCTGCTGGCCGCCGCCGACGTGGTGGTCGCCGACCGGCTGGGCCCGCGCGGGCTGCTGGGCGAGCTCGACCCGTCGGTGCGTGTCATCGAGGTCGGCAAGGCCCCCGGCGACCACCTGGCCACGCAGGATGAGATCAACGCGGTGCTGGTGGCCGAGGCCCGGGCGGGCAACCGCGTGGTCCGGCTCAAGGGCGGGGACCCGTTCGTGCTGGGCCGCGGCGGCGAGGAAGCCGCATACTGCCGCGATCACGGCGTCGAGGTGTCCGTCGTCCCCGGGGTCACCAGCGCCATCTCCGTCCCGGCCGCCGCCGGGATCCCCGTCACCCACCGCGGGGTGGCCACCGGCTTCTCGATGGCCACCGGGCACGAGGAGCTGGCCGAACTGCCGGCCCGCCCCGACCACACCCTGGTGCTGCTGATGGGCGTGGCCCGGCTGGCACGCAACACCGCCACGCTGCTGGGCCGCGGGCTGCGGCCCGACACCCCGGTCGCGGTCATCGAGCGCGGCTGGACCCCGGAGCAGCGCATCACCATCGACCGGCTCGATGCCATCGCCGCCACCGCCGCGCGGATCGGCGTGGCCAACCCGGCGGTGATCGTCATCGGCGACGTGGTGCGCATCAGCCCGCACGCCGCAGCGGCCCTGGCCCCGGCCGCGAACACCCGGCAGTTGCTGCCCGTCGGCTGAGTTGCCGGCCGAGCACACCCCGCACACCACGCATCCAGCTACACCCCCAAATACACGACCCCCAAATACACGCCCAGGAGGACCCCCCATGACCGAAAAAAACACGCAGGCCCCCGCCGCGACGTCCGTCCCGGCCCCCGCCGCCTTCGCTTCGCGCCCGCTGCGCGTTGCCATCATCGGCGCCGGCCCCGCCGGGGTCTACGCCGCGGACATCCTCACCAAGGCCGAGCGCGGTTTCGAGCTCGCCATCGACCTCTTCGACCGCTACCCGGCACCGTACGGGCTGATCCGCTACGGCGTCGCCCCGGACCACCCGCGCATCAAGGGCATCGTCAAGGCACTGCACAAGGTGCTGGACCGCGGGGACATCCGCTTCTTCGGCAACGTCGACTACGGCACCGACCTGGGAATCGCGGAGCTTCGCGAGCACTACGACGCGGTCATCTTCGCCACCGGCGCCATCAACGACGCGGACCTGAACATCCCGGGCATCGAGCTGGAGGGCTCCCACGGCGGCGCGGACTTCGTCTCCTGGTACGACGGGCACCCGGACGTGCCGCGCAGCTGGCCGCTTGAGGCCACGCAGGTCGCGGTGCTGGGCAACGGCAACGTGGCCCTGGACGTGGCCCGCGTGCTCTCCAAGCACGCCGAGGACCTGCTGGTCACCGAGATCCCCCAGAACGTCTACCGCGGCCTGGCTGCTTCGCCGGTCACCGACGTGCACGTCTTCGGCCGCCGCGGCCCCGCCCAGGTGAAGTTCACCCCGCTGGAGCTGCGCGAGCTGAGCCACAGCCGGGACGTGGACATCGTGCTCTACCCGGAGGACTTCGAGTTCGACGCGGCCTCCGACGCCGCGATCAAGACCAACAACCAGGTCAAGACCATGGTCGGCACGCTGGCCAACTGGCTCATCGAGCAGGAGGAACGCGAGGAACGCGGCCAGGCCGGCGCCGCCACCGCATCCGGGCGCCCGCGCCGCCGCCTGCACCTGCACTTCCTGCACTCCCCGGTGGAGGTCACCGGGACCGACGGCAAGGTCAGCGGCATCCGGTTCGAACGCCAGGAACTCGACGGCACCGGCAACGCGCGCGGCACCGGCGAGCTCGTCGACTACCCCGTCCAGGCCGTCTACCGGGCCATCGGCTACTTCGGCTCGGCGCTGCCGGAAATCGAATACGACGGGCGCACCGGCACCGTGCCGAACCTCGAGGGCAAGGTGCTGGACGCCGCCGGCACCCAGGTCCCCGGGCTCTACGCGACCGGCTGGATCAAGCGCGGCCCGGTCGGGCTGATCGGGCACACCAAGTCCGACGCCGCTGAAACCATCGCCCACCTGCTCGCGGACCTGAACCAGCTGCCGGTGGCCGCGAACCCGGCACCCGAGGCCGTGCCGGCCCTGCTTGAGGCCAAGGGCGTCGCCTACACCAGCTGGGACGGCTGGCTCGAGCTGGATGCCCACGAGCAGGGCCTCGGTGCGGCGGCCGCCCCGGCACCCACCCCGGCAGGTCCCGTGGTCCGCGAACGCATCAAGGTCGTGGACCGCGAGGAGATGGTCGCCGTCTCGCGCACGGCGGAGCAGACCGCCGGCGCCCGCACCTAAAGGGGTGGCGAACCCGGTGGCCGGTCCCGCGGCATGCCCGGCCCCGGCCAGCCTGCCCGTAAAACGTCGGGGCTCACGGGTACGCTCCAAGGACCGCCACGGCCCTTCCGGCATCCGTCCCGAACCCGTGCACCAACCAGGGGGAGAAGCATCATGAGCATGTACACCAGTGGAAACAACCAACCGGGACCGGGCCTCGCCACACTGGGCAGCATTCCGCCGGGTGCACCGATCTTCGTTTTCCGCGGCGGGGCCGCGACCTGGTTCGGCACCCAGCTGCTCGGCATGCTCATCACGGTGCTTACCGTGGGGATCTGCTACCCCTTTGCCGTGGTGCTGGTGGAACGCTGGCGAGCCAACAACACGCTCCTGCTCGGGAGGCCGCTGCAATTCACCGGCACCGGGTGGGGCATCTTCGGGCTGTGGATCAAGTGGTTCCTGCTGTGCATCATCACCCTGGGCATCTACAGCTTCTGGGTGTACCCGCGACTGACGGCCTGGAAGGTCGAGCACACCGTAGTTGCCTAACGGCCGGGCCGGCCGGACGCAGCCGGCGGCATCGATGGCCAGGGTGATCGGCAGGTCCGCAACGCGACTTGCATGCTGCTGCCAGGCGATCGACGCGGCCGCGGCGTTGGGTTGACGCATGCCGCCGCCGTCAAGACCGGCGAGTTCAACAACGGGATCTTGACGGCGCTGGCCGAAGCGGACCACTGTCCGGAAGCGCAGCAACCGCGGGAACACTGTGCCGGGCACCAACCCGGTCCACCGGGAATTTCCCCCTGTCCTGTGCCGGGGACAAGTCGCGCTCCGCCAGCGCCGGCCACCGAAAGGTGGAAGGCTCAGGCGGCCCGGGCCGGTGCGGCGGCGGGATGGAAGATCCAGTTCCGCCGGGGGAGCTGCAGCGGGTCCCGGGATCTGGGCAGGACCACGTGCGGGTGCCCGCCGATCATCTCGATCCGGAACTTGCCCGCGTGGTACGCCTGGTGGCATAGCGGACACAATAGGCACCCGCGGGACACGTCGGTGCGGCCCCCGCAATTCCAGGCATCCAGTTGGTGTGCCTCGCACCGGCCGATGGACATGGTGCAGCCCGGGTTGATGCAGCCCTTGTCGCGGACGGCGATAGCCCGGCGTTGGGCCCGGTTGAAGTATCTTCGGCTGCGGCCCAGCTCCAGCGGCACCCCGTCCCCGTTCAGGATGACCGGGGTGATGCCGGCGTTGCAGGCGATGCGCCGGCAGGTGGCCGCCGAGATGTCTTCGCCGCGGTCGGTGACCCCGGCCGCCTCGAGCTGGCCCAGGAACGTTTGCAGGTCGATGGTCACGTTCAGGGTCACGTTCGGTGCCAACGGCATCTGTCCCTCGCCGGCCCGGCCCCCCGGGGCACCGGCTTCGGCCGGGCTGGTGGCGATGCGCACCGAATCAAGGATGAGCTGGTGCAGGCGGCGTGCCCGCTGCCGCGTCAGTGCCTGTTCGATGGTCTCGCCGGGGCGCATCTCGACAGTGGGGTCCAGCTGCCCGGGTTGGCCCAGGTCGGTGAATCCGGCGGTGGGGCGTGCCTCAAGCGGAGTGCCGGGGGCCACGGCCCAGTCGGGGATGGGTTCGCCCGCCGGAGGGTTCTCGGCGTCCGTCGCGTTCCCGGCAGCGGGCGCGTCCTTGGCCCTCGGCCCGCCGGAAGCCCCGGTTCCGGCCGTTCCGGCCTGCGTCCGCGGGCTGTTGAGGATGTCCGCGGCGGTGGCCAGCAGTTCGTGGCCCTCGGCCGTGGTGATCACCTTGTACTCGTGGCCCTTGCGCGTGTGGCCCAGGTAGTAGGCGCCGACAAAGAGATCTTCCACGACCTCGCGCGCCGTCGCGGCGGCCGCGTCCTCGAGCCGCCTGGCCTGGTCCTTGAGCAGTTTCCCGGTGCCCTGGGCGTTGCGGGTGCGCGCGGCCTCGGCCAGCTGAGCCTCCATCGCCCGCCCGGTGCCTTCGTCGTCCGCCAGGTCGCCTGCGGGGGAGAGGTTCTGGAACTTTGTGGCCAGCGTGGCCAGGGACTTGGGGTCCGCTGCGCCGTCGCTCAGCACCTGGCCCAGCAGCGGGAACTTCGGCGGAACGAGGGTGCCGTTGAATCCGGTGTGCGGCAGCAGGTTTTCGGCGCTTTGCACCCGGTGCCGGGCCTGGAAGTGCGTGAGGTTCAGCTGTGCCTCGAGGAAGTCGGCGTCTTCGCGGAAGTACGGCTTGGAGCCAGCCGGCGTCGGGACATCGGCCGGCAGCTGGCTGGTGGCCGCCGCTTCGGGATCCCCAAGCCAGGCGTTGAGCTGCGCGAGCGGTTCCTCGGTGATGGTGTGCACCTGCGCGTCGACGGCGCGGGAAGCCGCCAGCAACTGGCCGTAGCCGGCCTGCCGGTAGATGGCCTCGGTGAGCGCCACGAAGGCCGCGGCCCGCACCGGGGAGGACCCGGTCTCGGCCGCTGCCTCGTCGATCGCCAGCCTGAGCACGGGGATGAGAAGCGCCAGCGTGCGCAGCGAACCGCCCCGGGACCCGGTCGTGGTGACCGGGTCTTCCGGGGGTCCCGAGGTGTGCTTCACGAGCCCGGTGAGGATCGTGAGCGCCTCGGCGGCGAGGGCCGGGGTGCTGGACATGGTTCAAGCATGCCCCGCCCTGGCCGGCCGCGGGGGCAGCATCGAAGATCTGTGGATAAGTATTTTGGCGGGTGCCGAATCGGTGCCCGGACGAACGCCCCGGCGGATTCCCCAATGGGGCGGCAGGGGCGCTAGACTGGGAGGCATCACGACGTCGACCCGGCCATCACCGGCGAGTCCTTGGAAGAACGGCAACCTTGCCCACGCGGGGAAACCAAGTAGAACCAAGCGGGTAAGCCCGTCACAGCAGTCAACGAGCGGCCCGATCCGGCCCCGGGACATCCCGGGCGGAGAAGGCAAGCGGGGTGGTACCGCGAGGTGGAGTATCCGCATACTTGACCATCGTCCCTGTGTTGGAGAACGCCTAAGCGCCCACGCGCCTTCGATCACCAGGACTGCCGCAGATGACCAGCTACCCCAAGGCCTCTACCGACCCCCATGGCGTGACGCCATCCTCTCCCCGTTTCCCGGAGATCGAGGAACGGGTCCTTTCCTACTGGAAGAACGACGAAACCTTCCAGGCCTCCATCGATGCCCGCGATGCCGGCGTCGACGGGGCCAACGAGTTCGTCTTCTACGACGGACCCCCCTTCGCCAACGGCCTGCCGCACTACGGCCACCTGCTCACCGGCTACGTCAAGGACCTGGTCGCCCGCTACCAGACCCAGCGCGGGTCGCGCGTGGAGCGCCGCTTCGGCTGGGACACCCACGGGCTGCCGGCCGAGCTCGAGGCCATGAAGCAGCTGGGCATGAGCGACAAGGCGCAGATCGAGGCCATGGGCATCGACAAGTTCAACGACGCCTGCCGCACCTCGGTGATGAAGTACGCCGACGAATGGCAGGACTACGTCACCCGCCAGGCACGCTGGGTCGACTTCGAGAACGACTACAAGACGCTGAACGTCGAGTACATGGAATCGGTCATCTGGGCCTTCAAGCGGCTGCACGACAAGGGCCTGACCTACAAGGGCTTCCGCGTGCTTCCGTACTGCTGGAAGGACGAGACCCCGCTGTCCAACCACGAGCTGCGCATGGACGACGATGTCTACAAGGACCGCCAGGACCAGACCGTCACCGTCTCCTTCCCGCTGCTGGCCGGCGAGTCCGAGATCTCGAAGGAGCTCGCGGGCGTGCAGGCGCTGGCCTGGACCACCACCCCGTGGACGCTGCCGACCAACCTGGCCCTGGCCGTGGGCCCGGACGTCGTCTACGCGGTGCTGCCGGCCGGCAAAAACGGCGTGAAGGCCTCCAACGCCACCGGCGACTTCATGCTGGCCGAGGACCTTTTGGGCGCCTACGCCAAGGACCTGGGCTACGCCGACGCCGCCGCCGCGCAGGAAGCGGTCACCGGCCGCTACACCGGCAAGGACCTGGCGGGCATCAGGTACGCACCGCTCTGGGACACCTTCGCCGACACCGAGACCTGGGGGACCGCCAACGCCTGGCAGCTGCTGGTCGCCGACTACGTCACCACCACCGACGGCACCGGCATCGTCCACCAGGCCCCGGCCTACGGCGAGGAGGACCAGAAGATCTGCGAATCCGCCGGCATCCCGGTGATCCTCTCGATCGACGAGGGCGCGAAGTTCCTGCCGCTGTTCAAGGGCGGCGCGCTGGCCGAAATCGTCGGCGTGCAGGTGTTCGAGGCCAACAAGGCGATCACCAACGTCCTGAAGAACGATGCGCGCCTGGTCAAGCAGGCCTCCTTCGAGCACTCCTACCCGCATTGCTGGCGCTGCCGCACCCCGCTGATCTACCGCGCGATCTCCTCCTGGTACGTCGAGGTCACCAAGGTCAAGGACCGCATGCTTCAGCTGAACCAGCAGATCAACTGGATCCCGGAGAACGTGAAGGACGGCCAGTTCGGCAAGTGGCTGGCCAACGCGCGGGACTGGTCGATCAGCCGCAACCGCTACTGGGGTTCCCCGATCCCGGTGTGGGAATGCGACGGCGCCGAATGCACCCACCGCGAGGTCTACGGCTCGCTGGCGGAAATCAAGGCGGCCTTCGGGCGCCTGCCGCTGAACCACGAGGGACAGCCGGACCTGCACCGCCCGTTCATCGACGACCTGGCCAAGGCGCACGAGGGCTGCGCCGATGCCGGCACGCTGCGCCGCGTCGAGGACGTGCTGGATGTGTGGTTCGATTCCGGGTCGATGCCCTACGCCCAGGCGCACTACCCGTTCGAGAACAAGGAGTGGTTCGACACCCACCACCCGGCGGACTTCATCGTCGAATACATCGGGCAGACCCGCGGCTGGTTCTACACCATGCACGTGCTCTCCACCGCGCTCTTCGACCGCCCCGCCTACAAGAACGTGATCAGCCACGGCATCGTGCTGGGGTCCGACGGGCAGAAGATGTCCAAGTCGCTGAAGAACTACCCGGACGTCAACGAGGTCCTGGACCGCGATGGCTCCGATGCCATGCGCTGGTTCCTGCTCTCCTCCCCGATCCTGCGCGGCGGCAACCTGGTCGTCACCGAGCAGGGCATCCGCGAGGGCGTGCGCCAGGTGCTGCTGCCCATGTGGAACGTCTGGCACTTCTTCTGCCTGTACACCAACGCCGCGAACCACGGCGCCGGCTACCAGGCGAAGCCGACCCACTCGGCCGAGGACCCGCTGGATGCCTACATGCTCGCGGCCACCGGGGACCTGGTCCGCGAGGTCACCGCGAAGCTCGACGCCTACGACATCTCCGACGCCGCCGAGACCATCCGCCAATACATGGACACGCTGACCAACTGGTACGTGCGCCGGAGCCGCCAGCGCTTCTTCGACGAGGACACCAGCGCCTTCGACACCCTGTACACCGCCCTGGAGACGCTGACCCGCGTCAGCGCCCCGCTGCTGCCGCTGGCATCCGAGGAAATCTGGCGCGGCCTGACCGGCGGACGCTCGGTGCACCTGGCCGACTGGCCCGATGCGGAGCTCTTCGGCCGCAACGGGGATCTGGTCGCGGCCATGGAAACCACCCGCAAGATCGCCTCGGTGGGCTCCTCGCTGCGCAAGGCAGCGAACCTGCGCGTGCGCCTGCCGCTGGCCGGGATGACCGTCGCGGTGCCCGGCGCCGCGGCACTGGAGGGCACCTTCGCGGGCATCATCGCCGACGAGCTGAACCTGCGCTCGCTCACGCTCATCGACGCGGCCGATGCCGACGCCTCCGAGTACGGCATCAGCCAG
Organism: Paeniglutamicibacter psychrophenolicus; assembly: GCF_030812255.1. Lineage (GTDB taxonomy): Bacteria > Actinomycetota > Actinomycetes > Actinomycetales > Micrococcaceae > Paeniglutamicibacter > Paeniglutamicibacter psychrophenolicus_A. Next base: position 136,561 of record NZ_JAUSSH010000005.1, on the reverse strand, counting down.
CGCCTGGTCGTCAACGCCCGGGCCGCCGGCCCGCGCCTGGGCAAGAACGTGCAGCTGGCGATCAAGGGCGCCAAGTCCGGGGACTGGTCGGTGGACGACGCCGGAACGGTCACCGCCGGCGGCCTGGCCCTGGAGGAACACGAATACACGCTCGAAACCGTCGTTCAGGCCACCGAGGGCGAGGAGAAAATCGCCGCCGCGGTGCTGCCCGGCGGGGGCTTCCTGGTGCTTGACACCCAAGTCACACCGGAACTTGCCGCCGAGGGCACGGCCCGGGACATGATCCGCGCCATCCAGTCCGCCCGCAAGGACGCGGACCTGCAGGTGTCCGACCGCATCCGCACCGAAATCACCGCCGGCGCCGCAACCGTCGCAGCACTGCACGCGAACGCCGAACTGATCAAGGGCGAAACGCTCAGCACCGGGCTGGTCCTGGTCACCGGGGACGACGGGATGGCGCCCGCCGTCAGCGTCGAAACCGTGGCCGAGGCCGAAGCCGCCGACAAGGAAATGGGACCCACCACATGAGCAACACCTTTGACAGGTTCTCCGTGGAGAGCGTGTACGCCGAGCTGTTGGCCCGCGCCCCGGAGAACAAGATCGAACCGCGCATGGAGCCGATGCGCCGGGCCATGGAGATCCTCGGGGAGCCGAACAAGGCCTTCCCGATCATCCACGTCACCGGCACCAACGGCAAGACTTCCACCGCGCGGATGATCGAATCGCTGCTGCGCGCCCACGACCTGCGCACCGGGCGCTACTCCTCCCCGCACCTGGTCTCGGTCACCGAGCGCATCGCGATCGACGGCGAGTCCGTGGACGATGAGACGTTCGTGCGGATCTGGGACGAGATCCGCCCCTACCTGCAGATCGTCGACGACGAGCTCGCCGCGGCGGGCGAAAACCGGCTGACCTACTTCGAGGCCGTGACCATCCTGGGGTTCGCGATCTTCGCCGACACCCCGGTGGACGTGGCGATCATCGAGGTCGGCCTGGGCGGGATCACCGACGCCACCAACGTCGGGGACGGGCAGGTCTCGGTGATCACCCCGATCTCCTTGGACCACACCGACCTGCTGGGCGACACCACCGAGCTGATCGCCCTGGAAAAGGCGGGGATCATCAAGCCCGGCGGGTTCCTGGTCTCCTCCGCTCAGCCGGCCGATGCCGCGCAGGTGCTGCTGGAGAAGGCCCTCGAACTCGAGGTGCCCTACCGCTTCGAGGGCGTCGAGTTCGGCGTCGAGAACCGCACGGTCGCCGTCGGCGGCCAGCAGCTGGACCTCCAGGGCCTGGCCGGGCGCTACCCGGGCATCCTGCTGCCGCTGCACGGCGAGCACCAGGCGCAGAACGCCGCCGTGGCCCTGGCCGCGGTGGAGGCATTCATCGGCGGCGGGGAAACCGCGCTGAACCACGATTTGGTGATGGAGGGCTTCGGCGCCGCCACCAGCCCCGGCCGCCTCGAGGTCATCCGCAAGGCCCCCACGGTGCTGCTGGACGCCGGGCACAACCCCGACGGCATCCGCGCCTCGGCGGCCGCGGTGAAGGAGTCCTTCGGGTTCTCCACGCTGGTGCTGGTCATCGGGATCCTGGCGGAAAAGGACGCTCCGGCCATGCTGGCGCAGCTGCGCGAGGACTACCTGGACCTCACCGAGGACATCTGCATCACCCAGTCCAATTCGCCGCGCGCCATCCCCGCCGGGGAACTGGCCGCCATGGCGCTGGAGGCCGGGTTCAACGAGGAGGACATCTTCGTGACCGAACGCCTTGACGACGCCCTGGAATGGGCCGTCGGGCGCGCCGAGGCCTCCGAGGACTTCGGCGGCGGGGTGCTGGTCACCGGGTCCATCACGCTGGTCGGCGAGGCCCGCATGCTGCTGGGAGGGAAGTAGGAACCATGGCGAAAATGACCAAGGCGCAACGCGAATGGCGCCCCGGAATACCCAAGAAGCCGCGCTCCACCCGTGTGATGTTCGCCTCCACGGTGCTCACGCTCGAGGCGTTCCTGGTGATCTTCGTGGCGCTGGCCGTCTTCGGGCTCAACCGCGACACGCTCTCCCCGGTGCTGGTCCTCGGCATCGGCGCGGTGGTCGCGCTGGCGTGCATCTTCACCTGCGCGCTGCTGAAAAAACCGCTGGGATACGCGATCGGATGGGGACTGCAGCTGCTGCTGATCCTCTCCGGGTTCCTGTTGACCTCGATGTTCTTCATCGGCGCGGCCTTCGCCGCGACCTGGTGGTACGCGGTCACCAAGGGCAGGTCCCTGGACCTGGAAACGGCACGCCGGGCGCGCGAGCAGGAAGCCTGGGATGCGGCGCACCCGCAGGAAGATCCCGGCGCACCGAGTGCCCAACCGTAGAATCAAGACCAACGACCATTTGCAGCACACAGAACGAAGGAGCCGCCTCCATGGCCATTGAACGCACCCTGATCCTGATCAAGCCCGACGGCGTCAAGCGCCAGCTGACCGGGCAGATCCTTTCCCGCATCGAAGCCAAGGGCTACGTGATCTCCGAGCTCAAGCAGGTAAACGCCACCCGCGAACTGCTCGAGGCGCACTACGAGGAGCACGTGGGCAAGCCGTTCTACGAGCCGCTGGTCGAGTTCATGCTCTCCGGCCCGCTCGTGGCGGTCATCGCCGAGGGCCACAACGTGATTCCCGGCTTCCGCTCGCTGGCCGGCACCACCGACCCGACCACCGCGGCCCCGGGCACCATCCGCGGGGACCTGGGCCGCGACTGGGGCCTGAAGGTCCAGCAGAACCTGGTCCACGGTTCGGACTCGGAAGAATCCGCAGCACGCGAAATCGGCATCTGGTTCGCCTAGATCCCAGGCGCCGACCCGGCGCTGCAGCGGGGTCCGGCCCGCGGCCTTCCACCAAGGAAGGCCGCGGGCCGGACCCTTTTGCGTGCGCGGGAACGATTCGGTGGCTGGCTGGCGGACAGGGACCCGGGGGTCGTCGCGATCCTGCCGGCCGAGCGGACGGAACCGGATTCCTGGTCCCGTCCCGGATGCCTCGGGGGGCACTCCGGGTCAGGCTGCCGTTGCCCGGGCGCCGCGGGCGCGCAGCAGGTATCCGGCCACCAGGTCGACGCCAAGGGCCAGCGCGGTCCCGAGGCCGTAGGCGAGCAGGTCCAGCGGAACGAAGGTGGTGCCCAGCACCAGCCGCACCGGCGGGAAGAATGCGGCGAGGTCCGCCGGGATGTCGGTGAGCTGCAGCAGCTCGATGAGCACGCAGAACACCAAGGCCGCCAGCGCGTTGGCGACGTGCCCGGCGCGCGGCCGCAGGAAGGTCGCCAGCACATAGACCAGCACCGCGTAGAGGACCCCGCCGGCCAAATCCGCCGCCGGCCCCGACCCGAGGAACCTGGCCCCCAGGCCCAGGGCGATGACCGGCAGCACGCAGGCGGCCGCGCCCAGGCGGCGGGAGCGTGCCGCCGCCGCGGGGGAGCGGCGGGCAGGCGCGGTGGCGGCGGAAGCCGGCACGGGCTCAGGCGCCAAGGAAGGCGCCGGGGAAGCGCAGCACGACGCTGGCCGCGGTGAGCACCAGCAGCACGATGACCGCGACCCAGGTCCACTCGGCGACGGCCTTGCGCACCGGAACCGATGCCGGGATCACCCCGTGGGCGATGTTGCGTGAGGTGGTGTACAGGAACATCGGGATCATCATCGCCCACACGACCATGCAGTACAGGCACAGGGCGTTGATCTCGTACAGCGCCTGGGACCAGAGCCAGATAATGAACACCATCGCCAGAGACACCCCGACCTGGATGCCGACCCAGTACCAGCGGGCAAAGCGCGCCCCGGCCAGCAGCGCCATGCCGATGGTGATCACGATGCCGAAGCCGACGATGCCCAAAAACGGGTTGGGGAAGCCCAGCAGCGCGGCCTGGGAGGATTTCATGACGGTGCCGCAGGAGACCCAGGGATTGAAGTCGCAGGAGGTGACGTAGTCGGGGTTCTTGTACAGGGCGATGCGCTCGAGCACCAGGATGCCCGAGGCGATCCAGGCCACCGCGCCGGTGAGCACCAGGAACAGGCCGAAGCCCCGTGCCTGGGCCAGGCGGGGCAGCTGCTGCTCGTTGCTTGGCGGCGCTGCGGTGTCGGACTTGCTCATCGGGTGCTCCCTTGTGGCTGGTGGTTCTGGCCCCGGCGCGGCCACCGGCATCCGGCACACGTGCCACGCCGGGCCGGGATTTGTTGCTGGCCCCGCTTGAAGTCTAGTGGCCGCCGCCGCCCGCGCCCATGCCCCGCGCCCCGCGTGGGACAACCGGCGGGGCAATGCCTCCGGGCGCCGCGTGTCGCCGATGTTCGGGTCGGCGGCATCCTTCGGCGTGTCGGTATGAGACAATTGCAGTGGTTGTTCGTGGATCCACAGTCTGCTTTCAACCCAACGACAGGCTTTCAAGCCCGATTGCGATGCATCTGCTGCCAAGAGACCGCCTATACGAAGGTCTTCAGCGAATACCGCGATATGGTCGCCGCAACGTAAAGCGGCTTGCTTGGAAAAGCGCCGTTGGTCTTGCACGGATGCCGCGCCCCCATAGTTGGTAGGCGCACCCGGGCCGGGCATATCAAAGGACTTCCGCTGGGACACGCGGCCACAAGGCCCGGTTCAGCGAACCAACCAAGGGCGAGCAGCTATCTGTGGGAGCGTTCGACCCGCCGAGGAGCACTCTTTTAACATGGCACTGAATCGCGACGAATCAAAGGCAGCGATGGGCCAGGGCCCCAAGGGCCGCACCCGCACCACCCGCCCACCGCGTGGCAACTTCAACGAACCCTCGCCGCCGCCGCCGCGCCGGGCCATGACCCTGGCCGAGCTCAACGACGCGGCAGCCGCACCAACCAGGAAGGTGCGCGCCAACGTTTCCCCGCGCGCCGCCACCGCCCGCCGTGGTTCGGACCCCCGCAACGCCCCGGCCCGCCAGGGCAGCGACGCGACCGTTGAATCGGTCGTCGCGGCGGCCACCGGCCAGGCGCCGGTCCAGGCACCTGCCGCCGACACCGTGAAGGCACCGGCCAAGGCCCCGGCCCGCCGCGGCCCGCGCCGCGCCACCTCCGGGGTCACCTCCCCGGGCACCACGGCCGTCGAGCCGGACGCCGTCATCGAGGCCCCCGCGGCACAGGCCGCCGCCGAGGCCAAGACCGAACCCATGCTCGAAAAGGCCGAAGCTCCCGTCGAGGAAGCAGCAGCGTCCAAGGCCGCCGCCAAGCGCCCGGCCCGCGGACGCAGCCGCAAGGCCACCTCCCCGGCCACCGGCACGGAGGAATCCGCCTCCGCCGAAGCGGTCGAGTCGCCTGCCGCCGTCGAGCCCGCAGCCGAAGCCACCGAGGAACCGGCGCAGGACGCAGAGCCGGCCAAGGCCGCACGGCGCCGCCCGGCCCGCGGCGGACGCGGCACCCGCGCCACCCAGGACACCGAACCCCAGGACGCCCCGGCCCGGCCCGCGGCCGAAGCCCCGGAGGGCGAAGCCGAGGCGGCCGAGGAGGCAACCGCCGAACTCGAGCCGGTCGCCGTCACCGATCCGTTCGCCATCCCCGAATCCGCACTCTCGCTGATCTTCCAGGCACCGACCCTCCCGGCCGCCGCCGAGGAAGCCGGCGACGAGGACGAGGACGAGGGCCACGCCGGCAACGGCCGCCGCTCCCGCCACGATTCCGACGACGAGCACGGGGACGAGGCGGGCGTCGTCTCCCGCCGCCGCCGCCGTCGCCGCCGCGGCGAGGCCGACCTCGAATTGACCGGAGGCTCGGAGAACGACCCGCCGAACACCATCACCCGGGTCCGTGCCCCGCGCGCCACCCTGGAACCCGTCGTCTCCAACAAGGTCACCGCCGTGCGCGGTTCCACCCGCCTGGAAGCCAAGCGCCAGCGCCGCCGCGACTCCCGCGAATCCGGCCGCCGCCGCCAGGTCATCACCGAGGCCGAGTTCCTGGCCCGCCGCGAATCCGTCGACCGCCAGATGATCGTCCGCCAGCGCGAGGACCGCATCCAGATCGGCGTCCTCGAGGACGGCATCCTGGCCGAGCACTTCGTTTCCAAGACCCAGCAGGACTCGCTCATCGGCAACGTCTACGTCGGCAAGGTGCAGAACGTGCTCCCGTCGATGGAGGCCGCATTCGTCGACATCGGACGCGGACGCAACGCCGTGCTCTACGCCGGCGAGGTCAACTGGGACGTCGCGGGCCTGGACGGCCAGCCGCGCCGCATCGAGCACGCCCTGAAGTCGGGGGACACCGTCCTGGTGCAGGTCACCAAGGACCCGGTCGGCCACAAGGGCGCCCGCCTGACCAGCCAGATCTCCCTGCCGGGCCGCTACCTGGTGTACGTGCCGGGTGGCTCGATGACCGGCATCTCGCGCAAGCTCCCGGATGTGGAGCGCAACCGCCTGAAGAAGATCCTCAAGGACCACCTGCCGGAAAACGCGGGCGTCATCGTGCGCACCGCCGCCGAGGGTGCCTCCGAGGAAGAGTTGATGAACGACATCAACCGCCTGCGAGCCCAGTGGGAAGGGATCGAGGCCGCCTCGACCTCCACCAAGACGCTGGCCCCGGAACTGCTTTACGGCGAGCCGGATTTGACCATCAAGGTGGTCCGCGACGTCTTCAACGAGGACTTCACCAAGCTGATCGTCTCCGGCGACGAGGCCTGGGACACCATCGAGGCCTACGTGACCTACGTGGCCCCGGACCTGGTCTCGCGCCTGGAGAAGTGGGAGTCCGACGAGGACATCTTCGGCCACTACCGCCTCGACGAACAGATCCACAAGGCCCTGGACCGCAAGGTCTTCCTGCCCTCCGGCGGCTCGCTGGTCATCGACCGCACCGAGGCCATGACCGTGGTCGACGTGAACACCGGCAAGTACACCGGATCCGGCGGAAACCTCGAGGAAACCGTCACCAAGAACAACCTGGAGGCGGCCGAGGAGGTCGTGCGCCAGCTGCGCCTGCGTGACATCGGCGGCATCATCGTCATCGACTTCATCGACATGGTCCTCGAGTCCAACCGCGACCTGGTGCTCCGCCGCCTGGTCGAGTGCCTGGGCCGCGACCGCACCAAGCACCAGGTTGCCGAGGTCACCAGCCTTGGCCTGGTGCAGATGACGCGCAAGCGCATGGGCACCGGTTTGCTGGAAGTCTTCGGCGAGAACTGCGAGGCCTGCAACGGCCGCGGCGTGATCACCCACGACGAGCCCGTTGAGCACCGCCGTTCCTTCAACTCGGCCGGCGAGCTGCACGGCTCGAGCCACCGCGCCGCCGAGAAGCCCTCGCGTGCCGAGCGCCGACGCCGCAACCGCGGTTCGGACTCCGAGCCCCACAGCGAGCAGGCACCCGCCGCGACCCCGGTCGAGGCCAAGGAGCCGGAGGACGCCGCCAAGGCCGACGCCGCGCGCACGGCCTTTGCCAACATCGCCGCCGCGGCACACGCAGCGCACGAGCACGAGGACGCCCAGTCCTCGGACGAGGGCGCCACGCTGACCGTGGCGGGGGAGTCCGTGACGGTTCCCGCCGCACGACGCAACCGCCGTGCCGGCTCCGCCGCAGCCGCCCCGTCGCTGACGCTGGAGAACCTGGAAGCCGCGCTTCCGGACCACTCCCCGGTCGCCGACCCGGCAGAGGCCTCCGCCGCAGCGGACGAGGACGAGTCGGGCAATGCACGTCCGGCCCGCACCCGGACCCGCCGCAAGGCCCGCGCCAAGGCAACCGAACCGGCAACCGCCGAGACGGACGCCGAGGCGCCTGCCGCAGCAGCCGCACCGGTCATCTCCGGTGTTGCCGGCCAGGCCTCGGACGACGCCCCCGTGGCGGAGCCTGCGGCAACGGCAACCAAAAAGACTTCGGGCCTCGAGCCGGTGGCGCGCGTCAAGCGCAGCCGCCGTGCCACGAGCCCGCAGGGCGGATCCGACGCCGCAGTTTCTGTGGCATCGGACACGCTTGCGGCATCGGGTACATCCCATGTTGCTTCGCTCGCTGACCAAACCAAGGCCGAAAAGCCGCTAAACGCCGCGAATGCGCCGATTATGCTGGGTGTCGGGGTACCGGTCAACGAGTTGAAAGAGTAGGGATCTTGACGACTCGCGGGGTCAGGCTGTATTTGCCCCCGCAGCGCTTTTTAGCGTAGTCTAGATCCTCGGTGCGAACGCCAGCTATCGGATTCTTCCGCTCGGCGTGCCAGCACAGCGCAATCCCCGGGCTCGTTTTGGGGTAGTGATGCGCAGCAAGACATATTGAACGTCGAGTAGAAGTGAGTACCCACGTGGTGTACGCAATTGTCCGCGCTGGCGGCCGCCAGGAAAAGGTTTCTGTTGGAGACCTCGTTACCCTTGACCGCCTGAAGGCTGCCCCCGGCGCCTCCATTGAACTGCCGGCCCTGTTGCTGGTTGACGGCGAGAAGGTAACTTCGGCTGCCGACGAGCTGGCCAAGGTTACGGTGACCGCTGAGGTCGTTGAGAATCTTCGCGGCCAGAAGATTGTCATTCAGAAGTACAAGAACAAGACCGGTTACAAGAAGCGCCAGGGTTTCCGCGCTTCGTTGACCAAGGTCAAGGTCACCTCGATCGCTTAATTGCGGTTGTTTCCAAGAATTCTCATTACCTGAAGGTAGGCACATTCAATGGCAAGTAAGAAGGGCGCGAGTTCCACTCGCAACGGTCGCGACTCCAACCCCCAGTACCTGGGCGTGAAGCGCTTCGGTGGTCAGGTTGTTTCCGCCGGTGAAATCATCGTTCGCCAGCGCGGCACCCGTTTCCACCCGGGCGCCGGCGTGGGAATCGGCAAGGACGACACCCTGTTCGCACTGGAAGCCGGAGCTGTCGAATTCGGCACGCGCCGCGGCCGTAAAGTCGTGAACATCGTTACCGCTGGCTAACTAAGCGCGTAACCGCATTCATTACACTGTAGAGGGTGGGCCGCACGGCTCACCCTCTATGTGTTTTTCCAAAACCCCTGTGTTTTGCCGCCTCCCGTCCCCGGGAGCAGCGCGCGGAACGCCACCCTTTTTTGCTAGGAGCTTTCAACCGTGGCAGCCTTCATCGACCGAGTGGTCCTCCATGTCTCCGGTGGTACCGGTGGGCACGGCTGTGTCTCCATCAAACGCGAAAAGTTCAAGCCCCTGGGCGGGCCCGACGGCGGAAGCGGCGGCAACGGCGGAGACGTGATCCTGCGTGTCGACGCCCAGACCACCACGCTGCTGTCCTACCACCACTCGCCGCACCGCCACGCCGGCAACGGCGAGGGCGGCAAGGGAGACCTGCGCCCCGGCAAGAACGGCGAGACCCTCATCCTTCCGGTGCCCGAGGGCACCGTGGTCAAGACCCGAGACGGCGAGATCCTTGCCGACCTGATCGGCGACGGAACCGAATACATCATTGCCGCCGGCGGCCTTGGCGGCCTGGGCAACGCAGGTTTGTCCAGCCAGCGCCGCAAGGCCCCCGGATTCGCGCTGCTGGGCACCCCCGGCGCCTCCGCCGAGGTTGTCCTGGAACTCAAGTCCGTAGCCGACGTGGCCCTGGTGGGCTACCCCTCGGCCGGCAAGTCCTCGCTGATCGCCGCGCTGTCAGCCGCGCGCCCCAAGATCGCCGACTACCCCTTCACCACGCTGGTCCCGAACCTCGGCGTCGTGCAGGCCGGAGAGGTCCGCTACACCGTGGCCGACGTCCCGGGCCTGATCCCCGGGGCCTCCGAGGGCCGCGGCCTGGGCCTGGAGTTCCTGCGCCACGTCGAGCGCTGCGCCGCCCTGGTGCACGTGCTTGACTGCGGCGCCCTGGAAGCGGACCGCGACCCGGTCTCCGACCTGGACATCATCCAGGCCGAACTCGACGCCTACGAGGTCGACTCCTCGTTCGCCGGCGCCGACGGCCAGATCATCCCGCTGAACGAACGCCCGCGCCTGATCGCCCTGAACAAGGTTGACATGCCCGACGGACGCGACATGGCCGGATTTGTGCGCCCGGAACTGGAGAAGCGCGGCTACCGCGTCTTCGAGGTCTCCGCGATGACCCGCGAGGGACTGCGCGAGCTGTCCTTCGCGATGGCCGAACTGGTCACCGAGGCCCGCGCCAAAATCGAGGCCGCCCCGCTGCCGGTTCCCGTCGAGGTGTTGCGTCCGCGCGGCACCAAGGCCAGCCGGGCAGGGTTCATCATCCGCAAGGAAGAGCGCAACCTCGAGCCGCTCTACCGCGTGATCGGCGAAAAGCCCGAACGCTGGATCATGCAGACCGACTTCCGCAACGACGAGGCCGTGGGCTACCTGGCCGACCGCCTGGCCAAGCTGGGCGTCGAAAACCAGCTGTACAAGCTCGGTGCCAAGCCCGGGGATGCGGTGGTCATCGGCTCCGAGGTCGACGCCGTGGTCTTCGACTGGGAGCCGACCATGGCCGCAGGCGCCGAGCTTCTGGGCTCTCGCCGCGGACAGGACGAGCGCCTGGCCGAATACGGTGCACGCCCCTCGCGCGACGAGAAGAAGGCGGTGCACGAGGCGCGCAAGGGCGCCAAGGCCGCCGCCCGCGAAGACCTGGAAGCCGAGCGCAAGGCCGGAATCTGGACGGAGTCGGTCAACTACAAGCACCAACTACCCAAGTCCGGGGAGTAACCGAGGAACAGTGCGCGCCACACACCAGCCCTCGGGCATCACGCAACGCCAGGACCTGCCCCGCGCCTCGCGCATCGTGGTCAAGGTCGGTTCCTCGTCCCTGACCACGCTGGCCGGGGGCATCTCCGAGGAGGCCCTCAGCTCCCTGGTGGACCGCCTCGCGGCGGTCAACACCGCCGGGACCGAGCTGATCCTGGTTTCCTCCGGAGCCATCGCCGCCGGACTGGCGCCCCTTGACCTGGGGCGCCGGCCGCGCGACCTGGCTACCCAGCAGGCTGCGGCCTCGGTGGGCCAGGGCCTGCTCATGGCGAAGTACACCCAGGCGTTTTCCGCCCACGGGATCACGGTCGGCCAGGTCCTGTTGACCGCCGACGACCTGATCCGCCGCCAGCAATACGCCAACGCGTTCCGCGCGCTGAACCGGTTGCTGGCCCTGGGCGTGGTGCCGATCGTGAACGAAAACGACACCGTGGCCACCCACGAGATCCGCTTCGGGGACAACGACCGGCTCGCGGCCCTGGTGGCGCACCTGGTCAAGGCCGACGCGCTGCTGCTGCTCTCGGACATCGACGCGGTCTACGACGCCCCGCCGAATGCCGGGGGCGTGCGCGTGCCGTCGATCGAGCGCGCGGAAGACCTCGAGGCGTTGCGCATCGGGTCCACCGGATCCGCGGGATTGGGCACCGGGGGCATGGCCACCAAGGTCGAGGCCGCCACCATGAGCGCCGAATCGGGCATCCCCACCCTGGTCACGTCCACCGCCAACGCCGCAGCGGCGCTGGCCGGCCAAGACGTGGGCACGTGGTTCTCCGCCCGCGGCGGGCGGCGTTCCACCCGGATGCTGTGGCTGGCGCACCTGGCCACCACCCAGGGCCGGCTGCTGCTGGACCCGGGTGCGGTGCGCGCCGTGGCCTCCGGGGTCGCCTCGCTGCTGCCGGCCGGGATCACCGGGATCAACGGCTCCTTCGAGGCCGGGGACGCGGTGGAGATCACCGACGGCTCCGGGCTGGTCATTGCCCGCGGCCTGGTCAACTTCTCCTCCGCGGAACTGCCGCAGATGCTCGGGCGCTCCACGCACGAGCTCGGCGAGGACCTGGGCAGCTCCTACGAACGCGCAGTGGTGCACGTCGACGACCTGGTCGTGGTCTAGCAGCGCAGCCGCGACCGAAGCCCGCCCCCGTGCTTAACATGGGGGCGGGCTTCGGTGCATCCACCGTAGAATAAGGGATTATGAGCCAGAACATTGATGCAGCCTTCACCCTGACCGATGCCGCCCAGGACACCGGCGGGCCCGAGGCCGCCACCCTCGCCGTGGCCAGGCTGGCCGACCGCGCCCGCGCCGCCTCGCGCGTGCTGGCCCGGGCGGACCGCAACTGGAAGGACCGGGCGCTGCTGGCCATCGCGGCCTCGCTGGATGCCAACCGCAAGGCCGTGATCAAGGCCAACGCCAAGGACATCGAGGCCGGGCGCGCCAACGGCACCACCGAGGCGCTGCTGGACCGGCTGCGCCTGAACGACGCGCGCGTCGACGCGCTGATCGCCGCCCTGGAGGAACTGGCCGGGCTGCCGGACCCGGTGGGCACCGTGCTGCGCGGACAGACCCTGCCCAACGGGCTGAGGTTGCGCCAGGTGCACGTGCCCATGGGCGTCATCGGCGCCATCTACGAGGCCCGCCCCAACGTCACCGTCGACATCGCCGGGCTGGCATTGAAGAGCGGAAACGCGGTGCTGCTGCGCGGGGGAAGCGCCGCCGCACACTCCAACGAGGCGCTGCTGGCCCTGATCCGCGACGCCCTGGAAACGGTGGGACTGCCCGCCGACGCCGTGGCCTCGGTCGATCCCTGGGGCCGCGACGGCGCCGACGCGATGATGGGGGCGCGCGGCAAGATCGACGTGCTGATTCCGCGCGGCGGGCGCGAGCTGATCCAGCGCGTGGTCACCACCGCCAGCGTCCCGGTCATCGAGACCGGTGAGGGCAACGTGCACATCTACCTCGACGAGTCCGCCGATGCCGCCATGGCCGCCCCGATCCTGCTCAATGCCAAGACCCAGCGCCCCTCGGTGTGCAACACCGTTGAGACCCTGCTCCTGAACGCTAAGGCCGCCGCGGCCCCCGAGGTGCTTGCCGCGCTGTCCAGGGCCGGGGTGCGCCTGCACGTAGATGCCCGCGCGAAGGCGCTGGCCGGTGGCATCCCGACCATCGACGCCGTCGAGGAGGACTGGGACACCGAATACATGGACCTGGACCTGGCCGTGGCCGTGGTTGACGACCTGGATGGTGCGATCAAGCACATCCGTGCGCACAGCACCGGTCACACCGAGGCGATCCTGACCAACAACCTTGCCCATGCCGAGCGCTTCATCGCCGAGGTCGACTCGGCCGCGGTGATCGTCAACGCCTCCACCCGGTTCACCGATGGCGGGCAACTGGGACTGGGTGCCGAGGTCGGCATTTCGACGCAGAAGATGCACGCCCGCGGTCCGATGGGCCTGCGCGAGCTGACCACGACCAAGTGGATTGTGCAAGGCGATGGGCATGTTCGTTCGTAGCCGCGTGCCAAGGTGGGTACGATAGAGGCTAACGAGACAAAATAGTTACAACAACGTGCCGTGCGCGCCTGCGCGGGCCCGGCACACATAGCAACCTGGAGAAACATGTTTACCCAGTCCCTGAACGCGGCGATCCTGGCTTCCGAGTCCACCGGTGGAATGGCCACCCAGACCCAGGCGCTGCTTGTCGGCGGCGGAATCTTCCTGCTGTTCATGCTGATGCTGCTGATCACCATGTCCTACTCCAACGTGGGAAACCGCCACCAGGTCAAGCCGGAACCCGAGGACACCCACCGTACGCACACCAACAAGCACGGCCATCACTAGCCGTCTCGAGGCCGAACGTACGGACCGCCCATTTCGCCTAGGCGTCATGGGCGGCACCTTCGATCCGATCCACCACGGGCACCTCGTGGCAGCCAGCGAAGTCGCCTCGGTCTTCGACCTTGACGAAGTCGTGTTCGTGCCCACCGGGGAACCGTGGCAGAAGTCGGACCGCGACGTGGCCCCGGCCGAGCACCGCTACCTGATGACGGTGATCGCCACCGCGGCAAACCCCCGCTTCACGGTGAGCCGGGTGGACATCGACCGACCCGGCCCCACGTACACCATCGACACGCTGCGGGACCTGCGCGCACAGCGTCCGGAGGCGGAGCTGTTCTTCATCACCGGCGCGGACGCCATGGCGCAGATCATGGGGTGGAAGAACGCCGAGGAGCTGTGGCAGCTGGCGCATTTCGTGGGGGTCACCAGGCCCGGCCACGAGTTGCCGGTGCTGGACCGCAACGACGTGTCGCTGATGGAGGTCCCGGCGATGGCGATTTCCTCAACGGATTGCCGTGAACGGGTGCGGACCGCGCATCCGGTCTGGTATCTGGTGCCCGACGGCGTGGTGCAGTACATCGCCAAGTACAAGCTGTACAACGACAAGAACAACGCAGTAAGCAACGGCCAGGAATAGAGACGGCCGGGAATGGACAAGATGAGCGACGAGACCGGGCCCGCGCTCAGCAGGCGAGCCCTGCGGGAGCAGCGACGTGCCGAGGCCGAAGCCCAGCTTGCCCGCGAGGCGGCGGCGGGCCAAAAGCCCGTGCCCCCCGCACCGAAGCCCGAAGCGGCCAAACCCGCCGCAGCGAAGCCGGCGGCGGCCAAGCCAGCGGCGGAAGTCCCCGTGCCCAAGGCCACCGTGCCGACGGCGCAACCCGCTCCCGGAATTGTCCAGAAGCCTGCCGCCAAGCAGGCCGAAAAGCCCGCCGTTGCCAAGCCGGTCGAGAAGCCGGTCGAGAAACCTGCAGCCAGGCCGGCTGCTGCAACGCCTGCCGCCACGCCCGTCGAAGAGCCCGTGGATGCCAAGCCGGTGCTGGAACCGGCGGAACCTGCGCGCAGCCGTCGCGCCGCCACCGGTGCAGTTGACGCGATGCCGGAGCGCACCGAGCGCACCTCCCTGCAGCGTGCCCGCGACCGCGAGGCACTGCGCACCCGTCGCCGCCTGGAACAGGAAGTCTCCGAACTTTCACCCAAGGACCCTGCCCCCGCCGAGGACCCGGCGCCGCTGACGCGCAAGCAGATGCGCCTGCAGGCCCTGGGTGCCGCGAAGGACGCGGGAGCCGCACAGGCCCCGGCAGCCGCGCAGTCCGCACCCGCACCCAAGGCCACGCCGGCACCGCCCAAAGCAGCACCGGCCAAAGCAGCAGCGGCCAAGCCCGCGCCCGGCAAGCCGGCCTCGGCCAAGCCAGCAGCGGCCCAGCCGCCAGCCGACCCCGAAACCCCCTCGCCGCAGATGAGCGTCGAGGAGGCCCTGGCGTTGCGCCAGCGCTCCGGCGGTGCCGCCCCGAGCGAACCGCTGCTCATCGCGCCCGAGGAAGACCTGGCCAACGTGGACCTGGAGGTCCTGGCCCAGCAGCGGGAGCTTGCCGCGCGCGCCGCGATCATTTCCCGCCGCGCCGCCGAACGCCTGCGCATGCAGGAGGAAAACACCCAGCGGGCCGGTGCCCGCCGCTCGGACCCCTTCACCGGGGCCATGAACCACCTGGTTGAAGAGGACATCGAGAAGAAGCTGGTCAACACCGGCATCTCCGGTCCGCTGACACGTGGCTACAACATCGCCATGACCGACCAGGGCACCATCGTCGAGGAACCGCAATCCACCGCGGCCCCGGCCACCAAGACTCCGGCTTCGGCGCCCCGGGCGCCCCAGCCGACGACCCCGGCAGCGAAAGCCCCGGCGGTCACACCTGCGCACAAGCCAAAGGCTGCTACTCCGGCCCAGGCATCGGCTGGCGGCTCCAAGCCGCCCGCCGCGAAACAAGCTGCCGCAGCAGCACCGGCCAAGGCCCCCGCGGCCCCGGCCGCCGGCAAGGCGGTGGCGGCACCCGAATCCAGGGCTCCCCGCGCCGAAGATGTTGGGCCCTCGACGTCTCGTCCTCCCGTGCGTGCCGTGCGCGCCCAGGGGCTCGAGCCGTTGGACGTGCAGACCGCCGGAATGCGCCGTGCCAACAACATGTACTTGATGGTCATCGCGGCCTTGTCCGTTGGAGGCGCGGCCCTGGTGGCCGGCCTCATCATGTTCCTGAACTCCAACTAGCGCGCTTTTGCGACGCCACAATTCCCTCAAGGAGAACCCCCTATGAGCGCCCACGAACATTCCATCAACCTGGTCAAGGCCGCGGCACTGGCCGCCGCCGAGAAGCAGGCCGAAAACCTGATCGCCCTTGACGTTTCCGAGCGCCTCGGTGTCACCGACGCCTTCCTGATCGCCTCGGCTTCCTCCGAGCGCCAGGTCAACGCGATCGTCGACGAGGTCGAGGACAAGCTGGCCGAGGAGTTCGACATCCGCCCGGTACGCCGCGAAGGCCGTGGCGCGGGCCGCTGGGTCCTGCTCGACTACGCGGATGTGGTCATCCACGTCCAGCACAACGAGGACCGCGTCTTCTACGCCCTGGAGCGCCTGTGGGGCGACTGCCCGCTCATCGAGCTGCCGACCACCGGCGAGCCCGCCACCGACATGTCGCACATCGAAACGCTCCCCGATTCGCTCTAGGGTCCCTCGATTTGCGCCACGCGTTTTGTGTGGCCTATGATGGTTGAGTTGCCCGCAAGGGCGGCTCTCATCTGGGGGTATGGCGCAGTTGGTAGCGCGTCTGCATGGCATGCAGAAGGTCAGGGGTTCGAATCCCCTTACCTCCACCAGATAGCAAGAATAAAAAGGTCTCCGGCTCAGGTCGGAGGCCTTTTTTGTGTCCCGATGCGGCCGGGGCCGCAGCCGCGTTCTGCAACCCTGCTGGCGATCCCTGGTGCCGCTTGGCGGCGGGGCGGCCGCCACACGGGCTCAACCGCGACGCGGCGTTGCCGTCGAACCGGTCTGCCACGGGAGCCGGCGTGCCGGCATCCAATCGTGCCAACCGCCACCGTGCATTGCCTCCGCGGGAAACCGGTTCGGCCGCCCGCCGCCCGGAAGAACGAACTCCGGAATCGGATGTGGTGGATTTCCGTACCGGTTCCCGGGGCCGAGGGTCGCCGGACACTGAGAGCGGGATCACGGTGGCCTGTCCGGTGTGGGCGTGTAGATTCTAGGTGCACCTGCCCCGCCGGATGATCGCCTGAAGTGTTCGCCGTGAAGCGTGGTGATCCCTGGTGCGACGGAGGAAAACATGAAAGCCATTGCCTACACCAGGTACGGCGGCCCGGAGGCCATGACGGTCCTGGAACTGCCCGAACCGCGACCCGCCGCCAACCAGGTTCTCGTCAAGGTCGCCGCTGTGGGACTGAACCCGGTCGACGCGATGCAACGGGCCGGAACCATGAAGATGCTTCACCCCTACAAGTTCCCGAAGATCGCCGGGAACGAACTCAGCGGGGTCGTCACCGCGCTCGGTCCCGGGGCCTCCCGCTTCGCGGTGGGGGACCGGGTGGTTTCACGCGTGGGCAAGACGGCGCTGGGTGCCCTGGCCCAGTACCTGGCCATCGACGAAGCCCTGGTGGCCCCCGCGCCGAAGTCCGTTGCCCTGGTTAATGCCGCGGCGCTGCCGCTGGCGGGCCTTACCGCGCAGCAGGCGCTGGGCCCCAAGCACCTGGACCTGCAATCCGGGGAACGGCTGCTGGTGACCGGCGGCGCAGGGGGAGTGGGCCTGCTGGCGATCCAGCTGGCCAAGCTGGCCGGGGCACACGTGACCACCACCGCATCCCCGGAGGGGCGCCAGGTCGTCGAGCAGGCCGGCGCGGATCTGGTGATCAACTACCGCGAGTCCAAGGTTTCCGATTACGCGGAGCAGTTCGACAAGGTGTTGGACCTGGTTGGCCTCGAAACGGACCTCGACGTGTTCACCCGCGTGCGCGCCGGTGGAAAGGTCGTGTCCATCACCGGGCCGCTGACCCCCGAGGGGATCCCGGAGGAGGTCTCCGGCCTGCGCCGGGCGCTGGTGCGCCCGGTCGCCGCAGCCATGAGCCGCAAGGCCAGGAAGGCGGCCGCCGCGGCCGGTGCCACGTATGATTTCTTCTTCATGGAGCCCGATGCCGGCGGGCTGGCGCTGCTGTGCGGGTTGGTCGATGCGGGGAAGCTGAAGCTCGGCATCGACAGCACCTACCCCTTGGACGATTTTGCCAGCGCCTTCGAACGCCTTGAATCCAGGCGCGCGAAGGGCAAGGTCATCATCGTGATGCCTTCCTGAGACGGCGAGGGCCCCGGTGCCCCGGTGAAGAAGCTCAAGGAACGGAGGTTGGTTGGTTCAGCCGGCTGTGCCTCCGCGAGTAGGCGAAATAGACGACGAAGCCGATGGCCAGCCAGATCACGAAGCGGATCCAGGTCTCCAGGGCCAGATTCAGCATCAGGTAGAAACAGACGATGACCGCGGCGATCGGGATCACCGGCACCCACGGCACCTTGAAGGCGCGCGGCAAATCCGGGCGGGTGCGGCGCAGCACCATGACCCCGATGGACACCAGCACAAACGCGGCCAGTGTGCCGATGTTGACCAGTTCCGCGAGCGTGGACAACGGCACGAAGGTGGCCAGGACGGCGATCGGGATGGCGGCAAGGATCGTGAACCGGTAGGGGGTGCCGAAGCGCGGGTGGGTCTTGGCCAGCGCGGCCGGGAAGAGTCCGTCGCGGGCCATGGCGAAGCCCACGCGGGTCTGGCCCAGGAACAGGATCATGCACACCACCACCAGCCCGATGCAGGCGCCGATCGCGATCAGGTCGCCCATCACCGGCAGCCCGGCGTTCACGAAGGCGGTGGCCAGCGGTGCCCCGTCGTCGGGGTCGATGTCCTTGTAGCTTTGCATGCCGGTGATCACCAGGGACACCGCCATGTAGAGCACCGTGACGATGACCAGGGAACCGAAGATGCCGATGGGCATGTTGCGTTGCGGGTTGCGTGTCTCCTCGGCGGTGGTGGCCACGACGTCGAAGCCGATGAAGGCGAAGAACACCATGGCGGCGGCGGCAAAGACCCCGCCGATGCCAAAGACGCTGGGATCGAGTCCGAAGATCGTTTGCACCAGCGGCAGGTGCAGTGCGCCGCCGCTGGAGGCCGCCGGGGATTGAGCCGGCGGGATGAACGGGGACCAGTTGGCCAGGTTGATGAAGAACGCCCCGACGATGATCACCGCGAGCACGACGAGGATCTTGATGGCCGTGACGACCTGGTTGATGCGGCTGGAGAGCTTCACCCCGGAGATCAGCACGATGGCCAGGCCGACGACCAGCAGTCCCGCGGGCAGGTTCAGCACGCCGTTTTCCGCGGTGGCGATCGCCTCGGGGATGGCGAAGGGGGTGCCGGACAGGACCACGCCCAGGTACTGGCTGAAGGAGGTGGCCAGGGCGGCGGACCCGACGGTGAATTCCAGGATCAGGTCCCAGCCGATGATCCAGGCCAGAAGTTCGCCCATGGTCGCGTACGTGTAGGTGTAGGCGCTACCGGCGGCCGGGACGCTGGAAGCCAGTTCGGCATAGCACAGGGCCGCCAGCCCGCAGCCGAGCCCGGCGATCAGGAAGGAGATCGAGATGGCCGGCCCGGCGTTGGACGCCGCGGCCTGTCCGGTGAGCACGAAGATGCCGGCGCCGATGCTCACCCCGACACCGAAGACGATCAAATCCAGTGCGCCCAGGTTCTTCTTGAGCTTGTGTTCGGGTTCCTCGGTTTCGGCCATCGTCTGCTCAATGGTTTTCGTGCGGAAAATTCCCCCTGACATGATGTGCCGCCTCGGGGTGGGAACGCGTGCTGCCGTGCTGGGCACCAACGTACGCCCGGGTGCGGGACACCAACAGGGCAAATAGTCCCCCGTGGAGGTGGCGGGCGGGTGCGCTGTTGCCGGTTCCGTCGCGCGTCGCCCTACGTATGCCACGAAGCGGTACATCCAAGCGCGCACGCGCGGGGGAGAAACCACCGTCGCTGCTGAAATTCGGGACGCCGCAAGCCAATGGCTGCGCCCATGGACCGGACGGGCACGTCGCGGGGGGATGTGGGCCCGGGGCCCGGAGCTCAGTCCAGCTGGTAGCCGAAGCGGAATCGCGAATCCGGGTCCCAGCCCGCCTTGATCCGGCGCAGGCGCTCGACGTGCCCGGGTTCCCAGGCCTTGCGCACATCCTGCGGGGCCCAGGAGAAGCCGCGGAAATTGATCGAGGGTCCCCCGTGGGACCACGGTTCCATGGCGTCCAGCACCGCCAGGCCACTGGCCGCCACCGCTTCCTGCAGCTGTGGGGCGTAGGGGCCGACCACGTTCACCGCGAAGGCGGCATCACGCCTGCCCACGGCGTTGGGGTGCTTGGGCTGGCGGGCGAAGGCGCCGCCCAGGTGGCGCAGCTCGGCCAGGATGAGCGGGACCTGCAGCTGGGGCCCGGCGGTTTCCAGCAGGGCGTCGATCGCGCCGGCATCCAGGGAGCCCAGCAGCAGCGAGGCGTCCCAGGCGGGCATCGGGTCGGTGGGGTCCTGGTGGACGGACCCGATCAGGGAGTACGGCATCATCGCCACCATGTCGACCAGCGCTCCGGCGGTGCCGCGCATGGGGGCGAGCAACGCCGCGCCCTGCTGGTCGCCGCCCACGTGGACATAGCGCAGGTGCACCGTGGTCTTGCCGCGCAACGGTTCGGGGAACTCCGGGGCATCGGGCAGCCGCAGCAAGGCGATGGAGACGGTCGTGGACTCGGGCAGGGAGCGCGCCCACGGGCCGAAGGCGTGGAACAGCTCCGGAGCGTGCTGCCCGGCAAAGAAGATGCCGCCGCCGTAGACCTCGGCGACCGGGTGCAGGGCGAACTGCAGCTGCGTGACGATGCCGACGGAGCACTTGCCGCCGCGCAGCGCCCAGAAGAGTTCCGGTTCCCGCACGGCGTCGACCTCGAGCGTGTCGCCGGAGGCGGTGACCATCCGCAGCGCGGTCACGTGGTCCGCGGCAAACCCGAAAGTGCGCCCCATCGGCCCGATGCCACCGCCCATGGTGTAGCCGACGAC
This sequence comes from Paeniglutamicibacter psychrophenolicus, assembly GCF_030812255.1. GTDB lineage: Bacteria > Actinomycetota > Actinomycetes > Actinomycetales > Micrococcaceae > Paeniglutamicibacter > Paeniglutamicibacter psychrophenolicus_A. Next base: position 115,972 of record NZ_JAUSSH010000005.1, on the reverse strand, counting down.
CCCGACCTCCGGGGAGGAACCGTTCAGCGGGGCCAGCCCGTGCGGTGCGGCCGCGGCAATGACCTTGCTCCAGCGCACCCCGGCCCCGACGCGCACGCTGCGGGCCTCCGGATCCAGGTCCAGTTCCTGCAGCCCCGCGGTGTTGACGAGCATCCCGCCGTGGGTCTGGGTGCCCAGCCCGTGGCCGGTGGCCTGCACGTGGACCTCCAGCCCGTGGTCGGCGGCATGGCGCACCGCGGCGGCGACGTCCCTGCTTGAGCGCGGCAGCACCGCGATGTCCGGCCGGAACTCGTGGGCCAGGTTGAATCCGAGGCAGGCGGCTTCGAACCCGGGGTCGGTGGAACCGAATACCTCGCCGTCGATCGCGGAGCGCAATGCGGAGGCGGCGATGCCGTTGGTGGCCATGGGTGGGTTCTCCTGGGGAGGCGGGTGCGCGGGTGGCGGCCCCGTGCGTGGTGGTGCTGCCGGCAGCCGGGCGGACGGCGTCGGATCGGGAGGCACCGCGGCTTCGCGGCACCGATTCGCCATCCCGGTGGGTGCCGCAACGGCACCATCGGGCCGATGGCGTGAGCCCCAAGGCACCCGGGGGTGCAAGTCAGGCGAGTGTTTCCCGGAAACCGGTGGTGTGCCCGGCGTTGGTGGTCCCCATTCCCTGCCGGGCGGTGGTTCCGGGGTGCTCCTGACTAAAGTGTCGCCGCAAATTCCGGCAAGTCAAGGGGTTGTCCGGGCGCCGCCCGGGGTGCGGTCCGCCGGCCAGGGCGCGGTGGCTAGGTGCGGGAGGCCAGGGCGTGGATGGCGGAGGTGATGACGGTGGGATGCCTGGACAGGATCCGCAGGTGGTTGGCCGGAACCGTGGAGAACAGCCGTACCCGCGCGTTGGCCCCGCAGGCCAGTGCCGCCGCGGCGCGCATCGTGCGCATTTCCGCCGCGGGGGAGCCCGGGTGCGGCCCCGAGCCTGCGATGATCAGCGCGGGGCAGTCCAGGGAGCGGTAATCGGGCAGCAGCCCCGCGTCGATCTCATCTAGCTCCACCACCAGGTCGGCGGCCCGGTGGTGCGCCAGCGTGGACATGATGCCCAGGGAGCCAAGCACGGCCATCGGTGCCTTGAGCAGCCGGTACTGCCTGCGGATGCGTCTTTGTGCCTTTTCGTGGAAGACCCGCACGGGGAAGTCACCGTCAATGAGCACGATCCCGGCAACCGCGCCCGGATGCGTGGCGGCGTAGCGCAGGGCCAGGGTGGCCCCGTGCGACCAGCCGACCAGGATGGGGTGCTGCAGCTTCGCGGCGGCGAGCACACTGGCCACGTCGTCCAGCGCCCCGGAAAACGAATAGTCCGCGTGGCTTGGCGAGCGGCCCCGTCCGCGGGCGTCAAAGGTCACGGTGTGGTGGTCGGGGGACAGGTCGCGCAGGACCTGCTTCCAATCGTGGCCGGTGGAAAATGCGCCGTTGAGGAAGAACACCTCGGGACCGGTGCCGGGCGAGACGGTGCAGGACAGCCGGGAGCCTGCACCGTGGACGATCAGGTGGCGGGGCATGGATGTTCCATCGCAACTATCCTCACCCCTTGGATGCTATGCCCCCGCGGATGGACGGGGCAACGGGGATGGCGGCGCCGCGCCAGCCGTTCGCCTTGTGTTTTCATCTACAAATCTTGAGGCTTGTAAAGAGTCATACAAGTCTGTACATTTGTGGAATGATCATCATCACCATAGACCAGCGCCGCTCCCGGTCGGGACCGGACAAGGTCGAGGCCCTGCTGCAGCGGCTGGCCACCGACTACGAAGCCGTGCGCGGATTCGAGCGAACCGCCGGCGACGAGATCCAGGGCGTGCTCCGGGACGGTGCCACCGCGGTAGCCCTGGCCCTGGACGTGGCACGCACGGGGGAATGGAGCGTGGGGATCGGCGTCGGGGCCGTGGAGACCCCGATGCCCGAGCAGACGCGCGCCGGCCGCGGTCCCGCCTTCGAACACGCCCGCGACGCCGTGGAACGGGCCAAGGGCTCCAGCGGGTCCCTGGCCCTGTCCGGGCCCGGCAACGGGGCCGAACGCCTGGAGGCCGAACTGCAACTGGTCGCGATGGTCAACGCGCGCCGCACCGAATCGTCGGCCGAAGCTGGCATATTGGTCTCCCGGGGCCTGACCCAACAGCAGGTCGCGGCCAGGCTGGGCATCTCGCAGCAGGCGGTCTCGGCACGGCTGGCCTCCGGGCTTTGGTACGAAGCCACCCGGCTGGCCGCCGCGGCAGGTGCGGCCCTGCACGAATATGCCCTGAACGCGGAAGGCGGACGACGCACATGAACTGGATTGCCTGGGTATTGCTCCTGGCGGTACTCGCCCTGGGTGCCCCGCGGTATTTCGCCGCTTCGGGCTTCCGCTGGCCGCTGAAGCAATCGCTGACCAGCGCCCTGCTGGTGGCGGCGCTGGCGCTCGCCGGAATCCTCGCCGCACTGGGCAACCACGCCCCCGGGGCGGGGCAGGTTCCCCCTGAGCTGGTCATCGTTGCCAGCGTGGCCGCGGCAACACTTGGCGGCGGGCCCGTCACGGAGACCGTCTTCCGGCTCGCGGCGTTCAGGCGGGCACGGGACCATGCCGGCGAAGACCACGACCCGGATGCCAGCCCGCTGCGCGGGGGCATGTGGATCGGGCTGCTGGAACGCGCGGCGATTGCCGCGACGCTCTGGGCCGCCTGGCCCGAGGGCCTGGCCGTGGTCCTGGCGGTGAAGGGTCTTGGCAGGTTCTCCGAACTCAAGCAGCACGCCGCCGCCGAGCAGTTCATCCTCGGGACCTTCGTCAGTGTCCTGTGGGCCTGTGCCGCGGTGGGCGTCGGTCGGCTTCTTGGTGCCTGAGGTCGCGGCGTGAACCAGGCACCGACGGCTTGCCCCGCCGGACCATGGACGAATGCAAGCCATGACGTCAACCCCGAATCCGTAGGCCCGGCCGCGGCCCGGTAACAAACACCGGACATGGTGGTACTTCTTGTGGGGATCGGCGCGGTCGGCGTGGGCCCGCTGCCGTGGCTGGCCACGGGCCTGGGGCTCCCGCTGCAGAACCTGCAGGCCATCGACACCCTGCACGAGGACATGCCCAGCGTGCTGCTGCCTTTCAGCCAGTACTTCCTCGCGCAGATCCTTTCCATAGTCATCCTGGGCCCGGGGTCGCCGGAGTGGCGGTCCGCGCAGCACCCCCGGCGGCGCGGGGCAGGCCTCCGCCCATGCAGGGATTGGAGCCTTCGCGACCCTCGCCTTCGCGACCATCGCCTGTGCGGCGATCCAGACCGCCGCGGTGGTCCGGGACGGCTTGGATGCCACGATGGCGGCGAACATCTACTTCGGCGGCGTGCTGGTCGTCATCGCGCTGGGCGTCGTCCTGGGGCTTGCGGCGTTGTTCCTGGTGGCCCGCGCCGGGCGCCGGGGGGCCTTGGTCGGCTGACCCCGGCGGCGTTGTCGGTGGAGCCGTGGCTGTACGCGCCAACGATGGTCCTGGGTGCGGGTACCGCGCCCCCGGTGGTTCCCGCGGTGTTGGCGGTGGCACGGTGGCTGCCTGTGGTCCTGGTCGCGGCGGCCATGGCCCGGTGCGGGGTCGGAACCGCACGGCAGGCGGTGGCGTGGGTGGTAAGCCTGCTGCTGCTCTGGCTGCTGCCCGTGGTGCTGGCGTTGGCCGTCGGGATTGCCGGGGTGTTCGCCGCGCGGGTGCGCCGTGCGGCACCGCCCACCGGCACCCAAGACAGGAAGCAGGTGTGCCGCTTCAGGGTCGCGGACGTGCCCCGGAAGCGGGTTTCGCGCCACCGATTTGTGCCCGCCGCCTAGAATGGGTGCCATGAGTGACGTTCTGCCATCGTGCCCGCATTGTTCAAGCCCCTACACCTACGAGATGGGTGCCCTGCTGGTCTGCCCCGAGTGCGCCCACGAGTGGACCGCCGAAGCGGAAACCGTCGAGGAGCCGCAGGAAACGGTCATCAAGGACTCGGTTGGCAACGTGCTGGCGGATGGCGACACCGTCTCCGTGGTCAAGGACCTGAAGGTCAAGGGCCAGGCCCAGTCCATCAAGGTCGGCACCAAGGTGCGCAACATCCGCCTGGTCGACCCCATAGACGGCCACGACATCTCGTGCAAGGTCGACGGTTTCGGGCCGATGCACCTGAAGTCCTCCGTCGTCAAGAAGGTCTAGCCGCACCCGGAAGCGGACTTTTGGCGCCGTCCTTTCCCTCGGGGGAAGGGCGGCGCCTTGCCGTGCCCGCGGGAATGGTCTTCGCTGCGCGTTCAGGAAAATGTGCCGGCCAGCGTCGCATGGCACCAGCGTTCGTAGCGCTCCGACGACCAGCCCCGTTCGGCGACCAGGAAACGGTAGGCCTGGGGATGCCCGGTGTTCCAGATCAGTGCCGCGACATCCTCGTCCTGTTGTCCGCCTTGCAGCCCCCCGCGGTCCCGCAGCAGGCCAGGCACCGCCAGGTAGCGCTCAAAGCGCTGGACATCGCGGGCCCGCTGCAGGGTCGCCGCCGCGGGATCCACCGCCGCGGCGTCGGAAAGGACCTTGTGGACCGGTGCCATGCGCCCGTTGACTTCGGCAAACCACGCCGACAGGACCGTTGCAACGTCGTCGGGCGTGGCGGTGCGCTCCAGCTCGGCGGCGAGGAACTCGAGCGGGGATGCCGGTGCACGTTCGCCCGAGGCCGCCTGGTCGATTATCCGGGACAGGATCTGCGTCTTGGTGCCCACCGAGTTGTAGATGGTCTGGACAGCTACCCCGCATTCGCGCGCCAGCTTCTCGATGGTGGTGGGGACGAAGCCCTGCTCCATGAAGAGGTTGCGTGCCGTGGAAATGATCAACGCACTGGTCTCGGCGCTCTGCTGCGCCCGGCGGTTGGGCTTGGCCATCGGGGTGGACTCCATGACAAAAGAATAGCGCTCCACTGACTGGAAGAGTATTCTAATGAACGAGGGGTCGCTACGCGCGGAACCAAGGAGTCCACCATGCAAAGCCAGACCAACAACCACGGCACGATCATCGTGGGAGCAGGCCACTGCGGGTTGTCCATGGCCCACGAACTGGGGAAAGCAGGCGAGGACCACGTCGTGCTGGATTCCGGGCCGGCACCGGGCAGCAGCTGGCGATCGCGCTGGGATTCCCTGCAACTTTTCACGCCCGCGGCACACGACGGGCTGCCGGGGCGCCGGTTCCCGGCCAGGCGCGGAGATCTTCCCATGGCCGGTGCCGTCGCCGACTACCTGGAAGCCTACGCCGAGGCCTTTGGCATGCCGATCCGTTCCTCGACCACCGCCACGGGCATGGACCTTGGCGCGGACGGGGGATTCACGGTGCACACCACCGACGGGATCTTCACCGCGGACCGCGTGGTCGTGGCCACCGGCGTCCACCAGGCTCCGAAGATCCCGGCGTTTGCCGACCGGATTTCCGCCGGCACGACCCAGCTGCATTCGAGCGAGTACCGAAACCCGCAGCTGCTTCCCGAAGGCCCGGTTGCCGTGGTGGGATTCGGCACCTCGGGGGCCCAGATCGCCTGCGAGCTGGCCGCCAGCCGGGAAGTCACGCTGTGCGGGAAACCGACCGCCCATGTGCCCGACGCCCTCATCCATTTCGCGCCGGCGCTGTACTGGCTGCTGGTCCACCGCATGCTGACGCGTTCCACGCCGGCGGGACGCAAGGTCGCCAAGGAGGTCCTTGCCCACGGTGCACCACTGATCGGCCTGACGGTGGAGGACGTCGACTCCGCAGGGGTCATCCGTGCCGGAAAGATCGCCGACGTGCGCGACGGCGTGATGGTGGCGCAAGACGGGACGGCAATCGAGGCATCCACGATCATCTGGGCGACGGGGTACCGGCCCGACTTCTCCTGGGTCCATGGCCTGGAAGTGGACGAGGCGGGCCATCCCTTCCACGACCGGGGGATCAGCACCCGGGTCCCCGGGCTGGGGTTCATGGGCCTTCCGTTCCAGTACGGGCTGACGTCCGGGATCATCGGTGGCGCGGGACGCGATGCCCGCTACCTGGCACGCCGATTGCCGCACCATGCGGCACCGGCCTCGCCGCATGCGTCCGGGCCTGGCGCAAATGAACTTGCACCCGATCGTGACTAGGGGCTCCGCATCGTCGTGCTATGTTGGCCGTGGCGCATCGACCCGCTTGGGCCCTGCGTTGAAGCATCCGAAGTTCCTCATCGTGAAAGACTCTGCCCCCGCCATGACATTGCCCGTGAACACCCCCGAACCCGCCGCAGCCCACGCCAGCTCCATCGAGGATTTCAAGCACAACCTTGCCTCCATCAGGGCCCGCATCGATGCCGCCGCGCGCAAGGTGGGGCGCGATCCCGCCTCGATCCGCCTGCTGCCGGTCAGCAAGACCGTGCCCGAGGACCGCTTGCGCCTGGCCGTTGCGGCGGGAATGGATTTCCTGGGGGAGAACAAGGTCCAGGAGGCCGCGCGCAAGGCCGAGAACCTTGCCGACATCCCGGGATTGAAGTTCTCGGTCATCGGCAACCTGCAGACCAACAAGGCGAAGTTCGTGGCGAAATTCGCCGACGAGTTCCAGGCGCTGGACAACATCCGCCAGGCCGCGGCACTGCAGCGCCGGCTCGAGGCCGAGGACCGCCAGCTCGATGTTTTCGTCCAGGTCAACACCTCCAACGAGGAAAGCAAGTTCGGGCTCCCGCCGGCCGAGGTGCAGGAATTCGTCGACCAGCTCCCGCAATTCGACCGGCTCCACGTCAAGGGCCTGATGACCCTGGCGTTGTTCAGCGATGACAAGGAGGCGGTGCGGGCATGCTTCGTGCGCCTGCGGGAGCTGCGTGACATGCTGCGCGAGAGCGCACCGGAGGGCATGGAGATCGAAGAGTTGTCCATGGGTATGAGCGGCGATTTCGAACTCGCCATCCAGGAAGGCGCCACCGTCGTCCGCGTGGGCCAAGGCATCTTCGGTGCACGGGCACTGCCCGACAGCCACTACTGGCCCGGGTTCGCCGGCGAGAAGCCCGCAGCGCCCAACACCGCCGCCCAGTAGGCAGCGCGTCCCATGAGCCCGGACCTGCCCTACGAATTGGACCGACGCCCGGTTGCCGCCGTCGTCATCAGCTCCCAACTGGCCTTTGGCTCGGTGGGAAACACCGTGATCGGCAGGATGATTGAACGGGCCGGGCACCGGGTCGTCTGCATCCCGACCGTCATGTTCAGCAACCTGCCCCACTATCCATCGCTGGCCGGGGGAGCGCTGGACGACGGCTGGCTCGGCGGGATCCTTGATGACCTTCTGGCGCGTGCGGTCCTCGGGGAAGCAAAGTTCGTCTGTGTCGGGTATCTGGCGCATCCGGGCCAGGCAAGAATCATCGGCGAATGGTTTTCCCGGGTGCGCGAGATCAACCCCGGCATCCAGCTGGTGGTGGATCCGGCCATGGGGGATGAGGATGTCGGCCTCTACACGGCCCCCGAGGTCGTGGACGGCTATGTCAAGCACCTGATCCCCTTGGCGGGCGCGGTCACGCCCAACAACTTTGAGCTTGGATTGCTCACCGAGGGACGCGGCGGCCACTCGCCGGAAGAACGGGCGCGGTCGCTGCTGACCCCAACGCTCCGATGGGTTGCTGTCACCAGTGCCGCACCCTCATCCGGCCCCGGTGCCGCGACCGTGGACACGCTGCTGGTCACGGATGCGGGAACACGTTTGGTGAAGACCCCACTGGTTGAAAGCCGGGCCAAGGGTGCAGGGGACTGCTTCCTGGGCACAACCGTGGGTGCCTTGCTGAACGGGTGTGGCCTCGAAGAGGCGATTGCCGCCGCTGCGAGCGCCACCGCCAGGGCGCTGGCCGGCGAAGACCCGTATTTTTCGCGGAGGCCCCCGACGGCGTAATTTTGCTTTCTGCTGGAACAACCCCACGTGGGTTGCCGCTCACTGTAGCCTTTCTTGGCGTCGGCCTGAAACGCCGGTGAAGTGCCAAGGGCAAGACTGGTCGATGAAGGGCCGGCCCGCCGTCACGTTCCAGACCGCCATGCTGTTGGCGTTTCCTGCGCGGGACCGCGAGACGAGCGCGGTGGAACCCGGCGGGACCGGGCCAACTTCAGGTTTGGCTGACCGAAGGCGCCGGCAAGTTCGTCCGGCAGTCGCCCGGGGAGGGTCCTGCCCGGGCGGGCGGCTGTCGTCGGGAACGGCTTTTGCCTCCGGTTTGGGCCGTGCAGGCCGAACTGCACCATTTGTGGGGGAAAGTGCGGTGTCGGGTCGGCCGGGGCACTACCCGTAGTGCTAATGTTCAATCGGCCACGCCATATCTTGTGGTTCGACGGCTAAAGATCGACACGCCGTGCCGAACGACACGCCAACTCTTTTATCTCTGGTCGATTGCTCCACAGGGTGTGGATAGATTTTCGATTTCGTTGGATTCACGCGGTTTAACGAGGGATGTTTATCCACAGTGCTTGTGGACTGCCGGTGAGTTGAATGACAGGGGTGTAATACATCATGTTGGGGTCTAACCCTCGGGGTCCCACTAGATGTAGTATTGAATTAGCTGGTGAGGCCTAGTGCGCGAACTTCCGGAATACGGAGAAATGTACGAATCTCCGCCCCCGAAGGCTTCGTAGCCGCCGGGACACAAAGTCCGTATGCATCACTCCCGCGGGGAGCGCGCATAGGGAACCAGCCACAACACATACACAGATTTTTGCACGAGGGGATTTACGGACATGACCGTCACGGTTTACACGAAGCCAGCATGCGTACAGTGCAACGCAACCTACCGAGCTCTTGACAAGAAGGGCATCGTTTACCAGAGCGTTGACATTTCGCAGGATCCCGCTGCCCTGGAGCGCGTTCGTGCTTTGGGCTACATGCAGGCACCGGTTGTCATCACTGACGCCGACCACTGGTCGGGCTTCCGCCCGGACAAGATCGACGCACTGGCCCAGGAAATGGCCTCGTCCGTAGCCTGACCAGCCACACCCAGCCTTACCGATTCGAGTAATTGCGAGGCGATCAAAAATGCCTAGTTCAGCGTTGGCCACACCACCAATGCATGACCACGCCGTGCCGGCGGAGGTACTTACCAACAGCAACTTGATCTATTTCTCCTCGGCTTCCGGTTACACACACCGGTTCATGGAAAAGCTCGATCTGGATTGCGCCCGCATTCCGTTGAAGAACCGCGATCCACACCTGGTGGCAAGCGAGCCGTTCGTGCTTCTGCTTCCCACCTACGGTGGCGAAAAGGGAGAACGGTCCATCCCGCCGCAGGTCGTAAAATTCCTCAACGATGTACGCAACCGAAACCTGTTACGAGGCGTAATAGGTGCCGGAAACACCAACTTTGGAACCACCTATTGCTTGGCCGCGATCAAGATCGCAGCCAAATGCAAGGTTCCGCTTCTATACAAATTTGAACTGATGGGCACTCCAGAAGATGTGACCCGAGTTCGCGAAGGATTGGAAGTCTTTTGGACACGAAAGTCGCAGAACCTGAAATGAAGCAAGATTCTAAGGAATTGCCCGCAGCTTTTCAGGGCCTGGGTTACCACGAGCTGAACGCCATGTTGAACCTGTACGGTTCCGACGGACGCATCCAGTTCGAGGCAGACCGTGCCGCAGCACGTCAGTACTTCTTGGAGCACGTGAACAACAACACCGTGTTCTTCCACGACCTCGACGAGAAGCTCGAATACCTGGTCAAGCACGAGTACTACGAGCGCGAGACGCTCGACCAGTACACGATGAACTTCATCCGCGACCTTTACCGCGGTGCCTACGCCAAGAAGTTCCGCTTCGAGACTTTCCTGGGCGCCTTCAAGTTCTACACCTCGTATACCTTGAAGACCTTTGACGGCAAGCGCTACCTCGAACGCTACGAGGACCGGGTCTGCATGGTTGCCTTGCACCTGGCCCGCGGCGACGAGAAGGTGGCCATCGCCCTGGTCGACGAGATCATCGAGGGTCGCTTCCAGCCGGCGACCCCGACGTTCCTGAACGCCGGCAAGGCCCAGCGCGGCGAGCTCGTTTCGTGCTTCCTGCTTCGCATCGAAGACAACATGGAATCGATCTCCCGTGGCATCAACTCCTCGCTGCAGCTGTCCAAGCGCGGCGGCGGTGTCGCCCTGTCGCTGACCAACGTCCGCGAACACGGTGCCCCGATCAAGCAGATCGAGAACCAGTCCTCCGGCGTCATCCCCGTGATGAAGCTTCTCGAAGACAGCTTCTCCTACGCCAACCAGCTTGGCGCACGCCAGGGTGCCGGCGCGGTCTACCTCAATGCCCACCACCCGGACATCCTGCGCTTCCTGGACACCAAGCGCGAGAACGCCGATGAGAAGATCCGCATCAAGACCCTCTCCCTGGGCGTTGTGGTTCCGGACATCACCTTCGACCTGGCCCGCAAGAACGAGGACATGTACCTGTTCTCGCCTTACGACGTCCAGCGGGTCTACGGCGTGCCCTTCAGCGACATCTTCGTCACCGAGAAGTACTACGAGATGGTCGACGATGCGCGCATCAAGAAGACCAAGATCAATGCCCGCGAGTTCTTCCAGACCCTGGCAGAGATCCAGTTCGAGTCCGGTTACCCGTACATCATGTTCGAGGACACGGTAAACCGCGCCAACCCGATCAAGGGCAAGATCTCGATGAGCAACCTGTGCTCGGAGATCCTGCAGGTTTCGACCGCCTCGGAGTACAACGAAGACCTGAGCTACGACACCGTTGGCAAGGACATTTCCTGCAACCTCGGGTCGATGAACATCGCCAAGGCGATGGACGGCAAGAACCTCGGTGCCTCGATCGAAACCGCCATCCGCGCGCTTTCGGCCGTCTCCGACATGTCGTACATCAACTCGGTTCCCTCGATTGCCCAGGGCAACGCCAAGACCCACGCCATCGGCCTGGGACAGATGAACCTGCACGGCTTCCTGGCCCGCGAACGCGTCCACTACGGCTCGGAAGAAGGGTTGGACTTCACCAACATCTACTTCTACACCGTGGTGTTCCACGCGCTGCGTGCCTCGAACCTACTGGCCATCGAGAAGAACGAGGCCTTCGAGGGCTTCGCCGACTCGAAGTACGCCACCGGCGAGTACTTCGACAAGTACACCGAGGCCGAATGGGTTCCGGCCACCGAGCGTGTGCGCGAGCTCTTCGCCGGGATCGACATCCCGACGCAGGACGACTGGCGTGCGCTGAAGGCCTCCGTCATGGAGCACGGCATCTACAACCAGAACCTGCAGGCCGTTCCGCCGACCGGGTCGATCTCCTACATCAACAACTCGACCTCCTCGATCCACCCGGTGGCCGCGAAGATCGAGATCCGCAAGGAAGGCAAGATCGGGCGCGTCTACTACCCGGCTCCCTACCTGACCAACGACAACCTGGAGTTCTACCAGGATGCGTACGAAATCGGCTACGAGAAGGTCATCGACACCTACGCCGTTGCCACGCAGCACGTGGACCAGGGCCTGTCCCTGACCCTGTTCTTCAAGGACACCGCCACGACCCGCGACATCAACAAGGCACAGATCTACGCATGGAAGAAGGGCATCAAGACGCTCTACTACATCCGCCTGCGCCAGATGGCCCTCGAGGGCACCGAGGTCGAGGGCTGCGTTTCCTGCGCGCTCTAAGAGCTGCCGATTCACACAAGGTTGCCAGGTAGCGATAACCTGACGACCGAATGCGTACGACGGCGGGTAACCACCCGCCGTCGTACGCGCACCCGCAAAACCCAAAAACTTTAGTATGAAGAGGGACGGAAATGACTGAGAAGCTAAAGCTGGCCAGCCACGTCGAAGCGATCAACTGGAACCGCATCCAGGATGACAAGGACGTCGAGGTTTGGAACCGCTTGGTCAACAACTTCTGGCTGCCGGAGAAGATCCCGCTGTCCAACGATGTCCAGTCGTGGGCAACGTTGACCGAGGCCGAGAAGCTGCTGACCATGCGCGTTTTCACCGGCTTGACGCTGTTGGACACCCTGCAGGGCACCGTCGGCGCGGTCTCGCTGATCCCGGACGCGCTGACCCCGCACGAGGAAGCCGTGTACACCAACATTGCCTTCATGGAATCGGTGCACGCCAAGAGCTACTCCTCGATCTTCTCGACCCTGGCCTCCACCAAGGAAATCGACGAGGCATTCCGCTGGTCGACCGAGAACGAGAACCTGCAGAAGAAGGCCCAGATCATCGAGGGCTACTACTACGGCGAGGATCCGCTCAAGCGCAAGATCGCCTCGACGCTGCTCGAGTCGTTCCTCTTCTACTCCGGCTTCTACCTGCCGATGTACTGGTCCTCGCGGGCCAAGCTGACCAACACCGCAGATTTGATCCGCCTGATCATCCGCGACGAGGCCGTGCACGGCTACTACATCGGCTACAAGTTCCAGAAGGGCCTCGAGCTCGAGGGAGTGACCGAGGAGCGCAAGCAGGAGCTGAAGGACTACACCTTCGAGCTGCTCTTCGAGCTCTACGAGAACGAGGTCCAGTACACGCATGATCTCTACGACGGTGTCGGTCTGGCCGAGGACGTCAAGAAGTTCCTGCACTACAACGCCAACAAGGCGCTGATGAACCTGGGCTACGAAGCCATGTTCCCGGCATCGGTCACCGATGTGAACCCGGCGATCCTTTCGGCACTGAGCCCGAATGCGGATGAGAACCACGACTTCTTCTCCGGATCCGGATCCTCCTACGTGATCGGCAAGGCCGTGAACACCGAAGACGAGGACTGGGACTTCTAAGTCCCACCCCAACCGTTTCGGCCCAAGGGCGCCAGCTTCCCGCAACGGGAGGCTGGCGCCCTTGCTTTGCACCGCCCGTGGTGAGCGGGCGCAATCCGGGGCGACGCGGGGGATTTGCCCTGTGGAACCCTGCCGCGCCGGATGAAGGTGCCGCCGCGGCGTAGTTCGGGAGCAGCGTCGAATAGGCGCAAAGCCACCGGTCGTCCGGTGAATGAAAATTTCGGTCACCCACTCATCGGCAACGAATGACGATCCGTGCCAGCTACCCCTGTAGGCGCAGTGGGCCAGCACCACTGCCACGTCGCCATAGACCCTTGTCTCGAACACCGCGCAGTCCGTCTGGGGGCGGGGCCGATTTTCGGATTCGACGGACGCGTCGTACCCATGCTCGTTTACCCGCTCCGGGGAGCGAGCATACTTCATTACGGCTCGGCGAAGGATCCGATCCTTGGTGGATCGTTGGCCACGATGGCTCCGGCCCATTGCTCAAGAAGCGGTTGGGCAAGGCACAACTGGTGATGTCCAGGTGGGCAGCATGGGCTCGCTTTGGACGGCGGACAAAGCGTGGGACGTGGTTCCGGGAAAAGGATCGGCATTCGGCCAGCCGAAGTAGCTGTCTCGTGAACCTTTTTACACGTCGCGAAGGTGCGACACCATTGACCCTCTCACCGTGCCGCATCCGGATCCTCGGGGGCGTTCTCCCGGCGCTCGAGAATCAGCTCCTTGTTTCGCAGCAATCGCAGCGAGGTGACCAGCAGCAGCCCGCCAAGAACGTTGAACAGAAGCGTGTAGCCGAACCAGCCCAGCCAATCCAGGTAGCTCACGTGGACCCCGGCATGGATGGCGCCGAAAATCAGCAATGAATCCAGGATGGAATGGAACAACTGCAGCCCGGCAAGCAGGAAACCACAGGCAACGGACACCACCATTTTTGCCACATCCGAGTCGGTGCCTTGTTGCATGCGTGTCATCAGCGTAATGGTGCTGCCGCCAAGCACCGCCAGGCAGACCGACTGCCAGTTGAACCCGGCCTCCACGAAATGCCTGGCGGCGGTTTCCAGTTCGGGTTTCCATTGCGGGAACGCCTGCACCACGAGCCACATGAAGGCCCAGCCCCCGACGAGGTTCATCAGCAATGTTCCGCCCCACAGCTTGGCAAGCTGGCTTAGGCTGGCCTCCTTGGCCGCTACCGCGGCGATCGGCACCAGAAAACCCTCGGTGAAAAGCTCGCTCTTGGCAAGAAGCAGGGCAACAAGCCCGATGCCGAAGGCAAGTCCCGCCAGCAGGTGGTTGTCGGTCTCGTGCAGCACAGCCAGATAGGCCATGACGCCCAGGCCCACTTCCATGCCGCCAAACGCCCCGGTGACCAACATCGTGGTCCAAGTTCTTGCCAGCCGTTGGGCGCCTTCTTCGACGATTCGGTTGAAAGACTCCTCGATTTCTTCTTCAACAGGAGCGTCGTTGTTGCCGAGTTGTCTCCGTCGCTCGGTTCCGCTCATCATGTCCGCCTTCCTGATGGTTCAAGCTATCGAAATTTCTGGAGTCCAGGGGATACCTGCGGGTGACGGACCCTGTGGGGGGGAGCCGCGAAGAGTGCTGGAGGCAACTAGCCGGTTTGAGACAACACTAGCGGGTTGGATTGTCTCGCGGGGTGCGATTCCCCAGGTTATTTCCGTCTAGATGCGTGCTGCAGCAATCTGCGTAGACATCGGTGTCCAGGCACCTTAGGAAGTCACTGCAGTCTTTTTGGCGGGCCGGGCGCGCACATGCATGCGCTCTCCCTGTGATCCGAAGAGGCTGAGGAACTCCACCGCTTTGTTGTCCGCTCGTCCAAACCAGTGCGGGGTGCGCGTGTCGAATTCTGCGGCCTCGCCGGCGGGCAGGATCAAATCGTGCTCTGCCAGCCGCAGCCGAAGCTTGCCCTTGAGGACATAGAACCATTCGTAGCCCTCGTGGGTCTGCAGTTCGGGGTTGGCCACCGGCTTGCCGGCGGGGATCAGGTGCTTGAAGGCCTGCAGTCCGCCTCCCGACCCGCGGCTCAACGGCAGGATGGTCATGCCGTGTTGGGTGATCGGCTTGATGTGGATGCGCGGATCCCCGGTGGCCGGAGCGCCAACCAGATCGTCCAGGGGCACTCCGTGCGCGCGTGCCAGTGGAAGAAGCTGTTCCAGCGTCGGCCGGCGTTGGCCAGATTCCAGCCGCGAGAGTGTGCTCACCGAGATCCCGGTTTCATCCGAGAGCTCCTGCAAGGTGGCCTTGTTGTTCAGTCGCAAGCCGCGCAGGCGGGAACCAACCTGGGCCAGCGTGCGTTCGACGTCCTGTTCCATGCTCCCATTTTGCCATACCAGCAAAAAAGGTTGCACTTTTGCGGAGGCCGGAGGCATCGTTGAATGTGCACACGGAACCAGCCGTGCGGCAGGACCAAGGAGATTGAACCATGGACACGATGCAACCGGAATACGATGCCGCAATCATCGGAGGGGGAGCGGCGGGCCTGAGCGCCGCGCAGGCACTGGGACGTTCACGTCGCAAGGTCGTGGTCATCGATGCGGGCGAACCGCGAAACGCCCCTGCCGAGGGCGTACACAACTTCCTTACACGCGATGGTGTGCCGCCGCTCGAATTGCTCCGGCTGGGACGAGCGGAACTTGAGCCGTACGGCACCGAGTTCCGTAACGGCCGCGCCCTGGGTTTCGGGCGCGACGACGCGGGATTCACCATCACCCTTGACGGTGGGCGGGAAGTTTCGGCAAGGCGATTGATACTGGCCGCCGGGATCAGGGATACGCTGCCCGAGGTCGAGGGCCTTGCCGAGTACTGGGGCAAGAACGCGCTGCACTGCCCCTATTGCCACGGCTGGGAGGTCAGGGACCGGGACATAGCGGTTCTCGACAGTTCCTTTGCAGTCCACCAGTCCCTGATGTTCAGGCAATTGAGCGATCGGGTCACCTTGTTCACCACACCGGACCGTGTTTTTGATGCGGCGGAGCTGGAACGGCTGGAAGCACGCGGCATCGAAATCGTGCCGCGGGAAATCAACGCGGTGCGCGGCGATGGCACACGCCTGACCCATCTGCTCTTCCGGGACGGAAGCGAGCAGGCGGTCGATGCCCTCGTCATCATGCCCCGTTTCGGGGTTGAGCTCCCTGGACTTGCTGCGTTGGGGCTGCAGGCCACTGCGCACCCATCGGGCATCGGCACCTTTGTGGCCACGGACGAACTTGGCAAGACAGCTGTTCCGGGATTGTGGGTGGCGGGCAACCTGCGGGAGCCCATGGCGCAAGTAGTCATGGCTGCCGCCGACGGGCTGCGTGTGGGAGCCCAGGTCAACGCGGAGCTGATCGAGATGGAGATCGACGCGGCCGTATCGGCTCGACGCGCCGAAGCGGCCACCGTCTAGAACAGCGGTGATCCTGGCCGCGGGGCCGGTTCCGCCCGGCCGCCGCTCCCACTCGGGCCATGGCAGGAGGGATGCAGTCCTCGATGGATCAAATGGTGCGGGCCAGGGCCCCCAGCAGGTCCTTGGCCCGGCGGTCCTGATCCTCTGCAAGCATTTCATTGGTCAAGAACGAGAAGCCGATGTTCTTTCCGGTCCATGCTCCGTGCAACCCGCCTCCGGCTCCGGAATGGCCGAAGGCCGGGGTGACCGGACCGTAGGTCCCCAAGGGATCGGCCAACTCGAAGCCAAGCCCGAAGCGCAGGGGCCGGTCGTTGACCGCGTCCACGCCCTCGGACCAGGTCGCCGTGGAGGAGTGCAGCCCCCGGGCGGAAACCAGCGGTGAAAGCGGCGCGGCCAGTTGCGAATAGAGGGATGCCATCGCATCGGCGGTGCCGATGCCGCCGCCGGCTGCCATCTCCGCGCGTCTCATCTCCGGCGAATTGAACGGGTCCCCGTCACCGGTGAGGGAGCCGGCATACATCCGGTCCACGATCTTCCGCCGCTCCGGGTCCTGGAGGAACGTGGAAATCGCATAGTCCTTCGAGCGAAAAATGGTTGCCAGCCGCTCGTCCAGGAATTCGGGGAGCCCCAGATGCAGGTCCAGCCCGAGGGGTTCGGCGAGCAGTTCGCGAACGAGCTGCCCCGGGGTCTTTCCCGTGATCCGGAAGAACAGCTCCGCCACCAGGTATCCGTAGGTCAGCGCGTGATAGGCGACCTTGGTGCCCGGTTCCCACAAGGGGGACTGAGCTGCCAAGACCGCGGCCACGGCACGGTTGTCGTATCTCAGGTGCAGCCCCGGGTCCGGGTCGACGTAGACCAGGCCGACGGTGTGGCTGAGAACGTGGGCCACCGTCGCATCCTGCTTGCCCGAAGCCGCGAATTCAGGCCAGTAGGAGGCCACGGTGGCGTCCGGGTCCAGCAGGCTGCGGTCAACCAGGATCGCGGCAATGGTGGCCATCAGGCCCTTGGTCCCGGAAAACAAGACAGCCATCGTTGATTCCGTCCACGGGCGCGACACCCCGGTGCCTGCGGCGGGGGAATCTCCGTCCCTGACGGTGGTGCCTCCGTAGAAGCGGGCCAGGGGCTGGCCTTCGCGGTACACGCACAGTGCCATTCCACCGTCCGCGGCCGCCAAGTGCCGTTCGAAGACCCCTGACAGCATCTCGAACCCGGCTTGGGGCAACCCGTCATTGTGGCCGGCAAACGGCTTTTCGCATGGTGCATTCATGGTGTTCCTTACTTGAACGTCGGGACGTTGGCCAGCAATTCCTGCGTGTAATGGTGCTGCGGGTTGTCCAGGACCTCGTCGGTGGTTCCGATGTCCACGATCTTGCCCTTTTGCAGGACCGCCAGACGCTGGGAAATGTGCCGGGCCAGGGCAATGTTGTGCGTGACAAAGAGCATCGACATGTTGTGGTCGGTCTGCAGCGTGCGCAACAGATCCAGTATCGAGGCCTGCACCGAGACATCCAGGGCGCTGGTGATTTCGTCGCAAACCAGCAGCGAGGGGGCGTTGACCAGCGCGCGGGCAATCGCAGCACGCTGGCGTTCACCGCCGCTGAGGTCCCCGGGGCGGCGTTCCATGAAGCGTTCGCCGAGCTTGACCTGGTCCAGGGCCTCGCGAACCAGGGCGCGGCGCTTGCGCTTGTCGCCGATTCCGGACATCTGCAACGGGACGCCCACGGATTCGGCAATCGTCCGGCGCGGGTTCAACGAGGAGAACGGCGACTGGAAGACGTACTGTATGCGGCGCCGGTCCTCGGAGGAACGTGCCCGCGTGCCGGTGGCCAGTTCCTCGCCGAAGAGCTCTATCGAGCCGGTGTATGCGTCGTTGAGTCCCGCCACGCAGCGTGAGAGCGTGGTCTTGCCCGACCCCGACTCGCCCAGCAGCATCATTGACTCGCCCTCGAGCAGCTGGAATCCGATGCCGTCCAGGACCTGGTGTTCCCCGTATGAGTGTGACAGGTCGCGCACGCGCAGCAGCGGGTGCGGATCGGCCGCAGCGGGCGTGGCCCGGTGCCCGGTGCCGGATAAGGGCTTGGCGTCATCAACGAGGGCCGTGGAGCCGGTGGTGTCCGGGACACCGTGCGGGCCGGGGACGACCAGCGGCTGTTCACCGGTGATTGCCTCCACCTGGCCCACGCGGCGCTTGCCGGCTAGGTCGGGAACCGCGGCAAGAAGCCTGCGGGTGTAGCCGTGCCGCGGAGAATACAGCACCTGGTCGGTGGCCCCGTGCTCCACGATGTCGCCCGAGAGCATGACGGCGACCTCGTCGGCGATCTGCGCCACCACGGCCAAATCGTGGGTGATGTAAAGCCCCGCAACCTGGTGCCGTTCGGCCAGCTCGTCGATTGTTTGCAGCACCACGGCCTGGGTTGTGACGTCCAGGCCGGTGGTCGGCTCGTCGAGCACAATCACCGACGGGCGGCAGGCGAATGCCATGGCGATGCCCACGCGCTGCTGTTGCCCGCCCGAAAGCTGGTGGGGATAGCGACGCTGATAGGCACGGTCGTTGGGCAGCCCAACCTCGGCCAGGACTTCGGCAACCCGCAGCCGGTGTTCGGAATCGGTGGCACCGATTTGGTGCACGCGCAGGGTCTCGGCAATCTGCTCGCCGATGCGCATGGACGGGTTCAGCGACAGGGCCGGGTCCTGGGGCACATAGGAGATGGTCTTGCCGCGCAGGCGCCGCAATTGGTGATCCGGCAAATCCAGGATGTTTCCCGCTTCCCCGCCTCCCAGGGACACCGTCCCGGTGCCCTTGGCCAGCCCCTGCCGGAAATGCCCCATGCACGCGAGCCCCGCGGTGGTCTTGCCCGAGCCGGATTCACCGACCAGGGCCAGGATGCGCCCGGGCTGGAGGGTGAAGCTGACCCCGTGCAGGATTTCCACCCCGGCATCGGTTTCCACCCGCAGGTCGGTGGCGCACAGTGCACTGGTGGTGACCTGGGTTTCCATGGTGTTGGTGCTCATGCTCATTTCCCCGCATTCATGTTGGCCGAGGCCCGCGCGAGCGAGTCGGTCAGGAGGTTGGTTCCCACGGTCAACACTGCGATGGCCGCAACCGGAAGGAGCACGCCCCAGGGCTGGACCACAAGTGCGATTCTGCTTTCGTTGATCATCAGCCCCCAGTCGGCGGTGGGTGGTTGCATGCCCAGTCCCAGGAAGGACAGCGCGGCGACAAAGCCGATCGAGTAGGTCATGCGCAACCCGAGTTCGACCATCAGCGGACCGGTGATGTTGGGCAGGACCTCGGTGAGCAGGATCTTCCACTTCGGCACCGCGTACATTTCACTGGCACGGATGTAGTCCTCGGTGATCACCGACGCGGTGGCCGAACGGGTGACCCGGGCAATGCGCGGGGCGTGGGTGATCCCGATGACCACCACGAGCACCCAGCCCTGCGGGCCGAGGACGGTGATGGCCAGCAGTGCGAAGACCAGCTGCGGCAGGGCCAGCAGCACGTCGTTGCCGCGCATGACCAGTGCATCGACCCGGCCGCGGGAATAGGCAGCGGTCATGCCCACAGCAACCCCGACGACCATGCCCAGCGCGGTCGCGAGCGCCGCATAGATGATCAGTCGCAACCCTCCGTCGAGGAAGCGCGAGAGCACATCCCGGCCCAGGTTGTCGGTGCCGAACACGCCGGTGTCCGTGAACGGGCGCCCCGTGAACTCGGTGCTGGTGTGCCCGGTCAGCCAGGGCAGCAGCAGCGGGCCGGCCAGGGCGACCAGCAGCACGGCCAGGGTCAGGACCATGCCGACCTTGGCCTGCCGCTGGCGCATCATTCGCGCCAGGAGCCGCGGCGGGCGGGAGACGGCAACGCCCTGTTCAACTGCATCATCGACGGTGCTCATGCGGCTTTCTCCGTGCGTAGTTTCGGATTCGTGAAGATTCCCACCAAATCGGCCAGCAGGTTTACCACGATGTAGGCTGCGGCGATCAGGATGGACAGCGCCTGCACCACCTGTACGTCGCGGTTGGCGACCGCATCCACCAGGGCCTGGCCGATGCCGGGGTACCGGAAGAGGAATTCGATCACGACCACGCCGCCGGCCATCCAGGCCAGCTGGATCGCGATGACCTGGGCGACCGGGGCCAAGGCGTGCGGCACCGCGTGCCGCAGGACCACCTGGCGCTCGGGCACCCCCTTGAGGCGTGCCATTTCCACAAACCCGGAATCCAGGACCTCAAGCATGGTGGCGCGCATCATCCGGACGATGTACGGGGTCACCACCAGGGCGAGGGTGATGGTGGGCAGGACCAGCTGCACCGGATAGTTCCACACCGCCTCGCCGGGCGGTGCCATGGTCACCGAGGGAAGGATCTTGAACACGGAGGTTGAGAACAACGCAACCAGCCCGATGCCGATCACGAACTCGGGCAACGAGGCCAGCACCAGTGAAATGCCGGTGCTGGCGTTATCGAAGGCGCGCCCGCGCTTCAGGGCGGAGAAGGTGCCCACGATGATGCCCACCGGAATGGAAATCAGTGCGGCCAGGCCCATCAGTACCAGCGAGGATTGGATGCGGTCGGCCAGCAGTGCGGTGACCGGGCCGCCGGTGGCCGCCGAATATCCGAGGTTTCCGGTGAACAGGCCGCCGAGCCAGGTAAAGTACCTGACGAAGACCGGGTCGTTGAGGTGCATTTGCTCGCGTAGCGCGGCCAGCCGTTCGGGGGTGGCCTGCTGGCCCAGGATGGCCTGGGCGGGGTCGCCGGGCAGCAGCAGCGTTGCCACAAACACCAGCAGGGAAACGATGAAGAGGATGATCAGGCTGACCAGCAGCCGTTTGGCTATCATTCGGGTGATCACTTGGTAACTCCGATCCATGCGCGGCGGAACTCGAAGCCGGACAGTGCCAGGCCGGTCTTGTTCGGAATCAACCCAGCCACGTATTTCTGGTAGGCGTCTGCCTGGTTGGGGTGGCCCCAGATGATGTATCCGCCGCGCTCGTATTCGATCTCCTGTGCCTGGGTGATCAGTGCATTGCGCTTGGTTTCATCGACCTCGGTGGTGGCGGCCTCGACAAGCTGCAGGAATTCCGGGTCGTCCCAATGCGTTTCGTTGAACGGACTGGTGGGCAGCGAACTGCTGTTGACCTGGGGCAGGAAATTGCGCGTGTACCAGAAGTCCTGGGCGAAGGTCCACGAGAGGTAGTCGTCGCCGAAGAAGGTGGTGGTGTCCACCCTGCGGATCTTCACCCGGATCCCTGCCGCCTTGGCTTGCTGGGCGAACACCTGGGCCGCTTCCACGGCACCGGCCTGGATCGGTGCCGTCACCAATTCGATATCCAGTCCGTCGGGGTAGCCGGCCTCGGCAAGCAGTTCCTTGGCCCGGCCGATGTCCTGGGTGCGTTGGGGCAGGTTGCCGGCGTAGCCGGGATCGAATGGTGCGTAGAGGTCGTTGCCCAGGGCCCCGTTGCCGCTCAACACCTGTTCGATCATTTGTTGCCGGTCCACCGCCAGGCGGAAGGCCTGGCGCACCCGGACGTCGTCAAAGGGGGCCTTGTCGATGCGCATCGTGAACGGAAGCCAGGCCCCGGTCTCGGAATTCAGGATGCTGATGCGAGGGTCGGCGGCGATGACTTCCAGCAAGGCCAGCGGGATCTGGCCGATTGCATCGACCTGGCTGGAGAGCAGGGCATTGAGCATTGCGTCGTCGTCCGAGAAATTCAGGATGACCAGTTCGTCCAGGTACGGCTGGTGGTCGCGCCAGTAGCCGTCGTTGCGGATGAACACCGAGCGGAGCCCGGGATCGAAGCTGTCGGCCTTGAATGGTCCGGTGCCAACGGGGTGGGCCACATCGAAGTCCGCCGGGACGATGCCCAGGGCGTACTGTCCGAGCGAATCGTCGAACGTGGCGGTGGGCGTGTTGAGCCTGAACTCGACGGTCAGGTCGTCGATCACCTTGACCTCGTCGAGGATCGAGAGGGCCGCGGCCCCGCTCTTGGGATCCTCGGGGTTGGTGACCCGGGCAAAGGTGGCGGCCACGTCGGTGGCGGTGAGGGGCCGGCCGTCATGGAAGTTCACCCCGGGCCGCAACGCGACGGTCCACACCCTGGCCGTGGCATCCGGGATGGCGCTAAGGGCCAGCAGGGGCTTGAGCGCGAAATCCTCATCCCGGTACAGCAGCGATTCGTACAGGTTCACCACGCGGGCGATGTCGGTGGTGCTGACGGGGGAGTGGGGATCAAGCGTGTCCGCGGCCCCGCCGCCGGCCAGGCCCACCCGCAGCGATCCTCCCCTCAGCGGTTCCCCGGCGGGGGCTTCCAGCACAGAGGCTTCGGGCGAACCGCAAGCGGTGAGCAGCAAGCCCAGTCCCAGGGCCACTCCACCGCCCAGAAGCGCTCGGCGGCTTGGCGCGGGCCCGGAGCCCGGCATTCGTTCAAATGGTGATGTAGCGGAATTCAAGGCGTACTCGATTCTCGTGAAGGGCGCGAAGGATTCAGGCGGTGATGGACCGGCCACTCCAATCCGGGGTCCCATGCGGGTGTCCGGCAATGCTCCCCAGGATGTCGGCCGGGAAGGGAACCGTTCCACCGGTTCCCTGGTCCACGTGCAGGCCCAGCACTTCTTCCGTAGCAATAAGTTCGGCCCCTCGGCGCATTTCGTGGGCCAGGTGCAGCTTCTTTGGCCCCGATGCAACGATGACGGTGGTGATGTCGAGCTCCTCGTCGAGGGAGGCCTCCCGCAGGTAGCGCACATGCGCTTCGACCGTGTACAGCGAACGGGCGCTGGAGCGGCGGTAGGACTCGTCCATGCCCAGCGCGTCCATGGCGGCGGTGGTCGCGTCCCCGAAGGCCAACACGTAGTAGGCCTCGGACATGTGCCCGTTGTAGTCGATCCACTCGGGCTTCACGGCGCAGCGGTATGGGGGCAGGCTCATGTGTTGCGCACCCGGCCCGGATTCCCGATGCCATCGATCGCCTGGCGCACGGCAATGATCGCCGCATCGCGGGCGGCGACCAGCTCGGCGATGGTGCGCCCGGCGGCCTCGTCGTCGCAGCCGTCGATCACGTCCCGGCGGAGCTTGTCCGTCAGTTCCGGGGCCTCGAGCCGGGTCCAGGGGGACTTCAGCGACGGGCCGAAGTGGTCGAGCATGTGGGCCATCCCGCCCTCGCCCCCGGCAAGGTGGAAGGTCAGCATGGGGCCCTGCAGCGGCCAGCGCAATCCCGGCCCGTCGGTGATGGCCAGGTCGATCTGTTCCACGGTTGCCTCGCCGTTGTCGACCATGTGCAGGGCCTCGCGCCAGAGGGCTTCCTGCAGCCGGTTGGCAATGAATCCGGGAACCTCGCGGTCCATGGTGATCACGGACTTGCCGATGAACTCGTACCAGCCCGAGGCCCATGCGGTGGCCCTCGCGTCGGTGTCCCGGCCGCCAACGACCTCGACCAGCGGGATCAGGTAGGGAGGATTGAACGGGTGGCCAACGACCAGCCGGGACGGGTCGGCGGCGTCGACGGCCATTTCGGTCATCCCGTAGCCGGAGGTGGAGGAACCAACGACCACGTTCCCGGGGGCCGCCGCGGCGATGCGCGCCAGCAGGTCCCGCTTCAGCGCGAGGTCCTCGGGCGCGCTTTCCTGGATGAACCCCACGCCCTCCAGGGCCTCGGACAGGTCGGCGTGGACGGTGAAATTGTCCTTGGACGCGTTCCCGGCCAGGCCGAGCGCGGTCAGTGCCGGCCAGGCGGCGTCGATGAGCCGGCGCAGTTTCGCCTCCGCGTCGGGCGAGGGGTCCCAGGCGCGCACGGCCAGCCCGCGGGAGAGGAAGTAGGCGGCCCAGCCGCCGCCGATGGTGCCCACGCCGACGCAGGCCACGGTGGTGATGTCGGTGAATTCGGGGTAGTTGCTTTCCATGCTAGGCCGCCTTGTCGAGCTTGAGGATTTCACGGGCTTCGTCGGGGGTGGCCACTAAGTGGCCCATCGACTCGACGATGTCGATGGCGCGCGCGGTCAGTTGCGCGTTGGTGGCCTTCACCCCGCGCGAGAGGTAGAGGTTGTCCTCGAGGCCGACGCGGACGTGGCCGCCGAGCAGCACCGATTGGGCGACCCAGGGCAGCTGGTTGCGGCCGATGGCGAACGAGGTGAACTCGGCGCCGGCGGGCAGCATGTTCACCATGGCCTGGAGCAGGCCGGAGTCGACCGGGGCCCCATAGGGGATTCCCATGCACAACTGGTACAGCGGCGGGGGAGCGATGAGTCCCTCCTCGACCATGACGTTGGCAAACCAGAGGTTTCCGGTGTCGAAGATTTCCATTTCCGGCTTCACCCCCAATTCGCGGATCCGCGCCGCGCCCTCGCGCAGCATGTCGGGGGTGCTGACGTAGAGCTGGGAGCCTTCGCCGAAGTTCAGCGAACCGCAGTCGATGGTGCAGATTTCCGGGCGAAGTTCCTCCACATGCGCCAGGCGCTCGAGTCCGGAGACCAGGTCGGTGCCGGGCAGGTGCACGGTGGGGTTCGACGGGTCGATGAACAGGTCCCCGCCCATGCCGGCGGTTAGGTTGATGACCGGGTCCACGTCGGAGGCCGCCACCTGGCGGACCACCTCGCGGTACAGGGCCACGTCGCGCGAGCCCTGCCCGGTGGCGATGTCCCTGACGTGGATGTGGACCACGGAGGCCCCGGCCCGGGCGGCGGCGATGGCGTCGGCGGCGATCTGGTCCGGGGTGACCGGGACGTGTTCGCTGCGCGAGGTGGTGTCCCCGGCCCCGGTGAGGGCGCAGGTGACGATGACTTTGCGGCTCATGGTGTGGCTCCTTGTTTCTTGATGATGTTTCTGTCGATGTACCCGCACACATTTGCGAACATCTGACTCGAAGTCAGTTGCCCGGTCAGCACCTGGATGCCCATGCCGTCAAACATGGCGGTCAGCTCGGCGGTGAGCGTGGACGGATCGTGTTCCACGAAGTGCCCGGTGGCCTGGCCACTGGCGATGATTTCCCGCACCGTCGTCACCCACCGCCGGTACCCGCCGGAGTGGGTGTCCAGGCCCTCCTCGTTGACGGCCAGCTTGGTCCAGGTCTGCAGCCAGATCGACCATTCGGCGCGGCCCTCCAGGCCCAGTGGAAGCTGCAGTTCGATCAGCCGCTTGAGCTGGCTCACCGGATCGGAGATGGGTTGAAGCTCGGCGACCTGGCGGTCGTAGGCGAGCTTCACCGAATAATGCAGTGTTTCGGTGAAGAGTGCCTGCTTGGTCGGGAAGTAGTAGTGCACGGTCGGCGTACTGATCCCAACGTCCTTGGCGATGTCGGCCATGCGGACCGCGGCAAAGCCCTGCTGGGCGAACAGCCACCAGGCACGTTTGATGATGCTGCGCCGGCGCTGGGCATGCTTTTCGTCCTCCCGGTGCCGGGCCGGAAGTGTCCCGGGTGAGGGTGCCGCAGAGGGTGCCGGCGCCGAGTCGGAACCGGTGATCAGCCAGTTGGCCGTCACTCCGGTGACGGTGGCCAGCGCCACGATTTCCTCGCTGGTGAATTTCCGTGTCCCACGCAGGGACTTGGACAGCTTGGACTCCTCGAAGCCGGTCAGCTTCGATATTTCGCGCTGGGGCAGGCCGGTGTTGCGGATGGCCTCACGGGTGCGCTCGGCAATTGCGGATGGGCTCTTGGCGGGTTCGTGCATCCTGCCACACTAGGCCAAGCTTTGCGCTTTCCGCAATAGACCTGATCGCAAGTCAGTTCAAAGTTGCGATTTTGTTGTCGGATTGTTGCCCAGGGTTGTTGCTTCTGGGGCGTGGGCATGAAACACCGGGCGAATCTTTGTGGGACGCAACGGCGTGACGCCGCATGCTCGAAGATCCGGGTGCGGTTTGTGGCGGAGAAGGCCGGGCGGCATCGATGGTTCATGCCGGTCGGTCGTCGCGTCGATGTTGAAGGCGCCGTGGTTGGCCAGCACCCACACAGTGCACCGGGAAGCTTCCTTGGGTTCGCCAACGGAACCCGCGGACCTGAGGGCACACGAACTCCAGTGGCCCTCGGGGCGAGGCTTTCTGAAGCCCGGGCGGGAGCAACGCAGGGGGTGTATCAGGGACCCGCCGGCCGGCATCCGGAAGCAAGGAATGCTGGATTCACTTCATCGTGGTCAGGCCGCATGTGCCCCGGGAATCCGCCTGCCGGCTTCTAGATCTCGATCGTGCCAGCGATGCAGCCCCGGGCGTTTCCGCCAACCCAGATGGCACCGCCTTCAACGTTGAGGTGGATCAAGCCTCGGCGGCCGAGCACCTGCCCCTGGGAGGCCACATAGTTCGGGGGAGCAAGGCCTGTATCGGCAGCCATTGCGCAAAGCCCGCGTTCAGGCGTCCGGTCGCGGGATCCTCCCACGCCGCCTCCCCTCCAAAGAACGCGCGCACCTCGAATTGCGACTCGGAACCGGCCGCATGCGGACCAATCAGTCCGATTTCGAGGTCGTCCAATTTTTCGGGATCGGGACGCAACGCCAGCACGGCCTCCGCTGGGCCAAGGCGTACGCCCAGCCACCTGGGCCCGTTGACCAGCCAGGAAAAGTCAAGGATGTCTGCGCGCGGGATCTCCAGGTCCTTGGCAACACGGTCGAGGAGCTCTTCCGTGACGGCCTCGTATCGGATCGATGGCGGTGCCTCGAACGCCATGCGCCCCTCGGCAACACGCACCCGCACCAGCCCTGCGGCGCACTCCTGCACAACCAGCCCTTTTGCGGGCACGGCGCCGCGGGCATCGAGCCAGGCCTTGGCCGAACCCAGTGTCGGATGCCCGGCAAATGGCAACTCTTCCTTGACGGTGAAGATCCGGACCCGCTAGTTGGCCCGGGGATCTTCAGGGGGGAGCTGGAAGGTGGTCTCGGACAGGTTGGTCCAGTTCGCAAACTGTTGCATGTCCTCGGTGCTCAGCCCTGCGGCATCATGGACCACGGCGAGCGGGTTTCCCCGGTATGGTGCTGTCGAGAAGACGCCACCTTCGCTGTGCCGGCGCATTTCCAGTCCGCAAATTTAACAGAAATCCAAGTGGACGCCATGTTTTCAAAGCTGCCGCGTCCGCAGGTGCGCGTCGATGTTGGGCTTCGCCCAGGGGCCGGGTTCCCGGGATTCGCGGTGAAGCCTGCCGGCACCGAAAGCAGCGCATGGAATCGCCGTCAGGACGCTTGGCCTTCCGGCGGCCGACCGTGGTGGCCAACGCGCACCCACGCCGGACCGCCGACGGCCTTGGCGCGGATTGCCCGCGTGGCAGCGGCGAGCGACACGAAGGCGTGGTCCTCGGCGAAGGCCAGGTAACCGGTGCCCGGCCGGGCCACGAGGACCCCGGAGGAGAGCAGCTCCCTGCGGAATTCGTTGGTTCGCACGGAAACGCTTGAATGCGACCTTGCCTGGGCCAGCGAGCCCTTGAGCACCACGGCGGTGCCGTCGGGCAGGACGACCGCCTCCGCATGAAGGCCGCCGGCGGAGCCGAGCTCGTGGGTGGCCGCTCGCGTTGCGGGGATGGGACCGGGCTGCCGCGGATCGGCTGGGGGCGCGAGCTGTTTTGTTTCGAGGTGATCGGCGGTGATCCGAAGAAGCTCGGCGGTCAGGTTGCCGCGTGAGCGCATCAGGATGATGAAACTGATCGCGAACGTCAGCAACAGGGGCAGCGACGCCGCGATCCACGCAATCTGCCCGCCGTACGGCGTTTCGAGGGAATCGGGGTGCAGCGCCCCAATCGTGGGTACCAGGGCAATGACGGAGATGACCAGTCCGACCGCACCGTAGGCGTATGACTTCTGCCGGTCGAAGCGGTCGCGAAGCTTGTGGATCCGCTCTTCCTTCCGGGCCAGCGCCGCATCGCGGGCCATGCGCACCTCGGCTTCGGCGCGCCGCTGCCGCTCCGCCGCCTCGCGTTCCTCTTCGAGCGACCCTTCCCGCTGCTGCGCCAGCGCTTGTTGAAGCACGGGGATGACGGTTGTGGCATCGGCATGGAGCCGGCGCAGTTGCCCGACGAGCGGCCCGACCAGATCGAATTCCGTCCCGGGAGCCGGCACCTGCGTGCCGACGGAGACGTAGGTGCTGGTGATTCGGTGGAGCAGCGCGGTTCCCGACACCTGCCAGAAGGTGAATTCGGCCTCGTCGCCACCGGCGGGACCCTCGGCCCAGCTGCGCAGCCCCTGGGACAGCCGGTTCACGTTGGCCTCCAGCCCGAGCCGAAGGATTGCGGGATACTCATGGCTCGCGGAATCGATGCGGCTGAAGGAAACGACGGGCCCGCCCGGCGCGGGGGAATCCACCAAAAGCCCGGCCCAGTCCGGCGAACCGTCCCCACTGGACTGCTGCGTTCCGTCCAGATGCGGTGCAGCGAGCGGGAGCCGGGGGAAGATATCCAGAAGCCCCATCCCTCCGGCCCCGCTTCCCTGGAGCAGGGATTCGATGGTTTCGGCGAGCTCGCCGCGCGTGATTTTCCCCGGGGGCGGCGGGGCCGTGGTTCCGGTGGACTCGATCGTGACGACCGGACAGCACCCCTGGATCCACCAAAGTTCAAGGGTCAGGGCCTCCGGGGTTCCGGCGGCCGGGAAGGAACGTTGGGCACTCGGCAGGTCGGGGTCGCCGGAGCCCGGGAGCGAGGAGAAGGGAATCGGATCGATCCGGGTCCCGAGCGGTGCGTGCCCGACGTCGGGATCGTGCTCGAGATCCACTGCAAAGGCGATTTTCATGGTCCCCCACCTGCGGTTGATGTTTAGAACATCCTGGTGGGGGAACCATTTCTTGGGTTGCAGGCACTGCCTTGGCCGGGTCTGGCGGGTTTTTCCCAGTGCGGTGGCCGTGAATGTTGGCGGTACATCAGCAGGCACCTGGTCGGCACGACGTGGTCGGGTTTGGTGGAATTGGCCAGGGCGGATCCCTCCATTGAACTTCGATGGGCCCGGGCCTGGCATCGCTGGCACGGGCACCGATGCAGCACCCGGCAGGCGCGGTGCCGGCGAGGCCCGGAACCGAGCCGGCCGTCCTCGGCAGGGGGGCCGGCAGCGGGCTGCGTCGATCGGATCGGGGAGAGCGTCATGGGCGAGACTGCGGCAGGGGCGTCGGCGGCGGAGCTGATGGTGGACCTGATTATTTCCCTGGACGGGTATGCCTCCGCCGAGGGATGGCCCGGTTGGTGGGGCCTGGAGGCACCGGAATACCTCGCCTGGCTCGAACGGGAAGGGCAGAAGCAGCACACCTACCTTCTGGGGGCGAACACCTATCGATTGATGTCCGCGATGTCGGCGGAGGCGGCGACCGCGGATTCCGGGTTCTCCGAGACCGAAGCCGCCAGCCTGACGGGCCTTGCCGGGGTGCCCAAAGTCGTCTTCTTCTCGTCCCTGCGGGCGCCCCTGGACTGGCCGAATTCGAGACTGGTGGGCGGGGACGCGGTCGAGTCCGTGGCCGAGATGAAGCGGAGCGGAAACGGACCGATGAGCACCCTCGGGAGCCTCAGCCTGAGTCGGTCGCTACTGGCAGCGGGCCTCGTGGACCGGTTCCGGCTGGTCATCTTCCCGGTGATCACGGGCCGGACCGGCAAGGAACGCATCTATGACGGGCATCCGGACGTGGCACTCGAGATGGTGGACAGCAGGACCTTCGACGGACGGCTTCAGCTGCTCGAATACGTCCCCACCGTGCTCAGCGGTCCGCCGGGCACCGCACCGAAGTAAGCCAGTCCGTGGCGGGGCCGTCATGGACGGGCTTTCCTCGTGGCCAACGCCGACCCCATCCGGAAGGAGCCGGAGGACGCGGTTGCGGCACTGTGCTCCGGGGCCATCGCGGGCTAGAAAAGCTGGCGCCAGTTGGTGGCAGCCAGATCCAGCAGTTCGTCGCCCTTGCCTGACATCACGGTCCGGATTGCATAAAGCGCGAAGCCCTTGGCCTGCTCCGCGGTGATGGCCGGCGGCATCGACAGTTCCTGCCGGTCGGTCACCACGTCAATGAGGGCCGGACCCTCATGGGCCAGCGCCTCGCGCAACGCCCCTGGCAGGTCCTTGGAATTCTCCACCCGGAAGCCGCGGATGCCCAGTGCCGTGGCGACGTCGGCGAAGTTCGGGTTTTCGAGGTCGGTGGCGAAGGTGACGAACCCGGCCGCCTTCATCTCCAGCTCCACGAAGTTCAGCGACGAGTTGTTGAACACCACGATCTTCACCGGAAGCTTCGACTGGACCAGGGTGAGCAGGTCGCCCATGAGCATGGCGAGCCCGCCGTCGCCCGAGAGCGTCACCACCTGCCGCTCCGGGTGCGCGGCCTGGACCCCGATGGCCTGCGGGATCGAATTGGCCATGGAACCGTGGCTGAAGGACCCGAGCAGCCGGCGCTTTCCGTTCATGGTGAGGTACCGGGCGGCCCAGACGACCGGGGAGCCGACATCGGCCAGGAACACCGTGTCTTCGTCGGCCAGCTCGTCCAGGGTGCGGGCCAGGTATTGCGGGTGGATCCTGGTGCCCTTGCGCGTCGGCGTGGCCAGGTCGTCGAGCTTTTCGCGGGTCTTGCGGTAGTGCTTCTGCGCGTCCTGCAGGTGCGTGGTGTCGGTCTTCCGCCCAAGCAGCGGCGCCAGGACCTCCAGGGTGTCGGCCACCGTGCCGACCAGGCCCGCGTCGATCTTGGTGCGCCGGCCCAGCTGCTCCCCGCGCACATCGACCTGGATGATCTTCGCGTCCTGCGGGTAGAACTGCTGGTAGGGGAAGTCGGTGCCCAGCAGCAGGATGGTGTCCGCCGCGTCCATGGCCCGGTACCCGGAGGCGAACCCGAGCAGCCCGGTCATCCCGACGTCGTAGGGGTTGTCGTACTCGATGTGCTCCTTGCCGCGCAGCGCGTGCACCACCGGGGCGCCGAGCAGGTCGGCAATCTCCATGACCTGCGCGTGGGCACCCGCCACGCCGGCGCCGGCCAGGATGGTGACCCGCCGGCCCGCGTTGAGCAGGCCGGCGGCAAGGGCCAGGTCCTCGGGGTGGGGGAGCACCGCGGAGCGGCTGGCGGTGATCACGGAGGTCCGGGTGCCGGTGGCCTGCGCCAGGGCGACGTCGCCGGGCATCACCAGCACCGCCACGCCGCGGCGCTCGATCGCGGTGCGCATGGCGATTTCCAGCAGGCGCGGCATCTGGTCCGGGGTGGAGACGACCTCGCAGAACACGCTGGCCTCGCGAAAAAGCTCGGCCGGGTGGGTTTCCTGGAAGTAGTTGCTGCCGATCTCGGAGCTGGGGATGTGGGCGGCGATGGCCAGCACCGGGACCCGGTTGCGGTTCGCGTCGTAGAGGCCGTTGATAAGGTGCAGGTTTCCGGGCCCGCAGCTTCCGGCGCACACGGCCAGGTTCCCGGTCATCTCCGCCTCGGCCCCGGCGGCGAACGCGGCGCTTTCCTCGTGCCGCACCCCCAGCCAGGAGACGGATCCGTCCTTGCGCAGGGCATCGGTCAGGCCGTTGAGCGAGTCCCCGGCCACCCCGTAGATCCGTTTGACTCCGTTGGCCTTGAGGGTGGCGATCATGGTTTCGGCGACAGTGCCCATCGGTATCTCTTCCTGCTGGTCGGGACGATTGTTCCCCACCCTATGCGGGCGGCGCGGGGCCCGCCAAGGGGTCGGTGCCGGCCACCGGGATTCTTGGCCCGGCCCGGATTGTGGTCCGGGTCGCATTGCTGGCTAAGCTGAATCCCGGAAACACGGTGGCGATGTCGCCACGGGAACAAGGGAACCAAGGACCATGACGCATACGGCTGCCGAGCAGAACCTTCCGGAACTCGCGGTGGGCGAGTTCTATTACGAGCCAACCGGCCAGGGCACCTACCGGTCCACGGTGCATGCCCAGGGCGCCTGGAACCCGCACGAGCAGCACATGGCCCCGGCCACCGGGGTGCTGGTGCACGAACTGGAACTTTTCGCCCCGCGCGCCGACATGCGCATGGCGCGGGTGTCCCTGGACATCTACGGGATCATCCACGGCGGGGAATTCGAGGTCAGGACCCGCATGCTCCGCCCGGGCCGGACCATCGAGCTGATCGAGGCGGAAATGGTTTCGCACGGCCGCACCTGCATCGTCGCCCGCGGCTGGAGGCTCACGACGCTGGACAGCTCCGCGGTGGCAGCCAACGAGGATGCCCCGGTGGTGCACCCCGAGGAGCTTGAGACCTTCGCCGGCATGTCGCCGTGGCCCGGCGGGTACATCGAGGGCCTGGAATTCCGCGGCGCGGACGGCCACCGTCCGGGCAAGGGCATCGTGTGGATGCGCAACAACTTCGAGATGGTGGCCGGAACGCACACCTCGGACCTGGTGCGGCTGCTGGGCATGGTCGACACCGCCAACGGCGTGGCGCCCCGCGTGGAGCCGGGACCCGAATCCTGGATGTTCCCAAACGTCGACCTGCAGATCCACATGCACCGCGGCCCGGTGGGCCAGTGGCTCGGGATCCAGGCCCAGCAGACCTACGGCAGCGATGGCATCGGGCTGACCAGCGCGGTGCTGCACGATGTGCACGGGCCCTTCGGGCGCAGCGAACAGATCCTCACGGTGCGTCCTGCCCCGGGGCAGAAATAGCGGCAACGGAACCCCGGAACCGGGCGGCCAGGGCCGTGCCGATCGGCACCCCCAGGCCAGTGCAGGCATCCCAGCCGGCCGTGGCCAGGTAGGTTCCGTTGTTCCCGGCGATGACGTCGCGGAACCCGGCACCCGTGGTGCCCGCGGGCGCGGCCGCGTAGAGGACCGGCTGCAGCAGTCCGCCGCCGTGCCCGGAGGCCCCGGCCAGCCGCGCCAGCAGTGCAGCCCAGAGCGGGGCGACGGCGCTGGTGCCGCCGATGACCATGTCGCTGCCGTCGATGCGCACCCTGTAGCCGGTCCTGGGGTCTGCCACGGCCGCCACGTCAGGGATGCCGCGTCCGTCCAGCGCCGCGGCGGGCGCGGTGCCGGTGGCGACGCTCAGGTGGCCCTGCCACGCCGGGACATCGAAGGCGCCCGAAACCCCGCCGCCGGTGGCCGAATGCGTCGAGTCGTTCCACACGGTTTCCGATGACACCTTCCCGGTGCGCGGATCCGCCAGCAGGCTGGTGCCCCCGCAGGCCAGGGCGTGCGGGCTGGAAGCGGGGAAATCGGCATGGTTCCTCCCGTCGGGGACGTTGTCTGCGCTGCCGTTGTCTCCCGCGGCGGCGGTGACCGTGGCTCCCAGCAGCGTGGCGTCGACGAAGGCCTCGTCCATTTGGGTGCGGGCCTGTTCCGTCCATTGGTCCTCGGCCTGCCCCCAGCTGATGCTGATCGCCGCCGGGGCGGGGGAGTCGTGGGCAGCCCGGGCCACCGCGTCGATGAACCCGGCATCGGTGTTGGGTGCAAAGTAGACCTTGATCTCCGCCTTCGGTGCCAGGGCCCCGGCGACCTCGATGTCCAGCAGCACCTCTCCGTCGGCGCCCTGCGGGTCGGCTCCGGGCACGTTCGAAGCCCCGTCGACACCGATGGAGGTGACCTTCGGAACCAGGATGCCCAGGGAGGAGAAGTAGGCCTGCAGGTTGGCCATCCCGTAGCCGCCGCCAAGTTCGATGATGGCGATCACCGATCCGTTGCCGTCGGTCCCCGCGGGGAAGTCGTAGATGCGGGCCAAGTCGAGCGGGGTGTAGCTGGCGCTCTGCGTGGCGGCCGGGGAGAAATGAAACCGGGGCCGGGCCGCGGGCCGGTTATCGAGTCCGAGCACCGCGGTGATGATTCCATCCAGCTCCGCAGGGACGGACAGGCCGCCGGTGCGGTGGCGCCGTGGTGCCGGGGCCTTGCCCTGGAGGATTTCCAGCCGGGTGCCGAAGACCGCCGCCAGGGTCCCGGTGGTTCCTCCGACACGAAGGCATCGCGTTTGGGGATCGGCGTGGATGATCCGGGCGCCCAAAGCACTCAGGGTTCGGGTGGCCAGCTCGATGTCCGCGGGATCTGCGCCGTGGCCGGTTCCGGGGTCGCCGTCCGGCGGGCCGCCGGGAAGATGCTGTTCGGGAACCGGATGCCGGCGGCGCAGGTAGATGCTGATCTCGATTTCCTGGTCATCGGGAGCCGGGGCGCGCAGGCCCGGCGTGGCAGCGGGTCCGGGCTCGGGGCCGCGGTCGCTGCCCGGCAGCGGAACGAAGGCCGGTGAATCCTTGGAATGGCGGGGGTGGTTGGAATCGGTGTTCATGGTGTTGACCGTTTCGGGCTGCAGGGGGGATGGATGGGGTTGCCAAGCTCAAAGATTCCATCGCCGCTCCTGTCTTGATGCTACGACCGGGCGCGGGCCTTTAACAAGGCCGAAGCCGGTCCGCCAATTCCCCGAGCAGGACGTTGTTCGGGATGCCTGCAGCGTCGCCGGGCATCCGTTCACCGGCCAGTTCGGCATGCCGGAAGGCGGCTTCCAGGTCGAGGACTGCTTGTCGGTAGTCGGCTCCCGACCCGCTCGATGCAAGTTCCGGACGGTGATGGCGAAGGCCCTCGGCTGCAGCCAGTGCCCGGACGAGGGCCGCGGTCGGCGGGTTGGAGACATCGTGCATTGACGGATGGTTGATGGCCGCCTCGGGATCCAGTTCGTAGCGGCTCCAGGCCCGGAGCACCGATTCGTGGCGTGCGGCCAGGGCCGAGTGCTCGGCCGCCAAGATCGATTCGTGTTCGGCGTCCACTCGGCGCCGGAAGATGCGGGAGGAGTACTTGTTTGCGGCCAGGACGGTACCTGCCACCGTGGCCAATGTCGCGACGCCGATCCATCGGTCGATCACGGTTGCACCAAGGACCAGCGGTGCCGCCACGCAGGCGCCGGTGAAGACATACCAGAACCGGGCGTCGGGATCCTGCTCGGAGGCGGGTCGGGTGTTGACGATCCATGTCGTCAGGACGCCAGCGAGCATGGCCAGCGCTCCAAGGATTGGGGCGAGCACCACGCCACCTCCAGGTCCAGGGTCCGGACTCTTGGGATGCCGGGCCTCCTGCATCCATTGCAACCCGACCCGCGGCATTGGTCAAGGGCCGGGAACTGCACCGCCCTCGGAGCTGGGTGACACCACCAAGGCTTTTCATCCGAGTGAGCCAGGTCAACCGGCCGCCGTGGCCGGAGACCCACACGATGGTGCGATTGCACGGGACCGCAGGCACTAGGTGTCCGAAGCCGGGCGGCGGCGGGCGCTGGGTCTGGCCGGTCCGGGGTTCTGCCCCCTCGCGGGCATCAGGAAGTGCTGCGCCATGCCGGCCCGGTAGCATCGGAGGTGCGAATCACCGCACCCGCGGGAAAAGCCAATAACTATCCCGCCGCCCAGATCCAAGGATTCCGATGAAGTTAGACAAAAAAGCACTCAAAGACGATGGATTCGCAGGGTTCCGGCCCATCGAGGCCCTTGAAATCAACCGGATCCCGCAACACCAGGGCATCTTCGCCGTGTTGCGTCCTGCGGGATTTGAGCCGCGGTTCCTCGCCAAGAGCACGGCCGGGGTTTTCAAGAAGAAGAACCCTTCACTGGCCAGCGCCGAGTTATCCGCCGCTTGGGTTGCGGATGCGGAGGTGCTGTTCATCGGCAAGGCCGGCCCCGGAAGCAAGGGCAACCGCGGGCTGCGACGCCAGATCCAGGAATTCGTGGACTTCGGGAGGGGAAGGCCGCCTGGGCACTGGGAGGGCCGACTGATCTGGCAGCTGGCCGAAGCGGGGTCCCTGCTGGTGGCATGGAAGGAATTGCCTGCGGAGGCGCTCAACGAGGCCCAAGCGAACTACCATGCGCAGTTCCAGGCCCATTACGGAAGCTTGCCGTTCGCCAATCTTGTCCGGGCCCGCGCCTAGCCGGCCAACGACGCCAGCATTGCCTTGACGGACTTCTTCTTCATCGGGACGAACCCGGCGGCCAGGTGCCTGCCGCGGATTTGCCGGTCGGCACGGAACAGCGAGTAGCCGCGCTTGAGCAGGAACCCCAGCGGCTTGCGCCGCTCCTTGACGTCGCGCACGAAGCGGCGGATGGCCGTGGACAGCGGCGAGACCTCGATGTAGTAGGCCTGGACGTCGACGCCGAGGCGTTGCAGCGGTGCCAAGATCTCGGACACGAAGATCCCCTCGGACAGCAGCGGGCCGCCATTGAGCTCGATCCCCCGCGTTCCGTCGTAGCTGGAGGTGCTGATCGAATAGTTGGGGACTTGGGTCTGCCCGGATTCCAGCAACTCAATCAAGGCATCGACGGCCTTGTCGCAGTTCCAGGTGCCCGGATGGTCCCAGTCGATTTCCCCGTATCCGGTCTGCGGCAACGGCGTCGCCGGGGTGTGCTCGGAGATCTCCCGGTAGAAGTTGTCCAGCTCCATGTGGGGTCGGCCGAAGCGGTGGGCCAGGTAGGATTTTCCGGATCCGGAGGCCCCTCCGAGCAGTATCAGGGGCGTTTGTTGTTTCGGCACGACACCCATTATTCCCTGCGGGGCATCCGGACCTAGAATCGTGCCCATGAGTCTTTGGAATCTCGATGCCGACCACGCCCTTCACGTATGCGTCGAGGAGCCGTCGGGCGACGCGGAGGCGGATCTGATGGCCGGGGTCGCGCTGCTGAACGCGGTGCGCGAGGGCAGCTTGCCGGCGAAGCTGCGGATTTACCGCCCGAACCCGACGGTGGCCTTCGGGCAGCGCGATGTGCGACTGGAGGGGTACGCCCGGGCCGTTGCGGAATCCCTGGAGCAGGGTTTTGCCCCCGTGGTGCGCAAGGCCGGGGGACGGGCTGCGGCCTACCACTCGGGCACGGTGATCGTGGACCACGTCGAGCCGGCCGCAGAGGCCATGATGGGCCACCAGCACCGCTTCAAGGTCTTGGGCCAGCTCTACGCCGACGCCCTGCGCACCTCGGGGATCGATGCACGGGTGGGGGAGATCCCCGGGGAATACTGCGCCGGTGACTACAGCGTCCACGGCATGCCCGGCGTTGGATCCACGGCACGGAACCCCATCAAGCTGGTGGGCACCGCTCAGCGGGTGGTATCGGGGGCCTGGCTGTTTTCCAGCGTGTTCGTCATCGAGGATTCGGCACCGATCCGTGCGGTACTGGATTCCGTCTACCGGGCCATGGGGATCGAGATGGACCCGGCCACCGTCGGCGCGGCCGACGACCTGCTTCCCGGCTACACGGTAGACCGATTCATCACCGACCTGCTGGCCGAATACGGTCGGCACGCCGAACTGATCCGTTCCTAGAAGGGACCTTCCGCAGGGCGGTCAGCGGGTGCGTCGGCCGACCATGAGTCCGGCCCAGAATGTTGCCGCGCAGGCGGCGAGGGCAATCAACAACCAGCCGGTGAGTTGCGCCGTGGTCAAGAAGTGCATGCCCGGCATGAACATGGATGCGCTCAACGGTGCATAGGCGAACCAGCCAAACGAGGCGTTCTCCCGGGGGCCGAGCGCGAAGAAAAGGATGCCCGCGAGCAGGAGGAGCGCAGCGAGGATTCCGGCGAGGGCGGGGAGCCTGGTCCGCGGTGCGCGTGCTGGTTCTTGCTGCGTGGGAGTGGTGTCGTCCATGGGCATCAGTATGACATGGGCAAGTCCGATAAGTGCTGGTCAGTATCCTGTTGTGTAATCCCGCCAGAGCTCGTCGGGGTCAAGGTCGAGGTGCTGGGCGGTGATGGCCTGGGACACCAACAGCTGCCCGGTGCGGGTGAGGTGTTCGCGCATGGCGGCGGCTGCCTCCTGGCCCTTGCCGGCATTGATGGCCTCGATGACGGGAGCGTGTTCGCCCAGGATCTCGGTGAGTGAGCGCTCCTTCCCGGCCGTTGAGACCCCCAACAGCCGGGTGGAATCGCGCAGCCGGTTCACGATGCCGCGGACGCGATTGGAACCTGCGGCGCTCAGGATGGTGTCGTGCACCTGTTGGTCCAGGTCGAAGAATTCGTCGAGGGACCCGCGTTCGGCGGCCGAGCGCATGTGGGCTTCAAGGTCGTTGAAGGTGGCAGCCAATGCCGGGGTGCTGGCATGGGCGGCGCGAAGCGCAGCCGGAACCTCGAGGGCCAGGCGCAGCGAGAAGATTTCCGCCACATCGTGCGGGCTGGTGGGGATGACCCGGAATCCGCGGTTGCGCGAGAATTCGATCAGTCCGGCCTCTTCCAGGCGCAGCAGTCCGTCGCGGACCGGCGAGCGCGAGATGCCCAGCTGCTCGGCGAGCTGGTAGACGCTGTAGAGCCGTCCGACTTCCATCTCCCCGGTGACCACGGAGTGGCGCACGTGGTTCATGACCTGGTCGGTCAGTGACTGACCGCGTTGGGGCAAGGTGCGTGAATGGGGACTAGTCATGTTCTGATTCTCTCATTTTTCGGGCGCAGGCGGGCGGATGGGAGCTTTTGCCAGCAACCATATCGTCAATTGCACGTAACATGCTACTGTGGCTGCACTTGCCCCCGATGAGAGGTCCTTCCCATGGAAACCATGCCCACCAAGGTTGATGCGGCTGCCGAGATGCGTTCGCGCCTGCGCACCGACATGGGAACACGGGCCGCATATGTCTCGGACGCCTCGATCTTCAGGCGTGTCCCGGCCGCCGTGCTGGAGGTGCGCAGCGAGACGGACATCGCCCTGGCCCTGGCCTACGCACGCTCCGAGGGTTTGTCCGTCACCAGTCGCGGCGGCGGAACCTCGGTGGCGGGCAACGCGATCGGCGAGGGCCTGGTGCTGGACACCTCGCGCCACTTCAACAAGATCCTGTCGATCGACCCGGTGGCCCGTACCGCGCGCATCCAGCCCGGGGTCGTGTGCGACAAGCTCCGCGACGCGGCGGCGGAGTTCGGGCTGACCTACGGGCCCGATCCCTCCACCCACAGCCGCTGCACTGTCGGCGGCATGGTCGCCAACAACGCCTGCGGCTCCCACTCGCTGGCCTGGGGCACCGCTGCGGACAACGTCGAGTCCGTCAAGGTCATGTTCGCCGACGGGTCCACCGCCACCCTGGGCCCCAACGGAACCGACGACCATGAGCTGGAGGTGGCGCTGAAGAAACTGCGCGATGCGAACCTCTCGGTGCTGCGCACCGAGCTCGGGCGCTTCCCCCGTCAGGTCTCCGGCTACGGGCTGCACCACCTGCTGCCGGAAAACGGGTTCAACACCGCCCGTGCCTTCGCCGGGACCGAGGGGACCTGCGGAATCATCACCGAGCTCACCGTGAAGCTGGTTCACAAGCCCAAGGCCACGGCCCTGGCGGTGCTCGCCTTCGCAACGGTCTTCGACGCCGCGGCAGCCGCAGCCACCATGCGCCGGCCCGGCGTGACCACCGCCGAGGGCATGGGGTCCGACCTGCTCGACGCGTTGCGCTCGCGTCCCGGACAGGAACTGGCGGGAGCCGACCTTCCGGGCATGGGCGGACCCTACGGGCCGAGCGAGCGGGCAGGAGGCTGGCTCTTCTGCGAAACCGCGGGGGACACCCCCGAGGCTGCACGGGCCATTGCCGAGGCCTTGGCCAACGAATACCTGGCCGCGGACCCGGTCACCGCCATTGACGCGGCGGTCGTCACGGATCCCGCGGCGGCCCGCACGCTGTGGCGGATCCGCGAGGCGGCCGCCGGCATCGTGACCCGGCTCCCGGACGGAGGCGAGGCTTGGCCTTCCTGGGAGGACTCGGCGGTTCCGCCCGAACACCTGGCCGACTACCTGCGCGACCTCTACGCGCTGATGGATGAGCACAGCCTGCGCGGCATCCCCTTCGGCCACTTCGGCGAGGGCTGCGTGCACGTGCGCATCTCCTTCACCCTGGGCACCGAGGAAGGCGTGGCGGTCTTCCGCTCGTTCATGGAGGCGGCGGCCCAAACCGTGGCCCGCTACGGCGGATCGCTCTCCGGGGAACACGGGGACGGGCGCGCCCGCTCCGAACTGCTGGGCACCATGTACAGCGGGGCAGCGATGGGCGCCTTCAGGGACTTCAAGAACATCTTCGATCCCACCGGGCTGTTCAACCCCGGGGTGCTCATCGACCCCGAGCGGATCGATGACCGGCTGCGCCCGGGGCCCGGGCAGCGCACCTTCGAGCTCTCGCCGGTCCATGCGCTCTCCCGGGACAAGGGCTCGCTGCTCAACGGCGTGAACCGCTGCGTCGGGGTGGGGATATGCCGCTCCGACGAGGGGGCGATGTGCCCCTCCTTTCAGGGCACCGGCGACGAGGTGCACTCCACCCGGGGACGGGCCCGGGTGCTCTCGGAAATGTTCCGCGGCGAATCCCTGCCCTCGGCCTATCGCTCCGAGGAGGTCAAGGAGGCACTGGACTTGTGCCTGTCCTGCAAGGCATGCGCCTCCGAATGCCCGGTCAACGTGGACATGGCCACCTACAAGTCGGAGTTCCTGCACCGCTTCTACGAGAAGCGGCTGCGCCCCATGGCCCACTACACCATGGGCTGGCTGCCGATCCTGACCCGGATCCTGCATGCGGTGCCCGGGGCGGCCGGCGCCACCAACACGTTGCTGCGCTGCAAGCCGGTGGAGAAGCTGGTGAAGAAGCTTGGCGGAATCGAACCGACCCGCACCATGATCACCTTCGCCCCCGAGTCCCTGCAGCGCTGGTTCGCCAAGCGCCCGAAGAGTACCGCCGCGGCCGGTGCCGCCAGCCCCACCGTGGTGCTCTGGCCCGATTCCTTCAACAACCACCTGGACACTTCCCCTGGCAAGGCCGCCGTCGAGGTGCTCGAGGCCCTGGGCTACACGGTCATCATCCCCAAGGGCTTCGTCTGCTGCGGGCTGACCTGGCACTCCACCGGACAACTTGATGCGGCCCGCAAGGTCATCCGGCACACGCTGAAGGTCATGGAACCGCTGCTGGATGCTGGCTACCCGGTGATCGGGCTCGAGCCCTCCTGCACCGTGATGCTGGGACACGAAATCACCGAGCTTCTCCCGGACGACCCGCGCGCGGCCGTCCTGGCCGCCGCCGTGGTGCCCTTCGGCGACCTGGTCGCCGGACACCTGCCGGCCGACGGCAAGCACGGTGCCGTCTGGCCCTTTGGCAC
Organism: Paeniglutamicibacter psychrophenolicus; assembly: GCF_030812255.1. GTDB lineage: Bacteria > Actinomycetota > Actinomycetes > Actinomycetales > Micrococcaceae > Paeniglutamicibacter > Paeniglutamicibacter psychrophenolicus_A. The sequence continues at coordinate 74,932 of NZ_JAUSSH010000005.1, read as the reverse complement.
GCTGGGCGCCGGTGCGGTCTCCCAGGTCCACTGCCACGAACGTTCGCTGGGTGACCACTCCGGAACCGCGAAGGTGCTGGCCTGCCTCGGCATCGACGAGCGCGAGATCGACACCGGGTGCTGCGGGCTGGCCGGAAACTGGGGTTTCGAGCCCGGGCACGCGGAGCTCTCCCGCTCCCTCGGCGAGCGCGAGCTCTTCCCGGCGATCCGCGGGCGTGCGGCGGGCGATCTGGTGCTGGCCGATGGCTTCTCCTGCCGCACCCAGATCTCCGAGGGCACCGACGTGAGAGGAATGCACCTGGCCCAGGTGCTTGCCGCGGCGCGGCTGGATGCCGCCGACCTGTAGCCGGTTGCTAGAGGTATCCCTGCTCCGGCACCGGGAAGTAGGCGCGCCATCCCTTGTCCCGCTGCTGGACGAGCACGAATTCCAGGGGCTCCAGGCCGCTGGGCGGCCCGCCGGCGACTGTGTATCGCCCGGCCCGCAGTCCATCGGCGGGCCGGATGAATTCGGCGTTGCCGGCGGTGATGCCTCGTGCCCGGGCGGCAGCGTCCAGGACTGCCAGTTCGTGGCCCAGGTCCATGTCCTTGGGGGTGCCGGTGGTCACGGTGCATGCCAGGTCGGCGTCCGCCTGGCTTGCGGCCTGGAGCAGGGTCGCCAGGGCACGCTCCGGGTTGCCCACGCTCGGGCCGCCATCGCAGGTCTCGGGAAGCATCTCGCCCCGGTCTGGACCGACACCGCAGCCGGCCAGCACCGAGAGAGCCAGAAGCACTGCCGCCGCACGACTTGTCCGATGCATGGAAACCTCGCCACATCCGGGGTGCCGCAAAGCGGCACCTGATCCGATCCGAGGTGCGGAGATCGCTTTCGGCGACAGGTTGCAACGGATCGTTACCAGCCCGATCCCCGGTCCTGCGCGTGAGCTTTGCGGGAGCCGCATCGCACGGCAATGTCCGGCCCAGCGCACCGGCGGGGCCAAAAGCCGGTGCAGTTCTTCCTGCGGGCGTTTTTCGTGCATCAGGAGAACTGGAACCTCCAGCCAACAGCGAAGCTGATGATGATTGGCTTGGCAAGTTGCCCCGGACAAGGCAGCACCAGAGGACTCGTCCGCCCTCAATGCCCTTGCTTGAGGTGCTTAATCGTCAAAGCCGTCAGGCTAATGCATCGGCAGTGCCGATGACGGCCGAGATGAGGAGCGCCACCGCGCAGAAGATCAAGCACCAAGCCATGACTTGGAAGGAGGCGAACACTCTCGCGACGCGGTTGCGAGGCAGCGGCTTTCCGCCACGGTGTGCAGGCTCCGAGCGGGTGGGCCGTTCCGTCCTGATGGAGTGGACAATGACCGCCGCCAGGAAGACAAAGAGTACCCATGTGATGATCAGGTCCATTGTTTCTGCCCGTTTCGTTGGTTGGGTGGATACATCATGAGGCGGCCATCCGCGGGTCGCAGTAATCCAGGCCGAAGGCGCCGGTCGCGACGGTTGCCTGTTCCTTGAACAAAGGTGTGGGCGGCGAAAACACGGAAACCGTGCCTTCGCCGCCCACACCGCGGATCAATGCCGGTCAGTGGCCGCGCTTGATCCACTCGTCCAGGTTCGGTGCCTCGGCACCGATCGTGGTGGCATCCCCGTGGCCGGTGTTCACCACGGTGCTCGCCGGCAGGGTGAGCAGGCGTTCGCGGATCGAGTCGATGATCGTCTCGAAGCTCGAGTAGCTGCGCCCGGTGGCACCCGGGCCCCCGTTGAACAGCGTGTCCCCGGAGAACAGGGTGCCCAGCGATTCCACGTAGAAGCAAGTGGAACCGGGGGAGTGCCCGGGGGTGTGCAGGGCGACCAGCGTGGTGCCGGCAACCTCGAACTCCTGCCCGTCGGTGATCTCGTGGTCAGCGGTCGTTCCGGGGAACACGTTCTCCCAGAGCATCGTGTCGGCCGGGTTCAGGTGGATCGGTGCCTCGACCAGGTCCGCGAATTCGCGGGCGTAGCGGATGTGGTCGTCGTGCCCATGGGTCAGCAGCACGGCCTTGACCGCGCGGTTGCCCACGACTTCGAGGATCTTGGCCGGTTCGTGGGCCGGGTCGATCACGAAGACCTCGTCCTGGTTCCCGATGATCCAGACGTTGTTGTCCACCTCCCAGGTGCCCCCGTCCAGGGAGAACGTGCCGGAGGTGACGATGTTTTGGATCTGTGCCGACATTAGAGTTCCACCACCGAACGCAGGACCTTGCCCTCGCCCATCTTGGTGAAGGCGGCCTCCACATCGCCGAGCTCGATGCGTTCGGAGACGAACGCATCCAGGTCCAGGCGGCCGAGCTTGTATTGCTCCACCAGCATCGGGAAGTCGCGCGAGGGCAGGCAATCGCCATACCAGGAGGACTTCAGTGATCCGCCGTGGCCGAAGACATCCAGCAGCGGCAGCTCCAGCTTCATCTCCGGGGTCGGCACTCCCACCAGCACCACGCGGCCTGCCAGGTCGCGGGCGTAGAACGCCTGCTTGTAGGTCTCCGGGCGGCCCACGGCCTCGATGACCACGTCGGCGCCGAAGCCGCCGGTGTGCGACTTGATGCCCTCGACCGCGTCGGTGGTCTTGGAGTTCACGGTGTGCGTGGCACCCATGTTCCTGGCCATGGCCAGCTTGTCGTCGTCGATGTCCACGGCCACGATGGTGGTGGCACCGGCCAGCTTCGCGCCGGCGATCGCGGCAATGCCGACGCCGCCGCAGCCGATCACGGCCACGGATTCGCCGCGCTTGACCTCGCCGGTGTTCATGGCCGCACCGATGCCGGCCATGACGCCGCAGCCCAGCAGGCCCACGGCGGCGGCGTCGACATCCTCATCGACCTTGGTGCACTGGCCGGCGGCGACCAGGGTCTTTTCGGCGAACGCGCCGATCCCCAGGGCGGGGGAGAGCTCGGTGCCGTCCTCCAGGGTCATCTTCTGGGTGGCGTTGGCGGTGTTGAAGCAGTACTGGGCCTGGCCCTTGGCGCAGGCGCGGCACTGCCCGCAGACCGCGCGCCAGTTCAGGATCACGCGGTCACCGACCACGACGTTGTCCACGCCGTCGCCGATCTTGGAGACCACACCGGTGGCCTCGTGTCCCAGCAGGTAGGGGTAGTCGTTGCCGATCCCGCCGAGCTTGTAATGCAGGTCGGTGTGGCAGACGCCGCAGGTGAGGATGTCCACCACGGCCTCGCCCGGACCCGGGTCCGGAACCACGATGGTCACCGTCTCGACGGGGGCGTCCTTGGCACGGACAATGACGGCCTGAACCTTTTGTGACATGTCACTCCATTCATGCGCGGTCGCAATCATGCGACGCAAAGCTTAACGAGGAAGAGGTGCCGTCCGCCTTTCGGCGAGGGGCACCCCTCCATCCAATCACAGCCCGACTAGACCCGCTCGAGGACTTCCTCAATCCGCGGGTTTGTTGCGGAGGTCCCGTCCGGGAAGATCAGGGTCGGGACCGTCTGGTTTCCACCGTTGAAGGATTCCACCAGCTCCGCGGTGCCTTCGACTTCCTCGATGTTTACCTCGGTGTAGCCGATTCCCTTGGCATCCATCAGGCGCTTGAGGTTGCGGCAGTAGCCGCACCACGAGGTGGTGAACATTGTGACTGCTCCGGCCGCGGGAATGTAACGGGCAAGTTTTTCATTTTCGCTCATACCTGATGTAACCACGGACATGCGAGTCTTATTTCAGGTTCCTTCACGTGCAGCCGGGAAGCGCGCGTGCCCCGCCGGCGCATGCCAACCTGCTCCGTGGCGGGTGGCCCGGGGACCTCAACTGCTTTTGGTGCCGTTCGGCTCATGAGCCAGCAATCTCCGGCGAACGATTCCTTGGAGACAACACCGCCTTCAGTGTTTCCTGGCTCCGCCAACACCCGGCACCGAGGTAACCTGTTTCATCCACTCCACGATCCGTGGCTCATCGATGTCGTCAGTGGATTCAAGCTCCACGCCTCGCGTCGCCTTGCCCATCCCCACCGGCGTCACCGGCGGTACGGGTTCCAAGGCCGTGCCGTTGACGAACATGAGCTTGACGTGCCGGGCAAAGCCGCCGCAGCTGAAGCACCACCCGTCGCCGACGCCGTAGTACGCCATGCCCCATTTCACCGAGCGCTGCAGGTCGGGCAGGGTCTTGGCGGCCAGCGCATCGACCGCCTCGGCGATGCCGCGCTGTGGCTGCGGGAGGCTCGCGAGGTAGGCGAAGACCGGCTTGTCGCCGACCGCCGCTTTGGCGGGGCTTGCCCTTCCGGTCATGGATTCCGGCAGCGTGATGGTGGTGTCGACCGGCGCCGCAAGGCGTGCGGCAGGTTTTCGGACCTCCGGCTTACCGTTTTCCGTTCTGCTCATGGACGGAATTATCCCCTGCATCTCGGAAAAATGCACTAGCCGTGCGCCGGCATACTCGGTCCGCTGCGGCGAAGGACGGGGCTGTTGCCGCGGCGGCGGGTGGCCGGGTTCTTGCTGTGGGTGCTGCTCTCGCGTGGCGAAAATTGACACGGCTTGCCTATTCCGGCGATGGTGATGCTGCTTGGAATTGGGTTGCATGGATTTTCAGTCCATTGCCGTCCTCGGCACAAAGCCGGGACTTGCTTCCCAACCACGAATGGGCGACGAGCGTTTCCGTATAGCCAGATAGATGTGTTCACTTCCGAATTGACGCAGGGCAATCCCGTAGCCGTGGTTCACGGAGCCGACGGCTTAAGCGAAAAGCAGTTGGCGGCATTTGCCCGTTGGACAAACCTGAGCGAAACAACGTTTCTGCTTGAACCCACAACCACGGCCGCCGACTACCGGGCCAGGATCTTCACTCCGGTCAATGAGCTGCCCTTCGCCGGCCATCCGACTCTCGGATCGGCACGTGTCTGGCTGGATCACGGCGGCACCCCGCAGTCCCATGAGCAGAACGTACAAGAATGCGGCGCCGGATTGGTTCGCGTACGCCAAGACGGCGGCCGCTTGGCCTTTGCCGCGCCGCCACTGGTGAGAAGCGACGCGCTGGATGAATCGGACATCGGTCTGATCGCGAAGGCACTCAAGCTGGATTCCGATGCCGTGATCGAAGGATGCTGGACGGACAACGGGCCGGGATGGGTGGCCCTGCTGCTTGCCGATGCCGAAAGCGCGCTCGACGCTGAGCCTCCCATGGCTACCGTCGGAGGTTTCCCCAAGATCGGGCTCATTGGTCCCCGCCCTGCGGGTGCCGATGCAGGATTCGAGGTTCGGGCGCTTACATCCATGAACTCGCTCGGGGAAGAGCCAGTCACGGGGAGCCTGAATGCGGCGATGGCCCAGTGGCTGATACCTGCGGGGAAAGCCCCGCATGCCTACACCGCGGTCCAGGGGAAAAGAGTGGCAGTGCCGTGGCCGAATCCATATTGAACATATCGGCGAGGACATCTGGGTCGGGGGAGACTCCGTTTCCGGGATCATTGGCACCGTGTCCTGGTGACCACCGAACAGGGAAAGGCAGATCTAAACCTCGAATCCAACCGCAAAATTCAGCTCGTCCGTTTGATTTGTGTCCAGGGAGTCGGCTCCCGTAAGGGGAACGTCACACGGGACGCTCCTGGAGTCGTTCGGGTGCCGCGTGTGTGGTTATGGCTTGGGCATCGATGAAGTCGTCGGGGTCGGGGGCCCTGTCCCAAGCGTTTCCGCTGGCGGCCGAGAACGAAGGGTTCATCCCAGGCGCGTGAACCGTTGCTTCGTCGCGGGGCAGCGGTCAACGTGCCGGGACAAATCACGTCAAGCCGTTGCTCGCGTAGGCCGGTATCGAAGGGCGATCGCCCCCGACCGGAACTCATGGCGATCCACGAGCTCGAGCTGGATACGCTCGCGCAGACCGGCGAGCAACGTCGGCCCATGTCCGGCAAGGACCGGCTGCACGAGGAACTCGTACTCGTCGATCAGTCCCAGATCCGCCAGCGCCAGGGGGAGCGTCACGCCACCAACCCACAGGCCCTCGCCTGGCTCCTGCTTGAGCCGCTGCACCGCTTGCCCCAAGTCGCCTCGCAGCAGCTCGGCATTCCAATCGACCCGGCCAAGCGTGCTCGACACGACGTACTTCTTCGCCCGGTCGATGGCCTCGGCGAACGGGACCTGCCACCCTTCCACCCAGCCGGGCCACGTGCCGGTGGACGGCTTCCGCCACGCCGACTCCATCATCTGGTAGGTCACCCGGCCGAACAGCAGGGCATCGGCTCGCTCCATCTCGGCGGTCCAGTAGCGCATCGACTCCTCGTCCGGGGGAAGCCCCGCCTCGTGATGGCAGCAGCCGTCCAGCGTGACGTTGATCGAGTATCGAAGTGATCTCATCTAGTTGCTCTCCCTTGATGCGCGCAGTGCGTTTTCAACGAACCGACAACCAGCCGGACGGCGGTTGCGTTTGAGTCGCCCACGATCCGAGGGTAGGCATCCTCTCCGCTTCACGGAAGTAGCGGCGTCCGAATCCGCCCTGGATGCGTCTGCCGAGTGTGACGCATTCGGGCTCGTTCCCAACGCCGAGCGAATCCGTCGCAGATGTGGTCCTTGCCGGACTAAAATCACGATGACCTGACTGTCGTTTTCCGGGGTCTCTCGTCGTCTCGGTGGACAGGGATGCCCGGGTGAGGAAGAAGGACGCTAAGGCCCTGCTTAAGGCCTTGGACCCGTAAAAAATTTGACAGCGCTGTGCCCCTTGGCTTCCATCTCAGATTTGTCTCAGCACAAGATGGGAAACGACCCAGCCCAAAGTAAGCCAGGTGCCCTCCCCTGAACACAGAGGAGGGCACCTGGCTCGGCAAGCCGGCTGCCTACGCACACGAAGGCAACGCTTCAACCGTTGTGGAGTCCGGGGCTAGTTACAGGTAGGGGGCCAGCCAGTCCTGCACCACGGGGATGTCCACCCGCTGATACCCACCGAGGTAACGGCAGTTCGAGGTATAGGTATAACTGGTCACTGCCACGAGGTAGCCGTTGAGGAAGACAGGACCACCGGAGTCTCCGAAGCAGGTCCCGCCACCGCCGCGATTATCGTTGGGGTTGCCCTGAAGCTGGAGGATCTGCGGAGTGAGCTTCTGTCCAGGAGATGTGGTGTAGCGGCGGATCAACGGGTAGGACATCGGCTGCGGCTTCTGCGGACCGGTCTCCGGCTTGCGCACCTCGGTGCCGTAGCCGACGACCTCGAAGATCGTCCGGTTCAAAACGGGCTGCCCGAACCGGTCCAGGTAATTCACCGGAGTGAGCACCGCCGGGGCGATGTTGGTGACCGGCTCATCGAGCACGATGATTCCCACGTCGTTCCAGTTGGCCATATCCGTGAAATCCGAATATTCGGGATGCGCTATCGGTGTTCCCCACAGATAACCGGCCGCTTCGAGCTCATCAGGGGTGTAGCCGATGCCCGGATCCGCTGCCGCGGGTAACGGACTCGGCGGTTCCTCCGCGATCACTGATTCGAAGGTCACCAGCGTCACCCCGGCGGTTCCCTCGGTGCAGTGCGCCGCTGTGATCAGCACCGTCGGTGAAATCAGCGTCGCCGAGCACCGATACCGGAGGCCGTCCGCCAAGTCGTAGAAAACGATCAGGCCGACGTTGGGGTGACCGCTGCCGTCCGGCTGGCCGCCCGTGACGGCCGGTGCCGGCAACGCACCGCCCATGACGAGTGTGAGCGTTGCCGCTACGACAAGCGCCAACCTTCTGAGGGGATGTTTCATCATCTTGCCCTTTCCATCGAGTAACTGGACGTTTCAACTGACGGACTGGCCTTAAGAAGAGCACAGATCATCGAGTTTGGCGAGACTTTGAGCGTCCGCTGCAATCGGGAAACCAGGAAGCGCGCATCTTCGTAGCCGAATCCGTTGCTTCGTCCCGCAAGCGGTTTGTCCGGCTCGGAATTTCGGAGCGTTCCGATGGGGTGACTATTCGGACAAATCAATTGTTGGCTTGTCTCTTTGAAATATCAGAACGTTTGGTCCCCCGTATGCGTTGCCCGCGAAAATGCCCGGGCCCTCGATGGAACAAGATCTGAAGACGCCCGGATGCGACAGACGGATTCCATATTTTCCGCACGGTGTCATCGGCGCAAGCCAGCGAACCGAACAAGCCCACATATCCGGGAGGTGGCGCGGCGACGTTTCGGCGGAACCGCGTAAACGATACGGTGTCTATGGGTGCAGTGGGGCCGCGGCGCCAAGGGCCCGGAACTGTTGTGAGAATGTGAAATTCAACAAGAAGGGGTGGTGGGGATGTGCGGTAGATACGTGATGGCCAAGGCCATTGGAGACCTGGTCGCAGAGGCCGAGGCCGAAGCGGATGCAAACCTCGAGCTGCGGCAGTCCTGGAACGTCGCCCCGACCACCGACGTGCCGATTGTGCTGGAGCGGCTCATCGATGGGGAGGTACACCGGCAGGTGCATGTGGCCAAATGGGGACTGGTGCCGGGGTGGGCCAAGGAAGCGTCCGTGGGCGTGCGCGCGTTCAATGCCCGCAGCGAGACTGTGACCGAGAAGCCGACTTTCCGCGCCGCTGTGAAGGCCCGGCGCTGCGCGGTCCCGGCCGAGGGGTACTACGAATGGTTGGCCGGGGACACACCCAAGGCCAAGAAGCGCCCGTTCTACGTCCACCCGGCCGACGAATCCTTGATCTTCTTTGCCGGGCTCTACGAATGGTGGAAGGACCCGGCCAAGGAGGATGGCGACCCGGACCAGTGGCTGCTCTCCACCACGATCCTCACCTGCCCGTCCCCGGACGCCGATGCGGAACCCGAGGTGCTGGCGCAACTGCATGGGTTGCATGACCGGTTGCCGATCCCGCTGTCAAAGGACACCATGGCCGAATGGCTGGATCCCGAGGACAAGAACGCGGCCGAGCTGGTGGAGATGGTGCGAGCCGGTGTCGATGAGGTTGCCTCCGGCTGGGAGTTGCGCGAGGTTGATTCCGCGGTCGGCAATGTCCGCAACGACGGGCCCGAACTCGTCGAGGAGCACACCGGGCTGTTCTAGACCTCGGAACTCGCGGTCTCGGCGGGTACATGCCGCTGGAGATTCCGCAAGCGCCGAATTGTTCGGACCCTTTTTATGGAGGCCATCCATTCCGTTGTCGTTGGCGGCACTCGCATCGGTCTTGGTGCGGGCCGCCGGAGCTTCCCGCGGGCGATGTCAAGCCTCCAGCTGATGACCCAGGCAGCAATGAGCGCGATGCCCTGGGTCGCAAGAACCGTTCGAGGCGTTGGATCCACGCCGAAAAATTCCAGCCAACCGCTGGCGCCAAATAATACTGAAACCGCCAGGCCCACCACGAGGCCGGTGGCCAGACGAGAGTACCCCTTGACCCGTCGCCTGGCCATGTCGAGAAGTGTTTGAACATGCTGGGTTTCGCTGGCGGCCATGTGCTGACGCATCGCAATTAGGTTGCTGGTCGCCTCAGCGAGTTCCGCCTTGAGGTCCTTTATCTGTCGCTCGGCCTGCACCTGCTCTTCTTGTTTGGAGGCTGCCATGCGCTGGTCGCGGGTTTTGAAGAATTCTGATTTTTGGTTCTTGCGGGTCTGGTCAATGGCTCCGGCGAGTGCGCTCGGTGTGCCGAATGAAGCCAAGGCTGCCCTGTCCGCCAATGACACGTCATCAGCATGTCCCACGGCGGTTACCACCGGGATTCCTGCAGTGAAGATGATCTCTGCAAGCTGCCGGCTGTGGAAAGCCCGCATGCCCGACCAATGACCGCCGCCGCGGACAAGGGCCACCATCCCATGGCCATTTTGCTTGGCTGCTTGGAGAATCTCACTGAAGCGCACACAAGCGTTGGCCTGGTACCAGTTGATGCTTTTGTAGTCGACAATCTCCGGCTTGTTGCCACGATCTCCCAACTCAAACCACAGGTCGTTCTTGCCTTGGGAGTGTTGCGGGCTGACGACCGTCACCGCCTCCAGCATCACAGCGGGGAGAGGGACTCCTTGCTTGGCCTTCCGATGGACCTGCCCGTTTGGAACCACGGCACGTTTGCATTCCGGATGGCTCTTGACGAATTCATCAAGTGTTTGCTTTTGTTCGCCAAGCATTGCGCCGGTTCTCCGAAAACCGGAACCTATGCCAGAAACACGGAGCCTGAGGGAATTCGCCCAAAAATCGGTTTCCCCGCGAACTTCAAGGCTCATGCCATCAACCAACGCGGCGGACAAGGTGGAGCCCTGGGATTTCAGGTACTTTTCAATTCTGGTCACGTCGCTGCCCCAGATCTTGCAGGGAATGATTGAAAGTCGTTCGCCGGCTTCCAGATTCCCCTCCCTGGATACCAGGTCGAAAGTCCACGTATTGCCGCGACCCTCGACGGCATTCTTGCATTCGCCGGTCACCCAATACAGTTGTTTGGCGCACGAGGCTTCAATCCGTTGGCTGAGCTTCCGCGCTGAAATGGTTTCGGGCTTTAGGCCTGTCGAGCTGGTCATGGCCGGGTCCTCTCGCCGGGTTGCTGACGTTGAAGGTTGCGAGTGTCCGATTGAGACTAGCGTGCCGATCTGACACTTTGCCATTGCCTGATAGGTGGGGAAGGGAAGAGCCCCCCATTTCATTCCTGTGCCCGGGAAATACTCAGGGGCGGCACACGAACAACGGCACCGGCCGGATTGCCTCGGACCAGGTTGCCGCGCTGCCGGCCGGCTACGTACGACTGCGTATGGCCCCGGCCGCGCCCCCGGGGAAGACTGGTGCCTGTCGGTGCGAAGGGAACGCGCCACCAACCTTGGAGGAATCAAAGTGGGTATCAGGATTTGGGGGATCCGGGCGGCTGCGGCCACCGGAGCCGTGGCATTGGTGGCGGTGGTGGGGGCGCCGGCGGCGCTGGCACACGAATGCTTCAAGAAGCAGTGGAGCGATGCGGCCTACGCGCAGCAGCTGCAGCAAAGGCGGTGGATGCCGTTGGATGTGCTGGCCGAGCAGTTCATCATCGCCGAGGTTGCCCCGGACTGCGTGGGCAAGATCGATCTGGTTCCCTACATGGAGCCGTGGATGGAAGCCGAAGGCATCTCGCATGTGCCGCTGATCTACATGAACTCGAGCATCTCGGAGAACTCGTTCGCCGCCTGGGCCAACGAGTCCGGGAACTCGGGCCCGGGACTGATCGGTTCGGGCAAGGAAAGCCGTGCCATCGGCTACATCGAAAACCACATCGAGGCCCTGGATCAGCTGCTGGGCCAGGCGCTGGGCGATGCGGTGTCAAGCGGGGTGTGTGAATTCCCGGAGTAACCTCCGGGACGGTCATCGGCACCGGCGGGCTGCAGGGGGAGCAACCCGCATTGCTGGGCGCGGAGGACCGCCGACAGGCGGTCCACCGCGCCCAGTTTCCGGTACAGGTTTTCCTGGTGCTTGTGCACCGTGCGGTGCGAGACGCCCAACCTCGCGGCAATGCCGTGGGCCGTGCAGCCCCGGGCAACCAGGGCCAGGACCAGCAGTTCGCGCGCTGTCAGCGGGCGCTCGGGTTCGGCCGCCGGGGCGGGTCCGGGCAGCAGGGATTCGAGCAGGCGGATGTGCGCATCCAGGCCCCGTACGATCGGCTGGAGGAAACCTGCGGACTCCAGGTCACGCTCCCGGTAGGCCCCGTCGCTGACGAAGCCGTAGGTGGCGGACTGCGTTCCGGCGGTGCCCAGCGGCAGCGAGAGCTGGTGCCTGCCCAAGCCGAGCCGCTCGATCATGGAGTCCGCGAACTCGGAGACCGCCCAGCCTCGCTCGCAGACCTCCAGCAGGGTCACCGGGGCGGGGTCGGCGGTGGCGTTGTGGTAGGCAAACATCGGATGGTCGGCTCCGGCCCGCTGCGCCGCCAGTTCCCAGGCCGCGGTGTCGAGCACGGGGTAGTGCCCGAAGATGGAAACAGCGCTGGTTCCGCCCCGGGCGGCCAGCGGGGCCCTGACTGCCGCAAACGCGTGAAACGACTCCAGTAGGGCATCGTGCAGCAGCGTCCGGGCCGCTCCCGGATCCGTTTCCTGCAGGATCCCGGCGGCCGTGTCGAGCCATCGTTCACGAAGGCGGTCAGCGCTGTCCATGCAGCTGTTCCCCTCCCCAAGCACGCTGCGACGAAGTACCCGTTGGGGGACATGCTACGCTGCCGCACACCCGGGCGGGAGGGGGCGGAGGGCGGTGCCCCTGATGCGCCGTTGCTCCGCCTGGTCAGTGGCCGGCGGCCATGGCCACCAGGGCGCCGCGGCTTTGCACCCCGCACTTGGCAAAGAGGGACTTGAAGTCGTCCTGCACGGTGTACCTGCCGATGCCCAGGGCCCGGGCCAAAGAGGCGGTGTCCAATCCGCTCGCGGCAAGTCCGAGCAGCTGGCTTTCGCGCGGGCTCAGGGCGAAACACCTCCCAAAGACCGCCATGCGTTCGGCGGGCAACGCGTCCTGGATGGTCACCGCGATGGGTGCCGGTGCCTTGTCCGTCGGCGTGTTCATGCGGGTTGCAGACAATCGCGCCCAAACCCCGGCCCCCACATGGACCAGCGAACCGGCCGGGTGCGCATCGACGCCGCGCTCCTGGGCCAGCAATTGGGCGGCCACGTTGAGCACCTCCGCCGGGATGCCCTGGTGCGGGCGGGGCCCGGGCTGCAGCAGCTCCAGCCAGACGCCCGCGGAATCGGTCTGGCTGATGATGCCCAGGTTTTCGGCCAGCACCAGCACGGCCTGGGGGTGGGGTGATGGGGCGGCATTGTTGCCGGCCTGGAACTGCCTCGCCGAGCCATGCCGCAGGCCCGTGGTGATCGCCGGGGCCAGCGATGACAACTGGCCCGCCTCGGCGGCGGTGAACACGCCGTCTTCGTGGCCACGCCACAAATCAAGCCAGCCCCAGATGCCCCACCTGTCCGCGAAAACAATCGACAGGACATCGGTGATCGAATGCCTGCACAGGACTCCGGCCCAGGATTCGCTTCGGGACAGCTCGCCGTCGGTGGCCGCGGCCAGCGAGACTGCGCGCGCAGGGGCTGCCGGCAGTGTGGTCCACCGGTTCAGCGCCGTGGCGTACTTCAGGGTGATCAGCAGGGGCAGTTCCGCGGTTCCCGGGACCTGTGCCATCGGGGAGACCCCGACGGTGGTGATCGGGTCGGCCAACGGCCACACCCAGGCCTCGTGCCCGATCGCTACCGAGAGTTCCCCGAGCACCGCAAGGCGGTAGGCGTGGCTCTCGAGCCGTGCCTCATCGAGCGCCGTGACGCGCGCGACGAGGCGTTCGGCGGCCCACCTGCTTCCCATGGGACAAGTATGCGCGCGTCCTCCGGGCAGGGAGGTTGCCCGGGCGCGGGTGGATCCCAGAAAACTGGGATGGCGGGCCACCGGGCACCGCGCCTACGCTCAAGGCATCGGCACCAAGGGAAAGGGAACCGCGATGTACACGCTTCAGATTGAACACGGAGTTAAGGACTTCGAGATGTGGAAGGGGGCGTACGGCGCCGACCCGCTGGGGCGGATCCGCTCCGGAGTCCTGGCCGAGCGCATCTTCCGTCCCGTCGACGACCGGCACTATGTGGTGCTGGATCTCGACTTTGCCTCGCGCGCCCAGGCCCAGGAATTCCTGGACCGGCTTCGGTCGGATGTCTGGTCCACGCCCGTGGTGTCCCCGGCGCTGGCCTCGGGACCCAAGACGCGGATCGTGGAGCAGGTCGTCGGCGGCACAGGGGCATAAACCGTTGGTGCCCCCTGGAACCCGCATCGGTGCGCCGATCACCTGGCCAGCGGTGCTTCATCCCGGACCGATGCGACGACGTCGAGGATCGCCCGGCTGACGGCGGCGGCGTCCTGCTGGTCCAGGAGCAGCGAGGCGTGGGTGGCGCCGTCGACGACGCGGTGGACGCTGTTGGGTGACAATTTTGCCAGGGCGTCTTGCTTTTCGGTCCAGCCGGGGGCGTTTCCGCTTCCTGCCGTCAGGACGGCCAGCGGCTTGTGGTCGAAGTCGGCCAGGGCGGCAGCCTCCCGGGCCGCGGCACCGGCGTGGAGGTATTCGTCGATGGTGCTGCGAAGCTGGCTTGCCTTTGCGGCGGTGGCGCGGGCTTCGTCCCGCGAGCGCGGTGGCAGTGTGTTGTAGTCGGACCAGGCGTAGAGCCGCACCAGGCCCAACCGTGCCGAGGTGGAGGCCAGTGCGGAGAGCCGGTCCGGGATGTCGGAGGATCCCGAGCCCTCGGGTGCCGTTGCCGCCGGTTGCGCCGCCGGGTTCGGGGCGGTGGAGTCCACCAGCACCAGGCCAGCGACCTCGTCCGGGTACCGGGCGGCGAAGCTGAGCACGTAGAGGCCGCCGAAGGAATGCCCTGCCAGCACGTAGGGTCCGGGCACATTCGCCCGGTGCAACAAGGCATGCAGGTCGGCCGCCACCTGCCGGCCCGCCTCGGCGGATCCGGCAGGTTCGCTCCATCCGAGCCCCGCCCTGTCGTAGACGCAGACCCGGGCCTCCCGGGCGACGTCCGGGGCGATCCATCCCATCGACGAAGACGCCAGTCCCGCACCCGGTTCGAGCATGATCGTGGGAGCACCCGAACCGGTGCAATCCAGGTGCAGGGCATGGCCGCCGACGTCGATCAGCCGGCCGGGCATCGGGTAGGTCCGCGCATCGGCAACCTCACTGACCGTCTCAAACCCGCCGCCTATCGAGGCGAGCGCCAATGCCACGATCACCGGATAGACCAGCACGCGCCCGGCCCGGCTCCGAAGCCGGCGGCGGGCACGCAGAAACATCCAGATGGCCAGCACCAGCACTGCCGGTGGCCAAACCCAGTTGAGCACCGCCTGGATCGGCGCACCGAATCCCGCCAGAAGAAGGCCGCACACTCCCATGAACAGCGCCGGCGCCAGGGCCCACCACTGCGGTTGGTCGGTGAACCGTGCCGAGAGCACCACGAGCAGTCCCCAGCCCAACGCGAAGCCACACAGCATTGCGCCGGTCAGGCGGCTTTCCTGGGCCGGAATGAACGGGGCTGCGGCCAGCAGCAGCGCCAAGACGAGTCCTGCCGCCAGGGATGCTGCCACGATCAATCCAAGAGGTCCCCTCGGGCCGGGATCGGGGTGCTGTGACCGCTCCTTGCCGTTCCCATGGGGAACGGGAGCAACGGGGCTGGGTGTGGCCGTCATGATGGACTCGATTCCACGGACCGCTGGCGTCGCGGAAGTGCAGCCATCCGCACTTGGGGCACGTGCCGTCAACTGCGACAAAGGCTAACATCATCCGGTTCAACCCTCCATGGCAGGAGGGTGATCGGTGCTGCCGGATCCCTGGTCCATGTCCAAGGCATTCCCGGGGCATCCCCGGGTTCCGGGACACTCATCGTGGAACGGCCCGGCGGCACCGCCAGGGGAGGACCTACGATGCGGCGGAGACTTGCACGAAGGGTGCACTGGGAGGGTATCGCTCATCCCGGGGCGCGACCGTAGGCTTGGGAGCATGGATAACAGGTCGGAAGTGCGCGAGTTCCTGATGTCGCGGCGGGCCAAGGTCACCCCGGAACGTGCCGGCCTGCCGGCGTATGGCAACCGAAGGGTTGCCGGCCTGCGCCGCGGCGAGGTGGCAAGCCTCGCAGGGGTGAGCGTGGAGTACTACGCGAAGCTTGAACGCGGAGCGATTGCCGGTGCCTCGTCGTCGGTATTGGACGCCCTGGCCCGTGCGCTGATGCTCAGCGAGACCGAGCGGGCGCACCTGTTCGACCTGGCCCGCGCCGCCGACGGCATACCGACCTCGGGGCGCCAACGCCGCCCCGCGTCCCCTGCCCGGCCGCCGCGTGAATCCCTGCAGTGGGTCCTGGACTCGATGAAGGACTCCGTGGCCTTCGTGCGCAACGAGGCCCAGGACCTGCTGGCCGTCAACGAACTGGGCAGCGCGTTCTATTCGCCGGTGATCGGCGACGGCGGCGGACGGACGCCGAACCTTGCCAGGTTCCAGTTCCTGGACCCCGCGTCCAAGGCCTTCTACCCGGACTGGGAGCTGTTCGCGCAAATGTGCGTGGCCATCATCCGGAACGAGGCGGGGAAGGACCCGCAGCACCGCGGCATCCAGGACCTGGTCGGCGAGCTGTCCACCCAAAGCGGGGCCTTCCGCACCCTGTGGGCCGCCCACGACGTGCGCACCCACGGCACGGGAACCAAGAGGTTCAACCACCCCGAGGTGGGGGAGCTGGTCCTGGCCTACGAGGAACTGGAAATCACCGCCGAGCCGGGCCTGAAGCTCATGGTCTACACGGCACCACCGGGCTCGGAATCCCACCAGAAGCTCCAGCTGCTCGGTTCATGGAACAAGACCCGCATCCTCAGCAACCCCGCGCTTCGCGCAGCGGAAAGGAAATAGAAACCGTGGCACACAAATTCCTGCCCAAGGCCCCGACCACCAAGAACGGCCCGGAGCAGTTCACCGGCGACGTCTGGGTGGACCCCATCGCCTCTCCGCAGGAAGAAGGCCAGGGCATGATTGTCGCCCGGGTTCGCTTTGCCCCCGGGGCCCACACGGCCTGGCACTCCCATGCCAGGGGCCAGACCCTGCACGTGACCAGCGGCGTCGCCCTGTTCGGCACGCGCGACGGCACCGTGGTGGAAGCCGTGCCCGGCGAAACCGTGTACTGTCCCGCGGGAGAGGAACACTGGCACGGCGCCACGCCGGAAGACTTCATGGAGCACCTGGCGATGCTCGAGAACGCGGATGACCCATCGCAGACCACCCGGTGGCTCGAGCACGTCGCCGAGGGCGAATACCGCCGACCGGGCAGCGGGAAGAGCTAGGCACTGCAAGGGGTGCGGATCGGGCAAGGCCTGCCGCGCGGTCCGGGAGCAGCGCGCGCCCGCATTTTGTCGGAATCGAAAGCTTGACTCGGTGTGGGCCTCCTGGGCCGCCACCCGGGTGAAAGGACACCATGGAACTCAATGACCTTCTGGCGGAGCTGGATGCCGGGCACACCATCACGGGGGACTCGCCCCTGCACGGCATCATGCACCGGGTGAGCCAGGAAGCGCTGCGGATCACCGGCGAACTCAACGGCGGATACCACGAGCCGGCGCGGGTCCGTGAGCTGCTCGCGCAGCTAACCGGGAAACCGGTGGATGAAAGCGTGACCCTCTTCCCTCCCTTCAACGCCGATTTCGGGAGGAACATCACCCTAGGGAAGCGGATCTTCGTCAACGCCGGGTGCAAGTTCCAGGACCAGGGCGGGGTAACCATCGGGGATGACACGCTCATCGGGCACAACGTGGTGATCGCCACGCTGAACCACGAGCTTGCCCCGAGCCGCCGCGCCGACATGCATCCGGCCCCCGTGGTGATCGGGCGCAACGTGTGGATCGGCTCCAATGCCACCATCCTGCCCGGGGTGGGCATCGGGGACGACGCCGTGGTGGCTGCCGCCTCCGTCGTCACCAGGGACGTGCCGGCCGGAGCCGTCGTGGTGGGTTCCCCCGCACGGGTGGTGCGCACCGTCACCGGGTAGCGGGCACCGGAGTCACCGGGGGCGTTGCTGTTCCCCGCGTGCTGCCGCGGCTTCGGTGTCCGGCGCCCCGGGGCCGGGCTCGGCCGCGTGCCCGCGCCGCAGCATGGCCAGCGCACAGGCGGCAACCACCACGCCGGCCACGAGCATCAGCCAGCGGTAGTCCACCACCGAGACCAGCAGTGCGCCCGCCGCGTTCGAGGAACCGAGATGTCCTTGGCCCGGATGAACAGGGCCAGGAACAAGGCGCTGTCGGCGAGGTTTAAGGCGGTCCAGAGGCCGGTGAACCTGCGGAAGACCGGGATGGACAGCAGCGCTTTCACGACTTCTCGCCCCTGCGGATGAGATCGTGGGCCAGGGCGGTGGCCATGAAGACGCGCACGGGGGCGGAAGTCGCGGGGCGCCGGGTCGGGTCGGTGATGCGATCCAGTAACGGGGCAATGAGTTCGTTGTACCGTTCGTTGAGGGTGTCGGCTTCCTTGGGGGTCGGGAACAGCGTGGCAACGGCCTCGAACAGGGGCCCCTTTCAGGTTTCGGGAACCGGAAGGTGCCGTCCGGCACGCATGCGTTCGAATTCCCAGTTCTGGAGCATGTCGCCAAGGGCCAGGGCCGCCGACAGGGAATCGGGGCCACCTTGTTCCGGTCCAGGTTCTGGGTGACGTCGGTGATCTGCCAGGGCCGGTTGCGACCGGTGGCTCCGGGTGCGCGCACGATGCAGCCGTGCTCGGCCAGGGTGCGCAGGTGGAACGAGCAGTTGTCCGGGCTTCGCCGACATACTCGCTGCAGCGGGCCGCGGTGATCGGGCCCTGGGTGCCGACAATCCCCAGGAGCCGGATGCGCAGGGGTGGGCCAGCGCCCGCATGGCCTTGGGATCGGTGATGTCCATGCGCGACACGTAACTATCGAAAGAACTCTTTCGCAAGAGTTCTTTCGATGTGGAATCTGCCTGAGGTGTGGTTCGCGGCGCGACGGCCAGGCCGTGCTCCGTGCACGGTCTCCCATCGGAGGTCGTCGCCCCCGGGCCCGGGGGCATATGCAAGGCGAATGCCCACAGCGGTGCGCGTTACTTGGGCATGTGACGTGGTTGGGGAGGATGGGAATATTTGTGAACTTCACTTGTCTCATTGGCCGGCTCGGGCCGGTGTCAGGAGTTGTTAAGCCCCGAATGACGGAAGGTTTACGCCAAATTCCAATCCCGCTTGTCAAGCGCGCCATTGCCCCCTGCTGTGTGAATATGATAACTTTTGTGAAACATTGTAAACAGCGGTGATGGCGCCGCGGCAGACGGGGAGTGAACATGGGTGTTCAGCTTGGTGTAATCGCCGATGACTTTACTGGTGGGACCGACATCGCGAGTTTTCTCGTGGCCAACGGGGTGAAGACCATCCAGCTATCGGGCATCCAACCGCTCGACTCCATTGCCGATGACGTGCAGGCAATCGTGGTTAGCCTCAAGAGCCGTTCGAATCCGGTGGATGAAGCCATTGAACAGTCGCTGCAGGCTCTCGAGCTGCTCAAGGCCGCCGGTGCCCGGCAGATCTTCTTCAAATATTGCTCGACGTTCGATAGCACTTCCCGGGGGAACATCGGTCCTGTCACCGATGCGCTCCTGGACGCCTTGGAGGAAAATTTCACCGTCGTCTGCCCGGCACTGCCGGTCAACGGGCGCACTACGTACCAGGGCTACCTCTTCGTCAACGGCGTGCCACTGGACGAATCGGGAATGCGCAACCACCCGGTCACCCCGATGACCGACTCAAGCCTTGTCCGCCTCATGGATGGCCAGTCCACGGGAACCAGCGGGCTGGTCCCCGTGGACACCATTGAACGTGGTCGCGAAGCAGTCGGTGAGGCACTGGCCGAACTGAAGGCCGAGGGAAACCGCTATGCGGTGCTCGATGCCCTCAGCGACCGGCATCTGGATGTTCTGGGCCAGGCCGTTGTCCAGATGCGCCTGGTCACTGGCGGCTCGGGACTTGGCGGAGCCATCGCCCGGGCGCTCCCGGAGGCAGCCAGGGGTGGACGCTCGTCCTTCACGTCAAAGACCGGGTCGGCCGTGATCTTGTCGGGTTCCTGCTCGGTCATGACCAACGACCAGGTCGCCGACTACAAGACCAAGGGCCCCTGTCTCGCCGTGGATGTCGACCGACTGCTGACCTCGCCAACTGGCTACGACGCGGAAGTGCTGGCGTGGTTCAGTGAACAGCCTTCCACCGGCCCTGCTCCGCTGATCTTCGCCACTGCCGGTCCTGAAGAAGTGCAGCGTCTGCAGCGGACCTACGGTTCGGCCGAAACCAGCCAGGCCATCGAGGGATTCTTCGCGCGCATCGCCATTCGGCTGGTGCAGGACGGAATCCAGCGCATGGTGGTGGCCGGCGGCGAAACCTCCGGTTCGGTCACCACGGCGTTGGGAATCACGGGATTCGAGGTGGGGGAACCGATCGCCCCGGGCGTTCCCTGGGTCCGGACACTTGATGGAAGGGTCGATCTGGCCCTGAAATCCGGAAACTTCGGGACCGTCGACTTCTTCAGCCAAGCCCAATAAGACCAGGAAAGCCGATCATGCCGAAATTTGCCGCGAACCTGTCCATGATGTTTACCGAATTGCCGTTCCTCGAGCGTTTCGAGGCAGCGGCGACCGCGGGCTTCAACGCCGTCGAGTACCTCTTCCCCTACGACTTCGAGAAATCCCTGATCGCTGAGAAGCTAGAGGCCCACTCTCTCGAACAAGCCCTTTTCAATGCCCACGCGGGGGACTGGGACGGCGGCGAGCGCGGGCTGGCCACGCTGGAAGGACGCCAACAGGACTTTCGGGATTCGATCACCCAGGCCCTGGACTATGCCCGGGCCCTCGAATGTCCCAAGATCCACATCATGGCAGGCATCAGCGATGTCACCGCGAAGACCGAGGCCCTGTATGTCGAGAACGTGCGGCGTGCGGCCGACCTGGCGGCCGCCTTTGACATCGAGGTGCTGGTCGAGCCGATCAACGCCCGCGACATGCCCGGATATTTCCTGGGCAGCGTAGCCCAGGCAATCGACCTGCTTAAGCGGATCGACCGGCCAAACGCCCGCTTGCAGTTCGACTACTACCACGCCCAAATCACCGAGGGCGATGTCACCATGCTGATGCGCGATTCCATCGATTCCATCGGCCACATCCAGATCGCCTCGGTGCCCGAGCGCAACGAGCCGGACACCGGGGAGCTGAGCTACCCATACGTGCTGGCCGAATTGGATGCTGCGGGATATCGCGGATGGGTGGGGTGTGAATACCGGCCGGCCGGGGAAACCACCGCGGGCCTGGGATGGCTCGCCGCCTACCGAAACGAAGCCAAGTGATTCCCCTCGAGCGCCAGCGCGCCATCCTCCAGATGCTTCAAGAACAAGGAAGTGTCAGCATCACCAGCCTTGTCGAGGCCCTGGGCGTATCCCACATGACGGTGCGCCGCGACATCCACCGGCTCGAGGAACTCGGCCGCGTCGTCTCTGTCCCCGGGGGTGTGAGCCGGCCCGAGCGACTGGCCCTGGACCAGTCGCACACGGTCAAGGAAGGACTGCAGCAAGCGCAGAAACTGGCCATTGCACAGGCTGCCGCCGAGCAGGTCCAGCCCGGAAACGTGGTGTTCCTCGACGCCGGCACCACCACGCTGGCCATCGCCCACTGCTTGGCTCCGATGCCGAACATGGTCTTCGTGACCAACGACCTGTCGATTGCCCTGGGCCTGTCCGAACGCTCGAGAAACGAACTCTACTTCGCCGGCGGTGCCCTGGACCGTGCCAACCTCGCGTCGGACGGTTCGCTGACCGCCCGGATGATTTCCCAGTTCAACGTCGATGTGGCGTTCATGTCCACCTCATCCTTCGATCTGCGTGGAACCTCCGTGCCCGCCGACGCCAAGCTGGCGGTCAAACGGGCCATCAAGGAGACCGCCGCACGCACCATCTTGGTGAGCGACAGCAGCAAGTACGGCCGGGTGGCCAGCCTGCAGGCAGTCAAGCTCACCGACATCGACGGAATCATCACCGATTCCGGACTTGCCGATTCGGCGGTCGAGAAGATCAGGGAACTGGGCATTCCCCTCACCCTGGTCGACCCCCAGCTCGAATTCCCCAACTAAAGAAAGTTTCAAAGATGAAAATCATAGTTACCGGCGGAGGCGGATTCCTCGGGAGCCGTGTCATCCAGCTGCTCCTTGAGCGCAAGGACGCGGGCACCGGCGCCGTGGAATTCGACCAGATCGTCTCCCTGGACCTGGCGGAATGCCCCGTCGATGATTCGCGCGTCACCTCGGTCAAGGGAAGCATCGGCGACATCGAATTGCTCCACGGTTTGGTCACGGAGGACACCGTGGGCATCTTCCACCTCGCCGCCGTGCTCAGCGGTGGCTCCGAGGAAGACTTCGACCTGGCAATGAATGTCAACGTCGACGGAACCCGGGCACTGCTTGAGGCGGCCCGGAACACCAAGGCCGCCCCGCGCTTCGTGTTCACCAGTTCCCTGGCCGTCTTCGGCGGGGAAATGCCGCAGATTGTGCCGGAGAACCTGGCCACACAGCCGGAATCGACCTATGGCATGGTCAAGTCCATCGGCGAACTGCTGGTCAACGAGTACACCCGCAAGGGCTACATCGACGGGCGCATCTGCCGCCTGCCGACCATTTCCGTGCGCCCCGGCAAGCCGAACTCCGCGGCATCGTCCTTTGCCAGCTCGATCATCCGCGAACCGATGAACGGCACCGGATCGGTGTGCCCGGTGCCGGTTGAAACGAAGATGTGGCTCTCCTCGCCCAACGCCGCGGTGGCCAACCTGGTCCACGCCTTTGAACTTGGCGCAGAGACGCTTGGCGGCTGGCGGGTGCTCAACGTCCCGGGACTGAGCGTCACCGCCGGTGAAATGCTCGAGAGCCTGGCCCGCGTCGGTGGCCAGCAGGCGCGTGACCTGGTGGAGATCGCATACGACGCGAAGATCGATGCGATAGTCGGCTCCTGGCCCGGTGCCTTCGACGTCGAACGCACCCGCAGCCTCGGTTTCGTCTCCGACACCGACTTCGACCAGGTCGTCCAGCAATACCGCGACGATTTCATCGCGAACTAACTTTCCCCGGATCCTAGGAACACCACCATGAATTTTGCGGTTGAAACAATCGCAACTGCCAGCCCGGCGGCCATCGTCGGGCTTGTGGTTGCCATCGCAGTGCTTATCTTCCTTGTGCTCAAGACCAAGGTGCATGCACTGCTGGCCTTGATCATCGCGGCTTCCATTGCCGCGCTGGCCGCCGGCATGACACCCGAGGCGGCGGTCGCCTCGATCACCGCCGGATTCGGCTCCACCCTTGCCACCATTGGCCTGGTCGTCGGCTTCGGCGTGATGATGGGCCGCATCCTGGAAGTTTCCGGGGCGGCCGAGAAATTGGCCATCTCCATGATCCGCTGGCTTGGCAGCAAGCGCGAAGACTGGGCGCTGTCGGTCGCGGGCTACATCATCTCCATCCCGATCTTCGTTGACAGCGCATTCGTGATCCTCACCCCGCTGGTCAAGGCGCTGTCCAGCAGCACCGGCCGCTCGAAGCTGACGCTGGGCATCGCCATGGCCGGCGGCATGGTGCTGACCCACCACGCGGTCCCGCCGACCCCGGGCCCGCTGGGTGCCGCAGGCATCTACGGGGTGTCGATCGGTGACATGATCCTCTACGGGTTGCTGCTGACCCTGCCCGCCCTGGTGACCGTCACGCTTTACGCCCGATTCGTTGGCCCCAAGATCGACGCCATGGCACCGGTTTCGGTGTCCGTGGCGGCCGGAGGCGGAGACAGCATCCTGCCCGTCGCCGATGAGAAGACCACCGCCAAGGAAGCCTTCAAGGAATTCAACGAGCTTGCCGATGAACGCCTGAAGGAACTCCCGTCCCTGTTCCTTTCCCTGCTTCCGGTTCTCGGGCCCATCGTCCTGATCTTCCTGAACACCGGCATCTCGGCCGCGGCCAAGGCCACCGATGGAGCCATCCCGGACATGGTTGTCCAGATCGCTTCATTCATCGGCAACCCGGTGATCGCCGTGGGTATCGGCGTGTTGCTGGCCATCTACGGGCTGGCCCGCCAGATGGACCGCAACTCAGTTCTTGCCGAGATGGAAAAGGGCGTTGAGTCGGCCGGCATCATCCTGCTGGTCACCGGTGGCGGTGGAGCCCTGGGCGCGGTGCTGCGCGACAGCGGTGTCGGCGATGCCATCGGCCAGTGGGTCTCGACCCTCCCGTTGCCGAGCATCCTGATCCCGTTCCTGATCGCCACCATGGTCCGCCTGGTGCAGGGCAGCGGAACCGTTGCCATCATCACCTCGGCATCCCTCTCTGCACCGATCCTGGCCCAGATCCCCGACGTCAACATGGTCTTGGCCGCACAGGCTGCCTGCTTGGGCGCCATGGTGTTCAGCTACTTCAACGACAGCCTGTTCTGGGTCGTCAACCGCATGCTTGGAGTCACCGACGTGAAACGGCAGATCCTGACCTGGTCCATTCCGACCACGGTTGCCTGGGCTACGGCCCTGGTCACGATCCTGGTCGCCGACATCTTCCTCTGATGGGTACCCACCCATCCACCAACATTCCAAGACAAAGGGCAGTAAGTGAAGTTTCTCGAGACTAGAGCAGAAATGGTGGAGTTGGCGGCAAGCCTTTTCCAGCGTGGATACTCGGTGGGCAGCGCCGGCAACATCAGTGTCCGC
This sequence comes from Paeniglutamicibacter psychrophenolicus, assembly GCF_030812255.1. Classification (GTDB taxonomy): domain Bacteria; phylum Actinomycetota; class Actinomycetes; order Actinomycetales; family Micrococcaceae; genus Paeniglutamicibacter; species Paeniglutamicibacter psychrophenolicus_A. The sequence goes on along the minus strand of NZ_JAUSSH010000005.1, from coordinate 50,811 downwards.
GTGGCCGATGGCTACCTGATGACACCCACGAACTCCTCGCTGGGGCGGTTGGACGCCGGGAGCTTGTCGCTCTTGGACCACGGGTGGAACCACATTTCGGGCGACGCCCCCTCCAAGGAAGTCGTTATGCACCGCGCCATGTACGAGGCGCGGCCGGATACCGGGGCCATCGTCCACCTGCACTCCACGCATGTGACAGCGCTCAGTTGCCTGGCACCGGGCACCGGTTCCTTGATCGAGCCGCACACCCCGTACCTGGTGATGCGCCTGGGCGAAGACATTCCGCTGGTTCCCTACTACAAGCCGGGGGACCCCGGCATGGAGCGCGACATCTTTGAAGCCGCCCGGGAGGCCAAAGCCATTATCCTGGGCAACCACGGCAGCATTGTCGCCGGGAAGAGCCTGGTTAATGCGGTGGATTCCGCCGAGGAACTGGAGGTCTCCGCGCAGCTGGCGCTCTTGCTTCGCGGGCGGGACACCCGTCCGCTGACAGGGTCGGAGATTGATGCCTTGATGAACAGGTAACACCGGTCATCTGTGACCGTCCTGTCTGGACGATGAAGGGCCCGTGTCTGGTGACTGTTATGCAGTCGCCGGCCACGGGTTTTTTCGTTGCCGGCGGTCCGAGGGGCTGCCGCGTCGAGTGGGGGTGCGCGCTGATAACCTCGATTCCATGAAGCAATCCGAGCTTGAAACGCTCACCGCCCTGCGCAGGGCCAAGGACATGATCGACCGCGAATACGCGAAACCCCTGGATGTGCCCACCATGGCGACCAAGGCCCTCATGTCCCCGGCGCATTTCTCCCGGCAGTTCAAGGCCGCCTACGGGCAGAGCCCCTACGCGTACCTGATGACCCGGCGCATCGAGCGTTCCATGGCGCTGCTGCGCGCCGGGGTCAGCGTCACCGACGCCTGCATGGAGGTGGGCTGTACCTCGCTGGGCTCCTTCAGCACCAGCTTCACCCAAATCACCGGGGAAAGCCCCAGCGGCTACCGCAACCGGGAACATGCAGCGGTGGAAGCCATGCCCGCCTGCATCGCCAAGTCCGTGACCCGCCCCAAAAGCACCAAGACGCCCCGGTATTAGGCCCCCAGGATCTTGCCCAGCGCATCGGCCGTCAGTTCCCCCGCGGGGGTGTGGTGCCCAGGGCGCGGTGGATGGAAAACCCCCTCGATGAGCGCATCAACCTGTTGCGTCGTTGCGGGCTCCATGTGGCGTTCCAATGCCCGGGCGCTGATCTCGAGCCAGCCTTGGGTGATCTTCCTGAATCGCGCATCGCGCGCCGCTAGGGTGTACAACTCCATGGTGAGAACCAGACAGCGGCGGAAATCCAGCACGTCGCCGTGGATCAGCTCCACCTGCGCCGCAACCAGCTTCGCGCCGGAAAGCTCACCGGCAAGCCGCGCGGCGAGGCGGTCGCCGACCCCGTGGGCAAAGCGCGTGAAGGCCGCCTCGAGCAGTTCGTCCGTGCCGGGGAAGGTAGGTCATCGAGCCCAGCGGCACGTCGGCGAGCGCCGCGACCTTGCGGTGCGAGGTTCCGGCCACGCCCTGGGACGCAACCAGCTCCAGTGCGCAGTCGATGACGCACTCGCGGCGGTCCGGATCGAGCCTTCGTCTGGACGCTGACTGGGGTCCTAAAGGGTCTTGATGACGCGGGCCGGATGGCCCACCGCCACCACGTTGGCCGGAACATCCCCGGTGACCACAGCACCGGCGCCGATCACGTTGTTGTCCCCGATGCTGATCGGGGCGGCGTCCAGGGTCGTGAGATTGTAGTTGATGAAGGTGCGCTCGCCGATCGACAGCTGGGTCCCGTAGTCCACGAACAGCGGGGGCTTGATCTCCACGTCCTCGCCCAGATGCCCCACGGGATCGACCAGGGCGTGCCGGGTGGCATGTTGGCATCGAGCAGGATTCAAGAAGCGTCCCCGGGGCACCCGGCCCTATGGTTGAGCCATGGATATTTCACTGCAGTACTCTCACATCACCGTCAACGACGTCGACGCGGCCATTCCCTTCTACCGCGACGGGCTGGGCCTGAAGGTGGAGAACGACGTGGCCTCCGGCGAGCACCGCTGGGTCACCCTGGGCTCCGACACCCAGCCGGGGCTGGGCATCGTGCTCTCGGACCCGCACGCGGGGCGCTCGGAGGCCGACGGCAACGCCATCCAGGAACTGCTCACCAAGGGGGTGCTGCCGATGACGGTCTTTTCCACCTCCGACCTTGACGGACTCTTCGAGCAGGTGCGGGCCACCGGGGCCGAGGTCCTCCAGGAGCCCATCGAACAGCCGTGGGGCCCGCGGGACTGCGCGTTCAGGGACCCCTCGGGCAACTTGATCCGGCTCTCGCAGCGCCAGTAGCCGAACCCTTCGGCGGACCAAGCGCAGCGGGCCCGCATCGTCGTCGTGGCGATGCGGGCCCGCTGTCGGTGGCCCCGGGCCTACCTGATCGGTGGCACCGGTCCGATCGGGTCCGGTTCAGCGGGCGGATACGGGTGTTGCGGATCGGGCCGGGGCGGCAATGGCCCCGGGTCCGGCGGCGGATCGTAGGGCGGTACGGGAGGCCCGGGCGGAATCGGTGGAGTCGGCGGAACACGGCCGGGCTCGGCCGGCCGGTCCGGGGGCTCGGGAGGCTGTGGGATGGTCATGGCCGCTCACTTCTGTCGATGGTGGTTGCAGGCCCAGTGTATGACGTGCCGACGTGCCGCGATACCCCCGCGCGCCGCACCTGCACTCACGCTTCCGGGCCTCTTTTTCCCGGAACCGGACGTAAAATTGGAGGGCCAGATTTCCACCCAAGGATGGTTCCCCATGTCACTTTCAACCAGCCCATTGACCACCATCATTCCCGTCACCGATGCCGAGCGGTCGCGGAAGTTCTACGAGGATGCCCTGGGCCTTCCCTTCCGGGGCAAGGCAGCGGACGGCAACCTCGTTTTCACCCTCGCCGGTGCCGGTTCCCTGGCCCTGCTCAGCGATCCGCAGGCAAGGCCCTCCACCCACACCGCAGCCAGCTTCGAGGTCAACGACATTGCCGACGCGATCGGCGACCTCGATGACCGCGGCGTGGTCTTCGAGGACTACGACCTGCCGGACCTGAAGACCGTCGACCACGTCTGTGTCCTTGGATCGGAGAAGGCCGCGTGGTTCAAGGACCCCGACGGCAACATCCTGTGCCTCCACGAGGACCACGCCCAGGCATAGACGCCCCGCCCGGCCCCTGCCCTGCAGGCAGGGACCGGGTGCCCCGTGCCCGGCGCAGGGGCGTTCGCGCCCCCGGACCATGCGATGCTTGAAGCATGGATCTGGAGATTTCACCGGTGCTTTCGATTCCGGCATCCGAGCTCGACTGGCGGTTCTCGCGTTCCTCGGGGCCGGGCGGGCAGCACGTGAACACCTCGGACAGCCGCGTCGAGCTTTCCTGGAACATCGACGGCTCCCGGGCGCTGACCGACGCGCAGCGCGAGCGCCTGGTCTCGCGCCTGGATTCGAAGCTCGTTTCCGGCGTGCTGACCGTCTCGGCCTCCGAACAGCGGTCCCAGCTGCGCAACCGCGAGATGGCGCTGCAGAAGCTCGCCGGGATGCTGGTCTCGGCGCTGGCACCGGATGGGCCGCGCAGGCGTGCCACCAAGCCAACCAAGGGCTCACAGCGCCGCCGGCTCGCCGCGAAGTCACAGCGCTCGGCCACGAAGCAGCAGCGGCAGCGGCCCTCGGCCGAGTAGCGGTCCTGCCGCGGTGCGTTGTGCCGGGCTCATGGCCAGCAGTGGAGGCGTGGATTGTGCCCGTCCGGTCGAGCCGCAGGCCCGGCCCGGGTCCTCTGCGCGGATGCTGCGTGGCCAGCCCGACGGAGTGGTTCTCGTTGCCGACTTCCATCAGCTGCCGAAAACCGGGCCTGCCGGCCCGCCAGGTGCGGCTGCGTTCCAGGCCCGTGACCGGAAGGTTCAGGTTGTTGACTCCGCCGAGTTCGGGGATGGGGGGGAAACGTATTGCGTCCGGCCCGAACAGTGGCAGGATGTCGTTATCGACACGCAGCTCCCCGAGTGGGCGCAGCCAAGGGGGACCCGCATGAAGAAGGAACTGAACGACGTTGCCAACGCCGCCGAGGATGCCTCGAATTCCCGGGCATTCGTGATTGCCGCCAGGGCCGGCTTTGCCGTCAGCGGCCTGTTGCACGTCCTGGTCGGGATCATTGCGGTCAGGCTGGCCTTCGGGGATTCCAAGGATGCCGAGCAGAGCGGCGCGATGGCACAGCTGGCGGCCCAACCTGCCGGGTATGCTCTGGTGTGGATCGGCAGCACCGCTTGCCTGGCCCTGGGGCTGTGGCAGATAAGCGAAGTCCTTTTTGGATACCGCCGCGCACCGGCAAGGACGAAGCTGGGCAAAAAGCTGTCCGCCGCCGGCCAGGGCATCGTGTTTCTCGCGCTCGCCGTGGGGTTCGGCTCCTTTGCCTTGGGCAACCGCAAGGACAGCGGCGAGTCCACCAGTGACGCCACGGCCGGCATCATGTCCATGCCCTTCGGCCCCGCGCTCTTGCTGCTCATCGGCGCGGGCGTCGCCGTGGCCGGAATCGTCTTTGTGGCCAGGGGCATCTTGAAGTCGTTTGCCAAGCAGCTGTCCCTGCCCGTCTCCAAGGCGCTGCAGCAAGGAACCCTGGTGCTGGGCGTCTTGGGCTACGTTGCCAAGGGCGTGGCACTGTTCCTGGTCGGGCTGCTGGTCATCGTTGCCACGGTGCAGGCGGACCCCGAGGAATCCACGGGGCTCGATGGTGCGCTCAAGGCGCTGCGCAGCCAACCCTTCGGCGTTTACGCGTTGGTCTTCATCGGCGTTGGCCTGGGGTGCTACGGGCTTTTCCAGATCGCCAAGTCCCGCTTGGCAAAGATGGACTGAATGCCTGCGCGGCTTCGTGCGGCGCGCGGAGGCCGACGGATGGCTGGCCTGCACTCCACGAAACAGCTAGCGTGGGCCTCATGAGTGATGAGAACCGGAACATGGCCGAAAACGAAGAGCCCGGAAACAATCTGACACCCAACACCGACGAACGCGAAGTCAGCGAGAAGCAGCTGTCCAAGTGGAAGAGCGAGGGCGGTGCCCTGCCCGAGGACTTCGACCCGGATGCGGCGCCATCCGGCTCCGGGCAGTAACCGCCGGGGGCTTGCCGGGTGTGCAGGGCCAGGTGCCCTGCACGCCTTTTTTATAGGTGGCGCAGGTAGCGTTCGGGCAGGTTCATGAAGGAGCGCCAGTTGGTCACCAGGTCCAACTCGTCCCAGGCGCTGTGCCGCAGCCCCCACGGGCCGACCTCGTAGATGTCGGCCCCGGGCAGGGAAGCGAGCAGCGGCGAGTGCGTGGACATGATGACCTGCGAATCGCCCTGCGCCATGAGGTCCTTCAGGATGCCCACCAGGGCCAGGCAACCGGAGAACGAGAGCGCGGACTCGGGCTCGTCAAGGACCCAAAGTCCGCCCTCGCGGAACCTGTCAAGGATGAGTTCGAGGAACGATTCGCCATGGCTCATGGTATGGAATTCCGGATCCTTGCGCCGCATGGAGGGATTGTCTTCGAGATAGGTGTACAGGCCGTGCATGGTTTCGGCGCGCAGGAAGTATCCGCGTCGGCTGGCACCGATGTTCCGCACCAGCTGCAGGTGATTCTCCAAACCGGACTCGGTGGCCCGGGTGCTGTGTTGCGCACCGGTGGAGCCGCCCTCCGGGGACAACCCGTAGCCCAGCGCGATGGCCTCGATAAGCGTGGATTTCCCCGAGCCGTTTTCGCCCACGAAGACCGTGGCTGCACCGAAGTCAAGGCCCTGGTCCAGCAGCTGGCACACCGGGGGGAGCGTCTGGGGCCACTGGTTGCGCGGTGCGGGGGAAAGCTCGTGTTCGGCGATCCGGCGGATCGGCAAGCTGGAGAGCCTCATCGGTGGAGGGAGTTCTCAGACACCGGTGACGGTTCCGTCGTCGTCGATGGCGAAGGACGGGTTGTGCACGAAGTCCCAGCGGAAGCCGTCCGGGTCTGCCACGCACGCGCTGGTGCCGCCCCATTCCCGGGTGGTTGGCGCGCCGATCGGGGTTGCGCCGGCGGCCAGGGCCCGGGCGTAGAGGTCGTTGACCTCGGCGACGCTGGTGGTGTTGTGGCCCAGTGAGACCGGAGGGGCCAGCGGGCCGTGCCCGACTTCCCCGTATTCGCCGGGCATCGATTCGACGTTCCACAGCGCGAGCAAGAGCCCGTGGCCGGCCTGGACGAACAGGATCTCGCCGGGGATGAAATTGATTTCGCGGAAACCCAGGCCCGTAACGTAGAAGTCGCGTGACCGCTGGACATCGCGCACCCCAAGGGTGAGCGCGGTGATTGCCGGGGGCGTGTCTGTGCTCATGCACCCAAGCATAGGCCCATGTGAAAGTGCTTCAAGGGAACCCTTCAACAACAAACCGTAGTACGCATGTTCTACTCTCATCTTGTCTAGAACAAAGTTTCTAATAAACTGGTGAATGCACGGGCGCAACCCGCAACCGCCTTTCATGCCCCTGGGGCAAGGAGGGCGTCGGGCCCGCCCGTGCAACGGGAAGGGTGGCGAGCGAATGGGAATCTTTACCCAGTCGATCGAGGTTGACTGCACACCGGCGGGGGTGCCGATCCGCATGCGCTGGCAGGGTCGCGAGTACCGGCTCGCGGCCGAGCCGGTGCGCTGGTTCGAGCGACGGAACTGGTGGACCGAGGAGCTGCGTGCCGAACGCGGCCGCGGCCCGGGGCTCGTGGACTACGAGGTCTGGCAATTGCAGGTCAAGCTCGCCGGCGTGGGCCCATTGCGCACCTTCGAGGTTTCCCGCCAGGCCGATACCGGCCGCTGGCGGATCATCCGCATGCCCGAGGCCTACCGGGAAAGCGCCTAGCGCAGGCCCGGCCGGGCCCGGGAACCCCGCCCGGCTGGGCCTGGAAACAGGTCGAACGCTGGTCGTGGGCCGCGCCAGGTGCAAGGCTGGGGGCAGGTGCCTGGACGGCGGCCGCGAGGAACACGAACACGGGAGCACTCCAATGGAAGAAGTATTCGATGCCGCGATCATCGGCATGGGACCCGGCGGCGAGGTCGCCGCCGACCGGCTGCTCACCGCCGGCAAGAAGGTCGTGGTCTTCGAATCCGAGCTCATTGGCGGGGAGTGCGCCTACTGGGCCTGCGTCCCCTCCAAGACCGTCCTGCGCGGGCCCGAGGTGAACATCGAGGCGGCAGGTGCGGCCGGAGCCGCCGAAAGCGCCCTGGACTGGGAAAAGGCCCGGGAGTACCGCGACTACATGGCCCGGCACCTCGACGACAGTGCCCAGGAGCAGGGGTATGCCAAGCGCGGGGCGACCGTGGTGCGCGGCAAGGCGACAATCACCGGACCGGGACACCTCAGCGCCAACGGGAACCAATACCTGGCTCACCACATCGTCATCGCCTCGGGAACCGTCCCCGTGATCCCCGAGTTCCCGGGGGTCGGGGAGATCACCGCCTGGACCAACCGCGAGCTCTACACCCTCAAGGTGCTGCCGAAATCCGTGGCCATCGTGGGCGGATCCGCGGTGGCGCTGGAGGCCGCCTTCTTCCTGGCCGGATTCGGGGTCCAGGTCACCGTGCTCAACCGCAGCGCCCGGCTGCTGCGGCGCGAGGAACCCGAGGTCTCCGCACTCGCCGAGGAACACCTGCGCCGGCTCGGGGTCAAGGTGCTGGCCGGCAGCACCGTGGCCAGCGGGCGGCGCGGGGAGGACGGGACCAGCATCCTGGAACTGCAGGCGGGCGGGGAGGTCGTGGTCGATGCGGTCTTCTTCGCCACCGGAAGGGCCCCCCGCGCCGAGGACCTGGATGTGGCACGCGCCGGTGCGACCCTTGACGGGAAGGGCGGCGTGCGGGTTGACGAGCACTGCTGGGCGGCCGAGGGGCTCTGGGCCATCGGAGACGTCACCGGGATCATGCCCTTTACCCATGTGGCCAAGTACCAGGGCCGCATCGTGGCCGACTGCATCCTGGGCAGGGAACGAAGTGCAAGCTACGACGGGATCCCGCGTGTGGTGTTCGCCAGCCCGGAGATCGCCGCCGCGGGCCTGACCCGGGAGACGGCCGAGGAGCGCGGAATCGACGCGGCGTCCATCCAGGTCAATCTGCCCGAGACCCTCGCCCGGCCCTGGACCTACGAGCAGGACCCGCGAGGGGACCTGGGCCTGCTGGTGGATCGGCACCGGAGGGTCGTCATCGGAGCCTGGGCCATCGCTCCGCAAGCCAGCGAATGGATCCACCTGGCATCCCTGGCGATCAGGGCGGAGATCCCGCTGGAGGTCCTGCGCGACATGGCCCCGCAATTCCCCAGCTACACCGAGGCCTACCTCGTGGCCCTGGACCGGCTGCGAAGCGACGAGGGAATCTAGGCCGCGCCAGTGGGCCTTCTCACCGCACAGCTTCCCGCCGCAGGTCAGCGTCGGGAAGGGTGCCCCGATGACCGGGAGTCCTCCGCGCGGGCCGGCCACGGGACTTGATTAGAACGCATGTTCTAATAGAATGAATTCGTCCCCTCCTCGCCCAGCCACACGAACCCCGGCAACGAGGACCACCAAGGCACGTGCCCGCAGGCGCAACCCGCCGGGGGACCGGGACGCGCCGCGGGACAAGGGGAGTGGCAGGCACCATGGGCTTCACCCACCTGCACGTCGCCTCCGCCTTCAGCGCACACTACGGGGTCTCCTGGCCCAAGGACCTGGTCGCCGCGGCGCTCGCCGACGGCGCGGACGCCCTGGCCATCACCGACCGCGACGGACTCTACGGAAGCGTCAAGCACCTCAAGGCCTGCATCACCAACGGCATCGACCCCATCCTCGGGGTGGATTTGGCCATCCTCGAACCCGCACCCCGCCCCGCCCCCCACGGCAAGCCACCGCCGATGCGCACCGCCGGACGCGTCGTCGCCCTGGCCAGGGGGCACAGCAACGGAGCCGGATACGCCGCCCTCTGCCACCTGGTCACCGCGGCACACCAACCCACCACACCCGCCGGGGTCGCCAAGCCCGCCGTGGGGATCACCCGCGAGGAACTGGCCACCCACGCACTGGGCCCCGACGGGGAAGCGCTGCTCACCATCCTGCTGGGACCGGGCTCAGACATCGGCCTGGCCACCGGACACCGCCACTACACCCAGGCCCGCACCCTGTTGCGCACCTGGCGCTCCCTGCTGGGGGCAAGCGCCCTGCGGGTGGAGATCACCACGCACCTGAACAGCCCGGGGGAGAAGCTCAGCACCGCACACGCCATCCGCATGCTGCGCTGCGCCACCGACACGGGCATCGTCCCCGTACTGACCAACGCCGTGCGCTACGCGGACCCCGACGGAGCGGCAACCGCCGACGTCCTGGACTCCGCACGAGCCCTGTCCTCCCTGGCAACCCTCAACGACATCCAGCCCAACGGACAGGGCTGGCTCAAACCCGCCGAACACATGCACCACCTCGCCACCGAAATCGCCCGCGCCGCCTCCGACACCTCCGTGGCCGCCACACTGCTGCGCAACACCGCAGCGCTCGCCGACTGGGCACGCCTTGACCCGGTCCCCGACACCGGATGGTCGATCCCCGTGGTCCCCGAGGCCCACATCATCGGCATCACCGGCAACCCCGAAAACGAACTCGCCTCCCGCGCCGAGGCAGGCATCACCCGCCTCATCCCCGCCCAGGCCAACGACCCCGCGATGCGCCACCGCCTGGAGGCCGAGCTGTCCACCATCGCCGACCTCGGCTTCGCCCCCTACTTCCTCACCGTTGCCGAAGTCAGCTCCATGATCACCCGCCTGGGGATACGCTCCGCCGCCCGGGGGTCCGGAGCCTCCTCACTGGTCAACTACCTCATCGGCATCAGCCAGGTAAACCCCCTGGCCCACGACCTGCTCTTCGAACGCTTCCTCTCCCGCGACCGCGCCACCCTGCCCGACATCGACATCGACGTCGAATCCGCCAGGCGCCACGAGATCTACCACAAGATCTTCGAGCGCTTCGGAGCCGACCGCGTCAGCCTCATGAGCATGCAAAACGGCTACCGCGCCCGGGGGGCGGTGCGCGACGCCGGAGCCGCCCTGGGCATGGAGGAAGAAGACATCGATACGATCGCCAAGCAACTCTGGCGCTTCTCCGCCTCCTCCTTCCGCGAAGCCCTGGCGGAAAAACCCGAACTCGCACCCTTCGCCGACCGCCTCGGCACCGAAAAACAACTCGACCTGCTCGTGGACCTCACCGAACGCCTCGACCGGCTGCCCCGCCACATCTCCATGCACCCCTGCGGCGTCATCCTCTCCGACGCACACCTGCGCGACCGCACCCCCGTCGAACCCAGCGGCATCTCCCTGCCCATGAGCCAATTCGACAAACACGACATGGACCCCATGGGCATGCTCAAGCTCGACGTCCTGGGGGTGCGCATGCAATCGGCCATCACCTACGCACTGGAGGAAATCCAGCGCCTGCACCCCGACGCACAGGCAGTCGCCAAGGCAGGCGGACACCGGGGAGCCAAGCCCGGGGAAATCCCCGGCTACATCCAGCCCAACGGAGCCATCGACCTCGCCCTGGTCCCGCTGGACGACGAACCCACCTTCGAACTCATCCGCTCCACCCACACCCTGGGCTGCTTCCAGATCGAATCACCCGGACAACGCGAACTCATCGGCAAACTCGCCCCGCGCGAATTCAACGACCTCATCATCGACATCTCCCTCTTCCGCCCCGGACCCATGAAATCCAACATGGTCAAGCCCTACCTGGAAAACCGCCACGGCTTCGCACCCGAAAAATACCCCCACCCAGACCTGGCGCCGGCGCTCGCCGAGACCCACGGGGTCACCGTCTTCCACGAACAGGTGCTGCGGATCTTCGACAAGATGACCGGCTGCGGGCTGGCCCAGGCCGATGTCTACCGCCGGCTGCTGGGAAACCCGCACGCCGAACCCGCGGTCGAGGCGCTCTTCCGCTCCCGGGCGCTGGGCCGCGGCTACTCGCTGGAAGTCATCGACGAGGTATGGCACACGCTGGCGGCCTTCGGCTCCTTCGGGTTCTGCAAGGCCCACGGGGCCGCCTTCGCCGTGCCCACCTACCACTCGGCCTGGCTCAAGGCCCACCACCCGGAGGCCTTCCTGGCCGGGATCTGGGAACACGACCCGGGCATGTACCCCAAGCGGCTGCTGGTCGCCGAGGCCCGGCGCATGGGCATCGCGATCCTGCCGCTGGACATCAACCGCTCCGCGCCCGGCTACAAGGTGGAAAGGCTTGACGGGCTGCTGCCCCCCGCACAGCTTCCGGTGGTCCCGCGGGCCGCGGGGGCGGCGCCGCCGGGGCGGTACGGGATCAGGCTCTCGCTGCGCGGGATCCGCTCGGTCTCCGAGCGCGAGATCGCCCGGGTGGCGGCCGGGCAGCCCTACGACTCGATCGCCGATGTGCGCGCCCGCTCCGGGCTGACCCGCACCTCGCTGAACCACTTCGCGGCACTGGGCGCCTTCGATTCGCTGCAGGCGCGCACCGGGCGCGGGAACCGGGCCGACCTCATCGAGCACCTGCGGGCACCGGCGGGCAGGGCGCTGCCGCAGCGCCATCGGCCGATCCCCGGGCAGCTGTCGTTGCCGCTGGGGGACCTGGACCTTGCCAACATGGCCATCGGGGCGGCGCCAACGCCGCTGGACGAGGTGGTGCGCACCGAACTGGACCTGATGAGCCTGGATGTCACCGCCCACCTGATGGAATCCCACGCCCCGCTGTTGCGGTCCCTGGGCGTGTCGCACTCCGCGGACCTGCTGGGCATGCGCAACGGCACCGAGGTCCTGGTGGCCGGGGTGCGCGTTGCCACCCAGACCCCGCCGATGCGCGGCGGGCGGCGGGTCGTGTTCATCTCGGTTGACGACGGCACCGGCTGCGTCGATGCCACGTTCTTCCACGAGGCCCAGCAGCGTTGCGGGCCGCTGCTCTTCTCCACCCGGCTGCTGCTGATCCACGGGCTCACCCGGCGCACCGGACCGCGCGGGATCAGCCTGCAGGCGCTGGACGCCTGGGACCTGTCGGACAAATCCGCGCTGCCGGACCCCGGCCACCTGGCCGACCCCGCACGCGCCCGCAACGAGAGCTTCGGTTCCCCCGCCGCCAGGCCGGTGCGGGAGGCGGAGAAATCCCTGGCCGCGCGCATGGCCGCCGAGGACCTGGACACCCGCGGCTACCTGGGTGCCTGAACGCACCGACGGGCAACCCCTGGATTGATGCGAAAAGCCGGTCGACCGGGGCGGACGGAAAAAGGCAACCCCGAGGCGGGCAAGGAACCGGCGGGAGTGCTTCCCCTTATGATCGTGCCCGCACCCATCACCCCCGCGGCCCGGGTCGAAGGCCACCCGCGCCGCGGCCTCCCGGTGCTCTCCGGGCGCGAAGCCAACCGCTTCGCCAGCATCTTGGCCAACGAGGCCGAAACCTCTCCCCGAAACCGGCTGGCCTCTTCGGGTGAAGGCAAAGACCGTGTTCAATTGGCGATTCCGGCCGGCACCGATCCCGGGAATGGGCACGGCGGCGGGGTGGTGCCACCGACGAACGGCCAAAGCGTGGGCTTTCAGGTCCTGGAACGTGTTGGGGAGCTGCCCATTGTGGTCCTTGTTGCCAGGGGCGGCCGCCGCCGCACTCGCCCGCCCAATCCTCGACGTCAGCTTCGTGCAGGCCTATGGTGGAAACAGGGTGCCGGCCAAGGTCCGGACCCGTGTTGGAGGTTGAACAATGGCTGCCCCACAGATGACCGATACGCTGCAGCGCCCGTTGCGGGACCTGCGGATATCCGTCACGGACCGCTGCAATTTCCGCTGCGTCTACTGCATGCCCAAGGAAATCTTCGGCCGCGACTTCGTGTTCATGCCACACGACCAGCTGCTCACCTTCGAGGAGATCACCACGCTGGCACGGATCTCCATGGACCACGGCGTGCGCAAGATCCGGCTGACCGGTGGCGAGCCGCTGCTGCGCCGCGGCATCGAGGACCTGGTCGCCATGCTCGCCGCACTGCGCACGCCCGGCGGCGAACCGCCCGACCTCGCCATGACCACCAACGGCTCCGTCCTTGCGCAGAAGGCGGAGGCACTCAAGGCCGCCGGCCTGGACCGGGTCACGGTGTCGCTGGATTCCCTGGACGAGGCCGTCTTCCAGGCCATGAACGACGTCGACTACCCCGTGGCGAAAGTCCTGCACGCAATCGACGCCGCCCAAGCCGCGGGTCTGGGCCCGGTGAAGGTCAACATGGTGGTCAAGAGGGGCCTGAACGATGACAGCATCGTTGACATGGCCCGGCACTTCCGGGGCACCGGATTCATCCTGCGCTTCATTGAATACATGGACGTGGGAACCTCCAACGGCTGGAAGATGGACCAGGTCGTGCCGAGCGCGGAGGTGGTTGAACGGATCGGCAGCGTGTTTCCGCTGGAGCCGCTGGAGGCAAACTACCCGGGCGAGACCGCCCAGCGCTGGCGGTATGTGGACGGCGCCGGGGAGATCGGCGCGATCTCCAGTGTTACCCGTGCCTTCTGCGGCGGATGCACCCGGGCGCGGCTCTCCGCCGACGGCAAGCTGTTTACCTGCCTGTTCGCCACCCGGGGCACCGACCTGCGGGCGCTGCTCCGCGCCGGTGCCACGGACGAAGACCTGGCCAATGCACTCGCGGTCCTGTGGGGCGCCCGGGCGGACAGGTACTCGGAACTGCGCAGTGCCAGAACGCCCGGCGTGAGCAAGCCGGGCATGAAAAAGATCGAGATGAACTACATCGGCGGCTGAGGACGGGATTCCTTCATCCGGGCCGGCAAGGGGTGCGCGGATGCACGGTTTCCCGAGGGGGATTGCCTGGCTGTTGCGACGGGAAGCCGCCCGTGTAAGGCACGTCAGGGGATGGTCATGTTGCCTTTGCCATGCAGCGATGTTAGAACGGTCATACCTGCCAGTGAGCGCCCAGCGTCGTGCGTGTGGGGGCAACGCACACGACACCGGGCGTGGAACCGGATTGACCGGACACACCCTTCATTCCGGAGAGTCGATTCTTCAAGCAAAGGTTGTGTGCCATGAGCAGCAAGCCCCCGGTCCAGGATGACTCGGACGCCGAGATGAAGGTCGGCCGGCCCGCCCGGGCGGCAGCCGGGCTTCATGGCCTCACCGAATCCCTTCCCCAGGCGCTTTCAGCCATGGGCCCCGTGCGATCCGCGAAAACCCTGCTGGCAATGAACCAGAAGGACGGCTTCGACTGCATGAGCTGTGCCTGGCCGGATCCGCCGCACCGCAAGACGGCCGAGTTCTGCGAAAACGGAGCCAAGGCGGTGACGTGGGAAGCGGGGCTGCTGACGGTGCCGCGGGAATTCTGGGAAGCCAATTCGGTTTCCTCCATGCGGGGGCGCAGCGAGTACTGGCTGGGCCAGCAGGGACGGCTGGTCGATCCGGTCTACAAGCCGGCTGGTTCGGACCATTACCAGCCCATCAGTTGGGACAACGCGTTCCGGCTGGTGGCCGGTGAGCTGAACGCCCTCGATTCCCCGAACGAGGCGGCGTTCTATACCAGCGGCCGCACCAGCAACGAGACGGCCTTCCAGTACCAGTTGTTTGCCCGAGCCTTCGGCACCAACAACCTGCCGGACTGCTCCAACATGTGCCACGAGTCAACGGGACTCGCCATGGGGGAGACCATCGGGGTGGGCAAGAGCGCGATCTCCTATGAAGACTTTGCAAAGTCGGACCTGATCATCATCATGGGGCAGAACCCTGGCACCTGCCATCCGCGGATGCTGACGGCGCTGGAGGAAGCCAAGCTCGCCGGTGCCCAGATCGTGGCCGTCAACCCGCTGCCCGAAGCCGGCCTGATCAACTTCAGGAACCCGCAGAAGCCCCGCGGGCTGGTCGGCAAGGGCATCGATCTGGCCGACCAGTTCCTGCAGATCCGGCTGGCCGGAGACATGGCCCTGATGCAGGCCCTGGCCAAGCGGGTCTTTGCCGCCGAAGACGCGGCACCCGGCGCCGTCCTGGACCACACGTTCCTGGAGGAATGCTGCCAGGGCCTGGACGAATACCGGACCCACATCGCCGAGCTCGACGATGCCGCCGTGTTGGCCGCCACCGGACTGCGGACGGCGGAAATCGACGAGCTCGCTGCCCGCTACCTGAAGGCGGACAAGGTCATTGTCACCTGGGCCATGGGCCTGACCCAGCACAAAAAGGCCGTGCCCACCATCAAGGAGATCATCAACCTGCTTCTGCTGCGCGGCAACATCGGAAAGCCCGGTGCCGGCCCGTCGCCCATCCGTGGACACAGCAATGTCCAGGGCGACCGGACCATGGGTATCTGGGAGCAGATGCCGCCTGCCTTCCTGGACGCACTGGGCAAGGAGTTCAATTTCGATCCGCCGCGGGAAAACGGGGTCGACGCGGTTCAGAGCATCCGCGCCATGCGGGATGGCAAGCTCAAGGTGCTCTTCGCCATGGGCGGGAACCTGGTCGGCGCAATCTCCGACACCTCCGTGGCCGAGGCCGCCCTGCAAAAGATGAAGCTCACGGTCCAGGTGTCCACCAAGCTGAACCGCTCCCACGCATTTACCGGGCAGAAGGCCCTGATCCTGCCCACCATGGGCCGGACCGAAATCGACCGGCAGGCATCCGGTGAACAGTTCGTCACCGTCGAGGACACCGTGTGTGCCGTGCACGCCTCGCACGGAAAGGTGGAGCCGGTCGGACCGAACCTGCTCTCCGAGATGGCCATCGTCAGCCGACTGGCCCGGGCCGTCCTGGGCCGGGACCACCCCATCAACTGGGCCGGATTCGAGGCCGACTACGACACCATCCGCGAACACATCGGCCGCGTCTGCGAGGACTGCGAGGACTACAATGCCAAGGTCCGCCGCCCGGGCGGCTTCGTCCTGCCGCACCCGCCGCGCGACAGCCGCACGTTCCCCACGCCCTCCGGCAAGGCCGTCTTCACGGTCAGCGAGCTGGAAACCGTGAAGGTCCCCAAGGGCCGGTTGCTGCTGCAGTCAGTCCGCGCCCACGACCAGTTCAACACCACCATGTACACCCTCAACGACAGGTACCGGGGCGTGAAGAAGGGCCGGCACGTCCTGTTCGTGAACCCGGGCGACCTGGCCGAACTCGGCATCGCCGACGGCAGCTACGTGGACATCCACAGCGAGTCGCCCGACGGCATCGACCGGGTCCTGCGCCAGCAGCGCATCATCGGCTACCCCACCGCGCGCGGCTGCGTGGCCGCGTACTTCCCCGAAGCCAACGTGCTTGTCTCCTTGGACGCCACGGCGGAAGGCTCCAATACCCCGGTGTCCAAGTCCGTTGTCGTTCGTCTGGAAAAGGCCTCCGTGCCCGCCTACGCCGGAGGCTCCTGAGCAAACCCGTCCGGGGAATGAGGAAGTGCATGCCTATGACCCAGCCTGGATTGTCAACGGCTTTTCAGTTTGCCAAGGAGTATGGCAATGGATTGAATTTTCGAGTCATCGGCGTTTGCGCCGCTGGCGCCGGGGTTGCCGGCTTCCGAGATGCCGCCTGCGATGTGGCCTTCGGTTAAGGTCGCAACCCGAGGGGGACAGGATCTGCGGATGGCGGGCTGGACAGCACTGCTCCTATTTTCCCGCGCCGATCAGGAAATGATTCGCATGAGCTGGACGGCCACCGAACGGGGCCCGGGTGGAACCATTCGACCACTCGACGTTTGATCGTGCCCAGGGGATGGGACGCCATCGGCACCGTCAGGGCAAGGCCCTTCGGCAGGGACAACATCGGTTGGGGCGCCACTCGAACCGATATGGCACTGTTCATTGCAGCGCAAGCCAGAGGCGACAAATTCCTCCAAGCTGCCCCGGCCATCGGCAACAGGTATCCGCACCGCCGGATCAGCCAGCGGCACTTTGGTCCGGCGGTCCGGCACTGCCGCGAATCCGCTGAACACCCGCGGAAAAACCGAGGGGCGACGATGAAAAATCGGGACCTTGGACCTATTGCCGAGCGCTATACACGCGAGTAGTCTCCTATACATGAGTACAGCCCGTGAGGATCTGACCGGACGGGCCCGGCTGCGCGACGCCGCCATCGAGTGCTTCGCGGCGCACGGGTTCGACGAATCCCTGCGCGCCATTGCGGCCCGCGCCCAGGTCAGCGCCGGCCTGGTCCGCCACCACTTCGGGTCCAAGGAAGCGCTGCGCGCCGAATGCGACGCCACGGTGCTTGCACGCTACCGCGCACTGAAGAACGAAAGCCTCAAGGCCTCGCCCCGGCAGCTCTTCGCCCAGTTCCCGTCCTCGCGCGAGGGCGGGATCCTGCTGGTATACATCCTGCGCTCGGTCCGCGAGGGAGGGGACGCGGGAAAGGACTTCATCGAGCACATGGTCGCCGAGGCCCTGGAATTCTCCCGTGACGCCGTGGAGCGGGGAATCATTGTTCCCAGCCGCGACGAGGAGGCGCGCGTGCGCTTCCTGGTCCAGCAATCGATCGGGGCCATGGTGGTCAGCTTCGCCATGTGTCCCGGGATGCCGCTGGACGACTTCGGCGCGGTGATGGAACGCTACTACGCCGAGGCAGTGCTGCCAACCCTCGAGCTGTACACCGAGGGGCTGTTCACCAGCCGGGAGTACCTCGATGAATACCTGGCCTTCCTGGCCGGAACCAAGAACCCGCCCGCGGGCCTCGCGGGAGAACCCGTGAATCGGTAAGGAGAAAACCATGTCCACCAACACCCCGGCCATCTCGGTGAGCGACCTGCACAAGCATTTCGGGCGCACCGTGGCCCTGGCTGGACTGGATCTGCACGTCGAGGCCGGAGAGGTCGCCGGATTCCTCGGGCCCAACGGGTCCGGCAAATCGACCACCATCCGCATCCTGCTCGGGTTGCTGCGAGCCGATTCGGGCAGCGTGAAGATGCTTGGCGGGGATCCGTGGGACGATGCCGTGGCCCTGCACCGGCGCATCGCCTACGTGCCCGGCGAGGTGGCCCTGTGGCCCAACCTCACCGGCGGCCAGGCCATCGGCATCCTGGCGGCCCTGCGCGGGGGAGTGGATGCCGCCAA
Organism: Paeniglutamicibacter psychrophenolicus; assembly: GCF_030812255.1. GTDB lineage: Bacteria > Actinomycetota > Actinomycetes > Actinomycetales > Micrococcaceae > Paeniglutamicibacter > Paeniglutamicibacter psychrophenolicus_A. Next base: position 32,745 of record NZ_JAUSSH010000005.1, on the reverse strand, counting down.
GCGCGACGAGCTGCTCGAACGCTTCGACCTTGACCCCACCAAGAAGGCCCGCAGCTACTCCAAGGGCAACCGGCAGAAGGTCGCCCTGGTCGCGGCCCTGGCCTCGGATGCCGAGCTGCTGCTGCTGGACGAGCCGACATCCGGCCTTGACCCGCTGATGGAACAGGTCTTCACCGCCTGCATCCGCGAGGTGAAGGCCGAGGGCCGCAGCGTGCTGCTCTCCAGCCACATCTTCGCGGAGGTCGAGAAGCTCTGCGACACCGTCACCATCATCCGCGAGGGCCAGACGGTGGAGGCCGGGCGCCTCGAGGCGCTGCGCCACCTGCACCGCACCACCGTCTCGGTGCTGCTGGCCGGAAACACCTCCGCGCTTGCCACGGTCCCGGGCATCAGCGACCTGGTCCTCGACGGGCCCAAGGCCACCTTCACCGTCGGCGAGGAAGACCTGGGCGGCGTGCTCGAGGCGCTTTCCGGGTACTCGCCCCGCTCCCTGGTCTCGACCCCGCCGTCGCTCGAGGACCTGTTCCTGCGCCACTACGGAGGGCTTCCGCTCCAGCCGGCAGCCGCCAGGCCCGGGCGCCACGCCCACGCGGCAGCGGGCGGTGCGCGATGAGCAGCACAACGGTCCTGGGCCGCGCCGCACGGGGAACCTCCGTCTCCACCGGTTACCTGGCCGGGGTGGGCACGGCCGTGAAATTCATCCTGCGCCGCAACTGGCTGCGGCTGCTGATCTGGGCGGCGGTGCTGGCGGTGATGATCCCGATCGTCTACGGCTCCCAGCAGGAGGCCTTCCCGACCCAGGCGTCCCGCGACGCCTACGCCCAGGTGGCCAACACCCCGGCCGTGGCGGCCATGACCGGCCTGCCCTACGCGGCAGGTTCGCTCGGCGGCATCCTGGTCATCAAGATCTGGATGACCCTGGCCGTGGCATTGGGCTTCGCCTCGATCTTCCTGGTCACCCGCAACGGACGGGCCGACGAGGAAACCGGGCGCACCGAGCTGCTGCGTTCGGCCGCGCTGGGGCGGCACGCCTACTCGGTGGCGAACTACCTGGTGGCCGGGGCGCTGTCCGTCCTCACCGGCTTGCTGATCTCCCTGCTGTGCCTGGGCCTGAAGCTGCCGAGCGACGGATCATGGACCATGGGTGCCTCCATCGCCGGCACCGGGCTGGCTTTCGTGGCGATCTCGGCGATCTGCGGCCAGCTCTCGACCACCAGCCGCGGGGCAAACTCCCTGGCCGTGGCGCTGCTGGCGCTCTTCTACTTCATCCGCGCGGGTGCCGACCTGCAGGCCAACGGCACCGACCCGAGCGCACTGAGCTGGTTCTCGCCCATTGGCTGGGCGCAGAACATGCGCTCCTTCGGGGAGAACAACTGGTGGCCGCTGCTGGCCCTGCTGGGCCTGGCGGTGCTCGGCTGCGCGCTGGCGCTGCGCCTGGGCACCCGGCGCGACCTGGGCTCCGGCATCCTGCCCGAGCGGCCCGGCCCGGCAACCGCCTCGGCGCTGCTGGCCAACCCGCTGGGCCTGGCGCTGCGGCTGCAACGCAGCTCGCTGGTCGGCTGGTTCCTGGGCGCGGTGGTTGCGGGGCTCTTCTTCGGGTCGGTCGCCAGGGCCATGACCTCGGTGTTGGACCCCAGCAACCCGTTCGCCAAGTCCTTCGTGGGGGCCGGGAACGACATGCTTGACGGGGTGATGGGCATCTTCGTGCTCTTCAACGGGCTGCTGGCCGGGGCGTTCGCCGTCCAGGCGCTGGCCGGGGCACGCAGCGAGGAGGAAAGCGGGCGGCTGGAGAGCCAGCTGGCCGGATCGCTCTCACGCTTCGGCTGGCTGTGGGCGCACGTCCTGGTGGCAGGGATCGGCTCCGCGGTGATGCTGCTGGTCGGCGGCTACCTCACCGGCGTCTCGTCCCAGGGTGCGGCGACCGGCGGGGCCATGGCCGCCGCCTCGTTCGCCTACTGGCCTGCGGTGCTGCTGATGCTGGGGGTGCTGCTCTTCTGCCAGGGATTCATCCCGCGGCCCAGCACCGGCATCGCGTGGGCGGTCTACGGGCTCTCGGTCATGGCCGCGATGTTCGGCGGATTGCTTTCCCTGTCCGAGGACGTCATCAAGGCGACCCCGTTCGGGGCGGTCCCGCGGCTCGCGGCCGAGGACTTCGCCCTGCTGCCCCTGGTGGTCCTGGGTGTCGTCGCCCTGGTGCTGGCCACGATCGGGTTCTGGCGCTTCCGGGCCAGGGACCTGATGCCCGAATAGCGGACCGGGGCGTGTGCCTCCCTCCCCCTGTGCGGGGGTGCGCCCCGGGAGCGGGACGGCCCCCGCAACCCCTTTACGCGGGTCTTGCTGCGGCAGTAGCGTGGGCGGCATGGACTGGAAACTGGAACTGGTATTTGTCCCCGTGTCCGATGTGGACCGCGCCAAGGATTTCTATGTGAACAAGGTCGGGTTCAACGCCGACTACGACGAGCGGCCCACCGAGTCAATCCGCTTCGTCCAGCTGACCCCGCCGGGATCCGCCTGCTCCATCACCATCGGCGAGGGCCTGAACGACGCGGCCCCCGGGACGGCGCCGAGTCTGCAGATGGTGGTCAGCGACATCCACAAGGCCCACGACCAGCTCAAGGCCAACGGCGTGGACGTCAGCGACGTCGACATCCAGCCGTGGGGGCACTTCGTGTACTTCGCCGATCCGGACGGCAACAAGTGGGCGGTGCAGTACCTGCCGCAGCGCCCGAACGGGTAGCCACCGAACCGGCAACAAGTTGCCGACCAGCCGTCTTCCGGCGGGTGCATCCCATCCAGAAACCCGCTTTCGGCAAGATCTTGCCGAAAGCGGGTTTTCCATGGATCAAGGGATGATGAAGCATCAAGAACGGCATTATCTTGCCGGTGCAAGAAGTGTCATGGACACCGTATCTGCACTGGCGCTGGAGATCCGCCGGGCCCGCAAGGACGCCGGGTTGACCCAAGGGAAACTGGCCGACTTGGCCGAGGTCTCCGAACGGACCGTGCGCGCGCTGGAAACCGCCACCGGCAATCCGTCCCTGCGCGCCGTGGCCTCCGTCCTCAACGTGCTGGGGCTCAAGATTGGCGTCGGTCGATGACCCCGGACCTCCAACGGCTCAGGTTCATCGAGGGTGCCGACGTCTACAAGAACGGTGTCCACGCGGGGGAGCTGACCCGAACGGCTGCCGGGGGCATCCGCTTCGGCTACCTGGACAGCTACCTGGCCGGCGGCAAGGCGCCGGTGGCCTTTTCCCTTCCGCTGGAAAACGCCGCGGTCGAGACGCCCAATGGTGCCCGTCCCGCGTTCTTTGCGGGGCTGCTTCCCGAGGGACACCGGCTGACGGTGTTGAAGAATGCGACCAAGACCAGCTTCGACGACGAACTGACCTTGCTGCTCGCCGTGGGTGCCGATGTCCCGGGCGACGTACAGGTGGTTCCCGCGGGGGACGTTCCCGCCGAACCAGAGGCGCTGGCGGACACCTCGACGCCGGAAGACCTGGACTTCGCCGTCCTGGCGAACTCGGTGGACCTGCACGCACTTCCCGGGGTCCAGGACAAGGCGAGCGCCTCGATGCCCACCACGCCGTTGGCGACGCGGGGCCGACGCTATCTGCTCAAGCTCGATCCCGCGCAGGACCCCCATCTGGTGGCCAACGAGGCCGCGCACCTGGCCGGGGCAAGAAACCTGAACCTCCCGGTGGTGGGCAACCGGATCATCCATGACAAGCACGGACTGGCCGGCCTGCTGGTCGAGAGGTTCGACCGCCGTAAGGGAACCGACGGCCACTGGCACCGGATGGCCCTCGAGGACGGAACGCAGGTCATGGGCCTGCCCCCGGCCGCGAAGTACGGTGTGGCGGCCGAAGACCTTGCATTTGCCCTGGCCCGCTTGTGTATTGCCCCCGTGGTGGCCCGCCGAAACCTGTACCTGCAATTTGCCTTTGGCTGGCTGACCGGCAACGGTGACCTTCATGCCAAGAATCTGGCCGTGCTGGGAAGGCAGGGCGGCGGTTTCGAGATCTCGCCCATGCATGACCTGCCCTGCACCATGCTCTACGGCGATGAAACCACGGCACTTCCGATTGCGGGAAAACTGAAGAACCTCAAGGCCCGGCATTGGGCCCAATTCGCCGACTCCCTCGGATTGCCGACCAGGGCCGCAGCATCGGCAAACCGGCTCGCGCTCAAGGCTGCCGCCACCATCGACCTAGCCGCTCTGCCCTTCGAGGGTTCAGTGTTGCGCGGGGCCCAGCGGGAGCTGCGCCTCCGCCGGCATGAGCTGCAGGCATAGGATCGCCTCGGCGTCCACGGGGCATCTTCTGCACCATGGACGCCGAGGCGATCCGTGTTTGTGGTTTTCCCCTCAGCGGGTTGATCGAATCCTGGCCGCGGGCCCCAGATCCCATTGGTCGTTGGCCATGCGCAGGATTGCCACGCTGACAAAGGCGCTGGCAACTGTCGTCAGCCCCCAGCCGAGCGTCACATCCAGTAGCCTGCTGGGAACAATGACGGCCGCAATGAAATGGAACGGTTGGGAAACCATCAGGGCGCCGGCGACCCACCAATTGATGATCCCCGCCCGACCCAGGGCAATTCCTGTGAGTATCATGCCCAAAATGTGACCGATGAGCCAGATGATCCCACCCACGGCAGCGAAGGTGCTGTTTTGGAGCGCATCACCAATGAGCGTAATGGTCGATTGATCAAACCCGCTGGCTCCCATTTGGGAAACCAGATAGTCCATGTTCACCGTGGTCGCGCCCATGCTCCACCCGATAAAACCGAGCCCGCCGCCGATGGTCGCCAAAACGGGTGAATCCCGGCGGGCCACATACGCGATCGCCGCAACACTGAGCAGCAGCACCGGGGTGAAAAAGAGCCCGGACCACACCATGAAATCCAGCGTCGTCTGATGCGCCAGGGACTGGGAAACTATCGAAGCGGGGGAGTCGGTGGTCCAATAGGGCATGACGGCCCGGATCACCAGGATGCTCAAGGGGCCAAGGGTAATGACCAGGGCAGCGGCAATCCGCCACATGGTGCGCAGGTCCCGCACCGCAACGAGTGAGGGTGCCTCCCCGCGCAGCTCGTTCATCCGTGTCATGGCGTTTCCTTTCATCGGCAGGCGGCGATGGTTTCGTCCGCCTGGCCACCAGCATGGGCTGTTTCCTTCGACTGCAAATCGTGGAGGACACCCGAAAAACCTCGGTGCTGGCACGGAGGGCTCCGGACAGACTCCGGGCTTATGCTGGGCGCATGGGATTGGCCCGTGCGGTGTCTATTGCGGTGCTTCCGCTGGCGGCAATGTCGCTGGCGACGGCCGCATGGGCGCTGACGGCGGGCGTGGATGCGTCGGCCGCCGGCTGGCTGGGAATGTGCATCGTCATGTCCCTGCCCTCGCTCATCCTCGGATACCTGATCACCGTGCGGTTCCCGAAACAAGGAGTAGGTGCGCTGTTAAGCGGTGCAGGGCTGGTGATACTTGCCGTGGGATGCAGCGACACCTATCTCGCGGCCGCGCAGGAAACCGGCAAACTCCCGGTCAATGGACTATGGATCTCATCGACACAGGGCGGATGGATGCTCCTCTACCTGCCGTGGGCCCTGATGCTCCTGGTGTTTCCCTCCGGCCGCCTCGAGGACAAAGGTGCCCGGAAGCTGGCGATCGGGCTGGGCGCCGTGGTCGTGAGTTTCGGTTTTTTTGCGGCCTTGAGCACCGAACCCTATGGGGATGCGTTCCAGGACATGCACCGCGGGCTGGCTCCGATGCCCGGTGCCGACCTGGCCGCCGTGGGGCTGCTCCCGGTCTTCCTTGCGTTGTTGGCGCTCAGTGTGGCTCATCTGGCCAAGCGGTTCAAGCACGCCGATGGCGTCGGCCGGAACCAGATCCGTTGGTTGGCGGTGGCAGGTGCCAGCGTGCCCTCGACGCTGCTGCTGTGCTGGGTCGGCTACCTCGTGAACGGCAACGAATCGATTGTGATGATCGGGCTGGCGGCCATGTACCTGTTCATCCCCGCGGCCATTGCCGTGGCAATCCTTCGCGAGGACCTCTTTGATGCCGGTCGCATGCTCGTCTCGGCACTGGGCCTACTTGCGGTGCTGGGCGCTGTCGTGATGCTGGCAGTGTTGCTCGCGCTTTGGCCGGGGATCGAATCCAGGACTTCCACTGCACTGCTCGTGGCAGGTGCCGCAGCCGGAACGCTGGCCCTGGCGGCATTGCGGCCACGCATCCAGCACCTGATCGGTCGCATCGTCTACGCCGAACACGAGCGACTCATCGACGCGCTGAAAGATTTCGAAAACCAGGTCTTCACCCATGCGGCGCTGCCTGCGGACCTCGAAAAAACGTTGCGTGCCTCGACATCCGACCCCGCCTTGCGGGTTGGGTATGCGGTGTCCACGGGGAACGGTTTTCGAGACGCGCAGGGCCGCCCGGTGAGGTCCGAGACCGGGATCCCCGTTGCCTTGGCCGGCCGGATCGCGGGGGTGGTTGTTCCCGGACCGGGACGTGGGAGGGTGTTCAACACGGAGACCATGAAGGCGCTGGCGTTGATGGTTGAGATGGGCAGGCAACAAATGGAGCTCTCTACGGCGTTGGCCGAGGTGGAAGCCAGCCGCATCCGGATCCTGCTGGCCGCCCACCACGAACGCAAGCGCCTCGAGCGAGACCTGCACGACGGCGCCCAGCAACGGTTGGTGGCCCTGGGCATGGCGCTTCGCCTGATCCAGCGGCAGCTGCCGCCACGCGAGCAGGCCCTGCGCGGGATGCTCGACGAATCGGTGGCCGAGCTAGGCACAGCCGTGGCCGAATTGCGGCAGATCGCCCACGGCATCAGGCCCAGTGCCCTGGACGAAGGCCTAGAAGCTGCGCTGCGGCAACTCAGCGGCCGCTCCCCGACGCCTGTGCAGCTGCGGATCGGGGATTCCCTGGGCATTGTCCCGGAGCTCGTGGGAGCCACCGCCTACTTCGTGGCCGCCGAGGCGGTGCACAACGCCGTCAAGCATGCCGGGGCCCGGCGCATCACCGTCAGGCTTGGACGGGAAGGCGAATCGGTCCGCCTGAGCGTGAGCGACGACGGCCGCGGCGGGGCCACGCGCACCCCGGGCGGGGGACTGGCGGGTCTGGCCGACAGGGTCGGGGCGTTGGGCGGATCAATAAACGTGCGCAGCCAAGACGGCCGCGGCACCGTCATCGAGGCGGTGCTGCCATGCGCATAGTGATCGCCGAGGACTCCGCGCTCTTTCGCCAGGGGCTCTCGAACCTTTTGGAGGATGCGGGACACGAGGTGGTTGCCGCGGTCGGGAATGCCGCGGCCGCATTGGCGCGGACTCGGGCCCTGGAACCGGACGTGCTGGTCTGCGACGTGCGCATGCCCCCGGACCTCACCGACGACGGGGCGCGCGCGGCGGTGCTGCTGCGCGGCGAGTTCCCCCGGATGGGCATCGTGCTGTTGTCCCAGCACATGGAAACCACGCACACCGCGCGGCTGGTCCCCGGCGGGTACTTCGCCTACCTGCTCAAGGACCGGGTCCTGGATGTGAACGAATTCCTCGAAACCCTGCGCCGGGTGCGCCAGGGCGCCACGGCACTGGACCCGGAAATGGTTGTTGAACTCATCGGAGCCGCACGCACCAACCGCCGCGTCGAGGCACTGACCGCGCGTGAGCGCGAGGTGTTGGCGCTGATGGCCGAGGGGCGCACCAACCTGGGCATTGCCCAGCGGCTCTGGCTGACCGAACGCACCGTGGAGACGCACGTGGGAAACATCCTGGCCAAGCTCGAGCTGCCCGTGGCCCCGCAGGACCACCGCCGGGTCATGGCGGTGGTCACCTACCTGCAGACGCAGGGAAGCAACTAGGGCTTGACCGGGTAACGGGAAGTGATCGCGACCCGGTTGAACATGTTGATCGCCGCGCTCAGCCAGGCGACGGCCGAGATCTGCTCGTCGGACAGCACCGCCCGGGCCATGGTGTACACCCCATGCGGGACGTGGTCCACCGAGATCATCGTGATGGATTCGCACAACGCAAGGGCCGCGCGTTCCACAGCGGTGAAGTACTCGGAATCGGCCCACGCCGAGACCACTGCCAGCCGGTCGGTGCTTTCCCCGAGCTCAAGGGCATCGCGGGTATGCATGCGCAGGCAATAGGTGCAGCCATTGATTTGCGAGGCCCGCACCTTGAGCAGCTCGCGAAGCTTGGGATCAATTCCTGCGGCGTCGGCGGAGTCGCTGGCGGCCTTGTTCATGGCCAACAGCGCCGCATACGCAGCAGGATCGGACTTGCTGAGATTCACTCTGGGTTCCATGACTAGATGCTAGCCCGGCTTGCCGACAAGTAGCTAGGGGGTTGACAACGGGCTTCAGGAGCCCAGCAGGCCGCGTTTGGACAGATGGGCTAGCACATTTGGCGTCAACAGGTCCTCGCGGTGTTCGCCGATGCTCCGGGCAGGGGGCTTCTACGCATATCGTGTCGCTGTTTTGCACCCCCAGGCTTGATGGTGGTTCCGACGTGCCCTGGGATTCGTACGGTCTCAACCTTGGATAAGGGCGGCGCCAACCAAGGTTAAGGCTCTAACCTTGGTTGGCGCCCGCGCAGCCGACGGTTCAGGACCGGTTCTTTTCCGTGCCCCTGGGTTCGGCGAAGTCGTGCGTCCGGCGTGGACAAACGTGAAAAACGGGGGATATCCCCCCATGCGAAAGGGTGGGATGCCCCATGTCGCCAACCCATTTTCCGTAGAATGCTGGAGAGCATGAACAGGAATGCGCTTGCATCGCCCCTGGACGGATATTCCATGAGCTCCATGAGGCCAACATTTCCAGAAACCGAGTCACCCCGCTCCATGCTTGAAAAGGACCAGAAGTTCGTGCCCGCATTCTTCAAGAAAAAAACCTGGCGAGCCTTTGCCTACCACTGGGCCATGCTGTTCCTTGCTCCCTTTGGATTCACCTATGCCATCCTGACGATATCGCTGGGTGCATCCCTCCTGGTGACAGTGATCGGGCTAAGCGTTGCCGCGGCCATGCTCATGGGTGCCCGATCCTGGGGCCGGCTGCAGAGGGCCCTCACCGGGTCGTTGCTGGACCGGCACATCGACGCTCCGCCAAGGTTGGTGAGGCGCCCGGGATTCATGGGCTTCATCCGCTCCGGGTTGGGCGACGCGAGCGGTTGGCGCGCCCTGGCGCATATGCTGGCCGGCTTCGCGACAACACTGGTTGCCTCGCTGCTGAGCATCACCTTTCTTGTTGCGGGCCTGGGCTGCCTGACCTACTGGTACTGGGTGCAGTGGCTTCCCCTGATGCAGGCGAAGGGCGGGAGCTGGCAACGTGGAACGAGCATCGGTTCCGACATCTACGCCGAGGGCCCGACCTGGAACCTGGTGTACGCGGCCGTCGGTGTGTTGTTCACTTTTCTGTTGTGGCCCGCGATCAACAACGGCCTGGCGCGCCTGCAGGGTAGTCTGGCCGCCGGATTGCTGGGTCCCACCGAGGCGCAGTTGCGGGTGAAAAGCCTTGAGGAAAGACGCAGCCATACGGTGCAGGACGCCGACGCCCGGCTGGCGCAGATCGAACGCGACCTGCATGACGGAACCCAGGCCCAGCTCGTGGCCATTGCCATGAAATTGGGGGATGCCAGGGACCGTTTGGCCGGTGAAGACATCCCGGAAAACATCAAGGCGCTGCTGGCGGGCGCGCAGGGAACGGCAACCGATGCGTTGAACGACCTGCGCGGCCTGGCCAGCGGCATCCGGCCCGCCGTCATCAACGATGGCCTGGACACGGCGTTGGAATCGCTGGTTGCGGCGGCCCCGATGCCCGTGTCCCTGACCTATTCGCTGGCTTCCCGCCCCAGCCCGGCGATCGAGGCCATCGCGTACTTCTGCGCCGCGGAACTGCTGAACAACGCGGCCAAGCACTCCTCAGGCACGCGCGTCACCCTGAAGGTCGCCACCGCCGGCCACGGGAAGCAGCTGGTGCTCAGCGTGCTTGACGACGGTGTCGGGGGAGTGGACCCGGCAGCCGGAAGCGGCATCGAGGGACTCAGGGCCCGCGCCGCGAACGTTGACGGGACGCTGGAGATTTCCTCGCCCCGGGGAGGGCCCACCGAGATCACTCTCAGGCTGCCGCTTTCTTAAACGGGAAGGCGCCGGGGGAAACTGGGGCATGAGGATTTCCATTGCCGAGGATTCGGCCCTGCTGCGCGCCGGGCTCACCGAGTTGCTGACCGGCCGCGGGCACCAGGTCGTTGCCGCGGTGGACAACGCCGAGGACCTGCTCGCCTCCATGGCGACCGACGTTCCCGATGTGGTGATCCTGGACAACCGGATGCCGCCGACCCCCACCAACGAGGGCATCCGCGCGGCCCTGGCCCTGCGCACCACCCACCCCGGCGTCGGGGTGCTGGTGCTCTCCCAATACGTGGAGACGCGCTACGCCTCCCAGCTCTTTGCCGGACAGCCCTCGGGCACCGGATACCTGCTCAAGGACCGGGTGGCGGACGTGGGCTCGTTCATCGAGGCGCTGGCGCGGATTGCCGCCGGGGAAACCGTGCTCGACCCGGAGGTCGTCCGCCAGCTCATGAGCGTCTCGAACCGGCCCGCGGGGCTTCAGATGCTGACTCCGCGGGAGCAGTCGGTGCTCGAACTCATGGCACAGGGGCGCACCAACGCGGGGATCTGCGCGGAGCTTTTCCTCTCCGCCGGGGCCGTTGAGAAGAACATCACCGCGATCTTCTCCAAGCTGGGCCTGGAACCATCCGGGGGCGACCATCGGCGGGTGCTGGCGGTGCTCAAGTACCTTGAACACGCCTGATCGCAGCGCCGCCCCCGAGAGCGCGGGCCGCTCGAGCGTGACATGCGTGGTTTTCGATTGGTTGGCACCGGCGGGCGTCGGTTAAGCTGGTGGTTGGCTGGCTGTGGCCACCGTACGCCACAAGCCATGAAGCCGAACCACGAAACGAGGAGCCGTAGTGCTTGAGCAAATCACACTGACCGTCGATGGCGAACAACGCGAGGTGAATGCCGGCACTACCGGGGCCGAGCTGTACTTCGACGACCGCGAGGTCGTCGTCATGCACGTCGATGGCGTGCTGCGCGATTTGGCCCGCCCGCTGGAGGCCGGAACCGCCGTCGAACGCGTCACCATCGATTCCCCCGCCGGGCTCGAGGTCCTTCGCCACTCCACCGCACACGTCATGGCCCAGGCCGTGCAGCAGCTGCGTCCCGATGCCAAGCTTGGCATCGGCCCGTACATCACCGACGGCTTCTACTTCGACTTCGATGTCGCCGAGCCGTTCACTCCCGAGGACCTGAAGACCCTCGAGAAGATGATGCTCAAGATCGTGAACCAGAACCAGAAATTCGCCCGCCGCGTCGTCACCGAGGACGAGGCGCGCAAGGCCATGGCCCACGAGCCCTACAAGCTCGAGCTGCTGAAGAAGGCCAACGAGGCCGACTCGGCCGGCGAGGGCGTCAACGTCGAGGTCGGCGCCGGCGAAATCACCATCTACGACAACGTCGACCGCAAGTCCGGCGAAACCGTCTGGTGCGATCTGTGCCGCGGCCCGCACCTGCCCAACACCAAGCTGATCTCCAACGCCTTCGCGCTGACCCGCACCTCGGCCGCCTACTGGCTGGGCAACCAGGAAAACCAGCAGCTGCAGCGCATCTACGGCACCGCCTGGCCCACCAAGGAAGCCCTGAAGGCCTATCAGGAGCGCATCGCCGAGGCCGAGCGCCGCGACCACCGCAAGCTCGGCGTCGAGCTGGATCTCTTCTCCTTCCCCGACGAGCTGGGTTCCGGCCTGCCGGTGTTCCACCCGCGCGGCGGGATCATCCGCAAGGAGATGGAAGACTACTCGCGCGCACGCCACGTGGAGGCCGGCTACGAGTTCGTCTACACCCCGCACATCACCAAGGGCCACCTCTACGAGGTCTCCGGCCACCTTGACTGGTACCGCGACGGGATGTTCCCCCCGATGCACGTGGACGCCGAGCTGAACGAGGACGGCACGGTGCGCAAGCCCGGCCAGGACTACTACCTCAAGCCGATGAACTGCCCGATGCACAACCTGATCTTCCGCTCGCGCGGACGGTCCTACCGCGAACTGCCGCTGCGCTTGTTCGAATTCGGTTCGGTCTACCGCTACGAGAAGTCCGGCGTGGTCCACGGGCTCACCCGCGTGCGCGGCATGACCCAGGACGACGCCCACATCTACTGCACCAAGGAGCAGATGAAGGACGAGCTCACCGAAACGCTGAACTTCGTGCTGGGTCTGCTCAAGGACTACGGGCTGGATGACTTCTACCTGGAGCTCTCCACCAAGAACCCGGAGAAGTTCGTTGGCGATGACGCCATCTGGGACGAAGCCACCCGCACCCTCGCCGAGGTCGCCGAGGCCTCGGGCCTGGAACTGGTCCCGGACCCGGGCGGAGCCGCGTTCTACGGACCGAAGATCTCCGTCCAGGCCAAGGACGCGCTGGGCCGCACCTGGCAGATGTCCACCATCCAGCTGGACTTCAACCTGCCCGAGCGCTTCGAGCTCGAGTACCAGGCCGCTGACGGCACCCGCCAGCGCCCGGTGATGATCCACCGCGCCCTGTTCGGTTCCGTGGAACGCTTCATGGGCGTGCTCACCGAGCACTACGCCGGCGCCTTCCCGGCCTGGCTCTCCCCGGTCCAGGTCGTGGGCATCCCCGTGGCCGAGGCCTTCAACGAGTACATGTTCGACGTGATCGACAAGCTCAAGGCCGCCGGCATCCGCGCCGAGGCGGACATCTCCTCGGACCGCTTCCCGAAGAAGATCCGCACCGCGTCGAAGGAAAAGGTCCCGTTCGTGCTCATCGCCGGCGGCGAGGACGCCGAGGCCGGGGCGGTCTCCTTCCGCTTCCGCGACGGCAGCACCGACAACGGGGTGCCCGTCGACGAGGCGGTAGCCCGCATCGTCGCGGCCGTGAAGAACCGGGAAGCCTAGATCCATGGGGGAGTCCACGAACGTCTACGCATCCACCCATCCGGGTGGCGCGTCCCAGGAAGCAGCCGATGCCGCCATCACCGACGACTTCGAACTCGCCGGGGTGCCCGATTCGTTCCAGCGCCTGTGGACTCCCTACCGGATGGCCTACATCAAGGCCGGCCAGGACCAGGTCAAGGACGAGGAGTCCTGCCCCTTCTGTGCCGGGCCGACCCGCAGCGACGAGGATTCGCTGATCATCCACCGCGGCAAGACCGCCTACGTGATCCTGAACCTCTTCCCGTACAACCCGGGCCACCTGCTGATCTGCCCGTACCGCCACGTGCCGGACTACACCGACATCACCGCCGAGGAAACCGCCGAGATGGCAGCGCTGGCCCAAAAGTCCATGCGCGTGCTGCGCCACGTCTCGCGCCCCACCGGTTTCAACCTGGGCATGAACCAGGGCGTCACCGGGGGAGCGGGGATTGCCGCGCACCTGCACCAGCACGTGGTGCCGCGCTGGGCGGGGGACGGGAACTTCTTCCCGATCATTGCCGAGACCAAGGCCATTCCGGCAACGCTCGGCGACATCCGCTTGGACCTTGCCGCCGGCTGGGCGGAACTGGACTAAGGCGACCAGGCACTTCATGGATTGGCCGTCGGGGAGGACCCCCGGCGGCCGATCCGTTTAATGCGCGTTTCGCCGTTGCCGCCGTTGCGCCGGCCTGTGCGGCTCTTTTGCGTTCGTCGTCTTCCCGCATTCCCGAGGGCCCGGGGTGATCTGGCGTGTGCGGGTGCCTTCAACCGAGAGGCAGGCAATCCTGGGCGAGCATGGAAGGGCCCGGTGCCCGGGCGCCCGGAGCGGGGGCGCAGGGGCCAGGGCGGCATTTGATTTTCCGCATTTACCGCCCTCGAGATCCGGGGGCGGCCGGAATCCGGTGCCTAGTCATAAATAGGCGATCCCACTAGGATGTTTATCTATGGCCGCCGAGTAGTCGCATCATTTTCACCGCCGCTTTACGCGGTGGACATTGGGTGTGTTTGCACCTAGTTTTGAATTGTGACGACACACCCGCGGCCTTTGTGACGCGGCGGACCTACGATGATTCGCGTACTGCTCACCTTATTGAAAGGAACCCCCAAGGTGTCTGAAAACCAAGGCGTCCCCACCCCCGCAACCACCGTAGGTAGCGATCGCGTCAAGCGGGGCATGGCCGACATGCTCAAGGGCGGCGTCATCATGGATGTTGTCACGGCGGACCAGGCCCGCATCGCCGAGGATGCCGGCGCCGTTGCCGTCATGGCCCTCGAGCGCGTCCCTGCCGATATCCGTGCCCAGGGCGGCGTCTCGCGCGCCAGCGACCCGGACATGATCGACAGCATCATCGCCGCGGTTTCCATCCCGGTGATGGCCAAGGCCCGCATCGGGCACTTCGTCGAGGCACAGATCCTGCAGTCCCTCGGTGTCGACTACGTCGACGAGTCCGAGGTCCTCTCCCCGGCCGACTACGAGCACCACATCGACAAGTGGAACTTCAAGGTCCCCTTCGTCTGCGGCGCCACCAACCTCGGCGAGGCCCTGCGCCGCATCAACGAGGGTGCCGCGATGATCCGCTCCAAGGGCGAGGCCGGCACCGGAGATGTTTCCAACGCCACCGGCCACATGCGCAAGATCCGCTCCGAGATCGCCAAGCTCGCGGCCCTGCCGAAGGACGAGCTGTACGTGGCAGCCAAGGAGCTGCAGGCCCCGTACGAGCTGGTCAAGGAAGTTGCCGCCACCGGCAAGCTGCCGGTCGTGCTCTTCACCGCCGGCGGCATCGCCACGCCGGCCGACGCCGCCATGATGATGCAGCTGGGTGCCGACGGCGTGTTCGTGGGCTCGGGCATCTTCAAGTCCGGCAACCCGGCACAGCGTGCCGCAGCCGTCGTGAAGGCCACCACCTTCTTCAACGATCCGGACGAACTGGCCAAGATCTCCCGCGGCCTGGGCGAAGCCATGGTCGGCATCAACGTCGCCGACATCCCGGCACCGCACCGCTTGGCCGAGCGCGGCTGGTAGGTTCCGGGCGATAGCCTGACAAGCAGCGGGCCGGGTGCACCGGATTCAGGAATCCCCTTCATTGGAAGGGGGGAAGCCGGATCCGGAAAGCACCCGGCCCGTTTGCCGTGGCCTGCCGGCGGGAGTGTTGTTGCTCTCCGGAATCACGGGGTCAGTGCCGGGGCTTGCCCGTGGCCCGGGTGATCAGCGCCTCGAAGAGGCGGTCGCCAAGACCGCGGCGCGCCAGGACCAGCGGCCTGGCACCGAAGCCGACGGCGTACCGGGTCTTGGACCTGGAGGCGCGCACGGCCCTTCCGACCGCGTCGGCCACCACCCCCGGAGGTGAGTTGCGTCCGCCGGTGGTTTCCCCGCGCAACAACTTCACGACAGCAGCGGCCTGCCTGCCGTAGGGACCGTGCCCGGAGGCCTGCTCGACGAGATCCCCGGCGATCGGCCCCCACTCGGTGGCAATGCCTCCGGGTTCGATCACGACGACGTCGATGCCGAACGGCGTGACTTCCATGCGCAGGCAATCGCTCAGTGCCTCAAGGGCAAATTTCGTGCCGTGGTACCAACCGCCCAGCGGAGTGTATATCTTCCCACCCATCGAGGAGATGTTCACGATGGTGCCCGCGCCGCGGGCGCGCATGTGGGGGAGCACCAGTTGCGCGAGCCTGATCGCACCGAACACGTTGACCTCGAACTGCCGTCGGCCCTCGTCGATTTCAACGTCTTCCAGGGCGCCGTATGAACCGTAGCCGGCGTTGTTGACCAGCACGTCGATGCGACCGGTCTCGGTGATGATCCGCTCGATGCCGGCCCGCATGGACGCATCGTCGGTGACATCCATCGCCAGCACGGCAATGCCGTCCTCTTCGCGGCGCTGCATCCGCTCGACGCGTCGGGCCGCCGCGTAGACGGTGAGACCCATGGCCTGCAGCTTCCGGGCAGTGGCTTCCCCGATCCCCGAGGACGTCCCGGTGACCAGTGCGGACCTGCCTGCCCTGGGTGGCCTCCCGGTAAAAGCGGCTGCGGTCCATCAACAGCGTGGAGAACGGCACGCCTCGGGGCAAGAGCGCGGGAAGCGGCCGCGAACCCGGCGTGCCGGGCGGCACGGCACCGGGCGGCTACTGGCGCAGCACCAGGTGGCGGCCGCGACCCAGCAAACGCATCCCGTTGGCCTCGAAGAACGGTGCCGAACTCGGGGAAGCGGCGGCAATCAGTTCGATGGGTGTGTCTTCCTCCAGCCCCAGCGGATTGACCATGCCGCGGGCCAGCCCGTTGAGCAGGGCCGAGCCCACGCCCCTCCGGCGCTGCGCCGGGGTCACGGCCAGGCCGTGGATGGCCAGCTGGCCGCCGAAGGCCTGCTGGGCAAAGGCGCGGCCCACCAACTCGCCCTCGAGGGTGCGCGCGGTGGCCTGCTCGATGCGGCGCAACGCCGGGTGCCCGGCGCTTAGTCCGGCAGCGGCCGGATCGCGCCAGAGGTTGGCGACCTGCAATTCCTTCGCGTCGGCGCCACTGGCCTCGGGGATCTCCGTGCCCAGGCGCACGCGTCCGTCCCACGGTTCCTCCGGTCCGACCAGCTCGCCGGCATGCCAGGAAATCTGTGCGGCATCGGAGAACCCTGCGGCCTCCAGCGGGCCGGAGGGCGCACCGGAATTAACCCAGGCCTCGACCCGGCGCGCACCCAGGCGCGTGCCTTCGGCCAGGCCCGGGCGCAGCCCGGCCTCCTGCGCGTGGGCGGGGAAGAGCAGCACCAGCCGGCCGCGGGCCGGCTGCCAGGCCCACGAGCAGCCGTGGGTCGTGAAGAGCTTGCCGCCGGTGGCGATCGCCATGGCCTGGTGCCAGTGCGAGAGCGCGTCCTGCGCAAAACCAATTGTTGTCACGCGTTCGTGCTCCTTGCCAGTCCGCGGCGCACCAGCAGCGGTTCGATCCGGGCTTCGCGGCCGCGGAAGATTCCATAGGATTCAAGCGGGTCGCGGGTGTTGCCGCGCGAGAGCAGCTCGGTGCGGAACCGTTCGCCGTTTTCCCGCTTCAGCCCGCCGTTTTCTGTGAACCACTCGACGGTGTCGGCGTCCAGCACCTCCGACCAGATGTAGGAGTAGTAGCCGGCCGAGTACCCGCCGTCGAAAATGTGCTTGAAGTAGCCGGTGCGGTAGCGCGAGGGCACCAGCTCCGGGATCAGCCCGGCCTCTGAAAGTACCCGCTGCTCGAAGGCCAGCGGATCGGAAACCAGTTCCCCGTCGGTCAGCGAGTGCCAGGCCAAATCCAGGACGGCTGCGGTGAGGTACTCGGTGGTGGCGAATCCCTCGCCCCACAGCGCCGCGGCCTCCAGGGCCTGGACCGTGCCCTCCGGCAGCGGTTCCCCGGTGCGCGTGTGCGCGGCATAGCCGGGCAGCACCTCGCCGTGCAGGGCCCACATCTCGTTGACCTGCGAGGGGTACTCGACGAAGTCGCGCGGCACACTGGTGCCGGCCAGCGACGGGTAGAGTCCGGCGGAAAACAGCCCGTGCAGCGCGTGGCCGAACTCGTGGAACAGCGTGTTGACCTCGTCGAGGGACACCAGTGCCGGTTCGCCTGCCGCTGGCTTGGGGATGTTCAGGGTGTTGGTGACCACGGGACGCTCGCCCAGCAGGGACGCGGACTCGCGGATGGAGTTCATCCACGCACCCCCGGCCTTGGTGGGACGGGCAAAGAAGTCGCCCACGAACAGGCCCAGCGTGGAGCCGTCCTCGTTGAAGACCTCCCAGGTGCGCACGTCGGGGTGGTAGGGCGGGAAGTCGAAACGCTCGGTGAAGCCCAACCCGTAGAGGCGGGAGGCTGCGGCAAAGACGCCGCGCTCGAGCACCGCATCGAGCTCGAAGTATTCGCGCAACGCCCCGCGGTCCAGCGCGTGGCGTTCGCGCGCCACGGCGGCGGAGTAGTAAGCCCAGTCCCACGGCTGGATGGGGGAACCGGAAATCTTCTCCAGTTCCCCGGCCTCGGCCCGGGCGTTGGCCACGGCAGCCGGGATGAGCTCGGCCAGGCGGCCGCGCACCGCAGCCAGGTCCGGGGCGGTGGCCTCCTGCAGCACCACGTCGGCGTGCGTCGCAAAGCCCAGCAGAGCCGCACGCTTCGAGCGCAGCGACGCCATCCGCGCAGCCAGGTCCAGGGTCCGGTTTTCGCCCTCCTGGCCGCGGTTCACCGAGGCCTCGAAGAGCCGTCGTCGCGAAGCGGAAAGTTCGAGTCGCTCGAGCAGCGGCTGCCCGGTGGGCAGGACCAGGGTCAGCAGGTAGCCGTCGGGGTACCCTGCGTCGCGCGCCGCATCCGCGGCGGAGCCCAGTTCCCCGTCGCTGAGCCCGGCCAGTTCCCCCGGATCGGCAAAGTGTACGGCGGCCTCGTTCATGGCGCCCAGGAGCCTGCGTGAGTATTCGCTGGACAGGTCCGTGATCTCGCTGTTCAGTGCGCGCAACTGCTCCTTGCGCTCCGCATCGAGTTCGGCGCCGGCGGCACGGAAGGTGCGCAGCGTCTCTGCGACCAGCCGCTTGTCCTCGCCGCCGAGCGGATCGGCGTCCAGGGAGGCCAGGCGCGCAAAAAGCTCCCCGTCAAGGTGGATGGCATCCTGGTGGCCGGAAACCAGCGACTGGATCTGCGGGTCGATCTCGCGCAGTTCGTCGGTGCCATGGGCGGAGAAGACCGTCCAGTACGCCATCACGGCGCGCCGCAGCAGCGCGCCGCTGCGTTCCATGGCCACAAAGGTGTTCTCAAAGGTCGGGGCCTGCGTGTTTTGCGCGATGGCCCGAAGTTCTTCCAGGTGCCCAGCGACACCCTGCTGGACGGCATCCAGGTAGTGGGCTGCCTCCAGGGCTGAATAATCTGGGAATTCAAACGGCAAGGTGCTTCGCTCAAGCAACGGATTATGCATGGTGTTAACCCTGTCATAAGCCCGCGGCGCTGTGGGTATCCCGCGCCGGAATGCACGCGGCAAAGGTTAGGCTCGGAGCATGTTTGATCGAATCGTGCATGGGCCCGGGGCCCGAAAACGCGCAGCCATTGGCACCGCACTGCTGCTGGCTGCATCCCTGGCTGCCTGCACACCCGCCCCGCCGCAGGTTCCCGCCGCGGCCAGCGGTCCGGTGACCTCCACTCCGGCGGCCTCCAGCCCCGAAACCCCGGCGGCCCCGGCCACCCCGTCCCCAAGCGCCACCAAGGCCGTCGCGGAACCCGCGGACCCATCGTGCCCGGGGGACGAGTGCATCGAGGTCGCGGTGGCCGGGGACATCCTGCTGCACCCGGCCTTGTGGGCCCAAGCCAAGCAGGACGGGAATGGGAAATACGACTTCGGCCCCCTGCTTGCGGGCATCGCCCCCTACCTGGACCAAAGCGACCTGGCCCTGTGCAACCTGGAAACCCCGGTTGCGGCGCCGAACGGGCCGTTCGGCGGGTACCCGATGTTCAACGTTCCGCCACAGATCATCCCGGCCTTGAAGGACGTCGGCTATGACGGCTGCAGCACCGCCAGCAACCATTCCATGGACGCCGGCGTTGCCGGGGTCAAACGGACCCTGGACGCGCTGGAGGCGGCCGGGATGGTTTCCACCGGCTCCTACCGTAGCAAGGCCGAGGCCCAAAGGCCGCTGCTGGTTCCGGCGGGCAGCGCCAAGGTCGCGGTCATCGCCGGCACCTATTCACTGAACGGGATGAAGGAAGACGTGCCGTGGCGGGTCGACGACATCGAGCAGGCCTCGTTGGTGGCCCGGGCCAAGGCGGCACGCGCGGCCGGGGCGGACATCGTGCTTGCCGCGATCCACGACGGCGCCGAATACACCAGCGCACCCACCGCCTCCCAGCTGGCACTGTACCGCTCGCTGGCGGCCAGCGGCGAGTTCGACTTCATCTACTCCCACCACACCCACTCGGTGCTGCCGATCGAAAAGCACCAGGGCACCTGGATTGTGTACGGGTTGGGCAACTCCGTGGCCAAGCACGCGACCAAGACCCCGCTGAACAAGGAGGGGCTCACGGTGAAGATGCAGTTCGTGCGCACCGGAGACACCTGGAAGCCCGGGAGCCTGCTGTGGGCACCGCACATCATGAAACCATCCCCGTTGCGCTGGTGCGCACTGCCCGCCAGGGCTTCGGCCCCGTGCACCACCGAGGCCCAGGATGCCGCCTCGCTCAAGCGCACCACCGACACCGTGAACTCCATGGACGCCAAGGCCAACGGCGCAAAGATGTGGTCCTTGGGCGGCCGCTGACCGGCCGCCGGGCACCCGGGCGTGTCACGAAAATATTCCCACGGGGTTCGGCGGGTTTATCCTGAGCTGTCCACGTACTTCATCTCGGTGCGCGCGGCATGCATGATCCATTCCACGAGACCAGAAAGCGATCCACCTTGGCGCCACGAATCGGAGTCCTTGCCCTGCAAGGGGATGTACGCGAACACCTGCAAGCACTCGAATCACTCGGTGCCCTTGCGCTGCCGGTGAAGACACCGGGCGCCCTGGCGGACCTGGACGGCTTGGTCATCCCCGGCGGGGAGTCAACGGTGATCGACAAGCTCGCCCGCATGTACGGGGTGGCCGAGGCGCTCAGGGCCAGGATCGCCGACGGGTTCCCGGTCTATGGATCGTGCGCCGGAATGATCCTCCTGGCGGACACAATTGCCGATCCCACCACCAACATGAAGGGCGAGCCCCAGCAAAGCTTCGGGGGAATCGATATGGTGGTCAGGCGCAATGCCTTCGGGCGACAGGTCGACTCGTTCGAGGTCGACCTTGAGATCAAGGGACTGAACGCCCTTCCCAGCCAGGACCCGGACCGTGCCACCGCGCCGGTCCGCGCGGCATTCATCCGCGCACCCTGGGTGGAAAGCGCGGGGGAGTCCGTAGAGGTGCTGGCCACCATTCCCGCGGAAAACACGCCCCTGGGCGTGGACGGGACAAGGGTGGCTAGAATTGTTGCAGTACGTTCTGGAAAATTATTGGCGACTTCCTTCCACCCCGAGGTGGCCGGGGAGCGCCGGATCCATGAACTTTTCATTCAAATGATCAGAGGAGACGCGTAAGCATGTCCGGCCACTCCAAATGGGCAACCACGAAACACAAGAAGGCAATCCTCGACAGCAGGCGCGCCAAGGCGTTCGCCAAGCTGATCAAGAACATCGAGGTTGCTGCGCGCGCAGGCGGCGCCGACCTGGCCGGAAACCCGGCCCTCGAGGTCGCTGTCTCCAAGGCCAAGAAGACCTCGGTGCCCAACGACAACATCGACCGCGCGGTCAAGCGCGGCGCCGGCCTGACCGGCGAGGTCATCGACTACACCGAGATCATCTACGAGGCACGCGGACCGCAGGGCTCGGCCCTGCTGATCGAATGCCTGACCGACAACAAGAACCGTGCGGCCTCCGAGGTGCGCCTGGGCATCACCCGCAACGGCGGCACCGTCGCGGACCCCGGCTCGGTCGCATACCTGTTCTCCCGCCGGGGAGTCGTCGGCCTGCCGAAGAAGGACCTCACCGAGGACGACCTGCTCATGGCGGTGCTGGACGCCGGGGCCGACGAGGTCAAGGAATCCGGGGACCACTTCGAGATCCATTCGGAGCCGACCGACCTGCGTGCGGTTGTTTCCGCGCTCGAGGAGGCCGGAATCGAATACGAAACCGACGAAGTCGAATTCGTGCCCTCGATGCAGGTCCAGCTTGATGCGGCAGCGGCCCGCAAGTTCCTGAAGCTTGCCGACGCGCTCGAGGAGCTGGACGACGTGCAGAACGTCTACTCCAACGCGGACATCAGTGCCGAGGTCATGGCAGAACTCGAAGAGGACTAGCCACCACATGGCCCTGCGAGTGGTGGGCGTCGACCCGGGCCTGACCCGTTGCGGCCTGGCCGTGGTCGACGTTGAACCCAACCGCCGGGCCACGCTCATCGATGTCTCGGTGGTGGGGACCCCTCCGGGGACCCCGTTGGACCAGCGATTGCTGGCCATCGCCGACGGCATCGATGCGTGGCTCGATGAGCACAAGCCCGACGTTGTTGCCCTGGAGCGGGTCTTCAGCCAACTGAACGTCAGCACGGTGATGGGCACCGCGCAGGCCTCGGGCGTGGTGATCGTTGCCGCTGCCCGGCGGAACATCCCGGTGGCGCTGCACACCCCCACCGAGGTCAAGGCAGCGGTGACGGGCTCCGGCTCGGCCAACAAGTTGGCGGTGGGCAAGATGGTCGCCAAGATCCTGCGCCTGGACGCCCCGCCGTCCCCGGCCGATGCCGCCGACGCCGCGGCGCTGGCCATCACCCACGGCTGGCGCGGCGCCGCATTCGGTGCCGCCGGTGCCGCAGCCTCGGCCTCCGCCCCGCGGCCCTCCGGCGGATCCTCGGGCTTGACGCCCGCCCAGCGCGCCTGGATCGCCGCCGAAGCCAAGGCCCGAGCGGTCAAGGCACGCTAGGGACCGCAGGGAACCAGCCCCTGACGTCCTGCGCTGCGTGCGTCCGCGGGTGCGCGCCAAGGAACCTGTAAGCTGTTCGTAGATATATTCGTATGGCTTGCGTGTTTCGGGTACCACCGGCGCGGCCCGGCACCACGGAGGAACACCCCCATGATCAGTACGCTGCGAGGAGTGCCCCAACAGGTCAACCTGAACAACGCGGTCATCGAGGTCGGCGGCTTCGGCATGCTGATCCAGGCAACCCCGCAGACGCTGGCCACCTTGCAGGTGGGCCGGGAAGCATTCGTGCACACCTCCATGGTGGTGCGCGAGGACTCCATGACGCTCTTCGGCTTCGCCTCCGGTGACGAACGCGAGGTCTTCGAGGTCCTTACCGGGGTCTCGGGCATCGGGCCGCGCACCGGCCTGGCAATCCTTTCGGTGCATACCCCGGAGGAAGTCCGCATCGCCGCCAGCACCAAGGACACCAAGGCCTTCACCAAGGTCTCGGGCATCGGGCCCAAGGGCGCCCAGCGCATCGTGCTCGAGCTCAACGGAAAGCTGGTGCCCACCGGCGCACCGGTTCCGGCCGGAAGCCCGGCGGCACCCACCTGGGAGCCCCAGGTCCTCGAGGCACTCACCGGCCTGGGCTGGACCGAGAAGGACGCCAACAAGGCGCTGGAAGCACTGGCCAAGAACGACCCGGAAATCGTTGCCACCGGCAGCGTGCCGGAAATCCTGCGGGCGGTGCTGCGTTCCCTGGGGCGCGGGAACCGGCCCGGAAACTAGGAGTACGACATGACAGAAACCGGCGAGCTGACCAATGCCGGCCCCGAGCCCGAGGAACGGGTGCTCGAGGCGGCCCTGCGGCCCAAGAACCTGGACGATTTCGTCGGACAGCACCGGGTGCGCCAACAGCTCTCCCTGGTGCTCGAGGCCTCCAAGATCCGCGAGCGGACCGCCGACCACGTCCTGCTCTCGGGCCCTCCCGGCCTGGGCAAGACCACGCTGTCGATGATCATCGCCGCCGAAATGAACGCGCCGCTGCGCATCAGCTCCGGCCCGGCCATCCAGCACGCCGGGGACCTGGCAGCGATCCTCTCTTCCCTCACCGAGGGCGAGGTGCTTTTCCTGGACGAGATCCACCGGATGAGCCGCCCCGCCGAGGAAATGCTCTACATGGCCATGGAGGACTTCCGCGTCGACATCATCGTCGGCAAGGGAGCCGGCGCCACCGCCATCCCGCTGGAACTTCCGCCCTTCACGCTGGTCGGTGCCACCACCCGCGCCGGACTGCTGCCGGGCCCGCTGCGCGACAGGTTCGGATTCACCGGGCACCTGGAGTTCTACAGCGTCGAGGAACTCGAGCTGGTGCTGCGCCGTTCGGCCATGATGCTTTCGCTGAAGGTCAACTCCGCGGCCTTCAGCGAGATCGCCTCGCGTTCGCGCGGCACCCCCCGCATTGCCAACCGGCTGCTGCGCCGCGTGCGCGACTGGGCGCTGGTGAACCGGCTCGAAAGCATTGACGCACGCGCCGCCTCCGCGGCCCTGGACATGTACGAGGTCGACGTCCGCGGATTGGACCGGCTGGACCGCGCGGTGCTCCATGCCCTGTGCACCAAGTTCGGCGGGGGGCCGGTGGGCCTGTCCACCCTGGCCATTGCGGTGGGGGAGGAGCCCGAGACCGTGGAGACGGTCGCCGAACCGTTCCTGGTTCGCGAGGGCCTGCTGGGACGCACCCCGCGCGGCCGGATCGCCACCGCGGAGACCTGGAACCACCTGGGGCTTCGCATGCCGGCCGATGCCATCTTCGCAGGCCGGTCCGGTCTTGGGCTTGACGACGAAGAAGCCGAGTAGCCGGCAGGGCTCTCACCTTGGGGCGCGACGGCGCATTCCAAGGACATTCGCAGGCCAAAACTGCGTTGTGGTCGGGGTTTGGTCAGGAACTCCCTATAGTATGGATAGGCCCACCGGCTGCGCAATTGCGATTGTGCGCGCCGCTGACAATGACTTAGGAACAGGTATCCACACGTGACCGAATACGTTTTGGCCCAAGCCGCTTCCGGCGAAAAGGCCCCATTCGACCCGACCATGCTGATCATGCTCGCCGCCTTCGGCCTGCTGATCTTCATGATGATGCGTGGCCGCAAGAAGGCCGCCAAGGCCCAGGAAGAGATCCGCTCCAACCTTGCCGTGGGCGCCGAGGTGATGACCCAGTTCGGTCTCTTTGGCACCATTGCGAGCATCGACACCGACGAAAACAAGATCGTCCTGGAGGTTTCCCCGGGCAGCTTCGTCACCGTCCACTCCCAGGTTGTCGCCAAGGTCGTCGCCTCGGAAGAGGCTGGCGCATCGGTTGAGGTCCCCAACGACGCCTCGTCGCTGACCTCGGCCTCGGTCGAGAGCGCCGATGAGGCCCCGGGAGCGGAAAACGAAACCCCCGAAGAGACCTTGCGCCGCCTGAACAACGACGACAAGGGCCCCAAGGCCTAGTCCGCTTGGCGCCTTCGGGCACACCAACCCAGCAGTGAACGGCAGCCGGATTTCCGCGGGCCACACAGACCCGCCGGTGAGCGATCCGGCTTTCGATTGACCTTCACCATGCGGCCCGGAGCAGCCCCAACCCCCACCCCGCAGGGGCGGGGCGCAGGCAGGCTCCGGGTTTTCCGCGGAATCTCCATCCCCCAGGGGCGGTGGAACAACCAGAAAGCCTCACGATGTCATCTACTGGTCCGATCAAGCAGGCGCGCAAATCCCTGCTGTGGCTCGGCGTTATCTTCCTCATTTCGGCCGCCATCCTGATTACCGGCGTGCTGAGCGGGAAAGCAGCTTTTGCCCCCAAGCTTGCCCTCGACCTCGAGGGTGGCACCCAAATGATCTTGGCACCACGGGTGGCGGGCGGTGCTGCGGCAACGCAGGAACAGCTGGACCAGGCCGTGGAAATCATCCGCCAGCGCGTGGACGGCACCGGCGTCTCGGAAGCCGAGATCACCACGCAGTCCGGCCGAAACGTCGTCGTGTCCATGCCGGGCATCCCCGATACCCGCACCCGCGAGCTGATCCAGGCCTCGGCGAACATGGAGTTCCGCCCGGTCATCCTGGCCGGCTCGTTCACCGCCGTTCCCGAGGAACAGCGACTGGCCAAGGCGGATCTGCCCAAGCCGAGCGCCAAGCCCGAGAACGCCTCGGACATGAACTGGATCGACGCGGCCCTGTACCAGAAGTTCGAGGCGTACGACTGCCCGACGGAACTCGGACAGGGTGCAGAAGAGGTCCACGACCCGGCCAAGCCGATGATCTCCTGCGAACCGGATACGGGCTCCAAATACATCCTGGGCCCGGTCGAGGTCCCCGGCGCCGACATCACCGATGCCTCCTTCGGCATGTCCCGCGGCCAGCAGGGCGCGGTCACCGGGCAGTGGGGCGTGACCCTCGAATTCAACGCCGAGGGCAAGGAGAAGTTCGCCGAGGTCACCAAGCGCATCACCCCCATGCAAGGTTCGCAGAACCAGTTCGCGATCGTGCTTGACGGCACCGTGATCTCCGCCCCGCGGTCCAACGCGGTGATCGCCGATGGCCGCGCCGAAATCACCGGCAACTTCACCGAACAGAGCTCCAAGGCCCTGGCCGACCAGCTGAAGTTCGGCGCCTTGCCGATCAGCTTCGAGATCCAGTCCGAGCAACAGATCTCCGCGACCCTGGGTACGGACCAGCTGCGCAGCGGATTGATCGCCGGGCTCATCGGCATGGGGCTGGTGGCGATCTACTCGATCTTCCAGTACCGCCTGCTGGGCATGGTCACCATCGTCTCGCTGCTGGTTTCCGGCGTGCTGACCTACCTCGCGCTGGTGCTGCTGGGCTGGTCGATGAACTACCGGCTCTCGCTGGCAGGTGTTGCGGGCCTGATTGTGTCCATCGGCCTGATCGCCGACTCCTTCATCGTGTACTTCGAACGCATCCGTGACGAACTGCGTGACGGACGCCCGCTGCATTCGGCCGTGGAAATCGGCTGGAAGCGCGCCAAGCGCACCATCCTTGCCTCCAAGGCCGTGAACATCCTGGCCGCCATCGTGCTGTACATCGTGGCCGTGGGCAACGTGCGCGGCTTCGCCTTCACGCTGGGCCTGACCGCCGTGGTGGACATCGTGGTGGTCTTCCTGCTCACCCACCCGACGCTGCAGCTGCTGGGCAAGACCAAGTTCTTCGGCGAGGGGCACCGGTTCTCCGGGCTCGATCCCTCCCTGCTCGGAGCCGTGCCGCTGTACCTGGGCGCGGGCAAGATCCGCAGCTTCAGCACCGAGGCGGAAGTCGCCCGCGGCAAGAAGAACGCCAAGGCGGCTTCCGAAGCCGAACGCCGGCAGACCATCGCCGAGCGACGCAAGGCCGCGGCCACCACCGCGGCGCCCACCAAGTCGGACGAACGTGCGGATAAGGATTCATCAAATGGCTAGTCTCGCAACCTGGGGCAACGAGCTCTACACCGGCAAGCGTTCCTACCCGTTCACGGGCAAGCGCAAGCTGTGGCTGTCCGTTTCCGCGGTCCTGGTCCTGCTCGCCATCCTGGTCCCCGTTGTCAAGGGCGGGTTCAACCTCGGCATCGAGTTCCGCGGCGGATCCGAGTTCACCATCTCCAAGGTCGAGCACACCGACGTTCCCACCGGCGAAAATGCCGTGGTGGCGATCGCGCCGGACCACCACCCCCGGGTCACCAACATCGCCCCGAACACCATGCGCGTGCAGACCGACAAGCTCACCGACGACCAGACGCTGTCGCTGGCCGAGGCCCTGGCCACCGCGTACGGGGTGACCAAGTCGGAGGTCACCTCGACCTTCGTCGGCCCGACCTGGGGCGCGGACATCTCCAAGCAGGCAATCATCGGCCTGGTCGTCTTCGTGGTGCTGGTGGCGCTGCTCATGGCCGCGTACTTCCGCACCTGGAAGATGTCCCTGGCCGCGATCATCGGACTGCTCCAGGTGGTCGTGATCACCGCCGGGATCTATTCGCTCTCCGGATTCGAGGTCACCCCCTCGGCGATCATCGGCTTCCTGACGATCCTGAGCTACTCGCTATATGACACGGTGGTGGTCTTCGACAAGGTCCGGGAGAACACCGCCGGTTTCGAGTCACAGACCAAGCGCAACTTCGAGGAACTGGTGAACCTGGGCATCAACCAAACCCTGGTGCGTTCGATCAACACCTCGGTGGTGGCCGTGCTTCCGGTGGCCTCGATCCTGTTCATCGGCTCCTACCTGCTGGGTGCCGGGACGCTCAAGGACCTGTCGTTGGCATTGTTCATCGGCATCATCGTCTCGGCGCTGTCCACGCTCTTTGTCCAGGCCCCGCTGTACTCGCTGCTGCGTGACGGCGAGCCGGAGATCGAGCGCCACAACAAGAAGATCGCGGCGCACCGCCTGGCCAACGCCTAGGCACGCGCCCGGGCCAGCGTTTTGCGGGCACGGCGACGGCGGGACCCCGGAGGTGGACTCCGGGGCCCCGCCGTCCGCCTTTGGGCGCGAAGTGCTATAACCTAGCAAGAGGAACCTGGGCGTGGTGAAAGTGCCGCGGTGCCGGGCCCCCTTCCCGGGGCCGGTGCCGCAAGCCACGGCCGGGCCACACGGCGCGCCACGCGCCCACGCGACGGATCCCGATCGATAGGAGGCACCCCATGGCCGAGAACCACGGTGTCATGATGCCCGGGGCCCCGAATCCCGCACCCAAGCGCGGGACCATCTCCCGCCTGGTCCGCCTGGCCGGACGCGGCTCCACCGCCCAGCCCCCGACCCTGGAACCCCTGCTGCGCACCGTGCGCGCGCAGAACCCCAAGGCCGACATCGACCTGCTGGCCCGCGCGTATGCGGTCGCCGAGCACCACCACGAGGGCCAGAAGCGCAAGAGCGGGGACCCGTACATCACCCACCCGGTCGCGGTGGCCACCATCCTGGCCGAGATGGGCATGACCGGGGCGATCCTTGCCGCCGCGCTGCTGCACGACACCGTCGAGGACACCGAATACTCCCTGGAGCAGCTGACCCGCGAGTTCGGCGAGGAGATCGCGAAGCTGGTCGACGGGGTCACCAAGCTGGACAAGGTCCAGTTCGGGGAGGCCGCGCAGGCCGAGACCGTGCGCAAGATGGTCATCGCGATGTCCAAGGACATCCGGGTGCTGCTGATCAAGCTGGCCGACCGCCTGCACAACGCGCGCACCTGGCGCTACGTCTCCCCGGAATCCAGCGCCAAGAAGGCCCGCGAGACCCTGGAGATCTTCGCCCCGCTGGCCCACCGCCTGGGCATGAACACCGTCAAGTGGGAGCTCGAGGACCTCTCCTTCGCCGCGCTGCACCCCAAGGTGTACGAGGAAATCGTGCGCATGGTGGGGGAGCGGACCCCGGAACGGGAGAAATACCTGGCCACGGTGCGCTCCGCCATCACCGAGGACATCACCGCCGCCAGGCTCAAGGCCACCGTCAGCGGCCGGCCGAAGCACTACTACTCGATCTACCAGAAGATGATCGTGCGCGGCAAGGACTTCGACGACATCCACGACCTGATGGGCGTGCGGGTCCTGGTTGACACCGTCAAGGACTGCTACGCGGTGCTGGGGCTGATGCATGCGCGCTGGACCCCGTTGCCGGGGCGCTTCAAGGACTACATCGCGCTGCCCAAGTTCAACCTGTACCAGTCGCTGCACACCACCGTGATCGGCCCCGACGGCAAGCCGGTGGAGATCCAGATCCGCACCCACGACATGCACCAGCGCGCCGAGTACGGCGTGGCGGCGCACTTCAAATACAAGCACGGCAACGGCGGGGACTCCCGCTCGGTCGAGGAACAGGACATGGACTGGCTGCGCAGCCTCATGGACTGGCAGAAGGAAACTTCCGACTCCAACGAGTTCCTGGATTCCCTGCGCTACGAGATCAACACCGCCGAGGTCTTCGTCTTCACCCCCAAGGGCCAGATCATGTCCCTGCCGGTGGGCTCCACCCCGGTGGACTTCGCCTACGCGGTGCACACCGACGTGGGGCACCGCACCATCGGTGCCCGGGTGAACGGCAAGCTGGTCCCGCTGAACTCGGAGCTGCACCACGGCGACATGGTGGAGGTCTTCACCTCCAAGGCGGAGAACGCCGGCCCGTCCCAGGACTGGGCGGGCTTCGTGAAGTCCGCGCGCGCCCGGAACAAGATCCGGCAGTGGTTCACCAAGGAACGCCGCGAGGAAGCCATTGAGAAGGGCAAGGAGCAGCTGACCAAGGCGCTGCGGAAGAACAACCTTCCGCTGCAAAAGCTCATGACCCACGACGTGCTCTCCGCCGTCGCGCAGGAGCTGCGCCACCACGACATCTCCGCGCTCTACGCCGCAGTTGGCGACGGGCACACCAGTGCGCAGAACGTCATCGAACACCTCACCGCGCTGGTCGGCGGGGAAAACGGATCCGTCGCGGAGGTGCTGGAGGAAACCCCCATCTACGCGGTGCCCGGGAGGGCCGCCGAATCCGATGCCGGTGTCGTTGTTCCGGGCGCCGGCGAGGTGCTGGCGAAGCTGGCACGCTGCTGCACCCCGGTGCCGCCGGATCCGATCCGCGGTTTCGTCACGCGCGGCTCCGGGGTCTCGGTGCACCGCACCGACTGCGTGAACCTCAAGCAGCTCGAACAGCAGCCCGACCGCCTGGTCGAGGTCCAGTGGGCCCCGACCAAGTCCAGCGTCTTCCTGGTGGAGATCCTGGTTGAGGCGCTTGACCGCAAGTCGCTGCTCTCGGACGTGACGCGGGTGCTCTCGGAGAACCACGTGAACATCCTGGCCGCGAGCGTATCCA
The DNA here is from genome assembly GCF_030812255.1 of Paeniglutamicibacter psychrophenolicus. GTDB lineage: Bacteria > Actinomycetota > Actinomycetes > Actinomycetales > Micrococcaceae > Paeniglutamicibacter > Paeniglutamicibacter psychrophenolicus_A. The sequence continues at coordinate 2,539 of NZ_JAUSSH010000005.1, read as the reverse complement.
CCTCCCGGGACCGGGTGGCCTTCTCCCGCTTTGCCTTCGAAATGGGCGACCCGAAGTACCTCAGCCACGTGCTGAACGCGGTGCGGCGCATCGACGGGGTGTACGACGTGTACCGCACCTCCGGTGGCAACCGCCGCTCCTAGCGCGTTTTCCACCCCGGCGGGGAGGACCCGCGGGGGTTCTCAGGCCGCCGCGGGCAGGGTTTCGTCCATCAGCCGGGTGACCGCGCCCAGCGCGCGGCGCCGTCCGGGCCGGCGCACCTGCTCATTGATCGAGTCCAGCATCTGCCGGTACCCGCAGCGCAGGCGCGGCGAGGCATCGATGGCCGCGAGCACCGGCAGGGATTCACGCCACTCGGAATTGAAGGCGATGTCCATCGCGGTGCGCAGCGGCGAGGTCACCGCCACGCCTCCCACGGTGCAGATCTGCTCCTCGTCCAGCACGCCCTCGCTCAACCGCAGCAGCATCCGGGCCGTCGGGGCGCAAGGCCGGTGGTAGCGCGGGACCACGATGTCCAGTTCGCGCGGCATGGGCGCGCAGCCGTACACCCACGCGGCGGTGCCCTTGCACAGGGCCCTGCCGGGCAACAGTTGCTCCCCGGCCACCGCGGCGGCCACCTGCGCCCGGGTCACCGGGTTTTCCGGATGCACCGCGGCGATATACGCCCCGGGCAAGACTTCCCGCAACGACCCGCGCAGCCGCAGTGCCTGCAGCTCGTTGAGCGTGAACGGCTCGTCGACCAGGACCACCTGCGGGCCCCCGCGCGCCCGGGACGGAAACCGTGGTGGTGCGGCCGGCGCTGCGGGTCCCGGGACCCGGTTGCGGGCGGTGTTTGTGCTTTCCATTCCCCCACTCTCACAGCCGCGGTGCCCCGGCGGCAGGGGAGAAGCCGAAATTGTGGATAACTGCGCCCGCGCGCACCGCCCGGGTCAGCAAAAAGCGCCGGGCGGGTGCGGTTCCTGCGAACCACACCCGCCCGGCGCCGTGCTGCCGTGAGGCTGCTACTGGAAGTCGGCCGAGGACTTCTGCAGCGTCTCGAGCCACAGGCGGCGGGCGTCCAGGGCTTCCTGGGCGGCCTTGATCTTGGACTCCACGCCCTTGGCCTTCGCCTTGGCCAGGTCGTCCTCGAGCCCGGCAATGGCGTCCTCGAGCTGGGTCAGCATCGAGTTCGACCGTGCCTTGGTCTCCGGGTTGGAGCGGCGCCACTGGTCGTCCTCCGCCGAACGAACGGCGTCCTCGACCTGGCGCAGTGAGGATTCCACGCGCTGCATGTCGGCGCGCGGGACCTTGCCCGCGGATTCCCAGCGGTCGCGGATCGAATCGAGCAGGCGCTTGGCGGTGGCCAGGTCCTTGATCGGCAGCAGCGCCTTGGCCTCGACCAACAACGCCTCCTTGACGATGAGGTTCGCCCCGAACTCCTCGTCGATGGCGGCGTTCGCGGACTGGCGTGCCTCGAAGAACACGTCCTGGGCGGCGCGGAAGCGTGCCCACAGGGCGTCGTCGTCCTTGCGCGAGGCGCGCTTGGAGGCCTTCCACTCGTCCATCAGGCGGCGGTATTCCCCGGCCGTTGCCCCCCAGTCGGTGGAGTGCGAGAGTTCCTCGGCACGGGCGATCAACGCTTCCTTGGCGGCCTTGGCCTCGGCGTTGGTGGCATCCAGCTGCGAGAAGTAGGCCCTGCGGTGGCGGTCAAAAGTGGTCCGGGCCCCGCGGAAACGCTTCCAGAGCGAATCCTCGGTGGAACGGCCCAGGCGCACGCCCGACTTCTGCGCGGTCTTCCAGGCATCGAACAGCTCGTTCATCCGGTTGGAGCCCTGCTTCCACTGCACGGTGCTCGGGTCCAGCGCTGCCAAGGCCTCGGCCTCGGCGACGATGGCCTCGCGGGCGGCGAGCTCGGTGGCTCGCAGCTCCTCGTTGGCCTTGCGTTCAACGGCAACCAGTTCGGCGACGGCCGCGCGGGCGGTCTCGATGCGTGCCTCAAGCGCCGGGATGTCCCCGACCATGGCGCGTTCGGCCACGGTGGCGGCCAGGTGGTCCAGGGTCTTGTTCATGTCCGAGCTCGGCGCCTTGGCCGCCACACGCTGCTCGAGCAGCATCAGGGAGGATACGACCTCGTCGTGCTTGCGCACGAAGTAGGCCAGGGCCTCCTCGGCGGTGGCATCGGGGTACTGGCCCACCGGGTGCTCGGTGCCGTCGATGATGACAAACACGTGGCCGCCCTCGGAAACGCGGCTGATCTTCGCGGCTTCCTCCAGCGGGGTGGTGAAGCTTGGGGGAGCTGCAACCGGCGCGGCGGCCTTGGCGGCGTGCTTGCCCATCGGGCGCGGTGCGCCGGGCGACGGGGCCATGGCGGCCGGGGTCGGCACTGCTGCGGGGGTCGGCGCCGGGGCGGGAGCTGCTTCCTCGGCCGTGGCCTCGGTTGCCGCTGCCGGTGCTTCCTCGGCCATGGGGGCTTCGGCTGCCGGTGCTTCCTCGGCCACGGGGGCTTCGGCTGCCGGTGCTTCCTCGGCCACGGGGGCTTCGGCTGCCGGTGCTTCCTCGG
>NZ_JAUSSH010000004.1 GCF_030812255.1 Paeniglutamicibacter psychrophenolicus | reverse complement strand
GGCTGTTCGCCCATTAAAGCGGTACGCGAGCTGGGTTTAGAACGTCGTGAGACAGTTCGGTCCCTATCCGCTGCGCGCGCAGGAAATTTGAGAAGGGCTGTCCTTAGTACGAGAGGACCGGGACGGACGAACCTCTGGTGTGTCAGTTGTACTGCCAAGTGCACCGCTGATTAGCTACGTTCGGAAGGGATAACCGCTGAAAGCATCTAAGCGGGAAGCCCACTTCAAGATGAGATTTCCACGCCACCTCGTGTGGCGAGAGGCCCCCAGCCAGACCACTGGGTTGATAGGCGGGATGTGGAAGCGAGGACCAAAGACTCGTGAAGCTGACCCGTACTAATAGGCCGACAACTTCAACCACAAACACCACACCACCCCCTTGTCGGGTGGTTGGCAAGATACGCTGCGTCCACTATGCGGTCCCGAAACAACAACCTTCGTTGTCGCGGAACCACAACAAACAACCACTATTGTGGTCGTAACCCATTTTTCACCGCCCCCGGCACCAGTGTCGGGGAGTGCGTGGCTAGAGTTACGGCGGTCATAGCGTGGGGGAAACGCCCGGTCCCATACCGAACCCGGAAGCTAAGACCCACCGCGCCGATGGTACTGCACTCGGGAGGGTGTGGGAGAGTAGGTCACCGCCGGACAACTTGTCCCGGAACCCCCAAGCCAGCTGGCTTGGGGGTTCCGATGCTTAACGCCCGTTCCCGGCCCCCGGCACCCGCCGGGGGCCGCACCCGCTTAAGGCGTGCCCCGCCCGCCGGCCGGCCGGGCACAGGGCACCGCCGAAACCAGGGCAACCAACGCCCAACGAATCTGCCCAAAAAGTTATACACAGCTTCTGTGGATAACTCTCCACACGTTCTGTGTACCGAGCCCACCAACTGATTGAGCCCAGGAGCGTTGGCCGTTGAGCAGTGTATGGCCCCAATTGCTCCATGAATTGATTGGTCTCGATTGACGCTTCCGCGTCGGCGCTTCCCGCGGGCTATTTCACCATTGGAATAACCACGCAAAATTATGTCAAATTCTTGTTTCAGACGCGTAAAGTGAGTTCTTGAGACGCAGAACACGCTACGCGTCACCGCCCGCGTCTTTCCCTCCTCGACCTGGTGCAAGCAACTAGGTCGCGATGTGGCAGATTCGCTGGGGCTGCAGCTGCACGCGTATGGATGAATGGAATAGGACCACAATGAGCACCGATTCGTCACTTGCTACCAACACCGGGGATCCGAAACTCAGCGAGAACCACCGCGACGAAAGCGTCAGGCCACAGGACGACTTGTATCGCCACGCAAACGGCACCTGGCTCTCTAGTGCACAGATCCCGGCCGACCAAGGCAGCTACGGCTCCTTCATGGCGCTGCGAGACGATTCGGAGGCCGCTGTCCGAGCCATCATCGAGGCAGCCGCGGAAAACCGCCAAGCGGCCGACGGCTCAGTCGATGGGCGCAAGGAACGCATCGCCAACCTCTACGCCAGCTTCATGAACGAAGAACGCATCGAGGCTAGTGGAGTCGAACCGATCCGCGCCGACCTGGCCGCCATCTACGAAACCACCAACATCGCAGAACTCCTCGTGCTGAGCGGATCGTTTTTCCGCCGAGGCGTTTCCGGGTTCATCCAGGCCGGGGCCAGCTCAGATGCCGGATCCCCGGAACGCAACCTGCTGACCCTGATCCAGGGCGGTTTGGGGCTGCCGGACGAATCCTACTACCGTGAAGAGCAATTCGCGGAGCTCCTGGGCGAATACCAGGAGCACCTGGCCAGGCTGCTGTCCCTGGGAGAACTGACCGATACCGGGACGGCGGCGCGGGACGTTGTTGCGCTGGAATCCGCGTTGGCCTCCCACCACTGGGACCGGGTCAAATGCCGCGACGCCCAGGCGCGCTACAACCTCATGACGGCCGCAGAGCTGCTGGAACACATCCCGTCCCTGGCCGGGTGGCTCGAAGGTGCAGGAATTGAGGAGAAGTACTTCGCCGAGGTCGACGTGTGGCAGCCAAGCTATCTCAAGGGTCTTGAGCAGGTCCTTGGCAGCGAACCCCTCGCTTCCTGGCAGCACTGGCTGGCTGTGCAACTGATCCGCTCCAACGCACCGTACCTCTCCAGCGCATTCGTGAATGAAAACTTCTCCTTCTACTCCGCGAAGCTCGCCGGGGTCCAGGAACTGCGCGAACGCTGGAAGCGCGGGGTGGCATTCACCGAAGGCGCTGTCGGCGAAGACATCGGCCAGCTCTACGTCGCGGAGCACTTCCCGCAACGCAGCAAGGACGAGATGGATGCTCTGGTGGCCAACCTCATTGACGCCTACCGCCAGTCCATCGGCGAGCTTTCCTGGATGAGCCCGGAAACCAAGGACAAGGCACTGGAAAAGCTGTCGATGTTCCGCCCGAAGATCGGCTACCCGAACGAGTGGATCGACTACTCCGGTATTTCGACGGTGGAGGACAATGTCATTTCCAATATCGCCGCGGCCAACGAATTCGAATTCCTGCGCGAACTGAAAAAGATCGATGATGGTGTGGATCGAGAACTGTGGTTCATGTACCCGCAGACGGTGAATGCGTATTACCACCCGCTGCTGAACGAGATTGCTTTCCCTGCTGCCATCCTGCGCTCACCGTTCTTTGACGCCGACCGCGACGCCGCATCCAACTACGGGGCCATCGGTGCGGTCATCGGGCACGAGATCGGGCACGGCTTCGACGACCAGGGCTCGCAGTTCGACGGGACCGGCGAACTGAAGAACTGGTGGACCGACGAGGACCGGGAGGCCTTCGAAAAGCTCACCGGCAAGCTCGTTGACCAGTACGATGCGTTGGTGCCCCCGGAAGCCCCGGAACACCACGTCAACGGCAAGCTCACGCTCGGGGAGAACATCGGCGACCTGGGCGGTCTCGGCATCGCGTACACCGCCTACAAGCTCGACATGGCGGCCCGCGGAATGGACACCGACGACGTCATTGACGGGCTGAACGGGGATCAGCGCTTCTTCTACTCGTGGGCCGAATGCTGGCGCACGCTGTCCCGTCCGGAGACCATGATCACCCGCATCACCACGGACCCGCACTCCCCGGGCGAGTTCCGCTGCAACCAGGTACCCAAGAACATGGATGCGTTCCACGAGGCCTTCGGCACCAAGCCGGGAGACGGCATGTGGCTGGATCCGGAGGATCGCGTCAAGATCTGGTGACCGCCGATGCAGCCGCCGTCCGTTCCCGTCCGGGATGGACGGCGGCAGCATGCTTGGTTCCGGCGGCTATGGACGGGTGAAGTAGTCGCCGATATCGTCGAGCAACGACGTGAACGCAGCCGGAACGGACCCGTGCATGCCCCTGGGGGTTTCGAGGTAGGTGGATCCCGGGACCACCTCATGCAGCTTCCGTGCGGTCGAACGGAAGAACTCCGCGCTTTTGGCTCCCGCCATGAAGCGAGTGTTTTCCGGCAGGATCGAGAATCCGCTAGCGGATTGCGATTCCTCGAGTGCGGCCTTCAGCTCGCCCACCCCGCTGGGCAGCATTGTGCGGGCCAGCTTGCCGGCCTTGGTTCGGGAGGTCCCTGCCAGCAGCGCGGCAAGGATTGGTTGGGGAATCTTCCCCAGGGTGGGTGAAAACATCATGCCGCGTTGCATACGTGCCAGCGCTCTACTGTTTCTCCCTGCCGCCACATCGTCCGAGAAGGCATGCAGCCACGTCGTGTCGATGGAGGCGTCGAAGTTGATGGCCGGGTCGTAGACCGCTAAGCGCGCGGGAACCGGGCCGTCGCCCTTCGCCCCGGGGTCCAGGAAGCTGCGCACTGCATTGAGCACCACGGCGCCGCCCAGGGAGTGCCCAAAGAGGTTTTGCGCCCCGGTGTGTTCGAGCATGAGTGCCACGTCCGCGATCTCGGTGTCCATGGAGTAGTCCGCAGGCTGCTCGGTCGAATTGCCGCGCCCGCGGCGGTCGTATACGTCCACCGTCCAGTTCTCGCCCAACCTGGCTCCGAGGGCCGCGGCAAACGGACGATAGATCAATGCGGTCAAGAACGCCCCGCCGACAACCAGGATCCGACGGTGCCCGGGAGCTTGCGGATCGCCATATGAATACAGAGCCAGCGAGCCGCCATCGGAGGTTCGCAGAATGTTTTCTTCCATGATTCCTCCATCCTATTCGGCGCAGGAAAATGGCATCGGGGTGTTGCTGAACACCTCTCAGCCCGCGCTCAGATTATTCGGACTAGAATTGGCTATTGTGACTGCCGAAAAAACTGCCCCAGTAGCCAGCCCCGCCGAGACCAACGACCAGCGCCAGGTGCGTATGGACAAGCGTGCCGCTTTGTTGGCCCGCGGAGACGAAGCCTATCCAGTGGGCGTCGCGCGCACTCACTCGCTGCATGAAATCCGGGAACAATTCCCCGAGCTGGCTCCAGACACCGCAACGGGCGTGACCGTTGGCATCGTCGGACGCATCGTGTTCATGCGCAATACCGGCAAGCTGTGCTTCGCCACCTTGCAGGAAGGCGGGCCCGAGGGCACCGGCACCCGGCTCCAGGCCATGCTCTCGCTTGCCAACATCGGCGAGGAAAAGCTGGCTGATTGGAAGTCCCTGGTGGACTTGGGCGACCACGTGCTGATCACCGGTGAGGTCATTGCTTCCCGTCGTGGCGAGCTTTCGGTCATGGCCACCGACTGGAAGATGGCATCCAAGGCACTGCGTCCCCTACCTGTCCTGCACGCCGAGCTCAACGAAGAGACCCGCGTTCGCCAGCGTTACGCGGACTTGATCGTGCGTGACGAAGCACGTGAAATGGTCTACAAGCGTGCGGCGATCACCCGCTCGGTGCGCGACACCATGCACTCCCGCGGCTATGTCGAGGTTGAGACCCCAATGTTGCAGCTGGTCCACGGCGGCGCTTCCGCGCGCCCGTTCGAGACCCACCTGAACGCATTTGACCAGCCCATGACCCTGCGCATTGCCCTCGAGCTGTACCTCAAGCGCGCCGTCGTTGGCGGTATTGACCGCGTGTTCGAAATGGGTCGGATCTTCCGCAATGAAGGTGTGGACTCCACGCACTCCCCGGAGTTCACGATGCTCGAATGCTACGAAGCATACGCAGATCAGTTCGTGATGGCCGAGCGCATCCAGGAAATCATCCTCAATGCTGCCGACGCCGTGGGTGCCGGCCGCCAGCTTGAGAGCCCCAAGGGAACCATCGACCTGGACGGGGAATGGGCATGGCTTGGTGTGTACCCGGGTCTCTCCAAGGAAGTGGGCCAGGAAATCACCCCCGAGACTCCTGCGGAAACACTGCGCGAAATTGCCCAGAAGCATGAAGTGAAAGTCGATCCAAAATGGGATGCTGAAAAGCTGGTCATTGAATTGTTTGGGGAAATCGTTGAACCGACTCTCATCAATCCGACTTTCGTCTACGATTACCCGCCGGCTGCCCAGCCGCTGGCCCGCCCGCACCGCAGCAAGCCGGGCGTCATCGAGGCCTGGGACCTGGTCATTGGCGGCATGGAGCGCGGCACTGCCTTCTCCGAACTGATTGACCCAGTGATCCAGCGCGAGCGGTTGACCGAGCAGTCCCGCATGGCAGCGGATGGCGACGACGAGGCCATGCAGCTGGACGAAGATTTCCTGCGTGCGCTGGAATATGGCGCTCCGCCAATGGGCGGTATCGGGCTGGGCATCGACCGCCTCGTCATGCTGTTTGTTGACACCGGGATCCGCGAAACCATTCTCTTTCCGTTGCTCAAGCCGGAGGCCTAAATGCCGTATATCGAGGCGCTTGTCCCGACCATTGTTGTTGCCCTGGTCTTTTGGTTTGCCATCCGTGCTGTATCCAACGTGGATCGCACGGAGCGCGCAGCGGAAGCCCAAGTCGAGGAACAAATTAAATTGGCGGCACAGGCCAAGGACAAGAAAAGCCCGAAAGCTGATAATTAGCCCATTATCTCTATTTCCACTTGCTGAATGACGCTTACTTGTGTTTATGATATGAGTGCGAGCATGGGCCAATACCGTTAATTGGTTCATGCGAATTCCCACCCCAGCAAGGAGACGGTAATGGCACGTCAGGTCCAAATAGCATTGATTGATGATATCGACGGTTCCGAGGCAGTAGAATCCATCGTATTCGGCATCGGCGGACAGCACTATGAAATTGACCTCAATGAGGAAAATGCAGAAGCTTTCCGTGAAGCCTTTAAGCCTTACATCAAGGTTGCCCGCACCTCGAAGCAGTTCACCCCGAAGGAAGCTCCGGCCATCCGCGCCTGGGCCAAGGAGAACAACGTCAAGGTCAACGCCCGCGGCCGTCTGCAGGCCGATGTAATCGCTGCCTACCACGCAGCCCAGGCGAAGAAGTCGCGTTCGAAGTCCAAGTAGCACTTTCGGCACCTGATACTTCCGGCGGGCCCAGCGCCCCCGGCCGCTGTGGGAAATGCGAATAAACGTCGAGGGATCGGCTCCAGTGAAATGGAGCCGGTCCCTCGACGTTGTTTAATCCTGAGTTGAACGCCGAGGGTGAACAATGTTATCCCTTGGGCGAACATGCAACAATTGCCCGAATTTGATGCGTAGCATCGAAATACGTGTTAGCTAGGAGTGTGCCGCATGTTTGAGAGATTTACCGACCGTGCCCGTCGCGTTGTCGTGCTTGCCCAAGAAGAGGCGCGCATGCTCAACCACAACTACATCGGAACCGAGCACGTATTGCTCGGCCTCATCCATGAGGGCGAGGGAGTAGCGGCCAAGGCCCTTGAGTCGCTGAACATCTCTCTCGGCGCCGTGCGTGAGCAGGTCCAAGAGATCATCGGACAGGGCCAGCAGGCTCCGTCCGGTCATATTCCCTTCACCCCCCGGGCCAAGAAGGTGCTCGAGCTCTCGCTGCGCGAGGCGCTCCAGCTAGGCCACAACTACATCGGCACCGAGCACATCCTGCTCGGCCTGATTCGCGAGGGCGAGGGCGTTGCCGCCCAGGTCCTGGTGAAGCTCGGCGCCGATCTGTCCCGCGTGCGCCAGCAGGTCATCCAGCTGCTCTCCGGTTACCAGGGCGGCAAGGAAACCGCAGGTGCCGGCGTCAGCTCCGGCGGCCAGACCGAAGGTACGCCGGCAGGTTCGGCCGTGCTGGACCAGTTCGGCCGCAACCTCACCGCCGCTGCCCGCGAAGGCAAGCTCGACCCGGTCATCGGGCGCGAGTTCGAGATGGAACGCGTCATGCAGGTCCTCTCGCGACGAACCAAGAACAACCCGGTGCTCATCGGCGAGCCCGGCGTCGGCAAGACCGCGGTCGTCGAAGGGCTTGCCCAGGCGATCGTGCGCGGCGACGTCCCGGAAACCATCAAGGACAAGCAGCTCTACACCCTTGACCTCGGTTCCCTGGTGGCCGGTTCCCGCTACCGCGGTGACTTCGAGGAACGCCTGAAGAAGGTCCTCAAGGAGATCCGCACGCGCGGCGACATCATCCTCTTCATTGACGAGATCCACACGCTGGTCGGTGCCGGTGCCGCCGAAGGCGCCATCGATGCGGCCTCGATCCTCAAGCCCATGTTGGCGCGAGGCGAACTGCAGACCATCGGCGCGACCACGCTTGACGAGTACCGCAAGCACATCGAGAAGGACGCGGCCCTCGAGCGCCGCTTCCAGCCGATCCAGGTCAAGGAACCTTCGGTGGAGCACACCACGCAGATCCTGCGTGGGCTGCGCGACCGCTACGAGGCACACCACCGCGTCTCCATCACCGATGGGGCGCTCGTGGCCGCCGCCGAACTGGCGCACCGCTACATCTCCGACCGGTTCCTTCCGGACAAGGCCATCGACTTGATTGATGAGGCCGGTGCACGCCTGCGCATCCGCCGCATGACCGCGCCCCCGGCTCTCAAGGCCATGGACGAGGAAATCTCCACGGTCCGACTGGAGAAGGAAGCAGCCATCGATGCGCAGGACTTCGAGGGTGCCGCCGCCTTGCGCGACAAGGAAGGCAAGCTCCAGGAAGCCCGCGCGGAGAAGGAAAAGGCCTGGAAGAACGGCGAGCTCGACGAGATCGCCGAGGTCGATGCCGACCTGATCGCCGAGGTCCTGGCCAACTCCACCGGCATCCCGGTCATCAAGCTGACCGAGGAGGAATCCACGCGACTGCTGAACATGGAAGATGAGCTGCACAAGCGGGTCATCGGCCAGAACGAGGCCATCAAGGCCATCTCCCAGGCCATCCGCCGCACCCGTGCCGGGCTGAAGGACCCGAACCGCCCCGGCGGCTCGTTCATCTTCGCCGGCCCCACCGGCGTCGGAAAGACCGAGTTGGCGAAGGCCCTCGCGGAGTTCCTCTTCGGTGAGGAAGACGCGCTGATCACGCTGGACATGTCCGAGTACTCGGAGAAGCACACGGTCTCACGGCTCTTCGGTGCCCCTCCGGGCTACGTCGGCTACGAGGAAGGTGGCCAGCTGACCGAGAAGGTCCGTCGCCGCCCGTTCTCCGTGGTGCTCTTTGACGAAGTCGAGAAGGCCCACGCCGACCTGTTCAACTCGTTGCTGCAGATCCTGGAAGACGGCCGTTTGACCGACTCCCAGGGGCGTGTCGTGGACTTCAAGAACACGATCATCATCATGACCACCAACCTTGGCACCCGCGACATCTCCAAGGGCGTCATGACCGGCTTCCAGTCGTCCAGCGATACCAAGACCGGTTACAACCGGATGCAGGCCAAGGTCCAGGAAGAGCTGCGCCAGCACTTCCGTCCCGAGTTCCTGAACCGTGTTGACGACGTTGTGGTCTTCCCGCAGCTGACCCAGGACGAGATCGTGGAAATCGTGGACCTGTTCCTCGGACGCCTGCGCAAGCGCCTGGTGGACCGGAACATGACCATCGAGCTGTCGCAGGCCGCACGCGTCCTGCTGGCAACCCGCGGCTACGATCCGGCCATGGGCGCCCGGCCGCTGCGCCGGACCATGCAGCGCGACATCGAGGACCAGCTTTCGGAGAAGATCCTCTTTGGCGAGCTGGTCGCCGGACAGCACATCAAGGTCGATGTCGACGGTGAGGGCGACGAGGCGACGTTCACCTTCCACGGAGAGGGCGGAACCCCGCAGATCGAGGGCGAACCGGCCCCGGTCGCCATCGAGGGCTAGGCCCGAAGCAAGCAACTGCGCCCCTGGGGCGGCATCCGCAAGGAAGGCCACCCCAGGGGCGTTTTGCATGCGCCGGCAACGGTCCGGGGCTTCAGCTACACAATTGACCTCGGGCCCCGGTGCCGGGCATAGGATACTTAGATGAATTCCTTTACCGTCAGGCGGGCCAAGACCAGCGATGTGAAGAGCATCCGAAACCTGGTCCGGCCGCTGGCCGAGAACCGCGTCCTGCTGGAAAAGGAGGCGGTTGCCTACTACGAGAACCTTCAGGAGTTCTTCGTTGCCGAGGATTCGGAGGGGAATGTCATCGGCTGCGGCGGGCTGCACGTGATGTGGGAAGACATTGCGGAGGTCCGCACCCTGGCCACGGACGCCGGATGGCGCGGCCACGGCGTGGGGCACCGCCTGCTGCAGAAGCTCCTCGCTGAGGCCCGCGAGCTGGGGGTGTCACGGGTGTTCTGCCTGACCTTCGAGGTCGACTTTTTCCTGCGCAACGGGTTCTCCGTCATGGCCGAGCAGTCCGCCGTCGACCCGGAGGTCTACTCCGAGCTTCTGCGCTCCACCGACGAGGGCGTGGCCGAGTTCCTGGACCTGGCCCGGGTCAAGCCAAACACGCTGGGCAACACCCGGATGATCACCCACTTCTGATCCGCGGAACGGGCCCGAACCTTCCGGGTCAGTGCGGCAACCCGATGCCCGCGGCGGATTGCTGGGCCAGGCCGTCGGCCAGCAGGGACCCCAGGGCGCGTTCGCGTTGTTCGGCGCCGGCTTCCAGCGCGTGCAGGCCGACCCACGCCTGGTGGACGGGCTCCGCCTCGCGGGCCGGGTTCAGCCGGCGGGGATGCTGCCCCTCGACCGCGAGGTCGGGGACCCCGAGAAGCTCGGAGCGGTCCACCGGGCCGGCGGAGTGCCGCAGCACCGCCATCATGGCCCCGCGCACCTGCCGGTCGGTGCCGTGCCACGGCTGGCCCTTGGGCTTGTAGTGCGGTTCGGGCCGTCCGGCGGCAATCCAGGCGCAGCTCTCGAGCACCGGGCAGTCCTCGCAGCGCGGGGATCGGGCCGTGCACACCAGTGCACCGAGCTCCATCACTGCAATGTTCCAGCCGTTGGCAAGCGCCGTGCCGTGCGGATCCCCGGGCCCGGAGGCGGGGAGCAGGCGTGCGGCCAGCGCGAGTTCGGCGGCGTTCTGGTTTTGCTCCGGCAGCGCCTTGCCGCTGGCCAAACGGGCGTGGACCCGGCGGATGTTGGTGTCCACCACCACGGTGGGGACCTTGAACGCGAAGCACGCGATGGCCGCGGCGGTGTAGGTGCCGATTCCGGGCAGGGCGAGCAGCTCCGCCTCGGTCCCCGGGACCCGGCCGCCATGCTCGTTGGCGATCACGGTGGCGGCGGCATGCAGGCGCAGGGCCCGGCGCGGGTAGCCCAGCCGGCCCCAGGCCTTGACGGCCTCGGCGACCGGCTCTGCGGCCAGCGCGGCCGGGGTGGGCCAGCGCTCCATCCAGGCCTCCCACACCGGGAGCACCCGAACCACCGGGGTCTGCTGCAGCATGAACTCCGAGACCATCACGGCCCATGGCCCGGCAGACTCCCGGCGCCACGGCAGGTCGCGGGCATGGGCGAGGTACCAGTCGGTGATTTCACGGTGGATCTTCGGCAGGTCGGGGTGGAGCACGGTGAGGAGAAATCCTTTGGCTGGAAGGGGAATGCTGGCGATATCACTCTAGCTGGCGGCGTGGGAGTCGGGATCAAAACGATTGGTTTCGTAGCCTTGAGGCATGGCACAAAAGCAGGTCCGTTCCACCCGCCCCTCCGCACGGGTTTTTCGGCGTCGTCGACTCGCGGTGCTCATTGCCACGCTGGTTCTCATCGGGCTTTTGGCATGGGCCGGATTCGGCATTGCTTCCCTGCTGCGCCCCGCCGAACCGGGTGCCGCCCCGGCGGCAAGCCAGGCAGGAGGAAGCTCCCCGCAGGCTTCCGTTGAACCCACCGCGGAGTCTTCCGCGGGCCCGGCGATGTGCCCCGAGGGGGACGTGGTCGTCACGGCATCCACGGCCCAGGCCACCCACGGTCCGGCCGACAACCCGGTGCTGGTGATGACGATCAAGAACGCGGGGACAACCGAGTGCCTGGTCAACGTGGGCACCAGCCAGCAGGTTTTCTCCGTCACGAGCGGGGCGGACCGGATCTTTTCCACCTCGGACTGCGTGCAGGACCCGATGGACACGGAAATCACCATCAAGCCGGGCGCCAGCGAGACCGCCCGCTTCACCTGGACCCGGGTGCGCAGCGCACCGGGCTGCAAGCTCGTCAACGCGAAGCCGCGGCCGGGCTGGTACGGATTCACCGCGAAACTGGGGGACCTGACCAGCGAGACCGCAAAGTTCGAACTGAAGTAGCGCGACGGCCGGCCGGCTTTCCGGCTTAGAGGAAGCGGTCCAGCAGCGAGGACTCGGCGACGCGCGAGAGCCCCTCGCGCACGGTGCGGGCGCGTTGCTCGCCGATCCCGTCCACCGCCATCAGGTCCTCGATGTTGGCGGCCATCAGCCGCTGCAGGCCGCCGAAGTTGTTGACCAGCCGGTCGGCCACCGCGCGCGGCACCGACTTGATGCCCGCGAGCAAACGGTGTCCCTTGGGCGCCACGACGGCCTCGAGCGAATCGATGCCGGGGCTGATGCCCAGGATGGCGGCGAACTTGCCCAGGTCGATCAGGTCGGTGGAATCAAGGTTCTGCAGCTTCTTCAGCGCCGCGTCGATGTCCAGTTCCTCGCGGCCCAGGTTCGAGTAGTCCTTCAGCAAAAGATCCGAGCCCGGGCCAAGGCCTGCGGAAAGCTCGTCGAGCTGCAGCGCGAGCAGCCGGCCGTCGGCGCCGAGCTCCAGCACGTACTGGGCAATCTCCTCGGAGATGCGGCGCACCATTTCCTGGCGCTGCAGCACCGCTGCGACGTCGCGGACCGTCACGACGGCCTCGATCTCGGCCGCGGACAGCGCGCTGGTGACCTGGTCGAGGCGTGAGCGGTACCGTTCCAGGGTGGCCAGGGCCTGGTTGCCGCGGGCCAGCACCGGTTCGGAGCCCTCGAGCAGGTAGCGGATGCCCTGCACGTACAGGGCGATGATGTGCATCGACTGCGAGACCGAGACGACAGGGAAACCGGTCTGGATGGCCACGCGCTCGGCGGTGCGGTGGCGAGTTCCCGATTCCTGGGTGGGGATCGAGTGGTCCGGGACCAACTGCACCCCGGCGCGCAGGATGTTGGAACCGTCCTTGTCGCAGACGATCGCCCCGTCCATCTTGGCCAGCTCGCGCAGCCGCGTGGGGGAGAAGGCGATGTTGATGTCAAAGCCGCCGGAGCAGATCGAATCGACCACCCGGTCGTGCCCCAGCACGATCAGCGCGCCGGTGCGGCCGCGCAGGATGCGCTCCAACCCGTCGCGCAGCTCCGTTCCGGGTGCAACGCGGGCCAACGTGGCGCGCAGCGCATCTTCGGGGCTCTTCGACATGGGTGGCCATTTCCTTCCAGGGGACTACTACCTATCGTATGGCCACCGCCGGACGCCGACCCGCACTTTGGGGCAGGTCGGGGACACTTCGGTACCCCTTTGTTACCGAAGCGACGCTCAGGCGCCGGTCTTGACGCGTTGTTCGAAGGCGATGTCCAGCGCCTCGAGCACCGAGGAGACCGTGAAGACCCTGATCGAGTCCGGGACGTTCTTCGGCGGCTGCGGGGATGCCGGGACCATGGCGTAGCGGAATCCGAGCCGCTCGGCCTCGATAATCCGCCTGCCGATCTCCGGCACCGGGCGCACCTCCCCGGCCAGCCCGACCTCGCCGAAGGCCACGAACTGGGGCGGCAGCGGGTGGTTGTGCATGGAGGAGGCAAGCGCCAGCGCGGTGGCCAGGTCCGTGGCCGGTTCGCTCAGCTTGACCCCGCCGACGGTGGCCACGTAGGAATCGAGTCCGCCCAGCTCCATCCGGGCCCGCGACTGCAGCACCGCCAGGATCATCTGGGTGCGCGCCGCGTCCAGGCCGCTGGTGGCCCGGCGGGGGATGGCGCTGGTGGCCCGCGAGAGCAGGGTCTGCACCTCCGCAACCAGGGGCCGGCGACCCTCGAGGGTCACGGTGATGCAGGTGCCGGGCACCGGGTCCTTGGTGCGGGTGACGAAGAGCCCCGAGGGGTCGGCCAGGCCCTCGATGCCGCCCTCGGTCAAGTCGAAGCAACCGACCTCGTCGGTGGGGCCATAGCGGTTCTTCAGGGCGCGCAGCAGCCGCAGGCGGGAGTGGCGCTCGCCGTCGAACTGGCACACCACATCCACCAGGTGCTCGAGCGTCCGCGGCCCGGCGATCGAGCCGTCCTTGGTGACGTGGCCGACCAGGATGGTGGTCATGTTCCGCCGCTTGGCCGCGTTGATCAGGGATGCGGCGACCTCCTTGACCTGGGAAATGCCGCCCGCGGTCCCGTCGACCTCGGACGAGGCCAGGGTCTGCACGGAGTCGATGATCAGCAGCTCCGGGTCGATCCTTTCCACCTGGCCCAGCGCGATGCCCAGGTCGGTCTCGGCGGTCAGGTAGAGGGTCTCGGCCATCGCGTTGATGCGTTCGGCGCGGACCTTGACCTGGGCGGCGGATTCCTCGCCGGTGATGTACAGGACCCTGCGGCCGGTGCGTGCGGCGCGCGCCGCGACGTCCAGCAGCAGCGTGGACTTGCCCACCCCCGGCTCCCCGGCCAACAGGATGACGGCCCCGGGCACCAGCCCGCCGCCGAGCACCCGGTCAAGCTCATCCACCCCGGAGGTGCGGTAGGAGGCGGCGGTGGCATCGACCTCGCCGATGGGCTGGGCGGGGACGGCGATGGTGGTGGCCACGGTGGTCTTGGCCGTGACCGCGCCCATTTCCTCCACGGTGCCCCAGGCCTGGCATTCGCCGCAACGGCCCACCCATTTCACGGCGCTCCAGCCGCATTCCGCGCAACGGTATGCGGGTGTGTTCTTGGTGCGGGAATTCTTAGCCATGTGCTTGATGCTAGTGCCCGGCGCCAACGGTTTGGTTTCGCCGCGGCGGGTTTTCGCTACAGGCGCGGCAGCAGCGCCACTGCGTCCTCATGGCTGATGCCGGAGGCCTCGAGCATGTCGACCACCAAGGGGCGCAACAGCAGCACCATGCCCTCGCCCTGCAGCCCGCTGACCTGAAGCGTCTGGGGATCCAACCGGGCTGCGCATTCGGCCAGCTCGCGCTGCGCCCGCCCCACGGCCCGTTGGTACCCGGACTCGTTGGTTTCCAGCACCGCATAGCCGAAGGCGTCCACGGCCTCGGACAACTCACCCAGCAGGCTGGCCACCGCCTCGACCCCGCGGTCGGTCAGTGCGCCGTGGTTGATCACCGTGGTCAGCCGGCGTGCCAGGACCCGGGAGTTGCGCATCGCCAGGTCTGTTTTTTCGGCCGCGATCGACAACCGCTCCAGGTCCGAACGGCGTCGTCGGTGTGCCGGGGCCAGGGTGGCAACCTCGCGTGCCACGTTCAGTGCCGCGGGCAGGGCGTCCATGAGCTTTTGGGTGCCGCGGGCGCGGACCAGCGCGTGGAAGGCCAGGGTGGAATCCGAGGAGCTCACGGCGCGCGCGCACTCCTGGAGAATCCCCGAAAGCTCACTGAGCAGCTTGCCGAGTTCGGCAATGGGTGTGCGGCGCGGGTCCCGCGGAAAGACCATGACGATCAACAGGCCGCACAGCGAGCCGACGACCGCATCGAGCGAACGGCTGAACGGGCCGGCCGCATCGGCGATGGGCAGCAGGACCACGAGCACCGACTGCAGGCCCAGCTGGGTGGTGAAGATGGGACCGGAATCCAGGAAACGGGCGATCGTCAGGGACAGGAAGAGCACCAATCCCGCCTGCCACAGGCCGCTTCCCAACAGGGTGAGCAGCAGGTCGCCGACCGCCACACCCAGGGTGCAGCCGATGGCGACCTCGAGGGATCGGCGCACAGTGGTCGCGGTGCCGAAGCCCAGCACCAGCAGGCCGCTGGTTGCGGCAAAGATCGGCCCGACGTGACCCAGCAATTGCTCGGCAATCCAATAGGCCAGCACCGCGGAGGCAGTCATCTGGATGATCCTGGGGAACGAAGTGCCCGCGCGGCGCATGCCCACGCGGTAGCGGCGCTTGACGAATGTCCATGCTCCGCCCGCCGAAGATCCGATACCCATGGGCAACAGTCTGTCATGTGTTTCGCGCGCGGTGGCAAAGCATGAAACGTGACGCGAAACACCGCTGCGAACCAGACGTGTTCACCCTGCGTTCACCTTCATCGCAACAGCTGGTTACCTCCGGGGCCTAACTTCGTATTGAAGCGATGTGCCGGCGTGCGCATCCTTGGGAACAAACCAGGACGACACGATTCGTCATTGACAGGCATTTGAAAGAGGATAACTCGTGAAGCTTCATCGCATTGGCAGCGCGGCTGCTGTTCTTACCGTCGCCGCCCTGGCCCTGACCGCCTGCGGTTCCGACAGCCCGACCGCCTCGGCCGGCACGGCTGCCTCGACCGGCGGCTCCGCCGCTGCGGTATCCGGCACGTTGACCGGTTCCGGCGCGTCCTCGCAGAAGTCCGCCATGGAAGCCTGGAAGGCCGGCTTCGAAGCCGCCACCCCCGGCACCATGGTCCAGTACTCCCCGGACGGATCCGGCGCGGGCCGCAAGGCCTTCCTGGCCGGCGGCGCACAGTTCGCAGGCTCGGACGCCTACCTGAAGGACGAGGAAATCGAATCCTCGAAGGAAATCTGCGGCCCCGAGGGTGCCTTCAACGTCCCGGCCTACGTTTCCCCGATCGCGGTTGCCTTCAACCTTCCGGGTGTCGAAACCCTGAACCTTGACGCGGCCACCATCGCGAAGATCTTCAAGCTGGAAATCACCAAGTGGAATGATCCGGCCATCGCCGCGACCAATGAAGGCGTGAGCCTTCCGGACACCGCCATCACCGTGGTGCACCGCAACGACGAGTCCGGCACGACCGAGAACTTTGTCGACTACCTCGCGGCCGCCGCCAAGGACGTCTGGACCTACGACGTCTCCGGCGACTGGCCCAAGGATCTCGACAGCGAGAACGCCAAGGGCACCTCCGGCGTCGTGGCCACCACGACCGCCACCGAGGGCGCAATCACCTACGCCGACTTCTCCGCCGTGGGCAAGCTCGGCACCGTGAACGTAAAGGTCGGCGACGACTTCACCGAGATCTCCGCGGAGGCAGCAGCCAAGGGCGTCGAGGCAGCCACCCCGGTCGAAGGCCGCGGTGCACTGGACATGTCCCTGGACCTGAAGCGCGACACCACCGAATCCGGGTCCTACCCGATCATCCTGGTCTCCTACCACGTGTTCTGCTCCAGCTACAAGGACCAGGCAACCGTTGACCTGGTCAAGAGCTTCGGCGAGTACGTGCTCTCCGAGGCCGGCCAGAAGGAAGCCGCAGCCTCCGCCGGAAACGCACCGCTCTCTGCCAAGATGAGCGAAGCGGCAATCAAGTCGATCGACTCCATCAAGGTCGGCTCCTAGCTGTCACACTCCCGCCGGGGAACGTCGAACCATCGATATTCCCCGGCGGGCGCAGTAGCATCGCACTTGCCCCTCTCCACATCCCGGCGCAAGCGGGCCGTCCGATCCCCCTGAACCCGTTTGCACAACATCCAAAGGCTTACCCATATGACTACCAACGCGCTTCGACGCAACGGATCCAAGGGACAGGCCGGAGACAAAATCTTCTCCGGTGCCGCGCTGGGCGCAGGCATCCTTATCCTCGCAACGCTGCTTGCGGTGGCGATCTTCCTGTTCATCCAGGCGCTGCCCACCTTCACCGCCGACCCGACGCTGGTCAGCGGCGGCGAGGGCTTCCTCGCCTACATCTTCCCGATCGTCATCGGCACCGTCATCGCGGCGGCCATAGCCCTGCTGATCGCCACCCCGGTCGGCATTGCCGTGGCGCTGTTCATCTCGCACTACGCCCCGCGCCGGCTGGCCGCCGGGCTCGGCTACGTCATCGACCTGCTGGCCGCGATCCCGTCGGTCATCTACGGAGCCTGGGGCTACCTGGTGCTCGCCCCGGCGCTGGTCCCCAGCTTCCAGTGGCTGGCCGAGAACCTCGGCTTCATCCCGGTCTTCGCCGGCCCCGCCTCGCAGACCGGCAAGACCATCCTCACCGCCGGCATCGTGCTCGCCGTGATGGTCCTTCCGATCATCACCTCGCTGAGCCGCGAGATCTTCCTGCAGACCCCGAAGCTGCATGAGGAAGCCGCGCTCGCACTGGGTGCCACGCGCTGGGAAATGATCACCATGTCGGTGCTGCCCTTCGCGCGCCCCGGCATCATCTCCGCCGTGATGCTCGGCCTGGGCCGCGCCCTGGGTGAGACCATGGCCGTGGCCCTGGTGCTGTCCACCGGCGGGTTGATCCCGTCGCTGATCAAGTCCGGCAACCAGACCATTGCCGCGGAGATCGCCCTGAACTTCCCCGAGGCCTTCGGCCTGCGCCTGGCCGAGCTGATCGCCGCCGGCCTGGTACTGTTCGTGATCACCCTGGTGGTCAACCTCATCGCCCGGGCCATCATCGCCCGCCACAAGGAATTCTCGGGAGCCAACTGATGAGTGCCACAACCACGCGCAAGACCTCGAACGATTCGCGCAACGTGCAGAACCCGCCGCCGGTTGCCCGCAAGCGCAACTCCCTGGCCAAGGGCCACCTGCCACGCTGGGCGGTGCCGGGCATCGCCGCGGCCTCGCTGATCCTGGGGGCCGCGGCCTCCACACTCGGCGGCTTCTCGGTGGCCACCCTGGCCATCTACACAGCCATCGTCTTCGTCATCGCCTCCACCGTCATCACCACGCTGGTGGAGGGCCCGCGCCAGGGCCGCAACGCCCTGGCCACCAATCTGGTCTATGCCGCCTTCCTGCTGGCACTGATCCCGCTGGCTTCGGTGCTGTTCACGGTGCTGCAAAAGGGACTGCCGGGCATCAACACGCACTTCCTGTTCCACTCCATGAACGGGATCACCGGCGCGGTGGACAACGCCAGCGTCGAAGACGGCACCCCGGTGCTCGGCGGGGCCTATCACGCGGTCATCGGCACGCTGCTGATCACCCTGTGGTCGACGGTCATCTCGGTTCCCGTGGGCATGCTGACCGCCATCTACCTGGTCGAATATGGCAAGAACGGGCCGCTGGCCCGCGCCATCACCTTCTTCGTCGACGTGATGACCGGCATCCCCTCGATCGTCGCCGGCCTTTTCGCCACCGCGCTGTTCGCGGTGCTGCTGGGCCCCACCGCCCGGATGGGCATCGTCGCCGCGGTCGCCTTGAGCGTGCTGATGATCCCCACGGTGGTCCGCTCCACCGAGGAAATGCTCAAGATCGTCCCGAACGAGCTGCGCGAGGCCGCCTACGCCCTGGGCGTGCGCAAGTGGCGCACCATCGCCAAGGTCGTCATCCCCACGGCGATCTCCGGCATCGCCTCCGGCGTCACCCTGGCCATCGCCCGCGTCATCGGCGAAACCGCACCGATCCTGGTCACCGCCGGCCTGGCGAACAACATCAACGTGAACGTCTTCGGCAACTGGATGGCCACGCTGCCGACGTTCATCTACTACCAGATCCTCACCCCGACCTCGCCGACCAACGTGGACCCCTCGATCCAGCGTGCCTGGGCCGCGGCCCTGCTGCTGATCATCATGGTCATGGTGCTCAACCTCGGAGCCAGGCTGGTTGCCGGCCTGTTCGCCCCCAAGAAGGGCCGTTGAGCCTTTAGGCTCCGGACCCGACACCAAAAAACTTTCTAAGGAACAACCACCATGTCAAAGCGCATCGACGTCAAAGACCTCAACGTCTACTACTCCAAGTTCCTGGCCGTTGAAGATGTCAACATCGAAATCGAAGCCAAGTCCGTCACCGCGTTCATCGGCCCCTCGGGCTGCGGGAAGTCCACCTTCCTGCGCACCCTGAACCGCATGCACGAGGTCATCCCCGGCGGCCGCGTCGAGGGCGAGGTCCTCCTGGACGGGGACAACCTCTACGAATCCGGCGTCGACCCGGTGACCGTGCGCAGCCAGATCGGCATGGTCTTCCAGCGACCCAACCCGTTCCCGACCATGTCCATCAAGGACAATGTGCTGGCCGGGGTCAAGCTCAACGGCAAGAAGATCTCCAGGTCCGATGCGGACTCGCTGGTGGAGAAGTCGCTGCGCGGGGCCAACCTCTGGAACGAGGTCAAGGACCGCCTGGACAAGCCCGGATCGGGCCTCTCCGGTGGCCAGCAGCAGCGCCTGTGCATCGCCCGCACCATCGCGGTGAAGCCCCAGGTGATCCTGATGGACGAGCCGTGCTCGGCCCTGGACCCGATCTCCACCCTGGCCATCGAGGACCTGATCAACGAGCTCAAGAGCGAGTTCACCGTGGTGATCGTGACCCACAACATGCAGCAGGCCGCACGCGTGAGCGACAAGACCGCGTTCTTCAACATCGCCGGAACCGGCAAGCCCGGCAAGCTGATCGAATACGCGGAAACCGCGACGATCTTCTCCAACCCGGCCGTCAAGGCCACCGAGGACTACGTCTCGGGCCGCTTCGGATAATCCCCGCCCGGGGAAAACACGCAACACCAGAATTCGCCGGCATGACCGAACAGGTCGTGGCGGCGGTACCGGAAGGGGGATCTTCCGGGGATCCCTGGAGGGGGATCGCGACGGCGGAGGAATGTGCGCGAATCTTGCGCATTCCTCCGCCGTCGCCTCGTTTAACATCTGTTCCCGTTTTGCTTGGGGGACGACCGGGGCGGGTGCGCCGCGCCAGCGGGCCTGGCCACCGAGGGTGCTTGCCGTCGGTATGGTGGGGAACCAGCCCACCCCCCACACACACAGAAGGAAACTACGTGAGCGAAGAAACCGCAACGGTGCACCAGAGAAGCAGGGCGGGAGACCTGCACGGATTCGTCGTGAAGGCCATGGCCGCGGTCGGGGCCTCCGGGACGGACGCCGCCTACATGGCGGACCAGCTGATCGCCTCGGAGCTGGCCAACCACCCCTCGCACGGGATGCGCAGGCTTCCCGAGTACGTCGACCGTGCGCTGAAGGGATTCGCGCAGCCCGGGGCGCGGGCCTCGATCGAGCTGGACACCGGCTCCCTGGTGCGCATGAACGGCAACGGCACCTACGGGCACTTTGCGCTGCGCGATGCCACGGCGGTGGCAGTGGCCCGTGCCAAGGCCCACGGGATCGCCGCGGTCGCGGTGCGCAACAGCGAGTATGCGGGGCGGTTTGCCCCGTTCTGCGAGGAGGCGGCCAGCGCCGGGGTGGCGACCCTGCTGTTCGGGAACAACAACGGGGCCGGGCAGGTCGTGGTGCCGCCGGGCGGCACCCGGGCCCGGCTGTCGACCAACCCGATTGCCGCCGGGGTCCCGCGCGCGAGTGCGCCGCATCTGGTCATCGACTTTGCCACCAGCACGGTGGCCGGCGGTCGGCTGGCCGAGGAACGCGACCGCGGCACGGAGCTGTCCGGGCAGTGGGTGACCCCCGAGGGGCTGCTCAAGCCCTTCGGCGGGTTCAAGGGCTTCGGGCTGGCGCTGTTGGTCGAGGCCCTCGGCGGCGCGCTCTCGGGCTCGGAAACCGTCTCGGAGCGGAAGACGGCCGACCACCAGGGGACCCTGGTCGTCGCGATCGACGTGGCGCAGCTGCGCGAGCTGCACGAATTCACCGCGCAGGTCGAGGAGTTCATCGACCACGTGAAGTCCGGCGAGCCGGAAGCCGGCAGCGGACCCATCCGGGTGCCGGGCGAAGGCCCGTCGGTGGGGGACAGCTACCCCGCCGGGCACCCGGTGGAGGTCAATTCCAGGACCTGGTCGGAACTCGGGCGGATCGCCGCGGAGCTGAAGCTGGCAATGCCCGGGGCCATCCAGGGGCACTAATCGCCAAGGGGCCGTTGCCCGCCGTGCCCCGTGCGCTCGCCGGTCAGCTCACCAGCGGGTGCATGGCCAGGTACAGGATCCCGCCCACGACGGCGCACACCAGCGGGGTGGCGACCCAGTGCCGCAGGATGCGGTTCACATGCCGCCAGGTCACGGACTCGAAGCGCTGGTTTGCGCCGGCCCCAACAATCGAGCTGGTGACCGCCTGGGTGGTGGAGATCGGCAGGTGGATCAGCATGGCGCCGAGGAATAGCATGGCCGCGGAGACCGACTGGGCGACCATGCCGCGCAACGGGTCCATGTTGACCAGCCGGTAGGCAAGGGTGTGGGCGATGCGCCAGCCGCCGAAGAGGACACCGGCGGCCAGGCAGCCGGCACCGAGCAGCTGCGGGCCGAGCATGATGGAGCCGGGCTCGGCAGCACCGGCGGTCACCAGGGCCAGGGTCAGGAAGGCGCCGGTGCGCTGGCCGTCCTGCAGCCCGTTGCCCAGGGCCACCGCGCACGCCGCAATGGCCTGGCCGGCACGGGAGACGCCGTTGACGTCGGAGGCCGTGGAATGGCGCACCAGCCAGGTGACAGGGATGACCAGGGCGTAGGAGACGGCGAAGGCGAAGACCGGGGTGAAGACCAACGGCAGCAGCACCCCGCCGGCGAGCATCCGCCAGGCGTCATGCACGCCGTCGTTGCCCAGCAGCGCGGAGGCACCGGAGGCCCCGGCAAGCGCGGCGATCAACGAATGCGTGGAGGACACCGGCAGCCCGCGCCACCAGCACAGCAGCGCCCAGGCGCCGCCCGCAAGCAACGCGGACAGCAGCAGGGCCAGGCCCGGGATCCCGTCCGGGACGTTCAGCTCCACCGCGGAGACCAGATAAACCCCGAAACTGGTTGAAAGCATGGTGCCCGCGAAGGTGAAGAACGCCGCCACCAGGACCGCATAGGTGGGAGTCAGTGCCCGGTTGCGCACCGCGACGGCAACGGAGTTCGAGGCGTCGCGGAAGCCGTTGAGGAACGCGAAGGCACAGGTGCACAACAGCACCACGACCATCATGAAGGATTGTCCGGTAATCACGCCCGGCTCAGGATTCCTTGACCAGGACGCGGCCAAGGTGGTCGGCCACGGCGCGCAGGGATTGCGCAGAGGCCAGGAACTGCTCGGCGACCGAGCGGTGGCGGATGATGGTTCCGGCCTTGCTCAGCTCCCCGATCTCCCCAACCCAGGTTCGGTGGGTCCGGTGAGCCCGCTTGGAGATGCGCACCAGTTCCAGCCACAGGTCCTCGAGGTCGTCCAGGTGCTGGAGCTGGCCCAGGGCCTGGGTGGTGAGTTCGGCCTGCCGCCCGATGAGTTCAAGCTGTTCGGCCGCACGGTGCGAAAGCTGGCGCTTGCCCAGGTGGGAGATGAGGTCGCCGGCGCCGCTGAGCTGTTCGACCGCCTCGTGGAGCAGGCGGGAAAAGGTGTAGACGTCCTCGCGTGGCAACGGGTTGACGTAGCTGGTGCGCAGGTGGGTGAGCACCGCGTAGTGCAGGTCGGTGGTCTTGACCTCGGAGGCGTTGAGCGCCTCGAGATGCAGTTCGCGGTCCTCGTCGGATCCAAGCATTTCGGACAGCACGCCGACGCAGTGGTGGACCTCGGTGGCCAGGTCGCGCAGGAGCTCCAGGCCACGCGTGTCCGAAGGGAACAATCTAAACTTCACGAAGATACCACCGGATGGAAAGGAAAGTGCGGGTCGAAGCCCAGTTTACGCATCGAAGGTTAACAAGCCCGTCCGGGACGGTGTGAAGTGCGTCCCCTGCGAATGCGGGGGAGAAGTTGGCGGTGCCGAACCGGGAGCGCCTCTCGGCGGAAGGCCGCTCGTAGCGGCTGAAAGTTGGAGCCCGGGGCTGCCGCGGTCCGGCACCGTGAGTCCAGTTTTCTAGGAAACAGGCCTTCCTGTCAACATCGGGCGCCCCATATTCGCGCGCAGCGTGAAGGAACCCTCAGTCAAGCTCCCCGGCCCGCCATGAGGCAGCCGCGGATTCCAGGTCCTCGGCGGTCTTCACCAGGGCATGTGCCCGGGTGGTCATCAGCGTGGCACGCTCCGGGTGTGAGAGCTCGGCGGCGTCGGCTTGTTCGGCCTGGCCCAGGGCGATGACCCGGCAGTAGGCGGCGGTGCGTTCCAAGGCGACGTCGAACTCGCCGTCGAAGGCGCCGGTGAGGATCGAGCTGGTCATGGCGCACAGCTCCTCGGCGCCCGGAGGCTCCGCGGCTCCGGCCACGACGCGCTCCACCTGGGCCAGGTGGGCGCCGGCGGCAAAGAAGGAGGCCATGGCCTCGGGGTTGTTGACCGTTGCGGCTCTGATTGCGTACAGGCGCCACAGGGAGCCGGGAAGCGACCGGGCCGGGGCCTTGGACCAGAGCTCGGCAATGACCTCCAGGCCCTCGTCCTCGGCCAGCCGCACGAGGCGCTCGCGGACCAGGGGGTCGTTGTTGAGTTTTCCGGCGTGGACCAGCGCCTGGGCGGAGAGGTGCGCGGCCTCCGAGACTCGTGCCGGATCGGCGCCGCCCTCGAACGGGTCGAAGTCCATGGGCGCAAATGGCTTGGGCTTGTGGTGGCGGAATGTGGTTGCCGGTGGAGTCAATGCTGGATGGCCTTTCATGGGCTAGAGGATACTCTGCCCGGCTGGATACTTGCCCATCGGCGGGCAGGCCGGCCGGTCCGGAGGCAACATGCGTGGTGAGCGCTGCGGCCACTGCCCCGCCCGGGACCAGGCCTGCGCGGCCCGCCAATTGGAATTGGGCCGCTACCTGCCCGAGCCGGGAAGTCGGTGGCCAACGCGGCCATGACGAGGGTGACCACCACAAACCCCCGGGTTCCACGTGCCGGTTGAATCTGTCCAGGATGTCCAGAAGATGCCGGGTTATCCGCTAATATGGGTGATGGCTAAGTGCCGATGCGCCTTTAGCTCAGTTGGTAGAGCACTGGACTTTTAATCCATTGGTCGCGGGTTCGAGCCCCGCAGGGCGCACAGATCGGTCCCCGTTCTCCTTGGGAGAGCGGGGATCTTCTGTTTCCGGATGGCGTGTCCAGCGGTAGCCCGGCCGCGTGATGCCCAGCGCCACGCCAAGGGTGCCGGCGCGTGTTTCCGGCCCGAACTGATGCACGGCACTGCCCCGACCCGCGTCGGCTTGGTTCCCGGGCCCCCTTGTTCCATTCGGCCTTCGACCTGCGGATTGCGCTCGCGGACGGCATCCCCCGCGCGCAACGAAGCCTCCGTCGCCACGCGGCAGGCGATGGCGCCCGGCCCGGGGTGCCCCGGGTGCGTGAAGGGCAGTGCGCCACTGCCGAAATCAATCGACCAAGATTCGGGAATTTCCCTCTTGTGCGACCGCTATTCAGTGTTACTATTTAGTGGTAGTTAGCAGTGCAGAGTAGTTGGGGAGAGGGGGTTCCATGGGCAAGCAAATGACCGAGATGCTCAAGGGCACGCTCGAGGGCATGATCCTCGCGATCCTGGCCGTGCGGCCGGCATACGGCTACGAGATCACGGCCCGGCTGCGCGACGAGGGCTTCTCCGACATCGTCGAGGGCACCGTGTACGCCGTGCTGATCAGGATCGAAAAGCGCGATCTCGTCGACGTCGAAAAGGTCCCGTCCGAAAAGGGGCCACCACGCAAGGTCTACTCGCTGAACGCGCAAGGCGGCGAGTACCTCGAGGAGTTCTGGGGGACCTGGAGCTTCCTTGCGGCACGGATCGCGCAGCTGAAGCAACACATTGAAGACACGCAGGAAAAAGGAGAGTAGACATGGCAGCAAAGTGGATCGAATTGGTCACCGGATCGTTCGAGGACAAGAAGCGCTGGCGCCAGTACAAGGCCCGCAAGGAACAGCTCCCCGCGAGCTATCGAACCGCAGTCGACGGGATCGAACGCTACTTCATGTACGCCGGGTCGATCGTCAAGGGCGATGTCTTCATGCAGATGCTCGAGGACCTCGCCGACCTGATCGAGCGCGCAGCCACCGACGGCACGCCGATCCGGGACATCGTCGGGGAAGACCCTGTTGAGTTCGCCGATGCCTTCATCGCAAACTACGCGGATGGCCAATGGATCAACAAGGAGCGCAAGCGCCTGAATGATGCCATCGACCAGTCCGTTGACGAAGCCTGACCCCATCGGAAACGGGGAAGTCCCCATGGAAACAGACCAAGCCCCCGGGTCCGCGATCCGGGTGCGGGGCATCGAGAAATCCTTCAAGGACCTGCAGGTGCTGCGGGGCGTCGACTTCGACGTGCGGACGGGCAGCGTCTTCGCGCTGCTGGGCTCCAACGGCGCCGGAAAGACCACGCTGGTGCGGATCCTCTCGACGCTGCTGAAGGCCGACGCGGGCACCGCGGTGGTCAACGGCTTCGACGTCGCCGCCCAGCCGAGCCTGGTGCGCGAGTCGATCAGCCTGACCGGCCAGTTCGCCGCGGTCGACGAGGTGCTCACCGGACGGGAGAACCTCGTGCTGATCGCCAGGCTGCGCCACCTGCAGGACCCGGGCGCGATCGCCGAGGCCCTGCTGGCCCGCTTCACGCTCACCGAGGCGGGGAACCGCAAGGCCTCGACGTATTCCGGCGGCATGCGCCGCCGGCTCGACATCGCGATGAGCCTGATCGGCAACCCGCCGGTCATCTTCCTCGACGAGCCCACCACCGGACTGGATCCGCAGGCCCGACTCGAGGTGTGGCAGACGGTCAGGGGCCTTGCCGCCGCCGGCACGACCGTGCTGCCCACGACGCAAGACCTTGACGAGGCCGAGACCCTCGCGGACCGCATCGCGATCCTGCACAAGGGCACCATCATCCAAAACGGCACCCTCGCCGAACTCAAGGCACTGCTCCCGCCCGCCAAGCTCGAATACGTCGAGAAGCAGCCTTCCCTCGAAGACGTTTTCCTGGCCCTCGTGGAAGACGGTGGCGGGATCGACACCGCCACGGGCGGCCGCGCCGACGGCACGGTCCAGGCGGGAAAGGAAATCCAATGACCACCCACGTCCTGGCCGACACCGGCGTCTTGACCGGCCGCTCGCTGCGCCACATCCTGCGCAGCCCCGACACCATCATCACCACCGTGATCACCCCGATCGCCCTGATGCTGCTGTTCGTCTACGTGCTCGGCGGCGCGATCAACACCGGCTCCGGGCAGTCATACGTCAACTACATGCTCCCCGGCATCCTGTTGATCACGATCGCCTCCGGCGTCGCGTACACCGCCTACCGGCTGTTCCTGGACATGCAGGGCGGGATCTTCGAACGCTTCGCATCCATGCCGATCGCCCGCTCGTCCGTGCTCTGGGCCCACGTGTTCACGTCCCTGGCCGCGAACCTTCTCTCCGTTGCGGCGGTCGTCGGCGTCGCGTTGCCCATGGGGTTCCGCACCGGGGCTTCGGTGGGCGCCTGGCTCGCGGTCGCCGGCATCCTGGTCCTGTTCACCCTGACGCTGACCTGGATCGCCGTGATCGCCGGGCTCTCGGCAAGGACGGTCGACGGGGCGAGCGCATTCAGCTACCCGTTGATCTTCCTCCCGTTCATTTCCTCGGCCTTCGTGCCCACCGGTTCGATGCCCGGCCCCGTTGCGTGGTTCGCCGAGAACCAGCCGGTGACCTCCATCGTGAACACCGTCCGGGCCCTGTTCGCCCAGGAGCCGGTCGGCAACGACATCTGGATCGCGCTGGCCTGGCTGCTCGGCATCCTGGCCGTCTCCTACGGGTTCGCGATCGCCAAATACCGCCGCAGGATCCGCTGAGGCGGCGGGGACCGCAGCTACCCCGCCACCGTGAATGTCGCGGGCAAGGCGGCGTTGGTTTGCGAAGACACAGGCCAACGTTGCTTTCGACATGCCAAGCGAGGGGGACGTGGAAGGGGCCCGGTGCGGCAGCGCGGCCGGCCGGGGAAGGGCAGAAATCGGGAAGATCCGCCAGGCCAGGACTCCCGGAAATGGTGCGTTGGTTCCGCGCCCCGCCGGGATCGGCCAAGGGGCAAGGACGCTGTCGCCCCCCGCCTTTCGGGGTCGCAATGTTGCGCAGGACACGGTGGCCCGGATATCGTGGCATCGTCAGGCGGAACGTTTCTGAAGTTCCTGCCGTCGCTCTAAAAATGGGCGAAATCCGGGTTCGTTGCCCGAAGACGAATATGGCCTTATTTCTTTTTGCTGCATTCGAAAGTCACAAAAATGTCTACAGTTTCCGCTGCCGTTTCCCGCGCTCTTTTAACCTGCACCTCCGAGATCTTCGGGGTCATGGGCAACGGCAATGCCCATTTCCTCGACGCCGCCGTGCGCACCGGATTCCGCTTCACCGCCGTGCGCCACGAATCGGCCGCGGTCACCGCCGCCGATGCCTACTTCCGCGTCACCGGAAAGCCGGCCGTCGCCACGACCACCTACGGCGCGGGCTTCAGCAACGCGATCACCCCGCTGGCCGAGGCCGCCAAGGCCCGGATCCCGATGGTGCTGCTCACCGGCGACCAGCCAACCACCGGCGCCCGCCCCTGGGACATCGACCAGAAGGCCGTCAACGATGCCGTGGGAGCCAAGACCTTCGTGGTCGATGCCCGGCGCCCCATGGCCATTGCCCTTGAGGCCGTGGCCCACGCCCTGCGCGAACGCACCGCGGTGGTCATCTCGATTCCCTACGACATCGTCGCCGACGAAGCCGCCGGGGAACAGGCCCCGACCCTGGCGGATTTCACCCTTGATCCCGGCTACCCGTCCGCCGCACCGCAACTGCTCGCCCAGGCCGCCGCGGCCCTGAACGAGGCCAAGCGCCCGCTGGTGCTCTACGGGCGCGGGGCGCGCCTGGCGGGTGCCGCGGATGCGATCACCGCGCTCGCCGATTCCCTGGGTGCGCTGAGTTCCAGCACCGTCCTGGCGCCGAACCTGCTGGCCGGGCGCCATGGCGACCTGGGGATCACCGGCGGCTTTTCCTCGGAAGAAACCGCGGCACTGGTCCACGAGTCCGACGTGGTGCTGGTGCTCGGGGCAGGCCTGAACCAATTCACCACCCGCTTCGGGGAGCTGTTCAACGACGGCGCACAGGTGATCCAGGTCGATGTCGCGCAGACAGCGACCAGCCCGCGGGTGGATGCCTTCATCCGGGCGGACGCCGCTGCGGTTGCGACCGCCCTGCTGCCGTTGGTGGCCCGGCGCGAGGCCGGTGCACGCTGGGCGGACCAGGCGGGGGACCGCCTGGCCCGGACCGGCGAGCACGCCCGGGGGGACGCAACGGCGCCGGACGGGCTGCTCGACCCCCGCGCGGTGGCCCGGGCGCTGGATTCGATCATGCCGGCGGACCGCGTCGTGGTGCAGGACGGCGGGCACTTCATCGGCTGGGGCCCCATGTACTGGAAGGTGCCGGGCCCGCACGCGCTGCACCTGGTGGGCACCGCCTACCAAAGCATCGGCCTGGGCCTGGCCTCCGCGGTGGGTGCCGGGGCCGCCGCGCCGGACTCCACGATCGTGCTGGCCAGCGGGGACGGCGGCTTCCTGATGGGCCTGGCGGACCTGGAATCGGTCATCCGCTCGGTGCGCAGCGGCATCATCGTCATCTACAACGACGCCGGCTACGGAGCCGAGATCCACCAGTACGGCTCGATCGGGCTGCACGAGGGGCCCATGCTGATTCCCGAGGTCGACTTTGCCGCCGTGGCCCGCGGGCTCGGCGCCCAGGCCACCAAGGTCCGCGCCCTCGAAGACCTTTCGGGCCTGCGGGAATGGGTCGCCGCCGGCGCCAACGGGGTGTTCCTGGTGGACTGCCGCATCTCCCCGGAGGTGCGCGCCCCCTACATGGAAGAGGTCCTTCAGGCCAACCGGAGGGCCGCTGACGTGCGCCGCTGAGCCCGCTGCCGGCGGCTCCCCGCGGGCCGCCGGTTTTCACCGGAAGAAAAACCGCTGAGTGGATAAATTATTGACCTACCGTGAAGTAGGTTCCGCACCTAGGGTGGGAGGGTGCATTACCTGATCCGTACGGCCCTGGCCGCCGCAGCAGTGGGCGCATTGGCCCTCGGGGGAACCGTCCCGGCGCAGGCCCGGCCCGTGACCGAAGTGAGGTCGAGCATCGTGCACCCCGACAGTGCGGCCACCGCGCCCGTCCCCGAAGGCTTCGACGCCGTGGGGCCAAGGCTGCGGGTGGCAACCTTCAACGCCTCGCTCAACCGGCCCCAGCCCGGGCAGTTGGCCCTGGAACTCGATTCGTTTGTCGACCCCCAGGCGCAGGCCGTGGCCGAGATCGTCCAGCGCAGCGCCCCGGACGTGCTGTTGCTCAACGAGTTCGACCACGACGCCGAGGGCGCCGCCGCGGAAGGCTTCAGGGACAACTACCTGGCCCGCTCCCAGCGCGGACAGGCACACATCGACTACCCGTACATGTACCTGGCGCCCTCCAACACGGGCATCCCCAGCGGCGCCGACCTCGACGGGGACGGCGTCGTCGGCGGCCCGGCCGACGCGCTGGGCTACGGCGACTTCGAGGGACAGTACGGCATGGTCCTGTATTCGAAGTACCCCATCGACACCGCCAACGTGCGCACCTTCCAGAAGTTCCTGTGGAAGGACATGCCCGATTCCCGGCTGCCGACCCGGCACTACGACGAACTGGTCCGCGGCGTGCTGCGACTGCCCAGCAAGTCCATGTGGGACGTGCCGGTCCAGGTCGGCGGGCAAACGGTCCACGTGATTGCCGCCCACCCCACCCCGCCGGTCTTCGACGGCCCCGAAAAGCGCAACCAGGCACGCAACCACGACGAGATCCGGATGGTCAACGACTACCTCGGCGGCGGCAGCTACATCTACGACGATGCGGGCAAGCGGGGCCCGCTGGCCCCGGGCAGCAACTTCGTGGTGCTCGGGGACCTGAACGCCGATCCGCGCTCCGGAGATTCCAGCCCGGAGGCCATCAGGGCACTGCTGGAAAACCCGCTGCTGGTTGATCCGCTGCCCGCAGTGCCCCAGGCCGCGGGCGACCCGGTGCGGGGGCTTGCCGGGATCACGCGCAACGTGACGGGCACCGCCGACTTCGGGCAGGGAAGCGCCGGGGTGCTGCGCGTGGACTACGTGCTGCCCTCGGCGACGCTGCCGGTGCGCAGCTCGGGGGTCTATTGGCCCGCCGCCGGGCAGGACGGCGCCGACCTGGTATCCGGATGGCCGCCGGCCAGCAGCGACCACCGGCTGGTCTGGGTCGACGTCTCGCTCGGGAACTAGGCGCGGCATCCCGGGCCACGACGAACGGCCGCCACCTCCCCGCGGGGAGGTGGCGGCCGTTCGGCATTCGGGGCGGCCCGCGGGTCAGGAAACCCGGTGGTCGCCACGCTCCGCGTCCGCGGCTTCCGCCTGGACGTCGGCTTCGGGGACCCCGGGAGCGGCCAGGCGCCGGGAGCGGCGCCGGGAGCGGCGCCGGGCCAGGGCGTTGAGCACCCCGATTGCCACCGTGAGCCCCGTGGTGGCGATGAGCTGGGTGCGGCTGGCGGGGTCGAAGAGCGCCAGCACCACGATGCCCGCAAGCATCGCCAGCGCCAGGATCGAGAGGTACGGGAAGAGCGGCATCCGCACCGGCAGGTGGATGGACGGGTCCCGGTCCGCGCGGATGCGCAGGATCAGCTGCGAGAGCGCAATGAATCCCCAGGTGACCAGCAGCGTGGAGCCCACGGCGTTGAGCAGCATCGGCATGACCAAATCCGGGGCCAGGTAGTTCATGGCCACCGCGACCGAACACAGGATCACCGAGGCGGTCACCGCGACGTACGGGGTGTTGCTGCGGTTGCGCACCTGGATAACCCGCGGGGCGATTCCGCGCTCGGAGAGCGAAAGCAACATGCGCGAGGCGGCATAGATGTTCGCGTTCATGGCCGAGAGCAGGGCAATGACCACCACGAGGGCCATGATCGAGTCGATCCAGGGGATGTGCGCGAAGGTGAGCACCGCGACGAACGGCGAGGCGGCAAGCTCCGGCGAATACCAGGGCAGCACCGAGACCATCACCAGGGCCGAGCCCACGTAGAACACCAGCACGCGGAACAGCACGCCACGCACCGCCTTGCGGATGGAGGTGCGCGGGTCGTCGCTCTCGGCCGCGGCAATGGCCACGATCTCGATGCCGCCAAAGGCGAAGATGACCATCAGCAGCCCGGCGCACAGCCCGACCACGCCGTTGGGCAGGAATCCGTCGTGCGCCACCAGGTTGGACAGGCCCGTGGCCGCCACCCCCGGCACCAAACCAAGGATGATCGCCACGCCGGTGCCCAGGAACGCCACGATCGCGGCGACCTTCAGGAAGGAGAACCAATACTCGAACTGGCCGAAACGTGCCACGTTCGCCAGGTTGACGGCGGTCAGCAGCACCACGAACAGCAGCGACCAGGTGCCCTGGGAAACCCCGGGGAACCAGCCCCCGATGATGGCCGCGGCGCCGGTGGCCTCGGCGGCGATGACGATGACCCCCTGGATCCAGTAGAGCCAGCCGATGATCGCCCCGGCGTTGGGACCCATGGCCTTGGCGGCATAGACGGAGAAGGAGCCCGAGGACGGGTTCGCCGCGGCCATCTCGCCGAGCATGTTCATGATCAGGATGACCAGGAAGCCGGCCAGCGCGAAGGCCAGGATGATGCCCGGGCCGGCCACGGCAACGGCTTGCCCGGAGCCGATGAACAGTCCGGCGCCAATGGCGCCGCCCAGGCCCATCATGGTGATTTGGCGGGTGTTCAGGCTCGCGGTCTTGGGAGCCACGGCGCTGCTAGACATGGGCGGGGGCTTCCTGCAGTGCGGAGATGAGGGCGGTGGCGATGGCCTGATTGGCCTCGGCGGACCCGATGGAGATCCGGATGCCTTCCCCGGGGAAGGCGCGCGCCCAGATGCCGGAGGCGCGCAGCGCCGCATCCACGGCCTCGGTGGCGTCCCCGGTGGAAATCCAGATGAAGTTGGCCTGGGATTCGGTGACGTTGATTCCGGCGTCGCGCAACGTGGCCAGCAGGGATTCGCGGGCGGCCACCAGGTCGTCGATGCGCACCTGCAGTTCGCCCTCGTGCTCCAGCGAAAGCACCGCGGCGCGCTGGGCGAGCGCGGTGACGCCGAAGGGGACTGCGGTCTTGCGCAGGTTCGCGGCGACCTCCGGGGGAGCCACGGCGTAGCCGATGCGCAGCCCGGCCAGCCCGTAGGCCTTGGAGAAGGTGTGCAGCACCGCGACATTGGGATAGCGGCGGAAAAAATCCAGGCCGATGGCCGAGCCCGAGTCGGTGTTGAAGTGGACGTAGGCCTCGTCGATGACCACCAGCACGCGGGCCGGGACCTTGGCCATGAAGGCATCGACCGCGGCGGTGTCCACGACGGTGCCGGTGGGGTTGTTCGGGTTGCAGATGAACACCAGCGCGGTGCGTTCGGTGATGGCCTCGGCCATGGCGGGAAGGTCGTGGGCACCGCGCTCGTCCAGCGGCACCGTCACCGGGGTTGCCCCGGCCACGTGGGCGAGGATCGGGTAGGCCTCGAAGGAGCGCCAGGCAAAGACGACCTCGTCGCCCGGGTTGGTGGTGGCGTGGATCAGCTGTCCTGCGACCTCGACCGAGCCGGCGCCCAGGGCAATGGTGTCCGGCTCCACGCCGAGGCGTGCGGCCAGGGCGCCGACCAGCTCGGGGGCTGCGGCGTTGGGGTATTGGTTGATGGCGCCCAGTTCCGCGGCAAGCCCGCCGGTGACCGAATCCAGCGGCGGATAGGGGTTCTCGTTCGAGGAGAGCTTGAACGCCTGCTGACCGGCACCCGGCGTGGCGCCCTGCTTGTAGGCGGGGATCGCGTGCAGGGATGTGCGCTGGACAATGCTCATGGTGGGGGTGCCTTTCGAAAACAAGCTGCTCGCACGTCGCCGGTGACGTGACTCACAAAAGCTACGAAAACAAGCTCCGGCGGGTCAACCGCCCGGCAAAACACCGCACAACATGTACACAAAGTTCACTGCGTGTCGTGAATCACTGGGCATTGTGTCCAATGTTTTTTCTAGCCGCATTCAGCGTACCGCCATTGCGCTGCACGCCGTTTCGCGAACGCCCACCGGGCTCCGGGGCGGGCTCGGGATTCCGGAGTGCTGCATCCCGCGCCAACGGGATGACCCGGTTCTCGAAGTGCGTTGCCAGCACGATGGAGGAGGAGGAACGGCCCATGCCCTCGGTGGAGGAAATCGCATCGAGCACCCGCTGCAGGTCCCCAGTCGAGCGGGCGACGATCTTCACCAGGAAGTCGCTGGAGCCCGAGACGGTGTGCAGCTCGAGGATCTCGGGGATCCGGGCGAGCTTCCCCGCCATGCCGTCGTGGCCCAGGTTCTGCTGGATCCTCAGCGAGCAGAATGCCGTGACCGGGTAACCCATGGCCGCGGCATCGATGTGCGGGGCAATCCGGGTGATCACCCCGGACTCGTGCAGCCGGTTCAGCCGGTTCTGCACGGTGCCGCGGGCCACCCCCAGGCGCTTGGAGCACTCCATGACCCCGATGCCGGGAAAATCGGTGAACAGCTCGATCAGCGACACGTCCAACGAATCGATTCTCATGCGCCCCAGTATGCGATGCGGCTCGCCGTCCGCGCGAATCGGGCGGGCCGGCACCGGTTACGGTGGGGGAATGGATGAGGGAATCTATTCGCGCCCGGCGCCGCAGCGTGAAGGCACCGACCTGGTCGTGGTGCTCCATGGGTACGGTTCGAACCCCGAACGCATGACGGGCTGGTTCGACGAACTTCCGCCGCACGCCACCGGCGTGGCACTGCGCGGCCCGATGGATGTGGGCGGGGGCTGCGGTTGGTTCCTGCTGGACTACTTCCTGGCCAACGACTTTGCCCAGGTCGTCGCCGCCGCGCAGCGGGTCTTCGACTGGCAGGACCGCCACGCCCGTGGCTACCGTTCGATCAGCGTGCTCGGGCATTCCCAGGGCATGGCCATGGCCACCACGCTGCATCGGCTGCGGCCCAAAACCTACAAGGTCCTCGTGGGCCTGAGCGGCTTCGTGCTCTCCAACGAACTGCTGAACCTCACGGACACGGTTCCCGGACCCGGGGCCGCGATCCCGTGCTTCTGGGGGCGGGACCCGCGCGATGTGGTCATCAACCCGGACGCCATCGCCCACACGGACCAATGGCTGGCGAGCAACACGGCGCTGACCGCACGCACCTACCCGGAGATGGGGCACGGGTTCGGGGCGGACGAACGCCGCGACGTGCGCAACTTCCTCAAGCACTATCTGGCACCCTGACCAGGTCGGCGCCTGGCGGGGCGACAAGCAGGATCAACCGGATGGTTGATCCGGGCGGGAACGCTTCCGGGCAGAGTTGGTGGTGGGATGCGGCAAGGCCCCGGCCATTCGGGTCCTGCCGGCACAACCATCGCCTGCCCGGGCACCTGCGACAAGGAAGAACACTCTCATGATGCGCCTGCTGTACACCGTCTTTGCCTTTGGAATCACCGGGGTCCTCTCGGGCCTGTACTACCGGGAGTTGACCAAGGCCAACGACTTCATGGACCGCTCGGCCTCCCAGCTGCCGTTGGTCCACACGCACCTGCTGGTGCTTGGCTTCGTCTTCCTGCTCATCGTGCTGGCGCTGGAGAAGATCCTTGGAATCTCCGCCGCCGCCCCGCGCGCCTTCACCTGGTTCTACTGGCTGTGGACGCTCGGCGTCGCGGTGACCGGAGGGATGATGCTGGTGAAGGGGACGCTCGTGGTGCTGGGCACCGACGCAAGCTCTGCGGCCTTCGCCGGGATCGCCGGCCTGGGACACATTTCCCTGGCCGTTGCCGTGGTCGTGCTGTTCGTGTCCCTGCGGGCGGCGCTGAAGAAGGCCGAGGCCGTCGGCCCGGTTGCGCCGGCGCTCGCCGGTCGCTGAGTAGAAACCCGGCAGTTGCGCCCGTGGAGCGGCACCTTCCTCCCCGGGAGTGTGCCGCGCCATGGCTGGTTCGTGGTGAACCGCGTCGAATGGCCTGAAGCCGGAATGCCGCTAGGCCAGTGCCTTGGCCTTGAGCCCGGCGAATTCGGATTCCGAAATGGTTCCGGAATCCAGCAATGCCTTGGCCTCGGAAATCTGCCGTGCAGGTTCCGGCGGGCCGGCCAACGACCGGAGGTAGTCCTCGGTGCTTGCCACAGCCTCCTGGGCACGTGTTTGCTGGCGCAAGGCCATGCCGCGGCCCCGCACCACCAGATACACCAGCGCGGTCAACACCGGCAGGGCAATGAGAAGCAGGATCCACAGGGCCTTCAGCCAGCCGCTGAGTCCTGCGTCGCGGAAGAGGTCGGAGACAATTTGGAACATCACGACCAGGTATGACAAATACAGGAAAACGACGATTAGCGACCAAAGTGTTTCTGCGAAATTCATGGTGATTCCCTCTCTCGGGAATGGCGAATCCGGGGGTGACGCATCGAATGGACCAAGCATAACCTTAAAACAAGACTTTGAAATGTTTTATGTTTTCGCCAAGCACGCACGATTCCGGCCGGAAAGCGTCCGCTTGGGCCGATTGCGCTTATGCCCAGCGAAAAACATGTGTACAGCGACCGGCCCGGTGCCCATAGAGTGGGAAGCAGGATGAAAAAGAACCCCATTACCTCCACTGTCATTGGCCCGGACGGCAAGCCCAAGCCGGGGGTGCAGGGCGCCATCATGAAGGCCGTCGGCGTGCAGCGCCCGCTGGTCCTGGCCTACCTGCGGCGAATGCGGCGCAAGAATCCGGGCCGCAGCGCGGCGGAACTGGCCAAGCTGGTCGAACGCGACTACCTGCTCACCATCACCGGCTCCGGTGCCGCGGTGGGTGCCACCGCGGCCATCCCCGGAGTGGGGACCGTCGCGGCCCTGGGGTTCTCGGCCGCCGCAACCGTGGCCTTCCTCGAGGCCAGCGCCCTCTACGCCCAGTCACTGGCAGAACTTCACGGCATCACCACCGAGGACCCGGACAAGGCCCGGCTCCTGGTCATGGCGATCCTGCTGGGCGACGAGGGCAGCTCGATGATTTCGGCCCTGACCCACCAGGCCGCAGGCCACGGCGCGGGACCCGTCAAGGGATGGGCGGCAATGTTCGGGACCAACAAACCCTCCAGCCTGGTCTCGACGCTGCAGGGAACCATCCAGCGGACCTTCCTGAAGAAGATGTTCGCCACCCAGGGTGCTTCGATGCTTGGGCGGATGGTCCCCTTTGGCATCGGCGCGGCGGTTGGTGGCTTCGGCAACCGCTTCCTGGGCAAGAAGGTCATCGAGGCCGCGGGCCTGGCCTTCGGCACCCTGCCGACCACCATCCCCGGGCAACTGGTCAGCGAGGGCGAACGGCGCGAGGCCATGGCCGAGGTCGAGGCCGGCATCGAGGCCGAACGCCTGCGGCGCGGAACGAGCCTGGAAGCCGGCGAGACGCCTTAACGCAGCAGCGCGTTGGCCACCGTGAAGATGGCCAGGCCCGCCAGGGAGCCCACGACCGTGCCGTTGATGCGAATGAACTGCAGGTCCCGTCCCACCTGCAACTCGATCTTTTCGCTGGTTTCCCGCCCGTCCCAGCGGGCCACGGTCTCGGTGATCAGCGAGGTGATCTGCCCGCGGTAGTTCTCCACGACGTAGCCCACGGCGTTGCCCACCCACCCGTTGACCTTCGCCGCGAGCTGCGCGTCGTCGCGCAGCCTGGCACCGAGGTCGCGGATCGCCGCAATCATGGATCGGCGCAGTTCCGATTCCGGGTTTTCCATGGAGTCGATCAGGCCGGCCTTGATCGAGGACCAGCTGGTGGCCGCAAGATCACGCAATTGCGCATCCCCCAGCACCGAATGCTTCAAGGCCTCGACCTTGGCGATCATTTCGGCGTCGTCCTGCATGTCGGTGGCGAATTTCTCCAGCCACGCATCGATGCTCAGCCGCATCGGGTGGTGCGGGTTCTCGCGCACGGCACGGACGAATTTGTGCAGCTCGCGGTGAAGCTTCTCGCCCAGCAGGGTGTCGACCATCGCCGGCACCCAGGAAGGGGAACGCTCGGCGACCAGGGACACGATCATGACGCGGTTGCCGTCGACCCACTGCTCGGCGCGTTCGGCCAGCAGGTCCACCGCGGGTTTGTGGTGCCCGTCGGCGACCACGCGCGCCATGATCCGCCCCAGGGTCGAGGACCACTCTGGGGCGAGCATGTGTTTCTTGGCCAGCGACTCCAGCAGGGCCAGCACGTCGCGGTCGTCCAGGACCTCCAGCACCGCCCGGGCCACCGTGGAAACCTCCTGGGAAACCCGGGTGGCCGCCTCGTCCTTGGCGAGCCACGTCCCGACGCTGCGCGAGACATCGAATTGCTGCAGTTTGGCGTCCACGACCTCCCGGGAGAGGAAGTTTTCCTGCACGAACTGGCCCAGGCTTTCGCCGATCTGGTCCTTCTTGCGCGGGATGATCGCGGTGTGCGGGATCTTGAGCCCCATCGGGTGTTTGAACAGGGCGGTGACGGCGAACCAGTCGGCCAATGCGCCAACCATTCCGCCCTCGGCCGCCGCCCGCACGTACTCCAGCCACGGGTAGCTGTGCTGCAGCGCGAAGGCCACGGCGAAGATCACGGCAAAGACCGCCAGCAGGGAGGTGGCCAGGCGTTTCATCTTGCGCAGCGCGACCGCCTTGGCGGCATCGTTTGCTGCGGCAAGGCCGAATCCTGTCGATGTCATGGGTGCGGCTCCCTTGGCCTGGGCGTGCGGGTGGGACAGGGTTCCAACGATAGTTCACTAAGCCACAGGCGCGGGAAGCGGCACGGATGCCGTGCCCGGCGGTAGCGTGAAAGGCATGAGAACCCTCGTCTATGCCCACCGCGGTTCGTCACAGGCCTACGCGGAAAACACGCGCGCAGCCTACATGCAAGCCCTTGCTGACGGGGCGGACGGCATCGAGTGCGACATCCACCTGAGCTCGGACGGCTTCGTGGTGTGCCACCACGACCCCACGGTCGATAGGACCTCGGACTCCAGCGGGCGGGTAGGGGAAAAGACCCTGTCGGAGTTGAAGGCACTGGATTTTTCGTCCTGGAAGAACCCGGCGATCCCGGCGGCCTACGGGGGGCTGCACGAGCAATTGGTGACGCTGGGTGAACTCGTCGGGCTCCTGCAGGATGCCGGCCGTCCCATCGGCCTGGCCGTGGAGATCAAGCATCCAAGCCCCTTCGGCAGGCGGCTGGAGGAGGCGATGTTCGAGGAGCTTTCGGCCCTGGGTTGGGACGCGGAGACCTCCGCGCTGGGCAACATCCAGGTCTCCTTCATGAGCTTCGACCCGGATTCGGTGCGGTACCTGATGGAACGGGTGTCCCCGGACCACGTCTGCCAACTGGTCACCGAGGTCGACGAGGAGTGGATCGATGAGCTGGTCAAGGCCGGGGAAACCGACAGGGCCGGCGTGGCCGCGGTGCTGGCCCGGGCCATGACCGCGGGGGTCGACCTGCTTGGTTCCGGGGTGCCGCAGCTCGCCGGCCCGGGCGTGGCCTACATGCGCAAGTACCCACAACTGACCGATGCCTGGCTGGCCCGCGGGGCGATACTCCGGGTGTGGACCGTCGATGACCCGCAGGACGCCAGCTACCTCGTGAAGCGCGGGGTCGCCCAACTCACCAGCAACGTTCCCGCGGCCATCAAGGAACACCTCGGCCTGAACGGGTGCCCGGGAGCCGAAGCGTAGGCTGGCATTCGTGGAACCACAAACAAGCGCATATTTCTCCGACACCTACCTCTTCGAGACCGAAACCGTCGTCATCGCCGCCGGGCACACCGATGCCGGCGAAGCGTGGATCGCGTTGGGCCCGAACATCTTCCACCCGCGCGGCGGGGGACAGATGGAGGACGCCGGCACGGTCGATGGCCGCGAAGTCACAGTGGCTCGCCAAGGGAACGGCCTGGTGGTCCTGTCCGGCGAGGAACTGCCCGGGCTCGGGACCACGGTGCACGCCGCCGTGGATCCCGGCACCCGCTTGCTGCATGCCGCCCTGCACACCGCCGGCCACTTGGTTGGATTCCTGGGCGAGGAGCGGGGCTGGCGGCACAGCGGGCACAGCCACTTCCCCGGCCAGGCCCGCCTGGACTTCCACCCCGAGTCTGTCGCCGAGGACCTCGGCGACCCGGACACCCGTGCCGCGGTTATCGCGCAGCTCCAGGCGCGGATGCAGGAACTGATCGACACCCGGGCGCCGGTCACCAGCAGCATTGACGCCCACGGGATCCGCACCGTGGCGATCGCCGGGGTCAACGCCGAACCGTGCGGCGGCACCCACGTCAGCGACCTGGGTGCCTTGAAGGGTGCCCGGATCCTGGAGGCCAAGATCAAACGCGGCGCACTGAAGGTGCGCTACGAGGCCACCCACGCCTAAGCCCGGGCCACAGGCAACCGCAGACCACGATGCACGCGGCGGCATCGGCGATGGCTAAGCTTGATGCCGTGCCATCCCTCATGACTCCAGCAACCAAGATCGGTTCATCCATTGCGGTTGCCACGGGCCTTTATGCGATTTCCTACGGCGCGCTGGGCGTTGCCGCAGGGTTGAACCTCTGGCAGGTAATGGCGCTGAGCCTGTTGATGTTCACCGGGGGCTCGCAATTCGCCTTCATCGGGGTGATCGCCGGCGGGGGTTCCCCGGGGGCGGCCTTTGGCGCGGCCACGCTCCTGGGCGTAAGGAATGCCGTCTACGGCATGCAGATCAAGGCCATGCTCAGACCGAACGGACTGAAAAAGCTGCTGGCCGCGCAGGTGACCATCGACGAATCCACGGCCACCGCCGCCGGGCAGAGCGACCCGGCCGAACAGAAACGCGGTTTCTGGGTCGCGGGAATCGGCGTATACGTCTTGTGGAATATCTTTACCGTCGCCGGGGCCCTGCTTGGCGACGCGCTGGGAGACCCCAAGGCCTGGGGCCTTGACGGTGCCGCGGTGGCGGCGTTCCTGGGGCTGCTGTGGCCCCGCCTGAAATCGGCCGAACCGGTTGCCATCGCCACGGTGTGCGCATTGGCCACCGTCCTGGCGATCCCGCTGGTCCCGCCGGGTGTGCCGATCCTGGTGGCGGCCCTCGTCGCGGGAGTCTGGGGCTACTTCGGACGGGGACCGGCAACGGAGGGGCTGGAACCGGATGTCGAGCCGCACCCAACCCGGAGGGACGCCGAATGAGCGAAATGTGGTGGTGGATCCTTGCCGGCTGCGCGGCAGCCTACGGCATCAAGCTCCTGGGCTACCTGGTCCCGGAAAAGATCCTTGAAAACGAGAAGATGACCCGTGCCGCGGGAACCTTGACCATTGGCCTGCTGGCATCGCTGACCATCGTCAACACGGTGGCCAGCGGAACCGCGGTGGCCTTCGACGCGCGGGTGGCGGCCCTGGTTGTCGCCGGCGTCGCGCTGCTGCTGCGCGCCCCGTTCCTCGTGGTGGTCATCGTCGGTGCCGGGGCCGCGGCACTGGCTCGCTATCTGGGCTGGGGCTAGGAATCTTGCCCCCGGACGCTGGCAAAAACCAGCGTCGAATAGGTGTTGCCCGGCTCCAGGGCGATTGACACGAAGCCCGGACGGGCCGTGCCGGTGACGAAGACGTCCGCCGTTGCGACCTTCCGGTCGCATGGAACCGCCAACACGTTGTTGTCTTCCAGTTCCAGGTGCAGCGTCCCGGACCCGGCGCACACGGCCATCAAGGTCAGCCGGGTTCCCTCGTAGCGCCCCAGCGCGGCGGTTGCCTTGACCTTCGCCCGGTCGGCGGACCCCATGCCCATCAGCACGTGGGCCTCGCCGGGAACCAGATCCATCAGGTCTTGCAGTGCCTCGGTCGGGGACGCCCGCGACGAGGCGAGGGGCCCGGCGGCGCAGCCGCCCAGCGCGCAGAGCAGCATCGCGGCCGTGCCGATCCGCACCCATGCCCCCACGTTTACCGTCTCCCAAGTATTTGCCGGTTGGGCTTGAGCCTTGCAGAGCACTTGGCCCTTGGCAAGGAAAACACCAACGGATCTTCTTGTATGTCGTGTTTCCGGCGCCGGCAAGTGACATGTCGGTGCCGCGGTGGCACAGTGGAAGCATGATTGTTGCCTTCTCTGTCGCCCCCAGCACCGACAACACCGACGGGTCGGTCCACGAAGCCGTGGCCGCCGCCGTCAAGGTCGTCCGGGACTCCGGCCTGCCCAACTCCACCTCCTCGATGTTCACGGAACTCGAAGGCGAATGGGACGAGGTAATGGACGTCGTCAAGCGGGCCACCGAAGCCGTTGCCGCCTACGGTTCCCGGGTGTCCCTGGTGCTCAAGGCAGACATCCGCCCCGGCTACACCGGCGAGTTGACCGGAAAGATCGAGCGACTGGAAAAGGCCATCAACTCACAGGAGTAGCAAACATGGAAACCTCAGCAGCCCTGCCCGGCCCGGCCGACGTCGACAAGTACCTGGTGGAAAAATTGCTCGCCCCGGAACCGGAAATGGCGAAGGCGCGGGAACGCGCCCACGCCGCCGGGCTCCCGCACATCGAGGTCAGCGCGGTACAGGGCAAGTTCCTGATGCTGCTGGCCCAGATCGCCGGTGCCAAGCGGGTGCTGGAAATCGGCACCCTGGGCGGGTATTCTACGACCTGGCTGGCCCGCGGGGTCGGCCCCGGCGGGCACGTGACCACCTGCGAGTACGAGCCGTTGCACGCCCGGGTGGCCGCGGACAACCTTGCCGCGTGCGGGGTCGAGGACCGGGTGGACATCCGCATCGGCGCGGCCCTGGACACCCTCGATGCCCTGCTGGCCGAGGGCGGTGA
This sequence comes from Paeniglutamicibacter psychrophenolicus, assembly GCF_030812255.1. Taxonomy (GTDB): domain Bacteria; phylum Actinomycetota; class Actinomycetes; order Actinomycetales; family Micrococcaceae; genus Paeniglutamicibacter; species Paeniglutamicibacter psychrophenolicus_A. The sequence continues at coordinate 247,155 of NZ_JAUSSH010000004.1, read as the reverse complement.
ACCCTTTGACTTGATCTTCATCGATGCGGACAAGGAAAACAACGGGCACTACATCGACCTGGCCATCACGCTGGGCCGCACCGGAAGCGTCATCGTGGTGGACAATGTGGTGCGCGAGGGCGCGGTGCTGCGGCCCGGGGATCCGCTCTCCGAGGCCGGGCGGATGGTCAACGGCGTGCGGCAGGGGATCGATGTGCTCGGCTCCAACCCGCGGCTCGACGCCACGGCACTGCAGACCGTCGGGGCCAAGGGCTGGGACGGCTTTGCCCTGGCCGTCATCCGCTAGGAAGCCCGGCAGACAACCGCCCCGGGGCGGGGCTGATTCGGGGTGCCCGCTCCTTTCGTCGCGGCGGCCGCCAAGCGCATAAGCTTGCCCCTGTGACTACCGATCCCTGCACCATCCGACTTGCCGTGCCCGAAGACATTCCCGCAGCCCTCGAAATGAAGCTCGCGTCCTGGGAAGAAGCCTATGGCAGCCAGCGCCCCGCCTCCTTCTTCGCCAACGCCCGCGCCTCCCTGGAGCAACAGGCCGACTGGTGGACCCGCGGCCTGGCCCAGGGCGCCGAGCTGTGGATCGCCGCCAGCACATCAGGTGACATCGTTGGCATCGCCGGCGGCGGCCCCGCGGCGGACGACGACTCGGACACCGGGATCGCCATCGAACTGCAGGTCCTCTACGTCCTGGCCTCGCAACACGGCACCGGACTGGGCGAGCGCCTGATGGCCGCCGCGCTGGGGAACCGCGACGCGGTGCTCTGGGTGCTTGAGCACAACCAGCGTGCCCGCGGGTTCTACGAGAAGCACGGCTTCGTGGCCGACGGCCGCGTCGAGGCATTGGTCGACGACTGGGCCGGACTGAACGAGCTGCGCATGGTCCGCCGCGGTGCCGACCGTGGCTAAGGGCAGGAACAAGGGAGCCCGGAACAACGCGCCGGTGGCGCCCACCACCCTGGCCGCACCGACCGACGGCCCGCTCGAGGGCATCTACCACATCGACACCGGCACCGCGGAACTGGAACGGGACCCGTACTCGCCCACCGGCTGGCTGCTGCGCATCAACGACGTCCCCTCCTCACACGTGGACCTGGCCGACCCCGGTCACCTAGACTTCGAATACATGCGCTGGATCGCGGCCCTGATCCGTTCGCGCTTCGTCCCCTCGCAGATCGAGGCGGCGGGGCACAAGCTGCGGGTCCTGCACCTGGGCGGCGGAGCCTGCTCGATGGCGCGCTGGGCCTCGGACACCTACCCCAACGCCCGCCAGGTCGTCGTCGAACTGGACGGCAAGCTTGCCGCCCTGGTGCGTGCCTGGTTCGACCTGCCGCGCGCACCGCTGCTGCGGATCCGCGTGGGGGAGGCCGGGGAAGTGCTGGCCACGCTCACCGACGCCACCCGCGACCTGCTCATCCGCGACGTCTTCGCCGGGGACCAGACGCCCAGGGACCTGACCACCCTGGCGTTCACCGCGCACGCGGCCCGCGTGCTGGACGCCAACGGGCTGTACATCGTCAATTGCGGGGACACCCCGGCACTGGAAAACGCCAGGCGGGAAGCCGCCACCATCTGTGCGGTCTTCAAGCACGTGGCCATCGTCGCGGACCCGACCATGCTCAAGGGCCGTCGCCACGGAAACGTCATCATCGCCGGATCGAACGCGCCGATCCCCGCAGGTGCCGGCTTCATCCGCGAACTGCTCGGCGGCGGGGTCCCGGCCCAGCACTGGGACGATGCCACGGTGCGCAACTTCGCGCGCCACTCCACCGCGGTCTAGACCGGCCCGCCCCTGGTCTCGCCGGCCGGTGGCCGCGCGCCGCCCGCTATAGGCTTGGGTTCCGCGACCGAACCGCAGCGGAACCGGTTTCGCCGCACGACCCACCCATCTTGAGCAGGAGCCACGCACCGCGATGAATACCCCGGCAACGATTTCCTTCACGCGTGAGGGTGAGGAACGCAGCGCCCGCTGGTCCTCGGCCAACGACGCGGCCGCGCCCCGCAGCATCCAGGTCGTCGACGACGCACTCGGCGCCGACGAGGCCTACCGGCTGGCCGCGGCGGGCACCGGCCTGCTCTTCACCGGGGACTACCACAACGCCCGCCAGCTGCTCGGGGCGATCGCCCGGCGCATCCCCGACGGAACGCGGGCCAAGCCCAAGCGCAACGCCGCGGAACCCACCACCGCCGAGCGCTTCTACAAGTACCGCCAGGCGCGCACCCAGCGCGCGCGGGTGCTGGCAATGCTGCTGGTCCCGGTGGATCCGGGACCCGTGGTCCCGCTGCGCCGCGCCCCCGACGTCTCCGGGGCCTGGCTCAACGCCTTCGGCCCGGTCGACGAACCCACCGTGGTGTCCCTGCAGGAACTGCTCGGGGCCATCGGCGCCCAGCAGTGGCGGGCCACCGGGCTGCACGTTCCGGCCCTGGGCGCGAGGATCCACCCGCACTACGGCACCTTCGCCCCGGTGCGCGGGGAATACCTGGACCTGGTGGCACGCGCGGAACTTCCGGGCACCGCGCTGGCCTTCGACATCGGCACCGGCACCGGGGTGCTGGCAGCGATCCTGGCCCAACGCGGCGTCGGGCAGGTCACCGGCACCGACTCGCAGGCCCGGGCCGTGGCCTGCGCCAACGCGAACCTCGAGGCTCTGGGCCTGTCCGGCAGCGCCACCGCCATCGTGCAGGACATGTACCCGCAGGGCAAAGCGGACGTGGTGGTGTGCAACCCGCCGTGGCTGCCCGGGACCCCGCAGACGCTGCTGGACTACGCGGTCTACGACCCGAAATCGGCCATGCTGCGTGCGTTCCTCAGGGGCCTGCCGGCGCACCTTTCCGAGGGCGGGCAGGGCTGGCTGGTCATTTCCGATCTGGCCGAGCGCCTGGGGTTGCGCACCCGCGAACAATTGCTGGGGTGGATCGAGGAGGCCGGGCTGGTGGTGCGCGGGCGCGATGACACCGTACCGTCGCACGGCCGCGCCGCCGACGCGTCCGACCCGTTCCACGCCGAACGCTCGGCCGAGGTCACCTCGCTGTGGAAGCTCGAGGCCAGGTAGCCGCACGAACGCGCCGGGGAGACAAAAGAAGCGGGCCGCGGGGAGGATTTCCTCCCCGCGGCCCGCTTCCGTGCAGGCGGTGTCCAATGCCGCGGGCTAGGCGCCCATTGCCTGCTCGATGACGCCGATGCCGAAGAACAGCACGAAGGCGGCGGCAACTGCCCACATCAGCGGGTGCACCTCGCGGGCGCGACCCTGGATGGCCCGGATGAACACGAAGGACACGAAGCCGGCCCCGATGCCGTTGGCGATCGAGTAGGTGAAGGGCATCAGCACGAAGGTCAGGAACGCGGGGATGGCCACACCCATGTCGTTCCAGTCGATCTTCGAGACGTGCGAGATCATCATGAAGCCAACGACCACCAGGGCCGGGGCTACGGCCTCGAACGGGACCAGGTGGATCAGCGGGGTCAGGAACATCGCGGCCAGGAACAGCACTCCGGTGACGATGGAAGCCAGGCCGGTGCGGGCGCCCTCGCCGATGCCGGCACCGGACTCCACGTAGATCTGGCTGGAGGAAGCCGAAGCGCCGCCGCCCACCACGGCACCCATGGCGTCGACCAGCAGCACCTTGTCCACGTCAGGGATGTTCCCGTCCTTGTCCACGGAGCCGGCCTCATTGGCCAGGCCCACCATGGTGCCCATGGCGTCGAAGAAGATGGACAGCAGGATCACGAAGGCCAGCAGCAGGGCTGCGGTCACGCCGAGGTTCTGGAAGGCGCCGAAGATGTTGGCCTGCCCGATCAGCGAGAGGTCCGGCAGCGCCCAGTTCGGCATCGAGGGGGCCACCAGCGACCAGCCCTGCGGGTTGGCGGTGGTGCCGTCGAAGGACGGGCCGATCTTGAACACGGCCTCGAGGACGTTTGCCAGGACGGCGGAGACGATGATGCCGATGAGGATGGCGCCCTTGGTCTTGCGCACGACCAGGGCGATGGTCAGCAGCAGGCCGACGATGAACACCAGGATGGGCCAGCCGACCAGCGTGCCCTCGAAGCCCAGGCCGACCGGGACGGTGGTTCCGGCGGCATCCGGGATGCGGCGCACGAAGCCGGCGTTGACCAGCCCGATCAGCGCAATGAACATGCCGATGCCGACCACGATGGCGGACTTGAGGCTCGCGGGCACGGCGTTGAACACCGCGGTGCGGAAGCCGGTGAGCACCAGCACCAGCATGGTCAGGCCCGAAACGATGACAAGGCCCATGACGTCGGGCCAGGTGAGCCCGGGGTTGGTTGCCACGGTCACGGCGATGAAGGCATTGACGCCCAGCCCGGTGGCCATGGCGAAGGGGTGCCGGGCCCAGGCACCCATCAGGATAGTCATGATGCCGGCAACCAGTGCGGTGGCGGCGGCGACCCGGGCCGAACCCAGGGAGTCGCCGTTGGAATCCGCACCGGCAAGGATCAGCGGGTTCAGCACCACGATGTAGCTCATGGCAAAGAAGGTGGCAAAGCCGCCACGGATTTCTCTGGAGTAGTTGGATCCGCGTTCGGAGACCTTGAAGTAACGGTCCAGACGCGAAACTTTCGTCTTTTCGAGGAGGGAGTTTTCCTGTGAGGGCATGGGGGAAGTATAGTTCGGTTTTACGCCGCTAGGCGAAAAAACAAGGGAGAAATGCGCCACGCTCGGCAACAGATAGACCCACGTCACACTGTGGTGAACAATGGAAGCACGGGACCTCGTACGGGGAAGCCCGCGAGGACCCAGACCGTGACGCGTAGGAGTGAAGACGATGAGCGAAAACAACAGGCCCGAGGGTGACGCCGAGGTCATCGAGGGAATCGTTGTCGGTGTCGACGGTTCGGACCAGGGCCTTTGCGCCCTGAAGTGGGCCGCACAGGAAGCCAAGCGGCGCGGAAGCATCCTGAACATCGTGACGGCCTACACGATCCCTGTCTTCGCCGCCTCGTCCATGGATGCAGGCTATGCCACGCTGGACGACCAACTGATCCGCAACGGCGCCGAGGAAGTCGTCCGCCAGGCGCGTGCCACGATCACCGACACGGACATCACGGTGCGTACCTACATCGAGTCCGGCGACCCGGCCGGGGTGCTGCTGGACCTGAGCCGGCAGGCCGAGCTGATCGTGGTCGGCACCCGGGGCCGCGGCGGATTCGTCGGAAGGCTGCTCGGATCGGTTTCCAGTGCACTTCCGGCCCACGCCAAGTGCCCGACCGTCGTGGTGCCGCTGTGCGTTGCCAAACGAGAGGAAGGCGACGTCCAGGTCCAGGACCGCATCGTCGTCGGCGTGGACGGATCGGACCGGGCGCGCCTGGCCGTGCTCGTTGCCGCCGAGCTGGCCGCCACCCGCGGACTGACGCTGCGCGTGGTCTGTGCACTGGCCCCGATCAGCGGCGCCCTGGCCTGGATGCCGGCAACCGTCGACCAGGAAGCCGTCACCGCCGACGTGCGCCACCAGATGGGCATCGGCAAGGCCTGGCTGCAGAGCCTGTTCCCGGGCCTGGAAATCGAGACCGACGTGATCGACGGCGCCCCGGTGGAAATCCTGATCCGTGAATCCCAGACCGCCAGGCTGCTGGTGACCGGCTCACGCGGCCGTGGAGGCTTTGCGGGGATGCTCCTGGGCTCGACCAGCCAGGGTGTGCTGCACCACTCCAAGGGCCCCGTGATGGTGGTTCCCGACGGGGACGACCCGCGGCTGGCTTCCCGCCAGGAGTTCGAGGACAGGGCCAACGGCCTGTAGGCCGATCCCCGTCCAATGAGTGAGGGCGCTGCAACCAACGGTTGCAGCGCCCTCACTCATGGTGGGCTGGCTGGCTTCGTGCCTAGTAGCGTCCCGCGTAGGGATGCAGGTTGTTGACCCAGCTCAACGGGGTCACGGAGATGCCGCTGTTGGGGTTGCGTGCATGCAGGACCTGTCCACCGCCCAGGTAGATGGCGACGTGGTAGAACGAATTGCCGCCGTTGGACGAGGAGAACACAAGGTCACCTCGGCGCAGCTGGCTGATCGGGACCTTGGTCGGGGCCGCGGCGTATTGCTGCGAGGAGCTCCGGGGCAGGCTGATGCCCGACTTGGAATAGGCCGCCTGCGCGAATGACGAGCAGTCGTAGAAGTCCGGGCCGTTGGCGCCGTACCTGTATTGCTTGGAATCGTCGTTGGCGATCATGCGGCCCCAGGCGAAGGCGGCGTTGTAGTTGCGCGACGATTGCGGCGCCGAAGTCTCGGGTTCGGGCTTGGGCTTGACCGATTCCTTCGGGGCCTGCGGAGCGATCGTCGGTGGCTTCGGCGTAGCGCTTGGCTTGGGCTTCGGCTTGGCCGTTTCCCTGGGTGCCTCGGGCTTGGCCGTCTCCTTGGGCTTGGGAGCCGGCTTAGGTGCCTGCGTCGCCTCGGGCTTGGGCTTGGCCGTTTCCTTGGGGGACTCGGGCTTGGGCGTCGGCTTCGGTGCCTGCGTCGTCTCGGGCTTCGGGGCAGGGGCCGACTCGGGGGCCCTGGGCGGAACCGCGACGGTCAGCTGGGGGGCCTTGGGCACCGAGGCCTTGGGGACCAGGGTTTGGCCCTGCGGACGCTCGGTGGGAACCTTCGGCGGGGCGGCAAGCGGCTTGATCTCAGGCGCCTTGCTTTGCTGGGTCTCCAGCGGCTTGGCCTGCGGCGCGTTGTCGATCAGCTCCTGGAGCTTCTTGGCTTCGGCTGCCGCTTCCTTGGCGGCAATGCGCTCGGCTTCCTTGGCCGCGTCGACCTCGTGCAGGAAGGCCAGCTGCCCAATGAGCTGCTCACGGAGCTGTTCCTGTGGCGCGATGGAGTCCTGGTAGCTGGAAAGGGTGGTCGTGGCCTTGGCGGCCGCGGTGCGCTGGGCGGAGGTGGCCTCGTCGGCGGCTTCCGCGGCCGCCGCTGCATAGTCCTGCCACGCCGTCCACAGTGCTGCCGCGTCCTCGGCATTGCTCACGGTCATGGTGCGGTTGGCGCTCAGGGCGTCCATGGTGGAGGCCTTGTACAGGACGTCGTTGTCCTTGCTGTCCTCCAACAGGGTCACCACGCCGGGGTTGACGCCGCCGTTGCGGTACAGGTCCGAGGCCAGGGCCCCGACATCCTTCTTGCTCGAAAGCAGGAACTCGGTGGCCTTCTCTGCCTCGGTCTTGGCTTCGTCGGCCGCTTGGGTGCGTTCGGCCAGGAGCTGGTCCGCGTCCAGCAGGATGTCCTGGGCGTCCAAGGCGGCGGCCTCGGCGGTGATGATGCGCTGGCGGCCGGATTCGATTTCGGATTCAAGTTGATCGACCAGGGCGCTGAGGGCCTCGGGATCTGACTTGGCTGCTTCCAGCTGGGCTTGGGTAGGCAGTGCGGTGCCCACGGTGTTGGGTTGCGCCGCGATGCTGCTTGGTGCGCCCAGCGTTGCCGCTGCGGCGGGGAGCCCGCCCGTAAAGCACGTGGCTGCCAATGCAATTGAGCAGGCGGCGACGCCCAATGTTTCCCTGATTGCCATGCCGTGTTGATCCTTACCGCGGCGATCGGTTTGCAAGTCTCGCAACCAATGCGAGAAATACGGCCTGAACGGTGCGGCCTGATCGCTGCTTCCTATAGCACCCTATGGGATACCTATTCACACTGGCAACAGCAGCCACATCAATAACTTCAATTACAACGGTGTAATTATTCCTTAATTCGATCTTAATATGCAGGCTATTCCGAGACAACGCCCCGCACCGAAGCCGTGTTGTCCAAGGTCAGTGCGGGGTGTCGCCGTGCGCCGCCAAGCGGTTCCGATCAGTAGCGGCCTGCGTACTTGTAGATATTGCGCATGCCCGCATAATTCAACCTGGTTACGGAAATACCGGCCTTGGGGTTGCGGGCATGGGCGATCTTGCCGTTTCCGACGTACATGGCCACATGGTAGAAGGACCGGCCGCGGTTGGACGACCAGAACACCAGGTCACCCTTCTTCAGCTTCGACAGCTTCACCTTCTTGGGCGCCGCCTTGTACTGGGCGCTGGAGGTGCGCTTGAGCTTCTTCCCGCCCTTCGCAAATGCCTTGCCCACGTAGCCGGAGCAATCGAAGTACCGCGGGCCGGTGGCACCATAGCGGTACTTGTACTTGTTGTTCTTGGCGATTTTCTTGGCCCACTTGACGGACTTCTTGATTCGGGCCGTCCGCGTCAGTTTTTTGGTGGGAACCTGGATGGCGGCGGTGGCCACGGAGGCGGTGCCGAGCGCGCCGATGGCCACCTGGGTGCTTTCGAGCGTCTCGGGATCCAGCGCCGGATCATTCACCGGTTCGGCGACGTTGGATTCGGAGTCCTCCAGCGCGGCGATGAGTTCGGCCTCCTCGCGGGATTCGGACTGCCTGGCAAGCCGCGCACTTTCTCGGGCAACCGAGGTCTTGCGCAGCGCCGCGGACGCCTCGACCAGATCCTCATGCTTGGCATTGAGTCGCAGCTCGGCCTGGTCGAAGAGCCCCTGGGCGGTGTGGGCGAGCCTTGCGGACTCCAGCTGTTGGACCTGGGCCTGGCTCCGGCCCAGGGCTGCCAGGGAGGTTCCGGCTAGGGAAGCTGCCGTGGTCCGGTCTTGCGTGGCGGCCTCTTCCGCGGCCACGGCGTTCTCCGTGGCCTCAAGTGTTGCCGCCTCGGCGTCTTGGAGGGCCGCGCGGACGGTGGCCAGCTGCTTCTCAAGGGCCTCTGTGGTCTTCGCGGGGGAGAGCTGGGCGGCTGCCATGGACTTGGTGATGGCGGCCAGCGGGCCCGGATTGAGCTGTTCGGGGGACGCAGCGTGGTGCTGTGCGGTGCGGCCGGCAGTTGGTGCCGGTGCACTGCTGGCGGTCAACGCGCCGGAGGCAATGAGTGCTGCGCTGGTCACGACGACCACGCTTTTGAGGATGGACATGAAGGGGGTTCCTAACTGCCTTGCAGTCCAACCAGGTGGTTGATTCGTGGCCGGGCAACCCGAAGCAGGATGGGCCTGCCGGGGTCAATTAGCGAAAATGGTCACGGGCTGTACTGCATCCCCAAGATGAAGGTGGGAGTGTGCGGGGGTGGCTTATGCAACGAATGCATAACGATAATGCGGGAGCTTTCGGGGTTTGTCGAGCCCCGTTTCGCGAGAAACGGTGATTTTGGGCGATTTCCGAGACCGTTTCGTTACATTTCGGATTGTCGAAACGCCGGGCTGGCCGGGGGCGATGCGCCAAGGGGCCACTGTCGGGGAAAGCCGCAGGAAATTTTCGGGCGAAACCGCCCGTCAGCCCCACCCGAGCTCGTGCAGCCGATCGTCGTCGATGCCGAAGTGGTGGGCGATTTCGTGAACGATCGTGATGCCAACCTCTTCGACCACCTGCTTTTCCGAGGTGCATATTTCCAGGATTGCATCTTTGAAGATCGTGATGCGGTCCGGCATCGCCCCGGCGCCCCATCCCGAGTCGCGCTCGGTCAGTGCCGTCCCCTCGTAGAGGCCAAGTAGTTTGGTGCCCGGGTCCTCGCCCGGCAATGGCTTGTAGGCGTCCTCGATGAAGATGGCGACGTTTTCCATCATCGAAAGCAGGGCCTCCGGGATTTCATCCAGGGCGCGCTCGGCCACAAGCTCAAATTCATCGTCGGTCATTTCGTACCCCATGCCTTGCACTCTACCGAGAGCAACTCCCGGCGGGGCAAGCGGTTTGGTGAGGTGGGACGTGGAAATCAGGGTGACGGGGGTCGCATTTTGGGCTCTCGAACGGTTCGTTTTGCGCGGTGGGAAATTTACCTCTATAGTTGTTTGAGTCCACTGCTGCGGAGAAATCCACGGCAGAGGTTCCTGGCCCCCATCGTCTAGCGGCCTAGGACACTGCCCTTTCACGGCAGCGGCACGGGTTCGAATCCCGTTGGGGGTACGCATGAAATGCGGATTTTGCACGAGCGAAAAGCTCTGGTAGAGTTCTTGTCTTGTGAGCGAGGGAGACTTCGCGAGTAAGGCCCTGTAGCGCAGTTGGTTAGCGCGCCGCCCTGTCACGGCGGAGGTCGCGGGTTCAAGTCCCGTCAGGGTCGCTTTGGTTTTCTGGTTCGCCGGAGGATCTCGGTGATCATCTTGCCTGATGATGCCAGGCTCTGTAGCTCAGTTGGTAGAGCGTTCGACTGAAAATCGAAAGGTCACCGGATCGACGCCGGTCGGAGCCACCATCTAAAACCCTCTTGGAAACAAGGGGGTTTTTGCTTTAACAAGAATCGCGGCCAGCGACGGCGGCTTCCGGCGGGAAGGGCCCCGCATCCGGCCCCAAGGGCGGCGGAGTCCCCGCCCACCTGACAATTCTTGCGATATGCGTCACGTTCAGTTGTAGGCTGGGGACGTACGCCGAGTGCCGTGTGGCGAGCGCAGAGAGGACCGGAATCGTGGATCATGAACTGACGGTGCACAACCTGCCCGAAACGGAAGCCAGCGGAACCACCAGGATCACCGACCTTGCCGTGGCAAAGGTTGCAGCCGCCGCGGCCCGCGCAATTCCGGGGGTGCATTCCCTGGGATTGGGCACCTCGCGGGCCTTGGGCGCCCTGCGCGGTGCGGTGGGATCGCCCCAGGAGCCGGCCCACGGGGTCAGCGTCCAAGTGGGGACCCGGCAAGTTGCCATCGACCTGGTGCTCACGGCGAACTACGGGATCCGCCTGCACGACCTGGCCGCCGCGGTGCGTGAAGCGGTATTCAATGCCGTCCAGGACCTAACCGACTTCGAGGTCATTGAGGTTAATATCGAAATCGGCGATGTCCACATTCCCGTCTCCGTTGCGGGATCCGAGAAACGTCGCGATGCGACGGTGGAGGAACAGGCATGAAACCCACACTGATTGGTGCGCTCCTGGGAGCCATCCTGGCCTGGGCGGCGCTGGCCCACGGCCTGGGCGGGTTCCTGCTCATGGCTCTGTTCATGGCGATCGGCGCCTTGGTTGCCCGGGTCGCCGGCGGACGGGTCGACATGCGTGCGATCCGGGACGCGCTGACCGGTCGACGATCCTCGTCATGAGCCAGCAGCCCCCTGCCACGCTGCGCGATCCGGGGGTTCCCCCGCGCGCGGGCTACACCCGGGTCAGCGCCCAGGCGCTGGCCGGCACGGCGCGTGCGGTGGCGGCCGATGCCTTTGGTGTCGAGCCGTCCCTGGTGAGGGCGTTCCTGCGTGACGACGCCGGCTACCTGGCCTTGTTCATCCAGTTGCCGGTGCCGCTCACGGATGCCGGCGGCATGGCCCGCGGCACGGTGCTTGAACGGGTGCGCGAGAAGCGCGCGGGCATTGGCGAGCAATTCACCGCACTTACCGGTTCCCTGGTCAGCCGAGTGGATGTGCGCGTCACCGGCATCGTGGACCAGACCCAGGGGAGACACTGATGCAGGAGCAGCCAGGGGGCATCCGTGAGCGCGAGTTGACCAGCGGGCGCTCTCCCGCAGCGATCGCCGCGGCCGCGTTGGTCATCCTGGTGTGCCTTTATGCCCTCTTTGAAGCGGCACTCAAGGCCCTGGGGCAGGAGCCCCTGGTGGCCACCCCGGAAACCTGGTGGCTCTGGATTTCCACCCTTCCTGGGAGCCTGCCGCCTGCCGGGCTGGCGGCCATCGGACTGGCCTCGGCCCTGTTTGGCCTGCTGCTTCTGGTGCACGGGCTGCGCCGCGGTAGGCGCGCACGGCACGCCCTGGCCTGTGAGGATGCAATCCTCATTGTCGACGACCAGGTGTTGGCCGCCTCGCTGGCCCGCCGGGCACGGGCGGAAGCCGGCGTCGGCCCGGGGCAGGTGCTGGTCACGGTGAACGGCGAACGCGTCGAGGTGCAGCTCAGCCCGACATCGGGCACCCCGGTCAACCCGGCTGCGGTCGTTGCCGGCCTGGAGGACGAGCTGCGGCTGAACCTGGTGGAACCGGCTCCGCGGGTCTACCTGCGGGTTGCCGAACGCGGGGTGGTCGGGCAATGAACCGGACCCCGAGACTTCTCAACAGGATGGTCCTGTCCTTGTTGGGCCTGCTGCTGCTGGCCGGCGGCCTGAACACGCTGCTGGTCGCGATCTCCGAGGGCTACGCCCGCGGATGGCGGAACGTGGCCTCGGGCCTCGGCGCGTGGTTCGACGCGATGCTGGCCGAGACCACCTTGCCGGGCCAAAAGGACTCCTGGCTGTGGATCGTGGTGGCCGCCTTGCTGATTTGTGCCATCCTGCTGATGCTGTGGTGGATTGCCGTCCAGGGCAGGGGCCGGGGCGGCGACTACCTGTCCACGTACATTCCCGATGAGTCCATGCCCGGCCGGGTGGAAATCTCCCAGAGCACCGTGGAACAGGCGCTGCGCCACTTCCTGGGCCGGCGCGGCGACGTGGTCTCGATCAACGTCAGTGTGTGGGAGTTGGGTCCCGAGGCCGGGCTGCGCATCAAGGTCCAGCCCCGCAAGGGAACCGCCCCGGGGGCGCTGGGCAGGGATGTCGCCACCGCGGCGCGGCTCGCCCAGGCCGCCCTGGGCGTTGGCGGGCCCGTGCTCATCTACCTGGTGGTGGGCACGCGCTCCCGCTTTGCGCGGTCCGAACGCGTCTTGTGACCGGTGGTGTCAGCGCTGGTTGGCGATGACCGCCATGACCAGCACGGCGGTGAACCCCATGAAGGGCAGGCACAGCAGCGCGTGCAGCCACTTGTGCTCCACCAGCACCGCGACGTATTCGCGCAGGAAGGCGCTGGGCAGGTAGTACCTGGCGGTGGGGGCACCCACCACCTCGGCGTCGATCCGCAGCCTGCGGGCCAGCAGGGCCGCGCGCAGCACGTGGTAGTTGTTGGTCACCGCCAACAGCGGGCCGCTGCGGCCCGACTCCGCAAACAGCTCGGAGGAGAGCAACAGGTTTTCCTCGGTGTTCACGGCCTTGCCCTCCACCATGACATCCCCCGGAGCCGCCCCGGCGGCCACCAGGTACTCGCCCATGGCAACTCCCTCGGAGCGCGGCTCGTCGTGTCCCTGCCCGCCGGAGGGAATCAGCAGCGGCCTCGGCGAGGTGTCGCGGTAGATCTGCAGGGCCCTGTCCAGGCGGCTGCGCAGCAGCGGGGGAACCTTGCCGTCGATCAGCCGGGAGCCCAGCACCACGATTCCCTGCGGCGTTTCGCGGAACGGCATGCGCCCGTAGGCGATGGCGTACCCCAGGAACACGACGAACACCACGCCGAAGTAGCTGCACAGGAAAAAGAGCAGCGCCGCCAGCCCGATAGCCAGGGGGTTGAGCGTGAGGACCAGGGCCACCGCCAGGATCGGCAGGGCAATCAGCAGCAGGCCCAGCAGCAGGGAGACCATGTTGCCCAATCGCCTGCCCTCGGAGCGGAACATCACCACGCCGTTGTGGATCAGGGCGGCGGCCAGCGCCAGCACTGCCAACGGGGCCACGGCCAGCAAGGCCAGGAAGACATAGGACGCACCGGGAACCCAGCGTGAAACCAGGTTGCCCGCCTCGAGCAGCAGCAGGTAGCAGGCGGCCACCAGGACCACGCCGTTGCGCAGCATGCGGCGATCCCGGCGGCGCAGATAGAAGTACAGGGCAAAGAGCAGAAGGGCCGGGAGCAAGGTCACCACTTGAGACTATCAACCGGATAGCGGGACCGGGCCCTCACGCTCCGGCACCCGCTCGGGGGCAAGGGGACGCTTCGCGGTGACCCGGGGTCCTTCGGTGATCGCCATGATGCACGCGTGGCAGGGGCGAGCCGTTGAGGGCCCGGCTAGTTGGCCCGGGCGAGCTGGCGGACCGCCAGCCAGCGGTTGGAGAGCCTGCGGTAGGAGGCGGCGGCCCCGGTCATGTCGGATTCGGCCAGCGACTCGATGCCCAGGCGCAGGTCGTGCGGGGAATCATCCGGCCACACCAGGGTGGCGATGCGCCCGTAGTCGAGTTCGACCACCGATTCCTTGTCAAAGAGCTGCAGCCATTCGCTCAGGGCCGCGAGTTCGTCGAGCAGGTCCATCTCCGGTGCGTGGATCGCCAGGGTGGCCGCGGCATAGCGAACGCGGTCCAGGGCCTGGTGCAGCGGGGTGTAGATCCGGCTGGAGAGCAATTCCTCCCCGTCCTCGATGACATCCACCTCGTCGTCCTCGTGCACCAGGATCAACCAGCCGAAGGGGATGCCCCAGGTCGCGGTGCGGGTGTGCAGGTGGGCCAGGTCGTCGGTGAAGCGCTGCCGGTCCACGCGCGCGGCATTGGCCGCCCGGGCGACGCTGGGCACCAGCAGTTCCAGCAGCTGCGGGCGCATGGAGCCGTCGAGCTGTTCCGAGGCCAGGATGGTGCGCGTGGCCAGCTGGTCCGGGCAGTACAGGGTGTTGACGGCACCGTCCCAGGAGGTGGTGACAAGCCTGCGGAACACCTCGGTGTGGTGGTGCGGGAACGGGTCGGAGGCCGGGCGGGTCAGCCGCGCCAGCGCCGCCGCCGCGCTGGCATCCTCCAGTGCCTCGCGGTTCACCCGGCCGGTGGCCACGGCCACCAGCTGGTCGGCATCCGAAAAGGCGCGCAGGGGCTCGAAGACGCGCAGGTAGGAAGTCGGCGGGAGGGCCCGCCGACTTGAACCGCTTGCCTGCGCCATGGCCTAGTCCAGCTCCACGATCACCGGGACGTGGTCCGAGGCGCCCTTGCCCTTGCGCTCCTCGCGGTCGATCTGTGCGTCGACGACGCGTGCGGCCAGTGCGGGGGAGGCCAGGGTGAAGTCGATGCGCATACCCTCGTTCTTCGGGAAGCGCAGCTGCGTGTAGTCCCAGTAGGTGTAGGTCTTGGGGGTGTCGGTGTGCGGGCGGACCACGTCGACGAACCCGGTCTCCAGGAACGCCTCGAAGACGGCACGTTCCGGGGCCGAGACATGGGTGAGGTTGTTCTCGTGGAAGAAGTCGATGTCCCAGACGTCCTCGTCGCGCGGGGCGATGTTGAAATCACCCATCAAGGCGACCTGCGCCTCGGGGTTCTGCCCGAGCCAGCCCGCCGCCTGCCTGTTCAACGTGTCGAGCCAGGAGAGCTTGTAGGGCATGTGCTCGTCGTCCAGGGCGCGGCCGTTGGGCACGTACAGGCTCCAGATGCGCACCCCGCCGCAGGTGGCGCCGATGGCGCGGGCCTCCTGCACGGGGTCCTTGCCCCCCTTGCCGAAGGCCGGCTGGTCCACGAAGGTGCGCTCGACGTCGTCGAGGCCCACGCGGGAGGCGATGGCCACGCCGTTCCACTGGCTGAAGCCGAAATGGGCCACCTCGTAGTCGTTGTTCTCGAACAGTTCCCAGGGGAAGTTCTCGTCCTTGCACTTGGTTTCCTGGATGGCCAGGACGTCGACGTCGCTGCGGCGCAGCCAGTCCTCGACGCGGTCGGCACGGGCACGGAGGGAGTTCACATTCCAAGTAGCAATCTTCACCCTCCCAACCTATCAACTTCGGTGCACGCGGTCAGGTTTGGGAACCGGCAATCGGCGGGACGACCCAACCCTAGCAATTTAGTAGGAAGTCCGAGTATATTTTTGGGTACAGGGCGTGGTGCGCATCACAGGGCGTTGCCGCGTTTTTCGCAAATTCTTGCCGAAGGAGCATCAATCACATGACTCGTGAACTGACCCACTACGTGGGCGGCGCCCACGTCGCCGGAACCTCCGGGCGTTTCTCCGACGTGTACAACCCCTCCACCGGGGCCGTGCAATCGAAGCTTCCGCTGGCCTCGGCCGACGAGGTCCGCGCCGCGATCGCCGTGGCCGAGGCGGCCCAGGTCGAATGGGGACAGGTGAACCCGCAGCGCCGGGCCCGCATCCTGAACAAGTTCGTCGAGCTCGTCTACGCGAACATGGACGAGCTGGCAGCGCTGCTGACCAGCGAGCACGGCAAGACCTTCCCCGACTCCAAGGGTGACATCCAGCGCGGGCTCGAGGTCATCGAGTTCTGCGCCGCGGCCCCGTCCCTGCTCAAGGGCGAATTCTCCGACAGCGCCGGAGCCGGCATCGACGTGCACTCGATGCGCCAGCCCCTGGGCGTGATCGCCGGAATCACCCCGTTCAACTTCCCGGCCATGATCCCGCTGTGGAAGGCCGGCCCGGCCCTGGCCTCGGGCAACTCCTACATCCTCAAGCCCTCCGAGCGCGACCCCTCCGTGCCGCTGCGCCTGGCCGAGCTCTTTACCGAGGCCGGCCTGCCCGACGGGGTGTTCAACGTCGTCAACGGCGACAAGGAGGCGGTGGACACGCTGCTCGAGGACCCGCGCGTGAAGGCCATCGGGTTCACCGGCTCCACCCCGATCGCCCAGAGCATCTATGCCACCGCCGCCGCGCACGGCAAGCGCGCCCAGTGCTTCGGCGGGGCCAAGAACCACCTGGTGATCATGCCGGACGCGGACCTGGAAATGGTTGCCGACGCCCTCATGGGCGCGGGCTTCGGGTCCGCCGGCGAACGCTGCATGGCCATCTCCGTGGCCATCCCGGTCGGCGAGGCCACGGCCGATGCCCTGGTCTCCAAGCTGAAGGAGCGCATCGGGAAGCTGAAGGTCGGCGACGGCATGGACGAGGGCGCCGACTTCGGCCCGGTCGTGGCCCAAAGCGCCAAGGAACGCATCGAAGACTACATCCAGGTCGGCGTGGACGAAGGTGCCTCGCTGCTGATCGACGGCCGCGGGCTGAACGTGGCCGGGCACGAGGACGGCTTCTGGGTCGGTCCCACGCTCTTTGACAACGTCACCGAGGACATGCGGATCTACCGGGAGGAGATCTTCGGGCCGGTGCTCTGCGTGGTGCGCGCCAAGGACTACGAGGAAGCGCTGCGCCTGCCCAGCGAGCACCAATACGGCAACGGCGTGTCCATCTTCACCCGGGACGGGGACACCGCGCGGAACTTCTCCTCGCGCGTGCAGGTCGGCATGGTCGGGGTCAATGTGCCGATCCCGGTGCCGATCGCCTACTACACCTTCGGCGGCTGGAAGGCCTCCGGGTTCGGGGACCTGAGCGAGCACGGGGCCGACGGCTTCCGCTTCTGCACCAAGACCAAGACCGTCACCACCCGCTGGCCCTCGGGCATCCGCCAGGGTGCCAGCTTCGTGATGCCGGAGGGCAGCTAGTCCCATGGCCGAACCCGAAGTCCTCCTTGAGGTGCGCGGCACCCTGGGCGTGATCACGTTGAACCGGCCGCGGGCGGTCAATGCCCTGACGGCCTTGATGGCCGAGGCCATGCTCGAGACCCTCACCGATTGGGCGCAGGACCCGGCGGTGGACCAGGTGCTGGTGCGCGGGGCCGGGGAGCGCGGGCTGTGTGCCGGAGGCGACATTGTGGCGATCCACCGCGACATCGCCTCCGGCGGCACACAGACCGCGGGCTTCTGGGCCACCGAATACCGGCTCAATTCCCTCATCAACGCCTATCCCAAGCCCTACATCGCCTACATGGACGGGCTGGTCCTGGGCGGCGGCGTGGGCATCTCCGCCCACGGGAGCCACCGGCTGGTCACCACCCGGACGCGCAGCGGCATGCCGGAAACCACCATCGGGTTCGTCCCGGATGTCGGGGGCACCTACCTGCTCTCCCGCGCCCCGGGGCAGAGTGGCACCCACGCGGCCCTGACCGGGGAGCACCTGGGCGCCGCCGAGGTGCTCTACCTGGGACTGGCCGATCACCTGATCGACTTCAACCGTGCGGAGGAACTCTTCAGTGCCCTGGAGCAGACCCCTGTCGCTGACCTCCTGCCCGGCTTCATCCTGCCGGCCCCCGCCTCCCAGCTGGAATCCTGGCGCCCCTGGCTCGATGCCGCCTACGGGCACGACGAGGTCGAGGACATTGTTGCCGCACTGGCGGTCCTGGCCGACGCGGGCAACGAGGAAGCCCGGATGTCGGTGGCGACGCTGGCGAAGAAATCGCCGACGGCGTTAAAGCTGACCCTGGCCTCGCTGCGCCGGGCCAGGGAGCTGGCAACCCTCGAAGAGGCCCTGGAACAGGAGTATCGGGTGGGGCTGCGCGCCCTGGCCTCCCGTGATTTCCCCGAGGGCATCCGCGCCCAGGTCATCGACAAGGACTACGCCCCGGCGTGGAACCCGGCCACCCTGGCCGAGGTGGACCGCGAGCTGGTGGAAGCCAGCTTTGCCTCCCTGGGGGAACGCGAACTCAAACTGAACCCACGCGTGCCGAGCGACACGACGACGACCGGAGGAAGAACATGAGCGAGAAGACACCCGCCTCCGCGGGCAAGATAGCATTCCTGGGACTCGGGCACATGGGCGAACCCATGGCGGTGAACCTCATCAAGGCCGGATTCGACGTCGCGGGCTTCGACGTGGTCCCCGCGGCCGTTGACGCGGCCACCGCAGCCGGGGTGCCCTGTGCCGCCAGCGCCTCGGAGGCCGCCACCGGTGCGGCCATCGTGTTGACGATGTTCCCCTCCGGCGACATCCTGCTCGACGCCTACCGCGGCGTCGGGGAGCCCGGCCTGCTCGAGGTCGCCGGGCCCGACACCCTGTTCCTGGACTGCTCCACCATCGACGTGGCCCAGGCCCGCGAGGCAGCGGAAATCGCGCTGGCCGCCGGGCACCGCTCCGCCGACGCGCCGGTCTCCGGCGGAGTGGTCGGAGCCGAGGCCGGGACGCTGACCTTCATGATCGGTGCCGAGGCCCCCGACCTGGAACAGATCACCCCGCTGCTGCAGGTTATGGGCAAGAAACTGGTGCATTGCGGCGGGCACGGGGCCGGCCAGGCCGCGAAGATCTGCAACAACATGCTGCTGGGCATCTCCATGATCGGCGCGGCCGAGGCCTTCGTGCTGGGCGAAAAGCTCGGGCTGACCCACCAGGCGCTCTTCGACGTGATCTCCACGGCCTCGGGCCAATGCTGGTCGGTCACCACCAACTGCCCGGTCCCCGGCCCGGTGCCGGCCTCGCCGGCGAACCGCGACTATGTTCCCGGGTTTGCCGGGGCGTTGATGGCCAAGGACCTGGGCCTGGCGCTGAACGCGCTCGAGCATGCGGGGGTTGCCGCGCAACTGGGCCCGCTGGCCGCGCGGATCTACCGCAGGTTCGCCGACGAGGGCGGGGCCGGACGCGACTTCTCCGGCATCATCACCGACATCAGGGACGGTTCGCAGGGCTAGCCGGGCACGTTCGCCGGCGGGAGCCCCACGGCCCGCATCCGACACGGAAGGGATCCGCGATGACCATCTTCACCTGTGCGACCTGCGCCATCGAGCACCCGGACGCCGCCCTCCCGCCCGAACGCTGCGCGATCTGCGAGGACGAACGCCAGTGGGTCCCGGCAACCGGCCAGGCCTGGACCACCCGCGACGAGCTCGAGGCCGCCGGCCACCGGCTCGTGGTCACCGAACTGGAACCCGGGCTCCACGCCGTCACCGCCACGCCGCGCCTGGGCATCGGGCAGCGCGGGCTGCTGGTGTCCACGCCCGGCGGGAACCTGCTCTTTGAACCGCCCGGCTTCATCGACGCGGCCGGAGCGGCGCGCATCGAGGAACTCGGCGGGGTGGCGGCCATCGCCTCGAGCCACCCGCACCTGACCGGTTCCTCGATCCAGTACAGCCACCGCTTCGGCCATGCCCCGGTCTACGTGGCCAAGGCCGACGAGCAATGGATCCGGAGGCCCGACCCGGCCATCAGGCTCTGGGAGGGAAGCATCGAGCTGCTGCCGGGGCTGGTGATGCACCAATGCGGCGGCCACTTTGCCGGCAGTTCGGTCGTGCACTGGCCGGCCGGCCAGACCGGCGCCGGGGTGCTGGTCACCGGGGACACCATCGCCGTGGGCGGGGACCGGAAATCGGCCAACGCCATGCGCAGCTACGTGAACAACATCCCGCTGCCGGCTGGCACCATCGAGCGGATCCTGGACACCGTGATGCCGCTGGAATTCGAGCGGCTGTACAGCGCCTTCGGGGTCTTGGAATCCGACGCCCACGCCACCGTCGAAGGCACGCTGCATCGCTACATCGCGTGGGTGCGCGGGGAAATGCCCGAATAGGACCGCGCCAACCGAGCGGCACCAATCAACCGTATGGTCGATGTGCACGGGTGCGGGAAAACAGAGGATGGGAGATAAGAAGGGGGAAGTTGCCGCCGGCAAGGTCCCCGCTCCATCCACTGAAAGCGAACCCCACCCGTGTTTCTTGCAATCCGCGACATCCGCTTCGCCAAGGGCCGCTTCGCCCTCATGGGGTCGGTGGTTGCCCTCATCACGCTGCTGCTGGTCATGCTCTCCGGGCTCACCGCGGGGCTGGGCAACCAGTCCACCTCCGCGCTGAAAAACCTCGGCAGCGAAACCCGGCCCGTCGACACCATCGCCTTCGGTGCCGCCAGCGGCAACGACCCCAAGGCATCCTTCACCGAAAGCCAGGTCACTGCCGACCAGGTGCGCGCCTGGGGCAACCGCCCCGGCGTCGCCTCGGCGCAAGCGCTCGGCATCACCCAGACCCGCCTGACCGGATCCGCGGCCGGCTCCGAGACCAGCAGCGGCACCACCAACGTCGCGGTCTTCGGCATCCCGGACGGCAGCGGGCTGGCGCCTCTGCCCCTCGAAGCCGGGAAGGTCGTCATCGGCGACTCGGTCGCCAAGGACCTCTCCCTGGGCATCGGCGACACCATCTCCATGGCCGGGGTTGACCTGGTGGTCGGCGGGATCGCCGCCGACAACTGGTATTCGCACACCTCGGTCCTCTACACGGACCTGGATTCGTGGGCCAAGCTCGCGCACCTGGGCCAGGGCACGCAGGTCGGAACCGTCATCGCCGTCACCAACCAGGACGACGCCACCGTGGACACGGATGGCGCAAATGCCGCAGCGGCCACCGTCAGCACCACCCGCACCGGCTCCTACGCGGCGCTGGGCTCCTACAAGAGCGAGAACGGCTCGCTGCTGATGATGCAGGGCTTCCTCTACGGCATCTCGGCCCTGGTGATCCTGGCCTTCCTCACGGTCTGGACCGTGCAGCGCACCCGCGACATCGCGGTGCTCAAGGCCCTGGGTGGATCGGGAGGCTACGTGCTGAAGGACGCCATCACCCAGGCCAGCATCGTGCTGCTGCTCGGAGCCGGAATCGGCGGCGGCATCGGCATCCTCGGCGGCACCTTCGCCGCCAAGGCCGCACCCTTCCTGCTGACCCCCGCGACCACGCTGCTGCCCATCGCCGGGGTCGTGCTGCTCGGCCTGGCCGGGGCCGCGCTCGCCGTCTCCCGCGTCACCAAGGTCGACGCGCTCATTGCCCTCGGCGGCAACTAGCACCACGCGCGCCCGCCCCGCCCACCAACTTTTCCCCTGAATCTCCCGCGCAAAGGAATCCCATGACCACCCCGGAACCAACCCAGCCTGCCGCAACCACCAACATGCCCCTGCAACTGATCGACCTGACCCTTGAATACCCGGATGGCCAGGGCACCATCAAGGCACTGGACTCGGTGAACCTGGGCGTGGGCGCCGGGCAGATGCTCTCGCTGATCGGCCCCTCGGGCTCCGGCAAGTCCTCGCTGCTGGCCGTCGCCGCAACCCTGATCCGTCCCACCAGCGGGCTGGTCATCATCGACGGCACCACCGCCAGCGACCTGAACGACAAGGAAATGACCACGCTGCGCCGCGAGAAGGTGGGCATCATCTTCCAGCAGCCCAACCTGCTGGCCTCGATGACCGCCCTCGAGCAGCTGATGATCTCCGACCACCTGCGCGGCAAGCCCTTGAAGCCCGCCAAGGCCCGCGCCCTGGAACTGCTTCAGGTCGTGGGGCTGGAAGACAGCGCCACGAAGCGCCCGCACCAGCTCTCCGGTGGACAGCGCCAGCGCGTGAACATTGCCCGTGCCCTCATGGGCTCCCCGAAGGTGCTGCTGGTCGACGAGCCCACCGCGGCGCTGGACCATGCACGCAGCGAATCGATCGTGCGGCTGCTGGCCGAGGTGACCCGCGAATTCTCGGTTGCGACGGTCATGGTCACGCACGACACCGAATTCATCTCGCTCACCGATTCGGTGGCCACCATGCGCGACGGTGTGCTGGGCGCCTCCGAGCTGGTGCCCGCCTAAAAACCGCCTCCAATGCCGACAACCCGGTGCCCCCCGTCGGAATTCGACTGCGGGGCACCGGGCTGTTGATCGTTGCTGCTCGGGGTTACTTGACG
The DNA here is from genome assembly GCF_030812255.1 of Paeniglutamicibacter psychrophenolicus. Classification (GTDB taxonomy): domain Bacteria; phylum Actinomycetota; class Actinomycetes; order Actinomycetales; family Micrococcaceae; genus Paeniglutamicibacter; species Paeniglutamicibacter psychrophenolicus_A. The sequence continues at coordinate 225,103 of NZ_JAUSSH010000004.1, read as the reverse complement.
TTGACCACGAGGGTCTTGGACCGGGTGGAGCCTGCCGCATTGGCCAGCTCCGCGACGTATCGGTAGGTGCCCGGTGCCTTGTCGGTGAACGAGGTTGAGGCCTTCTGGGCCGCGGGGGTGGCGGCGGCCAGATCCTGCCTGTCGACGGCGATGCCATTCTCATACAGCGTGTACCCGGTGGCGTTGGTGCCCTGCCACAGGTTGGTGTGCACGGTGTAGGAACCCGCGAACTTCTCGCCTTCCAGGCTGATGGCCGGGGCGGCGGGGCTGGCGTCGCGCACCTTCACGACCAGCGTGGCGGTCGTGGTGGTTCCCGCCGCGTTGGCCAGTTCCCCGCGGTAGCGGTAGGTGCCGTTGGGCTTTCCTGTCACCGCGACGACTGCCTGCTGGGACTCGGGGGTGTTGGCAGTGAGCTGTTGTGTGGAGATCGCCACGTCGTTCTCGTACAGCGTGAAGCTGGTGGCGTTGGTGCCCCACGGCAGTTCCATGGTGACCCGGTAGTCGCCGTCGGCCAAGCCGCTGGTGCGGCCGTTGTCATGGGAGAGAGTGGCCTTGGCCGGTGCGCTGGTCGCGTTCCCACCGGGTGCCTGGACCAGTTCGATCCCGCCCAGGGTCGCGGCGGCTTCCAGTGCCGTGGCACCGTTGGCGGCGGTGAACGCCAGGGTGCGTTCGGCCAGCTTGCCGGCGGCCAGGTCCTCGGCGGTGACCGTGTGCGTTGCCGTGGCCTGGACGCTCGCGCCCGCGGCGAGCTCGCCGGCCACGGAATCCTCGCCGGCCAGGGCGGTGAGCCTGACGTTGCCGGTGTTTTTCAGCGTGATGACGTGGGTGACGGTGTCGCCCACCGAGGCGTGGCCGTTGGCGTCGCGGTCCTGCAGCTCGGCCGCCCCCGCCGCGGCCTCGAGCTTGGGTGCGCGTGCCAGCAGGTCGACCTCGTCGCCCGTGATCTCATAGCTGTCGACCACGTCGTAGTTGGCGCCGATGCGCCCGGTGGTCCACTTGGTGAGCGGGGTGAAGAAGCCGTCGGCGAGCTCCGCGGCACTCACCATGTGGCGCGGGGTGGTGCAGGTGTAGGAGGCTCCGGCGGCCAGGCTGCCGTAGCGGCAGTTGCCGGCAGGGCTGGTTTCGCCCACGGGCTTGGCCGCGAACGGGGTGAAGTTGCCCTCGGTGGGCACCACCCACTGGCCGATGTTCGAGGCGCTGGTGACCTTGAAGGAGTATGGCACCGCATCGCCGGCGGCGTACGGGTTGGCGGCGAGGTCGCGGTCGGAGTCGGCGCGGAAGCCATCGATTTCAATGCCGGTGACTTCCTTGCCGGCGATCGTGGCGCGGACGTTGCCCTGGGCCTCGGTGCCGTCGGCGGCGGTGAAGGCGGTTTGCAGCAGGTACTTGCCGTTCGCCGTGGCGGGAACCTTGACCTCGAGTTCGACGGTGCGCGATTCTCCTGCCGGCAGGTCGGCGACCTCGACTGTGTTGGAGTCGAAGAGGTTGCTGGCGGCCAGCTGGAGCGAGCCGCTCAGCGCGGTGTCTTCCTGGTTGGTGATGGTCACCGGCAATGTGTGGGTGGCACCGGCATCGGCGCTGAAATCCTCGGCAGCCTGCGGCGCACAGACGTAGTTGAGCCATTCCTCGTCGAAGGACGCAAACGGCATCGAATCGGTGTAGTTGCCTTCGTAGAGCACGCCGAACCTGCCGTCGGCCAGGGCCGTGGACGAGGAGTAGGCGGAGAAGCCGTGGCGGATGGTGCGCAGGCCCGGCCAGCTGGCGCCGTCATCGCAGGAGACGCGGGCCGAGACGTTTTCCCGTCCGGTCTGCGAGTTGGCGCCGGTGTACAGCAGCTTTCGGGCGTCCCTGCTGCCCGCGGCGGCACCCGGGTGCAGCTGGGTGATGTGGGCGTTGTTGGTGGGATCCGGCAGGTTCGTATCCCGCTTGGCCTCCGAATAGCTTTCACCGCCGTTGGTGGAGATTGCGGCCTTGCGGTAGCCGCCGTTGGACGAGTCGCGGGAGTTGAGCATGACCCGTCCGTCGGAGAGTTCCACGACCTTGTTCTCGTCCATGGAGGTACCAACGAATTCGCCGCGCTGCCAGGTGGCACCATGGTCGTCCGAATACACGGAGTAGGCCTGGATGCTTCGGGAGCCGTCGGCCTGCTGCACATCGCCCGCGTACTGCTGGACCAGGCGGCCCTTGTATTCGCCGCGGGTGAGCTGGATGCCCTCGCCGGAAGTGGCGAACATGCTGCGCACGTCCCCGGCCTCCGGGGTCCGGTCCGCGCCAGGCTTGACCACATCGGTGATCAATCTCGGTTCGCTCCAGGTCAGGCCGGCGTCGGCGGATTCGACGACCGCGGCGCCGATGACCTGTCGGTCGGCGTCGTCATTGCCGAAGGCGCTGCCGTGGAAGCCCTGGTCCTTGGAGTGGACGAAGAAGGCAAAGACCTTCCCGGCTTCGGCATCGAGAACGTAGCTGGGATCGGAGTAGCCGTACTTCGGTCCGCCGTCATCGGCGATGTGGCCCGCGGCGATGGTGGTCAGCGGGCCCCAGGTGGCGCCATTGTCCGTGGATCGGCGCTGGACGATGGTGTTGGGGTTCGGCGCGTCTGCCGCGCTTCCCGGACGTGCGTCCCAGGAAGCGAGCACGACCCCGTCGCCCAGGTGGGCCAGGGCGGGGATGCGGTAGAACCAGTTGTTCTCGGTCCGGTCGGCGGCGAGGTTCTGTTCGCTGAAGCTGCCGGGGGCGCCGGTGGGGTCGGCACCGGGGATGACGGTGGCGCCGAACGCGGCACCGGCCGTGGCGGCTGGGAGGATCATGCTCAGCGCGGCCAGCGAGCCGAGCCAGGCGGCCTTCCGCAGTGCGCTGGGACGGCGGGGGGAATATGTCATGGTGTGCGGATTCCTTTCACACAGAATCATTGGGGGCTGATTCGAGCAGGACATACGACGTAGGATGTCCTACGTAAAGTATGTGAGTGCGATCACCAATTTGTGTGAATGTGACGTTTCTCGGTGCGTCGCGCCAGGTTTCCGCGGCGGCTGGAAGGCCCGGGCCGCGGCCGTTGCACTAGGGGTGGCCGGGTTCCTCCGACGCAAAGTCCCCGGCATCCCGGCGGAACTTGGAGAAGATCCTGATCAAGGTGGAGATGTCCCGGTCCGAAAAACCCGAGTCCGCGAAGACCTTGGCGTTCAGTTCCGTCGTGGCGGCAGCGGCCAGTTCGCGGCCCTGCGGGGACAGGGCAATGAGCGTGGTGCGCTTGTCGGTGGGGTGCTTGGTGCGGGCCACCAGCCCGGCGTGCTCCAGGCGGTCCACGGCGTTGGTCACGGAGGTGGCATGGACCTGGAGCAGGGCGCTGGCCCTGTTCATGGCCAGCGCGCCGTCGCGCGTAAAGCTGAGCAGGGCCAGCATCTCGTAGCGGGCGAAGGTGAGGCCGAAGGGCTTGAGCACCGTTTCGGCGCGCTGCAAAAGGATCTGTTGCGTCCGCATCAGGGCGGTGATCGCCGCCATGGGCTCGGCGACGTCCTGCCACCCGTGGCGTTCCCAATTGCGTTGCGCTTCCAGGATCGGGTCGCGCGATAGTGGCTGGCTCAATTTTCCCTCCGGATAGAACTCGTGCCCCAGCTTATCCAAGCCCACGTGGGGATCAGGATTTCAGGGACGGGAAGTCGTCGTCGCGGTACTCGATGCCCTGGGCCTCCAACCGGCCGGTGCCTTCGTGGCGTGCCACTTCGTTGCGCCGCAGCTCGACCCGGCGGATCTTCCCGGAGATGGTCTTGGGAAGATCGGCGAATTCCAGGCGGCGGATCCGCTTGTAGGGTGCCAGGTTTTCCCGGCAATGGCGCAGGATGCTTGCCGCCAATTCCGCCGAGGGCGCATACCCCTCGGCGGTGACAACGAAGGCCTTGGGGACGGAGAGCCGCAGCGCATCGGGGGACGGGACCACTGCTGCCTCGGCCACCGCGGGATGCTGGATCAGCACCGACTCCAGCTCAAAGGGGCTGAGCCTGTAGTCGCTGGACTTGAATACGTCATCCCCGCGCCCCACATAGGTGATGACGCCCTGTTCGTCCATCTCGGCCATGTCCCCGGTGTGGTAGACGCCGCCGCGGAAGGCGTCCGCGGTCTTTTCCGCATCGGCGTAGTACGACTTCATCAGCCCCAACGGGCGCGGCTCCAGCCGCAGGCAGATCTCCCCCCCGGATCCGGGCTCGCCGGTGGCCGGGTCGATGAGCACCACGTCGTAGCCGGGCATGGGGCGGCCCATGGCGCCGATCTTGATGGGAAGCCCCGGCGGGTTGGCGATCTGCACGGTGGTTTCGGTTTGCCCGAAACCGTCGCGGATCGTTTGCCCCCAGGCGCGGTTGACCTGGTCGATGACTTCCGCGTTCAGCGGCTCCCCGGCCGAGACGAGCTTGGCCGGCGGGTGCTTCAATGCCGTGAGGTCCGCCTGGATCAGCAGGCGCCACACGGTGGGCGGGGCACAGAAGCTCGTGACGGACTCGGCATCCATTTGGGCCATGAGCGCCTTGGCGTCGAAGCGGTCGTAGTTGTACAGGAAGACGGTCGCCTCGGCGATCCAGGGGGCGAAGAAGTTGCTCCACGCGTGCTTGGCCCAGCCCGGGGATGCAACATTCAGGTGCACGTCCCCTGGCTCCAGCCCGATCCAGAACATCGTGCTCAGGTGCCCGACCGGGTAGGAGGTGTGGGTGTGCTCGACCAGCTTGGCCTTGGAGGTGGTGCCGGAGGTGAAATACAGCAGCAGGGTTTCGTCGGCCTTGGTGGGAACCTCGGGAACGAATTCGGTCGGGTGTCCGGCGCTGTCGGTGTAGTCGAGGGCGCCGGTCGGTGCGTTGCCGTCGACGTGGATGACCGTGAAGTCGCCGGTGAGCTTGTCGAATTTTTGGGTGTCCCCGGTTCCGGCCAGTGCCCAGCGTGCCTCGCCGCGATCGACCCGATCCTGCAGGTCCGCGGGGGTCATTTGCGTGGTCGTGGGGATCATGACCATGCCGAGCTTGATGCCGGCGAGCATGATTTCCCAGAGTTCCACGCGGTTCCCCAGCATGACGATCATCTTTTCGCCGCGCTTCATCCCGATCGTGCGCATCCAGTTGGCGACCTGGCCGGAGCGGGCCGAGAGCTCGGCCCAGGTGCGGCGGGTCGAGGAGCCGTCCTTCTCGACAATGACCAGGGCATTGGTCCCGGCTCGGGCGGGATCCTTGGCGACCGCATCGAACCAGTCGAGACCGAAGTTGAACTCGGTGAACTCCGGCCAGCGGAACTCCGCCAAGGCGCCGGCGTAGTCGGTGCGCAGCTCCAGGAGCCGATCGCGGGCCGCACGGAATTCTTCGGTTACGGTCATTGGCGTCCTTTCGTCCGGCCCCCAATTAGTAGGAAGACCTAGTGATTCGGATCACTTGCAAATATACTTTGATATCCAAGGGTTTGGAAGGGCTTGCAAACATCGAGCCAACCATTGCACCGGACAAGGAGTAACCCCTCTCATGCCACTGAGCGAGACCAGCACATCACTCACCGAAACCGGCCACGAGCCGTGTGCCAAGGAGCTGCCATTTCCCGAGGTGGACCTGATGCACATTTGGCAGCTGCTGGAACCGGGCGAACGAACCCGCTTGCAGGGCATCCGTGCCTTCCTGCAGCAACGGGTTCGACCCGAGTCCCTCGACTACTGGAACCGCGAGGAATTCCCGCACCACCTGCTGCGCGAGATGGCCGAATACGGCCTCGGGGGAATCGAACTGGAAGACTGCAGTGCACTGTTCAAGGGACTCGTGTACGTCGAAGCCGCCCGCGCGGATGTTTCACTTTCGGCCCTGATCGGCATCCACAACGAATTGATCGTCGGCATGATCCAGGCATTGGGGTCTCCGGAGCAAAAAAAGACATGGCTGCCGGCGCTGGCCCGTTTCACCGCGCTGGGCGCCTTCGCCCTGACCGAGCCAGACCACGGTTCGGACATCGCCGGGGGACTGTCCACCACCGCCACCCGCGAGGGCGATGAATGGGTCATCAGCGGCGCCAAACGCTGGATCGGTGCGGCCTCCATGGCGGACTTTTCCCTGGTCTGGGCCAGGGACACCACGGACAACGAGATCAAGGCCTTCATCGTCGAATCGGACCGCCCCGGGTTCAGCACCACCAAGATCAGCAACAAGATCGGCCTGCGGATCATGCAGAACGCCGACATCACGCTGGACTCGGTGCGGGTGCCCGAAGGCAACCGGCTTCCGGGGGGCAAGAACTTCGCTGCCGCCAACGAACTGCTGAAGCATTCGCGGGCCTGGGTCGGCTGGCAGGCGGCCGGCGTGCAACTGGGGATCTTCGACATCGCGCGCGACTATGCGCTGGCGCGCACGCAGTTCGGATCGCCCATTGCGGGGTTCCAGCTGGTGCAGCTGCCGCTGGCGGAAATCCTGGGCAACGCCATGGCCAGCCTTTCCCTCATGGCGGACGTGGCCCGGATCCAGGGAACCGGGCAACTCGAAATGGTCCAGGCCGCCATGGCAAAGTCGACCACCACCCGCCTGGCCCGCGAGTCGGCAGCCAAGGGCCGCGCCCTGCTGGGAGGCAACGGCGTCACCAGCGACTACGAGATGGCCAAGCTCTTCGGGGACGTGGAGATCCTCTACACCTATGAAGGAACCTACGAGATCAATTCATTGATCGTTGGCCGGGCCGTCACCGGGCACTCGGCGTTCGTCAACCCACACTGACGAAGGCGGTTGCCGACCCCGGGGTGATCTCGGTCCGTCCGGCATCATGGATCACCGGACCGCCGGCCGCGCGGGCGTTGTTCCGGAATGCCTTGGCATCCAGCCGCTGGATCGACAACGGGCAGCCGGAGGCCCGCCAGGCGTCCAGCTCATCCGGGTTTCCCTCCAGGACCCAGGCGAACAGGGCGTGGGCCGCCTGGGCGGCGGCCTTCCCGGTGCTCATCCCCAGCGAATCGTTCAGCGCAATGCGCACCGTCGTGGAATCCATGGGCGCGCCCGGCGGCAGCGTGGTTCCCGAGACCTGGAGCTTGGCCAGGCGCTTGGGCAGCGAGTCGGCCTGCATCGGGGCAAACCCCATGGCCCGTGCGGACCCGACCTCGGCCATGACATGGCCAGGGAACTCACCGGCAACCTTGGCAAACATCTTGGCGTCCGCCCGGCGGACGCTCTTGGCAAAGGCGCCCTGCGCCCAGGGCCGCCAATACGGATGTCGCGGGTTGGCCAGCAGCGCGCTGACGGAGGCCAGCGCCGCAACGGCAATGCCCTCGTCCTCGGGGCAGGGTTCCTCGCGGTCCACCAGCAGGATGATGGGCTGGACCAGTTCCCCGCTTGGCTCCGGAAATTCTTCTGTCGGAGTTTGGGCGTCGGCGGGGTCGGGGCTCGATGCCGGGTCGTTCACGGTATTTTCCACTGGCTCAATCCTTTGCGAGGTCAAGGGACGGCCTAGCTCTTCCACCACGTGTCGAAGATGGTGACAGGGGTGGTGCGCTTGTGGCGCGAACGCAGGAACTTCGACTCGATGTTCTTCGCCGCTTTCTGGGGGATCTCGCGACCCTCCAGGTAGTCGTCGATGTGATCGTAGGTGATGCCCAGCTCGTCCTCGTCGGTGCGCAGCGGCTGCCCGTCGAGCAGGTCGGCCGTGGGCACCTTTTCCCACAATTGCCTGGGCGAGCCCAGGTGCCGCAGCAACTCGCGGTTCTGCCGCTTGTTCAGTCCGAACAGCGGCAGAAGGTCCGCTCCGCCATCCCCGAACTTGGTGAAGAACCCGGTGACCGATTCGGCACCGTGGTCGGTGCCGATGACCAGCAGGTTGTCCTCGCCGGCGAGGGTGTACTGGGCGATCATGCGCATGCGCGCCTTGATGTTGCCCTTGTTGAAATCGGAGACGGGGGTGCCCACGGCCTTGTGGAAGGCGGACTCGAGGCCATCGACTCCGGCCTTGACGTTGAAGGTCCGCTCCACGTCGGCGGCCACGAAGTCCAGGGCTGCCTGGGCATCGTCCTCGTCGAGCTGGGTGCCGTAGGGAAGTCGCACAGCCACGAACCTGGCATCGGTTCCCGCCGCGCGCAATTCCTCGGCGGCGAGCTGGGCCAGGCGCCCGGCCAGGGTGGAGTCCAGCCCTCCGGAAATGCCCAGCACAAACCCGCTGGTGTGCGTGGCAACGAGGTATTCCTTAAGGAAATCAATGCGTGCACGGACCTCCGCGGCGGGATCGATCCGGGGCTTGACACCCATTTCCTTGATGATGACGGCCTGTAGTTCGCGCATGCCCCAAGCCTATCCCGTCCCCGGGACGAGGCCGCGGGAGCGTTTCCCTAGACGTCGGCGGGAGGCTTGTCCGGGTCCCAGCCGAGGTTCACTGCCATCTTCTTCAGGGAGTCGACGGTCGTGGCGTATTCCTCGGTGCTGATTCCCGAGCTGGACTCTTCACGCATCTCGTCGACGATCTCGGTCAGCCGGTCCAGCGACACCGCTCCGCGCTCGGTGAGCGTGAAGGTGTGCCCTTCCTCGGCGATCCAGCCCGACTCAACCAGCTCGGCCAGATGCTCGGACGGGCTGGTCGGCTCGTCCTCGGCCTGTGCCTCGCCGAAGAACGGGGCGAGGGCAGCGGTGAGCTCCCCGCCGGTGGCCGGTCCCAGCGAGAGGACATTGAGTAATTGCCATTGCCGGCGCGTGACGCCGTGCTCTTCGAGGGAGTTGGCGAACTGCTCGGAAATGAGCGAGTCAACCAATTTAAGCCAGTAACCCAAAGGGCGAGAATCGGTCATGTCCCCACCCTAACCCCGGGACCACCTGCCTGTCTGTAGCAGGACCGCGGCACCGCCGGTCCGGACGGGCCGCGGCGTGGACATCACGGGTCAGGGGGGCATACGGGCATGGCGAACGCCGGAGGGACGAACTCCAAACTAGAATTGGGTCCATGACCAACACTGCTGCCCGCGCACGCCTGCTCGAACTCATCAAGGAACTCGCCGTGGTCCACGGCAAGGTCATCCTTTCCTCCGGCAAGGAGGCCGACTACTACATCGATCTTCGCCGCATCACCCTGCACCACGAGGCCGCGCCGCTGGTCGGCCAGGTCATGCTCGACATGCTCGATGCTGCAGGCATCGACTTCACCAACGCCGGAGGCCTGACCATGGGCGCCGATCCGGTGGGCACCGCACTGATGCACGCCGCCGGACACAACGGACGTGCGATCGACGCGTTCGTGGTGCGCAAGGCACAGAAGTCCTACGGCATGGGCCGCCAGGTCGAGGGACCCTCGGTCGAGGGCCGCAACGTCGTCGTCCTGGAAGACACCTCGACCACCGGCGGCTCCGCACTGGCCGCCGTCGAGGGCGTCCGCAAGGCCGGCGGCAACGTCGTTGCCGTGGCAGTGATCGTTGACCGCGACACCGGTTCCAAGGAGCGCATCGAGGCCGAGGCCGGGGTGCCGTACCTCTTCGCCTTCGGCAAGGACGAGCTGGGGCTCTAAGACCGTCCGGGCCGCCAGGCCAAAGCCACGCGTCCCGCGGGTTTCACCAAGGGTGGAAATCGCGGGACGCGTGTCTTAAGCCCAGGTCAGCACCGGGTTGGACGCCCGGGCGGGGCCGCCGCCCACGAAGGGTGAACCACGGGTGGGCCACGGTGCTGGCGCGCCGCCCGAATCGGCGGCTGATTGCCGGTTTTCTTCTGCTATTCTAGCGATATCCACGGACCTCCCGGCGCATCTACCCGCCGGTTGAAGATAACGGGTGGCGTTTATGATTACCGCTGTTGAGAACTGGAGCCCTAGATGCATTTGACCCCGCGTGAGCACGAAAAACTCATGGTGGTTGTTGCCGCCGATTTGGCGCGCCGCCGCCAGGCCCGCGGACTGCTGCTCAACCACCCCGAGTCCGTCGCCATCATTACCTACGAACTCATTGAAGGTGCCCGGGACGGGCGCACGGTGGCCGATCTGATGAGCTACGGAACCACCATCCTGACCCGTGAGCAGGTCATGGAGGGGGTCGCCGACATGATTCCCGACGTGCAGGTCGAAGCGACCTTCCCCGACGGAACCAAGCTGGTCACCGTCCACAATCCGATTCGCTAGGCATAAGGGAGAGAAGATCATGAAACCGGGAGAATACATCCTGCGTGACGAGCCCGTGCTCTGCAATTCGGAGCTCGAAACCCGAATCCTGAACCTGGTCAACCACGGGGACCGCCCCATCCAGGTCGGATCGCACTACCACTTCGCCGAGGTCAACCCGCAGCTGGACCTGGACCGCGTCGCCGCCCGAGGCTTCCGCCTGGACATTCCCGCCGGCACCGCGGTGCGTTTCGAGCCCGGGGACGCCAAGACCGTCCACCTGGTCGAATTCTCCGGCCGCCGCCACGTCTACGGATTCCAGGACCGGGTGAACGGGCCGCTGGGCGAAACCATCCCCGCGGTCGAAACCGAGGCCATTGGCGGTTCCGCCGGCATCAACCCGGTGACCGAAGCGGAAATTGTTTCCGACTACGACATCGACCTGCCGAACCTGGGCCGCGAATCGGTGGGCTTCCACACCGACTTCGGCGTCGACGAGGTCGACGAATCCCTGCCGCCACACCCCGACGAGGTGCGCCGCGCAACCGAGGAAAGCGAAAAGGCGGAAGCCGAGTCGGCTTCGAAGGACGAGACGAAGGAGGAGGACCAGGCATGAGCTTCGAGATGAGCCGCAAGCACTATGCGGAAATGTACGGGCCTACCACCGGGGACGCCATTCGCCTGGCAGACACCGAGCTGCTGGCCGAGATCGAGCACGACTACACCAACTACGGCGACGAGGTCGTCTTCGGCGGCGGCAAGGTCATTCGCGATGGCATGGGCCAAAACGGCCAGATGACCCGCGACCAGGACATCCCGGACACCGTCATCACCAACGTGGTGGTGCTGGACTACACCGGCATCTACAAGGCCGACGTGGCCCTGCGCGACGGGCACATCTTCAAGATCGGCAAGGCCGGCAACCCGGACATCACCAACGGGGTCAACATCACCATCGGTGCAGCCACCGACATCATTGCCGGTGAACACAAGATCCTCACCGCCGGGGCCATCGACACCCACGTGCACTTCGTGAGCCCACAACAGATCCCCGTGGCGCTGGCCTCCGGCGTCACCACCATGATCGGCGGCGGCGCCGGGCCCTCCGACGCCTCCAAGGCGACCACTGTGACCCCCGGCCCCTGGCACATCGCCCGGATGCTGCAGGCCGTGGAAAACCTGCCGATGAACATCGGCTTCCTGGGCAAGGGCCACGCCAGCGCGCGAGCACCGCTGGCCGAGCAGATCAGGGCCGGAGCCATCGGCCTGAAGATCCACGAGGACTGGGGAGCAACCCATTCCTCGATCGACAACTCCCTGAAGATCGCCGACGAATTCGACGTGCAGATCGCCATCCACGCCGACACGCTGAACGAATGCGGCTTCGTCGAGGACACCATCGAGGCCATCGACGGCCGCGTCATCCACACCTTCCACACCGAGGGCGCCGGCGGCGGGCACGCACCTGACATCATCCGCATGGCGGGCCTGCCCAACGTGCTGCCGGCCTCCACCAACCCCACCCTGCCGTACACGAACAACACGGTGGACGAGCACCTCGACATGCTCATGGTGGCACACCACCTCAACGCCGACATCCCCGAGGACGTGGCCTTTGCCGACTCGCGCATCCGCGCCGAGACCATCGCGGCCGAGGACGTGCTGCACGACATGGGCGTGTTCTCCATGACCTCCTCCGACTCCCAGGCCATGGGACGCGTCGGGGAGACGGTGCTGCGCACCTGGCAGGTCGCCGACGCCATGAAGCGCCAGCGCGGCAAGCTGGAGGGCGACCCGGAGGTCGGGGACAACTTCCGGATCAAGCGCTTCGTGGCGAAGTACACCATCAACCCGGCGATCGCCCACGGCATCGCCGATTCCGTCGGCAGCATCGAGGAAGGCAAATTCGCCGACCTGGTGCTCTGGGATCCGGCCTTCTTCGGCGTGAAACCGGAGATGGTGATCAAGGGCGGGCTGATCGTGCAGTCGCTGATGGGCGACGCGAACGGCTCGATCCCCACCCCGCAGCCGCGCACGCTGCGCGAGAACTTCGGTGCGCTGGGCACAGCGGTGCACCAATCCTCGATCACCTTCCTGTCCCAGGCAGCCATCGAGGAGGGCGTTCCCGAACGCCTGCGGCTGCGCAAGGTCATCCGCCCGGTGTCGGGGATCCGCTCGCTGACCAAGGCAGCCATGAAATTCAACGGGGAAACCCCGGACATCCAGGTCGACCCGCAAACCTACCAGGTCACCGTCGACGGCGTGCTGGCCACCTGTGAGCCCTCCAGCGTGCTGCCCATGGCCCAGCGCTACTTCCTCTTCTAAACCGACGGCGAGAACCACAAGGAGTTTCATGATCATCGAGCAGCTATCGGGGAACAAGAAAGATGTTCCCGCGGCCGAGCTGGCGAAGCTGCACGAGGAAAAAGTCGTGCTGCCCTCCTCGGCACTGGTCAAGCGCATCCAGCGCGTCACCACCGACCACGGGCGGGAGCTGGGCATCCGCCTGGCCCCGGGACCCGACCTTGCCGACGGGGACATCCTGTTCCGCAACGAGCAGGAGATCATCACGATCTCGGTGCTGCCCACCGATGTGTTGGTCATTGCCCCGGGATCCGTCTTCGAGATGGGGCAGGTCGCGCACGCGCTGGGCAACCGGCACCTGCAGGCCCAGTTCTTCGACGCGGATTCCGACTACGGGGCGGCGGTGATGGTGGTGCAGTACGACCACACCGTGGAGGACTTCCTCAAGCACCACCACACGCCGTACCAGCGCCGGGAACGCGTGATGCCGGTGCCGTTCCGCCATGCCGAACACACCCACTAGGCAGGCGGCGGGGCACCTGCTCACGCTGCTGCAACTGACCGACTCGGCGCTGCCCACCGGCGCATTCAGCCACTCGCTGGGCCTGGAAAGCTACCTGTCCACCCGGGCGGTGCACGACGAGGCCAGCTTCACGCTGTGGCTGGAGAAGTTCCTGTCCCAGTCGCTGGCCTACACCGACGGGCTCACCGTGCGCCTGGCCCACGAGGCCGCCGGGGGAGAAAAGCTGGCGCGCCTCGATGCGCTGGTGACCGCCGCGGCGGTGCCGCGGCAGATCCGCGAGGCCGGGGTGAAGATGGGTGCGCGCATGCTGCATGTGGCCACCAGCGTCTTCCCCACGCCCGAACTGGAAGCGTACCGCCTGCAGGTGGAGTCCGGGGCGTGCTCCGGGCATCCGGGCATCGCCTTCGCCCTGGGCGCGAAAGGTGCCGGCGCCCCGTGCGCGGACACCGTGGCCGCCTACCTGTTCTCCACCATCACCTCGCTGACGCAGAACGCGATCCGCGGCATCCCGATCGGGCAGAACGCCGGGCAGCGGGTGCTGCGGGCCATGCATGCCCCGGTGCTGGCGGCCGTGGAAACGATCTTCACCCTGGACGAGGAAGACCTGGGCGCGGCGGCGCCGGGCCTGGAAATAGCGCAGATGCGCCACGAACACTTGCGCGCCCGCATGTTCATGTCCTGACCGGACGGACACGCGGCGCGCGAAACCCACGAAAGTAAGGAAGTGCATGATGGAACCGATTTGCATTGGCATCGGCGGACCCGTGGGAGCGGGCAAGACCCAGCTGATCGAGCGGATCACCCGGCGGCTGAACGACGAGGTGTCGATGGCCGCGATCACCAACGACATCTACACCATCGAGGACGCCAAGATCCTGGCCGCCAACGGCGTGCTGCCGCTGGACCGGATTATCGGCATCGAGACCGGCGGCTGCCCGCACACCGCGATCCGCGAGGACACCTCCATGAACTCGGCGGCCATCGAGGAGCTGAAGGCCAAGCACCCGGACCTGCAGGTCATTTTCGTCGAATCCGGGGGAGACAACCTCTCGGCGACGTTCTCCCCGGAGCTGGTGGACTTCTCCATCTACATCATCGACGTGGCCCAGGGCGAGAAGATCCCGCGCAAGGCCGGCCAGGGCATGATCAAGTCGGATTTGTTCATCATCAACAAGACCGACCTGGCCCCGTATGTGGGTGCCGACCTGTCGGTGATGGAGCGCGATTCCAAGGAGTTCCGCGGGGAGAAGCCGTTCTGCTTCACCAACCTCAAGACCGACGAGGGACTGGACACCGTCATCGACTGGCTCAAGCACGAGGTGCTGATGCTGGATCTGGGCTAGGGCCAATGGCACCGAAAATGGCCGAACAGCCGGCGATCCGGGAGCTGGGCCCCTCGCCCTTTGAAGGAACCAAGATTGTCGGCGAGCTGCGCCTGCAGGTGGGCACGCGCGCCGGCAAGGCCATTGCCACGCGGCAGTACCACCAGGGCGCGCTGCGGATCCTGCGCCCGCACTACCTCGATGACACCGCCCAGGTCTGCTACACCATCGTGAACCCCGGGGGCGGGTACCTGGGCGGGGACAACTACGGCATCGAGGTCTCGGTGGACGAGGACACCTCGCTGCTGCTGACCACCCAGTCGGCGACCAAGGTCTACAAGACCCCGGGGACCTTTGCCCGCCAGGACATGGTGGTGCGCCTGGGGCCGGGCGCGGTGCTCGAATACGTGCCCGACCAGCTCATTGCCTACCGCGGAGCCAGCTACCGGCAGTACACGCGGGTGGACATGCACCAGGACTCCAGCCTGCTGTTCTGCGAGGTGCTCACCCCAGGGTGGAGCCCGGACGGGAAGCCCTTCCGCTACGACGAGGTGCGCCTGCGCACCGAGGTCAGCGTGGGAGGCAAGCTCGCGGTGCTGGACAACCTGCTGGTGCGGCCGGGGGAGGACTCGCTGGACTCACTGCTTTTCCTGCAGGACTTCACGCACGTGGGCATGCTGCTGGCCATCGATGCGAAGATCGGGGCGTCGGATGTCGAACGCATCCGCGAGCTGGCTTACCGCATCGGGGAAGCACAGCGCACGCCGGTGCACCTGGGCATCAGCCAGGTGCCGGGCCCGGGCGTCGCGGTGCGGGCACTGTCGAACTCCACCGAGGCCATCAACGCGGTCCTGATGGCCGTGGTCGACGAGCTTCGCCTCCACCTGAGGGGCCAAAAGCCGCTGAACCTGCGAAAGTACTAGGGCGTGCGCCCCACACGCCAATGCCGGCGGCGCGGCACCCGGACCGAGGGGAGCTTGCGCAGGGAGCCAGCTTCGTGTTCTCCCGCCGCGCGCAAGGTTCGGGCTTGCCGACCGGCCCCTGTACCCGGCACGCCCCCAAGTTTGGTCGTGCCGAGTACACGGGCGATCGTCCTGAGACCGCCGTGGTTCCCGCTTCCGGATGCCAGGCAGCGCCCTGGTATCAAATTCCAATTGAGTAATATACCCAGGGCCTGGACATCCCATGGTGTCGCGGGCCGAGGCTCTCGGTGGCCAGAACCCAAGATCGAGACGCCTGGTTTTCGATCGCTGGCCGCCACCCAACTCCCAAGATAGCTGACGCGGCAAGCGAAAATGCCCAAACTGCCGATTCTCGAACAACCCCGAACAAGGCCGAATTTTCCGAACGGATCGTCACAACGTTCCTAGCGGGGCGGCCGGATGCCTAAGATTGCAGGTAATGCATTGCGCGGGAATCGCGCGACCGTTGCCAAAGAGGACCGAATGACCGACCAGCCCCGTGCAGTGGAAGCCCCTGCGGGCTCGTATGACGAAATTGCGCAGGACCTGCAGCGATTGCGCTTCGCCGCCGGCGACGTAGCCTACGCCGAGATCGTTCGGCGCATTGCCGCCCACCGGGAACGCAACGGCGTGGACGCCGGCAGTGCCCGACCGGCCCGCACCACCGTCTACGACGCCTTCCGGACCGGACGCACGCGGGTCAACCCCCATCTCGTCGGCGAAATTTCCCGCGTCCTTGGGGCCTCCGAAATCGAGGCCGCACAATGGGAGGAGCGGTGCCTTCTGGCCAGAAGGAATCCGCTGCCGGCGCCGGCCGTCATGCCCGAACCGGCCCCGTCGGACCCGCTGCCCGAGGTGGCCGAAACGGCGGCTCCGGCCAATGGCCGAAAACTCATGCTGATTTTGGCATGTATCGTTTTGAACGTCTTGGGGTTCACCCTCGTGGCCAGGTTGGGGCTGCCGCTCTACTTCGACATGGTGGGCACGGCGATAGCCGCAATCGCGCTTGGCCCCTGGGCGGGCGTGGCCGTGGGGTTGTCAACGAACGCCATTGGCCTGGGCATCACCGACTCTTCATCGATTGCCTTCGCGCTGGTCAACGTCGTCGGCGCCCTGGTGTGGGGGTACGGGGCACGCAGCCTCCGGCTGTGCCAAACCTTCCCCAGATACCTGTTGCTCAATGTCCTGGTCGCCCTCAGCTGTTCGGTGGTCGCAACCACGTTGCTGGTCCTGCTGTTCAACGGCGGAACCGGCCACGCCTCGGAGAACACGACCCGGAACCTCGCGGCGATGGGCAATCCCCTGTCCGTGGCCGTCCTGGGATCGAATGTGGTTCATTCGTTGGCCGACAAACTACTGACCGGCTTCATTGTCCTTGGCGCGCTGGGTGCCGTGCGGCGATGGATCGAGGTTCCGTTCTACGACACCCTGAGCGCCGACGTGATGCTCCACTTGAAAGCGGTCGGCAACCCCGTCCGCGGTGCCGGGAACGGTTCCCGTCCAGGGCCCGCCAACCTGTCGGTCCAAGGGTCGGGGTCCGGGCCCCGGCGGGGCTTCTCGAAACAGGTCCCCGATTCGCCGTGAGCCGTCTCCCCGTCCGGGACCTGTCCACCTGGCGGCATGCGGGTTTTAGGCGTGCCCGGCACGATCTCCTGCCCGGTTGATCCCCGCCAGGTCCAGCATCCTGTCGGCGACCCCCGACAGCGCGGCGGTATCGTGCGAGGCGATGAGGACAGCGGCCCCCGCTGCGGCACGGTTCGCCAGCATCCCCAGGACGGCAGCGGTGTTTTCGGAATCGAGCTGGGCCGTGGGTTCGTCGCAGATCAGCACGTCCGGGTCCAGCGCCAGGGCACGGGCCACCATGGCCCGCTGGAGCTGCCCGTCCGAGACCTGGTGCGGGTAGCGGTGTAGGAGCTCCGGATCCAGCTGCGCCAGTTCGGCCAATTCGGCCAGGCGTCCGGAGTGGCGCCGCGGCCGCGGACGCCATGCACCTTCGCGAAAGGCCAGCGGGGCGCAGACCAGGGCATCCAGGCGCATCCGCGGATCGGCCGCTGCGCGCGGTGACTGCAGCACCACTCCCACGGATCGGCGCACCTCCCGCGGCACCGGGGTGCCGCGGGAGAATTCCTGCCCGTTGATGCGCACGGTCCCCGCATCCGCGGGCACCATCAAGGCGGCAATGCGCAGCAGCGTCGATTTGCCGGCACCCGACGGGGCGCAGAGCCCCGTGACTTCCCCCGCGCCCACGGACAGGTCTAGACCGTCAAGCAGCCTCCCCGCAGCCGGGTCGGTCCCGGGGTGCGTGTAGGAGACATCCCTCAGTTCCAGGCTCATGCCGGCGCCCCCAGCAGCACGCCGGTCTCCGGAAGCGCCGGGTTCGCCAGCACCTCGGCGGCGGTGCCGGATTCGACGATCCGCCCGTCCCGGAGGACCGCCACATGGTCGGCGATGCGGCGGGCCAGCTCGAGGTCGTGGGTGACCATGACGACGGTGGTGCCCGCCGCTGCCCGGCCCCGCAGAAGCGTTTCGATGAGGCCAACCGTATCGACATCCAATGCGCTGGTGGGCTCGTCCACCAGCAGGATCCGTGAGCCCACGGCAACGCCCAGCGCAAGGGCCACGCGCTGGGCCTGCCCGCCGGAAAGTTCGTGGGGGTGGCGCCCGGCCAGCGCGCCGTCGACGGCGGCGGCCCCGAGCGCCGCCAAGACCTCGGCCCGGGAGCAGGGCCGCCCGGAGACCCGGAGGGTCTGCCGCATCTGCGCGGCAACCCTGCGCACGGGGTTCAGCGCGGTGCCGGAGGATCCCGGCACCAGGACCGTGTCGGTGCCCCGCGCGGCGGCCAGCCCGGCCGCATCCAGTGCCTGCCCGTTGAGCGCGATGTTTCCCGTGAAACGGGCACCGGCGGGCAGCAGCCCCACCAGGGTCCGCAGCAGCAGGGACTTGCCCGCCCCCGAGGCCCCCAGGATGACATTGATGCGCCCGGCCTCGGCCCGGTAGTCGATTCCCTTGAGCACCAACGTGCTTGCCCGCGGGTCGGTGGTCGAGGGGAGCCGGAGGTCCAGGCCGGAAACCAGGATCGCCGGACTGCCGGGGGCATGGTCCGCGGCGGAGCGGGTGGCTGCAGCGGCCGCGGATGCTGCCGTGCCGGTGCCGGGAACTTGACCGGGGAACCGGGACAGTCGGCGGCGGCGCCTGGACATCCCCGCGGTGTCGATGATCGAAGCGGTGCACCAGCTGACCAGTACCAGCAGCCCGGCGGGGAACACCAGCAGCCACCAGGCCCCGGCCAGCAGCCCGCCGCGGGCATCCTCCAGCAGCAGGCCCAGCGATGCCGATTCGGGAGGCAAGCCGACCCCCAGGAAGGAGAGCGAGCTTTCATGCCAGATGGCATGGGGCAGCTGCAGCACCAGCGCGATGGCGGCCTGCGGCGCAACAGCCGGAACCAGGTGGGTGCACCAGATCGCTGCCGCCGGGGCTCCGGAAGCCCGGGCCAGCTGCACGTAGTCGGCCGTGCGCTCGGCCAGCAACCGCGAGCGCACGATCCGTGCCACCTGCGTCCAGTGGGTCAAGGCAATGGACAGCACGATCGCCCACCACTGCCCGCGCCACAGGGCCACGATGACCACCGCCAGCAACAGGTGCGGCAGGGCGTTGGTGGTGTCCACCAGGCGCATGGCAATGCGGTCGACGATCCCCCCGCGCCAGGCGGCCAGCAGCCCCACGCCCACACCGAGCACCGTGGAGAACACCGAGGCACCCAGCGCCAGCAGCAGGGACATGCGCAGGCCCTGGGCCGACCGGATCCACACGTCCCGGCCCAACTGGTCGGTGCCGAAGAAATGCTCCCCGGAAGGGGCTTGCAGCACCGCGGACAGGTCCACCGCGCGCGGATCCAGGGGTTGCAGCCACGGAACCAGCACGGCGTAGGCGAGGGCAAGCCCCAGCAGCACCAGGGGCAGCGGGCGGGGCCTAGACATCGCCCACCCGCGGATCAAGCAGCAGGTAGCAGGCATCGGCCAACGCGGAGCCGGCAAAGACCGCCGCGCAGGTCAGCGCGGTCACCGCGGCCAGCAACGGGAAGTCGCCGGCGGTCGCCGAGGACACCGTGGCCGAAGCCAGGCCGGGCCAGGAGAACACCGCCTCGATGAGCAGCGCCCCGGTGACCAGCTCGCCGAGCCTGGAACCCACCACCGTCATGAACGGCAGCAACGCCACCGGAAGCACATGGGTGCGCAGCACCGTGAACTCGCCCAGCCCGCGGCCACGCGCGGCCAGCACCGCGTCGGATTCCAGCGCCTCGAGCACCGAGGCCCGCAGGTTCAGCACCAGCCACGGCAGCAGGGTCACCGCCAGCACGCCCACGGGCAGGACCAGGTGCAGGGCGAGGCCCGCGGGCGTGGGGTCGGCCCCGCCCGACGCGGCGCCACCGGCCGGCAGGCCCAGGCCGATCGCAAAGACGGCGATGGCCACCAGGCCCAGGACGAAGGGCGGGATCGCCTGGGCAATGTGCACCAGGCCCAGGGCCACGGCGTCAACAAGGGAGCCCGGGCGCCGGGCCGCACCCACCGCCAGCAGCACCGAGAGCGCAATGGCAACCACGAGCCCGAGCCCCACCAGCAACGCGGTGTAGGGGAGGCGTTCGGAAACCACGTCGGCCATCGGCTGGCCAAAGAGCCGGGAGGTTCCACAGTCCCCGCGCAGGGCGCCGGAGACCCAGCGCCCCCAGATCGCGTACCAGGCGTCGTTGAGCCCCAGCTCGGCAGCCAGCTTTTCGCGCTGGCCCGGGGTCGCGTGTTCATATTGCGTGCCCATGTACAGGGCCAGGGGATTGAAGGGGGCCAGGGATGCGAGCCAGAAGACCGCAGCGGTGATCGCCGCCGTGGCCGGGATCCCCACCAGGGCCCGGCGTCCGAGCAGGGAGAAGGCCTCGCCGGCACTCGAACGGCGCCGTTGCGTGCCCGCCGGCGGGACGTGCGTGCTCATTGCTTCGGGACCCATTGGCCGATCTTGACCCACGGGCCCCACGCGGTGCCGTGGTCGTGGGGTTCGAGCAGCGTCCCGGTGCCGGTCCAGGCCTCGGAGACGGAGGTGCGCTGGATGTAGGTGTGGTCGATGAAAGCGAGCAGGACCATCGAGGGCTCGGTGACGTAGAGGCGCGCCACCTCGCGGTACGCCGCGGCCCGCTTGGCCTCGTCCAGGGTGGTGCGTCCGGTTTCCAGGGCCCGGTCCATGGCCGGGTCGGCGAACCTGCTCGGGTTGTCGTAGTAGGCGCCGGTGGCCGGGTAGGAGGAGTGCAGCATCTTGTACAGCTGGGTGTCCACGTCGTAGGGGGTGTCGCCGCCACCGAGCATGATGGCATCGGTGCCCACCCGCGGCTCGGCCATCTCGAAGGTCGCCGCCTCGACCGGCACGTCGATGCCCAGCTGTTTCATCTGGGCGGAGAACGCCAGGGACAAGTCCCGGCGCAGCTGGTCCCCGGGGTTGTACATCAGCGTGAACGCGGCAGGGGCCCCGTCCTTGGAGCGCATGGAGTCGTCTCCGAGAACCCAGCCGGCCTCGTCCAACAGCTGGGCGGCGCGGGCCGGGTCGTGGGCAAAGACGGCCGCGGGGTCGAAGGCATCCCCGTACTCGGCCGGCACAAAGGTGTGGGCCGGGCGCCCGGTGCCGGCCAGGACCCCGTCGACCAGTCCCTGGCGGTCCACCCCAAGGTTCAGGGCCAGGCGCACCTTCGGGTCGGACGTCAGCGGGTTGTCCGCCGGCAGGGAGAGTCCGCGCCAATCCGCGGAGGTGGCCGTCACCTGCTCGAAGGCGGGGTTGGCCGCGAAGGTTGCCGCCAGGCGCGGGGGCAGCACGGTGCCGTCGAATTCTCCGGCCAGCATGCGCTGGGCCCGGGCGTTGTCATCGGGGGCCGCTTCGTAGGTGACGCGCTTGAGCGCGACCTCGCCGTCGCGGTATTCTGGGTTGGCCACCAGGACCAGGCGCGAGGGGCCGATCGAATCCACCAGGTAGGGTCCGGTGCCCACCGGTTTGCGGTTCAAGGTCGATTCCTCGACCCGTTGTCCGGGCTCGATGGTTTCGGACGGGGCAATGCCGATGAGCATGGCCGTCTTGAAGGAGACCTGGGATTCGCGCAGCGTGAATTCGACGGTGTGTGGGTCCAGGGCCTTGACGTCCACGACGTTTGAGAGCGTGCCGAGGACCGGCGAGGCGCTCGCCGGATCCATGATGGCCTTGTAGCTTGCCACGACATCCGCGGCATCAAAGGTGGTTCCGTCGCTGAACCGGGCATCCTGGCGCAGCGGTACCGTCCACGTGCGCGCATCGGCGGATACGGTTGGTTCGTCCGCTGCCAGCAGGGGCGTGATTTGCGGCAAGTGGTCGGGGGAGCCGGTGAGGGTGTAGAGGGATTCGTTGATCTTGCCCGTGCCATTGTTGTCGAATCCGGCCAGCGGGTTAAGCGTCTCGGGAAGGGCCGCGGTGAGCAGGGCCAGCGAGGGCTGGGCGGGCCCTTCCCTGCCGGACCCGGGCGCTGCGGGCGCGCAACCGGTGCCGACCAATAGAATGGAGGCAAGAATGGCCAGCGTCGTCAGGCGTTGTGGATTGCGCACGTTCGGGGTTTAGGCCTTTCATCCAGGTCACCGGCGGGCAAACAGGATGCGGCAACGCCCCTACTGTACATCTGTCTGGACAGACAGATAAAGGGTTCGGGGAATGAGTCCGGTGAGCTTGGGCACCAGCCCGCAACGAAGGGAAGGAGAGGACCGCATGCCGGAAACGGAACACAGCAAGATCGGGGCGGACGCGGTGGCCGCCTCGGCGCCAAACATGCCTGACTGGATCGACGTCTTTGCCCTGGTTGCGGACGCCACGCGGATGAAGATCCTCATCGCCATGCATGCCGCCCCGGATTCCTCGGTCAGCCAGCTGGCCTCCGCCACGGCACTTGGCGCCAACACCGTCACCCAGGCACTGGCCACCTTGCACAAGGCGGGCGTGGTGAGCGTGCGCGCCGACGGCCGCTACCGCCGCTGGACCCTGACCCACCCCGATGTCCACCGGCTGCTGCACCAGATGCAGGCGCCGCATTCGGAGTTGCACCCCGAGCACCCGCAGCACTGACTGGGAATCTCCCAACGGGCATTCCGACATGCCAACGCCTGGAGCCGGGGCAGCCCGTACGCTGGGGTCCGTGACCACCAAGCAACCATCTTCGTCGCTGCCGGTTCCCTTCCGCTGGCTGTGGGCCGGTGCGGCGACCAGCAACCTCGGCGACGGCATGCTGTTGGCCGCGGGACCCCTGCTGGTCACCACCATCACCCGCGACCCGTTGGCCGTGGCCCTGGCACCCTTCGCCCAGCAGATCCCGTGGGTGCTCTTCGGGCTGCTCGCGGGTGCGGTGGTGGACCGGGTGGACCGGCGCAAGCTCATGATCCTGGTCAACCTCCTGCGGATGCTGGTGATCATCTCCTTGGCCGCCATCATCTTCTCCGGAGCGCTGGGCCTGCCGGTGCTCTACGGATGCCTGTTCCTCCTGGGCACCGCGGAGGCCTTTGCGGACAACGCCTCCACCTCGCTGATCCCCACACTGGTGCCCAGCGCGCAGCTGGGGCTGGCCAACTCGCGGCTCTTTGGCACCATCACCGTGACCAATCAACTGGCCGGACCACCGCTGGGAGCCATGCTCTTCGCGATATCCCACTCGCTTCCATACGCGGGATTTGCCGCGCTGCTGGCCCTGGCCGTGGTGCTCTATTCCAAGGTGGCCGTCCCGCTGCCGGCACCAGGAAGCTCCAGGGCACCGGGCACCTCGATGCTGCTGGAGGTCCGGGAAGGACTCGGCTGGATGCGCAGGCATTTTGCCGTGCGCACCCTGGCGATCCTGATCACCTGCTTCAACGTCACCTTCGGGGCCACATTCGCGATGCTGGTGCTCTATGCGACGGACCAGCTGGCGCTCGGGGAAATCGGCTACGGCCTGTTGATGAGCGCCAGCGCCGTGGGCGGCATCATTGGCTCCCTGCTCTTCCCGTGGCTGGAACGCAGCTTCAGCTACGCCACCTTGCTGCGCACCGGACTGGTCCTGGAAACCGCCACGCACCTGGCCCTGGTGCTCACCCACCAGGCATGGCTGGCGATGGCCATCCTGTTCCTCTTCGGCATCCACGCCCTGGTCTGGGGCTCGGTCTCCTCCACGGTGCGCCAGCGGGCGGTGCCCGATCGATTGCGTGGCCGGATCAACTCGGTGTACATGCTCGGCAGCATCGGCGGCATCGCCGCCGGTTCCCTGCTCGGCGGCGTGCTGGGCCAGGTCTTCAGCTACCGGGCGCCGTTCTGGTTCGGATTCTTCGGCTCGTTCATCATCCTGTTGCTGGTCTGGAAATCGATGACCCACATCGCAACCGCCGGCAGCCACGGGGAAGAAGACCAGGCAAAGCCACCCCAAATGCCTTGACCGGCGATTCCCGCGTGGAAGAGTTGGGAACCGTGAGGCCGAAGGAACGCGGCAGGCAACCAGCAAAGGGGAAATGCACAGTGCTCATCAGCAACGTGAGGCCATGGGGAAACGAAGCGGTGGACCTTGAAGTCACCGACGGACTGATCGGCTCCGTTTCCCCGCACAACCCACGCCTCCCGGTAGCCGGTGGCATCGAGGGCCGTGGGCGGCTGGCACTTCCCGCGTTCTCCGACGTCCATGTGCATCTGGACTCCACGCGAATCGGGCTGCCCTTCCGCGAACACACCGGGGCACCGGGGGTCTGGGGCATGATGCTCAACGACCGCAACAACTGGCGCAAGGCCGAGGCCCCGCTGCCGGAGCGGGTCGCCGAAACCCTGCAACGCATGATTTCGCACGGCACCACCCGGGTGCGCAGCTACGCGCAGATCGATGTCGACTGCAAGCTCGAGAAGTTCGAGGCGGTGCTGGCCGCCAAGGAAAAATTCGCCGCCAGCGCCGACGTGCAGATCATGGCGTTCCCGCAGGCCGGGCTGCTGCGCGAACCCGGAACGGTGGCCTACCTGGAGGAATCCCTGAAACTCGGCGCCACGGTCATGGGCGGCATCGACCCGTGCCAGCTGGACCGGGACCCGGTGCGGCACCTGGACATCGTGTTCGGTCTGGCAGAGAAATACCAGGTGGACGTCGACATCCACCTGCACGAGCCCGGACACCTGGCGCATTTCAGCACCGAACTCATCATGGAACGCACCCGCGCCCTGGGCATGGAGGGACGCGTGACGCTCTCGCACGCGTACGAGCTGGGCAACGTCTCGGAGGCGGCCACCGCAGGGGTCATGGAAGCCATGAGTGCCCTGGACATCTCCTGGGCCACGGTTGCACCGGCGACTTCGGGCAAGCAATTCAACCTCGCGGCCATGACCGAGGCCGGCATCCGGGTGGGGCTCGGCGAGGACGGACAACGCGACTACTGGAGCCCGTACGGGGACTGCGACCTGCTCTCGCGCACCTGGCAGCTTGCCTTCACCCACGGGTTGCGGCAGGACGAATTGATCGAACACGCGGCGGCCATTGCCACCTGGGGCGGCGCGGGCATCATGGACCGGGGCCTGGCCCGGTTGCGCTCGACCAGTGACCGTCCGGGACTGGCGGTCGGGGACCGTGCGGACATCGTGTTGCTTGCGGGAGAGACCGTGACCAGCGCCGTCATGGACCGCGGGACCGACCGCACCGTCATCCATGACGGCCGGGTCGTGGCAGACCAGCTGGAAATGCTCTAGAAGGACCTGATCCTTGACTTCTTGACGGACAGCGGCAGTGCCCGTTGCGGGGCACTGCCGCCTTGGGATCCAGGAGCGGCCTAGTGTTCGTGCGGTCCTGAGGCCGGACCCGCGTGGTGGGCGGCGCGCCCCTCGCGCAGCTCGGACAGGATGTCTGCCACCGAATCGTGCTCCAGGTCCGGGCGGAACGGGAAGGACGCCACATCGCCGGGCTTGGTGATCCCGGTGTGCACCAGGATGGTCAGCAGCCCGGCCTCCATCCCGGCAATGATGTCGGTGTCCATGCGGTCCCCGATCATTGCGGTGGTCTCCGAATGCGCGTCGATCCGGTTGAGGGCCGAGCGGAACATCATCGGGTTCGGCTTGCCCACCACGTAGGGGTCGCGCCCGGTGGCCTGGGTGATCAGTGCAGCCACCGATCCGGTGGCCGGAAGCAACCCTTCCGGGGAGGGGCCGGTGGCATCCGGGTTGGTGGTGATGAAGCGGGCTCCCGCGGCAATCAGCCGGATGGCCTTGGTGATGGCCTCGAAGGAGTAGGTGCGGGTTTCGCCCAGCACCACGTACTCGGGCTCCTGGTCGGTGAGGATGAACCCGGCCTCGTGCAGCGCGGTGGTCAGCCCGGCCTCGCCGATCACGAAGGCGCGTCCGCCCGGACGCTGGCGGCGCAGGAACTCCGCGGTGGCCATGGCCGAGGTCCAGATGTTCGCCTCGGGGACATCGAGCCCGGAGGACAGCAGCCGGGCGCGCAGGTCGCGCGGGGTGTAGATGGAGTTGTTGGTCAGCACCAGGAAGCGCTTGCCGGTGGAGACCCAATGCTCGATCATGTCCGCGGCGCCGTCGATGGCCTGGTTCTCGTGGACCAGCACCCCGTCCATGTCCGTGAGCCAGCATTCAATGTCGTGGACGTTGCGTGGTTCATGCGTTGGCACGAGTGGGTGTTCCTTTCAAGAGACAACCTGCTGTGAACCAGTCTTTCAGGTTCCGCGGCCGTGGGCGGGGATTGCGGAGGCTATAACCAATTGTTCTTCTTGAAAATGGCAAAGAGGCTCACGGCCAGTGCCAGCATCAGCCCGATCGCCGCCGGATAGCCAAAGCTGAATTCCAGTTCCGGCATGTGCTTGAAGTTCATGCCGTAGATTCCGGTGACCAGGCTCGGGGCGAAAATGATCGCCGCCCATGAGGAAATCTTCTTCATCTGTTCGTTCTGGGCCAGGCCGGCCTCGGTGGCCCGCTGCGAGGCCAGGGTCGAGGACAGTGACAGGGCGTTGGTCAGCAGGGCCCGGAAGGAGGTGATGCGCTCGGTGAGCCGGATCGCGTGGTCCTGGACGTCGATGAGCTTGCGGTCAAGTTCCAGTGCGTCTTCCTCGGAGATGTCGCTGAGCCTGAAGTCCCTGCGCAAGCGGGCCAGCACGTCGTCCAGCGGTGCCAGGGCGCGCTGGAATTCGATGACTTCCCGGGACAGTTCGTAGATCCGCCGCGAGACGTGGGAGGTCCCGGAGAACAGCTGGTCCTCGATCTCATCGATGTCGTTGCTCAGTCCGGCAAACACCGGCTCGTATTCGTCAACGACCTGGTCAAGGACCGCGTAGAGGACCGCTGCCGGGCCGATGCCCAGCAGCCCCGGCTCGTCCTCGAGCCGCTGGCGCACCTGGGCCAGCTTGGGCGATTCGGCATGGCGGACGGTGACCACGAAGTCGACCCCGACATAGACGTGCAATTCCCCGAACTCGACCTTTTCGGACTCGTCGATGTAACGGGCCGGGCGCAAGACCACGAAGAGGTGGTCGCCGTAGTGCTCCAGCTTGGGGCGCTGGTGGCCGGAGAGGGTGTCTTCCACCGCCAGCTCGTGCAGGCCGAGCTCCGCGGCGACCTCCTGCATTTCGGCCATATCGGGACGGTAGAGCCCGAGCCAGGCCATGCCGCCGCACTCCTTCATGGATTCGAATGTGGAGCTGAGATCCGGCGGATGGATCACGCGCTTGCCCGAAACGTAAATCGCATTGTCAATGATGGGCATGGATCCTCCTTGCATGCCGGGCCGGGGATTCCCGGCGGGTCAAAAGTGCCTTAGGCCAGTTTGCCATCAACCGGCCGGGTGCGGGAGCGGCGCTCCGGGTGTGCCGCGCAGCACCCGGAATCCGGCGGCAGGGGATTGGCGACTACCCTTAAGACGTGACTTCCGCCGTTGAAACCCCCGCACCAGAGCCCACCGAGTACGATCCGGTCCACGAGGAGCGCCCCGAGGTGGGTGTTGGCCCGTGGGAGGGCGAGCTGCCTTCCGGTGACCACTTCGATGCCGAGTTGCTGGAAACCGGGGACCGGCGCAACGTGGCAGACAAGTACCGCTACTGGTCCATGGAGGCGATCGTCGCGGACCTGGACGAACGTCGCCACGACTTCCACATCGCCATCGAGAACTGGCAGCACGACATGAACATCGGCACGGTCGTGCGCACCGCCAACGCCTTCCTGGCCAAGGAAGTGCACATCATCGGACGCCGCCGCTGGAACAAGCGCGGGGCGATGGTCACCGACCGCTACCAGCACGTGCGCCACCACCCCACCGTCGAGGACTTCGTCGATTGGGCCAAGGAGGAGGGACTGGCGATCATCGGGATCGACATCTTCCCGGATTCCCAAAAGCTGGAAACCTATGAACTGCCGCGCAATTGCGTGCTGGTCTTTGGCCAGGAAGGCCCGGGCCTGAGCGAGGAAGTCCACCAGAGTGCCGAAGCGACACTGTCGATCGAGCAGTTCGGCTCCACCCGTTCAATCAACGCGGCATCGGCTGCCGGCATCGCCATGCATGCGTGGATCAGGCGTCACGTCTTCAACCAGACTGTCTAGCCGAAGGTAGCCGGTTGGCCTGAAAGCCAAACGTATGGCGGATATCCCTTCTTTCCCCGCCGCTGTTCCGTTAACGTGAGTATTGGGCGCTCGGCCCCCGTGCGGTGGGCATGTGCAGTCACGGTTCCCAACGCGGGAACGACGTCGAGTACGCGCGTCGGCGGCAGGCATGGTTTCAACACGGGGAACGGAGAGATCCGCTGGTGAAGAAGCATCACGTCAACCACCCGCTCCCGCTGCCCAAGCCATTCAAGGTGCGCAGGCAACCAGAGGCAGCCAAGGCCGCTGCCGTGGGGATCGCGGTCGTTGCGGCACTTGCGGTTTCCAACACACCGAGCCTTGCGGGTCGCCAGATCGGCGCGGTGCCTGTGGTTTTCGCCCCGCTTCAGGTGGACGAGGCATCTTTTAGCCGGCCGGTCGAGGTCGGGCTGTTCGGCGGGGCCGACGCGATCCGCTGGGAATCGGAAAACATCACCAGCGCCGCGGCCGGCGTCAAAGTCGCAGATGCCTCCGACCCCGAGGCCTTGCCGGGCCTTTCCGGGGCATCGGCCCAACTTGTGGGTCAAAACGTGGGCCCGCTTGGTGTGCTTCCCGCGGGGATCCAGTTGATCCACCCGGTCTCCTCCCGGCACATCACCAGCCCCTATGGTTGGCGGAACAACCCGACCGGGGCCGGCACCCAGATCCACATCGGCCAGGACTATGCCATTGCCTGCGGGTCGCCGGTGTATGCCAGCGCGGACGGAACCGTCATCCAGTCGGCCTGGGCGGGACACTCGGGCATGCGCGTGACGATCGACCATGGGTCCTCGGTGCGCACCGGATACAGCCACAACTCGACACTCGTGGCCAAGGTCGGCGATGTGGTCAAGCAAGGCCAACTGATCGCCCTGAGCGGGACCACCGGAAACTCGACCGGGTGCCATGTGCACTTCGAGGTCATCATCAATGGACGCTGGAACGATCCGCGCAACTTCCTGCCGCTGATTCCCGGCCAACCCAACCCGATGGTCGATTCGCGCAGGACCACCATCGCGGCCGAACCCATCCGCAACCCCGGGGAACCCCGAAGCGAAAGCGAGAACGGGCACGACATCGACGTACCGATGCCAGAACCGACCAAGCCCGCACCATCGACCAAGGCCCCCGAGAAGGAAACGGCGTCGCCGCAGCCAAGTGAGGAGACCAAGCCAAGCGAAGCCACCAAACCGGGCAAGACCCCCACTCCCAACCCGACGCCCGACACATCCCCGGAACCCTCGGCCACGCCAACTCCCGACGCGAGCCCGACGCCGACCCCGACGCCGGAGCCCAGCGAAGAAACAACGCCTCCGCCCAGTTCATCCCCGACCAGCTCGACACCGACCGATTCGACTCCTGTCGAACCGACCGATTCGCCGTCCAGCGCATCCACAGGGTCCCAATCCTCCATGCCGACGACGTCTTCGAGCAGTGCACCGACCGAGTCGGCAAGCACTTTGTCCGATTCGGGATTCGGGGCTCCGAGTACGAAATCCTCGAGCGGCGCAGGGACTACCGGTGACGGAACGGCTGCGACGCTGTCGTCGTCCCCGACCGCAGCCCAACCCTCGTAGTCATTCCACGCCACCCGCATCGAAGAAGCCGGTCTCTGCGGGCAGACGGGTGTCCGCACCCCGGGGCCCGCTGCGGAATTATCGATGAAGTGACGGGCGTTCCCAAACAGGGCAGTAGCTTTTAGGTCTGCGCAGGGAATGATGGGCCCGTCGTGGCAGTGCGCGCGAATAAGAATAGGCCCGTCCAAGCCCGTATCGGCGCCTCTTACGCATCCCTTCCAGTGTGGGAAAGCCGGGCACGGTGAAACCAAATTGGGATCTTGTGGAATGAACTCTTTATTCCTGGGCACGCGTGCGTTACGGTGATGCCTAAGTGTTCAGTTACTTGGGGTGACACGGACAACTCGCTGGTCTCGGCCAGACCACCTCCCTCATTTGGCTGCGCAAAATCTTCATGGTGACTCAACAGGGGGTTGTTACCGATGAAAAAACATCAGGTCAATAGGGGTACTGTGCCGGGCAGAGCCGGTCGTTCGACGAACAAGATCCCACAAATTTCAGCCTTGGGGCTTGCCGTGGCCGCGGCCGTGGCGATGTCGGGGGCGCCCGGCTTGGGCCTGTCCGCGGACCAAATCGCGCCGCAACCCGTACAAGCACCGAACTACGAAGCCGCGGCCTACGTGCAGCCGGTCAGGGTCTCATTGCTCAGCGGCGTGGACGCGATCGCGTGGCAGACGCTGGGAATCACCAGCACCGCCTCAGGGCTCGGCAGCGACGGGGAACCGGCCGGCGCCTTACCTGCTTTTCAGGCGCATTCCGGCTCCGGCCTGGGGGCTGCAGCGCAGCCCAATGCCGCCGGCATTCTGGTTGGCCAGAACGTGGGAGTGCTTGGGGCGCTTCCCGGAAACATCCAACTCATGCACCCGGTGACATCACGGCACATCACCAGCCCGTACGGGTGGCGACACAACCCGACCGGTGCAGGCACGCAGATCCACATCGGCCAGGACTATGCCGTTCCGTGCGGGTCGCCGGTGTATGCATCCGCCGACGGCGTGGTGATCCAGTCGGCCTGGGCCGGGCACTCGGGCATGCGCGTGACCATCGACCACGGGTCCTCCGTGCGCACCGGCTACAGCCACAATTCCCGGCTCATTGCCAAGGTGGGCGACATCGTCAAGCAGGGCCAGCTCATCGCGTTGAGCGGCACCACGGGGAACTCCACGGGTTGCCACGTGCACCTCGAGGTCATCATCAATGGGCGCTGGAATGATCCACGGAACTTCCTGCCTCCGATCTCGGGCCAGCCCAATCCCATGATCGATTCGCGCCGCACCACCATCGCGGCAGAACCGATCCGCAACACCGGGGCACCCCGCTCATCCGAGGGCGGCGCGGCGGACTTCCCGGCGCGTTGGGCCTCGGCACCTCACGCGCACAACCCAAGTCCGGCACCAACCAGGCACCGGGCGCCTGTCGCTGCACCGAAGGCTGAGCCACCGGCAACACACAAGCCGGAAGCAAAGCCGAAGCCTGCGCCGCAGGTGAAGCCGAAGCCACACACCAAGCCTGCACCGACCGCCCAGGCTCCGGCACCTCAGGTGAAGCCGAAGCCGAAGCCGGAATCCACGCCGGCTCCGACCACGCCGGCTCCGACCACGCCGGCTCCGACCACGCCGGCTCCGACCACGCCGGCACCCGAGTCTCCAACGACCCAGGCCCCGGACCCGAAAACGGACGCCCCGACCACCGAGGCACCGGAAACGACCACCCCGCTGCCCGAGGTGAACGAGGTTCCGACGCTGGAGATCCCGCTTCCGGAAACCGAGGCCGATGGGCCCTCGACCGGACCAACGGACGGGGCAACTGCACCGAAGGCCGAAGACGCAGCGCCTCAGGTGGAATCCGAACCGAAGACGTCCACTCCCAAGGACGACGGGACCACCACGGATTCAGCCGAAATCGAACCGGCGAAGAAGGAATCCGACCAGGAAGCCCCCGCGGTCCAGAAGGCGCCCGCCGTCGAACAGCCGCCGGTGAAGCCTGCCGAGGAACCCGAGGCCAAGACGGTCTCCGCTCCGGCGCCCAAGAAGGCCGAGGCTCCGTCTCCGGTCAAGAAGGTCGCAGCAGCGGCACCCAAGAAGGCCGAAGCACCGGCTCCGGTCAAAAAGGTCGCAACACCGGCCCCAAAGACGGTCGCCGCGCCGAAGGCCCCGGTCGAAGCCGTCAAGGCCGCACCCGTGGCCAAGCCGAAGCCCGTGGCACCCAAGGCACCGGTTGCCCCGGTAAAGAAGGTCGCCGCACCGGCTCCGGCCCCCGCGAAGGCCGAAGCAGTCAAGCCCAAGGCCCCGGAGCCCGTGGCCAAGCCTGCCGCCGAAAGCGCAGCCGATGCACCCGCCGACACGGGGGGTGAAGCGGCCGCCGACAAGTGAATCGCATGTCAGGGGCGCCGTGAACCGGCGCCCTTGGCATGTCACCCTCCGGGTCGGTGCGTCATCCCGTGAGCGATCCAGCACACAAGTAGCTAGGATGGAGGTAGCCAACGAGGTCTACTCCCCACACATTCCTTATCTACATAGGAGTCAGTATGCCCATCGCAACCCCGGAACAGTACAACGCCATGATTGATTCTGCGAAGGCCGGCGGCTACGCCTTCCCCGCAGTCAACGTGACGTCGTCGCAGACCCTGAACGCCGCCATCCGCGGCTTCGCCGAGGCCGAATCCGACGGAATCATCCAGGTGTCCACCGGCGGTGCAGCCTACTGGTCCGGTTCCTCGGTCAAGAACATGGTCACCGGCTCGCTGGCCTTCGCCGCCTTTGCCCGCGAAGTGGCCAAGGGCTACGGCGTGAACATCGCCCTGCACACCGACCACTGCCCGGCCGACAAGCTCGATGACTTCGTGTTGCCGCTGCTGGCCGCATCCGAGGCCGAGGTCGCCGCCGGACGCAACCCGTTCTTCAATTCCCACATGTGGGACGGCTCCGCCGAGACCCTTGAAGAGAACCTGCGCATCGCCGCGGAACTGCTGCCGCGCACCGCCGCCGCCAAGCAGATCCTCGAGGTCGAGATCGGCGCCGTCGGCGGCGAGGAAGACGGCGTGGAAAACGCCATCAACGACAAGCTCTACTCCACCGTCGAAGACGCCCTGGCCACCATTGCCGCACTGGGCTCCGGCGAGCAGGGCCGCTATATCACCGCGCTGACCTTCGGCAACGTGCACGGCATCTACAAGCCGGGCAACGTCAAGCTGCGCCCCGAGCTGCTCAAGGACATCCAGGAAAAGGTCGGCGCCAAGATCGGCAAGGCCAACCCGTTCGACCTGGTCTTCCACGGCGGCTCCGGCTCCTCGGCCAAGGAAATTTCCGACGCGGTCTCCTACGGCGTCATCAAGATGAACATCGACACCGACACCCAGTACGCCTTCACCCGCCCGGTCGTTGGACACATGTTCTCCAACTACGACGGCGTGCTGAAGGTCGACGGCGAGGTCGGCAACAAGAAGGCCTACGATCCACGCGTCTGGGGTGCCAAGGCCGAAGAATCCATGGCCGCCCGCATCGTGGAGGCCGCACAGCAGCTCGGCTCCGCCGGAAAGGCGCTGAAGTAACCATGGCCGATCTTGGAGCAAACCTGCTGGGCATCCCCGCAACGCTGTTGCCGGAGGAAACCGAGGTCAACGCGCGGCTGGAGGCCGGAGACGAAGCGGTGGACATCGCCGCCGCCTTCCCGGCCTCCTCGACCGGCTGGGCCCTGTTGGCCAACGAGGCGCACGCCGAGGGCCACGTCGTCGAGTCCTACGCCTACGCCCGGGTGGGCTACCACCGCGGACTCGATGCCCTGCGCAAGGCCGGCTGGCGCGGACAGGGTCCGGTGCCCTGGGCACACGAACCCAACCGCGGCTTCCTGCGTTCGCTCTATGCGCTGCAGCGCGCCGCCGCCGCGATCGGCGAAGCCGAGGAAGTCGAGCGCATTGGCCGCTTCCTGAACGACTCCGACCCGCTCGCTGCCGCGGCGCTCGAAGCCGAGTAAACCCCCTACGGGCCGTGGGCCCGGCTGGCAATTGTTCGTTCCGACCTTGTGGTCCGGCACGAACAATTGCTGCTTAACCGAGGAGCAACAACGAACAATGGCAAACGTGCAGCCCGGTGACGCGCTCGGCGCCTCCTACCGCTTCATCGAGCCCATCGGCTCCGGTGCGGTGGGCGAGGTGTGGCGGGTCGGCGCGCTCTCTGGCGGCGTCGACCTCGCGGCCAAGGTGCTGCGCCCGGAACACGCGCACGACCCCGCCCTGGTGGAACGCTTCGTGAAGGAACGCTCCGTGCTGCTGGGGCTGCGGCACCCTAACATCGTCGCGGTCAGGGATCTCGTGGTCGAGGGCGAGCGGCTCGCGATCCTCATGGACCTGGTGGCCGGCGGGTCGCTGCGCGACCTGCTCGAGGAGCGGCACACCCTGCCCGCCGCGGACGCCCTGGTGCTCTGCGCCGAGGTGCTCGACGCGCTCGCGTACGCGCACACCCGAAACACTGCGCACCGGGACATCAAGCCCGATAACGTGCTGCTGGCCGAGCCCTGGAAACCGGGACTCGCCAGCGCCGTGCGGGTTTCGGACTTCGGCATTGCCTCGGTCGTGCACGAAAGGGCCAGGCACACCACCGGCCTGGTCGGGACCCCCGCCTACATGCCCCCCGAACTGCTCAGCTCCGGCGAGGTGGGGCCCGCCGCGGACCTCTACGCCACCGGGATCATGCTCTACGAGCTGCTGGCCGGACGCACCCCGTTCGCCGGCACCGGCACCGACTTCACCCTCGCCTACCGCCACGTGACCACCATGCCGCCGCGCCTGGCGGTGCCCGAGGCCGTGTGGGAGGCGCTCGAATCCCTGCTGGACAAGGATCCGCGCCAACGGCCCGGCGCCCCCGAGGCCGCGGCGCTGCTGCGCCGCCTCTCCGCCCGGTTCGCCGACCTGTCTGCCCTGCCCGTTGCCACAGGGCCCGAGGCGTTCGAGCCCCTGCAACGTCCGGCGACGGTGCTGCGCGGCGCGGCTGCGCAGCCGGAACCCGGTGCGCAGGCGGGTCCCGGGATCGGTGTCCCCAACTCAGAGATCCCCGATCTGGGACCGGCCGGCCAGCACACCGTGGTGCGCTCGATGCCCCGGCCCGAGCAGCGGCCCCGTCCCCAGTCGGCGCCCGCCCCGCGATCCTCCGGCCGGCGGCCGGCGTGGCTGACCGGCAAGGCCATCGCCCTGATCGCCGCCGGGCTCGTGGCGGCCAGCGCGATTGTCGTCGGGGCCGTGGCCCTGGCCGGGCCCGACGCCCCCGCCGCGGCACCGGCGCCCGATGCCACCGCGAGCCAACAGGACGCCCCGCTGCCCAGCGGGCTGTCGGTCAGCCGCAGCGCCCAATACGACGCGCAGGCGAAGGAAGTGCGGCTGACGATCACCTACGCGGCGCAGAAGGCGCCGCTGGCCGGACCCTTCCTCGAGGTACTCCCGGGCGCCGCAGGCTCCGCAGCATGCCCGCCGGCGACCTGGGAAAAAATCGAGGTCACCCGCAACCAGCCGAGCCTGACGGGCATTTCCGAAGCCTGCGGGTGGAGCCTTTCCGGGATCGCCGTTCCGGCCAAGGGCAGCGTGGAGGCCAGCGCGCGGATCCCCGTGGAACTCACCGGCGAGGACGCGCTGGGGAAATGGCTGCAGGGCGCGGCCGCGGCGACCACCGCCGCGGTGTCGGACCCGGAGGCCGGCGGCTCGGAGTACCCGGTGCAGCGCCTGCGCGACATCCTGGTCACCACCCCGGCGCGCACGGTGAGCCAGACGGCGCTGCCTGTCACCCTGGTGCCGGTGTGGCCCGGCGGGCCGGACGTGCTGAACCCGCTGTACGCCTCCCCGTCCACGGGCAAGGCCTCGGCGATGCTCGCCGCGGTGGCCGGGGGAGAAGAGGGCGTGCGCTTCTCAGACGGCTGCTCCGGTTCCCTGGCGGTCTCCGCCGACGGGCTGGTGGTCACGGCGCTGTCGGTCTCCCCGAGCTGCATCCTGCGGGCGGGGGTCGGCAACTTCACCGACCTGGCCAGCGACCCGTTTTCCATCACCACCCGCGAGTAGCACCCCGCCGTGGCCGCCGTACCGCGGTTCAGGCGCCGGGTGCCGCCTCCGGGCCCATGGACTGGATGAAGGCCGGGACCCCGCCGACGCAGAGGTAGCCGCGGCCCGGGGTCACCGCCACCGGCGCGCGGCGCGGCAGGGTCACGCCCAACAGCTCCCCGTCGTAGTCGACGTCGGGAACCAACAGCACCCCGCAGCGCGACTTGCGCAGCGTCTTGGTCCAGTGCGCATACAGCCCCCGCAGGTCGGCGGAACGGCCCGCGGCGATCACGCACACCTGCGCCGAAGAGGACAAGAGGTTGGCCAGCGACTGGTCCGAATCCTCGAAGCGCTCGGCATCGTCGACCAAAAGCACCACGGGCCCGCGCTCGAGCCGGATCGAGGCCAGCAATGCCGGGAGGTCCTCCGCGCCCACCGCCACCTTGTCCAGGTCCGCGGTCGCCAGCGGGGAGCGCCTGTCGCAGGCGCCCCAGAGCGCCACCGGCTGCCCGTTTGCGGTGGCCGCGGCGCGGATCGACTCGGCCAGGGCCAGCAGCAGCGTCGACTTGCCCGAGCGCGCGGGCCCGGAGATGAGCACATGCTCGCCCTCGTAGACCTCCAGCACGCCCGGGGCCAGGTCCTCCTCGCGCAGCCCGACCGGGAAGCGCCACGGCTCCCCGTCCAGCTGTGCCGGCACGCCGAGTTCGGCCACGGTGAGCTCCTCGGGCAGCCTGCCGATGGCCGCGGGCTTGGGTTCGGCCTCCGGGAAGCGCGCGGCCACGGTGGCCACCGCGGTGGCCAGGTCGGTGGCGGGGGTGGCGATGTGCATCTGCCGCAGCGACCCGGCATCCACGCAGCGCCCGGGCACCGCGGCCGGGATGTTGGACCCGCGCACGCCCAGCGCCGAATAGTCGTAGGGGTCCGCGAGCCGGTAGAGCCACTTCTGGACGGTGACCTCGTCGATGGCCGAGGGCACCGCCTTGGCCCGGGTCGTGGACACGGCGAAGTGCAGGCCCAGTGCCGGGCCGTCGGCGTAGGCCCGGTTCAGCGCGTCCAGCAGCCCCTGCCCGTCGTAGTCCTGGAACTCGTCGCGCAGCGTGGCCAGCCCGTCGATGAGCACCAGCGTCTCGCGGCGCGCGGCGGGATCCGCACGGCGGCGCGCCAACTCGGTGCGCAGGTGGCGCAGGAAGCGGGCCTGCTGTTCCCGGGAGCCGGGGCCGGTGCCCACGTAGGCGCTGGTGTGCGGCAGGGCGGCCAGCGGGGCCAGGGCGCGGGAGCCGGTGTCAAGCACCAGCAGGTCCAGCTCCTTCGGGTCCTTGGCGGCCGCGGCGGCCAGGGCGAGGGATGCCAGCGTGGTGCTGGTGCCCGATCCGGCGATGCCCAGCAACAGCAGGTTGCCGCGGGCCAGGTCCCAGCCGGCCGGGGACTGGCGCTGGGCCTCCGGCTCGTCCTTCAGCGCCACCTCGATGCAGCGTCCGCGCACCGCGCCCACTTCCGGGATCCCGGAGGCCCGGTGGGCCGGGCCGTCGCCGGGGTCCGTTGCGGCGAAGCCGGAAAGCTGGACGCGCTCGCCCAGCGCCACGGGCCAGACCGGGCGCGGCACCCCGAAGCCGGCCGCCTCGTGGGCGGCGGTGATCGCCGCGATGAGTTCGTCCAGGTCGCTGGCGTCGGATTCGGCGCCCGGGGCCGGGGGCCGGGGAGGAAGCGGAAGCCCGAAGTGCCCGATGTCCTCAAGCACCAGCTCGGCGGCATCGGCCCGCGACGCGCGCCCGGTGACCAGCGCGGTCTGCACGGCGGTGATCTCGTCCTGGCCCAGCTTGATGTAGGCCCGACCGGTCTGCGCACGGGTGATGCCCGCGGCCGCCGGCACGCCGATGACGTTGGAGGAATCGTCCCGGCTCTGCACCCGCAGCGCCACCCGGAGGTTGGTGTTGGCCAGGATGTCGTCGTTCACCACGCCGGCGGGGCGCTGGGTCGCCAGGATCATGTGCACGCCCAGGGTCCGGCCCACGGCCGCGACGGAGACCAGCGAGGAGAGCACCTCGGGGAAGTCCTTGGCCAGCATTGCGAACTCGTCGACGACCAGCAGCAGCCGCGGCATGGGTTCGGCCGGGTGGGTGGCCAGGTAGGCGTCGAGGTTGTCGATGTCCTCCCCGGCGGCGGCGAAGATCCGCTGGCGGCGGGCCATCTCCGCCTCCAGCGAGCGCAGGGCGCGGTCGGCCAGCTGCTCGTCGAGGTTGGAGATGGTGCCGATGGTGTGTGGCAGCGCCTCGCAGGCGGCAAACGCGGCGCCGCCCTTGAAGTCGATGAGGATGAAGTTCAGCCGGGTGGCGTCGTTGCGGGCGGCGAGCCCGGCGACCAGCGAGCGCAGGAACTCGCTCTTGCCCGAACCCGTGGTGCCGCCCACCAGCCCGTGCGGCCCATCCTTGACCAAATCCAGGGATATCGGACCGGACTCGGAGGTGCCGATGGGGGCGGAGAAGCCCTTGGCCTTGGCCCACCCGGCGCGGATCGAGGCCGCGTCGGGGGAAGGCATACCCGGCAGCTCGGGCAGGCGCACCAGGGAGGGCAGCGCCGCGCCGGGCACCACCAGTTCCGGGTCGTCGAAGCGGGCCAGGTCCATGGCGCAGCGCTCGGCTGCCTCGATGCCGATGCCGGCCAGCACCACGTCGGAAACGAAAGTGAGCTCGCCGAGGTCGTGCACCGTGGCAGCGGCGTCCGCACCGACCGTGATCACGGTGGTGCAGGAGGCCGGCAGCTGCCGCTCGGAGGCGGCAATCACGATGCCCGCCACCCGCGGTCCCTGCCCCGGCCCGCGGCTCCCGAGCCCGGGGACCGAGCGGCCGTGGCCCAGCAACTCGCGCGCAGGGGCGTCGCGGCCCTCGGTGAGCACCTCGGAGTCCAGCACCAGCAGCGTGGTGCCGCCGGCGGAGTCGTCGAGTCCCTCGCGCAGGGCACGGAGCAGGGATGCGCTGCGCTTGCGGTCATCGGAGAGCCAGCGTTCGGTGGTGCCGGTGCCCAGCCGGCGGGTGTGCGGCAGCCAGGAGGCCCAATCCCATTCCCCGGCGCGCCCGCGGTCGCAGAACACCGCGACGGACAAATCCGCCGGCCCGGCGTGCACGGCGGCTTGGGTGAGCAGGGAGCGGGCAAGGGCCAGGGCGCCGGTACGGTCCCCGACGATGCCCACGACGCCGGCGTCTGTGAGGTCCACCCGCACCGGGGCGGCGGGGATGCGGCTGGCGGCCAGCGCTTCTCGCACCAGGGGATCGGGTACGGGGGAGGAGCGGTCGTCGAGCTTCGGGGCCCAGGGCACGTCGCCGATTCCCGCGTTCAGCGCCAGGAAGCCTTCCGATCCGGCGCGGCGCTGCCACAGCCCGGTGGTGGGCACCGCGGCGATGCGCATGGTGGTGGCGGGGTCGGGGATTTCGGCGTGGCGGCGCGTGGCCTGGGCGGCGGCCGCCTCGGCGATCTCGGCGGCGAAGTCGTCCAGGGCCGCGGTGAACCGCTCGTCCTCTTCCTTGAGGTTCCTGGTGCGGCGGTGCTTCTGCTCGAACCACATGCCCACGGCCATGACCGGGCTCAGTGCGGCGAACATCGCGAAGCGGGCGTCCCCGAGCATCAGGACCATGGCCCCTGCCAGCAGCAGCGGGGCCAGCACCGTGATGTAGCTGAACTTGGAGGCCGGCGGGACGTCCTTGCGCACCGGCGGGGACAGCGGGTCGGGTTCCGGCGGGTTGCCGGGGCGCGGGGGCCGGTTGAAGGGCGCGGTGTGCGCGGGGGTGAGGTTGTGCAGCGACCCGGGTTCCGGGGCCGGGCTTTCGACGAGGTCCGGGCGCAGCAGCACCGTCGTGCCGCCCATGAGCAGGGTGGCGGGCGCGGTGAGCAGCACGCCCTCGGCGTCAACCGGTTCCCCGGCCAGCAACGTGCCGTTGGTCGAGCCGGCGTCGCGTACCCGCACGCCGCCGCCCTCGAGCTGAAGGCTTGCATGGTTCCAGGAGGCGCTTTCGGTTCCCAGCACCAGATCCGCCTGCGGGGAGCGGCCGATCAGCAGCGGGCGGTGGGCCGGCAGCGGGACGATGGCCCCGGCCTCCAGCCCGCCGGAGATAGTGGCGCTCCAGCCGCGCAGCGGTTCCGGGCGCGGGACCGGGGCCAGGGAGATGGTGCTGCCCTCCAGCAGCAGCAACTCGGCAAGCGGGGTGTCGGCGGGCACCGCGGTGGCATCCACGTACAACGTGGAGCCGGGGGCCGGGGCGGCGGCGCCGGCGGACACCAGCAGCTGCGCGAGCGTCGTGGCTGGAGCGAAGCCGCCAAGCTCCCGGTCGAGCCGCTGGCCATCGGTCCGGATCAGCACGCGCACCGCGCGCTCCTTTCGTTGGGGGGGCCTGTGGGTCAGTCTATGGCCGGGCGCGCGAACCAGGAGACCGGCGCACCGCCGGAGGAACCCTGCGGGCGCAGGCCAAGGTCCTGGTCCGAGAGGTGCAGCACCACGGCTTCACCGTCCAGGGCGTCGGGACGGGAGAAATCCAGTGCGCCTCCGGCGATCCCCTCCGCGGGGCCCAGCACGAGGGTTCCGAGGACCTGGGCGACCTTGGCAGGATCGTTGCTGCCGGCGGCGGAGACCGCACGGACCAGGGCCACCACGGCGTCGTGGCTGCGCGAGTCAGCGGCATGCGCGAGGTCGGCAAAGGGCACATCCCCGGTCAGGTTCATGGATTCGGGCTCCTGGGCCAGGACCCGCAGGCCGGCGAGGAAGCCGGACATGGCACGTCCGGAGTCATCCGGGCGCAGGGCCGCGGCGTCCGTGGCGTCCGCGCCGGCGGTGGACAGCCGCCCGGAGGCGGTGCCGCCGGCCTTGGCAAGCTCGGCGGCGAAAGCGGGGCTGGTTGCCCCGGGCGCCAGCACGAGGGGGACGGCGACGTTGGCCGATTGCAGGGCGTGGACCACGGTCGCCTGTTGGGCCGGGCTGCCCGTGAGCAGGATGGCGTCGGCGGGCTTGGCCACCGGGGCCCGTGGCGGGGTGCCGTCGGCCTTCGCCGGTTCGGCCACCCCGGTGCGGCGGGCCACATCCGCGGCCAGCGCCTCCGGATCGGCGCCCGGCTCGAAGGAAATGCTTGCGGAGACGTCCACGGAATCCGGGGCCCCGCCGCCGGCGTCGATGAGCAGCGGGCGCCGGGCGCCGGCCAGGGCCGAGGACAGGGCCTTGGACAGCTGCGCCTGCGTGGGTCCCGTGCGCCACGCCGGCCCGGCGGATTCGATCTTGCCCGCGTCATAGGGAAGCAGCACCGGGACCCCGGCGTCCGCCGCGGCGGAGAGTGCGTCGGGCACCTGCGGGCCGTCGGTGGCCACCACGATCCCGGCGACGTTCTCGGAGACCAGCTTCTCCACGGCCTTGTGTGCTCCCTCGGCAGTGCCCCGGTCATCGGCGGTGGACAGGGTGACGGGCGTGCCCGCCAGGGAGAAGCGGTGCGCGGCAACGGCCGCGCCCTGGGCAGCGTCCTTCCAGGCGGCACCGGACCCGGAGCCGTGCGTCAGCACGACGCCGAGCTTGGTGCCGGCAGGAACGTTGGCGGCGGAGAGCGCCACCGGGACGCCCGCCTCCACCGGATCGCCCTTGGCCGCATCGGCCGGGCGGAACAGGAAGACCGACAGCGCGATGACCGCGGCGACTGCCACGACCACCACGCCTGCCGAAATGAGGTTTCGGCGGGTGGCGAGGGAATTCACTTGGCACTTCCCAGGCGGAAGGAGTACAGCGTCTGCGTCGCAGCGCCCGCCGGTACCTCGAGGTGGAAGGTCGGCAGTGCCGACACCGTCTCGAGCGAGGCCTTGAACTGGGCCTGGCGCAGCAGGATCCCGGCAACGTCCTCGGCCCGGACGTTCGCGTAGCCCTGGGCGTTCTTGGTGGCCAGGGCCAGCTGGTAGTCGGCCGTGTCGGCCTTCGCGGCACTGGTGGCCATGGAGCCGAGCAGACCGGAGCCGTTGACCTTGCGGTCGCCGAGGTCGAGCATGACCTTGGAAAGGCCGGAGGCCAGGAGCTTCGAGGCGCCCTCGACATCCCGCGTCGAGGCCCCGGTGCTCCGCGCGATTTCCTCGAGCGAGGCGGCGGTCTGCCTGCTGACCGCCTCGGACAGGCCGGCATCCTGCTTGGCCAATTCGGCGTGCTGCTTGTCTACCGTGGTCTTGGCGTTGACTTCCACGTCGGCGGCCGTCGAGGACAAGCCGGCGACCGAGCGGTCGAAGGCCTTCACGACTGCGTCGCTGCCCTCGGCTCCCTGGGCGGAGACCACGCGGATCTGGCTGTCGATCAACGCGGTGACTTCGTCGGTCATCGCCGCCTGGGTGTCCTCGAAGGCCTTCGTGATGCCAGACTCGAGCTCGTCCTGCTGCTTCTGCAGGGTCAGGAGCGCCGCACCCATGGAGTTCCGGCTTGCCTTGGCAGCGTTCACGGTTTTGCGCAGTGACTCGATTTCGCCTCGGAGGCTGTCGCTACCCTTCAACGTGCCATCCAGTTCTTTGACCTTGGTGTTGACGGCTTCAAGGCTCTTTGAAAGGCTCGCATTGGCCTCGTCGATCTTGACATACGCGGGACCGTCCAAGACTGGTTTGGAGGCCAACTGTTCAACGTCTTTCCATGCCGCAATTTGGGTCGCTGCATGACGTTCAATTCGCGCGTCCCATGTCGAGGCCTCGTTATCGGCCCAATTTGTCCACTCACGGGCTTGGTCACTGGCTTCGCCGTCCAGGTCATCGGCTAGATTCTGCATCCGTTCGTGCAACGGCTTGGAGTCTGTGGCGAGGGCCTCGAAGGTCTCGGGATCGGTGCCGCTGCACGGAATTGACGTCAGGTATGACCGAAGCTCCTCGATGTCTTCACGCGAGGGAGATTCGTCGGTGAGCGTTTTAGATGACGTGCTTCCAGTGGCGACACCCTTTGGTATCAGAGCACACATTTCAGCGGCAAGCCTGTCATTTTGCTTGGTCATTAAGTCGAGTTCGTCCGTGTGTTCACTCGGTTCGAACACCCATGGATTTTCTAGATCCATCGGAAATTTGTGGTCTTCGACGAGCTTGATTGTGTCCGAGGCGATCGTGTTGATCTTCTCGTTTCTGGTCCGCTCGTCCGCGACCAGTTTGTCAATGGCTGTCTTCAGTTCATCAACCGGGAAGGCAACGTTCTTGACCGTGTCCCGGAGCTCCTGAAGCGCAACCTTGGTCGCCTTGGCTTCTTGTTCCTTGCTGGCATCGCCAGTGGCTGCCGCCTCGTCCAAAGCTTCAACGTCTATGGCCAGCTCGTCGATTCCGTCTGAAAGGATCCGGTGCTGTGCCCGCGCGCCGGTGATGACCTCGGGCTGAAGCGTCGCAACCAGCTTGTCGCCCTGGCCCACCAGCTTCAGCAGGGCGCCGGTCACGGTGATCGACGAAGCATGGAACGCACAGGTCAGGGATGCCTCGGTGCAGTTCTCCGCGTTCGGCTGGGCCGGGCCCACGGTCTTCTGCAGGGCGGTGGCCACCTCGTCGCGGCAGCCGGCGGTCGAGCGGGCGTAGCCGTCCAGCTGGGCGGACATCAGCACCAGGCTGGAGTAGACGGTCGCGGTTTCGCCTGCGGGTGCAACGATTGCGGCGCAGCCGTTGCCCTTGATCGTTGCCTTCGGCACGCCGACCGAGGTGTCGCCCAGCATGGCGTCGACGGTGTTGACGGTCTGCGAGAGCTGCGCGAGGGTCGTGGTCTCGGCGCCGGTGACGGTAGTGTCCAAGTCGGTCTTGAGCGAGCCGAGCTGGTCCTTGAGACCGCTGAGGGTCCCGGCCAGGGAGTCGCTGCTCTCCTTCAGGTGGGCGGCGGTGCTCACGCCCAAGGTCTTCGAGGTGCTCTCGAGGTTGCCGCGCACGTCGGTGATGGTGGAACCCGCGCGGCTGAGCACGTCATTGACCTCTGCGATGAGGTCGATGGTGCGCCGCTGCAGGGCGAGCTCGGATGTGGGGCTGGTGTCGAACGCGGAGGCCAGCACTCCATCCACCGAGAGGTCGGTGGACATGCCGGGCTGCACGGCCACGTCGATGCCCGGGGCGACGAAGTCGGTGACATCGGCGACCAGGCGCAGCGTGGTGCTGGCGCCGGTGGCCGGAGGGGCGAGGAGAGTTGCCCACTGGATGACTGCCTCGCCTTCGGGCGAGGCGCTGATGATGCCGTTGGTCCCGGCCGAGCCGGACCCGGATTCGCCCACGATGTTGCCGGGGGAGACGCCGGGGAGCACCGTGGAGGCGGCTATGGTCATCGGGGCGCCCACGAGCGCCGGTTCGGTGCGGGACTGGCCCGCGACGTCGAAGGTCACGTCCCGCGGGGCGACCGTCAGGTTTTCCACGGTCAATCCGATCTCGATCCGGCCGGTGTAGCCTGCCAGCTCCTCGAGATTGGTGCCGGTCTTCTCCGCGGTGCGGTACTGCGCGCTCACCCGGACTGGCAAGTCGCTGGCGACCTCGCCCGGAACATAGGAGGTGTCCGCGCTGGAGGAATCACCCGTGGTGTCGTCCACCGAGATGGCGGTCCCGTTGACCGCCCAGATCGAACCGTTGGAGGCAAGGCCCACGTTTACCGACTGCAGCACGCGCGAGGGCGTGCCGACAACGTTCGGCGCGTTGGTGCACGCTGCGGTGAAGGCCACTGCAGCCACTGCCAGGATCGCGCCGGCCGCGCGGGCGGGCCTCGGGCCGGACGTTCGTCGTGCTGCGTTCTTCTTGGCTGGGCGTGTGCTGGCCACTTGCTCCCCTTCATGATTCAAATTCCTCTTGAATAATAGGTGGTGCATCGTCCGAATCGATAAACCCGCGCCGTAGCCAAATCCGTTCATTGACAAGTTGAAACGGCGTGTTGCGCCAAGTTGCCCGCATTCGCGCGGATGTTGGAAATAAGTGCCCCGCGTTACTTGGCCGAGCCTTGTCATCTTGTTAGTGTTATTTCGTTCGAGTCTCCGAATAGCGCATCGGCGCGGGGACATCACCAAGATTCTTGGAGGATTTCATGTCGCGTGTCCTATCAACGGAGCAGGCCAAGACGGCCATTCAGCAGATCCAGGCGATCATCAACGGCGGTTTCACCGACCAGATCAGCCAGTTGGATGCCCAAGGACGGGTCTTGTCGGACCCGAACGTGTGGGACGGCCCCCTGGCTTCCCAGTTCCGCGGTTCGACGTGGCCCGAGACGAAGGCCGCGCTGGACAAGGCACGCACCGAGCTTGAGCAGCTTCGAGGCCAACTGAACCAGATCTCGACGAACATCTTCACCGCGGGCGGCGGAAACTAG
This sequence comes from Paeniglutamicibacter psychrophenolicus, assembly GCF_030812255.1. Lineage (GTDB taxonomy): Bacteria > Actinomycetota > Actinomycetes > Actinomycetales > Micrococcaceae > Paeniglutamicibacter > Paeniglutamicibacter psychrophenolicus_A. The sequence goes on along the minus strand of NZ_JAUSSH010000004.1, from coordinate 180,430 downwards.
CCAGCCCCTGGAACGCCCCCGTTGCCGCCACAAGGTGGCGCCGCCCCTGGCGGCGGGGGCGTTTTCCGTCGTTATAAGTAAGCCGAGGCCGCTGAGGTTCCTCGGGTAGTTGTTCGGGAACCTGCTGGTTCCGCAGGCTGATGAGGGAGTTTTTGCGTGGCCGATCTGGGGGTCTTTGACCATGACGTTGTGTTCGACAACGGGACGGCAGACGCCCTGATCTCGGCGTTCAACCTTGCTGCGTTGAGCATCGAGGAGCAGTCTGGCTCCCGCTCGTCTCTGGTGGCTACGGCCGGAACCGAGTTCAAGGGACACTTCTCGCAGCTCTTCGCCGACAACGCACGCGTCGCGTCCGCGGACGCGACCGAGCTCGCGGCACGCCTGCGCGAGGCAGCCACCGGCGCCAAGTCGCTGAAGGAAGAAGCCAACAAGGAAAACGAACGCCGCCGGATGGCCCGCGAATGGAAACAGCGCCGGGACGAACGCCGGGACAACTTCCTGGCCCGGGGATGGGACTGGGTTTTCGGCGAGGAAGATCCGCCCGTCGGGCCCCCGGCGCAGGAAGTGAGCATCGAGGCCTCGGCTCCCGTGACCGGGCTCAGGCAGACACCGGCCCCCGGCGGTGGCTCCAACACCGGCGTATCGGCCGCCCGCCCCGGCGACCTGCGGTCATTCGCCACCGGCTCGGCGAACCTGAACGCCGAACTTGCAGGCCGGCCCGCGGCATTGCGCGGACACCTGGCTGACTTCGCGTCCCGCTGCAGCTACGGCTCCCTGCACGCCAACGGAGTCGTCAACGGCTTCGACAAGTGGCTCGAGGCCAACGACCAGGACGTGGCCTGGGCCCTGACCATCGCCAACGCCTTCGCCGCTGCCGGCGGCGAGGGAAACGTCTCGCGGCTGGCCGACTCGGCACTGATGGCGGCCCTGGCGGCCCAAGGGGTCGGGGCGACCCGCCAGGACATCGCCATCGACGCGGCATTCGCACTCGGCGCCCCTCCGACCACCGGCTATTCGATGGACCCGGTGAACACCTCCACCGGCAACTTCCTGGAAACCGAGGTCGACCTCGGATTCGCGGGAGCCGCGTCGGCGCTGGCGGCCACGCGGACCTACAACTCCCTTGACGAGCGGACCGGGGTCTTTGGCCTTGGCTGGGCCTCGGTGTTCGACACCCGCCTCGAGCTGGAGGACGAAGGCGCCTGGATGGTGCTGTCCGACGGGCGCCACCTGTGGTTCCCCCGCCTCGGCGAGGGCTGGGACCGGGCCGACGGGGAAAATTCCTGGCTGGCCCGGGAAACCCTGAACGATGGGGTACGCACCAAGTACGCGGCGGAATCCGCCGAGGTCCTCGTGGCGCGCGACAACGCAGGTGCCCGCTGGGTGTTCACGACGGCCGGGACGTGGTTGTCCTCGGACACCGGCCAGGGCACCGCGGTGCTGGTGCGCCGGGACGCCGAGGGACGCATCTCCGAACTGGCCCACGAACGCGGCCGCTGGGTGCGCACCGAATTCGCGGGGGACCGGATCGCGGCCCTTGCGGCCTCCGACGGACGCCGCGTGGAGTTCGAGTACGACGGGAACGGGCAGTTGCTCTCCGCCGCAGGGCCGGGCGGGGTGCGCAGCTACCGCTGGAACGATGCGGGCCTGATCGAGGCGGTCACCGACGCCGCCGGCGTCCAAGAGGTGGTCAACACCTACGACGGGCACGGACGGGTGCAGACCCAGGTCTCGGCCTTCGGCCGGGTCACCCGCTTCGCCTACCTGCCCGGCCGCCTTACCGTGGTCTCCGATGCGGACGGGACCCGTTCCAATGCCTGGATCGCCGATGCCAGGGGCCGCTTGGTCGGCGTCATCGACGCGGATGACAACCGGCAGTCCATGAGCTACGACAGGTACGGCAACCTGGTCTCCGCCACCGAGCGCGACGGCTCCCTGACCGTGCACGCCTACGACCGGCGCGGCCGCAAGATCCGCACGCTCACCCCGAGCGGGGCCGACATCACCTACGGCTACGACGAGGCCGACCGCCCGGTGACAGTGGTGACCGAATCCGGCGCCACCGTGCACTACGAATACGCGGACGACTCCTCGCGCAACCCCTCGCTCATCATCGATCCCGAGGGCGGGCGCACGCAACTGCACTGGCGCGAGGGCCTGCTGGAGAAGGTCGTCGACCCGGTCGGGGTAACCCTGGCCTTCGGCTACGACGCGCACGGGGACCTGTCCACCATCACCAACGCGTTCGGGAACACCGCCACCCTGCACCGCGATGCCGCCGGCCGGGTCACCGAGGCGGTGTCCCCGGGCGGGGCCCGGACCACCTACCGGTATGACGCAAGCGGTCGGCGGGGCTCCCGCCGGGACGCGGACGGGGCGCTGTGGAAGTTCGAGTACGCGCCCGGCGGCGCCCTGGCGGTGGTCACCGACCCGCTCGGTGCCCGCACCGAGATGCATTACGGCCCCCACGGCCAGCTGGCCAAATCCGTCGACCCGCTGGGCCGCGCCGTCACGCGCAGCTTCGACGACTTCGGCCTGGTCACTGGCGTCGAGCTGCCCGACGGCGCCCGCTGGGGTTTTGCCCACGACGCGCTCTCGCGCCTGACGCAGGTCACCGACCCGGCCGGGCACCCCTGGTCCCGCGAGTACAACAAGAACGGCGAGCTCACCGCGGTGGTGGACCCGACCGGCGTGCGCCAGCAGATCTCGGCGGACGCGGCCTCCGGAACGGTGACCGTGCAGGACGCCTTCGAGCGCAGCAGCGTGCGCTGCGACGAGTTTGGCCGGCCCGTGGCGACCGAGCGCGCCGACGGCAGCACCGAGCTGGTCACCTATGACGCGTGCGGCCGCCCGGTTGAACTGGTGGATGCCGAGGGCGGGCTGACCCTGCTGCGCCGCGACGCCGCCGGCCGGGTCATCGAGCACCGCTCCCCGGGCGGGGCCGTCACGGGCTTCGAGTACGACGCCGCAGGCCGCCCGGCTGCGAGCATCGACCCGACCGGTGCGCGCACCACCCTGGAATACGACGCCGACTCCCGCGTCGTCGCCCGCGTCTTCCCCGGCGGGGAAACCGAGCGCCTGGGATACGACGCCGTCGGCAGGGTTGCCTCGCGCCATACCCCGGGCCGCGGCACCTCGCGCTTCGAGTACGACCTGGCCGGGAGGATGGTCCGGGCCGTTGATTCCTCGTTCGGGCGGCGCAAGTTCCGCTACGATGCGGCGGGCCAACTCATCGAGGCCGTCAATGGACTGGGCGGGGTGACCCGCTACGAATACGATGCGCGCGGCCGCCTGGTCACCGTCACCGATCCGCTGGGCGCCACCACGCGCCGAGGCTACAACGAAGCCGACCAGGTCGTTGCCGAGACCGACCCGCTGGGCCGGAGCACGACCGCGGGATTCGACCCGGCCGGCCGCCAGCTGTGGCAGTGCGATCCGGACGGGCGGCGCACCGAATGGCGCTACGACGAAGCCGGCCGCCAGGTCTGGCTGGGTGTCGACGGGCAGCAGCTGATGCAGGTCAGCCGCGATGCACGCTCCAGGACCGTGCGGATCTCCGACCTCACCCGGGAAGACGGGGCAGCGGTAGAGCAGTTGCTGCGCTTCAACCGACGCGGGCAGCTCATCCAGCGGCGGCGCAACGGGGCCGGTCCGTCATGGGAATACGACGCGGACGGCAACCGCACCGCGATGGTCGACCCGCTGGGAACGCGCACCGAGTTCGGCCATGATGCCGCCGGGCGCGTGGTTGTCGTCGAGCATCCGGTCTTCGGCCGGATTGCCTACGAGCGGGATGCCGCCGGGCGGATGGTCGGCGCTGTCGCCAGCGACGCGGTCCAAAACTGGGACTACGTTGAGGGTGCATTGGTGCGCCACACGACGACCACCGTCGACGGGGTGACCGAAACCCTCATTCGTCGCGACGCCGACGGACGCATTGCCGCAATCCTGGCCGACGGCACTGAAACCCGCTTCTTCTACGACGCCGCGTGCCAACTGGAACGTTCGGTCCGCGGGGACGGCGTCGTCTCCGAATGGCGCTACGACCTTTCCGGCCGGCTGGTCGCCGAATCCGTTGAAGGACTCGGCGCGGAGCTCGCCTATGACGCCGCAGGCCAGTTGCGTTCCCGCACCGACGCCGCCGGTGCCAGCACCTATTCCTACGACGGCTTGGGCCGCCGGACCGAGGCCGTGGCCCCCGATGGTTCGGTGCAATCCTTCGAATGGTCGCCCGGGGGCTGGCTGGGTGCCGTGGCCACGGAGGATTCCGCCGGGGAAACGTCCCGCAGCGAATTGTGGGTTGACGCCCTTGGCGAGCTGGCAGAGGTTGATGGCGCCGCGGTGTGGTGGGACTCTGCGGAGGTTGCCCCCCGCCTGATGTCCGTGGGCGACCAGTCCGTGGTGGCGCTGCCCGGCGGCGTGACAGTCGTCGGCGGCTCGGTGCTGTCGGCCGGGTGGCGCAGTGCGCACCCGACGCAGGCGGGCAGTCCGTGGGGCACGGCAGCGGATGCGCTTCCGGGGATTCCCCCGGGGTTGGCCGTGGGCGCTTCCGGCGGATTGCAGGTGGCGGGGCTGGACTGGTTTGGTGCCCGCGCATATGACCCGTTGACGCGTGGGTTCCTGTCGGTTGATCCGCTGGATCCGGTGGTGGGTTCGGGCTGGGCCGGAAATCCGTATTCGTTTGCCGGCAACGACCCGTTGCATGCGATTGATCCGCTCGGCTTACGGGCCGTGACCGAGGCGGAGCTGCAGGCGTACCGGGACGGCAACAATGGCGCCCTGGCCGCCGCCGGCGACTGGTGGGCCGAGAACTGGGAGTATGTCGCTGCCACCGCCGCGATTGTCGTTGGCGTCGGGTTGATGTTCACAGGCGTGGGTGGACCGGCTGGACTTGCCTTGATGGCGGGTGCTGGTGCTCTGGTCTCCGGTGGTGTTTCGGTAGCCACGCAAAAAGCCCAGAACGGTTCCGTTGACTGGGGCAAGGTGGGCGTCGATGCTGCCATCGGCGGCGTTTCCGGGTCACTTGGTGCTGGTACCGGCGCACTGGTTGCGTGGAAGTACGGTGGTAGCTTGACCGCCAGGGCGGTTTCTGCGGCGTCTGGCGGCGCGGTTGAAGGAGGGGTTGGCGGGGTTTCCGGCTATGCGATGAGCGATGGTCCGCATACGGTAAGTGGCTTCGCGCAATCAGGCTTTACCGGAGCAACGATCGGCGGCATCACCGGTGGGGTCACCGGTTACAAGCCCAAATGGCTGGACCGAGAGACCACCTCGACCTTCACGGCAGGCCTGTACCGTTCCGGCTACACACACGGGGAAACGACCTTGTACCGTGCTGGCGAAATTGACGGTAGGCACTTTGGAGGATCGTGGTCTACGGACAAGCCTACGAGTATTGCGCAGGTCAGGGAGGAAAAGGCGATCCTTTTGGATTGGCCTACCGGCGGCAGAAGCCCCATCGATCATGCTTTTGAAGCGAAGTTCACGCCAGGCACGACCACATATACAGGCTATGCTGCACCGCAGACAGGGCTTGATGGAACGCATTACAACGGTGGTACAAATCAGACCTACATACCTGAGTCCTGGAAGCGCGGAGAGATTACGGGCACATGGCCGCTCAATTAAATGACAAGTCGTTCAAGGACGTGGCAAGGCAAATGCGCACGTTTGCGCAGTACGTCGACGGAATGCGCCAACCTCGAATAGCACGAATGTACGAGGAAGCCGCGGACCGGCTCGAAAACGGAGTGACGGCGTATCAACTGCACGAGATTTGCAAGGCGGTGTTGAATTCATTCGGCGCGCACCAGGACGGCCTCCTCGTTATCTATGTTCAAAAGCCCGATGGCTCGCCCGATGAGGATGAGACCGACAAGTACTACGCCCTGCTCAAGACACTTCGGGTGTTCGCGCGTCGAAATCTTCGGGAAACAAAACTATCTTGGATTTTCAATGGGTTTCGATGGTGACTAAGTCGTAAACAAGTAAGACGGCCACCGCGAGGGGCCCCAAGCAGAGCACCGTTGCTCAGCGAAGTCCTTCGCGGAACCAGTCGTTCCCCGGACTTACGCCCAATGGTGCGTCTGTTCCTGAATAAGTGATCAGGCCGAGTGGACCCGGGCCTTCAGCCATCTTGGGCAACGCTCGAACGCGGCGCACGATCCCGAGTCCAGAAGTGAAGGTCTGATCGAAGCACGGGCGCTCTTTGGTGACAGAGGCAGTTTCAACGCTCCCGATATTGGCAAGTTTGGCGGGGTCTCAAGATATGACATTCAGGAGTTGGATGAATTTCCAGACGCGAAGTGCGCGATCGTTCTTCGGAACATGCGAAGTCGGAGACGCTGGTTCCTGCCGTCTTGGGTTAGCGGTGCGAGGAGGCGTCAACTCGAAAGCCAGTTGCGGGCGGTGCATCCCCTGCCTGATGTGATTGAGGGGTTTTCGAACTCCCCGAAGAGCACGGTCGACCCGCACGAGCCGACATATTCAGCAAGAAAACAAAGTACTCAGAAGGGCGTCAACATCGTCGGGGAAGCGCGAGATCTACGAGGGGCCCATCCAATCCTTCTCGGGAGGCACCGGGAGCTTGGCCGGTCGGCACGCTTCCACAGGACCAGAAGGGAAAGATTTTTTTCATGAATAATCCGAGGTTTCGTGTCCGGAAGATCTTCATCCCGGATATGCATCGCTCATCTGCGGCCGTCTATGAGTTGGAGGCCACACCGAAGGGTGCTTCCATTCCAGCGTTCCGTTTGAGGTCGCGGTTTCCCGCCGATGCCATGAGCGTGAAGCGGGAACCCGGAAGCACGTTGGGGTCATCGAACCTGATCGACGCGCAGGCTGCGGCCAGGATTGTCGAGGCAGCCGACCGCGCGGCTGGCAGGCGTTGGCCCTTGTGGGCCATGCGTGCCAAGAACGAGGAGCAGGGGCCTTGGCGAGGTTTGGATGGAGATGATGACGAACCCCTATGGCCGGAATCGGACAATGCGGCGCGTGCCGATCTCATGCAGTGCCAATGGGTGGCCGAGTGGTTCAGCCGCCTTGTGGGGGAGTCAAAGGTCTTGGACGTGTATGCGCTCCTTGGCCACGGTCTTGCGGGTCCTGCCATGGGGCGGCTCATCTCGGTGTCGATCGACCAGAATTTGTCGGTTCCGCGCAGATATGCGGTCGCGCTGGACCGAATGGCGCGGCGGGTTGGGGTTGCGGAAAGCGAGGTCTCTTCCTTATGGGCGCTGGTCCCTGCATCGGACGGTGTGAGCACGTGGTCCGGGCTACTTCCCGTCCCGCGGGTGAGGGCGCGCTGGGTGGGCGCTGGTTCCGAACAGATGGTTGAAATCGAATTCACGCCAATTCGTGCCGCGGTTCCGGAATGGACGGTGCTGAAAAGGTGCCCTTCGGGTTGGGCCCCTGGGTCGAACGAGGCCCACAAGCTGATCGGCGAGTTGCTCGATCGGGACTTCGCGAGCAGCATCATCAACGGCATCGCGGACAACCAGTTTGCCCCGATGCATCGGTGGCAGTCTCTATACCCCCAAGACGAACTGAGCTGACTCGACGTGGAAGCCACCGTGGATCGGAGCCAGGGCTGGCCAGGAAGCTGGACCTTGGCTTGAGGGAGGCATCGGACAGTCGTCAGCCTGTGGCTGCTCCCGATGACAAAGAGTTCGCTGCTCCTGGGGCGGCACTTTCGCAATTCGAGAAAGCAGTAGGTGGCCAGTGAGATTCGCCGGGTTCTTCAGGGTTTTCTTCGGTGACGAACCGACTTTCGTGAGCCGGAATTCCTCGGCCCGGGTCCCTTTGAAGCCGTTGCCAAATCGTGACTGGTGGAAACCTGTGCGGTGCCATAGATTGATCCTCAACGTCGTTGTCGCACCACACTTCAATAGGGATCTGACCGCTGGTTTCTTGGTGTTGATTCCTGCTTTCACCGCATTGGCCCTGGGACAGGAACGCACAGATGACAAAGAATCTCCGCACCGCGTTGCTCGCCACCGCTGTGTCCTCCGGGTTGCTGCTCAGCTCGGCCCCCGTGCAAGCGCAGATCCTCGGGGGCGAGGCTGAAACAACGCAAGGTGCGGTGACCGAAAGCATTCAAGACGCCACCGTGTCCGTTGCTGAAACCGCCGATGAAGAACCGAATCCGGCGACCGTGCCGGACCTTGGTGTTGCTGCCGCGGAAGACCAGGAAACGGTTGGCGTCGAAGCCGTCCAAGACGAATCCCAAGTCGATGCCCAGCAGGTCTCCACGGGAAGCGGCTCGGCCTCGGAGGCGTCTGAAACACCGGTTTCGCCAGATGGCGACGCGGCTGAGACCCCCGACGGCGTTGCCGTATCCGAAACCCTGGGCACCGGTCCCGTCACCGACGCCGGTTCGGACGGCACTTCGGGTCTCGCGACTGCACCGGCCGTGGAGCCCACGCCCCCCGGACCGACATCCACGCAGTCCGAGGGATCCGGAGTTCCCGAAAGCGAAATAGGCGATGCTACCGAGGTTGAGAGTGACGTCGTTGATCTGCCGTGGTGGCTCAAAGGAATCGAGATCCCGGAAGGCGCGGAAAACTGGACCGATGCCCAGTGGGAGGACTTCATCATGCAGATCGCCCAAGTGCTCGAGAACGAGCCTGCTTTCCAGGAACTCGATTCCATCATTGGAGAACTCGTTGAGCATGGCCGTGAAACGGATCTTGACGCGCTCTACGAGCACTTGCTATGGATGTTCGACGGTAACGAAGCCGCCGCACAGGAAGCATTTGAGGAGATCGTTTTCGGGTTGATCGAGAGCGGCGTGGTGGACGCCGGGATCCTCGATCCGAAGGAATCGGGGTCGCCCCAATCGTCAGCAAGGCCGGAACCGACGGAGCCCGCCGAAACCCCCAAGCCAGAAATCAAGCCCGCTGGCACGGTCACCAAGCCGGTCTTGGACCAGAAGCCGATCGTCAAGGCCGTCCTCAAACCGATCATGAGTTCCCAGACCGGCGAGCTGGCCGAGACCGGATCCAGCGATGTATTGGTCTACGCCGGGGCGGGTGCCGCAATGCTCCTGCTCGGTGCCTTCGCACTGCGAATGCGCAGGAAGCCCCGGGGCCACTAAGCGTTTCATTTTGGACCGACGCGTGACACGATTCGGCTATGACACAGTTTCAGGCTTTGGATACTCAGGAGCTGATTCACCTCTCGGTGACACGGGTGTGGGAACTACTCACCGACTGGGTTGCGGCCCCGAAGTGGATGCCTGGCGTCGACTCCATGGAACCGGAGCAACTCACCAGCCCCGGTGCGGTGCTTGACTACCGCTCCGGGACCCACGAACGCCAGTTGCTCATCACGGAGCTGCACGAAGAGCGGGTCATTGCCCTGTCCTCCGGCGGCGGAGACATCAGCGTGCTCTACCGCTACGAGCTCACCGAGGAATCCGAGCAAACGCGCGTCCGGTTGACCATCAGCGTGGACGCGGCCGAGGAATTGCGGGACGAGGTCGGGGACCTGCTGTCCGCCATCGCAGGTTCCGAGGCCGATACCTTGAAGTCGTTGCGTTCCTATGCGGAGGCAGCCCCGTAACGACGTGCCAGGCCTCGCCCAGTACGTGTCAGTCCGGGTTGGCAGCGGACAGATGCTCGAAGACGATGTTGGTTTGCGTCGAGGAGAACGCGGGGTTTGCACCGAGGTTCCCGGCCACGAAATCCCGCAGGGACTCGATGGAATCGGTGACGACATGGACCAGGATGTCCGGTGTCCCGCCAAGCACAAACACGTCCTGGACCTCGGGAAGCCCACGCAGGGTGCGTGCCGATTCCAGCATGGCGTCGCGTGCCTCGGACCGAACCACCACCGATATCATTGCGGCAATGCGCAGGCCCAGCTTGGCGGGATCGACATCTGCATGGAACCCGCGGATCACCCCGGCATCCTGCAACGCCCGGACGCGGCCCAGGCACGTGGACGGGGCAACCCCTGCGCGCGAGGCCAGAAGGTTGTTGGGGGTGCGCGCGTCCGCGCTGAGCTCGCGAAGGATCCGCAGGTCGACATCATCGAGGCGAACAGCGTTCTGCCAGCTGGTGTGGTTCTTGATGGAACCAGAATTTAGCACGGAAAACTCCTGAGGTTTTGGGCACTTGTTCAGTGCCCTATCTAGTGCACCATGAATAATTCTATGATGGGCATTCCCCGTCGTTGTCCGCCGAGCGATGGCAGGGACCCCGGCACGCATTCCAGAAAGGCCATCGAACCCCACCATGAGCACTCCCACCCAAACGGACCGCGCAAGTCTCCACGCAGCGGATGCAACTGACCCGTTGGCCTCGTTCAAAGATCGCTTCTCCCTCCCCGAAGGGCTGATCTACCTCGATGGAAACTCACTGGGCCCGATGCCGCTCGGTGCCGCCGAACGTGCGGCCGAGGTCATCAACAACGAATGGGCCCACGGTCTGATCCGTTCCTGGAACACCGCCGGGTGGTTTGAGATGCCCAGCAGGCTGGGTGACAAGCTGGCCCGGATCATCGGCGGAAACGACGGCGAAACCGTCGTCACCGACACCACCAGCCTGAACCTGTTCAAGGCCCTGGCTTCGGCGGTGCGCATCCAGCAGCAGGACGCTCCGACAAGGCGCGTGATCCTGACCGAACGCGACAATTTCCCCACCGACATCTACATTGCCGAAGGGATCAGCGACTTCCTGAACTCGGTCAACGCTGAAAACAACGAGCACTACGAGGTGCGCCTGATCGACGAGAACCTGACCCTGGAGCAGGCCCTGGATGATTCGGTGGCAGTGCTGGCCCTCTCCCACGTCAACTACCGCACCGGCGCCATGTGGGATATGAAGGATGTCACCGCCAAGGCCCACGCCGCAGGTGCCCTGGCCATCTGGGACCTTGCCCATGCAGCAGGGGCCGTGCCGGTGGACCTCAACGGCGCCGACGCCGACTACGCGGTGGGCTGCACCTACAAGTACCTCAACGGCGGCCCGGGCTCCCCGGCGTTCATCTGGGTCAACGAGCGCCACCAGGGCCGATTCTGGCAACCGCTGACCGGGTGGTGGTCCCATGCAGCACCGTTCGAGATGGCCGACAGCTACACCGCTGCCAACGACGTGCGCCGTTTCTTGTGCGGCACCCAGCCCATCACCTCCATGGCCATGGTGGAATGCGGGCTGGACGTGGCACTGGAGGCCGACATCGAGCTGGTGCGCGCCAAGTCCCTCGCGCTGGCCGACCTGTTCATCGCCCTGGTGCGCGAGCGCTGCGGCGAGTTCGGGCTCGAGTTGGTCACACCCGAGATCCATGCCGAGCGCGGCAGCCACGTCAGCTTCCGCCACCCCGAGGGGTACGCGATCATCCAGGCGCTGACCGACCGCGGTGTCATCGGCGATTACCGTGAACCCGAGGTCCTGCGCTTTGGCCTCACCCCGCTGTACCTTTCCTACACCGATATCTGGGATGCCGTGGAGATCCTGCGCGACGTCCTGGAAACAAGTTCCTGGGACGTGCCGGCCTACCGCACGCGCCACGCCGTGACCTAGAGGCATCGCCGGTGCCCGTCTTTTGGCCGGCGCCGCGGCCGTGATGTCCCGGTGCCAGTGGACCGCAAAGTCCCCGGGCACCGGGACATTTGCGTGCGCTGCCCACTCCGGTCGGTCCGTGGGTGAATGGTTCAGCGCATAGAATCTTCCACGATGCCCAACTCGAAAGGACCGATGTGGCGAAGCTGTATTTCCGTTATGGGGCAATGAATTCCGGCAAATCCACGGGATTGCTCCAGACCGCGTTCAATTACGAGGAGCGCGGGCAGCGGGTCCTGTTGGCGAAGCCGGGGGTCGACACCAAGGGTGACTCCCGCATCGTGTCCCGCCTGGGCATGAGCCGAGACGTGGATTTCCTGATCCCCCCGACGGCCGACATCCGGGAACTGTTCGCCCGGCAGGCGGCGGGGGACGATCCCGACGCGCTGGTCCAGCACGTGGATGCCCCGCCGGTGGCGTGCCTGCTGGTGGACGAGGCCCAGTTCCTGACTCCGGAACAGGTCGATGACCTGTTCCGCATTGCGATCCTGGACAACGTCCCGGTGCTTGCCTACGGAATCCGCTCGGATTTCCGCACCCACGCCTTTCCCGGGTCGCGGCGCCTGCTGGAAATCGCGCACAGCCTCGAGGAGCTCAAGACCATTTGCCGCTGCGGCAGGAAAGCGGTGTTCAACACCCGGCGCATCGGTACCCGGATCATCTTCGACGGCGACCAGGTGGCCATCGACGGTGATGAGGTTTGGTACGAGTCGCTGTGCGGAGCCTGCTACCTCGAGGCCTCGAACGGACGCTTGGGCAGCTAAGCGCCTGCCCGGTGCTCCAGTGCCAAGCCCTGCAGGATAACCCGCACCCCGTAGTCAAAGGCCGATTCTTCCCATTCGGTTGACACCGGTTCCGGTTCGGCCCCGGCCGAAAGCGCCACCGCTTCCTGGTGGGAAGCAATCGATCCCAGCAAATGGTTGACCAGTACGTGGCGGGCGAAGGTCGCATCGGTCTCCGGGATACCTGCGATCTTCAGGAAATCCAACAACCAACCCATCGGGTCCAACGATTCGGGCCGCATGGACTGGGCCAGTTGCATGACCTCGGCCGAGTCCGGAACGGCGATCAACGCGCTGCGCAGCTGGCGCAGCAGCGCCGCGATGGACAAGGGTGCCAATGAAGGGGTCGGGGTCGTGGGCCGGGGCACCGAATCCAGGAGCTTGGCCGCGACGTCCACGAGCAGTTCCTGCTTGGATTTCACATGCCAGTACAGCGCGCCGACCTGGACATCGAGTTCCCTGGCCAGCCGACGCATGGACAGGTCGGCCAGGCCAAACTCCGAGAGCACGCCCACGGCGGCATCAATGAGCTGTTCACGTGTCAGGGCCATGGCTCCCAGTCTAGGCGGCACGCCCAAACAAGTCTGAATGCAGGCTGACTTCCCCGCGTCATCGAGCCCGCCGGGAGCAGCGCGGCGCAGCATCCGCAAAAAGTCTTTTCCCCGATCTCTCGACGCAAGGGGCACCGGCGAGGTTTGATGGGGGCATGAGTATGCAATTTCCTACACCAGAGGCAATGAACGAGTTTCAGCGGCTCACCCGTGCCCTGCTCGGCGAGGGAGTGGTTGCTGGAAAGATGTTTGGCAAAGACGCCCTGAAGTACGAATCCAAGGCGATTGCCTGCCTGCTCTCGGACACCATGGGATTCAAGGTCGGGCGCGAGAGCGAAGCCATGCGCACGGCCATGGCCTATCCCGGGGCGGCGCTTTTCGACCCCTCGGGACAAGGACGGCCCTTCCGCGACTGGGTGTCGGTTCCCGAAAGTTCGATGGCCCACTGGGAAGCATTGGTGCGGGCCGCATTAACTGCGGCAATCGAGGCAGAGGACGAGCCCAAGGAAGCATAAATCAACCCATTGATCCTTCATCGGGTAAACTCGTGACGTAAGAGCCCCTTACTGTTCTTCCTGATCCTGCTTGGGCCAATCGAAGAGCGAGGGGCATTTCTGCGCCCGGCACCGCCGGGACCCGGCACCATGTGCCGGCCGCGCTGAATCGAGCAAGGGGGAGGATCCCATGCCAGCAATCGTGATCGTCGGAGCCCAGTGGGGCGACGAAGGCAAAGGCAAGGCCACAGACCTTTTGGGTGGCCAGGTCGACTATGTTGTGAAGCCAAACGGCGGCAACAACGCCGGCCATACAGTCGTCGTTGGCGGTGAAAAGTATGAGCTCAAGCTCCTTCCCGCCGGCATTCTTTCGCCAAATGCCATCCCGATCATCGGCAACGGCTGCGTGGTGAACCTCGAAGCGCTCTTTGAAGAGATTGACGGGCTCGAAGCCCGCGGTGCGGACACCTCGAAGCTGCGGGTCTCGGCCAACGCACACCTGGTCGCCCCGTACCACCAGACCATGGACAAGGTCACCGAACGCTTCCTGGGCAAGCGCGCCATCGGCACCACCGGGCGCGGCATCGGCCCGGCATACATGGACAAGATCGGCCGCCTCGGCATCCGCGTGCAGGACGTCTTCGACGAATCCATCCTGCGCCAAAAGGTCGAGGGCGCACTGCGCCAGAAGAACGAGCTGCTGGTCAAGGTCTACAACCGCCGCAACGTCGAGGTGGAGGAAATCGTCGAGTACTTCCTCTCCTACGCCGAGCGACTGCGCCCGTTGGTGATCGATGCGACCCTCGAGCTGAACAACGCCCTGGATGCCGGGAAGGTCGTGCTCATGGAGGGCGGCCAGGCCACTTTCCTGGACGTGGACCACGGCACCTACCCGTTCGTGACCTCCTCGAACCCGACCGCAGGCGGCGCCTCGGTGGGTTCGGGCATCGGCCCGACCCGCATCAGCCGCTCGATCGGCATCATCAAGGCCTACACCACCCGCGTGGGTGCAGGACCGTTCCCCACCGAGCTCTTCGACGAGATGGGCGAATACCTGCAGAAGACCGGCGGAGAATTCGGCGTGAACACCGGCCGCCCGCGCCGCTGCGGTTGGTACGACGCGGTTCTGGCCCGCCATGCCTCGCGCGTTAATGGCTTCACCGACTACTTCGTCACCAAGCTCGATGTGCTGTCCAACATCGAGAAGATCCCGGTGTGCGTGGCCTACGACGTGGACGGGGTGCGCCACGACGAAATGCCGATGACGCAGACCGACTTCCACCACGCCAAGCCGATCTTCGAGTACTTCGACGGCTGGACCGAGGACATCACCACGGCCCGCACCCTGGAAGACCTTCCGGAGAATGCACGCAAGTACGTGCTGGCCCTCGAGGCCATGAGCGGGACCCGGTTCTCCGCCATCGGCGTCGGACCGGATCGTGAGCAGACCATCGTCCGCCACGACCTGATCAACGACTAGGTTCCACACGCCAGGGGGCGTGGTTCTGGCACCGGCAGGATGACCTCCAGCCGGTGCCGGAGCCACGCCCTTGGTGTTTGCTCAGTGGTCGGTTGCGGGAACCAGCTGCACGCGCCGGGCCGCACGGCTGACCTGCAACGAACCGACCCAGCCAATGGCCAGGAAGATGGCGGCGGCAACCATGGCTGCCTGGACGCCCGAGGTGAATGCCTCGGACATGGCCCCGGCGACCTGCGCGGCGCGTGGCCCGAAGGCGGCACCCGCGCTGCCGTGCTGGATGAGCGGGACCAGCCCGCCGGCCGAATCGCTGAGCTTCCGCGCCCAGTCGCCGGCGTCGAGTCCGGGCAGGGCAAGGGCCGCCAAGTTGGTGGTGGCGGCATGCGTGGTGGCCACGGCCAGCACGCTGCCGGCAATGGCCGTGCCGAATCCGGCGCCCAACTGCCGCACGGTGCTCTGGGTTGCCGAACCCTGGCCCGAGGCCTCGGTGGGAATGTCGCGCAACACGGTGCTGGTCAGCTGGGCGGAGGCCAACCCCAGGCCCAGCCCGTAGAACACCAGGGAGCCCACCAGCGGCAGCAGCGGGGCCCCTGCGCCCAGTACGAGCAGCAGGGCCGCCACACCGACGATTTCCATGCCCAGCCCCAGCACCACCACGCGATCGGCCCCCAGGGCCTCGGCCAGGCGGCGGGCCAGGGCCCCGGAGAGGAACGCGCCGGCGGCCATGCCGGCAAGGATGAGCCCGGCGCCCATGGGGTCGGTGCCCAGCACATTGATCAGGTAAAGCGGCAGCACCAGCAGCAGCCCGAACTCGCCCATGGCCACCATCGTGGCGGTGGCGTTGCCCCAGGTAAACGTCGGGTAGGTGAAGAGCGAGAGGTCCAGCAGCGTGCTTTTGCCCGTTCTGGCGCGGCGCAGCTCCCAGCCAATGAACGCGGCCAGGGAGGTGAGGGCCGCGAGCCCCAGCAACGGGATCAGCGAAATGGCCGCATCGGCCGGCCACTGCAGCGGCCCGAAGTCCACCGCGGAGCGCGGGATCCACCAGCCCCAGCTTGGACCCTCGATGAGTGCAAAGACCAGCAGCCCGAACCCGACCGCGCTGAGCAGCACGCCCAGGAGGTCGGCGCCGCCACCCTTGGCAGCGTTGGTCGTTTCCGGGACAAAACGCCAGATGCCCAGGATCACCAGAATGCCCAGGGGCAGGTTGACCCAGAAGATCCACCGCCAGTCCAGGTAGGTGGTGAAGGCGCCTCCGGCCAATGGGCCGATGGCTGCGGCACCCGACATGACGGCGCCCCACACGCCGAACGCCGCAGCCCGTTCCCTGCCGCGGAAGAGCGAGTTCACGCTCGAAAGCGTGGACGGCAACACGGCGGCACCGCCGATGCCCTGCAGCGCGCGCGAGGCGATCAACGTGCCGGGCCCCGTGGCAAGGGCCGCCGAAAGGCTGCCGAGCACGAAGAGCCCGACGCCCAAGGCCAGCAACCTGCGGCGTCCCACCCTGTCGCCGAGCCGGCCGGCGGTCATCAGCAGTGCCGCCAGGACCACGGAGTAGAGGGAATTGACCCATTGGGCCTGGGCCAGATCCATGCCCAGATCCTGGATCATGGCCGGCAGGGAGACCCCGACGATCGTGCCATCTAGCACGATCATGGCCAGGGCCCCGGCCAGCACCGCCAGTGTAAACCACTTGTTGCCTTGTTTTCTCGTCACATTCCTCAGGCTATGGCGAAATCGGCGGTGACGGATCCACCGTTTGGGCGATTGTCGTTACGCTGGATGGAAGCAGTCAGCGACGAAGGGAATCGCCATGAAGGTCAGCGTTGGTCAGTTTGCCCCCACCGGGTCCGTCACCGAGAACTTGAAGACCATGGGCAACCTGGTCGCCAAGGCGAAGGCCGAGGACTCCGAATTGGTGCTGTTCCCCGAGGAAGCCATGCTCGCCGTATCCCAGGTGTCCGGCCCGCTGAATGCGGCCATCGAAGGGAACTGGACCGTATTCGTCCAGCAGCTCTCCTTCCTGGCGGCAGAACACGGCATCGCCATCGTGGCCGGCGGGTACGAGCAAAGCGGCGACGACCGCCCCTACAACACGCTGGCGGTGCTGGGTCCGGACGGCGCGATCCTGGGAACGTACCGCAAGATCCACCTCTACGACGCCTTCTCCTACCAGGAGTCCAAGTCCATCAAGGCCGGGGATGTGGGTCAGGTTCCCATCTTTGACATCGGTGGCCTGAAGGTCGGCGTGCTGACCTGTTACGACCTGCGTTTCCCGGAGGTTGCCCGCCGGCTGGTCATCGAGGGGGCAGAGCTGTTGCTTGTGCCCGCAGCCTGGTTCAAGGGGGAGCACAAGATCGAGCACTGGGAGACCCTGTTGCGGGCCCGTGCCATCGAGAATACGGTGTGGGTCGCCGCGGCCGGAACCAGTTCCAGCCACACCATTGGCCACTCCGCGATCCTGGACCCGATGGGTGTGCCGATCGAGTACCTGGGCGAGGACTCCGAGGGCCTGGTGACCACCGATGTCACCCGCCGCCGTATCGACGAGGTGCGCGAGTTCCTGCCGGTGCTGGCCAACCGCCGGCTGTAGCAAGAAAATCGCCGGGAGCCGGCGCGGGAAGCCCGACGGGTGCCCGCGCCGGCTTCCTTTTTGCCCTCGCGGCTGCCTCGTCCGGCAGCCTAGCCGCGGCGCTTGCCAAACCCGGGCGAACGTCACATTTTCGGCATGTACGACCCCGGGCTCCGCCCATTACTATTGGTGCTCGAAGTATCTCCGAACAGGCAGGAAAAGGCAGTGGGCAACAACAACTCGCAAATGAATGAAGCGATCATCGAGGAATGGGCCGAGGCGACCGCGCAGGCATACAACGACTCCTTGTCGGGCCTGGACCTGGCCCGGGTTCCCAAGGCAGTGCGGGCGTTCATCGACCTGTATGGGCAGAGCAAGGACATGACCTTCAACGCCGAGTACTCACCTGTCGACTACTTCGAGGAGCACCCCGCCTCAGCGATCGGTTCGATCCTTGACACCCCGGAAGCCCTGGAACTGCTGGAGGACGAAGAGGAAGAGGCGCTCGAGGACATCCTCGGCTTTGCCGAGGCCTGGGCCGAGTTCGATTCGAACCAGCAGCCGGACCTGGGGATTTCCGAGGCGGATGACGAGGATGCCGACTGGTAGAAGCCAGCGCGGACACGCCTCCGGGGGCGTCCACGACGAAGGGTCCGGGGCCGAAACCACATGGTTTCAGCCCCGGACCCTTCGCTTTGCGCGCAGTGCCTTGCTAGGCGAGCAGCTGCCGCTTGGAGGAGATGACGCCGGTGTTGAACCCTGCCAGGCGCAACCCGCCGTGGAAGCGGGCGTGCTCGATCTTCACGCAGCGGTCCATGACCACGTCCAGGCCATTGGCCTCGGCCTTCGCCGCGACCTCCTCGTGCCAGGAGCCCAGCTGGAGCCACAGCGTCTTGGCGCCGACGGCGATCGACTCGTCCAGCACGCCGGGCAAATCGTCGTGCTTGCGGAAGACCTCGACCAAATCCGGGGTCTCGGGCAGGTCCGCCAGGGACTTGTAGACCGGCTGGCCCAGGATCTCATCGAGCACCGGGTTCACGAAGTAGACCTTGTACTTGGAAGAGGACAGCAGGTAGGTGGCCACGAAGTAGCTCGCGCGCGAGGGCTTGTTGGAGGCGCCCACGATCGCGATCGACTTGGTGTTGCGCAGGATCTCCAGGCGCTCGGCGGCGTTCGGGCCGACCCAGCTGCGGATGTCGGTGGCGGTCATTACCTGGCTCCCGTCACGGCGGCCGCGCGGGCGGCGTCGATGGAGCAGGCAGCCCCGTCGTAGGCTTCCCCGGCCGGGGCCTGGGCCACCTGCTGCGAGACGGTCAGCGCCTGGTCCAGGTCCCAGAGGATGTCCTCGAGGTCCTCGAGGCCCACCGAGAAGCGGATCAGGTCCTCGGGAACACCGGCGGCAGCCAGCTGCTCGGTGCTCAGTTGCTGGTGCGTGGTGGAGGCCGGGTGCAGCACCAGGGTGCGCACGTCCCCGATGTTGGCCAGGTGGCTGGCCAACTGCAGTGCCTCGATGAAGGCGGTGCCGGCGGCGCGGCCGCCCTTGACGCCGAAGCTGAACACCGAGCCGACGCCCAGGGGCAGCAGCTCCCTGGCGCGCTCAAAGTGCGGGTGGGAGGGCAGCCCGGCGTAGTTCACGTAGGAGATGCGCGGGTCGTTATCCAGCCATTCGGCCACGGCCTTGGCGTTGGCAAGGTGCGAATCCATGCGCTGGGGCAGGGTTTCGACGCCCTGCAGGAGCTGGAATGCGGACTGGGCAGGCAGGGCCGGTCCGATGTCGCGCAACTGCTCGGAACGCAGCTTGGTCAGGAAGCCGTACTCGCCGAAGTTGTCCCACCAGGAGACGTTTCCGTAGGAGGCGACCAGTTCGGTCATCGAGGGGAACTTGCCGTTGCCCCAGTTGAAGGTCCCGGCCTCCACAACGACGCCGCCCAGGGTGGTGCCGTGGCCGCCGAGGAACTTGGTGGCCGAGTGGATCACGATGTCGGCGCCGTGCTCGATCGGGCGCAACAGGTACGGCGGGGTCAGCGTCGAGTCGACCACCAGCGGCAGGCCCGCGGCGTGGGCGACCTCGGCCAGGCCCTTGAGGTCGGCGATGTCGCCGGAGGGGTTGGCGACGATCTCGGTGTAGATCGCCTTGGTGTTCTCCTGGATCGCCGCGGCGAATTCCGCCGGGTCCGTGGAGTCGATGAAGGTCGTTTCGACGCCGAAGCGGCGCAGCGTCACGTCCAGCTGGGTGATGGTGCCGCCGTAGAGCTTCGAGGAAGCCACGATGTGGTCCCCGGCCCCGGCCAGCGCGGCGAAGGTGATGAACTCGGCCGCCATGCCCGAGCCGGTGGCCACCGCGCCGATGCCGCCCTCGAGGGACGCAATGCGCTCCTCGAATGCCGCAACCGTTGGGTTGCCGATGCGCGAGTAGATGTTGCCGTACTTTTGCAGCGCAAAGAGGTTTGCGGCGTCGTCGGAGTCCTTGAACACAAACGAGGTGGTCTGGTAGATCGGCACGGCACGGGAACCATGCTCGGCGTCCGGGGTGCCGCCGGCGTGCAGAGCGCGCGTGCGGAATCCAAATTGATGTTCGGCCATGATCGGTGGCTGACTCCTTGCATGTGCGGGCAAGGCCTTCCACTGCCAGTGGATGCCATGCCCTGAGGTGGTGGGGCTGTGTTGCGTGCTTTTCCCGGGGTCAATGCGGGTCGATGCCGTGGCGGGGGCCCGGCACTCCCAAAGATTGCTTGCGCGCTCTCCATCGTTTCTGGCGGAAGCACCTTGTCCACCGGAGTGTGGAAGGTTGCTGCGGCGTCACTGAACCAGATCTCTCGGCCGCTCGGGATGGTGGTCTGCAATCCATTGTGGCAAGAAAACCGCCGCCGGCCAAAGAATGTGAGCTTAGGTTGCGGGCGCAGGGAGGCAAATCGAAGATCCTGCACCCCGATCCACCGGCAAACCCTGCCCGGTAGGCTTGGAGGCATGAGTGCAACATTGGTTTTGGTTCGGCACGGCGAGACCGCCTGGAACGCCGAGGGACGCCTGCAGGGACAAACGGATATTCCGCTCAACGACCGGGGCCGCGAACAGGCCCACGTCGCGGGACGGGAACTCGGCTTCGGATCCTGGGATGTGCTGGTCTCCTCCTCGCTCGGGCGTGCCGTCGAGACGGCGGAGCTGATCGGGCAGAACCTGGGCCTGGCATTGACCGAAAGGCTCCAGGGCCTGCAGGAACGCAGCTACGGGCAGGCAGAGGGCAAGGTCGTCCGCGACCTGCCTCGGGAGAGGATCGACGAACTGCTGCGGTCGGCCGAACCCGAGGGCGTGGTGGCAACCCGCGGACTGGCCGTGCTGCACGACCTGGTCCACCGACACGAGGGCCGGAACATCATCGCAGTGGCCCACGGAACGCTGATCCGCCTGGCCCTGGACACCATCAGCGACGGCCCCAAGCGCCCCATCATGCGCAACGGCGAAGCCGTGCACGTGGACGTGCAGAAACTGCGCGAGCATTTCCGCGAGGCCGTGCACTAGAAAAGACCGCTCCGGCGGGCGCACCATGTGTGCATGAACCAAACGTTTTTCGGGGACCCCGAATACTATGCGCGCTTCGCGCGTGCCTATGACGCGATGGTCGGCTCCAAGCTGTACAACCAGGTGTTCTGGGGTGCCGAACCCCGCCAATACACCGACTTCGCGGCCCGGGCCATCGGCTCGGGAACCGGCCCGCTGCTGGAGGTCGCCGTCGGCACGGCGCAAGCCACCGGGGCCCTTCACGTAGCCAGTGGCCGGAGAACGACGCTGGTGGACATGAGCGCGCCGATGCTCGAGCTGGCCGGGCAGTCCATCGCCGAGGCGGCCGGCGGGACCTTGCCCGATCGGATCACCCTGGAGTGCCGGGACATGCTTGAACCGCCGACGGACCGGCGCTATGAGACGATCCTGGGAATGGGGCTGTTGCACCTGGTCCCGGACGTCGCCGCCACCGTCCGTGCGCTTGGCCGGCAGCTGGAGGATCACGGGAAACTGTTCCTGGCCTCGCTGGTCAAGGGCCCGCGATGGTCCAACGCCTGCCTGGGCCTGTTGAAGGCGCACGGCGACATCGCGGCGGCGCGCACGGCCGGCGAGCTCTTCGACGAGGTGCGGGATGCCGGGCTTGGACGGGTCACCGTGACACGCCGCGGGGCCATGGGCTACGTGGAGATCTCGCTCTAGCCGCGAGCTCGAACAGCGCAGCCCAAGACCGGCTCGACGCGGCGGCCACCGTACCCCGCAACTGCGGTATTCTGGCCGCAGAGGTGGTCGTCGTGGCGACAAACGGGGCCTTGGAACAGGGCCGTGAAAGCTTTGCGGGGCAAGATTGGAAGGCCGCGCACAGAGGCCTTTCCGCGGCGCGGAACCAGGCGCCGCTGGACGGAACGGACCTGCTCCGCCTGGCCATCGCGGCCTATCTGCTGGGCTTCGACACCGAAAGCCGCGACAACCTTGAACGCGCGTACCACCGCCAGATGGCCGTCGGACGGTTTCCCGAGGCGGTGCGTGCGGCGTTTTGGCTGGTGCTTGAGTTGGCCCTGGGCGGCGACGTGGCCCGGGCGCAAGGCTGGATGGCCAATGCCCGGCGATTGCTGCCGCACTGCCGGCCCGATTGCGCCGAGCAGATGCTGATGCTGATTCCCGAGGCCCTCTTTCAGCTGGATTCCGATCCCGGTTCCGCCCTGGTCGCATCGACCACGGCGCTTAAGGCCGGGGAACGGCTTGGCGACGCGGAGCTGCTGGCCCTGGGGATCCTGGGACGCAGCCAGGCACTGATCCGGCTCGGACGGATCGCCGAGGCCCTGCCGCTGATCGACGAGGCCATGCTGGTGGTCACTCGCGATCCGGTGTGCCCGATCGCCGTGGGAATCGTCTACTGTGCCGCGATCTCCGAATGCCAGGACGTCTTCGATCTGCGCCGTGCCCGGGAATGGACCGAGGCCCTGGGCGATTGGTGCGACCACCAGCCCGACCTGGTCCCATACCGCGGACAGTGCATGGTGCACCGCGCCCAGCTGATGCGCCTTCGCGGTGAGCTGGACAGAGCTGCGGCGGAGGCCGCCCGCGCCGCGGACTGGCTGGCCAGGCCGCGGCACCCGGCCCTCGGGATGGCCCACTACGAGATGGGCGAACTCGAACGGATCCGGGGTGACGCCGCGCAAGCCGAGCGGCACTACGGGCGGGCGCACGGCTTCGGTGTCTCGCCGCAACCCGGGCTGGGCCTGCTGCGCCTGGACCAGGACCGACCCCGGGAAGCCGCTCCGGCCCTGGAACGTGCCCTGGCCGAAGCCTCGGCCGACACCGACCGGGCGCGGTTGCTGCCCGCGTCGGGGGAAGCGCTGCTGGCCGTCGGACGGTTGGCGCGGGCCACCGAACTGGCCCGCGAACTGGCCGGGATCTCCCATTACTTCGGCTCGGTCCAGCTGCAGGCCGAGGCGCTGCTGCTGCAGGGAAGGATCCTGCTGGCGCAGATGCATCCGGAACAGGCGCTGGCGCTGCTCAGCCGGGCGCGGGAACAGTGGTCGTCCCTGGGCCTGCCCCTGGAGGTGGCCCGCACGCGGTTGCCGATGTCGGAGGCCTGCCGGTTGCTGGGGGACGCGGAGGGCGCCCGGATGGAACTGGATGCCGCTCGGGCCTCCCTGCGCGAACTGGGGGCAGCGGCCGCACTGGGCCGGGCCGCCAAGTCGCGGGAGGCCGGCCCGGTACCCGGTCCCGGGGCGCCGCCGGACACCGCAACGCAGACAGTCGGCTTCGGGCCGATTTCCCCGCGCGAAACGGAGGTGCTGCGGCTGGTCGCCACGGGGATGACCAACCGCCAGATGGCCCAGACACTGTTTCTCAGCGAGAAGACCGTGGCCCGGCACCTGAGCAACATCTACACGAAGATCGGGGTGGAGAACCGGGCGGCCGCCACCGCCTACGCGTACGACCGCGGCATCGCCGGGCGCGCCGGAGCCGGCCGGGCCGCGGACGGTGGGAACCATGGGGTCCATTAGCCCGGCGGCGGACAGCCGCAGCGCCCGGTGGCGCCGCGGACTGTCCAATGTCCCGGTCCCCGTGCCGCACCTGGCCGGGGTGGGCGCAGCGGTCCTGCTGGGCAGGCTCGGCGCGACACCCCGGCAGCCTCCCGCAGCTGCGGCCTGCGGGACGCTGCTGGCCGGTTCTGGCGTGCTGCTTGCCGCGGCCGCCTGGAGGGCAGCACGCCCCGTCGATTTGGCACGCCCGCAGGTGCTGGTCGTCTCCGGGCCCTACCGCCTCAGCCGCAACCCGATGTACCTCGCGTGGTTGCTGTTCCACGCCGGCGCCGGGACCGCGGCGGGCAGCGGCTGGACGGCCCTGACCCTCCCGGCCGCCGCACTGCTGGTGCACCGAGCCATCCGGGACGAGGAACGCCGGCTGCTGGAGGAATTCGGGAGCCGGTACGAGCACTATGCGGCATGCACGCCGCGCTACCTGCGCCTGCGCACTACACAAAAGAACCCATTTGGCCGGGATGGGTGATTCTGCGGAAGTCGCCGGCCCCCTCCGCCCCCTACCCTCGGTACCAAGACCACAAGGGAACAATCCCGCCCCAGGGAGTGTGAACACTCGCTTCTTTGTTTACAGTCGCACTCACTACATCGTTTACACACGCACTCGACACTTCCTTTACACACGATGTCAGCACATCGTTGACACCAAAACTCACAACATCGCTGACACCGCGTGCACTCAGATTTTCAGTCAAGTCAGCCGGTAAGTTCCAGCTGGTAATGCTGCTTTTCGTAGTCGATCCGCTTCAGCACCCACGCCGGTCTCGGTTCGCGGATGCGGGCACCGTGGACCTGCCACAGCGGCATCAGCTTTTTGCTGGAGGCAAGACGCAGCGGCAACGGAAAATAGAGACTTTCCTCCCCATCAAGGGTGCTGAACAACGTAAATCCTGTTTCGGTGGTGACCAATCGGTGTTCGCCGACCAGATGAGTCGGCACCTTAAACGCACGGCCACGGTAATAGATCTGTGGGTTGGTGCGAGTAATCTGCACCAGGTCACTTGGTTGGTCCTGCAGCTTGCCGGTCTGGACGGGCAAAGCTTCCTGGGCCTGTTGCTGCGTGGCCATGATGGTGCCACCGGTATCGGTGGATGATGCAGCAGCTTTGAGAGCGATTTGTTTGTCGCGGTAGGCATCAGCCTTGGCCTGCAACTGCTCAATGCCAATGGGAGTGCCGTCGGAGCCCCGGTGTTCCCCTGCTTCCCATGCCTGGCCAGGGGTGAGATGAGTGCTTCCAACCTTCAGAGACTGATGACGCCGTCGATAGTTGTAGTGCTCCCTGAAGCGCACCAAAAGCTTGGAAAGATCATCGAGGTTCTTGGGGGCGTGAGCATCGAGAAACCGGACGAGGGTCTGATGGCTTCTTTCGTTTTTTCCTTGGGTTTCTGGATGCCAAATACGGCCCGTGATGCCCCGACAACCACGCTCGGCTAGGAAGATCTCTGTGCTACTAATCTTTCCACGACGGGCCTGGTTGAAAGAGAGTCCGTTGTCAGTCAAAAGCTCCTGCGGAACCCCGTATTCGTCGAAGGCTGCACGCAACGTGGAGATCGCGTCTTCGCTGTTTTCGGGTCGTTCAAAGCAAAGTGACCCAACATCAAAACGGGTTCCATCATCCAAGAGCTGGTAGATCGTTGCCTTGGTGCCGTCTTGGTCGAAGAGCCGATATTCCAACCCATCGAGCTGCCACATCTCCATCGGATATGACCGAGAGAACCTCATCCACGCACTGCGCGGTCGCTTTCGGGGGTTGGTTTTGGTGACGCCCGATTCGGCGAGGATTCGTCCAATGGTTGCCACCGACGGGACCTGGTCCCCAAATTCTCCGGAGTCCACACCTTCGAACCAGATTGATTGCGGGCCGTGGTCCCAACCGGCTTTGGCCATGCGTTGACGGATCCGCAACACCAATTCCTTGGTTGGCTCCCCGTAAGTCCTCGCCGGGCTCTTCGGAGCCCTGGAATGCGGGTTCAGCGCCTTGTTGCCTTCGGCGATATAGCGTTTCTTGACTTTGTAATAGGACGGTCGGCTGATGCCCAGTTGATCGCATAATTGCGAGATACTGAGGGAGTCTGGCAGACCCGGATCGAACTCAATGATTTGACGGCGTACCGACGCCGATAATGTATTTGACACCCATTATTATCGAATAACCTGAGGTCAGATCCGGGTCTGCCATGCAGTTGCTACCTGTCAGCGATGTCTTGAGAGATCCTGTAAGCGATGTCCTGAGTGATGTTGTAAACGATGTTCTGAGAGATCACATCCCGCCCCAGGGAGGACATCATGGGTACCGAAACAGTGGACACGCTCGTCGTCGGCGCCGGCCAGGCCGGACTCGCGACCAGCTATTGGCTCAACCAGGCGGGCATCGCGCACCTGCTGGTGGACCGCCGCGAAGCACTCGGCGGCGCCTGGCAGGACCGCTGGGACAGCTTTCGGCTGGTCACGCCGAACTTCGCGCTCCAGCTGCCTGGCATGCCGTACGACGGGCCCGACCCCAACGCGTTGTCGGGCCGCGATGCCGTCATCGAGTTGTTCCGCGAATACGCCGGGCGGATCGCCGCCCCGGTGCGCCTGGCCACCGAAGTGACCGGGATGGAAGTGGCCAACGGCGGATTCCTGGTCCACGCCCAGGGGGCCTCGATTTCGGCGCACCGGGTGGTGCTGGCCACCGGCCCCTTCCAGGTGCCGAGCCTGCCGGCCGCGGCGGCCGGGTTCCCGGAGTCGGTCCGGCAACTGCACAGCAACGACTACCGGCAACCGGGCCAATTGCCCGAGGGCGCGGTACTGGTCGTCGGGACCGGGCAGTCCGGCACGCAGATCGCCTCCGAATTGCTCTCCGCCGGGCGGCGCGTGCACGTGGCGGTGTCCTCCTGCACCGGCGCCCCGCGCAGCTACCGCGGCCGCAACCTGTACTGGTGGCTGATGCAGGTGCTGCTACGGGGCCCGGAACTCGGCATGAGGGTCCCCACGGTGGATGACCTGCCGACCCCGGCCGCCCGCTTCGAATGCCATCCGCACCTGTTCGAGGATTCTCCGCGCCTCCTCGCCGAACGTGGTGCGGTGCTGCACGGGAAAGTCCTTGGGGTTGACGGGTCCACGGTGAGTTTCGGGGACGATGTGGCCCGCAAGGTGGCCTTTGCCGAGACCGACTTCGACGTGCGTTCCCGCCCGATGTTCGATGCCTACGCAGCGGCCACCGGGCTTGAGCTGCCGCAGGATCCACCGGCCACCGGCCTCGGTCCGGTGCCGGAGGGGGGAGTCGATCTCGACATGGATGCGGAAGGGATCGCCGCGGTGGTGTGGGCCACCGGCTACCGGCTGGACTTCTCCTGGCTGGGGCTGCCGATCCTGGACGAATGGGGCTACCCGCTGCACCGCCGCGGCGTCACCGTCCAGCCGGGCCTCTACGCGATCGGGCTGCCGTGGCTGCACACCGAGCCGTCGGCGGTGATCCCCGGGGTCGGTGCCGACGCTGCCCACCTGGTCGAGCGGATGGTCGCGGCCGGCTGAACAGCCGGCCGCGGGTCCGCATGTGGGCGGGGACCGGAGGGGGCGAAACACCTGCCCCCGCTGGCCCGATCAGGCCCGGAGACGCCTCCGCAATTCGAAGCGGTCGGCATCCATGAGCTTGGCCCAGGCGGCGGCGAAGTCGCGCACGAACTTCTCCTGCGCGTCGTCCGAGGCGTACACCTCGGCCAGGGCGCGCAGCTCGGAGTCCGCGCCGAAAACCAGGTCCGCGCGGCTGCCCCTGAAGCGGCCGTCGGCGGTGGAGTAGGTCAGTTCCTCGGCATCCGGTATCCACTCCAGGCCCATTTGGGTGAGGTTCACGAAGAAGTCGTTGGTCAGCGCGCCCGGGGTGTCGGTGAAGACACCCAGGTCCGAGCCGTCCCAGTTGTTGCCCAGCACGCGCAACCCGCCGAGCAGCACGGCCATCTCCGGGGCCGAGAGGCCCAAGAGGTTCGCGCGGTCGATCAGCAGGAACTCGCTGGGCATCTTCAGCAAACCCGAGTCGTAATTGCGGAACGCGTCGGCCACCGGCTCAAGCCACGCGAACTGCTCCTCATCGGTCTGCTCCTGGGTGGCATCCACGCGGCCCGGGGTGAACGGGACGGTGATTTCGGCGCCCGCGGCCCGCGCCGCCTGTTCGATGCCCACATTGCCCGCCAGCACCACCACGTCGGCGAAGGAGGTCTTGATCTCCGAGGTGGCGTTGAAGCGGTCAACGATTCCCTCGAGCGTGGCAATGACGGGTTTGAGCTGCTCGGGCTGGTTCACGGCCCAGGAGACCTGCGGCTGAAGGCGGATGCGCCCGCCGTTGGCCCCGCCGCGCTTGTCCGAGGAACGGAAGGTCGCCGCGGCCTTCCACGCGGTGGAGACCAGCTGCCCGACGCCCAGGCCCGAGGCGGAGACCATGTCCTTCAGCGCCGCGATTTCCGGATCCCCCAGGGTCGTTTCCGGGGCGGGTGGCAGCGGATCCTGCCAGGGAAGGTCCTCGGCCGGGACCTCCTTGCCCAGGTAGCGGGACTTCGGGCCCATGTCGCGGTGGGTCAGCTTGAACCATGCGCGGGCATAGGCGTCGGCAAACTTCTCCGGGTTGTCCTTGAAGTTCCGCGAGATCGGGCCGTAGATCGGGTCGAAGCGCAGGGACAGGTCGGTGGTGAGCATGCGCGGTTCGCGGCGCAGGGAGGGGTTGTGGGCCATCGGGACCAGGTCGGCGCCCGCACCGTCCTTCGGGCGCCATTGCTGGGCGCCGGCGGGGGAGAGGAACATTTCCCACTCGTAGCCGAAGAGGATGTGGAAGTACTCGTTGTCCCAGCGGGTCGGGTGGTAGGTCCAGGTGACTTCCAATCCCGAGCCGATGGTGTCGTCCCCGTGGCCGGTGCCGTGGCCGGACTTCCAGCCCAGGCCCTGCAGCTGGAGCGGTGCGGCCTCCGGGGCGGGGCCCTTGTGGGACTCGGCATCGGCGCCGTGGGTCTTGCCGAAGGTGTGGCCGCCGGCGATCAGCGCAACGGTCTCCTCGTCGTCCATGCCCATGCGGCGGAAGGTCTCGCGGATGTCGATGGCTGCGGCCAGTGGATCGGCCAGGCCGTCGGGCCCCTCCGGGTTCACGTAGATCAGGCCCATCTGGACCGCGGCCAGCGGGGCCGCCAGCTCGCGGTTCCCGGTGTAGCGCTCGTTGTCCAGCCAGACCTTCTCCGGGCCCCAGTACACGTCGTCGTCGGCTTCCCAGACGTCCGGGCGCCCGCCGGCAAAGCCGAAGGTCTCAAATCCCATGGTCTCCATGGCCACATTGCCGGCCAGGATGATCAGGTCGGCCCAGGAGATGGACTGGCCGTACTTCTTCTTGACCGGCCACAGCAGGCGGCGGGCCTTGTCCAGGTTGACGTTGTCCGGCCAGGAGTTCAACGGGGCGAAGCGCTGCTGGCCCGACCCTCCGCCGCCGCGGCCGTCGTGGCTGCGGTAGGTGCCGGAGGAATGCCAGGCCATGCGCACGAAGAGCGGCCCGTAGTGGCCGTAGTCGGCGGGCCACCAGTCGTAGGACCTGGTCATGGCCTCGGCGAGGTCTGCCTTCACGGCGTCCAGGTCAAGGGCCTCGAAGGCCTCGGCGTAGTTGAAGTCCGCGGCGAGCGGGTTGGACACCGGGGTGTTCTTGGCCAGGACCTTGAGGTTGAGCTTGTTCGGCCACCACTCGGTGTTGGTGTTGGCGTAGGTGGGGTGGGCGCGGCCGGCGTCGAATACGGGGCACTGGCCGCTCGTGGTTTCGGACATGGCTTCCTTCTTAGGGGGATGTGTCGGCTGGGGGAGCCGAAGTGCCGTGTCGAGGCACAGGCGAGCTGCTTTCCCCAAGGCGAACACGGCGTTGTCGATGGTTGTCCCGTGAATGGCGGAGGATTGCGGCCGGGCACGACGCCGAGGGGTGCTTGTGGCCCGCGGTATCAGGGCCGGGGCTGGTGTTGGCATGCGGATTGGAGCAGGCCGCGGCGGTCCGCCGGGGCGTCATGTGCAGGGATGCCTCGGGCGGCACTGGCTCGAGCGCAACAGGCTTTGTCATGCTCAACTTTTCCCGCCGATCCCGGCATCGCCGGGATCGGAGCGGATTCGGACTGAAATGATTCGTGGAATCCCGCATCGCGGTATGCGGTCCGGGCGGGCGTGACCGGCTGGAGCGCCCAGCA
Organism: Paeniglutamicibacter psychrophenolicus; assembly: GCF_030812255.1. GTDB lineage: Bacteria > Actinomycetota > Actinomycetes > Actinomycetales > Micrococcaceae > Paeniglutamicibacter > Paeniglutamicibacter psychrophenolicus_A. Next base: position 150,770 of record NZ_JAUSSH010000004.1, on the reverse strand, counting down.
ACCAGCTTAACCGTCTAGCGTGCCCGGCGCTATGGGTTTGCGCGTCGCTGCCGCGTCCACGTGAATCGCCCCCCCTCCCAAGATGCCGGGAAGGGGGGCGAAGGCCGTACGGCCTGGCTCGCTTGGCAGTGCGCCAAAGGGGTTCTAGCGCTCGCAGATTTCCTTGATCTCCGCGATGCAGGGCTCGTTCTGCAGGCTGGTGGTGTCACCCAGGGCGCTGCCCTCAAAGAGCTGCGTCAGCAGGCGGCGCATTATCTTGCCCGAACGGGTCTTGGGAACGTCGGGCACGAAGACGATCTCGCGCGGCTTGGCGATGGGACCGATCTGCGTTGCCACGTGGTTGCGCAGCTCGGTGGTGAGGGCCTGCTGCCTGGCCAGCGCCTCGCCGGACAGGTCCGTTCCCACCACCGACTTGTCGAAGGGCACCACGAACGCGGTGGCCGCGTGGCCGGTCTTCGCGTCGCTGGTCGGGCAGACCCCGGCCTCGACGACCGCCGGGTGGGTGACCAGCGCGGATTCGATCTCGATGGTCGAAAGCCGGTGCCCGGAGATGTTGATGACGTCGTCCGTGCGGCCCAGGATCCAGATGTCCCCGTCCGCATCGAAGCGTGCCCCGTCCCCGGCCAGGAACCAGCCCTGCTCGGCATACTTTTCCCAGTAGGAGGTGTAGTAGCGCTCGGGGTTTCCCCAGACGGTGCGGGCCATGGCCGGCCCGGTCTTGGTCAACACGATGTTGCCCTGCACGTTCGGCTCCACCCCGGCTCCCTGTTCGTCGACGATGTCAACGGTTACCCCGGGCAGCGCCCGGGTGCCGCAGCCCGGCTTGAACGCGGTGTCCCCCTGCCGCGGGGAAAGGATCGTGGAGCCGGTTTCGGACTGCCACCAGGTGTCGACCATCGGAATGCCGGCGGGGGTGTCGCGCCCCACCTGGCCGCGCAGCCAGCGCCATGCCTCCGGGTTCACGGCCTCGCCCACGGTTCCGGCCAATCGGATCGAGGACAGGTCGTAGTCGGCGGGGACGCCGTCGGGGAACCAGCCCATCAGCGAGCGCACCAGCGTGGGCGCGGTGTAGTAGCTGGTCACGCCGTAGCGTTCGATGATCTCGAAGTGGCGCCCGGGGTGCGGGGCGTTGGGCACGCCCTCGTAGATGACCTGGGTGACGCCGTTGGACAGCGGCCCGTAGATCTCGTAGGTGTGCGCGGTGACCCAGGCCAGGTCCGCGGTGCACCAGTGGACATCGTTTTCCCGCTGCGCGGGTTCCGGGTGGGAGAAGAGGAACTCGTGGCTCCAGGAGGCCTGCGTCAGGTAGCCGCCGGTGGTGTGGACCAGGCCCTTGGGCTGGCCGGTGGTGCCGGAGGTGTACATAATAAACAGCGGGGTCTCGGCGTCGAAGGCCTCGGGGGAGTGCTCCTTGCTCGCAGTTTCGACGGTCTCGTGCCACCACACGTCCCGGCCTTCGGTCCAGGCGATCTCGTTCCCGGTGCGCCGGAGCACCAGCACGTGTTCGATGCTGTTCTCCCCGGAAACCGCGGCATCGGCGTTGTCCTTGACCGGGACGGCCTCGCCGCGGCGGAACTGCCCATCGGTGGTGACCAGCAGCTTCGCGCCGGTGTCTTCGACGCGGAACCTCAGCGCCTCGGCGGAAAAGCCGCCGAAGACCAGCGAGTGCACCGCGCCGATGCGCGCGCAGGCCAGGGTGATGACCACGGTTTCCACGAGCACGGGCAGGTAGATGACCACGCGGTCGCCCTTGCCCACGCCCAGGGAAAGCAGCGCGTTGGCGGCCCGGGACACCCGGTCCTGCAGGTCCTGGTAGGTGACGGTGGTCCTGTCGCCGGGCTCGCCCTCGAAGTGCAGGGCGACCTTGTCGCCGCGCCCGGCTTCCACGTGGCGGTCCACACAGTTGTAGGCGGCGTTGAGCTTGCCGCCCTCAAACCAGCGAAGCTCGGGCCCGCGCCGGGCCCCGGCATCGACACCGGTGCTCGAGTGGATGGTGTGCCAGTCCTCGGACCAGCTCAGGCGCCGCGCCGCGGCATCCCAGAACGCGAGGCGTTCGTCCTCGCTCCACAAGGTTTCCTCGGCAGCGAGCACGGGCAAAAGGGTTTCAGTCATTGTTTTTCTCCATCGGTTCTGGCGTTAGCACTTCACCTGACGGAGGTGGTTGCTGCGGCGTCAGGGAGCCAGATCTCTCGGCCGCTCGGGATGGGTAGTTTCATTCATCAAACTCGATGGCGTGTCACGGGAGCAAACCGACCGTAATGTGACGGAACGTTCGATGTCAGGCTTTGCTTGGTTTCAAGATCGAATAATCTTCGTATAAATCGAAAATTATCGAATGGCGTAAACGCTGCGAATCAGTGTTCCCGGTGCAGCTGGCACCCGGGAAGGACACTGGAAGTCTCATGCCACCATCCTATTTGCCAATGATTGTACGGCCGACGGGGTTTTTCGGCAGGTCCGAGGGATATTGGCAGATGCTTCGAATGAATGGCCTGAAGAACGCCGCACATCCGATGATTCCGGCGGGCCGGACGGAGTTGGTGGATCGCCATCCAGCCGGTGGCGCAGGGCCCAATTGTGACGATCCGAGTTGTCACCCCTGCGCCGCGACGTGTAGAAATATGACCAACAACCATCCAGAGCGGCCGAGAGATCTGGCTCGATGACGCCGCAGCAACCCCTCCCCTTAATTGGGCGGTAGGTGCTCACGCCAGAACCGATGGAGAGAAATCATGGCTGTCGAGTCTTTCAACGATGCACACAATGTCGAAGCGGATCCGAACATTTTCGGGGCCGTCAATCTTGACGCGTTCACCGGGCACACCGCTGCCAGGCACCTGCTCAAGCTCACCCCCGGAGTCCCCAAGGACGGGCACTACGACGAGCTGGCCGCAATCTTCCGTCCGGTCTTCGCCAAGATCGCCGCGGGTGCCAGCGAGCGCGACGCGAACAGGACCCTTCCATTCGAGCCTGTCGGCTGGCTCAACCGCGAGCGCTTCGGTGCCCTGCGCATCCCGGCGGCCGAGGGCGGCTACGGGGCCAGCCTGCTGGATATGTTCCGCCTGCTCATCGAGCTGGGAGAAGCCGATTCGCAGGTCGCACACCTGTGGCGTTCGCACATCGGCTTCGTGGAATCCGTGCTGCAATTCGAAGACGTCGCCCAGCGGCACCGCTGGGTCGAGCGCATTGTCGCCGGACAGATCATCGGCAACGCCTACACCGAGCGCGGTGGAAACCGGTTGGGCACGCTGAACACGACCATTGCCAAGAATGGCGAGCGCTGGATCCTCAACGGCGAAAAATACTATTGCACCGGCACCATCTACGCCGACTGGGTCGCCGTCGCTGCGGCTCATCCGACCCGGGCCGGACGGCAGATCGCCGTGGTCTCCACCCAGCACTCCGGGGTCAAGATCTTTGACGACTGGAACGGCTTCGGCCAGCAGCTCACCGGGACCGGGTCGACCACGTTCGAGAACGTCCCGGTGGACACGGTCCTTCCCGAGGAACAGCAGATCAACGATCCTGAATCCGCGATCTTCCAACTGGTGCTCCTGGCCGTCCAAGCCGGAATCACCCGTGCGGCACTCAACGACGTGCGCTCCGCAGTCCAGGCCCGCACCCGATCCTTCAGCACCGGAACAGGCGTTCCGGTGCGCGAGGAGCCGCAGGTGCTGCAGCTGGTCGGGGAGATTTCCGGCACGGCGTTCGCCGTGGATTCCATCGTCCTGGCCGCCGTCGCGGAGATCGAGGTTGCCCTGGCCGACGCGTCGCTGAGCGCGGCCGAGCGCTTCGCGGTCTGCGAGCTCTCGGCGGACCGTGCCCAGGCGATCGTGCAGCCGCTGGCGCTCTCCGCGGCGACCAAGCTCTTTGACGGGTTGGGCGCCTCGGCAACCGCCACGAGCTGCAACCTCGATCGGCACTGGCGCAACGCCCGCACCGTGGCCACCCACAACCCGGCGATCTACAAGTCACGCATCATCGGCGACTACGAGGTCAACGGCACGGCGCCCCGGCAGCTGAACGCCATCGGTGATGTCGGCCCCACGCCGGCCACCGCCCTGCACTAGGCATCCGCCCCCAGAACCCACCCCGCCGGTCCGTCCCGTACCGGACCGACAACCACCCGACACTCCCGCAAAGGACAACCATGAGCACGACGCCGGCCACACGCCAGATCCGCTTCAACGCCTTCGACATGAACTGCGTCGGACACCAGTCCCCGGGTTTGTGGAAGCACCCCAAGGACGAGTCCGCGCGCTACAAGGACCTGTCCTACTGGACCGACCTGGCCAAGACCCTGGAGAAGGGCAAGTTTGACGGCATCTTCATCGCCGACGTGCTGGGCACCTACGACGTCTTCGGCGGCTCAAACGAGGTTCCGCTGCGTGCCGGCACCCAGGTCCCGGTCAACGACCCGTTCATGCTCGTCTCTGCCATGGCCTCGGTGACCGAGAACCTCGGCTTCGGCGTCACCGCCGGGACCGCCTATGAGCACCCGTACCCGTTCGCCCGCCGTCTGGCCACCCTTGACCACTTGACCAAGGGCCGCATCGGCTGGAACGTGGTGACCGGCTACCTGCCCTCCGCCGCCCGGAACATGGGACAGGAGGACCAGCTCGAGCACGACGAGCGCTACAACCACGCCGACGAGTACATGGAGGTCGTGTACAAGCTGCTCGAGGGTTCCTGGGAAGAGGACGCGGTGGTGCGCGACGCCGAGCGCGGCATCTTCACCGACCCGGCCAAGGTCCACGAGATCAAGCACGAGGGCAAGTACTTCAAGGTCCCGGGCATCGCGATCACCGAGCCCAGCCCGCAGCGCACTCCGGTCGTCTTCCAGGCGGGCACCTCGCCGCGCGGGCTGAAGTTCGCCTCGGAGAACGCCGAAGCCGTCTTCGTGACCTCCCCGACCAAGGAACTGCTCAAGGCCACCGTTACCAAGATCCGCGACGAGGTCGAGGCCGCCGGCCGCGACCGCTACGACGTACGCATCTACGCCATGCAGACCATCATCACGGATGTGGACTCCGCAGCGGCCCAGGCGAAGTTCGAGGACTACAAGTCCTACGCCGACATCGACGGCGCGCTGGCCCTGATCTCGGGCTGGATGGGCATCGACCTGTCCACCTACGGTCCGGACGACGTCATTGGCGACAACGTGAAGTCCAATGCCATCCAGTCCTCCGTGGCAACCTTCCAGAAGGCCAGCGGGGACGCCGGGAACCCGTGGACGATCCGCCAGCTGGCCGAGTGGGTGGGCGTTGGCGGCTTTGGCCCCATCACGGTCGGCTCGCCGTCCGAGGTCGCCGACAAGCTGATCGAGTGGGTGCAGGACACCGACGTCGACGGGTTCAACCTGGCCTACGCGATCACCCCGGGCACCTTCGAGGACATCGTCGAGTTCATCGTGCCCGAGCTGCAGGCCCGCGGTGCGTACCCGACCGAATACGTCGAGGGCACGCTGCGCAACAAGCTTTTCGGCAAGGGCGACCGGGTGCAGGACTCGCACCGCGCGGCAAACTACCGGTTCTCGAACGCCGTGGTCAAGTAGGCAATAACAAGGGATCGCTTCCTGCTGGTTGGGGAGGCGGTACACCTATGGTGTGTCGCCTCCCGACGTCATTTAAGCTGCCAGACTGACCACCAGGTTGATGGTGGTGGCCAGGACGCCGGTGCCAAAAGGAAAGCCAGCAAGCTGTGGCGCAAGACTGCCGAGCGCATTTCGCGCGTGGTGATGCTGGTGTCCGAGACCTGGTAGGTCATGCCCACGCTGAATGCCATGTAGGCGACGTCCGTGTATTGCGGGCGCTCGTCATGGTTGAATTCGATGCCGCCGGGTGTGCCGCTGTAATAGATCATGGCGTAGTGCAACGTGTAGAGCGTATGGACCATCAACCACGACATCGCGGTGCAGGTCAGTGCCAACAGCGCCAATGGCAACCTGGCGTCTACCGCAAGGTCCCTGCTGCCGGCCATCACCATCACGACCGCGGCCAGGGAACCGATGGCCGCGAAGAGGATCAGCAGGTCCGTGGTCCGGAAACCAGGGTCTTCCTCCTGTGCGTGGGCCGCGGTGCGGGCATGGTCCATGGGGGCAATGGTGATCCACACCCAGGCGTTGTAAATCAGCGCGGCGACTGTCCAGCCAACGGCCGGGGCATAAACCCAAGCTCCCAGGAGGCCGGTCAGTGCCGTGGCGGCGACCCCGCCGGCGAGCATGCCCAGAACGCGCAACCTGCGATGTCTGGCGCGCTGGGACACTGTGCTTTTCATGTGCCGATCCAACCACGTTCGGGGCACATTGGCATATGTTGGACCGGGGCTTGGCCCCCGCGGATGCTCATCGGGCCGCGGGCAAACGGGGTTCCCCATCGTGAGGTCTTGGTCAAACGACGGAAGATCTTGCGAGTGGACGGGACCGCCGGCCTTGGGGGCTTTGGGGGTCCCGGCAGGTTCCTTCGGTGTTCCCCCGGCCGTGGCCGCCATCCCTGGACACGGCGAGGACTGCCGGGTTTGGCCGTTCTGCCCGGCAAGGCATCTCGCAGGATGCTGAAGCGCCACTGATTCCGGCCCGTCATTATCAATATGAAGCGATGATGACGCAAGCAGCCGAAAATCGAGGCTTCACAATCGGTCTTGTGACACTGCGTGAAGCGATTCATCCACAAAATCGATCCATTGCGTCGATTTGTTTCACCGTAGGGCCCATCCCCTTGGTCATATCGAAGATCCTGCGACACACTTGAAGTGTTCGAGGTCGGCAACCAGCCGCTTGCGGGCACACACCATCCAGAGCGACTGAGAGACCTGGCTCGTTGACGTCGCAGCAACCACTCCCGTCACGGGGATCCGGTGCTACCGCCAGGACCGATGGAGATAGCCAAACTCTGCGCGGTCCACCGAATACCGTCAAGCCCCACGCGGTGTCCGATGGGCCAGCCATGTCGCGGCGTTCCTCGGGTGAACCGAGAGGGAAATACTCATGGGCAACACCAACCCACCGGCCAAGCGACGTACTCGCGCCAGCCTCAGCGTCAAGATCCTTAGCGTCCTTTCCGTCGCCACCCTTGCACTGAGCGCCTGCGGGTCCGGAGCACAGACAACGGGCAACGCGGCCGGCCCGGTCAGCACGGAGCCGGTCCAGGGAGGAACCTTCGTCTACGCGGAGGTCACCCCGATCAACAACTGGCAGACCCAGGCCGCACGCTTCTACGAGAAGTCCAACGTCCTCAACAGCGTGCTGGACCGCCTGACCTATTTCGACACGGAATCGGGAAAGCTTGTGGGCTGGATTGCCTCCGAGTTCAGCGCCAGCAAGGACCAGACCGAATTCACCTTCACCATCCGAGACGGCGTGACCTTCTCCGACGGAACTCCGCTCGATGCCAAGGCCGTGAAGGAGAACCTGGACGCGCTTGGGCTGGGAATCAAGGATGCGCAGGTCGCACCGAACGTCGATTTCGCCTCCTACAAGTCTTCGAAGGTCGTAGGGAAGAACCAGGTCAAGGTCGCGCTCAAGGCACCGGACGCCAACTTCCTGCGCGCCACTTCGTCGGTCACCGCGGGCCTGGTTTCCCCGGCGACGCTGAAGCTGGACAACGCCGGACAGTCGGCGATCGCCAAGATCGTCGGATCCGGCCCGTTCGTCTTTGAATCCGAGAAGACCGACGAGGAAGTCACCTTCGCCAAGCGCGCCGACTACAAGTGGGCGTCGGAGACGGCCCCCAACCAGGGCGCCGCATACCTGGACAAGCTCGTGGTGAAGTACCTGCCCGAGGTCGCCCACCGGGCCGGCGCGGTGCAAACCGGCCAGGTCGACCTGGTACGCGGACTCCAGCCCGTGGACGAGCAGGCGCTCAAGGGCAGCGGGGACCAGGTCCTTCCGGCCCAGGGCGTCGACCTGACCACCAACATGGCAGCGGTGCGTATCGGCAGCGGCAAGCTCGCCGACGCCAAGGTGCGCCAGGCGCTCCAGGCCGGCATCGACCGCCAGTCCATCAAGGACACCGTCCTTTCCGACAGCTATGTCATTGCCGATTCGGTCCTGAACCACGCGGCACCCGGATTCATCGACCTGTCCGCGGACCTGGCCTACAACCCGGAAAAGTCCAAGGCCCTGCTCGACGAGGCAGGCTGGGTCGTGGGGGCCGACGGCGTCCGCGAGAAGGACGGCAAGAAGCTGGAGCTCACCATCACCAGCTCGAACAACTCCGTCGTCATCAAGCCGGCCTTCGAATTGATCGAACAGCAGTGGCGCGAAATCGGCGTCAAGCTCATCAACCGCGCCGCCGACAACACCTTCCTGGCGACGGCCATGATCGATCCGAACATCGAGTTCTTCGGTACCCGCCAGTTTGCCTACGGCGGACTGGGCCCGGTCTTCGGGCCGGCCAACAACACCCAGACGCTGAACGCCGACACCGAGCTCAACGCACTCTTCGCCAAGGAACGTGCCGCCACCAGCGAATCGGAGCACAAGGAACTGGTCGCCGAGGAACAGCGCCAGCTGGTCACCGAAAAGGCCCTGTCCCTCGTCCTGTGGGACGAAGTCCAGGTCTACGGCGGCAACTCCGACGCACACGTCGAGTTCACCTCCGGCACCGCCCCGATCTTCCAGGGCGCCTGGAAGACCGGAAAGTAGCCAACCATGGCCGCATACATCGCGCGACGCATCGGACAGGCCTTGCTCGTCATTTGGCTTGCCTACACCTTGGTCTTCCTGGCCGTGCAGTTGCTGCCCAATGACCCGGTAACGATTTTCCTTTCAGCCGATGCTGCGGCCGACCCGGCAACCATTGCCGCCATGAAGGCGCAGTACGGCTACGACCAGCCGTTGATCGTGCAGTACTTCAGCCAACTGGTTGGCCTCTTCACCGGGGACTTCGGATACTCGCTGGCCTCGGGCCAGCCGGTCGGCGAACGCATCGGCGCCGTCGTCGGATCGACGCTGGTGCTGGCCTCCAGCGCCTTCGTCACCGCGGTCGTCTTCGCGGTGGTGCTGGTCGCCTCGGCCACGTTGGCACGCAAGCCGTGGCTGAAGCGGGTGGTGCTCAACCTGCCGCCGCTCTTCGCCGCGGTCCCGGTGTTTTGGCTGGGGCTGGTGCTCCTGCAGGTGCTGTCCATCAAGTTGGGAATCATGTCGTTGTTCCCGGACGGGTCCTTTGCCTCGATCGCCGTTCCGGTGCTCGTGCTGGCCATCCACGTCTCCGCCCCGATCGCCCAGGTGCTCCTCAAGAGCGTGGACAATGTGCACGCCCAGCCGTTCATCGACGTGCTGCGCGCCAAGGGTGCTTCACCCTCGTGGATCTTCTTCCGCCACACCCTGAAGAACGCCGCGGCACCGGCCATGACCATCAGCGGGATCACCGTGGGAACGCTGCTGGCCGGATCCGTCATCACCGAGACGGTGTTCGCCCGCTCGGGCCTGGGCCAGGTCGTGCTGCAGTCGGTCACGGCGCAGGACGTTGCCCTGGTCCAGGGGCTCGTGCTGCTCACGGCCACGGCATTCGTCGTGGTGAACCTGGTGGTCGACCTGCTTTACCCGCTGCTGGATCCGCGGATCCTCAAGAGTGGAACGCACGGGGCACCGCGCGCACTTGTGGCCTAGGAACGAACGGAGAAAACCATGAGCATCAAACTAGATGAACCGTTGACCCGGGTCGAGGCCCAGGACAACGTCCCGGTCGTTGCACCCCTCAAGGTGGACGAGGTTGCCGCGCCGAAGCGGAAGGCAGGAGCCCTTCGTTCCCCCGCCTTCTGGCTCACCTGCGTCCCGCTGACCATGGTCCTGGGCTGGGCGCTGTTCCCGGCGCTGTTTAGCGGATTCGACCCCATCAGCGGAGTGCCCGCGCAGAAGTTCCAGGCACCCGGTGCCGAACACTGGTTCGGCACCGACCACCTGGGCCGGGACGTGTTTGCCCGGGTGGTCCATGGAACCAGCCAGACCCTGCTGACCGCGGGACTGGCCGTGTCCATCGGGCTCGTGGTGGGAACCGGCCTGGGCCTGTTGGCCGCAACCGCGGGACGTGCCGCCGACACCGTGACCATGCGCCTGATTGACGTGCTGCTGGCCGTTCCGGGCTTCCTGGTTTCGCTGATCATCGTCACGGCCTTCGCCCCGGGCCCGATCTCCCTGGGCATCGGCGTGGGCATCGCCTCCATCGCGTCCTTCGCCCGCGTCGTCCGCTCGGAGGTGCTGCGCGTGCGCAGCCTCGACTACGTGGAAGCCGCGTTCATGAACGGCGGAACCTACTGGTCGGTGGTCTCCAAGCACATCCTGCCCAACTCCTGCGGCCCGGTCCTGGCGCTGCTGGCCGTGGACCTCGGTGTGGCCATCCTGGCAATCTCCGGGCTCGGCTTCCTGGGCTTCGGGTCCCCGCCGCCGACCCCCGAGTGGGGCCTGCTCATCGCCGAGGGACGCCAATACCTCGCCTCGGCCTGGTGGCTCACGACCCTTCCGGGCGTGGTCATCGTCGCGGTGGTCATCCTGCTTGCGGGACTCGGCCGCCAGCTCCACAAGATCTTCCGTTTCTAGCCAGGAGAACAGCATGAGCACCATAAACGCGGCACCCGCATTGCTGGATATCCGTGGGCTAAGCATCACCTACGGTCACGGCGACGAAGCAGTCGTCGCCGCGGAGAACATCGACCTCGCACTCAAGCCCGGGGAAATCGTTGCCCTGGTCGGCGAGTCCGGTTCGGGCAAGTCCACCCTGTCCAAGGCCATCATCGGCTTGCTTCCCGAATCAGCAAGGATCCTGGACGGCAGCATCGACCTGGCCGGCGGGAACCTCCTGGACATGGCGGCCAAGGAGCTGGAATCGATCCGCGGCCGGCGCATCGGCATGGTCCCGCAGGATCCCGGCGCTTCCCTGGACCCGGTGAAGACCGTGGGCTCCCAGATCTCCGAGGTGTTCCGCCTGCACCCGCAGGGCCGCAAGCGCTCCAAGGCGCAGCTGCGCGCCGAAGTCATCCGGCTGCTGGAGCTGGTCGGGATCGACACCCCGGAACAGCGCATCGGCCAGTACCCGCACGAGCTTTCGGGCGGGCTGAAGCAGCGGGTGCTCATTGCCATCGCCTTCGCGCTGGAGCCCGCGCTGCTGATTGCCGACGAGCCCACCTCCGCACTGGACGTCACGGTCCAGCAGACGGTCCTGGAGGTCTTCACCAAGCTGGCGCGCGAACTGGGAACCGCTGTCATCTTCGTGACCCACGACCTCGCCGTGGCCACGGACATCGCCGACCGCATCGTGGTCATGCAGCACGGGCGGATCCGCGAGGACCGCCCGGTGCGTGAGATCCTGCGGGCACCCGAACACCCCTACACCCGGATGCTGCTCACCGAGGCCACCGCCTCGGGCGACGAATCACGAACCGCCGATGCAGCCCGCGGCATCGAGGTCCCGGCCATCGAGGTTGCGGGCCTGGGCAAGATCTTCGGCAGCGGGAAGAACGAACGCGCGGCCGTGGAGGAGGTCTCGTTCGCGGTGCGCCCCGGCACGACCTTCTCCCTGGTGGGCGAGTCCGGTTCCGGAAAATCCACGACCGCCCGGATGATCATGAGGCTGCTGGAACCCACCGCCGGAATCGTGAAAATCCACGGGCAGGACGTCACCCACGTGCGCGGGGCCGCCAAGCGCGAACTCTGGCGCAGCCTGCAGCTGGTGTACCAAAACCCGGATTCGGCCCTGGACCCGCGCTACTCGGTGTCCCGGATCATCAGCGAGCCGCTTGAGAACTACAAGGTCGGCAGCAAGGCCGAACGCAGGATCCGGGTGGCCGAGCTGCTGGACGCGGTCAACCTGCCCAGCCGCATGGCCGCATTGGGTGCCAAGGAGCTCTCCGGCGGGCAGCGCCAACGCGTGGCCATTGCCCGGGCGCTGGCCCTGGGAGCCAAGACGCTGGTGCTGGACGAGGCCCTTTCCGCGCTCGACGTCTTGACCCAGGCGCAGATCTTGGCGCTCCTGGAAGACCTCCAGGTCAGCCAGGGCCTGTCCTACCTCTTTATTTCCCACGACCTGCATGTGGTCGAACGCATTTCCCACGATGTGGGAGTCATGCGCCAAGGCCGGTTGGTCGAGGTCGGGGCGGCCGCACAGGTCCTGAACAGTCCCGCCAGCGAATACACCAGACTCCTGCTGGATTCGAACCCCGGGGCGCTGCTGCGCGAGATGGCAACGAATTAGGCCTTGGACAACAATTTCTTGAAACTCATGGATGCAAAGGAAGACAAATGAGTGCAACGTACGTGAAGGAACGAACAGCCGAAGCCCGCTACGCGGAGCTGAGCGCGCGCTTTGCCCCGGTGTTTGAGCGCATCGCCAAAGGCACCGTGGAGCGCGAAAACGACCACGTGTTGCCCTTTGAACCAGTGAAGTGGCTCAAGGACGCGGGCTTCACCACGCTTCGGGTCCCGGCAGCCTACGGTGGGGAACCCGTCAGCCACGAGCACCTCTTCCGGCTGATCGTGGAACTTTCCGCGGCCGACTCCAACGTCGGGCACCTGTTGCGCTCGCACTTCTCCTTCGTTGAAACCATTGCCCTGCAGCCCGAGGAATTCCGGCTCCGTTGGTTCCCGCGGGTGCTTGCCGGCGAGATCTTCGGCAATGCGGCCACCGAGAAGGGCGGCAACGCCCTGGGCACGACCAACACCAAGCTCCGCGAGGAAAACGGCCAGTGGCTGCTCAACGGGGAAAAGTACTACACGACCGGGTCGATCTTTGCCGACTGGGTCGTGGTCATGGCCAGCACCGAGGGCGTCGAGGGCCGCCAGTACGCCATCGTGCGCGCCGACGACGCCAAGGTCCGGATCATTGACGACTGGGATGGCTTCGGCCAACCCCTGACGGGAACCGGCACCGCGATCTTTGATGACGTCGTGGTCGAATTCGAGGACATCATCGCGCGCAAGGTTTCATCCACGCTCGAGCCCGCGTTCTTCCAGCTCGCACTGCTCAGCGTGCTGGCAGGCATCGGCCGCGCCGCGCTCACCGACGCTGCCGATCTGGTGCGCAACCGCACCCGTACGTTCAACACCGGTTCCGGGGACCTGTTCCGCAACGACCCGCTGATCCAGGAAAAGGTCGGCCGCATCGCCGCGGCCGTCTACGCGGCCGACTCGATCGTCTTTGCCGCGGCCCGCGACCTTGATGCCGCGGTCGACACCTCGCTGGGTCTGGATCCGACGGCTGCCTTTATCCGCGCGGAGCTTGCCGTGCAGCAGGCACACGTGAGCGTCCCGAAACTGGTGCTGGATGCAACCAGCGAACTTTTTGACGTCACCGGTGCTTCCTCGGTGTCGCGCGGCAAGTCCCTGGACCGGCACTGGCGCAACGCCCGCACCGTCGCGACCCACAATCCCGTGGCCTTCAAGGCCCGCTCGGTGGGCGACTACTACATCAACGGCACCATTCCCACCGGGCTGCACTCCATCGGGGACGCCAAGGATTCGAAATCGGAGAGCAAGTAAATGGGTACCTTTGACGCGCGTCCACGGCTGCTGCTGAGCGCCTTCCTGATGAACACCCCGAGCCACATCCTCGGCGGCCAGTGGCGCCACCCCGAGGCCCAGCAGCACCGCTTCAACGAGCTGAAGCTGTGGGTCGACCTGGCCAAGCAGCTCGAGGAAGCGAAGTTCGACAACATGTTCTTCGCCGACGTCGTGGGGCTGTACGGCAACCACGAGGGCGGGTGGGCCTCGATGGTCCGCAAGGGCATGCAGGTTCCCTCGCACGACCCGCTGGTGCTGCTCTCGGCGCTCGCCGCGACCACCAGCGACATCGGCCTGGCGATGACCAGCTCGGTGGTGCAGGCCTCGCCGTTCCAGTTCGCGCGCCAGCTCTCCACCCTTGACCACATCTCCAACGGACGCGTCGCGTGGAACATCGTGACCAGCGTGCTGGAGAACTCGCACCGCAACTTCGGTGCCGCGGGCCTGGCCGCCCACGACGACCGGTACGACTGGGCCGACGAATACGTCGAGGCCACCTACAAGTTGTGGGAGGGTTCCTGGGAAGAAGACGCACTTCTTGCCGACAAGGAATCGGGGCTCTTTGCCGACCCGGCCAAGGTCAACAAGATCCACCACCAGGGCAAGCGCTACTCCATCGAGGGCCCTCACACCGCCCTGCCAAGCCCGCAGCGCACCCCGTTCCTGTTCCAGGCGGGCTCCTCCGCGCGCGGCAAGCAGTTCGCTGCCCAGCACGCGGAAGCGACCTTCCTCTTTGCCCCGCACCCGGAGTACGTGGCCAAACAGGTGGGCAAGATCCGCGAGCTCGAGGCCGCTGCGGGCCGGGCCAAGGGAGACGTGAAGGTCTTTGCGGGACTGTCCTTCGTGGTCGGCAGCACCGAGGCGGAAGCCAAGCGCAAGGAAGCCGAGTACGACGAGTACCTGGACCTCGACGCCATTGTTGCCCACATCGGCGGCGGCATCGGGATCGACCTGGGTGGCCTGGATCTGGACACCCCGTTGGGGGATGTCCAGACCGAGGGGGCCCGCGGCGTTCTCGAGGCGGCCATCGCGTCGGTGCCGGGAGGCAAGCCAACCATTGGCGACCTGGCCCGCTACCGTGCCAAGGCCCAGCAGATCTCCGGCACCCCGGAGCAGATCGTGGACGAGATCGAACGCTGGCAGGACGCCGGCATGGATGGGCTCAACATCATGAACCAGATCCTGCCCGGTTCCTACACCGACTTCATCGACGGCATCCTCCCCGAGCTGCACAAGCGTGGCCTGGCCCAGACCGAGTACGCGCCGGGAACCCTGCGCGAGAAGGTCTTCGGGCGCGGTGCCCGCCTCGAGGAATCCCACCCGGCGGCGAAATTCCGCGGCGCCTTTAGCGAGTACTCGGCAGCGAACACCGAGCAGGCACTGGAGCGCTCGCTCTAGATCGCTTCGGGCGCTCCCAAGGGTGCGGGGAGCCGGAAGGGCACTTGACCTTTTGGCTCCCCTGTGGCGCCTTGGCGGCGCATCGGCTATGGGCCAAGACCCAGAATATGGCGGTAACGTAGGGAACATGAGCAACGAAGTTGGCCAACGCCACGTCAACGACCCGGCGGTGATTCACCGGCTCCTGCAAACCCCCGCGCGATGGGCAGTGGTCGGGCTGACCAACAACCCGCGCCGCGTGGCACCAGGGGTCTCGCGCTTTCTGCAGAAGAAACTGGGGATGGAAGTCATCCCGGTGTCCCTCAGTGGCGAGGAGGTCTTGGGCAACACCGGGTACAAGCGGTTGGCGGACATCCCCGGGCACATCGACGTTGTTGATTGCTTTGTGAACTCGCAAAAAGTCGGCGACATCGTTGACCAGGCGATCGCCGTCGGAGCGGATGCGCTTTGGCTGCAACTCGGTGTCGTCGACGAAGCGGCAGCCACGCGTGCCAAGGCGGCCGGGCTTGACGTCGTGATGAATACCTGCCCCAAGATCGAGTATCGATACCTCTGAATTCGACCGGAAATAGATATTCCATTGGTTGTAGTAGACGTGGAACACATTGTGTGATTAGAATATCGGCAGCACAAGCAACACAAAATTGGGTGCTGGGGACCCAATAAATACTGGGGGAAGTTCGAACTTGGGGTTTGAACTTATCTAACGGATCGGCTGGGGCCGTTCCGTAAACGGTGCTTATTGCGTGGTTGTCGCGCCCCTTGGGGTAATTGGGGTAATTAAAGTGTTCGGCAAAATTGGGGATAATTCTGCACGGATTCCAAAGGGTCACCGCGCGATGCGCAGCGGCTCTTTTTTGGCGGCGATTTGGAGGAACGGCGTCGTCCGTTCAACCGTTGGCGCCAGTGCGACGACGGCGCTCGTCGCAACGATGATGTTTGGCGGCGGTGGATTCAATCCCGCTGTGGCATCACCTGTCGATAACCAGGACACCGCCGCGGAACAGCAACTGCTCGACGCGGTGAAGAACGGCGAAACGACGGTCGATTCCGACGGGTCGAAGAATGCACCCCTGGCACCTGCCACGGAGGAGAAGGCAGCGGAAGCACCTGCAGAGGGCACCGAACCGCCCGCTGCCGAGAAGGTTGCCGAGCCACAGGGTTCCCCGGCCCCCAAGTCCGGAGCTCCCGCGGCAAAGAAGCCCGTCGAGACGAAGAAAGCGGAGGCGCCCGCCGCCGAAACCCCCAAGAAGGCCGAAGCGACGGCAAGCGACCCCTCGGCGAAAACCGCTGATCCCAAGGCCGCACTGCTGGCGGAAGAGCCTGTCACTCCGTCGGCTGTTGGTACCTGTGGTCCCAATGGGGGCACGGGAAATCTTGGCAAGATGGAGCAAAGGTCGGAAGTGACCGATTGGATGGTTGGAAACCTTGCCCAAGGGCTGTATGAAGGTGGATTCGTCCAGTACAGGGTCGCGATGAGTGGCTTGAGCCTTGGTGAGAACGAATTCGTCTTTAGGTATCAAGTCAGGGACGGCGAAAGATGGGGTTTTGACTACGCTAGCCGCTTCTCCATGGATGGCGGAAACAACATCAGGACCAGGGTTGTGGAAGGCTCCGGCTCTGCCCGTGAAGATACCGTGTACGTGAAATTCGATGCCACCGAGACGAGCGGAATCCTTTATTTCAGTGTTCATATCGCTTCCGAACTTGACCATGGGCCGTCCACCGGAGCCTCATCGATTTCAGGTTCCTCGTACCACGTATCCAAGGTTTCACTGAACTGCGTCGGTCAGGGCACCTCGGCCCTGTCGATAAAAACGGCCGGCATGCAGGTCGGTTTTGTGACAGTTGTCAAGAAGGCCATCCCCGCTGATGGGACGGATTTCAATTTCAATTTGTCCTCGGAGGAAGCAGAATCTTCAGCCAACTTCGAACTGGATGACAGTTCAGATTCCGACACCGGTGAGAATCTTCCGAACCAGATTGAATACAACGTTGCACCGGGCGAGGTCACGATTTCGGAAGGTGTCCTTCCTGCTGGCTGGAACCTCGCTGACCTGACCTGTACGGGTGTCACACCGACGGTCGACAAGAGCAAACGGATCGTTTCATTTACGTTGCCAAACAGGGCAGACGTTATTTGTACCTTTACCAACTCCAAGACCACGTACAAGGATCTTGCGGTCTCCAAGACGGTCACGCCCAAGTTCGACCGTGACTACGACTGGACCATCGAAAAGGACCTGGCAGGCGGCCAGGCCGCCAGCGTGAAGTCGCCGACGGCCAGCGTCGACATCGATTACAGCGTGTTGGTCAAGGCCAGCGCCCCGAAGGACACCAACTTTGTTGTTGACGGTGTCATCACCGTCGAGAACCCCAACTCCGCCGCCATCAACGGCGTGACGCTGAGTGACAGCCTCCCCGGTGCCCAGTGCGCCATCGAAACTACCGGCGGCACACCCGTTACCGGCCCGATCTCGATTCCGAACGGCACTACGAACTTCAACTACACCTGTGAGATGCCGGCCGGAACCACGGAAGCAACCGCAGGAACCAACACCGTCAAGGCCACCTGGGACGCGGCGTCCTACTTCGGCACCGACGGCGAAGCCAGCGCCACCAAGGACTTCACCTTCACAGGTGTGGAACCCACCGTCACCGATGACAAGATCACCGTCACGGACAACAAATTTGACCTGAGGACGCTTCCGGGCGGCAACGAGGTCACCGCGGAGCAATCATCAAAGACGTTTGACTACTCCATCAAGTGGCCAGGGGTCCCCCGCGAATGCACGACCTACGACAACACCGCAATCTACAAGGAAGCCGACGGCGGAACCGGAAGCGATTCGGCGTCGGTCCAGGTGTGCATCGGTGCCAACCTGGAAGTCACCAAGAACGTCCAGGGAAGCTTCAACCGGGCCTGGTCCTGGAAGATCGACAAGACCCCGCTGCTGAACGGCCAGCCGGTCGCGGACAACACGAAGTACAACACCAATGCGAATGGCGAGGTCACCATCGACTACCGGGTGACGGTGACGCCGCAACCGTACGTGGACAGCAACTGGGCCATGACCGGCACCATGACGGTGACGAACCCGAACAAGTGGCAGGACGTCAACGCAACCCTGACCGACTCGGTGGACGTGGGCGGCGACGCCGTCTGTGCCGTGACCGGCCAGACCAACCCGGGCACCGGGACCGATCTGGACCCGACCAAGCCCGGATTCCAGACGGTCATCCCTGAGGACAGCTCCATCGAGTTCGACTACGCCTGTAAATTCGATTCGCAGCCCAGGTACACGGGAACCAACACCGCCAGGGTTGACTGGAACAAGGCCGAGGCCTCAACCCCCGGCGAGTTCGACGAGGGCGCCGCCGAGGTCACCGCTGGTTCGTGGACGCAGAGCCCATTGAACCAAAACGTGACCGTGACCGATGACGAGTTCACCTTCAGCCCCGCATGGATCATCGACGGGGCCGACGGCACGAAGCCACAATCCAAGGACTACGAGGTGACCTGGACGGTCCCGGCGGCAGACGCCGGACAATGCGTACCGTTCACGAACACCGCCAAGGTTTCCGCCACTGAGGTCCTCGCATCCGACGACGCGACCATCCAGGCCTGCCTCCCGGCCGGCTTGAGCGTGTCGAAGACCGTGGATGCAAGCTACGACCGCACCTACACGTGGGACATCGAAAAAACGGCCAAGACCGACGGGACCGTCAATGCGGGCCCCGAAGGAAAGGCGACGGTTGGCTACGACATCAACGTCACCGGTGAGGGCTACAGAGACACCAAGTCCATGGGCGGCACCATCACGGTGGCCAACGCGAACCAGTTCGGCGGAGACGTCGAGACCACGGTTTCGGATAGCACGTCGCTGACAGGCCTGGTCTGCACCGTGGATGCCACCCAAGACATGAACCTGAACGCTGCCGGCATTCAGGTCAACGTACCGCAGGCTACCCTGGTCGGCGGGAACTGGATTCCCGGAACCACGACCGTGAACTACGCCTGTGATCCCGGCAAGGTAGCCGAATCCGACTACGTCGGCGGAACCAATACCGCAAAGATTGCCTGGGCCGGCGGCGAAGCCACCAGCGAGACAAAGGCCATCGAATTCAAGCCGGGAACGATCACCGACGAAACCGTCAAGGTATTCGACGACCAGGCGATCGCCGGTGCCGAAGGCGCAGAGGTGGGCACCGTCTCCTGGGGCGAGGTCAAGGACAAGGCCACTCGATCCAAGGCGTTCCCGTACGAGCTGGAGCACGTAGTGGATCCCGGCACCTGCGGCACCTTCACCAACAAGGCCTGGCTCGAGCTTGAAGGCGACGGCTCGGAGAGCCCCTCCGACGAAGCCACCGTCACCGTGTGTGACCAGGCAGGACTGCAGGTCTCCAAGACCGCCAAGGCATCCTTCGACCGCATCTACCAGTGGAACGTGACCAAGGACGTCGACAAGACCCGGCAGACGATCGCCCCGGATGGAAAGGCAACCTTCAAATACACGGTCAAGGCAGTCCCGAACGGCTTTGACGATTTTGACGAAACCCTGGACGGCAGGATCACCCTGACCAACCCGAACCAGTTCGCCGACGGAGCGATCACCGCAACGGTTACGGACACGGTGGACATCAATGGAGTGACCTGTGAAATCCAGGCCACCGACCACGACCCGACCACCGACGGACTGCAGGTCCTGGTGCCCGCCAACGCCGGGGAAAACGACGGCATCGTCGTCTTGGACTACACGTGCACGGGCAAGCCCGCCAGCCACACGGGCAGCAACACGGTCGACGTGTCGTGGAAGGATGCCACTGGCACCCCGCAGTCGACCCAGGCAACGGACAAGGTCGAGTACCTCCTCGACACCGAGTACGACAAGAACGTCCTGGTCTTCGACGACAAGGTCTACGAGACCGACTACCCCGAGCTGCTGGGCGAGGCCACCTGGAACAAGGACAAGGTGCCCACGGCATTCACCTACGACCTGAAGTTCGAGGGAACCCCGGGGACCTGCACCGACTACACGAACACCGCGATCGTGACCGAGAAGGGCTGGAACCAGGCAACCCTGGACTCCGACAGCAAGGCCGTCACGGTCTGTGTCGAACGGGACCTGGTGGTCGAGAAGACCGCCAAAGCCACCTACGACCGCGACTACAACTGGAAGGTCGAGAAGCAGGCCGACGAGACCTCCTTCAAGGTCGATGGAAACGGCAAGGTCACCGCGGGCTACAAGGTGACCGCCACCCAGGACGGCTACACGGATTCGAAGTGGAAGCTCACAGGCACCATCACGGTGGCCAACCCGAACGAGTTCGGTTCGATCACCGCCGATGTCACCGATGCCTTGAATGTTGCGGGCATCACCTGCTCCGTCGCTGAAGGCCAGGACGTGGTGGTCGCTGCCGGCAAGACGGCAACGCTCGACTACACCTGCGATGTTTCAGCCGGCGTGGACGAAGCCGATTACACCGGCACGATCACCAACACCGCGACGGCCACCTGGGGAGAGAACCGCAGCGCATCGGGCGGCCAGGTCGACGTGGACTTCGCACTGGCCACGGAAACGGACACCGAGATCACGGTGACCGACGACCACTACGCCGAGAATGACGGCGTGCTGGGCACGGTGATCCGCGCCCAGTCACCGAAGACCTTTGCATACGACGTTGATTGGCAGGGCGTTGCCGGCAAGTGCACCACCTTCACCAACACGGCCGTTCTCGAGGGCGACGACGACAACCCCGCAGGCAACGAATCATCCGCCGACATCGAGGTCTGCGTCGAGGACGGCCTGACCGTGGTCAAGACCGTCGATGCGGGCTTCACCCGCGACTACGACTGGGGCATCGACAAGCAGGTCGACCAGGGCAAGTTCACGGTCGACGGGAACGGCAAGGTCACCGCGAACTACACGGTCAAGGCGCTCCTGGACGGGCACAAGGACCAGGACTGGACGATGTCCGGTGCGATCACCGTGTTCAACCCGAACCAGCAGGAAGCCCTCACCGTCGATGTCACCGACACCCCGGAGATCCCAGGCGCCGTATGTGCGGTGGCCAGCGGCATCGACGTGAATGTTCCTGCCGCGACCGAGGCGGAGGGCGTGGTCACCAACGGAAGCGCCACGGTGCTCTACAACTGCACCTTTGCCGACGAGGTCTTGGCAGGCGACTACACGGGCAAGAAGAACCACACCACCGTCACCTGGAAGGGTGTCGACGGGATGGACCGCACCGTGACCAACAGCGCACCGATCATCTTCACGCAGGACGGCAGCATCGACGAGACCGTCACCGTCGTCGATGACAAGACCGTTTCCGGGGCCGAGCATGAACTGGGCACCGCGAGCGTCTCCGAGGCCCCGAAGACGTTCGCCCCGTACCCGGTTGAACTCCAAGGCACGGCAGGGATGTGCACCACCTACACCAACACCGCGGTGCTGAACGAGGAAACCGCGGCCGACGGCAAGGACGCAAACAACAAGGCCAGCCAGGACGTGGAAGTCTGTGCCAAGGCCGGACTGCAGGTGGCCAAGGACGCCACCGCATCCTTCAACCGCCTGTACACCTGGGACGTGGAGAAGTCCGCAAACCCGTCGAAGCAGACGATCGCCCCGGACGAAATGGCCACGTTCACCTACACGGTCACGGCCGAACCCAAGGAAAAGATCGACACCGGGTTCACCCTGGACGGCAAGATCACCCTGGCGAACCCCAACCAATTCGCTGACGGTGCGATCACCGCAACAGTCAAGGACACCGTGGACATCGCCGGATTGACCTGCGACATCACCGAGCCCACGGATCATGATCCGGACAAGGACGGATTCCAGGTCCTGGTGCCCGCGGGCACCGACGGCACCACCGACGGCACCGTGGAGCTGGCGTACCACTGCGCCGGCACACCCGCCAGCTACAACGGCACCAATACCGCGCTCGTGACATGGACCGACGCAGCCGGGGAACCCGCTTCGGCCAAGACCACGGTCAATTTCGCCTACGAGGCCACCGTGACGGACGAGGACGTGCAGGTCTTTGACAACAAGGCCGGAACGGTTGGGGAACCGGTCCTGCTGGGCACCGCACACTGGAATGACGGACCCACGACTTTTGACGCCTACGACCTGTCGTTCCCAGGCGTTGTGGGCACCTGCACCGACTACGCCAACACCGCGACCTTGACCAGCATGGCCGGGGAGCCGCGGGCGATGGTGGCAGCCGGGGAATCGAACCTCTTGGCAACCGACGAGCAGACCGTCACGGTCTGTGTCGAACAGAACCTGGATGTCTCCAAGGACGCCACGGCTACCTATGACCGCGACTACGACTGGAAGATCGAGAAGCAGGTCGATGAGACCGACTTCAACGTCGACGGCGACGGCAACGTCGTGGCCAACTACACCGTGGCCGCAACGCAGACCGCCCACAGCGATTCGGGCTGGACGCTCGGTGGAACCATCACCGTGCACAACCCGAACGACTTCGGCTCGATCACCGCAGACGTCACCGATGCCCTGAACCTCGGGGACATCACCTGCTCCGTCGTTGACGGCCAGGACGTGCAGATCGCTGCCGGCGCGACGGCGACGCTCGACTACGCCTGCGACGTTGCCGCCGGCGTGGACGAAGCCAAGTACACCGGCTTCATCAAGAACACCGCGACCGCCGCCTGGGGCGATGGACGCACCGCTTCCAGCGGCATCGTCGACGTGGACTTCACGCTCGATCAGGCCACCGACGCATCGGTCAACGTCTACGACGACTTGACCAACCCGGATGCGGAGCCCGTGAAACTGGGCACCGCGACCCTGGACGGCGAGAACGTCTTCACGTACGCGCAAGAACTGGCGGGCACGGCGGGCAAGTGCACCACGTTCACCAACACTGCGGTGCTCAAGGAAAAGGCCGGCAGCGACGAGGACAACACCGATTCGGTGTCCGTCGAGGTCTGCGTGGAGAAGGGCATGACGGTCGTCAAGACCGTCAAGGCCGGATTCACCCGCGACTACGACTGGAGCCTCGACAAGCAGGTCGATCAGGGCAAGTTCACGGTCGACGGAAACGGCACGGCGACCGCGAACTACACGGTCACCGCCAACATGGACGGGCATGCCGACCAGGACTGGACGATGTCCGGCTCGATCGACGTGTTCAACCCGAACCAGCAGGGGGCACTGACCGTCGACATCGCCGATGCCGCCTCGGTTCCCGGCGCCACCTGCACCGTCGCCGGCGGCGGCACGGACGTGGTGGTCCCCGCGGCCACCGAAGCCAACGGCGTTCTCACCAGCGGCAAGACCACCATCACCTACGATTGCGTGATCGAGGGCGAGCTGGCCGAGTCCGACTACGAGGGGCACACCAACACCGCCACGGTCACCTGGACCGGCACGGACGGCAAGGACCGCACCGCTTCCTTCGAAGCCGAGGTGCTGTTCACGCAGGGAGGCAGCATCGACGAGACGGTCACCGTGATCGACGACAAGACGGTACCGGGCGCCATCCACGACCTGGGCACCGTCAGCGTCGGAGACGACGAGGAGCAGCGGACGTTCACCTACCCGGTGGAACTCGCAGGAGTCGCCGGACAGTGCACCACCTACACCAACACCGCGGTGCTCGAGGAAAGCACCGAGCACGGCCCCGGCGAGGTCACGCTGACGAACTCCGCCAGCGACAACACCGCCTCGACGGACGTCACGGTCTGCGCCAAGGAGGGCCTGTCGGTCACCAAGACCGCCGAGGCATCCTTCGACCGCGAGTACCTGTGGGAGTTGGACAAGCTCGTTGACCGCACCCGGGCCACGATCGGACTGGACGGCACGGCGACCTTCGACTACACGGTGGCCGCGACCCCGTCCGGCTTCGAGGACTCGAACCACGCGGTGTCCGGCACCATCACCCTTCAAAACCCGAACCAGTTCGCCGACGGTGCCATCACGGCCACCGTCACGGACAGCCTCGACATCCAGGGCACCACCTGCCTGATCAACGCCGAGGACGCCAACGATACCGTTGACGGCCTGCAGGTCCTGGTTCCCGCCGGAACCGACGGAAAACCGGGCACCGTGGTCCTTGGCTACACCTGCACCGGCACCCCGGAGAACATGGACTACTCCGGGGAAAACACCGCCACCGCCACCTGGGCAAACGCCACGGGCGACGAGGTGTCCGCCACGGGCACGGCCGGGGTCACCTACGCCGAGGCCGGCTCCACCAACAAGGACCTGACGGTCCTTGACGACAAGGCCGGAACCGTCCAGGCCCCGGTGTCCCTGGGCACCGCGGACTGGAACTCCGACGGCGTTCCCACGGAGTTCACCTACCAGGTGATCTTCACGAACCCGAACCCGGATGCACTGGACGGCACCTGCACCACCCACACCAACACCGCCACCTCGGTGGCAACCCCCGACGCCGGCACCTCGGTCGAGGTCTGCGTTGAGGTAGGGGCCCCGACGGTTGAAAAGACCGTCACCGGCACCCGGCAGAACGCCGATGGCACCTGGAACATCACCTACTCGCTGGAGGTCACCAACAACGACGAGGTCCAGGGACGCTACTCGCTGGATGACACCCTGTCCTTCGGCGGCGGCATCACCGTCACCGACGCCTCGTGGACCGGCCCGACGGCCGGGGACGGAGGCGACTGGGACCTGGCGACACCGGATTACACCGAGGTCATGGCCACCGACAAGCTGATCGATGCCGGCTCCACAGAGGCCTACCAGGTCACGGTCACCGCCAACGTCGCGGCCGGGGTCACGGGCACCGAGGCCGGCAACTGCGAGCTGGTCGAGGGCGAAGAGGGCACCGGGTTCCTGAACACGACGACCATCACCGCCAACGGGCAGGACACCGAAGCCGAGGCCTGTGCGGCACCGGTTGCCCCGAGCCTCGACAAGCAGGCCCTGGAACTGGTCCAGCACGAGAACGCCGACGGGGACTGGGACGGCACCTGGGACGCGAGCTACAAGCTCATCGTCTCCAACCCGGGCACCGACGGGGCGAGCGCAAACTACACGCTCACCGACACCCCGGCCTTCGCCGACGGCGTCACCGTCAACGACCGCCACGTCGGCTCCACCGATGTGGTTGTCAACGAGGCCTGGCACGGCGGCAACTCCACCGACGACGTCGTGGTGGCGGACCAGGTCCTGGAATCGGGAGCCGTCCACACCTTCACGGTCATCGTCAACGTGACCCTGACCTCCGCGATCAACGATGCGGAGAGGGTATGCGGCGAGGGAGGCCACGGCCTGTTGAACACCGGTGTTCTCACCGCAGGAAACGAGTCCGACACGGACAGTGCATGCCTGGAAATCCCGGCACCGAGCAGCAACGTCGTCAAGACGGCCGTCACGGCCGAGGAGAACGCGGATGGCAGCTGGGATGCGCAGTACACGGTCGTGGTGAACAACACCTCGGACGTGGCAACCCGCTACAACCTCACCGACACGCTGCGCTTCGGCGAAGGGATCACCGCCAGCAGTGCCAACTGGACGCTGGAAGGCACCGATACGGCCGGCAGCTGGGAGAACCCCGGCTCCGAGCCGGGCACGGTGCTCGCCACCGACCGCAACCTCGAGGCACGCGACTCCCACACCTACGTGGTGCACGTCGTCGCGGTCCTGGCGGACGGGGTCATCGGATCCGAGGCCGGCACCTGCCAGCCCGAGGACTCCAACACCGACGGCGGCTTCCTGAACGAGGCCACCCTGAGTGCCAACGGCAAAACCACACAGTCCCGCGCTTGCGAGACCCCGGTGAAGAACCCGCGCAGCTACTCGCTGGTGAAGACCTCGAACCCGGCCAGCGGCACCATCGTCTGGCCCGGCGACACCGTCGGCTACACCCTCACGGTGCGCAACACCGGGCAGTTCGTGTACACCGGGGCGGTCGTCACCGACGAGATGGCCGGCTGGCAGCACGCGGCAACCTTCGACGAGGGAAGCCTGCAGCTCAGCGGCGGCGAATCGGCCATCGAGGGCAGCAAGCTGGTCTGGACCGTGGGGGACCTGGCGGTGGGTGAGGAGAAGACCCTGACCTACTCCATCACCGTGGATGACGAGGCCTGGGACGAGGTCCTGGTGAACGTGGCCACCGGCAACGGGGACGTCCCGCCGTCGAAGACCGTGCACCCGACCCCGGAGGAGCAGCAGCTGCTGCCGGCACCGCCGGTCGTCGTGGTTCCGCCGCGCAAGCCGGGATCGGTGGTTGTGGTTCCGCCGCGCAAGCCGGCATCGCCGCTGGCGAGAACCGGCGCGGATGACTCCACGCTGTGGATCCTGGGCTCCGGGGCACTGATCCTGCTCCTCGGGGCAGCGTTCACGGCCGCTTCCCGCCGCCGCAAGGGCGAGGGGAACTAACCAGAAGGAAAACCCGAAGTTCGCGGTCGGCCTCTCCCCAGTCCGGGGACGGCCGACCGCGAACCCCTGTAGACCGGCCGGTCTTGCCGCAACCCCCAGGTGGCAGGGCCGGCCACTTCCATGCCCGGCGGGACTAGGATGGGCACCGTGGAATACGAATCCTGGCGTGCGATGTTGCTCTCCCTTCCGGGTGCCTTCGAGGACTTCCCCTTCGGCGAGGACGCGGCCGTCTTCAAGGTCGCGGGCAGGGCCGGGGCACGGGCCAAGATGTTCGGGCTGCTGATGCAGCGCGGCGGGACAACGACCCTGAACCTGAAGTGCGACCCGGCCCTGGCCGAGCAGCTGCGCGCCGCAAACCCCCAGATCACCCCGGGGTACCACATGAACAAGAAGCACTGGAACACCGTGGTGCCGGGCCTGGATGCGCAGACCATGCTGGCGATGATCGAGGACTCCTACGACCTGGTGGTCGCCTCGCTGCCGGCCGCCGATCGCGCGGCGCTGGGCTGGAAGGGCCTTCTCGAGCGGGGCTGACCCGGAATCTGTAGGCTGGGGGCATGTACTTCATCGTCGTAAAGTTCCAGACCAAGCCCGAATACACCGAGCAATTCATCGACCTGGTGACCCCGTTCACCGAAGCCACCCGCGCCGAGCCCGGGAACCTCTGGTTCGACTGGTCCCGCAGCGTCGAGAACCCGGCCGAGTTCGTGCTCGTCGAGGCCTTCCTCGACGACGAGGCCGCCGGCGCCCACGTGAATTCCGACCACTTCAAGGCCGGCCTGGAATCCATGCGCCCGGCCCTCGCCGCCACCCCGAAGATCGTCTCCCGCAAGGTCGAGGGCGACTCCTGGGGCGACATGGGCGAACTGCAGATCGGCTAGCGGCCGGAAATGTTCGAGCCACTGCGGCACAAGCTGCAGCAGACGTTCTCCGCCCAGGAACACTACGACCCGGTCTGGGAACGCGAGCTGGACCGCGGGGACGATGCGGGATACTTCCCGCACGACTCCGCGGTCTGGGTGGTGCACGGGGGCATGAGCCCGATCGCCGCGGGCATCCGGGCACTGCTGACCCAGGCGCTGCATCCCGGCGCGCTGGCCGGGGTGGCCGAGCATTCGGACTACCGGTCCGATCCGTTGGCCCGGCTGGCCGGGACCATCCGCTGGATCTTCACCCTGACCTACGGCGACACGGCGGCCGCGAACACCGCCTGTGCGTGGGTGGCCCGCCGCCACGAGCCCGTCACCGGCACGTACGTTTCCGGGACCGGGGTTCAGCGCGACTACGCGGCCAACGACCCCGGGCTCGCCGAATGGGTGCACATCGCCTTCGCCGACGCGTTTTTGCGCAGCCACGAGATCTTCTCCGGCCCCGTCCCGCAGGGAGCCGACGCCTACGTGCGCGAATGGGCCAAGGCAGGCGAACTCATGGGCGTGGCCAACCCGCCGCGCAGCGATGCCGAGCTGAAGGCGGCCATCGCCGGCTACGAATCCCGCGGCGAACTGGCCGGAGGCCCCCGTGTCGAGCAGGTCGTCTCCTTCCTGAAGAACCCGCCGCTGGATCCGGCGGTGCTGCCCGGCTACAAGCTGCTCTTTGCCGCCGTCGTGGACACGCTGCCGGAAAACCACCGCAGGCTCTTGGGCCTGCAGCGGCCCGCGCTGGGCCCGGTGCCGCTCCCGGCCCGCCTCGGCGGCAAGGCGGTGCTCGGGGTGGCCGGCCTGGCCCTGGCCAAGCGGGGACCGGCCGAGCTGGCCGCCCGGCGCAGGCTCTTCCGCCTCGGGCTGCTGTCCGACCTGAGCTACCCGGAAGCCGGGATGACCGAGCTTGACCCGATGCCCGGGGGCTACCGACACCTGCGGCTGCGCGAACGGGTCGGCTCGGGCCAGGCAGCCTTCGACAAGCTGGCCGAAGGCCTTCTCACCTGGTCCCTGCATGGGCGTTCGGGCCTGCGCACGCGGCCCGACACCCCGCGGGTGGAGCTCGGCAGCCGCGTCGAGCTGGGCTTCGGCGTCGGCCCGGCACGCATCAAGGCGCCTTGCCGCGTGGTGCGGCTGATCGACGAGGCCGGCCGGTCCGGCTTTGCCTACGGGACGCTGGCCGGGCACCCCGAAACGGGGGAGGAGTCCTTTGCCGCGGTGCTGGGGAAGGACGGGTCGGTGTACCTGGAAATCAAGGCCGCTTCGAGGCACTCCAACCGGTTCTACACGATGGCCTCCCCGGTGGCGGAAGCCGCGCAGCGACTGGCCACCCGGCGGTATGTCGCCGCCGCCCGACAGCTGGCCGGCGGCCACCAACCCGGAGTGCAAACGCTGTAGGCAGGGTCGAGTGCCGGTGGCTTTCATGGCCCGTGCGGCGAAAGCCCATGCATCCCGTGGCGGGCTGTCCGTAGACTGGGGGCCGGGAACAAACACCGGGAGGTTTGGATGTCGGAAACGACGGTTGCAGAGGTCATGGCGGAGCTGGCAGGGCTTGAAAACCCGAAGGTGCGCGAGGCCAACGAGAAGCGCGGGGACGACCACGGGGTTAACCTGGCCCAATTGCGGGCGGTGGCCAAGCGGCTGAAGACCAGGCAGGCCCTGGCCCTTGAGCTGTGGGCCACGGACGACACCGCGGCCCGGCTGCTGGCGCTGCTGGTCTGCAAGCCCAAGGAATTCGGGTCCGGGCAGTTGGATGCGATGCTGCGCGAGGCCCGGGCCCCGAAGGTGCATGACTGGCTGGTGAACTACGTGGTGAAGAAATCCAGGCACGCCGAGGAACTGCGCGTGGCCTGGATGGCGGACGCGGACCCGGTGGTCGCCAGCGCCGGCTGGGCGCTGACCAGCGAACGGATTGCCAAGAAGCCCGAGGGCCTGGACCTGCCCGGGTTGCTGGATGTCATCGAGGAGCAGATGAGGGAGGCGCCCGATCGCCTGCAGTGGGCCATGAACCAGGCGCTGGCCACGATCGGGATCGAGCATCCCGCACTGCGCGCCCGCGCCCTGGCGATCGGCGAACGCCTCGAGGTGCTCAAGGACTACCCGACGCCGCCGAACTGCACCTCGCCGTTCGCCCCGGCCTGGATCAACGAGATGGTGCGCCGAAAGGAAGGTTGAGGCCGGGCGACAGATGGGGCAGGTGCCCCATGCGCCGGTTGCGGCGGCACTCCTACGCTCGGGGTATCGAGCACAAGGAGTTCGCCATGAAAGCACCAACACCGCGTCAATGCGCCGATGAAGCGGAGGCCGGGCCGCGGCTGCCGCAGGGGAGCGCCGAACGCTTTTCCGGGTACGCGCTGATGGGCATGCCCTTCGGCGCGGGCCGGTACCTGGCCTACCGGCGCTTCACCGCAAGTTCCATCGGCCCGGCCTACCATGCGGTGTGGCTGCGCCGGGGAGACGGGCACTGGAGCGTCTATGCCGACGCCCCGCCCGAACTCAGCTGCAACAGGTACTTCGGTGCCGCCTTCAGCCACGCGATCCAGTGCCCCGTCAGCGGCCGCTTCACCGACCCGTTCACGCTCGAGGTTGCGGTGCCAGGCGTGCTGGAATGGCGGATCCGGCTGGAGAGCACCCGCGCCGCGGGCGCGCTGGGCGCAATGGCCGGGATGATGCCGGCCGCCGTGTGGCGCAACGACCGGTTGCTCGGCGCCATGGGCCGGGCAATGGGGCCGGCGCTGCGTGCCGGGCGGCTGGGCATGGCCGGGCTGGTGCCCAACGGCCAGCGGTTCCGGGCCCGCCCGCTGCGGGTGTGGACGGTGGCCGCCGCCGAGGCGGTCATCGACAGCCAGGACGCAGGGGCGCCACGGCCGTTGGCCGCCCAGGAACACCTGGCGGATTTCTGGCTGCCGCAGCGCGGGCTGTTCGTGGCCGACCTGGACCTCGAATTCCCCTCCACCGCACCCGCGGTTCCGGCCGCTGCCGTGGGCGGCGGCTGAATGCCCTGAACCGCGTGCAGGGCGGGGCACGGGACGTAAACTGGAGTCGTGGCCAGGCAGGGATCGGACGCGTTTTCAGGGCCCGCGGGGCCCGGGGCGGAATCCGCTGCGCAGCCGCCGGTTCCCGAGGCCGCACCGCGCCGCAGCGAACTGCTGGCCGCGCTCTCGCTGGCCATCGACCTGGGGCTCGGCCAGCCCATGGAACACATGATGCGCGCGACGCTGCTGGGACTGCGCATCGCCAAGGCCCTGGACCTCGACCAGGAGGTGCGCGAGCGGATCTACTACGCGAACCTCCTGGCCTGGATCGGCTGCCACGCCGATTCCTTCGAGCTGGCCGCGCTCTTCGGCGACGACATCGGGTTCCGCTTCGACTACTACCTCATCGATGCCACCGGGCTGCCCATGCTCTCGATGATGGTGCGCCACACGGCCGCGGATCAGCCGGGCGGGCAACGGGCCCGGGCCCGGGCGCGGTTCATCGCCACCGCACGGAAGTCCGTGCGGGATTTGATCTCCTCGCACTGCACCTCGGCCGGCCGGCTGGCCGCACGCGTGGGCCTGGACGAGCACCTTCCGGGGATCCTGGAGCACACCTTTGAGCGCTGGGACGGCAGGGGACTGCCGGCCGGGAAATCCGGGGTGCAGATTCCGCTGGAAATGCGGATCGCGCAGCTGGCCGACACCGTCGAGGTCCACCTGCGCACCGCGGGCCTGGACGGGGCCGTGGCCATGGCCAGGGCGCGCCGCGGCACCCAATTCGACCCGGCGCTCGCCGACCTGTTCTGCGCCCGGGCCCCGGAACTGGCCCGCGGGCTGCTGGAGGACGACCCCTGGCCCGGGGTGCTGGAATCAGCGCCCCGCGACGCCGCGCTCACCGGGGCGGAACTGGAGGCGGTGCTGGAGGCCATGGGAGATTTTGCCGACCTGAAATCCCCGTGGACCATCGGCCACTCCCGGGCCGTGGCGGCCCTGGCCGCCGGCGCGGCGGCCAGCTACGGGCTGGGTGCCGTCGAAACCCGGGTGCTGCGCCACGCCGGCTGGGTGCACGACCTGGGCCGGATGGGGGTGTCCAACGCCCTGTGGGATTCCCCGGGGGAGCTCTCGGGGATCCAGCGCGAGCACCTGGACATGTACCCGCTGCTCAGCGAACGGATCCTCGCCCGGGTGCCGGGCATGCGGCGCGTGGGGCAGGTGGCGGGGGCGCACCGCGAGCGGCTGGACGGCTCGGGCTACCCGCTGGGGCGCACCGCCTCCGGGCTGGATCCGAGCCAACGCCTGATTGCGGCCGTCGATGCCTACCAAACGTATCTGGAGCCGCGCCCGCACCGGGCGGCGCTGGATGCACGGGCGGCGGCCATGCGCCTGCGCGTCGAGGCCGACTCCGGCAGGCTTGAGGCCCGCTCGGTCGAGGCGGTGCTCGTCGCGGCCGCGGGCGCCGGGGGACGGTTGCCCGGGGCAGGACCCGGCGGCCTGACGGCCCGCGAGATCGAGGTGCTGCGGCTGCTGTGCCGGGGGATGGACCACCAGAAGATTGCCGCGGCCCTGGTCATCTCCCCGAAAACCGTCCGGAACCACATCGAGCACATCTACCTCAAGACCGGTGCGGCCAACCGCGTCTCCGCCACGCTCTTCGCCCTGGAGAACGGGTTGTGGGACCGCGAGGCCAGGTGACCGGGACGCCGGGCGCCACCTGGCCCGGCCGGACGCGGCGGCGTGCGGTAGCTTGGAAGGACAAGCGGCCCGGCGCGGATGCCGGGCCCGGAAGGAGCAAAATGTCCATCGTTGTCATCAACGCCCTGAAGGTTCCCGGCGAGGCCGGGCCCGAGCTCGAGGCGCGCTTCGCGGCCCGCAAGCACGCAGTGGACGGCTCCCCGGGATTCGAGGGATTCAAGCTGCTGCGCCCGGTCGCCGGGGAGGACCGCTACTTCGTTTACACTCAGTGGGCCACCCGCGGGGACTTCGAGAATTGGCGAGACAACCGTGCCGGCCACGACCACTCCGCCCAGGCGCCGGTGTCAAGCGGTGCGGAGCTGCTCGAGTTCGAGGTCGTCGACCTCGGCTAGTGCCGTCGTCGAACCCGGACGCAAGCCGGCCCCCGCAGCGGTTTCGCTGGGGGGGCCGAATCATGCCGGCGCCCGTCCGGGCTATCGGTGACTCAGTACTTGTAGGACTGGCCGCCGTCGATCGGGATGACCGCGGCGTTGATGAAGCCGGCATCGCCGGAAAGCAGGAAGGCGACCAGCTGGCCGACCTCCTCGGGCTTGCCGAAGCGCTTCATCGGGTTGGGCTCGACGAACGCCTTGCCGACCTGCTCCCAGTTTTCGGGGTCGATCTGCTTGAGCGACCCCTCGACCATGGGGGTCATGATGGCCCCCGGGGCGATGGCGTTGATCTGGATGCCGTACTGGCCGTATTCGATGGCGGAGTTGCGGGTCAGGCCCACCACGCCGTGCTTCGCCGCGGCATAGCCGGACTGGTTGCCCACGCCGCGGATGCCGCCCACCGATGCGGTGTTCACCACTGCACCGGAGCCCTGCTCGCGCATGGCCTTCAGGACGTGCTTGAGCCCGTAGAAGACGCCGGTGAGGTTGATGCCGACGACCTTGCCGAACTCCTCCGAGCCGAAGTCCTCGGTGGGATTCTGCTTGCCTTCGATGCCGGCATTGTTGAAGAAACCGTCGATCGAGCCGAAACGCTTGAGCGTTTCGGAGACATAGTTCTGGACCTCGGACTCGTTGGCGACGTTTGCCGTCAGGGAGAGGATCTCCGTGTCCGGGGCAACGGCGCGGATCTCTTTTTCGGTTTCCTGCAGCCCTGCGGCGTTCAGGTCGACCAAGGCCAACTTGCCCTTTTCCTTGGCGACCTGGATGGCGGCCGCCCGGCCCAGGCCGGAGCCGGCGCCGGTGATGATGACTGACTTTCCTTCGAACCTCTGCACTGTGGAATTCCTTTCCCTGGATGAAGCGGGGATAACCGCCTGTATACATGCAAACACATGCATTTGGGGGATTATTCCCTTGCGGCCTGCTGCAATGAGTGATTCGGGAATTCAAGGTGCGAGGCAGCCGGGTGCCGGGTGCAGTTCCCGCGTGTTCGCCACGGGAGCTGCACCCGGCCATCGGCCCGGTCGGATCGGAGGTTCCGGGGCGGGTCAGGCCTTCGCGACCTTGGACGCCCCGGCGTGGATCTGCGAGAAGAATGCGGCAAGCTCGTCGGTGGCATCCAGCGGGAGCACGTTGGCCACGTACTGGTCCGGGCGGACCACCACCATGACGCCGTCGCGCGAGAGCCCGCGCTCATCGAAGATGTCCGCGCCGGGGACCGTGCCGTAGACCTTCTCGTAGTCGGTGAGCTTGAAAGGGCCAACCTCGGGCTTGAAGACCGCGGGGACTGCGTTGATGTCGATGTCCTCGTGCTTCTGCTGGTAGATGACCTTCACATCGAACCAGGCGTCTTCGTCGAGTCCGGCGGGCGTTGCGGCCAGCGGCGAGTCCGGCGCGGTGGAGAGCCACCGGGCCAGCGATGCCACCGGGGAATCGGCCCCGGGGGCGGCGGGATCGGCGAAGACGTAGATGCGCCAGCGTCCGTCGGCCGTGGCGTGGTGGCCCAGCTGCATCGGGTTGGTGTCGCAGACGCGCGAGGCCATGGCCGACTTGAAGCGCTTGCCCAGCGGGAACCCGGCCGCCAGCTCCTGGTGCGTCGGTGCACCGGTGAGCATGGAGGGAGCGTATTCGGTCATGAACCCGGCCGGGAACTCGGCGGTGCGCACGTAGAAGTCCTCGAGGTCCGAGGGGTTCTCGAAGTCCTCGGGCTTCTTGGCCATCATCGTCGACCATTCCTTGTCGAAGTCGATGAGGTTCTTCGCGACGACCTGGCGTTCGGCCGAATAGGTGGACAGCAGGGACTCGGGGCTGCGGCCCTCGAGCACGTGGGCGAGCTTCCAGCCGATGTTGAAGCCGTCCTGCATCGAGACATTCATGCCCTGGCCGGCCTTGGCGCTGTGCGTGTGGCAGGCGTCCCCGGTGATGAACACGCGCGGGTTGCGGGTGCCAAGCTGCTCGGGCAGCACGTCGTCGAAGCGGTCGGTGAGGCGGTGGCCGACCTCGTAGACGCTGCTCCAGGCGACGTTGCGCACGTCGACCGTGTAGGGGTGCAGGATCTGGTTGGCCTTGGCGATGATCTGCTCGATGGTGGTCTTGCGCACCGCGCCCTTGTCGTCCTCGGGGACAACGCCCAAGTCGACGTACATGCGGAAGAGGTGCCCGCCCTCGCGCGGGATGTGCAGGATCGAGCCGCCGTCGTGGGACTGGATGGCGCACTTGAGACGGATGTCGGGGAAGTCGGTGGAGGCCACGACGTCCATGACTCCCCAGGCGTGGTTGGCCTGGTCGCCGGCCAGGGTGCAGCCGATCGAGGAGCGGACCTTGGAGCGGGCGCCATCGGCGCCGACGACGTACCTGGCGTGCACGATGCGCGTGGTGCCTTCGTCGGGTCCGGCGCTGCGCACGAGCGTGACCTTGACCGGGTACTCGCCGGTCTCGGCGACCTCGAGCGTCTGGAAGTCCCAGCCGTAGTCGGGCACCAGGCGGGTGGGGGAGTTCTGGGCGACCTCGGCGAAGTAGTCGAGCACTCGGGCCTGGTTGACGATCAGGTGCGGGAACTCGCTGATGCCCACGGTGTCGTCCAGGGCGCGGCCGCCGCGCACGATGTTCTTGGGGTTTTCGGTGTCCGGGCGCCAGAACGCCATCTCTGTGATCCGGTAGGCCTCGGCGGTGATGGCCTCGGCGAAGCCGAAGGCCTGGAAGGTCTCGACGCTGCGGGCCTGGATGCCGTCGGCCTGGCCGATCTCAAGGCGTCCGCCGCGGCGTTCGACCAGACGGGTGGTGATGTCCGGGAACTGGGCGAGCTGGGCCGCGGTGAGCATGCCCGCGGGGCCGGAGCCGACGATGAGCACGTCGACTTCCTCGGGGAGTTCCTCCGGGCGGTTGATGCCGACTCCGGCTGCGGGCTTGATACGCGGGTCACCGGATACGTAACCGTGGTGGTGGAACTGCACGGGCTTTCCTCACTTTGCAGGTCTATGTCTGTTGGTCTTGGCATTTGTTCTATATTAGAACGATGGGTTCTATAGTCGAACACATGCTCGTGATGTAGAACTCTACGGCAAGGCGACGTGGCTCACAAGTGTGCAGGTGGCGATCGAAGCAACGAACCCGCGCACCATTGGGTGCGCGGGTCGCCGGGAACTCCAAATTTGCTCCAAACCAAAATTTGGGTTTGGGGCAAATTTGAGACTGGGACCAAATGTCGCCTGCCCGATCCGCATGCTTCCGAAAATGGAGGGGCGGCAGGCGACGGAAGATCCGTCATGGTGGGCTCCGGCGGCTTGCCACCGATTGAGCGGGTCCCGTGCGCAGGGCAGGACTTAAACGGGCAGCGGGGGCGTCGGGGAAAAATCCCCGACGCCCCCGCTGCCGCAGAGCGCTCGTGCCTAGCCGAAGTACTTCGGCAGCGTGGCCTCGTGGGCCTCGCTCAGCTCGTTCAGGTCCAGGTCGAACTGGCCCTGGACCTCCAGCGAGGTGCTCGCGGCGTCAACCACGCCGAGGCGAACCACCGGGAACCGGCGTGCCGTGGCCATGTCGTTGAAGCGGACCTCTTCGGAACGCGGAACCGCGACGACGGCGCGGGCCTGCGACTCGGAGAACAGTGCGGTGAAGGCGTCCACGCCGTCACGCTCGCACAGGTCATCCAGCGCCACGCGGGCTCCGACGCCGTAGCGCAGGGCCATCTCGCCCAGTGCGGCACCGAGGCCGCCCTCGGAGAGGTCGTGTGCCGAGTCGATCATGCCATCGCGCGAGGCGTTGATCAGGATCGCACCCAGGGTCTTCTCCGCTGCCAGGTCGACCTTCGGCGGCAGGCCGCCGAGGTGCCCGCGGATGTTCGCGAATTCCGAGCCGTCCAGCTCGTCGAAGGTGGTGCCCAGCAGGTAGATGGCCTGTCCGTCGGCATCCGCGCGCCAGCCCGAAGGGGTGCGGCGTGCGACGTCGTCGAACTTGCCCAGCATCGCCACGACCGGGGTCGGGTGGATCGGGGTTGCGCCGGTCTGGTTGTACAGGGACACGTTGCCGCCCGTGACCGGGACGCCGAGCTCCATGCAGGCATCCGAGAGGCCGCGGATGGCCTCGGCCAGCTGCCACATGACATCCGGATCTTCGGGGGAGCCGAAGTTCAGGCAGTCGGAGACCGCCAGCGGCACGGCGCCGGAGGTGGCGACGTTGCGGTAGGACTCGGCCAGGGCCAGCTGCGCGCCGTGGTACGGATCCAGGAAGGTGTAGCGGCCGTTGGCGTCGGTGGCCAGGGCCACGCCCATGCCGGTTTCCTCGTCGACGCGGATCACGCCGGCATCGTCCGGGGAGGCCAGCGCGGTGTTGCCGCCAACATAGCGGTCGTACTGGTTGGTGACCCAGGACTTGGAGCACATGTTCGGGCTGGACATCAGCTCGACCAGTGCGGCCTTCAGCTCGTCTCCGGTGGCAGGCAGGTTGGCGCCGGCTTCCGAGGCCTTGAAGGTGTCGGCCTGCAGCGCATCCTGCCATTCCGGGCGGGCGTACGGGCGGTCGTAGAGCGGTCCGTCGTGTGCCACGGTGCGCGGGTCGACGTCGACGATGACCTCGCCGTCCCACTTGATGACCAGGCGGTTGGTGTCGGTGACCTCGCCGAGCCAGGAGTACTCCACGGCCCACTTGTCCATGACCGCCTCGAAGGCTGCCACGTTTTCCGGGGAGACCACTGCCATCATGCGTTCCTGCGACTCGGACATCAGGATTTCGCCCGGGGTCAGCGAGGGATCGCGCAGCAGCACGGAAGTCAGCTCGATGTCCATGCCGCCGTCGCCGTTGGAGGCCAGTTCCGAGGTGGCGCAGGAAATGCCCGCGGCGCCGAGGTCCTGGATGCCCTCCACGAGGGATCCCTTGAACAGCTCGAGGCAGCACTCGATGAGCACCTTCTCGGCGAACGGGTCGCCCACCTGGACGGCCGGGCGCTTGGACGGCTTGGTGTCGTCGAAGGACTCGGAGGAGAGGATCGAGGCGCCGCCGATGCCGTCGCCACCGGTGCGTGCGCCGAAGAGCACGACCTTGTTGCCAAGGCCGGAGGCGTTGGCCAGGCGGATGTCCTCGTGGCGCATGATGCCGACCGCGAGGGCGTTGACCAGCGGGTTGCCCTGGTAGACGGAGTCGAAGACGACCTCTCCGCCGATGTTTGGCAGGCCCAGCGAGTTGCCGTAGCCGCCGATGCCGGCCACGGCACCGTGGATCACGCGCGCGGTGTCCGGGTGGTCAATCGCGCCGAAGCGCAACGGGTCCATCACGGCCACCGGGCGGGCGCCCATGGAGATGATGTCGCGCACGATGCCGCCGATGCCGGTTGCGGCGCCCTGGTACGGCTCGATCATCGTGGGGGAGTTGTGCGACTCGATCTTGAAGGTCACGGCCCAGCCGTCGCCCAGGTTGGTCACGCCGGCGTTTTCGCCGATGCCAACGAGCATGTCCTTCTTCATTTCCTCGGTGACCTTGTCGCCGAACTGGCGCAGGTGGTTCTTCGAGGACTTGTAGGAGCAGTGCTCGGACCACATGACCGAGTACATGGCGAGCTCGGCGGCGGTCGGGCGGCGGCCCAGGACCTTGACGACCTCTTCGAATTCGTTCTGCTTCAGGCCAAGCTCGGCCCACGGAAGTTCGGTGTCAGGGGTGGCCGCGGCGTTGGCCACGGTGTCCATGTTGAACTTCTTCTGCTCTGCGGTCTGCTCTGCGGCGCTCACTTCTGGCCTCCAACAAGGTGGGTCAGGACGGAGGTGAAGAACCCAAGTCCGTCGGTTCCGGTGTGGTCGGGGCCGAATCCGGCCTCCACTGCGTGCTCCGGGTGCGGCATGAGGCCGACCACGTTGCCCGCGGCATTGGTGATGCCGGCGATGTTGCGGCGGGACCCGTTGGGGTTCCAGCCGACGTAGCTGAAGGCCACGCGGCCCTCGGCCTCGAGGGCGTCGAGGGTCTTCTCGTCGGCGACGTACTGGCCGTCCTGGTTCTTCAGCACGATGGTGATTTCCTCACCCAAGCCATACTGGTTGGTCCAGGCGGTGGTGTTGTTTTCCACGCGCAGGATCTGGTCGCGGCAGAGGAACTTCAGGTGGTCGTTCTTCACCATGGAGCCCGGCAAAAGGTGCGATTCGGTCAGGATCTGGAAACCGTTGCAAATGCCCAGGACCGGCAGCTTGGCATCGGAGTTCGCGGCGTCGATGATGTTGCCCATCATCGGTGCGAAGCGGGCGATGGCGCCGGCGCGCAGGTAGTCCCCGTAGGAGAAGCCACCGGGGATGACGACGGCGTCGACGTTCTGCAGGTCGTGGTCGGCGTGCCACAGGGACACGGCCTCGGCCCCGGTCAACCGGATGGCGCGAGCGGCGTCGCGGTCATCGAGGGTTCCGGGGAAGGTGATGACGCCGATGCGGGCGCCGTTCAGCTCGGGGACAGGCGTCGTGTAGTCGCCGATCAAGGGAAGTTCGGTTGCGCTCATTAGTCTGCGACAACCTCGACGTTGACCACGTCTTCGATGACCGGATTCGAGAGCAGGGTCTCGGCCGCGGTGCGGGCCTGGGCCAGGATCTCCTCGGTGACCTCGCCCTCAACGGTCAGTTCAAAGCGCTTGCCCTGGCGGACCTGGCTGAAAGCGGTGAAGCCGAGGCGGGGAAGTGCGCCAACGATGGCCTTGCCCTGCGGGTCAAGGATTTCGGGCTTGGGCATAACATCAACAACGATCCGGGGCATCCGGGTTCTCCTGTGCGCGAGGGGTGGTTAATCGCCCGCGGACGTGCCGTCTCACGCCAAGGGTGGGGGCGCTCCGCGAGCTTGCCTGCTAAGTCTACCGGCACGGGGTAGCTTGACGGATTTCGTGTCCGCGATTCGACGTTTTGCTGGAGGGGCGATAGGGAGGTATTTCGAGCTTCCTGCTGCCCTTAAGCTGGTTCAATGGAAAAAGACTCGCGATGCCCCTGCAATTCGGGGGAATCCTACGAATCCTGCTGTGGCCGATATCACCAGGGATTCAACAATGCCGACACCCCTGCCTGGCCCGGAACCGCTGTCGCGTTGATGCGCTCGCGCTTCAGCGCCTTCGCACTGGGCCTGCCGGAATTCCTGTTGGCCACCTGGCACCCAGACACCCGCCCGGCTGAGCTGGAACTCGATGAAGCCATTGTCTGGCAGGACCTGGACATCATCCGTACCGAGGCCGGCGGACCCTTCGACAGCAACGGGATTGTTGAGTTCGAAGCCCACTACCGTCTGCTCAACCAGTCCAACTCCCAGCACGAGGTCAGCGACTTCGTGCGCGAGGGCGGGCGCTGGTACTACCTGGACGGGGACGACTAGGGCGAGCGCGGGGCACGGCTGCATCACCCAGCCGCACCGCTACCCGCAACACTTACTCGCACTACTCACACCATCTACTTCAACCATGGTGTGAGTGGTGACAGTTGTAGTTGAAGTTGGTGGTGCTCGTCAGGCCCCGGCCAGCACGCTCTGGATCGACACGTGCCCAAGGCCCAGGGCCTCGGCCACCGGAGCAAAGACCACCGATCCGGCGTGCGCCATCAAGCCGTTGGCCAGGCCTTCGTCTTCGGCCATGGCCTGCTTCCAGCCCTTGTCCGCGATGCGCAGCGCGTAGGGCAGCGTGGCGTTGGTCAATGCTGCGGTCGAGGTCTGCGGGACGGCGCCGGGCATGTTGGTCACGCAGTAGTAGAGGGCATCGTGCACCTTGTAGGTCGGGGCCGCGTGGGTGGTGGGGTGCGAGCCCTCGAAGCAGCCGCCCTGGTCGATGGCGATGTCCACCAGCACCGAACCCGGACGCATCTTTTCGACCATGTCCAAGGTGACAAGCTTCGGGGCGGCGGCACCGGGGATCAGCACCGAGCCGATGACGAGGTCGGCGTCGGCAACCTCGCGGGCAATCGCATGC
This sequence comes from Paeniglutamicibacter psychrophenolicus, assembly GCF_030812255.1. Lineage (GTDB taxonomy): Bacteria > Actinomycetota > Actinomycetes > Actinomycetales > Micrococcaceae > Paeniglutamicibacter > Paeniglutamicibacter psychrophenolicus_A. Next base: position 110,569 of record NZ_JAUSSH010000004.1, on the reverse strand, counting down.
TTCGAGGAAGCCAGCGTCTTGATTCGGCCGCGGTAGTCGGTGTCGATCTCCTTCAGGCGTGCCAGGTTCACGTCGAAGATCGTGACATCCGCGCCGAGCCCCGCGGAGGCGGCCGCCGCGTTTTCGCCGGCGACGCCGCCGCCGATCACCACGACCTTGGCCGGACGGGTCCCGGGCACGCCACCCATCAGGATCCCGGATCCGCCCGAGGGCTCCTGCAGGGTGAAGGCTCCGATCTGCGCGGCCAGGCGTCCGGCGACCTCGCTCATCGGGGCCAGCAGTGGCAGGGCGGCGCCGCGGCGCACGGTCTCGTAGGCGATTGCGGTCGTACCCGCCGCCAGGATTGCGTCGGCGCATTCGGGGGAGGCTGCCAGGTGCAGGTAGGTGAACAGTACCTGGTCGGCACGCAGCAAGCCGTACTCGGATTCAGTCGGTTCCTTGACCTTGAGCACCATGTCACCGGCCGCCCAAGTGGTCTTCGCGTCGGCGGCGATCCGCGCCCCGGCCTCGAGGTAGTGGGCGTCCTCGATGCCCGACCCGGTCCCGGCACCTGCCTGGATGACGATCTGGTGGCCGTGCGCCACGAACTCCGAAACTCCGGCCGGGGTGATGGCCACACGCAATTCGTTGTTCTTGGTTTCCTGGGGCACGGCAATGATCATCAGAAACTGCTCCTGAGGTGTGTGGTGGCCCCCTTGCGGGGCGATTGAGTTGAGTCTAGGCCGCGGGTGGCGGAAAGGCCCGGAATCACGGGTATATGTCAGGGCGCTGGTGTTGCGGATCGGTCGATGATCCGTTGCGGTTCGGCTTCCCATGCCTATGCCGTTGCCCACGTGGCGCGGAAACCACGAATAATTCCGTCCCGGCCACGGTTGTCCAGGGGGAAGAACAACAGCCGAGAAGCGAAAGCAGGAAACACAATGGGTGAGCGCACGATGAAGGCCATGGCGTATGCGAGCTACGGCGGTGTGGAGAAGCTGGAGCAGCTCGAGCTTCCGTTGCCGAAGGTCGGTCCGGGAACGGTGCGGATCAAGATCAAGGCGGCCGGGGTGAACCCGGTGGACTGGAAGATCATGGCCGGATACCTCGACCCCATCATGGATGTTCACTTCCCGGCGGTCCCCGGCTGGGATGTTGCAGGAGTGGTGGACGCCGTCGGTTTCGACACCCCCGAGTTCAACATCGGCGACGAGGTCCACGCCTATGGCCGGCGCGATACCGTGGGCATCGGCTCCTTCGCGCAATACATCACCCTGCCCGCCGGGGCCGTGGCGCACAAGCCGAAGCAGCTCTCCTTCGAGGAGGCAGCCGCGCTGCCGCTGACCGGAGGGACCGCGCTGCGCGCCCTCGACGCGCTGGAGCTGGCCCCAGGGCAGACCCTGCTGATCCACAACGGCGCCGGCGGCGTCGGGCAGGCCGCGATCCAGATCGGACGGGCGGCCGGCGCCCGCGTGCTGGCCACCGCCTCGGAAAGGAACCACGAACTGCTCGCCTCCCTCGGCGCCGAACCGCTCACCTACGGGGAAGGCCTGGTGGAATCGGTGCGCGCGCTGGCTCCGGGCGGCGTCGACGCGGTGGCGGACTTCCACGGCGGCGCGCTCGAGGACACCCTGGCGGTGCTCAAGGAATCGGGAAAGCACGCCTCGATCGCCGACGGAACCGTGGGTGAACACGGCGGGCGCTACATCTGGGTGCGGCCCGACGGGCGCGAGCTCGCGCGGATCGATGAACTGGTCGAGGCAGGCAAGCTCTCCGTGCACGTGGTCTCCAGCTATCCGATGCAGGAGGCCGCGGCCGCCATCACGCAGAGCATGGGAGGGCATGCCGGAGGCAAGATCGTGCTGACCGAGTTCACCGACTGAAGCCAGGGCCTGCCAAAGCCACTCTTCGGTGCCAGATCAGTGAAAAGCGTTGGCTCGTGACAGGGCCCATGAGCCGTATTTGATGGTTGGGAAATCGGCATAGCGTCTTCGGTCGGCGATTGCCCGATATCTGGCGCCTGGTGCGTTCAGGTGTTCACTGAAGACTATGCCGTTTCCAGCCCATAATCGCGATGCCAAAGTTTGACAAGGCCGTTGCGAAGAGGTCCGTTCAAGTGAAATTTGCTGTCCTGGAACTCAGCGTCGTTCAGCTCAAGGGATAGTTTTTCAAGCACCTTGTCTACGGTTGAACGGCGTCTTGTGATCATCCCGCTGAACTGTCGAATTGGCTGTCCATAGATTTGTTCGTCTGGCTCTCTCAGGATGGAAATAGGTTCACCCAGGACCTTGGCCGGAGAACGGAAGGACTTGCCATTGTGAAGAATAACGATGTCTCCGGTCTCATAGCCACGGTCGAGTTCAGTTAGCTGCACCGTTGAATCGATGTAGAGCGTCTCCGGTGCAATATATTCATCGGTCGAGCCGAGAACGAATTCTTCTTCGTCATTTGTGAGATCACCGTCCCATTCAACTCGGCATAGATAGAATTTTTCGTTATTGTCACCGAACAACCCATTGCGTTCTGGCGGGCTAGTAACTCCTGTGATTTTGGGTCGGTCTGGGTTTGAATCGAAGATCCGCTTGAATTCGGGCAGTTCCTCGTGAAGAACTTGAGCGGAATGCTCTCCAAGAAGGGTGTCCATGAAGTCCTGCACTTGACGTCTCATCTTGACTGTCGAACTGACCATGCAGGCTTCTAGACAACGAGTTGAGGAGTTCTCTGACGCGTTTGCTGATCCGACGATGGTGTGAGTGTCAGTGGTTATGACTTTTGCGTGAAGCGCATGGGCGTTATGGACTTTCACCCCTGCGCCCATGAATTCTTCAAGGGCGTACGGGTTGGTCGCACCTGACCTGAGGCTCCGATCTGATGCGTTCACAATCAGGACATCGCCTGCCTTCAGCGGCAGAAGCCTGGGTGCTTCTTTGCCTACGTATGCGATTGCCGCCTGTATCTGACCAGTCGAGCCAGCAACAAGTTCGGTGATTTCGTCCCAGACGGAACCCCCATGAAATTCAAGTGTCATGGGTTCATAAGACCACAATTCGTCCACCCAGCATCTCGCAAAACACCACGCTGCTGACCACGTTCCGTTACTGCGCGCCTACTGGTCCAGCGTGACGGTGCGCAAATCCAGGCGGCGCAGCACCCGGTCCACGAGCTCGGGGTCGTTGCCCGGTTCGTTGCGGGCCTTGAGCATTTCCGAGCGCGCCGCATCCAGCGCCTCGCGCTGCACGTCGTCCATGACCGTGAGGATCTGCTTCAGGCGCAGCATCTTCTCCGGGTCCGCCTCGAGATCGGCCTCCAGGATGGTGTGCAGCGAGGACATGCGCCGGGCCAGCGCTTCGCGGCGCTTCTGCGGCAGCGCGGCCGCGGCGGCGGAACGCTTCATGGTCTCCAGCGCCACCTTCTCCGCGCGGCGTGCCAGCGAGCGCTGCGTGCGTTCCTCCGCTGCATGGTCGTTGGGCAGCTTCAGCGCACGCATCAGCGCCGGCAGCGTCAGGCCCGGCAACACCAGGGTGGTGATCAGCACGGCGCAGGCGGTGGCGATCACGAAGTTCCGGCCTTCCAGCGGCTGCCCGTTGGCCATGGTGGCCGGCAGCGCCAACGCCAGCGCAAGGGTCGCCAGCCCGCGCATGCCGCACCAGGACAGCACCAGCACCTCCTTCAGCGAGCCCGGGGTCCTGGACTTGCGCTCGGTTCCGCCGATCTTGAACATCGCCATCATCCACACGAAGCGGACCAGCACCACCGTGGCGCAGATGGCCGCGATGCCGGGGATGAACGTCAACAGGTTCGCCCCCTCGTCCTGGATGATGTAGCGCATCTCGATGCCGACCAGGCCGAAGGCGACCCCGGTGGTGAGCAACTCCACCACGTCCCAGAAAGCGGTGCGGGTCAGGCGTTCCTCGGAGTCCTGCGGGCGGGCGCGGCGGCCCAGCTCCAGCGCGGTGACCACCACGGCGACGACGCCGGAGAGGTGGACCTCCTCGGCCAGCAGGTAGACGGCGTAGGGTGCCACCAGCGTGGTGGCCGAGCGGGCCACCAGGTCCGGGACGAAGCGGTTCAGCGCCCCGACCAGCCAGGCCGTGGCCAGGCCCAGCACGATGGCCCCGGCCGCCCCGATCAGGAACTTCGGCACCACATCCCAGCCGACCTCGCCGCCGCTCATGGCCGCGGCAACCGCCGCCTGGAAGATCACGATGGCCATCGCGTCGTTGAACAGGCCCTCGGTCTGCAGCACCGTGAGAAGCCGGCGGCGCATCTTCACCTTGCCGGCGACGGCCTCGACGGCCACCGGGTCCGGCGGGGCCACGATGGCACCCAGGGCGATGGCCGCCGGCAGCGCCAGGGTCGGGACCATCAGCCAGGCGACTGACGCCACCGCGGCGGTGGTCGCAACCACCAGCAGCACCGCCAGCAGCACCAGCGAGCGCCAGCGCAGCCGGAAGATCGACCAGGAGCTGCGCTGGGCCGCGGCGTAGAGCAGCGGGGGCAAAAAGAGCGGCAGGATCAGCTCGGGGTTGATGTGGACCTCGGGAATGAAGGGCAGGAATGCCGCCCCGGCCGAGAAGACCAGCATCAGGATCGGGTAGGGCAGGCGGATGCGTTCGCCCAGGCCCGCCACCAGGACCGTCCCGAAGAGCAGCCCGACCAGCAGCAGCAGGAATTCCATGGGGGTGTGCCTCTTCCTCTTGATCCGTTCTTCCAGTTTTCCACACGCCCGTTTCGGGGACGTTAAGCGCGCAGGGCCGGCGGCACGCAAAGGGGCGGGGAACCGTTTCCGGTTCCCCGCCCCTGAAGGGATTGTTGCGTGGGTGCGGTGCTTCCTAGCCGATGCCGATGGCGCCGATGAGCACGCCCACGGTGAGCATCACCAGGGAGACGACCAAGGCGCGCCACAGGACCTTCTTGTGGTGGTCGCCCAGATCCACGCGGGACATCGAGACCAGCAGCAGGATCGCGGGAACCAAGGGCGACTGCATGTGCACCGGCTGGCCGGTGATCGAGGCGCGGGCCATGTCCACGGCCGGGATGCCGTAGTGGGCCCCGGCCTCGGTGAGCACCGGCAGGATGCCGAAGTAGAACGCGTCGTTGCTCATGAAGAACGTGGCGGGGATCGAGATGATGCCGGTCAGGATCGCCAGGTACGGGCCCATCGAGGTCGGGATGACGTCGACCAGCCAGGCGCTCATGGCATCGACCATGCCGGTGCCCGAGAGCACGCCGGTGAGCACCGCGGCGGCAAGCACCATGGAGACCACGGCGATGACCTCGGAGGAGTGCGAGGCGATCATCTTGGCCTGGTCCGAGATCTTCGGGAAGTTCACCAGCAGGGCCACGGCGGTGCCGATCATGAACAGGTAGGCCAGCGGCAGCACATCGGCGATCAGCAGCACGAAGATGGCAACCGTCATCGCGAGGTTGAAGATGAACAGCTTCGGGCGAAGGGTCTCGCGGGTCGGGTCCAGGGCCGTGCCGTTCATGGTGGGGGCCTCGCTGCCGTCGCCGCGCACGGCAACCTTTTCCAGCAGGGCGACGCCGCGGCCGCCGGCCGGGGTCTTGGTGCTGCCGGTGCCGGTGCCGGTGCCGCCGGTGCCGCCGGCCATGACCGAGCCCGGGCCCCAGCGCAGCGGGTCCTCGCGCTGCAGGCGCTTGCGCTCGGTGATGCCCATGGCCCAGGCGAAGCCGAAGACGACGACCAGTCCCATGGCCAGCGCCGGGATCATCGGGACGAACACGGCCGAGGCGTCAACGTGCAGCGCCGCGGCGGCGCGGGCGGTCGGCCCGCCCCACGGGACGATGTTCAGCGTGCCGTTGGTCAAACCCGCCACACAGGTCAGCACCACCGGGCTCATGCCCAGGCGCTGGTAGATCGGCAGCAACGCGGCGGTGACCACGATGAACGTGGTGGAGCCGTCGCCATCCAGCGAGATCAGCCCGGTGAGCAGCGCGGTGCCCATGACGACCTTGGCCGGGTCGTTTCCGACCAGCTTCAGGATGCCGTCGACCAGCTTGTCGAAGAGCCCCACATCGATCATGATGCCGAAGTACATGATGGCGAACATCAGCAGGGCGGCGGTGCCCGACATCGACTTCACGGCGTCCATGACCATGTCACCGAGTCCCAGGCCGGCGCCGGCAAAGAGGCCGAAGACGGTCGGGACGATGATCAGCGCCAGCAACGGGGTCATGCGCTTGGTCATGATGAGCGCCATGAACGTGGCGACCATCAGGAACCCGAGTGCTACCAGCATGGGGGATCTCCTTGGGTAGTGGTGTAACGCGAGTGTGGGGGGGTGGCGGTCTGCCGGGGGTGTGTTCACCGGTGGATCGCGCCGTGGAATACAACGCTACGTGGCGCGCATCACGGTGGTGTGGTTGTGCCCACAAACCCCGCTTCTTCCCCTAAAACCTTTTTTGCTCATAAAGCCCACGGAGGTCCTAAACTGTTTGCATGCCCCCAGCGCACAAGCCCTCCCGCGGTTTCGCCGCCCGCATCATGACCCTGCAGTTCGTTGTGGTGGGGCTGATGATCCTTGCCGCCGCGGCCGGCGCCATGTGGGTGACCGTCGAGCGCGTCAACGAACAGGCCCAGGAGCGCGCCCTGGCCATTGCGCGCACGCTGGCCGCCGACCCCGAGATCCGTGCGCAGGTGCGGCGCTACGCCGATGCGGAAACGCTGGACGCCGCGGCGCTGCGCACCGGGTACGTGCAGCAGGCGGCCGAGGGCGTGCGGGTGCGCACCGGGGCGTTCTTCGTGGTGGTCACCGAGGACCGCGGGATCCGCCTGGCGCACCCGACCCCCTCCCTGCTGGGCCAAAAGGTCTCCACCGAACCGGTCGCGCTGTCCGGGCACGAATCGGTCTCCCGCGAGCACGGGACCCTGGGCGAATCCGTGCGCGCCAAGGTCCCGGTCTTCGCCCCGGGCGATGCCACCGTAGTGGGCGAGGTCAGCGTCGGGGTGGGCGTCCAGGAGCTGGCCTCGCGGCTGCGCACCGCGGGGGCCTGGGTGCTCGGGCTGGGCCTCGGGGCCCTGGCGCTCTCCGCGGCGTCGACCCGCTGGCTGGTGCGCCGGCTCAAGGCGCAGACCCTGGGGCTGGAACCGGCCGAGATGGCGCAGCTGCTGAGGGACCGCGACGCAGTGCTCTACGGGGTGGCCGACGGGGTCATCGGCATCGGCCCCGACGGGCGGGTTTCGGTGCGCAACAAGGCCGCGCGGATCATGCTGGGGCTGCCGCACCGCCACGAGTCCTCCGACATCATCGGGCAGCCCTACACCGACGCGCGGCTGCCGGCACCGTTGGTTGCCGCGATCGCCGAGGGCACCGGCGCCACACTGCGCCTGGAAACCGAGCAGGCGGCGCTGGTCGCCACCGTGCACCCGGTGCGGCGCGAGGGCACCGACCTGGGGCAGGTGGTGCTGCTGCGCGATGTGACCACCATCGAAACCCTGGGCTCGCGGCTGGATGCGGTCCAGACCATGGCTTCGGCCCTGCGCGCCCAGCGCCACGAATTCGCCAACCGGCTGCACACCATTTCCGGGCTGCTGCACCACGGGGACGTGGCCGAGGCCCGCAACTACCTGGGCGAGGTCATTGAGTCCGGGCCGGTGCGCGAGCCGGTGCAGAACCTCGAGGCCATCGAGGACACCTACCTGCGCGCCTTCCTCGGGGCCAAGGGGGTCCAGGCGTACGAGCGCGGCGTGGTGCTGCGCGTGGGCAGTGCCAGCGCGCTCTACGGCAACCTCATCGATGCCCAGGACGCCACCGCGGTGCTGGGGAACCTGATCGACAATGCGCTGCGCGCCGCGGTGGAAGGGCCCGCCCCGCGCTGGGTCGAGGTCGATCTGCTTTCCGAGGGCGCCACGCTGCACCTGGCCGTCGCCGACTCCGGGGACGGGGTCGAGCCAGGGCTCGATGTCTTTGCCGAGGGAATCAGCACCGGCGCGCTGCCCGATGCCCCGGAACACGGCCAAGGCGTGGGGCTGCCGCTGGTGCGCCGGCTGGCCCGCACCCGCGGCGGCGAGGTCTGGATCGCGGACCCCGGCGGGCCCGGGAGCGCCGACCATGCGCACTCCGGGGCCGTCTTTGCCGCACGCCTGCCCGGGGTGCTGTCCACCGAGAACGGAACCACCGAAGGGAAGAACGGAAGATGAGCGAGAACACCGACTACAAGGTCCTGGTCGTCGACGACGACTTCCGGGTCGCCGCCCTGCACGCCGGTTATGTGGATGCGGTTCCCGGATTCCGCGCCCTGGCCCCGGTGCACGACGCCCGGATGGTTCCGCGTGCGGTGTCCGAGGGACAGCCGGATCTGCTGTTGCTGGATCTGTACCTGCCGCAGGGTTCCGGGTTGGACCTGCTGGCATCCCTGGACGTGGACGCGTTCGTGCTCTCGGCAGCAACCGAGGTCGACGCGGTGCGCACCGCCATCCGGCGCGGCGCGCTGGGCTACCTGGTCAAGCCCTTCGACCCCAAGGTGCTCGCCTCCCGGCTGCGCGGCTACGCCCGCTACCGCAGGCTATTGGATGGCGCCGCGGCGCTGGACCAGCAGGGCATCGACCGGGCGCAACGCGCGCTGCTTTCCGGGGAGGAGTCGGCCGGCGCCGTGGCCACCCCCACCGAGCAGGCGGTGCTGGCGGCCGTTGCCGCGGCGGGGGAGCCGGCCACCGTCATGCACGTGGTCACCGCCGTGGGGATCTCCCGGGCCACCGCGCAGCGCTATCTGGCCAACCTGGTGCAGGCCGGATCGCTGCGCCTGGAACTGGCCTACGGCAGCCGGGGCCGGCCCGAGCACCGCTACCTCGTGCAGGACTGAGCCCGCGAAGCCCTGTTCGGGGCCGGGGTCACTGCAGGGCGGGCTGGTCGACCAGCAGCGCCAGGGCCGCGTGCCAGTCGGCGATCCCGCAGCCGTCGCGCAGGTCGAAGCGGCGGTTCACCGCGCGCCCGTCCATCGTCCCGCTCACCACGGCCACCGCCGGTCCGCCGTATTGCATGGTGCACGCAACGTTGGCGCCGCGACGGGGGCCGGCGAGCAGATTTGGTTCCTTGGCCACCAAGGCGCAGGCCCGTGCCGCGTCCGGGTGCCGGCTTTCGGGCAGCGGGCCGGCACCCCGGCACAGCAGGCGGTAGTGCGCGCTCTCCACGGAGCCGTCGGCCCGGATCGAGACCTGCAGGTCGGTGGTCGGAGGGCCCGTGCCGGGCGAAGTGGAAGGTGCCGGCGGAGTGGCGGATTCGAACGGCGTGGTCCCGCCGCCGGTGGATCCGGCGCACCCGGAAAGCAGGAGCGCGGCGCCGACGAGCAGGGCCGTCGCCATGAAGGAAGACGTGGACCGCATGAACGAGCCCTCCCGTCTGGTGCCGGATTCGGTGGCTACCGGCCTATCTCAAGTCTGTGGCACCGGAAGCGATTGGGCAACGGCCAGCAGCCGCCCGCGCAGGACCTGGGAGCGGTCGGCGAACTCCTTTTGCAGGCGCACGTATTCGGCCTTGCCCGCGGGTGTTTCGATGCGGATCGGCTCCTGGCCCCAGTCCGCCAGGTCGTACGGCGAGGCCTGCATGTCCATGGTGCGGATGTCCCAGGCGAGTTCGAAGCAGTCCATGACCAGGTCGGTGGGAACGGCCGGGGTGAGCTTGTAGGCCCACTTGTACAGGTCCATGTTGGCGTGCAGGCAGCCGGGCTGTTCCAGGTCCCGCTGGGTCTCGCGGGTCGGCTGCAGCTCGTTGAGCGGCACGGCCTCGGGGGTGTAGAACCTGAAGGCATCGAAGTGGGTGCAACGGATCTTGTGTTCCTCCACCACCGCGTCGGTCCCCGCGGAGCCCAGCCGCAGCGGCAGGTATTCGTGGCGGATGCCGTTGTCCGCCGACTTGTAGGCCATGGCCCATTCGTGCAGCCCGAAGCAGGCGAAGTTCCCCGGGCGCGATGCCGTGCCGGCCAGGATGATCGCGGCGAAACGGATCGCCTCGGCTCGGGCGTCGGCGAATGCCGTCAGGTCCACCGTGTAGCCGCGCTCGCCGGAATCCGGGTCGATGACCTCTTGGTAGAACTTCCAATCCGCTCGTTCACGGGCCTTTTCCCCGGCCAGGACCACGCCGGGTCCCGGATGCCAGCGGTAGAGCTGTCCGGGCTTCTGCGTGTAATAGGTGAAGAGGAAATCCTCGACCGGATGCTTCTGCCGCTTCATCCGGCGCTCGGTGAACGGCTCGCCAAAGCGTTTGGCTCGCGCCTGGTGGGCGGCGGCCGCGGGCAGCCACTGCTCTTGAAGCAGCCAGGTCGGGGTGGAGGGAAGCATTCAACCATTGTCTCGCGCCGGGGCCGGGAAGCAGCAATTTCTGCGGCTTGGATGCCCATTCCCGGCCCGATTGTCAAGCCCTCCGCGCAGTTCTGGGGATAACCAAAAACCGATGCTGACATGGACTCTTGTGTCAGAATGGTCGCATTCCGGGTCTTCACTTTGCCGGTCTTGCGGCGTAGAATGGAGGTATGTTCGATGAATACCATAAAGGGGATTCGGAAGACGAACCTCCAAACGAAAACATTGCGCCGGCGGGCCCAACGCCCCCGGCACCTTCCGCCCTGCCGGCACCGGGACGGAGCCACGAGGACGACATGGCGTTCCTGAGGTATGTGCGAGACGGCCTGGCGGCCCTGGACTCGGGAGGCACCGCCAGGGAACACCACGAGAAGATCGGCATGGTCGAGGAGATCAAGGGCGCCGCGGCCGGCGCACAGGCCATGTCGGCGACCCTCATGGAGGCCGACGTGGTGGCCCTCAGGACCGAGGCCGGGGTGCGGGGAAACAACCCGGCCTACGGGGTCGGGTCACAAATCGCGTTGGCCCGCCGGGAATCCCCGGACCAGGGCCGGGCCTTCCTAGGTTTCGCGGACCGCCTGATCGCCGACCTGCCCTTCACCCTCATCGCCCTGCTGCGCGGAAAGATCAGCGAATCCCAGGCGCGGGCCATCGACCGGGAAACCCAGCACCTCCCCTCGGCGCAGCGCGAGGAAATCGATGCCGCCTTGCTGCGCAATCCGGAAGGACTGAAGGGGCTGTGCCCGCGCGCGCTGGTGGACAGGGTCCGCAAGTTCGCCTTCGAATACGACAGCTCCGATTCGCTGGGAAGACTGGAAGAGGCCAGGGCCGGGCGCTACGCGGCCGCGTTCCCGGCCCGCGACGGCATGATGCAGCTGGCCGGGCTGCTGCCCGTCGACGACGGGCTGGCCGTGCACCAGGCTCTGGACGAGGCGGCCAGGGAGATCAAGGCGGCCGGGGACCCCCGCACCCTGGCCCAGATCCGGGCGGACGTGCTGGTGGACCGGGTCACCGGGAGGAAGCCGGCCGAGGGCGTGAAGGTCGTCCTCCACCTGGTCATGAACGACCGCACCCTCTTTCAGGGCTCCAGCGAACCAGCCCACCTGATCGGCTATGGCACCGTCCCCTCCACCTGGGCCAGGATGGTGGTCGCCGGGCGGGACCCCCAGGACAGGGAACGCTACCGGGGGCTGGTGTCCCTCAAGAGGATCTACACCCACCCGGACACCGGGGCGCTGGTGGCCATGGACTCCAGGTCCCGCCAGTTCCCCACAGCCCTCAAGGACCTGATCAGCATCCGCGACAGGTACTGCCGCACCCCCTGGTGCAACGCACCCATCAAGCATTTCGACCACGTGGTCCAACACAGCCGCGGCGGCCCGACCAGCGAGGCCAATTCGGCCGGCAGGTGTGCAAGCTGCAACCAGACCAAGGAACAATCCGGCTGGGAAGAGCGCGTCGTGGACAGCGGTGGGCGGCACACCATCGAGATCACCACCCCGGTCGGGGCAACCTACACCTCCACCGCGCCGCCGCTGCCCGGCACCCCCGGCTGATCCCGGGAACCAACAACCACCCCGCACCACGCGCGCAGCATGCCGGGCCCCCTCACGCCCGCCAACGAAAACGGTCCGTGGCGCCGGAACACGCGATGACGCGTGCCCCGGCGCCACGGACCGCGTGGCGTTCAAGATCGACCGGGAATTAGCGGCCGGTACCGCCGTAGACGGTTGCTTCGTCCTCGGCATCAAGATCGAAAGCGGCGTGGATCGCACGTACCGCGTCGTCGAGCTTGTTGGCGTCGGTGACAATCGAAATGCGGATTTCAGAGGTGGAAATCATGTCCACGTTCACGCCGGCCTGGTGCAGCGCCTCGAAGAAGGTGAAAGAGACGCCCGGGTTCGACCGCATGCCCGCACCGATAAGCGAGAGCTTGCCGACGTTCTCGTTGTAGGAGATGGCTTCGAAGCCGATCTCCTCCTGCGCGGAACGCAAGGCTTCCTGGACATGCTTTCCATCGACCATCGGCAGGGTGAAGGAAATGTCCGTGCGACCCGAGCCGGAGGTGGAGATGTTCTGGACGATCATGTCGATGTTGGCGTGGGCGCCGGCAATGACGCGGAAGATCTGGGCGGCCTTGCCCGGAATGTCGGGAACGCCGACAATGGTGACCTTGGCTTCGGAACGGTCGTGGGCTACACCGGAAATGATGGGCTGTTCCAAGGGTTCTCCCTCTTGAATCTTGATCTGGTCATCGGGGCTGGGCAGGACCCAGGTTCCCTCATTGGTGCTGAACGAGGAGCGCACATGCAGCGGGACCCCGAAGCGGCGCGCATATTCAACGCAGCGCAGGTGCAGGATCTTGGCGCCCGAGGCGGCCATCTCGAGCATTTCCTCGCTGGAGATGGTGTCGATCTTGCGGGCCGCCGGAACCACGCGCGGGTCGGCGGTGTAGATGCCGTCGACATCGGTGTAGATCTCACACACGTCGGCGCCGAGCGCGGCAGCCAGGGCCACCGCAGTGGTGTCCGAACCGCCGCGGCCCATCGTGGTGATGTCGTTGGATTCCTTGCTCATTCCCTGGAACCCGGCAACGATCGCGACGTAGCCGCGGTCGATGGCACGACGCACGCGCTGTGGGGAAACCTCGATCACGCGGGCCTTGCCGTGAATGGAATCGGTCATCATGCCGGCCTGCGAGCCGGTGAAGGACGCGGCCTTGGCGCCCAGTCCGTCGATGGCCATGGCCAGCAATGCCATGGAGATGCGTTCGCCGGCGGACAGCAGCATGTCCATCTCGCGGGCGGGAGCCTCTTCGGTCAGTTGGCCGGCAAGATCGAGCAGCTCATCGGTGGTGTCGCCCATGGCGGAAACCACCACGACGACTTCGTGGCCGGCGGACTTGGTGTCAATAATCCGACGGGCAACGCGTTTGATGCCTTCGGCATCCGACACGGATGATCCGCCGAATTTTTGGACAATCAGGCTCATGCGTCAGCACACTCCATGGGACGGGAAATAGGTGGACTTCAATCGGCGCAGCCGTGGCCGGCACCGCTTCCATATTAGCCATTGTGATGCACCGGAGCTCCAATGCGTGACCGTTCTAGGTCATATAGCGGGGTTTGGCTGGTCTATTTGCTCGGTTGGATATCGCGCAGGTCACCCCGTGTGAAGGAGCGTGGTGATTTTGGGGCCCGAAGAATGCTATTTGGTAACGGAATGGATAAACGCGTGACTTGCCTAGTCAGACTGCGTACCTTGGGAGGATCGGGCCCGGGGGAGCCATCGGAACAAGTACAGGGTGGGATCTCATGGAATCAGCTGTCACGGTCCCAGGCCGAGCGCCGGGGCAACGGCAGGATCTAGGTTCGGGAATCACGGCCACCGGCCTGGCCCGCTCCTTTGGGGCGGTGCGGGCGGTGGAAAACATTGATTTCCATGCTGCGCCGGGAAAAGTCACGGCGTTGATCGGACCCAACGGGTCGGGCAAGACGACATTGCTGCTGATGCTGGCATCCCTGCTGCGCCCGGATGCCGGAAGCATCCGCATCCAGGGCATCGACCCGACGGCAGATCCCCGCGCGGTGCGCGCCGTCCTGGGTTGGATGCCCGACACGCTGGGCTTCTGGGAGTCCCTGACCAGCAGGGAAATCCTCACCACCGTCGCCGCCCTGTACGGGATCGGCAAGGCGCAGGCCAGGGTGCGAGCCGCGGAGTTGCTCGAGGTCGTGAACCTCGGGGAGCTGGCCGACACCCCGGCCCGGGTCCTCTCTCGCGGGCAGGCCCAACGGCTCTCGCTGGCGAGGGCATTGGTCAACGACCCGTCAGTGCTGCTCCTTGACGAGCCCGCCAGCGGGCTGGACCCGGGAGCACGCGTGCAACTGCGCACGCTCGTGCGCCAGCTCGCAGACAGCGGGAAGACCGTGGTGATCAGCTCGCACGTGTTGGTGGAACTCGATGAAATCGCCGACGCGGCGGTGTTCCTGTCCCGGGGCAAAACCGTGCGCAGCCAGAGTCTTGCCGAAGCCGGGGCGCAGAGCCGCGGCTACACCATCGCCAGCCTGGACCTGGAGATGCTGCGCGTCGCCTTGGCGGAAGCCAACTTCGAGGCGGCGTATCGCGGCAACCTGGAAAACGGCGGGGGCAGCGCCAAGCTGAAGCTCACCGGGGAAGTCCAGGCCGGGGAGCTTCTAGGCAGGCTGGCCGGTGCAGGGGTTCCCGTCACGGCATTCGCCCCGACTTCCGGCCTTCTCGAAGAGACCTACCTGAGCCTTGAGGATGAAATGCCATGAGTATCTCCACGTCCCCGCGCGTACGAAGCGCCGCCCCGGCACTGGGCTACCTTGCGGGCATCCGCACCGTCTTCGGCCTGGAGATCCGGCAGCGGATCCGCAACCGCGGCTGGTACATCATGCTGGGCATTTGGTTCGTGGTGGTCGCCGCCGTCGTGGGCCTTGCAGCCCTGAGCGTCGGGGAAGACGGATTCGGTGCCGGGCAGGTGATGTTCGAGTTGGTCATCGCGTTCGTCCTCTTCTTCGGCATGCTCATCGCCCCGGCACTGAGCGCCAACTCGATCACCGGGGACCGGGCCAACGGAACCCTGGCGATCCTGCAGAACACGCTGCTCACCCCGGGGCAATTGCTCTGGGGCAAGTGGCTGGCCTCGTGGGTGGCATCGCTGGGGTTCCTGGTGGTCACGATCCCGTTGATCGGCTGGGCGATGACCTACGGAGACGTGTACCTGCCGGCGGCGCCGGTGCTGCTGGCCATGCTGGCGGTCGAACTGGGCATCGTTTGCGCGATCGGGGTCGGGGTTTCTGCGCTGGCCAACCGCACGTTATTCGCCGTCATGGTCACCTACCTGCTGGTGGCGTTGCTCGGGCTCGGGACCTTGATTTCCTACGGGCTGAGCATGCAATTGGTGAAGACCGACGTCAATGTCTCCAACCAGGTTTGGCCCGAGACGTACATGAACGGCGATTTCCCGGGGGATTGGGACGAGAACAACTACACCTGCGAAGACCGGACCTACGTGCAGGAAACCTTTGCCACCGAACGCATCACCTGGCTGCTGGCGGCCAACCCGTTTGTGGTGGTCGCCGATGCCGCACCGCGGTCCCCGGCCCCGGAGGATTCGTCGATGTTCGCCGAGGCCGGCCCGATGGGGGCCATCAGCGAGGGCGTGCGCTACTCGCAGGCGGGCCCGGAATTCCAGATCCCGTGCCTGAACGGGGTCAAGAACACCGCGTTGCCCCCGACTCCCGCGCCGTTGTGGCCGCTGGGCCTTGGCATCCAGGTCCTGCTGGCGGGAGGCATCGTGGCCGCCGGGCGAAACCGCCTCAGGACCCCGGCGGGCAAGCTCGCCGCGGGAACGCGGATCGCCTAGCCGCCCGGCCCCGGACGCGGGGCCCGACGGCCCGGCCAGCGCTACGCTGGAGCGTAGCGACCAAAGAAACTAACCGGCACGAAGGACGGAAAAGCATTGGCAGTCGACGAACCGCAAGGCACCGAAACGGACGGCGACGATGCCGTTCCCGGCGGCGTCCAATCGGTGGACCGGGCGCTGGCGATCCTGGAGATCCTGGGCCGGGACGGAAGCTCCGGAGTGGGCGAGGTCGCCGAGGAACTCGACATCCACAAGTCCACCGCTTCCCGCCTGCTGAGCTCGCTGCTGGCCCGCGGCATGGTGCAGCAGAACACCAACCGCGGGAAATACGAGCTGGGGTTCGGCATCCTGAAGCTTGCCAGCTCCATTCCCGGACGGCTCTCGCTGGTGGGCGAAGCCCGCCCGGTCCTCGAGGGGCTGGCCGAGGAGTACAAGGAAACCGTCAACCTCGCGGTCCTGCGCGAGGAATACGCGGTCAATGTCGACCAGGCCATGGGCCCCTCGACCCTGGCGACATACGACTGGCTCGGCAGCCTCACCCCGCTGCATGCGACCTCCAGCGGGAAGGTGCTGCTGGCGGCACTGGGGGCCGACGAGCGCGGACGGATCCTGAAGGCCGCCAAGCTTCCCCAGCGCACGGCCAAAACCGTCCGCACGCGCACCGCCTTGGAAAAGGAGTTGCTGCAGGTCGTGAAGAACGGCTTTGCGCAGGCCCGCGAGGAATTCGAGATGGGCATCAACTCGGTTGCGGTGCCGGTGCGCAACCACCTCGGGGCGGTCGTGGGGGCCGTCAGCATCTCCGGCCCGGCCTTCCGCTTCGACCCGGAAAAGCAGCCCGGCCTGCTGGAGGGCCTCAAGCGGGCCGGGCTGGAGATCAGTGCTTCGCTGGGCTACACGGACCGCTGACGTCCCGGCCGGGTTCTTCGGTTTGGCGCTTCGGCTCGGCGCTCCGGGTCGACCCTTGACTTCCGCTCGTGGCCTGCGCCACTGTTGTCGCACGGGGCGAAGGCTGCTGATCGGTGCGAAACACCGACAGCCGCCGAAAATGCCCCGGCCGAAGAGCCAGCAAGGAGTGAAACAGGATGCACGGCGCCTGCCCGCTGACCCAACTGGCCCGTGGATACGCACTGCGGCTTGACACCTCGCCCCCGATCACCGTGCTCCACACGGAGGAAGGCGAGCTTTTCGAAATCGACGACACCTGCACGCACCAGGACGCCCCGCTGGCCGACGGCCGGGTCGAGAACCGCGAAGCCGAATGCCCGCTGCACGCCTCGAAGTCCAGCCTCCGCACCGGGGAGGTTGACCAGCCCCCGGCCAAGCGCCCGGTGCGGGTCCGCGAAGTCACCGTCGTCGACGGCATCATCATGGTCGCCGAATCGGATGCGGCCCCGAATCTCCCGCCGGGCATCAGCCTCGTCGGATAAGGAGCGCCACCATGAACCAAGCACCGAACGTCGTGATCATCGGGGCCGGCATCGTCGGCGCGAACCTGGCCGATGAGCTGGCCGTCCGCGGCTGGGTGAACACCACCGTCATCGAGCAGGGCCCCCTGCACCTGGCCGGCGGATCCACCTTCCACGCCCCCGGCCTGGTCTTCCAGACCAACCCGTCCAAGTCGATGACCGAGTTCGCCGGCTACACCGTCGAAAAGCTGCTGTCCCTCACGAAGGACGGCGTTTCCTGCTTCAACCAGGTCGGCGGGCTGGAAATCGCCACGACCCCCGCACGCCACGAGGAGCTGGCACGCCGGCACGGATTCGCCACCTCCTGGGGGCTCGAATCGCGGCTCATCGACGCCGCCGAGTGCAAGCGGCTCCACCCCCTGCTGGATGAGCATGCGGTGCTGGGCGGCTTCCTGGTTCCCTCAGACGGCCTGGCGTCCGCGGCGCGGGCGGTGCAGCTGCTGATCAAGAAGTCCACCGCGGCCGGGGTGCGGTTCCTGGGCAACACCACGGTCACCGGGATCGAACAGGCCGGCGGCAGGGCCACCGGGGTCCGGATCGGGGAAGACGAGGTCATCGAGGCGGACATCGTGGTCTCCTGCGCCGGGTTCTGGGGACCTGCCATCGGGGACATGATCGGCATGCACGTGCCGCTGCTGCCGCTGGCCCACCAATACGCCACCACCGACGCGCTGCCGGAGCTCGCCGGACGCAACCCCGGCCCCCACGGGGCCTCCCTGCCGATCCTGCGCCACCAGGACAAGGACCTGTACTACCGCGAGCACGGCCAAAGGCTCGGCATCGGCTCCTACGCCCACCGCCCCATGCCGGTGGACCTGGCCACGCTGGCGAAGGTGCCGGCCGAGGACATGAGTGAACACGAGATGCCCTCGCGGCTGGACTTCACGGAGGCGGACTTCCTGCCCTCCTGGGAGGACTCGAAGGCGCTGCTGCCCGCATTGGGCAAGCGGTCGATCGAGGACGGGTTCAACGGGATCTTCTCCTTCACCCCCGACGGCGGGCCGCTGGTGGGTGCGGCCCCGCAGCTTGAGGGCTTCCATGTGGCCGAGGCCGTCTGGGTGACCCATTCGGCCGGCATCGCCCGGGCCATGGCCGAGTTGCTCATCGACGGACAGTCATCGATTTCCCTGCACGAGGGAGAGGTGACCCGCTTCGAGCCGGTCCAAACCACCAGGGAATACATCTCGGAGACGTCCCAGCAGAACTTCGTGGAGATCTACGACATCCGCCACCCGCTCGAGCCGCGCACCTCGCCCCGCGACCTGCGCTCGGCCCCGTTCCGGGCCCGCCAGGAAGAGTTGGGCGCGTTTTTCCTGGAATCCGCAGGCTGGGAACGGCCGCATTGGTTCGAGGCCAACCGGCAGTTGCTTCAGGCGCTGCCCGATCAGTGGCGCTCCCCGGCGCGCGACGCCTGGTCCGGCCGGTTCCACTCGGAGATCTCCGCGGCCGAGGCCTGGCGGACCCGCACCGCGGCGGCCATGTACGACATGACCCCGCTCAAGCGCCTCGAGATCACCGGGCCCGGCGCCCTGGCGCTGCTGCAGCGCCTGAGCACCGGCAACATCGCCAAGAAGCCAGGCGCGGTCACCTACTGCCTGCTGCTGAACACGGACGGCGGGATCCGAAGCGACGTGACGATCGCGCGGCTGGGGGAGGACCGCTTCCAGCTGGGCGTGAACTCAAACATTGACCTGGACTACTTCACCGTCGAGGCGCGCCGCCAGGCAGCCGCGGACCCGGGCGCCTGGGCTCACGTCAGTGACATCACCGGTGCCACCTGCTGCATCGGCCTGTGGGGGCCGCTGGCCCGCGAGGTCATGGCCAAGGCCAGCGGGGACGACTTCTCCAACGAGTCGCTGAAGTACTTCCGCAGCAAGGAGGCCGTCATCGGCGGCATCCCGGTCACCGCGATGCGGCTGTCCTACGTGGGCGAGCTCGGCTGGGAACTCTATGCCGGCGCCGAGACCGGGCAGCGGCTTTGGGACGTGCTCTTTGCGGCCGAGGCCGAACACGGGATCATCGCCGCGGGGCGCGGGGCGTTCAACTCCCTGCGCCTGGAAAAGGGCTACCGCCTCTGGGGCACCGATATGACCCCCGAACACCACCCGTTCGAATCGGGCCTGGGCTTCTCCATCGCCAAGGACAAGACCGGGTTCGTGGGGGCGCAGGCCGTGGAAGTGCTGCGCAACCGACCCCCTGCGCGGGCGCTGCGCTGCCTGACCATCAACGACGGGACCTCGATGGTGCTGGGCAAGGAGCCGGTGTACGTGGACGGCGCCCCGGCCGGCTACGTGACCAGTGCCGCCTACGGCTACACGGTGCGCACGCCGCTGGCCTACGCCTGGCTGCCGGCCTCCATGATGGAGGGGGACCAGGCCGAGATCGAGTATTTCGGCCGGCGGATACCGGCGACGGTTGCCGCGGACCCGCTCTTCGATCCGGGGATGGAGCGCCTGCGCGGGTAGGAGGCACCCGAAAAACGGGTCCGGAAGGTCAAGACGCGGAGACCGGCTCCTGGGAGGGCGGGGCGGTGCGCACCAACGGGGCGGCGGGGGCCGGCTGCGCGGTGTTGCGCCGCCCCTCGATGGCGCGGGCCAGGGTGACTTCGTCGGCGTATTCGAGGTCCCCGCCGACCGGCAGCCCGGAGGCCAGCCGGCTGATCTTGATGCCCAGTGGGCGCAGCGTGCGCACCAGGTAGGTGGCCGTCGCCTCGCCCTCCAGGTTCGGGTCGGTGGCCAGGATGATCTCGGTGATGCGTTCGTCGCCCAGCCGGGCGATCAGCTCGCGGATGTGCAATTGCTCCGGGCCGATGCCGTTGATCGGGTTGATGGCCCCGCCCAGCACGTGGTACCTGCCGGTGAAGGCGCGCGAGCGCTCGATGGCGATGACGTCCTTGGACTCCTCGACCACGCAGATGATGTCGTCCCCGCGGCGTTCGTCGCGGCAGATCGAGCAGGTCTCCGACTCGGAGACGTTGAAGCACACGGTGCAGAACTTCACCCGTTCCTTGACCACGGAGATGACCTGCGCCAGGCGCTTCATGTCCTCCGCATCCGCCTCGAGGATGTGGAAGGCAATGCGCTGGGCCGACTTCGGGCCGATGCCCGGAAGCCTTCCCAATTCGTCGATCAGTTCCTGGACTGCGCCTTCGTACACTTGGATTCACACTGCCTAATCTTGCTGTTCGCTGCGACTTTGTTGCGTGCACCAGACACTACACACCGGCCCCGACGCTTGGTCCCGGCCGGCGGGCCGTCATCGGGGCCGGTTGGGGCGCTCGAGCACGTTGCCCTGCGCATCGCGTTCCTCGATGACCATGCCCTTGAGGATGCGCTCGATGGCGGGAACACCGATCAACGAGGAATCCTCGATCTCGATGTCGTCGTCGCTGGGGACGAACTCCGTCTCTTCCAATTCTACCGGTGCAACCGGGGTCGGGCGCTGGTCCGCAACCGGCGTTGGCCGCGGACGGGCAAAATCCGGGGCGTCGTCCGGGTTTCCCCAGGCGCCGGCCGACGGATCGGTGGTAATCGGGGCATGCACGGGAGCCGGATGCGAATCGGTGATCCCCGCGGCGCGGTTCATCAGGCGCTGGTAGCGGCTGAGCTTGCCGCCGTTGGCGGGCACCGGGGCTCCGGGTTCCTCTGCCGCCGGGACGGGAGCCGGAACCGGCATGCCCCAGGTGGCGGCCGATGCGCCGGGGGGAGGTGCGACCGGGCGGTCGGCAGCACCCAGGGACGGTGCCGGGGCCACGTAGCCCTTGGGCGTCGCCGGGGGCGGGGCCGCGGGCAACGAGGTGCCGGCCGCTGTCGAAGGATCGTCCTCGACGGCGGGTCCGGCAACCGGGGTTCCCAGCTCCCCTTCCCAGTCGGGCACCGGCACGGAGGAAGCATCCCAATCGCCGCCGCCGTCATCCCACGGTTCCGAATCCCAGGCGGGTTCCGGTCCGAAGCCCGGGTCCTCGGAGGAGGCAGCCGGGATCGGGGGCTCGGCCGCCGGGGGTTGGGCCGGTGCCGGTGCCGCAGGCGCGGCAGTGGGCGGCGCGGCAACCGGCGCCTGGACGACCGGCTGCGGTGCTGTCGGTTGCTGAACGACCGGCTGCGGTGGCGCCGGTGCGGCCGACACCACGGAGGGCGCGGGCGCGGCGGGAGCGCCCTGGAGGGCAGTGGCCGGTGCGGCACCCCAGCCGGGTTGGCCGGGCGCGGGCGCACTGGAAGGGGAAGGGGCGGTGTGCTGCTGTGGTGCGGATTCAGCTGGACCAGTGGTCACCGCCGGCTCGGGCCGGCGATCAACTTTTGGGCCAGAACCACCCGCGGGTGCGGAGCCTCCCTCTGCGATGACCAACTCTATGTTCACGCCGAGCACCTTCTGGATGCTCTGCCCCAGGATCGCAACGTTGTCCGCCCGCGCGGTGAATGCGGTCATGGCGCCGGTGTGCGCGAAGCTCACGGTCAGCGTGCGGCCGTCAAAGCCGGTGACCGAGGCGTTCGGCGCCACCATCATCCAGACGAACCGCTTGTTGCTCTTGAGCTCTTCCAGGATGTCGGGCCAGGCACGGCGGAACATTTCGACCGATCCGGCGCCGCCGGAGTGCGCTGCCGGGCCTTGGCCCTGCTGCGGCTGTGCGGCCGGTGGCTGCTGCTGCCGTGGTGCCTGGTTTTGCTGTTGCTGCTGCGGAGGCATCTGGCGCGGCGGCTGCCCCTGCTGTTGTTGGGTTGGGGCCGGCTGCTGCTGGGGTTGCTGCCCGGGGGCCTGGTGCTGCTGCTGAGGCTGGCCCTGCTGCTGCGCGGGGTATTGCTGCGCATTCTGCGGCCGGGGGGCAGCCTGTTGCTGTTGCTGTTGCTGTTGCTGTTGCTGTTGCGCGGCCGCGGCACGTTCCTGCGCGGCACGTTCCTGGGCCTCGCGTTCCTGCGCGGCTCGCTCGGCGGCGGCTCGCTGTTCTGCGGCAGCCCGTTCCTGGGCGGCACGCTCTGCCATGGCCTGCTCGGCCGCGGCGCGCTCCTTTGCGGCCTGCTCTTCCTTGACCTTCTTGGTGAAATCCGCCATGGCTTGGTTTTGCTGCAGCGGTGCGGGTTCGGGTGCCGGTGCCGCGGGCTCGCCCTCGGTCTCCGGCGCGCGATCGGGCAGGATGCTGAACGGCGGCACATTGGCAGGTGGGTGCACCGGGGTGCCCTGGGAGGGTGAAACCGGCTCGGTGACGGGGTTGACGGGGCCCTCGGGCACCGGTCCCCAGGTTCCGCCCCAGTCGGGGGAGTGCCCGGCCGGTTCCTCGGCGGCCGGAGCTTCCGCATCGGGAGCTTCCTCCACGGGCGCGGACGGGGCCGGCGCCGCAGATGTTTCCGGTGCGGGTGCAGCGGCGGCGGGAGCGGTCGAAACCGGCGCTTGGGAGGGCTCGTCGACCGGCTGGACCACAACTTCCGCTGGCACGGACGGCGCTGGCGCGGCTTCGCTTGCAGCCGGGGCGGCGGTGACTGCCGGTGCTTCGGCGGCGCCGCCTTCCTTCTGGGCCCGCGCCGCACGCAGGGCCTCGCGGACCGCGGCCGCGCCCTGGCCCGAGGATTCGCCCTCGAAGCCGGCGGTGGAACCGGCATGGCCCGGCTGGCCGGAATCGCCGGCCGGCATCGGCGGAAGTTCGTCGCCGGCGTAGGCCAGGCGGCGTTCGATCCGGTCCATGCGCGCATTGAAACCACGTTCGGTGGCGTCCGAAGCCGGCAGCAGCAGACGGGCGCAGAGCAGCTCGAGGTGCAGGCGCGGCGACGTTGCACCGGTCATCTCGGTCAGGCCCGCGTTGGTGACATCGGCCCAGCGGCTGAGCTCGGCCTGGCCGAGTCCCGCGGCTTGGGCCTGCATGCGGTGCAGCTGGTCCTCGGGCAGGCCGCGAATGATCTGGGCGGCGTTCTCGGGAACCGCGCGCACGATGATCAGGTCGCGGAAGCGTTCGAGCAGGTCCTCGACGAATCGTCGCGGATCGTGCCCGGTCTGCACCACGCGGTCCACGGCGGCAAACACGGTCGCGGCGTCGCCGGCGCCCAGTGCGTCGACGACGTCGTCGAGCAACGTGGCGTGCGTGTAGCCAAGCAGCGACACCGCCAGCTCGTAGTCCAGGCCGTTGGGCCCGGCGCCGGCGATCAGCTGGTCGAGCACGGACAGCGAGTCGCGCACCGACCCGCCGCCGGCGCGGATGACCAGCGAGAGCACGCCGGGGGCCACGGAGACGCCCTCGGCGGTGCACAGGTACTCGAGGTACTTGATCAGCGGCTCGGGCGGGACCAGCCGGAACGGGTAGTGGTGGGTGCGCGAGCGGATGGTGCCAATGACCTTGTCCGGCTCGGTCGTCGCAAAGATGAACTTGATGTGCTCCGGCGGCTCTTCGACGATCTTCAGCAGGGCGTTGAAGCCCGCCGAGGTGACCATGTGGGCCTCGTCGATGATGAAGATCTTGTACCTGTCGCGCACCGGGGCGAAGGTCGCGCGCTCGCGCAGGTCGCGGGCGTCATCGACGCCGCCGTGGGACGCCGCGTCGATTTCGATCACGTCGAGGGAGCCCGGGCCGCCGCTGGCCAGCTCGATGCAGCTGGGGCAGGTGCCGCACGGGGTCGGCGTTGGGCCCTGGGCGCAGTTTAGGCAGCGGGCCAGGATGCGGGCGGACGTGGTCTTGCCACAGCCGCGCGGACCCGAGAAGAGATAGGCATGGTTGACCCGGTTCTTTTCCAGGGCCGTCATCAGCGGCGTGGTGACATGTTCCTGCCCGATCACGTCCGCGAAATTGTCTGGACGGTAGCGACGGTAAAGAGCTGTACTCACGAGGGCCACCCTATCGGTTTTCCGGATGCATGCGCACCCGGATCGGTTGTGAAGACCCACGGTTGCGTGGGCAGCAGTGCTGGATCGAAGACCGCCAACGCAGCGGAGAGCGAGTCGCCGGGCAACCCCAACGAGGCGAGGATCATGGCGCGGGCCGCCGCGGCGTCGATGCCCACGCTGGCAAGCCGGCCCAGGGTCACCGACCCATCGCGCTTGGCCAGGCGCTTGCCGGCCGCGTTCAGGGCCAGCGGAACATGGGCGTAGGCCGGAGGTTCGGCGCCGAGCATCCGGGCCAGGTAGGCCTGCCGCGGGGCGGAGGAGAGCAAGTCGTCGCCGCGGACCACCTGGTCGATGCCCTGGGCCGCGTCGTCGACGACCACCGCCAGGTTGTAGGCCGGGACCCCGTCATTGCGCAGCACCACGAAGTCATCCACGACCCCGGTGTATTGGCCGTGCAGCACGTCGGTGACGGTGAAGGTTTCGGCCTCGGTGCGAAGCCGCCAGGCTGCCGGGCGCAGCCCGCGCTTGGCGGCGCGTTCGGCATCGGTGAGATCCCGGCAGGTCCCGGGGTAGGTTCCGGGTGCGGCGTGCGGGGCGCTGGAGGCCTCGGAAATGTCGCGCCGGGTGCAGAAGCACTCATAGAGCAGGCCGCGGGCCCGCAACGAGCCAAGGGCCTCGGCATAGAGGCCGGAGCGCTCGGACTGCCTCACGACTTCTCCATCCCAGGTGAGCCCAATGGCGGCGAGGTCGGCAAGCTGGAGTTCCTCGGCGCCGGCACGTGCACGGTCGAGGTCCTCGACGCGCATGAGGAATCCGCGTGAGGTGGAGCGGGCGAAGAGCCAGGCCAGGATCGCGGTGCGCAGGTTGCCCAGGTGCAGTTCTCCCGAGGGGCTGGGAGCGAACCGTCCGGAACCCATGGACCTACTCCCTTTCGACTCCCGGATTCGAGGTGCTTGGGTCAACACTCGATGCGGGAAAATAGTAAAGGCCCCTCATGCACCTGCCAGAGCCCATCTACCCTTGCTACCTTCCGGTCCTGGGGGAGTTCAACAGGATGACACCACATGAGGGGCCGTCAAATAGTCTACCCGAGACAGGGCCCAGGCCCGAAATCCGCATGCGTCGGTCGGCACATGTATTCCTGCTTTCACGGCTCGGGGGAGTCGTCGCCGATCCCCGGGATCTTCTCTGACTCGTTCCAGCCCAACAACCGCTTGGCCTGCGCATCGATCGTGGTTCCGGGAAGCATCAGCTGGATCGGCGGCGCTTCGGGGCCCAGGGGGCGGGGGTACAGCAGCCCGTCGGGCAGCTCCAGCTGCGTCAGTCCGTGCGGGGTGCGCCATTGCAGTGACCCGTTGCCCAGGTATACCGCCTGCCAGCCCAACACATGCTTGTAGATCTGGTGCCGCTTGCACAACAGCTGGGCATTGCGCGCCGAGGTTCCGCCTCCGGTTGCCCAATCGTCGATGTGGTCGAACTCGGAGAGCTCCGGGGCCCGCCGGCACCCGGGAAACCGGCAATGCTCGTCGCGCACCCGCAGGAAATCACGCAACGCCTTGGAGGGCTTGTAGCGCTTGCGGCCCAGGTCCAGGACGGAACCGGTCCACGGGTCGGTGAGAATGGGCCGCAGCGACGGCGCCGTGGCGGCCAGCCGCACCGCGACACCGAGCGGTATGGGTCCATACCCCTCAAGGTTGGCGGTCCCGCGCTCCGGGTTGGCCAGCAGCTCCAGCGCCGGGATTGTCAGCCCCACAAAGGGCGGAGGCTTCTTCGTGGGCTGCCCGGGCCAGCCCTCGAGCAGCGAATCCCTGAACACGTCGGCACGCAGCTGGCCCAGCGCCCGGTCCGCTTCACCCGGGAGCAGCATGTTGGCGTGAACGGAGACGGTGTTGTAAATGGCCAGCACGTCCTCGGCGGGCAGGTAGGCCTGCAGCACAGCCATCCCGTCTTCTTCGGGCCACCACGCCAGCGAACGCCCCGTCTCCGCCCGCGACCTGCGGTCCGCGGCCGGTTCCGGATGCATGCGCTCCCGGGTGCGCTTGATGCGCAATGCCATGGCCGCGTCGGAGGCTGTGGTGGCGGTGGGAAGCAGGCTCGCCTCGATCTGTTGGGCCGTTGCGCGTGGGATTCCGCGGGTCTGTTTCACCAGCGCGGCGGCTGTGCGTGAGGTGATGGAGCCGCTGTACAAGGCGAAGAGGGAGGCTTCGTGCACGGTCCGCAGGCCTTCGGCGGTGGCCAACCTGTTGAAGGTGGAATGCTCCGAGGTCCTGGTGACCAGGGCGGCCTCGGCCACGAAGGAGGACCGGTTCAGGTCCTGGTCCAGCCGGGAGAGCGGGTAGCCGTGTTCCTCGATCTCCCGCTTGTAGTCAAAGAGCGTGGGGTTCTCCTCCGACAGCGGGGTGGGCATGCCGCGCTGCACCATCTCGGAGGTGTCTGCCAGCAATGTGGACTCCAGCCCGTCGATCATGGCGCGGATCCGGCTTAGCTCGCCCAGCTGGTTCAGGCCCTGTGCCGGCGTGCGCGGGGAATGGGTTGATGTGAGCTTCGCTACTGCCCGCATGAGGGGGTTCCGTGCCAGGAAGTTCTCCGCAAGGGTGCTCCAGATGCCGTCCATTCCGGCATAGTAACGAGACCCGGCAGGCGGCACGCCGCCTCCCTCGGGCCCTGAATTGCTCTGGTGCGCCGCAAATTTTCCCATGTTCCAGTTCACCCCGTCGCGGACTTTCCCGCTCCCGGCCCCTGCCGGGCTGTGGAGTGCGGCAGGGGCCATCCGGGGGTGTGCGGGAAGGGAATTCGGGTTGCGCCAAGAACCTTTGGGGGTGGGCTTCGAGCGTCGATTAGTTGTCATCGAAATTGTCCGCTATGCTGGAACCTGCTCTTTGGAGCAAGCTGGAGGATTCGCCTAGCGGCCTATGGCGCACGCCTGGAACGCGTGTTGGGTTCACGCCCTCGGGGGTTCAAATCCCCCATCCTCCGCGGATACGGTATCGGTCTTGACTTGAGAAATCTCGTCAAGGCCGATTTCGTTTAAGCTGCACCACTTGATCGGGAAATCGTTAGACTAACGACCAGTGCATTGGCGAAAGTTGATGGCGCCAATCGAATGTAGCTGAAAAGGTGAACAAGTTGACCGAACGCCGTATCGCAGTGGTCGTGGAAGACGACGCCGACATCCGGGGACTGCTCGAGGTCGTCCTGCAGCAATCCGGGTTTGACGTCCATTCCACCGACTCGGGGGTTACCGGCATGAAATTGGTGGAAGCCCACCATCCCGATCTGGTCACCTTGGATATCGGTTTGCCGGACATTGACGGGTTCGAAACCGCCCGCCGGATCCGCAGCGTCTCCGACGCGCACATCCTGATGCTCACCGCACGGTCCGACGAGATCGACACGGTCTTGGGGCTGGAATCAGGTGCCGACGAGTATGTCACCAAGCCGTTCCGACCTCGTGAGCTGCGTGCCAGGGTCGACGCAATCATGCGCCGGCGCACCAGCCCCAACAGCACAGCACACGACGCCACGCCCGGTGAAAACCGACCTCCGGCCCAGGCCCAGGACGAGGCGGCCACCGACGAGGCCCACCTGCGAAGCCTCAACGGATTGGTGATGAACGTGGCCACCTACTCGGTCCACGTTGACGGGGATGCAAAAGTCGTCACGCCGACGGAGTTCACGCTGCTCGAATCGCTCCTGGGTGCGAAGGGGCACATCCGTACCAAAACCGATCTAGTGAGGCGGTTGCGCAACGAGGATTCCGATGCCGGTACCTACGTCTCGGCCTCCGATGAGCGGTCCGTGGAGGTGCATGTGGGGAATCTGCGGCGCAAGCTGGGAGACTCCGCCCAGGAACCGCGCTGGATTGAAACCGTGCGCGGGGTTGGTTACCGCGCGGTGGCTAGGCGCTAGCCGACCCCAGATATGCCTTGAGCGCGCGCTCGGCAAATCCGGGTTCGCCCAACACCGCAAGGATCGTGATCCCTGCCCGCTCGATGCGGCCAATGAGTTCGCCCTGGGTTTCCCGCTGGTCGTCCCTGAAAGCATCATGCAGGAGAAAAGCCAGCCCGGCCAGGCCGTGGGCGCCGGCCATGGTTGCCGCGGACTTCAAGGAGAGCGCGGCATCCTGTCCCGCGGTTTCGTCGTGCAAGGAATGAGCCTGGTTCAACCGTGTGATTCGCAGGGGCAGAAGCGTCTTGAATTGGGCAATGAACTCGTCGACGGATTGCGGCCCCAGTTCCGAGCACAATTTTCCCAGGGTCTGCGTACACACAGCGTCGTCTGGGGAAATGGGCGGGAACTTCATGGTCCCATCATGCTGCGCGAAGCTCACGAACGGGCCCCAAAATCGCTCAAGACCACCTCAAGGAAGTCTCCAAGATTTTTGAGGATACTGTGCGGCAATATTGCCTGCGTTTGGACGAGAAATTGATGTTGTCAAGGAATAGTGTTGATTGCTGGAGGATCGGGGGAACCCGTGCCGCCGGCAAACGGGGAAAGTGATGAGTTCCCGGATACCAATTCAAGGTTCTTCACTCGCATCATGGGGGCGTGAGTGGAACTCGACGAACCTGGCAAAGTGTGAGTTAGAGGTGCACCTCGAACTCACACTTTGTTTTTAAGCCGCAGTTTCAGCGGCGAGAGTCCGGGTGCACGGACGGAAAGCCCAGCGGGCGGACCGAGGATCCCGTGCCGGAGTCCGGGGACTTGCGCGGCAAGGTGACGGTCATGGTCGTTCCCGCGCCCAGCTTGCTCTCGGCCGTGATCGTCCCGCCATGGGCATCGACCAGTTCGTGGCTTATGGCCAGTCCAAGACCGACACCAGGCAGCCCGGAGCGCCTGGCCCTGTCGGTGCGGAAGAAGCGGGTAAAGAGGCCCTGGAGGTCCATATCGGACATCCCGTGCCCGGTGTCGATGACCCGGAGCGAGATCTCCTTGTTGTTGCAGTTCATCTCAACCGTGACCGAGCCCCCCGCGTCGGAGTACTTGATGGCATTGGACACGAGGTTGTCCACCACCTGTCCCAGTCGCAACGGATCTCCCAGCACGGCCTCGTGGCAAAGGTTTCCCTCGAGCAACGCGATCCCCGCGGTTTCGGCACGCGGGTACAGCGACTCGATCTGGGCGTGGATCACCGCTCCGAGGTCCATGGCGACAATATTGACTTGGTGGTGCCCGGCTGCCGCGGTGAGCAGGTCGTTGACCATGTGCAGCATCCGCTCGGAATTCCGTGAGATCACATCCACGGAATGCTTTTGGGAGTGGTTCAGGCTGGCATCGTCCTGGAGCAGTTCGAGGTAGCCCAGGATCGAGGTCAGTGGGGTGCGAAGTTCGTGGCTCACGTTGGCCAGGAAGCGGTCGCGGGTCTTTGAAGCCTCGATCAGCGGAGTGATGTTCTTGAACATGGTCACCGCCCCGTCGTAGGCACCGTCTTCGCCAAAGAACGAGCGGGCCGAGGTGGACAGGTACATGGGGTTGGAGAGCGGACCCATCGCAAATAGTTCGTCGGTGAATTCCTCTTGGCGGATCGCACGGATGACCGGCCGGTCACGGGGATCCAGGAGCTCGCCGGCCGGCTCATAGTCGGGGGAGACAGCGCGTATCAGCAGCTGGGACTCGTTGGGATTGGGATTGCCCTCCGGGGTGGCATGTCGGTGCTGGAAGCGTTGGACGTCGTTCATGAACACGTCGTGGCCGTCGCGATCCACCACGACGACGCCGACGTTTGCCGCATTGAGCACGGCGTTCAGCAGGTGGGTCTGCCGCCTGCTGGTGGCCAGGGTCGCGCGCAGCTGCCGTTCGGCCAGCGTGGCGTTGTATGCGGCGATGACCGTGGTGGTGGCCAGGGCCAGGATGGCCAATGGCACGAGCATCGGCCTGGACATTGCCTCCAGGGAGAAGGCAGTGCCGTGGTGCCACAATTGCAGCCAGGTCGCTGCCAGCGGCACGACGAACGAGAGCAGCAGCGTTGTGCGGGGGATGACACCGGACCAGGCAAACCAGAAGACCGGGAAGGCAATGAACAGGCTGACCCCGCTGAGCCAGGGATAGGCGCCGATCGCCATCAAGGTTGCCGACACCAACCCGAGTGCGGGGATCGAGAGGTATGACTGCGGGCCGAGTCGCGTCCACGGTAGGGTCCAGGCCAACACGCTGTTGAGCAGTGTCAACAGCACCCCTGCCACGAAATGCCCGTCCCCGTAGATTTCCCCGGGGGCCGTGATGGCCGCCAGGATGCAGCTGATGGCCACCGCCAGCAGCATGGGCGTTTGCGACCAGCCGGCCTTCCGTTGCAGCGGAAGGTCGGCAAACGGGACGCCCTTGGTGACAAGCCGGGAGATCAGCGACGGCAACCGGGCTTCCGTGTGGCGCCGCCGGCCCGTATTCGTGGCACTCATAGGTACAGCATAGGTTCCGCCCCAGCCTGTCCGTGGACTTGGGGCCAGACCGCGCAGGATGCGGACGGCCAAGTCACCCGTTGCATGCCCGCATGCGGAAGGTCTACTTCACCAGGTTCGGGTAGTGCGCCTTGGCGGTCTGCGGGTGGGCGCGAAGCCAGCCCTTGAGGACGTTGGCGCCGTAGGAAGCCAGCATCGGGTTCTGCGGGTCGTCGGAAACGCCGCGGGCCTCGGAGGCAAGCTCGTCCGGCAGCGGCACGGTGTTGATGACCGAGTCCAGGCGCGGGGAGTAGAAGAAGGGGACCGAGTAGCGGTCCACCCCTGCCGGTGGAGCGGTGACCCGGTGGATGGTGGCCATCAGGTAGCCGTTGGTGGCGACCTCGAGCATTTCGCCGATGTTGACCACCAGCGCGCCCTCGATCGGCGCGACCTCGATCCACTCGTCCTGGCCGTAGGGCTGGACCTGGAGCCCGCCAACCGCGTCCTGCAGCAACAGGGTGATGAAACCGTAGTCGGCGTGCGCGCCGACGCCCTGGGTTCCGGCACCGGGGACGATCCCGCCACCGACGTAATGCACCAGCTTGCCCATCCAGGCCGGGGTCTCGGCGAAGGGCTCGTCGAAGTATTCCTGGGGCAGGCCCAGGCCGACGGCCAGTGCGGAGAGCAGCTCGGCACCGACGCGGTTCATCAGCGTTGCCCATTCCATGGCGACGGTTTCAAGCTTCGGGAACCCGGCAGGCCACTGGTTCGGCCCCTGCAGGTTCAGGTAGGGCGCATCGGCCGGCACTTCGGCGAGGACCTCGCGCTCGGGCCCGTAGTCGATTTGTTCACGCGAATCGGCACGGCCGCGGGTGATTTCGGCACCCAGTCGGGTGTAGCCGCGGAACTGTGCCGAGGTGCGGTTGTCCAGTTCCAGCTTCTGCTCGACGGGCAGGGCGAAGAACTCGGCCAGGGTCTTGAGCAAGTTCTGCGTCGTGCCTTCGCCGGCGCCGAAGCCGGTGATCTGGAAGAAGCCCACGCGGTGGGCGGCGTCGCGCAGGGCCGTAATGAAACCTTCATCAAAACTGCCATCGGCGCGACGTGCGGTAGACATGTCTAGGACCGGAACGGTGGTGAGAACTGTACTCATGAATCAAGAATGCACCCGGTCGGCTGGTTTGTGACAGCGCAGGTTACGTCCCGTTCCGTAGTGTGAATCCATGCGTCGGGACCCTTGACTCGGGCTGTTAAACCGCCTATGAAATCCGCGACTCGCACAAAAAACCGTCGATCGGCCCAATTGTCGCCAGAAGTTTCCTAAGCTGGTCAAGTGATCTTCAAATCTGTCGGCGATTCGCGCCCATACCCGGAACACGGCTACCTCACCCCGAAGGACTGGTCTTCCGTTGCGCCCATGCAGGTGCGACTTGACGAGTTGGTGACCACCAAGAGCACCTTGGACCTGGCCGCGTTGCTGGCCGAGGACTCCACATTCTTCGGGGACCTGTTCCCGCATGTCGTGCAGTGGAAGGGCACCCGCTACCTGGAAGACGGACTGCACCGCGCCGTCCGCACGGCCCTGCACCAACGTTCGATCCTGCACGCCCGCGTGCTGGTGCTGGAAGACTAGGGGAGACCTTGGCGCGGAACACCGATCCAAATGATTGGCACGGCCACCGAATCATCTCCGAAGACCAGTTGGCGAGTCCCGAGTTCACCACGGATGCCAGGATCAAGAAGCGGCGCACCATCCGCCACGGAATCATCCTCACGTTCATCCTGCTGGTCCTGATCGCATCCCTGGTCCTGGCCTACATGGTCAACACCCGGTCGCTGATCATCGATGCGCTGGAGCCCAAGCCGGTTGCCGAGGCCCCGGTTGCGGTGAGCGAGGCCTGCCCCACCACGAAGTTCAATTATGTCGACCCGGGCAAGATGAAGGTCAACGTCATGAACGCCACGCAGGTTTCCGGCTTGGCCGGTGCCACGGCAACGAAGCTGAAGAAACGCGGATTCAAGGTCGGGGACGTGGGCAATGCGCGCCTGTCCAATGTCGAGGTGGTGGGCGCCGTGACCTCCGGGCCCGACGGCTACGCCCAGGCCATGACGGTGCAGCGGAACATCAAGGACCTGACCTACGTCTACGATCCCAAGCGCCCGGGGACGACCGTTGACTTGGTTGTTGGCACCAAGTACAAGGACCTGGTCAAGGAAAAGTCGGTCAACAAGAAGCCCGGGAAGCTTGGGTGCACCCCGCCGAAGCCGAAGGACGATGCAAAGACGTCGACGGCCCCGAAAAAACCGGAACCGTCGACGGAGCAGAAGGACAACCAGGGGGATTAGTTGCAGCCCTCGGGACCGCACGCCTCACCGTCGGGTGAGGGTGTGCCGAGCATCTGCAGGGACTCGCCTCCGATTTCCTTCCAGACCTGGTTCAGGGCCTGCTCAAAGACCTCCGATGGTTGGGCACCGGAAATCCCGTACTTGTCCTCCAGGACGAAGAACGGCACTCCACTGACACCCAGCTCGCGGGCGCGCAGACCATCGGCCCGCACCGAATCGGCGTACTTGTCCCCGGCGAGCACCTCGGCTGATTCCGCCGGGTCGAGGCCCACGGAATCGGCAATGCCCTGGAGCGCCGCGCGGCTGCCTGTGTCCACTCCCTTCTCGAAATGGGCCGAAAGCAGGGCTTCCTTCATCTCGTTGCCGAGGTTGCGTTCCTTGGCCAGGGCCAGCAGGCGCAAGGCGGTGAAGGAGTTGGCCGGACGCAATGCCTCGAAGTCGTAGTCCAGGCCCTCCCCGGCGGCCTGGGCGGTGACATGCTCAAGCATCCCGGCGACCTGCTCGGCGGGCAGGCCCTTGGCCTTGACCAGGTAGTCCACTTCGCTGCCTTCGTAGTGGTCGGGCAACGAGGGATCCAATTGGAACGCATGCCATTTCACGTCGACCTTGTTCCCAAAGGGAAGAGCCGCAACGGCCTTCTCGAATCGGCGCTTGCCAATGAAGCACCAGGGGCAGGCAATGTCGGAATAAATGTCAACGCTCAAGCGGGTTTCAGTCATGTCTGGGGCAACAGCCGAGCCGGGGAGCGTATTCCCCGCAACGCTCGGGCCACAGAGGGGTATTCGTCACCAACCCCCGATCGGCGCTGGATGCCGCTGGCACTATCGGAAGCGAGGCTGGCTTCGGAATCCCGGGCCCGGGAGATTCGCGGATTGGCTGCCGCCCGGCCGGAAATGCAGGTGCGCGAATAGAACTCCCCTGGCGGAATGGATCGCCAAAATGCATGAGGGCCCCCGGGACCACTCATTGAGCGTCCGGGGGGCCGCCAAGGCAACCGGGAAGCCCTTTCCGTTAGTGCGAGTCAGCCGACACGTATTCGCGACCGGTTTCGTCGACGAGTTCGGCACGCTCATGGCCCTTGCCGCGGACCCACGCCTTGTAGGCGACGAAGAGGAATGCGATCCACACGGTGCCCACGACCAGGGCCACACGGGTGGCGGGCATGATGCCCAGCAGCACGATCACAAAGCCCATGAAGCCCAACGCCACGTAGGACGCGGCCGGCCACCAGGGAGAAGGGAACTCCGAGGCAGGCAACCCCTCGCGCCTGATGGCCCGTTTCATCGCGATGTGCGAGAGCAGGATCATGACCCACACCCAGACGGTTGCGAAGGTCGCGATCGAGGCGATGATCAGGAACAGCGACTCGGGCAGCAGTGCGTTGAGCACCACGCCGGCCAGCAGCACAATGCCCATGGTCAGCACGGTCATCCACGGCACCCCGTTGCGGGAGATCTTGGCGAAGGATGCCGGGGCGTGGCCCTGCTGGGCCAGCCCGAACATCATGCGCCCGGCCCCGAAGATATCGGAGTTGATGGCCGAGATCGCGGCGGTGATCACGACGGCGTTGAGGATATGTGCCGCCGCGGGAATGCCCAGGGAATCGAAGATCTGCACGAACGGGCTGCCCTCCGAGCCAACCTGGTTCCAGGGGTAGATCATCATCAGCACGCCCAGGGTGCAGACGTAGAAGAGCAGGATGCGCACCGGGACGGTGTTGATGGCCTTGGGCACCACGGACTTGGGGTTCTCGGCCTCGCCGGCGGTGATGCCGATGGTCTCGATGCCGCCAAAGGCAAACATCACGATCGAGAAAGAGGCCAGCAGGCCCCAGAAGCCGTTGGGGAAGAACCCTCCGGCTGCAAGCAGGGTGCCGATCCCGGGGTTTGCCTCGGCGGGCAGCCCGAAGCCGAAGAGCACAATCAGCACACCTCCGGCGATCATCGCGATGATGGCGGAGACCTTGATCAGCGAGAGCCAGAACTCTGTCTCGCCAAAGACCTTGACCTTCATCATGTTCAGCGCGGCTATGAAGAAGACCACGGCCAGGATCCAGATCCAACGCGGCACATCCGGGAACCAGAAGCCCATGTAGATGCCGAACGCAGTGACGTCTGCGATAGCCACGATCGCCATCTCGAAGGCAAAGGTCCAGCCGGTGATGAACCCCGCGAACGGGCCCAGGTACTTGGAGGCATATTGGCCGAAGGACCCGGAGACCGGGTGCCGCACCGCCATCTCGCCCAATGCCCGCATCACCATGAAGACGGCGGCGCCGCCGATCATGTAGGCCAGCAGGACCGCCGGTCCGGCGGCCTGGATGGCGGATGCGGAACCATAGAACAATCCGGTGCCGATGGCCGAGCCAAGGGCCATGAATCGGACGTGGCGGACATTCAGGCCGCGGGCAAGCGCCTGGGCAATTTGGGGCACGGAAATAAACCTTCGGTTGGAAAGGGGGCTTATCCAATGATAAGTGGGCAACCCGAATCGGTAGTGGTTCGGTGGCGTGGATCACCCCGCAGTCCGGCGTGCCCGTGGGGCGGCGAAAAACCTGGAAACGCGGCCTGAGTGCGTCGAGGCGGCCCGGTTTGGGCTGGTCAATAGACTGGGTGGGAGCCGGAAGCGATATTGCGCGCACGCCGGACCCATGATTTTGAGGGTGCCCCAGCCCGGAGCGTTGCTTTGCGCCGGGGCACGGATGAGGAGAATACACGTGGCGCGGTCTTTGGGATGGCGGGGAGTCGCCTATGCCAGTGGACTAACCGCAATTGCCGGATTCGTGGATGGCGTGGCATTCATCCACTTCGGGGGATACTTTGTCTCGTTCATGAGCGGGAACTCGACGCGTTCCAGCGCTGGACTCGCCGAAGGAAACTACTTCGAGTGGGCGTTGGCCATCGGGCTGGTGGCCAGCTTCGTGCTGGGCGTGGCCGCGGCAACCCTGGCCAGCCAGGTGCCTTCGGTGCACCGGCGCGGAGCGGTGCTCTCGGTGTCGTCGGTCTTCCTGCTGGCCGCGGCCTTGACCACGTTCGGATCGCTCCATGCCGTATGGACAGCGGTCTTGATGGCCATGTCCATGGGGGCGATCAACGCGACCTACACGCGCCGCGGCGAAGTCAGCGTGGGATTGACATACATGACCGGGGCCCTGGTGAAGATGGGGCAGCACCTGGCTGCGGCACTGGTCGGCGGCCCCAAGTGGGCGTGGCTGCCCTACGGCGCGCTCTGGGCCATGATCACGCTGGGTTCCTTCGTCGGGGCATTCCTCTACCTGCAGGTGGGGCTGCTGATCCTGTGGGCAGCCGCGCTGGCGTTGGTGGTGTGGACGATCGTCGCGTTCGTGCGCGACAGCCCGGGGCGGATTTTCCGCATCCGCCGGTGACTAGACGGCGTTCCCCCGGGACCCGCGCGCGTGGCGGCCGTGGACTTGGAAGTACATGCCGATGCCCAGGACCGAAAGCACCGTCAAGGCACCGAACATGCCGGTGTATCCCAGGTGGGGGATGACCAGGCCCAGTGCCACCGGACCGAAGCCGATCCCGACATCCAGCATGAGGAAGAACGTGGAGGTGGCAATGCCCAGCTCGGCCGGAGACACCGCGTTCACGGCAATGGCCTGCGCGCAGGGCATCAGCGCGCCGAAGCCGAGGCCGGTCAACGCGGCGGCCGAGACGACGCTCAGGTTGCTGGGATCGAAGGCCAGCGCCGCCATGCCCAGGGCGAAGATGACCAGCAGCGGATACATGATGGCGTTGTCGCCCCGCCTGTCCTGGATGCGCCCGGCAAAGAGCCGGGAAACCAACACGGTGATCGCGTAAACGACGAAGAACCAACTCGCGGCCTCGGCCATCGAGCTCGAAATCAGGAATGGGGCCAGGAAGGAAATGATGCCCGAATAGGCAACGCCGCAGACCAGGATCACCAGGGAAATCGGCAGGGCCGCCGGGCTGACGATGGAACGGATGAAGCTTCCGCGACGCACATGCGACACGTGCCTCTCGGTGGTCGGCCGAGGCTCCGGCATGCGGATCAACAGGCAGATGAGCAGTGCCGCCGCAGAGGAAATCGAGCAGAACACGAAGACCGAGGTGTAGTTGCCGTTTGCGGCCAAGAGCACGGCCAGGAACGGGCCCACGGCCGTGGACAGTGTGGTGGAGAGGCCGAAGTACCCGGTTCCCTCGCTGCGCCGTGCCGACGGGATGATGGATTGGACCGCGGTGGCAATGGCGGTGTTCCCCGCGCCGAACGCCATTCCGTGGACAAAGCGCACCACCAGTAGGAGCCACAACGTACCGCTGAAGAGGTACATCATCGAGGCCAGGACGAAGAGGCACAGGGAGATGACTGTCAGTCGCTTTCGCCCCAGGACCTGAAGCAGCTTTCCCGCGAAGAGCCGGGCGGTGACCGAGCCGATGACGAAGATGCTGGCGGCCAGGCCGGCTGCGCTGTCGGAGGCCTGGAACCTGTCCACGGCGTAGAGCGCCATGGAGGTCATCAGAAGGTAGAAGACCATGGAAATGAAGAGGTTCGCGAGGCCTGCGAGCAGGAAATCCCGGGTGAAGAGTTTCGCTGGGGGATCGTGTGGCTGGCTCACCGGGCTCCTTCTTGGGTTTTCCTGCTTTCGGTCCCGCATCGGGGCCTCCTGCCATTATCGGCCCCGTGCCCGGCGGGTTCGGGCATTTGAGGAAGCGGAGGGTGGTGTCATTGCCGACAACCCCGTGAGGTAGCCGTCGCTTTTTGGCCGGGCGAAGCGGTCACCGTTGGGAAAAATCCGAAGAAAGGAGAACGCCTATCGTCCCAGGTGCCAGGAGTAGGAAGCATCGTCCCAATTCATGGTTGATGTGAATACATAGCCGCTTTCGGTTTTGTCCTTGTTGGTCTTGTTCACTGCTATGCATTCGAATGTGGTTGTCAGACTGGTGAGGTCATCAAGAGATCCCCCGCCTGTGGGAGTGCAACTTACTCGCTTGATCGGGCCGGTTAACGTGCCCTTCTTGACACGGGTCTTGGCATCTTTTTCGATACTGGATTCAAGTTCTGAAACGTAGACTTTGCGCACCGCTCGCTCTACGTCTTCAGAAGCGGCCGCGGCCGAAGCTGATGCTGCCAGTTCCGCGGATGCCGCGGCTGCAGCTGCGGACGAACTTGCTGCTGCCGACGAAGCCGCTGCTACTTGCGAAGCCAAAGCCTCTTCCGCGGCGTTCTTGGCGGATGCCTGTTGGGTAAGGAAGATGGCGAGGACTATTCCGACCACCACTAAAACCGCAGCAATTGCTCCCCAGATGATTTTGGGGGAAAGTGAGCTTTTCTTGCCAAAAGGCTTCCCACAATTAGGACAGAAATTACCCGAGACAGATGACTGGACGCTGCAAAAGCGACAAATGCGGTTCAGGACCGAATCATCGACCGAACTATCGGCATTGTTATCGTCCACGTGGAGGCCCCTGTTTTTCTTTTAGAGTGAATAAGTTGGTCAATTAGGAAATCGCCAGCTTCTATCATGCCAGTTCACAGGAAAACACATGGGCTTTGGCAGTGATCGACAATTTCAGGGGCAGAAAAACGATCGTCCCCGCCATGGGCAGCTCTGCCGGTGGGGACGATCGAAGGCTATTTAGTTGTTGCTTGGTGGCGGGGACCAGGGGGTGTTCGCGTCGTTGCGCTTGCCCCCTGCCCCCGCCGCCACAGCGGATCTAGGCTGCCGGTTCGAGTGCCTTGGCCTCGCGCAGGTAGCGGTTGTATGCCTGGACGGTGAGGAAGGTCGGGAAGTCCTCACGCAGGGCGCAAGCCTCGAAGATCTCGCGGGCGTCGTCGAAACGGTCGCCTTCGAAGCGGGAGAGCTTCTCGAATTCCTCTTCGGTCAGCGCCTCGACCCAGTGGCGGGAAATCAGTTCCCCCTCGTCGGTGATGGCTGCCTGCTGGATCCATTGCCAGATCTGCGAACGGGAGATCTCGGCGGTGGCGGCGTCCTCCATGAGGTTGTGGATGGCCACGGCGCCGTTGCCGCGCAGCCAGGCTTCCATGTAGCGGATGCCGACCTCGATGTTGTTGCGGATGCCGCCCTCGGTGATCTTGCCCTCGGTGCCGGCGATGTTCAGCAGTTCCTTGTCGTCGGGGATGACGTCGTCACGGGTGTTCCCGCGCTGGTTCGGCTTGTCGCCGAGCACCGAGTCGAAGACCTCCCGGGCCACCGGGACCAGGTCAGGGTGTGCCACCCAGGAACCGTCGAAGCCGTCGTTGGCTTCCCGGGTCTTGTCGGCACGGACCTTCTCGAAGGCCACGGTGTTGATGGCCTCGTCCTTGCGGTTGGGGATGAAGGCAGCCATGCCGCCGATGGCCATGGCACCGCGACGGTGGCAGGCACGGACCAGCTGCTCGGTGTAGGAGCGCATGAACGGGGCGGTCATGGTGACCATGCCGCGGTCCGGGAGCACGAAGCGCGGGCCACGGGAACGGAAGTTCTTGATGATGGAGAAGATGTAGTCCCAACGGCCGGCGTTCAGGCCTGCCGCGTGGTCGCGCAGCTCGTAGAGGATTTCCTCCATCTCGAAGGCCGCGGTGATGGTCTCGATGAGCACCGTGGCGCGGATGGTGCCCTGCGGGATGCCCACCAGGTCCTGGGCCAGGATGAAGACGTCGTTCCAGAGGCGTGCCTCGAGGTGGTTCTCGATCTTCGGCAGGTAGAAGTAGGGGCCGCGGCCCTGGGAGATCAGGCGCTGGGCGTTGTGGAAGAAGTACAGGCCGAAGTCGACCAACGCACCGGAGACCGGCTTGCCGCCAACCAGCAGGTTCTTCTCCGGCAGGTGCCAGCCACGCGGGCGAACCACGATGGTGGGCATGTCGGTGAGCTTCTCGCCGTCCAGCTTGTATTCCTTGCCCTCGGGCGAGGTGAAGTCGATGTTGCGGTCCAGCACGGAGCGCAGGTTCAGCTGTCCGTTGATGACGTTGGACCAGCTGGGGGTCGAGGAGTCCTCGAGGTCGGCCAGCCAGACCTTGGCGCCGGAGTTCAGTGCGTTGATGGTCATCTTGCGGTCGGTGGGGCCGGTGATTTCCACGCGGCGGTCCTCCAGGCCGGGAGCGATGGGGGCAACCTGCCAGGTGGCGTCGTCACGGATGTGCTTGGTCTCGGGACGGAACCTCGGGTCCGAGCCGTTGGCGATCCGCGCACGGTTCAGCTGGCGGGTCTGCATCAGTTCTGCGCGGCGTCCGTCGAATGCCTTGTGGAGCTGGGCCAAGAAGTCCAGCGCCTGGGGGGTGAGGATCTGTTCCTGCCGGCGGACGGGGGCAGCGACCAAAGTAATACCGTTCAGGGTGATTGGATCGTTCATGGCTGTGACTCCTTCTTGAATCAAGATTTTGGGTGGCGGTGTGCCGGGGGAAATCGGGGAAAAACGTGTGGCCCGGTGGGCCGGCTGTCTCCAGCCGGCCCACCGGAACCGCGGCGGCAACCGCCGAGGTTTGTTTAGTGGAACTGTCCGGCTTCGGTGGATCCCACCAGGGCCAGGGTGGAGGCGTTCGGGTTCAGAACGGTTGCAATGTCGTCGAAGTAGCCGGTGCCCACTTCGCGCTGGTGCTTGGTTGCGGTGTAGCCGCGGGCCTCGGAAGCGAACTCGCGCTCCTGCAGGTCGACGTAGGCGGTCATGCCTTCACGGGCGTAGCCGTGCGCAAGGTCGAACATCGAATGGTTCAGGGCGTGGAAGCCGGCGAGGGTGATGAACTGGAAGGTGAAGCCCATGGCGCCGAGTTCGCGCTGGAACTTGGCGATGGTTGCATCGTCCAGGTGCTTCTTCCAGTTGAAGGAAGGGGAGCAGTTGTAGGAGAGCATCTGGTCCGGGAAATCTGCCTTGACCGCCTCGGCGAACTTGCGGGCAAGTTCCAGGTCCGGGGTGCCGGTCTCCATCCAGATGAGGTCGGAGTACGGTGCGTAGGCCTTGGCCCGGGCGATGCAGGGCTCGATTCCGTTGGTGACCTTGTAGAAGCCTTCCGCGGTGCGCTCGCCGGTGACGAATTCCTTGTCGCGGTCATCGACGTCCGAGGTGATCAGGGTGGCTGCCTCGGCGTCGGTGCGGGCGATGACGACCGACGGGGTGTTGGCGACGTCGGCTGCCAGGCGGGCGGCGTTCAGGGTGCGAACGTGCTGCTGGGTCGGGATGAGGACCTTGCCGCCGAGGTGGCCACACTTCTTTTCCGAAGCGAGCTGGTCTTCCCAGTGAACGCCCGAGGCGCCGGAGGAGATCATCGACTTCATCAGTTCGTAGGCGTTCAGCGGGCCGCCGAAGCCGGCCTCGGCGTCTGCCACGATCGGCACGAGCCAATCCTCAACACTCTTGATGCCTTCTGCATGCTCGATCTGGTCGGCGCGAAGCAGTGCGTTGTTGATGCGGCGGACAACCTGCGGAACCGAGTTGGCCGGGTAGAGGGACTGGTCCGGGTAGGTGTGGCCGGAAAGGTTCGCGTCTGCGGCGACCTGCCATCCGGACAGGTAGATGGCTCGCAGGCCGGCCTTGACCTGCTGTACTGCCTGGTTGCCGGTCAGGGCGCCCAGTGCGTTGGTGTAGCCGCCGGTCGGGGCTTCCTCGGTGAGCT
Organism: Paeniglutamicibacter psychrophenolicus; assembly: GCF_030812255.1. GTDB lineage: Bacteria > Actinomycetota > Actinomycetes > Actinomycetales > Micrococcaceae > Paeniglutamicibacter > Paeniglutamicibacter psychrophenolicus_A. The sequence continues at coordinate 69,307 of NZ_JAUSSH010000004.1, read as the reverse complement.
GCTTCCAGAGCTTTTCGGAGCCGCGGCGGGCCAGGGTGTGCTCTTCCTGCACCGAGCCCTGCAGCTTCACAACGTCTGCTGCCGAGTAATCACGAGTAACGCCGTTCCAGCGGGGGTTGGTTGCCCAATCCTGTTCGATTGCTGCGATACGGTTTTCGGTCGAGTTCTGCTCGGTCATTGCCTTCTCCTTGCTGGTTGCCGGTGCCGGCTCGGGATCATCTTCGCTGGTGATCCCGGTAGGTTGTTCCGGCGTTCTTTCTGCGTAAGAACTACATTTCCGCACTTTGCCAGAGTCGGCTAGAGGGTTTTGATGGAAAGATTTGCGTTTCTTCGCGAAATCTAAAATTGCAGCTGTCCGGGCGCTGAACCGGGCCAGAAAGCCGGAAATGGGTTGGAAGCTGCGGAAACCACGGAAGAAGCCCGGGTCTTTTAGGCGCCCGGGAAATGAAGATTCATCGCGACCCATGCCAACACGTACAAGCGGTGGTTGGAGCGGTGCATCACCAGGGTAGGCGGATGGCCTGCCGGGGGTCGCGGAAGAGGCGGCGTGGTGCCGACTGTCTCAAGCGGGGCGAGTCACGGCCCGCATGGCATCGGCTGCCACCTGCTGGGGCGTGCCTGACCCGTCGACGATGTGCCAGCCCCTGGCCAGCGCAATCTCCAGGTAGGCCTCGCGCGACGAGCCCAAATACGCCATGGTCTCGCTGTCCTCCCCGCGCCGCAGGATCCGGGAGTATGCGACATCGGCAGGGACGTCGATCAGGACGATCGCATCCGGGCGCGGAAGCCGGGCCAGCATCCACGGCAAGACGACACCTTGGGGCAGTCCGCGGACGGAGCGCAGGACCAGTTGGCACGCCACGTGGCGATCCATGACGGTGGTTCCATGGAATCCGGCGGCACGGGTGTGGGCAATCAGGACATTGACGCACCGGACGACCGATTCAAGTCGATTCGCCCAAGCGGGTGTCAACGCCGTCCCGAACCGGGCTGCCACCCTGGTCATCCAACGGCGCCCGGCCGGGTTTCGCAACAGCTGGGCCCGGGCCCCGGAATTCCGGAGGGAAGCCACCAGTGCTGTTGCAGTGGTGGTTTTGCCTGCCCCGTCGATCCCCAGCAGCACGATCGTCCGGTGGCGCGACGAATCACCGGAAAGGGTGTCTGCGTCCCGAGGTTCCGGTCGGTCGGCAAGCGCAAGGCTTGTGGCCGTGCGGGAAGAAGGCAAGGGGCTCCGATGGTTGGTTCGGTGGGTTCTTTCTTTCAGTTCCAACGAACAACGCAACCGATTCGATGCCAGCATCGGCCTGTGTGTTTCCGGTTAATCGCAAAGACCGGACGGCACCAAGGGCGCGTTGCGCTATAGAACGTGGGAGGCGACGAGCTGCGAGAGCACACGCACGTCGACCTTGCCCTTGAACTCGAGGCGGACCTTGCCCAGACCGCTGAACCACAAATCAAGTTCGGCATCGAGGTCGAAGGTCCCGGCGGTTTCCACGGAGAACGCCTGGACCTTGGAATACGGCAACGAGGTGTAATCGCGCTTCTTGCCGGTGAGGCCCTGGATGTTCACCGCGACGAGCCGCTTGTTGGTGAAGACCACGTAGTCGCGAACGCCCTTGAAAGCGGCAAGCAGCTCCTCGCCCTGCACAAAGAGCGGAGTGACTTCACCCGCCACGTCGTTCGGGTTGCACGGGCTGAGCTTGAACACGGAGGCATTGTTGAAATCGATCATGACCCGACCCTACCCAGCCGGGGCGACAGGCCGGGAACGACCCGTTGCTACGCCCGGGCCAGCAGGTCCTCGCCCAGGCCTGCCCGCCGGTAGAAAACCTCGCGGCCGGCACGGATGGTGTCGGTGAGTCCCGAAGCCTCCAACACCTTCAGGTGCCCGTTCACTGTTCCTGCCGCAAGGTCCAGGGCGCAGGCCAACTGGGTGGTGGTCATCGGGAGGTCGAGCTGGGCCAGGATCGTCGCACGTGTGTGGCCGAGCAGCTTGGCCACGGGGGAGTCCTTCACCTGGCGGCTGTTCTCCCACAGCCGGCCAACCCCGCGCGGGGCGTAGGTGAGCGTGGGGACAAATGGTTCGACGTCCAGGACCAGGGTGCGCGGCCAGACGAATGCGCTGGGCACCAGGATCAGCCCGTTGCCCGGCGCGGCATGGTGCGAGCCATCGCAGTTCGCGGTGATCTCCAGTCCGTCGCGGGTGCGCCGCACGCTGGGGTGCAGGGTGTCGAAGACCTGGTGGATTCCGTGTTCTGCCAGCAGCGCCAGCCTGTAGTCCAGATCCGCAAGCAGCATGGCGCGCAGTCGGGGCCAAAAGGGTTCAAGAGCAGACTCCCAGTACCAGCGCAGGGCGTCGACGAGACGAGTGATTCCGGCTGTCGGTTCATCGCAGAAATCGCTGATCGTCTCCAGCCTGGTTTCGTCCCGCTCGACTGCCATCAGGTAGCTGAGGTCGCGGACCCAAAGCTCCGGCGGCACGGCGGCGACCGCCGTGAGCCCTGCCTCGAAGGTGTCCTGCCGCAGCGGGGTGGGCGTCAGGGAATCGGCAATGAACCCGGTGGGGCGGATCAATGTGGTGAGTAGTTTCAGGTGGTCTTGTTTCGCGGGGTCCCTCGAAGCCAGGATGCGCGAGGTCGCCTCCGTGATCCAGGGCCGGTGCAACCGGGTTCCGAGCTGCAGGGCACGCATGCTGGTGACGGTTTCCCACAGGGGCGAGACGGTGAAACGCACCCGGGTCAGGTCCTCGGCCGACAGTCTGATCTGCATGACACCGAGTCTAGGCTTGCGGCGGCGTCGAGGTAAGGATTCGGAAATGGCCGAATGGTGGTCAGGCGGTGCCGGTCGTTTCAGGCTTGATGCATGACTACTTCAACCGATGCCTTCAATGTCCAATCGGCCTTCGACAATCGTGCAGGTGCCCGCCATCTGGCCAGGAAACGCACCTCTCGGACGACTGCGGCGGCCCATGCGGCGCCGCGCCGTCGACTGGTCTTCGGCCCGCTATTGGTGTTCTCGCCACGCCAGGAGGAAATGCTGCGGGAAAACCGCGAACGTGTCTGGCTCGAACTCCACTCGGTGGTGGCCGGGCGGTTTTGACCAGCGGCATCGGTGCCGAAGAACTGCACCGTGTCCCCAGTGACCCAATGCCTCCCAACCCAAATCCAGACTCAATCGGTGTGAGGCCCGTCATAATGCTTTCGCTTGTTGACTAGGTCACATTTGAGACATAGCGTTCTATGGAAATTGATATATCAGTGAGCGGCGCACCTCTGGTGGCGTCGGCGAGAACCACGGGAGACAACAGCAACATGCCACAAAAATCCCCCACCCGGACGCATCTTGATACGACCGAAAAGGCGAGTTTCCTGCGCGTCCTCACCTATGCCGGGGCGATCGTCGCGTTCCTCATTGGCTCTGGGTTCGCCACCGGGCAGGAAATCCTGCAGTACTTCACCTCCTACGGATACTGGGGCGTCTTCGGCACCGGGTTGCTGGTCCTGGTGCTGATGACCTATGTGGCCGTCGAATTCTTCGTGGTCGGGCAGGCGAAGAAATTCGACCGGCCGTCACGGATCTTCCACTACTACTGCGGCAAGCATTTGGGGACCTTCTTCGACTACTTCTCGATCCTGTTCGTTTTCCTGAGCTTCACCGTGATGGTTGCCGGCGCCGGCGCCGTCTTCGAGGAGCACTACGGGATGTCGCGATACGTCGGCGGCATCGGACTGGCGGTGGTCGTGGGCGTCAGCGTGTGGTTTGGGCTGAAGTCCCTGGTCGATGTCATCGGGAAGATCGGTCCGGTGATCGTCGTGGTCGCCATCGCCCTCGGGCTGTTGGGAATCTTCCGCAACCCGGGCGGAATCGCGGAGGGCAACGCCCTGCTTTCGGGTCTTGACTTGACCCAGGCTTCCACGAACTGGTTCATGGCCGGCCTGTCCTACGTGGGTTTCTGCATGCTCTGGCTCGCGGCCTTCCTGACCGCGCTCGGCAAGACCGCACGCAACCGCAAGGAAGCGTCCTCCGGGGCCTTGGTCGGGTCGATCGCGTTTTCGGTGGCCTGCATCATTGTTGGCCTGGGCCTGCTGGCGAACATTGTGCGAGTCGGCGGGACCGAGATCCCGATGCTCGTGCTGGCCAAGGACGTGAGCCCGGTGCTTGCCGCCGGGATCTCCGTGATGATCCTCGCGGGCATCTACACGACCGCGGTGCCACTGCTGTGGACAGTCTCCTCGCGCTTCTTCGCGGACAAGACGCCGCGCTTCAAGTACCTGACCATCGCGCTGGCGGTGGTTGGCACCGTGATCGGCCTGGTCCTGCCGTTCTCCCAGATGGTCAACATCGTCTATGTCGTCAACGGCTACGTCGGGATCCTGCTGTTGGTCCTGATGCTGGTCAAGACCGGAACGCGTCTGGTGCGGCGTCAGCCGCTGTGACCCGGCGCGGCCGTCCGCTCCGGCATCAAGGTCGGCCGGCGTCCTTGGCGTATCGTGTCCGTCTCGAGTCGGTTGGGCTGGCCGCGCGGGCCGGGGCGGCCGGAGTGATCACCGTCGTGGTGCTCACCTCGGCGACCTCCAGCGCGAACTCGGGGATCTGTCGACCTCCCGCATGATCCACGGCTTGGCCAAGGAAGGCGACGGCCCCAAGGGCCTCGCGAGGCTCTCCCGCACCAAGGTTCCGCGCAATGAGCTGCTGTTCTCCTGCATGTTCCTGCTCTCCGGCGTGGCGCTGCTTTACGCCGAGGGCGGCGTGGCCGAGGCGTTTACCCTGGTCACCACCACCTCTGCCCTGTGCTTCATGTTCGTCTGGCCGATCATCCTCATCAGCTGCCTGGTCTACCGCAAGCGCCGCCCGCAGCTGCACGCGACCAGCAAGTTCAAGATGCCCGGCGGAACGTTCATGCCCTACGTGCTCCTCGCCTTCTTCGGCTTCATCCTTTGGGCGCTGGCCACGCAGGCCGACACCCTCGCCGCGCTGCGCTTCACCCCGCTCTGGTTTGTGGGACTGGGGATCGGCTACGCGATCCTGCACAGCAAGCCCAAGCACACCGAGCTACGGGCGCTGCATGAGGCCAAGGTTGTCCGGGAGCGCATGCTCGCAGCGTCGTTCAGTGCCGGCCCGGTCGCAGAAGCAGCGGTGCTGAAGGAACCCGCCGCGAAGTAGCATCGCGGCCCCGGCGTCATATGGCCGCGTGCCGGCCCGTCCCGGTTTCCGGGGCGGGGACGGGGTTCCAGGTCCTTCGGGTCTCGAGGTACCAGAAGTACAAGAAGAGTGCGATTTCGTACCATTCGACGAAGAAGACCGCCTGCCTGACCCCGAGCGCGGCCAACACGGCCCACGCCACCACGCCCAGCGCCATCAGGACCAGCAGCCCCGCATAGTGGCCTGCCCGCCCGCCGCTGGTGTCGGTGTCACCAAGCCTGCCGCTGCCCAGGTGGCTGGCGATCGCGATGCCCATGCTGGCGAGCAGGAGCAGGGCTGCGGCAAGGTGGACGCCGACGAAGTCCCTGCCTTCGAGCGTCCGCCACAGCAACAGCACCAGGAACCCCGCCAGCAGCAGCGTGCCTGCCACGGCCAGCCAACGTGTTTCCGTGCGTTGCAGCAATGAGCGCGGCGACCAACTGCGGGTCTTCCACTCCAGCCACCCGAATGCCACCGCCACGACCAGCACCGCAACCACGGAGACCTGGATGGATTGGATGAGCTCGCGTGCCGCGGCGGGGTCCAGGGTGCCAAGCGCCTGGCCCAGCCCGGCGGGGACGAGGGCCACGAACATCGCGTAGAAGCCGGCGAGGTTCAGCGCCTGGTCCTCCAAGGGCGGGCCCTTGTAGACGACCAGCAGCACGCCGGTGGACACCATCATCGCCACGAACAGGTTCCGGGCCGGGCCGATGTAGTAGGAGCTGATGGAGTCCCCGATGGCCCCGGTCCACCAGGCATACAGGGCGATGGCCACCAGGAGCAGCAGCGGAATGACCAGGAGCATCAGGCGCAGGTAACGCAGTGTGTCCAAGCCGTGGTTCTCGTCGACAGGAGTGTGCATGCCTGATTGTGCAACACCAAATACCCCACTGGCTAGGGCGGGCATGCGCCGGGGCGAAGCAGCGCCAGCCGGGTTGCGGGCGCAGCGCGAGGACAGGGCCGCCCGGGAGCGCATGCGTGCTGCGTCATTGAAGGGCCGGACGCGTCGTCGGGGAAGCGAAGCTGAAGGAGCCGGTCACCGGGTTGCAACAGAGGCGATCCGGTGCCGTCCAACGCGGGACGCCGTCGCGGGCAACGGCCTTGCCCCGGATCCACGTCCGGGTCTCTCTGGCGTTTGGGTACCGCACGGGCAATACTGGGTCCGAGCGGGTGTTTGGCTGCGTGAGCCCGCCGGCAAATGAAGGGAAGCACCATGACCCCCGGGAAACATGAACACGGCAAGGCAGGGGCATCCGCCGCGGAGCACGGACACCATGCCGGCGACGCGCGGCTGGCCGACGAAATCCGTGTCCACCACGCGAGCATGGTCGCGGAACTGGAGCGGATCACCGCCGCCCTGCGGGAAGCCGGGCCGGGGCATGAGGCTACCGCCCGCGATCAGGTCCAACGGTGGTACGCGGACGTCCTTGTCCCGCACGCCGACGAGGAAGAGGCCACCACCTACGCCGCGGCCGGGGAACTGGCCGAGGGCAGGCTGCTCATCGAGGGCATGGTCCAAGAGCATGTCCTGATCAAGCGTCTCGTCGGGCATTTTGGCCGGAGCGAGGGAGCAACCGCGGCCGCCTACGCCACCGCGGTCCTCGAGGCCTTCGAGAGCCACCAACGCAAGGAAAACGAGCTGATCCTTCCGCTGCTTGTGCATTCCCCGGCGGTCTCGCTCACCGAAGTCATGGGAGGCGGGCACGGCCACCAGCTGGACGGAGGCGACAAAGCCGCCGAGCACGGCGGGCACGCCCACCACTAGGTGCTTCCGGCATGGCCGTCGACGGGCGTTGGGCGCCGTTGGGTGGGCGGCCACGCCCGGTGGTGCACCGGCCGGTTCAACCCGGCACAGGCAGGCACCTTGGACCGGGCACTTGTCCCCGGAAGGCTCAGCGCCAGCCGAGCTGTGGCGCGACCTGGGTGAGGATCGCTTCGATCACGTGGGCGTTGTACTCGACGCCCAGCTGGTTCGGGACCGTGAGCAGCAGGGTGTCTGCCGCGGCGATGGCTTCGTCCTGCGCCAGCGTGGCGGCCAGCTCGTCTGGTTCCCCGGCGTAGGACCTGCCGAAGACCGCGCGCGTCTTCGCATCGATGTTGCCGACCTGGTCGGAGCTGTGGCGGTCGCGGCCGAAGTACTGCCAGTCGCGCTCGTCCGTCAGCGCGAAGATGCTGCGGCTGACCGAGACCCGCGGCTCGCGCTGGTGGCCCGCCTCCTTCCACGCCTGCCGGTAGAGCGCGATCTGCTCGGCCTGCTGGACGTGGAAGGGCTTGCCGGACTCGTCGTCCTTGAGTGTGGAGCTTTGCAGGTTCATGCCCAGCTTCGCGGCCCACACGGCCGTCGCATTGGAGCCGGAACCCCACCAGATGCGTTCGCGCAGGCCCTCCGAGTGCGGTTCCACGCGCAGCAGGCCCGGAGGGTTCGGGAACATCGGGCGCGGGCTCGGCTCCGCGAAGCCCTCGCCGGTGAGCACCTCGAGCAGGCGTTCGGTGTGCCGCCGGCCCATGTCCGCGTCGGACTGGCCCGCCGCGGGGGAGAAGCCGAAGTGGCGCCACCCGTCGATGACCTGCTCGGGCGAACCGCGGCTGATGCCCAACTGCAGCCGTCCGCCCGAGATCAGGTCGGCGGCGCCGGCGTCCTCCGCCATGTAGAGCGGGTTTTCGTAGCGCATGTCGATCACCCCGGTGCCGATCTCGATGCGGCTGGTCCGCGCCCCGATCGCTGCGAGCAGGGGGAACGGGGAGGCGTGCTGCTGGGCGAAGTGGTGGACACGGAAGTAGGCGCCGTCGGCGCCGAGCTCCTCGGCCGCCACCGCAAGGTCGATGGCCTGCAGCAGCGAGTCGGACGCGGTGCGCGTGGCCGAGGACGGGTGGTCGGTCCAGTGGCCGAATGACAGGAATCCGATGTTCTTCACACCGGTGGCCAACGCGCCGCCCGCCTGCGCTATTCCCGGCATGGCGGCGGGCGGGGCAGCACCGGCTTAGCGTCGCTCGGAGAGCCGCACGGCCAGCAGCGAACCGACGCTGAAGGCGAGGGTCGCGGCAAGCACCAGGAACAGCGGTACGGTCCAGGATCCGGTGGCGCCGTTCAGCCACCCGGCCAACGGCGGGGCGCAGGTCGCCGCGAGGTATCCGCTGCCCTGGATGCGGGCCGACGCGGTTGCCACGTCGGCATTGTTGTGGGCGACCCGGGGGATGATCGAGAAGATCGCCGTGAACCCGCCGCCCTGGGCCACCCCGCCGATGACGGCCCAGAGCACGAAGTACTCGGGGGCGGCAAGAAGTCCAATCGGCAGCGTGGCCCAGCACAGGGCGATGGCGGCCGTGGCGATCCAGAGTTTTGTGCGGGCGGCCAGCAGCGGAACGCCGAACGCCCCGACGACGGCCGCTATCTGGAAGAGGGAAGCCGTTGCGCCGGAGGAGGCCGGAGCCAGTCCGCGGGTGTCGGCCAGCAATAGGGGCAGCCAGGCGGTCGTGGCGTAGTAGGCGGCGGACTGGCCGCAGAAGGCCAGGACCAGCAGCCCGACGACGCGCCGGAAGCGGGTCCGCTCGGCCGAGCCGCGTGCGGTGGCGGCAAGTGCGCCGGGCCCGTCGGACAAGGCGGGGGCCGCGGGCGCCGGCGATGCCGCGGCCTCGCGGGGCGTGGGTGCAAAACGCCCGCGCCGTTGGCGCAGCAGCCAATAGGCCAGCCCTGCGGCGGTCACCACGCCCCACGCCGCGATCGCCCAGCGCCAGCCGACGAGGGCAGCCAGCGGCGCGGTGCCCAGCAGCGTGGCCATGGAGCCGATGTTCATGGTGGCCGAATAGGCGCCGGTGGCGGCGGAGATCCGGTTGAACGGGACATCCCGGCGGATCAGCACGGGGACGGCGATGTTCCCCAGGGTCATGGCCGCACCGATCAACACGGTTCCGGCCAGCACCACCGGTGCCGGTCCGATCGAGCGGATGACGGTTCCGGCCAGCACCCCGGCCAGGCACAGGATGATGGTGGCCTCGGGGCCGAAGCGGCGGATGCTTCGGGTGGCCAGCGGTGTGGCGAGCGCAAACAGCAGCACCGGCAACCCGGTCAGCAGCCCGGCCCCGACCGCGCTGAGCCCGGTGCCGGCGGTGATGTCGGGGATCACCGCGGTGGGGGCGATGATCGGAGCACGCAGGCTCAAGGCCACGACCACGATGCCGGCGATGACCCATGGCAGGGTCGTGCGCGGTGAAGGACGGGGATGCGTGGCGGGCTCCTCTGAATCGCGGAGGTGGAGCGCAAAGTGGTGCGCATGGTGCTGCCGCCAGCCTATCGGAGCCCGGTGCCGGTCATGCCGGATTGTTGGAAAGGCCACGAAATTCACCGTAACAAACATCAGACGTCTAATGTTTAACCATGAATTCAGAGAGCACCCGCCAACCGTCCGCCCCGCCGCAGGCCCTGGAGGATGTCGCCGGCGAAATGGTGGCGGCGGAGGCCGCGGTGGGTGCCCCGGTGTCGGGAACGGCCCCCGCAAGGTGGAATCGCTGGTTTTCCGCGGCCTTGGCCGTGGCGGCCGTGGTGCTGGTGGGCCTGAACCTGCGCGCCGGGATCGCCTCCGCGGCGCCGCTCTTCCACGACCTTGAGGACCTGCTGGGGTACGGCACGCTGGTGGCCTCGCTGCTGCCGACCATCCCGGTGTTGTGCTTCGCCTTCGCCGGGGCGGGGACCGCCTGGCTGGTCAAGCGCACCGGACTCGAACGGGCCATCGGCGTGGCCCTGCTGCTGCTCACCCTGGGCCTGGCCGTGCGCGCCTTCGAATCCACTTGGCTGCTGCTGGCCGGCACCGTGCTTGGCATGTCCGGGCTGGCCATCTGCAACGTGGCCATGCCCTCCTTCATCCGCGAACACCACCCGCACCGGACCGCATCCATGACCGCCACCTACACCGTCACCATGTCGGTGGGTGCGACCAGCGCCGCGGCCTTCAGCGTGCCGATTGCCGCGCGGCTGGGCTCCCCGACCCTCGGGCTGGCCGCCTGGGCGGTTCCCGCCGCACTGGCGCTGCTGGTGTTCCTGCCGCTGGCCATCCGGGGGAGCCGCACGGACGGACCCGCGGGGCCGCACGTTTCCCCGTGGCCGATGCTTGCCACGCGCAAGGGCCTGCTGTTCACCTCGGTCTTCGCCGTGCAGGCATTGCTGGTCTACACCCTGCTGAGCTGGTTGCCGCACATCCTCATCTCGCGCGGCTCCGACCCCGCCACCGCCGGCTTCATGCTGGGCCTGGTCCAGGCCGTCAGCATTCCGACGGTCCTGCTCTTGCTGTGGATGGCCTCGAAACCACGGCTCTTGCGCCCCGCCTTCATCCTGACCTGCGGGTCCGCCGTCGCCGGATTCACTGCCCTGCTGCTGCTCCCGGTCGAATTCTCCGTGATCCCCGCGGTGCTCACCGGACTGGGGCTGGGCATCTTCCCGCTGTTGATGCTGATGATCAGCCGCAGCGGCGAGAGCGCGGCGGAAACGACGGCCCTGTCGACCTTGGCCCAGTCCGTCGGGTACCTGGTCGCCGCCGCAGGCCCGTTCGGGCTTGGCCTGTTGCAGGGCGTCCTGGGGTCCTGGACGGTTCCGCTGGTCATCCTCGTCGGGGTCACCCTGGTCCAGTTCTTCCTGGGATACCGGCTCGGCGGAATCGGACGGAAGCAAGGCACCCCGGTGGAGGTGCGGGCATGAGCACCCCCGGGGCGAGGCTTCCACTGGCCGACGAGGTGGTTGCCCGGCTGCGCGAGGCCGTCGCGTCGGGCCGCTGGGCCGTGGGAACGAAAATCCCTTCCGAACCCGAACTCATCGCCGAATTCGGTGTCTCCCGCGGGACCCTGCGCGAAGCGGTCAAGGCGCTGGCCCACGCCGGCTTGTTCGAAGTGCTGCGCGGCGACGGGACGTACGTGCGGGCCACCAGCGAAATCAGCGGCACCGCCCAGCGGGTCTATCGCGAGCACGCGGACGAGGACGTGCTTCAGGTGCGCTTCGCCCTGGATACGCAGGCCGCCCGGCTTGCCGCCGGCGCGGCAGATGCCGCGGTGGTCGGCCTCCTGCGCGCGCTGCTGGTGCGCCGGCGCGAAAGCTGGGAAGCCGGGGACTACGAGGCATGGTCGGCCGCGGACTGGGAATTCCACCTGCGCGTCGCCGAGGCTTCCGAGAACACGCTGTTGCACGAACTCTACGAGAGCTTCGGGGACGTCTTCCACGGGACGAAGATGGTGCAGCGGCTCGAAGCCGGCTTTGACGGTTGCCTGGCCGCCGGGCACGAGGAGCTGCTCGAGGCGATCGAGGCAGGGGACGGCGACGCCGCCGTGCGCACCGTCATCGCGAACCTCGACTATTGCATGGGCTGGATGCCCGGGCGATAGCCGCAGGCACGGCGGCGACCGGCAGCTATCCGTGTTCACCCGAATTGGTGTTGTTCGTTGTCAGCGCTCGCCGTTTGCTGCTTCAGGTTCCCGTCCAGGGCCGACTGTTGCCCCGGATCGTTTTTCCGGACGTCCAGAAAATTGGGGCCGTGGCTGCCGGAATAGACTCGAGGCATGCCGATACTAAACAAGGACATGACCCTCTGCATTTCGCTGGCGGCGCGGCCCAGCAACAACGGGACGCTGTTCCACAACCACCTCTACGACCAGCTGGGACTGAACTGGATCTACAAGGCTTTCGCCCCAACCGACCTGACCCAGGCCATCTCCGGCATTCGTGGTCTGGGCATCCGCGGTGCCGCAGTATCCATGCCCTACAAGGAAGCGGTGATCCCGCTCGTAGACCACTTGGCCCCGTCGGCGGCAGCCATCGAGTCGGTGAGCACCATCGTCAATGACAACGGGATCCTCACCGCCCACAACACCGACTACTCGGCGGTCGTTGAACTGTTGGGGACCCACAACGTTTCCCCTGCCCTGCGGACCGTGGTCAGGGGCTCCGGCGGGATGGCCAAGGCAGTGGTGGCGGCGCTGGCGCACTCCGGGTTTGGCGACGTCGTGGTGGTGGCCCGCAACGAGGCGGCAGGACGGAATCTGGCCGAGACCTACGGCTTCACGTGGGCGACGGAAACCACCGAAGACGCGGAATTGTTGGTCAATGTCACACCCATCGGCATGGCGGGCGGCGCGGAGGCGGACCAGATGCCGTTCTCGCAGGAGCACGTGGCCACCGCGGAGGTGGTGTTTGACGTGGTTGCCGTCCCGACGGACACGCCGTTGGTTCGCGCGGCACGCACTGCGGGAAAGCCGGTCGTGACAGGCGCCGATGTTGCAACATTGCAGGCCGTGGAGCAATTCGTGCTCTACACGGGCATCCGGCCCACCACCGAACAGATCCGCGCGGCACGCGCATTCATGCTGGCGCCGACACCTCGCGCCTGACGCCGGAGCTGGCGGGCCGGGAACCTCGGTAACGGGGACTGGGCAAAACACCGGAAACCGCCGCGGTGGTTATCGCGGGGTTGCGCGATTCGCGTGTCGGCGGGTCCATGCGGCATGGCCGATCGTCGCGGCGATTGTCAGCACCACGCTGGCCAGCAGGCCGAATCCGAAGATGGCGGCATAGGAACCTGCCTCGGCCAGTGTTGCCGTGGCGAAGTTTCCCAGCGAGCCGCCCAGGAACAGCGATGCGGCGAACAGCGATACCGTCGTCGCGCGGGCCTGCGGTGCCACGTCCGTGGCCCAGCCCTGCATGGACGAGTGCATGACCGCGTTGGCCACGCCTATCAGGGTCGCCGTCACGGTGACCACCGCCGGGACCGGCCAGAGCATGGAGATCCCGCAGGCCAGCGCCAACACCGCGCCGCCGGCACAGATCAGCCGGGTCCGGGAGAAGCGATGCACCAGGGCCTTCATCGCCCGTGCCCCGGCAATCACCCCGACGGCATAGCCGGTGGCCAACAGCCCGGCCAATCCGATCCCCACGCCGGCGTGCTGCAGCGCCGGCACGATGTAGGTCAGGGCGCCGAGCAACACCGTGCCTTCCAGCAAGGCAATGGCATAGAGTCCAACCACGGCGCGAGTGAAGGCCCTCCGCAGCCGGAACCGGCCGCGCACCGCCGGAGGTGCTTCCACCCTTGTCAGCGCAACCAGTATTGCCGCGGCCCCGAGGGCTGGAAGCCCGAAGACCAACCGCCAATCCACAAAGGTTGCAATGGCTCCGGCACCCAACGTGGCCAGGGTTGCCCCGAGTGAGGAATAGATCTGCAGGTCCGAGAGTCCCCGTGCGCGGTCGGTCCCCTTGCGGGTGTCGCCCAGCAGCGTCAGCAGGGTCGGATAGAGCGCGCCGAACATGAAACCGGTGAATGAACGGACCACGAGCAACGGCAGGTATGCCATGAACAGGGTGCTCGTGACGGCTCCGACCGCGGCCCCGGCCAGCGCCAGCCGCAGCACCGCTAGCCGGCCGAATCGGTCGCTGAGCAAGCCCCAGAGCGGTTGCCCGAGCGCGTAGAACAGCGAATAGGCGGCAACCAGCTGGACTGCCTGGGCCAGGGTGAGTTCGGTGACCGTGGCCAGGACGATGAGCATCGGCGGGGTGGCGAAGCGGTCAAAAAATGCCAGGAAGCCGATGGACCTGAGCACCGGGTCGGGTATCGTCCCGGCCTCGACAGCGGATTCCTTGGCCACGTATGCGCTCGCCACCTTCCCCACTCGTTCCCTTGCTATATGTAACCAGACGGGTGAAGCAGGGGATGCCTTCGTGACGAGTCGAGGAAAACACCAAGCGCAGGAAACCACTAAGGTGGATTCCTGCGCTTGGGTTGATCGAATATGACAGGGATTCCGTAGATCGGATTCCTGGCCGCGCTCTCAGCGTCCGAGCAACCGGCCCAGAAAACGGCGAACCCCGCCGCGGGAGCCCAAATGTCCCTCGAGCTCCCAAGGGCCCGCGGCCTCGTCGGACAACCGGCCGTCCTCGCCGTAAAGCAGGTGCTCGGTACCAGGACCAGGGATCTGGGCACCGGCGAGATTCGGAAGGCCGGGGCTTGACGCCGAACCGTGCAGGGATGCCGGTCCCATCCGTGACGTCCTGCCCTGGACGCTTTCCGGGCGGGGGAATATCTTTTTCATCGTCATCACCGGGTCCTTTGTCGGTACCTCAATTCTAGTTTTCTTCCCCGGCCCGGGGCAGGAAATCCGACAACATCTTTTGGCTGTCGACGTGCACGTTCCCGGGCCCCGCATCCGATGCACCTGCCTGGCCCCGTCCACCTTGGTGTCGAAAGGTCAAGGTTTCTTGCGGTTGATGACGCGGTGCCCCTGGCGAATATCCGCCGGGGTAGGACCCGGGGCGCGGGAAATGCCCCATGTGACCCCACGTGACCGTAGCTGGTCCTCATATGACGGACGGGTTCCGCCGGATCATGTCGGCTGCTTGAATCAAGGGGTACCCATCCAGAGCGGCCGAGAGACCTGGCTTGTCGACGCCGCAGCAAGTCCACTCGGCAATGAGTGGATAGTGCTTCCGCCAGGATCGATGGAGATCGCGCAACTCCCCCTTCGGCCGGCAGTGCAGTGCCCGCTGGGAGGCGTTCAAGTCGAATTCCATCCCCAGCGCCGAAGGTGCCTGTAGGTTCGCGCCTCACACCGGAATCCCAACCATTTCGATCGATTTGCCGACACGACCAGGAGCCCCCCATGACCACGACTTCCCTGAACCGCAGCCGGCTCGAGCTGCTCTCGGCACGCTTCGCACCGCTCTTCGAAGAGATTGCCGCCGGTGCCTCGGAGCGCGACAGCAGCCACTCGCTTCCCCGCGAACAGGTGGCGGCGCTGGCCGCTGCCGGGTTCGGCGCGGTGCGCGTGCCCGAATCCCACGGCGGGGCCGGGGCCACGCTGCCCGAGCTCTTTGAGCTGCTGACCGAACTCGCGGCAGCGGACCCCAACATCACCCAGGCGCTGCGCGCGCACTTCGCCTTCGTGGAGGACCGGCTCGTTGCCGCACCCGGCGCGGAACGCGACATCTGGCTGGCGCGCTTCGCCGCCGGCGAGCTGGTCGGCAACTCCTGGACCGAGATCGGGACCGTCACCGTGGGCGAGGTGAACACCAAGGTCAGCCCGGACGGCAAAGGCGGGTTCGTGGTCAACGGGACCAAGTACTACTCGACCGGGTCGATCTACGCCGACTGGATCGACACCTACGCCCAGCGCACCGACACCGGAACCAGGGTCATTGCGGCGATCAACGCCCACCAGCCCGGCGTGCAGCTCGCGGACGACTGGGACGGATTCGGCCAGCGCACCACCGGCACCGGAACCTCCACGTTCACCGATGCCGTCGTGACCGCCGGGAACCTCATCGAGTTCGACACCCGGTTCAAGTACCAGACGGCGTTCTACCAGGAGGTGCTGCTGGCGGTGCTGGCCGGAACGGCGCGCGCCGTCGAACGCGAGTTCGCCGCGGAGCTTGCCGCGCGCAAGCGCACCTTCAGCCACGCGGCCGCCGAGGTGGCGGGGCAGGACCCGCAGTTGCTGCAAATCGTCGGCGAAGTGTCCGCCGCGGCATTCGTCGCTTCCGGAGCGGTGGAACGCGTGGCCGCTTCCCTGCAGCGTGCCTACGAAACCGCCGTCGGGATCCACACCGGGGATGTCACCGAACAGGAGGACGAGGCAGCCAACGATGCCGCGGAACTTGCCTCGGCACAGGCCCAGGTGGCGCTCACCCCGCTGGTGCTGCACGCGGTGACCCACGCCTTTGACGCGCTGGCCGCCTCGGCCACCAGCACCACCAAGAACCTGGACCGGCACTGGCGCAACGCCCGCACGGCCGGCAACCACAACCCCTGGGTCTACAAGGCCAGGCTGGTCGGGGACCACGCGGTCAACGGTGCGGCGCTGCCGCGGGTATGGGCCATCGGGGCGTCGAAAAAGGCGTAGTCGGGCGGCGGGTCTTCGGGCTTAGCGCGACCAGTTGTAGGGCGTGGTTGTCGAGACCTTGAACAGGCCGGAGCGTTCCAGGATGGGCCTGGAATACTCCGTCGAATCGCTGTGGACCAGCGTCTTGCCCGCCGCCAGCGCCGAGCGCGCCCGGGCCGCCGTCAACGCACGGTAGATGCCGCGCCCGCGGTAAGCCGCGAGGGTGGCACCGCCCCAGATGCCCGCGAAGTCGGTGTTCGGCACGGGCTCGAGCCGGCCGGCACCGACCATGCGCCCGTCGGTTTCGGCGACCCACAGCTCCATGCCGTCGTTGCGCGCCAGGCGCGAGATGAGTGCTTCGGCAAGCCGGGTCTCGGCGGGGTCGCCGAAGGCTTCCTGGGCCATCGCGCCCATGGCGCGGACATCGGCATCGCTGCTGATCCGCCGCAACGACACCCCTGCGGGCATGGGGACATCGGTGCACAGGCTCTCGAGGGCCCCGATCATGATCGACTCGGGCTCGTCGGGCAGGAAGCCGTGCGCCAGCAACGCCTCGTGCAACCCCGGGGCGCGGTCGTGGCCGCGGCTCTTCCACTCGACGCGGGTGATCTCGGGATCGGCGCGGAAGTGGTCCAGCACCCGGCCAACGAGTGCCGCGATGCGGCGCCCGTCCAGGTCCCCCAGATCGCGGTAGGTGATGAAACCGCGCCCGCCGGCAAAGGTCACCAATCGCAGGGGGCCCAGCAGGTCGACCCGGATCGCGCTGGGTGTCTCGGCGTCCGTGCGGAGCTGGTCGTCGTAGGCTTCGAGGTATTTCGCAAGTGCGGTCACCGGTTTCATGCTGTCAGTGCGGAAAGGCCGCCGCAACCCCCTCCAGGGTCCGTACGGCGGTCCGACATCCGGTTTCAGGCTTTCTGCACCGGCCGCTTCCCCGAAATTGCCAGGATGCGTGGCATCCGCCGCAGGAACCGTCCGTCCATCGCGCGGAAGCCGGACGCATTCGGGTGGCTCGCGGAAAGCCGTTCCGGCAGGTGGCCCGCGACAAGAATTGCACGAAACCCGTCTTTTGGGGTTTCCACCCTCTCCCGATCGGGCAAAGTACTGGGAAGATCTCCACTTCTTCGCGTACCCTGAAAAAGTGAGCACCCCCACATGGAACCGGCCCGCAGCGCCGGAAAAGAGCATCCTGTCCCCGGAAGACGCCGAAGAGCTGGACATCATTTCCCTGGGCCGGCGGATTCGCCATCTGCGCAAGGCCAAGGCGATGACCCTCGACGATCTCTCGGCGGCCGTGGGAACGGCGCCGAGCCAGCTCTCGCTGATGGAAAACGGGAAGCGCGAACCCAAGCTGAGCATGCTCAAGTCGCTGGCTTCGGTCTTCGGCGTGGGGCTCGAGGAACTGCTCGGGGCCGAGCCGCCCACCAAGCGGGCGGCCCTGGAAATCGAACTCGAGCGGGCCCAGCGCGGCCCGCTCTACCAGGCGCTGGGGTTGCCCAAGGTGCGCATTTCCTCGCGGCTGCCCATGGACGTGCTCGAGTCCCTGGTCGGGTTGCAGGGCGAGCTGGAACGCCGGCTCAACGAGCAATCCGCAACGCCCGAGGAAGCCCGGCGCGCCAATGCCGAGCTGCGCGGGGAAATGCGCGAGCGCAACAACTACTACCCGGAGATCGAGAAGGAAGCGGCCAAGGTGCTCAAGGCCATCGGCCATGCCACCGGACCGCTCTCGCACCACGAGGTCGCGGACATCGCCTCGCACCTGGGATTCTCGCTGCACAACGTCTCGGACCTGCCGCACTCCACCCGCTCGGTCACCGACCTGAAGAACATGCGGGTCTACCTCACCCAGTCCCAGCGTTCCGAGCACTCGACCCGCTCGGTGCTGCTGCAGGCGTTCGGGCACCACGTGCTGGGCCACGCCACCCCGGGCGACTACGCCGAGTTCCTGCGCCAGCGCGTGGCCACCAACTACTTCGCAGCCTCCCTGATGATGCCGGAAAAGGCCACGGTGGAATTCCTGCAGCGCGCCAAGAGTGCCCGCGAGCTCGCGGTCGAGGACATCCGGGACGCCTTCGCGGTGTCCTATGAGACCGCGGCCCACCGCTTCACCAACCTGGCCACCGAGCACCTGGGAATCACGGTGCACTTCCAGAAGGTGCACGAGTCCGGCATCATCCACAAGGCCTACGAGAACGACGGGGTGAACTTCCCGATGGACCACATCGGCGCCATCGAGGGCCAGTCGGTCTGCCGGCACTGGACCAGCCGCGAGGTCTTCGACGTGGCCGACCAGTTCAGCGCCTACAACCAATACACCGACACGGTCGCCGGCACGTTCTGGTGCACCGCGCGGACCGAGCGATCCACCACCGGGAAGTTCTCGCTGAGCATCGGGGTGCCGTACGTGCACGTGAAGTGGTTCCGCGGGCGCGACACCACCGAGCGCTCCATCTCCACCTGCCCGGACGAATCGTGCTGCCGGCGCCCGCCGCTGGAACTCCAGAAGCAATGGGCCGGGCAGGCCTGGCCCAGCGCCCGTGCCCAGACCCACCTGCTGGCCGCCATGCCGCAGGGTGCCTTCCCCGGCGTGGACGAGACCGAGGTGTATTCCTTCCTGGCCCAGCACTCCGGCGACAAGTAGTGCACTGCGTCACACAATCGTCATGCTTTCCGCCCGCCGGGCATTGCTGGTAGGTATGGGGAGCACGCAGCACCGCCTGCCGAACTCCCACCGAAGGGGCCACTGAAATGAAGTATGTCGTCGGATGCCTTGCGGACAAGCGCGGCCGCGAGGCGATCTCGCTGGCCCTGGCCCTGTCCAAATCGCTGGCCGCGCCGACGCAAGCCGAACTGGAGCTGGTCCACATCATCCGCGGGGCCGCGCCCGAGGACGCGGGATCGCACAGCGAGCGCGTCTACCAGCAGTTCCTGCAGCAGTCCGCGCAGAAGTGGATGGACCGCGCGCTGGCCCTGGTCCCCTCGAGCATGACCGCGCGCACCCACATCCGCTTTGCCGACTCGATGGCCGAGGGGCTGCTCGAGGCCGTCTCCGCGTTCAAGGCGGACCTGGTGGTGGTGGGCGCGGCCAGCCACGGGCCGTTCCGGCGCTTCACCGTCGGATCCGTGGCCAACGCGCTGCTGCATTCCTCCCCGGTGCCCGTGGCCCTGGCGCCTTCCGGGTACCTGCCGCCGCGGGAAATCACCCGGATCACCTGCGCCCTGGGAACCCGCACGGGAGCCGACTCGGTGCTGGAGGTCGCCGTGGATTCCGCCGCGATCCGCCACGTGCCGCTGCGGCTGATCTCCCTGGTGGCCCTGGACGGGGATCCAGGCCATGCCGACGCAGGGCGGTGGGCCCGCGCACATGCCGCCGCGACGCTGGAACGCGCCATCGAAGGGGTGCGGGCCCGCACCATTGTCACCGCCGACGTGGCGCAGGGGAAATCCACGGAGGCGGCCATCGAATCCCTGGACTGGGACGAGTCGGAAATCGTGATGATCGGCTCCTCCCGCCTGGCCGAACGCAGCCGGATCTTCCTGGGATCCACCGCCAACAAGATGCTGCGCGCGTTGCCGGTGCCCATGGTCGTGGTTCCGCGCTTCCACGTCCCGGTCCCGGCGGCTGGCCGGCCGGGACGCATCTAGGGCCGCGCCCGGACCATCCATGACGCCACCGAACCCGCACCTCCCCCCGTCGCGCCACGGGCTGGTCCGCGCCCCGATCGCGGTCAGCTCGGATTCCGGGGAGCCGCTGTACCGGCAGCTGCGCCAGGCCCTGGAGCACCAGATCCTCTCCGGCTCGCTGGTGCCCAACCTGCCGCTGCCCTCCTCCCGGGAACTGGCCCGGGAACTGGGACTCTCGCGCAACACCGTGAACGCCGCCTACCAGGAAATGCTCGCGTCGGGCATCATCGAGTCCCACTCGCGGCGCGGCTACTTCATCAACACCCAGATGCTGCGCAAGGCGGCCCCGGAGTCCGCCGCGGCTCCTGCCGCGGGCTCGACGGTGGACTGGTCCCGGCACATCCGTCCCCGCCAGGACGCCGGGATGCCCGAGATCACCAAGGTCCGCGACTGGTCCAGCTACCCCTACCCGTTCGTGGCCGGGCAGGTCGACGAGCGCGACTTCCCGCGGCTGGGCTGGTCCCGGGCACTGCGCGACGCACTGGACCCGCCGCACCTGTTCTACTCGCTGCGCGACTCCGTCGACGAGGACGACCCGTTCCTGGTCGAGGTCCTGTGCAAGCACGTGCTTCCTGCCCGCGGCATCCTGGCCCGGCCCGAGAACATCCTCATCACCGCCGGCTCCCAGCAGGGCCTGGACCTGCTGGCGCAAACCATGATGGGCACCAACACCCTGGTGGGCGTCGAAAACCCCGGGTACGTCGATGCGCGGCACACCTTTGCCCGCACCGGGGCGACGCTGCGCCCGCTGGAGGTGGACGAGCACGGGCTGGTCCCGACCGCATCCCTGGGCGAGCTGGATTTGCTCTACCTGACCCCCAGCCACCACAGCCCCACCAACGTCACGCTCTCGGGGTCCCGGCGCCGGCAGATCCTCGACGGCACCCGGGAAACCGGGGCGCTGGTCATCGAGGACGACTACGACTCCGAGTTCCGCTACCGCGGCAAGCCCACCCCGGCGCTCAAGGCGCTGCCGGACTCCGAGCACGTCATCTATCTGGGCTCCTTCACCAAGTTCCTGGCCCCGGGGCTGCGCATGGGCTACCTGGTGGCCGAGGCCGAGCTGGTCACCGAGCTGCGCAACCAGCGCCGCTACAAGATCCGCCACATCCCCGGCCACCCGCAGCGGGCCATGGCCCTGCTGATCGAATCCGGGCAGTACCACCGCACGATCTCCCGGCGCCGCACCCAGCTGGCGCGCAAGTGGCAGGTGCTCGTCGAGGCACTGGAGGAGTTCGTGCCGTGGACGATCACCGCGCCCCCGGGCGGGGTGAGCATCTGGATCCGCGGGCCCGAGGGGCTGGACTGCGTCGCGCTGGCGGCCGCGGCACTGGAGGCCGGGATCGTGATCGAGCGCGGGGACGTGTTCTTCGACGACCCCGAAGCCAACCGCAACCACTTCCGCCTGGGCTTCGCCGCGATTTCCCTCGAGGCCATCCGCCCCGGCATCAAGGAACTGGGCCGGGTCATCGCCGCCCTGCCTGCGCGGTAACGCGCCGCACCGCGGTGGACCCAAGGAAGCGCCCCCGATCTGGATCTGGGCCGGGCGCCGAAGGTGAAGAACAGTTGAACCCAACGGCGCCGAAGCGCACCCACGACGAAGGAGTCCATGCCATGAACCGGTCAAGCACGCTCAAGAACACCGCCGCATCCGCTTACCGCAACGACGAGGGGTTCGTGCCGCAACGCGCGGCCTACATCGAGACCGCCGCGATCACCGCCAACGTGCGGGCCCTGCGCGAGGTCGCGAAGGGCGCCAAGGTCCTGGCCGTGCTCAAGGCCGACGGCTACGGACACGGCATCGTGCCCGCGGCCCGGGCCGCGTTGGAGGGCGGCGCCGACTACCTGGGCACCGCGGTGCTCGAGGAGGCCTTCGCGGTGCGCGCGGCCGGGATCACCGCCCCGCTCTTCTCCTGGCTGTCGGCACCCGGTGCACCCTACGGCCGGGCGATCGCCGAGGACATCGAGCTGGCCGCCTACTCGCTGGGCCAGCTGCGGGAAATCGCGGATGCCGGGCAACAGGTCGGCGCCGTGCCGCGGATCCACCTGAAGATCGACACCGGGATGTGGCGCGGCGGGGCAACGCCCGGGGACTGGCCCGGGCTCTGTGCCGCGGCCCGGGAGCTCGAAACCGAAGGCAGGATCCGGGTGCTGGGCATCTGGTCCCACCTGGCCTGCGCGGACGAGCCGGGACACCCATCGCTTCCCGCGCAGCTGGAGGTCTTCCGGCAGGCGATCGCCACGGCCCGCGCCCTGGGGCTGGAGCCGACGCTGTGCCACATCGCCAACTCCGCCGCGACCCTGGCGAGCCCCGAGGCGCACTTCGACATGGTCCGCCCCGGCCTGGCCGTCTACGGGGTGAACCCGCTGGCCGAGGCTGACCGCGGGAACGGTCCCGCGTTGCGCCCGGCCATGAGCCTGGGCGCGGCGGTCGTGCAAACCAAGCGCGCTCCGGCCGGCGCCGGGGTTTCCTACGGGCACACCGAATCCACCGCACGGCAGACCACGCTGGCGGTGGTGCCGCTGGGCTACGCCGACGGGGTCTTCCGCAGTGCCAGCTCCGCGGGCCCGGTGCTCATCGGCAACCGGGCCTACCGGGTGCTGGGCCGGGTCTGCATGGACCAGTTCGTGGTTGACGTGGGCGATGACGATGTCGCGGCCGGGGATGCGGCACTGCTTTTTGGCCCCGGGGACTCCGGGGAACCGCACGTGGAGGCGTGGGCCGCGGCCGCCGGGACCATTCCCTACGAGGTGCTGACCCGCATCGGGTCCAGGGTGCCACGGATCTACCTGTAGGTAGGTAACTGGTACCTAAAAAGGGACGCCAATTTGGGTCTGGGAAAGGGCCCAGCATACGGGCAGAGTGATACACACCACAGCAAGCCATGTGTGGCGAGGACCGCAGCGAGGTTGCTGCCGGTCCTGTCAGGAAAACTTTGAATGGAGGGGTCTCGTGACCAACTCAGATATCCGCAATCGTGCACAGCGGCATCTCTACCCGCACTTCACCACCGGCCAGGTGTGGAACGACCCGAACCTGCCGATCATCACCCGGGGCGAGGGAAGCTACCTCTTCGACGAAGACGGCAACAAGTTCCTGGACGGATTGGCCGGACTCTTCTGCGCCAACATCGGCCACGGACGCCAGGACATCCCGAAGGCCGCGTACGAGCAGATGTCCAAGCTGGCCTACTGGACCAACTGGGGCTCGGCGCACCCGGCCGCCGTCGATGCCGCCACCGCCATCGCCGAGTTGGCCCCGGGCGACCTGGACGTCGTGTTCTTCGTGAACTCCGGCTCCGAGGCCGTCGAATCGGCCATCAAGTTCGCCCGCCAGTACCACCGCAGCCAGGGGCAGCCCGAGCGCACCAAGATCATCGCCCGCGACATGGCCTACCACGGCACCACCCTCGGCGCCCTGGCCGTCACCGGCATCCCGGCCTACAAGGAAGCCTTCGGCACGCTGATGCCCGGGGTCTTCCACGTCCCGAACACCCTGGGCGAGGTCGTCCCGGAAGGCGGCTCCGCCGCTGACCTGCCCTCCGTGCAGGCCATCCGCGAGGTCATTGCCCGCGAAGGCGCCCACACCATCGCCGCGCTCTTCGCCGAGCCGGTGCAGAACTCCCGCGGCGCCCTGGTCCCGCCGGCGGGCTACTGGCAGGAACTGCGTTCCATCTGCGACGAGCACGGCATCCTGCTGGTTGCCGACGAGGTCATCACCGGCTTCGGCCGCCTCGGCGAGTGGTTCGGCAGCATCAAGTACGGTGTGGTCCCGGACATGATCACCTTCGCCAAGGGCTCGACCTCCGGCTATGCACCGCTGGGCGGGGTCATCATCCGCAAGCCGCTGGCCGATTCCATGCTCGCCTCGCCGCTGGCCGGGGTCTTCACCCACGGGGCCACCTGGGGCGGGCACCCGGTGGCCACGGCCACCGCCGTCGCCAACCTGACCGCGCTGAAGGAAGAAAACGTCGTGGGCAACGTGCGCAGCCTCGAGCCCTACTTCCAGAACGGGCTGGACGCGATCCTCTCGGCGCACGACGGCATCAAGGAATACCGCGGCACCGGATTCTTCTACTCCATCGAGCTCATGGGCAGCCGCAGCGAGGGCCGCGAGCTGACCGCGGAGCATTCCAAGGCGCTGCTGACCCGCATCATGCCGCAGGCCATGCGCGAGGTCAACCTCATCACCCGCCCGGACAACCGCGGCGCGACGATGCTGGTGCTCTCCCCGCCGCTGGTCGCCGACCAGGACGTGCTCGACGACCTGCTGAACAAGGTCGACCACGTCATGGGCGCGGTGGACAGCTACCTCAAGGCCCCCGCCGCCCTGGCCTCGGTCTAGGAACCAGGGAAGCACAGCAGATGACCATCGCACCGGTGCGGCCCCAGGGGGTCGACGAAAACATGCTGGCCCGCTTCACCGCGGGCCACTGGGCCGGCACCTCGGGCCGCATCATCCTGGCCGACGGGCACGACGCGCGGGCCATCACCGCCGCCGGCGTGCTCAACGAGATCGGCCTGGAGGTCATCCTGGTCGGCGGGCGCGAGGGCATCAACGCCCTCGCGCTCACCGAGGGCGTCACGCTCACGGACGCCACCACCGTCATGGACACCGCCGAGCTGAGGGACAGCGCCGCCGGGGCCCACCTCGCCGAGGTTGTCGCCGGGCTCGGGCCGGGGAAGACCGCCGGGTGGATGGATGACCCGCTGTTCCTGGCCGTCGCCGCGGTCCCGGCGGGTCTGGCGGCGGCAGCCGTCGCCGGGGCCACCCGGCCCACCTCCGAGGTCTTGCGTGCGGCCCTTCGGGTCGTGGGAACCCGCGAGGCGGGCGGCACCATCTCCTCCTCGTTCCTGATGCGGCTGAACGACGGACGCTACGTGGGCTACGGCGACTGCGCGGTGATCCCCACCCCCGATTCCACCCAATTGGCGCACATCGCCACCGCCACCGCGCGCACCTTCGCCACGCTCACCGGGCAGGAGCCGGCGGTCGCGATGCTCTCCTTCTCCACCGCCGGTTCCGCCGAGCACGAAAGCATCTCGATGGTCCGCACGGCCACGGCGCTGGCGCGGGCGGCCGAGCCGGCGCTGCAGATCGACGGGGAACTGCAATTCGATGCGGCGCTGCTTGAATCGGTGGCCGTTTCCAAGGCGCCGGGTTCCGCGGTGGCCGGGCACGCCAACGTCTTCATCTTCCCCAACCTGGCCGCCGGAAACATCGGGTACAAGATCACCCAACGCCTCGCCGGCGCCCAGGCCTATGGGCCGATCCTGCAGGGCTTGGCCGCACCGATCAACGATCTCTCCCGCGGCGCAACCGTGGCGGACATCGTGAACGTTTCACTGATCAGCATGATGCAATCCCAGAAATCTTGACCCCGACAGGTCCGCCCGCCAGGGCGAACCGACAAACCCCCATCCATGGTGACGCAGGCGTCGCCGTGCAAGAACGAGGTTCAAATGAAAGCCACAACAGACAAGACGGTGACTAGTCCCATGGCATCGGCTTCGCCAGGTTTCGACGGCGGCCAGCCCGAGCGCATGGAAAAGACGCTCAAGGCCCACTGGGTCTGGGCCATCGCCCTGGGCTCCGCGGTGGGGTGGGGAGCCTTCATCCTGCCCACCGATTGGCTGGCCATGGGTGGACCGCTCGGGGCGGTCTCCGGCTTCCTGATCGGCGGCGCATTGATGGTGCTCATCGCCGTCAGCTACGGGTTCCTGATCAAGTCGTTCCCGGTCTCCGGCGGCGAACTGGCCTTCGCGCTGGTCGGCTTCGGCCGGACCCACGCCTTCTTCTGCGGCTGGTTCCTGACCCTGGGGTACACCTGCATCGTGGCGCTGAATGCCTCGGCGCTGGCGCTGCTCTTCCGCAAGCTCATGCCCGACGTGGTGCAGCAGGGCTACCTCTACACCGTGGCCGGCTGGGACGTCTACCTGGTGGAAGTCATCATCTCGATGGTGGCCCTGGCGGTCTTCGCCTACCTGAACATCCGCGGCACCGCACTGTCGGGCCGCATCCAGTTCATTGCCTGCGTGATCATGCTCGTCGCGGTCGCCTGCATCCTGGTGGCCGTCATCGCCAGCCCGCAGGTCGTCTTTTCCAACGCGCTTCCGGCATTCCCGGAGAATGTCAATCCCATCGCCGCGATAGCTGCGATCGTCGCGATTGCGCCCTGGGCCTTCATCGGATTCGACAACGTCCCGCAGGCCGCGGAGGAGTTCGACTTCCCTCCGGCCAAGGCCATGAAGTTGATTGTGCTGGCCCTGCTGGCAGCTGCCTTGCTCTACGCGGCCATGATTGCCGCGGTGGCGATGGCCGCACCCTGGGAGGCCCTGGTTGCCGGGGACTCCGCGTGGGGCACCGCGGATGCGTTGACCGGGGTGCTGGGCGGCTCGGGCCTGCTGCTGCTGACCATCGGAATCACCATGGGCGTGAGCACCGGACTGAACGGCTTCTACGTCTCGGCCAGCCGCATCCTGCTGGGCATGGGCCGGGCCCAGATGGTCCCGAAGGTGTTCGCCCGGCTGCACCCCAAGTACAAGACCCCGTATGTCGGAGTCATCTTTGTTGGCGCCGTATGCCTGGTCAGCCCGTGGTTCGGTCGTGCCGCACTGACCTGGGTGGTGGACATGTCCGCGGTCGGAGTGACCGTCGCCTACCTCTACACCTGCCTGTGCGCGTTCAAGATCTTCCGCCCGACCAACTCCGTTGAGCGGGCGGGCGACCTGGAAGGCACCCGCTCGACCTCCAAGAAGGTGCTCAGCGCGCTGGGCGCGGTCACGGCGCTGGTGTTCATGGCCCTGCTGCTGGTCCCGGGCTCGCCGGGCGTGCTGGGCGTCGAATCCATGTCCGCACTGGCCGTCTGGACCGTGCTGGGCGTGGTGTTCTTCATGATGCGCCGCAAGCACAACAAGACCCTGTCCGACGAACAGGTCGACATCCTGGTGCTCGGTGCCCCGAGGCCGGAGGGCACCAAACTCAAGGCCCCGTCCGCCAGCGGTGCCTCGGCGGCAAACTGACGCCCGGAGCAAGACGCGGCACAATAGTAAACATATCCAGCGCGTGGTTCGTGGTGCGGCCGCAGGCCGCACCACGAACGCGACTCTTTTCCAAGGAGCTTCCCCCTCATGGCCAACCAAACACACGAACCGGTGGTGCAGTCCAAGGGGCCGGGTACCTCGGTCACGGGCAAGGCCCGCTCCTGGGTCGTGGCGCACTGGGCCGGACTGGCCGCCTGTGCCGTGGCCGTCCCGCTGTCCTTCGCGGTGCACCTGCTGTTCCCTTCCGTCCCCGTGATGACCACCGCGGTGGTGCTCGGCGTGCTGTCGGCCAACATCCCGGGCCTGTCCTCCCTGGTGGCCGGCCCCCTGCAGAAGGGCCTGGGATTCGCCGGGAAGAAGCTCATGCGCGTCGGCATCGTGCTGCTGGGCCTGAAGCTGAGCATCGTCGATGTCCTGGACCTGGGCTGGTTGACCTTCGTGGTGGTCGTGGCCATCGTGCTGCTGGCCTTCGGCGGAACCTACCTGCTGGGCAAGGCGTTCAAGCTGCCCGGGGACCAGCCGTTGCTGGTTGCCACGGGCTTTTCCATCTGCGGTGCCTCGGCCATCGGCGCGATGAGCGCGGTGCGCCGCTCCAAGGACGAGGACACCGTGATCCCGGTGGCGCTGGTGACCCTGTGCGGCACCCTGGCCATTGCCGTGCTGCCGCTGCTGATGGTTCCGCTGGGGCTGGGCCCGGAGGCCTTCGGGCAGTGGGTCGGCGCCTCGGTGCATGACGTGGGGCAGGTCGTGGCCACCGCGCAGACCGCCGGCGCCTCCGCGCTGGCCATCGCCATCGTCATCAAGCTCACCCGCGTGCTGACCCTGGCCCCGATGGTTGCCGCCGCGGGCATCATCAGCCGCCGCACGCAGGGGACCGGCTCCACGCACGAGGGGCTGAAGCTGCCCCCGATCATTCCCGGGTTCATCATCGGGTTTGTGGCCCTGGTGGCCGTGCGCTCGATCTTCGAGGTTCCGGCCGAGCTGCTGGACGCCGCCACGATCGTGCAGGACATCGTGCTGGCCGCGGCGCTCTTCGGCCTGGGTTCCGCGGTGCGGGTCCGCCAGCTCTTCGCCTCCAAGGGCGCCTCGATCCTCATGGCGCTGTGCGCCTGGGCGCTGATCGCCGGCCTGGGCTACGCGGGAGTCCTGCTGCTGCAGCTGTAGGGCAGGGGCCGCAAGAACCGAGCCGAAGGGCTCGTCTGCCGGAACGGTTTCCGGCGGACGGGCCCTTCCCTGTTATCCGGTGTGGTGATTCGCCGGAGGCCAAGGGGGCGTCTTCGGCGCCGTGGCAGTTGCCTGCTTCCGTCATTCCCCGCGGACCGCACCATATCGAAGGTACGCTTGAAAGATGAGTGTCGATGCACAATCCACCGTCTTCCTGGACGGCCAATTTGCCCGTGAGCTTCCCGAGCTGGCCGTTCCCTGGCAGGCGGAACAGGCTCCGGATCCGAGACTGGTCGTGCTCAACGAGCCGCTGGCAGAGGAGCTGGGCCTCGACCCCGAGTCCCTGGGCAATGCCGAGGGACTGAGGCTGCTGATCGGCACCGGGCTGCCCCATGGCGCCACCCCGGTGGCGCAGGGCTACGCAGGCCACCAGTTCGGCTCCTACTCGCCGCGCCTGGGAGATGGCCGGGCGCTGCTGCTCGGCGAGATTGTCGATGCCGGGGGCCGCCTGTGGGACCTCCACCTCAAGGGTTCCGGACGCACGCCGTTTGCCCGCCGTGGTGACGGCCTTGCCACCCTCGGCCCGATGCTCCGTGAGTACGTGATCAGCGAGGCGATGCACGCCCTGGGCATTCCCACCACGCGCTCCCTGGCCGTGGTGGCGACGGGACGGTCGGTGAGCCGCGAGACCAAGCTGCCCGGGGCGGTGCTGAGCCGGGTGGCAAGCAGCCACTTGAGGGTGGGAAGCTTCCAATATGCCCGGGCCATGGACGACGCGGACCTGCTGCGCCGCCTGGCCGACCATGCGATGACACGCCACCATCCCGGGGCGGCCGAGGGCCAGAACCCCTATCTCGCCCTGTTCGAAGCGGTGGTCGCGGCCCAAGCATCGCTGGTGGCCCAATGGATGCTGGTGGGTTTCATCCACGGCGTCATGAACACGGACAACATGACCATCTCGGGGGAGGGCATCGACTACGGCCCGTGCGCCTTCATGGACGTTTTCGATCCTGCCACGGTCTACAGTTCGATCGACGAAGCCGGGCGCTATGCCTACGGCAACCAGCCCCACGTGGCCCAGTGGAACCTCGCCCGGCTCGCGGAGGCACTCCTGCCACTCTTCCACGAGGACCAGGACCAGGCTGTTGCCTTGGCACAGGAATCCCTGGGCGCCTTCCACACCCGGTACAGCGCCGCGTGGCTGGCCGGAATGAAAGCCAAGCTCGGCCTGGCCGAGGGCCTGGACGATGACTCGGCCACGTCACTGACCGGGGAATTGTTCACCCTCCTGCAGGAGGCCCGCGTGGACTACACGTCCTTCTTCCGAAATCTGGGCACGGCCGCGCGCGGTGACGCCGAGTCCGCGTGCTCCATGTTCCCTGGCCCGGCCGCGTTCGAGGCCTGGGCTCAGCGCTGGCGGGCGCTGGAACCGGACGCTGGCCTGATGGACCGGACGAACCCCGTCTACATCCCGCGGAACCACCTCGTCGAGGAGGCGCTCGCCGCCGCCGTCGACGGCGACCAGGAGCCGCTCTCGCAGCTTTTGGCTGCGCTGAGCACACCTTTCCAGGAGCGCCCCGGCCTCGAGCGGTTCGCCGCCGCGGCCCCGGAAGGCTTCGCCCCCTACCGGACGTTCTGCGGAACCTGAGCCTGGGTGCGGGCCATGCCGGTCCTGCCCGCAGGCTTTGGCCGGCCAGTGGAGAAGAAATCCTGGTGCCAACCGGCCACGTGGTTCGGGTTGTCGAGTTCAGCGTGGACAACCGCGCCTGCATGGGCGGCGGATTGGGCCTTGCACCGGTTCCCACACGGCCAGAACCCGGCGCGGCCGGGGATCATTGTTCCGGAGCATATCCACCAGCGCAGCCTGACGGATCATGGCCGGGTCCCCGGGTCGCAGGCCTTCGCCGGCACGGGTGGCGTGCGGCCGGTAATTCGAGCGGTTATGTTGCGCACCGGGCAGGTGGACCTGCGCTCCCAGCGCCTCCAGCGCGGCGGCGTGGAGGCGACGCAGGGCCGGCTCCGGTTCCACCAGCGAGACCGGCACGGACGCGTCGTGGCCGAACTGCGCGTCCGCGCCTACGCGCACGCCAAAGCCCAATCGCACCGGCAGCACACCGTCGAGCCGGGCGCTTGCGAACTTGGCGGTCTCCCGGGTGTCGAAGCGGTCCAAGGCAATGTTCAGCGGCCAGCCGGACCGGGGCGGGCCAAACCGGCCTGGACAGGAACAACAAGGTCAACGAGGACGTATGCACCCATGGTTGAGGACAGGCCCACCCTCAAGGCAGGACCACGCTCATGGCAGGACCACGCACCGGCTGCCCGGGAGCAGTTCCGGTACCGAACGAGGCGGTAAACCTGGCGTTCACCTTTACGACGTCCGTATGTCGCGGGCCAAGCTGCCGTCCCCGTGCTATATCGATCGAGCCACCACCGCGGCCGTTCGAGAACGGTGCGGTGTTCAGCGCCCCGGCGACATCGTCTCCGCGAGCGAATGCTCCAGCAACTGGCGCAGCGCGCCGCGGTCCACCCCGGTCAACCGGGTGAGGTACAGGCAGGCCTTGGAAGCGCGGTGCGGCCCGAGCCGGTCCAGCAGCTCCGGCCAGCGTTGGGAGAAGTCGTTGACAAGGTAGATCGTGTGCTTCGTCGGTCCCGGAGCGAAGGCGAGGACGGGGGCACGGCCCGAGTGCCCGCTCTCGTAGCGGTACTCGTACTCGCCGAACCCGATGATGCGCCCGGCCCACACGACCGGGGTCTCGCCGCTGAGCTCTCCGAACAGTGCGAGCAATTCGTCGGCCTCGGCGCGCCGCGGCCCCGTGGCCCGGTCCAGGACCTGGGCAACCGGCAGGTCCGACGGTGACATGGCGGGCGGTTTCTTTCCCATGGGTCTCCTCGCGATGGTGCTGGATGGCCCAGCGTACCTCCCCGGTCCGGTGAAGCTCCGCGGGGTGTCGCGGGCTCAGCGCCCGGGGCGCAGCGAGCGCTGAAGCAGGTCCAGCAGGTCGCGCACGGATTCGGAGCCGCCGAGCCGCCCGGCATCCAGGATGGTGCTGCGGCGGAAATACCCGCTCATGTCCAGGCCCAACCCCAGGCCCAGGATGGTGGAGCCCGCGGCCTCGGCCCCGCGCAGCACCGCGGCCAAATCATGCTGCAGGTAGTTTTCGTCGTTGGCGTTGGCCGTGGCGCCGTCCGACGGGCTGCCATCGGTGACCACCACCAGGATCCTGCGGTCCTCGCCCCGTGCCCCGAGCCGGGACAGCGCCCAGCGCACGGCTTCCCCGTCGACGCCCTCGCGGTACAGCGTGGACTTGAGCATCGCCGCAAGCCCGGGGCGCCCGGTGCGCCACGAGGTCGCGGCGTCCTTGAAGACCAGGTGGCACAGCTCGTTGAGCCTCCCGGGATTCGGCGGGGCGCCGGCGCGGCGCCAATCCTTCAGCGCGCGCCCGCCGTTCCACGCCCCGGTGGTATAGCCCAGGACCTCGCAGGGCACCTCGATGCGTTCCAGCGCCCGCACCAGCACATCCAGGAATGCCGCGAGCCCCTCGGCGTGCTGCTTCATCGACCCGGAGCAGTCGACCAGGAACGTGACGGCCGCGGCGGCCACCGGCTCGAAGCGTTCGGTCTTGAACAGCCTGGACTCGGTGGGGGAGGCAATCAGCTGGCCCAGCCGGGAACCATCGAGCAGGCCTTCCTCCGCGCCGGAATCGTGCCCGGAGCGCTCCGGGACGCAGAGCAGCCCCTGGAGCCTTTTGGCCAGCAGCGCCGTGTTCACCGCCTCGGTGTGCACCCGGGCGGCAATGCGTTCGCGGTAGCCGCGCAACAGGTCCTCCCGGACCAGGTCCCGGGCCGCCGATTCCTTGTCATAGGCACGAGTGAAGACCGTGTAGCCGCCGGCCGCGTCCGCCAGCGTGCCGCTGGCTCCCGTGCAGGTTCTCCCGATCAGCGCGGCCTCCCGCTCGACGTCCACAAGCAGCGAGAACTCCGCCGCCTTGGACTCCTTCGCCTTCGGCGCATTGCGGGCAGGTGCCCGGGATTCCAGGGCATGGACGGCGTCGGCGACAAGACGTGCGATCTCCAACGCCGGCGAGGCGAAATTGGACTGGCTGAGCTTGTTCCGGCGCAGGGCGGGAAGAAGCGGGCCCAGCACCGGGGACAGGTTCGCGCGGGTCGCCTCGATCATGTCCTCGGATTCGGCGACCACCGGTTCGGCGGTGATCCGCGAACGGGTGACCTGCAGGATCGTGTACAGCAGCATGCCCAGCGAGGTTTCGGCCAGGCCCGAGGCCAGGTATTCCTTGGACCATGCCTCGTGCCGGGCCCGCAGGTTGGAAAGGACCCCCGGCAGGGTGGCCAGGGATTCGCAACGGAATTGCTCGAGCACCTCGAAGACCAGTCGGGCGCTGGGATTCTCGGGGAGCAGGGCCAGGTGGGCGGCGGTGTCCGAATGCAGGGTGCGCAACGCCATCCCGTCGCTGGCGCCGCGGAAGGACTCGAACGCCGCGCCGGGGGAGGGCGGGTAGAGGTGCGGCGCGTTGAACGGCAGCACCGTGGTGCCCCGGTATGGCCGGGAGCCGAGCAGCTCCAGGCGCGGGTCGGCGCCGAGCGCGCGCAGGGAGGCTGCGCACAGCTGGCGGATTTCCTGGGCGCGGCGCTCGGTGATTCCCGTGGTGTCCATGGCGTTCCGGACGGTGTCCGCTAGGCCCCGGCCGGAACGAGCGCGTAGGACTCCTCGAGCTCGCATGCCATGACGCGCTGGTAGTACTCGGAGATGATGAAGCGCTCGGCCTCGTCGCACTTGTTGATGAAGGAGAGCCGGAAAGCCAGCGCGGGATCGCGGAAGATGGAGATGTTCTCCGCCCAGGTGATCACGGTGCGCGGGGACATCAGGGTGGAGATGTCCCCGGCGGCAAAGCCGTCCCGGGTGAGGTTGGCAACCTGCACCATGGAGCGGATCAGTTCCATTCCGGAGGGCTTCTGTGCCAGGTCCGGGACGCGGGCGGCCACGATGCCGACCTCGTCGGCCACGGGCAGGTAGTCCAGTGCCGCGACGATGTTCCAGCGGTCCAGCTGGGCGTGGTTCAGCCGCTGCACCCCGTGGTAGAGCCCATTGAGGTTGCCCAGCCCGACGGTGTTGGCGGTGGCGAAGAGCCGGAAGTGCGGGTGCGGGCGGATGACCCGGTTCTGGTCCGGCAGCGTGAAGCCGCCGTCGCGCTCCAGCAGCCGCTGGATGACGAACATGACATCGGGGCGGCCGGCATCGTATTCGTCGAAGACCAGCGCCATCGGCTGGATCATCGCCCAGGGCACCACTCCCTCCTGGAACTGGGTGGCAGGTGCACCGTCCTGGATCACGACGGTGTCCTTGCCGACCAAATCCAGGCGGCTGATGTGGCCATCCAGGTTCACCCGCATCAGCGGCCAGTTCAGCCGGGCGGCGACCTGCTCGATGTGGGTGGACTTCCCGGTGCCGTGCAGCCCCTGGACCATCACCCGGCTGTTGTGGGTGAACCCTGCCAGGATCGCCAGGGTGACATCGGGGTTGAAGCGGTAGGCCGGGTCGATGGCCGGGACATGCTCGGTGGCCTCGAGGAACCGCGGCGCGCGCGCCTCGCTGTCAATGCCGAATATCTCGCGGACCGAAACCAGCTCCTGGGCCGCGAGCCCGGGTGTTTGGTGGCTCATCCGGTTCACCACCCTGCCGCGATCGGCTCGGACTCCGGAGAGCCCAGATCCGCGTGGTCCTCGAGACGCGAGATGCTCTCGGCGGCCCGGCGCAGGGCCGGCAGCAAGGTGAGCAGGTCCGCCGAGCTCTTGCGCATCATCGGGGCCTGCACCGCGACGCAAAGGTTGGAACGGCCTGCCGGGTTCGGGACCAGCACAGCCAGGCAGACCAGCCCGTCCAGGTATTCCTGGCGGTCCTCGGCGTAGCCGTTGCGCCGGATCTGGGTCAGCTCGGCCTCGATTTCCGTCTTGTCGGTGAGCGTGTGCGCGGTGAAGCGCTGCAGCGGTCCGCTGGTCAGCACGCGTTCGCGCTGGGTGGGGCCGAATTGGGCGAGGATCAACTTGCCACTGGCCGAGCAATGCACCGGCACCCGGGAACCGGGGCCCAGGTACACGCGCAGCGGCTCGTTGGTTTCCACGCGGTCCAGGTAGATGACCTCGTTGCCGGACAGGGCCGTGATGTTGCAGCTTTCGCCGATTTCATCGACCAGTCCGCGCAGTATGGCGTGCCGGGTGCCGTGCCGGGTGTCGTTGAGCAGCACGTCCTCGGCCATGCGGCGCATGCGCGAACCGGTGCCGTAGTGCCGGCCGTCGGACTGGCGGGTCAGCAGGTTGGCGCCCTCGAGTTGTTGCAGCATGCGGTGCAGGGTCGGCTTGGGAAGCCCCGTCTGGTCCACCAGGGATTGCAGGGTGAAGAGCTGGTCGCGGGTGGTGATCAGCTCCAGCAGTGCGAAGAGGCGCAGGGCCGGTGTTTCGCCCTGGACGGCACCCGCGGGCCCGAGATCCGGTTCCGTGAGATTTTCCATGATCGATCCAATCATCCGTTGTGCGAAGTTTCATTAAATCGTATCAGCACGAAGAATAAATGAAATAGGGGCTTGACGGATGTGAGTTGGGTCGCATAGCTTTGTCATCAATCCCGTTTATGGGAGCAGTTCGAATCATTTTTTGAGACTTTGCGTGATTGCGACGTCTTGATCCACGAAGGAGACTTGTAATGACTGAAAAGGCCACATCCCGCGAGGTCGTCAAGGGCGCGCAGAAGATGACGTCGTCGGAAGCCTTCGTTGAGACGCTGGTGTCCAACGACGTCACCGATATCTTCGGCATCATGGGCTCTGCCTTCATGGACGCCATGGATATCTTCGCCCCGGCCGGCATCCGCCTGGTTCCGGTCGTCCACGAACAGGGCGCCGCCCACATGGCCGACGGCTATGCACGTGCCTCCGGCCGCCACGGCGTGGTCATCGGCCAGAACGGCCCCGGTATCTCCAACTGCGTCACCGGCATCGCCGCCGCCTACTGGGCCCACAGCCCGGTTGTGATCATCACCCCGGAAGCCGGAACCAACACCATCGGCCTGGGCGGCTTCCAGGAAGCCAACCAGCTGCCGATGTTCCAGGAATTCACCAAGTACCAGGGCCATGTCACCCACCCGAACCGCATGGCCGAATTCACCGCCCGCTGCTTCGACCGCGCCATGAGCGAAAACGGCCCGACCCAGCTGAACATCCCGCGCGACTACTTCTACGGCGAATCCATCACCGAGATCCCGGCCCCCCGCCGCGTGGACCGCGGTGCCGGCGGCACCAAGTCCCTCGACGAGGCCATCGAGCTGCTCAAGACCGCCAAGAACCCGGTTATCGTCTCCGGCGGCGGCGTGGTCATGGCCGACGGCGTGGAGGAAGCCAAGGCCCTGGCCGAGCGCCTGGGCGCACCGGTGGTCAACAGCTACCAGCACAACGACTCCTTCCCCGCCAGCCACCCGCTCTGGGCCGGTCCGCTGGGCTACCAGGGATCCAAGGCCGGCATGAAGCTGATCTCCGAGGCGGACGTCGTCATCGCCCTGGGCACCCGGCTTGGCCCGTTTGGCACCCTGCCGCAGTACGGCCAGGCCTACTGGCCCACCGAGGCCAAGATCATCCAGATCGACGCGGACCACACCAAGCTCGGACTGGTCAAGAAGATCTCCGTGGGCATCACCGGCGACGCCAAGGCCGTGGCCATCGAACTGGTCAAGCGCCTCGAGGGCACCGAGCTCGCCTCGGACGCCACCAAGGCCGAGCGCGCCGCGAACATCAAGGCCGAAAAGGACGCCTGGGAGCAGGAGCTTTCCGCCTGGACCCACGAGAAGGACGAGTACTCCCTCGATGTCATCGAGGAGGCCAAGGGCGAGGAAGGCAACTGGCTGCACCCGCGCCAGGTGCTGCGCGAACTGGAAAACGCCATGCCGGAAGACGTGATGATCTCCACCGACATCGGCAACATCAACTCCGTGGCCCACAGCTACCTGCGCTTCGAAAAGCCGCGCAGCTTCTTCGCCCCGATGTCCTTCGGCAACTGCGGCTACGCGCTGCCGACCATCATCGGCGCCAAGGCCGCGGCCCCGCACCGCCCGGCCATCGCCTACGCAGGCGACGGCGCCTGGGCCATGAGCATGGGCGAGGTCCTCACCGCGGTCCGCCACGACCTGCCGGTCACCGCGGTCGTCTTCCGCAACCGCCAGTGGGGCGCCGAGAAGAAGAACCAGGTCGAGTTCTACAACCGCCGCTTCATCGCCGGGGAGCTGGACAACGGCGAGTCTTTCGCCGAGATGGCCCGTTCCATGGGTGCCGAGGGCATCGTGGTGGACAAGCTGGAGAACGTCGGTGCCGCGCTCAAGGAAGCCCTGAACGCCCAGATGGTCGACGGCAAGACCACCGTCATCGAGGTCATGTGCACCCGCGAGCTGGGCGACCCGTTCCGCCGCGACGCGCTGTCCACCCCGGTCCGCCATCTGGAGAAGTACAAGGACTACGTCTAAACCCGGAAGGCAACCCCGGGCAGCAATGATGCGGGGGAGGGCAAGGCAGGGGGCACCGCGGTGCCCGCTTGCCTCGCCTTCCCCCGCTTGCATCCCCCAGAGATTCACTTCCGCCGCCGCACAACGAGGTGCACCGCGGGAGACAGCACAAGGATTGGAGCGAACAATGAGCAATACGCAGACGCCGGAAAACGTGGTCGTCATCGGTGCGGGCATGGTGGGGCTCGCCACCGCCTGGTACCTCCAGGAACGCGGTGTCAACGTCACCGTGGTGGACCGCGACGGCGTCGCCGCCGGGTCATCGTGGGGCAACGCCGGCTGGCTGACCCCCGCCCTCACGCTGCCGCTGAGCGAACCCTCGGTGCTCACCTATGGGCTGAAGACCATGTTCGATCCGGCCTCCCCGCTGTACATCCCGCTCTCGGCCAAGCCCTCGCTGATCCGCTTCCTGCTCGGCTTCGCCCGGCACTGCACCCCGGGCAAGTGGCGCGAGGCCATGGCCGTGTTCAGCGAGATCGGTGCCACCGGGCTGGACGCCTTCGACGAGATCTCCGAGGCCAACGCCGTCACCAGGATCGGCCGGGACCACGCCGCCGTCGGCGGGGGCACCCCCGGCAACGGCGGCGGCACCACGACCCTGGGCACCGGCGTTTCCGAACCGACCAAGCCCGCCGAACCGTTCCTGACCGGCTTCAAGAACCTCAAGGACCGCGACGGGCTGCTGCACGAGCTCGAGGGCATCCGCGCCTCCGGCGGCCAGGTCGAATTCGACCTGCTGGACGCCGCGGACATCCGTGCCATGGAACCCACCCTCGGCGACGGCGTCAAGGCCGGTGTCGCGATCCACCACCAGCGTTTCATCAACCCGCCCAAGTTCATGGACTCCCTGGCCGACTCGGTCATCGCCCGCGGCGGGCAGATCACCACCGACTTCGAGGTCGCCGACATCCGCGAACACGCCCACGGGGTCGAGGTCGTCGACGTCCACGGACGCACCCAGGGCGCCGACGCGGTGGTCATCGCCACCGGCGCCTGGCTGGGCAGGCTCGCGAGGAAGTTCGGCGTCAAGCGCGTGGTCCAGGCCGGCCGCGGCTACTCCTTCACCGTGGTTCCCGAGGTCATGCCGACCCACCCGATCTACTTCCCCGCCCAGCGCGTGGCCTGCACCCCGCTGGGCGACAGGTTCCGGGTGGCCGGCACGATGGAGTTCCGCGATGCCGACCACCCGTTGGAGCCCAAGCGCATCGAGGCCATCGTCGCCGCGGCCTCCCCGCTGTTCACCGGCATCAACTGGGAGGACCGGCAGGAGGAATGGGTCGGTTCCCGGCCTTGCACCACCGACGGGCTGCCGCTGATCGGGGCCACCCGCTCGAACCGCGTGCACGTGGCCGGCGGCCACGGCATGTGGGGCGTGGCGCTGGGCCCGCTGACCGGCAAGATGCTGGCCGCCTCGATCACCGGGGAATCGACCCCGGCGGTGATGCAGCACTTCAATCCGCTGCGCTGACCCGCGCCCCGGCGCAACGACACCGGGGGGCGTGGTGCGGAACCCGTCAGGGTCCGCACCACACCCCCGGCGCATTTTCCGCCCCGTAACGCACCATGCGCCGACTTGGTTCGGACGGCGGGACAGCGGTAGAGATGGAGGATGACCCATGACGTTTCCCCGTTCTCCCACCAGGTCCTGGCCGCCCGGGGCGCCGGCGGCCACCGCCAATACCGGATCCCCGCGCTGGCGGTGTCCACGCGCGGAACGGTCCTGGCCGCCTACGACGGGCGCCCCAACCTCGATGACCTGCCCAACACCATCGACCTGCTGCTGCGCCGCAGCTTCGACAACGGGGCGAGCTGGGAGGCCCAGCAGGAAATCCGCACCGGCAGCGGGCTGCAGGGCTTCGGGGACCCCAGCCTGCTGGTGGACAAGATCACCGGGCGCATCTTCTGCTTCCACGCCGCCGGCACCCATGCCGGGTTCTTCGAGGCCGTCGAGGGCCTGGAACCCGACGACGCGGTGCAGCACGTGGATGTGTCCTTCTCGGATGACGACGGGGAATCCTGGAGCCACCGGCGGCTGACCGGGGCGCTCAAGCGCGAGGGCATCACCGGGATCTTCGCCGCGGCCGGGGCAGGCATCCAGCTGCAAGACGGGCCGTGGGCCGGGCGCTTGGTCCAGCAAATGGTCATCCTGCTGCACGGGAACATCCGCGCCGCCTCCGCCTACTCGGACGACCACGGCCAGAGCTGGACGCTCGGCCAGGCCACCGCCACCGAGGCCAATGAGAACAAGGTTGTCGAGCTGCCCGGCGGGCGGGTGCTGCTGAATTCCCGGGCCCGCGGCGCCCGGCTGCAGGCCATCTCCACCGACGGCGGGCACAGCTACGGGCCGCTGGAAGAAGTGCCAAGCCTGCCCGATCCCAGCGACAACGGCAGCATCCTGCGGCTCCCGGCACCGGGAGCGGGCCCGGGACTGCTGCTGGCCACCAACAACCGGGATACCGACCTGCGCCGCAACACCGTGCTGAGCATGTCCCGGGACGAGGGCGCCGGCTGGCGCCCGGTCGCCGCGATCCGCCGCGGATCCAGCGCGTACTCCACAGCGGCGCTGCTGCCCGACGGTTCCCTCGGGGTGCTCTACGAGGACAACGGCTACAGCGAGATCGTCTTCGCCCGGCTGGCCGCGGAGCACCTGGCCCCCGCCGCACTGGAAGCGGCCGCCGCGGCGTACCTCGATGACGACGGCGGGGACTTCTGCCTGGTGCTGCGCTCGATCACCCCGGGACGCCCCGCAGCCTGGCGCAGCGTCGGGGAATCCCACACCATCTCCGCGGCGCCCGCGCAGTGGGGCGTTCACACCTGGAAGGAAATCGGGCAGGGCTACGGGGACGGGGACCAGGTCCTGGGCACCCGCGAGGCCCAGGACGTGAACTACGGGCCCGCCGCACCGGGGTTGCGGGCCGGGGACATCCTGGCCTTCACCGGGCGCTTCCGGAACCCATCCGGCCACACCGTCGAGGCGGTCCTGGACGGAAACTTCGACGGGGACGTGGCTGCGTCCTTCCCGGCCGCGGCGGTGACGCCCGGGGAAGCAGCCCTGTATTTCACCCCCAAATACACCGTCACCGAGGCCGACGTGGCCCGCGGGCACTCAATGGTGCACTGCGCCCTGCATGCCGGCGGGAAAACCTGGGAGCGCAGCTTCCGGGCGGACACCGCCACCGGCGCCGTCACGGAGCTCCATTCCGGGTAGCCACGCGCCGGTGTCCCCGGCACCCGCGCGCGGCGAAGGGGTCGAAAACGCCCTGCCAACGCCTATATTGGCTTCATGGCGCCAACACGCCGTGGTGGGGCCGGCCCGGCGGGCCGGGGAAACGAGGGGGCGGCATGGAGCAGCACACGATCAGGGCCGGTTTCATCGATGACCACGACCTGATGCGGGAGGGGTTCGCGTACCGCGTCCAGGCCGATGCGCGGGTCAATTCCCCGCCCATCACGGTGACCCGGCTCGCGGCCACCGTGGATGAATTCCTGGCCTTGGACGCCGAGGACTGCGACGTGGTGGCCCTGGACTTGTCGTTGGAGGACGGTTCGCGTCCCGGGGACAACGTCGCCCGGCTGGTCGCGGCCGGCTACCCGGTGCTGATCTACTCGGCGGTGGCCGAGGTCGCCCGGGTCCAGGACGCGCTGGCCAACGGGGCGCTGGGGTTCTCCCGGAAATCGGACGCCCCGGAGCGGACCTTCGCCAAGCTGCGCCTGGTCGCCGCCGGGGAAACCATCGACGACCAGGAACTGGCCCGGATGATTGAGATGGACCAGGACTTCGTGCGGGTGATCCTCGGCGAACGGGAACAGGAATGCCTGGGCCTCTACGCCGACGGGCTGGCGAAGTTCTCCGTGGCCCGGCGCATGGGCGTCTCCGAGCAGACCGTCAAGAAGACCATCGAGCGGATCCGGCAGAAGTACGCGCAGGCCGGGCGCCCCGCCGGGGACAAGGTCGATTTGTTCCGCCGAGCCGTCGAGGACGGGATCCTGCCGCCGGTGCTGCCCCTGTCGCGGCGGGACCGCCGGTGAGCCCACGGCCGGCAGGGATCTCCGCGGCGGCCACGCACCGGTTGATGGCCCGCGGCATCGCCGCCTTCGCGCTGCTGCTGCTCATCCAGGCCTCCGGCTCGCTGCTGGCGCAAACGCCGTTCATGGCCTGGTGGTGGAATGCGGTGTTCCTCTTCGGCTTCCTGGCCGTGTTCGCGCTGGCCTTCATCCTGGCCATGTGCGGCAGGGAAACCACGGCGCTGGTGGCAACGGCCGCGGCACTGGTGCTGCTGGGATACGCCACCTGGCCGCTGGCCGCCCCGGCGCCGCTGCCCGAAGGTTCCGGGCCGCCCTGGTCCTGGGCCATGATCAATGTGGGTGCCGCCTGGTGCGCCTACGCCGCCGGCACCCGGATCGCCGGCGCCTACACGGTTCTCCTGGGCGTGCTCTTCGCCCTGGTGCGGGCCTCGCCGACCGGTGGAGGCGCGGATTTTTCCACGGCACTGCAGGACGCGCTGCTGGCCACCGTGATGGGCCTGGTGATCGTGATGGCCATCGGCATCCTGCGCCAGGCCGCGGCGCGCTCCGATGCCGCGGCGCAGCACGCCGTGGACGAATACCGCGCGGCCGCGCACCAGGGAGCGCTGCGCAGCGAACGGGCGCGCTTCGACGCGCTGCTGCACGACAGCGTGATGACGGTGCTGCTGGCCGCCTCCGGGCTCCAGGCCCCCGGCTCCCGGGCGCGGAACGCCAAGCTGGCACGCAGCGCCATCGAACGGCTTGAGGACGGCGGGCGCACGGCCCCCGGTTCACGTGCCGTGGCCCCCGCCGAGCTGGAGGCGCGGATCCGCTTCGCCAACGACACCGGGCACGGCACGATGGCCCTGGATGTCGCCCCCGCGGCCGGGGACGGCACCGGGATCCCCGCCGAGGTGGCCCGGGCGCTGTTCGAGGCCTGCACCGAGGCCGTCACCAACGCCCGGAGACACGCCGCGGCCGCACGCTGCCAGGTGTCCCTCGAATGCCGGGGGCATGGGGAGCGGGCCCGGGTGCGCCTGCTGGTCATCGACGACGGGAAGGGGTTCGATCCGGACGCCGTCCCGGCCCGTCGACTGGGCATCAAGGTGTCCATCACGGGGCGCATGGATTCGGTCGGAGGGCACGGGCGCATCGAGTCGCGCCCCGGCCGCGGCACCGCCGTCCAGCTGCTCTGGGAAGCGTCGTCGGGGGAGGGGGAGCGGGCATGATCCGGCTGATCTCGGCGAAGACCATGGTCCTGCTGTGCCTGGCGCTGGTGGCGGTCCAGTTGCTGCTGGCGGTCCTGGCCCTGTGGCAGGTGCAGGAGAAGGCCGCGTACCTGGTGCTGCTGGCCCTGTACCCGGCGGCGATC
Organism: Paeniglutamicibacter psychrophenolicus; assembly: GCF_030812255.1. GTDB lineage: Bacteria > Actinomycetota > Actinomycetes > Actinomycetales > Micrococcaceae > Paeniglutamicibacter > Paeniglutamicibacter psychrophenolicus_A. Next base: position 27,455 of record NZ_JAUSSH010000004.1, on the reverse strand, counting down.
GCCCTGGCGCTGCGCCCGGCCGGACGGTGCCTGCCCGCCTGGCGCACCATCGCCGTGCTGCTGTACGTCGCGGCCATCAACGCGGTGGTCCCGTGGACCCTGCAAGCCGGCGCCTGGGACGGCTACGCGCTGTGGAACCTGTCCTCCAGCTACACGCTGCTGGTGATCCTGGTGCTGCGCCAGCGGGCCGCTGCGGCCTGGACCGGGGTGCTCATCCAGATGCTGGCGATGATCTGGTGGGCGGCCCCCGGCCCGCCCGGGGTGCTCGGCGGGCTGCTGTTCACCACCGCCACCCTCGGCTGGACGGCGGTGGCCGGCGGCATCGCGCACCTGTTGGACAGCAGCGACGCGAAGATCGCCCAGTACACCGCCGACGCGGCGGCGGCCGCCCTGCGGCAGGACACCGAGACGGCACTGGATGCCTCGCGCGCGCAGTGGATCCGGCACGTGCGCCGGCTCGCAGGGGGAATCCTGTCCCTCATCGCCGACGAATCCCATGTCCTGGCCGAGGATGAGAAGCGGGAGATGCCGATGCTCGAGGCGCGGCTGCGCGACGAGATCCGCGGCAGGGCGCTGGCCACCGGCCCGCTGCTGGCCGCGGCGCAGCAGGCGCGCGAGCGCGGCGTGGAGGTCCAGCTGCTCGATGACCGCAACGAGGAGCTCGATACGGGGTTCCTGGAGCGGGTGGGTCAGGCCGTGCTCGAGGTGCTGGCCGCGGCGCGGGCCGGGGAGGTCACCGTCCGGGTGCGGCCCGGCGGCCCGCGCGCCACGGTGGGCATCCTGGTGCGGCCTCCGGGGCCCGGAGCCGAACCGGTGCTGCGCATGCTCAGCGACGGCGAAGACGTAACAAGGGCTCAATAAAGGCCCGCGGCTGTATGCACTTTGGCCTACAACGGGCCGGTTCGGCGGCTGCGGCCTTGGCGAAGCCGACGGGCCATGCTTAGGTGGGTGTACCGGTACGCGGTGGACTCCACCGCCTGGCCGGTGGTAGCCGTTTCCCGCCGTGCCACCGGCATGCGGGGCCCCTTGGGCCCCCGCCGGAGGGTGCGTCTCGATGCCTGGTCGGTGCGCTGCACCGGTCCTTGGGGGAGTTATCGGGCAGCGACCACCGCCACGGCGTCGCGGCGGGAAACGGCAGCCCTTCCTGCGCCCGCCGCCGGAGGGGAAGCTCAGCGCGGGGCCGGCACGGGGTCGAACCCCAGCTCCCGGTACCCGGCCGAACGCTTGTCGTAGGCCCTGGCGATCACCGGGGTCAGGACGTCGACATAGTCGTGCACCACGGCATTGGCCTTGCCCGGGTACGGGCGGGTGACACGTCCGGCGTACTGCACCAACCGGCCCTTGAAGGAAACCGGTGCGGCAAGAAAGAGCGTGTCCAGGCGCGGGCAGTCGAAGCCCTCACCGATCAGCGACCCGGTGCCCAGCACCAGCAGCGGCTCGTTCGCCGGGGCGGTGTTGATCCGCGACATGGCCTCTCGGCGTGCCGCGGCCTTCAGCGACCCGGTGAGTTCGATTGGGTCCAGCCCCGCGGCGCGCAACGCCTCGGAAATCAGCTGCAGGTGCCGTTTCCAGGTCGAAAGCACCAGGACCTGCCTGCCCTGTGCGTGCGCCTCGATGATGTCGCCGGCGACCTGGGCCACGCGGGCGGCGTCCTCGATGAGGATCTTGTAGATCGCCGTGATTCCGCCCGGGGAGCTCGGGTCGATGTCCCCGTCATAGGCGAAGGCGGTTTCGTGGACCTGCAATTGCAGGGTGGGGGCAGGGTGCTCGGCGGGGCCTTGCGGCAGCTCGCCGTGGCGCGGCGCGGTGAATTCGTGGGTGAAGGTGCCCAGCTGGTGGAAGATCAACTCCTCCAGCCCGTCCCGCCGGTACGGGGTGGCGGTGAGCCCCAGCCAGGAGCGGGCCGGGATCTGGTTCATGACCTGGCTGAACGCGGCCGCCGGAATGTGGTGGCACTCGTCGACGACGACGAACCCGTACCCGGCCGCCAGCTCGGCGACGTTCTTGCGCCGCGCCAGCGTGGGCAGCAACGCCACGTCGATCCGCCCGGTGGTCTTGGACTTCCCGCCGCCGATCTGCCCGGATTTCTCGCCCAGGAACCTCAGGATCTCCCCGCGCCACTGGTCCGCCAGCGCCTTGCGGTCCACCAGCACCAGCGTGGAGACGGACTTGGCCGCGATCAGCGCGCAGGCCATGACGGTCTTGCCGCTGCCGGGGGCTGCCACCAGCACGCCGTGGGTGCGGGCCGACAGCGCCTTGAAGGCCCGGGCCTGCTCGGGGTGCAGGGTCGCGGTGAACGCGAAGTCCTGGGGTTGCCCTCCCACGCGCTCGTCGGTGAGCGCCAGGCGGCTGCCGGCGGTTTCCACCAGCTTCTCGAGCATCGGCAGCAGCCCGCGTGGCAGGATGAGGTCGCCCTCGAGGCTCTCGTCGTAGCTGGCCAGGAAGCGCGGGATGCCCCAGGTGGAGCGGCGCTGGCGCTGGCGCTCGTAGAAGTCGGGGTTGGGCAGGGCCGCGGCGTGCTTCAGTGCGGTGACCATGGCCGGGCCCAGGTCGGTGGAGCGCAGGGTGATGCGTGCCCCGATGACCGCTTGGACAACGGGTGCCGGGCGCGGGGAGATCTTGGAGGAGGCCGGGACCTCCAGGCGGGTCTTGCGCCCGGTGGCCGGCGGCGACAGGGAGCGCAGCAGTTTCTTCAGCTCCCCGGGGCTCACCCGGCCCAGCCCCGAGAGGTAGGCCCACTGGTCCCCAAAGGGTTCCAGCGTCGCGGGATCCAGGAAGAGCGTGGTGCCGTGCATCCGGCGCCGCCCGGAAAGCGGGGCGGCGATCAGGTTTCCCATGCCCTTGCCGGTGTGCCGGTCCTGGGAGGGGAACAACCGGTCGTAGCTGCGCAGCGACATCGAGCCGCGGATGCCCATGGCCTCGTGCAGCAGCGACGTGGCCAGGGCCCGGGCCGCCTCGGCCGGGACAAAGTGGGTGAAGAAGATCCACACGTGGGCCCCGCGCCCGGATTGCGAGACTTCCAGTGCGGCGGGGATGCCCCGGAAACGGGCGGCCTTGAGGTAGGCCAAGGCATCGAGCATCGCCGCCGCACCGTCGAAGTCGGCGGCCACGAAGGCGCAGCTGTCGGCCTCGGTGAGCGGGTAGAGCCCGATGTGCTGCCGGCCCCGGAGGTGGGCCTCGACCTCGGCGGGGGTGAGCCGGGTGTAGTTCGTGTTGTCCCGGTCCATCCACTTGCGCCAGCCGCCGGGAACCGCCGGCACCCAGCCGGCTTTTCCGTCCGCGGCATTTTCCCAGCGCAGCGCAAAGACGTCGGTCCGGGTGCGGAACAGGTCCATGTAGAAGGCGATCTTCTCGGCCTCCGGGGAGGCGGCGGTCACCGGGCCGGGCGCCGCCAGCGCAAGCTGCCCCTGGTCCGGGGCGGCGGCCCGGGCCTCGGAGGCGCCCAAGTCAAGCAGCTTGCGCAGCCGTTTGTTGTCGATGCGCAGCGCCTCGAGCTCGCGCTGCACGGCGCTGGCAACCGCCTCGGCGCTGGCCACGTCTTCGACCTCCGGGTGGGCGGGCGCCATCGCGGCGATCGCTTCGTCATCCAGGGGAAGCTGCGTCTGGGCAGGATCGTGGCGTGCGGGACTCACACCACCATTGTGCCCCGAAGCCCCGACAATACGCCGGAATTCGGGGCACGGCGGCCGCCGTCAGGAGGCGTGGTGGGTTTCGGCCAGCGCGTAGACCGGGGTGTCGATGCCCTCGAAGCGGGCCTTGAGCTGCAGCGCCAGGTACTTGGAATAGTGCCGCGACTGGTGCAGGTTCCCGCCGTGGAACCACAGGTTCTCCTGCCGGGTCGGCTTCCACATGTTCCGCAGCTCGCCCTGCCACGGACCGGGGTCCTTGGTGGTGTCAGAGCCCAGGCCCCAGCACTTGCCCACGGCGTCGGCGACGTCCTGGGAGATGAGCTTGGCGGCCCAGCCGTTCATGGACCCGTAGCCGGTCGCGTAGATGACCGCGTCCGCAGGGAGCACCGTGCCGTCGTCGAGCACCACCGAGTCCTCGGTCAGCTGCGCCACGTCGCCGTGTGCCAGGGCGATGGACCCGTCGGCGACCAGCTCCGAGGCGCCGATGTTGATGTAGTAGCCCGAGCCGCGGCGCAGGTATTTGAGGAACAACCCGGAGTCGTCGTCGCCGAAGTCCAGGTCGAACCCGGCGTCGGCGAGCCCCTGGTAGAAGTCCGCGTCGTCGGCGCGGATCTTCTCGAAGGCCGGGCGGTGGAATTCGGGCAGCACCTTGTACGGGATGGAGGCGAAGATCAGGTCCGCGGTCTCGTGGTCGATGCCGTTGGCCAGCGCCTCCTCCGAGTACAGCGGGCCGAGCACGGTGTTCATCAGGGACTCGGAACGCACGATGTGGGTGCTGGAGCGCTGCACCATCACGGGCCTGGCACCGTTCTGCACCAGGTCCGCACAGATGTCGTGGGCGGAGTTGTTGGCGCCGATGACCACCACGTCCTTGCCGCGGTACGCCTCGCCGCCCGGGTGGGTCGAGGAATGATTCTGTTCCCCGGCGAAAACATCCCGGCCCTCGAAGGAGGGGATGTTGGGGATCCCGGACATGCCGGTGGCGATGACCACGTGCGCGGGGTGGAGCGTGTGCGCCTTCCCCTCGCGGATCAGCTGCACCGTCCAGCTGCCGGTGTCCGGGTCGTGGGTGGCGGAGGTGGCCTCTGTGTTGGACCAGTAGTCCAGCTCCATCAGCAGGGTGTAGCTTTCGAGCCAGTCGCCCATCTTGTCCTTGGGGGTGAACACCGGCCAGTGGTCGGGGAACGGGATATAGGGCATGTGGTCATACCAGACGGGGTCGTGCAGGCACAGCGAGTGGTAGCGCGAGCGCCACTGGTCGCCCGGGCGCGGGTGCTTGTCGATGACCAGCGCCGGGACGCCCAGGCGCTTGAGGCGCGCCGCCAGCCCGATGCCGCCCTGCCCGCCGCCGATGACCAGCACGTAGGGCTGTTCGGTGATGCCGAATTCGGCCTCGCGGCGGGTGCGCTTGTCCAGCCAGTTCTCCGAGGACATTTCGCTGCCGTGCTCGGCCCCGCGTTCGCGCAGCGCCCCCGCGGGTTCCGGGAAGTCGCGCAGTCCCTGGGCGGTGGAGAGCAGCGTCCAGCATTGTCCCTCGCGCAGCCGCAACAGCCCCTTGCCGTCGATGGACTTGTTGGTGAAGGTGTACCAGGCCTCGACCACGCCGTCGCCCTCGGTGGCGGAGGCCAGGGCGAGGTTCCGCGGCCAGGCGTCGGGCCCGACCCCGTCCAGCATGTCCTTGATTTCCCCGCGGCCCTCGGAGGTGTGCAGGTTCCAGGTCAGCGCGGACAGGTCCCGCCAGTAGGATTCCTCGCCGAAGAGGGCCGCGGCCGCTTCGGTGTTGCCCGCTCCCAGGGCGCGTTCCAGTTCCCCGAGCCATTGTTCCGCCGCGGCGCCGGCGTTCACTTCAGTCATGTCCGTCTCCTTCGAAAGCGTGTTGCGATGGAGACGATGCTATGAGCTGGGTCACAGTGCCGCGAGGGTTGCAGAAGGTTGCAATGCCCGCCGCGGTTCAGGGGCGGAAGTCCGCCGGCAGGCCCAGGCGGTAGGGCCGGGACTCGACCAGCCCGCCGAGCCGGGCGCGCAGCCTCGACAGCTCGGCGCGCACCGTGACGGTGGTGGTGGTCCCGGGCAGCCGTTCCATGAGTGCGTGGGCGTCAAGTCCCTCGGGGTTGGCCACCAGCAGCGCCAGGATCTGCCCGTGCCGCTCGCTGAGCCGGATATCGGTCCGCTGCCCGTCCTGGATAATGGTGGCCACCGGCACGGGGGCCGGGGAGAATTCCAGCCGGGCGTCGGACGCACGGTCGCCACCGTGCAGCAGCCAGCCCCCGGGGACCTCTTCGGCCACCACCGCACCGAGCTCGGGCACCCACGCCCCGCCGGCGCACAGGCCGCCCGGAAGCCGCAGGCGGTTCCCCACCCCGAAGCCCGCCGCATGCGCCACCCAGCCCTGCGCATCGACCAGCACGTGCCGGCCGGAAGGGACGGGAACCGAGCCGGCCAGCAGGTGCAGCGCGCCCTCGTGCCGCGCCGCCAGCAGGCCGGTGGCCTCCCGCGCCGTCGCGCTGACCAGCGCCAGGGTGTGCGGGTGGGCGGTGCGGTAGGAGCCGGAGAGCGTGATGGCGCCAAGCACCTGGCCGGTGCGTTCCTCGATGATCGGGGCGCTGGTGCACACCCAGGTGTGCTGTTCCTCGCGGGCGTGCTCCGGGCCAAAGATCTGCACCGGGGTGCGTTCGGCCATGGCGGCGCCCAGCCCGTTGGTGCCGACATCGGTTTCCCGCCAGCGCGCGCCGGCGACGAATCCGATGTCCTCGCTGCGCCGGCGGATGGGGGAGGGCCCGGCAACCCACAGGACGTAGCCCTCGTCGTCGCTGATGACCAGCTCGTTGCCGGCATCCGCCGCCAGGGGCAGCAGGCGGTCCTCGAGCATCGGCACCAGGCCGGAAAGCACCGCCGCGCGTTCCCTGCGGTCCCCGATCCCCGCCGAACCCAGCGGCCGGACGGCAGGGTTCTTCAGCGACTGCCGCTGCCAGGACCTGGCCACCACGGGGCGCACCGGTGCGGGGATGGCCTCGGTGCTGGCCCACGCCCGGTACAGGGGCACCAGCGAGCGTGCCTTGGCCGCCGGATCCTCGAATGCGGCCAGTGCGGCTTCCAGCCGTTGCACCTTCATGTCTCCCGCCTCTCGCCCATTAGAGGATCGCACGGAAGCTCAATCCGCGGAAGGGGCGGGTGCATGCCCCTGCCCTCCGTGTCGCACCCGGGGGACGGCTGCCCTGCTTCGTCACAAGGTGGGCGGCGGAGAGCGGGAACCGGGAGAATGAAAGCATGAAACTTGGATTCATTCGCCATGGACAGACCAACTGGAACGCCGAAGGCCGCCTGCAGGGCTCCAGCGACATCCCGCTCAACGACGTCGGACGCCAGCAGGCCCGTGACGCCGTGGCGGTGCTTGGCGCCGGAACGTGGGACGCCATCGTCAGCTCCCCGCTCTCCCGGGCGCGTGAAACGGCCGAAATCATCGCCGCCGGCCTGGGCATCGAACTTGGCCGCAGCTATGACGAACTCATCGAGCGCGACTACAGCCAGGCCGAGGGCATGACGGACGAGGAATGGGAAAAGCTCTGGCCCAACAAGGTCGGCGGCGGCATCGAGGCCCTGGACTCCGTGGTCGCCCGCGGAAGAGCGGCGATCGAGAAGATCGCCGCGGACCTCCCGGGCAGGAACGTCGCGGTGGTGTGTCACGGGACGATCATCCGCTACACGCTCTCCGCGCTCGCCGGATGCACGTTCGACAGCATCCTCAACGGCTCGGTCTCGCTGCTGGACAACGACGAGGGACCCTGGAAGGTGCGCAGCGTCAACGGGCAGGCCGTGGACACCCCGCTCATCCGGTAGCCGGGTGGATGGCGTCGTCCCCGAGGAGCCATACCCATCCCGGCGGTGTCGTGAGACGATGCGAAGGTCCCCTGGGGTTTTTGGGGACACCACCATTTGTGCGCAGGGAGGGCGGAAAATCATGGTCGAACGCATCGGGATCGTTGGCGCCGGGATCGTGGGTCTGGCCATCGCCCAGGCGCTGTCCCGCACGGGGGACTTCGACGTGACGGTGCTGGAGAAGGAATCCCGTGTGGCCATGCACCAAACCGGCCACAACTCCGGGGTCGTGCACGCCGGGCTGTACTACCAACCCGGCTCGCTCAAGGCCGAACTCTGCGCCAAGGGGCGGGCGATGACCCGCGAATACTGCCAGGAGCATTCCCTTCCGTACCGCGAGGCCGGGAAACTCGTGGTGGCCCTGAATGCCGAAGAGGTCCCGCGGCTCGAGGAGATCCAGCGGCGCTCCGCCCTGAACGCGGTCCCCGGTCTGGCTCGCGTTTCCATGGCGCGGCTGCGCGAGATCGAGCCGCATGCGGCGGGGGTCGCCGCGTTGCATTCCCCGCATACCGCGGTCGTCGACTATGCGGTGATTGCCGAAACCATGGCCCACCAGGTGCGGCGGGCCGGCGGCAGGGTGCTGCTTAACCAAAAGGTCCAGGCCGTTGAATCCTCGCCCGGCAGCTGCCGCGTTTCAACCTCCGGCACCACCCACGTCTTCGACCGGATGGTGGTCTGCGCCGGCCTGCATTCGGATGTCGTCGCCAAGCTGGTCGGGGCCTCGGACTCGCCACGGATACTGCCGTTCCGCGGCGAGTACTGGTCCCTGGCCCCCGAGCGCAACGACCTGGTCAAGGGCATGATCTACCCGGTTCCGGATCCCGCATTCCCGTTCCTCGGGGTCCACTTCACCCGCGGGGTCTATGGCGAAACGCATGTGGGGCCCAACGCCGTACCGGCACTGGCCCGGGAGGGGTATTCGTGGGGCAGGATCTCGGTCCGCGACACCGTCGAATCCCTGCGGTGGCCCGGGGCCGGAGCCCTGGCCAAGGCCCACTGGAAAATGGGTGGAAAGGAAATTGCCGCGTCGCTCTTCAAGCCGCTGTATTTCAAGGCTGCCCAGGCCTTCATCCCGGAGCTGCTGCCCTCTGACCTGCGGCACAAGACCACCGCGGGAGTTCGCGCCCAGGCATGGTCCAGGGACGGTTCCCTGCTTGATGACTTTGCCGTGGACCAGGTCGGGCCGGTCACGCTGCTGCGCAACGCGCCCTCGCCGGCGGCAACCTCGGCCATGGCCATTGCCGAACACATCCTGGCGAACCACCTGGGAATCCGGACCTAGCTCCGCCGCGGTTCGCCGGGTTCAAGCCGGAGGGTATCCGTCGACGGCCGGGGCCTCGTCGGCCGGGTCCTTGAAACGGACCGCAACCTCGGAGGCCTTCGCGAGTTCAAGGACCAAGGGCTTGAGCAAGGCGGGCGGGATGGAAAGGGTTGAACCAATCTCGACCAGCCCCTCGTCGCACAGTCGTTCCAGCCGTTGCCAGGCAATCGCAATGATGTCGGCGTCTCCCCGCGGATCAAGGTCGGGTAGGCCGCGGACCGGGTGCTTGAGCACCTCGGTGTTGATCGGTTCCACGGCCGCCTCCAACAGGAAATACCGGGTCAGGTACCCCATTTCCATCTCCTGGTAGCGGTCGCTGACCTCCTTGGAGAACGCCCCATACATGTTCCGGGCGACGGTGCGAACGACCTCGACAAGGTTCGCGGAGGGATCCTCGAGGAAGCCGATTGCCTCGGGGCTCGGGTAGGCCCGGCTGGCACTGAGCTCGATCAATCCGGCACCGACCAGCGCGCCCCAATAAAGTTCAAGCCGGCCGACGCCTGTAGCGCTCTTGAACAAGACCGGACCGTTCGTGGGTTGCCCTCCGACCGGAAGGGCGCCGGAGACGGGCACGGCGTCGACGTCCAGGGCCGCGGCGGCCTCTTGGACGTGCTTCTTGTTGAGCACCTTCAAGCTGGTGATCTCGCGCCTTGGCCCGAGCCATTGCAGGAACGAGAGCACCCGCCTGGCCACCGGCAGCCTTCCGATGGCTTCGGCGAGCTCGTCCTCGGAGAGCTTGGGGACGGTGATGATGGCGGCTTGAAGCTCGGGGATCGGGGAGTAGGACGGCTCGAAGCCGGGAAAGCTGAAGCACTTGAAGTAGGTGTCGAGCTGCACGAATTGCTCGTGGGTTCCGCCCCAGGTGCCGGTGGCGTGCAGGAACTCGAGGTAGGCGCCAAAGACGTGGGTCATGTCCAGGAAATCGTTGGTTTTCCCGAAGAACATCAGCTCATCCAGTGTTGCCGCGAAGGCCTGGACGTTCAGGAAGGTGATGTCGCTGTCCCTGTTGAGGCGTGCGTAGTGTCCGAGAAAGGCGGTGATTCGTGCCTTGAGCGCGTCTCCGCGGACGTCAAAATTCTTCTCGCGGCACCAAGCTTCGAACGCCGGGAGCACACGTGGAATCTCGCGCCGTATGCGATATTCACCGATGCTGACGATGGCCGGCCCGCGGGATTCCCGTGGCGCCGGTTCGGCGTTCTTGGCTGTTTCCGGGTCCTTGTGAGACATCTTCATTCCACACGTGTCGGGATTCGTGGCAATGCCTCATGATGACGGCAGGGCCGCTTTCGATTTGAGCATACTAGCGAGCCGGGGCCGTTAGTACTGCGAACGAAGGTTTTCTCGGCCGCCTCAGCGCCCGGCCGGGTGGAGGACCTGGTTCCACAGGTAATCTTCGCCAACGACCGGGATGCCGTATGACCTGGCCTTGCGGGCCTTGCCCGAGAGGCTGTCCGGGTCGGCGGCCACCAACAGCTTCACCTTTTTCGTCACCGCCGGGTGCGACTTGAACCCGGCGGATTCCAGTTCGGCCTCGATGGCGCTCCGGGGCCGGGTCATGTCCCCGGTGAGCACGACGAGGTCCCCGGGTTCCAGGAACGAGGATGCCGTCCGCTGCGGCAAGGGGGCCTGTGGCGGGCCGGCCGGCCTGGCCAGCGTGGCGGCATCGAGTTGTGCGGAAGGGATGCCAAGCAGCTGGGCGATGGTTGCCAGGTCGTGCAGCTCGTCGTGGGTGAGGACACCGTCGGCCCAAGCGGTGTCGGCGATCGAGGAGAAATATTGGCGGTGCAGTTCGATGACGGTGGCCCTGCTCAATTCGAGCTCGTCGGCCATCGCCACCAGGGCGGATTGCTCGTGGGCCGAGAGATACCTGTCAAGCAGTGCGCGGTCGAGCAACGCCAGGTATTCCTGGTGCTGGGCGGGCCCGGTGATTTCGGGCAGGCGAACCACGATCCGGTCGACGAAGTGGGTTTCCCTGGTTCCCTCCGTGGAGCGGTGCACGGGTGCAAACAGCGCGGGAGGAGTATCTACGTTCCAGCTGGTGGCCGCTGCCTGCTCCAGCAGGTAGTCCCAGTCGTCCAGGTCCGGGTCAAGCTCCATGTACCGGGACAAGAGCACGGCGGTGGCCTCCGCGTCGTCCCCGGCGCTGTGCGCATGGCGCAGCTCGATGCTGAACGAATCGCAGCAGTCCTGCAGGGAACGCCCGGCGCCGGGCAGGTATTCGTGGGCCATTTGCATGGTGCACAGGCCTCGGGGCAGGTAGAAGTCCGGCAGGGCCAGCCCCGCGCGCTGGAATTCGGCGCCGAGGAAGCGGGCGTCGAAGCCGAGGTTGTGCGCGACGACGATGGTTCCGGACAGCCGCCAGTCAAGCTCCTGGGCGATGTCGACGAAGCGCGGTGCCTCGAGGATGTCCTTGGCACGGATCCCGTGGATCGATTGCTTGCCCAGGTCCCGTTCGGGGTTGACCAGCGTTTCCCACCGATCCAGGACGGTGCCCGAGCGGTCGAGTGTGATGACGGCAATTTCCGCAATGCGGTCGTGGTTTCCCGGGAAAAGTCCCGTGGTTTCCGTGTCAATCACGGCAAAATATCCTTGTGCCATGGAGGCCCCGCTCCCTGCCCGTATCCGACGATGTGTTTTGATCCTAGGCCAACCGGCAGGGCCGTGGGACTCGGGTCCGGTGTTTGGGGCCCACCGGGTGTTAACTTTCGTGTAGTAGATCTTGTGCATGCGAACTCAGGATGGGGAAAAAGTGGTACCAGGTCTTCAGCGACGGTTGGGCACCTTTGACGCGGTCATGATCGGGCTGGGGGCGATGATCGGGGCGGGCCTGTTTTCGGCCTTCACGCCCGCGGCCTCCGCGGCCGGCTCCGCGCTCTTGGTCTCCCTCGTTCTTGCCTCCGCGATTGCCTATGCCAATGCTCGTTCCAGCGCGCAGCTCGCGGCACGCTACCCGACTTCCGGCGGCACCTACGCCTATGGGCGGGAGGTGCTGGGGCCGTGGCCCGGTTTCATTGCCGGGTGGGGGTTCGTGGTCGGCAAGACTGCATCCGCGGCAGCCATGGCATTGACCTTTGCCACCTACACGGTCCCCGGACCCTGGGTGAAACCGGTGGCCGCTGTGGCTGTGGCGGTGCTCGTGGGCGTCAACTGCCTGGGCGTTACCCGCACGGCGGCCGCGGCCAGAATCATCGTCACCGCGGTCCTGGCGCTTCTGGCCGTGGTCCTGATCGTGATCCTGGCGGGAGGACATGCTCCGCCGGAATACGTTGCCGGTACCGACCACGGGGTTTTTGGCGTCTTGCAGGGAGCGGGGTTGTTGTTCTTCGCGTTTGCCGGTTATGCGCGCATCGCGACCCTGGGGGAAGAAGTGCGGAACCCGTCCAAGAGCATTCCGAGGGCCATCGGAATCGGGCTCGGCATCGTGGTGGTCCTCTATGCCGCGGTGGCTCTGGTGCTGATCAATGTCCTGGGGACGGCCGGCATTGCCCAAAGCCCCAAGCCGCTGGCGACCGCGGTGGGGGACTCCTGGGCGCTTCCGCTGGTCCAGGTTGCGGCGGCGCTGGCCTCCCTGGGTGCCTTGCTGGCCCTGGTGGCAGGGATCGGACGCACCGCCATGGCCATGGCCAGGGAGAACGACCTGCCTCGGGCCCTTTCAGCCGTGCACCCGCGGTTTTCCACACCCCTGAGGGCCGAACTCGTCGTCGGTGCCGCGATCCTGGCGCTCATCGCGTTCTTCGACCTGGGCACGGCCATTGGCTTCTCGTCGTTCGGGGTCCTGGTCTACTACCTGATCGCCAACATCTCGGCCGCGAAGCAACCAAAGAACGAGCGGTTGGCGCCCGTGTGGCTGGGTGTCGCCGGGACCGCGGGCTGCGCGGTGCTCGTCGCCACGCTTCCGGCCTCCGCCGTCATCGGCGGACTGGTCATGTTCGCCGTGGGACTGGGATACCGCGCGACAAGGCTTCGGTTCGGCGGCTGAGTCCTGCCCCGGACGTGGCTGCCGGCACCGGTGCCAGCCGTCGGCCAGCCCTAGCAACTTGGCCCAAAGAAGAGCATGCTGGGGAAGAACCACACATTTCGAACCACAGAAACTTCGTGGATCGGATGCCCGGCCGGGGAACGTCGGGTGCCTGCCGCGTCGTTTGGGGAAACCGTGAGATGAAAAATGGCAACCTATGAATACGCAACGGATGAACTGACCCGCGACCAGCCACGGGCAGTCCCGCTGAGCAAGGGGCGGATGATCGTCGGCTGGCTCACGACCACCGACCACAAGAAGATCGGGTACATGTACCTGATTGCCTCGTTCACCTTCTTCTGCCTGGCCGGCGTGATGGCGATGCTGATGAGGGCCGAATTGTTCGACCCCGGCCTGCAGATCGTGCAGACCAAGGAACAATACAACCAGCTGTTCACCATGCATGGCACGTTGATGTTGCTGATGTTCGCGACGCCGCTTTTTGCCGGTTTCGCCAACGTGATGATGCCGCTGCAGATCGGGGCGCCCGACGTCGCGTTTCCCAGGCTCAACGCGCTGGCCTTCTGGTTCTTCCTCTTTGGCTCGACCATCGCGATCTCGGGCTTCCTGGCCCCGCAGGGCGCGGCGGCGTTTGGCTGGACCGGGTATGCACCGTTGTCGAACACCACCTTCAGCCCCGGCATCGGCGGTGACCTCTGGGTCTTCGGCCTGGCGCTGTCGGGCTTCGGCACCATCCTGGGCGCGGTCAACTTCATCACCACGATCATCTGCCTACGTGCACCTGGCATGACCATGTGGCGCATGCCCATTTTCACGTGGAACACGCTGATCACCGCGATCATGATCCTGATGGCGTTCCCGCCGCTGGCGGCGGCGCTGTTCGCCCTGGGTGCGGACAGGCGGTTCGGTGCGCATGTGTATGATCCGGAAGCGGGCGGCCCGATGCTGTGGCAGCACCTGTTCTGGTTCTTCGGGCACCCCGAGGTCTACATCATTGCGTTGCCGTTCTTTGGCATCGTCACGGAGATCTTCCCGGTGTTCTCCCGCAAGCCGATCTTCGGCTACAAGGGCCTGATCTTTGCCACCATCTCGATCGCTGCGCTTTCGATTTCCGTCTGGGCCCACCACATGTACGCCACCGGCCAGGTCATGCTGCCGTTCTTCGCCTTCATGACCATGCTGATCGCGGTGCCCACGGGCGTGAAGTTCTTCAACTGGATCGGCACCCTCTGGCGAGGCTCTGTCACCTTCGAAACCCCGATGCTCTGGAGCATCGGATTCCTGGTGACCTTCCTCTTCGGCGGCCTGACCGGCATCGTCCTGTCGGCACCGGGCCTGGACTTCCATGTGACAGACACCTACTTCGTCGTCGCCCATTTCCACTACGTCGTCTTCGGAACCGTGGTGTTCGCGATGTTCGCGGGCTTCTACTTCTGGTGGGCGAAGTGGACCGGCAAGATGCTCAACGAGCGATTGGGCAAGATCCACTTCTGGATGCTGTTCGTGGGCTTCCACGGAACGTTCCTGATCCAGCATTGGCTGGGCGTCATGGGGATGCCGCGTCGCTATGCGGATTACCTTCCGGAAGACGGGTTCACAACGATGAACCAATTCTCCTCGGTGTTCTCCTTCATCCTGGGAGCCTCGATGATCCCGTTCTTCTGGAACGTGTGGACCACGCACCGGAACGGGAAGAAGGTGGTGGTGGACGATCCGTGGGGCTTTGGCGGGTCGCTGGAATGGGCAACCTCCTGCCCGCCGCCGCGCCACAACTTCAGCTCGATCCCGCGCATCCGTTCCGAGCGCCCGGCCCTTGACCTCCACCACCCGGAGCTTGGCGCACGGACAACCCCGCAGGGCCCCGTGGCCAAGGTGTTTGGCCCGGCGCAGCAGAAGGACACCGACGAATCGGGCTGATGCCGGATTCCCGCAGCGACAGGAATGCGGGTCGAAACGAACGTGGGGTGGTGGGGGGCCGGGGGGGGGGGGGGCCCCCCCCCCCCCCCCCCCGGGGGGGGGGGGGGGGGGGGGGGGGGGGGGGGGGGCCCGGCCCCCCCCCCGGCCGGGCGGCTCCCCCCAACCCCCCCCCCCCCCCGCCCCGGTCGCGCCCCCGCCCTGTCGGGTTCCCCGCCCGGCCCCCCCCCCCCCCCCGCCCCCCCCCCGCTCCCCCCCCCGGGGGGGGGGGGGGCCCCCCCCCCCCCCCCCCCCCCCCCACCCCACGCTGCCGTTTGCCGTGCGTGCTAGTCGGTGGACTTGGGGTGCACTCCGGGCTGTCCGGCATCGGCCATGGGTGCGTCTGCGCCATGGACAGCTGTCGCGCCAACAAGGACAGCCGGCACCGTGGCATCGGCTCGACGACCCTGCGGAACGGCCCGGCGCAGCCTTGCCGTCAGGTTCTGGAGATTGAGCAGCTGCGAATCCCGGTTCGGGCCTTCAACTTCCAACCCGTAGAAGTCACCGATGTGGTCCACGAACGCCATCCGTCGGGCCTTCTCATAGACCTTCACTTCACGGGAGAACGCCCGGTATGTCGCCCAGCAGATCATGATCAAGACAATGCTGAAGGGCAACGCGATGACGATGGCTGCGGTCTTGAGCGCTTCGAGGCCTCCGGATATGAGCAGCGAAGCAGCCAACAGGGAAGTGGCCAGCGTGAAGAAAATGCGGATCCAGTTCTTCGGTTCCACGTCGCCGCCGGTGGCGATCATGCCCATGACCAGTGCGCCCGAGTCGGCCGAGGTGACGAAGAAGATGACAATCATGATGATTGCCCCGACCGTCAGCACGGCACCGGCCGGCAAGGTGTCCAGCATGGCGAACAACGCGCCTTCGGTGTCGATCGAGCGGTCCTCAGCCACGAGGTTCCCGGTGCCTTGCAGCTGGCCGTAGATCGCGGTTCCTCCCAGGACGGCGAACCACAGCATGGTGACAACCGTGGGGACCAGGATGACTCCGCCAACGAACTGGCGCACCGTGCGGCCGCGGGAGATCCTGGCGATGAAGATGCCCACGAACGGGGCCCAGGAAATCCACCAGCCCCAGTAGAACGTGGTCCACACGCCCTGCCAGGCTTCGCCTTCGGCACCGGTGAAGGCGCTGACGTTAAAGGACATGGCAAGGAAGTTTTGCAGGTAGTTGCCGATCGACTGCACGAAGTTGCGCAGAAGGAATTGCGTGGGGCCAACAACCAGCAGGAAGACGACGAACACCCCGGCCAAGATCAGGTTGGTGTTCGAGAGCCACTTCATGCCCTTGCCAACGCCCGAAAGCACGGAGAAGAGCACCAGGCAGGTGACGACGGCAATGATGACGATGTCGATGAATTGGGAGGCCTTGACCATGCCGGCGCTTTCCAGGCCGGCACTGATCTGCAGGACGCCCAAGCCCAGCGAGGTGGCCACACCGAAGATCGTGCCGACCAGGGCTACGACGTCAATGAGGTTGCCGAGGCCGCCATGGACCTTGCGACCCAGCAATGGTTCGAGGGTCCAGCGGATCGAAATGGGTCGGCCTCGCCGGTGGATCGCGTAGGCCAGGGCCAACCCGATGACAACGTAGATCGACCACGCATGGACGCCCCAGTGCAGGAACGTTTGGGCCTGGGCCTGTTGGGCAAGATCTGCCGGGGACCCCGAAGCGCCGGGTTTGGGTGAGGCAAAGTGGCTCAGCGGCTCGGAGACGCCGTAGAAAACCAGGCCGATGCCCATCCCTGCGGCAAAGAGAAGCGAGAACCAGGAACCCAGGGAGAACTCCGGTTCGTCTTCGTCCTTGCCGAGCTTGATCTCGCCGAATTTCCCGAATCCCAGCCAGAGACTGAACACCACAAAGCCCGTTGCAATCAGGACGTAGTACCAGTTGAAGTATCCGATGATCTTCGTCTGGATGGATGAGAAGAATGACTCTGCCGTACCGGGCATGGTCATGGCGAACGTGGCAAAAACAATGGTGATGATGGCCGCGGGCCAGAAGACCCACCGGTGTACACGGGGCGATGTACTCGTCTTTGTCTGTTCGGTTGTCATTTTCCGAGCCTAAGGGGTAGGAGGGGGCGACCAACAAGAAAGGTGGTATTCACCACCAAATTTGCGAAACTTTGAGGACCTATGGATTGGGGTTCACCTGAGGAAAAACTACAAGGTTTTCCAGATAAAGGTAAGCCCCCTGCGTACGGTTCAGGCGTCGGATTCGGAACCGCACAAGGCGTTGGTGGTGAAGCGCTCGGAGCACCCCAGAGCCGTTCGTCGAATGGTTAGTCCATATGAAGCTCGACCAGACCGTACTGCGCGGCCCGGATCAGGGCCTGGACCCTGTCGCGAACGCCGAATTTTGCCATGACCCGGCTCAGGTGGGCTTTCACGGTTGCCTCGGAAATGTGCAATTCTGCGGCCATCTCCGGATTGTTTCTGCCCCGTGCGAGTAGTTGGAGAACTTCCTGCTCCCGCTCGGACAATGCCATGGGGTTCGTCCCGATGGAACTGCTGGGCTTCACATCGTGGGCTTCGCGGATTGCGCGAATAAGGTCCTGCGACACCGACGCGGAGATCGCCGCGCTTCCGTCTTGTACTGCCTGAATGGCTGCGAGGATTTCCGTGGGCTCGGCGTCCTTGACCAGGTAACCCGCGGCTCCTGCGCGAAGAGCCGGGACCAGGTATTCTTCCGAGGAAAAAGCGGTGATGGCAAGTACGCCAATGCCCGGGTAATTTGTGGTGATGATGCTGGTTGCTTCAACGCCGTCCATGCGGGGCATTTGCATGTCCATGAGGATTACATCCGGGTTGTTGCCCACGCAGAAGTCGACGGCTTCAATGCCGTTTGTCGCTTCTCCAAGCCACTGAAACCCCGGGGCGGCTTCAAGGATGATCTTGAGGGCTTGGCGCATGAGTGGTTCGTTATCAACCACAAGAACTCGGATGTCGGTCACAGTCTTGAGTCTAGTGATCTTTTGGGTATATCAGCGTCTTTGATGGATAACAACATGAACTTTTGGGAAAACACCTGTTGACTTATGGGAATAAGTGCAAGAATGAGCAACATGACTCGTAAAACTCGTATCTTCGCTGCTGTAACCATGTCCGCTGCCTTGTTGCTGCCGGCCGCCATTCCCGCCCAGGCCGCCGTTGTCTCGGGGCCTATTTCCCAAGGTGGCTCGTTGCCTGTCGCTTCGCCTGCCGGGATGTCTGATGCTTTCAACGACTGGGTTTGCCGTAACCTCGGCGCTCTGTGCCGCTAACCGCGTCAGAAAGCAGGGCTCGCAGACAGGAGCCCTGCTTTCAGTGAGAATGGGATTGTGAAACGACCACATTCTCCACCCAGCGCCATTGAGCCATCGTCCGCCCCTTTGGGGCGGACGATACTTCTCATTGCCAGCGGGATCGTCGCGCTATTGCTGGTTACAGACATCATAAGTTTGCTCAGTGAGACTGATCCTTCGCGGTTTCGGGATCGTGCAATGGAAAGTCTCGTAAGCGTTGCCTTCGCTCTTGCGCTCGGGCTGCTGTGGGCTCGGGCAGGGGCGGCAGCCATTATTTCTGTTCTTGCCATGATTTTGAGCCTGATCGTGGGAAAATATCTTTTTGCCCTACTCGTTGTGCCCTTGCTCCTTGGGCTGGTTACGCTGACCCAGATACGCAAGTTCTCGCTTCGATATCTATGCTTTTCGCTGTTATGGGCCATCTTGATCGTGGTAGTACGACCGCTAGACGTGGGCTTCTTGGTTCTTCTTGTGCCATTGATATTGCTGGCCTATTTTGTGGCACTGTTTGCCCGGAAGTTCCAAGAGCAACGCGAATCTGACAGGAAACGCATCGAGGATTTGCGCCGCAAGCAGCAAGAAGCCGTGGAGGCCGAGCGCAAGGCCATCGCCAGGGACCTGCATGACATCGTCGCCCATGACATCACAGTGATTTCCATGCAGGCCAAGGCCGCAGGTTTTTCGGGGGACCCCGCAGTTGCCCAAGCCGCGCTCAAGGTCATTGGGAACACCTCGAAGGAGGCGCTGCAGGACCTCCGCGTCATGCTCAACGTCCTGCGATCGGACGGGCCAGCGACCCGCGTGGACGGATCGCTCGTTGACTCCGCGGGAAATGCAGCCAGCAGCCTGGAGATCCTCATCGGTGTCGAGGTGTTTGCCGAGCGGCTGATTGACCTCGGCCATCCGACGAAGACCATGGCCGATCCGAGGCTTGCCGGCTTGCCGCAGTCCGCGCAGGCCGCGCTGTATAGGGTTCTGCAGGAATCCACGACGAATATCGTCAAGCATGCGGAGCCGCATGCCGCATGCCGCATTGAGGCACTCGTGGTCGGGGACCGGGTATGGCTGGAAATCGCCAACTCGCTACCCCGCCACGTCATGGACCAAGGTTTCGACATTGGCGGGCACAGCTCGGGCATCGTCGGCATGTCCGACCGGATGGCGGCCTTCGGCGGCACCCTCTCCGCCAAGCGAGTCCGCGGCGATTGGGTGGTGCGTGCCGAACTCCCGGCCACTACCATCGACCAGGGAGTCAAGGCTCCGGAGGGCACATCCAGTGCCCCGGAATAACCTTGAGGTTACCTCAGTAAGTATGGCCAAAGGTCTAATGTGCAGCACCCGCTCGCATGGATAGAGTAGGTACTACATCGGCGGAATAGCCGATTGATGGGAACTAGGAACGTTTTGCGAGTGGCGTTTCCAGAACTCATTTCCAGCACGCCAGACGACGCCAGCCCCGCGAACCGAGCCCCCAAGTTGGTTCGCAGCACAGGAATCACGTCAAATGCTTTCCCCCAAGGAGCATTTGGCATTGAAGGTTCCTAGGTCGCTTCTACCCCAAGAGAAGCCACCATCGGCGTCGTCGGGCGTGCTGATGTTTAAGCTCATGGTTGCCCCGATTTTCCGGTGATTGGCCCGGCGGGTGATGCGCTTCACAGGCCCCGAGGGAATGCTTCCCGTGGCTGTGGCGGTTCTGCTTGGTAGGAAGCCACCGAAGAACCGCAAGGAGAACACCCCAGATGAGCGTTGAAACCGCCGCAACCGTGTACGACCAGCTGTCGATCGATGCCGACACCGCAGACAAGCTCTTCCTTGAAGCCCGCACCGCAAACACCTTCTCCGAGGAACCCGTTGCCGGCGAAACCCTCGATGCCATCTACGAGCTCACCAAAATGGGCCCGACGATGATGAACAACCAGCCGCTGCGCATCACCTGGGTCAAGAGCGCCGAGGCCCGCGAGGCAGTCGTCGCCAAGATGATGGAAGGGAACCGGGCCAAGTCCCTGGCCGCCCCGGCGCTTGCGGTGCTTAGCTACGACGCCGACTGGCACGAACAGTTCCCGGTGTTCTTCCCACACGCTCCCGAGCGCAAGGCCATGTTCGACCAGGACGCCGCCTCGCGCGCCGAAATCGCCAAGAACAACGCCTGGATGCAGGCCGGCTACTTCATCATGGCCGTTCGCGCGGCAGGGCTGCACGCCGGACCGATGGGCGGCTTCGACGCGGCCGGCGTGGATTCGGTCATCAACGCGGACTCGTCCAACCATGCGTTCCTGATCGTCAATGTGGGCACCCCCGGCGAGAACCCATGGTTCGATCGCCTGCCGCGACTGGACATCGACGTGGCAACCACCAGCATCTAGACGTGCGGCCAAGCCCGAAGCAGGAACGCCGTGGGGCGGTGAAGATGCCAGGCATCTTCGCCGCCCCACGGCGTTAAGCATTGGGACCTAGGCCAAGACCTCTTCGGCCACGCGGGTCAGTGCACGTTCCAGCGGGGCGCGAAGCACGCGCGGCACGCGGATGTGCTTGCCGATGCGCACGAGTCCCTCGGCCTCGGCGGCACGCAGCAGGGCCTCGGCGGCCGGCACGGTCTTTGCGAAGAGCGGCTGCAGGTGGGCCTGTTCCGGCTCCAGCTCCCCGGGTGCGGGAATCGAAAACGCTGCCTCGGTGCGCGGGGGATTCGCCGATCCGGCCTTGGCCAGCAACGCGGCGGTCATCTGCGTGACGGTGTGGTCCGCATCCGGACCCACAGCATTGAGCAGGATGTGGGCGTAGAGTCCCTCGGCCACCAGGTCCTTCGCCCCGCGGGCGCTGAATCCCGAATCGGCGTTCAACGCCTCGGCCACCACCGGGTTGGGAAGTGCCGTTCCCTCTTTGAAGCTCAGTACCCCGGCACGCAACAGCGCATCCCAATAGGTGCCCAGTTTCGGAAGCTGAGCCAATGTGGCAACCGAGGATCCGGCCTCGGGCACCCAGCCCGGCCGTGCATCCTCGGATTCCGGGTCCAGGCGGACCTCGAGCCCGACGGCAGCGGCGGCCGAAACCAGGTCGGTGGGCAGCAGCAATCCGTCCTCTGCCACCTCGCGGCCCTCGCCCACCCAAGCCAGCAAGGCCCGGGCCGTGGCCACCATCGGCAGCTTGGCCCAGCGCTCGTCCGCGCTGGCCTCGTCAAGCTCGGGGACCACAACGGGGGATTGGCCGCCCTGGGCCGACAGCAGGTCGAAGACGGCCTTGAATTCCTCCACCTCTCCGCTCCAACGGCCGGTTTCGGCCAAAAAGAGCATGAACTCGCGCAGCATGGCGGCGCACGCGACGGCGACCTCGTCGCCGAGCTCGCGCAGGTCCGTGAACTGGATGGCCAGCGCGCCATGGTCGAGCTCGGACACCGTCACCTTCCCGCGCAGCCGGGCATGGACCGTCAGCAGGGTGACCAGGCCCTCGATGCCGGCCTCGGAGTCGTCCGGGGTGTGGCGCTGGTTGAAGAAGGCACGCAATTGCGCGGCGTAGGGCCGCATGGCCGTGCGGACCTGGTCCTCGAATTTGGAGGCGCCGGCGCTTGGATTGCGTCCCGGGTGCCCGCTGCGTGGCTTGCCGGCGGATTTTGATTTCGACATGTTGGTGTCGTCCCCCTCTGGGCTTGGAAAATTCTGGGTGCTGCTTGGGTGGTGCCTTCCGGCTCCGTGCTAATCCGCGAAGAGCGAGCGAACGTCGTCGGCGCTGATCGCCGAGGCAAAGGCCGCATCGTCGTCGAGGACCGCGGTGAAGAGCTTGGCCTTCTTGTCCTTCAGCGCCATGACCTTTTCCTCGATGGTGTTCTTGGAAACCATCCGGTAGACCATGACGTTGCGCTTCTGCCCGATGCGGTGGGCACGGTCCACGGCCTGGTTCTCCGAGGCCGGGTTCCACCACGGATCCATCAGGAAGCAGTAGTCGGCCTGGGTGAGGTTCAGGCCGAACCCGCCGGCCTTCAGCGAAATCAGGAACACCTTGACCTTGCCGGAGGTGAAGGACTCGATGACCTTGGCGCGCTTGGTGGTCGAGCCGTCCAGGTAGGCATGCTCGATCCCGGCCTCGGTCAGCCGGTCGCTGGCCTTGGACAGGAACGAGGTGAACTGGCTGAAGACCAGGGCGTTGTGGCCCTCTGCGGTGAGGTCCTCGAGCTGCTCGAGCAGGGCGTCGAGCTTGCTGCTGGGAACGGAGGCGTACTCCTCGTCGATGAGCGAGGCGTCCAGCGCCAGCTGGCGCAGCTTGGTCAGCGAGGAGAACACCGCGAAGCGGTTCTTGTCCATGTCCTCGAGCATGCCCAGCACCTTCTGGCGTTCGCGCTGCAGATGGCGCTGGTAGATGACCCGGTGCTTGGGCGCCAGGTCGAGTTCCAGGACCTGCTCCTGCTTCTCGGGCAGGTCCGTGGCCACCAGTTCCTTGGTGCGGCGCAGCATCAGCGGGCGGATCCGGCGACGCAGGCGCCCCAGCGCCTCATTGTCGCCGTCCTTCTCGATGGGCTTGCGGTAGGTCTCGTCGAAGCGCTTGAGCGCGGGGAAGAGCCCCGGGGCGGCAATGGCGAACATCGACCAGAGCTCGGAGAGGTTGTTCTCCATGGGGGTGCCGGTGATCGCGAGCTTGAAGGGCGTCGGGAAGTCGCGGGCCTGCTTGGAGGCCTGTGTGGCGGGGTTCTTCACGAATTGCGCCTCGTCCAGGATCAGCCCGGAGAACCTGGTGGCTGCGTATTCGTCCTGGTCGATGCGGAACAGGCCGTAGGAGGTGATCATGATGTCGACCTCGGTGGCGATCTCGTGCGCGGGGACCCCGCCGCGGCGCACGGTCTCGGTCATGTAGACGCTGCGCAGGTTCGGGGCGAAGCGTGCCGCCTCGGCGGTCCAGTTGGAGACCACGGAGGTCGGAGCCACCACCAGGAACGGCGGCATCTTTCCGGTCGACTCGTCGTGGTTGTCCTTGGCGTGCTGGATCAGTGCCAGGGTCTGCAGCGTCTTGCCCAGTCCCATGTCGTCGGCGAGCACCCCGCCCAGCCCGTTGTCGTAGAGGAAGGAGAGCCATTCGAAGCCCTCGAGCTGGTAGGGGCGCAGCGTGGCGTCGATGCCGGCCGGCAGCGGGGCGTGGTCGACCTCGAGGATGTTGCTCAGTCCCTCGGTGGAGTGCTTCCACGCGGCCGAGGCCTCGACGTTGGTGGCGATGTCCTTGAGGTCTTCCCAGAGCGAGGCCTGGTGCTTGGAAATCCGGATGGTGCCGTCGCTTGTGGCGTCCGACAGTGCCCGGGCCTCCTCGATGAGCCGGCGCAGCTGCTCGTATTCCGGGCGGTCCAGGGCAAAGTACTTGCCGTCGGGCAACATCAGGAATTCATCGCCGTGCGCCAGTGCCTGGAAGAGCTCGGTGAACGGGACCTTGTTGCCGTCGATCGCGACTTCGACGCCCAGGTCGAACCAGTCGTTGGTTTCGGTGTTCTCGGTCGAGATGGTGATCAGCGGGTTGGCGGTGAGTTCCTCGAACTCCGGCTGTTCGCCGTCGATGTGCACCCGCAGGTTTTCCAAGGCCTGCAATGCCGGCAGCGCCTCGGTGATGAACCGTGCCGCCGCGACGCCATGCAGGCGCGGTGCGACCCGGGTGGCGGCAACGTTGCGTTGCGGATTGGCGAAGGCATCGGCATAGGCCTGGGGGAAAGCGGCGATCGCTGCGGCGACTTCGCGTTGCATGGCCAGCTCGGCCTTGGGGTTGCGTTCGGTTCCCGCCACCAGCTCCAGGGGCACCTGGTGGTTGCCGTAGGAATAGCCCCAATGCAGGTTGATGCCCGGGACCGAGGTTTCGTCCTTCTTTTGCTTGCGGACCGGGTTCTGCTGGCCGGCGAAGTGCTCGACGCGCAGCAGCATGACCGGTTCAAGCGAGGTCGGCACCTCGACGGAGTGGTCGACGGAGGAGAGCTCGGAAGCCTTGGCTAGCTTGGGCAGGTATTGCTGCTCAAAGTTTTCCCGCCCGTTGGCCGGGACGGTGACCTTTTTGTCGGTGGCCAGCAGGCCGGTGACCAATGCGGGGAGCTTGGCGCGGGAGGGCGCCAGATGCAGGTCCACGTTCTTCATGCCCTCGGTGGTGTCCCACCAGAAGACCCCGTGGTCGGCCACGGCGCCGAGGAAGTCGCTGTCGAAGTCCGGCGGCAGCACATCGACCGAGGGACGGATCCGCAGCTTCTTGCCCTCGGAGGCGATGTCGGTGCGGACCGCGACCGGATCGTGCACCCGGACCGTGGATTTTGCCGACTGGCCGCGCAGTTCGATGCCCAGCGCCGCGGCCCGTGCCAGGTGGTTCCACACCATCGGGGTCAGGAAATCGCTGGCCGAGAGGTGGGTCCCGTTCCACGCGACAAAGGAGTTCAGCTGCAGCAGCGTGCAGAACCACTCGACCTGCTCCGGGTCGTAGGAGTAGTCGAAGGGCAGGGTCGGGATGCCGCCGGTGCGGGTGTAGCGGAAATGCTGCCAGGCCAGGTTGCCCGAGACCCAGCGGCCCTTGTCGTTGAGCTGGATCGGGCGCAGCAGCAGCTCCAGCTTGGAGGTGTGCGGGATGGTCCCGTCCTTGATCTTGGCCATGGCCGAGGCCTGGTAGCGCTGCAGGGTCTTCGGGCGCAGCTCAAACTGGATGCCCAAGGCGCGCTGCTCGGTTTCCTGCCCGGCGCCACCGCCGTCCCCTATGAGCGAGTCCAGCGTGCGCTCCCACGGGGCACGCGGATCGGGATCCTCGTAGTTTGTCTCGTCCCACATATAGGCGAAAAGCGCGGCCGCCGCGTGCTTGCAGTTCGAGCCCACCGGGCAGGTGCAGATCCCCAGCTGGGGCATGAGCAGCCCGTGGCGCACCTGGGAATGGACCGCGGTGCGGTAGACCATGCCGCCGGAGCCCAACACCGAAGCGCGCACGATGCCCATGGGCTCGACCCAGTTGACGTCCAGGACCCTGCCCTGGCTTGCGTATGCCGCCCCGCGATCCAGGCTGAGTGGTCCGACAAGCTCACGGATCAGTGTGGTGGAGTTGAGCAGTGGTGCAACGGAAGACATGTCAATAGTCTAAAGGCGGGCACCCACGCCACGGAGCCAAAATGGCCGCAGTGGGCCTGCGGGCTGAAACCCGCCGGGAACGTCCGGGTGGCGGTGAAAGTGACGGAAACTTATGGGAAGCACCTGGTTTACCTCCGATACCCATTTCGGACATGCCCGCATCATCGAGTCCTGCCACAGGCCCTTTGCCGACGTCGCCGAAATGGATGCCGAGATCATCCGGAGGTGGAACCAGGTGGTGGGCGCCGCGGACACTGTCTGGGTGCTGGGGGACTGGGCCCTGGGTGACAGGGTCCGCGGGCTCGAGATCGTCTCCGAGCTGCACGGCACCAAGCACCTGGTGGCAGGCAACCACGACGCGTGCTGGCCCGGGCGCATCGGGGCGCAGCGCCACCTCCGGCAGTTCCTCGATGCGGGCTTCGCCTCCGTGCAGGATTTCGCACGGGTCAAGCTGCCCGCGACGGTGAACAATGCGCCGGGGCGCAAGGTGCTGCTCAGCCATTTCCCGTACGCGGGGGACTCCCATGGCGGCGACCGCTATGCGCAGTTCCGGTTGCGTGACGAGGGGGCATGGTTGCTGCACGGACACGTCCACAATGCCTTCCTGGTCTCGGGCCGAGGCATCAACGTCGGGGTTGACATGCACGGCTTCGCCCCGGTCGGCGCCCTGGCGCTGGCGCAAATGATCGATTCGACCGAGGATGGAGACAGGCCAGACACCGCATGACGGGTCAGAAACCCGTCCTCCGAACGACTCGACGCAGAAAAAATGATAAACGATCGTCTTTACCGTATTTAATGCAAACAACAAGGTGCTGTGGCCTGCGTCACCGATGAAAAACGAAGTCCCGTTGCTTCGCGCCGCATTCCCCGCCAAAGTTGAGCCCAAGTGTTGGAAAAATCTTGAATGGAGTGTGAACCATGGCCAGCGTAACGACGCCTGAGCATGTTGTCATCGTCGGCGCCGGGTTCGTCGGCCTGTCCACCGCCTGGTACCTGCAGGAAGAAGGCGTCAAGGTCACGGTCGTTGACCGCGGCGGCGTGGCCTCCGGTGCTTCGTGGGGCAATGCCGGCTGGCTGACCCCGGCGCTGACCCTGCCGATCGCCGAACCCTCCATCTTCTCCAGCGGCCTGAAGATGATGATGGACCCGGCGTCCCCGCTGTACATTCCGCTTAAAGCCAACGCCAAGCTGCTTCGCTTCCTGATCGGGTTCACCTGGCACAGCACCCCGAAGAAGTGGCAGGAGGCCATGCGCATCTACTCCGAGCTCGGCACCACCGGGCTTGACGCCTTCGACGAGATCGCCGAGGGCACCAACGCGGGCCCGGGCGTCGTCGAGAAGACCAAGCCGGCCAACCCGTTCCTGACCGGATTCAAGTCGCTCAAGGACCGCGACGGACTGCTCCACGAGTTCGACATGATCCGCAAGACCGGCGGCAACGTCGAGTTCGACCTGCTCACCGGAGACGAGCTGCGCGCCCTCGAGCCGACCCTCTCCGATTCCGTGGCTGCCGGTGTGGCCATCAAGAACCAGCGCTTCCTGAACCCGCCGAAGTACATGGAGTCCCTCGCCGAATCCGTCATCGCCCGCGGCGGCGACATCGTCGGGTCCTACAACGTCACCGACATCCGGGACAACGGCGGCTCGGTCACCGTCATTGGCTCCGAGGGCCGTTCGATCACCGCCGACCACGTGGTCATGGCCACCGGCGCCTGGCTCAACGACATGACCAAGAAGTTCGGCGTGAACGTCGTCGTCCAGGCGGGCCGCGGCTACTCCTTCACCGTCCAGCCCGAGGTCATGCCGACCCACCCGATCTACTTCCCGTCCCAGCGCGTGGCCTGCACCCCGCTCGGGGACCGCTTCCGCATCGCCGGAACGATGGAGTTCCGCGACGCCAACCACCCGTTGGAGCCCAAGCGCATCGAGGCCATCGTTGCCGCTGCGGCCCCTGTCTACAAGGGCATCAACTGGGAGAACCGCAAGGAAGAATGGGTCGGCGGTCGTCCCTGCACCGCCGACGGCATGCCGTTGGTCGGCGCCACCCGTTCCCCGCGCGTGCACGTTGGTGGCGGACACGGCATGTGGGGCGTGGCCCTTGGCCCGCTGACCGGCAAGATGATCGCCGCCGGCATCCTCGGCAAGGAAAAGCCGTCCGTGGCGCGCCATTTCGATCCGCTGCGCAAGGGCTTCTAGGCCCACAACGGGCAAGCCGGCTTGCTTTCAGGCCCCGGGGGGGGGGGGGGGGCCCCCCGGGGGGGGGGGCCCCCCCCGCCCGGCCCCCCGGGGGGGGGGGGGCCCAAAAAAAAAAAAAGACAGCGCAGAGGGGGAGATGCGG
>NZ_JAUSSH010000003.1 GCF_030812255.1 Paeniglutamicibacter psychrophenolicus | reverse complement strand
TTCGGCTGCCGGTGCTTCCTCGGCCACGGGGGCTTCGGCTGCCGGTGCTTCCTCGGCCACGGGGGCTTCGGCTGCCGGTGCTTCCTCGGCCACGGGGGCTTCGGCTGCCGGTGCTTCCTCGGCCACGGTGGCTTCGGTGGCTGCTTCGGCCGGCTGCCCGGTGGCCTCGGTTACAGGGGCCGCGTCGGGTGCCGGCGCGGCTGGCGCCTCAACCGGCGCCGGGGTGCCTTCGGTTTGCTGCTCCTCGGCCACTGCTGCTGGCTGGAGATTGTCGTCGGATTGCTGACTGGTGGTCACCGCTGAAACTCTTTCGCTAAGGATCGGCCCAGAGACTATGCGCTCAGGACACAACTGTCACCGCCACTTTACCCGCCATGGCCCGCCCACCGGTACTCTGCCGCCCCGAATCGGCGACGCATTCGCGTCGTTTCGCCCTCGGCGCACCGACACGCCAGTAGACTTGGTTCCCTACGTCCCCGCTGGGCGCGGCACCCGCCCCCGGCGGGCCCGCCGCTGCCAGGGACGTGGCAACCACCATCGCTTTCCCCCTTTCATACAGGAGTACAGACTTCATGGCACGCAAGGCCTCACTATCCGGCTTCCCCGAATGGCTCCCGCAGGAGCGTGCGGTGGAGCAGCATGTACTTGACACGCTGCGTCGGATCTTCGAGCTGCATGGGTTCGCCAACATCGAGACCCGCGCCGTGGAAACCGTCGGGCAGCTGCTGCGCAAGGGCGAAATCGACAAGGAGGTCTACGGGCTTTCCCGGCTGGCCGCCGAGGAATCGGCCAAGTCCGACCCGAACGCGCTGGCCCTGCACTTCGATTTGACCGTGCCCTTCGCCCGCTACGTGGTGGAGAACGCCGGGCACCTGGCCTTCCCGTTCCGCCGCTACCAGATGCAGAAGGTCTGGCGCGGCGAACGCCCGCAGGACGGCCGCTTCCGCGAATTCACCCAGGCCGACATCGACGTGGTGGGCGACGGCACCCTGCCCTTCCGCTACGACGTCGAACTCGCCCTGGTCATCGCCGAGGCCCTGACGGCGCTGCCGATCGGGGACTTCCGGTTGCGCGTGAACAACCGCAAGCTCGCCGAGGGCTTCTACCTGGGCCTGGGCCTGGAAGACACCGCCGGGGTGCTGCGCTCGATCGACAAGCTGGAAAAGATCGGGGCGGCCAAGGTCGCCGAACTGCTGCAGACCGAACTCGGCGCCACCGCCGAGCAGGCCGCTGCCGCCCTGGCCCTGGCACAGATCTGCACCGCCGACACCTCCTTCGTCGAGCAGGTCCGCGCGCTGGGGATCACCCACCCGCTGCTCGAGGAAGGCCTGGACGAACTGGCCCAGGTCATCGAGGCCGCCGTGCGCCGAGCCCCGGGCAAGGTCGTTGCCGACCTGTCCATCGCCCGCGGCCTGGACTACTACACCGGCACCGTCTACGAAACCGTGCTGGTGGGCCACGAATCCCTCGGCTCGATCTGCTCCGGCGGGCGCTACGAATCGCTGGCCTCCACCGGCAAGAAGAACTACCCGGGCGTGGGCCTGTCCATCGGCGTTACCCGCCTGGTCTCGCGGATGCTTGCCGAGGAAACCGCCACGGCCGCACGCACCGTGCCCTCCGCGGTGCTGGTCACCCTGGCCAACGACGAGAGCTGGAACGAGGCGCAGGACGTGGCCGCCGCGCTGCGCGCCCGCGGCATCGCCTGCGAGGTCGCCGCGAAGGCGGAG
The DNA here is from genome assembly GCF_030812255.1 of Paeniglutamicibacter psychrophenolicus. Taxonomy (GTDB): domain Bacteria; phylum Actinomycetota; class Actinomycetes; order Actinomycetales; family Micrococcaceae; genus Paeniglutamicibacter; species Paeniglutamicibacter psychrophenolicus_A. The sequence goes on along the minus strand of NZ_JAUSSH010000003.1, from coordinate 289,285 downwards.
AAGTTCGGCAAGCAGATCAAGTACGCCGACAAGCGCGGCATCCCCTTTGTCTGGTTCACCTCCGAGGACGGCTCCCACGAGGTCAAGGACATCCGCAGCGGCGAGCAGATATCCGCCGACCCGGCCAGCTGGAGCCCATCGGCCGAGGACCTCGCCAACCGCGTCACCGCCGCGGGCTAGCGGCCCAAACACCGCCACCGGAGCGGCTCCCGGCGCGCCCCGCACGTGAGTCAGGGCACAACCGCGGGGGTTCCGGTGCCGCGGGTGCACCGCTGCCGGTAAACTCGCACATAGATTCTTCCCTTTTCCGCACCGAAACCCCACGCGCCACCGGCGTCACACAGCCTTCGGGACACCCGCGGAAATTCGCACCTTTGTAGAAAGGAATGCAGTGCTACGCACTCATCAGCTCGGCACCTTGAACGCCGAGCACATCGGAGAAACCGTCACCCTCACCGGTTGGGTGGCACGCCGCCGCGACCACGGTGGGGTCGCCTTCCTTGACCTGCGCGACGCCTCGGGCTTCGCCCAGGTCGTGGTGCGCGAGGAGGAAGTCTTCCACCCACTGCGCAACGAATTCGTGCTGCAGGTCACCGGCAAGGTCGAACGCCGCCCCGAGGGCAACGAGAACCCCGCGCTGGCCACCGGCCAGATCGAGGTCATCGCCGAGACGGTGGTGGTATTGAACACCGCCGCGCCGCTGCCCTTCCAGGTCGACGAGCACGTCGAGGTCGGCGAAGAGGCGCGCCTGCGCCACCGCTACCTCGACCTGCGCCGCCCCACCCCGAACCGCAACATCCGCCTGCGCTCCGAGGCCAACCGGATCGCCCGCAACCTGCTGCACGAAGACGGCTTCGTGGAAATCGAGACCCCGACGCTGACCCGCTCCACCCCCGAAGGCGCCCGCGACTTCCTGGTCCCGGCACGCCTGGCCCCCGGGTCCTGGTACGCGCTGCCGCAGTCGCCGCAGCTGTTCAAGCAGCTGCTGCAGGTCGGCGGATTCGAGAAGTACTACCAGATCGCCCGCTGCTACCGCGACGAGGACTTCCGCGCCGATCGCCAGCCGGAGTTCACCCAGCTGGACATCGAGGCGTCCTTCGTCGAGCAGGACGACATCATCGCCCTGGGCGAGTCCCTGGTGAAGGAATTGTGGAAGCTGATCGACGTCGAGATCCCGACCCCGATCGCCCGCATCACCTACCACGAGGCCATGGCCAAGTACGGCTCGGACAAGCCGGACCTGCGCTTCGGCCTCGAATTGACCGACATGACCGAGTTCTTCAAGGACACCGGCTTCGGCGTCTTCAAGGCCCCGCACGTCGGTGCCGTGGTCATGCCCGGAGGCGCCTCCCAGCCCCGCCGCACCCTGGACGGCTGGCAGGAATTCGCCAAGCAGCGCGGTGCCAAGGGCCTGGCCTACGTGCTCTACAAGGAGGACGGCGAGCTGGCCGGCCCGGTCGCCAAGAACCTGACCGATGCCGAGCGCGCCGGCCTGGCCGAGGCCACCGGCGCCAAGCCCGGGGACTGCATCTTCTTCGCCGCCGGCACCAAGCACGAGGCCCGCGCCCTGTTGGGTGCCGCCCGCGTGGAGATCGGCCACCGCACCGGCCTGATCAAGGACGGCGACTGGGCCTTCGTGTGGGTCGTCGACGCCCCGATGTTCGAGCCGGCCGCCGCGGCGGTTGCCTCGGGCGACGTGGCCGTGGGCACCGGCGCCTGGACCGCGGTGCACCACGCATTCACCTCCCCGAAGCCCGAATTCATGGACACCTTTGACACGGATCCGGAAAACGCGCTGGCCTACGCCTACGACATCGTGTGCAACGGCAACGAAATCGGTGGCGGCTCGATCCGTATCCACCAGGCAGCGCTGCAGCAGCGCGTGTTCAAGATGATGGGCATCGACGAGGAAGCCGCCCAGGAAAAGTTCGGCTTCCTGCTCGAGGGCTTCAAGTACGGCGCCCCGCCGCACGGAGGCATCGCCTTCGGCTGGGACCGCGTGCTGCAGCTGCTCACCGGCTCGGACTCGATCCGCGACGTCATCGCCTTCCCAAAGACCGGCGGCGGATTCGACCCGCTGACCAGTGCCCCGGCGCCGATCACCGCGCAGCAGCGCAAGGAGGCCGGCGTCGACTCGAAGCCCGAGCCCAAGAAGGCCGAGTCCAACGAGCCGGCCACGGCCGACGCGAAGTAGTTCCCTGTACCGCCTTCGGGCGGTTCCATGGGGGCGTCCACCGTTTTCGGTGGGCGCCCCCATGCGCATGGCCGGGGCCAGGGCCTTGGTGCGGCCCGCCGGGCGTGCCGCCCGGGTCCCGGCCCGGGGGAGTGGGGAAGGTGGCCTGCGCCGACGCCGCCCTGCAGCAACCCTGCGCCCGCGGTGCCTCCACCCTGCCCGCCGGGAACCGGGACAGGGACGGCCCCGCCGGCGGGTCGGTTGCGGCCAACGGGGATTCGGGCGGTGGCGGTGGCCGCATACACGTCGTGGAAAACCGTCGCCAAATGTGCACAACCTTGTTATTGTATTAAATCTAGATCGATTTTTGACTTAGTCCGGATTTTCGCGGCGTGCGTCCACCACGATACGCACCCTTCAAGGAAGGCCACGACATCACGACCCCTTACCCGCCGCACGGCGGCCACCAGACGCCCCGTCAGGGCCCGCGGCGACTGCCGGAAGCGGGGGAGCGGCCATGCTAGGCGGCGGCAAGGAATTTCCCGGCACCTGGCAACGCGCGCTGCTCCCGCTGAGCCTGCTCGACGCGCTGGAGGCAGGCCCCAACCACGGCTACGCCCTCGGCCAGATCCTGGAGGCTCGCGGGTTCTCGCCCATCAAGGGCGCCACGCTCTACCCGGCCCTGGTCAAGCTCGAGGCCGCCGGGTACATGGAGAGCACCTGGGAGGACGGCGACGGGGCACCGGGTCGCAAGGTCTACACGCTCACCGGAACCGGCCGCGGCCACCTTGCATCCCAGCGCGAACTCTGGGCCTTCTTCCAGGACTCGGTGCTGCGCGCATGAGCGGCACCCACGGGGACATGGATACGGACTTTGGAAGAACCACCAGGGCAGGAGCACCGGCTTGAGAAACCAGAACCGCAAGAGGACCGCGTGGGGCGCGGAGGTCGGGCTTTGGCCCGAGGCCGACCGGGAGTGGGCGGAACTGGCGGCGGGAGCCATGATCTTTGCCAATGCGCCGGTTGAAGCCGTCGCACCGGCCCTGGCCGAGGTGCGCGAAAGCGTTGCCGCGAGCGGCCAAGGCCCGACCGAACTCTTCGGCGCGGCGATTGACTTCGGCCGCACGGGCGGCAGGCGGCTGCGTCGGCCCGCCGACATCCTGGAGGGCGCCCTGCCCTTCAACAGCGCCTCGGGAGCCATCACCGTGATGCTCGTGACCCTGGGCATGTTGCTGCTGGTGCTCGGCATCTGGATCGGGTTCTCCGACGGATGGAATGCACGCACCTTCGCCGGCCCGGTCCTGCTGCTCTTCCCGATGCTGACCGTGCTGGTGGCAATCGGCTTGTGGGGCTGGGTGCTGCGCACCCGGGGACACCTTCGTGCCCCGCTGGCCATCTGGGGCGCAACCCTGGCCGGCGCTGCCGGGACGATCGCGTTGATGTCGGGCCTGGGCGGCTTCGAGGCGCCGGGCCCGCCAAACTGGGCCATCGCCCCGGTCGGTCTCGCCTTGGTGCTGGCGGCCGTGAAACTGCCCGAGGCAAGGCCGCGGGCGCTGCTCGATGACACGCACTGGGACGACCTGCGGTACTTCGCCCATGCGGCCAACCTGCTGCGCGGACGCTACCTCTTCACCAGGGCCCGCGCCGACCGCGCCCTGGCCGAGGCCCGCGGCCATCGAAGGCTGTCGGGCACCGGCACCGCGGCCGCCGAGTTCGGCAACGTTGAGCTTTTTGCCGCGCAGCTGGCCGCGGCCGAACGCACGGTCCCCAAGCGCGGAATCCTGTTGCGCCGTGCCGGATTCAGCCTGATCGTGGCGTTTTTCGGCTTCACTATCGGTGCCGAGTTTTTCGAGGGCCCGGTCACCGCCTGGCTGGTCATCCAGTCCGCGATGTGGCTGTGCCTGGCCGTCATGGTGGTGTTCTCCTGGCGTCCGTCCCGGATCAACGCCGAGGCCACTAAACGCCAGGACGAACGCCGCGCCGATGCCCGCACCCTGGCCGGCAACGACGGGGACTGATCGTTTGCCGACGGGTTGCCCGGAGAAACCTAGCCCGGCAGCTCGTCGGTGTCGACGATAAGCGTGTATGGTCCCGAATTCACCAGCGAGACCTCCATCATCGCCCCGAACACGCCCGACTCCACATGCGCACCCAGTGCGCGCAGCTGCGCCATGAACTCCTCGTACAGAGGCTCGCTCACCGCGCCGGGAGCGGCATTCGTCCATCCCGGCCGGCGCCCCTTGCGCACATCCCCGTAGAGCGTGAACTGGCTGATGACCAGCAGCGGGGCGGCCAGGTCCTCGCACGACTTCTCACCCTCGAGCATCCGCAGCCGCCACACCTTCGCGGCCAGCTTCGCCGCCAGGGCCGGGGTGTCACCGTGGGTCACGCCCAGCAACACCACCAGGCCGGGGCCGTCGATCTTCCCGACGACCGATCCCTCCACCTCGACCGAGGCCCGGGAAACCACCTGCAACACTGCCTTCACGCATCCACCTTCGCTTCTTCACGTCTTTTGGTTCTTCACGTCATGGCCCGCCGCGGCGGCACCATGTGCCGCCCGCACGAGCACGGACGTATCGACTCTACCGATTCGCGTCCCTGTCCACCCATTCACGGCCTTCCTGGGGACGACCGCCCGCTTCCCCGCACATTTGGCTTCCGGCAGGGGCGAGTTCAGCCCCAAGGGCGCAGACTCGTGGACATGGGCACTCCACTATCCGCGCCCCGGACGGGGCAGATGGGCACCGCGGAACTTGGCCAGCAACTGGCCGCCGCGGCTCTTGCCCTGTCCGCCGCCACCGGGCAGCTGGCCCTGGTGCCGCTGGATGCCGCAGCCGCCGCGGCCATGATGGGCCTGATCGAGCGCAGCCACCGGGCCATCGCCTACGCCCAATTGCTCATCACCCGGCGTGCCGCCGCGGCCGAGATCCACCGGCTGGACCCGGTCACCGCCCAGCAAATCGACCAACTCGTCGCGCAGCCCGGCCCCCTGGCCGACGGAACCGCAGGCATCCCGCCCGAGGATCTGCGCCAGGGCATGGCCCCGCACAAGAACACCCAGGCCTTCATGCAGGCGCACCTGCACATTTCCTCCGGAGAAGCCTGCCGACGCATCAACGGATCCAGGCTCCTGGTGGCCTTGCCCGCTGCAGGCGCCGACGAAACGCCACCGACACCCAGCTACCCGATCCTGGCCAAGGCGGCATCCGACGGCACCGCGGATGTCGCCAACCTCGCCTCGTTGGCCGGGCAGCTGGAATCCATGCAGCCCCGCATCAAGACCCGGCCCGACGCCGAAAACGTGAACACCGCCATCGAGGATTCCCTGGCCCACGAAGCCAGGACCGGCGACCCGAAGACGTGCGGCCAGGCCCTGCGTGACTGGGGCGGCTTCCTGGCCCAGAACGGCACACCCATCAGCGACGAGGAAATCCGTGCCCGGCGCGGAGTCTTCTACCGCGGCTTCCGTGACGGCAGCGACGAGTACCTGCTGCGCTGCGATCCCGAGGACTCCGAGGTGCTTTTCTCCTGCTGCGAGGCGTGGACCAATCCACGCTCGACGAAATCCCCGCCGTTCTCCGTCTCCACCACCCCTCGGCCCCCGGCCGGCGAGATCCCGGGCATGCCGAGCCTGCCCACGATGCCGACCAGGCCGACCAGGCCGACCAGGCCGACCAGGCCGACCAGGCCGACCAGGCCGACCAGGCCGACCAGGCCGACCGGGCCAGTCGACGGCCAGCAGCCGGCAGGCAACCCCCGGCTCGAAGCAGGCAGGGAGCAGCGTCCCGACGAGCCGGACCCCGACACCGGCGACGGAGCCACGCACACGATCCCCGCAAACCCGGAACCGGCCACTGAAGCCCCGCCAAGCGCAGCCACCACAGGTGAAGGCACCACCGGCGAACCCCGGCGGCCAGTGCCGCGCGAGCCCTCGCCCTCCGGGACTCCGACCTTTTCCCCGGCCGGCACCCCCGCCCCGGAATGGGCCACGCCGGCGGGCGCCAGCGGCTCGCAGATTCCGCTCAGCGAGTTCGCCTGCGGCCTGCCTCCCGACGGTTCGGGATTGGAACAGCTCACCAGCCAAGATCCACGCACCAACCCCCAGCTGTTCCTCGACGCGCTCATCGCCGCCTGTGCAGGGGTCATGAACGGGACCGACATCGCCGAATCCGGCGGGATGCGCGTGAAGATCGGTGTGCTGATCGGCTACCGCAGCCTGCTCGGGCAATGCGAGGAAGCCGGACTGACCGACCACAACCGGCCCATCTCAGCGGCCAACGTCCGGAGGCTCGCCTGCAGCGGAGACATCCTGCCGGCGGTCATGGGAGACGAAGGCGCCGTCCTGGACCTGGGCCGCGAGATCCGCGGTTTCACCAAGGCCCAGCGCCGGGCCATCGCCATCCGTGATCGCGGCTGCATCATCCCCGGTTGCAAGCATCCGGCGTCCATGTCCGAATGCCACCACGTGATTCCCTGGAGCGAGGGCGGCCCAACGAGCGTGGAAAATTCGGCGATGCTCTGTGAGTACCATCATTTGCAGGTGCATGCCGGGTTGATCAAGCTCGGATCGATCAATGGCGTGCCGTACGTCGTTGAAATCGCCGGACAGGCACGAGGAGCCCCGCAACGAAACCTTTACTGGCACCCCGAACTGCGCACCGCAGGTTACCAGGCGCCGCTCTTCGAGATGGCGCCGGGAACACGACGCTGCTAGAACCAGCCCGTAGTCCCGCACCAAGCTCCCGGGTGCTGTCTTTCCGCCGGTGGGGTCGCCCCCATGCCCCACCGTCGCGACGCGACGACAGCACCCGGGTTCCTCATATTCTTGTTTCGAACCGGTGCCCGGTGTGCCGGGGCGAATCCCCACAGGGCAATCCTGCAATCGGGGCATGCCAACCGAGTGACCGAGCACGTCGACGGGGCAGGCAACCTGCCTGATCTGCAGCGCCGGAAACGGACACCCGGATGCTCAACTAGGCTGGGGGAGTGAACGATCTGCTCAGTGCCTTGGGTGACGACGAGGAAAACGACGAAGAACATGTGCGGCCGCGCGCACCCCTGGCCGTGCGCATGCGCCCCCGCTCGGTCGAGGAGCTGGTCGGCCAGCAACACCTGCTGAAGGCGGGTTCGCCCCTGCGGCAACTGGCCGGCGTCGACGGGCCGGGCCCGTCGGGTCCCTCCAGCATCATCCTCTGGGGCCCGCCCGGCACCGGAAAAACGACCATCGCGCACGTGATTGCCCGATCCCCGGGCCGCCGTTTCGTCGAGCTCAGCGCCATCACCGCCGGCGTCAAGGACGTCCGCCGCGTCATGGACCAGGCGCTCGAGGACCGCGACCTGCGCGGCTTCACCACCGTGCTCTTCCTCGACGAGATCCACCGATTCAACAAGGCACAGCAGGACGCGCTGCTGCCCGGGGTGGAAAACCGCTGGGTCGTGCTGGTCGCCGCCACCACGGAAAACCCGTCCTTCTCCGTCGTTTCCCCATTGCTCTCGCGTTCCCTGCTGCTGACCCTGCGTCCCCTGGAAGAGGGAGACATCGCCGCGCTGATAACCCGTGCCCTTGCCGACGTGCGCGGGTTCAACGACGAGCTGGTCCTTGACCCGGGAGCACTCGACCACCTCGTGCGCATGGCCGGGGGAGATGCCCGCCGCGCACTGACGGCCCTGGAAGCGGCGGCAGGCGTGGCCTGGAGCGCCGCCGAGGCCCACGGACTGCTCGCCAAACGAGCCAAGTTGCTGCAGGCCGCCCGCTCGGATAACACCGCGGAGGTCCCGGACGGGGAAACCGTCGACATGCCGGCCCCGGTTCCACCCGCGGTCCTGACCGACGAGGAACCCGCGGACGGCGAACCCGCCGTGCCGGCGGACGAAGTCCCATCCGCCGACGCAACCCAAGACACCGCTGCCGTACATGACGACGCCGGTGCGCTGACCCCGGCGGGCCAGATCGTCATCACCATCGAGCACACCGAGCGTGCCATGGATGCCGCGGTCCAGCGCTACGACAAAGCCGGGGACCAGCACTACGACATCATCAGCGCCTTCATCAAGTCGGTCCGCGGATCCGACGTGGACGCCGCGCTGCACTACCTCGCCAAGATGCTGGAGGCCGGCGAGGACCCGCGCTTCATCGCCCGGCGCATCATGATCAGTGCCTCCGAAGACATCGGCATGGCCGATCCCACCGCACTGCAAACCGCCGTGGCCGCCGCCCAGGCGGTGCAGCTGATCGGCATGCCCGAGGCCCGGCTCATCCTGGGACACGCCGTGGTGCACCTGGCCACCGCGCCCAAATCCAACGCCGCCTACAACGCCATCAACGCCGCGGTGGCCGACGTCCGGGCCGGCCGCGGCAGGGGCGTGCCCAAGCATCTTCGCGACGCCCACTACGCCGGCGCCCAGCAGCTGGGCCACGGCAAGGGCTACATCTATTCGCACGATGCACCGCACTCGGTCGCCACCCAGCAGTACGCGCCGGACGACCTGCTGGGCGTGGACTACTACAAGCCCACCGCCAACGGCGCCGAGCGCGGCATCGGCGAACGCGTCGAACGCATCCGCGGCATCATCCGGGCCAAGGACCGCCGACGCACGTAATCCGACGCGCGAAGACGACGCATCCCACAGGGCAGGCCGCCACCCGGGGTGCACTTTGGGTTTGCGCGCGGTGGTAGGATTGATCCTTGGCTGGCAAGCTGCCCAACCGCAAACCACCCGGAACCCCGGTCCCGGACGGCGTGCACCGCGGCAGTTGTAGTGACTAGGGATGCGGTTTCCCACAACTCTCCATCATGGAGGCCAGACCCAATGACAACCGCTCACAAAAGATAAGGACACTCGTGGCTAACAACACTCGTGCCCGCCGCAAGGTTCGCCTCTCGCGAGCCCTCGGCCTTGCCCTGACCCCCAAAGCTGAAAAGTACATGGAGCGTCGTCCGTACGGTCCCGGCCAGCACGGCCGTGCCCGCAAGAAGCAGGACAGCGACTACGCAGTGCGTCTGCGCGAAAAGCAGCGTTTGCGCGCCCAGTACGGCATCCGCGAAGCACAGATGACCCGTGCCTTCGAGGAAGCCAAGCGCACTCCGGGCCAGACCGGTGAAAACCTGGTTGCCCTCCTGGAAATGCGTCTGGACGCCTTGGTTCTGCGTGCAGGCTTCGCCCGCACCATCGCCCAGGCCCGCCAGCTGGTTGTGCACCGCCACATCATGGTCAACGGCCAGCGCGTGGACCGTCCCTCGTTCCGCGTGTCCGAGGGTCAGCTGATCCACGTTCACGAGCGTAGCGAAAAGATGGGTCCGTTCCAGATCGCCGCTGCAGGCGCCCACCGCGATGTTCTCCCCGCCGTACCGGCCTACCTGGACGTCAAGCTTGAAGCCCTTCAGGCCAAGCTCGTCCGCAAGCCGAAGCGCTCCGAGGTTCCCGTAACCTGCGAAGAGAACCTTGTCGTCGAGTACTACGCACGCTAAATTCACCGGGTTCACACCCAGCGAATGCAGTTTGCAACACGAAGCCCGTGGCCCCGCGCCGCGGGCTTCGTGTTATCCAAGACGTTTCGGTTCCGTGCTACCGCCAAGCATTCGGTAAGGTGGAAAAGCACACGTCACCAACGGTAGAGGAAAAGCACATGACAGGGTCGGATATCGCCGGACTCATTGCGGCAGGCGTCTTCGCCATACTGGTGGCCTTGCTCGCCATCCCCATCTGGAAGCTCGGAAAGGTGTTCGACGAGCTGCGCGGCGCCGTGCGGGAAGTATCCGACGGCACCACCCCGTTGCTGTCCGAGGTCACCAACACCGTGGCAACCACCAATGACCAGCTACGCAAGGTCGATGGCATCACCTCGCACGTCTCCGACGCGTCTGCCAACATCAGCGCGCTGTCCTCGTTGACCGCGGCCACCGTCGGCCGTCCCCTGATCAAGGTCGCCGCCTTCTCCGCCGGGGTCCGCTCGGCCCTTGGCACCAAGCCGACCGGCAAGGGCCGACGCTCGCGCTGACCGGCACCGAGGCAGCACCGGGTTTGTTGCCCCGTCACCACCCGGTCCCGTCGGGGGAGCGGAGTCTGCCGGCAACCGGCAGCTGCCGTGCAGCGCACGATCCACCATCCACGAAACGAGGAAACCGCAGATGAAGAAACTATTCTGGGTCGGCATCGGTATCGGCGTCGGAGTGCTGGCCGCCCGCAAGCTTTCCGAAGCCAGGGAGCTTGCCAGCGCCGACGGACTGAACCGCACCGTGGGCCGCATCAGCGATTCGCTGCATGAAGTGGCCGAGGCCTTCCGCACCGGCATGAACGAACGCGAAACGGAATTACGCCAGGCCCTGGGCCTGGATGAAACAACCGGCGCAAGCCACCACTAAACTTATTGACGTGGCACTCCGGTGACCGCCACGATGGCGGAACCCGGCAGCACGCCGTTCCCCGGCCAACCGGCCTCGGGGGAACCGGAACTGGAAGCCACATCCAAGCACAGCGCCCGTAAGCTCGAAGGGATCGAAGAGGAACGATGAAATCGCAGGAAATTGCACGCCGGTGGGTCGACTACTTTGAGTCGAAGGGCCACACCGCGGTTCCCAGCGCCTCGTTGGTCTCCTCCGACCCGTCGTTGCTGTTCACCGTCGCCGGCATGGTGCCGTTTATTCCGTACCTGACCGCACGCGAAGAACCGCCGTACAGCCGCGCCACCTCCGTCCAGAAGTGCATCCGCACCGGCGACATCGAAGAGGTCGGCAAGACCGTGCGCCACGGCACCTTCTTCCAGATGGCCGGAAACTTCTCCTTCGGCGACTATTTCAAGGAAGGCGCCATCTCCTACGCCTGGGAGCTGCTGACCAGTTCCCTTGAGGACGGCGGCTACGGCCTGGACCCGGAAAAGCTGTGGATCACCGTTTTCCACGAGGACACCGAGGCACTGGAGATCTGGCGCGACAAGATCGGCATCCCGGAGAACCGCATCCAGAAGATGGGCATGGAGGACAACTACTGGTCCACCGGCCAGCCCGGCCCGGCCGGCCCCTGCTCGGAGATCTTCTACGACCGCGGACCCGAGTACGGCATCGAGGGCGGCCCGGAGGCCGACGACACCCGGTACATCGAAATCTGGAACCTCGTGTTCATGCAGTACCAGCGCGGCGAGGGCACCGGCAAAGACAGCTTCGAGATCCTGGGCGAACTGCCCAAGAAGAACATCGACACCGGTCTGGGCCTCGAGCGCCTGGCGATGATCCTGCAGGGCGTCGAGAACATGTACGAGACCGACCAGGTCCGTCCCGTACTCGACAAGGCAGCGGAGCTGGCCGGCAAGGCCTACACCTCCACCGAGGACCCGAAGGACCCGAACCACGCGGACGACGTGCGCATGCGCATGGTCGCGGACCACATCCGCTCCTCGCTGATGCTGATCTCCGACGGCGTCTCCCCTGGCAACGAGGGCCGCGGCTATGTGCTGCGCCGCCTGATCCGCCGCGCCGTGCGCGCCATGCGCTTGATGGGCGTGGAAACCGCGGTGCTCCCCGAGCTGCTGCCGGCCTCCCGCGACGCCATGAAGGGCGTCTACCCGATCGTCGAAACCGACTTCGAGCGCATCGCCCGCATCGCCTACGCCGAGGAGCGCGCCTTCCTGCGCACCATCGCCTCGGGCACCACCCGCCTGGAGGAAGCGCTGAAGGTCTCCAAGTCCAAGGGCAGCTCGCTCTCCGGCGAGGACGCCTTCGCACTGCACGACACCTTCGGCTTCCCGATCGACCTGACCCTGGAAATCGCCGCCGAGGCCGGCCTGGCGGTCGACGAAACCAAGTTCCGCGAGCTGATGAACGAGCAGCGCACCCGTGCGCAGAAGGACGCCAAGGCCAAGAAGGCCGGACACGCGGACCTGACCGTCTTCACCCAGCTGCACGAGCGCGGCGACGTCATCTTCACCGGCTACGAGGAACTGACCAGCGAATCCACCGTGCGCGGCATCGTGCGCGACGGCTCCCTGGTCGAGGTGGCCGAACAGGGCCAGCAGATTGAACTGGTCCTCAACGAGACCCCGTTCTACGCCGAGGCCGGCGGACAGGCCGGAGACGTCGGGCTGATCACCGGCGACGGCTTCGTGCTCGAGGTCCTGGACGTCCAGGCCCCGATCCGCGGGCTGAACGTCCACCAGGCCATCGTGCGCGAGGGCGAACTGCCCGCGGGCGCCTCGGTGCTGGCCGAGGTCGACCGCACCCGCCGCCACTCCGGGGAGCAGGCGCACTCCGCCACCCACCTGGTCCACGCGGCGCTGCACGAGATCCTGGGCCCCGACGCCCTGCAGTCCGGCTCCTTCAACAAGGCCGGCTACCTGCGCTTCGACTTCTCCTGGTCCGAAGCCCTGTCGGCCGCGGCCCGCAACGAGATCGAAGAGGTCGTGAACCTGGCCATCCGCAACAACCACCAGGTGCGCACCAACGTCATGCCGCTGGCCGAGGCCCGCGCCGCCGGCGCCATGAGCCTGTTCGGCGAGAAGTACGGCAACACCGTGCGCATGGTGGAGATCAACGACGCCTGGAGTCGCGAGCTCTGCGGCGGCACCCACGTGGCCAACACGGCACTGATCGGCTCGCTGACCCTGCTGGGCGAGGCATCCGTGGGCTCGGGAAATCGCCGCGTGGAGGCTCTGGTCGGCATGGAGGCTTTCCGCCACGGGGCGGCCGAGCGCGCACTGGTTTCGGATCTGTCGGCCATGTTCAAGGTCCCGGCCTCACAGCTGAACGAACGCATTTCCGACACCGTCGCGAAGCTGCGCCACGCCGAAAAGGAAATCGAGAAGCTGCGCGGGGCCCAACTGGCCGCCCAGGCCGGCGCCCTGGCGGCAAAGGCCGCCACGGTCAACGGCATCAAGGTCCTGGCACAGGATGTCGGCGAGGTCCCCTCGGCCGAAGCGCTGCGCACCCTGGCCCTGGACCTGCGCGATCGCCTCGGCTCGGAGGCATCCACCGTTGCCCTCACCGGTGCGTCCAACGGACGCCCGCTGGTGCTGGTGGCCACCAACGACGAGGCCCGTGCCAAGGGCGCGAAGGCCGGGGCGCTGGTGCGCACCGCCGCGAAGATCCTCGGTGGCGGCGGCGGCGGCAAGGACGATGTGGCACAGGGCGGCGGCCAGGACGTTTCCAAGACCGCCGAGGCCCTGGAAGCCATGGTCCGCTCGATCCGGGAGCTGTCATAACCTCGGTGCCAGGCGAAAGCGCACCTTCCGGGGTTGCCGGGGTGCTGCTGGGCGTCGACGTGGGCATGGCCCGCGTCGGCGTCGCGGCGTCCGACCGCAACGGGGTCCTGGCCACCCCGGTCAAGACGCTCAAGCGAGACCTGAAGAAGTCCAGTGACATTTCGGTGCTGGTCAAGCTTGCCGCCGAGCGCGAGGTCGCCCAGATCTTTGTCGGGCTGCCATGGTCGATGTCCGGCGGGGAAACCGCTTCCACGACCATGGCCCGCGATTATGCACGAGACTTGGCCAACGCCCTGTCCCGTGCCCACGTGGTGGCGGAAGTCAGGCTGGTCGATGAGCGACTGACCACCGTCAGCGCGCACCGCGCCCTGCACGAGGCCGGCCTGGACGGGCGCAAGCACCGGGCGGTGGTCGACCAGGTCGCCGCCGTGGAGATTCTCCAGCAAGTGCTTGAAATGCGCCGCAACGGGCAGCACTCGCCCGGGCAGCTTGCCGACGGCCGAACCTTCGGGCCGGGCGATGGCAGCTGAACCGGGACAAACCGCCGGCGCCGACCGGGGGAGCGCACGCCGCGCTGCCCCCGGGGTGGTGCCCGACGGCCCCGCTTTGGGTTACGATCGCATAACATCTCATTCGGCTGAAGACACGGGCCTGCGTCGCCCCTCGGCTACTACGTTGCCTGCGGGCAAGGGAGAAAACCGCATGACACACGAATCGTCCAACGATTCTCCGCGCCACGAACCCGGGACTTCACCCCGGCGTGCCGCCCGCGCCGCGCGCGAAAACGCCGAGCGCGAACGCGCCGCGGCCCAGGCACCGGGCACGGGGGATCCGTCCCCCGACCCCGCGCCGACGGAACACCCCCAAAAGTTGCCTGCCGCAACCGCAGCCGACGAAGAATCCGCGAGGGCCGCCGCCGCGGCACAGGTTCTTGCGGAGGAACGCGCGCGGGCCGCTGCCGCGGAACGCGCCACGGCGCTGGATGCCGCACAACGGGCGCGGACCCAAAGCGCGCAGCGGGCACGCAAGGAAGCCATCGAGGCCCAGCGCGCCGCCGCCGAGCGCGTGCGCCAGACGCTGCGGGCCAACGCCGCACCATTGCGTGACAGGTCCGCCGCGGCCCGAAGCGCCATCACCCCCGATTCATCGCACGCCGCGCCGTCCACCGGCCAACCCGTAGTCCCGGCCGCCGCACCGGTCGACCAGGACGCGTCGCGGCACCGCACCGGCGCCACCCCTGAAGCAGTGGATCCCGCGGCAACCCAGGCGCAGGCCCTGTCCACTCCCGGCACCCAGGGGCCGCCCGCGCACCCGGCCGTCCCGCAGACCTTCCCGCCGGCCGTGCAGAAGCAGCAGACCCGGGAAACGCGCCGGGACCAGGCCGACGCGGCCGGTTCCGCCTACCCGGACCCCGACCCCGAACACCTGCAGTTCCCGGATGCCCACGGTGCAGGGGTCCACGCGCGGCCGGAGGTCCACGAGGACCCCGGCGCCCACCCCGAGGCCTACGCCGCGGAACCCGGCATGGAAAATGCCGGCACGGATCACCATGCCATCGATCCCCACCAAGCCGGATACCAGGACGTCGGCCACTACGACGCGGGACACCCGGACCTTGGGCAGCCCGGGGCGGAATTCCTGCCCGCGGGCCCCTACGACGGCACCACCGCTTACCCGGAGGCAGCCGACGAGTCGCTGGAACGCGAAAACCTGTTCCTGACCACCATGGAGGCAGACCCGAAGGCGCGCAAGACCCGCCGCCGCCGGCGCAACTGGATCGTGCTCGTGGTGCTGCTGGGCTTCTGCGCCGTCATCTTCGGCGTCGTTCTCTTCCTGCAGGGACTCATGGAACGCCTGAACCCTGGGGACTACCCGGCTCCCGGCGGCGCGGCCGTTTCCTTTGACGTCAAGCCCGGCTGGGGCCCGAAGCAAATCGGGCGCGAACTGGAAAACCGGGACATCGTCGCCAGCGACAAGCTCTTCCTCGAGGCCATCCAGCTGGTGGACACCGAAAACCGCGAGATCCACCCCGGAACCTATGACCTGCGCCAACAGATGCCCGCCCTGGATGCCGCCACGATCCTGATCGGCGAGCCCGCCGCCAAGGTCTCCTACGTGGCCATCAAGCAGAACACCCGCCTGTCCGGCGTGCTCGAGGAAATCTCCACGTCCACCGGCGTGAAGCTCGAGGACCTCCAAGCCCTGTCCGAGGACCCCAAGGCCTTCGGCATCACATCCGGGGCCGGCAACCTCGAGGGCTACCTGCACCCGGGCGAGTACCGCTTCCCGCTGGATGCCGACGCCAAGACGGTGCTCAAGGACATGGTCGATGCCACCACCAAGACGCTGAAGGCCAACGGCGTCACCGACCCGAAGCAGCAGTACCACGTGCTCAAGGTCGCCTCGATCCTGCAGGCCGAGGCCCGCCAGAACGACTACGCCACCGTGGCCGGCGCGCTGGAAAACCGCCTGCACCCGAACAACACCGAGACCAACGGCCTGCTGCAGGTCGACTCGGCCGTCATCTACGGGCTGGACCGCTACACCCTGCAGATCAGCGGGGCGGAGAAGGTCGACGCGAGCAACCCGTACAACACCTACATGCACAAGGGGCTGCCGCCGACCCCCATCGGTTCCCCGGGGGACCCGGCCATCAAGGCCGCGGCCAACCCGACGCCCAACGACTACTACTACTGGGTCACCGTGAACACCAACACCGGTGAAACGAAGTTCGCCAGGACCTACGCCGAACACCGCGTGTACCAGAACGAATTCCGTTCCTGGTGCGCCGCCAACACGGACGTGTGCAAGTGACCGCGGCGCGCCGCGCGGCGGTGCTCGGCCACCCGATCTCCCATTCGCGTTCCCCGCTGCTGCACTCCAGCGCCTACCGCGCCCTGGGCGTGGACATCGCCTACACCGCGATCGACACCCTCCCCGGGCAGGCCGAGGCCTTCGCCCAACGCCTGCGCACCGAGCCGGGCTGGGTCGGGGTCTCGGTGACCATGCCGCTGAAGGACGCGCTGATCCCGCACCTGGACGAGCTTTCCGAGCGCGTGCAGCGGCTCGGTGCACTGAACACCGTGGTGGTCCAGCACCGTGACGGGGCCGTTCACCTGTACGGGCACAACACCGACGTCGACGGGATCGTGGGGGCGATGGCCGGGGTGCTTCCCGCGCGCCGCCCCGGCGACACGCCGGGCGCCGAACGCCGCGCCGCGATCCTGGGGTCCGGGAACACCGCGCTGGCCGCGTTGGAGGCCTGCGCCGAGCTCGGGCTCACCCAGGTGGACCTGGTGGTGCGCAACCCGCTGCGCGCCGCCGACGCCCTGGCCCTGGCCCACACCCTGGGACTGGAATGCGAAGCGATCGACAGCACCGTCGCCGGTCGGCGGCTGGCGCACTACCAGGCGGTCATCTCGACGCTACCGGCGCACGCCGCCGACGGGCTGGTGGCCCCGTTGGGCCTGGACCCGGAACACAGCCCGGACCCCGGCCTCAGGGCGCCCGGCGCCCCGGCCCCCGGAGCGGTGCTGCTGGATGTCGCCTACGATCCCTGGCCCTCGGTGCTTGCCACCGCCTGGGAGCGCGCCGGCGGCACCGTGGTCTCCGGGCTCGCGATGCTGCTCTACCAGGGAGTGGAGCAGGTCAAGCTCTTTTCCGGTGTCCAGCATGCGGACTGGAAGCACGTCACAAATGTGATGTGCGACGCAGTGGGGCTCTCCCGGCCCTGATCACGGCCCCGGGACATGGCAAGATGGAGTGCATGTTGCGTTGGTTGACGGCGGGCGAATCACACGGCCCCGCATTGGTTGGAATTATCGAGGGACTGCCCGCGGGCATTGCCATCTCTTCACAGGATGTGCGCGATGCCCTGGCACGCCGCCGCCTCGGCTATGGCCGCGGTGCCCGGATGAAGTTCGAGCAGGATGCGGTGTCCTTCATCGGCGGTGTCCGCCACGGACTCACCCAGGGTGGCCCGGTGGCCATCGAGGTCGGCAACACCGAGTGGCCCAAGTGGGAAAAGGTCATGAACCCCGACGAGGTGGACCCCGAGGAACTGGCGTCGATGGCGCGCAACGCGCCGCTGACCCGCCCGCGCCCGGGCCACGCCGACTTCACCGGCATGCAGAAATACGGGTTCGACGACGCCCGCCCGGTACTGGAGCGCGCCTCCGCCCGCGAAACCGCCGCCCGCGTCGCCCTGGGCTCGGTGGCCGCAAACTTCCTGGCCCAGCTCGGCATCCAGCTGGTCTCCCACACCGTGTCGGTCGGCACCGTTGCCTCCCCGGAGCATTCGCCGCTGCCGCGCGCCGCCGACGTGCGGGCCCTCGACGCCGACCCGCTGCGCTGCTTCGATTCGGAGACCTCCGAGGCCATGGTCGCCGAGGTCGACGCCGCCCACAAGGAGGGCGAGACCCTCGGCGGCATCGTCGAGGTGCTGGCCTACAACCTGCCCCCCGGACTGGGCTCCTACGTGCACTGGGACCGCCGCCTCGACGCGCGCCTGGCCGGTGCGCTCATGGGCATCCAGGCTATCAAGGGCGTGGAGGTGGGAGACGGCTTCCTCACCGCCTCGCGCCGCGGCTCCGCCGCCCACGACGAGATCGTGCGCGGTGAAGACGGGATCATCGACCGCTCCGGCAACAAGGCCGGCGGCATCGAGGGCGGCATGAGCATCGGGGACGTGCTGCGCGTGCGCGCGGCCATGAAGCCGATCGCCACCGTCCCGCGCGCCCTGCGCACCATCGACACCGCCACCGGCGAAGAAACCACCGCGCACCACCAGCGCTCGGACGTCTGCGCGGTCCCGGCCGCCGGCGTCGTCGCCGAGGCCATGGTCGCCCTGGTGCTGGCCCAGGCCATGCTGGAGAAGTTCGGCGGCGACTCGATCACCGAGGTCAAGCGCAACGTGGAAAACTACCTCGGGGCCATCCCGCAGAACCTGGGGTCGGTCCGCGCCCCATGAGCACGCCGATCTTCCTGATCGGGCCGATGGCCAGCGGCAAGAGCGCGGTCGGGGCGATCCTGGCGCGCCTGCTGGGAACCACCCTGATCGACACCGACGCCCGCGTCGTGGCGGCCCACGGCACGATCCCCGAGATATTCGCCGCGCACGGGGAGGCGGGATTCCGCCGCTTCGAGTCCCAGGCGCTGGCCGAGGCCGTGCACCCGCACGCCAAGGCGGCGCCCGACGCCGACCCGGCCGACCCGGCCGACCGGTGCGCCCCGGCGGTCGTGGCCACCGGGGGAGGCTCGGTGCTCGCGCCCGGGAACCGGGAGCTGATCGCCACGGGCTTCGCTGTGTACTTGCTCACCGATGCGGCCACCGTCGGCCCGCGCATCGGCGCCGACACCACCCGCCCGCTGCTCGGCGCCACCCCGCTGGAATCGTGGAGCCGGATCTTCGCCGAACGCAGCGAACTCTACGAGGCGACCGCGACGCTGTGCATCGACACCCGGGGGAGGACCGCGGCACAAATCGCCGAGGCGATCCTCACCGCATACCGTGATGCCGGACACTGAAACCCCAACTCGGACACCCAAACGCGTAGGCTTAAGCCAAGCAACGGGCGCATCCGCGCGCCCACTGCACGGCTAATTGGTCACCGGCGAAGAATCGGTTGACGCGTATTCACCCACGCGCCCAAGCCCCCAACCGCACCAACGATGGTCGGTGCAGGGGGTTCGGCGCGCCACGCAGCACATGGAGGATCCAACGATGAACCCCGCACCCACGACGATCAACGTCACCGGATCGGCTCCTGCCGAGAACTACGAGGTGATCGTCGGCAACGGCCTGCTTGGGCGACTGCCCGGCCTGCTGGGCCAGCGCGTCAAGAAGGTGCTGATCATCCACCCGCGGGCGCTGCGCGCCACCGGCGACATCGTCAAGGCCGACCTCGAGGCCGCCGGCTACGCCGCGATGGTCGCCGAGATCCCCGACGCCGAAGAGGGCAAGCACATCGAGGTCGCCTCCTTCTGCTGGCAGGTGCTGGGCAAGAACGACTTCACCCGCTCGGATGCCATCGTGGCCGTGGGCGGCGGGGCCGTGACCGACCTGGCCGGCTTCGTCGCCGCCACCTGGCTGCGCGGCACCAAGGTCATCCACATCCCCACCTCGCTGCTGGGCATGGTCGACGCCGCCGTGGGCGGCAAGACCGGCATCAACACCGCCGAGGGCAAGAACCTCGTCGGCGCCTTCCACCCGCCGGCCGGGGTGCTGGTGGACCTGGACACGCTGGCCACGCTGCCGAAGAACGAGCTGGTCACCGGCATGGCCGAGGTCGTCAAGTGCGGCTTCATCGCCGACGAGCGCATCCTCGAGCTCATCGAGGAAGACCCGGCCGACGCCACCGACGCCACCTCCGCCCGCCTGCGCGAGCTGATAGAACGCGCCATCGCCGTCAAGGCCAAAGTCGTCTCCAACGACCTGCGCGAATCCGGTGAGCGCGAATACCTGAACTACGGGCACACCCTGGCCCACGCCATCGAGCTGGTCGAGCGCTACTCGATGCGCCACGGCGCCGCGGTGTCCATCGGAATGGCCTTCGCCGCCGAGCTGGGCCGCAGCGTGGGACGCACCTCGGATGCTGTCGCCGACCGCCACCTGGCCATCCTGACGTCCCTGGGACTGCCCACCACCTACCGCGGGGACCGTTGGCAGGCCCTGCTCGACGGGATGCGCCGGGACAAGAAGACCCGCGGCGACCTGTTGCGCTTCGTGGTGCTCGATGCGGTCGGCAGCCCCCGCATGCTCGAGGTGCCCGACACTTCCCTCTTGTTCGCCGCCTACCAGGAGATTGCACAATGATCACCGCACCGGATCGGGACCTGACCCACACCCAGGCACTGCTGCAGGTACCCGTCGGGGGACTGGACAGCGCCCCGCGCCAAAACATCGAATCGGGCATCCCCGGGGTGCGCCTGAACCCCTCGCTGATGCGCCACGAGATTTCCGACGCTGCCCTGGCCGACGAAACCCTGCGCACCGGCTCCGCCGCCTGGCAGGTCGTGGTGCTGCTGGCCAAGGGCGAGCTGCGCGCCGCCAGCGAACTGGTCGCCGAGACCCGCCTGAGCGACCCGCAGGACTTCGCCATGCGCGTGCTCGACACCTCGCTGACCCGTGCCGCGGGCGACGCGCCGCGGGCCATCAACCGCCTGCGCGCGCTGCTGACCGAGTTCAAGGACACCGAGCACGAGGCCATCCTGCAGCAGCACCTGGGCTTCGCCTACGTGGAATCCGGGGACCTGCTGGCCGCGGCCAACCGCTTCCGCAAGGCCCTTGACCTGCGCACCGCCGCGGGGGCCGACGCCCACCTGGTCGAATCCTCGCGCGCCTGCCTGGCCTCGGTGCTCGAGCACACCGGATCCGGGACCGCGCAGCCGGCCCACCAGCACCCCGCGCCGTAGCGCCGCCCCCGCCGGCGCACCCCAGGTGCGCCGGCAGGGTGCCGACGTCCGGGAGATCACCATCGGGTGTTACCCGGGCAACCGCCCCGGTGCGCTAAACTGAATCTTGGATTTTTGACAACACGCCCGGGGTTGCCGCTTTGCGGCGGCTGGGGCCCGCCGGCGCGATTCCGCGCCGGGCGAGCCGGCGGCGACATACGGAAGAAGAGTAGATCGTGGCATCAACCACCGACATCAAGAACGGACAGGTCCTCAAGATCGAGGGCCAGCTCTGGACCATCATCGATTTCCAGCACGTCAAGCCCGGCAAGGGCGGCGCTTTCGTGCGCACCAAGATGCGCAACGTCATCACCGGGCGCGTCCTGGAGAAGACCTACAACGCCGGTGCCAAGATCGAGACCGCCACCGTTGACCGCCGCGACTACCAGTACCTGTACCAGGACGGCGAAGACTTCGTGTTCATGGACCTGAGCGACTACGACCAGATCACCGTCGCCGGTGCCACCGTGGGAGACGCCGCCGGCTACATGCTGGAGAGCCAGAACGCCACCATCGCGATGCACGAGGGCTCCCCGCTGTACGTCGAGCTGCCCCCGTCGGTTGTCCTGGAAATCACCTACACCGAGCCGGGCCTGCAGGGCGACCGCTCCTCGGCGGGCACCAAGCCGGCCACGCTGGAGACCGGCAAGGAGATCCAGGTGCCGCTGTTCGTCGAGCAGAACACCAAGGTCAAGGTCGACACCCGCACCGGCGATTACCTGGGGCGTGTCTCCTAGTGAGCGCCCGCGCCAAGGCCCGCCGCCGGGCACTTGACATCCTTTTTGAAGCCGAACAACGCGATGTCTCGCCGCTGGCGGCCATGCGTTTGCGCCGTGAAGCCACGGACATCACCATCAACGAATACACCGTGACCCTCATCGAGGGCGTCATGGGCGAGCTGGACAGGATCGACGAGATCCTCTCCTCCTACTCCAAGGGCTGGACCCTGGAGCGCATGCCCACGGTGGACCGCACCGCGCTGCGCATCGGCGCCTGGGAACTGTTGTTCAACGACGACGTTCCCGACGGCGTTGCCGTTGCCGAGGCGGTCTCGCTGGTCCGCGAGCTGTCCACCGACGAGTCCCCGGAATTCGTCAACGGACTGCTCGGACGCATCCAGCAGATGAAGCCGACACTGCTGGCCTAGCGGCCCGCACGTCGAACCTCTCCGCCGGCCGGCGGGAACCCGAATCATCGGGCTCCCGCCGGCCGCGGTGCGTTAACCGGCATGCCGGTCCCCAATCGACCCGGCGGCCAAACGGCCCGGCGGCCCAGCGGCCCGGCGGCCAAACGGCCCAGCCAGCAGGCCAAGCCGCCGGCATGTCGCATCTTCTCGCGGCGCCCGTCCCGGCGGCAAGTCGGCATTCCCCGGCGCGGGGCCGCGGCCCGGCCTGTGAATCGTGCCACACTGTGTGCTTGGGCCGCAGAATCCGACAACCACATGGTTTTTGTTCCCCGTGGCACTCGCGCCCACCTTTGAACAGAGGAGAACACGTTGAATTGGCTCGACCGCTCCCGCTCCATCGCCCCGCCGGGCTTCAACCGCTGGCTGATCCCGCCCGCCGCCCTGGCCGTGCACCTGTGCATCGGCCAGGCCTACGCCACCAGCGTGTACAAGTCCGCGCTGATCGGCCACTTCGGCCTCTCGCAGACCGCCATCGGGATCATCTTCTCCATCGCCATCGTGATGCTCGGCCTCTCGGCGGCCATCATGGGCACCTGGGTCGAACGCAGCGGGCCGCGCAAGTCGATGTTTGTCGCCGCGTCCTTCTGGGGTGCCGGCTTCCTGGTCGGAGCCGCCGGCATCTTCACCTCGCAGCTCTGGCTGGTGTACCTGGGCTACGGCTTCATCGGCGGCATCGGCCTGGGCATCGGCTACATCTCCCCGGTGTCCACGCTGATGAAGTGGTTCCCGGACCGCCCCGGCATGGCCACCGGCATGGCGATCATGGGCTTCGGCGGTGGCGCGCTGATCGCCTCCCCGATGTCCACTGCGCTGCTGAAGTTCTTCGACGGGTTTGACCCGGCCGTCGACGGTGCGGACTGGATCGCCTCCGGCTCCTCCGTCGGCAAGCTCTTCCTGGCCCTGGGGGTGCTCTACTTCGCGGTGATGATGTACGGGGTGCTGAACATCCGCGTGCCGGCCCCCGGCTGGATGCCGCGCGGCTGGGACCCCTCGAAGGCCAAGGTCTCGGCGATGGTCACCACCGCCCACGTCTCGGCGGCCAACGCGATCAGGACCCGCAGCTTCTGGTTGGTGTGGGCCGTGCTGTTCCTCAACGTCACCGCGGGCATCGGCATCCTGGAACAGGCCTCCCCGATGATCCAGGACTTCTTCCGCGGCGCCGACGGGAACTCCGCGGTCAACGCGGCGGTGGCCGCCGGGTTCGTGGGCATGCTCTCGATCGGCAACATGGCCGGGCGCTTCATCTGGTCCAGCGCCTCCGATGTGATCGGGCGCCAGCGCATCTACATGGTCTACCTCGGCGCCGGTGCCCTGTTCTACGTGGTGCTGGCCTTCTTCGGCGGCAGTTCGATGCTGCTCTTCGTGGCGATGGCCGTGGTCATCATCAGCTTCTACGGCGGTTCCTTCGCCACCGCGCCGGCCTACCTCAAGGACCTCTTCGGCACCTTCCAGGTCGGGGCGATCCACGGACGCCTGCTGACCGCCTGGTCCGCCGCCGGCATTGCCGGGCCGTTGATCGTCAACGGGCTGTTGGACGCCCAGGGCAAGCCCGGGACGATGAACGCGCACAACTACCTGCCGGTGCTGCTGACCATGGTGGGGTTGCTTGTCATCGGCTTCGTCGCCAGCACGCTCATCCGCCCGGTCGACGCAAAGTACCACGAGCCGGAGGAAGAACTCGCTTCCGCCAGGAAAGGATCCTAGATGCCAGCGCAACCACATGACGCCGTGAACCCCGCAGGCGGCACCGACGTCCCGGTGATTCCCGCCACCGGCCGGCTGGTTTTCGGCTGGCTGCTGGTCGGCATCCCGCTGGCCTACGGGGTCGTGACCACCCTCTCGAGGGTCGGCCAGCTCTTCGGGTAGCACCGGCGGCCACCGGGCAAGGCAGCGGGCGTTCGGCGTGTTGCACCGCGACACGCCGAACGCCCGCCTCCCGACTGGCGGCCGGCCTTCCGGCGGGGACCCGCACACCCTGGCGGCCCGGCACCGGCCGGCACCGTCGCGGCGGTTCCGTCCCGGCGGCCCCGGACTCAGGCCATGTTCAGCAGCTGCGCCCGCTGCACGTGCGAGTTGTGCAGCAACGCCAGCTCCCGGGCAAAGTCGGTGCCCGTGGGGTGTCCGGCCACGATCCGCTGGCGCACCGCGGCCAGGTTCATCGCGGTGGCGGTGAAATCCTTCATCTGCCGGCGGCGCCCGATGCCCGCCGCCCAGCGCCGGGCATTGCGCCGGCCCGCACGGGTGGCAAACATCGCCACCTCCGCGGCGGTGAACCAGCCGCTGGCCCGGTACTCGTCCAGTCGCTGCTCGGTCAGCTTCCGCTCGCCGCGCTGCAGCAGCACCACGGCCACGATCGAGGCGGCGAACAAGGGCACCTGCAGCACGAAGTAGAAGCCCAGGAAGTTGTCGAAGAAGATCCCGACCCCGCCGTTCCACAGGAAGTGGCCGACCATCGCCGGCAGCAGGCCGACCAGCAGGTACAGCGGCCAGCGCCCGCGCCTGCCGCGCGCGGCACAGAGCCCCAGCGCGAAACCCGTCCATGCGGTGAACATCACATGCGCGAAGGGCGAGAACAGCCCGCGCAGCACGAAGACCGAGACCAGCTCGCCTTCGGCCGCCGGGGCGATGTAGCTGGAGGCGAAGTACAAGATGTTCTCGGTGAACGCGAACCCGGCACCGACGATGCCGCCGTACACGATCCCGTCGATGGGCCCGTCGAAGTGCGAGCGGTTGATCCAGAAGATCAGCAGCACCCCGGCGCCCTTGGCCAGTTCCTCCACGATGGGGGCCTGCACCACCGCGCCGAAGAGGTCAAGGTCCAGGTGTTCGGCGGGGTCGAAGAACAGCTCCATGAACACGTCCCCGACCAGCAGGGCCCCGGCCACCGAGGCCCCGGCACCCCAGAACAGCCCCAGCGCCAGCAGGGCGCGCGGTTCCGGGTCCCAGCGGTCCACCCAGCGCAGCCCCAGCAGGCACAGCGCCAGCGGCACCATGGCCAGGGCGCCAAGCCACAGCACCGTGCCGGAGCCAAAGGCCCCGGCCAGGAAGAAGCCCACACCCAGCAGCACCACGGTGCAGGCCACCAGCGCCAGGGTCACCGCCGTGGACCCGGAACGGTGCCGGCGCCCCGGCGGCGAACCGAAGGGCGCGGGAGCGGACCCGGGCAGGCCGTGCACGCCCGGGAAACCGGGGGAGCCGGCGGAGGCCCAAGGGTCCTGCGGGGCCGAGTGCGGGGAGGCTTGCGGGGGGTGTGAGGTAACGCGCATGACTCAAATCCTACGTGCGGCACGGCCTGTGATAATTTTGATCCAGCAAGCAACCTTTAAATTCCGTCCAGTGAGGCGGGGAAGGAGGCCGCACATGGGCAACGAGCAGAACCATGCCCCTGCCACAGCGCCTGTCAGTGCCCGGATAGTCCTCTCCAGCGAGGACATCGACCGCGTCATCACCCGCATCGCCCACGAGATCATCGAGGCCAACAAGGGAGTGGCGGACCTGGTGCTGTTGGGCATCCCGTCCCGCGGATTCCCGCTGGCCCAACGCCTGGCGCAGCGCATCGCCGCCACCTCGCCGGGCCTGGATCCGGCCTCCATCACCGGACAGCTCGACGTCACGATGTACCGCGACGACCTGCGCCGCTCCACCACCCGCACCCCTGCGCCCACCCGCCTTCCGGCCTCCGGCATCGACGACAAGGTCGTGGTGCTGGTGGACGACGTGCTGTACTCCGGGCGCACCATTCGCGCCGCCCTGGACGCCATCGCCGACCTGGGGCGCCCGCGCATCGTCCGCCTGGCGGTCCTGGTGGACCGCGGCCACCGCGAACTTCCCATCCGCGCCGACCACGTCGGCAAGAACCTGCCCACCGCCACCACCGAAAAGGTGCGCGTGCACCTGGCCGAGGTCGACGGGGCCGACAACAACGAGGTCGTCATCGAGGCCCACGCATGAAGCACCTGCTCTCCACCCTTGACTTGTCGCGCGCCGACGCCATCCGGATCCTGGACATCGCCGAGGAAATGGCCGCCGTGGGCACCCGCGAGGTCAAGAAGCTCCCGGCGCTGCGCGGACGGACCGTGGTGAACCTCTTCTTCGAGGACTCCACCCGCACCCGCATCTCCTTCGAGGCCGCGGCCAAGCGGCTGAGCGCGGACGTCATCAACTTTTCCGCCAAGGGCTCCTCGGTCTCCAAGGGCGAGTCGCTCAAGGACACCGCACAGACCCTGCAGGCCATCGGCGCCGACGCGGTGGTCATCCGGCATGGCGCCTCCGGGGCCCCGGCCCGCCTGGCCGCCACCGACTGGATCGACGCGCCGGTGGTCAACGCCGGGGACGGCACCCATGAGCACCCCACCCAGGCGCTGCTGGACGCGTTCACGCTGCGCACCCACTGGTCCGCGCTGCACGGGCACACCTCGCTGGGTTCCGACCTTTCCGGGATGCGCGTGGCCATCGTCGGGGACATCCTGCACTCGCGGGTCGCCCGCTCCAACCTCTGGCTGCTGCGCACCCTGGGTGCCGAGGTGACCATGGTGGCCCCGCCCACGCTGCTGCCGCACGGCTCCAACGTGTGGCCGTGCACCATCAGCTACGACCTGGACGCCACACTGGCCTCCGGCACCGACGCGGTGATGATGCTGCGCGTGCAGGGCGAGCGCATGCACGACTCCTACTTCCCCAACACCCGCGAGTACTCGCGGCTCTGGGGCTTCGACGACGCGCGGCTCGCGGCACTGGATGCCCGCGACACCGGCGAAACCATCATCATGCACCCCGGCCCGATGAACCGCGGCCTGGAAATCTCCTCCGCCGCGGCCGACTCGCCCCGCTCCACCGTGCTGGCCCAGGTGGCCAATGGCGTGGCGGTGCGCATGGCCGTGCTGTACCTACTGCTATCGGGGGACCAGCAGCGTCCCGCCCCCTCGGACGCCACCCGTCCGGCCGGCCTGTAAAGAAACGGGAGTCAATCCTCATGAGCACCAACACCAGCTACCTGATCCGCGGCGCCAAGCCGCTGGGCAACGAGGCCAGCGACATCCTGGTCCTGGACGGCAAGATCGCCGCACTGGGCGCCGACGCCGCCACCCACCCGGGGGCCGCCGCGGCCACGGTCATCGAGGCCGCCGGCCAGATCGCCCTGCCGGGCCTGGTCGATTTGCACACCCACCTGCGCGAACCGGGCCGCGAAGACGCCGAGACCGTGGAGACCGGCACCCGGGCAGCGGCACTGGGCGGATTCACCGCCGTGCACGCCATGGCCAACTCCAACCCCGTGGCGGACACCGCCGGGGTCGTGGAGCAGGTCTGGTCGCTGGGCAAGCGCTCGGGCTGGGTCGATGTGCGCCCGGTCGGCGCGGTCACCGTCGGGCTTGCGGGCACGCAGATGTCCGAGATCGGCGCGATGGCCGACTCCCGCGCCCAGGTGCGGGTCTTCTCCGACGACGGGATCTGCGTCTTCGACCCGCTGCTGATGCGCCGCGCGCTGGAATACGTGAAGGCATTCGACGGCGTCGTCGCCCAGCACGCCCAGGAACCGCGCCTGACCGAGGGCGCCCAGATGAACGAGGGCGAGGTCTCCGCGGTGCTCGGCCTGGCCGGATGGCCAGCCGTCGCCGAGGAATCGATCATCGCCCGCGACGTGCTGCTGGCAGAACACGTCGGCTCCCGCCTGCACATCTGCCACGTCTCCACCGCCGGGTCCGTGGAGATCATCCGCTGGGCCAAGTCCCGCGGGGTCAACGTCACCGCCGAGGTCACCCCGCACCACCTGCTGCTCACCGACGAACTGGTCAAGAGCTACGACCCGGTCTACAAGGTCAACCCGCCGCTGCGCCGCGAGGCCGACGTCATGGCGCTGCGCGCCGGCCTGGCCGACGGCACCATCGACATCATCGGCACCGACCACGCCCCGCACCCCTCCGAGGCCAAGGAATGCGAGTGGGCGGCCGCCGCCATGGGCATGACCGGGCTGGAAACCGCGCTCTCGGTCGTGCAGCACACCATGGTCGAGACCGGCATGATCAGCTGGGCCGACTTCGCCCGCATCACCTCCACCGCCCCGGCGGCCATCGGCCGCGTCGCGGACCAGGGCCGCGAACTGGCCATGGGCGAACCGGCCAACATCACCCTGGTGGACGCCGAGGCCCGCTGGATCGTGGACCCGTTTGCGATGGCCACCAAGGGGCGGAACTCCCCGTTCAAGGGCCTGGAACTGCCGGGCAAGGTCACCTCCGTGTTCTTCCACGGGCACCCCACGGTGCTGGGCGGCAAGCTGGCCACCCCGCGCGTCTCCGGGGCCTTCTAGATGGGCGAGTACACCGGCGCCATCCTGGGCACCCTGGCGGTCATCGTGCTGGTGGTGGCGCTGATCCTGCTGGGCTGGCGCAACCGCCTGCGCCGGCAATCCGACGTGCCGGCCCCGCCGCGGATCCCGCTGGACGCCGCCGGGGACCCGGAGCTGGGCGACTTCATCGGGGAACCGGCGCAGGGCGTGTACGTGTGCACCACCACCGCCGGGGACTGGCTGGACCGCATCGCCGCCCACCGCCTGGGCATCCGCACCAACGCAGACTTGTCCATCCACCCCGAGGGCGTGCTGCTGGCCCGCCACGGCGCCCCCGACGTGTTCATCCCCGCCGCCGCCATCACCGGGGCGTCGCGCTCCAGCGGCATGGCCGGGAAATTTGTGGAGAAGGACGGCCTGCTGGTCATCGGCTGGATGCTGGGCACCGAAGCCGTGGACACCGGGTTCCGCCCGCGGTACCACGCAGAACTCCCCGGGATCCTGGCGCGCATCGCCGCGCTGGGCACTGCCGGAACAGACAACAACGAAGAACCACCCGCCGAAACAAAGGAAAACCAGTGACAGCAGTACAGGGAACCGAGCAAGCCCTCTTGGTGCTCGAAGACGGACGGGTTTTCCGCGGCCGTAGCTACGGCGCCATCGGAACCGCCTTGGGCGAAGCGGTCTTCTCCACCGGCATGTCCGGCTACCAGGAGACCCTCACCGACCCCTCCTACGCACGCCAGATCATCGTGCAGACCTTCCCGCACATCGGCAACACCGGCGTCAACGACGAGGACGCCGAGTCCTCCCGCATCTGGGCCGCCGGCTACGTGGTCCGCGAGGCCGCCCGCATCCCATCGAACTGGCGTGCGCAGCGCACCCTCGATGAGGACCTGGTTGCCGGCGGCATCGTCGGCATCCAGCAGGTGGACACCCGCGCGCTGACCCGCCACCTGCGCGACCGCGGCGCCATGAAGTCCGGCATCTTCTCCGGGGAGGCGGCGAAGGCAAGCGTCGAGGAACTGGTGAAGACGGTGAACGCCCAACCGTCGATGGAGGGCGCGAACCTCTCCGAGCTGGTCTCCACCAAGGAGGCCTACACCGTGGAGCCGGCGGACCACGGCTACACCGGCGAGGTCCGGTACACCGTCGCGGCCATCGACCTGGGCATCAAGATGATGACCCCGCAGCGCTTCGCCGAGCGCGGGGTGCGCGTCCACGTGCTTCCGCACGACGCCAGCTTCGAGGACGTCACCGCCACCGGCGCCCACGGCGTGTTC
The DNA here is from genome assembly GCF_030812255.1 of Paeniglutamicibacter psychrophenolicus. Classification (GTDB taxonomy): domain Bacteria; phylum Actinomycetota; class Actinomycetes; order Actinomycetales; family Micrococcaceae; genus Paeniglutamicibacter; species Paeniglutamicibacter psychrophenolicus_A. The sequence continues at coordinate 259,714 of NZ_JAUSSH010000003.1, read as the reverse complement.
TTCTCCAACGGCCCCGGCGACCCGGCCACCGCCAACGTGCAGGTGGACCTGGTCCGCCAGGTGCTCGAGGCGAGGATCCCGTACTTCGGCATCTGCTTCGGCAACCAGATCCTGGGCCGTGCCCTGGGCTTCGGCACCTACAAGCTGCGCTTCGGGCACCGCGGCATCAACCAGCCGGTGCTCGACAAGGCCACCGGCAAGGTGGAGATCACCAGCCAGAACCACGGCTTCGCCGTCGACGCACCCCGCGAGGGCGCCGCGAACGCCCCGCTGGAGCGCTTCGGCCGCGTCGAGGTGTCCCACATCTCGCTGAACGATTCCGTCGTGGAGGGCCTGAACTGCCTGGACCTGCCGGCCTTCTCGGTGCAGTACCACCCCGAGGCCGCCTCCGGGCCGCACGATGCATCCCACCTGTTCGACAGGTTCATCACCAACATGGCAGCGGCCAAGAACGCCGCCGCAACCACCGCAGATTCCACCCAGGGAGAGAAGTAATGCCGAAGCGCGAAGACCTCAAGTCGGTCCTGGTCATCGGCTCCGGGCCGATCGTCATTGGCCAGGCCGCCGAATTCGACTACTCCGGCACCCAGGCACTGCGGGTGCTCAAGGAGGAGGGCCTGCGGGTCATCCTGGTCAACTCCAACCCCGCCACCATCATGACCGACCCGGAGTTCGCCGACGCCACCTACGTCGAGCCGATCACCCCCGAGGTCGTGGAGAAGATCATCGCCAAGGAGCGCCCCGACGCGATCCTGCCGACCCTGGGCGGCCAGACCGCCCTGAACACCGCCATCGCCCTGGACAAGGCCGGCGTGCTGGAAAAGTACAACGTCGAGCTGATCGGCGCGAACATCGAGGCCATCGAGCTCGGCGAGGACCGCGAGAAGTTCAAGGGCGTCGTGGAGCGCTGCGGCGCCGAGTCCGCCAAGTCCGTCATCGTGCACACCATGGAGCAGGCCTTCGCCGCCGTCGAGGAACTGCACTACCCGGTCGTGGTGCGCCCCTCCTTCACCATGGGCGGCCTGGGCTCGGGCATGGCATACGACGCCGAGGACCTGCGCCGCATCGCCGGGCAGGGCCTGCAGTACTCGCCGACCACCGAGGTGCTCCTGGAGGAGTCGATCCTGGGCTGGAAGGAGTACGAACTGGAAATGATGCGCGACAAGAACGACAACGTCGTGGTCATCTGCTCCATCGAGAACTTCGACCCGGTGGGCGTGCACACCGGCGACTCGATCACCGTGGCCCCGGCCATGACGCTGACCGACCGCGAGTACCAGCGCCTGCGCGACATCTCCATCGCGGTCATCCGCGAGGTCGGCGTGGACACCGGCGGCTGCAACATCCAGTTCGCCATCGAGCCTTCCACCGGGCGCATCGTGGTCATCGAGATGAACCCGCGCGTCTCGCGGTCCTCCGCGCTGGCCTCCAAGGCCACCGGCTTTGCCATCGCGAAGATCGCCACCAAGCTCTCCCTGGGCTACACCCTGGACGAAATCCCCAACGACATCACGCTCAAGACCCCCGCGGCCTTCGAGCCGGCCCTGGACTACGTTGTGGTCAAGGTCCCGCGCTTCGCCTTCGAGAAGTTCCCGGCCGCCGACGCGACGCTGACCACCACCATGAAGTCGGTCGGCGAGGCCATGGCCATCGGCCGCAACTTCACCGAGGCCCTGCAGAAGGCCCTGCGCTCCCTGGAGCAGAAGGGGTCCGAGATCGCGTTCAACAAGCCGATGGACTTCGAGATCGAGCAGCTGCTCGAGGACTCGGTCAAGGGCTCCACCGAGCGCCTGTACAACGTGCAGCGCGCCCTGCTCGGCGGGGCGTCCATCGAGCAGGTCTTCGAGAAGACCGCCATCGACCCGTGGTACCTGGACCAGCTGGTGCTGATCAACGAAACCGCCGCGATGATCCGCTCCAACCCGGATTTGAACGAAGAGGTGCTGCGCGAGGCCAAGCGCCACGGCTTCTCCGACGCGCAGATCGCCAAGCTCACGCACAAGACCGAAGCGGTGGTGCGCGGCATCCGCCACGCGCTGGGCATCCGCCCGGTGTTCAAGACCGTTGACACCTGCGCCGCCGAGTTCGAGGCCTTCACCCCGTACCACTACTCCTCCTACGACGAGGAGACCGAGGTCGCGCTTCACGAAAAGCCCTCGGTGATCATCCTGGGCTCGGGCCCGAACCGCATCGGCCAGGGCATCGAGTTCGACTACTCCTGCGTGCACGCCACCATGGCGCTGCGGGCCGCCGGCTACGAGACCGTGATGGTCAACTGCAACCCGGAAACCGTCTCCACCGACTACGACGTCTCCACCCGCCTGTACTTCGAGCCGCTGACGCTCGAGGACGTGCTGGAGGTCATCCACGCGGAGGAATCCACCGGCGGGGTGCTCGGCGTGTTCGTGCAGCTCGGCGGGCAGACCCCGCTGAAGCTCGCGCAGGAGCTTGCCGACGCCGGGGTGCCGATCCTGGGCACCTCCCCGGAGGCCATCGACCTGGCCGAGCACCGCGGCGCCTTCCAGCGAGTGCTGGATGCCGGCGGGCTGATCGCCCCGAAGAACGGCACCGCGGTGTCCTTCGACGAGGCCAAGAAGATCGCCGACGAAATCGGCTATCCCGTCCTGGTCCGCCCAAGCTACGTGCTCGGCGGCCGCGGCATGGAGATCGTGTACGACGAGGCCAACCTCGCCCGCTACATCACCAACGCCACCGAGATCACCGAGGACCACCCGGTGCTGGTGGACCGGTTCCTCGAGGACGCCATCGAGATCGACGTCGACGCCCTGTTCGACGGCAAGGACCTCTACGTCGGCGGCATCATGGAGCACATCGAGGAGGCCGGCATCCACTCCGGGGACTCCGCCTGCGTGCTTCCCCCCATCACCCTGGGCCAGGACGTGCGCGACCGCGTGGTCGAAGCCACCCGCGCCATCGCCGAGGGCGTGGGCGTGCGCGGGCTGATCAACATCCAGTTCGCGCTGGCCTCCGACGTGCTCTACGTGATCGAGGCGAACCCGCGTGCCAGCCGCACCGTGCCGTTCACCTCCAAGGCCACCGGCGTGCAGCTGGCCAAGGCCGCGGCGATGATCGGGGTCGGCGTGTCCATTGCCCACCTGCGCTCGGTGCACCACCTGCTGCCGGAATCCGGCGACGGGGCCAACCTGCCCGAGGGCGCCCCGGTCTCGGTGAAGGAGGCAGTGCTTCCCTTCGCCCGCTTCCGCACCCCGGAGGGCAAGGTCGTCGACTCGCTGCTCGGCCCGGAAATGCGCTCCACCGGCGAGGTCATGGGCATCGACAAGTACTTCGACACCGCCTTCGCCAAGTCGCAGGCCGCGGCCAACTCGCCGCTGCCGACCAAGGGCAAGGTCTTCGTCTCGGTCGCCAACCGCGACAAGCGCTCGATCGTGATCCCGGTCAAGCACCTGGCCGACATCGGGTTCGAGATCGTGTCCACCGGCGGCACCGCCGAGGTGCTGCGCCGCAACGGCATCCCCTCCACCGTGGTCCGCAAGGTCCGCGAGGGCCAGGTCGAGGGCGAGTCCAACATCGTCGACTTGATCACCGACGGGGAGATCAGCCTGATCCTGAACACCCCCTCGGGCGGCGACTCGCGCGGGGACGGCTACGAGATCCGCGCCGCAGCGGTCTCGGTGGGCACCCCGATCATCACCACGGTCGCCGAGTTCGGCGCCGCGATCCAGGCCATCGACGCGATGCGCCACTTCGAATGGTCGGTGACCTCGCTGCAGGAGCACGCCAAGACCCTGCAGGCCGCCGGCATCGCCGAGGCCGACGCGGCCGCAGCGGCTGCCAAGGACGGCGCCAATGCCTAGCCCCGAGGCACGGGCCGCCGCGGCGGCCGGGCGCACCGCCTTCGGGCAGCGACTGGCCGCGGCGATGGCCGCGCACGGCCCGCTGTGCGTGGGCATCGACCCGCACCCGTCCCTGCTGGCCGCCTGGGGCCTGGAGGACGACGTGGCGGGGCTGCGCAGCTTTTCCCTCACCGTCGTCGAGGCCCTGGCCGGGCACGTCGCGGCCCTGAAGCCGCAGGTTGCCCTGTACGAGCGCCACGGATCGCGCGGCATGGCGGTGCTGGAGGAAACCCTGGCGCTGTGCGCCGCCGGGCACGTGCTGTCGATCGCCGATGCCAAGCGCGGGGACATCGGCTCCACCATGGCCGCCTATGCCGATGCCTGGCTGGGGGAGGGCAGCCCGCTGGCCGCCGACGCGGTGACGCTGAGTCCGTACCTGGGCTACGAGTCGCTGCGCCCGGCGCTGGACCTTGCGGCGGCCACCGGCCGCGGCGTGTTCGTGCTGGGGTTGACCTCCAACCCGGAAGGCAAGACCGTGCAGCACGTCGGCGGCGCCTCCTCGGTGGCCAAGGGCATCATCGGTGCCGTGGGCACGGAGAACGCCGGGGCCTCCCCGTTCGGTTCCACCGGCCTGGTCATCGGCGCCACCGTGGGCGCGGCGCTTGAGGAGCTGGGCATCGACCTGGCTGCCTCCGCCGCACCGATCCTGGCCCCGGGCCTGGGTGCCCAGGGCGCGACGGGCGCGGACATGAAGGCGTCCTTCGGGGCCTTCTGGCCGCAGGTGCTGGGAACCTCGAGCCGCGACGTGCTCAGGGCCGGCCCCGGCCCCGACGCCCTGCGTGCCGCCGCCGCCGCCACCAGGGATTCCCTGCTCTAGGCCTGGGAAGCGAAGCACCGGCAGCCGGATGCTTTCGATGCCCCCGGCGCTACCCCCAAGGGGGTCGCGCCGGGGGCATCCTTGTCCCGCCAGGGTCGGCGCCGGTGCCCCTTGGGTGGCCCGCGTTGGCCCGGTCGGGCGCCATCCGTGGACAGGCTCCCGCCCCGGACGCATCGGTGCATGTGGGGCCGGGATCGGACGCGGAGCGGCATTCCCGGGATGATCTTGCTTACACCCGTGGCGCCGCTTTGGGCCCAATGACCGGAATTTTCCGGTTGTTCACGCATTTGTGGTAGCCACAGCGCGATTAACCATTGCATCGGGGCGCTCGATTGGTTATCTTCAGTTCAGGGCTGTTTGCCCTGGTGCTTGACCCTATGGATGGATTGGCGGCAAGAGGCATGGTACTGCGAGAACTCTCAGACGAGGACCGTATTCGCGCACGGGCAAAGGCGTTGGCGGCACGCACGCGACGGGCCGAGATCAAGAACCAATTCGGCGCCGGCAAGCTCAGCATCACCGACCTGTTGGAGCTGGTACCCCAGGACGAGGCCATCGGCCGGCTGCGGGTCATGGACCTGCTCGAGTCCGTTCCGGGTGTCGGCGAGATCCGCGCCCACACGCTTATCGATAGACTAGGTATTTCACCCAGCCGGCGCCTGCGCGGGCTGGGGCGCAAGCAGCGCATCGCATTGGTGGAACATTTCCAGCAATCGCCCCCCAAAACGAAAGAGTAACGAAGCACACCATGACGGTTAGCCCCCACCCAACGGTCACAGTCCTCGCCGGTCCCACGGCCGTAGGTAAGGGAACGATCTCGACCTACATTCGCGACAACTATCCCCAGGTGTGGCTCTCGGTGTCCGCCACCACGCGCAACCCGCGCCCCGGCGAAGTCGACGGGGTGCACTACTTCTTTGTCGGACCCGAAAAGTTCGGCGAACTGGTCGAAAACGGGGAAATGCTCGAATGGGCCGTCGTGCACGGGCAGAACAGCTACGGCACCATCCGCACCAAGGTCGAGGAGGCGGTGGCCGCGGGGAAGCGGGTGTTGCTGGAGATCGACCTGCAGGGCGCACGCCAGGTGAAGGCCAACCTGCCGGAGGCGAAATTCGTGTTCCTGGCTCCTCCCAGCTGGGAGGAATTGGTGCGCCGGCTTGTGGGCCGCGGCACGGAAACGCCCGAGGAGCAGCAGCGCCGGCTGGAAACCGCTAAACTGGAGCTTGCTGCCGAATCCGAATTTGACGTGACCATCGTCAACGACGAGATTTCGCGGGCGGCTGACGAGCTGGTGACCCTCATGGGGTTGACCCCGCACGCACGCTAAAAACTTTTGTGTCAGACCCGTTGACCCCTTGGCGCCGCCCGGCACCCGGGGGAGTAAGCGGGTGCAGTACTTATCGTCTTGATCCACCACCTAGTTATTTGGAGGCTTCGTGAACACGAACCTTGAAGGCATCATCAGCCCGTCCATCGACTCGCTGCTGACCACCACCGATTCGAAGTACGCACTGGTGATCAACTCCGCCAAGCGCGCACGCCAGATCAACGCGTACTACGCCCAGCTGCACGAGGGCCTGTTCGAGTACGTCGGCCCGCTGGTCGACACCCGCCTGAACGAGAAGCCGCTGTCCATCGCCCTGCGCGAGATCAACGAGGGCCTGCTCAGCGTCACGAAGATCGAGGAAGTCGCCGAGTAGGAACCCGGACACAAACGACTTACGACGCGTAGGCGCCGGCGCACCCCGACACCCCGCCCCTCACCGGGCGGGCGGGCCCGGCGCCACGCACTAGCATCGGTGGTAGCAGTGAAGCGCATTGTCCTAGGTGTATCCGCAGGGATCGCCGCCTACAAGGCAGCTTTGCTGCTACGGCTGTTTAAGGAGGCGGGGCACCACGTCGATGTCATCCCCACCATCGCGTCGCTTCAGTTCGTCGGCGCCGCCACCTGGGAGGCGCTGAGCGGCAACCCGGTGCACACCTCGGTGTTCGAGGCGGTGGACACCGTCAACCACGTGCGCCTTGGCCAGGAGGCCGACCTGGTCGTCATCGCCCCGGCCACCGCAGACGTGTTGGCCCGCGCCGCCGCCGGGATGGCCAACGACCTGCTCACCGGCACGCTGCTGGCCACCGGGGCCCCGGTGGTCATGGCCCCGGCAATGCACACCGAGATGTGGGAACACCCCGCCACGGTCGCCAACGTCGCGACGCTGCGCTCCCGCGGCGTACACATCATCGAACCGGCCGTGGGCCGGCTCACCGGCAAGGACTCGGGCGCCGGACGGCTTCCGGACCCCGAGGAGATCTTCGCCGCCGTCTCCCGGTACCTGGAGGACGAGGCAACATCCCGCAGCTCCGGTCCCGGTCCGCTGGCCGGGAAGATCGTCGCGATTTCCGCCGGAGGCACCCGCGAACCGCTGGACCCGGTCCGCTACCTCGGCAACCGGTCCTCGGGCCGGCAGGGCATCGCCCTGGCCAAGGCGGCCCTCGCGGCCGGGGCCACCGTCCGCTTCATCGCCGCACACATGGACCTGCCCGCGCCCGAGGGCGTGGAACTGAGCACCGCCTCCACCGCACGGCAGCTGCAGGGCGCCGTCACCGAGGCCGCGCGCGGGGCCGACGTGCTGATCATGAGCGCCGCGGTCGCCGACTTCCGGCCCGCCGAATACGTGGACGCGAAGATCAAGAAGTCCGACGACCACGCCGACCCGGTGATCACCCTGGTCCGCAACCCCGACATCCTGGCGATGCTCATTGCGCAGCGCGCCGCGGAAGGACGCTCCGGGGACCTCCCGCCGCTGGTGGTGGGATTTGCCGCCGAGACCGGCGACGCCGAAGCCGGCGTGCTGGAATACGGGGCCGCCAAGCTGGCACGCAAGGGCTGTGAAATGCTGGTCGTCAACGAGGTCGGGGAGAACCTGACCTTCGGGACCGACGAAAACACCGTGACCATCCTCTTCGCCGACGGCGCCCAGCCCGTGCACGCCTCCGGGTCCAAGGACCTGGTCGCGGCCACGGTCATCGACGCCGTCGCCGGCGCGCTGGGCGACGGGTAACCGAGGCCGGCCGGCAGGCCGCGGGGGCCGGCTGCGGTCCTTGCCGCACCCCGGTTCGCCATGTGCCGCCGGAACGCGTCGCACGGCGCCGCAATCCGTCACGCAGGCGGCCGCAAGCGGGCATGTGACGGGGCGGAACCGCGAATCTGACCCGGGGCCCGGTTACCGGTAGAGTGGCTGGGTGACTTTAGAATCCCCGCAGCTACGCCTCTTCACCTCCGAATCGGTTACGGAGGGCCACCCGGACAAGATCTGTGACCAGATCTCCGACGCCATCCTCGATGCCATGCTGGCCCAGGACCCCAACTCCCGGGTTGCCGTGGAGACCCTGACCACCACCGGCCTGGTGCACGTGGCCGGCGAGGTGACCACCGACGGGTACGTGGAGATCCCGGAGATCGTGCGCCGCACCATCCTGGACATCGGCTACGACTCCTCGGCCAACGGCTTCGACGGGGCACGCTGCGGGGTCTTGGTGTCCATCGGGCAGCAGTCCCAGGAAATCTCCGACGGCGTCTTCAACTCCCTGGAGGTCCGCGAGGGCACCGCCGTGGACCCGCGCGACGCGCAGGGCGCCGGCGACCAGGGCCTGATGTTCGGCTACGCGTCGGATGAGACCGCGACGCTGATGCCCACCCCGATCCACCTGGCGCACCGGCTCTCCGAGCGCCTCACCGCCGTCCGCAAGGACGGCACGCTCTCGCTGCTGCGCCCGGACGGCAAGACCCAGGTCACCGTCGGCTACGACGGGGACACCCCGGTCTCGGTGGAGACCATCGTGGTCTCCTCGCAGCACGCCGCCGATTTCTCCCTGGAGGACCTCAAGGACGGCCTGCTGGCCGAGGTCGTCACCCCGGTGCTCGCGGGCACCGGGCTGGACACCTCCAACACCCGCATCATCCTGAACCCCTCGGGACCGTTCATCATCGGCGGCCCGGTCGGCGACGCCGGGCTGACCGGCCGCAAGATCATCGTGGACACCTACGGCGGGTTCGCCCGCCACGGCGGCGGCGCGTTCTCCGGCAAGGACCCCTCGAAGGTCGACCGCTCGGCCGCCTACGCCATGCGCTGGGTCGCCAAGAACGTGGTGGCCGCCGGCCTGGCGCGCCGCGTCGAGGTCCAGGTCGCCTACGCCATCGGCGTGGCCCGCCCGGTGGGCCTGTACGTGGAGACCTTCGGCACCGAGACCGTGGACCCGGCGAAGATCACCGCGGCCATCAACGAGGTCTTCGACCTGCGCCCGCTGGGCATCATCGAGGACCTTGACCTCAAGCGCCCGATCTACCAGAAGACCGCCGCGCACGGCCACTTCGGCCGCGAGGATGCGGACTTCACCTGGGAGAACCTGGACCGCGTCGACGCGCTGAAGGCGTACTTCAACGCCTAGCACCGTTCACCGGCCGGGACATCCGCCGGGCATCGGGTGCCGCGCCGGGCAGGGTGCGGCACCCGATGCGTTCTTAAGCCGCTCCCCGGCCGCCGGGGTGTCGGCGGTAGTGTGATTCTCAAGGCGTACGAACGGGAGGTGGGGTGCGTGGACCAGTCGCTGCAGCCCTCGCTGCTGGCCGGCTTCGACCTGTCAGCGCCGCTGCCCGGAATCCCGCACATGGCCAGCACGCTCCCGGTCGCCCGGGTGGTGATCGATTCGGCCCTCCCGCACCTGGACAGGCCCTTCGACTACCTGGTCCCCGCCGAACTCGATGCGGCGGCGCAACCCGGGGTCCGGGTGAAGGTGCGCTTCGGCGGGCAGGAGCTTGCCGGATTCCTCGTCGAACGCCTCGGGCATTCCGAGCCCGGGATCAAGCTGCAGCCGCTGCGCGCGGTCGTGTCTCCGGAGGTGGTGCTCTCCGCCGAGGTGCTGGCCGTGGCCCGCGCCGTGGCCGAACGCTACGCCGGCGGGGTGTGGGACGTGCTGCGCTCGGCCGTCCCGGCCCGCATGGCCCGGGTGGAAACCGAGAAGACCGAGGCCGGGGATGGCGAACACGGCGACGAACCGCCGGTGGCCGGCCCGGCCATCGACGCGCCCGCCGTGAAGGGCCCGGCCGGCGACCCCGGCGGCGACCCGGCGGCCCCGCTGCTGTCCGAATACCACGGCGGAGCCGACTTCGCCCGGATGCTGCGCACCGGCCAATCCCCGCGCGCCGTGCTCTCCGCGGTGCCCAACCGCCCCGGGGACTGGCCCGGGCTGCTGCTCGAGGCCTCCGAACTGGTCCTGGCCTCCGGGCGCGGGGTGCTGATCGTGGTCCCCGACGCACGCGACCTGGCCAGGCTCTGCGCCGTGCTCGACGAGCGCTTGGGCGCGCACGCCTATGCGCGGCTGACCGCCGAGGACGGTGCCACCCCGCGCTACCGGAACTTCCTGCGCGTGGCCCGCGGGTCCGCACGGCTGGTGGTCGGCACCCGCAACGCCGCCTTCGCCCCGGTGACGAACCTGGGCCTGGCGGTCATCTGGGACGACGCGGACAATTCGCACGCCGAGCCGCGCGCCCCCTACCACCACGCCCGCGAGGTGCTGCTGCTGCGCTGCGGCATCGAGAACGCCGGGCTGCTGCTGGCCGCCCCCGGGCGCAGCGCCGAGGCCCAGCGCCTGGTCCGCAGCGGCTGGGCCCACGAACTGGAGGCCGACCGAAAGCTGCTGCGCGCCCACGCGCCGCGGGTCATCGCCGCCTCGGACGAGTTCGAGGCCGAACGCGACCCGCTGCTGCATGCCGCCCGGCTCCCGGCCGCCGCCTGGCGCGAGGCCAAGGCCGCGCTGGCCCGCGGGCCGGTGCTGGTGCAGGTCGCCCGCACCGGGTTCATGCCGGCGCTGCGCTGCGAACGCTGCCGCACCCCGGCCCGCTGCACCGCCTGCAACGGGCCGCTGGCCCTGGGCGAAGCCCGCGGGGCCCCGGCCTGCGGCTGGTGCGGCCTGGTGGCCCACGACTGGAGCTGCGTGGAGTGCGGATTCATGCGCCTGCGCGCCGCCTCGATCGGGGCGGACCGCACCGCCGAGGAACTTGGCCGGGCCTTCCCGGGCATCAAGGTGGTTGCCGCGACCGGGGCCAAGCCGCTGCACACGGTGCCCGATGCCCCGGCACTGGTGGTCGCGACCCCGGGCGCCGAACCGGTGGCGGCCAACGGGTACGCCGCGGTGCTGCTGCTGGACGGGGACCGGATGATGGCCCGCGAGGGCCTGCGCACCGGCGAGGAGGTGCTCAACCGCTGGATGGGCGCAGCTTGCCTGGCCCGCGGCCGGGATGCCACCGAGGGGCACCCGGGCGGCGGCACCGTGGTGGTGGCCGGGGACCCGACCGAGCCCATGCGCGCGCTGGTGCGCTTTGACGCCGCGGCCTATGCACAGGCGGAGCTCGACGAGCGCCGCGCCCTGGGACTGCCCCCGGCGGTGCGCACCGCCATGGTCAAGGGCCCGGCGGGAACCGCGGACAAGTTCATGGACGCCCTGGTGCTGGGCGAGGAGGTGCGCCGGCACGGGCCGGTGCTGCTGGGGGAGGGCGAGCACCGCTGGCTGCTGTTCTTCTCCTACGCCCAGGGTCCGGCCGTCACCGCGGCGCTGCGTGCGCTGCGCGCCACCTTCAGCGCCGCCAAGGAGCCGGTCGTGGCCATCCGCATCGACCCGGACGGGATCCTCTAGCCCGTCCGGGTCGTCGCGTCCTGCTGATTCGGCTGATTCGACTGCCTTGGCCGGCTCCTTCGCCCGTCGCCCGGGTAGGGCGTGCGCGGCATCCCGCGCGGCACCCACGGGTGCTCCGCGCCCAGGAACTCCTCGATGAGCGCCGCGGCCTCGGCCGCCTTTTCGTAGTGGATCAGGTGCCCGACGTCCCCGATCACCCGCAGCGTGGCGCGCGGGAAGGTGCGGGCCAGGGAGCGCTGGGCGGGCACCGAGCCGAGCTCGTCCTGCTCGCCGACCACCAGCAGCGTCGGCTCGTTGATCCGGGCCGCCACATCGCGCACCGTGGCGGTGATCGATGCCGCGTAGGCCTCGCGCAGGGTGGAGCGCGAGGTGAACCCGGAGAAATAGCTCCGGTGCTGGTCAACGACGTAGTCGCGCGTCGCCCGGTCCCTGGACTTGAGCATGGCCAGCGACATCGCATCGGTGACCAGCCGGGAGCGCAGCAGCGCCTCTCCCAGGGTGGCCGGCAGGAGTGCGCCGGCAGCGTAATAGGCGCCCGCGGCGCGGGACATCAGCGCCTGGCTGCCCTTGAGCGCCGGTTCGCAGATCGGGTTGACCAGCACCAGTTGTTCGAAGGACCCCGGGTGCCGGGCCAGATAGGCGGCGGCGACGATGGTGCCGAAGGAATGGCCCAGCAGGATGGTCGCCGGGCCCAGACCCAGTTGCCCGCGCAGCGCGCCGACGACCTCGCCGTAGCCGGCCACGTCGTGGCGCGGCCCGCTGGCTTCCGGGGCGCGGCCGGGCGCCGGGAACCCCGGGGCACCGTCCGGCGCGCCGTGGGCCGACACGCCGGAAAACGGTGTCGAGGAGCCGAACCCGGGCAAATCCGGAACGATGACGGTGTGGCCCGGCAGCTGCTCGATGATCCGCGCCAGGCCGTGGTGGTCGCCGCGGAAGCCGTGCACCGCAAGGATGACGCCGCGGCAGGGGGCCGTGGCCGGATAGGTCCAGCAGGACACCTCCGAACCATGCACGTGGTGGAGGCTTTTCAGGGCGCGGCGCGGGGCTTGCGGCGGGGAGAGGTGCATGTTCCCAGCCTATCCCGGGCCGCGGGACGGCCGCCGGACAGGCGCGGGAACCGCCGCGGTCCGGCCGGGGTTCGGCAACGATTCGCTTACGCTTCACCGGATGGGCTAGGCACCGGCACCGGCGCCCCGGTAATGTCGAGAAGACCATGTGAAGCACGCTTTACGCCCACTGCAACAGCGAAGGATGGCCCCATCGTGGCAGCCGCAGCGTCCCACCGATCCGAACTGGCTGCGCTGCGCGCCCGCCCCGGAGCCAAGGTCCTCATCGTGGGCGGAGGCATCAACGGCGTGGCGACCTTCCGCTACCTGGCCATGCAGGGCGTGGACGTGGCGCTGGTGGAACGCGGGGACTACTGCCAGGGTGCCTCGGGCGCCTCCTCGCACATGATCCACGGCGGCATCCGCTACCTGGAAAACGGCGAGTTCCGCTTGGTCCACGAGTCCGTGCGGGAACGGAACCGGCTGCTGGAGATCGCACCGCACTACGTCAAGCCGCTGCGCACCACCATCCCGATCTTCTCCACCTTCTCCGGGATCCTCTCGGCCCCCATGCGCTTCCTCACCCACCGCGGCTCCGCCGCCACCGAACGCGGCGCGGTGCTGATCAAGGCCGGGCTGGTGCTCTACGACGTCTTTGCCGGGGCCGTGGGGCGCAACACCCCGTGGCACAAGTTCCGCGGGGCCAAGGCCTCCCTGGCGCAGTTGCCGCTGCTGCGCGGGGACGTGAAGTACACGGCCACCTACTTCGACGCCTCGGTGCACAACCCCGAGCGCCTCACCCTGGATGTGCTGCGCGACGGACTGGAGGCCAACCCCCACGCCCGGGCCAGCAACTACGTCGCGCTGGCCGGGTACGGCGCCAACGGCGCCAGGCTGCGCGACGAGCTCACCGGGGAGGAATTCGACTTCGACGCCGACGTGCTGGTCAATGCGACCGGGGCCTGGGTGGATCTGACCAACGAGGCCATGGGCACCGCCAGCAATTTCATGGGCGGGACCAAGGGCAGCCACATCGTGCTGGACCACCGGGAATTGCTGGAGGCCTGCGGCGGGCGGGAGATCTTCTTCGAGCACTCCGACGGGCGGATCGTACTGATCTACCCGCTGGGGGACCGGGTGCTGGTGGGCACCACCGACATCGACGCGGACATGGGCGTGCCGGCACGCTGCACCGATGCGGAGGTGGCGTACTTCTTCGACCTTATCCGGCACGTGTTCCCATCCATCGAGGTGCGCGAGGAACACATCGTCTACCGGTTCTCCGGCGTGCGCCCGCTGCCGCGCCACGACGACACCGCTCCCGGCTTCGTCTCCCGCGACTACCGCATCGAACGCGCGGCGCTGCCCGGCGGCACCACCGAGCTGTCCCTGGTGGGCGGGAAATGGACGACGTTCCGCGCGCTGGGGGAGACGCTGGGCAAGAAGGTGCTCGCCGAGCTCGGCGTGGCCCCGGGACCCGGCACCCGGAACCTGCCCATCGGCGGCGGGCGGAACTACCCCGGCACCCCCGCCGCGCTCGAGGCCTGGTTTGCCGCCCGCTCCGCGCTGGCCGGACGCCGGCGGCTCGAGGTGCTGCTGGAACGCTACGGCACCCGCGCCGACACCGTCCTGGAGTTCATCGGATCCGATGACCCGACGCTGCCGGCCAGCGACGAACTCTCCGCTGCCGAACTTGCCTACCTGGGCACCCGTGAACACCTGGGATCGCTCGCCGACGTGTTCATCCGGCGCACCTCGCTGGCCTTCCGCGGGCTGGTGACCCAGGAGCTGCTCGAACAGGTCGCCGCGGCACTGGCCCCGGTGCTTGGCTGGGACCAGGGCCAGGCCGCCGCGCAGGTCGCCGAGTGCCGCCGCGTGCTCACCGAGGACCACGGGGCGCGCCCGGCGCTGTCCAACGCGTAGGATTCCGCGCAGGGGGCAGCGGGGCATCGAACACGCTTCCGCGCCCCTTCCCGAGCCCGCCGAGCCGCCCCCACCCGACGCTGAAAGGCACTCCCCATGAACCAGTACGTCATCGCGATCGACCAGGGAACCACCAGTTCCCGCGCCATCGTCTTTGACCATGCGGGCACCATTGCCTCCACCGGGCAACTGGAGCACGCGCAGATCTTCCCGCACCCCGGCTGGGTGGAACACGACCCGCAGGAGATCTGGCGGAACGTGCGGGAGGTCATCGCCGTCGCCCTGGCCGGGGGGAACCTCACCCGGCACGACATCGCCGCGGTCGGGATCACCAACCAGCGCGAAACCACCGTGGTGTGGGACCGGCACACCGGCGAACCGGTCTACAACGCGATTGTCTGGCAGGACACCCGCACCCAGGACATCGTCCAGTCATTGGCCGCCGACGGCGGGACGCAGCGGTACAGGGAACGCACGGGGCTGCCGCTGGCACCCTACTTCTCCGGCACCAAGGTCAAATGGATCCTGGACAACGTCGACGGGGCACGCGAACGCGCCGAGGCCGGGGACCTGCTCTTTGGCACGACCGACTCGTGGGTCACCTGGAACCTCACCGGCGGAAGCGACGGCGGGGTGCACATCACCGACGTCACCAACGCCTCGCGCACCATGTTCATGGACCTGGCGACCCTGGCCTGGGACGAGGAGATCCTGGCGGACTTCGGCGTGCCCGCCTCGATGCTGCCGGCCATCAAGTCCTCCTCCGAGGTCTACGGAAAGGTGGCCTCCTCGCAGCTTTTGCGCGAGGTGCCGGTCGCCGGGATCCTGGGCGACCAGCAGGCAGCGACGTTCGGGCAGGCGGCCTTCGGCGCGGGGGACGCGAAAAACACCTACGGCACCGGCTGCTTCCTGATCTTCAACACCGGCGGGGAAATCGTCCGCTCCGGCAACGGGCTGCTCACCACGGTGGGATACAAGCTCGGCGACGCGGACCCGGTCTATGCGCTGGAGGGGTCGATCGCCGTGGCCGGCTCCCTGGTCCAGTGGCTGCGCGACAACATCGGCATGATCTCCACCGCCGCCGAAGTCGAGACCCTGGCCGCCGGAGTGCCCGACAACGGCGGGGTGTACATCGTCCCGGCCTTCTCCGGGCTGTTCGCCCCCTACTGGCGCGCCGAGGCCCGCGGCGCCATCGTGGGGCTGACCCGCTTTGCCAACAAGCACCACATCGCCCGGGCGGCGTTGGAGGCCACCGCCTTCCAGGTCCGCGAGGTGCTCGACGCGGTCAATGCGGACGCGGCCGTCCCGCTGACCGAGCTGAAGGTCGACGGCGGGATGGTGGCCAACGATGCGCTGATGCAGTTCCAGGCGGACCTGCTCGGGGTCCCGGTCGTCCGCCCGATGGTCACCGAGACCACGGCGCTGGGCGCGGCCTACGCCGCCGGGCTGGCCGTGGGGTTCTGGAAGGACCTCGGGGAGCTGGAGGCCAACTGGTCCGAGGACAAGCGCTGGGAACCTGCCATGGAGCCGGCCGAACGGGAGCGGCAGATGCGGCTTTGGAAGAAGGCGGTCACCCGCACCTTCGACTGGGTCGACGAGGACGTGCGCTAAGCGGCCGCGCCGGCAGCGACATCACGGCGGCTCGTGCGGCCGCGTCTCGGCCGCATAACGTTCCGGGCCAAGACGCCCCGCGCGATGAGCCCGTGGCTAGGGTGGGAGGAACCTCGGCCCGCACTCTTCGGCGTTCGGGCCCACCCACGCTTCCGCCCCTGCGGGCCGGAAGCCGCACGGACAGGCGGGCACGGCATGCGGGCATTGGTCAGGATTCTTGGCGGGGCTGCAGCGGGCCTTGCACTGTTCGCGCTGCTGGGCTACCTGGGAATGCATTTCGATTGGCTCAACAGGGGCATGCGTTTGAACTGGGGAGGGCTGCCATTCGAGGCAATGATGCCGCGGGCCGCATGGGAATTCGGGGCCGCGACCGCACTCACCGTGGCCCTGGCCGGCTGGGCCGCGGTGCGGCATGTGCGGTCCGCGACGGATCCGGGGGTCGGGGCGGTGGTGGCGGCGGCCCTCGCCTTGGCCGCCTGCGTCGTGGTTTTCGGGACCAACGACGTGTACCAGTCGGTCCGGCCCGATCCCACCTACGGGACTTATCCTCCGTTCCACTTGCGGGTGCTGTGGCACGGGGCATCGAACGCGGGCAGCTACGCGGTGATCGGCGTACTGGGAACCATCGCGCTGCTGTCGCGGCGCCCGGCACCGGCGGGACCGCTGCACCACGACGACCCGGCGGCCTACCGCCGCCCCGTGCAATAGGGGGTCCGGGACACGGACCCGCACCCCGCACGGTTCGTGCGGTAGAATTGGCGACATGAACGTTGCGCTCTTGCTAACCTAGCCGTACGGGATACTCCCCGTACGGCCGCCCCTTGCTTGCCAAGGGGCTTTTGTGTGTCACGGGCATTTGCGCCAGGCACACCCACTCGGCTCAGCTGGCCAAGAGACGTTCCCCCACAGGCGCACCACAAAAGAAGGCGAAACACGATAGTGAGCACTCAGCCCACCGGCACCGAAACCGCGGACAACGATTCCACCGCAGCGGCCTACAGCTTCCAGGAAATGGAAGCCAAATGGGCTCCGGTGTGGGACAAACTAGGGGTCTTCACGCCCAAGGACGACGGCAGTGCCGAGCGCCGCTACGTGTTGGACATGTTCCCGTACCCCTCCGGCGACCTGCACATGGGCCACGCCGAGGCCTTCGCCATGGGAGACGTCGTCGCCCGCTACTGGCGCCAGCAGGGCTACGACGTGATGCACCCGATCGGCTGGGACTCCTTCGGGCTGCCCGCCGAGAACGCCGCGATCAAGCACAACGCCCACCCCTCGGAGTGGACCTACGCCAACATCGACACCCAGGCCGCCAGCTTCAAGCGCTACGCCATCTCCGCCGACTGGGACCGCCGCCTGCACACCTCGGACCCGGAGTACTACCGCTGGACCCAGTGGCTGTTCACCAAGTTCTACGACAAGGGCCTGGCCTACCGCAAGAACCACCCGGTGAACTGGTGCCCGAAGGACCAGACCGTGCTGGCCAACGAACAGGTCGTCAACGGCGCGTGCGAACGCTGCGGCACCCCGGTGACCAAGAAGTCGCTGAACCAGTGGTACTTCAAGATCACCGACTACGCCGACCGCCTGCTCGATGACATGGACGAGCTGCACGGGCACTGGCCCGAGCGCGTGCTGGCCATGCAGAAGAACTGGATCGGCCGCTCCGAGGGCGCGCACGTCGACTTCATCGTCGAGGCCACCGACACCCAGGAAGCACACAAGACCACGGTCTTCACCACGCGCCCGGACACGCTGCACGGCGCCACCTTCTTCGTCGTCGCCGCCGACGCCGAGCTGGCCAACGAACTGGTCACCGCCGAGCACCGCCAGGCGCTGGAGGACTACCAGGAGCAGGTCAAGGCGTTGAGCGAGATCGAACGCCAGGCCACCGAGCGCGAGAAGACCGGCGTGTTCACCGGCCGCTACGCCATCAACCCGCTCAACGGGGAAAGGCTGCCGGTCTGGGCCGCGGACTACGTGCTGGCCGAATACGGCACCGGCGCGATCATGGCCGTGCCCGCGCACGACCAGCGCGACCTTGACTTCGCCCGCACCTTCGACCTGCCGGTGCGCGTGGTTGTTGACACCGGCGCCGAGGATCCGGCCGAAACCGGCATCGCCACCGCCGGCGAGGGCACCCTGGTAAACTCCGGCGAACTGGACGGCCTGCCCAAGGCCGAGGGCATTGCCCGCGCCATCGAGATCGTCGAGGCCGCGGGCACCGGAGAGAAGTTCGTGAACTTCCGCCTGCGCGACTGGCTGCTTTCCCGCCAGCGCTTCTGGGGCACCCCGATCCCGATCATCCACTGCGAATCCTGCGGCGAGGTCCCGGTACCCGATGACCAGCTGCCGGTGCGGCTGCCCGATGACCTGCGCGGCGAGGCCCTGGCCCCCAAGGGAACCAGCCCGCTGGCCGCCGCCGAGGCCTGGGTCAACGTCCCGTGCCCCAAGTGTGCCGCCCCGGCCAAGCGCGACACCGACACCATGGACACCTTCGTGGACTCCTCCTGGTACTTCCTGCGCTTCGTCTCCCCGAACTACACCGGGGGTCCCTTCGACCCGCAGGCGGTGCGCGACTGGATGCCGGTCGGGCAGTACGTGGGCGGCGTCGAGCACGCGATCCTGCACCTGCTCTACTCGCGCTTCTTCACCAAGGTCATCTTCGATTTGGGCTTGATCGATGTTCAGGAGCCTTTTTCCGCCCTGCTGAACCAGGGCCAGGTGCTCAACGGCGGCAAGGCCATGAGCAAGTCGCTGGGCAACGGCGTGGATTTGGGCGAGCAGCTGGACAAGTTCGGCGTGGACGCCGTGCGCCTGACCATGATCTTCGCCTCCCCGCCGGAGGACGACGTGGACTGGGCCGATGTGTCCCCTTCGGGTTCGCAGAAGTTCCTGGCCCGCGCCTGGCGCGTGGCCCAGGACGTGGCCAGCGCGCCGGGCACCGACCCGGCCACCGGTGACAAGGCGCTGCGCTCGGTCACCCACAAGGCGGTGCACGAGGCCGCCGGCATGCTGGACACCGGCAAGTTCAACGTCGTGATCGCCAAGACCATGGAGCTGGTCAACGCGACCCGCAAGGCCATCGACTCCGGCGCCGGCGCAGCCGACCCGGCGGTGCGCGAGGCCGCGGAGGCCGTCGCGATCATCCTCTCGCTCTTCGCCCCGTACACGGCCGAAGACATGTGGGCGGCGCTGGGGCACGAGCCCTCGGTCGCCAACGCCGGATGGCCCGCCGTCGACGAGGCGCTGCTGGTCGAGGACACCGTCACCGCGGTGGTGCAGATCAAGGGCAAGGTCCGGGCCCGCCTGCAGGTCTCGGTGGACATCACCGCCGAGGAACTCGAGGCGCTGGCCATGGCCGACGAGGCCGTGGTGCGTTACCTCGACGGTGCTGCGGTCGCCAAGGTGATCGTGCGCGCGCCGAAGCTGGTCAACGTGGTCCCGGCCTCCTAGGCGTCCGCAAGGTAGCCTGTCTTCCATGGACCAATCGCAGCCCGCCCACCAGCCGCCGCGGCCCCCGGGCCCCGGCGGCTGGATCGGTCGGCTGCGCGGCCGGAGGCAGCGCCCCGGTGCACCGGCGTCGGACAAGGCCCAAGGCCCGGTTGTGCTGCCCGTGGGCGTGGTGACCGATTCGGCCGCCGCGCTGCCCGAGGCCTGGGTGGGGCAGCACGCGCAGTTCCTGCGCGTGGTGCCGATGCCGGTGATGGTCGATGACCAGATCTTCTCCGAGGGCACCGACGACGTGCCCACCGAACTGGCCCTGGGCCTGGCCATGGGCAAGGCCGTGCGCACCTCGCGCCCGGCGCCGGGGCAGATGCTGCGCGCCTACCAGGATCTCGCCGCGGCCGGGGTCAAGGAAATCATTTCGATCCACCTATCCGGTGCACTCTCCGGGACGGTGGAGGCCGCACGCCTGGCCGCCGAGTCCTCCCCTGTGCCCGTCACCGTCGTCGATACGCTCACCGTGGCCCTGGCCGAGGGATTTGCGGTCATGGACGTGGTGGAGCTGGCCGCCGCCGGAGCCCCGCTGCAGGAATTGCGGGCCGTGGCCGAAAGGGCCGCGGAGAACCACGTGTACTTTGCCGTGCCCTCGCTGGATCAGCTGCGCCGCGGCGGGCGGATCGGGGCGCTGGCCTCGGTGCTGGGCACGCTGCTGAACGTCAAGCCGATCCTGTCGGTGTCCGACGGCCACATCATCGCCCACGAAAAGGTCCGTACGCATTCGCGCACGCTGGCCCGCCTGGTGGCCATCGCCCGGCAGGAGGCCGCCGAACGCGGAGCGGAGGTCCGCCTGGCGGTGCACTACTTCGGCAACCAGGAAGCCGCCGAGGAAATCGTGCAGGAACTGGCCGGTGCCTCCGCATTCGAGGTCCTGGCGATTCCGGTGCCCGCGGTGCTCGGCGCCCACACCGGTGCCGGGGTGCTGGCCGTGGCCATTGCCGGCGGCCGGGAACCTGCCGCGCCGGGTCCGGTCCGCCCCGAACCGAAACCCAAGCCGGCGCCAAGGCCCAAACCCGAACCAAGGCCCAAACCGGAGCCGAAGTCCCGCAACGAGGCCCCGCGCCGCGAGGCACGCCGCCGCACGGCCGCGCCGCAGGGGCCAGGTGCACCAAGCGCGCACACCCCGCCCTCGGCGCCCGGCCCGGAGCAGCCCGAAACCCGCTAGCACCATGGCCCGCTTGAGCGGGCACCGGCCGGAAAACGGTCCCCGCCGCTGGGGGGTTCTCCACAGCCGGGCACCGAGGGCGGCATGCAACATCGCCGCTCGGGTGCAATGGATTGCATGGGCTCTCACGAATGGGCGGATCAATCCGCCAGGACCAACCTGGGCCCGGCCCCCGGGCACTTGCGTGTGCTCATTGGCAGATCCGCGGCGATCGTCCTGATCCTCGGCGCCCTGACATGGATCTCGGTGTCGCTGCTTTTCAACCCGCCCCCGCGTGCGCCGGGCAATACCGAGACCATCCCGCTGCAGGTCGCACAGTCCCCGCAGGTGGAAGCCCCCGGCGATCCGCCGGGCGAGGAATCCCCGTCCGAGGAATCCGTCGAAGAACCGCTTCCCCCGGTGTCTGGTTCCCCCGGCACCGGGGATGGATCGGCCCCGCCTGCGGCAGGTGCCACCGCCGTGGTCCACATGATCGGCGCGGTGAAGGACCCCGGGGTCTATGCCCTGCCGCTCGGCTCGAGGGTGCTCGATGCGGTGGCCCGGGCCGGAGGCCTGGCCAAGGACGCGGCCCCCGAAGCGATCAACCTGGCGGCCCAGATCCGCGACGGCGAACAGATCCGCATCCCGCGCCGCGGCGAAGCCGCGCGGGCCCCTGATCCCGACCCAGGACAGGCGGGTGGCACCGGCGGCACCGGGCCTCCGGGTGCCGCGCCGGGCAAACTCAACGTGAACACCGCCGACCAAGGCGCGCTGGAGGAACTGCCGGGCATCGGCCCCGCCCTGGCCGGAAGGATCCTGGCTTTCAGGCAGGCCCACGGCCCGTTCAAGAACCTCAGCGAGCTGGACGCCGTCAGCGGCATCGGCCCGGCGATGCTCGGCAACCTGCGGGACCTGGTGGTGTTTGAATGAGCGCCCCGCACGATGGCCGGGCCAGGGGCCGGGTCGCGGGAAAGCTCGCCGAAAAGGCCCGCAAGTGGCTGGAAATCGCCCCAAGGGATGCCCCGGCCCCGGAGCCCGGCCGCGTTGACCTGCGCGGCTGCTGGGCGCTGGCCGGAGCCTGGGCCGCGGCCCTGGGCGGGGTGCAGCTGGCCGAAGCCCACCAGCGATTCTGGGCTGTGGGCCTGTGGCTGGCCGCCGGGACCGGGTTGCTGGCGTTGCTGCGCCCCCGGCACGGGCGCCTGGGGCCGGCCGCGACCCCGAGCTTCGCCGCGCCGGCACTGGCCTGCGTCGCGGCTGCCCTCGTCTTCACGCAATTGCTGCTCACCGGGGCCGGCAGCAACCCGGCCGCCCTGGAAGACGCGGCGGCCAGCGGTGCGCCGGTTCGCGTCCAGCTCGCCTTCACCGCCGCCCCGAGGGCAGGTACAGCCATCGACAGGTTCTCCGAGGACGCCCGGGAACACCGGCAGTTCACCGTCGAGGCGCGCGTGCTCTCCGTGGCCCGGAGCGGGAACTGGATCGTCTCCGGGGTCCCGGTGCGGCTGAGCTACCCCGAATCCCGTGCCGGAGGGATCCGGCCAGCCGCCGGCACCACCGTCGAGGTCATTGCCAAGGTGTCGGCCGCCGAACCCGGGGATCGCCTGCGCTTCTGGCTCAACGCGGCCGCCGATCTGCTCCCGGTGGGCGAGACGAAACGGGCGGGGGTGTTCGAGGCGATGCGCTCCCGCTTCGTTGGCGCCTGTGCAGCGCTGCCGCAACCGGCCCGCGCCCTGCTTCCGGGCATGGTGTTCGGGGACCGCAGCGGGGCGGACGAGGCGTTGAACGAGGCCATGAAGGTGGCCGGACTTTCACATTTGAGTGCTGTCAGCGGCGCAAATTGCGCCATGGTGCTGGGCTTCGTGGTGGCGCTGTGCCGGGTGCTGGGCCTGGGACGGGCGCCGACGCTGGGGCTGGGCCTGGGCGCGCTGGCCGGGTTCGTGCTGCTGGTCGGGTACGAGCCCAGCGTGCTGCGCGCGGCGGTCATGGGCACCGTCGCGGCCGTGGGGGTACACGCCTCCCGGGGCAGGAATGCACTGTCTGCGCTGTCGCTGGCGGTGGTGCTGCTGCTGGCCATCGACACGTGGCTGGCTGGCGAGCCGGCCTTCCAGCTCTCCGCCCTGGCCACCGCCGGGATCGTTGTGATCGGGAGGCGCCTGGCCGAACGACTGAATCGCTGGTTGCCGGCGGTCCTGGCCGAGGGCACCGCGATTGCCCTGGCCGCGCAGATCGCCTGCCTGCCGGTGCTGGTGGCCCTGAACCCCTCCTTCTCGCTCTACTCGGTGCCCGCGAACCTGCTGGTGGCGGCGTTCATCCCGTTGATCACGGTGGCCGGGACGCTCGGCGTCGTGGTGCTGATGCTGGTTCCACCCGTGGGCCTGGCCCTGGTGTGGGTGGCGGGAATGCCGGTGATGGTCGTGGGAATGCTCGGGACGTGGGTCGCCTCGCTGCCCGGGGCGCTGCGGCCCTGGCCCGCGGGGGCCGCGGGGATCCTGCTGGCGTGGGGCATCGTGCTGGGCGTGCTGGTGGCCCTAGGCCAGGTGCGACCGCTTGGTCGCTGCTGGCGGTCCGCGGCACGGCTGGGCGTGCAGGGGGTCGTGACGGGGTTGCTGCTGGGGCTGGTACTGCCGGTCACCGCCTTGGTGCCCGCCCCGGCGATCGATTGGCTGGTGGTCGCCTGCGACGTGGGGCAGGGCGACGGGCTGTTGTTGAACGCCGGGGACGGCAGCGCCGTGGTGGTGGACACCGGGCGCGAGCCCGGGCAGATCGATGCATGCCTGGATCGGATGCAGGTCAAGGAGGTCGCCGCGGTGTTCATCACGCACCGGCACGCCGACCACGACGGCGGGCTGGAGGGTGTGGGGGACCGGCGGCGCGTGGACGCACTGTACTACTCCGCGGCCGATGACCCGGATGACCCTCCGGTGATCACGCACGGGCGGGGCCGGATGCCGGAGGCTGAGCAGCTGGGGTCGGGCGCCACCGGGAGCGCCGGGCCGTTGTCGTGGCGCGTGCTGGGGCCGGTCCCCTCGGGGCTGTTCACCGACGAGAACGACGCCTCGCTGGTCATCCGCTTCGAGATCCAGGTGCAGGGGGCACCGCGGCCGGTGTCGCTGCTGGCCACCGGGGACATGCAGGAAGAAGCCATGGGCGAGCTCATCGACCAGGGGCTCATCACCCACGCCGACATCCTGAAGGTGGCCCACCACGGAGCCGCGAACGGCGGGGTCCGCACGGCGCCGGCGGTGCGGCCGGTGCTGGCACTGATCAGCGTGGGGGCGCAGAACACCTACGGCCATCCCTCCGAGACGGCGCTTCGGGCGCTGGAGGAGAACCACGTGGTGGCGCTGCGCACCGATATCCGCGGGACCATCATCGTGGGCTGGGACGGAAAGGGGCTGGCGGTTTCCTCCCTCGGCCCGGGGCCGGCGGCGGCACCGTGATCGACACGAATACCGGACAACCATAGGGGAGATGCCGCTTTCCGGGCTTGGGGATAGGATCGATGGGGTTGTTCAAACACTAGGTAAAGGTCGGTCATGGCAGCGCCACGAGGCACATCCAAGAACGCGGGCATTTCATGGCGGTCCGTGGCTCCCGCGCCGCTGGTCCTGTTGCAGGGTTCCGAGGAATTGCTGGCCAGCCGCGCTTTCGATTCCGTGCGGTCGGCCCTGCGTGCCGGCGCCGAGATCGAGCTGGTCCGCTTCGAAGCCAACAGCTACGACCGCGGCGAACTGCTGCTGGCCTCCAGCCCCTCGCTGTTCAGCGAAACCAAGCTCATCGAGGTCCGCTCGATGGCCGCGATGAACGAGGACTTCCTCAACGACGCCCTGGCCTACGCGAAGTCCCCGGCGCCCGATGCCACCTTGGTCATGCACCATTCCGGGGGAGTGCGCGGGAAGAAGCTGCTGGATGCCCTCAAGGCCGCCGGCGCGGTTCTCGTTGACTGCCAGCCGCTGAAAAAGGATTCCGAGAAGGTCGACTTCGTCACCCAGGAATTCCGGGCGGCCAAGCGCAAGCTCAGCGCCGAGGGAGCCCGCGCCCTTGTTGCCGCACTGGGCAGCGACCTTTCGGAACTGGCCGCCGCCTGCTCCCAGTTGTTGCAGGACACTACCGGGGCCATCGACCAGGACATGGTGGACAAGTACTACGGCGGACGCGTGGAGGCCACCGGGTTCAAGGTCGCCGATGCGGCCCTGGCGGGCCGGGCCGACATCGCCCTGAGCACGCTGCGCCACGCGTTGGCCACGGGGACCGACCCGGTGCCGATCGTCGCGACCCTGGCCATGAAGCTGCGCCAGGTCGCCAAGGTCGCCGGGGCACGCAAGTCCTCGGGCCAGCTGGCCAGCGAGTTGGGCATGCCGCCGTGGCAGGTCCAGCAGGCCCAGGAACAGGCCCGGCATTGGAACGTCGATGACATCGCCCGCTGCATCCGGCTGGTCGCGGAGGCCGATGCCCAGGTCAAGGGCGCGTCGCGCGACCCCGAGTATGCCGTGGAGCGGGCCGTGACCCAGATATCGTTGGCAGCACGCCGCTAGGACCAATCAGGCGGGGCAGTGAGTCGGGAGCACGGCGAAGGGCCCGCCGGGCGCTACCCGTTCCGGGCTATGCCCACAGCATGAAGCAGTGGAAGGCCGTTGTCCTTGCCGCCGGGTTTCTCGCGGTGCTCATTTCCGTTGTCCTGGCCGTGGTAGGGCCAGGGGCCGCATACCCGGCTGTGGCGTAGTTGCACCAAGGCGACGTGGAAATCGAATTTGCGACCCACCCCTACGCGGTTGCCGCCTGCTTCGGGATCGAATGCAGTCCGCAACTCGTCACGAGATCGGCTGGGGGCACATGGGCAGTGCCGCAAGCCCCGCCATATCTCCCGCCCGAACCGGGTCCCCGCGGTGGGGAAATGCCCGACAACGTCACGACTCTTCGAGTGGTGGGCACCGACTCTTCGGGCTTTGCGGTGGACCGCACATATGCAATCAAGTCGGAATCCGCCGGCGCAGGTCGGTTCTGGCCCAATTGCCAGGGCCCCACAAGATACCTGCCTGTGCAGGTTCCCTGAACGCAAAGTTGATGGAAGCCACGCCGGCTTCGCGGAGCGGTCCCAAATCGGCAAGGCGGCGAAGCCAGGACCCCCTGACTGAACCTGGAAGTGGGGACGCCCCGCCGGTGTATCGAGTTTGGCCACCAGCACTGACTTTCACGCGGGACTTTCCGTCATTAAACACAAAAGGCTTCCGTTCCCCTAGATATGGAGGAAAGGAAGCCTTTTGCTTCAGTGACGCAATCCTTAGAGGGCGTTAACCTTCTTGGAGATGGCCGACTTGTGGTTCGCTGCGTTGTTCTTGTGCAGCACACCCTTCGTGGCGGCCTTGTCGATCTTGCGGCCAGCTGCAACCAGCGCGGTTGCTGCTGCATCCTTGTCTTCGGCTGCAACGGCAGTGTTCACTGCGCGGATTGCGGTGCGAAGCTCGGACTTGACGGCAGCGTTACGCTGGCGCGACTTCTCGTTGGTGAGAATGCGCTTCTTCTGGGACTTGATATTAGCCACTGTATTAAACTCTCTTGCTCATCGCTTGTAATGGTCGGTGAGGGATATCTTCCGGGCCATTGACTGAGCGGCGTGGGGATACCTATGGCGACCCGGGAGAAGTGCCCGTCGACCTGCGCGGACACACAAGAAATAATACTAGCAGGTTCGGGTGGCCATCACGACACGATAGTGACCCGAGGGACTGTGAGCTACCTCCATCGTGGCGGACGGGCGTTCGACCGCCCCGACGTGCTTGGATGCGCCGGATTCAGTTCGCTGCCAGTTGTTCGGCAATTCGGGCAAAGCGCTTGGAGTCAAGCACCGCGCCTTCCCGGCGGATCCCGGCTTCGCGCAGGCGGATGACCCGGTCGAGTTTCACCTCGCTGGGTCGGCCCTGCCTGTCCCAGGGCCCGGTGCCGATGTCGACATAGTCGCGGTCCCGCACCTGCTCGTTGCTGTGGTCCTTGGAAGTCAGCATCAAGGCCAGCAGGTAGCCGTTCTCGCGGCCCACCAGCAGCACCGGGCGATCCTTGCCCTGGGTATGGTCTTCCTCGTAGGGGATCCAGGCCCAGACGATTTCTCCCGGATCCGGGCGTCCGTCGGTCTTCGGGGCGTAATGCGCCCGCACGGTTCCCGTGAAGTCGCCGGGGTAACCGCCGAACTCCCAAGTTCCGGATTCCCCGGTCGTATCGGACGTCGAAGCAGTGCGGTGCGGGGCGGGCCTGCGGTTCGAGGGTGCCGCGGGACGCTTGCCGGCCGGAGGGGTGGTGCCGGGTTGCTGCTTTGGGGCGCCCTTCAGTGCGGATTCGAGCACGCGGCCCAGGAAGCGAAGGACCGAGTTGGAGTTGAACTTCATGTGCACAAACTACCAGCCGGGTCCCGCACCGAGTCGCAGTGCGACACCGTGGCCCCAATCATG
Source organism: Paeniglutamicibacter psychrophenolicus (assembly GCF_030812255.1). Lineage (GTDB taxonomy): Bacteria > Actinomycetota > Actinomycetes > Actinomycetales > Micrococcaceae > Paeniglutamicibacter > Paeniglutamicibacter psychrophenolicus_A. Next base: position 232,667 of record NZ_JAUSSH010000003.1, on the reverse strand, counting down.
GGAGAATGGCCTGTGCGAAGTATTTTGCACCCCACTTAACATTTTCGTCCCCCTTAGCGAGGTCCCTTACGTGTCACCCATGGCCCGCACCGCACCGGTGCCTGCCGCGACTGATCCGGCGATCATCAGAAATTTCTGCATCATCGCCCACATCGACCACGGCAAGTCGACCCTGGCCGACCGGATGTTGCAGCTCACCGGAATCGTCTCCTCACGCGACATGAAGGCCCAGTACCTGGACCGCATGGACATTGAGCGCGAACGCGGCATCACCATCAAGTCCCAGGCCGTCCGCATGCCGTGGGAGGTCGATGGCCAGTCCTACGCACTGAACATGATCGACACCCCCGGGCACGTTGACTTCACCTACGAGGTTTCGCGTTCGCTGGCAGCCTGCGAGGGCGCGATCCTGCTGGTGGATGCCGCCCAGGGCATCGAGGCCCAAACGCTGGCGAACCTCTACCTGGCCATGGAGAATGACATGACGATCATTCCCGTGCTCAACAAGATCGACCTTCCCTCCGCGCAGCCCGAGAAGTACGCCGCGGAGATCTCCAAGCTCATTGGCTGCGACCCGGAGGACATCCTTCAGGTCTCGGGCAAGACCGGCATGGGCGTCGAGGCGCTGCTGGACAAGGTCGTGCGCGACCTGCCCGCCCCCGTGGGCGACCCGGACGCACCGGCCCGCGCGATGATCTTCGACTCGGTCTACGACACCTACCGCGGTGTGGTCACCTATGTCCGTGTGGTCGACGGGAAGATCTCGCCCCGCGAAAAGGTGCAGATGATGTCCACCGGCACCACCTACGAGCTGCTGGAAATCGGGGTTTCTTCCCCGGAGCCCAAGCCCAGCAAGGGCCTGGGCGTCGGCGAGGTCGGCTACCTGATCACCGGCGTGAAGGACGTGCGCCAGTCCAAGGTCGGCGACACCGTCACCAACTTCGCCAAGCCCGCCGAAAAGTCCCTGGGTGGCTACCAGGACCCGAAGCCCATGGTCTTCTCCGGCCTGTACCCGATCGACGGGTCGGACTACCCGGCCCTGCGCGATGCCCTGGACAAGCTGCAGCTCAATGACGCGGCACTGACCTACGTGCCGGAAACCTCGGTGGCGCTGGGCTTCGGCTTCCGCGTCGGCTTCCTGGGCCTGTTGCACCTGGAAATCACCCGCGAGCGCCTCGAGGCGGAATTCAACCTCGATTTGATCTCCACCGCACCGAACGTGGTGTACGAGGTCATGACCGATGACAAGAAGCTGCGCACCGTGACCAACCCGAGCGAATTCCCCGACGGGAAGATCCTCGAGGTCCACGAGCCCATGGTGGCTGCCACGATCCTGGCACCGAACGAATTCGTCGGCGCCATCATGGAACTGTGCCAGTCCCGCCGCGGCGTCATGCGCGGCATGGACTACCTCTCCGAGGAACGCGTGGAGATCCGCTACTGGCTTCCGCTGGCCGAGATCGTCTTCGACTTCTTTGACGTGCTCAAGTCCAAGACCCGCGGCTACGCCTCGCTGGACTGGAAGGCCGACGGGGAACAGATATCGGACCTGGTGAAGGTCGACATCCTGCTCCAGGGCGAACAGGTCGATGCGTTTTCCGCCGTCACCCACCGGGACAAGGCCTACGCGTACGGGCTGATGATGACCCAGAAGCTGCGCGAACTGATTCCCCGGCAGCAGTTCGAGGTGCCGATCCAGGCAGCCATCGGCTCGCGCATCATTGCCCGCGAGTCCATCCGCGCCATCCGCAAGGACGTCCTGGCCAAGTGCTACGGCGGCGACATTTCCCGCAAGCGCAAGCTGCTGGAAAAGCAGAAGGCCGGCAAGAAGCGCATGAAGATGGTCGGCCGCGTGGAGGTTCCCCAGGAGGCCTTCATCGTCGCCCTGTCATCCGACGAGCCCAAGAAGAAGTAGCAATGCCCTCTGCCTTGCCCCTCGGGGACCCGGCGCCGTCCAACGGGTTGCTTCCGGCAACCTGCGTCGACGGCGCCGCGGAGCGCACCTTCTCGGTGTACGTCCACATTCCCTTCTGTGCCGTGCGCTGCGGCTACTGCGACTTCAACACCTACACGGCGCACGAGCTGGGTTCCGGCTCCAGCCAGGACTCCTACGCCGAGGCGGTCTCCGCGGAGCTCGCCTTCGGCGCGAAGGTCCTGGAGGAATCCGGCGTTCCGCGCCGGGAGGTCTCCACCGTCTTCTTCGGCGGCGGCACCCCCACGCTGCTGCCCGCCGGCGACCTGGTCCGGGTGCTGGCCGAAATCCGCACCCAATGGGATCTGGCTCCCGACGCGGAGATCACCACCGAGGCCAACCCGGACTCGGTCACCCGCGAGTCCCTGCAGGTGCTCAAGGACGGCGGGTTCACCCGTGTGTCGATCGGCATGCAGTCGGCCGTCCCGCACGTGCTGAAGACCCTGGACCGCACGCACAACCCCGAGCGGGTGGGCCTGGCGGTGGCCTGGGCCAAGGACGCCGGCCTCCAGGTGAGCGTGGACTTGATCTACGGCACGCCGGGGGAGTCGATCCAGGATTGGCGCACCAGCGTGCAAACCGCGCTGGGCTACGATCCGGACCACATTTCGGCGTACGCACTGATCATCGAGGAGGGCACCCGGCTGGCCGGGCAGATCCGCCGCGGCGAGGTCGCCAACATCGACGACGACGACCACGCCGACAAGTACCTGATCGCCGACGAGCTCTTCGCCGCCGCCGGCTACAACTGGTACGAGGTCAGCAACTGGTCCAAGGACGGATCCACCCGCTGCCTGCACAACCTTGCCTACTGGCGCGGCGGCGACTGGTGGGGAGCGGGTCCCGGCGCGCACTCACACGTGGGCGGGCTGCGCTGGTGGAACGTCAAGCATCCGGCCGCCTACCAGCAGCGCATCGACGCCGGGACCTCGCCGGCGGCCGGAAGGGAAACCCCCGACGCCGAGGCGCGCTACCTGGAAAGGGCCATGTTGCTGACCCGCATCGTGGATGGGATGGACACCGCCGAGCTGCTGCCCGAGGGCCGCAAGGCCATCGCCGGGCTGATCGCCGACGGGCTGGTCGTTCCCGAGGAGGCGTTTGCGAAGAAGGTCGTGCTGACCCTGCAGGGCCGGTTGCTGGCCGATGCGGTGCTGCGGCGGTTGCTGGACTTCTAGCCCGGAAGGTACCCGGGCGGGGACAAAGATGAAGGTGTGGCCGACGATCCCCAAGGGGTTGCCGGCCACACCTTCATTTTTTTCGAAGTTGCGGCTGCTACTTGAAGAGGCGCAGGTTCAGCCCGTAGCGGTAGGGCCGTGACTTGTTCGCGTTGATGCCGGCGCGCACGCCACTGATGGTCAGGAAGAGCCAGATGGCCACGACGAGGATGGCGAAGACCCAACCGATGCCGGGGAGCAGCGAGAACAGGTGCAGCATGATCGCCAGGACGGTCAGCGGGAAGGTGAAGTTCAGCGCTTCCTTGGATTCCTGGGCGGTGAACGGGCCGCGGGCGCGGAAGACCGCGTAGATGATCAACGAGGGGATGCACCCCAGGATCGCGCCGAAGTGGGCGATCATGGCCCACTGCCGGTCCTCTGAAGGTGTCAGGGGCAGGGGTGCGGCCGAGGAACCTTCGAATCGATCCGACTGGCTGTCGCCACCGGGTGCATTTCGTGCCTCGTTTGCCACTGCTGATGTCCTCTTCGTTGGGTTGGGTGAACCGTTGGCCAGTTTATCCTCAAACGGGAATCGCCGAGGAACACAAAATGCCTTTTTGGCCCGCATTTGGGGCAACGGGACGTCTTTGTTGTTGATTCGTAACCATCCCCGCATCTCCACGTGCCCGTTCCCCGGTTCGCGGGTGAGCAACCTCACCCGCGGAACCCGGCCGGTGTCCTGCGGGATCCGGTCAGTGGTCCCCGGCGGTGAGGAAGTCGATGACTTCCTCGACCCGGCCCAGCAGCGAGGGCTCCAGATCCGCATAGGAGCGAACCTGCCCCAGGATGCGTTCCCAGCCCTGGGCCACATCGATTTGCTCGGCGTGCGGCCAGCCCAGTCCCTTGAGGATGCCGGTCTTCCAGTCGGTTCCGCGCGGGACGACCGGCCAGGCGCGGATCTTCAGCACCGAGGGCCGGATGGCCTGCCACACATCGACGTACGGGTGTCCGACGATCAGCACGTTGCCCGCGGCCCCCGGAACCCGCATGGCCTCGGCGGCGATCTTCGCCTCCTTGGTTCCCGGAAGCAGATGGTCGACCAGGACGCCGAGCTTGCGCTGCGGGGAGGGGGCGAAGGCGCGGATGGCGCCGGCCAAATCGTCGACGCCGTGCAGTGGCTCGACCACGATGCCCTCGACGCGCAGGTCGTGGCCCCAGACCTTCTCGACCAGCTGGGCATCGTGCTTGCCCTCGACCCAGATGCGGCTGGCCCGGGCGGTGCGGGCCTTCAGGTCGGTGACCATGCGCGAGCCCGAGGCGCTGCGGGCCGTGCCCGGGGGAGCGGCGGGAGCCGCGGCCGGCTCGATGATCTCCACCGGTTCGCCCTCGAGCAGGAAGCCGAAGCCGGCGCGGAATGACTTGGTGCGGCCATGCCGGTCCTCCAGGACCAGCACCCGCATGCCGCCGGCCTTCTCGCTTCGCACGACCTCGCCGACCCAGCCGCTCTCGACGTCCTCGAGCAGCAGGCCCAGGGCGAGCGGGACCTTGCGCAATACGCGTTTCTTGGGGGCGCTGATGTCCTGGGCGCCCCAGCCGTGGTAGCTCATCGTGTCACTTTCACCTATGGGATCACAGGCCCCTGGGCCGCTGCGCGCACGGGCCCCGGCCTCGGGACCGGAGCCACGGGCCTGGTGCAATCGGCAGGTGTGTCGAACGCGGCATCGCGGCCAGGGACCAAACCATGCTAACAAGAGGTTCGGAACGTATTAGACTTGGCAGTTGAACGTGTCGAGTGCCAATGCGCGCCCCCGGACCCCGGAACCCGGCCGGGGCGTGTGCAATGCCATCCCTTGACCATGGTGAACCGGCTTGTCAGGAGAGGTGAGAATGACCGAACCGCGTCGGCTCGAGGTCCTTCGAGCCATTGTTGAAGATTATGTGCAGTCGCGCGAACCGGTCGGTTCGCGTGCCCTGCTCGATCGCCACAACCTGGGAGTGTCGGCGGCAACCATCCGCAACGACATGGCTTCCCTGGAGGAAGAGGGGCTCATCGTCGCCCCGCACACCTCCTCGGGGCGGATCCCCACGGAAAAGGGCTACCGGCACTTCGTCGACCAGATCGGTGACATCAAGCCGCTCTCGGCCGCCGAACGCCGTGCCATTGCCGCGCTGCTCGAGGGTTCCCACGACGTGAACGACGTGCTGGAGAACACCGTGCGGCTGCTGGCCAGCATCACCCGGCAGGTCGCCCTGATCCAGGTCCCGCAGTTCTCCAACGCCACCGTGCGCCACATCGAGTTGGTCGGGCTGGGCGCCGGGCAGACCCTGGTGGTGCTCATCGCCTCCAGCGGCAAGGTCGAGCAGCGCGTGATCCTGCTGCCCGGCGCCCTGGGCGACGAGGACCTGGGCCGGTTGCGCCAGGTGCTGCTCTCCGCGCTTGACGCCAAGCCGATTGCCGAGGTTGCCCGGCTTGCCCAGGGCATTCCGGATCTCGTGGAGCCGCGCCTGGCCCCGGCGGTGCGCGCGATCAGTGAGGCCCTGGGCGCGCTGGCACGCAATTCCGCGGTGGACAGGATCCTCACCGCGGGCACCGCGAACCTGGCACGAGCCAACCTGGATTTCCCGCTGAGCATCACCCCGGTGCTCGAGGCCCTGGAGGAGCAGGTGGTGCTCTTGCGCCTCTTCTCCGAGCTGGAGCAGGACGCCCATGGCATTGCCGTGGGCATCGGGGCCGAGAACCAGTACGGGGCGCTGACCGAGGCCTCGGTCGTCGCCACCGGCTACGGCCCCGGCGAGCAGGCCATGATCGGCGTGCTGGGTCCCACCCGGATGAACTACCCCACCTCGATGGCCGCCGTGCGTGCCGTCGCCCGATATCTGTCACGAATCCTGGCCGGCTGATGCGGGTCGCCAGCAATTTTTTGAAGTACGAAAGGACACAGCGAGCACTGTGAGCACCCATTACGAAGTCCTGGGCGTCAGCAAGGACGCCACCGGCGAGGAAATCAAGAAGGCCTACCGCAAGCTGGCCCGCAAGCTGCACCCGGATGTGAACCCCGGCGAGGATGCCAGTGAGAAATTCAAGCTGGTCACCCGCGCCTACGAGGTGCTCTCGGATGCGGACAAGCGCGCCAACTACGACGCCACCGGCAATGAGAACGGCAACGGCCAGACCGGCTTCGGTGGTGGCGGCGGTTTCGGCGGAGGGTTCGGGGACATCTTCGAGCAGTTCTTCGGAGGCGGCGGCGGGGCGCAGGGCCCGGCCTCGCGCACCCAGCGCGGCCGCGACGCGTTGATCACCGCCACCATCGACCTGGGCGACGCCGTCGCCGGGACCGTCTACCCGCTGGAGATGGAAACGGCAGTGACCTGCTCCACCTGCGAGGGCAGCTGCTGCCGCCCGGGCACCTCCCCGGTCACCTGCACCATCTGCCACGGCGCCGGCCAGATCCAGCGCCCGGTGCGCTCCTTCCTGGGCCAGATGATGACGGTGGAGACCTGTGCCGCCTGCCGCGGCTTCGGCACCACCATCGAGGACCCCTGCATCGACTGCAACGGCCAGGGCCGGGTCCGCGAGCGCATCTCCAAGCAGCTGAAGGTTCCCGCCGGCGTGGCCAGCGGCACCCGCATCCACCTGGCCAACCAGGGCGAGGCAGGTCCCGGAGGCGGTCCCAACGGGGACCTGTACGTCGAGATCGAGGTCCGCCGCCACAAGATCTTCGAACGCGACGGCGTCGACCTGCACGCCCGGATGAACGTCCCGATGACGGCGGCGGCTCTGGGCGCCGACCTGGATCTGGAGACCTTCGACGGTTCCCAGGTCATCGAGGTCGAATCCGGCGCCCAGTCGGGCGACACCGTGCGCCTGCCCGGGCTCGGGGTCCCGCGGCTGCGCGGCGGCAAGCGCGGGGACATCATCGTGCACCTGCACGTCGAGACCCCCACCAAGGTCGACGCGGCGCAGCGCGAGCTGCTCGAACAGCTGGCCAAGCTCCGCGGCGAGGAATTCGCCGAGGGCCGCATGGAAAACAGCGGCGGCATGTTCTCCCGCCTGCGCGGGAAGCTGGGCAACCTGGGCGCATGAGCAACCAGTGCTTCTTCCTTCCCGCCGGTGAGCTCGCCGGCGCGCGCACGGGCACCGAGCTGCACCTGGACGGGCCCGAGGGCCACCACGCGGTGACGGTCAAGCGCGTGCGTGCCGGGGAAATGATCGATTTGGTCGACGGGTCCGGCGTGCGGGCCGTCGCCGAGGTCACCGACACGCAGAAGTCCGCGCTCGATGCGATCGTGCGCGCTTTGGAGGTCGAGGCCGCCGCACCGGTGGGCATCACCCTGGTCCAGGCCCTGGCCAAGGGCGACCGCGACCTGCAGGCCGTGGAATCCGCGGTCGAACTGGGCATCGACGCGGTGCGGCCCTGGCAGTCGGACCGCGCGATCGTGCGCTGGAACGAGGCCAAGGCGGCCAAGGCGCTGGGCAAGTGGGAATCCACGGTGCTCGCTGCGCTGAAGCAATCCCGCCGCACCTTCCTGCCCGAGGTCCGCCCGATGCTCACCAGCTCCGAGCTGGCCCGGGACATCGCCGAGCGCGCCTCCTCCGGGGCGCCGACCCTGGTGGTTGTCCTGCACGAGGCCGGAACCGACTCGCTGGCCGCCGTGGTGGCCCAATGGCTTGAAGCCAACCCGGTGGCACCGTCCGCCGAGGCCGGCGCGCGGCCGGAAATCACGCTGGTCGTGGGCCCGGAGGGCGGGATCTCCGATGCCGAGCTTGGGACGTTCACCGCGGCCGGGGCCAAGGTCGCGCTGCTGGGCAGCCACGTGCTGCGGGCCTCCACCGCCGGCCCGGCCGCCCTGGTGCTGGTGCGCCACCTGCTCGGCCAGCTCTAGGAAGCCGGCTGCCGGCCCGCTGCGACGAAGAAGCAACATGCACAGAGGGATCCCCCTTTCCGGGGGATCCCTCTGTGCATGTGGTGGGTATCGGTACCGCTGTGCGGGGAACCGCAGTGCGGCTACTTGGTGACGGTGAAGTCCTTGGACTCGGTGCCGGCGTGGCGGCCGGTGGCGGCGTCGATTCCCCAGGCGGAGAAGGTGTAGTTGCCCGGCGCCAGCACGTAGGTGAAGGAGAACTCGTTGTGGCCCAGCGAATCCCCGCCCGTGTGCAGGTCACCGGAGGCCACGACCTGGTTGTCCTCGGGGGCTTCCCCGCGGCGGGTGATCTCCCAGGACTCCCCGCCGGAGAACGACGCGCTGACCCCGTGGAAGGTGACCTGGCCGGCCTTCTCGGTGCCGCCGAACTGCGGGTCGATGATCCACAGCGGGGCGGCCAGGTGGACGTCGCGCGTGAAGTTGTGGTCGAGCGGGATCTGGCCGAAGGCCTCGTAGCCCGATTCCCCGTCGACCAGGATCCGCACGCTTGGCTCCAGCCCCTCGGCGAGGATTCCGGCATTCGAGGCGGCTGCGGTGGCGGTGTAGACCAGCTGGGCGATGGAACGCTCGGCCAGGCCAGCATCGACTTCCGAGCCGAAGGCCTTGGCCGAAAGGTCCACGGTGATCACGTTGTCGGGACTGACGGAGGCCCCCACCGCGGCACTGGGTCGCCAGGCACTGAAGTAGCGCGGGTCTGCGGGTTTCTGGGTGAGCATGTAGCGGACCGAATCGGCGATCGGGTCGGCGGCGTCCTTGACCCGGACAAACTCGCGGTACAGGGACACGGTCCCGTCGTTTTCCGCCAACCAGTACACCGGGACGTGGGGGTTGGTGTTCAACGATTCCATTTCCACGCTCGAGAGCGGGGTGGGGGTTTGCACGCTGGTGGCGGCCTTCGGCATGGAGTACTGGTCGGTCGCCGAACCCAGACCGCAGGCCGCGAGGGTGCCGAGCACCACGGTGAGGCCGAGCACCGCAAGGCGGGTCCGGGAGGAACTACGTGAACAGGACATCGGAATGGGAAAGCTCTCTGGCAAGTTGCTGGGCGGGGGAACCGGTGAAGCCGGATTTGCGAGGGGGATGCCCGCTTCCGGCTTCCATCCCAGCTTGGCATAACTTGATGAACGGTAGGGAGCAAAACCCGTCGATCCGAAGGACTGTTGCCTGATTGATATCTGCCAACCGAAGTTGTGCCCGAATCGTTGCACATTTGCTTCAGATACCTTTCGAGCTAGGGTTTCCGGTCCTGCCTCCGCGGGTTCCGGTGTCCCCGCCGGGCTTCGAAGTCGCACCTGCCACCGGCCGGGGCGCGGCCATCCACGATAGGATTGAGCCAGTGCAGGGAACCATGGCAGCGGAAGGACCGCGGGCGCCATTCGCCGGCACGGAATGCGGAGGCTGCAACAGTCGTATGGACCAACAAGTGAGCCAGGAGGACCGGCCCCGGGGAACCGACGCGCTGGTCCAATTCGACAGTTCGGACCAAATGGTCGCCACCCTCGGCGCGCACGATGAATTGCTGCGCGTGATCACCGGGGCCTACCCGCAGGTGGAGCTCCACGCCCGCGGCAACGACCTGCGGGTTTCCGGGGACGCGACCCAGACCCACAAGGCCCTGCGCGTCATCACCGAGGCCCGCACGCTGGCCGGCAACGGCACCCGGATTTCCGCCCACACCATCGAGCAGCTCGTGCGCATGCTGGAGAGCTCCGGCGCGGAGAACGGATCGTCGGTGCTGGGCCTGAAGATCCTCTCGGGCCGCGGCAAGGCGATCCGCCCCAAGACCGTGAACCAGAAGTCCTACGTCGATGCCATTGACACCAACACCGTGATCTTCGGCATCGGGCCCGCGGGCACAGGCAAGACCTACCTGGCCATGGCCAAGGCGGTCGCCGCGCTGCAGGCCAAGGAGGTCAGCCGCATCATCCTGACCCGCCCGGCCGTCGAGGCGGGGGAGAAGCTGGGCTTTTTGCCCGGCACCCTCACGGACAAGATCGACCCGTACCTGCGCCCGCTCTACGACGCGCTGCACGACATGATCGAACCGGATTCGATGCCCCGGCTGCTGGCCGCGGGCACCATCGAGGTCGCCCCGCTGGCCTACATGCGCGGACGCACCCTGAACGACGCGTTCATCATCCTCGACGAGGCGCAGAACACCACGCCCGAACAGATGAAGATGTTCCTCACGCGCCTGGGCTTCGGCTCCAAGATCGTGGTCACCGGCGACATCACCCAAGTCGACCTGCCCGGGGGCACCAAGTCCGGGCTGCGCGTGGTCACCGAGATCCTCGAGGGCGTGGACGACATCGCCTTCTGCGAACTCGACGCCACCGACGTGGTCCGCCACCGCCTGGTCGGCGCGATCGTGGGCGCCTACGAGCGCTGGACCGTGCGCCAGGACCCCAACTTCAACCGTTCCAAGGCCCGCGCCAGGCGCCGTGCCACCGGCGGGCGGAACCCCGAACACCCCACAGAGAAGAAACAGCCGGGCACAGCGCCCGTAAACCAGGAGCACGCCCCATGAGCGTAGAGGTCAACAACGAGTCCGCGATTGCCGCGGACCTGGAGCGCATCAGCGCGCTGGGACGCCACATCCTGGCCGAACTGTACGTGCACCCGGAAACCGACGTGTCGATCATCCTGCTCGACGAGGAGCCGATGAGCGCACTGCACGTGGAATGGATGGACCTCGAGGGCCCCACCGACGTGATGAGCTTCCCCATGGACGAGCTGCGCCCCGGCACCCCCGGCTCGCCCACCGCCGCCGGAATGCTCGGGGACATCGTGATCTGCCCGCAGGTCGCCACCACCCAGGCCGCCACCGGGGGACATTCGGTGGAGGACGAGATCCTGCTGCTGGCCACCCACGGCATGCTGCACCTGTTGGGCTTCGACCACGCCGAACCCGATGAAAAAGAAGTCATGTTCTCCCTGCAGCGGGCGCTGCTCGAAGGATTCCTGGGCCGCCCCGCACCCCGGGAGACGATGGACTAGTGACCGCGATCATTCTCGCGATCTGTGCGCTGGTGTTCATCCTCAGTGCCGCCATGCTCACGGCCGCCGAGTCGGCCTACCTCTACCTCTCGCGCCAGCAGGCCGAGGCGCTGCGCAGCGAATACGGCCAGAAGCACCTGGGCAACATCCTCGCCGAATCGTTGGGCCACACCCACGCCGTGCGCTTCTGGCGCATCTGGTTCGAGACCGCTTCCGCGGTCGCGGTCGCGCTGTTCTACCACGACCTGTTGGACAACGTCTGGGTCGTCGGCCTGCTGGCCACCGTCACCATGGCCGCGGTCGGCTTCGTGCTGGTCGGGGTCTCCCCGCGGCGCTACGGGCGTTCCCACGCCGAATCGGTGGTGCGCCACACCGCGCCGCTGGTCCGTTTCCTGCGCGTGGTCCTGGGCCCGATCCCGGCCTGGCTGGTGGGCATCGGCAAGGCCATGAGCCCGCGCTCGGTCGCCGAGGACGAGGGCTTCCTGTCCAAGGAGCGCCTGCGCGACCTGGTGGACCGGGCCACCGAAGGCGACGAACTTGAGGACGATGCGGCGGAAATCATCAACTCGGTCTTCGACATGGAGGACACCTACGTCCGCTCGGTGATGGTCCCGCGCACCGACATGGTCACCATCGACAAGGGCGAGGGGCTCAAAACGGCCATGGACCTGTTCCTGGCCTCGGGCTGCTCGCGCGTCCCGGTGATCGGGGAGGACGCCGATGACATCTTCGGCATCGTCTACCTCAAGGACGTGGCCTACCGGCTGCACCTGAACCCGGACTCGACCGACAAGGTCGAGGACCTGGCCCGCAAGACCCGCTACGTCCCGGAATCCAAGTCCGTGGCCGAACTGCTGCCCGAGCTGCAGCAGGAATCCACGCACATGGCCATCGTCATCGACGAGTACGGCGGCACCGCCGGACTGGTCACCCTGGAGGACCTCATCGAGGAAATCGTCGGGGAGATCGACGACGAATACGACCGGGCCAAGATCGAGATCGAGGACCTGGGCGACGGCAGCTTCGTGGTGCGCGCCCACACCTCCATCGACGAACTCGGCGAGCTCTTCGACATCGACATCGAGGAAGACGAGGTCGACTCGGTGGGCGGGCTGCTGGGCAAGGTGCTCGAATCGGTGCCGGTGCTCGGATCGCACGCCAGCTTCGAGGGCATCGAGATGAAGGTCCTCTCATTGAGCGGACGACGCAACCGGATCGGCAAGATCCTGGTGCGCAAGGCAGAAGAACAACCCAAGACCGGCGAACACCTCGCCGACAAGGATGCAGGGCATCACAAGGAGCAATCATGAGCCGGAACATCAAGAAGCCACAGATGCTGCCCACCGGAGGCTGGCCCGAGGACTTCCGCGCCGGGTTCACCTCCTTCGTGGGCCGCCCCAACGCGGGCAAGTCGACGCTGACCAACGCGCTGGTGGGCCAGAAGGTCGCCATCACCTCGGCCAAGCCGCAGACCACCCGGCACACCATCCGCGGCATCGTGCACCGCGAGGATGCCCAGCTGATCCTGGTCGACACCCCGGGCCTGCACCGCCCGCGCACCCTGCTGGGCCAGCGCCTCAACGACCTGGTCGCGGACACGCTCTCCGAGGTCGACGCCATCGGCTTCTGCCTGCCGGCCAACGAAAAGATCGGCCCGGGTGACAGGTTCATCGCCACCCAGCTGGCACAGCTGCAGAAGAAGCCCATCGTCGCGATCGTGACCAAGGCCGACACCGTGGACCGGGCCGCGCTGATGGCCCAGCTGCTCGCGGTCACCCAGCTCGGGGTCGACACCCTGGGCGAGGGCGGCTGGGCAGCCGTCGTACCGGTCTCGGCCACCAAGGACTTCCAGGTCTCCGAGGTCGCGGACGTGCTGGTCAAGCAGATGCCGCTGTCCCCGCCGCTGTACCCGGACGGGGAACTGACCGACGAGCCGGAGGCGAAGATGGTCTCCGAGCTGATCCGCGAGGCCGCCCTGGAGGGCGTGCGGGACGAGCTTCCGCACTCCCTGGCCGTGGTCGTGGAGGAAATGGTCCCGCGCGAGGGACGCCCCGAGGACAGCCCGCTGCTGGATGTGCGGGTGAACCTCTACGTGGAGCGCCCCAGCCAGAAGGCCATCATCATCGGCAAGGGCGGGGCACGCCTGCGCGACGTCGGAACCCGCTCGCGCAAGGGCATCGAGGCGTTGCTGGGCACCCGGGTCTACCTCGACCTGCACGTGAAGATCGCCAAGGAATGGCAGCGCGACCCCAAGCAGCTGGGCAAGCTCGGTTTCTAGGGTGTCTCGCCTGATCTCTGGCGATTCGGTTTGGCGGGTGTCACGGGTGGATTCCCGTTACGCCCGCCTCTCCGATGCCCGGTGGGAACCGATTGCTCCGTTGGCGCCCGATTCCGCGGGCAGGGCGGGGCGCCAGTCAAGGGCCACCGGCTAGTGGCCGGGGCATCACCTGACGTTACCGCTCCGGCATCCCGTGGTGGGATCTGCCGGAGCGCTGCGGGCCTCGGACTAGCGTGTGGAAGCGCCACCGCCGCTACGCCGCGGACGGCACGTGGGATTCGGTGCTGGCCACGCTGTTGGGCCCCGCCGAGAGCCGCGGGCTGATCGACGAGGAGGTGTCGGTGGACCCCACGATCAACCGTGCCCACCAGCACGGCACCAACGGAGGCAGCGGAACCACCACGTCCGATGTCTCCGTGTGCGGGTGGCCCCGGGGTGCTTCTACCAGGAGCGGATTCCCCACGCATTGGTGACGGCGGCCATGGAGGGCTCCCGGGTGCGGATTTCCCGGCCTGCGTCCGCGTGGGCAACTTCGGCCAGTCCCAGGTCGGTCCGTCTCATCCAATAGGCCCAGCAGATGCCGTTGCCGACCCTGGACCTGAACCGGATACCCGCCAGTTCGGTGCCGTTATCGAGCACCACGCCGCGAAGCCACTGCGCGATGCGCGTGGTCACGTCGCGGTCGTTGGAGTAGGTGGCGACCCTGTCGATTTCCTCGCGCCCGGTGAAGGCCTTGACGCCGGACGACGGCCCCAGGGACAGGGCATCCAGCGTGGCCTAGTGTTCCATGTCGACCCATGGACCAGCGGATGCCGGAACCTGAATGCGATGGATCAGGCGTGAATCCCTCCAGGAGAACGGGAGGTGCCCGGGTTGCATGTGGCCGAGCTTCTCAAAATCGGCCGCCACTTCGCGCATGACCTCATCGGGATCCATGTCCCAGAGCGCTGCGAGCCGGCCCAGCTTTTTCTCGTGGCTGGGAACCATGCGCGCCCAGGCCAGGCATTCGCGAAAGGCCGTTTGGAGGGTGCCGGCAATGTAGATGGTGCGTCCCGGGGTGTCCCAGCGACTCCAATCATCCCGCAGACTGCCCTGGTGGCGCTTTTCGGGGTTCAGGGCCCCGTAGCTGGCGTTGGCAATCCGGTAGCCTGCCCCCGGACCCTCAATCAGTGCAAGGCCGGTCTTTTGGCAGATACGCGTGCTCAACCCGAGAATCCTCCGGTGAGCATGGCGTTGGCCGCTGCCCGGGTCTCCTTGTACCGGTCCTCCATGATGGCTTCCACGGGGGAGTCCTCATCCAGCCAGGGGTTCGAGCCGATGAACCACAACCGGGCGACGTGCTCCCCGTGTGCCTCGGACAGCTCGGTCCACAGGCGGATTGCTGCCATGAGGCGCCGGACCGCCGCCTGGTTGGGTTCCGGGCCGTCTTCCTTGGCCCATTTGTGGGAGATCCGGCGGTCCTTGCTGCCGGCCAACCCCGCAACCAGGGTCGGCCCCAGCCCGGCATTGAGCCGCCGAACGATTTCCCGGATCCCGAGTTCATTGGTGCGGACCGCTGCGGATCCCACGACTGCGTCGATGGGCATGTTTGGCCTCCCTTGGTGGTTCACGTACCTTCATTCTACCCGTAAAGCATATTGAAATCTACACAGAAGCTACATCAAGCAGGGATTGGCTGGTGCGTGAAGGAGACCTGGTGGTGCCATCTTTGCCGCGAGCTCCCCGCCCATCGTCGTGCGGTTTTTCCATGTCCGGCAGTTGTCAAAACCGGTCGCGGTTCGAACGCCAAGAAAGCCGTCGGGCGACTTGCGCAGGATTTCTGTCTGTGGGCCGATAATTGTCCATGGTGAGTTGGGGTCAGGTGAGGACCCTACCTGCGTGAATGCGTTGCACTCCGAGCTTTTTCGAACCGGGAAGGGGCCGTTTCGGTGGAAAATGGTGCGGCTGACACTGTTTTCAAATGAGCGGCATCGATCGAGGGAAAGCGGTTCATTGACGCTGGTGGTGATGGTCGGACCGGGGCAGGCCGGGGGTTCCCCGATGTCCGAGAACCCTCTGGACGCCCCGGAGGTCAGGAACCCGGCGACCGGGAGGGCCCGGAGACGCCCGGAACGGGCCATGGCCGAGACGGCCTACTCCTCGAAGGGCAACCGGGACTACCTCCGGGACCGCGGCATCCAATGCGTGATCCCCGAAAAGGACGACCGGAAGGCCAATCGGAAGCGCGAGGGCTCCGCCGGCGGCAGGCCGGTCACCTGCGACAAGGAAGCCTGCACATGCGCCGCAACGTCGTGGAGCGCAGCTTCAACGCCCTGAAGCATTGGCGCGGGATGGCGACGCGCTATGACAAGCCTGCGCTGACCTGCCGCTGGGCGGTGGTGCTCCACGTGATGGTCATCCGGGCGTCGCCCTCCAGAAATCACCATTGGGAGACACGCCCCAGCCGCACCGGCAGGAGCACGGCGATGGGTGCCCCGGAAAACCGGGACACCCATCGCTATGTGACACGCACCCGCAACAATTAGGTGACCTGCTTCATGGGCGGACGGAGGTCGATGTTATGGTGATCTTGTGCATTTCGGACTACTTCTACTAAGCCGCCGCGGCGAGACCCAGACAGGACTCTAACGCGTCCTTCGGCCGACCCCTCGCTGCGGAGTCACCCACTGTCCCGGCCCACTTTCGCACCACCAAGGAAAAGGCCCACAAGAAATGCAAAACATGCAAAAGCCCTCCGGAATGCCCATCCACAAATATGTGCCGTTCCAGGACCAGATCAACGTCTCGCTGCCCGACCGCACCTGGCCGGACAAGTACATCACCACCGCCCCGCGCTGGTGCGCCGTCGACCTGCGTGACGGCAACCAGGCGCTGATCGACCCGATGAGCCCCGAGCGCAAGCACAAGATGTTTGACCTGCTCGTGAAGATGGGCTTCAAGGAGATCGAGGTCGGGTTCCCCTCGGCCTCGCAGACCGACTTCGACTTCGTCCGCCAGCTCATCGAGCGCGGCATCCCGGACGACGTGACCATCCAGGTCCTCACCCAGTCCCGCGAACACCTGATCGAGCGCACCTACGAGGCGCTTGAGGGCGCCAAGCAGGCCATCGTGCACCTGTACAACTCCACCTCGGTGCTCCAGCGCCGCGTGGTCTTCAACCAGGACCAGGACGGCATCGTCGACATCGCGCTGACCGGCGCGCGTTTGTGCAAGAAGTACGAGGAGCAACTGGTCGGCACGAAGATCACCTACGAATATTCCCCGGAGTCCTTCACCGGAACCGAGCTGGAATTCGCCAAGCGCATCTCCGACGCCGTGGCCGAGGTTCTCGAGGCCAGCCCCGAGAACAAGATGATCCTGAACCTTCCGGCAACCGTCGAAATGGCCACCCCCAACGTGTACGCGGATTCCATCGAGTGGATGCACCGCAACCTGGCCAACCGCGACTCCATCGTGCTGTCCCTGCACCCGCACAACGACCGCGGCACCGGCGTCGCCGCCGCCGAGCTGGGCTACCTGGCCGGCGCCGACCGCATCGAGGGCTGCCTCTTCGGCAACGGGGAGCGCACCGGCAACGTCGACCTGGTGACCCTGGGCATGAACCTCTTCGGCCAGGGCATCGACCCGATGATCGACTTCTCGGACATGGACGAGATCCGCCGCACCGTCGAATACTGCAACCAGCTGCCGGTCCCGGAACGTTCCCCCTACGGCGGGGACCTGGTCTTCACCGCCTTCTCCGGCTCCCACCAGGACGCCATCAAGAAGGGCTTCGAGTCCATGGAGGCCGACGCCAAGGCGGCCGGCAAGACCATCGACGAGATCACCTGGGGCGTGCCCTACCTCCCGGTGGACCCGAAGGACATCGGCCGCTCCTACGAGGCCGTGATCCGCGTGAACTCGCAGTCCGGCAAGGGCGGGGTCGCCTACCTGCTGAAGAACGAGCACTCGCTGGACCTGCCGCGCCGCGCGCAGATCGAGTTCTCCGGGGTCATCCAGCGCAAGACCGACGGGGAAGGCGGGGAAATCTCCTCGGCCGCGATCTGGAACGTGTTCCAGGACGAGTACCTGCCGGTCACCGAGGGCTCGGACCACGAGCCGTGGGGCCGCTTCAAGCTCGGCTCGGCCACCGCTGACACCGCCGAGGACGGAAGCTTCGAGCTGACCACCACGCTGGTCATCGACGGGGTTCCGCACCGCCGCTCGGCCACCGGCAACGGCCCGATCAACGCCCTGGTGAACATCCTGGGCAACGAGGGAGTGGACGTGCGCGTGCTGGACTTCTCCGAGCACGCCCTGTCCGAGGGCGGCAACGCCTCCGCGGCCGCGTACGTCGAGGCGGCCGTGGGCGAGCGCGTGCTCTGGGGCGTGGGCGTTGACACCAACACCACCATGTCCTCGCTGAAGGCGCTGATCTCCGCGGTCAACCGCGCGGTGCGCGACCTGGCCTAGGCCCCATCGACGGCGCCGGCCCCGGGCGTGCACACGGACACACCTCTCGTGCACGCCCGGGGCCGGCTTTGTCTGGGATCATGGATACGTGTCACGTTCAACTTTCGCAGCCAAGAGCTACCGCACCCGCGGCATTGTCCTGCGCACCCACAAGCTGGGCGAGGCCGACCGGATCATCACGCTGCTGAGCCCCGAGCTCGGGGTGGTGCGCGCGGTCGCCAAGGGCGTGCGGCGCACCAGCTCCAAGCTGGGGGCCACCCTCGAACCCTTCATGGAGGTCGAGGCGCAAATCGTCGCCGGACGCTCGCTGCACACCATCATCCAGGCGCAGCTGCGCCACCCCTACGGCCAGGCACTCGTGGCCGACTACTCGGCCTACACCGCCGGCGCGGCGATGCTGGAGACCGCCGAACGGCTCACCGACTCCGAGGCCGATTCCCTTGGCGCGCAATACCGGCTGCTGCACGGCGCCCTGGCCACCCTGGCCCGCGGCGGGCACGAACCGGGCACCGTGCTGGACTCCTACCTGCTGCGCGCCCTGGCCGCGGCGGGCTGGGCGCCGAGCTTCACCCATTGCGTGCGCTGCGGGGCGGTGGGCCCGCACCAGGCCATCAACGTGCCCCTGGGCGGGGTGGTCTGCCACGACTGCCGGCCCGCCGGGTCGATGTCACCGTCCGCGGCCACCATCACGCTGCTCGCCGCACTGCTGGAGGGCGACTGGGAAGCCGTGGACGCCGCCGATGCACCCACCCGCGCCCAGGCCGGGGCCATCACGGCCAACTACCTCCAATGGCACCTTGAACGAGCCGTCAAATCCCTCAAACTCGTGGAGCGACAATGAGCAAACCCCCCAAGATCACCGGCAAGCCCGGACCCGGAGTCCCGGCCTCCCGCCCGGGCGACGCCCCGATGCCCCACATCCAGCCCGAGCTCATCCCGCAGCACGTGGCGATCGTGATGGACGGCAACGGCCGCTGGGCCAACGCGCGCGGCCTGCCCCGCACCGAGGGCCACCGTGCCGGGGAAGCGGCACTGCTGGACGTGATGGCCGGGGCCGTGCAGATGGGCATCAAGTATGTCTCGGTCTACGCCTTCTCCACCGAGAACTGGAAGCGCAGCCCCGAGGAGGTCCGCTTCCTGATGGGCTTCTCCCGCGACGTGCTGCGCCGCCAACGCAACACCCTGGACGGTTGGGGCGTGCGGATCCGCTGGGCCGGACGCGAACCGCGGCTCTGGCGCTCCGTGGTCAACGAGCTCAAGGCCGCCGAGGAACTCACCGCCTCGAACCAGACCTGCCAGCTGACCATGTGCGTGAACTACGGGGGCCGGGCGGAAATCGCCGACGCCGTGAAGGCCATCGCCGAACAGGTCGCCGCCGGGACGCTGAAGCCCTCGCAGGTCACCGAGAAGACCGTGGCCAGGCACCTGGACGAACCCGAGATGCCCGACGTGGATTTGTTCCTGCGCACCAGTGGCGAGCAGCGCACCTCAAACTTCCTGCTCTGGCAGTCCGCCTACGCCGAGATGGTGTTCATCGACGAGCTGTGGCCAGACGTGGACCGCACCACGCTGTGGGATGCGGTGCGCGAATATGCCAGCCGCGACCGCCGCTACGGGGGAGCGGTGGACAAGCCCGCGGCCCCGGCCGGAAGCTAGCCCGCCGGGCGTTCTCTCGCCGCGGCGCGCACGCCGTGCCCCGGCAGGTACCCGTTTCCCCAACGGTCGATCGCCGCATAGGCCGCGGCCCGCGGGCCGGGCAGCGAGGAAAACACGTCGTGCATGGCCCCGTCGATGAGTGTGTTTGCCACCTCGGAACCCAGGCGAAGGGATCGGTCGCGCACCACCTGCACCTCCAGCACCGAGTCGTGGTGAAGCATCGACTCGTCAAAGTTGGTGCCCAGGTGCGAGGTCTTCGAGGTCAGCACGAGCACCGGCACCTTGATGTCCAGGCCCCGTGAGACCTCGCGGTGCCCGGCCAACACCGCGGTGATCCAGCCGGCGGTCACCGGGAAGGCCACGGCCGGACGCCACAGCGGATGCAGGTCCCAGGAGCCCTGGGCCTGCCGGCTCATGGAGCGCCAGTAGTTGTCCAGTTCCGGCAGGTGCAGTTTTGCCCGCGGGCGCCGCCGTGCAATGGGCTCGACCACGCCCTGGGCGGCGTAGCGCACCAGGTAGCTGCCCTGCATCTCCAGCCACGGGCTGTTCAGAATCAGTGCCTGGAACGCGCCCGGGTGGCGGTTGACCCAGAGGCTCGCCACCAGCCCTCCGGTCGAATGCGCCACGCAGATTCCCGTCGTGTCCGCGCCTTCCAGCGAGCGGATCATCTGCAGCGCGGCGTCCAGGTC
Source organism: Paeniglutamicibacter psychrophenolicus (assembly GCF_030812255.1). Classification (GTDB taxonomy): domain Bacteria; phylum Actinomycetota; class Actinomycetes; order Actinomycetales; family Micrococcaceae; genus Paeniglutamicibacter; species Paeniglutamicibacter psychrophenolicus_A. The sequence continues at coordinate 212,546 of NZ_JAUSSH010000003.1, read as the reverse complement.
GGCGTCGTATTCGTCAAGGGACGCGGTGAAGCCGGGGTTCAGGTGATGGGGGCGCAGGCTGCGCCCGTAGCGGCGCAGGTCCAACGCGTAGAACGCGTAGCCGCGGTCTGTCCAATACCGCGCCAGTTCGGCGTTGTAGAAGTAGTCGCTCCAGCCATGGACCGCCAGCACGAATCCGGAGGTCCCGGGGGCGTCCGTCGCCCGGGGCCGGGATTCGGAGACCGGCCGGGGCCACCACCTGTCCAGGGCCGCGCCGAGCCGGGAGGCAGCGGTGGGGCGCACGTGCGCGGGCTCCGGGGCCGGGAGCCGGTGGCGCACCAGCGTGGCACACAATTCGCCCTCCGCATCGGCGCCCAGCGGCAGGGTCGTGTAGCTGAACCCCTCGCCCAGGATGTCGGGTTCCCAGGCGCCGGGCCGGGTCGTTGCGCTGAAGTCCGGCCAGGCGGCGCTGGGATCGTTCTCCGGCGGGGGCACGGACCTGGAACCGAGGGAGGAGGCGTGCGACATGTGTTGAGCATAACGAACTTGAAGTTGTTTGCGGCCCTGACACCGGGAAGACTAGGAACCATGCGCATCTACCCCACGATTTTCCGCCTCGTTTTCACGAAGATGGACCCCGAAAAGGCACACCACTTTTCCTTCGACGCCCTGCGGCTGGCAGAGAAGCTCGGGGTCTCGGGCATCTACCGGAAACTGTGTGCCCCCGACCCGTCGCTGCGCCGCACCGTGATGGGGATCGACTTCCCTTCGCCCTTCGGCCTGGCCGCCGGGTTCGACAAGGAAGGCGCCGGCATCCCGGCGCTGGCGGACCTGGGGTTCGGCCACGTGGAGGTCGGCACCATCACCGGTGCCGCGCAGAGCGGCAACGAGAAGCCGCGGCTCTTCCGCCTCGTCGAGGACAAGGCCGTCATCAACCGGATGGGGTTCAACAACGACGGGGCGCACGCGGTGGCCCCGCGCATCCGCGCCGCGCGCCTGGCCCTGTCCGGCCGCTACGGCGCGCAGCGGCCGGTGATCGGCGTGAACATCGGCAAGACCAAGGTCGTCGAGCTCGAGGACGCCGTCGGGGACTACCTCGTCTCCACCCGCGAACTGGCCGTCCACGCCGACTACCTGGTGGTCAACGTGTCCTCGCCGAACACCCCGGGGCTGCGCCTGCTTCAGGGCGTGGAGACGCTGCGGCCGCTGCTGGCCGCCGTGGGCGCCGAGGCCGACCGGGTCGCCGGCCGGCACGTGCCGCTGCTGGTCAAGATCGCCCCGGACCTGAACGACGCCGACATCGCGGACGTCGCCACCCTGGCCACCGAGCTGAAGCTGGACGGCATCATCGCCACCAACACCACCATTGCCCGCGAACCGCTGTCCAGCGACGCGTTCAAGGTCGCCGAGTTGGGTGCCGGGGGATTGAGCGGGGCCCCGCTGAAGGCTCGTTCGCTCGCGGTGCTCAAGGTGCTGCGCGAGAAGCTGCCCGATTCCATGGCGATAATCTCGGTCGGCGGGGTGGGCACCGGTGCGGACGTGATCGAGCGCCTTGAAGCCGGTGCCGACCTGGTCCAGGGCTACACCGCGTTCCTCTACGAGGGGCCGTTCTGGGTCCGCGGCATCAACAAGGCCCTGGCCAAGGCGCAGGCCCAGGGCCGGTCGCTGGCCAGGAAGTAGCTTCCAACACCCTCGCGGGCCCGTTGCACCGAACCGTCGGTGCAACGGGCCCGCGGTGCTTGGGGGCACTGCGCCCGGCGCCCCGGCCCGGAGGCAGAGCCGCCATCCGGGCAGCGAAAAGGCGTGTGGCGCTCCGGGCGGGAATCGGTGTTCCCGGCCCGGGCGCCACACGCCTTGGTGTGGTTTCCTGAACGCTGGTGCTTATCCCTAGCGCGGGGCCTCGCCGCGGCGGACCTGCGGCTTGGGCAGGCGCATCTTGCGGAACTGCATGCCGCGCATGACGGCGTAGTACATCACGCCGCGCTCGACGGAACCGAAGCGGGCAACCAGCGCCTTCTTCAGCATCCGGGTCATGATGAATGAATCGATGGCCACCAGGCCCACCAGGATCCACAGGGCGAAGGTCACGTAGACCGTCACCTGCGGGAACTTCGAGAGGCTCAGCGAGACGATCAGGAAGGCGAACACCGCGAACATCAGGTATTCGCCGACCATGAAGCGGCGGTCCACGAAGTCGCGGGCAAAGCGCTTCTGCGGTCCCTGGTCGCGGGCCGCCATGAAGCGTTCGTCACCGGTCTCGTTGGCCAGCCGCATGCGGTTCTGCGCCTCGAGGCGCTGGGCGCGCTCGGCCGCGCGCGCCAGCTTGCGGTCGGTGGGAACCAGCGGTCGCTGGTTCTGCGCCTGCTGCACGCTGCGCTTCGGGGTAGGGGCATTCTTGCCTACGGGCTTTGTGGTCTCATCTGTGGGCGCTTCCGCGGAAGCTGCCGTATCTTTCTTGCGTCCAAACACCTTGCCAGTCTAGCTTGCGCCCGGCATGCCGCCGGCATCGGCCACACGGTGCGGTTGTAGGCTCTTTGGTATGACTACCAAGAACACCGCCGACCCGGCGTCTTTCGGCGTGGACCGCGATGCATTGAGCACCCACGTCGACCACGATTTCGACCGTATTGTCACCGAATTGCGCAACCTGGTGGCGATCCCCGGCATTGCCTGGGAATCGTTTGACCCGAACCAGCTTGACCGCAGCGCCGAGGCCGTGGCGCAGCTGGTGCGCGACGCGGGCATGGAGCACGTCGAGATCCTGCGCGTGCCCACCGCCACCGGCGCGATGGGCGGCCCGGCCATTGTGGCCAACCGACCGGCCGCCGACGGCAAGCCCACCATCCTCCTGTATGCGCACCACGACGTGCAGCCCCCGGGCGACGAGGAGCTGTGGAACACCAAGCCCTTCGAAGCGACAGAAATCGACGGGCGGCTCTATGGCCGCGGCGCCGCCGACGACAAGGCCGGGATCATGGTGCACATTGCCGCCCTGCGCGCGGTGCTGGACACCGTCGCGGACTTCGGCCTGGGCGTGACCTTCTTCCTGGAGGGGGAGGAGGAAGCCGGATCACCGAGTTTCCGCCGGTTCCTGGAGACCCACCGCGACCGGCTTGAGGCGGATGTCATTGTCGTGGCCGACTCCTCCAACTGGAAGGTCGGGGTCCCTGCCCTGACCACGTCGCTGCGCGGCATGGTCGGGGGAGTGGTCGAGGTCCGCACCCTGGGCCACGCGGTGCACTCGGGAATGTTCGGCGGGCCGGTGCTCGATGCGCCGACCGTGGCGGCACGGCTGATCTCCACGTTCCACGATGCGCGGGGCAATGTCGCGATCGAGGGGCTTCTCTCCAACGACAACGCCGTCGTCGACTACCCCGAAGACGCGTTCCGCGCGGACTCCTCGGTCCTGGATTCCGTGGCGCTGGCCGGGTCCGGCAATATCGCAGACCGGCTGTGGAACAAGCCGGCACTGTCCATCATCGGCATGGACATCCCCTCCGTCGCGGTTTCCTCCAACACCCTTTTGCCCTCCACGCGGTTCAAGCTGAGCCTGCGCGTTGCACCGGGCCAAGACCCGGAGACCGCCACCGAGGCGGTGCGCGCGCACATCATGTCCCAGGACCTGGGCGGCGCGCAGGTCACCTTCGAGTCGGACGAGGCCGGGCAGTCCTTTGCCACGGACACCTCGGCCCCGGCCGCACAGGCAAGCCTCTGGGCGCTGGGGGAGGCCTGGGGCGTCCCGGCCGTGGAGACCGGCATCGGCGGCTCCATCCCGTTCATCTCGGACCTGCTGGAGGTCTTCCCGGCCGCACAGATCCTGGTCACCGGCGTGGAAGACCCCGATTCGCGGGCGCATTCGGCCAATGAGTCGCTGCACCTGGGCGATTTCCGTCACGCAATTTTGGCTGAGGCGTTGCTCTTGGCACGCTTGAACAACCACGGGCTCTGAGGCCCGGCCGGCGGTGCCGCGACATCATTTGCTGCAACGTCGTACCATTGGAAGGTGAGGGGCCGCGCTTGAGGCGTAGCCCAAGTGAGCAGTATATGGAGGATCACGCATGACAACTGCAGCCAATGAGACCACCGCAGACCCCACCGAGCTTCCGAGCCACGAGGTCAAGCTTTCGGAGGTCGCAGCAGAAAAGGTCCGTTCACTGCTTGAACAGGAAGGCCGCACCGATCTTCGGTTGCGCGTCGCCGTTCAGCCAGGGGGATGCTCGGGCCTGATTTACCAGCTCTACTTCGACGAGCGCCTGCTTGAAGGCGACGCGGTGAAGGACTACGACGGCGTTGAGGTTGTCGTGGACAAGATGAGCGTTCCCTACTTGGACGGGGCTTCGATCGACTTCGAAGACACGATTTCCAAGCAGGGCTTCACCATCGACAATCCGGCCGCCGGAGGCTCTTGCGCCTGTGGAGATTCCTTCCACTAACCCGGAACCAAATGCACCGCCCAAACGTTGAGACATCTTCGTCCCTGGGCGGTGTTTTGGTCGGCATTCGCGTGCCCGAGAGGGTAAGCTCTACGATAAGTAGTAAAACTATGGTTTTCTTCGACCTCATCAGCGTTGATTCACTTGAGTCCGGCCGCTGGGCGTCGAAGACTCATTCAGCACCAACAAAGAGGAAGGGCCGTCTGTGAGTTCGCAAGACCGAACCAGCAGCCGCCGGAAAGGCGTAGCCAAAGTCTTGGCTATTGCCGGCTCCGGCGCGTTGTTGTTGACGGGATGTTCAGCGGAAGTCCAGCGAGGTTGGCTCCCAAACGTCGAACGTGACACCACCAACCACACCGGTATGATCCAGGATCTCTGGGTCAACACGTGGATTACCGTACTTCTGATCGGTATCCTGACGTGGGGCCTGATGCTTTGGTGCATCATTGCCTACCGCCGCCGCAAGAATGACACTGGCTACCCGCGCCAGCTCAGCTATAACTTGCCCATCGAAATTTTCTACACGGCTGTGCCCCTCGTAATGGTATTGACGTTCTTTACGTTCTCCGACCACACGGAAAAGGCCATCAACGCCCCCGTGGATTCCGAGCTCGTCGTCGATATCCGTGCCAAGCAGTGGGCATGGGACTACAACTACAGCTACCAGGGCCAGGAAAAGTACGACGCAACCGTTCAGGCCCACCTGACCGGAGAGGCCGGCCGCCAGGCCGAACTCCCGACGTTGTACCTGCCGGTTGGAAAGACCGTCACGCTCGAGCTGAACAGCCGTGATGTCATCCACTCGTTCTGGGTCCCTGCGTTCCTGCAGAAAATGGACATGTTCCCGGGCCACACCAACTACGTCTATCTCACCCCACAGGTCGAAGGACAGTTCGACGGCAAGTGCGCCGAGCTCTGCGGCGAATACCACTCCGAGATGCTCTTCAACGTGAAGGTCGTGTCCGAGGGTGAATTCCTGAACCACCTGGCCACCCTGAAGGATGGCCACATCGGTGAAGACCAAGACCGCAAGCCGGGCGAGGTCAACCAGGTTTCGGCCCACACCTCGGAAGGAAAGTAATCCGTCGTGACTACCTATGAATACGCTACAGACGAGGCCAAAACACTTGCGCCTCGCGTGGTTCCGATCTCCAAGGGACGGATCTTCGTCAACTGGATCACCTCCACGGACCACAAGACCATCGGGTACATGTACCTGATTTCCTCCTTCGTGTTCTTCTGCATCGGCGGTGTGATGGCCCTGGTCATCCGCGCCGAGCTGTTCGAACCGGGCATGCAGATCCTGCAGACCAAGGAGCAGTACAACCAGCTGTTCACCATGCACGGCACCATCATGCTGTTGATGTTCGCGACGCCGCTTTTTGCCGGATTCGCCAACGTGATGATGCCGCTGCAGATCGGCGCACCGGACGTGGCCTTCCCGCGACTGAACGCCCTGGCCTTCTGGTTCTTCTCCTTCGGCTCGACCATCGCGTTGGCCGGATACCTGACCCCGCAGGGCGCAGCCTCCTTCGGTTGGTTTGCCTACGCACCGCTGTCCAACACCACCTTCAGCCCCGGCGTCGGCGGTGACCTCTGGGTCTTCGGCCTGGCACTGTCGGGCTTCGGCACCATCCTGGGCGCGGTCAACTTCATCACCACGATCATCTGCCTGCGTGCACCTGGCATGACCATGTGGCGCATGTCGATCTTCACCTGGAACACGCTGATCACCGCGATCCTGATCCTGATGGCCTTCCCGCCGCTGGCAGCAGCGCTGTTCGCACTGGGAGCGGACCGCCGCTTCGGCGCACACGTCTTCGATCCCGAAGCCGGCGGCCCGATGCTGTGGCAGCACCTGTTCTGGTTCTTCGGACACCCCGAGGTCTACATCATTGCGCTGCCGTTCTTCGGCATCGTTTCGGAGATCTTCCCGGTGTTCTCCCGCAAGCCGATCTTCGGCTACAAGGGCCTGATCTTTGCCACCATCTCCATTGCGGCACTGTCCGTATCGGTGTGGGCCCACCACATGTACGCCACCGGCCAGGTCATGCTGCCGTTCTTCGGCTTCATGACGATGCTGATCGCGGTGCCCACGGGTGTGAAGTTCTTCAACTGGATCGGCACGCTCTGGCGGGGGTCGATCACCTTTGAGACCCCGATGCTCTGGAGCATCGGTTTCATGGTGACCTTCCTCTTCGGCGGCCTGACCGGAATCATCCTGGCGGCCCCGCCGCTGGACTTCCACGTCTCGGACACCTACTTCGTGGTGGCGCACTTCCACTACGTGGTCTTCGGCACCGTTGTGTTCGCGATGTTCGCCGGATTCTACTTCTGGTGGCCCAAGTGGACCGGCAAGATGCTCAACGAGCGCCTGGGCAAGATCCACTTCTGGCTGCTGTTCGTGGGCTTCCACGGCACCTTCCTGATCCAGCACTGGCTGGGCGTCATCGGCATGCCGCGTCGCTACGCGGACTACATGCCCGAAGACGGGTTCACCACCATGAACCAGTTCTCCACCGTGTTCGCCTTCATCCTGGGCATGTCGATGATCCCGTTCTTCTGGAACGTCTGGACCACGCACCGGAACGGGAAGAAGATCACCGTGGACGATCCGTGGGGCTTCGGTGCATCGCTGGAATGGGCAACCTCCTGCCCGCCGCCGCGCCACAACTTCCACTCGATCCCGCGTATCCGTTCCGAGCGCCCGGCTCTTGACCTCCACCACCCGGAACTGAGCGCACGCTCGACCCCGGATTCCTCGGTGGCCAAGATCTTCGGCCCGGCTGACCAGAAGGACAAGTAGAGATGAAAGTAGAATCTTGGCTCTTCCTTGGCGGAGTGTTCTTCTTCCTGCCGGTGGCAGTCGTCTACGGAATCATGACCAACTGGGAAGAACACGTCGGCTACCTGGCGCTGTTCATGCTCATGGGCATGACGCTCATGGTCGGCTGGTACCTGCTGCACACCTCCCGCCGTGTCGGTGCGCGTCCCGAGGACCGCGTTGACGGCGACATCCACGAGAACGCGGGCGCCATTGGCCTGTTCGCTCCGTGGAGCTGGTGGCCGCTGGTCCTCGGCACCGGTGCCGCAGTCGGTTTCCTCGGCCTGGCCGTGGGCTTCTGGGTACTGTACATCGGCGTCGGCTTCACGATCATCGGCCTCGTTGGCTGGGTCTACGAGTTCAGCCGCGGCAACCACGCCCACTAACACGGGCATGGCGCACGCACGCTAAATCACTGGAAGCGGTGTTTCGTTCCCCCGAGGGGGGAATCGGAACACCGCTTCCGGCATTTAAGCTCCGGGCCCCCGATGCGCGAGAATGGAAGCAGGACGGGCCGGGTGACGGCCCGGGGACAATGGAGCAACAGTGAAACCCTACGCGCCGCAGCCCAAGGTCCAGGGCACCCTGGACCCGGAATCCCCGCTCGGGAAGTACCGGCAGATCCGGGAGATCCTTCGCACGCACGCCCGGACGGTCTGCCAACCCGGTTACCGGCTCCCGCCAGAACGCGAACTGGCCGAGGGCTTCAACGTGGCGCGCAAGACCCTGCGCCAGGCCATCGACTCGCTGGTGGAGGACCAGGTCCTCAAGCGCGTCGTCGGGGTTGGCACCTTCGTCGCACACCCCAAGGTCGACCTGCAGGTTCGGTTGAACTCCTACAGCGAGGAAATGGTGCGCCGCGGCATGGTCCCCGATGCGCACGTGCTGCGCTTCGAGGAGGTACCCGCCTCCGGCTCGCTGTCGCGGCACATGGAGATCGACGAGGGCGCCCCGGTGATCCGCTTCAGCCGCCTGCTGCTGGCCGACGGAAAGCCGATGAGCCTGGATGAGAACTTCATGCCCAGCGAGCTGGTGCCCGGATTCCTGAACGACCCGCCGCCGATTTCCCTCTACCAGTCGCTGCACGAACGCTACAACCTGATCCTGGAGTGGGGAGAGGACCAGATCGAAAGCACCGCGGCCACCAGCGAGCACGCCGGGCTGCTGCAGGTTGATGTCGGGTTCCCGTTGCTGCGCATCACCCGGTACGCCTTCGTGGGCGAGGGGCTGGTGGACTACTCGGTATCGCTGTACCGCTCGGACCGCTACAAGCTCTTTGTGCCGCTGGAGCGGCAGGGAAGCCGCAGCCCGCGCTACACCACCCTCAGGTAGTTCCAGCGCGCCCACGGGGCCGTGGGCGGCCACGCGCGGGCCATCGCGCCGAGGGCACGGGCCGCTTCGGTTCCCGTGGGCACGTTTGCCGCCCGAGACGACTGCGGGGGAAGCCCGCTCCCGGCAACCATGTGCCGTGCCGGCGGCGCGGCCGTGCGAAGCTGGGGCTCGAAGGCCCGGGCCGGGGCGAGGGCCTGGCTTCCGCCGACACCGACAGCCACATCCATGCGCAACGGAACGCCGCGCGCCACCAACCTGCGAACCATGGCCCTCAGGTCCCCGACCTTCAGGGAAATCCGGTTCCAGCCGCCGGGGGAGGGCATCGTGCGGTCGGCCGTGGCGTGGCCGCCGCCACCGGGAGTCCCATCGGGCCCGCGGGACCCGGGAGCACTGAGCAGCAGCCTCGGGGCACCGCGTTCAAGGATCGCGAATCCAGGTGCCGGGTGCATCAGGGTGGAGAATCCGGGATCACCGACGTGGAAGCCGACTGCCGCCTCGACGTCGTGAACGATGCAGCGGATGCCTGCCTGTTCCATGGTCGTTGTTTCATTTTGCGGTGGAGCCCGGAGGGCGGATGCAGTGCCCGGGCGTGGGCCGGACCTACGCCACTGCCTGGAAGCGCGTGGACGTTGCCCCCGCCCCCATCTTGTCACCGTAGCCGCAGGGGATCCCGTGCGCCCGGGGGAGTCCCGATGACGCCAAGGACACCGGGCCCGGACCGGGGAGCGGCCCCCGCAGGGAGGTGCACGCAGCCAGGGTGCCAGGGCCCGCCGGATGGTAAAGCGCCTTAAACACCGCTGGGGCCCACCAAATGGTGGGCCCCAGCGGGCAGGAATGAATCCTGGCAGGTGCTACTTCTCGATGGATTCCGTGGAGGAACCTTCGATTTCTGCCGGACCGTGTCCGTGCTCTGCCTTCAGTGCCGCCAACTCGGAAGGCGTCACCGGGGCAACGCGATCCTCGAAGAAGAACTTCGACAGGGCGCCGCGGCGCTTCTCGCTGCGGCTGATGTGGCCGGCGGCGTTGGGCTGGGCGGGGATGACCTTGCGGTCTTCGTAGTTCACCAGCGTGTGCAGCTTGTACACGTCCAGGTCCGCGTGGCGCTCCGAGAAGGCACCTTCAGGCGACATCTCGATGACACCGGTCTCGCGACCATGCAGCACGATCTCGCGGTCCTTGCGCTGCAGCGACAGTGCGATGCGGCGGGCGACGACGAAGCCGAGGATCGGGCCGAGGATGAACAGCACGCGCAACCAGTAGGTGACGTCGTTCAGCGACACGTGGAAGTGCGTGGCGATCAAGTCGGAGGAGGCAGCTGCCCACATCACGCAGTAGGAAACAACACCGGCAACACCCATGCCCGTGCGGAACGGGGCGTTGCGCGGGCGATCCAGCAAGTGGTGTTCGCGCTTGTCCTTCGTGACCCAGCTTTCGATCCACGGCCATGCGAACATGATCGTGAACATGATGCCGGCCGGGATGAGCGCCGGAACCAGGACGTTGAGGCTCAGCGTGTTGACTCCCCAAGGGAACGGGATGTTCCACTCGAAGGAGAAGTTCCCCAACATGCCGGGCATCAGGCGCAAGGCGCCGTCGACGAATCCGATGTACCAGTCCGGCTGGGTACCGGCCGAAACCGGTGACGGGTCGTATGGCCCGTAGTTCCAGACCGGGTTGATCGTCAGCAATCCGGAGATTGCCGCGACGATGCCGTAGACGATGAAGAAGAACCCGCCGGCCTTCGCTGCGTACACCGGGCCAACCGGGAAGCCAACGACGTTGTCGTTGGTGCGGCCCGGGCCGGGGTACTGGGTGTGCTTGTGCACGACCACCATGAACAGGTGGATGCCGACCATCAGCAGGATGATCGCCGGAACGATCATGATGTGCAGCGAGTACAGGCGCGGAATGATCAGTGTGCCCGGGAATTCCCCACCGAAGAGGAACAGCGAAATGTAGGTGCCAACCAGCGGAATGGACTTCACGACGCCGTCGATGATGCGCAGGCCGTTGCCGGAGAGCAGGTCATCGGGCAGCGAGTAGCCGGTGAAGCCCGCGGCCATGGCCAGGATGAGCAGCACGCCGCCGACAACCCAGTTCAGTTCGCGGGGCTTGCGGAATGCGCCGGTGAAGAACACGCGGAGCATGTGGACCGACACGGCGGCAACGAAGAGGATCGCGGACCAGTGGTGGACCTGGCGCATGAACAGGCCGCCACGCACGTCGAAGGAGATGTCCAACGTCGAGGCGTAGGCGGCGGACATGCCAATGCCCCGCAGCGGGTTGTACGAACCGTTGTAGATGACGTGTGCCATCGACGGGTCGAAGAAGAACGTCAGGAACGTTCCCGAGATCAGCAGCAGTACGAAGGTGTACAGCGCCACCTCGCCAAACATGAAGGACCAGTGGTCAGGGAAGATCTTGCGACCGAATTCCTTGACGATTCCCGAACCGCCGACACGCTGGTCGACGAAGTGGGCGATACGTCCGGTCGAAGTCTTCGGAGTGTACTCAGTAGTGGTGCTCATGGATTAGCCACGCTCCCAGTAACTCGGTCCAACAGGCTCATGGAAGTCGCTCTGGGCGACCAGGAAGCCGTTGGCATCAACCTTGATCGGCAGCTGCGGCAATGCGCGTCCGGCCGGGCCGAAGATGACCTTGCATTCCTTCGTCAGGTCGAAGGTCGACTGGTGGCACGGGCACAGCAGGTGGTGCGTCTGCTGCTCGTACAGTGCAACCGGGCAGCCGACGTGGGTGCAGATCTTCGAGTAGGCAACGATGCCCTGGTAGTGCCAGTCCTCGCGGCCCTCGGAGATTTCCATCTTGTCGGGATCCAGGCGCATCAACAGCACAACGGCCTTCGCCTTTTCATTGAGCATGTCCTCGGCTTCGTCGAGGCCCTCGGGAATGACGTGGAAGACCGAACCGATCTGCACGTCCGATGCCTTGATGGGGGTGCCGGACGGGTCGCGGGTGAGGCGAACGTCCGTGTCCCACATGGTGTGGCGCAGCTGCTCAACCATTTCGCCGGCGTTCTTGCCGGTGCGGTCGAGGTCGCGGAACATGAAGATGGCCGGGATCGGGGCCAAGGCAATGGCACCAATGAGGGTGTTGCGAATGAGCGGACGGCGCTTGATGCCGGTCTCTTCGATCACCTGGTTGATGATTTCCTCGGCGTCCTTGCGATCAGCCTCTGGGGTGATCTCGTGGCGCATCTCCGAGATTTCGTGGTCCGGCATCAGGGTCTTGGCCCAGTGAACGATGCCGATACCGATGCCGAGCATGGCAAATGTGGTGCCAAGGCCGAGCATCGCGTTCTGGACACGGATTTCCGAGATGTTTTCCGGACGTCCGAGAACGAAGTAAGCAATAAAGAACGACAGTGTTCCGATGATGGAGATGATGAACAGCAGCGCTACCTGACGCTCTGCTCGCTTCTCTGCATGCGGGTCGGTATCTGCCAAGCGCTTCCGATGCGGCGGAAGGCCGGGATCCTGGAATTTATCCAGGGTTCCCGTGCCAGCCTTAGCAACGGTGCCCGAGTCGTCCGGACTGCCGTGACTATGGTCGCCCATGTTGTCTCTCATCCTTTTCTCAAGATTCATTAGTACGTAGTGATGTTGGCGGCGCTAGCCGCCAGCGGCCTATGAAGGACGCGAAGTGAGCCAGATGGTGAAGGCAATGATGATGCCCAAACCAGCGGTCCAGATGAAGAGACCTTCAGCGACCGGACCAAGCGAGCCAAGCTTGGCTCCGCCCGGCGAGCCCTGGGATTCAATTTCCTTCAGGAAGGTGATGACATCACGCTTCTCGTCGGGGGTGATGTTCGAGTCGTTGAAGACGGGCATGTTCTGCGGCCCGGTGATCATGGCCTCGTAGATGTGCTTTTCCGATACGCCGGCCAGGGCCGGGGCAAACTTGCCGCGCGTTAGTGCGCCGCCGGCAGCGGCGGCGTTGTGACACATTGCGCAGTTCACGCGGAATACCGTACCGCCCGCGGCGGAGTTGCCATGGGACGTATCGAGCATGTCTTCGGACGGGATAGCCGGTCCGGCGCCCAGGCTGGCCACGTATGCGGAAAGCTGGGAGATCTGGGCGTCATCGAACTGTACCGGCTTGGCCTGAGCCTGCGGGCCCTGCATCTGCATCGGCATACGGCCGGTACCGACCTGGAAGTCGACTGCAGCGGCGCCAACGCCAATCAGCGAAGGACCGTCAGCCGATCCTTCAGCATTCAAACCGTGGCAGGTAGCGCAGTTTGCGACGAAGAGCTTGTTGCCTTCCTCGATGTCACTTGCGCTGTATCCAGTGGCCGCCTTGGCCTCGTTGACGCTGCCGGCTGCCATGTACAGGCCTCCAGTGATGAGCAATCCCATCAACAGCAGTGCGACGGCGGCGAGTGGATGGCGGCGCCTTTGCGAAAGAGCCTTCACTTGCTGGTTCCTCACTTATTTCTTAGAACGGGGAGTTGCCATTGGTAGGCAACGATGTGGGTTGCGCTACTTCAGGAAGTAGATGATCGCGAACAGTGCGATCCACACGACGTCGACGAAGTGCCAGTAGTAAGACACAACGATCGCACCGGTTGCCTCGTAGTGACCGAACTTACGTGCAATGAGCGCACGTCCGATGATCATCATGAAGGCAATGAGGCCGCCTGCCACGTGCAAGCCGTGGAAGCCGGTGGTCATGTAGAAGACGGAGCCGTAGGCGTTGGAATTCATGGCAATGCCGTGAGCCACCAGTTCGGTGTACTCGTAGGCCTGCACGGAAACGAAGATGGCACCGAGGATGACGGTCAGGACGAACCATTCCACCATTCCCCATTCCTTCAAGTTGAACAGTCCGCCGGTGCGGCGAGGCTTAAGATCCTCGGCACGGAAGACACCCAACTGGCAGGAGAATGAGCTCGAGACCAGGATGATCGTGTTAACGAGTGCGAACGGAACGTTGAGTTTCTCGGTTTCGGTCGCCCACATCTCCGGCGATGCAGCACGGAGTGTGAAGTACATGGCGAAAAGCGCGGCAAAGAACATCAGCTCGCTGGCAAGCCAGACGACAGTTCCTACCGACACCATGTTGGGACGGTTCGGCGCAGCTTGCGCCGGGGCATTTAGGGCATGAGTCGCAGTTGTCACAGAGCCATTATGTCTATAAAAGTCCCTCTGACACCAATGCATTGGGCCCCGCGTGGCGGGAAATTTCACCGCTTCACGCCTACAGCCGCGGAAACACGCGGGATTAACATTTCAGACTTTCTACGATTCGTAGATAACCTAGTGGCGTGTCAACGATTCGAACGAAGCAAAAGTTCCCCACATGGCCAACAATTCTCTCTATCTTGATCGCCGGCGGCGACCTGGACAGGGACCAAGCGTATTGGGCCATGGGCGAGGTGATGACGGGCAATGCCACCGATACGCAAGTAGCCGGTTTCCTCGTTGCGCTCCGCTCCAAGGGCGAAACCGTTGACGAACTCACCGGCCTGGTCGAGGCGATGATCGCCAATGCCATGCCCCTGGCGGTCGAGGGCGAGTGCCTGGACATCGTCGGGACCGGAGGTGACCGACAGAACACCGTGAACATCTCCACCATGGCATCGATGGTCTGTGCCGGCGCCGGCGCCCGGATCGTCAAGCACGGCAACCGGGCGTCCTCGTCCTCGTCGGGTTCGGCTGATGTCCTCGAAGCGCTGGGCGTGAGGCTGGACGTCCCGATTGAACGCCTCCACGACGTGCTGGACGCGGCCAACATCACGTTTTGCTTCGCGAACCTCTTCCATCCCTCGATGCGCAACGCCGCAGTGCCGCGGCGCGAGCTGGGCGTGCCCACCGCCTTCAACTTCATGGGTCCGCTGACCAACCCATCCGAACCCACCGCATCGGCCATCGGCTGCGCGGACCTGCGCATGGCGCCCCTGATGGCCGGAGTCCTGGCTGCCCGCGGCGTGCGCGCCCTGGTGTTTCGCGGAGAGGACGGGCTGGACGAGTTGACGACCACGGCCGAGAACCGGGTCTGGGAAGTCCGCGACGGGAAGGTGGTGGAAACGAGGTTCGATGCCCAGGCCATCGGCATGCCACGGGTCACGATCGAGGACCTGCGCGGCGGTGACGCCCGGTACAACGCCCAGGTGGTGCGCGATGTGCTCGACGGCGCCCGGGGTCCGGTGCGCGACGCGGTGCTGCTCAATGCCGCTGCCGGGCTGGTCGCCTTCGACCCGGACGGATCCGGCTCGCTGTCGGAGCGCCTCGGGCTGGCGGTCGCCCGGGCGGCCGAGTCGATCGACTCCGGCTCCGCCCGCCAGGTCCTGGACAAGTGGATCCAGGCGACGTCCTAGTCGCAATTCCTGCCTGGATCCGTACACGCGCACCGGTGCCCTTGCCATCCCCACGGGAGGGCAAGGGCTCCAGTGCTGTTTCTACGGCCCCGGGGCACTTTCACCCCTACGGACCCGGAGATCGGCTTTGCGGACGCTGGCGGCCCCGTGGGGCGCCAGCGAGTCCTCACCCGGCAGAAGGTCCGCTGGATCGAGTATCAAGGCGGACAGCCCGCTTGAGGTCAAATCCACGTAACCAAGAGCCATCGCGGAAATTTTTTTGGGCTCGTTTGCGCACCCGGTCCCCGCTACGTGCAAAAAGCCTGGTTCGGGTCACTCCGGACGTCTTCCGCGTGGCCACAGCGGCCGGTGGTTAACGCAACGGCGGGTGCCTGGCGGCCCCGTGAAGGGACCGCGGGACACCCGCGGGGAGTTTGCTGCGTCGTGCGGACGCCTCCGGGCTACTCGAGACCGAGCGAGAACGCCGCATCCAGGTCATGGCTGGAATATGCGCGGAACGCGATATGCGTCTGGGTGCCGGTGATTCCGGGCACCTTGGACAGCTTGTTGGCAATGACTTCGGCCAGGTCCTCGTGCTGGCGGACCCGCGCGATGGCGATCAGGTCCCAGTCGCCGGCGACCGAATAGACCTCGGAAATGCCCTCGATGTCCGAAATCTTTTCGGCGCACTCGGGAATGCTGTCAGAAGCGGTTTGGATCATGACGAATGCAGTGACCACGTTGGTACCTCCAGTTGGTTATGGGTGGTGGTTCCCCGAACTTGCGTTGAGCCTAGTTCAGGACGCGAGGTTGCGCACGCGGCGGCGCGCAACGAGCGAGGTGACGACACGGCGGCCCAGCAGGAATACTCCGAGCACAATCGTTGCCACGATGATGAACGGCACGGCGGCCGTGGCGCCGAACAGCACTCGCAGTGCCAGGCCCAGGGCAACGGTGCCGAGCCAGACCAGCACGCCGGTGGGCCAGATCCGCGAATGGTTGACCCAGGGGCGCGAGAGCAACGTCAGCGCCGCCAGCGCCAGCAGGAACGGGGCACCGGTCTGGAGCACTCCGAGGACGGTCAGTGAATGCTGGTGGGAACCCCGTCCGCTCAAGGCGAAGAACAGGACGAGGACCACGTCGACCGCGAAATACGCGATCCAGGTCTTACGAGAGGTCATGCATCGATTCTACCGCTGGTAAAACAGGTGTTCGTCACCCGGCTACGTGGCGCGGGCCGGAACACGATCCCATGCCGTGCCCGGTGCGGGCACGGGGGAGCGGAACACCGCCGGTGACGAAGGGCAGCAAGTTCGGCTCCTACGCCCGGGGCTCCACGCCGTAGGAATGGATGACGGTCCCGTTGGCCATCGCCCGGGAATCCCTCAGCAGGAGCCGCGCTGCCGGTGCCTGGTCGTGAAGGAACACGGAGCCGGGGCCGGGGCCGAGGAAGAACGGGTGGATCCAGAGCCGGATCTCGTCCAGCAGCCCGTGGTCCATGAGCATGCGGGCCAGGCGGCCGAACCCGTAGGTGAGGATGTCCTGTCCGGGTTCTTCCTTGAGCGCGGCGACGGCGCCGGGGACGTCGTCGCCGATGATGGTGCTGTTCTCCCAGCTCGCCTGGGTCAGCGTCGTGGAGACCACATGCTTGGGTATGGCATTGATGCGATCGGTGAACGGATCCCCCGATTGCCCCCGCCAAACCCCGGCAAAGCTGAGATAGGTCTCCTTGCCGAGCAGGATCGCATCGCATTGGTCGATCAGCTCCTGCTGGACCCCGGTGCCTTCGCCGTCGGGGTCATCCAGGGCAGGCCAATCCTGCGGGTTGCTGATGATCCCGTCCAGCGTGACATAGGTGGAGTTGATGATCCGTCGCATGGGAAGCGCCTCCTTGGGTGATGCCGAGCGTGCACCGGATACCTCAAGGCTTGCACATGGCGGGCTGGATGGGAATCGAAGGCGAGGAGTAGCCCGTGACAGGAATCCGGCGTCCGGATCGGGCCCCGAAGTCCCTACCGGGCCGGTTCCGCTGCGGCACGCGGCTCATGCGGGCGCCGGGGGTGTGGCGCGGTTCCGCTGCGGAGCCGAGCCGTTCGAGTTTGACCTCCCGGAGCGGATGTTGCCCGAAGGCAAGGCGCGAGTCGACGGCCTGGTCGTGGTTGACATGCAGCAACGCTCCAGGGCCCCTGAGCCGCCAATCCGGGTGGGCCGTCTTCCTTTCCGTGGCCACGGGCACGGACACCGCGGCAGTGGGGAGCCAGCGGTCCGTCGTCGGCCACGGGACCCGGCGGTCGCTCCGAGCTGAACAACTCGTGGGGCACGGCATGGCGCAGGGCCCACAGGTCCGTGGCGGTGGTGAGGATGACTCGTGGGCACATTTGCGCTGGCGAAAGTGCGTGGCGCAGATCGTGCCGACGCCACCGGCTTCATCGCGCTGCCATTCGACGTCGATCGGCTTGCTGCCATGATCGTGGTGCGACGCCGGGCAAGGAGTTCATGGCGCGGATCCCTGCGGCCCCAATTCCGCACGGTACGCGCTGAGCGCGCCAGCCGTTGGATCCCCGATCGACCTTCGAGCCGGTTTGTGTTCGAGGCAACTTGAGGGCATCCGGCCTGAGGCGGGCACCTTCCTTGCGGGAATCCGTGCCCTGCGGAATGCTCACTGAGCTCCGGGCAGATGGGTTGATGGCGTCGGGCGCAGCGGGCCGACGGCCATGATCCGTGTTGGTTGCCGGCTTGGCGGTCCGTTGCCCCTTGCAGCAATTGACTGTCCCTGGCCCGAGGCCAGCCAGGCGGCAACCGCGGCGCTGTACCTCGAGGATGGCCGGATACCGGCCGGCGTCAGCCTCGCCAGCTTCAATGCGGCGGCGCACACTTCGCGCCCGCACGGGGTGGCGCGGCCCCCAACCGGAAGGCTCCCCACGCGCTCTCCCGATGCGGAGACCAAAGCCGCCACAACCGTGGACGGGGTCCCGCGCCGCTGCGTAGCATGATGACCCTCAAAGCTTCGAGGCGACGAACACCGGAGGATCCATCCCATGGCACGGGTACAACGTTTTGACCACGTCGGCATCACCGTCGCCGATCTCGACACCGCGACGAAGTTCTTCGTCGACCTCGGTCTCGAGGTCGAGGACCGCACGTTTGTCGAGGGCGAATTCCTCGACACGGTGTGCGGCATTCCCGGCTCCCGCACGGAGATCGTCATGTTGCAGTCGCCGGATGGTGGCCGGCTGGAATTGGCGCGCTTCGTCCGGCCCGACCACCTGCCCGGTTCCCCGACCGCGATGGCCAACGAGTTGGGGCTGCGCAACGTGTGCTTCGAGGTCGATGAACTTCTGGTGCTTGTCGAGCGTCTGGCCGCGCAGGGATACGGACTGGTCGGCGGCGTCGGCGAGTACGAGGATTACTGGCGCATGGCCTACGTTCGGGGACCCGAGGGGATCATCGTGTCCCTGACCGAAAGGATCCACTGACAACGGCGCACCTGACTCACCATGCCTGCGCGGCGCAAACTTCCTGCATGGGAGGCCGAGGGGCTCGAACCCAGGGCTCGAACCCAGGGTTCGACCCGGTGCAACACCCACATGTGGCACCGGAATTGTGCCGGTGCCTTCGGGGGGAACATCCCACCGACCAATGGGCACCGGAAACCATTTGTCCGCATTTCGGTCCCGGGGCACGTCCGTGGTCCATACTCGGAGCATGAGAATGGATGGCATCCTTCCCGAAGACGCACCCGATCCGCGGATCGAGCAGGCGGAACAACTCAGGCTCATGCCCGTCCCGGTGATGGGGCTCGTTCCCCAGCCCTCGTTGGAGGACCTTGATTGGGTCGGCCTGGCGTCCGGCCTGGACGATCGCGGGTACAGCGACATGACGGCGAGCCTCAGCTATGTTCTGTGGCGGAACCCGGATGACCGCTCGGACCCGGTCAATCTCGCGGACCTCGACGAACAGACGCGCCTGGCCATCGAGGACGTCCCGCCGTGGCCCCGTCCCGCGTGGCTGTTGGAGCATATTGAACGCATGCGATATCCGCAGCTCTGGGAGGCCGTGCGAACCACCTGGAACCGCGACTCCTCCGACCGTTCTGCGGTCGGCAGCGTGCTGGTGGAGCACGTCAACTACATCCTCATGAACCAGTTCCGCGAGGATCGTGGGCTTGGAGGCAACCCGTGGGACCACCCTGCCCCCGAGGTGACCGCCCGCTCGGTGAACGGCCGGGTCACGGTCCTGCTCGACGGAATTGAGGTTCCGGCCGCGGAGATCGACACGGATCCGTTCGTTTACGGCATCGGCGCCGCACTCGAAGGGGGAGCCGTGGTGACTGCGGTGCTCCCGCGCGCCGAGCTTGGGAGGATTCGCATCGAGTTCACGACGAGGAAATAGGACTCGCTGCCTCGGTGCACCGGACGGATGCCTGCGGTCCACCGAGGCATTGGCTCGGCATGATGCGGATTCCTTGCCTGTCCCTGCCTGCCGGCATCGCGCGGGAATAGCGTGGAGCCGATGCCGGGGAGTGAATCCGACGCGCGGGGTGACCGATTCGATGGGCGTTTCGGCTGGACGGCGCTCGAAGACGAAATTTTTCGCTCCTTCACGGACGTGGTTCAAAGAGATGGCCTCCACCTGTTGGGACGCAGGCCGAACGAGAGGAAGTTGCACCGGGGGAGTGCAGCGCAGGACCCGTCGCTTGTTCGCGCCAGGCGCGAGTGGGCAAGGGGCCGATCAACATCGCGATCGGCTGCGCAGCACTTGCCGCCCGGGCGGCAAGGATGGGTTTGATGGATGAGTACCGGGCCGGGGTCTACCCGGTGCCGGGTGGTGTGCTAGGTGCTCTTGGCCCAGGTGGGACGACACTTACCGGCGGAAATTTATACGCCCAGGCCAAGATCCGTTGGCGGCCGGAGGCAGGGGTGTCGCGCTCTACGCGGGGAGCCCGTCAAGGACTTCGTGCGGCCATTGCTTGTGCAGGACCTCTGCGAGATCCAACTGCTGGCTGCCCACGCAATAAGGGGTGTGTTCAATGTCCTTGACCTCCAGGACAACCGGCGCCTCCAGCAGCCCCCACGGGCCGACGGCGTTCGCCAGGTACCCCTCAAGGTGCAGGTCCGCGTATTCGGGTGTCCACCAGGTCGAAAAGGTCTCCAAGAATTCGGCGGGGTTGATCGCCACCCACACGCCGAAGGTGAGCCGGTGGCCCCCGCTGAGGGAGACCGGCAGCAATGCCCTGACAAACGCACCGATTTCCTGGACCTGCATCATGACCGAGGTGGTCGGTTCGTCATGGCTCAGCCAGGATCCCGGGGCATGGTGCTGCTCGGCGGTGTGCAGAACAGGATCGGGAAGCGCAAAGCGGATGTGTCGATCATGGTCGCTGACCTCGCGACCGCAGGCGCTGCAAGAATGTTCGGCTGCCATGATCCAGTGCCCCCTGCCAATCGGCGCCTCCTTGAACCCTATCCGGAATCCGGAAAATTGGAAGCCTGCAGGGGTCCGCCCAACCACCGACCGCCGCTGCCCCACCCGACAACGGCGATCAGGGTTCCCTCATCAACCCTGGAAGTACAGCTCGGTGTGCAGCTTGCATCCCGGGTTGAACGACGCGGCGCAATCCGGGCATGCGTCGGTGCCGAGGTACTCGGCGATCGCCAACAGGTACCCGCAGACGCCGCAGAGCACGGCCGGCTCGGCGCGGGAATCCCGCGGCCACTGCGTTGCGAGGTGGTCGGCTGTCTCCGCGTGGCAGAGGTGGCACGGGTAGAACTCGCCGCAGCACGCGAACTTGACCGCAATCACGTCCAACCCGGTCCGGTAGTGCACGCAGCGCGTCTGGCCATCGACGACCGGACCCAGGACGTTCGGCCGGTCCGGGCTCATCGCACGCCCCTGGCGGTGAGGGCATCGCCCAGCTCGTCCGCGTGCTTGAGCGCCACGATGAGAAACGGGACGACGAAGGTGCGCGGGTTGTTCCGTGCCCCGCGCGCCCTCTGCGCATCTCGCACCTCGGACGCCCTGCGGCCGAGCACCGGGATGGTGCTGATGGTCACGGTGAGCAGCAACGCGATCCGCTGCGGGTCCAGGCCCAGCCGTGCCAGGGGGCGCAGCCCGGTCTCGATGGCGTCCAGCAGCGCCGTCACCCGCGTCGTGAGCGCGAGCAGTGCGGCGAGCACGATCGCGGCAGTGACCCGGGAGGCGTTGGCGAGCGCGAGTTCCGGGCCCATGAAGACCAGCTGGCTGGCGAGCGTGACCACGATGACCCAGCGGATCCCGAACACCTGGCGGCCCAGTTCCCGGATCCCGTGCAGCCCGGGGCCGAGTCCGGCCAACGCATAGCCCAGGACGCCCGCCGCCGCGGCGAGGCCCGCCGAGAACCAGTGCGATGGCAGCAAGGAAACCCCAAGCACCACCGACAGGACCAGCAGCAGCTTCGGGCCCGCGGGCATGCGGTGCAGCCATCCGGTTCCCGGCTTGTAGAGCGTCAGCATGCCAGCACCGCCTCGTACCTGGCGATGATCCGGTCCGGTTCGCCGTGGGCCACCAGGGAGCCGCCGGCGAAAAGCACCGCTTGGTCGCAACGCGCGGCCAGCGCGAGATCGTGGGTGACCAGCACCAGGCGGTGGCCGGTGTCCTCGAAGAGGTGGTCGGCGACCCTCCGGGCGTTGCGCGCATCCAGGTAGGCGGTCGGTTCGTCCGCGATGACCAGTTCCGGGTTGCGCACGAACGCGCCGCACAGCGCGAGCAGCTGCTTCTGCCCGCCGGAGAGGTCGTGGGAGGCGCGCTCGGCCAGGTCGCTGAGACCGAACCGCTCCAGCGCCGCGGCCACGCGTTGCTCGAGCTCTGCGGGGTGGAGCCGGTCCGCGCGCAGCGAGAAGGCGACGTCCTCGGCGACGGTTGGCATGATGATCTGGGCGTCCGGGTTGCTGAAGACGATGGCGAGGCGGCGGCGCAGCTCGGCTGCCCGGCGGGCCGGGTCGATCCCCAGCACGCCCAGCTCGCCCGAGGTCCGGGGGAGCAGGCCGCCGACCAACCGGGCGAAGGTGGACTTGCCCGAGCCGTTTTCCCCGATGACCGCCACGGTGCGCGCGTCGAGATCCAGGGAGACATCGTGCAGCACGTCCGCATCTCCCAGGCGCACCCCGACGTTCTTGAGGTGGAGTCCGTTCCGGCTCATCGGACGACCTCCAGCACGGCGGCGATCCCCATGCCGCCGCCGATGGACGCCGCGGCAATGCCGCGGGTCCCGGCCGGTGCCCCGGCGCGCACGAGGCGGCTGAAGAGGCGCACCACGGCGATCGCACCGCTGGCGCCCCACGGGTGGCCGAGCGCCAGGGCGCCGCCGTCGGACGACAGCCGCGGGTCGTCCTCGGCGAGACCGATCCGGTCCAGCACCGCCAGGCTTTGGGCGGCGAACGCCTCCACGATTTCCAGTGCCGCGATGTCCGCCAGGACCACTCCGGCAGATTCCAGGGCCGCGTGGATGGCGCCTGCGGCGCCGATGCCCGGATACGCCGGATCGCAGCCCACCACGGCGGAGGCCCGGATGGCGAGGCCCGGCCGGGCCCCGGCCGGCGCGAGCACCAGGGCTGCGGCACCGTCCCCGATCCGCGTGGACGTGCCGGCGGTGAGCGTGCCGCCGGGGAACAGCGCGGGCAGGCGGGGGAGCAGGCGCTCGGCGCCGCCGATCGCGTCGTCCTGCCGCAGCCCGGCCAGCGGCACCAGCTCGGCGTCGAAGCGGCCGGCGTCCCGTGCCGCCCGGGCGCGGGCGTGGCTGCGTGCGGCATGGGCGTCCTGCCGGGCACGCGGGATGCCGTCGCGCGAGGCGAGGTCCTCGGCGGCCCGGAGCATTCCCGGGTCGCTGAAGCCAGCCGGGGCGAACGGCGCCCGGTCGTAGGGGACGCCGTCCACCGAGCGCACCGGAGCCGTCGAGGCGCTTTCCACTCCTCCTGCGACCCGCATCCGCCGGTCCCCGGCGCGGATTGCTGCCGCGGCATCGAGCACGGCGGCCAGCCCGCTGCCGCATTGCCGGTCCACGGTGGCGCCGGGAACCTCGTGGCCCAGCCCGGCCGCCAGCGCGGAGATGCGGCCGGGATTCCCGCCCGGTCCCATGCAGTTGCCCAGGACGACATCGGCCACCGTGACCGGCGCGCCGTGCACCGCTGCGGCATCTTCCAGGGCCGCCCGGATCACCGGAGCCGCCAGCTCCTCGACGCGCAGGCGCGCCAGGGCACGGCCGCGGGTGTCGATCGGGGTGCGCCGGGCGGAAATGACCACCGGATCGTTCTCAGCCTGCAAGGGAAACCACCTCCCCGGCGAGGACCAGGCGCAGGGCCTCGGCGCGTGCGGGCTTGCCCGAGGCGGTCCGCGGGATCAGGCCGGTGAACCAGCGCCGCGGCCGGTGCGCGGTTCCCAGCAGGCCGGCGGCAAGCTGCCGGACATCAGCAGGTGCCTCGCCGTCCAGCTCCAGCAACGCGGAGACCAGGGCGCCGACGGGACCGCGCGGCAGCCCGAACACGAGCGCGTCGCGGACCCCCGGGATCGCGCGCAGCACCGCTTCAACTTCCTCCGGCACGATCGTCGCCGAGGCGCTGAGGATCGCGTCGTCGGCCCGTCCCAACAGGCGCAGTCGGCCATCAAGAAGTTCCGCGCGGTCCCCGACCGTGGCCCAGGCCCCGTCCCGGCGCAACGGGCCGGGCGCGCCGGCATACCCGGAGGCGATGAAGGGCGAGCGCACCCACAACTCGCCGTCGCGGATGTCCAGCTCGACCCCGGGGAAGGCACGCAACCCGTCGCCCGTGTCGCAAGCCACGAAGGACAGTTCGGCCGCGCCGTAGTAGGCCGTGACCCGGATGCCCGCGGCTTCGGCCCGCTCGCGCAGCGCCGGGTCGAGGTGGGAGCCGCCAACCAGCGCCGCACGCAGCCGCGGCGGCGCGCCGGCGTCGAGCACGGCCCGAAGCGCCTGCGGCGTGCCGTGCAACGCATCGGCATCCGGGCCCGGGCGCAGCAACGGACGGGGGCCTCCCGCAAGGGCGTGGGCGAGCGAAAACAGGGTGAGCGAGGAAGCCGGAGGTGCCGGAAGCGCCACATGCTGCCCGCTTCCGGCGCCCAGGAATCCGCACACGGCAGCGAACGAGGCCGCCCAGGATTCCGCGCTGCGCAGCACGATCCGCGGCGCACCGCTGCTTCCGGAGGTGAGCGTGGCCCACGCGGTTTCCCCGGGGAGCTCCGCCTTCGCGGCCGCGGCGGCCATGGCGTCGCGGTGCGCCGGCGTCCATCTGGGATCCGTGACCAGCGGAACGTTTCCCGCTTCGCGGATCCGCCTCAGCTGCTCGAGCAGGCCGGGATCCGCGCCGTCGACCGGGGTGATCACTTGGCCGGCTCCAGCACCGGGGACTTCTTCGTGGCCCACACGCGGTTGAAGGCGCGCGGGTAGGCCCGGACCAAGGTCATCACGATGACGGCCGCGGTCACGGCCTTGATGAGGTCGCCGGGGATGAATGCCAGGCTCAACACCGCCGTCTCGCCCAGCGGGAGGCGCGTCACCAGGCTCTGCACGGGGACCCCCGCGGCGTAGATGACCAGGATGCCGCCGACCAGCATGCCGAGGACGGTCCGCCACAGCACCGGCTTGCGTCCGCCCGCATGCACGATGAGGCCGATGACGAAGGCGCCAAGAATCCAGCCGGCAAGGTATCCCGCCGAAGGCCCGAAGAACACTCCGATGCCACCGCGGCCTCCTGCCAGCAGGGGCAGGCCGATCGCGACAAGTGACATCAGCACCGTCATCGAGAGGGCGCCGAGCCACGGCCCGAGAATGGCTCCGGCGATCATCACGCCGAGGGTCTGGAGGGTGATGGATACGCCGCCCGCGACGGCAAACCCGCCGGGCATGCCCATCACGGCGACAATCGCCGCAAAGATGGCGACCCGTGCGAGGCCGGTGGCGTCGAGACGCCGCGGGGCAGGGCGATTTGGAAGGAGGCTGTTCTTGGTCATGGGAAGGATCTTTCTGGGTTTCTACCCTGGTCGGTGCTCACTTGAACACCGTCCAATTGAACGGTGTTCAAAGGGGTGGTGTCCACTATAGTTACGCCATGGCGAAAGCCACAATGGCCGCGGCAACACTTCGGCTCCGCAGCCCTGCGCGTTCTCGCTGAAGGCGGGCCGACCAACTCCGTGATGGGCCTGATTGCCGGCAATACCCGTGAGCCGAAGCCGGAGTCGCAACCTTGTGGCAAAGCCCCCAAATCAGGCTCCAACCTCGTGAAACATTGACCAACGAGGCTCTTTCAACCGAGCCGGCGGTGCACCGTGGCAGTCGGCGGGCGGGGGAGTGCCACTACAAAGTGCGGGCCGGGGAAGAGCAATTGTTGGCGCACGGTGATGCGCCACCCAAGACGAACCCCCACGGTTGTGCCCATGCCCCACGCAGGCCTCTCCGCTGGCGGCCCAGGCCCGCTTACGTCCAAGCCGAGCCATGGAAGGCACGGGGCCCGGTGGGCAGCACCGCATGCACCGCGCTGAACCCGTTGCAGCGATCCCACCCCAGGCGGACCGGAACGCCGAATAAAGCCGCATCGGGCGTCGCTTCAGCACAGTGCGCCCCGATCTCGCCCATTTGCGATATCTAGGACCGGTCCACTTGGTGTCCGCCCATGCCTGGCGCTTCTGGGGCCGGCTCCCAGACGGCCAGGACCCGGCGCAGCCGCGGGTTGTTGTCCGGACGCATGTCCACCAGCGCCGCCTGTCGAATCCGGATCCGGTCCCCGGGCCGCAGGCGGGTGTCGGCATGGGTGACGTGCGGGCGGTAATTCGGACCGTTGTGCTGCGCGCCGGGCAGGTGGACCTGCGGCCCCAAGGCCTCCAGCGCGGCGTTATGGAGACGCTGCATGGCCGGCTCCGGCTCCACCAGCGATACCGGCACCGACGCGTTCCGTCCGAACTGTGCATCCGGTCCGATGCGAACCCCGAAGCCAAGCAACGCCGGCAGCGCAACATCCAGACGGGCGCAGACAATCTCGGCGAATTCCCGCGTATCGAAACGGACCACGGTGATGTGCAGCGGCCAACTGCTCCGGGGAAAGACCAGGCCTACCGGCACGGGGACCACAAAGGCCACCAGAACAAATGCACCCATGCTTCAGGATAGGCCTTCCGACCACCGGCCGGGCCCGGCCAATAGCCCAAGAACTACAGGGCCGGCGGGGCGAAGCGATGGCGATGGGCAGGCAAGCCGCGGCATGCAACGTGCAGGGCGGTTCACGGGCGCTCGGATCTTCCCTCCGCACGGCGACCAGCGAGCAGGGTCACCATGGCTGCCACACGCTCGGCACCGGTCCGGAACAATCGGGTGCCACCGGAGCATTGTTGCTAGGCTCGTCCCTGGTGCACATCCCTTGACAGGGGATCCCGTAGGTCGCACCAACGGTCCGGGGGATCTTCCCGACCAGGAATCCACCTTGTGGCTGGACAGGTGAAAATCCAGGTCCAAGGTCGACGGGAGAGGAAATAGATGCTTAATTGGGCCAAGAATGGTCTCCGTGCAGCCAGTTGCGGAATGGCCCTCGTTCTCGTAGTGGCCGGGTGCACGGCAGCGGATCCGAGGGGCAAGGCAGGAGCCTTCGGCTCACAATCGGAGAAAACCCAAGACGTCGTGGTGTTGGCCGATCCCGTGCCTGGCTTCGGCCGGATTGGCGGGGACACCGAAGACCTGGCCTTGAAATCCAGCCAGGCGTTCTTCGAAAAAGCACCCGCTGTTGTCGTCCTGGGCAAGGACGGTGCGCAGGACGAAGCCGCCAAAATGGCCCGCACACTAGGTGTCCCAATGCTCGTGGCACCCGACGGCGCACCGGATTATGCTTCGGATCAGCAGGACTTTGGCTCTGAGTTAGGGCGTCTGGGCGCACGCACCCTCATTGCGTACGGTTCCCTGTCCGATTCGTTGGCGGGCGGCCTGGACGTCGTCGACGGGTCGGCCCCAAATGCCGACCTGCCTGAAATCGACCACGCCGAAGTCCCCACGGAGTCAGGCTTCGCCGTCGTCGTGCGCGCGGGGGAGAAGGCTGGGAAAGCTGCAGGTCCCGCACTTGCCACGGCCCAAGCAGCAGGGGCGGACGTCCACACCATGGACTCGGACGACCCGCGGGCTGCGAAGAACCAGGAATTCTTCCAGAACCACGCGGCCTCGGAGCTGTACGCCATCGGCAACGGGTTCGGGAAAACCACGGATTTCTCGGCGCTGGCGGCAACGGCTGCCGAAGGAAAGCAGCTCCCGGGCGGCGGGCAGATCCTGTTCCCGGACCGGCGCATGGTCGCGCTGTACGGGACACCAGGAACGGCTTCCCTGGGTTTGCTCGGCGAACAGGACATTGACGGGGCCATCAAGCGCGCCAAGAAGTACGCGGAGGAGTACCAGCCCCATAGCAAGGAAAAGGTCCAACCTGCCTTTGAGATCATCGCGACCGTTGCCTCGGCCTCTGCCGGCAAGGACGGGAAGTACTCCAGCTACGTTCCCGTGGAGCGACTCGAGCCCTGGGTGAAAGCCGCCCAGGAAGCCGGCGTGTACGTGGTGCTTGACCTGCAGCCGGGCCGCAACGACTTCCTGAGCCAGGCCAAGCACTACGAAAAGCTGCTCACCTACCCCAACGTCGGCATCGCCTACGACCCCGAGTGGAGGCTCAAGCCCGGCCAGCGCCACATGGTCCAGATCGGCTCCGTGGATGCCGCCGAGCTCAACCGCGCCAATGACTGGTTGGCCGACCTGACGCGCAAGCACAAACTGCCGCAGAAAATCGTCATCCTGCACCAGTTCACGCAGAGCATGATCCGCGACCGCGCCACGCTGGACACATCGCACCCCGAACTGGCGATGGTCGTGCACGCCGACGGCAACGGGACGCCGGGGATGAAGATGGCCACGTGGAAGAACTTGCGCCGCGACCTGCCCGATGGGATCTGGATGGGGTGGAAGAACTTCATCGACGAGGACTCGCCGACGTTCACCCCGAAAAAGACCTTCGATATCGACCCGAAGCCGTGGTTCGTTTCCTACCAGTGAACGTCCCTCATTTGAAGGTGCGGCTTCCGCCAAAACCTTCAAAAGAGGGATTGACACGGTGAGAGGCCTGCGGAAGGGCCGATTACCTGCACAGGGGTCGGATTTCCCCGGCTGCTTTGAGCCGGCGTTTCAAAAGCGCCGTCCTCCAACACCGATGGCGTCAACGGCCGGGACCATGGTGGCTCCGACACAGGCGGCTGCGCCCCTTTGCCTTCCGGAAGGGACCAGGAATGTCGCGTGGCAGGACAACTTCAAAGAACCTGCCGACAACCGTCACGACCCAACCTGTGGCAATTGGGTCTTGTCGGCGGCTTTTAGGCCCATTGCTGTCGGGCCGCTGGCGTTGATTGATAGGATCCTGAGCATGTCCAGACCGCGAGCCGTCATGCTTCGTTCCCGTTCCGCAGGCGACTTTGACGTCTTGTTCCGCATCGCTGGCGATCTAGCCACCTGGGAGGAGCGCAGCGCGGCATCGCCTGCGCCGCTGACCAGGGAAGCCTTCAAGAACCGGCTGGCGCAGGACGACGAAGATGATTCAAGCCAGAACGTGCGTTTCGTGGTCGATGTGGACGGAGCCGCCGTCGGCAGTGTTTCGCTATTCGATTTCGACGAGCTCGCCCGCCACGCGGAAGTCGGTATCGCATTGGTTCCCGAAGCTCGTGGACAAGGCATCGGGAGCGCAGCCATCTCACAAATCGTTGAGTTTGCCTTCGTGCGCTGCAACCTGCGTCGAGTCCACCTGCAAGTGATCGAGTCCAACCTTGGCGCGATCCGCGCATATGAGAAGGCGGGATTCGTGGTCGAGGGTCGTCAGCGCCAGCACGCCTGGGTGCCCGGGAAGTACGAGGATATCGTCATCATGGGAATACTTCGCTCGGCGTAGGATTTCACAGCCCGGGAGAAGGCGGCCTTCCCCGGGACCTGGCTTCGCCGCGCGGAACTTTACCTGGGCGCACCGAGCCGCGACGGGCAGGACCCTGTCAAGAAATCCCGGAACCAATGGATCGGGGCGCAGGGAGGGCACTTGCGGCAAGGGTACGCCGTGCCGGCACCGCCTTATCGGGTCAGTTTCTTCAGTCCCTTCTTCGGCGGCACCCGCACCGGATCGGGCCATCGGGGGCTCAGGGCGTCGCCCAGCGTGGTGCCCCGGAGCTTGCGCCCGAACATGGGCAGCACCCACTGGGTGACCCAGGCATGGTGTTCCCGAGCGCGCTGCCGGACGCCGCGCGGTGCCTTCTGCTTGTCCCGATGCGTGATGCCGTGCGGCACCTCGAGGACATCCAGGACCCTCGCTGCCATGTACTTGTGCCCGGCCTTGGACATATGCAGCCGATCAGGACCCCACATGCGGGTGTTCGCATAGGCGGCAAAGGTGGCGTAATCCACCAGGACGGCACCGTACTTCGCGGCGATGAGCCGGACGCCATCGTTGTAGGCATGGTTCTTGCGGCGCAAGGGCCCCAAGATCGGTGAAACCTCCACGTCGTAACCGGTGAAAAGGACCAGTGTCGCACCAGTGCGTGCCAGCCGGCGAACCAATAATTCATAGTCGGCCAAGATGTCGGCGATCTTCGTCCCAAGGTCCATGACATCGTTGCCTCCGGCATACAGCGTGATGAGCGTTGGTTCCAAGGCAATGGCCGGTTCCAGCTGTTCCGCGATGATGTGCCGAAGCCGCTTGCTGCGGATGGCGAGGTTCGCATATTCCCAGCCCGGACAATCGCTCGCGAGGGCCTCGGCCACCCTGTCGGCCCAGCCCCGGACGCCGTTGGGACGCCGCTTGCTGATATCCCCGACTCCCTCCGTGAAGGAATCTCCCAGGGCTACGTAGCGGCCCGGTTCATGATCAAGCATGCGGGGCTAGCCGGCTGGCCGAGACGCCGGCGCCTTCGGTTGCGGCAACCGAGTGTCAATCGAAGGGGCCAGGAACTGCAAATCAGTCCCGTCAGCCGCCTTGGGCCCCAGATTCCCAACGCACAGGACGTGCACCTCCTCGAACCGGTCGGCAACGCCGGATGGAAGGAAGGAAAATGTGCCCCGGCCCGTTTGCGCGTCTCGAGCCGCATCCGTGTCGACGCCAACGCCCACTCGACCCACTTGAGTTTGGGCCAGCGTGAGCGCGCGCCCCGGGCCAAGTAATCCTGCACCGCTACCTGAAATTCTCATTTGCAGGGTCACAGGGCAAGCCGAAGCCGCGGGTGCTCGGCAATGGCTTCGGCATAGAGGTTCATGAGCTGTTCGCACACCACGTGCCAGCTGCGGCCCTGGACCTGCTGGAAGGCTGCGGCCGTAAAGGCCGCACGTTTGGCGTCGTCACCGATGAGGTCCATGGCGTAGGTGCGCATTTGCTCCAGGTTGCCCGGTGCGTATAGCCAGCCCGTGCGCGAGGAATCCACGAGATCCACGGGGCCGCCCCGCCCGGTGGCGACGACGGGGACCCCCGAGGCCATGGCTTCCTGAATGGTTTGGCAGAAGGTTTCGAGTTCCCCCGGGTGCACAAACAGGTCGAAGGAGGCCATGGCGGTGGCTAGTTCCTCACCGCCCAGGAAGCCCGCAAAATGGGCCGTCGGAAGAAGCGACTCGAGCGCCTCGCGCTGCGGACCGTCGCCGACGATTACCAGCCGGGTGCCGGGGATCTCGGCCAGGACGGCCAGGTCTTCCACCTGCTTTTCGAGCGCCAGACGCCCCACATAGCCGATGATCTTTTGTCCTTGGGGCGCAACCTTGCGGCGGAAATCCGCGCTTCGCTTGTCGGGGTGGAAGCGTGCGGTATCCACACCGCGGCGCCACAGCTCCAGCCGCGGGATGCCGTGGCCCTGCAGCTTTTGCAGTGAGTCGCTCGAGGGGACAAGAGTCTTCGTCGCTGCCACGTGGATCCGCTTCACCCGCTGCCACGCCCAGTTTTCCAAGAACGGCATGCCGTAACGGGCTGCATAGCCCGGAACGTCGGTCTGGTAGACAGCCACGGAGGGAATACCCAGGGCCGCGGCGGCCCTGACGGCACGCCAGCCCAAGACAAATGGCGATGCCAGGTGGACGACGTCGGGATTGAACTCGGCCAGCAGGGCCTTCACCCGCACCACCCCACCAAAGGCAACCCGGATGTTCCGGTATCCGGCCAGTGGGACGGCCGGCAGCCGTCTCACGGTTGCGCCTTCCACCGTGGGAGGCGCATTCTCCAGCGTCGACGGGGCGATGACCAAGACCTGGTCCGCGCGGGCATCCAGGTGCTGCAAGACCTTCAGCAGCGAATGGGTGACCCCGTTCATCTCGGGAAAGAACGATTCAGCAACTATGGCAACCTTCACGCCTCAACCATGACCGCCGAAGGTTGCCACCGAGCGCTGCTCTAAGTACCCGGCGGTGAAAAGTGGGTGAACGGCAGCACTCGGAGCAGCTCCTTCCGGGTACCTTGCACCGACCCGGCGGCGGGTTGACGTCAAGGTGAGGGCAGGAGAAATCCGGGCCATGGACCAGCTGGGACCCGCATTGGAGCTGCGAAGCGAAGTTGGCCCTCGTACCCCTTGCGCAGGGCACGAGTTCCGCAAGGGGAACTTCCTGCGGGACGTGCGCGGCGTACGAAACGAGACCTGTTTGACTAGATCTCAAGGCATCCCTGCAGCGACGTGAGACTGGTCGTTTGTGGGCAATCCTGGTGCATCCACATCGTCGACCCATATCTGTCGAACTCACCATCGGTGAATACTTCCACCCCTGGAACGCCTGTCGAGGTGCGATAGAAGTCCACAATCGGATCTCCTTCGATGGTGAAAGAGACGACGGCGAGCTCGGCATCCAGACGGCCTATGGCGGAATCCACGCAGTCGACCGCATCAGCAGGAATCCGTTCGCCCTGATCGAGCGTCACCTGTCCGCACGATTTTCGGCGTACATCGTCACGGAATCCAACTGGTGCTCGTTCTGACTGGCGAGCCGCGTTGAAAAGGTCCTGAGGCAGCTTCTGATCGCCCGGAAACGACCTGACACACCCAGAAACTGCCAGCGTCCCAATGAGGAGGGCGGCGAAGGCGACTCGACGTCTCATTTGCAGAGTCTCCCACATCGTCAGCCTCGGGGTGCCCACCGTCATCACATCGTGATGTAGGCGGGCTGCCTGGCGCAGATGAAATCATGCGTGTGTGCCGTTAGAGGAACCTTGACCGGGACGATTTTCATGATGAATCAACAACACGCGAGATTCTGGGGCATGTAGGTTTCTGGCCCGCAGGCAGCGATGGGCGATGTCCCCGCCTCCGAACGTAAGCGTTTAGACACCGTAGACGACGAGGACCCCTTCTCCGACTTCCCGCTGAACTTCTTGGGCTATTTGCCTGCCTGAATCGTTCCATTCGTGCACGTCGAATCCCTCGGCCCAGCCGCGTTCCCAGTGCATGTGCTGTTGGAAGTCCTCGTTCCAGGAGGCGAGTCTGGAGCTCAGTTCTTCGGATAGTCCGTAGTCCTCAGGGCATTGGAGCCCGGTTTCCCACAACGGCCACTCTGCGTCGTAGTCGCAGAAGATCCGCAAGACTCGATTAGATGCTGCGTCTGGTTCCATATCCAAATCATATGATCCACATGGGCATCGGCCGCAGACGAGGCGTTGCCGCTATGTCGGTAACAGCGCAAGTATGATCCCGAATGTGGAACGCTCATCGGGACAGCTGATTCGTTTGCAAGGGGAGCGTCGGGCAACGGCATAGTGCCGGATCCTCGCTGTTGCGTGAGGCCGATGGGACGTTGGACGGTGAACCGCGATGCTGCACCGGTTGGAATGGCGTCGGAGACAGTAATCTGGGTTGACGCGCTGTTGGGAGTTCCCCGCAAGCGGATGAGGCCCTGGAAGTTCGCCAGTCGGCTGGACAGACGAAGGAGGGCGTAGTGGGATCGAATCGGAGAGTCGTATGGTCCGGGGCCCTCGGTGTAAGTTTGACTGCCTTGGTGTGCAGTGGGATTGCCCTGTATTCGACAGGGGTCATCATGGATGAGGGCAACTTGGACTCGGGTCCGGCTCCGATTCTTTGGGCGCTGGCGATTATTGGCGTGTTGGGGCTGCTGATTAGCTTGCCTGGATGGTTGGCTGCCAGAGAAACCACGAACCGTTCCTAAGGTTGTACCCATTGTCCGTAACGGGAACGCTTAGTGGAGCGGATCTTCGTAGGAGGTTTGTGATGCCCAGTGGGCGGTGATCGCCCCGCTGTTGCCGTTGAATGAGGGGCGGTGCGGTCATCCGTTAGGTAGTGAACGTCGTGTCGCGGACGCGGTCATCCATCGGGTCCTGGCAGATGCACGGTTCGGGGCAGCTGTTGCTCGACCGCACCCAAGCCTGGACCAATCAATGCGTGCCGCCGGCGCTTTTGGCTTCCCTGCTCGCAACATCGGCAGGGATCAGGGATAAAGCTGGTTTCGTCGCCATTATCGATCGTTGAGCAGATCAACTGGTCTGGGAAGTCGCGAAGCGGTTACTGATGGTCCGCAAGTCAACACGAGGTTGCTTAACCACTAGTTAAGTGATTCACTTAACTGCATGGAAAGTCACTTGGAGGATCAGCAAGACCCGGCATTCGCGCGTGATGCGCTCGAAATGATCAATGCTGACCGCGGACAGATCGGCGAACGGATCACGGCCGAAACATGGTGGGGCGCACCTGCGCAGGGCCTGGCTGCGGCTCTTATCATCGTTGTCCCCGCCGCCGGGCTGGTATGGGCTTGGGTGCCTTCTGTGCTCGGCATGGGGATCTTCGTCGGCGTTGAGATGCTTTTTCGTAAGCGCAGTGGCCTCGGCATTACCCGACCGGCTGGTCCTCGCGGGCTCTGGTTGCTGATTGCGTTCTTCCTAATCGTCTTCTTCTCGTTTGCGATCAGTATGCTGCTCGTGGTGTTCGGTCTGACCGGGTGGGTTGTTGCTGTCGCTGTGGCCGCGGGTGTCGCCACCGCCCTCATCGTCGTGGCCTACGACCGCGCGTATGCTGCCGAGGTGCGCCATGCGGGCTGAGCCCCGCTTTGATGAAGCGATCCACGCACCAACCCGGCTCCGTCTGTGTGCGATGCTGCGCCCGCTCTCCGAGGCGGACTTCGCGGCGATTGCTGCAACGTTGGAACTCAGCGAGGCAAACCTGTCAAAGACCGTGAGAAACCTCGTCGAAATTGGCTATCTCGTCACGAGTAAGCAGGCCTCCCCGCAGCGGGCAGACGCGCGCCAGACGACCACGATCAAACTCACCGCGCAGGGTCGCCGCGCCTTCGATGGGCACCTCGCGGCACTGCGGGCGATGGCGGGTGAATAGCGCGCCTCCCATGTCTGCCTTGTTTGACGCGCGACTCTGGGCGTGCGACTTCCGTTCCGGGTTCTCGTAGTTTGAGTGATGTGCACTGGGGGTTGTCACCCCGTTGTGGCCGTCGAATGAGGAGCGGCGTTCTCATCCGTTCGGTGATTACCGTCGTGTCGTGGCCGGGATCATTTGCACGCGACGAACGCCACGCACCCCGGCTAGGGTGCCTCAGTCCCGTAAGGGGGTCCACAAACGGGAAAATCGAGCGTTGACCTGCGTTGTTGGAATCACCTTGGAATAGGTGTTGCTTCGATCGACAGAATCTCGCGAGCCTTTTGTGGAACACTAATTGATGCTCGTCAAAGCCATTCGTCGGGGATCGCTTCACCTGGGTTTGGGCGGAATGTTTGCAGTGGCATCAAAAACGAGCTGGTCTTGGGCTTCGACCTTGGCGTCTGGTCGGACATCGATCACGACACCGGTGCCATCGGCCCGGCGAACAAAGCAGTCGGGAACGTGCCAGGTCTGGGGGAGTGGCTCCGGAAGCTTGATCCTGAACGGCTGGGAAGCAACCCCCGTGACGGTGGGATCAAAATCTGGAAGTATCAGGTGGTCGCGTTCCAGCCAGGACTCGAAGCTGACATGCCGCCCGGTGAAGGCGCACCACCAGAGGCCGGAGAATTTCCGCTAGCCCTTGTAAATGGCGACGCGGCAAACAGGCTGCGAGTTCTCGAAGTCGGTTGCCCAGCAACGTGCAAGAAGATCGTAGGTTGTGGCGGAGGAGAATTGCTCCCTGAAGATCAGGGAGCCGACAGGATACTTGGGCCCGGCTTCAACGTCGGACGCCAACAGCGCGCGTCCCATGGCACCAGTGTAAGCCGTGAACACCCGAATGCTTCGGGTGTAGTGAGACAAAACCAGTAGATGCTTCGGGTGTAGTGAGACGGAATCACCTAATGCTTCGGGTGTAGTGAGATTGCCTCACCTGTAACGAGACAGGACAGCAGGTGTATGGACCCCAGTGTCCTGGGGAGTGCCCCCGAAAGATTACTTGACATAATGTAGATTATCGGCGGAACTTCCCTTGTTCTGAAAGTGGTTAAATTCGCACATTCCAGCACATCTAGCCGCCCGCCTCGACTGCGTCCGACTCCCCCGAAATTTCCGTTTTTCGCGATTCCGGCTCGCGGCTCGCCGGCAACCGCCCGCGGTCCCGCATCGGGCGCACCCACGGATTTCGGTGCACGCCGGCACCCGAAGCTGGCCGAAAGTGGAAAATCCCGAAGTATCTCTGCGAAATCTACGTGTTCCTGCCGCTCCTCCGCGTCGTTGGGAAGGATAACTATTGGTTGACATAACTACTTTTCGGCTTGTTTTGGCGCTTGCATAGTTATTCAGGGAAACTCGATGGTATGCCAGATCAATATTCAGACGTCCATGCAGGTGCACATACCGGCGCCACTCGAGGAATCCAGGACGTCGTTCTCGATCGTGCCGTGGCCGAGGGCTTGGACCTAGATCCCCAGCAACTCGGCACGATCGGATTGCTGGCACGAAACGCGGAGCGTCACCTGTCCCGGCAGCAAGGCTCCCCCTCCGGTGACCATGTTTATCTTTGGGGACCTCCCGGCCGGGGAAAAACCTGGATCCTGGGTGCCTTCTTCGACGCCCTTCCAACAGAAAACAAACGTCGATTCCACTTCCACGAATTCTTCAGGGAATTGCACGCCACCGCGCACAAGGCAACGGCGACAGCCTTGGCCCAGATCGAGGAGCCCGAGGCGCTCGGCAATGACCGGAGGCGCATGGACCGGGTGGTGGCTCGCACCAGCGCCATTGAACAATCCATCGAGTCGATCCTGGGCAACGTTGAGGTTCTTTGCTTCGACGAGTTCCACTGCAACGACCCCGGCGATGCGATGCTTTTGGCGCGGATGTTCAAATTCATCATGGGCCGTCGGATCCTGTTGGTCACCACCTCGAATTATCCGCCCGAGGAACTTTTGGCCGACGAGTACTACCACCACCTGATCTTGCCGACCATTGCCGAAATCCGCGAGCACATGGACGTCCACGAGCTCGATGCCCACCGGGACTACCGCAGCATCGATGTCGACGATGCCCAGCGCCACGGCTACAACACCGGCTGCCTCCTGGTTGCCCCGGCCGCCGCCGACCTGCACCGGATTGGACTCAGTGCACCGGCGCAACACGAGGCGGCTAGTCTCAAACCCACCAGCCATGACATCCGTGCACTCCGGGCTGTTCCCGGGCAGCTTTGGTTCGAATTTGGCGATCTGTGCGAATCGTTGACCTCGACGCTTGACTACCTGGAACTGGCCAAGGAATTCAATCACTGGGTTATTTCCGACGTACCAGGTGCTGCCGCCATGACCCCGTTTGGGCTGCGCCGCCTCGCCAACGCCATCGACGTCCTGTACGACCACAACATCCGCCTCGACCTGCTGGCGCAGGACGACTTCTCGGAGTCGCTGAGCCACCTCCCGGAGCTGGACGCTGCACGCCTGGCCAGCCGGCTGAACGCCTTGCAGACCACCGCCACACGACCAATCACCCAAGGTGCCAACGCATGAGCAACGAATCAATGGCGGACCTCCATGACGAGGAATCATCCATCTACTCCCCCGCATGGATCCGGAGCGAAGTCACCCGCCTCGTTGACCTCAGGGACTCGGGCGAGATGCCGCCGATCGTCCAGCTCGGGCACCCGGTGTTGAGGATGCAGGCCAAAGAGCTCGCCGGCCAACTCGGGCCCGAACTGTTGCGAGAGTTCCTGGAGACCATGCGCGCAGTGATGCTCGATGCTCCGGGCGTCGGCCTGGCCGCACCGCAGCTGGGCATCCCCTTGCGGATTGCGGTGCTTCAGGATCTCTACGAAACCAGCCCCGAAATCGCAACTGCACGCGAGCGCGAGCCGCTGGACTACCTGGAAATCATCAATCCGCATTACGAGCCGATCGGCGACCGCACGGCCGCCTTCTACGAGGGCTGCCTGTCGTTCAACGGATACCAGGGCGTGGTGGAGCGGCCAGCCGACATTTCCACCCGTTTTCTTGACGCCGACGGAATTCCCCGGCGGAGGAACTTCTCCGGTTGGCAGGCGCGGATCTTCCAGCACGAGACGGACCACCTGGATGGCACCGTTTACATCGACAAGGCACTGACCCGGTCGCTGTGCGCCAACCACGAATATCCGCGTTGGGCGAATCCCGGAATCGACCAGGCACGCCACGCGCTGGGCTTTTAGCTCCCGGGCTTGGGGCGACCGATCCACAACGGTCTCCCAAAGCCCGGCAGGGTGCTCGATGCGCCGGTGAAGCTCGGAGCCGGATCGTGCGTAGCCAGCAACGACTTCCGCCAAGCCCGGTAAGACTCTCGGTGGCAGGGCGGCATTCACCGGGTACCCGCCACCGACGCCGATCACCTTCGGGTGGTTACGGGCCCGTTTGGTTCGAGGATCCGTCAACCGGCAAATACCGATTGAACCACCGCAGGATTGCCTCAAAGCGCTGGCGGCGGTGCCATGGGGACCCTCCCCGGCTGAGCCCGTGGCTCTCCCCCGGGAAGAGCACGAACTCGGTAGGCACCCCGCGCTGCTTCAAACCCACGTAGTACCGCTGGGCCTGTTCCACCGGACACCGGTAGTCGCCCTCGGAGTGCATGACCAACGTCGGGGTGCGCACCTGCCCGATCTTGGCCATCGGCGACTGGGCGGCAACCCGCTCGGGACCCGACCCGGTGTAGGCATCTGCGAAGAACCAGCCGATGTCGCTGGTGCCCACGAACGACATCGGATCCAGGAACCCGCGTTCCACCAGGGCAGCGGCAAAGCGATGCTCATGGGCAATCGTCCAGGCGGTCAGGTAGCCGCCGTAGGAACCACCCAGGACGCCCACGCGCCCCTCGTCCAGGTCGGGCTCGCTCGCACAGGCGCCGTCAAGGAAGGCCATGATGTCCTGCAGGTCCACGGTGCCCATCGCGTGCCTGATGGCCGTCCCGTGCGCCCGGCCGTAGCTCGAGCTGCCACGCGGGTTGCATTGCAGCACCGCGTACCCGGCCGCCGCATAGACCTGTGCCTCATCAAAGTAGGCGGGCCCGTACTGCGAGAACGGGCCACCGTGGATGTTCAGCAGCACCGGGTGCGGGCCGAGGCCCTGTGGCAAGTGGATCCAGCCGTGGACCGGGTACCCGTCCGGGGCGGTGAAGCTGATTTCGCGCGGGGCGCTGAGCGTGGTTTGCCGCCGCAGGGCATTCCCGAACCCGGTGAGCTGGCGCAGCGAACCGCCCTCCAGGGCGGCGCACTCCCCCGGCGAGTCCTGGGACACGTAGGACACCACGATGGTCGCACCGTTCGAGGCCGCCCCGTGGATGACCTGCGGGCCGGAGCCCAACACAGAGCTGTTGCCGCCGGCGGTGACCAGGTGCAATTCCCCGGTACCGCGCACCCGGGCCAGTGCTAGGACCCCGGAGTCTCCGTGGGGAACCAGTTGCTCGCACTCGGTGTAGTCGACGGCGTCGGTGTCCGTCAGCACCGCGGCCTCGCGCACGCCCGTAGCCCGGGCGTCCATGGCACAGACGGCGACCTGCCGGGCCAGGAAATCTGTGCCCGACTCCCCCACGAACTGGCCGAGGGCAAAGAGGGTTGCCCCGTCGTTGCTGAACCGCGGGGCCCGGTAGGCCCAGGGTGAGTCCGCGGCACCGAGCACCAGCTCGGGCACCGCCGGCGCTTCCCCGACCGCCGGCACCCGGTAGACCTGCGACCGCAGGTCGGTGTCATGCTCCTCGTGCAGCGCAGCGGCAAAGTAGATCCACCGCCCATCGGGGCTGTAGCAGGGATCGGCCACATCCTGCCCGGCCAATGGGCGCGCCGTCGTCTCGGGCAGGCCATCTGGCACCTTGTGGAGCCCGTGCGCGGCCCGGCCCCGGGGCCGGACAAAGGGTTCCTGCTCAAGGCCCGGAACATCCAGCGTGAACAATTCCTGCACCTTGTCCCCGGTGAAGCCCACCCCGTCGCCGCGGTAGTTCAAGGTGGTGATGTGCCGCGGGGCCTCGGCCCCGGCTCCGACATCGTCGATGGAGCCGTAGCGGCCGGGCTCAGGGGTGCGGGAGACAAAAACAATCGAGCCGCCGTCCGGGGACCAGGCAAAACCGCCAACGCCCAGCGTGCGCTCGGTCAGCACCCGCGGCTCGCCGCCGGCCGCCTCGACCACCGCCAACTGGGCGACGCCCTTCGCATCGGCGCGCAGGAAGGCGATCCACACGCCGTCCGGGGAATGCCGGGGGCCGCTGTCGGATTCTCCGCGGGTCAAGCGCCGGGGCGGGGCCGAGCCGTCGAGCTCCAGCAACCACAACTGGCCCACGTATGAATCGGAGGCGAAGCTGGGGCGGGAGGCGGACACCACGGCACGGCCTGCATCGGGGCTCAGGCTGGGCGCCGATACAGTAGTCAGTAGTTCTAGTTGCTCTGGTTTCACTGCGCTAGCCTATCGAATTCACCTGAGACGAAGGACACACGTGCAGCAGCCAACACCTCTCGATTCGGGGCTTCGCTGCCCCGTCTGCAAGTCGGGGCTGTCCCTGCAGCACCAGCCGGGCCGCCCGGCGCGCCTGGGCTGCGAGGCCGGCCACGGCTTCGACGCCGCGAAGCAGGGCTATTTCAACCTGCTCACCGGCAAGGGAACCAACTTCACCGAGGACGGGGCCCCGATGGTCGCCGCCCGGGCCTCCTTCCTGGACGCCGGGCACTACGAGTCCCTGGCCGAGGCCCTGGGCCACCGGGTCCGCAATGCCCTGCAGGGAATCGAGCACCCCCGGATACTCGATGCGGGTGCCGGGACCGGCTACTACCTCCGCCAGGTCCTGGACGCCCTGCCCGGGACTTCGGCAGCCAGCGCCGTGGCACTGGACATCTCCCGCTACGCGATGCGCCGCGCGGCGAAGCTCCCCGACACACTGGCCTTGGTGTGGGACCTGTGGCGCGAACTGCCGCTGGAGGACGAATCCTTCGATGTCGTGCTCAACATCTTCTCCCCGCACAACGGTGCCGAATTCGCCCGGGTGCTGCGCCCGGGCGGAACCGCCCTGGTCGTGACCCCGCTGCCCGGGCACCTGGCCGAGGGCGCGGAGCTGCTGGGGCTGCTGGGGATCGCCGCCGACAAGGCCGCGGGCGTCGTGGCCTCGATGGGCGGGGGCTTCGAGCTTCGTGCCACCGAGGAGGTCAAGATCCCCCTGGTGCTGGATCCGGAGGCCGCCTTCGAGCTGGCCATGATGGGCCCGGCCGGACACCACCTGGACCCCGAAACCCTGCGCATCCGCCTGGCGGATGCCGGAAGTGCCACGCTGGTCACCGCGGCGTTCCGCATCCAGGAATTCCGCAAGATCGACTGAGCGCCCACAACGCCGTCGCCGGGCGGCCTCTCATCGCAGTGATGAGGGGCCGGCTCGGGAACATCGTCCCTTGTGCTGATTCGATTTGGCATGCCCATCGGGCAAAATGGAAGGCATGGAGGTTGGTGTGTATCCAACACATCTTGACTTAGGGGGCAACAATGTACGACTGGCTCATAACGAACGCATGGGTCGTTTGGCTGGCGCTCTTCCTCTTGCTGGCCATCATCGAAATGATCTCCCTTGACCTGTACTTCATCATGCTTGGGGTCGGGGCCCTGGGCGGCGTGGCCGTTGCGCTGCTTGGCGGGGAATTCTGGTTGCAGATGGTGGTCTTCAGCATTACGTCCCTGCTCATGATCATGCTCGTGCGCCCCATCGCACTGCGGCACCTGCGCAAGGACCCCGAAGGGCTGCGCACCAATGTCGATCGGCTCATCGGTGAAGACGCCCTGGTCCTGGAGCCCACCTCCAGGATGAATGGACGCGCAAAGATCGGCGGGGAAACCTGGTCGGCGCGAACCGACGACGATGTTGCGCTGCAGCCGGGAACCTACGGCTCGGTGGTCCGCATCGAAGGGGCAACGGCCTACATCACGCTGCGCACCCAAATGCCCGGCCTGGACTAGCAACTCCCAGACAAGTTTTCGGCGCCTGGAACATGGCGCCCCGACGAAAGAGAGAAGAGATGCAAACATCGGGCCTTGGCCTCACGGTCGTCCTGGTAGTACTGGCAATCTTCGTGATCATCGTGCTGCTGCGCTCCGTGCGCATCGTGCCGCAGGCGCGGGCCGGGATCGTGGAGCGGCTGGGCAAGTACCATCGCACGCTGCTTCCCGGGCTGACGATCTTGATTCCGTTTGTTGACCGTTTGCTGCCGATGCTGGACCTTCGTGAACAGGTTGTGAGCTTTCCGCCGCAGCCGGTGATTACGGAGGACAACCTGGTGGTCTCCATCGACACCGTGGTCTACTTCCAGATCACCGAGCCGCGTGCAGCGACCTACGAAATCGCCAACTACATCCAGGCGGTGGAGCAGCTGACGACCACCACGCTTCGTAACGTCGTCGGCGGGCTGAACCTCGAAGAGGCACTGACCAGCCGCGACCAGATCAACGGCCAGCTGCGTGGCGTCCTTGACGAGGCCACCGGCAAGTGGGGCATCCGCGTCTCCCGTGTCGAGCTCAAGGCCATCGATCCACCGCTGTCAATCCAGGACTCCATGGAGAAGCAGATGCGTGCCGAGCGCGACCGCCGTGCCGCGATCCTCACCGCCGAAGGCACCAAGCAGTCGGCAATCCTCACCGCCGAAGGCCAACGCCAGGCATCCATCCTGAAGGCGGAGGGTGACGCCAAGGCGGCCATCCTGCGTGCCGACGGCGAGTCGGCGGCCATCCAGAAGGTCTTCGACGCGATCCACGCCGGCAAGCCGGACCAGAAGCTGCTGGCCTACCAGTACCTGCAGATGCTGCCGAAGATCGCCGAAGGCACCGCCAACAAGCTGTGGATCATTCCCAGCGAGGTCGGCGAGGCCCTGAAGGGGATCGGCGGCGCGCTGGGCAACTTCAACGAAGGCCCGGGCGACGACCAGAAGCCGGAAGGCACCAGCAGCACCCTGATGTAACGGCCTATTTCAGGCGGCAAAATATCGGGCGGGCGACCTCACAAGCGAGGATGCCCGCCCGAAGCCGCGTTTGGGCCGTATAATGGAAACTTCGAGACTTGCGCCCCGCGGGAATTTTATGCTGGACCGGGACGTTGAAATCGGTAGCCGAACCCGTATGTAATCGCAGTAGGGAGACAATATGAGCGATCGCAGCCTGCGAGGAATGCGCCTTGGCGCACAGAGCATGGAAACTGAGGCTGGCGTCGAGCCAGCAGCGCGCCAGCGCGTTGAATACCGTTGCGAAGACGGCGAGCAGGTGTTCGTGAT
This sequence comes from Paeniglutamicibacter psychrophenolicus, assembly GCF_030812255.1. GTDB lineage: Bacteria > Actinomycetota > Actinomycetes > Actinomycetales > Micrococcaceae > Paeniglutamicibacter > Paeniglutamicibacter psychrophenolicus_A. Next base: position 169,992 of record NZ_JAUSSH010000003.1, on the reverse strand, counting down.
TTTTGCCGCTGAGGCAGATATCCCGGCAACCTGGATGTCCAAGACCGGCAAGGTTGCCAAGCTGGTCAACGGTGAAGCCCAAGAAGAAGAGAGCAACGAGAAGCCGGTGCGCACCCACTGGGACATGCTCCTCGAGCGCCGGTCCGTCGAAGAACTGGAAACGATCCTGAAGGATCGCCTGGACAAGTTGCGCGCCACTCGTGGTGCAGCCCAGGCAGCATTGAAGGGCTGACAACACCCCTCTGTTTGCAGCAATGGCGAGGGCCCGAATGGATGATCCATTCGGGTCCTCGCCATGTCCGGCCGCATCCGGGATGCGCCGGCGGGTGCTACTTGCGTCCGGTGAGCTTCTTCCAGCGGGCGCTCAGGCCCCACCGGGTCACGTTCAGCATCGCCTCGACGACGATGTTTCCGCTCATCTTCGAGACGCCAAGCTCGCGTTCGACGAAGGTGATCGGCACCTCGACGATCTTTTTGCCCAGCTGGGCCACGCGGAAGGTCATGTCGACCTGGAAGCCGTAGCCCACCGACTCGATGGCGTTGAAGTCCAGGGCCTCGAGGGTCTCGCGGCGGAATGCGCGGAAGCCGGCGGTGATGTCGCGCAGGTTCACGCCCAACATGGTGCGGGAGTAGAAGCTGCCCACGCGGGAAATCATCTTGCGGTGCAGCGGCCAGTTCACGACCGAGCCGCCCTTGACCCAGCGCGAACCGATGACCAGGTCAGCGCCCTTGGGGATTTCCGCCAGCAGCAGGGGAAGCTGCTCGGGCTTGTGTGAGCCATCGGCATCCATCTCCACCAGGACGTCGTACCCGGCGTCCAAGGCCCAGCGGAACCCGGCCAGGTAGGCGGCGCCCAGGCCGGCCTTGCCCGTGCGGTGCATGACGTGGATGGAGTTGTCCTCGGCAGCCATCTTGTCTGCCAGGGCGCCGGTGCCGTCCGGGGAATTGTCGTCAACGATCAAGACATCCGAATCAGGCACCGCGGCACGCAAGCGGCCCACGGTGATGGGCAGCGATTCAAGCTCGTTGTAGGTCGGAATGATCGTGACTACGCGCACGCGGCAGTCCCTTTCTGCTGATGGAACGATCCGCGGAAGAAGGCCGCAAGGGGCCAGATACCAACGTGCCGCGTAGCGTTAACCCGCTGCGACTGGTTTCAGGGATCGGGTGGGGGTCAGTGCACAATTATACGCAACCGCTCCCCCGAAACCCGGCTCCCCGCCGTGTGACGCGCAAGACGATTCGACCAACCGGCAGGGCACACAAATCGACCCCGCGGCTTCGGTCCGTCCCTCCCGGCCGACGAGCGGCCAAGAAGGTGTTATCTAATGCCAACGGGGTCAATTTGTTCTTGCGGACCGGAATACCGGTAAGCCGGATCGAAGGATCAGACACTGGTAACAGCCTACCGTCCAGTTTTTAGCTGTCAACCGTTTCCGGACCACTGGCTACGCGAATTCAATCAGGTCAACCGGTATATGGCGGGCTGACCAGCATTCAAGGAACTTGACGCGGCTTCGCGCAAACACTTTGATTTCGACCTTGCCAAAACGCCTTTTATCTGGACCCGGGGGCGGGGAAGCCCCGGTCCGCCTAGGCTTCGCCCATCGCGTCGAAAATCACGTTGCCGGCACGCACCGTGCGCAGGCAATTGGGCAGCTCGTCTTCCAGCACCGGGAGCATCGGGGTGCCGGCGCGGGCATCGGTGCTCCAGGACGAGACACGGAGGTCCGGTGTCTGCACGGAAAGTTCGGCGGCATCCCATACCGCAAACGTGGCCTCGGCGCCGTTGACCAACTGCCCCGCCATCGGGTTCGGCGATCCCAGGGCACGGAAACCGGAGCGGGTGTGGGCCATGAATGCCGCCCTGGCCGAGATCCGTGCCTGTGGATCGCTCAGTTCCAGGCAGGCCTTCACGGCTGCCCACGGGCTGACCATGGTGACAGGGGCATCGGAGCCGATGACCACCGGGACCCCGGCCGAGAGGAACTGTCCAACACCGTTCATGCCCGCCGCCCGGGCATCGCCCAGGCGCTGGGTGTACAGCCCCCCTGCCCCTCCCCAGGCCGCGTCGAAGCCCGGCTGCATGGATGCGGTCAGGGCGAAGTCCAGCATGCGGCCGCGTGCGGCCGCATCGACCATTTCCACGTGCTCCAGGCGGTGCCGCCCGGCCTGGACCTTGGCCAGTCCCACGGATTCGGCTGCCTTGGCAAAGCCCTCGAGTGCCACGTCGAGACCGGCATCGCCGATGACGTGGAAGGAAGCCTGGATCCCGGCCAGCGAACACGCCGCGACGTGTGCGCTGATCTGTTCGACGCCAAGGTAGGAGGTGCCCCGTTCGCCGGCGGCGTCGGCGTAGTCCTCGCGCAGCAACGCGGTGCGCGAACCGATCGAACCGTCGATGTTCAGGTCCCCGCCCAGTCCGACGACCGCTGCGGAATTGAACGAGGCCAGCAGCGTGCGGGCTTCGTCCTCGGTGCCCACGAGTTCCGCCCAGTAGGCGAAGACCTCGGGTGTTGCGGCCTTCTCCGCATCGGTGCGGGCAAGCAGCGCCTCGAGGTCCGCGCGGCCGGAGATCTGCCCGGCAGCCATCTCCACGACCGTTCCGTGCCCGGTGGAGGCCAGGTGCGCCAAGGCGCGATTGCGGTTTTCGGTGTTGGTGGCTTCGTCAAAGGCGATGATCGCATCCCGGATGCGCCCGTGGGCCTCCCCGCGGACCAGGGCACCGGTGTATTCGGGACCTTCGGACAGGCCGAAGCGCATGGCCAGCTTGGGGCTGATGAGGGCCGAATGCACATCGACGCGCGCCAGGTAGACCTCGCGGTCGGGAGCCGCCTGCTGCAGCTGCTCGCTGGTGGGCAGCGTGCCGTCGCCGAAGGTCGATTCGTCCCAGCCGGCACCGAAGAGCATGCCGCTGCCCTGCGCCGCCGCCGCGGCGACGGCCTCGAGGACCTCGCCGGTGCTGCGGGCATCGCCCAGGTCCAGTCCGTTGAGCGAGGCACCGAGCGAACCCAGGTGGACGTGGGAGTCAACGAAGGCCGGGGTGATGAGTGCGCCTTGCAAGTCGATCTCCGTCATCCGCGCATCAAGCAGCGCGCCGGCGGCGGATTCGGTCCCGATCCACGCCACGGTGCCGTCCTCGACCAGCATGGCGGTGGCAAAGGGATCGGCCGGGGAATAGATGGAACCATTGCGGTACAACTCAACAGACATTTCTTACCTTTGCTTTAAGCCGGCACGCACGAAAATCCCTCGGCGTGCTTCGATCCAACAGGTGCCGGGCCGGGCCCGGGAGAGCGTGGTCCTAATCGACCACGTTTGAATAGGAGACGACCCCGCGGCGGACGCGTTGGACCGCGCGGTTGCAGGACCGGGCCAATCCCGCATCCAGGTCGGGGATCTTGGCCAGCTGGTCCAGCACGTCGATGACCTGCTTGGCCCAGCGCACGAAGTCCCCGGCCGCCAGGTCCGTGCCGCGCAGGCACTCGCGCAGGTCCGAGCCTCGCGCCCACTTGTAGATCGGCCAGATCAGCCCGGAATCCGGGGCCGCGGTCTCGGGCAGTCCGGCAGTCGCCTCGACATCCGAGAGCCGCGACCACAGGTTCACCGCCGTCTCCCAGGCAATCTGGATCTTCGCGGTGGGCATGCGCGGGTCGGGCCCGTGGTCTTCGCGCCGCGCCTGGAAGACCAGGGCGGAGATGAACCCGGCCAGCTCCTCCGCGGTCATTTCGTTCATGGCCCCGGTCTCCATGACCAGCGAGGTCAGCAGGTCGCGTTCGCCGTAGATGCGGCGCAGCCGCTGCCCGGCGGCGGTGATCTGGGCCTGGCCCAGGTCGTCGGACGCGGGCACCAGGTACTCGAAGTCCTCCAGCACCTTGGCCACCTTGTCGAAGGTCTTGGAAATGGTGTTGGTGCGGCCGCTGATCTGGGAGCGCAGCTTGTTGGTGTCGCGCAAGAGCTTGGAGTAGCGCTCGCCCCAACGGGCGTGGTCCTCGCGTTCCGGGCACCCGTGGCAGGGATGGGCCTTCAGGGTGGCGCGCAGCTGGGTGATGCGGGCTTCCTCCTCGTCGCTGCCGGTGAACCTGTATTCCGGGGCGTCCTCGCGCGGCGGGCGGGACTCGGCCAGCGCGTTGTGCAGCGAGGCGGCCAGGTCCTTGCGTTCCTTGGGGCTGCGCCCGGTGAAGCCCCTGGGGATCCGGATCCGGGAGATGACCTCGACCGGGCCGTTGAGGTCCTGGACGCCGACACGGCGGATGTGCTTGTCCTCGGTCAGCACCGTGGGGCGCGGGTCGTTCCAGGCCGAATCCTGTTCGATGACCACGCAGCGCCCGAGCCGCCGGGTGCCGGTGACCTCGATGATGTCGCCGCGGACCAGGGATTCCAGGGATTCGGTCGCCGACGCGCGGCGCAGCCGGGATATGGTTTTCGCCGCGTCTTTTTCGGCCGTGGACAACTCGGCCCGCAGCACCGCGTACTCGGTGAAATCCCCGAGGTGGCAGGTCATCGACTTCTTGTACCCCGCCAGCGATTCCTCGCGGGAGCGGACCTGGCGGGCCATGCCCACCACGGAGCGGTCGGCCTGGAACTGGGCGAAGGAGGTCTCCAGGATGCCGCGGGCCCGTTCCCTGCCGAATTGCGAGGTCAGGTTCAGCGACATGTTGTAGGTGGGACGGAAGCTCGAGTTCAACGGGTAGGTCCGCTTCGAGGCGAGCCCGGCCACCGCGGCCGGGTCGGTGTCCTGCTGCCACAGCACCACCGCGTGCCCCTCGACGTCGATGCCGCGGCGCCCGGCGCGGCCGGTCAGCTGGGTGTACTCCCCCGCGGTGATGGCCACGTGTGATTCGCCGTTGAATTTCTCCAGCTTTTCCATGACCACCGAACGGGCGGGCATGTTCACGCCCAGGGCCAGGGTTTCGGTAGCGAACACGGCCTTGACCAGGCCGCGGACGAAGAGGTCTTCGACGACTTCCTTGAAGATCGGCAGCAACCCGGCATGGTGGGCCGCGAAGCCGCGCATCAGGCCCTCGCGCCATGGCCAGAAGCCCAGCACCTCCAGGTCGTCCGGCGGCAGTTTGTGCGCCACCAGGTCGATGCTCTGCTCGATTTCGGTGGCCTCGGCGATGGTGGTCAGGGCCAGGCCCGAACGCACGCATTGCGAAACGGCCGCGTCGCAGCCGTTGCGGGAGAAGATGAACACCAGCGAGGGCAGCAGCCCTGCCTGGTCAAGGGCCATGATCATGTCGGGGCGCGAAACCCGGGTGCTGAGCTGCTCGCGCTGCGCCCCCCAGGATCCCCCGCCACGGCGCGAGCGGCCACGCTGCGAGCGTGGGCCTGCCATGGAGCGGTGGGCCATCTTGGTCAGTTCGGGGTTGACCTCCGCGGCGCGCTCCGGTGCATTGGCGACCTGGTCGAAGGACACGTCCTCGGCGAACAGGTCAAGCAGCCGGCCGCCGACCATGACGTGCTGGAACAAGGGGATGGGGCGGTGCTCGGAGACGATGATGCTGGTGTCACCGCGCACGGTGTCGAGCCAGCCGCCGAACTCCTCGGCGTTGGAGACCGTGGCCGACAGCGAGATCACCTGGACGTCGTCGCGCAGGTGGATGATCACTTCTTCCCACACGGCCCCGCGGAACTTGTCGGCCAGGTAATGGACCTCGTCCATGACCACGTAGCCGAGCGAGTCGAGGGTGTCGGAGTCCGCGTAGAGCATGTTGCGGAGCACCTCGGTGGTCATGACAACGATCTCGGCCTCGCCGTTGATGGTCATGTCCCCGGTGAGCAGCCCGACCCGCTCGGGGCCGTAGGTGGCCACGAGGTCGGAATACTTCTGGTTGCTCAGCGCCTTGATGGGTGTGGTGTAGAAGGCCTTGCGGCCGGAACGCAGCGCCTGGAAGATGGCGAATTCGCCGACCACGGTCTTTCCCGCGCCCGTCGGGGCGGCGACCAGCACACCGGAACCGGTGGCAACGGCACGGCAGGCCTCTTCCTGGAAGGGATCAAGGTCGAAGCCCAGGGTGGCGCGGAACTCGGAAAGCCCGGTTCCCTTCTCCTGCGGTTGTTCCTTGGCTGCGGTGTATCGCTCGGCCGGCATGCTCACGCTGCGACCCCTTTCAGGAGGGTAGTAGGTGCGCCCGCGTCCGTGTTGCGGACGCGGGCGTTCCTATGGAAGATCCGGCGAGTCGGGAATGCTGGACCCCTCGCCTGCGTTGGCGGCGTTTTCCGCCTCGAGTTGTGCACGCTTCTTGTCGCGCTTCTTGTCGTTCAGGTGGCAGATCAGCGTTGCCGTCGCAAAGGTCACGAACAGCGGGCCGGCCAGCGCAAACATGGTGATCGCATCGCCGCCGGGTGCCGCCATGGCTGCCACGAGGGCAATGAGGAAGACCGTGATGCGCCAGTGCTTCATGATCAGCTTGGCCTTGAGCACTCCGACCATGTTCAGCCCCACCATCAGCACCGGGGCCAGCATGGCCAGTCCGAAGGCGATCAGCAGGCGGAACACGAACGGGAGGTAGGTGTCGGTGGTGAGCCAGGACTGCGCGTTTTCCGGGGTCAGCGAGATGAAGAACTTCAGGGCGTGCGGAAGCACCCAGTAGGCCATGCCCACGCCGAGGATGAACAGCGGTGCCGCCGCGGCGGCGAAGCCGATGGCGGTGTTGCGTTCCTTCTTCTTCAAGCCCGGGACGATGAAGGCCCAGAGCTGGTAGATCCAGATGGGCGCGGAGAAGACCAAGCCCAAGAGGAGCGATGTCTTGAGCATGATGTCGAAGGGTGCCATCACGGAGGTGAAGTTGACTTCGCCGCCGTATGCGCGCACCGGCGCGATGATCAGCTCGAGGACGTTGTCATAGAGGAAGAACCCTCCGACCGTTCCCAACACCAGGGCAATCAGCGATATGAAGAGACGGTTCCTGGCCTCGACCAGGTGTTCCTTCAAGGCCATGCGGCCCTCGGGATTTTTCTTCCGCCCCTTGCTGGCAGCAGCTTCTTGTTCGCTCACGAAATATTAGGCGTTGTTCTCACGACGGTCGGGATCAACGATCTTGCCCTCGACGGTTTCGTCGCCGGCAGCAGGAGCCTTGTCGTCGTCCTTCATCTGGCGGACCTCGGACTTGAAGATGCGCAGGGACTGGCCGACGGAGCGTGCCAAACCGGGAAGCTTCGGGGCACCGAACAGTAGCAGCGCCAAAATTACGATGATGACCAGATGCCATCCTTGGATTCCACCCATGGGGAACCTACCTTTCAATCGAGTTAAGTCTACGTCAGAAGAGTTCTAAATCGCTTACGCGCTGGGGTTGTCCGCGCAGGGCCTTGCGCTTCACGCGTGTGTTGCGGCGGGCGGTGGCCCGCCGAAGCTTGCCTGCCTCGTATCCCTGGCGTGCGGCATCGGGATCCTGGAACAGTGCGGCCACCCCGGCCGGGGTCCTGTCGGATGGCTCGGGGTAGTCGCGGTCCTCCGCTTCGGCATCCATCGAGGCGCCGCTGCTGTCCATGGCCTCGCCGACCTCGTGGGCCAGTGCCATGAAGCCGCGAAAGAGCCTGATCCCGGCCAGCACCAGGAAGAGCAGCGTGGCCAATGCCAGGACGGTCCACAGGAGGACCCAAAACCACCACGGCAACATCGCTACTTCACTTCCAGGGAGTCGACTGCCGCACGAAGCCAGGTCTCGACCTCGGCGCGCAGGGAATCGGGGCCGATGACCCGCAGGTCCCCGCCGTGGTAGGCGACCATGCCCGGCATGGTCGAGGTGGATGGCATCCGGATCTCGGCAATGTGCTCTTCCCCGGCCTTGGCCCAGCTCTCCGGTGCATATTCCTCCACCAGGGCTGCCAGCCGCGGGGCAAAGCCCAGCACCACGAGCTCGTCGGCGGGACCGGGGGTGAAGAAGATGTCGGCCTCGTCCTCGTGCCGCTGCGCATCGAAGTCGAAGAGAGTCCCGGGGAGGGTCGCGGACTGGATCCGGTCGATGCGGAAGGACCGGATCTCGTCGTTGGGGATCGAGAAGGCGCGAAGGTACTGGCGGCCGGCGTTCTCCAGGAGCCGGATCGGTTCGACCCGCCGGACGGTGACGGCATCGCTGGAGGCGCTGTAGTAGGTCAGCTCGACAACCCGGCGTTCGCGGATCGCCCGGGCCAGGGTTGCATGGATCTCGTTTTCCTCGGCGGAACGCAGCGTGATGGACAAAACCGCTTCCAGGCCCTCGAAACCGACGGCGGCGGCCTGCAGCTTCGCGTGCGCGGAATCGACGGCAGCAGCGTGTTCGAATCCTGGGAGCCCACGTAGCGAGGCCAGTCCCGCAAGCATGGTCGCGGCCTCGGGAAGGCTGAGCCTGATCGGTGCGTTGAGGGCCTCTGCGTTGTTGATGCTGATGGTGCCGGCCTCCCATTCCACGTCGATCAGTTCGTCGGGCAAGCCGTTGGGCACCCCGCACATCATGATGGTTTGCAGGTGGGCCAGCAGCTGCTTTTCAGTCAACCCGAAGTGGGTGGCCGTTTGCACAACGCTTGGTGAACCGTGGCTGGCCACGTAGGAAATGATGTCCAGGTTCCGGGCCACGGCCTCGGTCGAGGGCGGCCGGCCGGCGTTGCGGCGCTTGCCGAGCTTGTAGTCGGGAACCGGGAGGTTTGAGGCCGCCAGCGCCCCGTCGAGCTTCCGGCGCACCACGGCCGCCAGCGAGGGCGGTTCCAGCACGCGGGCGTTGGCGCCAAGCTTGGCCACATCGGCCGCCAGGGCCATGAGATCGTGGAATTGCAGGGAAAGTTCGTCGCGGGCCTGGCCCGGGGTAATGGATGCGGCACGGGAGCGCAGGGCCCAGCCGGTGTCCTTGGCCACCGAGATCCTGGCGGTCTGCCCGGCGATGTCGGGATCCAGCCGGCCCAGGGTTTGGGCCATGGAGAACCCGGCGGGGCGGGTGTCGTGGGCCTTGCCGGTGTGGATGGGGCTGAGGATGCGGGTAAGCCGGAACATCCGCACGTCCTGGCGCTTGTGGTCCAGGCCCACCAGGTACCAGTTCCCGAAGCGGGATCCGATCCCCCAGGCATCGATGGTGCGTTCGCTGGTGCGGCCCTGCGCATCGAAGTACTCGAAGGAGACGACCTGGTGTGCCCAGACCGCTTCCAGGCAGGCGGCGAAGGCCGGTCCGGCGGCGTGCAGGCGCGGGACGTATTCGGTGAACCGGACCCCGTGCCCGGTGTCTTCCAGGCCGGCCGAGAGCCGGCCGTTGGCCCTGGCGGCGGAGGATTCCAGGTCGGTGTCTTTCCATAGCTGCGCCGCCAGGCCCAGCACCGCGGCTTCTTCGGTGCTGAAGCTGACTTCGGGCAGCCTGTAGCTTTCGGGGGCGATCAGGTAGCGTTCGTCGGATCCGGTGCCCAGGGTCTTAACCGGAACGCCCATCTCGCGAAGGTCCCTCTTGTCCCGGTCGAACTTCCTGTCGAAGGCGGCGTCGTTCAGCCCCTGGTAGTCGTCAACGATCTTGCGCAACTCACGCTTGGAATACCCGTGCGGGGTATTGATCAACGCATAGGTGAGACTGACGAGTTTCTCGGCACGGGAAGGACCGCCGGAATTAATTTGAGCCACGTCCGCAAGATTACCCCGTTGCGACGAACCCGGGCCAATGCAACGCCGCGTTAACGGCCCTTGGCCGTGTTTTCCCGGTTCAACATGGGAAAACACGGCTAAGGGCGTCGATCGGTGAAGCCGTGCCTAGCGCACTGCCACCAGGTCCACGACGAAGATCAAGGCTTCGTTCGGGCCGATGGCTCCGCCGGCGCCACGGGAACCGTAGGCCATTTCCGAGGGGATTTCCAGGCGGCGGCGGCCGCCGACTTTCATCCCGATCAGGCCCTGGTCCCAGCCCTGGATGACCTGGCCGACGCCGGCACGGAAGTCCAGCGGGGCGCCGCGGTTCCAGGAGGCATCGAATTCCTCGCCGGTGGACCAGGCCACGCCGACGTAGTGGGCGGAGATGTTCGAGCCCGGAACGACCTCGGCACCGTCGCCGACGGCGATGTCCTCGATCTTCAGCTCGGTCGGGGCATCTGTTCCCGGGAAATCGATCTCGGGCTTGGTGCGGTCGTATTCACGCTGTCCAAAAGACATGGGTGAAGTCCTTTCGGTTGTTTGCTAGAAGCGTCCTAGCTACTTTACTTCCTTGAGCTCCACGAAGAACACCAGCGGGCCCTCGGGGGCTCCCTGTGACGCAGCATCCGGTCCGTAGGCCAGATCCGTCGGGATGGTCAGCATGACCTGTGTGCCGGCCTTCAGCCCGGTCAGGCCCTGGGTCCAGCCGGCGATGACGCCGTCGAGACCGAAGTCCGCGGCCTTGCCCCGGTCGTAGCTGGAGTCGAACTGCTTGCCGTCTTCCCAGCGCACTCCGGTGTAGTTGGCCGAGACCTTCGAGGTGGCGGTGGCAACCTTGCCGGTGCCCTCCTTGACGATGTCAACGACCAGTCCGGCGGGCGCGTCCTTGTCCTTCGGGATGGTGATGGCCGGCTTGCCGTCCTTCATCTCGAAGGTCGGCAGCGCTCCGGCGTCCTTGAGCTTCTTGACCTCGTCGGCGCCGAGCTTCTTGGAAGGCGGTGCCGCCGGCGGGATCTCCTCGGTGGAGACGACCTTCAGCACGACCACGGTTTCGGCCGGGGCCGCTTCCGGGCTTGCCGAGGGCGATGCGCCGTCGGTGGCTGCGGCTTCGGCGGCCGGTTCGACCATGGCGATCCAGGAGCCGACCTTGGTCTGCATCAGCGTGTCGTAGAGCGCCGGGAGCTGGGCCTTGAATTCCTCATTGGTCGGCAGCGTCACCGGCTCGCCGGCGAAGCCCGAACCGAGCAGGCTCGCATCCGTTGCCTTGTAGGCAATGGACTTGAACTTGATGTTCTGGTTTTCCTTGATTTGATCGCCCTTGCCCTCGACGAGGACCTTGGCCGCGGTTGCCGTGGCAACCAGCGGGGTGTCGAAGGTGACCGTGGGATCGGACGCATCATCCGAACCCGGGGTCACCTTGATCGATTCCAAGGGGGCGATGTCACCGCTGGAGGCCGTCGTGGTTGAACCACAGGCCGTGACCAGCAGCAACGAGGCCGTTGCAACGAGTGCCATAACTTTGCGCACGAAATCAACTTTCAGTTGGGGATTTTGGGACTTGAAACACCCACACTGAATGGTGAGCTTTCGAAACAGGTTATAGACAGCCTAAATGCCGAATCTGTGAATCTCCTTATTGCAGGGGGCCGGAAGCCGCCTGGGGCGACCCGCCCATCGAGGTGATCATCTCCTGGACCCGCGGGTCCTCGTTGACGAAGGGATCCTTGCACAGCACCGTCTGGCCGGGGTGGTCGTTGAGCTTCAGGTGCACCCAGTCCACGGTGAAGTCGCGCTCCGCGTTCTTGGCAGCACGCACAAAGTCCCCGCGCAATTTCGCCCGGGTGCTTTGCGGCGGGTTGTCCACCGCGAAGGCGATGTCCGCGGGATCCACCACGGTGGCGGCGCGCCCGCGGGCCGCCAGCAGGTGGAAAAGCCCGCGCCTGGTGTCGATGTCGTGGTACGTCAGATCCAGCTGGGCCAGGCGTTGGGCGCCCATGTCCAGGTTGTGCCGGTTGGCGTATGAAGTGATCAGCTTGTGCTTGATCGCCCAGTCGATTTCCGTGTCGATGCCCGAGAAGTTCCCCGATTCCACGGCATCCAGGGTCCGGGTCCACAGGTCCAGCACCGCGGGGACCTGGTCGTGGTGGGCCCCTTCGCGCTCCACGAAGTTGGTGGCCAGGGCCAGGAAGCGGCGTTGCAGGGCCAGGGCGGAAAGCTCGGTGCCGTTGGCGAGCCTGACCATGGTGGTGCCGTTGAAGTCGTGGGAGATCTCGCGGATGGAGCGGATCGGGTTTTCCAGCCGCAGGTCCTCCATGATCTTTCCCGACTCGATGATCCGCAGCATCAGGTCGGTGGCCCCGAGCTTGACCAGCTGGGTGGTCTCGGACATGTTCGAGTCCCCCACGATGACGTGCAGGCGGCGGAAGTATTCGGCATCCGCGTGCGGCTCGTCGCGGGTGTTGATGATGGGCCGGGAGCGGGTGGTCGCCGAGGAGACGCCCTCCCAGACATGGTCGGCGCGCTGCGAGAACGCGTAGAGCGGCTCGCCCTCGATGTTCACGATCTTCCCGGCCCCGGCAATCAGCTGCCGGGTGACCAGGAACGGGATCAGGATCTCGGCGAGCCGGGCGAACTCGAGCTTGCGCGGGATCAGGAAGTTCTCGTGGCAGCCGTAGGAGTTCCCGGCGGTGTCGGTGTTGTTCTTGAACAGGTAGAGCCGGCCGTTGTAGCCGTCGGCGGCCATGCGTTCCTCGGCGCTTTGCACCAGGTCGTTCAGGATCGCTTCCCCGGCCCGGTCGTGGGCGATCAGCTGGGTCAGCTCGTCGCATTCGGCCGTGGCGTATTCGGGGTGCGAACCGACATCCAGGTAGAGCCGGGAGCCGTTGGTCAGGAACACGTTGGAGCTGCGCCCCCAGGCCACCACCCGGCGGAAGAGGTAGCGGGCCGATTCCTCCGGCGTGAGCGGGCGCCCGGTCGGGTCCGAATAGTTGATCCCGTATTCGGTTTCGATGCCGAAGATTCTGCGGTCCATGGTCTGTCTACTTCCCTGCTCCCAGTATCCGGGCGATGGTGGGGGTGTCGAGGCGGCGGAAATGGCGGTGCGAGCCGGTGGAGGTGGTCCGTTCGAGCATCGCGACCTCCAGGAGGTGCGCGTCCCCGGGGTCCTCCCCCACACCCGGCAACACCAGGGCCGCGGCGCGGATGACCTCGTCGATGCCGGCGGCCGCCAGGTCCTTGCCGGTCCAGTAGGCGTTCCAGGCCTCGCGTAGCGCGGGGGTGTCCCCGCCCATGATGATGTGCCCGGGCTGTTCGGCGATGGAGCCGTCGAAGTTCAGCGAGAACAGCGTGTCGTCGGCGGGGGTCGCTCCGAGTTCAAGGACCGCCAGTTCCACCTCGAAGGGCTTGGCCTCGGCGGTGAACACCGCACCCAGGGACTGGGCGTAGACGCTGGCCAGGCCGCGGCCGGTCACGTCGTGGCGGGAATAGGAGTAGCCGCGGGTGTCGGCGTAGCGCACCCCGGCCTGGCGCAGGGACTCGAACTCGTTGTACTTGCCCACCGCCGCGAAGGCGATGCGGTCGTAGATCTCCCCGATCTTGTGCAGCGAACCCGAGGGGTTCTCCGCGATCAGCGCGATCCCGTCGATGCAGGAGGCCGTGATGACGGCCCGTCCGCGGGCGATGCCCTTCCGGGCGAAGTCCGCCCGGTCCTTCATGAGCTGTTCGGGCGATACGTAATATTGTGCGCTCATCTAGGACTCCCTCCCGCTGGCGGTGCGTGTGGCGATGATGTCGGCTGCCATGTCGGCCAGGATGGCGTCCTCGACGCGGTGGGCACCGGTGGCATCCACGGTGTAGACCACCGGCCACAGGCCGCGCACGGTGTCCGGTCCCCCGGTGGCCGAGTCATCGTCGGCGGCGTCGTAGAGCGCCTCCACGGCAACATGCACCGCGGCGGTGGCGCCGAGGCCGGGCTGCCAGAGCTTCTTCAGCGCGCCGCGGGCATACGGGGAGCCGGAGCCGATCGAATGGTGCTCGACCTCCTCGTAGAGCCCGCCGGTGATGTCGAAGGAGAAGATCCGCCCGGTGCCGGAGAAGGTGTCGAAGCCGGCAAAGAGCGGAACGACACTCATGCCCTGCAGGGCCATGGGCATGTTGGAGCGGATCATCGAGGCCAGCCGGTTGGCCTTGCCGTCCAGGGACAGGCGGGTGCCCTCGATTTTTTCGTAGTGCTCCAGTTCCACGGTGAAGAGCTTGGCGATGTCGATGGCCAGGCCCGCCGCGCCGGCGATCCCGATGACCGAGTAGCTGTCGGTCTCGAAGACCTTCTCGATGCGGCGGCTGGCGATCACGTTGCCCATGGTCGCGCGGCGGTCCCCGGCCATCACGATGCCATCGGCGTAGGACAGCGCGACGATGGTGGTTCCGTGCGGTACCTGGGCGCCGGCGTCCGCCGGCAGCACGGCGCGGGTGCCGGGCAGCAGGTCGGGACGGTCCCGGTTCAGGTGCTCCAGGAAGGAGGGCCCGGGACCGAGTTCGGTCACTGCCCGCCCTTTTGGATGAAGCCGCGCACGAATTCCTCCGCGTTTTGCTCCAGCACCCCGTCGATCTCGTCGAGCAGGTCATCGACCCCGGCGTCCTGGCCGGCGGCGGCCGTGGCTTCCTGCTCGTGCGCCTGGGTTTCCTCGCGGCGTTGTGCCGAGTGGTGTTCCTGTGTCATGGCGGTTGCGCTCTCTTCCCTCTGATCCGGGGGCCGGTCGCGGCGACGCCGCGGCCTGGGCCCCTTGGTTGTGCTGTTACCTACATCTTGCCACTGGGTAGGGCCTTTAGCTCCGCAGCGTGGCAATGAACTCGCGGATCGACAACTCCTGGTCCAGCAGCTCCCCGACCAGGGCCTTGGTGCCGCGCAACGGTTCCAGGGTCGCGATGCGCTCGAGCTTCCGGCCCCCGGGAACCGTGAAGGAGACCGAGTCCCAGCTGGCCGCCACGACGTGCTCCGGATACTGGCTGAGCACCCGACCGCGGAAGTACGCGCGGGTGTCCTCCGGCGGGTTGGCCGCCGCGTGCGCGATCTGCGCCGGGGAGTACAGGGTTTCGATCAGCCCGCGCGCGGCCAGCCGGTGGTAAAGGCCCTTTTCCGGGCGGATGTCCGCCCATTGCAGGTCCATCGCCGCGATCCGCGGGTCGGTGAAGTCCAGGCAGTGGCGCTGCGCGTAAGAGGTCATCAGCTTGTACTTGGCCACCCAGTCCACGGTCGACGAGGCGGAGAAGACGTCGGTTTCCAGCTGGTGCAGGGTTTCCTCCCAGCGCCGCTGGATCTCCACGGTGGCCTCGTCGGTCGCATCGGTGGCACCGCTGTGCCGGGCCGCGGCCTCGGCGTAGATCCACTGGACCTCAAGCGCGGTGAGCATGCGCCCGTCAACCAGTTCGACCTTGGCCGTGAGTGTGGGGTCGTGGCTGATGGCCTGCAGGGCGGCGACGGGATCGCGCAGCTCGATCCCCGGGGCGGTGCCGGCCTCGATCATCGAAAGCACCAGGGCCGTGGTGCCGGTGCGCAGCAGCGTGGAGATTTGCCCGAGGTTCGCGTCCCCGATGATCACGTGCAGTCGGCGGTATTTTTCCCAGTGCGCGTGCGGCTCGTCGCGGGTGTTGATGATCGGGCGGCGGATGGTGGTTTCCAGGCCGATCTGCGCCTCGAAGAAGTCCGCGCGCGCCGAGACCTGGAACCCGGGGTAGGAGCCGAGCATGCCGCGGCCCACCCGCCCGGAGGCGCAGATGACCTGGCGGGTGGCAAAGAACGGGATCAGCCCGGCGGCGATCGAATCGAAGGGCACCGAGCGGGGCATCAGGTAGTTCTCGTGCGCCCCGTAGGAGACCGACTTGTTGTCGGTGTTGTTCTTGTACAGGTGCACATCCGGCACCCCGGCCAGCGACTCGATGCGGCGCACCGCGGCCAGCGCCACGTGGTCCCCGGCCTGGTCCCAGAGCACCGCGTCGAACGGATTGGTGGTTTCCGGGGAGGAGTACTCCGGGTGCGCGTGGTCCACGTAGAGCCGGGCGCCGTTGCCCAGCACCATGTTCATCAGCACCTCGTGGTCGTAGGGCCCCGCCTCGTAGAGGGTGTCCCCGATGGTCACGTCTCCGCCGGCCAGGGCGACCTGCTCGGCGTCGAGTTCCGGCTCGACGTCGGTGAGCTGGGAGGGGTCCGCCTGGTCGCGCGGCTGGGTGAAGCCGCGCGCGTCGTTCAGCGGGGACTCGTCCGCGTAGTCCCAGCGGGTTCCGGCGATCTTTCCGCGGGCCTCGCGGACCGTGGCGGCATAGGCGTTGATGACCTGGGCCGAAAGCATCGTGGCGTTCGCCCCGGGCATCGAGGGGGCCAGCACCCCATACTCGGTTTCCAGGCCCATGACCCGGTGGACGCTCACAGGTACTGCCCGGTCTCGTCGGCGCCGGGGGCCTGCAGGGTCTTGCCGCGCCCGTTCTTGTCGGCCACGATGGTGCGGATGAAGGTGATGCGCTCGCCCTTGCGCCCGGAGATCCGCGCCCAGTCGTCGGGGTTGGTGGTGTTGGGCATGTCCTCGTGCTCGTGGAATTCCTCCACGACCGCGGCCAGCAGGTGCTCCATGCGCAGCCCGCGTTCCTGTCCGGTGAGCAGCGCCTTGATGGCGGATTTCTTGGCGCGGTCCACGACGTTGCGGATCACCGCCCCGGAGGAGAAGTCCTTGAAGTAGAGGATCTCGGTCTCGGTGTTGGCGTAGGTGACCTCGAGGAACTGGTTCTGTTCGCCGGTGGAGTACATCGCATCGACGGTCGCCTGGATCATGGCGCGCACCGTCGCGTCGGCATCGTTGCCGTGTTCGGCCAGGTCGTCCGGGTGCAGCGGCAAATCCGCGGTGAGGTACTTGGCGAAGATCTCCGCGGCGCCCTGGGCGTCGGGGCGGCGGATCTTGATCTTCACGTCCAGCCGGCCCGGGCGCAGGATCGCCGGGTCGATCATGTCCTCGCGGTTGGAGGCGCCGATGACGATGACGTTGTCGAGGCGCTCGACCCCGTCGATCTCGGCCAGCAGTTGCGGGACGATGGTGGTTTCCACGTCCGAGGAGATCCCGGTGCCGCGGGTGCGGAACAGCGAGTCCATCTCGTCGAAGAACACCACCACGGGGTTGCCGCCGGCGGCCTTCTCCCGGGCGCGGGCGAAGATCAGCCGGATGTGGCGCTCGGTCTCCCCGACGTACTTGTCCAACAGCTCGGGGCCCTTGATGTTCAGGAAGTAGCTCTTGGCGGTGCCGGTGTCGCCGTTGCGTTCGTTGGTGCGTTCGGACAGCGAGTGCGCGACGGCCTTGGCGATCAGCGTCTTGCCGCAGCCCGGGGGGCCGTAGAGCAGGATGCCCTTGGGGGCGGTGAGCCCGTGCTCGCGGTAGAGGTCCGGGTGCAGGAACGGCAGTTCCACCGCGTCGCGGATCGCCTCGATCTGGTCGGACAGCCCGCCGATGTCGGCGTAGGAGATGTTCGGGACCTCCTCGAGCACCAGGGACTGCATGTCGGACAGGTGCACCTTTTCCAGGCCCAGCCCGGTGCGGGTGTCCAGGGTCAGCACGTCCCCCACGCGCACGGTGTCCTTGATGAGCGGTGCGGCCAGGCGGATGACGCGCTGGTCGTCGGCCCGCCCCATGGCCACCACCCGGTGGTCCTCCAGGACCTCCTTGACGGTGACCAGTTCCCCGGACTTCTCGTAGCCCAGGCCGGCGACGATGACCAGGGATTCGTTCAGCAGCACCTCCTGGCCGACGGCCAGCTTGGCGAAGTCCAGCAGCGGGGAGATGCCCACGCGCAGCTTGCGCCCGCCCTGGACGATGTCGGCCGACTGCACGCCGGTCGAGGAGATCGCGACCCCCGGCACCGGGTGGGTGCGGGGATGCAGGTCGATGATGGTGCCGTGACTGAAGGGGGTGTCCCCGTCCTTTTCGAGCCCGGACTTCAGGTTCAGGATTTCCTCGCGGGTGCGCTCGAGCATGGCCACCAGGCGGGCGTTGTTGGCCCCGGCCGTGGCCAGCTGCCGGTCCAGTTGGCGGTTCTTGTCCCGCACGATGTTCAGCTGCCGCTCGGCCGCCGTGACCTGGCCCTCGAGCCGTGCGCGATCAGTATCTTCGCCCATCATCCACCTGTTTCGCTTGATCCGGAGGGTTTGCGGGTGCCGGGGTGAACCGGCACCTTTCCTTGCCTCCATCCTAGGCATGGGCGCGGCGGAATGAACGAAATGTGACCGCGCACCTTCGCGGGCAGGTGGGCCCGGAAAGGTGCGCGGCCACGGGGCGCCGCGGGCTAGCTTTCCTCGGTGCGGGTGTCCGGCCCGGAGTCGGCCGCGGATTCCGGCCCGGTGCCGGCGGGCAGCGAACCGCGCTGGGTCATCGACTTGGCGTCCTTGGCGGCGCGGCGCAGCTTGCGGTCCGAGACCCCGCGCTCCCCCAGGGCCTCGTGGTGCCAGGCCTCCGGGTTCTGCGAGCGGGTCCAGGTTTCCAGGTCCTCGGCCGAGTAGGTGTGTTCCTTCACGCGCTTGGCCCCGGGGATGCCCACGGCGCCGTCGGCCAGCCGCCGGCAGGTGATCAGGAAGGCGGTGTGCGCGACCATGCGGTGGTCCGGGCGCACGGCCAGGCCCTCGACGTGCCAGCCGCGGACCATGGTCTCGAAGGATTCGGGCTCGGTGTACAGCCCGGTGGCGCGGATGGCCTCCACGGTGCGCGACATCTGGGTCACGGTGGCCACGTAGTTGACCCACACCCCGCCCGGGGCCAGCACGGTGGACACCGCGTCGACGCACTCCCACGGGGAGAGCATGTCCAGGACCACGCGGTCCACGGAGCCGGGCTCCTCGGTCTTGAGCACCTGCTCCTGGAAGTCGCCGATGGTGATCTGCCAGGCCGGGTGCGGGCCGCCGAAGACGGTGTCCACGTTGCCGCGGGCGATCTCGGCGAATTCCTCGCGGCGTTCGAAGGAGTGCAGGTAGCCGCCGTCCCCCACGGCGCGCAGCAGCGACATCGACAGGGCGCCGGAGCCGACGCCGGCCTCCACGACGCGGGCGCCGGGGTAGATGTCGCCCATCTGGATGATCTGTGCGGCGTCCTTGGGGTATACCACGGTGGCGCCGCGCGGCATCGACAGCACGAAGTCCTTCAGCAGCGGGCGCAGGGCCTGGTAGCGGACCTCGTTGGTGTTCTCCACGATGGAGCCCTCGGGGGCGCCGATCAGCTGATCGTGGAAGAGCACGCCCTTGTGCGTGTGGAACTCCCCGCCGGCGGTCAGGGTGATGGTGTGGATCCGGCGCTTCTGGTCGGTGAGCTGGACCCGGTCGCCGGGGCGGAAGGGGCCGCGGCGGTTCTCGGCCCCGTGGGGTGTTGCTGGCTTTTCGCTCATGGGGGTGGAAATGTCCTTACGTTCTGGATGGGTGGATGTGCATCGGTGGCGGCCGCGGGGCGGCGCCGCGGCTAGTGCGGCTTGCCGGTGATGGCCGCGACGATGCGGGCCTGGGAGAGCAGCCCGATGACGCGGTGGTTTTCGTCGATGACCGCGTATTCGCTTCCCTGCAGCGTGGCCAGGTAGCCGATCAGGGCGCGGCCGTCGGCGTTGGCATCGACCACCGCGCCCGGCCCCAGGGCGCGGGCCGCGGACAGCGCCGGGGAACCGGCCAGCAGCGAGGGGTCGATGGAGCCCAGGGCCCGCTCGTCGATCACCGCGACCGGGTTGCCGGCCTCGTCGAGAAGGATGACCCGCCCGCCGCGGCTGGCCAGCCGCGCGGCGACCTGGGCCAGGGTGGAGTCCTGGCGGATGGCGGTGGCCGGTTCCATCAGGGCACGGACCTTCACCAGCGGCAGGCGCAGGCGCAGCTTGGCGTGGGTGATGCCCTGCGAGGCGCCGACCCACATGAAGCCGCCGACCAGGACCGCGACGATGAGCACCTGCAGGTCCAGGGGCTGGTTGCGGGTCAGCGGGCCGATCACGAAGTACCCGACGACCAGGATCACCAGCACGCGCCCGGCCCAGCCGGCGGCGATGGTGCCGCGGTCCTGGGATCCGGTGTAGCGCCAGACGGCCGATTCGACCAGCCGCCCGCCGTCGAGCGGAAGCCCCGGCAGCACGTTGAAGATCGCCACCAGCAGGTTCGCCCAGACCAGGATGAACCACAGCAGGTAGAGCACCCCGGTCGGCTGCACCCAGAGCAGCAGCCAGTAGCCGACCCCGGCCAGCACGAAGTTCGCCGCCGGGCCGGCCATCGCCACGGCCAGAGAGCGGCCGGGGGTGGCATCGAAGGAGGAGAACTGGGTGTGCCCGCCCCAGAGGTTCAGCGTGATCCGCGCCCCGGGCCAGCCGAAGGACTTGGCGACCAGGGCGTGGGCGAGTTCGTGGATGAGCACCGAGACCGCCAGCAGCACCGCGTAGGCGAAGGCCACCAGGTAGGCCAGGGCCCCGAGTCCGGGGATGGAGCTTGCGACGTTGGGCCCGAAGAGCAGCACGACGACCCCGGTGATGAGGAACCAGGACCAGGCCAGGGAGACCGGGACCCCGAAGATCGATCCGAGCGGGATCCCCGCGCGCCTGGTGGCCGCTTCGCTCATGTGCGGGCCCCCGCGGACACCAGGGTGCCCAGGGTCCCCGGATCCAGTTCTTCGAGGGAGCCGACGCGGTGCCAGGACGCGGAGTCGGGGACCGGGGCGATGTGCGGGATGAGCACCGCGGTGATGCCGCTGGCCGCGGCCGAGGCGATGCCGGGGGCCGAGTCCTCCAGCCCGATGACCCGCGGGGGCTCGAGATCCGCCACGCAGCGTCCGAGCATCTCCAGGCCCAGCAGGTACGGGTCGGGGTGCGGCTTGCCGCGGGAGACCATGTCTCCGGTGACGCGGAAGCGGAAGTAGGGGTGGGGCAGCTGTTGAAGCACCAGGGCCGCGAGCGGCTCCTCGGACATGGTCACCAGCCCGCAGGGGATGTTCGCCCGGTGCAGGGCCTCGAGCAGTTCCAGGGCGCCGGGACGCCAGTCCACGTGGCGGCGCACCCCGGCAAGGACCTCGGCGGTGAGCCGGTCGATGATCTCGCGCTCCGGGAGCCTGACCCCGGCGCGCTGCAGCGCGGCCGCGGCGTCGGGCAGGGCGTTGCCGACCAGGGCCATGGCCTGGTCCTCGGACCAGCGGCCGCCGAATTCGGCCACGAGGGCCGCCTCGGCGGCCATCCAATAGGGTTCGGTGTCAAGCAGGGTTCCGTCCATGTCCCACAACACGCCCTGGATCTCGGTGTTCAGGGCAGCACTGGGCAGGGGGTCGCAATTCTGGGTTGGCATGAGCCAATTCTAGTGTGTGCGCCATTGCCCCGGCGACCGGTGCGCGCGCTAGGGTGAGGATGTGAGCGAAGATATGAATGAACCAGTGACACTTTCCTCGCTGGTGGCAGCGTCCGCGACGCCCGCGCCGCTGCGCCCGGCGATCATGGTGGTGGCCTTCGAGGGATGGAACGATGCCGGTGACGCCGCAAGCTCGGCGTTGAAGACCATCAAGTCGGCCACCGGCGCGGTGAAGGTCGCGGGCATCGGCGACGACGACTACTACGACTACCAGTTCTCCCGGCCGCAGGTGCGCCGCAATGCCGCCGGCAAGCGGGTCATCAAGTGGCCCACCACGCGCATCTACCGTGCCTTGCTGCCCGAATCCCCGGTGGACCTGCTGCTGGTGCGCGGGGTGGAGCCGACCTACCGGTGGAAGGCGTTCATCACCGAGGTCCTCACCCGCGCCGAGGAGGAGAACGTGCAGGGGGTCGTGGCGTTGGGCTCGTTGCTGGCCGATGTGCCGCACACCCGCCCGATCCAGGCCTCGATCTCCTCGGACGACCCGAAGGTGCGCGAGGCCCTGGGCGCCGGGCAGGCGAGCTACGAGGGTCCAACCGGGATCCTGGGGGTGCTGGCCCAGTTCTCCGAGGCCGCCGGGCTGCCCACGCTCTCGATCTGGTCCGCGGTCCCCCACTATGTGGCGCAGCCGCCCTCGCCGAAGGCGGAGCTGGCGCTGTTGCACCGGGTGGAGGAACTGTTGCCGCTGACGCTGGACCTGCACGAGCTGACCGAGGACGCCTTGGCCTGGGAGCGCGGGGTCAACGCGTTGGCCACCGGGGACGCGGACGTGGCGGCCTATGTGCAGCAGCTGGAGCAGGCGCAGGACGAGACCGAGCTGCCCGAGGCCACCGGCGAGGCGATTGCCCGGGAGTTCGAGCGCTACCTCAAGCGCCGGCACCGCCCCGGGGCGGCAGGTGCGCACGGGGAACACGAATCGCCCGACAGGGACGACCCGGCCACCGGGGGGCCACAGACCCCGCAGTCCCCGGATACGCCCGAGACGCCGGACACCCCCGGGACCCCCGACTAGCTGTTCCCGCAAGGCCCCGGGGTACGCAAAACGCGTCCCGCACGCAGCCACTGCCCCTGGAAGGGGTATGGCGGTGCGGGACGCGTTCCGGTTTCCGCGCCCGCTGCCGAAGCGGCGGGCACGGATCGCTAGGAGAGCTTCAGGCCCAGCAGCGCATCGAGCGCATCGGTGAGCAGCTGCCCGCCGGCACCCTTCGGGCCGTCGTCCTCGGCCGGGTCCTGTGCGGCGAAGGCGTCAAGCACGGCCAGGGCCGCGGGTGCGTTGATGTCGTCGGCCAGCCTCGAGCGGATCCGGGTGACGACCGCGGTGGCCTCGGCCAGGGTGGCGGAATCGATGCGGGCGCGCCAGCGGGCCAGGCGGTCCTGGGCCTGGGCGAGCAGCTCGTCGGTCCAGAACCAGTCGCTGCGGTAGTGCTGGCCCAGCAGCACGGTGCGGATCGCCACCGGCTCCACGCCGGCGGCGCGCAGCTTGGAGACCAACACCAGGTTGCCCAGGGACTTGCTCATCTTTTCGCCGTCCAGGCCCACCATGCCGGTGTGCACGTAGGACTGCGCCAGCGCCTTGCCGTCCAGTGCGGCGGCATGCCCGGCGGAGAACTCGTGGTGCGGGAAGATCAGGTCCGATCCCCCGCCCTGCACGGTGAAGGGGGCGGGCAGGAAGCGGCGGGCAATGACCGAACACTCGATATGCCAGCCCGGGCGCCCGGCGCCCAGGGTTCCGCCGTCCCATTCCGGTTCACCGGGCCGGGCCACGCGCCACAGCAACGGATCCAGGGCGTCGCGCTTGCCCGGACGTGCCGGGTCCCCGCCGCGTTCGGCGAAGAACCCGAGCATGGTCTCGCGGTCGTACCGGCTGACGGTGCCCAGTTCCCAGGCGTCGGACGCCGCTGCCGCGGCGTCGAAGTAGATGTCCCCGTCCGGTTCCCCGTTTTCGCCGGGCACCGGGTAGGCCAGGTCCTTGGCGACGAGCTCCTCGACCAGCGGGACGAGCCAGGTGATGGATTCCACCGCGCCGATGTAGTGCCGCGGCGGGATCACGTTCAGGGCCTCCATGTCGGCGCGGAACAGGTCGGTCTGCTCCTTGGCCAGCACCTGCCAGTCCATGCCGGTGGCGGCGGCCCGCTCGAGCAGCGGGTCGTCGATGTCGGTGACGTTTTGCACGTAATTCACGTCGCGCCCGGCGTCGCGCCAGGTGCGCAGCAGCAGGTCGAAGGCCACATAGGTGGCGGCGTGCCCCATGTGGGTGGCGTCGTAGGGGGTGATGCCGCAGACGTACATGCTCGCCGGTGCGTTGGACTTCTCGGCGGGGGCCGTGTCAACCAGCCGCTGGCTGGCGGTGTCGTGCACCTGGAGGATCGGTGCGTTTCCCGGAACGTGCGGGACGGTGGGCGCGGACCATGCAAGCACGGGGCGTCCTTTCTCTTAGGTTTTCCCCCGGAACAGGCCGGGGCGCAATGCAGTTACTTGGAACAAGTCCAAGGGACCCCGTGCTTATTCCACGATTCGGGGCCGGGTTTGCTAGGCGTTGATCACACCGAAGCCCAGCAGCAGGTACAGGGCCAGGCCCAGGGCCACGCGGTACCAGACAAAGAGGCTGTAGCTGTGCGAGGAAACGTACTTCAGGAACCAGCCGACAATGACAAAACCGACGATGAACGCGATCAGTGTGGCCAGGCCCGTCTGCGGCAGCGAGTACACGCCGGGCTCGTCGAGGGACTTGGCCAGCTTGTACAGCCCGGAGGCGAAGACCGCGGGGATGGCCAGCAGGAACGAGTAGCGGGCCGCGGCGCCGCGGGTGTAGCCCATGAACAGCCCCGCGGTGATGGTGCCGCCGGAGCGCGAGACCCCGGGGATCAGGGCCAGTGCCTGGGCGAAGCCGAAGAGGATGCCGTGCTTGGGGGTCAGCGAGACCAGCTCGCGGTCCTGCTTGCCGTAGTAGTCGGCGACCGCCAGGATCAGGCCAAAGACCACCAGGGTGGTCGCCACGATCCACAGGGAGCGGAAGGACGTGTCGATCTGCTCTTCGAAGAGCAGGCCCAGCACCCCGATCGGGATCGAGCCGACGATGATCAACCAGCCCATCTTCGCGTCCGGGTCGCTGTGCGGAATCCGGCCGCGCAACGCGTTGAACCAGGCGCCGATGATCCGCACGATGTCTTTCCAAAAGAACACCAGCACGGCGGTTTCGGTGCCCAGCTGCGTGATCGCGGTGAACGCCGCGCCGGGGTCGGAGGCGCCGGGCAATAGCTCTCCGACGATGCGCAGGTGGGCGCTGGAAGAGATGGGGAGAAATTCTGTCAGACCCTGGATCAGCCCCAGGAATGCCGCTTCAAACCAATTCACGTACCGACACTACTTCACCAAGGCGCACCGAGGCCCGTTGCCTCTCCATGGTGAGACGAAGTTAATACCGTGGTCCCATCCTCCGATGGCCGCCACCGGCACCCTGGTACCGGTTCCGCGCACCGGCCTTCTCCAGGTCCTATTGCTCGCTGGCCTGAAGCGGCCCGTCCTCGTCGTAGGGGTCGTTGTCGTCGTCCTCGTCCACCACGGTCAGCGGCAGGAACTCCTCGTAGGACTCGTAAAGTGCGTCCTCGTACTCCTCGTAGGCGTCGGCCACGGCAAGGAACGCCGCGCTGATCGAGGCGTCCTGGGCACCGCGCTTTGCCGCGACCGCCGAAAGGTGTTCTTCGAGGCAGCTGATCAATACACTGAGGGCAACACGCGGGTCTGTACTCATGTGTTCGACGTTACATGCACAAGCCACACTATGGACAGGGTCATGATCGAAAAGAAAATCACGGCACCAAGCCCCCTCGACCAGATGCCCGGGGACCCCGGACATCGCTTCGAATACCTGGTCATCACCGCCCGCCCCGGCGAGCACCGGTCGGTGGCCCGGGCGGCGGTGCGGGAGCACTCCGAATACGGCAAATGGGAACTGGTGCGCACCTGCCTGTACGAGGGCGGCGGGCAGAAGTACTGGATGCGCAGGCGCATCATGAGGGTCAAGCCGACCCTGGACATCCGCGCCTGAGCTTCGCCGCCACCCCGCAGACGATCAACGGCGGCGGAAGGGCAGGCATCGACCCGCCAAAGGATCAAGCCGGTCAGAACCTTGCGAGGCAGGCGGGCTCGCTGGACACCGCTGCGGGCTTTCCGTCCAGGAGGTTGCGGACCTGAAGGGAGATGTACCGGCCGATCCGTTCGCCGGCCTCGAACGGATCGACCGACGAAACGGCACCGAAAATCTCTTCCGGAATCCCCACGCCACGCCCTCGTCAAGCGGTGCCGGCCCCGCCAATCCCTCCTGGAAATGAAGGATTGAAAGGTTCCTTGGGTAGGCGTCGGTGCTGCAGTTGGCCGCATTGAAGGAGGTGGCAGGGCAGCGGGCGATGCCGGTGGCCCCGGCCGTGCGTGGGCCTTGCCAGTGCTTCAGATCGTCCGGTGCACTCGCGGCCTATTCCCTGACCGGCCCCAGCAACCAGGACGCCACCGTGGAGTGCGCCGATTCGGCATCCGAGGGGTGGTAGAGGCTGGCCAGCGCGTCGCGGTAGAGCCGCTCGAGCTCCGAGCCGCGGAAGTACTGCCCGCCGCCGGAGACCTTGGCGGCGACGTCGATGCAGGAGCGGGCCGCGTCCCCGGCGGCGGTGCGCAGCGTGACCAGCCGCGGGAACCAGGATCCCCCGTGGTCCACCAGGTCGTCGAGGTCCCGGGTCGTCATCCGCAGCATCGCATCGAGCCGCAGGATCTCCATCCCGGCGTTGGCAACCTGCCACCTGATGTCCGGATCCTGGTCATAGGTCCGTCCGTCGTTCTTCAGCGATTTCCGCCGTGCCGGGTTGGCCGCGGCCAGCTGCATGCCGCGCTCGGCAAGCCCCACGTAGACCGAGGCGGTGAGTGAGAGGAACGAGGCGAAGATGCCGAAGACCAGCAGGTCCGGAACCGGGCCCACCGGCAGGGTGCTGTGGATGTGCTCGGCCGCCACCGGGGCCCCGGTGAGGATGGTCGAGTTCGACTGGGTGGCCCGCATGCCCAGGGTGTTCCAGTTTTGCGGGATCTCGATGCCCGGCGCATCCCGGTGCAGGAAACCGTGGACCAGCTTGGGCTCTTGGCCGCTTTCGTCCTTGCCGAAGACCCCCAGCCGGGTCCACACCGGGGCCAGCGAGGTGAAGATCTTGGTGCCGGTGAAGGCGTAGGAACCGTCGGCCGCCGGTACGGCCCGGGTGACGGAGTCGAAGAGGACCTGGTCGTTGCCGGCCTCGGAGACCCCGAAGGCCATGACCTCCCCCGCCTGCACCCAGTCCAGGACCATGTCCAACCGGTGGTCTCCGCGGGCGGCGAGCAGCGTTGCCACCCCGCACCAGACGTGGTGCATGTTTACGGCCAGTGCCGTGGCCGGGGCGTGGGAGCCGAGCAGTCGCTGGGCGGCGGTCATCGTTTCCATGCCCCAGCCGAAGCCTCCCCGGGATTCCGGGAGCATGGCCCGCAGGTACCCGGCATCGGCAAGTTCGGCAAAGTCCTGCGTGCAGAAGGTGTTCTGTTCGTCGTAGCCTCCGGCACGTGCCCGGAATCCTTCGAGCATGTCGGTGCCGAGCACCTGGTCAATCGTCATCACGTGGGTTTCGCTTCGCTTCCTGTTGTCGGGGTGTGGATCATCCCGCGGCAGCCGGCCATCGACCGCGGCGGGCATTGCCGGGGCTGGTGTCAGTAGGTGGTCAACAGGTCGCGCAGGACCCGGGTGCCGAACTTCAGCGAGTCGACCGGGACGCGCTCGTCGACGCCGTGGAACATGCCGGTGAAGTCCAGTTCGGCCGGAAGGCGCAGCGGGGCGAAGCCGTAGCCGGTGATGCCCAGCCGGGACAGCGACTTGTTGTCCGTGCCGCCGGAGAGCATGTAGGGCAGCACGACGGCCTCCGGGTCCTCGCGATTCAGCGCGGCGACCATGGAATCGACCAGTCCCCCGGCAAAGGGGACCTCCAGCGCCCGGTCCAGGTGCAACGAGGACAGTTCGACGTCCGGCCCGGCCAGGGCGCGCAGCGTTTCCATGACC
This sequence comes from Paeniglutamicibacter psychrophenolicus, assembly GCF_030812255.1. Lineage (GTDB taxonomy): Bacteria > Actinomycetota > Actinomycetes > Actinomycetales > Micrococcaceae > Paeniglutamicibacter > Paeniglutamicibacter psychrophenolicus_A. The sequence goes on along the minus strand of NZ_JAUSSH010000003.1, from coordinate 142,959 downwards.
GCCTCGTGCTGCCCGGGCAGCGTGCGCACATCCAGCAGGGCCTCGGCAGACCCGGGGATCACGTTGTGCTTGTACCCGGCGGAGAGCACCGTGGGGTTGGCGGTGTTCTGCAGGGTCGCCCCGACGAAGCGTGCCACGTTGCCCAGCTCGTTGAGCAGCACCTGCGGGTTGTCTTCGGTGAACTCGATGCCGGTCATCCCCGAAACGCCCTCGAGGAAGGCGCGGGTGGTGTCGGTGTAGGAAATCGGCCAGTCGTGTTCGCCGATGCGGGTGATGGCCGCCGCCAGCCGGGTCACCGCATTCGCCTCGTTGATCTGCGAGCCGTGCCCGGCCCGGCCGTTCGCGGTGAGCTTGAGCCAGGCGATGCCCTTCTCGGCGGTCTGCAGCAGGTAGGCGCGCTTGCCGTCGATGGTTGCGGAGAAGCCGCCGACCTCGCTGATGGCCTCGGTGGCGCCCTCGAAGAGCTCGGGGTGGTGCTCCACCATCCAGCGCGCTCCGTAGTCGCCGCCCGCTTCCTCGTCGGCGAAGAACGCGAAAACCAGGTCGCGGCGCGGGCGGGTGCCGGTGCGCTGCATCTGGCGCATGACCGCCAGGATCATCGCGTCCATGTCCTTCATGTCCACCGCCCCGCGGCCCCAGATCATCCCGTCCTTGATCTCGGCCCCGAACGGGTCCACGGACCATTCCTCCTTGAACGCCGGGACCACGTCGAGGTGCCCGTGCACGATCAGTGCCGGCAGGGACTTGTCGGTGCCCTCGATGCGGGTGACGACGTTGGCGCGGCCCTGGGCCGATTCAAGGACCGTGGCCTCGAGCCCCACCTCGTGGATGAGTTCGGCGACGTATTCGGCCGCCTTGCGCTCCCCCGCGCCCTCGTTGTTGCCGTAGTTGGTGGTGTCGATCCGGATCAGCGCCTGGCAAATGCCGGCGACCTCGTCCTCGGCGACAACGGTGTCCGGGGTGCTCTGCGCAGCTGACATGGGGGAATCCTTCTGCCTTCTCGTGACGAAACCTGGTTCCCCCACCCTATCCAGCCCGGCGCACGCAGGCGAGGGCGAGGCGCCACGAGTCGTGGCGGGGGCGCTTGCCGGGAACGAGAAAACCCCCGACCGGATTCTCATCCGATCGGGGGCTTTGCCTGTGCGAAGGAGGGGACTTGAACCCCCACCCACTTACGTGGACTAGCACCTCAAGCTAGCGCGTCTACCATTCCGCCACCCTCGCTGGTGGCCGCTGCACCGGAAGAAGTTCGTGAAGAACTTTGTTTCCGTTGTCCGCGGCGAGATAAGACTCTAGCACGGGTTTGGGGCGCACTTCAATTCGGCGGTCCCCCACCCCAAAAACCCCGTGTTTACAAGGCGATTTGCGTGCCGTGGAGGCAAAACACCCCGACGGGAACGGTATTTGTGAGCAGGGTCATGTCCCGGAGGGGGAAATCGGGTATTTCGGGCCCGCGGCCGAGCATGATCCGGGGCGGGGCTTGTTGCGTAGGATGAAGGTGTTGGGCCGCCACCTCCCGGGCACGTCGGGGAAACGGTGGCCACATTGATCGCACATTTCTCGTTTACAGGCGGCAGAGCACCGATGTCCGAACCCACGAACACACCCCGGCGCATCGCGATGATTTCGCTGCACACCTCCCCGCTGGAACAGCCCGGGTCCGGGGATGCCGGCGGAATGAACGTGTACATCAGGAACCTGACGCTCGCCCTGGCCGACCTCGGAGTGCAGGTCGATGTCTTCGTCCGGGGCACCGAGACCAGGGCCACCGACATGGCGCCGGGCGTGGTGTGCCACGAGGTGCAGGCCGGCCCGCCGGGGAAACTGACCAAGGAGGGGCTGGCCGGGCACCTTCCGGAAGCCGCATCGGCGATCCAGGGCTACGCCTCGGGCCTTGGACTTGGACCTTACGACGCGATCCATTCCCACTACTGGCTCTCCGGGATCGTCGGGCTGCAGCTGCGGGATGCGTGGGGCGTGCCGCTGGTGCACACCATGCACACCATGGGCAAGGTCAAGAAGCTCTCGGCGCACACCGCGGAGTCCGCAGACCGCATCCGCGGGGAGATGCTGCTGTGCCTGCAGGCCGACCGGCTCACCGCGAACACCCCCGCCGAGGTCGAGGAGCTCATCCACCTCTACGGTGCCGAATCCGCGGCCCTTGACGTGGTGGAGCCGGGCGTGGACCTGTCGACCTTCCACCCCGGGGTGTGCGAGCAGCACGAGAGCGCGCCGGGTTCCCTGCGCGTGGTCTTTGCCGGGCGCATCCAGAAGCTCAAGGGCCCGCAGATCCTGGTGCGGGCACTGGGGATCCTGGCCCGTGAACGCCCGGACCTCGATGTGAAGCTCTCGGTGATCGGGGCGCGCTCCGGGGCCAAGGAACTGGACCTGCAGAAACTGGTCGAGGCACAACAGGTGGAGCACCTGGTGCGGTTCTCGCTGCCGATGCCCGCGGAGCACCTGGCCAAGGCGTTCCGCGGCGCCGACGTCGTGGCGGTTCCCTCCTACAGCGAGTCCTTCGGGCTGGTGGCGCTGGAGGCCCAGGCCTGCGGCACCCCGGTGCTGGCCCGCCGCGTCGGGGGGCTGCCCCATGCGGTGCGGGACGGCCACACCGGAATCCTGGTCGATGGCGCCGAACCATCAGCCTGGGCGGCGGCACTGGCGAACCTTGCCGCCGACGTGCCGCTGCGCCGGCGGCTGGGTGCCCAGGCCGCCGAATTCGCCGCCGGGCACGGTTGGGACAAGACTGCCGCTGCCGCCCTTGGTTCGTATCGCCGGGCAATGGCCCGCGGCCCGGTTGGCCTCCCGGGCACCTCACCGGCAGGGTAGCGCACCTGGCGGCACCGACCGCCGCAGGGAAGTTGCTTCGGGCTAAACGCGGGGTGCCCCGCAAACCGGCATCTGGTTCACGGGGCACCCCGGGCCCAACGGTTCATGGCCGTCGGGACTGCCGGCCGCTGCCCGGCGCTTGGGCCATGGTGGTGATCGATCCGGAGAAATGCGGCTTTCCGCTGCGTGCTCCCCACCCGCTGAAAACCGTGTGGTCCCCGCGGTCCGTGAAGGCGACATCGACGGTGGAGGGCAGGAACACCGGGGTGGCGAACTCGATGCCCCACTTGTAGCCCGTGTCGTGGGGTGTGCTGCCGGCCAGCGCCCGTCCGGCCAGGTACATCCCGTGGGCAATGGCCCGCTTCATGCCCAGTGCCCTGGCCGAAGCCGCCGAGAGGTGGATGGGGTTGTAGTCCCCCAGCACCGCCGCGTAGGCGCGCCCGGTGTCGGCGGCCAGCTTCCACGACGCGGTGCGTCCCGGAATGGTGAAGGGCGCCCGGGCCTCGGCGGGGGCGCCGGGCCGGCTGCCGGGCCAGACCCCGCGGGCCAGGTAGGTCGAGACCCCGCGCCACACCGGTTCGCCGCCTTCGGCGACCTCGACGAGAACATCGAGCTGGGTGCCGGCGCGGTGCCCGCGCAGGTCCGCCGCCCGGGCGGTGGCCGAGAGCGTCGCCGTGGAGGAGATCGGCCGCAGGTGGTCGACCTGGTTGGCCAGGTGCACCATGCCCAGCAGCGGCAGCGGGAAGTCCTCGCGCACCATCACCGACATCGCCACCGGGAACACCATGCCGTGCACAAAGACGCTGGGCAGGGTGTCGCGCACGGTGTCCCCCATCAGGCGCTGGTAGGCGACCAGCCGTGCGGGATCGGCCACCAGGGCCTCGAGGTGGTGCTCAACCTCCGGCAGCGTGCCGCCTGCGGCCTTGCCGCCGGGCAGCAGGGCGCGCAGCCGGCTTCCGGCGGCCTTGGCGTAGAGCGCGCCCAGCGAGGGCACGGCATCCAGGACCACCCGTTCGCGGGCGCTCATGCCCCCACCAGCGACTGCCCGCACACCCGCAGGGTGCGCCCGTTGATGCCGGCGGCCGCATCCGAGGCCAGCAATCCAATGGCTTCGGCCACATCCAGCGGCAGCCCGCCCTGCATCAGCGAGGGCATCAGCATCCGCGCCACGGCGCGGGTCGCCAACGGGATCTTCGCGGTCATGTCGGTCTCGATGAACCCGGGAGCCACGGCGTTGATGCCCCCGCCGTTTGCGGCGAATGCGGCCGCGGAGGCCCGCACCATGCCGATGACCCCGCCCTTGGAGGCCGCGTAGTTGGTCTGCCCGCGGTTCCCGGCGATGCCGGAGGTCGAGGCCAGCGACACGATGCGCAGCCCCGGCAGCTGGGCGGCCAGGAACGCCTCGTTCATGGCCAGCTGCGAGGAGATGTTCACCGCGATGACCGAGTCCCAGCGGGCCGCGTCCATGTTGGCCAGCAGCTTGTCGCGGGTGATCCCGGCATTGTGGATCACGATGTCCAGTGCCCCGTGGCGGGACACCGCGTGCTCGATGATCTTTTCCCCGGCGTCGGGGCGGGTCACGTCCAGCTGCAGGGCGGTGCCGGAGACCCGGTTGGCGACCCTTGCCAGCGCGTCCCCGGCGGCCGGGACGTCGACCACCACCACGGTGGCGCCGTCGCGGTGCAGCGTCTGCGCGATGGCCGCCCCGATGCCGCGGGCCGCACCGGTGACCACGGCGACCTTCCCGGCCAGGGGCCTGTCGAAGTCCTCCGGCAGCGTCCCGTCGGCCGAGTCAACGGCGATGAACTGGCCGTCGACGTAGGCGCTGCGCCCGGAGAGCAGGAAGTGCAGGGCCGCCAGTGCGGAGGGTGCGGTGGCCGGGATGCCCTCGGCGAGGACGATGCCGTTGGCGGTCGCCCCGCCGCGCATTTCCCGGCCCATGGAGCGCACGGTTCCGTCGATGCCCTGGCGCACGGCGGCCACGGCCGGGGCGTCGGTTTCCAGTGCGGGGCGGCTGAGGCAGACCACGCGTCCGCCGGGGGCCAGCCGGCGCAGCGCCGCGCCGGCGGCGAGCATGGGTTCGGAGAGTTCGGCGGGGTCCGCCAGTTCGTCGAGCAGCAGGATGATCCCGCCGAGCCGACTCTCGCCGGAGGCGTGCCGGCGCACGTCCAGGCCCCAGCCCAGCAGCGTGTCCGCCAGGTCCTGGGCGGCGGAGGAGTTTCCGAGCAGCAGCAGCGGGCCGGGCAGCAACGGGGCCCCTGGTGCGTAGCGGCGCAGGATCGCCGGGCGCGGGGCGCCCAGGGACTTGGCGAGCTTCTTGGTGAAGCCGGAGTTCACGAGTTCCAGGTACTTGTCCGCCATGATCAGCGTGCCTCCAGGATCGCCACGACGCCCTGTCCGCCGGCGGCGCACACGGAGACCAGGCCGCGGCCCGACCCCTTCTCATGGAGCATCTTCGCCAGCGAGGCCACGATGCGCCCGCCGGTGGCGGCGAACGGGTGCCCGGCGGCCAGCGAGGAGCCGTTGACGTTGAGCCTGGAGCGGTCGATGGCGCCCAGCGGTGCCTGAAGGCCGAGCTTGTTCTTGCAGAATTCGGCATCTTCCCAGGCGGCCAGCGTGGCCAGCACGGTGCCGGCGAAGGCCTCGTGGATCTCGTAGAAGTCGAAGTCCTGCAGCGAGAGGTTGTTGCGCTCCAGGATGCGGGCCACGGCGTAGGTCGGTGCCATGAGCAGGCCCTCGGCCCCGTGCACGAAGTCCACTGCGGCGGCCTCGAAGTCCACGAAGTTCGCCAGCATCGGCAAATCGTGCTCGCGGGCGTAGTCCTCCGAGCCCAGCAGCACGGCCGAGGCCCCGTCGGTCAGCGGGGTGGAGTTGCCGGCGGTCATCGTCGCCTCTGCGCCCAGGTTCTTGCCGAAGGCCGGCTTGAGCGAGGCGAGCTTTTCCAGGGTCGAGTCGGCGCGCATGTTGGTGTCCTTCGAGACCCCGGCAAACGGGGTGATGAGGTCGTCGAAGAAGTTCCGCTCGTAGGCGGCCGCGAGGTTCTTGTGGCTGGCCAGGGCGAGCTCGTCCTGGGCGGCGCGGGAAATGTTCCAGGCCTTGGTGGTGATCGCCTGGTGGTCGCCCATCGACAGGCCGGTGCGCGGTTCGCCGGTGCCCGGCGCGTTCGGTGCCAAATCGCGCGGGCGGAACCTGGAGACCGCCTTGAGCTTCGCGCCGGTGGTGCGGGCGCGGGAAAGATCCATCAGGACCGCGCGCAGGCCCTCGGAGACCGCGATCGGGGCATCCGAGGTGGTGTCCACGCCGCCGCCGATGCCCGAGTCGATCTGGCCCAGCTTGATCTTGTTGGCCAGCGAGCCGATGGCCTCCATGCCGGTGGCGCAGGCCATCTGGACGTCGTAGGCCGGGGTCTGGGCCGAGAGCGAGGTGCCGAGCACGCATTCGCGCACCAGGTTGAAGTCCTTGGAGTGCTTGAGCACCGCGCCGGCGGCAACGGCGCCGAGGCGCTGGCCCTGCAGGCCGAAGCGGGCGATGAGCCCGTCGAGTGCGGCGGTGAGCATGTCCTGGTTGCTGGCCTTGGAGTAGGCGCCGTTGGAACGGGCGAAGGGGATGCGGTTTCCGCCGATGATGACGGCCGGGCGAATGGCTTGGGTCTGGTCGGACATGCTGATGTTGCTCCTGGGGGCAGATGTGAGGTGAGTTACTGATACCCAGCGTACCTGATACGCTGGGTATCGTGAACAACCCACAAGCCCCCGACACCGCGGGCACCTCCATGCAGGCAGCAGGCGATGGCCGTTCGGCGCGCTGGGATGCCCACCGGGCCGCGCGGCGCCTGGAACTGATCAAGCTCGCCCGGCACACCATCCACCGGCTGGGCCCCGGCGCCTCCATGGAGGAGATCGCCGCGCAGGCGAACACCTCCAAGTCCGTCTTCTACCGCTACTTCGGCGACAAGGAGGGACTGCGCCAGGCGCTGGGCCAGTACGTCATCACCAACTTCCGCACCGAGGTGATCGCCGCGGCCCTCAAGTCCAGCGGCGAGGGCGACGCATTGCACGCCATGGTGCTGGCCTACCTGCGGATGGCCGCGACCTCCCCGAACATCTACTTCTTCGTCACCGCCAGCCCCGCAACGGACGTGCTGACCGACCCGGCCGGTGCCGGGGGGCAGGTCCGCGACGGAGCACTGAACGACTTCTTCGAGGACCTGGCAACGATGATGCGCGAACGCATGCACGCCTACATGGGCGTCGGGCCCGGCGAACAGGCCAGCCCCGCCCTCGAGCTCTGGCCGCGCGCATCGATCGGCATGGTCCGCGCCGCCGGCGAACTGTGGCTGCGCGCACCCGAGGGCCCCGGACGCCCCGGCATCGAGGAACTCGCCCGGAGCCTGACCCTGTGGCTCACCCACGGCGTGGCGTCACAGGCCACACTCGAACGCCCCTAGCCCGCAAGCCCCTTGCCCCACGGCGAGACGACCACCAAACATCCAAGAAATCCAGCGTCAGTTCCCCCGCACCGCGAGGGCAGCACAACCGAAAGGCAGATACGCCAGTGACCCAGGAACAAATCACCCTCGACACCGCCGACGTCACCATCGACGTGGCATCCCTCGGCGAACAGCTGCTGGGCCGCTGGGCGGGGATCCGCAAGGAAGCCCGTGCCCTGGCCGGCACCGAGGCCGTGCGCGGAACCCCCGGGCTGTCCATGGACGAGCACCGCGAACGCGTCTTCACCCAGCTGCACGAACTGGTCAACGCCAAGGCCGTGCACCGGGCCTTCCCCGCGCGACTGGGCGGCGAAGACAACCACGGCGGCTCCATCGCCAGCTTCGAGGAACTGGTCACCGCCGACCCGTCCCTGCAGATCAAGGCCGGCGTCCAGTGGGGCCTGTTCGGCTGCGCGGTGCTGCACCTGGGCACCGCAGAACACCACGACAAGTGGCTGCCGGGCATCATGAACCTGGAAATCCCCGGGGCCTTCGCGATGACCGAGATCGGGCACGGCTCGGACGTCGCCTCCATCGGCACCACCGCCACCTATGATGCCCAGGCGCAGGAATTCGTCATCAACACCCCCTTCAAGGCCGCCTGGAAGGAATTCCTGGGCAACGCCGGGGTCCACGGCAAGGCCGCGGTGGTCTTCGCCCAGCTCATCACCGGCGGCGTGAACCACGGCGTGCACGCCTTCTACGTCGACATCCGGGACGAGAACGGCTTCCTGCCGGGAATCGGCGGACAGGACGACGGACTCAAGGGCGGACTCAACGGCATCGACAACGGACGGCTGCACTTCACCAACGTCCGCATCCCGCGCACCAACCTGCTCAACCGCTACGGCGACGTCACCGCGGACGGCACCTACTCCTCGCCCATCCACTCCCCCGGACGGCGCTTCTTCACCATGCTCGGCACCCTGGTCCAGGGCCGCGTCTCGCTGGACGGCGCCGCCACCGCCGCCTCCAAGATCGCCCTGCAGATCGCCGTGACCTACGGCAACCAGCGCCGCCAGTTCAACGCCTCCTCCGACATCCAGGAGGAGAACATCATGGACTACCAGCGCCACCAGCGCCGGCTCATCCCCCGCCTGGCCCGCACCTATGCCGCGTCCTTCGCCCACGAGGAACTGCTGGCGAAGTTCGACGACGTCTTCTCCGGGGCCACCGACACCGATGCGGACCGCCAGGACCTCGAGACCCTGGCCGCGGCACTGAAGCCGCTGAGCACCTGGGACGCACTGGATACCCTGCAGGAGGCCCGCGAGGCCTGCGGCGGCGCCGGATTCATTGCCGAGAACCGCTTCACCGCCCTGCGCGCGGACCTGGACATCTACGTCACCTTCGAGGGCGACAACAACGTGCTGCTGCAGTTGGTGGGCAAGCGGCTGCTGACCGACTACGGCCAGGAGTTCCGCAAGCTCGACGCCGGGGTGCTGGCCCGCTACGTGGTCAAGCAGGCCGAAAACGTCGCGCTGCACCGCACCGGGCTGCGTTCGGTCGCCCAGGCCGTCGCCGACACCGGGGACGAGCGCAAGAGCGCAAACTTCTTCAAGGACGAATCCAACCAGCGCGCCCTGCTCACCGACCGGATCAACACCATGGTCGCCGAGATCGCCGACGCGCTGCGCGGGGTCAACACCAAGGACCGCGCGGCCTCCGCCGCCGCCTTCAACGAGAAGCAGGACGCGCTGATCGCCGCGGCCCGCGCGCATGGCGAACTGCTGCGCTGGGAGGCCTTCACCACGGCCCTGGGCAACACCTCCGACGCCGGGACCCGCACGGTGCTGACCTGGCTGCGCGACGTGTACGCGCTGACCCTCATCGAGGAGAACCTCGGCTGGTACCTGATGAACGGGCGCCTGTCGATGCAGCGGGCCCGCACGCTCACCGGCTACATCAACATCCTGCTCGCCCGGCTGCGCCCGCACGCCCAGGACCTGGTCGATGCCTTCGGCTACGGACCGGAGCACCTGCGCGCGAAGATCGCCGACGGAGGGGAAGCAGAACGCCAGGACGAGGCCGCCGAGTACTACCGCAAGCTGCGGGCCAGCGCCGATGCCCCGGTTGACGAAAAGGTGCTGATCGCGCGCGAGAAGGCTGCCAAGAAGGCCGCGCACCACACGTCGGCCAAGAAGTAGCCCCGGCACCCATCCCCGACGGGGAGTGCGGCGCGGTCCAACAGGCAATCGACTGCCCCTCGGTCCTCACCGCACTCCCCGATCGGCTTTCCCTGGATCTCGTGGTCGGCCCGCATCAGGCGCGTTCCGCAGTGGCTCCCCGTGGCTCCCCGTGGATCAAGGACTTCCGAACCCGCTTCAGGATCCGGCGTGCGTCGCGAAGGCCGCCGCACCCGGTCCGGAGACTTCATCCACCGCCAAGGGCCGGCCGGAAACCGCCAGCAGCAAGGAAATCGCCGGGCCGCGAACCAGCAGGTCCCCGGAACCGTGCTCGAACCCGTCGTCAGTGGCGACCAGCCTGAACCCTGCGGCGAGTTCCTTGCCGCCACCGATCTTGGTGCTGGTCCGCACCTGGTATTCCAACGCCGTGGCCACGTGCGCGGCCGGGTAGTCGCTCCGGATTCCCAACGGACGGCGAATGTCTTCCCCGTGTACGAAAGCCTCCACCAGGCGCGTGGGCAAGGCCGCCGGCGGGGTGCTGGTACGCGTGAGCACCGTGCGGAACGCGGCCAGCGTCAGGGCCGGGTCCGGGCAGCGTTCCCCGGCGAGACCCACGGCGTTGTCCTTGTCGAAGTCAAAGCCCGCAGCGAACATGCGGCGGACGAATCCCATCCGGGTGGTCTTGGCGGAGTCGACAAGGTGGGCCAGTACGTCGTGCACGGACCAGCCGGGGCACAGCGACGGCGTCTCCCAGCGCCCGGGCGCCAGCATTTCCAGGTCGTTGGCCAAGGCCAGCCGCTCCCGGTGAACGACGGGCCAGATCACGGAGCTCGGTCGAGGGGTCATGGCTCCACCCAAGCAGTTGCGACGCCCCAAGGCAACAATCCCCCTGACGTCCGATCCACCTGATGTCGGCCACTACGTCCAGCCCGGCTCGCCGCAGATGCCCCTCGACTCCAGGGAATCCATGGTCCCGGGTTCAGTCGGGGCCGCGTGTCGCATAGAGTTATTCCAACGCGGCTTATGAAAGGGCAACGCTCCCCCCATGAAGAAGAACTCGATATTTGCACGACTGTTCCGCATCGGAAAGTCCAACGCCAACGCGGCATTGGACGCGCTGGAAGATCCGCAGAAGATGCTGGACCAAAACGTGCGCGACTACTCCGACAACATCGCCAAGGCCGAAACCGCGGTGGCCCAGACCATCGGCAACCTGCGCATGCTCGAGGACGACTACAAGACCGCGGTGAACGACGCCCGCGAGTGGGGCGCAAAGGCCCTGGCCGCCTCGAACAAGGCCGAGGAATACTCGGCCGCCGGCGACAGCGCCAACGCCGAGAAGTTCAACAAGCTGGCCACCGTTGCCATCCAGCGCCAGATGTCCAGCGAAAAGCAGGCCGCCAACGCCGAGCCGAACATCGCCTCGCAGCGCCAGGTCGTCGAGCAGCTCAAGACCGGGCTGAACACCATGTCCACCAAGCGCCAGGAATTGGTGGCCAAGCGCGACGAGCTGGTGGCCCGTGCCCGCAACGCCAAGACCCAGGGCCAGATGATGGACGCGGTCAAGGCCCTGGATATGAGCGATCCGACCTCCGAGATCGGCCGCTTCGAAGCCAAGATCCGCTCCGACGAGGCACGCGTGCGCGGTGCGGCAGAACTTGCCTCGTCCTCCCTGGATGCGCAGTTCGCCTCCCTGGAGGATCTCGGCGAGTCCACCGAGGTCGAGGCACGCCTGGCGGCCATGAAGGCCGAGAACAACATCCTGGAACAGGGACACGCCGCCGCCCAGCTTGAGGACGCCCCGGCGGTGTCCGAGGTCGAGGCCCGCCTGGCGGAGCTGAAGGCCAAGAACCAGTAACACCCGACCCGGGAGGGCCGCGGCCCCGGACAGGGAACCACAGGTGGCGGATGCGAACGACTCGCATCCGCCACCTGTGCTTTGCCCCGCAGACGCCGTTTCCCGGCACGGGCATCGTGGTGTCATCGAGGGTGCGCCAAGCACCCAGCCATCGTGGCCCGGCATCCGGTCGGTCGCCTCAGTAGGAAGTCCCCATGGCCCGCCTGACCTCGTCCAGGGTTTCTTCGGCGACGGCCCTGGCGCGTTCGTTGCCTTCCTTGAGGATGCTGCGCACAAAGCCGGGCTCCTGCGCGTAGGCCGTCCGACGTGCCCGGATCGGGGCCAGGTATTCGTTGACGGCCTCGGTCACCGTCCGTTTCAACAAGCCGGCACCCCCTGTACCAATCTCATCGGCAACCTCGCGGGGATCACGCCCCAGGCACAGCGCGGCAAGCAGGACAAGGCTGGAGACCTCGGGGCGGGTGGCCGGCGCGTAGGTGATGTGCCTGATGGAGTCGGTCTTGGCCCCGCGGATCAGTCGCGCGGTCTGATCGGCATCGTCCGCCAGAGCGACGGCGTTGCCCCGGCTCTTGCTCATCTTGCCGCCGTCGGTGCCCAGAAGCAGCGGGGCGGCCGAGAGCAAGGCCTCGGGCTCCGGGAAGATCCCGGTCTCGGGCGCGTACCGGGCGTTGAACCGCCGCGCAATGGTGCGCGTCAGCTCGAGGTGGGGAAGCTGGTCTTGGCCGACGGGCACCAAGTTGGCCTTGCAAAACAAGATGTCGGCCGCTTGGTGAACCGGGTAGGTGAACATCAGCCCGCTGACCGATGCCTGCCTCGAATGTGCGACCTCGTCCTTGACCGTGGGGTTCCGTCCCAGCTCCGCCACCGTCACCAGCGACAGAAATGGAAGCATCAGCTGGTTCAGCGCGGCGACGGCACTGTGGGCGTAGATCGTAGTGCGCGCCGGGTCGATGCCGACGGCCAGGTAGTCCAGGACCAGCCCCTCGACGGATTCGGGCAGGTTATCGGCCACGTCCCGGTCGGTCAGCACCTGGTAGTCGGCGACGAGAACGAAGGACTCGACGCCGAGTTCCTGGAGCCGGGCCCGGTTCTGCAGCGTGCCGAAATAGTGGCCCAGATGCAGCCGACCTGTTGGCCGGTCGCCTGTCATGACCCGGAAACGGCCCGGATCGGCGAGGATCCGTTGTTCGAGCGCGGCATTCTTGTCGACGGCATCGGTTCCGGCCAGACCGGTCTCGTGTCGGGGCGCTTCGGGTTTTTCGGATGAAGTGGTTTCCGGGTGTTCTTGCATGTTGTGCTCCTAGTTGCGGGAAGGTTGCGGCCGGTCCGGCCGATATCCCGCCCCTTGTTGCAGGGCACAAAAATGGCCGTCCAGTGCGAACGGCCGTGGTCTTTCACGAGGCAGGGCTGTTCCTAGTCGGAACGCCACCAAGCCAGCTGTGAATGATTCATGGGAACACGCTACCGCATGTCAGCGCCATCCGTCCCCTGGACGACGTTGCTGCCTTCGAGCGCTGGCGTACCGGCGGCGGCGCGCGGCCGGTACGCCGTTCGGATCTTTCCGAATCCGGAAAATCCACCCGGTGCCACTGCCGGTAGACTTGATGCCGACATGACTGAGAATTATCCTGCGGCCGATGCGGCCGGCAATGACGAACTTTTCACCGCCGAGGAACTTGAGACGGCACTGAAGGTGCTTGGCCAGGTGCACCGGTTGGACGCCGAGGACGAACGGCACATTGCCGTGCGCCGGGCCACCGGCAAGATGTTCAAGTCCGCCAAGCGGCACCGCAAGAACGAGAAGCGCTCGGCCATCAACGCCGCCGACCGCGCCGTGGTCGAACGCACCGCCACCGGTTCCCCGCAGCGCCTGGACGACGAGACCCTCGGTCTGGACTTGAGCACCCCGACCGACGAGCACACCGCCGGGGAGTACATCAAGCCGCGCGGCTGCTACATCTGCAAGCAGCGCTACACCACCGTGGACGCCTTCCACCACTACCTTTGCCCGGAATGCGCCGCCGCCGGCCGCGAACGCCGCGACGCCCGCGCGGATTTGACCGGCAAGCGCGCACTGCTCACCGGCGGGCGTGCCAAGATCGGCATGCACATCGCCCTGCGCCTGCTGCGCGACGGCGCCCACACGACCATCACCACGCGTTTCCCGCGCGACGCCGCTCGCCGCTTTGCCGCGCTGGAGGACTCCGCCGACTGGATCCACCGCCTGCGCATCGTCGGCATCGACCTGCGCGACCCTTCCCAGGTGATCTCGCTGGCCGACCGCGTCGCCGCCGAGGGCCCGCTGGACATCCTGATCAACAACGCCGCGCAGACCGTGCGCCGCACCTCGAACTCCTACCTGCACCTGATCGAGTCCGAGAACCAGCCGCTGCCGGCCGAGCTCGAGTTCGCGCACGGCGGCCCGGAGGTCTGGGGCGAGGCCAATCCACCCTCCGAGCATCCCAAGGCCCTGGCCAGCGCCTTCCGCCTGGAGGATTCGGCGCTGTTGGTCCCTGCCACACCGACCAACTACGACGCGCAGGCGGTTGCCGACCTGGCCATGACCGCGGGCTCGGCCTCGCTGGAGCGCATTGCCGCCGGCACCGCGATCGATGCCGGCGGGATGGTCCCGGACGTGGTCACCGAGAACTCCTGGACGCAGATCCTGGGCGACGTGGACGCGCTGGAAATGCTCGAGGTGCAGCTGTGCAACGTCACCGCTCCCTTCCTGCTGGCCTCGCGGCTGCGCCCGGCGCTGGCGGCCTCGGACGCGCACCGCAAGTACATCGTGAACGTCTCGGCCATGGAGGGGCAGTTCTCCCGTCGCTACAAGGGCGCCGGGCACCCGCACACCAACATGGCCAAGGCCTCGCTGAACATGCTCACGCGCACCAGCGCCGAGGAAATGCTCCAAACCGACCGGATCCTCATGTCGGCGGTGGACACCGGGTGGATCACCGACGAGCGTCCGCACGATTCCAAAGTCCGCATGGTTGCCGAGGGCTGGCACGCGCCGCTGGACTTGATCGACGGCGCGGCCCGCGTTTACCAGCCCATCGTCGACGGTGAACGCGGCATCGACCTCTATGGCTGCTTCCTGAAGGACTACGAGCCCTCCCCCTGGTAGGAGTTTGATGCACCCGGTGGCCGGCCGCCGTTCGACGGCCGGCCACGAGGCGGTGCGCGTTCCCCTGCGGCCAATGCGCGGGCCCGGCGCCCGGACGTTGTCAAACGCTCGTTTCATGTTTGAATGGTCTGGTGGATCACATGACTAGAACCCCGGGCCCGAACGAAAACCTTTCACGCGACGAGGCGGCATGGCGCGCCCAAACCCTGAAGGTGCTCTCCTACCGAGTGGAGCTCGATCTCTCGGCCGCGCAGGACCCGGCCGTGAGCGGATACCGCTCCAGGACCACGCTGGTTCTCGAGGCCCACGGCACCTCCGGCACCTTCCTGGACTTCATCCACGAATCCATCGAGTCGATCACGCTCAACGGCGCCCCCGTCGACCCGGGGCAGGCCGTCGCCGGCTCCCGCATCTACCTCGAGAACCTGATCCAGGGCGTGGACTCCCCCAACACGCTCATCGTCGATGGGCACGCGCGGTACTCGCGCAGCGGCGAGGGACTGCACCGCTACGTGGACCCGGCCGACGGGCAGACCTACTGCTACACCCAGTTCGAACCAGCAGATGCCCGACGCGTCTACGCAAACTTCGAACAGCCCGACCTCAAGGCGCCCTTCACCTTCGTCGTGTGCGCCCCCGAAGGCTGGCACGTCGGGTCCAACCAGGCCCCCGCCCGCGTCCAGGACCACGGGGACGGCACCGCGACCACGCACTTCGCCCCGACCCTGCCGATCTCCACCTACATCACCACGGTGCTCGCCGGACCCTACTTCGTGGCCACCGATTCCTACTCCCGCACCCTGGCAGACGGCACGGAACTGGTGATCCCGCTGAACGCCACCTGCCGCGCCTCGCTGGCGGAGCACTTCGATCCGGAAAACATCCTGGCGCTGACCAAGACGGGGTTGGACTACTTCCACGAGCTCTTCGACTACCCCTATCCGTGGGGCAAGTACGACTCGGCGTTCGTGCCCGAATACAACCTCGGCGCCATGGAAAACCCCGGGCTGGTCACCTTCACCGAGAACTACCTCTTCACATCCCGGGCCACCGAGGCGCAGCACGAGCAGCGCTCAAACACGCTGATGCACGAGATGGTCCACATGTGGTTCGGCGACCTGGTCACCATGAGCTGGTGGGACGATTTGTGGCTCAAGGAGTCCTTCGCCGACTACATCGGCACCCTGGCCAACGCCGAGGCCACCGAATTCACCACCGCCTGGACCACCTTCGCCAACCGCCGCAAGGGCTGGGCCTACGTGGCCGACCAGCTGCCCTCCACGCACCCCATCGTCGCGGACATCACCGACCTGGAGGCAGCGAAGCAGAACTTCGACGGCATCACCTACGCCAAGGGCGCATCCGTGCTCAAGCAGCTGGCCGCCTACGTGGGGGCCGAGGCCTTCCGTGACGCCGCGCGCACCTATTTCCGCGCCCACGAATACGCCAACACCACGCTCACCGATTTCCTCTCCGCCCTTCAGGCGGCCTCGGGCCGCGACATGGGCGCGTGGGCCGACGCGTGGCTGAAGACCGCCGGGGTCCCGCGCCTGGGCCTGGACCTGCAGCTGGCCGACGGGAAGATCACCGCCGCAACGCTCACCCAATCGGGCTCCGACCCGATCACCGGGATCCCCATCACCCACCCGCACGTGCTGAACGTGGGCCTGTTCAAGATCATCGACGGCGCCCTGGCCCGCACCGCAACCCACCGGGTGGAATTGGCCGGAAGCGGTGTGGACCTGCCCTTCCTGGCCGGGGCCGAGCGCCCGGACCTGATCCTGCCCAACGACGGGGACGACACCTACGCCATGGTGGACTTCGATCCGGTCTCCCTGGCCACGCTGCTGGGCCACCTGGGCACGCTGGCCGATCCGCTGGCTCGGGCCACCTGCTGGGCCGCGCTGTGGAACATGGTGCGCGACGCGAAGCTGCCGGCCCCCGAGTTCCTGGCCGCGGTGCGCGCCCACGCCGAATCGGTCACCGAGGTCTCGGTCTTTGCGCAGCTGCTCACCCAGGCCACCACCGCCATCACCCACTACCTGCCGCCGGCGCTGCGGGATGCCGAGCGCCGGGCCCTGGCCGAGGCCATCACCGCATGGCTGGATCGTGCCGCACCGGGAAGCGACGCCCAGGTCGCCGCGGCCCGCGCCCTGGCCGTGCTGGCCCGCGGTTCGGTTGCCGGGGACATCGTCGATTCCCTGCTGGCCGGCGAGGAACGCTTCGCGGGCCTGGAACTTGACGAGGAGCTGCGCTGGGCCCTGTGGGCGGCCAAGGCCGCCGGCGGAACCCTGGACGAGGCCTCCCTGGCCCGGCTCGAGGCCGACGCGCTCGCGCACCCCTCGGCCGTGGCCACCGCCGGGCGCCTGCTGTCCCTGGCCGCGCGCCCGCAACCTGCCGTGAAGCAGGCCGCGTTCCACGCGGTGCTCACCGGGGTGGACGCCGATGGCTCCGCCCTGTCCAACGAGGCGGTCTCCGCGACCGCCGCCGGCTTCCTGCTCGGGCCCCACGAGCTGCTCGACGGGCACTACGAGGAATACTGGCCGGCACTCGAGGGCATCTGGGAATCGATGAGCATCGGCATGGCCACTCGCGTGATTTCCGGGCTCTTCCCCGCCGCCCAGGACCTGGCCGGCGACGGCGTGCACCCGGTCATGGCCCGGCTGGATGCCTGGCTGGAGCAAACCCCCGACGCCCCGCGGGCGCTGCGCCGGATCCTGCTCGAGCAACGCGACTCCCTCGCCCGATCCCTGGCCGCCCAGGCCCTGAGCGCCGGCTAGCTTCGCGAAGTTTCGGGAACAGCGCGCCCGCCGGACCCCGGGGCCCGGCCGGCGCGATGGCCGCGGCTCAGCGGACGATCTTGAAGTTGAACTCCGAGCTCCCCAGCGCGCCCCAGAGACGCAACCAAATCGGCATGAGCATTTCGGCACCGCGTGCGGTGGTGATGTCGCCCAGGTCGATCACGTCCCGGTGGCCGAAGTCGGCCAGTAGCCCGGCGACGGTGTCCTTGGCGTCCGAATCGTTCCCGGAGATGAAGACCGTGCCCGGTTCGGGCAGCCGCGCCGGGTAGGCCATCAGCCCGGCGGTGAGGGTGTTGAGGGATTTGACGACCCGGGCCGCGGGATAGGCGCGCTGGATCTGCTCCCCGAGGGAATCGCTGTCCTTGACCAGCAGGGTCGGCGGCATCCCGTGGCCGAAATCCAGCGGGTTGGCAACGTCCAGGATGATCTTTCCCCCGAGGTTGCCGGCCCCGGCCAGGGCCAGCACGTCCAGGGACGCGGCCCCGCGGGTGGCGTTGACGACCAGCTCGGCGCCGGCAGCGGCGTCGGCGAAGGTCGCCGGGAGGATTCCGGGGTTCCCCGCCGCCCAGTCTGCAAACGGCGCGGCGCCCGTGGCACCGGGCCCGGTGCGCGAGGTGGTTGCCGCCGGGTCGCGCGTGCCGAGGGTGACGTCGTGTCCAAGCTCGGCCAGCCGCGCCGCGAGCGTGCGTCCGACTGTGCCGGTCCCGAACACCGCAATCTTCATGGTGGCAACTTCCTGTTTGGCATGGGGGTTTTGGACAGGTCCACGGGCGGGCCTAGCGGATGCAGAACTCGTTGCCCTCCGGGTCGGCCAGCGTGTACCAGGTAAAGGGGCCCTGCGCGGCGGCGTGCAGGAACGTCGCCCCGCGGGCCAACAGCTTGCCGCGCACCTCCTCGATGTCGCCCAGGTCAAGGTCGAGGTGGACCCGGTTCTTCACGGTCTTGGCCTCGGGCACCAGCTGGAAGAGGATCCGCTGGCGCGGCACCTTCCCCAGCTGGTCCAGCGGGCAGATCCCGGCCCCGCTGCGCCACGCGAGCCCGCCGTCGAAGATCAAGGTCTCGTCCTCGCTGGCATGGCCCTCGTCGATCATTTTCTGGATGAAGTCCGGGTCGCTGGGTTCCACGGTCCAGCCGAGCGTTTCGGCCCACCACACGGCCTGCCGGTGCGGGTTGGCGCTGTCGACGGTGATCTGAATAGAGAGGTCCATGGGCACACGCTATTCCGCCGGAGATCCCGGCACAAGGGCTGCCGCCGGGCATTGCCGCACGCACCGGCCGAACGTAGTCTGGGCCCTGTCAGGTGTTGGAGGCACCACGGCACCAACCCACCGGAACCGGGAAGAAAGCGGGCTAACCATGTCTCGGGTCAGGGTCCACAATTTCAGCGTCTCGATCGACGGCTACGGCGCCGGCATCAACCAGGGCATCGACGACCCGCTCGGCGTGCGCGGGGAGGAGCTGCACGGGTGGGTGTTCTCCACCGCCTGCTGGCACGAGCGCAGCGGAGAACCCGGTGGCAGCACCGGAACGGACGATGCGTGGCTGCGGGCCGGGGATACGGGCATCGGCGCCACCGTCATGGGCAGGAACATGTTCGGGCCCATCCGCGGACCCTGGGACGCCGACGACAAAGCCGCCTCCTGGCGCGGCTGGTGGGGCGAATCCCCGCCCTACGGGCACGACGTCTTCGTGCTCACACACCATCCCCGCGATCCGCTTCCGATGTCCGGCGGCACCACCTTCCACTTCGTGACCGACGGGTTGCCCGCAGCGCTCGAAGCGGCCCGCAACGCCGCACACGGCGCCGACATCCGTCTTGGCGGCGGTGTGGCCACGGTGCGCGAGGCGGTGGCCGCCGGGCTGGTGGACGAGCTACACCTGGCCTTCGCCCCGGTGCTGCTGGGCGCCGGCGAAAGGCTGTTCACCGGCAACTTGGCCGCGGACGGCTACCGGGTGGCCGAGTCGCAACCGGGCGAGGGCGCCTTCCACGTGCGGCTGCTGCGGGACTGATGAGATTGCTCCGGGTGCCGGGGCACTCCCAAGCCCCGGGCCGGGGCCGGTTGCCCGGGCATCCGGGTCACTCCGGGGGGTAGTCTTGGCCCATGTATCTGGAAAACATCGTTTTCGACGCGGTCAACCCGCGGCGCCTGGGGCTGTTTTGGCAGGAATTGCTCGGCTGCGAACAACTCACCGACACCCCCGAAGGCTTCGAGACCCGGCTGTCCTTCCCGGGCGGCCCCACCCTGGATCTGTGCTTCCAGCCGGTTCCCGAGCCGCCGCGGGACCCGGTGAGGCTGCACCTGGATCTGCGCGGCGGACCGGAGCAGGAGTCGGTGGTGGCGGCGGCACTGGCGCTCGGGGCCACACGCCTGGACATCGGGCAGGGCGAGGTCCCGTGGGTTGTGCTGGGCGATCCGGAATCCAACGCGTTCTGCGTGATGGAGGACCGAGCCGCCTACCGCGACACCGGGCCGATCGCCGCCCTTCCCCTGGACAGCGCCGATCCCGAGAGGGACGCCGGATTCTGGGCCTGGCTGACCGGGTGGACCGCGCTGGACGGGGACCCGCGGACCCTTCGCCACCACTCGCGGCGCGGTCCCCTGTTGGCATTGTGCCAGGAACCCACACCCAAGGCGGAGGCGAAGAACCGGACGCACCTGGATGTGCGCCTGGAAGCGGGCGAGGACCCCGAGGCGGTGGCGGCAGGAATCGTTGCCCGCGGCGGGCGGGAACTGCACCCGAATTGGGGCGAGCTTCGCTGGCGCATCTACCAGGACCCCTCGGGCAACGAATTCTGCGTGCTGCCCGCAAGCTAGCGTGAAGCGCCACGGCGGCCACGCCGCACCCGGGGCCGGTTGGTGATCGGGCGCACACGTGGCATACGGTGGCAGGACAACCCTGTTCTGCCGTTCCAAGGAGTGCCCATGAGTGTTTACGCTGTCACCAACCCCGCCACCGGCATCGTCGAGGCGACCTACCCCACGGCCACCGATGCCGACATCCAGGCGGCGCTGGGCCTCGCCCATGCGGCCTTCGGAGCCTGGAACACCTCCCGGATCGCCACCCGCGCGGCCCTGCTGGATCGCGTCGCGGACCTCTACGAGGAACGCCGCGACGAGCTGGCCGCGATCATCACCCGCGAAATGGGCAAGCCGGTCTTCCAGGCCGGCAAGGAAATCGACATCACCGTGTCGATCTACCGGTACTACGCGGCCAACGGCGAGAAGTTCCTCCAGGATGAGCAGCTGGAGGTGGCCTCCGGCGGCACCGCGGTGATCCGCAAGGAGGGCGTGGGCGTGCTGCTGGGCATCATGCCGTGGAACTTCCCGTACTACCAGGTCGCCCGCTTCGCCGCGCCAAACCTGATGAACGGCAACACCATCCTGCTCAAGCACGCCCCGCAGTGCCCCGAATCCGCGTTGGCCATGGAGCGGATATTCATCGACGCCGGGGCCCCGGAGGGCGCCTACGTGAACGTGTTCGCCACCAACGACCAGATCGCCGACGTGATCTCCGATCCCCGCGTGCAGGGCGTCTCGCTCACCGGCTCCGAGCGCGCCGGATCGGCGGTGGCGGAGATCGCCGGACGCAACCTGAAGAAGGTCGTGCTGGAGCTCGGCGGCTCCGACCCGTTCCTGGTGCTGGATAACGCCAACGTGAAGCGTGCGGCCAAGCAGGCCATGGTGGGCCGCTTCGGCAACACCGGCCAGGCCTGCAACGCCGCCAAGCGCATCATCGTCGACGCATCGGTCTACGACGAGTTCGTCGAGGACTTCACCGGCGCGGTTGCCGGGATCAAGGTCGGGGACCCGGCCCACCCGGAAACCTTCCTGGGCCCGCTGTCCTCCGCCGCGGCCCGGGACGGACTGGCGGCCCAGGTGCAGGATGCCATTGACAAGGGAGCCACGGTGCTCGCCGGCGGCGCTCCCCTTCAGGGCGAGGGGTCGTTCTTCGCCCCGACGGTGCTGGCCGATGTCACCCCGCAGATGCGCGCCTACGCCGAGGAGCTCTTCGGCCCGGTCGCGGTGCTCTACAAGGTCTCCGGCGACGAGGAGGCGGTGGCCCTGGCCAACAGCTCGGCCTACGGGCTGGGCGCCTCGATCCAAACCGAGGACATGGACCGGGCGCACGCCATCGCCCGGCAGCTGGAGGTCGGCATGGTCTCGATCAACCAGACCAGCGGGTCCGCCGCCGAGCTGCCCTTCGGCGGCGTGAAGCGCTCGGGCGTCGGCCGGGAGCTGGGCAAGTACGGCATGGAGGAGTTCGTGAACCGCAAGCTGGTCACCTTCCGCGGCTAGCCCGGGTCCCGCCGTGCCACTCCCGGTCCGGGCGTGGCACGGCCCGCGCGGGTCCCCCGGATGTGAGGCAATCGGCATCCGCCACGCAGCACTCGCCGGATAGAATTGGGGAAGCAAGTCCCGCGCCCGACCAGGCCCGGGACCAAAACACCGGCAGGAAAGCGCAACCATGAACCCTGAACGCATGAATGTTGAGTCCTTCAACCTCGACCACCGCACGGTCGCGGCACCCTATGTGCGCGTCGCGGACCGCAAGGTGCTCCCGCAGGGGGACGTCATTACCAAATATGACGTGCGATTCACCCAGCCGAATGTCGCCCACCTGGACATGAAGGCCATCCACTCACTGGAGCACCTGTTCGCCGAGTCCTCCCGCAACCACTCGGATGCCGTCATCGACTTCTCCCCCATGGGCTGCCAGACCGGCTACTACCTGATCCTGCAGGGCGAACCCGACGTCCCGGGAACCGCGAACCTCATCGAAGCCACCCTCACCGATGTGCTCAAGGCCACCGAGGTCCCCGCCGCCAACGAAATCCAGTGCGGCTGGGGCGCCAACCACTCACTCGCCGACGCCCAGGAGGCCGCCCGCGCCTTCCTGGCCCAGCGTGCCGTGTGGGAACAGGTCACCGCGTGAGCCCGATCGACGTCGTGGTCATCACCGCCATGGAGGAGGAAACCCTCCCGTTCCTCGAGCGGGCCTCGGCGGTGGGCGAAGAAGTGCACATCGGCAACTCGATCCAGCGCACCGGCACCCTTGACGGGCTGAACGTGCTCTTCGTGCGCGGCGGCATCGGCCTGGTCAACGCGACCGGCGCCGCCACCGCGGCCCTGCTGCGCGCGGGCCGGGAAGCCCCCGGGGTCCCCGCGCCGCTGGTCATCAGCGCCGGCAGCGCCGGCGGACTGGGAGACACCGTGCGGGTGGGAGACGTCGTCGTCGGATCGGTGGTCATCAACGCCGATGCCGACGCGCGCGCCTTCGGCTACGAGCTCGGGCAGGTCCCGGGCATGCCCGCCTCCTACCCGGTGCCGCAGGCCCTGCTCGAGGCCAGCGACATCGGCACCCCCGGGCACGGCAACGTCAACACCGTGCACCACGGCCTGCTGGTCTCCAGCTACTCCTTCGTCGGCTACGAACGCTCCGGGCTCATCAAGGAGCAGTTCGACGGCGTGCTGGCCACCGACATGGAATCCTCGGCGATCGCCCAGACCTGTGCCTCGTTCGGCGCCCCGTTCCTGGCGATCCGCGGGATCTCCGACCTCTGCGGGCCCGCCTCCGACGCGGACTTCCTTACCCACGTCGATGACGCCGCCGAACGCTCGGCGGCCATCACCTGCGCGGTGCTTGGTTCCTGGCAGCTGGCCGGATCCCCGCGCGCGGAGGCCGTGCCGGCCTTCGCCTGAGACCAGGTGCCCACGCGGGCCCGGGCGAGCGATCCCCGGGTCCGCGTGGGCCTTTTGGCAGCGCCCTTACGGGACCCGCGCGGTCCAGGCCTCGGTGGCGAACTTCGAGGCAGCCAACTGGCGGGCGGCCTCCCGCGTGGCCGCATCGACCGCCCCGGTGGAAGCGCCGTAGCGGCGGGTGAAGGTGTCGACCATGGCGGAGATGATTTCCGCGCGGCTGAGCCGCGACTGGCTCTTGAGCGGATCAACGCGCTTGACCGCGGAGGCGATGCCCTTGTCGGAGATCTTCTCCCGGCCGATGCGCAGCACCTGGAGCATCTTTTCCGCATCGATGTCGTAGCTCATGGTCACATGGTGCAGCACCACGCCGCCGGCCAGCCGCTTCTGCGCGGCCCCGCCGATCTTCCCGGAGTCGGTGGCGATGTCGTTCAGCGGCTTGTAGTGCGCCTGCACGCCCACCGAGGCCAGGGCCTCCATGACCCAGGCGTCCAGGAACGGGTAGGAATCGGCAAAGCTCATCCCGTCGACCAGGGAGGAGGGCAGGTAGAGCGAGTAGGTGATGCAGTTTCCCGCCTCCATGAACATCGCGCCTCCCCCGCTGATCCGCCGGATGACCTGGATGCCGTGCTCGGCCGCGGCCTGCGCATCGACCTCGTTGCGCAACGACTGGAAGGATCCGATCACCACTCCCGAGTCGTTCCAGTCCCAGATGCGCAGGCTCGGCCCGCGTTCCCCGGAGGCGACCTGGCGGGCCAGCACCTCGTCGAGGGCCACGTTCTCGATGATCGGCATGGTCTGCGGTCCGATGACTTCCCACCGGTGGTCGGCCCAGGACGTCGCGTGGCCCAGCGCGCGGCGCACCACCCGGGCCACGGCATCGGCGTCGAACCCGAACATCACCGCTCCCTCGCGCAGTCCCGCTGCCACGGCATCGCGCACCACGGAGTGTTCGACGTTTTCCGGCAGGCCGACCAGGGCCTCGTTCAGGTCGGCCAGTGCCTCGTCGGGCTCCAGGAAGAAGTCCCCGTTCAGCGAGGCGACGGTGATCTTCCCGTCCGCCACGACCAGGTCGACGACCACCAACTTGCCGCCGACCACCTTGTATTCACCATGATGCGTATAGCCCTGTGTCATGGACTCCATCCTATCCACCGGGTGCCGCACCCCGCCAAGCGGCCCCGGCACCCGTCCTCCGGGGCCGGTTTTGGATGTGCGACACGGCGGGTTAAACAGCAACGGGACCCTCCCGAAGGGAAGGTCCCGTGCGCAGGCGTTGCGGGGGGAAGAATTACTTCTTGCCGCCGAAGCCCTTGAAGCGTGCGTTGAAGCGCTCGACGCGGCCGGCCGAGTCCATGATGCGCTGCTTGCCGGTGTAGAACGGGTGCGAGGCAGCCGAGATTTCGACGTCGATGACCGGGTAGGTGTTGCCGTCTTCCCACTCGATGGTCTTGTTGCTCTTCGCGGTCGAGCGCGTCAGGAACTTCTCGCCCGAGGCGAGGTCGTTGAACACGATCGTGTTGTACTGCGGGTGGGTATCAGCCTTCATGGAAAAACCTTTGTTCACGTCACTGGATTTTGCCAGCGACCAAATGTGCAAAACCGGCTTGCGGGATCACGAAGCCGACGTTCCATTCTAGCCGAACAACCCAAGGATTTCGCAATTCGCGCGCAGGTCGCAGGACGGTTGCCGCACCATCGAACCTTCGCTCAGGGGGTGCGGAGGCGCAGTTCCCAGAAGACGACCGCAGCGGCGGCAGCCACGTTGAGCGAATCCATGCCCGGTCGCATCGGGATCATCACGTGCCGGTCGACGGCCTCCAGCACCGTGTCGGACACCCCGGCGCCCTCGGTGCCCAGCACCAGTGCCAGTCTGGGGACATCCAGCGCGGCCACCGCGTCGATGCGCTCGGCGCGGTCGGTCAGCTCCATCGCCGCCACCTGGAATCCGGCCGCGGAAAGCGCCGGCAGGTCCCCGGGCCATGATTCCAGGCGCACCCACGGGACCTGGAACACCGCGCCCATGGACACGCGCACGGCCCGGCGGTAGAGCGGGTCGGCGCTGCGCGGGGTCAGCAGCACCGCATCGATGCCCAGGGCTGCGGCGGAGCGGAATATCAAGCCGAGGTTGGCGTGGTCGACCATGTCCTCGAGCACCGCGACCCGGCTTGCCGTGCGCAGGACCTCGGCAAGCTCCAGCGGTGCGGGCCGATGCATCGCCGCCAGGGCCCCGCGGTGCAGGTGGAACCCGGTGACCGCCTCGAGCACCTCGTCGGGTCCGACGAAGACGGGCACCCCCGGGTGCGCCTCGAGCACCTCGGCGAGCCCGGCCAGCCGCTTGGGCGCCATGAAGAAGGAGCGCGGGCGGTGTCCGGCGGCCAGGGCGCGGCCGATGACCTTGGCGCCCTCGGCGATGTAGCGACCATTGGCCGGGTCCGCCTGCCGGCGCAGGGCCGCGTCGGAGAGCGCCGCGTAGTCGGCGATCCGCGGGTCCTGCGCCGTGTGCAGGAACACCAGCCGCTCCCCCAGGCCGGGGCCCGCCGCCGCTCGGACGGCCGCCTCGAAGTCGAAAACCGGGGGCATCAGGAACCCGTGAAGAGCTTGGCGACCATGTTGGCCAGGGCCACCAGGCCCAAGACCACGATGACCGCGCGCAGCCAGCCCGGGGAGAGCCTGCGCCCGACCTTCGCCCCGATGAACCCGCCGATGAGCGAGCCCACGGCGATCAGCAGAACCACCGGCCAGTGGATGCGTTCGGGCGCGAAGACCAGGTAGGAGATCGCCGCGACCAGGTTCACCACCAGGGACAGCACCACCTTGATGGCGTTTGACTGCTGCAGCGAGGCGTGCAGGAAAATCCCGAACACGGCCATCAGCAAGATGCCCTGGGCAGCGGTGAAGTACCCGCCGTAGATGCCGATGAGAAACACCAGCACGTAGAGCAGGATGCTCACGTGGGACTTGTCCGCCTCGTCCGGGTTGACCCCGACGCTGGCGGCCTGCCGCGACTTCGCCCAGGCCGAGAGCCGCGGCTGGAAGATCACCAGCAGCAGCGCCAGCACGATCAGCACCGGGGCGACGTAGCCGAACACGGTGTCGGGCAGGTGCAGCAGCAGCCAGGCGCCGATCAGCCCGCCGACCAGCGAGACCGGGACCAGCTTGAGCATCGTGCGCCAGACGCTGGCTGCCTCCCGCCGGTAGCCCCAGGCCCCGGAGAACCCTCCGGCGACCAGGCCCATGGCGTTGGAGACCACCGCGTTGACCGGAGCGAACCCCAGGGCCACCAGCACCGGGAAGGTGACCAGGGTTCCGGATCCGACGATGGTGTTGATGGTCCCGGCCCAGAGGCCCGCGAAGAAGATGATGATGTCGCGCCACAAGTCCACGCCGGATACAGCTCCTGAAATAGTTGAAAGTGCGTCGTAACAGGTGTGCCGCACCCCGGAAGCGGGATGCGGCACACCTCAAAAAGGCTGCCGGGGCTAGCGCTTGGCGACGGCGCTGTAGCGCCCGCCCTCGGCCCGCAGGCTCAGGGGCGTGTTGAAGGTCTCCGAGAGGTTCTCCTCGGTCAACGTCGTCTCGAGGGGGCCGGCGGCGACCACGCGGCCCTCGCGCAGCAGCAGCACGTGGGTGAAACCCGGCGGGACCTCCTCGAGGTGGTGGGTGACCAGCACCATCGCCGGGGCCTCCTCGTCGGCGGCCAGCTCGCTCAGCCGGGCCACCAGGTCCTCGCGGCCGGCCAGGTCGAGTCCGGCTCCGGGCTCGTCGAGCAGCAGCAGTTCCGGGTCGGTCATCAGCGCCCTGGCGATCTGCACGCGCTTGCGCTCCCCTTCGGACAGGGTTGCGAAGGGGCGGTTGATCATGGTGGACATGCCCCAGTCGTGGAGCAGGGCGAACGCACGGCGCTCGTCCATCTTCTCGTAGGCCTCGCGCCAGCGCCCGGTCATCCCGTAGGAGGCGGTCAGCACGACGTTGAGCACGTTCTCGCCCTCGGGGATGTGGCTGGCCAGGGCCGCGGAGGACAGGCCGATGCGCGGGCGCAGCTCAAAGACGTCGACGGCCCCGAGCACCTCGCCCAGCACGCCCGCGACACCGCGGGTGGGGTGCATGCGGGCACCGGCGATCTGCAGCAGCGTGGTTTTTCCGGCGCCGTTGGGCCCCAGCACCACCCAACGCTCGCCCTCCTTTACCTGCCAGTTGATATCGGTCAGTAAGTCTTTGCGTCCGCGTACCACGGAGACGTCGGCCAGGCCCAGCACTTCATTCATGGGTAAAACACTAGGCCAGTGACCCGGTTTTGGCCCAACCGGACCCGGCCGGACGGCTGGCGCGGTGTTCCGCGCAACAAAGCGCACCCCGTTTTGGGCCAACGTGCCACGCCACGGGAGAATACAGGAATGCAATCCACCGCCTTCATCGTCTTTTATTCCGCTGCAGCCTCCTGCCCCGAACCCGTCGGGCTGCGTCGCACCCTGGCCGCGGCCGGCCACGAGGTCATCGAGGAGGCGGGGTTCACCGGTACCGGGCGCAGCGGGGCACGCTGGGAGGTTGCCGGCACGGTGCGCCAGCTCCGCGCCTTGGTGAACCCGCTGGACGCCCAGCTGGCCCGCTCCGAGGATCCCGCGGTGCGCGGCACCGCGATCGCCGTGGTCCCGGCCGAACTGGTGCGCGCCAAGAAGCTGCTGCTGGTGATGGACGTGGACTCGACCCTGATCAAGCAGGAAGTCATCGAGCTGCTCGCTGCCCACGCGGGCCGAGAGGCCGAGGTCACGGCGGTCACCGAGTCCGCGATGCGCGGGGAGCTGGACTTCGCCGCCTCGCTGCACGCCCGCGTGGCGACGCTGGCCGGGCTTGACGCGGCGGTGATCGACGCGGTGCGTGCGCGCCTGGAGCTTTCCGACGGGGCCGCCGAGCTGATCGCGGCCTTCAAGGCCGCGGGGCACCACGTCGCGGTGGTTTCCGGGGGCTTCGCCCAGATCCTTGATCCGCTGGCCGCCGAGCTCGGCCTGGACTTCGCCCGGGCCAACGACCTGGTCATCGCCGAGGGCAAGCTGACCGGGACCGTGGACGGCACCGTCGTGGACCGCGCCTTCAAGGAAGTGATGCTGCGCACCTGGGCCAAGGAGCTGGGCATCTCGATGGAACACACCATCGCCGCCGGCGACGGTGCCAACGACCTGGACATGGTCGGGGCTGCGGGGCTGGGCGTGGCGTTCAACGCCAAGCCTTTGCTGCGCGATGCCGCCGATGCCCGCATCGACCTGCCGCGGCTGGACATCATCGCCAACTTGGTAGGGATCTGATAACGATTTGCTACTAATGACCGGTTAATTACTCCGTCGTTTGGAGCCCCCCGGTAGGATGCAAAGGGCGGCACGGCCACGGTGCTGTGCGTCGCCGCCCAAGTCACGGTACGCCGGCGTGCCCCCGATGGAAGAGAAACCAGTCGTTTTGCTTAGTGAAGAATTGGGTCGCAGACAGCGCGGCCCGGAACGCAAGTCGCGCCGCGGCTGGCTCATAGCCGGCGCGTCCGTCGCACTGGCCGCAGGCCTCTACGCCGGCGCCGCCGCCTTTGTAGGATCGCAGATCCCCGCCAACACCACGGTGCACGGGGTCAACGTCGGCTCGCTCTCGGCGGAGGCCGCACGCCAGGTGCTCGAGCACAAGCTCTCCCCCGAGGCCGCCAAGAAGATCACCGTGGCGGTCAACGGGAAGGAAGAAACCCTCGATCCGGCCACCGCCGGCCTGGGCCTGGACATCGACCGGACCCTCGACGGGCTCACCGGCTTCGACCTGAACCCGGCCAACCTCATCAAGCGCGTCACCGGCCAGCTGCACATCGAGCCGGTCCTGGACGTCGACGACGCCAAGCTTCGCGGCGCCGTGGAGGCGCTGGCACCGAAGTTCGCGGCCAAGACCACCGAGGGCAAGCTGGCCTTCGACGGCGCCAAGCCCGTGCTGACCAAGCCCGTCACCGGCGTGGAGCTGGACCTCGACGAGTCGGAATCGGTGCTTGCCAACGGTTGGTTCGACGCCGCGGACCCCATCGCGCTTCCGGCCACGCTCACCGCACCCAAGACCTCCCAGGAGACCCTTGAAAAGGCGCTCGAGGAGACCGCCAAGCCGCTGGTCGACGGCCCGATCAAGCTCACCGACGGGAAATCCAGCGCCTCGCTGTCCCCGGCGCAGCTGGCCGCCGCCGCATCCTTCAAGATCGCCGACGACGCGGTGACCATGTCCCTGGATCCGAAGAAGCTGGCCGAAGCCGCCAGCGGGGGTTCCGACGGGTTCAAGTCCTCCGCCAAGGACGCACGGATCGTGCTCTCCGGCGGCAAGCCCACCGTCATCCCCTCGGCAAACGGCAAGTCCATCGACGAGAAGGGCCTGGACAAGCTGGTGCTGGCCGCCTCCCTGGACAAGGACCGCACCGCCAAGGTCAAGCTGGCCACCACGGTTCCGAAGCTGACCACCGAGGCGGCGAAGAAGCTGGGCGTGAAGGAGGCCATCGTGAACTTCTCCACCCCGTACCCGGCCTCCGACACCGTGCGCACCAAGAACCTCTACGCCGGCTCCAAGCGCCTCAACGGTGTGCTGGTGATGCCAGGGGAGACCTTCTCGCTGGAGAAGGCCCTGGGCCCGATCACCACCGCCAACGGGTACTACGGCTCCGGCGTGGTGGTCAACGGCTTTGCCACCGAGGCCGTGGGCGGCGGGCTCTCGCAGATCTCCACCCAGATGTACAACGCCGGGTTCCTGGCCGGCTACGACGACATCACCCACAAGCCGCACAGCCGCTGGTTCGAACGCTACCCGGCCGGCCGCGAGGCCACCCTCTGGGAGGGCCAGGTCGACATGGCGTGGAAGAACAACACCCCCTACGCCGTCATGATCGAGGCCTGGGTCGGCGGAGGCCGGGTGCACACGCGCCTCTGGTCCACCGACTACTGGACCGTGAAGTCGACCTCGAGCGCGAAGTACAACATTACCAACCCGCGCACCACCTACAACCCGGCCGAGAACTGCAAGCCCGAGAACGGCGGCAAGAAGGGCTTCTCCATCAACGTCACGCGTTCACGGACCTCGGCCGAGAAGACGCTTCCGGCGGAGACCAAGTCCTGGACCTACCAGCCATGGAACAAGGTCGTCTGTGGCAAGAAGCCGTAGCGGCACCGCGCCTTGTCAGCACCACGAAGCGCTCCCTCCCCGGTCACGGAGAGGGAGCGCTTCGTGGTTGCTGCGCCGGGGCCCGGCCCGCCGCATGGGGGCCCGGACCCCGGCCACCTCCAGGGCCCGCCCGTCGACCGGGCCGAGGTGTCGGCCCGATCGACGGCGTACGCCGGATCGCATGGCGCCACTCGAGAGGTGGGCACCGCGGGCTTCTGCTCGATGGCCGGTGCCAACACCCCACATTGCTGTGGGCCCCGGGGTGGGCAACGATCTCGAGGACCACTCCGCCACCCGCGCCACCGGCATCAAGCCTGGCCGGGACACGGATCCCCCAATCACGTTGGTGAACACGCAGCACCGCCACCGGTGGCGCCGCAGGGTGGATGCTGCGTTCCGGGCCCATGGCCACGCTCCGTGGTGCAACAGGCGGGCCATGGCCAAGGATGTCTGCCACGGGATTCTGCAGCCCCTTCCGATTCGTCATTGCTGAAATACCATTGGGGCATGATTGGGGTTGGGAAGCAGTGGTCCGCCCACACGGGCTTGCATCAGCTGCTTTACATCGAACAGGACGCGTTGCGCCACTCGGGTTTCCGGAACAGGCACGGAACCCTGGAGATTCTCCTGCGTCCAGGGGTCACGGCGCGCACGCTGGAAAGTGCCGTGCGCTCGGCCTCCGGCGGGCGCGGTCGCGGCTACTGGCTGGTTCGTGGCACCAGCCTCGGGGTGGGCCTGGCAATTGGCGGGGCAACGTTGCTGGGGCTGGCCCTCATCGACCTCTTCAATCAGCTGGTCGGCACCGCAATCACCAATCGCCTGGTATCCAACGGCTGGCACGGCTGGCTACTCATCGCCACGTTCCTGGTCGGTGGCGCTGCCGTTGGCTTCGCACCCAGGCTGCTTTCCACCGACGGCGGGTGGGCGAGAAACATGGTGATGCGCTGGATCGACGGCGAAGCCAGGGCACTTTCACGAATCAATCGACGCTTGCGAACCGCCGCCAAACACGGATTGATCAAGCGAGTCGTGGTGTGGAACGCCTTTGCCCCCGAATCCCTTGGCATGGCCGGGATCATTGAGTGCCTCCGTGGCGTACCGGTCGCTGTCGAGCTACGCATCCATCATGACGAGCAGGCACATGCGTCCGAATTCTGGACGCTTCTCCGAGCTGAACCCGACCGGCCGAGGATCGTCGAGGCGAACAACACCGCCGAGGCAACAGGCACCATCGGTCCCGACCCGATGCAGATGCTCACCGAGATTGCGGGCAGTTCGGCTGCGTGGGCCTTCGGCACTGCCATACAGCACTCCAGCTACAGCTCCTCAGGTGCGTGGCGGCGGGCGGTCGATGATTCGGGGGCGTTCAACAGTGCCGGGATTGCCCACCGGCTTGCTGCGGCGCGATTCGACCAGGACGCAGGACAGGCCGTTGGTGTCTCGGATGCCGTACGGGGCAACACCTGGATGATGCGTTTCATCCATGACTACCGGCTATTTGCAGCTGATTTGATTCCGGGAGTGTTGCGCACCGCCACGGGCTTTCCCGGCGGCAACCCACTTCGGCTTCACCATGAGACCGCGATGGCCCTTGAGATCAGGCATCCGGCACATGCGCACCTTCCGGCAGACCTGGAAAACGACGTTGCGGCCGTATTCGCCACGCTGTTGCGCACGCAGCAGAGCGACTGGGACTCGACGGATTTTGCCAGGCTGCTCAATAGCTATGTGCACTTGGCCGCCACGCAGGAACACTACCGCGGGATCCAGGTGCTTGCGCAACTGATTTCCAAGGAATTTGAGTGTCCCGGCGATGAACGCAGGCTGCTGGCAATGCTCGATATTCGCAGCCTCAGCGCCATTCAAGAACCGCTATCGATTGCGGGCCACGGGCCATTGGCCATCCGAATTGCCCGCTGGATCGCATCATTCACCGGACGCCGCGGCGTCTTGCAACGTTCCACATTGCTTGAACGCATCGGTTGCTACGAAGAGGCATACGCCGAATTGGAGTTGCTGCAAGACATCGCGGTCGCGGATACCGAGCTCACCGAGGATTACTTGCGGGTGCGCGCCTGGGTGCTGCTCAGCGCCGGGCGCAATGACCCGGGGTGGGGGCCGGAAATCGTACGGGCGGACCTGGAACGCCTTGACTTGATCTATTCCAGCCACGACCGGGTGGGTACCCCAGAACTGGCGCGCCAGCGCGAAAACCATTGGGCATTGCTCCACGAATGGGAGGGGAACCGCGAAGCAGCCATAGAGTGCCACCAGCGGGCGGTCGAGCTGCCCGGGTTGCCGTTACGCAGGCTGCTGGGCTCAACGATCAACAAAGGGCGCTGCCTGCGTGACTTGGCAGTCGCCCCGCTGCTTGAAGCCATTGCGGGTGCCGGGCAACCGGGGATGGACGATTGGAACGCGGCGTTGGACACGCTGAACGAGGCCGGGAAAATCATCGCGCACGGGTATCAGGGCAAAATCAATATCGGAGATACCGACGAAGCACCAATCGGGGCGCACAATCTTGCCTTGGTCCAGCTATACCAGGCAGCGGTCGCCCTACGGCTTGGCCTGAAAAGTGAACAACCTGCCCGCGCTGCGTTGGCCACCGCCAGGGAGGGCCTCGCGATACTCGAAGCCACCGAATCGACCAGGAAGAAATCCACGCTGCTGGCCGAGGCAGGGCTCGCGGAACGGCTCTTGAACGGAACCGGATCTTCCGGCATGGAGGCACTGGCGGGTCCGATGTCGAGCGCGGACCAGAAGAACCTCGATTGGGTATTTGTCCTTGCCGACATCTCCCGGGCCGAAGACCACGGCACGATCTAACCGGCGGCGCCGGGCCGACCCGCGGCATGCACAAACGGCGCTTGCCCAAGGATGGCGGTCGGGCCCGTGGGCACTCCGGGCGCCGAACGTCAACAACATCCTCATCGCAACCCGCGGGAGCGGCACCGTCGTGCGTCCCGCCGCAGCGGCCCGCGGCAACGTCGCCCGCTGGCAAGCGGGCAAACCGCATGGAACGGACGCTGGCTCCTGCCCCCGCTCCGAAAGCGATCCCTGTCCCGCCGAGACTGCTCGGCCCACTGGCCACTTTGCTCCGGCGCGGCGGCAAGCCTTCCTGCCGCTGCGGCGCATCCACTTGCCGCAGCCGGAGGGAGCCGGTTGGCGGCAACCTTGTCGGGGCCGTGCCCCGCGCGTAGAGTCTGGGAACCGAACCACAACCGAGGTGAGCAATGTCCAGGTCCGATGACCGTGTCGCCGCGTTCCACCGCTTGCACTCCAGCGGGTGCTTCGTGATGCCCAACCCGTGGGATGCCGGCAGCGCCCGCGCCCTGGAACAGCTGGGCTTCAAGGCGCTGGCGACGACCAGCTCGGGGTTCGCCTGGACAACCGGCCACCCCGACCGCTCGGGCAACATCGACCAGGTGCTCGCCCATCTGCGCACCGTCGTGGATTCCGTGCGCGTTCCGGTGAACGCCGACTTCGAGGGCGGCTACGCGGTCGATCCCGACGAGGTGGGGGCAAACGTCGCCAGGGCCGTGTCCACGGGGGTCGCGGGCCTGTCCATCGAAGATGCCTCGGGCGATCCGGAGGAGCCGCTTTTCGATTTTGAGCTGGCCGTGGCGCGCATCCGGGCCGCACGCGAAGCCATCGACCGCAGCGGAACGGGGGTCTTGCTCACCGGGCGCTCCGAGGGCTTCGTCCATGGCCGCCCCGACATCGACGAGACGATCCGCCGCCTGCGTGCCTTTGCGCAGGCCGGTGCCGATTGCCTCTACGCCCCGCGGATCGAATCCGTCGCGCATGTCTCGGCCATCGTTGCCGCCGTGGCGCCCAAGCCGGTGAACCTGCTGGTCAACGCCCCCTTCACCACCGTCGCACAAGCGGCGGAACTCGGGGTGCGCCGGATCAGCGTGGGCGGCACGCTGGCGCGCACCGCCTGGGCCGGGTTCCTGGGGGCCGCGCGGGAGATCGCCGGGCAGGGCACCTTCACCCGGTTCGAGGACCTTCCCAACGTCGATGGCCTGCTCGGCAGCTGAACCGGTCCCGGTCCGAAGGCGCACACGCGCAAGGATCCCCGCCTCCGTGATCGGAAGCGGGGATCCTTGGGTTGCCGGCCGCGGGCCGTGCGGGAGGGACCCGCGGGGCTACTTCTTGAGGAAGTCGCCGGCCCCGCCGACGTACTCGGTGTGGCCGGTCGGGACATCGGCGGTGACCATCGCGGCGACCTCGCCGCCGAACTCCACCACGGAGTACAGCTTGCCGGCGGCGGCACGGCGGGCCTCGATCGCGCCGGGCTCGGCACGGTCCAGCAGCGTCGCGGTGATGGTGCCCTCGATCATGTCGCCGGAGACCACCACGAAGGTGATGCCCTTGGCCTCTAGTGCCGGGATGAACTCGCGCAACGCGAGCTCGCCGGCGCGCTTGGAGCGGGCCACCGGCTCATAGGCGTCCATGGTTTCGACCTGGTCGATGAAGTGTGCCTGGTGGCTGGTGACGAACACGACGCGGGAGCCCGGGGCCATCTTCGCGGTGGCGGCCTCGAGCATGGCGACCTGGGCGTCGCGGTTCAGACGCAGCGCGTAGTCCTCGCCGAGGCCCGCTTCCATGCCGCCGGAGGCGTTGAGCACCAGCACGTCGAGCGAGCCGAAGTTCTCGATGGCCGCATCGACCAGTGCCGCCGGGCCCTCGGGTCCGGTCAGGTCGGCGCCCACGGCCACCGCGCGGCCGCCGGCCTCGGTGATGCCGGCAACGATCTTGTTGGCGCGCGGCGCCTTCTGGCGGTAGTTGATGACCACGCCGGCACCCTGTGCGGCGAGGATCTTGGCTACTTCGGCGCCAATGCCCCGGGACGACCCGGTGACGATCGCGGACTTGCCCGTGAGATCGGTCATTTACACTCCTTGTGCATCACTGCTTGAAAATTACTGGTTCCCGCACCGTTGCTGGGGGAACTTGGGGGGTCCGTACAAATACCCGGACGCTGGTTCCAATCCTGCCAGCACCCCATGGGGAGAAGGCTTGTAGGAATCCTCCAAGCAAGTCTAGTCCAGGGCGGCCTGCACCGGTGCAGGCCGGCTGCCGCCTACTGCTCCGGCGGCACCTGCCCGGGGCTGTACCAAACCACGTCGTCGCCGAACGCGTTCTTGTAGGCCAGGCGCGGAACGGAAAGGTCGACGCCCTTGAACACCAGGTCCCCGACGGCGCATTGGCCCTGGGCCAGGGTGTCCCGGCGCAGCTGCGAGTCGCTGTCGACGAGCCGCGCGTACGCGTATTCCTGGTTGAGCATCGCAAAGTCCGCGGGCGCTACGCTGCGCTGCGTTTCCGGTGGAAATTCTGTGACCTTGGTGTCGGACCCGGCGCAGAAGCGCACCTGGACTGCCACCTGGGACTCCACATCGTCCGCTGCCGTCGGCCGGCGTTCGAAGCCCGTGGCGGTGATCGTGGTTCCGTTGCCCAGCTGGGCCGTCTCGCCAATGGTGATCCGCCCGGTGACCTGCGGGTCATCGATGGTGGACACCGCGATCATCACGGCCAGGCAGGCAACGAGCGCCGCGGAGCCGGCCAGCAGCCAGGCCGGCCACCGCTTGGCACGCCCGCGGCGCTGCCGCATCGCCGCCGGGTCGGCGCCGTTGTTGATCAGCAGGCGCGGAAGGCCGGCCAGCACGGGCTCGAGGTGCCGTTGGAGCGCCTTGTGGCGCTTGAACAGCTGGGGGTGGAAGGTGAGCACCCGCTGGTCCTCGTCGATGACAGCCAGGGTGCCGGCCGGATCCTCCAGGACCGCAAGGACCTCCTTGGTCGCAAGGCGCGTCTCGTGCCTGGGGCCTCCCCCGTGCCCCGCCGAACGGGTGCCCAGGGCGATCGTGTCCTGGCCGATGGCCAGCGTCGCGGACCCGTCGGTGGTCACGTCCCCGCCGGGCAGGGAACGAAAAATGCGTTCACGTCCGGATTTCCCGTCCCTGCCCTGTTTTCCGGCATCGAGCGGGCCGG
This sequence comes from Paeniglutamicibacter psychrophenolicus, assembly GCF_030812255.1. GTDB lineage: Bacteria > Actinomycetota > Actinomycetes > Actinomycetales > Micrococcaceae > Paeniglutamicibacter > Paeniglutamicibacter psychrophenolicus_A. The sequence goes on along the minus strand of NZ_JAUSSH010000003.1, from coordinate 106,872 downwards.
GAGACCCCGGATCCAGGGCCAGGTGCAGGCACTGTGTGGCCTGGGTGAGTACCTGGCGCACCCCGGCGGTGTCGGTGCCCGGATCGTCGTCGAGGCCCAGCGCCCTGCGTTCGCGAGCCAGCCGGGGGGAAAGCCCGTGGTGTGTCTCCCGCACCGCGTCCTCGACCCAGGGGTCCGGGACCAAGGCCATGGTTCGGCTGAAGTCCATGAGCACGCGCTGCCGGGCCGCTTCCCCGAGCGGATTCCCCGCAACAAGGAAGACACAGAACTCCGCGCCGATCCCCAGCATGTCGATGCCGATCGCGGCGGGATCCTGCCCCGCGTTGGCTGCCGTTGCCGCCAGCTGGGCGCGCAGCAGTTCCGCTGCGGCCAGCCCGGCCGCGGAGCGTGGCACCAGGGTGGAGAGCAGGACCGGGTCCTCGCTGACGGGCATCGAACCGGTGGCGTTGCCCGTGGCGCGCCGAACCAGTGCGCCCGGGCCCTCCGGCAGGGGCCCCGCGTCCGAACCGCCGACGTGTTTGGCCGTGCCGTCGGCCCATATCCGGGAAGGTTCCGCACCCGAGTCGGTTTCGCGGACCGGGAACCCGAGACCCACCAGGGATTGCGCGGTGGTGAAGAACACCGCTCGAATCCGTCCGGACTTGGGGTCGAGCCGGGGCAGCAGCACGCGGGCACGTTCACGTGCATCGGATGCGCTCACCTGGATCCCCGCCAATGCCGCCGCGTTGCGGCCGGTGCGCCGCACCAGGTCCGCCGGCCACACCGGGTGCTCCGGGCGCATCGCGGATGTCTGGTCGGTGACGATCCAGCCGTCGAAGAGCCCCGGCAGCCGCCGCCAGGCGGCGGCGACCGTATCGGTGGCGCCACGGATCAGCAGTGTCGAGGTGTCTGTCCCGGCTTCGGCAATGACCTCGGGAAAGCCGGTGCGCCCTGCGCCCAGCTCCACGGGCCGTGCCAACTCGGTGCGCAATGCGGACAGCGCCATCGCCAGCGAGCCGGTGGCCGCGACTTCTTCGTCAAGCAAACCGAAGCCGAAGGTGACTCCGATCCTGGTCTGGGTGTCCTCGTCGTCGAAAAATTGCCAGTTCGTTCCGGCCCAGCCAGTCATCCAGATCCCGCATCGTGTCGAAGTGTTTACCGTTGCGTGGCCGCATCGGCTCATCAAGGCTACCGGGCTACGCGGAACGGTTTTCGTCTTCCGACCGGCCAGGCGCGCCGAAACCGCTGTCCGCAGCGCGCTCCGGTGGGCCTAGGCCAGTGCTGCGCGGACCATGTTGCTCAGGGCCTTGCCGTCGAAGCGGCCGGCGACCTTCTCGGTGACCAGCTTCATGACCGAACCCATCTGGCGCATGCCCAGTTCGTTGCCCTCGGCGCGCAGCGTGGCCACTGCCTCGGCGACGATGGCCTTGGCTTCGTCCTCGCTCAGCGCGGCGGGCAGGTACGCCTCGATGATGGCGGCTTCCTGTTCCTCGGCGGCCGCACGATCGCCCTGGCCGGCATTGGTGTAGGTGACGGCGGTTTCGTGGCGGCGTGCGGCTTCCTTCTGGAGCAGGGAAATCACGGCGGCATCGTCGAGTTCGATGGGTGTCTTGCCGCCCTTTTCCCGGGTGTTGATCTCGCCGAGCAGGTTGCGCACGGTGGTCAGCTCGACCTTGTTGCCGGCCTTGAGGTGTGCGGTCATGTCCGCGCGGAGGCGGTCCTTGAGGGTTTCCATGGTGGCGTCTTCTTCCCGTCGTGGCCCGGCAGGCACGCGGTGCGGCTGCACCCGTCTTGATGCCGGTATCCCCAACAGTTTATTCGTTGCGGTGCGGGCACGTCCCATCCGGCGAACCGCGCCGCGGAAAACGCGGGCATTTGCACCGGGCCGCCGGAACGGCGAGGTCCCGGCTCCCCCGCGCCGGTTCCCCGGTGGCCGGGAAACACCTGCCGGTCCGGGCTTTCATTGGCGGTGGGGTTCGCGCATGGCGCACGCGGCCGGAAAGCCGGCTAACTCAAAAATTTACCTAGATTTTAATACTGCATATGGTTTTGAACATGCCGCGGCCGCAGCCGAACGCGGCAACCGGGATCGAGGCTTCGCCCGGATGGCACGTCCGCAGCGCTGCCGGGCGCACGGAGATGCGGCCGCCACGGATGCCGTGACGGCCGTCGATCCCTGCTGTTGGCTATCCCCCGATGGCGGGGCTGCCGGCTTCGCCCGGTGTCAGTGGCCCATGCCCAGGCCGCCGTCGACCGGGATGACGGCGCCGGAGATGTAGGCGGCCTCGTCGCTGGCCACCCAACGCACCACGTTGGCCACTTCCTCGGCCTCGGCGAAGCGGTTCGCCGGGATCGAGGCCAGGTAGCCCTTCTGCGTGGCCTCGGGCAGCGCGGCGGTCATGTCCGTGTTGATGAAGCCGGGCGCCACGACGTTCGCCGTGATGCCGCGCGAGCCCAGCTCGCGGGTCAGCGAGCGGGCCATGCCCACCAGGCCGGCCTTGGAGGCTGCGTAGTTGATCTGCCCCGGGGAGCCGTAGAGGCCCACGACCGAGGAAATCAACACCACGCGGCCCTTGCGCATCTTGATCATGCCCTTGGACGCACGCTTGATGACGCGGAACGCACCGGTGAGGTTGGTGTCGATGACCGAGGTGAAATCGTCCTCGTTCATGCGCAGCAGCAGCATGTCGCGGGTGACCCCGGCGTTGGCCACCAGCACCTGGACCGGACCGTGCGCGGCCTCGACCTCGGTGAACGCGGCGTCGACGGACGCGGAGTCGGTCACATCCGCCTTCACGCCCAGCAGGCCCTCGGGGACCTCGCCGCTGCGGTAGGTGATGGCGACCAAGTCGCCGTTGGCTTCGAAGGCCCGGGCAATGGCCAGGCCGATACCGCGGTTGCCGCCGGTGACCAGAACGCTGCGGCCGGTGGGGGTTTCGGACATGGATCCTCCATAAGGAAATGTGGGTTGTGGGTGGTGGGCTGCGGATCCAATCCTAGCCCGAGCGCGGTCCACGTGTTCCTGCGCAACATCCGCCATGCCGGTTCCCTGCGGCCGGCCACGGCCACGGGACGCCCACCTCACGGACGTTCGCTGCCCCCGCACCGGGCCGATTCGTACCCCGGCGCAGGTCGGTGAGACAATGATGGGTGACGGATCGACGGAAGAACCATGAGCGAGCCACATAGCAATCATCACCACCATGACCAGGGCCCACCGGTACACCGGATCACCGAGGCCCAGGAGTCCCATGCCGCGGAGCAGCATTCCCGCGTGCTGAAGTACACCATCTCGATGTCCGTGCGCCTTGCCTGCTTCATTGCGGCCTTCTTCGTGCACGGATGGCTGCAGTGGGTGTTCCTCGCCGGGGCCATCGTGCTGCCTTACATCGCGGTGGTGATCGCCAACGGCGGTGCCGACCTGACCAAGCGCCAGCCCCCGGCGGAGTTCTTCGAGGGCGATGATCCCCGCCTGCTCACCTCCGGAACCACCGCCGCCGAAGAGGAATCAACGGCCGCCGGCGCCCCCGGGGCACGGACGGCCGATGCCGCGACCCGCGACGGGGAGATCTTCGAAGTCGACGAGGACGGCGAAATCATCACCGAGCCCGCCACCAAGCCGGAAGCCGTGCACCCGGCGCCGGCCGCACCGGCCACCTACGAATCGGATGCCGCGGGCCCCTTCCCCGCCGACGCACCGACGACCATCGACGGGTCCTTCGTGGAGGAGCCGGAACAGCCCGAACAGCCGTTGGCCGGGCACCACCACCGCGGCGGTGCCCATTGAGCATCTTCGACTCCCTGGGCGGTGGGGCACCGCAGGGTCCCACCGGTCCCCCACGCTGTTCCCGCAAGGGATGCCGGGCCAACGCCACCGTGCAACTGCTGTGGAACAACCCCAAGATCCACACCCCGGAACGCCGGAAAACCTGGCTGGCCTGCGCCGAACATGCCGACTGGCTCGAAAACTACCTCTCCGAGCGGCTGCTCTTCAAGGAGCGCCTGCCGCTCGTTGACACTGCCCCCGGCACCACCCCCTAAGGAGAACAAAGCAGCGTGTATCGATTCCTGGCCAGCACCCGCTGGATCGGCTGGTTGCTCCTGGTGTGCCTCTTCGCCACCACCTTCACCTTCCTGGGCAAATGGCAAATGGACCGCCGCGAGGGCGCCCTGACCGAGATTTCCCATGTGAAACGCAACTACGACGCCGAACCGGTCCCCTTCGCCGAGGCAAGGCAGCTCTTCGAGCAATTGCCGGCCGAGAGCAAGTGGACCCCGGTTTCGCTGCGCGGCAGCTACCTGGCCGAGGACCAGGTCGTGGTGCGCAACCGGATCTCCGGATCCCGCCCCGGATACGAGGTCCTGGTTCCCTTCCGCACCCTGGAGGGAACCGTGGTGATCGTGGACCGCGGGTTCCTGCCCATCGGCAACGACCAGGCCGGGCGCCCCGACGCGGTGCCCGCTCCCCCGGCCGGCACCGTCGAGGTCGACGTCAGGCTCAAGGGCGGCGAGCCGAAGCTCGACCGCGGGGCACCCGAGGGCCAGCTGGCCTCCATCGACCTGCCCACCTACGAGCAGCAGCTCGGCTACCCGGTGGCCACCGGAAGCTACGGGCTGATGTACCTGGAGGACCCGGCGGCGGCCGAGGCTCCGATCCAGCTGCAACGTCCCGAGGAGGACGAGGGCCCGCACCTGTCCTACATGTTCCAGTGGTTCGCCTTCGGCGTGCTGGTCTTCGTGGGCTTTGGCTATGCCGCCAGGCAGCAGGCGCGGATCAACCGCGAGGACCGCGACGAGGTTGCCGCGGCGGCCCTGCGCGGGGAGGAACCGGTGCTGCACCAGGCGCACCGCATGCGCAAGAAGCCCAAGAAGCTGGTCCGCCGCGACGGCAGCCCCACCGACGAGGCCACCGAGGACGCGTACCTGGACGAGCTCGAACGCCGGGCTGCCGAACGCGACGCCGGCATCTCCGGGACAAAGTAGCCTCGGCCCGGCGGAGGGTTCCACCCCTTCAGGGCAAATCCGGCGCCTGCAATGGGGCGAAGGATGCGCCCAGCGAGTCCCATTCGATGAACACCGATTCGGCGTCCACCACCGCACCCAGCGAACGATAGGTCGCCAGGGCCGCGGCATTCGCGCGTTCGGTGCCGGTCCACATCCCCGTGCAGCCCAGCTCCAGGCCGAGGGCAGCCAGGGCGCGCAACAATGCCGTGGCGATACCCCGCTGCCTGAACGAACCGTCCACTCCCAGTTCGTAGACGAACATCTCCGCATCCTTGTCCGGGTGCCGCATCACCACTCCCGAGACGAAGCCGACCGCGGTTCCGTCCCCGCTGCGCGCCAGCAGCAGGTGGTGTCCGGGCATCCCCAGAAAGGCCCGCGCGCCGTGCCCGGTGACCGGGTTGTCGAACAGCCCCGAGGCCGCGACCAGCTCCGCCGCATCGGCCACGGGGCCGATGTTCCACTCGCTGGCGCCCATCGCTGGCTTCCTTCCCGTCGGCAGGGCGGTGGTTTCCGTCCCCTGCGAAAAGCACGGGGGCGGGTACTTCGAAACTACCGCAGCAGCGTTCCGCACACTAGGGTGGGGGCTTGGATCGCGACAGCGGCTCCGCATTCCCCCGGTGGGGATGCGGAACGGAAGGTACCTGGGCCAGACGGTCACGAATGCAGGCGGATGCCATCCGGACCCCCACCAAGCACCGCCGCCAATTCTTCCCGCGAGTGAATGCCAAGCTTCAGGTAGACGTGGCGCAGGTGGTACTCAACGGTCTTGGGGCTCAGGAAAAGGTCCTCGGCCGCCACCCGGGTGGTCTTGCCCATTGCCAGGAGTGCGGCGATCTGGTGCTCCTGCGGAGTGAGCCGGCCCAGGGCTCCCGCTTCGCGCCGCATCGCCGTTTCGCCCGTTGCCTTCAATTCCGCGGCCGCCTGGTCGGACCAGGGCACCGCTCCCAGGCGTTCGAAATCGTCCAGGGCCTCGCGCAGCAACACCCGCGCATCGATCCGGCGCCGCGATCGCCGCAGCCACGAGCCGTAGGCCAGCTTCGTCCGTGCAGCCTCGAACAGGTCGGGTGTTTGGGCGTGAAACGCCAGAGCCCTTTCGAATCCTTCCACCGCGACGGCAACGTCTCCTGCCATCGCGAGGGCGCGGTGTGCCCGGGCCAGTGCCCACGGCTGGCCCTTGGCCGCGGCCGCGGCCATGAAACGCCCGGCCACGTTCCTCGCCCGTTCGCTGTGGCCGAGGCGGCACAAACACTCAACCAGTTCGGCCCCCGGCATCAGGTCTGCATCCTTGACTCCGACCTCATCCAACATCTTTTCCAGCCCCGAGTAGGCCCCTGCCGCCTTCGCCGCATCTCCGGTGCCGGCCTCCAGGTCGGCAATCGCGAACAGCGCCCACAGCCTGGCCAGATGCGCCGAGTTCTTCACGGCAAGGCCCGCGGACTCCTCTGCGTGCAGGGCGGAGAAAGCAGCCTTGCCCTGCCTGGCTTCCAACCACGCCAGCCCGGCGAGGGCGAGGGCGAGATCATTGCCTTGGCCGTCTTCCCGTGCGATCCGGATTGCCTCGGTGTAACCTGCTTCCGAGTCCGCCCAGTTGGCCGCCGCCGCGTCGTCGCGGGCTACGAGGGTCAGCAAAAACGGCAACATGCCAACGGCCGCCCGCTTCCTCACCGTTTCAACCGCCTCCGTCATGGCCTTCCTGGCCCCACCCGACTCGCGCAGGAACAACGGTCCCATCAGGTGCCAGCGCAGTTGCCACTGGTCCGCCCAAGGCGCGTTGTCCACGTGCGTGGCCATGCCACGGCGGATGAATTCCGATCCCTGCTCCCCGCGGCCATCGAGAACCAGGGCGACACCGGCTGCGATGGAGCCCCACTTGCGCGCGGCACCACTGGTCCCCGGGCCCATCAATGCAATGATTCCGTCCGAGGCACGCATGGCCGAAGGCGCATCGCACAGGTACAGGCAGGCATCAATGGTGTCGGCGAGGAGGAGGATGGCAGCATCCGGGTCCCGGGGGGCCATCTGCGTGGACGCTTCGAACTGCATGTCCCGCGCAACTTCCAGCGAACCGCAGCGAGCAGCAATCGCGCCCAGCCGCCCCGTCGCGGTGGCCCCTTCGACGGAGGTCCGGGCCAGGGCCAGTGCCTGTTCCAGGTCGGCGATGGCCCTGCCGGAGGCGCCCGCGAGCCAGGATTGGTCACCGGCTCGCACCAAAAGCGCGAAGGCGGTTCCCTGGTCCGCCGCCAGCGTCGCGGCACGCTCCAATTGCCCGGCGGCGACGGCATTCGCGCCACGGCCGGCCGAAGCCGCGGCCGCCCGTTTGAGCAGCCCCGATGCCGTCTCGTCCGGGCCGATGGCCGCCTCCGCCAGGTGCCAGGCCCGGCGCTCGAGCCCAAGTGCCGTGTCGGCCATTTGTCGGTGCGCCTCTCGCCGTGCGGCCGGCTGGGCAGCTCCGTAGACGGCTGCGCGCATCAGCGGGTGGCAGAACTCCACCGATGCATTCCCGAGGTTGACCAACCCGGCATCCTCCGCCTCCGAAAGATGTCCAAGGTCCAGGCCCATTGCATCGCAGGCGGCACCCAATGGCCTCAGGTCCCCGTTGCCGGTCGCGGCCAGCAACAGCACGGCGCGTGCGGCGAGCGAAAGCGAGCGGATGCGGCCGGAATATGCGGCCAGAAGCCGACCAGTGAGCGGAACCGGCATGGCCGGCGGGGGCAGGGCAAGCGGCCCGTGCTTCCGGGCCAGCTCGATGATCGCCAACGGGTTGCCGCCCGTGGCAGCTTGGAAGCGTGCCAGCTCCGCACCATCCCACGAACCCCGGTTCCAGGCGGCCAGCAACGTCCGGGTGTCTTCGAGGTCCAGCGGGCCAATGACCATCCGTGGCAGGTCCTGCAGGGGTGAATCCCCCTCGTCGCGCAGGGCCGCGACAATGGCAACCCGATCGGTCTGCAGCCGTCGGGCGGCGAAGGAAATGGCCTGAAGCGACGAGTCGTCCAGCAGATGGGCGTCATCAATGAAGATCGCCAGCGGGATCTCCTCGGCCGCCCGGGCAAACAGCCCAAGAACCGCTGCACCGACTGCGAACCTTTCCGGCGTCCGCCCGTGGCTGAGGGCCAAGGCCACAGCGAGGGCCTCGTACTGGCGGGGCGGGAGTTCCCGGGCCACATCCAGTAGACCGCCGCACAGCTGGTGCAGGCCGCTGAAGGCCAGTTCCCGCTCGGCCTCGACACCCGATGCGGAGATCACACGCATTCCGGCGGCCGCCTCGCGGGCCTGCCGAAGCATTGTGGTCTTGCCGATCCCTGGCTCCCCGGCGAGCACAAGCACGCCGCTGACACCGCTCCTTGCGCCCGCCAGCAGGCGTTCGATCCTTAGCCTTTCACTGCCCCGACCGACGACCATATACTGATCCTAGCTCCCGGAAGGATGGCGGCAAGGGGGTGGGAAAACTAGGTGGGGCACCTGATGCGGCGCCACGCACAGGGTGGCTATCGTTGGCGGCGTAAACACCTTCACGAGGAGGAATCGCCATCATGGCCGATCTTCAGCAAGCACCCGAAATCGACATCGACAAGCTCATGGCCTTCGTTTTCAAGGCCGTTGACGAAGTTGGGGCCACCCTCAACACCGCATTGGTCGTCATGGGAGACAAACTGGGCTACTACACGGCCATGGCCCCGGGCCCCGTGACCCCGCTCCAGCTCGCCGAGGCCACCGACACGGGCCTGCCCTACGCCCGGGAGTGGCTCAATGCCCAGGCCGCCGGCGGCTATGTCGAATTCGTCGCGGACACCGGAAAATACCTGTTGCCGCCGGAGCACGCCGCCGCGCTCACCGACCCCGGCAGCCCTGCCTACCTGCCGGGCTTCTTCCAAATCGCCCTCGGCACGACGCACGACATTGACGGCGTCCTGGCGGCGGCGCTCAACCGCTCCGGCCTGGGCTGGCACGAACGCCACTTGGACGTGCACGAGGGCTGCGAACGGTTCTTCCGGACCATGTACAACACCCATCTCCTCGGGGAATGGCTCCCGGCACTGGACGGCGTGGTGGAAAAGCTCGAGGCCGGCGCGCGAGTCGCCGATGTGGGCTGCGGGCACGGGGCCTCAACCCTCATCATGGCCAGGGCCTTTCCCCGGTCCACGTTCATCGGCTTCGACTACCACGACGCCTCAGTCCAGACCGCCCGCAAACGGGCCAGGGAATCCGGGGTGGAGGCGAACCTCGGCTTCGAGACGGCCTCGGCAACCGGGTTTCCCGGAACCGGATTCGACCTGGTGACCACCTTCGACGCCCTGCATGACATGGGCGACCCGGTCGGCGCCGCACGCCACGTCCGCGAGGCGGTGGCCGAGGACGGCACCTGGATGGTCGTCGAGCCGATGTCCGGAGACACCGTGGGCGAGAACCTCAACCCGGTCGGGCGAGCCTACTACGGCTTCTCGACCCTGCTGTGCACCCCGTGCTCGCTCGCGCAGGAGGTCGGACTGGCCCTTGGCACCCAGGCGGGGCCCGCCCGGATCCACGACGTGGTTTCGACTGGTGGTTTTACCCGCTTCGCATCCGTCGCGCAAACCCCGTTCAACAGGGTGCTCGAGGTCCGGCCCTAGGCCCGGGCCACAGGGAGGTTTGATCCGATGGCCACCACCCGTGCGACAGTTGCACCGTCGCTCAGCGGCGCCGTTGACAGGGACGGCGTTCAGATCCACTACGCCGTTTACGGCGAGGGAGCCCCGACGTTGCTGCTCATGCCCACGTGGTCGGTGGTGCACTCCCGGATCTGGAAGGCGCAGCTTGGCTACCTGGCACGCCACTTCCGGGTCCTCACCTTCGATGGGCGCGGCAACGGCCGCTCCGGGCGGCCACAGGGACCGGCTGCCTACCGGGACCAGGAATTCGTGGACGACGCGGTGGCCGTCCTGGATGCGACGGCCACCGCGCAAGCAGTCGTCGTCGGGCTGTCCTGGGGTGTCACCTGGAGCCTCCAGCTGGCCGCGGCGCACCCGGGGCGGGTGTCCGGGATCGTCGGCATCGCGTCCTCGAGCAACGTCAAGGTCCCCCGGACGGTGCGCCGCGCCACCGACTGGGAGGGACCCACGGCCACGACGCGGGCCTGGGGCAAATACAACCGGAGGTACTGGCTGGGCGGCGGCTACGACGATTTCATCGCGTTCTTTTTCAGCCAGATGTTTTCCGAGGCCCACTGCACCAAGCAAATCGAGGACGCGGCGGGCTGGGCCCACGAAACCACCGCCGCCGTCATCGCCGACGCGACCGCCGGCATGCACGGGTACGGCGGGATCGAGTCGGTTCCCATCGAACGCGCCTGCGCACGGGTTCGCTGCCCCGTCCTGCTGGTGCACGGAACCGACGACCGAATCTCACCTCCTTCCGTGGGCCAACGGCTGGCCGACCTCACGGGTGGTTCACTGGTGCTGCTCGAGGGCACCGGACACGGTCCGCCGGCCCGCCAGCCCGTCAAGGTCAACCACCTCATCAGCGATTTCGCCGAACGGTTCGGGCCCGTCCCGCCGGTTTCCCCACGGTGGACTGCGGCGCACCGGCGCCCGCGGCGGGTCCTGTACCTCTCATCGCCGATCGGACTGGGCCATGCCAGACGCGACCTGGCGATCGCCGACGCGTTGCGCAAGCACCATCCGGATGTGGAAATCTCCTGGCTCGCCCAGCCTCCGGTGACCGGCGTGCTTCGGGCCGCCGGGGAACTCGTCCACCCGGCCTCGGGATGGCTGGCCAGCGAGGTCGCGCACATCGACCACGAGGCGGGAGAACATGACCTGCATGCCTTCCAGGCCATCCGCCGGATGGATGAGATCCTGGTCCACAACTTCATGGTCTTCGACGACGTTGTCCGCGACGGGACCTTCGACCTGGTGGTCGGGGACGAGGCCTGGGACATCGACCACCACCTGCACGAGAACCCCGAGCTGAAGCGCTTCGCCTTTGCCTGGATGACCGACTTCGTCGGCTGGATCCCCATGCCCGATGGCGGGGCCGCCGAGGTGGCCCTGACCGCCGACTACAACGCCGAGATGATCGAGCAGCGCGAACGCTTCCACCGGGTGCGGGACCGCTCGATCTTCGTCGGTTCCCCCGAGGACGTGGTGCCGATGTCCTTCGGCCCGGGCCTGCCGGGCATCCGCGAGTGGACCGAGGCGAACTTCGACTTCGCGGGGTATGTCACCGGGTTCGATCCCGCGGATGTCGCCGACCGCGGACGGCTCAGGGCCGAGCTTGGCTATCGCGAGGACCGGCCACTCTGTGTGGTCACGGTCGGCGGCTCCGGCGTGGGCGCCCCGCTGTTGCGCAGGATCCTTGATGCGGTGCCGCTGGCACGGCGCGCCGTGGCCGATCTGCAGGTGCTGCTGGTGACCGGGCCGCGGATCGACCCCGCCGCGCTGCCCAGACGGCGCGGGGTCAGCGTGCGAGGCATGGTCCCGGAACTCTACCGACATCTTGCGGCAGCCGACCTCGCCGTCGTCCAGGGCGGGCTGACCACCTGCATGGAATTGACCGCGAGCTCCCGCCCATTCATCTATGTCCCGCTGCGCCACCATTTCGAGCAGAACTTCCACGTCCGCCACAGGTTGGAACGCTACGGCGCCGGGCAGTGCATGGAGTACGAGCAGGTCTGCGATCCCGACGCCCTTGCCGCGGCGATGGCCGCCGGGCTGGGTCGCACCGTGCACTACCGTCCCGTGGAGACCGACGGGGCCGCGCGGGCCGCTGCGCTGCTGGCCGAGCTCATCTGATGACGGGAAGCCACTGGACCGGGCGCCAAGCGCGCGAGGCGCACGGGCACGAAAAAGCCCGCCTTTGCCCCTGGGTGCCACTGGCACCGGGGAAGGCGGGCCGAATCCGGGTTAGGCCAGGGTGACGAGCTCCAGGTAGGAATCGTTCCACAAATCCTCGTCACCGTCGGGCAGCAGCACCACGCGGTCCGGGTTCAGCGCGGCAACCGCGCCCTCGTCGTGGGACACCATGACCACGGCGCCCGTGAAGTTGGACAGCGCGCCGAGGATCTCGGCGCGCGAGGCCGGGTCCAGGTTGTTGGTGGGCTCATCGAGCAGCAGCACGTTGGCGCTGGAAGCCACGATCGTGGCCAGGGCCAGGCGGGTCTTCTCGCCGCCGGAGAGCACCCCGGCCGGCTTGGAGACGTCGTCGCCGGAGAACATGAAGGAACCCAGGATGCCGCGCACCTCCGCGTCGCCCATGTGGCTCGGGGCCGCCGAGCGCATGTTTTCCAGCACCGAACGGTCGACGTCCAGGGTGTCGTGCTCCTGGGCGAAGTAGCCGATCTTCAGGCCGTGGCCCGGGACCAGGTCGCCGGTGTCGGGGTTGGACACCCCGGCGAGCATGCGCAGCAGCGTGGTCTTGCCCGCGCCGTTCAGGCCCAGGATGACGACCTTGGAGCCGCGGTCGATGGCCAGGGAGACATCGGTGAAGATCTCCAGCGAACCGTAGGACTTGGACAGGCCCTCGGCCATGAGCGGGGTCTTGCCGCAGGGGGCCGGATCCGGGAAGCGCAGGTTTGCGACGCGGTCGGCGACGCGGACCTCGTCCAGCCCGCCCATCAACCGGTCCACGCGCTTGAGCATGGACTGCGCGGCGGAGGCGCCCGAGGCACGGGCCTTCATCTTGTTGGCCTGCGCCAGCAAGGTGGTGGCCTTCTTCTCGGTGTTGGCGCGCTCGCGCTTGCGGGCCCGCTCGTCGGTCTCGCGCTGCTGCAGGTAGCGCTTCCAGCCCAGGTTGTACACGTCCATGCTGGCGCGGTTGGCGTCCAGGTGGATGACCTTGTTGACGGTGGCCTCCAGCAGCGAGGTGTCGTGCGAGATGACCAGCAGGCCGCCCTGGTGGTTGGCCAGGAAGCCGCGCAGCCAGGTGATCGAGTCCGCGTCAAGGTGGTTGGTGGGCTCATCGAGCAGCAGCGTCTCGGCATCCGCGTACAGGATCCGGGCAAGCTCCACGCGGCGGCGCTGGCCGCCGGAGAGGGTGGACAGCGCCTGGTTGAGCAGGCGCTCGGGCAGGGCCAGGTTGTTGGAGATCGCCGCTGCCTCGGACTCGGCCGCGTATCCGCCGCCGGCAATGAACTCGGCCTCGATGCGGTCGTACTGGCGCATGGCCTTCGCGGCCACCGCTGCATCCTCGGAGGCCATGTCGTCCTGGCACTTCTTCAGCTTGCCGACGATGATGTCCAGGCCGCGGGCCGAAAGGATGCGGTCGCGGGCCAGCTGCTCCATGTTGGGGGTGCGCGGGTCCTGCGGCAGGTAGCCGATGGTTCCGGTGGAAGTGACCGAACCGCCTGCGGGCGCCGTTTCACCGGCGAGCACGCGGGTCATGGTGGTCTTGCCGGCACCGTTGCGCCCGACGAGGCCGATCTTGTCGCCCTTGTCGATGCGGAACGAGACGCCCTCCATGAGAAGGCGTGCGCCGGCGCGCAGCTCCAAATCGGCAACGGAAATCACGGTGACCCTTTCGGTAAAGTTGTACGGCCCTGTTGGGCAACCTACCCAGTCTACGCGGGTCAACCGCACTTTGGCCCGAAGATGCGTCCAATCTCACGCCGCCGGGCGCCCGGGTGCCTCAGGACCTGGCGCTGCCGCCCTTGGTTGGCTGCGGCTCGGCCTTCGCTCCGGCGGACCTGGCCGCGCCCTTGGCATCCGGCTTGGCGTCGGCCTTGGCATCAACCTTCGCTTCGGCCTTCTCCACCTGCACGTCGTTCGGCTTGGCCGGGGAGGCCGACGACCCTGCCGCGGGCGCCGGGACGGGCTTGTCCGCCGCCTGCTTGGCCCGGTACGCATCCATCTGCACCAGGCGGCGGCGCAACGAATCGGCGCGGTGCGCGTCCCCGCCGCTGGTGGCCTGGATGTGGTGGGTGCCGAAGTGCCACAGCAGCACATCGTCGAGCAATCGGTCCGGGCCCGGCGAGTAGCGGTGGTCCAGGGCCGCGCGCACCGAGGTGATGACATTGGGCTGGAGCAGCGCGGCGAATTCCCGGGTGCCGGAGAGGTCGTGGGCGGCCAGCAGTTCCGCGGCCCAGCCCCAGTCGTCGTCGGACTTGCGGTCCACGTGCGGCAGCAGCGTCTGCCAGATGAACTGGATGCGCTCGGCAGTCAGCGGAACGGCGCCCTCGCCCTCGGCGTCCCAGAACCCGGTGACGGTCTGGAAGCGTTCGTGCAGCTCGGAGAACTGGTCTTCCACGGCCTCCAGCATCGCGGCGGTGGCGGTGAACTGCCGGTCGATGTGCGGGCTCCAGGCGCGCGGTTCGGCGTTCTTGAAGCGGATGTCGTGCTCGATCTCGCTCCAGGCGTGGGACAGGATGGTGCGGATCTGCACCTCGAAGACGAAGTTCCCGGTGATGCGGATGTCCCCGCCGAGCTTCGCCTGGAAGTCGCGGACCACTTCCTCGCCACGGGTCTTGAGGATCAGGTGGCGCGAGGAATACCCGTAGGTGCCCGATTCCACGGAGCCGATGTCCTTCTCCCGGTCCGAGCGGCAGTCGAAGTCGGAGCGGCGGCGCTTGATCAGGTTGGCCGCCTCGCGGATCTCGTGCGGCAGCTTCACGATCACGCGCACGCCCACTAGGTCGTGGATCTCGCGCACCGGGTTGGGGAACTCCAGGGCCGGCTCCTCGCCCTCTTCCCCCACCAGCATGCGGGAGGCCTTGTCACGGAAGGACGCCACGGTCTTGACGCGGCTGACGACGAACAGCGGGGTGTTCTCCGTCTCGTCGAAGAGCGACTCGATCCGGGTCCGCATGGACTCTGCAACGCGTTCAAGCATCGGGCGGGCTGCGGCATAGCGCTCCACACTGGCGCTGACTTCTTCGCGCAATGATTCATCCAGGGTTTCCCAGGGGGTGCCCACACGTGCCTCCTACATACAAACGGCTGGTTGGGGGTGCTCTCGGATCAGCCTATCAACCGGCACCGGCCCGGCACCGCGAAGGCACGGTTCAGGACGCAATTCCCGTCCCGGCATGATGGCGCGTCCCGGCATGGAAAAGCCCGCGGCCCGGTGCCGGGGGCAATCCCCCCGGCAACACCGGAACGCGGGCTTGGGCGGCCTGCCTCGGCCATCCACCTCGCCGTTGCGGCAAGGTTCCCTGGTGGATCAGTTCTTGGAATCCAGCGACTGGGCAACCTCGTCATAGAGCGGGGAGGCGCCGGTGCCGGCCATGGCCTGCACCTTGCCCGAAGCCCCGGGCTTGGCTCCGTTGGAGGAAGCCGCCTGGTTCCTCGCGGCGCCGGCCTTGGCTGCGGCGTTCGGCGCGGTGCTTGCACCGGCCATCGCGGCGGCTGGAGCCTTCCTGGCTTCGGCAAGGCCCTCGGCGCGTGCCCGTGCGGTCGCCTCGGCCAGCTGGTCCTTGGCTGCGGCGAGGCGCTCGGCCTCGGCGGCCTGCGCATCGTTCATGGCCGCCTGGAAACCGTCGTCGTAGGCCAGCCCGTATTTCTCGGATTCGACGGCTTCCTCGTCGTAGTCCGCTGCCGCGCGCAGCTCGGCGGCTTCGGCCTTCTTCTGGTACATGTGCACCGTCAGGTGGGTGATGGCCAGCAGGACCACCGGAGGCATCGCGGCCACGAGTGCCGAGACCAGCGGGGGCACGCCGTTGGAGATCGAGTCGACCGTGAGGATCGCGTGGGTCGAGTTGGCTGCGGTGGAGACGATGGCCCCGAAGAACAGCAGCGTCCAGGGGTAGATCATTGCGCGGCGGTTGTGGCCGTTGAGCGCGACGATGGCCACGGTGGAGGCCACGATCATGCCGTCAATGATGATCGGCCAGATCCATGCCAGGTTCGCCTCGATGCCCGAACGCTGCGCCAGGTCGGTCAAGGCCGCGAAGGACAGCACGAAGGCGCCCACGGCGATCAGGACGGTGGCGGCCACCGCGGTGCGCAAGACGGCCTTGTGCGGTTCGTTCGGGATCTTTTCATTCATCTGGCTTCGATGCCTCAATCATTTACGGGTCTGGTGTTGCGCTAACAGTGGTCGGCCGAACCTGCCCAGGGCACGGTTCCCCCATGGCGGACCAGACCCAATCCTATGCGCTGGCTTCACTCGCTCCGGACCAACGATTCTTTCGGCGCCCCGCGGCAACCGCCATCAAATGCCGCTCCGCCATCGAGGAACCGCTCCCCTGCCCGCATCGCCGAAGAACGCACTCCACACCGGGATGCACCCTGCGTGGAGCGCTCGCCACCGGGGCGGCGGCGGGAGCGGGCCGCCATCCCGTGAGGGGATAAGGCCATCAATTGTGCGGCAAGGCCTCGGAGCTTGTGCCAATGATCACCACCGGCCGCCCACGGCCAAGCCTGCCCAAAGCGGCCCGGAGCGGCTATTGTTAAGCATGGATCAACCTTGCGTTCACCATGGGGCACGCCAGCCACCGGAACCACTTGGATCCCACTCCCCACCCCAGCTCTAGCAGCATTGACACGGTAATCGACGTGCGTCGCCCTTGGCGGCGCGCGATTGATGCGATCAGCCGTGCCTTACGTACCACAGCAGGAGAAGCTCACCTTCATGACAGCAATTGCCCCGGACCACGTCGAAAATTCCCTCATGGAACGCCGCTACGAGGACCAGATCGAACCCGTCAACCGTCTTCTGGACGAGACCCGGGCCCTTCGACCTGAGACCTCCGTGTCCTTCGTTGATCCGATGCACAACATCGAGGAAGCACGCATCATCTCGCTGTTCTCCAACATCGGCATCGCCAACGAGACCGGTTTCATCGACGCCGGGTCGCAGGAAGCCTCCACCCGCATGCTGGGCATGCAGTGGCAGCTGGGGCTGCGTCCGGAGTACATCCTGCCGTGGAACGTCCACCCGTGGCACACCCCGGGCGAGGCCAACGGAAAGTTCACCCCGCCGCAGATCACCTCGGGCCTCAAGCCGCTGCTGCGCCTGCTCAAGGTCGTCCCGCGCGCATCGGTCCTGATCGCCCACGGCACCGAGGCACACCGACTCTCCGAGCAATTGGTCAAGACCCAGAACCCGCTGCTGTGGCGCCGCGGCTTCAAGACCTACAAGGTCAAGTCCCTCGACGGCCGCGCCTTCGCCGGTTCCCCGGAACGCCAGCAGGCACACCTCGAGGAGATCTACGCGGCCTACGCCGACGCGATGGCCCGCACCGGTCTGGCCCCCGCCAAGTAACATCGTCGAATCGCCCGCGCAGCGACTTGCGGATAAACTCAAGTCCATGCCCCACAACACCCCCGCTTCCGTGAGCCGTGCCCAGAAACTCCAACTGGGACTGGCAATGGCCCTGGCGGGGGTGTTGTACGTTGCGCACTCCTTCCTGCGCTTTGCCAACTTCGAGTCCCGCGGCTACGACCTGGGGATCTTCGACCAGGCGGCGCGGCAGTACGCCATGTTCAAGGCACCGATCGTGCCGATCAAGGGCGTGGACTTCAACCTGCTGGGCGACCACTTCCACCCGATCCTGGTGTTGCTGGCCCCGTTCTACTGGATCTGGAACGACCCGCGGATGCTTTCCATCGTGCTGGCGCTGCTGCTGGTCTCCACCGCGATCCCGGTCTACCTGTTCACCCGCACGCGCTTCGGGCACCTCGGGGCGCTGCTGACCGCCTCGGCGATGCTGCTGTGGTGGCCGTCCCAGGCGATCGTGAACTGGGAGTTCCACGAGGTCGCCTTCGGCGTGCCGATCATGGGGTGGATCATCTGGGCCTTCGACCGCGGCCGCTATTGGCTGGTCGTCGGGCTCTCGGTCTCGCTGCTGCTGGTGCGCGAGGACATGGGCATCACCATGGTCGCGGTGGGCATCGTGCTGCTCTTCCACCGGCAGTGGGCCAAGGCCGCGCTGACCGCGGCCCTGGGCCTGGGCGGCTATGTTGTGGTGACCAGCTACCTGATCCCGCTCTTCTCCCCCGCCGGCGAATTCACCTACTGGCAGTACACCGCGCTGGGTACCGGCGCCGGGGCGGCCATCGTCTTCCTGCTCACCCACCCCTTCCAGTCCATCGCGATCCTGTTCAACCACCAGCTCAAGGTGGCGCTGTGGCTGCTGAGCTTCGTCCCGCTGGCCCTGCTGCCGCTGGCCTCCCCCTACGTGATCTTGGGCGCCCCGCTGCTGCTGAGCCGGCTGTTCAACGACCGGCTGAACACCTGGGCCCCGGTCTACCAGTACGACGCGATCATGGCCCCGATCCTGATCCTCTCGGCCGTGCACGTGCTCGGCAAGCTCATGGACCGCTTCGGCTGGAAAAAAATCCGCATCATCGGCCCGGCCTGGCTGCTGGCCTTCGGGCTGGTCGGCACGCTGTTCTTCCATTCGGTGTTTCCGCTCGGGCGCACGCTCACCGGCGCCAATTGGGCGCCGGGCACCCTGGTCGCCGCCAAGGAACGCGCCGTGGCGATGATCCCCGACGGGGTGTGCGTCGAGGCCGCCGACACCTTGGTGCCGCACCTGACCACCCGCACCTATGTGGGCCTGCACGGGGACATCGGCACCGACCTGTCCAGCTGGATGATCATCGACTTCAACGAGCAGGAACTCGGCGGCTGGGACCCGCTGAACCCTCCCCAGGCCCTGGACCGGGCACATGCCCTGGGCTTCACGCAGGCCGCCCCGATCGACGACGGGCTGCTGGTGCTGCACCGCGACATCCCGGTGAACCCGGTCTGCTCGGACTACCTCAAGCGCTGAGGCCGCCAGGCACGCAACCCCGCACAAGCCCAAGGCGCCGCTTCCCGGACCTGCAGCACCACCCAGTGCCCGGCACCGGGCCTCTCGGACGCGCCGGGAATCGCCATTCACCGCGTCGTGCGCGACTGCTCCGCCTGGCGGGAACGGCCCCTGGCCTGCAGACGGCAGGGCAGGACCGGCAACGCGTTGCCGCCGCTGGGAACCAGGTTCATCGCCAGACCACCCTGCGCCGCGGCTTCACCTTCGGATGCCACCACGTGGGCCATCCCGAAGCCCATCACCGCGGCTGAATAGTAGATCCCCAGGCCAATGAGGCCACATGCGGCAAGGGCACCGGAGACTGCACCGAGCCGTGAACGACGGATGACGATGGGCACCAGCGCGCTGCAGAGGGTGAAGATGCACCCCGCCACCAGGTTCCCCAGATGTGAACCCGCCTGAAACACCGCATAGGTGTCCCACAAATTGCGCCCGCTGGAAAAGCTCCCCGCCTGCGGCATCACCACATACACGGACACCATTGCGGCCAACCACAGGGTTGCCCCTACGCCGGTTGCCGCCGGCCGCGTCCGGAGACGCAAAGGCAGGATGGGACCCGTTTTCTTCACGGGTTCCATCCTGCCAGTGCCACGCTCCGATCCGTGCCGAGGCCCGCGGGTGCCCGGTAAGGGTGCCGGCCAGGGATCCTCGGGCCGGGGGATCCGGAATCAGGGTTCGGATCCGGCCTTGCGCCCGAGCACGAACTTGTCCTGAAGGTTTTCCAGCGGGCCGGCCAGCGGATCGTCGGTCCCCTCGGACCTGACCACGTCGCGTTCCGGGTTGCGGATGTCCCCGATGATCTTCACGCACAGGTATACGAGCATGGCCATGTGCGCGACGATGCCGATCCCGTAGAGGATCTCGATGGCCCAGCTGTCGCCGAAGTACTTCAGACCGCTGACCCACTTGGCACTCCAGAGCCAGACGAACACCCAGTGGAACACCTCGATGCCCTGCCACACCAGGAATTCGCGCCACTTCGGACGGGCCAGCACGTAGAGCGGGATCAGCCACATCACGAACTGCGGCGAGTAGACCTTGCCGAAGAGCAGGAACGCGGCGACGATCAGGAACGCCAGCTGCGCCATGCGGGGGCGGCGCGTGGCGCGCAGGCCCAGCCAGGCGATGCCCAGGCAGGCGATCCCGAAGAGCCCGTTGGACAGGTAGGACATGGTCGAGCCATCCATCCCGGTCCAGACGAAGGCCAGCCACATCGAGGAGTTCCCCGCCGGGCGGTCCCCGGAGAAGGTGTAGAACCGGCTCCATTCGTCGAACGCGGTGAGCATGAACGGCACATTGACCGCCAGCCAGGCCACGATGCCGGAGGCCAACGAGACCCAGAAGTGCCGCATCCGCCCGGTGCGCAGGCACAAGACCAGGATCGCCCCGAAGAGGAAGAACGGGTAGAGCTTGGCGGCGGCGCCCAGGCCCAGCAGCACCCCGGCCAGCACAATGTGCTTGCGGGAGAACGCCAGCAGACCGGTCATTGCCAGCATCACCGCCAGCAGGTCCCAGTTCAGCTGGCTGGTCAGGATGATGCCCGGGGCCAGTGCCACCATGATCGCATCCCGGCTGCGGTGCCGCGCTGCGTAGGCCACCGCGACGACGACGGCGGCCCAGCAGATGAAGGAAACCGCGGAGTTCACGTCGAAGTAGGCCAGCTGGCGTTCGGGGCTGAACCCGATGCCGGGGATCACCATGGCGGTGAGCCCGGCCATGATCGCCAGCAGCACCGGGTATTCCAGGGCCTGCTCGGCCGGCAGCCCGGTGAAGTAGGGGAAGAGCTTGTCGGCCATGCCGCGGGTGCCGAAGAGCTGGGTGAAGTCCGAGTAGCACATGTGCAGGTGCTGTTCGGCGTCGGGCCAGCCGTTGATGCGGCACCATTGCTTGGTGAGCACCGCCAGCCCGGCGCCGATCACGGTGAGCACCAGCAGCCCGATGATGACCGGACGGGTTGCCTCGCGGGCGGTGAACAGGTTCTTGACCGGTTGCATCACGATCCGGTTGCCTCGTTTCTGGGTGTGGGGGTGGAAAGTCGGTGTGTGGGCGGCGGTGCTAGTTGCTGCCCTGGCGCAGCGGCCGGCGCCTGTCGGCACCGAAGATGGAGGCCGTCTTGGGGTCGATGAACACCAGGTAGGCCATGTAGGCCAGGGTGGTGGCGGCGGCAAAGAGGCGCACCGCCAGCAGCGAGAACCACTGGCCGATGGACAACTGGTCCACCACCCCGGAGAGCAGCACCAGCAGGCACAGGATGTACAGGGCGCGTTCCCAGTTCACCGGGTAGCGGCGGGACAGCGCGAAGAAGGGGATCAGCCACAGCAGGTACCAGGGCTGGATGATGGGGGCCAGCACCACCGCGGCGCCCAGGGCATAGCCGGCGTAGAGCAGCGGGGGTCCGGCCGGGCGGCGGATGGCCAGCCAGAAGACGATTGCCAGGGAAGCCAGCCGGAAGAACGTGAACACGATCCCGGCGATGAACCACAGATCCCCGCCGGCCAGCGAGCCGATCCAGCCCGCGAGCATGCCCAGCAGCCCGACCGGCGCGTACGGGAAGGCCGCGGACCCGGCACCGGCCATCGCGGGGATCCAGCCGAACCACAGGCCCGAAGCCCAGCCCAGCAGCGCCATCACGGCACCGGCCACGGCACCGGTGTAGGCCCAGGCGCGGATCTTCGCGCCCAGGCCGGCGTTGGCCGCCACCATCGCCAGGCCGAGGAAGGGCAGCACCAGCACCACGATGGGCTTGATCGCGATCGCGGCGCTGGCGGCGAGGATCCCGGCCAGGCGGCGCTTGCGCAGCACCAGCACGAAGCCGAGCAGCACCCCGCCGACCATCAGCCCGTCGTTGTGCACACCGCCGACCATGTTCAGCAGGAACAGCGGGTTGGCCACCGAGATCCACAGCGGCCAGGCCGCATCCCGGCCCGCGGCCCGGGCCAGCGCCACCACGGCCCAGGCGCACAGCGCCACCCCGGCCACGGCCACCAGGCGCATCAGCGCCACCCCGAACTCGGGCACCCCGCCGGAGACGAAGTACACGAACCGGGCGTACATCAAGAACAGCGGCCCGTAGGGCGAGGTGGATTCGGCCCACAGCGAGTCCGAGCCCTGCGCGAACCAGCCCGGCAGCTGGGAGACCCACTCGGTGTAGGGCGAGAGCCCGGCATGCATCAGCCGGCCCTGGCCCAGGTAGGAGTACACGTCCTTGGACAGGATCGGGAAGGAGAACAGCAGCGGGATCGACCAGACCCAGATGGACTTGGCGACCACCGCCACCGGGTTGGCCTCATCGGCCTGGGCGCGCTGGCGCAGCCGCAGCCAGGCGCGGAAGAGCAGCATCGAGCCCAGGGCCAGCAGCAGCGTGCAGACGATCACCCCGAGCATTTCCACGCGCAGCGGCAGCAGCACCTTCGCCCGGGCCAGCAGGGATTCCTGCGAGCTGGGGATCCAGCCCACGCCCCAGGACCCGACCATCACCATGATCGAGGCGAGCAGCCCCTGGGCGATGGCGATGTCCGGGGTGTTCTCCCCGCCGCCGGTGAGGTGGCGCAACCCCGGGACCCGGGAGCTGCGCTGGCGCAGCGTCTCCAGGGCGCGGGTGGCGCGAACGAAGCGGCGGCCGGGTGCCGGCGGCGATGCCGGGCGCGGGGTCCGGCTCACGGCGTAGGCACCCCGGGATCGCGGCGCACCGGTCCGGTTCCGCGGCGCAGCCGGGCCGGCAGCGTCGCGGCAAAAAGTTGCTTGGTGCGCGGGTCCAGGAACGCCAGGTAGACCATCGCCACCCAGGAAATCCCCGTGGACAGGTGCTTGACCCAGGGGTCGAGGTCGGAGAGGAACTGCCAGATGAAGATCTGGTCCGCGGCGCCGAAGGCGATGAAGAACGCGGTGGTGAAGTAGACCCAGAGCAGCTGCCAGTCGTCCCGGATGCCGGTGATGGCGAAGAAGGGCAGCAGCCACAGGATGTACCAGGGCTGGATGATCGGCGAGAGGACCACCAGCGCGGAGAAGGCCAGGGCCATGCGCTGGACGAGGTGCGAGTGCTTGCCCTTGAAGATCAGCACCAGCACGAGTCCCACCGAGGCGAGCCGGCCGACAAGCTTGAGGACCGGCAGCAGCCAGTCGGTGGGCAGCCCGATGGTCCCCAGCGCGCCCGAGAGCACGGAGTTCAACGCGCCCACCGGGGCGAAGACGACGGTGCCGGTGCCGGTGCCCAGCATCACGGTCAGCCAGCCGAAGCCGTACCCGTTGGCCCAGCCGATGATCGCCATGATGATGCCCACCAGCGACGCGGTGTACACCCAGTAGCGGATCTTGCGTCCCCAGCTTGCCCCGGACCCGGCCCAGAGCAGCCCGATGAACGGCAGCAGCACCAGGGTGATGGGCTTGACGCCGATGGACGCGGCGATCAGCACCACCCCGAGCACGCCGCGGCGCGTGGCCGCGTAGTAGGTCCCGGCCAGTGCCAGGCCGACCATCAGCGAGTCGTTGTGCGCGGAGGCGACGAAGCTGATCAAAAACAGCGGGTTGGCCACCGAGATCCAGGTGGCCTTGGCGCCGGAGACGTTGTGCAGCGCGGCGATCTTGGGCACGTAGACCATGCACAGGATCACCCCGAGGAAGGCGACGAGGCGGAAGAGCAGCACCGAGGCGTCCGGGCTCGTGCCCACCAGCCGATTCACCCAGTACTCCACGTTCAGGTAGAGCGGGCCATAGGGGGTCTCGGATTCGGCCCAGGTGATGTCCGCGCCCAGTTGGAACCAGTTGTTCAGCGTGGAGATGCCATCGACGTAGGGATCCTGCCCGGCGGCCACCAGCCGGCCCTGGCCGATGTAGGCGAAGACGTCGCGGGAGAAGATCGGCAGCGCGGCCAGCATCGGGACGCTCCAGGCCCAGACCGCCTTCTTCACCACGGCCAGGGACCCCTCGGGCCAGCCGGCCAGTTGCTGGCCCAGCCGCAACCAGGCACGGAACAGGATCCAGCAGCCCAGGGTCAGCACGACGGTGCCGGTGATGACCCCGGAGTACTCGGTGCGGATCGCGATCAGCAGCGGGTAGCGGTTCAACGGGGAGGCACTGGCCAGCCAGCCGATGGCGTAGGAGCCCAGCAGGATCATGACCGATCCGATGGTGCCCTGGATCAACGGGGACAGGTGCGGCCCGCGGCCCGCACGGACCTTGGCGCCGGCGGTAGATCGCACGTCGTTCATCTGCGCCCCGCTCCTGGTTCGTCGTATCTTGGCTGTAGGTTCCGGCCGGCGTGTCCCATGGGGTGCCGACCCGGAAATTTGCGCGCTTCCGTGGCGCGCAAGGGCGCGGCAGTCCGCGCAAAAATCAAGTCCGATCCTAGCACCGCAAGCAGGGTTTGCCCGGGAGGCAAGGCCCGGGTGCGCGCGAGCTCACACCACCATTCTCTCCCCGTGCACCCCGGGCGGACCCCCTTTCCGACGCATCGGCCACCCGCCGCGGCCCGGATGCTGGCGTGGCTAACAAGCCGGCGCCCGGGATGCCTGCATAGGCTTGGAGCAGGTACATCGATCACAAGCGGAAACGAGGCCACACCGTGGGCAGGCGTGCAAAGAGCGTACGGAATCCGGTGCGCAACCATTCGCTGCTGGGATGGGGCATCTTCCTCTCCCTGCTGCTGGGCATCGCCTCCCCTCAGTTGGGCATGAGCCTGGTGGCCTCGATGGCGCTGGCCGGAACGGGACTGGCGGTCTTTGTGATGCTATGGCTGCTCTCGGCAACGCGCGGCTCCTCCGGGCAGTAGCCGGGCCCCCGCCGGGGTGTCATCGGGTAAATTGGGGTCCGTGCCTATTTCAGCTGAAAAAATTGTGTGGATCGACTGCGAGATGACGGGCCTTAGCCTGGAATCGGACGCATTGATCGAAGTTGCGGTCCTGGTGACGGACGCCGAGCTCAACATCCTGGGTGACGGGGTCGACGTGGTGATCAAGCCCCCCGCGGCCGCCATGGAGCAGATGGGCGACTTCGTGCGCAACATGCACACCAGCAGCGGGCTGATCACCGAGCTGGATGCCGGCTTGGAGATGGCCGACGCGCAGAAGATCGTCATGGACTACATCCGCTCCCACGCCCCGGAGCCCAACAAGGCTTTGCTGGCCGGAAACTCCGTGGGCACCGACAAGAACTTCCTCGCCCGGGACATGCCCGAGGTCACCGACCACCTGCACTACCGGATCCTGGATGTCTCCACCCTCAAGGAGCTGGCCCGCCGCTGGTACCCCCGCGCCTTCTTCGCCGCCCCGGCCAAGACCGGCAACCACCGCGCCCTGGGCGACATCCGCGATTCCATCGAGGAACTGAAGTACTACCGGGCCACCGTCATGGTCCCCGCCCCGGGCCCGGATTCCGCGTCGGCAAAGGCCGCCGCGGCCCAAATCGTTGCCCAAAGGCCAGCCGATTAGGCACTGTGTCGCACAACACAGGCCCTGAGGCCCTTTTCGAGTTGGCACTCCACCTCGATATGTGTGTAAGATAGTTCTCGTTGCCCAGCAGTTCGGAAGAGATTCCGGGCCAAGGACAACTAGCCTTAGGGCGAACTTGGTGGGTATAGCTCAGTCGGCAGAGCGTCTGGTTGTGGTCCAGAAGGTCGCGGGTTCAATCCCCGTTACTCACCCCAATGAAGCCGCTCCGGATCAATCCGGAGCGGCTTTTGCCATTCCACCGTGGTTCCGGTTTTTCCGGCGGGCGGGTCAGGCACCAGCCCACCCGGCGTCCGGCGTTGTGATTCAGCGCCGGGCAGGGCTATCGTCGTGGTTGGCCACGCACCTGGTCGCGCCCGGGGCCTCCCGCTCCCCCATCCGCACACCGTTTTACGAAAAAGCACTGAGGAGAAGTCTTGAGCATTCGACCGGTCACCATCTACGGCGAACCCGTGCTGCACACGCGCGCGAAGGAAGTCACCGAGTTCAACGACGAACTTCGTGCCCTGATCACCGACATGTACGACACCATGGATGCGGCCAACGGCGTCGGGCTGGCCGCCCCGCAGATCGGCGTGGGGTTGCGCATCTTCACCTACGAGTACGCGCACGACGACGATGCCCCCACCCGTGGCGTGGTCGTGAACCCGGTGCTGACGCTCTCGAAGATCTCCGGTGCCGCCCCGGACCCGGAAGAGGACATCGAGGGCTGTCTGTCGGCCCCGGCCCTGAACTTCCCGCTCAAGCGCGCCGAGTTCGCCCGCATCGAGGGCTTCGACGGCGACGGCAACCCGGTGGCCTTCGACGCCACCGGCTGGTTTGCCCGCATCATGCAGCACGAGTACGACCACCTCGACGGTTACCTCTACGTCGACAAGCTGCCCGAGAAATGGGCCAGGCGCTGGAAGAAGGCCAAGAAGTCCCTCGAATGGGGGGTTCCCGGGCTGACCTGGATGCCCGGCACCGATGAGGACCCGTTCGGCCACTAGCCCGAGCGCCGTTTCCCGCCGCCGGCATACCTCGCGGCACACGCCCCCCGTCGATGCACCCACAGGCGCTCCCCGCCAGCAAGCAGGTCACCATGATTGAGCAGCTTCACCCGCGAATCGTTGCGGCGGTCCTCGAATTGTGCGCCGTTCCGGAACCCGACGTTGCCGCTTGCACGGCCATGCTGCGCACCGAAGCCGGGGAACCGGTGCTCAGCGCACTGGCCGCCCTTGATGCACGCTGGGGCTCGTTCCCGGCCGAGGGGCTGCGGACGCTGCCCGGCGTCGATTCCCGGGCCTGGATCGAGGCGCTGCTGCGCTTCGCCCCGGTGGCGGCCGCACGCATGGAAGGGATGCGGATTCCCGCAGCGGTGATCGAGGCGACCCTGGCGGATATCGGTGCGCAACTGCACTGGTACCGCCGCACGCACGGGGGCTTCGGGCTCGACACCGCGTGGTGGACCACCCTGCACCTTTCCGGTTCGCTGTTCCGGCTGGGACGCCTGCAATTCCACCTGCACCGCGACCCGGCACACGGTCCCTGGGCGGTGGGCCTCCACATCCCCGAAGACGGAGCGCTGGATCCCGGCTCCGTCGATGCGTCGCTGCGGCTTGCCGCCACCTTCTTTGCGGAGCACTTCCCCGCACAGCGCATCGACCATGCCTACTGCGATTCCTGGCTGCTCGATCCGCATCTTGCCGACGAACTGCCGAACTCGAACATGGCCGGATTCGCCGCCCGCTTCACGAACGTCGAGCTGCGCGAGGAGCCGGGCGACGCGCTGTACTTCACCTTCCGGGTACCCGCGGACGCGGAGATCTCAACGCTGCCGAGGGACTCGTCCCTGCAGCGGGTGGTGCTCGAACGCATCGAGGGTGGCGGTTCATGGCAGGTGGGCAAGGGTCTTGCGCCCTGGCCGATGCCCGTCGGCTGAATCCCGCCCGTTATGCGTGGGGTTCGAAGGGCAACCGGGTGGGGAATACTCGGTGTCCCGCCCCTCGGGCCCGGGAGGCAGCTCCGCCCGACCGCTTCCAGGCTGCCGCCGTGCCCGCACCCGGGATTCCGGCGGGCAACGCCACCGATGCCCGGGTTTCGGCGTTAAAGCCGAAGCGGGCCGCACCGTCCTTCGATTCTGAAGAAGGGTGCGGCCCGCCTTGCGGACGTGCTGCTAGACGCCTGCGACCTGGACCGCGGCGATGGCGGGCACGGCGACCGGGTGGGTGCCGGCCATGGTTTCGATGACGCGCACCACCTGGCAGGAGTAGCCGAATTCGTTGTCGTACCAGACGTAGACGACGGCGTTCTTGTCCGAGACGATGGTGGCCAGGCCGTCAACGATGCCCGCACGCCGCGATCCGACGAAGTCGGTGGAGACCACCTCGGGCGAATCGATGTAGTCGATCTGCTTGTGCAGTTCGGCACCCAGCGAGGTCTCGCGCAGGTAGCTGTTCAGCTCTTCCTTGGTGGTCCCGTTTTCCAGGTTCAGGTTCAGGATCGCCATGGAAACGTCCGGGGTGGGGACGCGGATGGCGTTGCCGGTCAGCTTGCCCTCGAGTTCCGGAAGGGCCTTGGCCACGGCCTTGGCGGCACCGGTCTCGGTGATGACCATGTTCAGCACCGCCGAGCGTCCACGGCGCTCG
This sequence comes from Paeniglutamicibacter psychrophenolicus, assembly GCF_030812255.1. Classification (GTDB taxonomy): domain Bacteria; phylum Actinomycetota; class Actinomycetes; order Actinomycetales; family Micrococcaceae; genus Paeniglutamicibacter; species Paeniglutamicibacter psychrophenolicus_A. Next base: position 79,096 of record NZ_JAUSSH010000003.1, on the reverse strand, counting down.
CCCTTGTGGAAGTTGTCGATCAGGTTCTGGTCGTTGGTGAAAGAGTGAACCGTCTCGACGTGTCCGTGCACGACGCCGTAGCGGTCGTTCAGCGCCTTGAGCACCGGGGTGATGGCGTTGGTGGTGCAGGATGCGGCGGTGACGATCTTGTCATCGGCGGTGATATCGGTGTGGTTGATGCCGTGGACGATGTTCTTCAGGTTGCCCTTGCCCGGTGCTGTGAGCAGCACGCGGGAGACGCCCTTGGCGGCCAGGTGCTGGGACAGGCCGGCCTCGTCGCGCCAGCGGCCGGTGTTGTCAACGACGATGGCGTTGTCGATGCCGTAGGAGGTGTAGTCGACGGTGGCCGGGTCGTTCGAGTAGATGACCTGGATCAGCGTGCCGTTGGCGAGGATGGTGTTGTTTTCCTCGTCCACGGTGATCGATCCGTCGAACGGGCCGTGGACCGAGTCGCGGCGCAGCAGCGAGGCGCGCTTGACCAGGTCGTCGTCCGAGCCCTTGCGCACGACGATGGCGCGCAGGCGCAGTCCGTAGCCTCCGCGTTCGATGAGGATGCGGGCCAGCAGCCGGCCGATGCGGCCAAAGCCGTAGAGGACCACGTCGGTCGGCTCGGCGTCCGTGGCGCCGGCCTTGCCGACCTTTTCGCCCAGTTCCTCGATGAGGAAGGCGTTCAGGTCAGTGGAACCGGATTCGACGAACTTCTTGTTCAGGCGGCCCAGGTCGACCGCGACGGCGCCGACGTTCAGGGCGTCAATGGCCTGCAGCAGCGGCATGGTCTGCTCGATGGAGAGCTCTTCGCCCTCGACACGGCGAACCACGCGGTGTGCCTTCAGGATGTTGATGACCGACTGGTTGATCAGCTTGCGGCCATAAATGGAGGTCACCACGTTGTTGTTGCGGTACAGGCGCCCGATCAACGGGATCATGGCCTCGGCGAGCTCTTCGCGCCCGCTCCATTCCTGTAGGGCTTCGACAGACTGCTGGGTCACTGAAAATCCTTCCGATTCAGCCGGCTGGCGATCCTCTAGCCGGTTGTTACCGCTAAAGCACCTTTGCAGAAGCGGTTGTTTGAGGGGGTAGCAGGATCATTCCCCCCGTGGAGCGCTATGGCCCACCATCCATTCTAGTATGCGTGCGCGGCGATCTTCGGCACGGGCCGGTGAGGTCTCTCACACCCGTCGTGGCGCCGGGCCCGCGCCGCTGCTGGGCGGGAACCTCTCCCCGGTGCCGGGCAGGTTTCCGCTTGCCGCCCACGGGTCGATGCCGTGCTCGAGCCAGGAGACGGTCTGGCGCCAGAACGTGTCGCGGTAGCTGTCGTGAAAGAGCCCGAAGTGCCCGATGCCCTCGCGCCCGTAGTCCCGCGGTTCCAGGTGGTGCGTGCTGGCCGGTGCCCGCGGGGTCCCGGCAAGCGCGCGGGCCATGGCCGAGGCGGTGGCATAGGGGTCGTCGGTGGGTGCCACCGCGAGGATCGGTGTGCGCAACGCCCGCTGGGCTTCGCGCATCCGTTCGCGTAGGCCGGCCGGTGCGTTTCCGGTGAAGTCCTTCCGGCTGCGCGCCCAGTCCAGGGCGACTCCCCGGGGCAGGTCCTCGAGCCAGCCGCGCCGCTTGCCCGGGAAGAACCCGTGCACCAGCGTGGACAGCGGCATGGACAGGTGCCATCGGGCGAGGAATCGTGCGCGGTGCCCCGTGGCGTAGTCGCGCCAATGGGCGTGCTGTGCCCCGACGGTCAGGATGCGGGTGAGGTGCCGGGATTCAGGTGCCAGGCCCACGCCGAATCCACCGAAGCTGTGGCCGACGAAGAACAGCGGGAGGCCTTCGTGGCCGGTCCGTGCCCAACGCAGCGCGGCATCGATGTCCCGGGTTCCCCAGTCGTGCCAGCGGGCCCGGAATCCGCGCAGGGTGGCGGGCGCGGAGGCGCCAATGCCGCGGTAGTCGAAGGTCACCGCGATGAATCCGTTCGCGGCAAGGAAAGCAGCGTAGCGGCGGTAGTAGCGGGCGAGCACGCCGGTTGCCGCAGCAATGACGACGACGCCCTGGGGTACGCCGCCGGCGGGAGCGACCTGGGGCACCGTTGCTTCGAACACGTGCCCGTGCAGGACCTGGCCATCATCGCAGGTGATCTCGATTGGCGCGGGACCAGCCGTGTTCCGGTGCGCCCGCGCGGGATCTAGCGCGGGGTCCATGGTTCCCCGGGCGTGTCCTCGGAACCGTCCGCGGCTTCGTGCGGGTGCTTGGGAGGGCTGTGCGGGAAGCCAGCCAGCGGGTCGCGGTCCTGCCCCTGGGCGGACTCATGGACCTGGCGCTTTTGCTCCTCCCGGGCCTGCTGGGCGGCCGAGCCGGAGGGTTGGTAAAAGTTGTTCAAGGCATCGAAGACGCCACCGGCGCCGCTTCCTCCACCATCGGTGGGGAACGTGAACTTCGAGGCGGCCCAGAGCAATCCGAGGCACAGCACCGGTATCGCGATCAGCCAGAAAAGCCACTCCATGACTTGAGTCTAATGCCGGGCCCACCTGCTGGCCGCTCGGCTCCCTGCTGCCGCCCGGTTCCGGCTCATGCGACTTGCAACCTACGGGGCGTCACCTGTGGTTCTTCCGAAGCGGCCAGCTGGGCGGCTTGGGCGGCATCCGAAGCCTGGGCGGCGGGGATCCCGTGGTCCAGGGCTGCAGCCATGATGGCCTCGAGGGCCTCGATTCGTTCGTTCAGAAGAATCCGTGCGGAGGCCACGTCCTCGGCGGCGGCACGGATCAATTCCAGCTGGTGCACGGTGGAGTCCTTTCAATCGCGTCGAAATCTGCAGGCAAAATTGTAGCCAAGGCATCGACCCTGCTCAACCCGTCACCGGCTGGCTGAAGGCAAGTCTGCGTTTCTGCCTGTGCGGGAAGGTGCGCCGGCAAGAGTTGCTCGATGATTGGGCGTGCCGGGCGGCCTTGATACGGCTCTTCCACATCCGCCGGGCGAAGATTCGTGGCGGTTTCATGGCGTTCAGCCCGTGATGCGCCGGGCGTCCTCGGGAATCCCGGCGGCATGCTGGACCACGCAAGAGCCGCTGCCCCCCGTTGCTTGCAAGTGATGCGGCGGCGTTGAATGGACGGGATGACACGTACGCCGGGTTTTGTGCCGCGGTCGGTTACCCGAATCACGGTGACGATCATCTATCTAGGAGTGCCGTTGCCGACACCCTCAAGCGGTCCACCCGACTGCATTGAGCGAACAACCCAGCAGTCTGTCTGACCTTGCTCCGGGTGGGGTTTACCAAGCCACTCCAGTCACCTGGAATGCTGGTGGTCTCTTACACCACCGTTTCACCCTTACCCGCACGAATGCGGGCGGTCTATTCTCTGTGGCACTAGCCTGCGGGTTACCCCGAGTGGGCGTTACCCACCACCCTGTTCTGCGGAGCCCGGACGTTCCTCGGGCCACTTGCGTGGCACGCGATCGTCTGGTCATCCCGTCCAGCAAACAAGTCTAGTCGCTTTTGGGCTGCAGCTTGACACTAGGCAGGCGGGGAAACGCCATCTCCTGGTTGGCGGCGTAGCGGAGTCAGGGGAAAGGCCACGTGAAGACTAAGCTGGATCGGTGCTGATTCTGCTTCCGCCCTCCGAGGGCAAACAACCTGCCGGGAACGGCTCCCCGTTCAACCCCGACGAGCTGCAGTTCCCCGAACTGAACCCGCACCGCCATGAGCTGTTGAAGGCACTGGCAGAGGTGTCGGGTGCCGAAAACGCGCTCGAGGTGCTCGGCGTGGGCAAGTCGTTGGTCGCCGAGGTGACACGCAACATCGAGTTGCACACCGAGCCGGCGGCCGCAGCCCACACGGTATACACCGGTGTGCTGTTCGAAGCCTTGGGCTATGAGCGGCTCGATGCCGCGGCCCGGGCACGTGCGGATTCCAGCATCCTGGTGATTTCCGCGCTCTGGGGGGCCGTTGGATTTGCCGACCGGATTCCGGCCTACCGGCTGTCGATGTCCGTGAAGCTGCCCGAGATCGGGAAGCTGGCCAGCTGGTGGAAGCCGAAGTTGGCTCCGGTGCTCCAGGAGCGGGCCGGCGATTCGCTGGTGGTTGATTGCCGCTCCAGCACCTATGCCGCCGCCTGGGTTCCGCCGGCGGCCAACACCGTCAGCGTCTCGGTGTTCCAGCTGCGCGGCGGGGTGCGCAAGGTCGTGTCCCACTTTGCCAAGCACACCCGCGGGGAGTTGGCCTCGCACCTGCTCACCCGCGGCACCGAGGTGACCACCCCGGAGGAATTGCTGGCCGCCGCCTGCGAACGCTGGGAAGCGGAACTGGTGCCCGGCACCGCACGCAAGGCGCACCAGCTGAACATCATCCTGCCCGAAGACCACGCCTTCAGGGCAGTCGGCGACTAGCTCGCCGGATTGCCGCCGGCGGCAGCAGGTTCGGCGCCCCGGGGTCCGTCATTGACCGGCGCCTCGGCAACCAACTCGATTTCAAACCCGGCCGGGTCCTCCAGGTAGGACGCGTAGTGTGCCGGACCACCGGCATGCGGGTGGGTCTCGGCAAAGAGCAGCGCAAAGCCGCGGGACAGCGCCTGCGCGGTGAGTTCGTCGACCCTGCGGCGCGATCCGGCGGCGAAGGCCAGGTGGTTGACGCCCGGCGCCTTCCGTCGATGGGGTTCTTCGAGCACGTCGGGACCCGATTCCAGCACGATGTAGTCATGCGCCCCGACATAGCTGGTTCCGTCCTTCCAGGAGTCCCCCGGCGTGTAGCCAATTTCCTCGAAGAGCCAGCCGAGCGTGGCCCGGGACGCAGCAAGGTCGCGGACCCAGATCTCCGTGTGGTGCAGCCGACCGGAACGAGGCGAAATCACCGAGTCCTGGGCCGCGTGGGTGCCTACGCTCCCCATTCGTCGCTGCGCACCAGGATGGCGCCGGTGTCGGGGCAGAAGACCAGTTCGTCGGCCGGTGCCGCCTTGATCTCGCCCAGGTCGCCCGCGGACAACGCGATGCCGCTGGCCTCGGAGGTGCCGTGGAAGAGGCGGGCCGCACCGATGCCGTTGCGGGTGCGCAGCCGCTCGTAGATGGTGATGAGTGCCTCGTCGAAGGTGGCCACCAACGTGGCTCGGGCCGCCCGGGATTCGGCAAGCTGGTCTTGCAGCGCGGCAACGGCGGCATCGCGGCGGGCCAGGTGTTCCGCATGTTCGCCGGTGCGGGTGGCGGTGAGGGATTGGGCCTGCGCTGCCCGCTCCTGCACGTCCTCGAGAGCGGACATGAGCTCAAGCTGGGTGTCTTCAAGCTCGTTGCGGCGGGCGGTGAGCGAGTCGATCTCGTGGGACAGCGCCATCAAGTCCTGGTGCGTGCCTGCGCCGGCATCGATGCGCTTCTGGTCCTTCCCGATGTGGGCCACGACCTTTTCGACGGCCCGCTCGGATTCCTTCAGTGCCGCGGCCGCGGCGTCGACCTCGAGCTGCACCTCGGACTGCGCTGCGCGGGCTTCGGCGAGGGCGGCCTGGGCTGCGGCCAGCTGTGCGTCGGCGGTGGCCTCGGCGATCTGTCGGGTGAGCTTGGTGGCCTGCGAGTCGAGCGCCGCCACCTCCAAGAGTCGAAGCTGTTCCGCCGGTGCTGCCTTTGCCATGGTGTCCTCCGCTGTGCGCGCCGTGGCGCTGCCGTTCCTGGTGAGCCGTGGCGATCAGTGACCGCCTAGGCCCAACCCTAGTCAGTCCGGGTACGTCGTGGTGATTGTGACCCGCCGGAATCTGCGGAAGGCGCACGTTCCTGCCCGGACGTGGGCCGCGAGGCGGGCGCGGAGAGCCGGTGGCACGGCGTTGGGGCAAGGCCGTTGCCTTGGCGGGAGTCGGGTTTCAGGCGGCGGCGGCTTCGGGGTGGAAGACCCAGTTCCGCCTGGGTCTTTGGAGCGGGTCGCGGGACTTGGGCAGCACGACGAGCGGGATTCCGTCCACGACCCGGATGCTGAAGTGTCCCGCGTGAAAGGCTGTGTGGCACCGGATGCAGAGCAACAGCCCGGAACTCACGTTGGTCTTTCCTCCTTCGGAGAAGGGCTTGATGTGATGGACCTCGGTGCGGTGCACGGGCATGGAACAGCCGGGGTTGGCGCAGCCGCGATCGCGGGCGGCGATGGCGCGCTTCTGGCCCTTGGTGAAGAAACGCTTGCGTCGGCCCAGGTCCAGGGGTTGGCTTTCCCCGCCCACGACCACCGGTGTGATCCCGGCGTTGCAGGCCATGCGGCGGGCCGAAGCGGCTGAGATGTACTGGCCGTGGCTGGTGAACCCGGCGGTTTCCAGGGCCCCGGTGAGCGCGGCGTAATCGATCATGACCAACAATTCGATGCGGGAGTTCAACGGCATCCCGGGATCCGCGGCGGCGGGGTCCATCCAGGCGCGAAGTGCCTCGAACAGGGCGGTGGAGAGGCGTTGGGCGCGGCGCCTGGCGTTGGCCTCGTCGCGGGTCTCGCCGGGGTACAGGTCGTTCTCGGGAAGCCCGTAGGGGTTGGCGCATGGCAGTGGCTTGCCAACGTCGTTGAATCCCTCGCGCGGGCGCTGCCCGGCGGGGGTGTCTGGGTTGGCGGCCCATTCGGGAATCGGCAGGGCGTCCTCGACGGGTTCGATGGCCTCGGCGGCGCCGACAGTGCCCGGGAGCTCCGAATCCCCACGCAGCGTCGGCGGGGAAGCGGATTCCGGGGCGGTCGGGGCGCCGGAGGCGGTGCGCGGATTGTTCAGGTCGTCGGCCAGGGTGCAGAGGAACTCGTGCCCCTCGGCATCGGTTGTCAGCTCCCAGAGGTGCCCGGCGGGCCGGAGGCCACGGTAGCGCAACCCCTCGAACCGGGCCCTTGCGGCCTCCTGCCGTTGAATGCTGGTGTGTCCGAGATCGACGGCCGCCTGCTTGAGGAACTTGCCGACGGCTGCCTCGTCGGCGGTGTGCACGGCGCGGGCAACCTGTTCCTCCAGAGCGGCGCGTGCCGCGTCCGGGTCCGGTTGCGCCTCCAGGACCGGTTCCAGGGCGGCCAGCTTCGCGGCGGCGTTGGCCAGGGATTTCGGATCCGAGGAGCCGCCGACCAGTTGCCGGCCCAGGTTCGGGAAGGCCGGCGGGCGCGTGGTGCCGTCCGGGCCGGGGTGCTCCATCAGGCGGGAATGGGTGCAAACGCGGTGGGCGGCCTGGAAATAGCTCAGGTGCAGCTGGTTCTTGAGGAACTCCGCGGTGTCGCGGTGCAGGGGCTTGCGGTCGGGTCCGGTCACTGCATCCGCCGGCAACCCCACGGCACCGGTGGCGAAGCCGACCGGATCTTCGAGCGCCGCGTTGGTTTGGGCCAGGGGTGCCTCGGTGAGGGTGTGGACCTCGGCGGCCTCGCAGGCGCCTGCGGCCAACAGCTGCCCGTAGGACCCGGTGCGGAACAGGCCCTCGGCCACGCGCGCCAGTGCCGCGGCCCGGACCGGGGATCCGGCCGTGGAGGCGGCAGCCTCCTCCAGCACGCGGCGGGCGGTCAGGTCCACGATGGTGAGCAGCCGCAGCGGATCGACGGGGGTGCCGGGCCCGGAATCTTTTCCGGTGCCCGCCCCCAGGGCCCCGCCGAGTGCGGCGAGGGCCGTGTCGATGATGCCGGCCGGTGAGTCCATGGGATCCATCGTGCTCCCCCGCATCGGAGTCCGCCACCACCTGCGGCAAATCTGTGGATAACCTGCCAAGGCCGTCCGCTGGGACGGGAACGGCTCGGACGCAAGGGATGCGGTGCGCCCTTCTCTGCCCCCGTTGGACCGGGAGGGGAGCGCGCACCGCATCGAGGCCGGTGGGCCGGGAAAGTCGGTTACGGGGTCAGAATGAAGTCCCAAGGATGCATCTTCACCTATAAGCGAGACATAATTCACAACTGTTGCACATTAGCTACTGGTCAGAATGTTGAAGATGTGGATAAACTTTCGAACTATGCGGAAATGGCAGAGCCATTGAAGCCCGGCAACAAGGCAACCGTATCGGCACAGTGGGAGATCATTGGCCCACGCGGAGGACGTACAGGTCAGGAACGCACGGCACCTAAAGGTCCCCAGCTCCCACCAACTCCTAAGCCGGGTCAGTCCTACATTCCGGTGGATCGCACTCGCAACAAGTCAGGTCGTGGAAGATGACCTATGAATGACGATCACTCGCAGACCGACCGTGGGACGGGGCACGTCAGTCTTTTCAGGGGTCACTCGCAAATCCATCCGGATACTGGGTTACCTATGATGCCGAAAAGCACGTATGGGTACGTGATTAGGTAACAGAAGAAGGCTCTCGCCAGGTTAGCGAGAGTCTTCTTCTATGCTCTCGGTATGCTTCAAATCTTTTACAGTGCAACGGAAACCGTAGCTCCAGTGGTTGCGCAAGCAAGCACAACTCCTCCGAACTTAGTTTTGACGGTTCTTGCTAGTGCATTTGGAGGAGCCACACTGACCAGCTTTGTCTCCATTTGGTCAAAGAAATCGGAGATAAAAGCTGATAGACAAAAACGGACTGAAGATGAAGAGGCCGAAAGACAACGCTGGATACGCGGCGAAAAACTATCGGTATACTCCAAGTTTGCAACCGTGGCCCGTTCATGCATGAATGATGCCGGTGTTAGTGCGCGAGTTCAAAACGCGAGAGATTCAAGAAACGAGCTAGTCGCAATGAACTCGCTCCTCAGATTGCTTGCAAGTGAACAAATCGCCAAGGACGCAGTAGCGCATTCAATTAAGTTGAAGCAACTAATAGGACTACGCACCCAACCGGATAAGTTCCAAGAAGTCCGAGAAATAGTCCGCAACGACCTCCACCTACTTCTGGAAGAGATGCAAAGAGACTTAGGTATAAAGACAAAGCCTTGAGAGCCTTCGAAGAACCCGATTCCACGACAAGATATGTGAATCAGGCCCTCCCAGATTTGCTCCGGGAGGGCCTTTTCGCGTTGAGACATGCCGACTTGGAAAGAATTTTTTGACCTAAAAACTCATGTCAAGACAGGTTTTTCGTCCGCAGATCCTACTAGAATGAAGTCCCAGGGATCGGTGTTGATCGCCGAGACCCCGATCTCCACGTCGTGCCCCAGGTCCTGCAGCACGTTCTTCAGCGCATCGGCGGCGCTGGGCAGCCAGAGCCATTCGGAGCCGAAGTGCGAGACGTCGATCAGGTACGGCTTGCCGTTCAGCGCGGCCTCGCGGGCCTCGGAGGCCGGATGGTGGCGCAGGTCGGCGGTGACGTACACGTCTGCCTCGGCGGCGCGGACCGCGTCGAAGAGCGAGTCCCCGGCCCCGCCGCAGACCGCGACCTTGCGCACGATGCCGGCCCGTTCCCCGGCCACGCGCACTCCCCCGGCCACCGACGGCATGGCCGAAAAGACGCGGGAGGCGAACTCGTGCAGCTGCAGCGGCTCGGGCAGCATGCCGACCCGGCCGATGCCCTCCTCGGGCAGCCCGTCCTTGGATGGCGCCAGCGGCTGGGTTTCGGTGAGCCCGAAGATGTCCGCCAGCACGTCGGAGACCCCGCCGATGGCCGAGTCGGCGTTGGTGTGGGCGGTGACCAGGGCGCAGCCGGATTCGATGAGCAGGTGCACCGCCTCGCCCTTGAACCCGGTGGCGGCCACGGAGTTCACTGGCTTGAGCAGCAGCGGGTGGTGGGTGATCAGCAGGTCCGTGCCGCGGGCCACGGCGTCGGCCACGACCTCCAGGGTCGGGTCCACGGCGAACATGATGCGCTTGACGGGCCGCTCGGGGCGCCCGACGACCGGTCCGACCGAGTCCCAGGGCTCGGCCAACGACGCCGGCCAGAGTTCCTCGACGGCGACCAGCACCTGCCCGAGCGTGGGCGTGGACAGGGGCGCCTCGTCCTGGACCGGTGCCGGATCGGGCAGCTGCGGATCCAGGACGGGGACCTCGGCGGTGCCCGGTCCGGGGTTGGGCTCCGTTGCCGTGGCGGTGCCGGCGGCACCGCTCCCCTCGGGGTCCGCAGCCATGTTTGCGGTGTCGGCGGATGCTGGCTGGGCCGAAGCGGGCCCGGAGACGATACGCATGCCGTGCGGCTGCTGCTTGTTGCTCTGCATGCCTCTACCGTAACTGCCCCGGCCCCGAATGGACGCATGTGCGGCCCGGAAATTGCGCATCCACGTGCCGCCGGGGGCCGCGGAAACGGCCCGGGAATGAAATCCGGGTATCGGCGCTTGAACACAGATGTGAACGACTTCTCGATCTCCAGCACCCCCATCCGCTTCCCGCCGCGCACGCAGGGCCCCGACGGCCAGTTCCTGAGCACCTTTGTGCTGGCCGGGGGCTGCTTCTGGTGCCTGGATGCGGTCTACCAGCGCACCCGCGGGGTGTCCTCGGTCATCTCCGGCTACACCGGCGGATGGGATCCGGCGCCGCACTACCGCACGGTGTGCGGCGGCAATACCGGACACGCCGAGGCCGTTGCCGTAACATTCGACCCCGCGGTGGTTCCGGCCGACGTCATCCTGGACATGTTTTTCACGACCCACGACCCCACCACGCTGAACCGGCAGGGCTATGACGTGGGCACGCAATACCGCTCGGCGATGTTCCCGCTGGACGCCGCGCAGGAGGCCCTGTTCCGCGAAAGCGCGGGCAAGTTCGCGCAACTCTACCCGGATCCGCTGGTGACCTCCTTCGAGGAGCCGGCCGACTTCTTCGTGGCCGAGGGGATCCACCAGGACTACCACAACCGCTTCCCCTCCGAGGGGTACTGCCGCGTCATCATCGACCCGAAGCTGGCCAAGGCGAGGAAATATTACGCAACATGGCTCGACGAGCCCGCCGCCGACCGGTCCTGACTAGGCTTGTGGATCAAGGACACCGGCGCGCCGCAACGCCCCGGAGCCCAGCTGCACGCCATATCCCGCACCGATTGACCCCAAGGACAAAGGACACCATGTCGAAGATCTACAACGACGTCACCGAAATTGTTGGCCGCACCCCGCTGGTGCGCCTGAACCGACTGGGTGCCGGGCTGCCGGGCAAGATCGCGGTGAAGCTGGAATTCTACAACCCGGCCAACTCGGTCAAGGACCGTATCGGCGTGGCCATCGTTGACGCCGCCGAGGCCTCCGGGGACCTGCGCCCGGGCGGCACCATCGTCGAGGGCACCAGTGGCAACACCGGCATCGCGCTGGCCATGGTGGGCGCGGCCCGCGGCTACAAGGTCGTGCTGACCATGCCCGAGACCATGAGCACCGAGCGCCGCGTGATGCTGCGCGCCTTCGGCGCCGAGATCGTGCTGACCCCGGGCTCCGAGGGCATGCGCGGCGCGGTGGAGAAGGCCAAGGAAATCGTCGCCACCACCGAGAACGCGATCTGGGCGCAGCAGTTCGCCAATGCCGCGAACCCGGATGTGCACGCGACCACCACCGGCCCGGAGATCTGGAATGACACCGAGGGCGAGATCGACATCTTCGTCGCCGGCATCGGCACCGGCGGCACCATCACCGGCGCCGGGCGCTACCTCAAGGAGCAGAAGCCCGGCCTGCAGGTCGTCGCGGTGGAGCCGAAGGACTCGGCGATCCTCAACGGCGGCAAGCCCGGCCCGCACAAGATCCAGGGCCTGGGCGCGAACTTCATTCCCGAGGTGCTGGACACCGAGCTGTACGACGAGGTGCTCGACGCCTCGATCGACGACTCGGTGGCCATCGCCCGCGCGCTGGGCGTCCAGGAAGGCATCCTCGGCGGCATCTCCGGCGGCGCCGCCGTCTGGGGCGCCCTGGAAATCGCCAAGCGCGAGGAGAACGCCGGCAAGCTCATCGTCGCGGTGATCCCCGACTTCGGCGAACGCTACATCTCCACGCTGCTCTTCGACGACATCCGTGGCTAAGACAGCTGATCCGACCGATGCCGGGGGTCGATGGCGGGCAACCGCCGCGGGCCCCGGCACCGACTCGGGCTCCACCCGCGGTGGGCCGGCCGGTGGCCGGTTCGCCGCACAAACAAAGGCCAAGGTGTGAGATTCCTTTCCCGACTAGCCGAAGACCTGCGCGGGGCAAGCGCGCATGATCCCGCGGCACGCGGCAAGACCGAGAACTTCCTGGCGTACTCGGGCCTGCATGCGATCTGGATCCACCGGCTGACGCATCGGCTGTGGCAGAACCCGCGCCTGCGTTTCCCGGCGCGGCTGATTTCCCAAGTCGGCCGGTTCCTGACCGGCATCGAAATCCACCCCGGGGCGACCATCGGGCGGCGCTTCTTCATCGACCACGGCATGGGCGTGGTCATCGGGGAGACCGCGGAGATCGGCGACGACGTGATGATCTACCACGGGGTGACCCTGGGCGGGCGGTCGCTGGCGAAGGTCAAGCGCCACCCGACCATCGGGGACCGCGTGGTCATTGGTGCCGGCGCGAAGGTGCTGGGGCCGATCGTGATCGGCGCGGACTCGGCCATCGGCGCCAACGCCGTGGTGGTCAAGGACGCGCCGGCGGATTCGATCATCACAGGGATCCCGGCGAAGAACCGTCCGCGCACCGCCGAGGAGCACAAGCCGGCAGTGGACCCGGCCGAGTACATCGACCCGGCCATGTGGATCTAGCTCCACCCCGGCACCCCGGCGCCAGCTCCCGCGCGGCGGGCGGAACGTTTCCCTTCACGGGGATCCGGTTCCGCCCGCCGCGTGCGTTAAGCGCAAGGTTCTTGCCTTGGGTCGCCGGCGTGGGCGAGGCTTGGGCTAGCGACGCCGGGAAAGGCCTGGCCAGGGAGGGAGAATCTGGTGGAATCGAGCGAAGGCACGGCCGGGATGGTGCCCGATGCCATGCATGCCGCGTTCATCCGCACCCTGGGCGGGGCCGAGGCGATCGAGTACGGTTTGCTGCCGGTCCCGTCGCCGGGTCCCGGGCAGGTGCTGTTGCGCATGGAGGCCGTGGCGGTGAACCACGTGGACCTGCTGGTGCGCTCGGGGGCCTACGCCACGAAGCTGGATTTCCCGTTCATCGTGGGCCGCGACGTGGTCGGCTCCGTGGTGGGCCTGGGCGCCGGTGCCGTCGGGTTCCGGCTCGGGCAGCGGGTGTGGTGCAACAGCATGGGCCATGCCGGGCGGCAGGGCAGTTTCAGCGAATATGTCGCGGCGCCGGCCGAGCGCGTCCACCGGCTGCCCGACGGGGTGGACCCGCTTGCCGCCGTCTCGGTGCTCCACGGCGCGGCTACGGCACACCTGGGGCTGGTGCGCGAGGCGCGGGTGGGGGCCGGCGAGCTGGTGGTCATCCTGGGGGCAGGGGGCGCGGTCGGGTCCGCGGCCGTGCAGCTTGCCGCCGGGGCCGGGTGTCGGGTGGTGGCCGTGGCCGGGGCCCGGGACGCCTCCTGGGTTGCGGGGCTGGGCGCCGAAACCACGCTGGACTACCGGGACCCGGGGTTGGCGGATCGGCTGCGCCGCTGCGTCGGGGCCGGGGCATCGGTCATCTGGGATACCTCGGGGAACATGCCGGTCAACGAGCAGGCCCGGCTGCTGCGCATCGGTGGGAGGATCGTGCACAGCGCAGGGATCCATGGGCACCAGGACATCGACACCGGAGCGATGTACCGCCGGGACATTTCCCTGCACGGGTTGGCGATCAGCAACGCCGCGGTCGGCGACCTGGCCGTCGCGGCACGCCACCTGGACACCATGTTTGCCGGCGGCGGGATCAAGACGCGGATCGGGGCGGTGCTGCCGCTGTCGGCCGCGGCGGCCGCACACCGGATGCTTCGGCAGCTGCCCCTGCACGAGATCGGCGGGAAGATCGTGCTGGTGCCCGAGACCAGGTAGCCGGCGGGGACCGCGGTTCAGGCCGGGCGCTGTTCCGGGCTGGTGGTCTTGGCCGGATCCCGCTCGATGGAGTCCCCCAGCGCCGCATCGATGTCGGCCATCATTTCCGGCGGGATGACCACGCCAGCGGCCCGCGCGTTCTCGGCAACCTGTTCCGGGCGCGAGGCGCCGATGATGGCGGAAGCCACGTTGGGATTCTGCAACACCCAGGCGATGGCCAGCTGCGACATCGCCAGGCCCAGCTCGGCGGCGACGGGACGGAGCTTCTGCACGCGTTCGAGCACCCCGGCATCCAGGAACCCGGCGATGGTGTTCATCCCGCCCAACGCGTCCGTGGCGCGGCTTCCGGCCGGCGGCGGCCGGCCCGGGAGGTATTTTCCCGACAGCACCCCCTGGGCCATGGGCGACCAGACGACCTGCGAGATGCCAAGATCCTGTGAGGCCGGGACCACCTGTGCCTCGATCACGCGCCACAGGGCAGAGTACTGCGGCTGGTTCGACACCAGGGAGAAACCTGCGGATTTGGCCAGGGCCTGGCCCGCGCGCAGCTGCTCGGCGTTCCACTCGGAGACCCCGATGTACAGGGCCTTGCCGGAGCGCAGGACGTCGGCAAAGGCCGAGATGGTCTCCTCCAGGGGCGTGTCGTTATCGTAGCGGTGGGCCTGGTAGAGGTCGACGTAGTCCATTTGCAGGCGCCGCAGCGAACCGTTGATGCCCTCCATGATGTGCTTGCGCGAGAGCCCGGTGTCGTTGGGCCCCTTGGGTCCCACGGGCCAGTAGACCTTGGTGAAGACCTCCAGGGACTCGCGGCGCCGGTTCTTCAGCGCCGCTCCCAGCACCTGCTCGGCGACCCCGTTGGCGTAGACGTCGGCGGTGTCGAAGGTGGTGATGCCCGCATCCAGCGCCGCCTGCACACAGGCGGTGGCCACGTCGTTGTCGACCTGGGCGCCATGGGTCAGCCAGTTGCCGAAGGTGATTTCGGTGATCTTGAGCCCCGAGGCCCCGAGGAAGCGGTAGTCCATGGGGCCGAGCCTATGCCCGGGCCGCGGGCCGGACAAGGGGACCGGATGTCAGTCGGCCAGGGCAAGGTATTGGTGGGTGAAGGCGATGGACATGCCGCCCTCCCCGACCCCGGCGGCCACGCGCTTGACCGAGCCGGAGCGCACGTCCCCGATCGCGAAGATCCCCGGCACGCTGGTTTCCAGCGCGAACGGGCGGCGCGCCTGGTCCCAGGCGTCGGCGTCGGCCGCGTCCGGCCCGGTGAGGATGAACCCGTGGCCATCGCGCGCGATGTGCTCGGGCATCCAGCCGGTGACGGCATCGGCGCCGATCATCACGAACACCGCCGGGCTTGGGCGCAGCTCGCTGGTGGCGCTCGGGGTGTCTAGGATTTCGATGGCGTGCAGGGACTTGTCCCCCTGCAGCGCGGTGATCCGGCAATTCGGCTGAACGTGGATGACGGCGGTGGCCTCGATCTGCTCGATGAGGTAGCTGGACATCCGGGCGGCCAGTGAGGGGCCGCGCAGCAGCATGGTGACGCTGCGGGCATGCCGGGCGAAGAAGATCGCCGCCTGCCCGGCCGAGTTCCCCGCCCCGACGATGAAGATGTCCTGGCCCTGGGCCAGCGGCGCGTCGCTGTGCGCGGCCCCGTAGTACAGGCCGTTGCCCAGGAAGCGCTCGGCCCCGGGGATGGTGAGCGTGCGCCAGGCCACGCCCGTGGCCACGATCACCGCGCGTGCGGCCAGCGTGTCCCCGCCGTCGAGCTCGACCCGGAGGGACTCGGCGTCGATGCCGCAGGCGGTGCGGGTGACGACGATTTCCGCACCCAGCCGGGTGGCCTGGGTCAGCGCGCGGGAGGCCAGGTCGTCCCCGGAGATCCCGTAGGGGAAGCCGGTGTAGTTTTCGATGCGGGTGGAGGTCCCGGCCTGCCCGCCGGGGGCCAGCTGCTCGATGACCACGGTGCGCAGGCCCTCGGCCGCGGCGTTGACGGCGGCGGTCAGCCCGGCCGGTCCCCCGCCGAGGATCACCACGTCGTAGTCGGTGGCGGACGGCACCACCTCGAGCCCCACGGCCTGGGCCGCGATGCGCATCGGCGGGTCCGCGTACCGGGTGCCGTCGCGCAGCTCAAGCACCGGGTACACCTGCCCGTCCTCGGGCGCCTCGAGCGTGGTGTTCTCGAAGGCGACGTGGTTGCGGGTCAGGAAGGTGGATAGTTCGCGCACCCTGGCGTGGCGCCGCGGACCGATCACGCGGGCCACCGCATCGGGTTTTTCGGCCGCGAGCTCCTGCAGCGAGTCGAGGTAGCGCCTCGCCAGCGAACCGACCTTCTCCGGGACCGAGGGCGCCATGGCGGCCAGCGTGTAGTAGCCGGCCACGTCGAGCTTGATGATCCTCGCGACCCCCGCGGCACGCCCGCTGGCCGGGAAGTTGGTGCTCAGGGTCAGCGGTACCTCGCCGAAGAACTGGCCGGGTTTGCGGGTGCCGATGACCCGTTCGATGCCGGCGACAACCTTGGTGATTTCCACCAGGCCCTCTATGACCACGATCAGGGCGCGTTCGTCGCCCTCGTGCAGGAAGTATTCCCCATCCAGAAGCTGGATGTCTTCCACGGCCCCGGCCAGATAGCCCAGCACCTCCGGGGGCAGCGGGGCAAAGGTCTTGACCGTGCGCAGTTCGTCGATGCCGATCATCGCGGTCCGGCCCCGGGCTCGATTCGGGGCGCTAAAGTCGCGGGCGTTGCGTGCTGCGGGAACCTGCTCATGTGCCGAATCTATGCCCGCCAAGATGCGGGGTCAATGGATGGGTGGGCGTCGCGTCCTGCCGTGTGCCTTTGGCACCCGACCCACCCTTGGGCACCTGCTGCCTGGGTGCCGGGGGGCGGGGTTCCTCGGCAGTCGAAACGTGGCCGCGGGCCTTGTGTCGTGCCGGGGAAGCCGGGCATTTCGGCAGGCCGGCGACTGGCCTGATATCCAGGTCGGCTAAAGTGCCCCGGGCGGTTCTCCGCTTGCCCACCGCGCCGAGGCCACATCGAAGCGGAGGAAGCACCCACCGAGGACGGTTGGCCGGTGACGGCCGAATCGCGATCCGCGGGATGAAGGGCTCAGCTCCGTTGGGGCTTGGCGCGGAAGTGGCCGGGCACGAGTTTTTCGCCCCGGTAGTGCGGGCCAATCCAGATTCGATCGCCCGTGGTCGGGCCCGTCACGGACCGGGTCCCTTTCCCCGGAGCGAGGTCGATCACGGTCGGTTCCGCACCAGCGTTAAGCTCCTGGACCCGTCCACGGTTTGCGCCCTCGAACGCCAGCTTCATCGATTCGACCTCATCCGATTCGGCGCCGAGCGCCAATGCATCCTGTGCCCAGTGTGAAACGGCTGCGTTGATTGCACGAAGCCGATCCACGGCCGCGGCACGTGTGAGCCGGAAAGAGTCCAGGTGGTCAAGGAGCTCCAGGACATTTCGGTCAGACACATCCCCGTCGGGAACCAACGGCGTTTCGGATGTCCCGCTTCTCATGGGGTTGACGTCGAAGGAGGGAGACAGGCGCCAACCGCTCTCGTGCCGCAGCAGGCCATGGTTGCGCATGTGGTCGTCGATGTTGTTGACCATGGCCCCGAATGCGGCCCTGCTGAACATTTCGTTGGCATCCGCGGTCGGCGACGCGGATATCAGGGCGATTTCCCGTGCCAGCCTGACATAGTTGGGATGCTCGTAGGTATCCAGCTGAAGCGCTGTCCTGGCACTCATGTAGGGGATCCTGGTTTCCCCCACTCGGTCGAACCGCTCGGTGAGGAATATCTGGCTGTGGGAATTCAGCCGCATCAGCCGGGATGGCTGTACCCGGATGCCGGCCCGTTGCTGCAGCACCATTGCAACCATTTCCCAGAGTTGGACGTTGCCCCGGTCCGATGTCTTGGGAAACTTGGCCAGCAGCATCGTTCCGTCATCATCGCGAATCCAGGCCTTTGGCTGGGCACCTCCAGGAGAGGAACCGGCGCCGATGAGCAAGCTGTTTCGCTCGTCAATGACGCCGGTTTCCTCGTAGGTCCTTGCTTCGGCGGCCAATTCCGTGACATCACGGATCCCCGCCGATTCACCCCAGGTGGAAAGGAAGTTTCCGTTCTCGCGAAACCGCAGTGCCCCCTGCCTGGTCTTGTCGTTGACCATGAGCAGCCTTGAGACCGCGGTGTTGCTTGGCATGGGGGTTTTCGTGGCTCTTGCCCGAAGTCTGGCCTGTTCATGCAGCAGCCGCTGCCCCCATGCATCCGGGGCGGCGTCCATGAACGAACCAAAGATCTCCCGCCCCATGGTGGGCCGCTGTTCGCCTCGGAGCAACGGCAATTCCGGAGAGATTTCGAAGGAGGACCCCTCCCCGAGCCAGGCATCGGCGTAGCTGAACGTGATGTGTTCCAGCGGCGAATGGCGTTCGGATTCCACCTCCATGGTGCCGGCCTTGGTGTCGTTGACAAGGACGTCGATGGTTCGAATTTCCCTGCGGGAACGAGAAGCCATCAGTTCCTCCTGGGAGCTCGTTGGCGGCTGAGCATGTAGGCCCGCGCTCGACCCAGATCCGTATTCAGCGGGTCGACCGCCGCATCGATCCGGTCACTGACGCCAAGCACCTTGGCGACCGTCAGGAAGTTTTCCAATTTGCCGCCCATCCCCTGCTCCAGCTTGATCAAGGTGGAACGGGAGATGTTGGCCCGTTCGGCGACCAGCTCCTGGGAAAGCCCCAGGATGATGCGCCAATCGCGCAGGTGCACACCGAGCCGTTCCATTTCCATCATCTCGTCCACCTAACGTAGCTATTGACCAACTCTAGCATTGATAGCGTCTACATATAGCTACATTATCCCGCTATTTCAACTGCCCTGCAGGGATGCAGTGCAGGACCGTGCTTCCTCCAGGACGCCGCACGGACTGGGAAACCAGAAGGGGCGGAGCTTCCGGAAGAACCGGAGGCGCCGCCCCTGTGGGATGGGAACCGAAGACTAGTGGGTGTCCTCGGCCTCGATCTCGGTCTTGTCGCCGCTCCACTGGGTGTGGAACGAGCCTTCAACGTCGACGCGGTTGTAGGTGTGCGCGCCGAAGAGGTCGCGCAGGCCCTGGGTCAGCGCTGCAGGCAGGCGCTTGCGGCGCAGGCCGTCGTAGTAGGCCAGCGAGGAGGAGAACACCGGCACCGGCACGCCGAGCTGCACGGCGGTGGAGACCACGCGGCGCCAGGCCGGAAGCGCGGCGGCGATGGCCTCGGAGAAGGCGGGGGCGAAGAGCAGGTTGGCCGGCTTTTCGTCGGCGGCGTAGGCCTTGGTGATGTCGGCCAGCAGCGCGGCGCGGATGATGCAGCCCTCGCGCCACAGCGAGGCGATCTCGTCGAGCTCCAGGTCCCAGTTGTATTCCTTGCCCGCGGAGGTGAGCATGTCCAGGCCCTGGGCGTAGGAGACCAGCTTGGAGGCGAAGAGCGCCTGGCGCACGTCCTCGACGAAGTTTTCGCCCAGTTCCACGGCGATCTCGTGCCCGGCCAGGACCTCCTGGCCGATGGCACGCTGGTCGCGCTGCGAGGACAGGCCGCGGGCGAACACGGACTCGGCGATGGCCGAGGTCGGGGAGCCGAGGTCCAGGGCGGACTGCACGGTCCAGCGGCCGGTGCCCTTCTGGCCGGCGGAGTCGACGATGACATCGACCAGCGGCTTGCCGGTCTTGGCGTCGACGTGGGCCAGGACCTCTGCGGTGATCTCGATGAGGAAGGAGGCCAGCTCGCCCTTGTTCCATTCGGTGAAGATCTCGGCCTGGGCTGCGGGCTCGATGCCGGCGCCGCTGCGCAGCAGGTCGTAGGCCTCGCCGATGACCTGCATGTCGGCGTATTCGATGCCGTTGTGGACCATCTTCACGAAGTGCCCGGCACCGTCGGTGGAGATCCAGGCGCAGCACGGGGCGCCGTCGATGGCCTTGGCGGAGATCTTTTCGAGCATCGGGCCCAGCGCGTCGTAGGACTGCTTCGAGCCGCCGGGCATGATCGAGGGGCCCAGCAGGGCGCCCTCCTCGCCGCCGGAGACGCCGACGCCCACGAAGTGCAGGCCCTTTTCGGCCAGCGCGGCCTCGCGGCGGCGGGTGTCCACGAAATTGGAGTTGCCGCCGTCGATGATGATGTCGCCCTCTTCGAGCAGCGGCACCAGGGAGTCGATGACCGAGTCGACCGGGCCGCCGGCCTTGACCATGATCAGCACGCGGCGGGGAACCTCGAGGCTCGCGACCAGTTCCTCCATGGTCTCGGTGCGGATGAAATCGCCCTCGTCGCCGTGGGCTGCCAGCAGGGCGTCGGTCTTGGCGACCGAGCGGTTGTGCAGTGCGACGGTGTATCCGTTGCGGGCGAAGTTCCGGGCGAGGTTTGCGCCCATGACGGCTAGGCCGGTGACGCCAATCTGTGCAGGCATGAAGTCTCCATCGTTGCGATTTTGCTGGGCCGGGCGGATACCGGCACGAAAGAGCACCGGGCACGGCTCCGTGACTTCTTTCCACTTTAGTTTGTCCGGTGCATCCATTGCCAGACGAACACGCGCCGTTGCCATAAGTTGCCCCGGAAACGCGCGCTTTCGTCCGTGGTCACACGGGCGTTTGGGGACCGGAATACCGATAAGGTTGATTCATGCCCAAGTCTTTGCACCAACGCGCGATTGAACACGTCGGAAGCCGCATCGTCGACGGTTCCATCCCCGCCGGCGAAGTGATCCTGGCCGCAGAGCTGGAAAGCGAACTGGGTGTCTCGCGTTCGGTGATCCGCGAGGCGGTCCGCGTGCTGGCTTCGGCCGGGCTGGTGGTCTCCACCAAGCGTGTCGGGATCCGGGTGCTGGGCCCCGAGGACTGGAACCCCTTTGACCCGCTGGTGATCCGCTGGCGGCTGGCCGGGGGCGGCCAGGGGGCGCAATTGCGGTCGCTGACCGAGCTGCGAGTCGCCGTCGAGCCCATGGCCGCGGAACTTGCCGCGGAACACGCGCCGGCGGAATTCTGCGGCGAGCTGCTGAACCTGGCGGCCCGGATGCGCCATGCCGGACGTTCCGGGGACCTGGGCTCGTTCCTGGAACTGGATATCCGCTTCCACGCGATGGTGCTGGCCGCCTCGGGCAACGAGATGTTCGCGAACCTGGCCAATCCGATCGCCGAGACGCTGCGCGGGCGCACCGAACTGGGATTGATGCCCGAGCGTCCGCATGAGGAGGCCCTCGCCTGGCACCAGGCGGTGGCAGATGCGATCTCGGCCCACGAACCGCACCTGGCGCGGGAGTCCATGGAATTGATCATGCGCCGCACCAACCAGGAGATCTGCGGGGTCTGGGCGCACGCCCCGCGCCTCTTCCCGCAACCGCGCGCCTAGTCCGCCAGCCGTTCCAGGTGCGCGGGCCGCGGCCCGCGCACCTGCGGGAATCAATGTCCGCGCGGGGATGAGAAACCGGGGGCGCCGGAGCTATGCTGGGGCCATGTCCAGGTTCCCTGAGCCGTGCCGGAACTGCGCCCGCCGGGTGCCTGGCATTCCGTGCCCCGCACCGGATCCGGCCGTTCCGCATCCCCCGCACCGAGTCCCCGACTCCGGGTGCGGGCCCTGGCGCCAGCGGCGCGTCTCGCTTGCGGCATCCGGTTCGGTCGGCGGAGGGACACGAACGTGAGCACCGTTGCCGCAATGGTCGTCGAGGCGCTGGCCCGCCTGGGCGTGCAGACCGTATGGGGCGTGGTGGGCGACGCCCTGAATCCCCTGACCGACGCGATCCGCACCCACGGGGGAATCGAATGGATCGGGGTGCGGCACGAGGAGGTCGCAGCCTTTGCCGCAGGCGCCCAGGCACAGCTGACCGGGACCCTTGGGGTGTGCGCGGGAACCGTCGGACCCGGATCGCTCCACCTGCTCAACGGCCTCTACGACGCGAAGAAGTCCCATGCGCCGGTGCTGGCGATCTGCGGGCAGGTGCCCAGCGGGGAGATCGGGTCCGACTTCTTCCAGGAGGTCAACAACGACGTGATCTTCGCCGACGTGGCGCTGTTTGCGCACACCGTGACCTCCGTGGCACAAATGCCGTACCTGCTGGAACAGGCCGTCAACGCCGCGCTGGCCGGCCGCGGCGTCGCGGTGTTGAGCATCCCCGGGGACATCGGCGGCGCGGCGCTGCCGAAGGAGGCGCTCCCGCGGTTCGTCGACGTCGCCGCCCCCGTTGCCCCGCACCCCCAGGTGCTGGGGACCATTGCCAAGGAACTGAACCAGGCGCGCCGCGTCACGATGCTGGTGGGAGCCGGCGCACGCGGCGCCAGGGACCTGGTGCTGGAGACCGCGCAGAAGCTCGCCTCCCCGATGGTGCTCACGCTCAAGGCCAAGGAGGGGCTGGAGGATGCGAACGTGTTCCAGGTGGGCCAGGCCGGGCTGATCGGCAACCCGGCGGCCGCCCACGCGCTGGAGAGCTGCGAGGTGCTCTTGATGGTGGGCACCGATTTTCCTTACCGGGATTCCTACCCGTCGGGCAAGGTGGTCATCCAGATCGATGCGGCCGGGGCGCACATCGGGCGGCGCACGGCCGTGGACGTGGGGGTCGTCGGCGATGCCGGGCTCGCCCTGGCCGGGTTGCTGCCGCTGCTGGAGACCAAGACCGACCAGAGCCATGTGCTCGATGCCCGCACCCGCTACCTGGCCTGGACCAAGCGGCACCTGTCGCTGGCGGACCCGGGGCACGACACGCACCTCACCGGGCGGGTGCGGGCCCTCGCGGACAACCCGGGCCACGCGATCCGGCCCGAGGCGGTGGCCGCCGCCGTCGACAGGCTCGCCGCAGAGGACGCCATCTTCACCTCGGACACCGGCATGTCCACGGTGTGGCTGGCACGCTACGTCACGATGCGCGGAACCCGGCGGCTGCTGGGATCCTACAACCTGGGCTCGATGGCCAACGCCATGCCGCAGGCGCTGGGGGCCAGCGCGCTGGAGCGCACCCGCCAGGTGGTGGCCTTCTGCGGGGACGGCGGGCTGAGCATGCTGATGGGCGACTTGCTCACCGCCGTGGCCTACGGGTTGCCGGTGAAGCTGGTGGTGTTCAACAACGGCCGGCTGGGCATGGTGAAGCTGGAACAGGAGCAGGCCGGGCTGCCGGAATTCGGCACGGTGCTGGCGAACCCCGACCTGGCCGAGGTGGGACGGGCCTGCGGGCTGCACGGCATCCGGGTTCAGGATCCGGGCGGGCTGGAGGCGGCGATCTCCGAGGCGCTGGCGCACGAGGGGCCGGTGCTGCTGGATGTGGTGACAAACCCGGATGAGGTCTCGATCCCGCCGGACACCAAGATCGGCCAGGCGCTGGGGTACGCGAGTGCCAGGCTCAAGGAGTCCCGGGCGCACCGCCCCGGTGCCTGAACGGGATCGAACCCGGCGGGTAAACGGCGAAGGCGTCGGCCCGGTCGCCCCCATGAGGGAGACCGGGACGGCGCCTGGCGTGTCGTGCAGGTGCCTTCCGGAGGGCTTAGCCTTCGGCTGCGAAGCGCAGCAGCACCTTGCCGGATTCCGCGGAGTTCCTCGCCGTCTCAAAGGCCGCCAGTGCGTCGGCAACGTCGAACTCGTGGGTGATCACGGCCGAGACATCCAGCGTGCCCTCGGCCAGCGCGGTGAGCACCTGGTCGATCTCGTCGTTGAACCGGAAGGAACCGACCAGCTCGAGTTCGCGGGTGATGGCCAGGGAGATCAGCGCGGGCTGCTCGCCCGAGGGCAGCAGCCCGACCATCACGATGCGCCCGCCGCGCATCGCGCCGCGGATGGCCGAGGCCAGGCCGCGGTGGTTGCCGCTGGCCTCGATGACCACGTCGGCTTCCACCGCGGCGATGGCTTCGGCGTCGTCGGCCTTCAGGGTGGCGGTGGCGCCCGCCGCGGCGGCGATTTCCAGCGGGTAGTCAAACATGTCAACCGCGATGATCTCGGCTGCTCCGGCGCGCTTGAGCACCGCGACGGCCAGCGCGCCGATGGGCCCGGCGCCGATGACCATGACACGCTTTCCGGCGACCTCCCCGGCGCGGGCCACGGCGTGCCAGGCCACCGCCGCGGGTTCGGCCAGCGCGGCATCGCGCAGCGAGAGCCCGGCGGGCAGTTCGCGCAGCATCCGGGCCGGCAGGTTCACGCGCGTGGCAAACGCGCCCTCGGTGTGCGGGTAGCGGGCCGCGGACCCCAGGTAGGTGCAGCCCGGGGACAGGTTGGGCCGCTCCTGGGGGTAGCGTGCCCCGGTGCCGCCGGGGGTGGCCGGGTGCACGGCCACCATGGTGCCCGCGGCCGGTCCGGTGCCGTCGGCCGCGGCCATCGTGACGGTGCCTACGATCTCGTGGCCCAGGACCATGGGCGCCTTGAGGATGGACTCCCCCGCCGCCCCGTGGCTCCAGTAGTGCAGGTCCGAGCCGCAGATCCCGCCGTAGGCGATGGCGATCTGTGCCTCGTGCGCCGCGGGTGCCGGGACCTCGATGGTCTCGACGCGCAGGTCGTTTGCCGCGTGGGCGACGACGGCCGTGGCGGTGGTGGTGGTGTTAGACGACAACTGTCATTCCTCCGTCGATGAAGATGGTCTGGCCGTTGACGTAGTCCGAGCCGTCCGAGGCCAGCCACACGGCCGGCCCGGCCAGGTCGGCCACGGTGCCCCAGCGCCCGGCCGGGGTGCGGCCCAGGATCCAGGAGTTGAACTTTTCGTCGTCGACCAGGTTCTGGGTCATTTCGGTGTGGATGTAGCCCGGGGCGATGCCGTTGACCTGCAGCCCGGCCCCCGCCCACTCGGCGGTCATCGCGCGGGTGAGGTTGCGCAGCCCGCCCTTGGCCGCGGTGTAGGCGGCAATGGTGGGGCGGGCCAGATCGGTCTGCACCGAGCAGATGTTGATGATCTTGCCTTCCCCGCGGGCGAGCATGCCCCGGGCCGCTTCGCGGCCCACCAGGAACGCGCTGGTCAGGTTGGTGTCCAGCACGCGCTGCCAGTCGGCGACGTCGAGCTCCAGCAGCGGGACCCGGTGCTGGATGCCGGCGTTGTTCACCAGGATGCGGATCGGGCCGACCTCGGCCTCGATCGCGGCGATGCCGCCGGCCACCGCCTGGGCGTCGGTCACGTCGAACGCGTAGGAGTAGATGCGTTCCTGCCCAAAGCGTTGCGCGAACTCGGCGGCGGTTGCCGCCAGGGTCGCTGCATTGCGCCCGTGCAGCACGATGGTCGCGCCGGCATCTGCCAGGCCAGCGGCAAGTTCCTTGCCGATGCCGCGCGAGGAACCGGTGACCAGGGCGATGCGGCCGGTGAGGTCAAAGAGGTTGCTGCCCATGATTCTTCCTTTGCTGGTGTGCGAGTCGTACGCAGGTGGAGTGTACCTAGAAGGCCGCGGCGACGGCGTAGATCAGGTACGCAATGGCGAAGCCGATGACACCGACCAGTGCCTGTCCGACGGTCCAGACCTTCAGCGTGGTCTTGACGTCCATGCCGAAGAAGCGGGAGACCAGCCAGAAGCCGGAGTCGTTGACGTGCCCGGCGAACACCGAGCCGGCGGCCAGGGCGAGCACGATGGCCACGACCTCGATCTGGTTCAGGTCGGCGTTGCCCACCACGACGGGCTGGATGATGGCGGCGGCGGTGGTCAGGGCGACGGTGGCCGAACCCTGGGCGACGCGGACCACGGCGGCGATGATGAAGCCGGCGACGATGATCGGCAGGCCCAGGGCGTCAAGCGAGTCGGCCACGGCATCGCCGATGCCGCTGGCGCGCAGCACCGCACCGAACATGCCGCCGGCGCCGGTGATCAGGATGATCGAGCAGACCGGGCCGAGCGCGGAGTCGACCACGGTTTCGACGAGGGTCTTGTCCTTGTTCTGCTTGTAGCCCAGCAGGTACATGCCCAGCAGCACGGTGATCAGCAGGGCGATCGGGGTTTCGCCGACCAGGCGCAGGATCTGGACCCACTGGGCGCCCTTGTCCACGATTCCGGCCGAGGCCAGGGTGTTCAGGCCGGTGTTCATGAAGATCAGGACCAGCGGCAGGAGCAGCAGCGTCACCACGGTGCCCAGCTTCGGCGTGGAGGCGAAGTCGTGCTGTTCCTGTTTGGTGCCGGCGAGGATGTCGGGGATGGCGATGTTGAACTTGCGGCCCACGTACTTGCCGTAGAGGTGGCCGGCGAAGTACCAGGTCGGCAGCGCGACGACCAGGCCCAGCAGCAGGACCAGGCCGACGTTGGCCTCGAGCAGGCCGGAGGCCGCCACCGGGCCCGGGTGCGGCGGCACGAAGATGTGCATCACCGAGAAGGCGGTGGCCGCCGGGAAGGCGTAGCCCAGGAAGGAGCCGCCCAGGCGGCGTGCCACGGTGAAGATGATCGGCAGCATGACCACGAGGCCGGCGTCGAAGAAGATCGGGAAGCCGAAGAGCAGCGAGGCGATGGACAGGGCCAGCGGTGCGCGCTTCTCGCCGAACTTGCCGATCAACGCGTTGGTCAGCACCTCGGCGCCGCCGCTGGTCTCGAGCATGCGCCCGAGCATGGCACCCAGGCCCACGAGCAGGGCCACGGAGGCCAACGTTCCGCCGAAGCCGCCGGTCAGTGTCGGTATCACCGAGGCCACCGGGATCCCGGTGGCCACTGCGGTCAGCAGCGAGATGACGACCAGCGCCACGAAGGCATGGATGCGCCATTTGATAATGAACAGAAGCAGCAGCAGGATCGCGCCCACGGCGATGGAGAGGAGCGCGGGGGTGCCCAGCGTCCAGTTCATGACTAACTCGTCGGTCATCATTGTCCTTCGAAAGGTGTAAGTGGTCTCGGGTGGTGGGGATGGAACCGGATGGTCCCTGGGGTGCTACGGGGCGTTCAGCGTCCTGGCCACCTGGGCCACGATGTCCTCGGGGGTGAGACTGACATCGACTTCGATGGCTGCCTCGTCCGGTTCGAGGGCTTCGAGGGTGCTCAGCTGCGAGGCCAGCAACGTCGGGGGCATGTATTCGTGGCTGCGTTCATCCAGGCGGTGCTGGATGAGATCGGCCGTGCCGCGCAGGTGGATGAAGACGGTGGACGGCTCGTGGCCGCGCAACAGGTCGCGGTAGCTGCGCTTGAGTGCCGAGCAGGCGATGACCGCCGGCGTGCCGTCCTGAACGCTTTCGGAGAGTTCGTCTCCAATGGTTGCGAGCCAGGGCGTGCGGTCACCGTCGTTGAGCGGGTGCCCTGCAGCCATCTTTTCCTTGTTGGATGCGGGGTGCAGGTCGTCTCCGTCGATGAACACCGAACCGAGCTTCTCGGCCAGCAAGCGCCCCACCGTGGATTTTCCGCATCCGGAAACGCCCATAACGATCATGGGCGGGTAGGCAGGGCTGTTCATCGTCACTCCATCGTGGAACCAGGCTAATGTCGGACATAACTACGTGATGTTCGGCATAAATATGATTTATACAGACTAGGACGCGCACGACCGGGGTGTCAACAGGGGGCATTGATCCAATCTTTCTAACAACCTCGGCAACCCCCGGATCCCCGTCACCGCGTGCAATCCGCGGTGCCCGCTCACCGATTCGAGGCAGCCTTTCGGGCCGTTTTGCAGCGGTTCCCAGCCAGCGCCAAGGTTCTGTTCCTAGCGTGGGGAGGGTTCACGCAAGATCAACGAAGGGAAAACCCGCCATGGGACTCGGAGACAAGATCAGCAACAAGGCACAGGAAGTAGCCGGCGAGGCCAAGGAAAAGCTTGGCGACGCCACGAACAACGAGCAGCTGCAGGCCCAGGGCCTCAGGGACCAGGCCGCGGCAAAGGCCAAGCAGGCCGGGGAACACGTCAAGGACGCAGCCAAGGACATCACCGGCGGCTAGACCCCGGCACCAACCAGCCGAAGCGCCCCAACCCCCGCACGCGGGGGTTGGGGCGCTTCCATGTCCACCCTCCTATCGCACGAGGCCAAGGCCCTGCCTTCATGTGGCGGACCCTTCACGCCTGGCATGGTCCGCGCAACACGGCACGGAAACCGGTTCACGGGACGAACGCGTCCCGGCCAACGAAGCCCGGCCGGACCGGGGCCAGGTGCCGGGGCTCCCCCGCCGAACCACGTCAAACCTGATTTCAAGCCCGCAGAAGTTCCGCGGCGTACCCGTCGAGGACAGCAAGGATCCCGTCGTGCTGCCACACACGGTTTCGCTTGTATCCCGAACGCTCCACGACAACACCGGCATCCTGGAGCTGGGCCAGCGCACGCAAGGCGCTGGTTTGCGATGTCCCCAATAGCCCGGTGACCAGCTCGGTGTTCATGACAGGATGGGAGACCAGATGCGGCAGCAGCGCCCACGCCATGGCCTGTGGACGCAGGGCGGCAAGCGACTGCCTGGCGGCGTCCAGTTCCAGCCCCAGCTTGTCGATCAGTTCGGCACCCGAGTGCGCCGCGAATCTCGAGGCGGCTGCAAACTGCTCGCATATTGGACCCGCTTCCCCGGCACGGTAAGACGTCAGTGCCTCGAAATATCGGTTCGTGTTCTTCAGCAGGCCCGCGGACAACGGGGCCGTGGTCGAACGCACCAATCCCTTGCCGCGCAGCAAGGCATGGACCAGTGCCCGCCCGGTCCGTCCGTTGCCATCCACGAACGGGTGGATGGTTTCAAGCTGGGCGTGGGCAATGGCGATCTGAACCAGCACCGGAAGGTCGTCCCGAGAGACGAAGTCCACCAGATCCTCAATCAAGTCGTCCACCAGCTCGAACCTGGGCGCCACGAAGGTCGCTCCACGCGGGCTCGTCCCTGTCGATCCAATCCACACCAGCTGCTGCCTGAATCTTCCCGCGTGGCTTTCCCAGCCTTTTTGCCCCATGAGCAGCTTTTCGTGCATTGTGAGGATGGCCGCCCTGTCCACGTGGTCCGCCAGCTCCAGGGCCGCTTCCATGGCGTGGACGTTCGCCGAAACGGACATGGCGTTGGTCGATGTCGATTGGTTGAGTTCGGCCAGGGCAAGCTGCCGCGCACCCACCGTCAGGTTTTCAATTTGCGAGGACGAGGAAGACTCGGTGCGCAACAGGATCGAGGACATCGGGCCCAGCATGGGAGAGGACGTTCCCAGCCGATCCCGGGCGTGGCTGTCGAAACGCACCAAGGCCGAAACCGCGTCCTCGACGTCTGCCGCCAGCAGCGCGGGAACGTCGAGCTGGAGGTTGGCGATCTTCGGCGGGACCGCCGATTCGTACGGCCCGGATCCACGGGCAAGCTGTGCCCGCGAACTCATCCCGTCCTGCTCGGCAAGCCACTGATGGGTTTCAAGTTTGATTGGCGGCACACGCAGTGAAACTGTTGACATGATCCGATCATACTTACAGTTATCGTGAAACTGTAAGTATGGAGTCGGCTTACTTACGGTTCCGGGTGAAATGGAACGCAAAAAAGCTCCGCGTCCCGGAATCTCTTCCATGACGCGGAGCTTTGTTTTGGTGGGCCCTACCGGGATCGAACCGATGACATTCACGGTGTAAACGTGACGCTCTACCAGCTGAGCTAAAGGCCCCGAAACAACACACTTCTTCGGAAGATTTCCGTTCCAGTGCGTTGCAACAAGTAGATAATCTAATACACACATCCCTGACTTGGCAAATCGCCGGTGCCCACGCCGGGATGCCAGGCACGCGTCGTCGGCACGTCCCCAAGGACCACCTGCCGACGACGCAACGCCGGGCTTGCTAGGCCTGCTGGTAGCGCTTGCGCACGAAGTACAGGCCCACGAGGGAAATCACGGCAATTGCCATGTAGTAGAGACTCGGCGCATTCAGCGACCCGGTGACGCTGAGCAGCCACGTCAGCACGAGCGGGGCGATGCCGCCAAGCAGCGTCACCCCGACGTTGTAGGTCACGGCCAGGCCGGTGCCGCGGATGGCCGCCGGGAACAGCGAAGACAGCAGCGCCGGCAACGGGCCGAAGTAGAAGGCCATGATCACACCCAGCAGGCCAATGACCAGGATCAGCATCGGCACCGTTGGCTTGGTGACCATCAGCTGGAACAACGGCCAGGCCAGCAGCAGTGCGCCGATCGCGGCATAGGTCATGACCCGGGCCGGACCGATCCGGTCGGCCAGGTGCCCCACGAACGGGACGCCGACCAGCGCGACCAACCCGGCCACGACGCCGCCCAGGAACGCGGCGGTGGCGGGGATGCCCAGGTTCTTCACGGCAAAGGTCGGCATGTACAGGATCATGTACACCGAGATGGTTGCCACCCCGATGACAGCCGAACCTGCCAGCAGGCGGCCGTGGTGGTGCACAAACAGGTCCTTCAGCGGGGTCTTGGTCCTCTCGCCCTTGGTGAACTCCTCGGTCTCGTCGAGCCTGGCCCGGATGTACAGGCCCACCGGACCGATCAGCAGGCCCACGAAGAATGGCACCCTCCAGCCCCAGCTGTACAACGCCTCCTCGGAGAGCCATTGGGTCAACCCGTAGCCGAAGGCCGAGGCCAGCAGCATCGAGGCGCCCTGGGCGGCGACTTGCCACGAGGCATAGAAGGCCTTCCTGTGCGGGGCCGTTTCGATCAGGAAGGCGGTTGCCGTGCCGAACTCGCCGCCGGCCGAGAAGCCCTGGACCAAACGGGAAACCAGGATGATCACCGCACCCCACACCCCGACCTGGGCATAGGTTGGTGCGACCGCCATGATCAGCGTGCCGACCATCATCAGCATCAGGGTCAGCATCAGGGCATTCTTCCGGCCCTTGCGGTCCGCGAAGCTGCCCAGCACCATGCCGCCCAGCGGGCGGATCAGTTAGGAGATCGCGAAGGTGGCAAAGGTCAGAATCAACCCGATCGTGCCGTTGGACTCCGGGAAGAAGTTCTCGGCAATCACGACGGCGAAGGTCGCGTAGACGATGATGTCGAACCATTCCAGGGCGGCACCGATCGAACTGCTGATCACCGCCTTCTTGGCCGCAGCGAGCTGCTGCGGGGTGGCGGCTAGTATCTCAGCCATGGGTATCTCCTTGGGGGTGGATGTAGCGCCGTGATGTCGCGATGCGAATCAGGCGCTCAGTTCGGTAATGAGGTTCTCGATGAAGGCCTCGCACGCGGCGATCTGTTCGAGTTCGATGTATTCGTCCGGGGCGTGGGCCTGGGCAATGTCGCCGGGGCCGCAGACCACGGTGGGGATGCCGGCGTTGAAGAACAATCCGGCCTCGGTGCCGTAGGTGGCCTTGTCGGGGCTGGGCGTGCCGCCCAGTTTGGCCGACAGGGCCACGATTCCCGCATCTTCCGGGGTGTCCAGGCCGGGGGTCTGTGCCAGCACCGTGAAGTCCACCCGGGCGGCCGGGTTCTGCAGCTGCTGTTCCCCTTCGATGCGCTTGGCCTCGGCGCGGTAGCGTTCGATCAATGCGCCCGGGTCATCGGCACCGATCGAGCGGAACTCGAAGTGCAGGGTGCATCCGGCCGGGATGGTGTTGACCGCGATGCCGCCGGAGATCTTGTTCACCGTGGTGGTGGTGTACGGGACGATGAAGGCCTCGTCGAAGGGACCGTCCTGCTTGAAGCCCCGCGCCAGGGAGTCGACGAAGCCGGTGAATTCGGCCGCGGCGGAAATCGCGTTGACGCCCTGGGTGGTCAGCGAGGAGTGTGCCGCCACGCCGTGGAAATCCACGCGGATCACGTTGACCGACTTGTGGCCGCGGACCACGCGCATGCTGGTCGGCTCCCCCACGATGCACCCGCGCGGGGCCAGGCCCGCCTCGGTGATGGCGGCAACCAGGTCCACGGCGCCGAGGCAGCCGACCTCCTCGTCGTAGGAGAAGGCCAGGTGGATCGGCTCCTTCAGCTTCGCCGCCGTGATCGATTCGAGCTTGGCCATGATCACCGCGACGAAGGACTTCATGTCGCAGGTGCCGCGCGCGTAGAGCTTGCCGTCGCGGACCTCGGGGGTGAACGGGTCGCTGCTCCAGTCCTGCCCGTCGACGGGCACGACGTCGGTGTGCCCGGAGAGCACGATGCCTCCGGTGCGGGTGCCGTCGGCGGCCGGAATCGTAGCCAGCAAGTTGGCCTTGTTGCCCTCGGCGTTGTGCACGAGGGACGATTCGACACCGAGGGCGTCCAGCCGTTCCACGACGTAGTCGATCAGGGGAAGGTTCGAATCCCGGCTGGTGGTGTCGAAGCCGATCAGCTTGGTGATTTCGGCCATGGTGTTGGCGTGGGGTTGTGCTGGCATTGCTGCTCCTCGTGGACGCGAAGGCGATCGGGAAGCCGATGGCCAAATCTGACAGGGATCATGAAAATTCTCTCACTGCGGATGCCGAGGGGCGTGGCCGCACTTCCGCGCACGTAACAGGGTCCGTCCCCGGCCTTGCCGGAACCGGCCCGGGCCCGGGGCCCCGCGTCATAAACCGCGTCGCTCGTGCCGAAAGAAGATGCGCCGACCACGGCACCGGGGGCGGCATCCAGGGTCGCCGGCCACCGAACGGGGACGCCGTTCACCGCCCGGCGACTCATGGTTGCGGCAATGCTCCGCCTCCGGTCCGCCACGGCGCGGAGATGAAAGCACGAGGAAAGTGCCCGGTCGAAGAATGTGGGTTTGTCACTGCGAACCCAGGAGAAGCCAGTCATGCCAGATGAATATTTCGTCCCCGCGCCGGCGGCGGGCGCCGCCAGACCCGCCGCATCCTCCCCAGCTCCGCTGAGCCGGATGCGCGTGGTGTGCGTCTGCCTCGCCTTGTTGCTCGAGGGCATGGGTTCCTCGAGCATCAATGTGCAGATCGTTGCCAGCGCCTTCCTGCTCAGCTATGCTGCGCTGCTGCCGCGGGCCGGGCGCCTGGTCGATGCATGAAACCGCCGTCGGATCTTCCTGATCGGCGTCGGGCTGTTCGGGCTCGGTTGCCTGGCTTCGCAGTTGCCGATTCCGTGCTGCTGCCGGGTGCCGGGCGCTTCATCCAGGGTGCCGGTGCCGCACTCAGCGACCCTGCCGCACTCGCGCCCATCACGACGGGGCTGGCTGAATCGGGCCGCCGCAATCGCGCGATTTCCTTGTACGGGGCGATGGGCGCCGTCGGGTTCTCGCTGGGCCTGGTGCTGCCGGGGGCGGTGGCCACGCTGCTGGGCTGGTGCGTGAGCTTCCTGTTCTTCCTTCCGGTGGTGCTGCTCGTGCTTCGTGCCGGGGCCACGGTGCGGATCCCGGACGTTGGCCTGCGGCAGCGGATCGACGCGTTCGGAACGCTCATGCTCACCGGCGCCCTGATCCTCGCGGTCCATTTGTTGGGTGTGTTCACCACCCTGCCGACGCCGTGGCTGGCTGCCGAGGCGGTTGCACTGCTGGTCTTGGTCGGTGTGCTCCGGTTCCGTGGGTCGCTTCGATGGCTCCCGGGACCACCCTGGCGGGATAGCAGCCGGACCCAAGTGCTCGTTCGATTCCCTGCCCTCGATTGAAGCGCCCTGACTGCGTACCGACGGCACCGCTTCGGGAACACCACCCGCGGATCGCTCGGGCAGCGAATCGGCACGGGGAAATGTCGAGGTCACCGCTACCTGTCGCCTGGTCTCTCCTGCATTGGCAACTGCCGGGCGGCGCGAAGCCGAACAAACCCGGGACGACCGGGCGGCCGATGTCGGCCGCCCCGTGGTTTGGCCGGCCTTGCTGAGCAGGAATATCAGCGTTGGTTCTCACAAGGCGGCCGCCTCTCGCGCCTCCGGATCGAGGCACCGTCCGGGTCTACCCCCGAGGCCTGGTTTCTGCCCTGGCCCAGGCTCCTTCAAGGTTTCATGGCCGAGTTGCCGGGACTGCTGCTCGGCAGCGGCGCAACGGTCGCAGCGCGGGAGCGACACGGCCGCAACGATGCTTTGACAGGAGCGGTTGGTTGCTGAAGTGAACCGAAGGTAGAGGTCACTGGACCAGCTCGGAAAAAGACATGGTCCGGGTTCCTGTCCCCGCTATCAAACAGGAATAGTGCGGTTATTCATCCAGTGGACACTTTCCCGCATCCCACCGAATGGATACAGGTGAAATTGGATTCTTCCGTAATTCTCGCTGTCCATGATGGACGCGAGTCGATTCCAGTATCGGTCCGCGTTGACGTGGAGCGTCGGATCATCCGCCGGCAGTCCATACTCCCGTGCGATGGCCCCCGAGGGTTCGACGCCAAATTGCCGGGCGAAACGGAGGAGCTTGCCTGCTTCGGCGGGACCTGGGACACCAAGTCGAATGGGCGCCTCGATTCCCTCGTGGCGCAGTCGCTCGAGCCAGCTAAGAACTGCATCGGCATCAAAGCCGTACTGTGTCGTGATTTCTACGGTGCACCCTGCGTCCTGCAGAAAGCCGACCTTCCACTTCAAGCTGGACCACAGCGTGTTGGCGTCGATCTTCGGATGCCCCTCCGGGTACCCCACGATGCCCACGTGCCGAATGGAGTGGCGTTCCAGAACACCGCTTTCCAGCAGCGCCATCGAATCTTCGTAGGGTCCTGCCGGAGTGGCCGGATCTCCGCCGACAAAAATATAGCGTGACGGCGCGGCCGCTTCGATCAAGTCATTGAGCAATTCATCGCGGTCATGCCCGGAACGCAGCCGACGCGAGGAAATGATGGGGACGGGTTCGAATCCATTCTCCCGTATGAACCGTGCCGCGTTGATGCGCTGGCTGTGGTCCTCATTGCCGAGGAACGCCACATTGATCGGTGTTTTGGGTGGAATGAGGTCTTTCGCGGCGGCAATCTGGCCGATGCCCTTTCCCGTCGTCTCCAAGGTGTACCAAGCACCGTGGAGTTTCACCGGAGATTCGGGCTTCGGTTTCGTATCGGGAATTTCCATCACCTGGTTCTTCTGAGGCACCGGCATGCGGCTGAGCTGGCCTGCAACCAACCCGGGCGCCACGGCCCGATCTCGTTGCAGGGTTCAAGACATCCCAGCATCCTACCAACCCCGGCAATCGGTCCATCGACGAAGCCACCACCGATCGGGCAGACAACTTCCGGCTGCTATCCCTCTCGAGTTCCATTTGGAGTGAAGGGACCCTCTTGAGGTGCGGATCGGGAGCCATGGCGTTGTGGACGACCCAGCCAATGCGCCGCTGCACAACGGCCCACACCTGGGAGGGGGTGCACCACTTGTCACCCCGGGTGCGCCCAGGTCGTTGGACCGGCGAATCGCATGATGTGGATTTCAAAACCGGGGTACCACGCCGGTGGACCGCCGCAAGGGTGGGCCACCGGCCGTGGGTGAGAAATGCGTGAAGTTGCAGCTTTGGACAGCAACCTGCTGGTGGGCCCTACCGGGATCGAACCGATGACATTCACGGTGTAAACGTGACGCTCTACCAGCTGAGCTAAAGGCCCTTGGCACTACTGAATTCTTTTGGTTGACATTCCGCCGGAAGTGTTCGTGACAAGAATATGACTGTTGGCAATGTACCCGCCCGGGCTGTCGAAATAGACGCAAAGATTCTTCGACAACAATTAGGTGAGTAGGTCCATGGCCTCTCGGTAGCGCGCGATGGCGCGCGCCTGATGGATAGGTGAACTAAAGGAATCCACCACGCGTCCCTCTGCAATGAGGAACGTGTGCCGCGTTGCCGCGCCGGACTCGAAGTTGAATGCGCCGTAGCTGCTTGCTACGGCACCGTGTGGCCAGAAGTCGGCCAGCAGATCAAACCCGAATCGGGCTTGGTCCGCATAGATGCGCAGTGCGTACTTGTGATCCACCGAGACACCCATGATGCGGATGTTTCGTGCGGCAAATTCTTCGCGCACTTCTTCCAGCTCTTCCAGTTCCGACCCGCAGACCGCGGAGAACGCGAACGGATAGAAAACCAGGAAGTAGGCCTGCTCCCCCAAGGACCGGGACTCGATGAGTTCACCGTGTTGGTTGGGAAGGGCGAAGCCCGGGGCCGTTTGACCGGCCCGCGGCGGCGAGGAGGGACTCCCCGTCGCCGTTTGAGATGGTTCCACAGCGCTAGTTCTTGCGGCGCGCAACAAGTCGAGTGGCCGACCAATCCTCGGAAACACCCTCGGTGTTGGTCACGTGGAGGCCCGCGGTGGGCGCATCGGCCTGGATCGAGGCAGGTGAAACGTATCCGTCTCGACCCGACTTCGGGGTCAAGAGCCATACGACGCCCTTTTCATCCAGGCTGACCAGCGAATCGACCAAGGCATCAATCAAATCCCCGTCGTCATCGCGCCACCAGTAGATGATTCCGTCGACTACCTCGTGGTCTTCCTCTGTCAGTAGTTCGGAACCCACTGCGTCCTCAAGGGAATCGCGCAGATCAAAGTCCACATCGTCGTCGTACCCGAGTTCCTGAATCAGGTCCCCGTCTTTGAAGCCCATTTTCTGTGCGGCTTCGTGCTTTGCCGGTGCGGCGTCGCTCACGTCACTCCTCCTGCTGCTGTAAAGCGTCTGGTAACAACCAAACACCCTTTTGCCCTTCCCATCAAGCGCAAAGCGTTCAACACGCCGAAATAGTGACGACTTCGACCCGCATTCGGCTCTCGGCACATTCGCCGTGTAACTTCAAAACGTCGCATGTGTTTAGCCCGGATACGTTTTGGGTCTGCATGCGCATTAGAGTGTAATCGGCGGTCCGCGACCAACCACCCTTGGGGAACGGGCCAAACCTTTGGCGCTAGCAACGCCACTGTGGGTTGGAGATGCTTACTTGCGCCCAACGCACAGTCCCCGCTGTACCCCCATAACGAGGAGAAGATGGACGTGGCTGTAGAGGAACATATTTCTCACATCCGTAGCGGCTTGACCAGCCAGTTGCCCGATCGGGATCCGGAGGAGACCGCCGAATGGATTGAGTCCTTCGATGATCTGGTCGAAACGCAGGGCACCGAGCGTGCCCAGTACATTGTTCGTTCACTGCTACAGCGCGCAGGCGCCAAGAGTGTGGGCGTCCCCATGGTTACCACCACGGACTACGTGAACACGATTCCGGTGGACCAGGAACCAGAGTTCCCGGGTGACGAGCAGATTGAACGACGCTACCGAGCCTTCATGCGCTGGAACGCCGCGGTCATGGTGCACCGCGGGCAGCGCCCGGACGTCGGGGTGGGCGGACACATTTCCACCTACGCCGGTGCCGCAACCCTGTACGAGGTGGGCTTCAACCACTTCTTCCGCGGCAAGAGCCATTCGGGCGGAGGCGACCAGGTCTTCTTCCAGGGCCACGCCTCCCCCGGCATGTACGCCCGCGCGTTCCTCGAAGGACGCCTGAGCGAAGAGGACATGGACGGCTTCCGCCAGGAGAAGTCCCGCAAGGGCCACGCCCTGCCCTCCTACCCCCACCCGCACTCCCTGCCGGACTTCTGGGAATTCCCCACCGTGTCCATGGGCATCGGCCCGATGAACGCCATCTACCAGGCGCAGTCGAACCGCTACCTGCAGAACCGCGGCATCAAGGACACCTCCGACCAGCACGTCTGGGCCTTCCTGGGCGACGGCGAGATGGACGAGCCCGAATCGCGCGGCCTGCTCCAGCTCGCCGCCAACGAGAAGCTCGACAACCTCACCTTCGTGGTCAACTGCAACCTGCAGCGCCTCGACGGCCCGGTGCGCGGCAACGGCAAGATCATGCAGGAACTTGAGGCATTCTTCCGCGGTGCGGGCTGGAACGTCATCAAGGTCGTCTGGGGCCGCGAGTGGGATGCCCTGCTGGACAAGGACGAGGACAACTCGCTGGTCGACATCATGAACCAGACCCCGGATGGCGACTACCAGACCTACAAGGCCGAAAATGGCGCCTTCGTCCGCGAGCACTTCTTCGGAAAGTCCCCGCAGACCAAGGAAATGGTCTCGGACCTCACCGACGAGCAGATCTGGAACCTGAAGCGCGGCGGCCACGATTACCACAAGGTCTACGCGGCCTACAAGGCGGCCACCGAGTTCAAGGGCAAGCCGACGGTCATCCTGACCAAGACGGTCAAGGGCTACGGCCTGGGCCCGCACTTCGAGGCGCGCAACGCGACGCACCAGATGAAGAAGATGACGCTGGCGGACCTCAAGGCCTTCCGCGACCACCTGCGCATCCCGATCACCGACGAGCAGCTCGAAGCCGACCCGTACCTGCCGCCGTACTACCGCCCGGGCCAGGATTCTGCCGAGTACAAGTACATGATGGAACGCCGCAACGAGCTCGGCGGTCCCGTGCCCTCGCGTCGCACCAAGTCCAAGGAGATCCACCTCCCCGAGGACAAGGCCTACGACACCGCCTCCCGCGGTTCGGGCAAGCAGCAGGCGGCCACCACCATGGCCTTCGTGCGCCTGCTCAAGGACCTGATGCGCGACAAGGAATTCGGCAAGCGCGTGGTCCCGATCGTGCCCGACGAGTCGCGCACCTTCGGCATGGATGCCTTCTTCCCGACCGCGAAGATCTACAACCCGGCCGGACAGAACTACCTCTCGGTTGACCGCGAACTGGTTCTTGCCTACAAGGAATCCCCTGCCGGGCAGCTGATCCACCCGGGCATCAACGAGGCCGGCGCCGTCGCGGCGTTCACCGCAGCGGGCACCGCCTACGCCACCCACGACGAGCCGTTGATCCCGATCTACGTGTTTTACTCGATGTTCGGCTTCCAGCGCACCGGCGATGCCTTCTGGGCAGCCGGGGACCAGATGGCCCGCGGGTTCATCATGGGCGCCACCGCGGGCCGCACCACGCTGACCGGCGAGGGCCTGCAGCACGCGGACGGGCACTCCCCGATCCTTGCCTCCACCAACCCGGCCGTGGTCACCTACGACCCGGCGTACGGCTACGAGATCGGCCACATCGTCAAGGCCGGCCTCGAGCGCATGTATGGCGGCAAGCACGAGGACCCGAACGTGATGTACTACATCACGATCTACAACGAGCCCTACCAGCAGCCCAAGGAGCCGGAGAACCTCGACGTCGCCGGAATCCTCGGCGGCATCTACCAGGTCTCCCCGGCGACCGTCGACGGACCGCGCGCCCAGCTGCTCGCTTCCGGCGTGGCCGTCCCGTGGACCATCGATGCCCAGCGGATGCTGGCCGAGGACTGGGGCGTGTCGGCCGATGTCTGGTCCGTCACCTCCTGGAACGAGTTGCGCCGCGACGGCCTGGAGTGCGAGGAGCAGGCGTTCCTGAACCCGGGCGTCGAGCCGCGTGTGCCGTTCGTTGCCCGGCAGCTGGCCGGTGCCACCGGCCCGGTCGTTGCGGTCTCGGACTACATGAAGGCCGTGCCGGACCAGATCCGCCAGTTCGTGCCCAACGAATTCGCCACCCTGGGCGCCGACGGGTTCGGTTTCTCCGACACCCGCGCCGCGGCGCGTCGATTCTTCAAGATCGATGCGCACTCGGTGGTTGTCCGCACGCTGCAGATGCTGGCCAAGCGCGGGGAGGTCGACGCCTCGGTGCCGGCAGCCGCCTTTGCCAAGTACAGGCTCGACGACGTGACCGCCGGCACCAGCGGCAACGCGGGCGGCGACGCCTAGTTTCGCGCTGCATGTAAGCACCGGCGGTGGCGCGGCTCCCCCTTGGCGGGGAGCTGCGCCACCGCTTTTTTGCGTGCATTTCCCGGCTCCGGCACCCGGCCACGCGGCTGTGCCACTTTGCGGCGTGGTTGTGCGAAGCCTACAAAATAGTTCACCGGGCCGATGATGCGTATGCTCGTTCTATGAGTGATGAGCAAACGCCGAATCCTGCCCAACGGATCCGGCCCTTCCGGCAAGCCAAGGCCAGCCCGGAAACCCTCAAGCGGCTCAAGCAGCACCTGGGCGTGCTCTCCACCGTGGCCCTGAAGCACCTTGACCAGTCCCTTCCCTGGTACCGCGGCCTGCGCCCCGAGGAGCGGGCGGCCCTGGGCCTGGTGGCCCAGAAGGGCATCGCCTCCTTCGTCTCCTGGTACGAGCGGCCCACCACCTCACCCCAATGGGTGCTCAATGACGTCTTTGGTGCGGCCCCCACGGAACTGACCCGGTCCATCAGCCTGCAAAAGGCCCTCCAACTGATCCGCACCATCGTGGAGGTCGTCGAATCCCAGGTCCCGGACATCGCCCCGGAGTCCGAGCACACCCAGCTGCGCGAAGCGGTCCTGCGCTACTCGCGGGAGGTCGCCTTCGCCGCGGCCGACGTGTACGCCCGGGCCGCGGAAACCCGCGGGGCCTGGGATTCACGGCTCGAGGCGCTCGTGGTCGATGCGGTGATGCGCGGCGAGTCGCAGGATTCCCTGCGTTCGAGGATTGCCGCCGTGGGATGGAAGTCGCACGAGAACATCCTGGTGATGATCGGTGCCACACCGGTCTCCTCGCAGGTCGGATTCGTCAGCGAGCTCCGCCGCGCCGCCGCCCGCTACGCCCGCGATTCCCTGGTCGGGGTCCATGGCGAACGAGCCATCTTGATGCTCGGCGGGGTGGAGGCGGACCGTGCAGGAATGGACCGCCTGGCCTCGTTCTTCGGCGAGGGCCCGGTCGTCTACAGCCCGCTGGCCCCCACGCTCAAGGAGGCCTCCGCCAGCGCCAAGGCCGCCTTTGCCGCCATCGCCGCGGCCAAGGCCTGGCCACTGGCCCCGCGCCCCGTGGACGCCGACGACCTGTGGCCCGAACGGGTCATGAACAACGACACGGAGGCGCGCGAGGCGCTGGTCTCGGGGATCTACAACCCGCTGATCAAGGCCGGAAACGGGCTGATCGAGACGCTTTCGAGCTACCTGTCGCTGGGCCACTCGCTGGAAGGGACGGCCCGCGAGCTGTTCGTCCACGCCAACACCGTGCGCTACCGGCTCAAACGGGTCTGCGATGTCACCGGCTGGGATCCGCTGGTGCCGCGCGAGGCCTTCGTGCTGCAAACCGCGCTGGTGGTCGGCCGGCTGGACAGCGAAACATCTGCGAACTTGCCCGAAACGCGGCAACCGGTGCCGCGCAAGGGCCCAGCCACCTTGTAGGATTCATACAAAAGCATGCCGTCAAGTCGGTGTGTCAAAACAGCCGTCGTGACCGACTTCTTTGGAAAGCTGGAGTAGTGCTAGCAATCGTGTGCCCTGGACAGGGCTCCCAGACCCCCGGATTCCTTTCCCCATGGCTTGAGGTCCCGGGTGTTTCCGAACATCTCGCCGAACTCTCCGCCATCACGGAACGCGACCTGACCGCCCACGGGACGGTCTCGGACGAGGAGACCATCAAGGACACCGCGGTGGCCCAGCCGCTGATCGTGGCCGCGGGCCTCGTTGCCGCCCGCGCCCTGTTTGGCGAGGCATTGCCGGCCAACGCCGTGCTGGCCGGCCACTCCGTCGGCGAGATCACCGCAACCGCACTGTCCGGCGCGCTGTCCGAGCAGGACGCCATGGTCTTCGTGCGTGAACGCGCCAACGCCATGGCCCTGGCCGCCGCGGCAACCCCCACCGGCATGGCCGCCGTCCTCGGCGGGGACCCCGAGGACGTCAACGCGTCGATCATCGCCGCCGGGCTGACCCCGGCCAACGCCAACGGCGGAGGCCAGATCGTTGCCGCCGGCACGCTGGAGCAGATTGAGGGCTTCGCCGCCAATCCTCCGGCCAAGGCCCGGGTCATCCCGCTGAAGGTCGCCGGGGCATTCCACACCCACCATATGGCCCCGGCCGTGGCGGTGCTGGAGGAACTCTCCGAAACGCTGGAGGCCAAGAACCCGAGCACCACGCTGCTGTCCAACTACGACGGCGCCCCGGTCACCGGCGGTGCGGCCAACCTTGCCTCGCTGGTTGCCCAGGTCTCCCGCCCGGTGCGCTGGGACAAGTGCATGGAGCAGATGGCCGCACTTGGCGTCACCGGCATCATCGAGCTGGCCCCGGCAGGAACGCTGGTGGGCCTGGCCCGCCGCGGCCTGAAGGGCGTGCCCACGCTGCCCCTGAAGTCCCCCGCAGACCTCGAGGCGGCACGCGCCTTCGTACTCGAACACACCCAAGCATAGGAAGTCACCGAACCATGACTGCAGTGATGAACCAGACCAGCGCGCGCGAATTCAGCCGCATCCACGGTGTGGGCTCCTTCCGCCCCGATGTCATCGTCACCAATGACGACGTCTGCCAGTGGATCGATTCCTCCGACGAGTGGATCCAGCAGCGCACCGGCATCGTGACCCGTGCGCGCGCCGGTGAAGACACCTCGCTGCTGGACATGGCCGAAGGCGCGTCCCGCGAAGCATTGGCTTCGGCAGGCATCGAGGCCAGCCAGATCGGTGCCGTCATCGTTTCCACCGTGACGTTCCCCTATGCCACCCCGTCCGCGGCGGCAGCCCTTGCCGATCGCATCGGGGCCACCCCGGCACCGGCATTCGACATCTCGGCAGCCTGCGCCGGCTACTGCTACGGCGTGGCCCAGGCAGACGCCTTGGTGCGTTCCGGCATGGCTGAATACGTGCTGGTCGTGGGCGCCGAAAAGCTCTCTGACGTCATCGACAACCACGAACGCACCATTTCCTTCCTGCTCGGCGACGGCGCCGGCGCCGTCGTCATCGGCCCCTCGGACATCCCGGGGATCTCCCCGTCGGTGTGGGGCTCGGACGGCTCGAAGTGGTCCGCCATCGGCATGACCCACTCCCAGCTGGATCTGCGCGACGCGGTCCTGCAGGCCGAGTCCTCCCCCGAGGGCACCGCGCTGGTCGCAAGCACCGAGGCCCAGCTGTGGCCCACGCTGCGCCAGGACGGCCAGACGGTCTTCCGCTGGGCCGTGTGGGAAATGGCCAAGATGGCCAAGAAGGCCCTGACCGATGCCGGAGTCACCGCCGAGGACCTGGCCGCGTTCATCCCGCACCAGGCCAACATGCGCATCATCGACGAGATGGTCAAGCAGCTGAAGCTGCCGGAGTCGGTGGTTGTCGCCCGCGACATCGCCACTTCCGGGAACACCTCCGCCGCCTCCATCCCGATGGCCATGGACCGGATGCTGAAGGAGAACCCCGAGCTCTCCGGCGGCCTGGCCCTGCAAATTGGATTTGGCGCCGGGCTTGTCTTTGGCGCACAGGTCGTTGTCCTGCCCTAGGGTTAACCCCCAGGGACACAACCCATCATTCGGACCGCACACCTGTGGTCTGCATAGTCGTCGGGCTTGTTACCGGCAAACACAGAAAAGGAGCCATCATGGCTAGCAACGAAGAGATTCTGGCCGGCTTGGCCGAGATCGTCAACGAAGAGACCGGTCTGGAGACCGAAGCAGTCGAAATGGACAAGTCCTTCACCGAGGACCTGGACATCGACTCGATCTCGATGATGACCATCGTCGTCAACGCCGAGGAAAAGTTCGACGTGAAGATCCCGGACGAAGAGGTCAAGAACCTCAAGACCGTTGCCGATGCAGTGAACTTCATCGCTGGCGCACAGGCCTAGGCACGGCATTGATGCCACCCCTTGAAGTACGTTCCCGCTATGGGTCGTGCTTCAGGGGGTGCATCGCCCCGGCCCCCATGGCCACCGGTTTGCCGGCACCTGCCAGCCAATCCGCTTTACCGGTTTCGTAACCGATCCCCAGATTTTCGATTCAATCCGGATCCCGCACCCGTTGGTGCCGCGGCCCGATGCATGGATCGCGCGCTAGCTTCGCTAGCCGTATCGCCCCAACCAGTAGAGAGTTTCAACATGGCTCGCAAAGTTGTTATCACCGGCCTTGGTGCC
This sequence comes from Paeniglutamicibacter psychrophenolicus, assembly GCF_030812255.1. Taxonomy (GTDB): domain Bacteria; phylum Actinomycetota; class Actinomycetes; order Actinomycetales; family Micrococcaceae; genus Paeniglutamicibacter; species Paeniglutamicibacter psychrophenolicus_A. The sequence goes on along the minus strand of NZ_JAUSSH010000003.1, from coordinate 35,847 downwards.
ACCACGCCCATCGGCGGAGACGTCCCGACCCTGTGGGCCAACGCCCTCAAGGGTGTTTCCGGCGCCCACACGCTGCCCGATGAATGGGTTGAAACCTACAACTTGCCGGTGAAATTTGCCGCCAAGGCATCCACTCCGGCTTCCGAGGTCCTCTCCCGCGTGGAAATGAAGCGCATGGACCCGTCCACCCAGTTCGCCGTGGTTGCCGCGCGCGAGGCCTGGAAGGATTCCGGCATCGAGACGGTCGACCACGACCGCCTGGCGGTGGCGTTTGCCACCGGAATCGGCGGCGTTTGGACGCTGCTTGACGCCTGGGACACCTTGAAGGAAAAGGGCCCGCGCCGCGTGCTGCCCATGACGGTTCCGATGCTGATGCCCAACGGCCCGGCCGCGGCCGTCTCGCTGGACCTCGGCGCACGCGCCGGAGCACACACCCCCGTTTCCGCCTGCGCCTCGGGCACCGAGGCCATGCACATGGGCCTCGAGCTGATCCGTTCGGGCAAGGCCGACGTCGTGGTTTGCGGCGGTGCGGAAGCCGCCATCCACCCGATGCCGATGGCCTCCTTTGCCGCCATGCAGGCGCTGTCCAAGCGCAACGACGACCCGGAGCACGCCTCGCGCCCTTATGACATCGACCGTGACGGCTTCGTCATGGGCGAAGGAGCCGGTGCCCTGGTCCTCGAGGCCGAGGAGCACGCCATTGCCCGCGGCGCCACGATCTACGCAGAGTTGGCCGGCACCTCGGTCACGGCCGACGCCTACCACATCACCGCGCCGGACCCGGAGGGCCTGGGTGCCACCCGCGCCCTGAAGGCCGCGATGTTCGACGGTCGGATCCAGCCCGAGGACGTGGTGCACGTCAACGCGCACGCGACTTCGACGCCGGTTGGCGACAAGCCCGAGTACACGGCCCTGCGTGCGGCCCTGGGCTCGCACCTGGACAAGGTCTGCGTCTCGGCCACCAAGTCGCAGATGGGCCACCTGCTCGGCGCCTCCGGTGCCGTCGAGTCGGTGCTTGCCGTGCTGGCCGTCTACCACCGCAAGGCCCCGGTGACCATCAACCTGGAAAACCAGGATCCGGAAATTCCGTTGGATGTCGTTGTCGGCACCCCGCGCGAACTGCCCGAGGGCTCCATCGTTGCACTGAACAACTCGTTCGGCTTCGGCGGCCACAACGCCGTCGTTGCCATCCGCAGCGTCTAGCGCCCCGGCGGGGCAGCGCCCGCCGAGCTGACAATGCCCGGGACTCGATTCGAGTCCCGGGCATTGTCGTTAACGAGCTGGGTCGGGGAAGTGTGGGACCGGCAAGGACAACCGGCCCGAAGTGCGGCAAGGGTGCGACCGTCTCTCGCCGATCGCGTCCTCTTGGGAAGCCCAACCGTCGCCGGCTTTCCCGGAGCACAGCGCATCCCTCCCTGCGGGCAACGCCACGACAGACCGCCAAGCCGGGCCTTGAAGCCAGAAGCAGTGCCAAGCTGGTGGGCGGCAAGGGAACTGGCGGATTTCCGTTGCCGCGGCGCGTCCCGGTCGCCGGAGCGGACTGCTGCTTGCTGTGCGTTTTTGCGCCGGGCTTCTTCGGCACATGGTCGAACGGTCCCGCGTCATTCCCGGAGCAGGATCGCCCGTGTGCGACGCGCGTTGCAACCAATCGCAAAGTCGCCGGATGCCTTGTCCCCGAACGATGTTCCTCCTGGTTGAAATGGTGACCATTCCGTCCAGGCCGTGCCGCTCTGGTGCTTTCGTCACGGCCCGGAGGAAAGCCGTGGCTGTGCGGCGCGGATTGCCCCGGTGGGATGAGCCGGCTAGATGACCTGGTGCAGCCAGCGCACGGGTGCGCCCTCGGCCGCATAGCGGAAGGGTTCGAGTTCCTCGTCCCAGGCCTCACCCAGGGCGATGGAGAGCTCTTGGTACACGATGGCCGGATCCCCGGCACCCTTTTCGTAGGCCCAGCGGATGCGTTCCTCGGAAACCATGATGTTGCCGGCGGCATCGGTGGTGGCATGGAAGATGCCCAGTTCCGGGGTGTGCGACCAGCGGCTCGAGTCGACACCGGGGCTCGCTTCCTCGGTGACCTCGTAGCGAAGGTGTGCCCAGCCGCGAAGAGCGGACGCCAAAAGAGCACCGGTCCCGGGCCTGCCGGTCCAGTTGACCTCCGCCCGGGACATGCCGGGGGCCGCGCTCTGCTCCGTCCAGTGCAGGTCGGTCCGCTGGTCGACCACGGATCCGATCGCCCATTCGATATGCGGGCACAGCGCTGAAGGGGCTGAGTGTACGAAAAGTACGCCCCTTGTCAGTGCGTCAGACATGCTTTCCTCCGATGTGCTGTTGGAACGTCTTCCCCAACGTCAACAACCCTGATTCGAAGTCCAGTAAGTCCTGTTTAGTATTGTGCATGATTATACGTCGTTCGGCCAGCGACTTTAGACCATGACTTCGGTTTATGCGCGCGGATGGGCCTTTTGGTAGCTGTCCTTGAGCCGCTCCACGGACACCTGGGTGTAAAGCTGCGTGGTGGCCAGCGAGGAATGCCCCAGGATCTCCTGCACGGCACGCAGATCCGCTCCCCGATCCAACAGGTGGGTTGCCGCGCTGTGGCGCAGTGCGTGTGGCCCGCGCGCGGCGGTGTCCCCCAGCGCCGCGAGCGCGTCTGAGACCACCTGGCGGGCCTGGCGGGCATCGAGCCGCTTCCCGCGACGACCCAGCAGCAGCGCACGGGCGGAGCCATCGGTGCGCAAGACCGGTCGGCCACGGCGCAGCCAGTCATCGAGGGCATTCAACGCCGGCTGGCCGAACGGGACGGTGCGTTCCTTGTTGCCCTTGCCGATGACCCGCAGCGTCCGCCGGTCCAGGTCGATGTCGCCGATATCCAGCGACACCAGCTCCCCCACGCGGATGGCGGTGGCATAGAGCAGTTCCAGGATGAGCTTGTCGCGGTCGGCGAGCGCGAGCTGTTCGGCGGTGGGCTCCGGGGTCTTGTCGTCAGGGGTGCCGGGTGATTGGGACGTGGGCTTGAAGATCCGTTCGATCTGGTTGTTTTGCAGGATGTGCGGGAGGCGTTGTTCGCGCTTGGGTGACTGGAGGCGGATGGCCGGGTTGGTGGTGATGAGGTTTTCGCGTACTGCCCAGGCGAGGAAGCTGCGGATGGTGGCGGAGCGTCGGGCGAGGGTGGCGCGGGAGAGGCCGGATTCCTGGAGTGTCATGAGCCAGCCGCGCAGCAGTGTGAGGTCGAGGCCCGCCATGTTGGTGGCGCCGCGTTTGGTGGCATAGGCGTAGAGGTTGGTGATGTCACCACCGTAGGCGCGCAGGGTGTGTTCGCTGCGTTCGCGCTCCAGGGCCATGTGTCTCAGGAAGCCGTCGTGGGCTTCCTGGAGCTCGGCCGGGAGGGGCGGGGCTTCGGTTTTTCGTTCGATTGGCTCTGGCACGTCTCTACTGTCTCCCGTGCGGGGCCCGGGGCAATGGTGCCACGCCGGTTGGTCGGTGCGTGGTGGTGCTCAGTCCGGCTGGGGGGCTCCGCGTTGGGGTTCGCGTCCGTTGGGGAAGCGGCGTATCCATCCGTTGCCGGTGCGTTGGGCCAGCGAGCGGGCCGACAGGCGGGAGAGTCCCCCGAGGATCGATCCCATGCCCAGTCCGGCGACGATGGCCAGTTGGTCGGCGGTGCGCGGGATGCGGACGGGCAGGGCGTCGAGCAGGAGCAGGTCTTGGACGGGCAGTCCGTCGTAGTCCCTGCGGTCCTCCGCTTCGGTGGTGCCGGAGTCCCGGGTTGCGGGGACGGGTGCCTGCGCGGGGAGGTTGAGTAGTTCGATGGCTTCTGCGGCGTCGGTGACAAGGGTTGCCGCGCCCTCGCGGATGAGACGGTGGCACCCGGCGGAGTTGGCGGAGAAGACGGAGCCGGGGACGGCTCCGACCTCGCGGCCCATTTCGGCCGCGTGGTGTGCGGTGCTCAGTGCCCCGGAGCGCCAGCGGGCTTCGGAGACGATGGTTGCGGCGCACAGGGCGGCAATCATCCTGTTGCGTTGCAAGAACCTCCAGCGGCTGGGGGTTGCCCCGGGTGCCACCTCGGCGAGGAGCAGGCCCCGGCGGTGGACGGCCTTGAGAAGGTCTTCGTTCCCCACGGGGTAGAAGCGGTTCAGTCCCCCCGCCATGACGGCAATGGTTGGGGGCGTGGCGGGCTGGCCCGGGGACTGGTTGGTGGGCGGGTCTTCGGCGAGCGCGGCTTGGTGGGCCTGGGCGTCTATGCCGTAGGCGCCGCCGGAGACGATGCAGATGCCGTGTGCGCGCAGCCCGTGGACGAGTTCCGCGGTGACGGTGCGTCCGTACTCGGTGGCGTCGCGTGATCCGACGATGGCGACCAGGCGGGAGGTTTCGCGCAGGATGGCCAGGTCCCCTTCTCCCCGGTACCACAGGGCCAGCGGTGCGGCGAGGCCGAGGGCTTCGAAGCCGGTGGGCCAGTGGGGGTCGTTCGGGGCGATGAGCCCTCCCCCGAGGTGGGCCATGAGCTTGAGGTCCGCTTCGGGGTCGGCGAGCGCCGCGCGTGGGCGCCAGCGTTCGAGTCCGGCGTCCAGGCGCAGGGCGGAGCGGGAGGCTCCGTGGGCGTCGAGCAGTTCTGCGACTTGTTGCTGTTCGCTGGCCGGGGCGGGTCCGGCATGGTCTTGGATGAGCCGGTAGGCGTCGATGGCTCCGGCTACCTGCACCAGGGCGGCTCCGGTTTGGTCGTTTGGTTCGATGATGTGGGTGAGGCCGGCTCGCGCCAGGACCTCCGGGTCGGTGTTGTCCATGTCGGCGTTGCTTCCCGCTGGTGTGGTGGCGTCCTCCCGGGCGTTGCGCCGTGCCCTTTCCGCTCGTGTTCGGGCAGGGGCCGGGAGGGTCTTGGTGTTCCCCCATGGTGCGGTGGACTGCTGCCGGTGGTTCGGGCGGGGATCGCGGCGTGTGGACGGGGCGCGGGCACACGGCCTTGCCGGTTGTGGGGGCAAGTGTGTCTCGCGTGCCGGTGATCGTCACTCGGCGGCGTCTGGGCGCTCCCGGAAGGGAACAAATGTTGCTTGTGGGAGAGCAAATAGGTAACGATGGGTTCAACGTCCATACCGACGGCCACGAGCTTTCGGGGGCGATCGCCGGTCCGAACAACTGAAACGAAACTAGGCACCACACATGAGAAAACAGAAGCTTCCCCTGATTGCAGCCCTGTCCGTCGTGGCCGGTTCGCTGATCCTGTCCGGGTGCTCCAATCCCACCGCGGCTCCTTCCCCCAGCGATACGGCAAGCGGCGGCACCCTGACGGTGTCCTCGGCGAACTTCACCGAATCCGAGATCATCGGCAACCTCTATGCCGAGGCGCTGAAGGACGCGGGCTTCACCGTGGAAACGAAGTTCAACATCGGGACCCGCGAGGCCTACATCCCGGCGCTGTCCGACGGTTCGATCGATGTGATCCCGGACTACACCGGGAACCTTTTGCTCTTCCTGGACAAGAACGCCGACGTGTCTTCGCCGGACTCGATCCTTTCAGCCCTTCCGGCGGCGCTGGCCACCAAGAAGCTGGCCATGCTCACCGCGGCCTCCGCCGAGGACAAGGACGCGGTCGTTGTCACCCGGGCCACGGCCGAGAAGTGGAACCTGAAGACGATCGAGGACCTGGTGCCGCACAACGACGAGGTCATCATGGCCGGTCCGCCCGAGTTCAAGGAACGGGCCGTGGGGCTGCCGGGGCTGGAGAAGAACTACGGGTTCGCCCCGGTGAAGTTCGAACCGATTTCCGATGGCGGCGGCCCGGCAACCGTGAAGGCACTGCTTGACGGGAAGGTGACCGCGGCGAACATCTTCACCACGTCCACCGAGATCCCGGCCAACGACCTGGTGGTCCTCGAGGACCCCAAGAACAACTTCCCGGCCCAGCAGGTCGTCCCGGTCGCCGCGGAGGGCAAGCTCGACGACAAGGCCGTTGCGGCGATCGATGCGATCTCCGCGAAGCTCAGCACCGAGGAACTGATCAAGCTCAACGGACAGGTCTCCGGGGACGCGAAGGTCGAGCCGAAGCAGGCGGCCATCACGTGGCTCACCGAGCAGGGTTTGCTGGGCAAATAGCGCGGGATTCCGCCCAAAAACAACCGAATTAGAACGCATGTTCGATTCGGGGATGGGTGGGCTTGCCCGCCGGTGGGCCACACCCATCCCCGACCGGATTTTCGCGCCGCACCGCCACGACAAGGACCCCAAGAGACCGCAATGATCACCTTCGAATCAGTGTCCAAGCTCTACCCGGGCGGCACCCAGGCGGTCACCGACCTGGACCTGCAGATCGCCACCGGCTCCTTCACGGTGCTGGTGGGCCCCAGCGGCTGCGGCAAGACCACCTCGATGAGGATGATCAACCGCATGGTCGCACCGACCGGCGGCCGGGTCCTCATCGACGGGCAGGACGTGGCGGACATCCGTGCCGTCACCCTGCGTCTGGGGATCGGCTACGTGCTGCAAAACGCCGGGCTCTTCCCGCACCGCACGGTGCTGGACAACATCGCCACCGTCCAACGCCTGCTGGGCCTGTCCAAGGCCCAGGCCCGCACCAAGGCCCACGAGGCCATGGAACGGGTCGGGCTGGACGCCTCCCTGGCCACCCGGTACCCGGCACAGCTCTCCGGCGGACAGCAGCAACGCGTCGGGGTCGCCCGCGCGCTGGCCGCCGACCCGCCGATCCTGCTCATGGACGAACCCTTTTCCGCGGTGGACCCGATCGTGCGCCTGGAACTGCAGCAGGAGGTCGCCCACCTGCAGGCCGAAATCAAGAAAACCATCGTGATGGTCACCCACGACATCGACGAGGCCCTGACCCTCGGGGACCGCATCGCGGTGCTGGCCCCCGGCGGGGTGCTACACCAATACGCCGCCCCGATCGACATCCTCGCCCGGCCTGCCACCGACTTCGTCGCCTCGCTGGTTGCCAAGGACCGCGGGTTCCGCACCCTGTCCTTCGAGACGCTCACCGGCCTGGGCACCACCACCCTTCCGGCATCGGGCCCCGGGGGCCTCATCGACATGTCCGCGCTGTCCCCGGGATGGAGCGTGCAGGTCAACCGCGATTCCGGCACCGCCGCCTGGATCGACGCCGACGGGGCCGTGTTCGGCCCGCACCCGCTGGTGCCGGCGGATGCCTCCCTGCGCACCGGGCTGGACGCGGTGCTGGCCTCCCCGACCTCAGCGGCCCTGCTGGTGGATGGTACCGGGAACATCGGATCCTACTTCACCCTGGCGGACCTGGGGCCGCTGCTGCGTCCCAACGAACAGGCCCGCGCATGAACTGGCTGCTGGACAACCTCCCGCAGGCTCTGGGGCTGACCGTTGAGCACCTGTACCTGAGCCTGGTCCCCACCCTCGTCGGGGTCGTGGTGGCCCTGGGGCTCGGGTTGGCCTTCGGGAACCGGCCGCGCGCCCGGGCGATCATCACCGCGGTGGCCAGCGCGATCTTCACCATCCCCTCGCTGGCGCTGTTCGTGGTGATCCCCTCGATCATCGGCACCCAGATCCTGGATCCGCTCAACGTGGTCCTTGCCCTGGCCCTGTACTCCACCTCGCTGTTGGTGCGCACCGTGTTCGACGCGCTGGACGCCGTGGCCCCGGAGGTGCTTAATGCCGCCGAGGCCCTGGGCTACTCCCACGCGAGGCGCCGGATCTTCGTGGACCTGCCCCTGGCCGTGGCCCCGCTGGCCGCCGGCACCCGGGTCGCCGCGGTGACCAACGTGTCGCTGGTGTCGGTGGGTGCGGTGATCGGCGTGGGCGGACTGGGCCAACTCTTTGTCTCGGGCTACCAGCGCAACTACCCGGACCAGATCCTGGCCGGAATCATCGTGATCCTGCTTGTGGCCCTGGTCTTTGACCGGGTCATCGCGGTCACCGCCCGGCTGCTGACCCCCTGGCTGCACCAGGGTGCTTCGGCGGCTTCCGGGGACGGCAAACGCCGCCGCACCAGCCCGGCACCCGCCGCACCGGCACCGCAAGGGCTGGCCGCATCCGGGCGGGAGGCCAAATGATCAACGAAATGCTGGCCTACTTCGCCCAGGGCGCCAACTGGGCCGGGGAGGCCGGGATCCCGGCCCGGCTCGGCGAGCACCTCTGGTACTCGTTCCTGGCCGTTGCAGCCGCCGCGGTGCTCGCGTTCCCCGTCGGCGTGTTCATCGGGCACACCGGGGTGGGCAGGGTCTACCTGGTGTCGGCCTCCAACGTGCTGCGCGCGCTGCCCTCGCTGGGCATCATGACGCTGCTGGTGCTCCTGATGGGCATCGGGCTGCTGCCGCCGCTGGCCGCGCTGGTGCTGATCGCGATCCCGCCGATCCTGGCCGGGGTCTACGCCGGGGTCGCCAACGTCGATCCCGAGGTGGTGGACGCCGCCCGGGCCATCGGCATGAAGGACTCCCGGATCATCCTGCAGGTCGAGCTGCCGCTGGCGCTGCCGCTGATCCTGGGCGGGCTGCGCGGGGCGATCCTGCAGGTGGTGGCCACCGCCACGATCGCCGCCTACGTGAACCTGGGCGGGCTGGGCCGCTACATCTTCGACGGGCTCGCGCTCTACGACTACGGCCAGGTGCTGGTCGGCGCGGTGCTGGTCACCGCGCTGGCGCTGGTGCTTGACGGGTTGCTGGCCTTGCTGGTCAAGGCCGTGTCCCCGGCCCGGCGCGCGATCGCCAGGTAGCGCCTGCACCCTTCGGCGAGCGCGGTCGCGAACCACAGAACCCCTGTGTCTTTGTCGGGATCCAGGGAAACCGCCTGAAACTCCTGTCACATGCAACCCACGACGCCCAGGAGCCAGATGTCGTCCTGCGCAGTTGCACCCGCGCGGACACGGAATTCTTTGCGCGCATGGTCACGGATGGACACGTCACGCGTTTTGTGGGCGAGGGCCGCCCCTGGGACAGCGGGCTGATCGCCGCGCAGGTTGATTCCGCGTTGGGTGGGTTGCCGACGGGGCATCCCAAGGCCACGCGCTGGTTCATTGCCGCCCTAGGTGATGAGCCCGCCGGCCTGGTCGTCTCTTCCCGCCGCGAAGGGGCTGTCGAAATCGGTTATTGGTTGGCACCCGGTTATTGGTTGGCATCCGGGCATTGGGGCAGGGGCTTGGCCCGGCGGATGGTGGTTTTGGCGGTCCCCGCCGTTTGGGCTGCATACGGTCCGGTGCCGCTTTCCGCGCGGGTCGACCCGGCGAACCAGGCTTCCGTCAGCATCTTGACGCGCCAGGGCTTCCGCGCTGACGGGGTGGCGCCAGAGGGCCTGGACGTATATGGGCTTGAGCACCATTCCCCATGTAACGGTCTTGAACAGTTGTTGCCCGGGCCAGGGTGCGTTCAACCGGAATGAGAGCCTCGGGGAGCGCGGAGGCGAAGACGGTGGCAGACTGTTGGCAGACGCCAGCCACGGGCACCACCCCTGCATCGGCTGGACACCGCTTCCCGAGAGGAAACCCGTGGCAGCCTCCATGGACCTGGAATACCCGTTCACCGGGCGCTGGCTCACCCAAAACAGCCCCGACAACCGCGTACCCAGCCATGGCACGACACTGTTCGCCACCTCGTACGCCATCGACTTCGTACCGGTCACCGACGCCGGGCGCACCGCACCGATCACATTCGCCGCCCTTCTGCGTCCCGAACCGCCCGGGAACTTTCCCGGCTTCGGACGCCCGCTGCTGGCACCCATTGGCGGAGTCGTCTTAGCCGCCCACGACACCATGCCCGACCACGCCGCATACCGCGGCCTGCCCTCGATCGGCTACGCGCTGACCCAGCAGCGCCGCGCCCGGGCCGGCTGGACGGCGCTGGCCGGGAACCACGTTTTGATCAAGAGCCGCGGCGGCGTGGTTGCCCTTTGCCACCTCCAACAAGACAGCATCGAAGTCCGCCCTGGCCAGCACGTCACCACCGGCCAGTTGCTCGGTCGCTGCGGAAACTCCGGCAACAGCACCGAACCCCACGTCCACATCCAAGCCATCGACATCCACGACGTCCATGCCGCCAAGGAGGTGCCCTTGACGTTCAGGTCGGCGCTGCCGCGCAACGGAGAGATCATCGAGATCCCCGGGTAGCGGTTACGAGGCCACGACGCAGCCGGGTTCAGCCCACATCCCCCTTGCCGTGCTGGCGCAGCTGGATTGCCACATCCACATCGTCCGCGGTGGGGCAGACGTGCTCATTCAAGTCCGCGATGGACCAGGCGATGCGCAGCACCCGGTCATATCCGCGGGCGCTCAGCCGCAGGGACTCGGTGGCCCGGTTCACCCCGGCCAGGGTGGCCGAAAGCAGGCGCAGCTCGTTGCGCAGGATCGATCCGGGCACCTCGGCATTGGTGGTGATCCCCCAGCGCTTGAGCCGGTCGCGGGCCGCGGCACGGGCCCCTGCCACCCGGGCGGCCACCGCCGCGGAGCGTTCCCCGGTACCGCGCCCGGCCAACTCCCGCGAGGACAGCTGCGGGACAAAGAGCTGCATGTCGATGCGGTCCAGCAACGGGCCGGAGAGGCGGGCCAGATAGCGGCGGCGCTGCATCGGGGTGCAGGTGCACTCGGTCCCCTTGCCCAGGTTGCGCCCGCAGGGACACGGGTTGGCCGCCAGCAGCAGCTGGAAGCGCGCCGGGTAGCTGGCGGTGCCCGCCGCCCGGTGCAGCGTCAGCACCCCGGATTCCAGGGGCTGGCGCAGCGCGTCCAGGGCCGTGGCCGAGAACTCGGGCGCTTCGTCCAGGAAAAGCACGCCCCGATGCGCCCGGGAGGCGGCCCCGGGGCGCGGGATGCCGCTGCCGCCGCCGATGAGCGCGACCATGGAGGCGCTGTGGTGCGGGGACTCGAAGGGCGGGCGGCGCAGCAGCGAGGTGATGGGCATCCCCCCTGCCGCCAGCGAGTGCACGGCCGTGGTTTCCAGCGCCTGGCCATCGTCGAGGTCGGGAAGCAGCCCGGGCAGGCGTTGGGCGAGCATGGTCTTCCCCGCCCCTGGAGGCCCGGTGAACAACAGGTGGTGTCCTCCGGCCGCCGCGACCTCCAGGGCGTACTTGCCCTGGGCCTGCCCGAGGACCTCGGACAGGTCCGGCTCGGGGCTGCCTGTTGCCGCCCATGCCGAGCTCTTGCGCGCGGGCGAATTGTGGCGCGCTCTGTAGCGCAGCGCGAGAGGGTCGGCGCCGCAGTCGGCCAGGACCTGGGACAGGTGCGCGTAGGAGCGCACGCGGGCCCCCGCCACCAGCCGCGCCTCCGCGCTGTTCTCCTCGGCGACCACCACCGCCGGGCAGCCCGCGCGCACCGCGGCCATGACGGCGGGAAGGACCCCGGGGATCGGGCGCAGGGATCCGTCGAGCCCGAGCTCGGCCAGGTAGACGACGCCCGGGGCCGGGGTGATGGCCCGGTCCGCGGCCAGTGCCGCCAGCAGGATCGCCAGATCGAATCCGGAACCGCGCTTGTGCAACGTGGCTGGGGTCAGGTTCACCGTCAGCCGGCGGTTGGGCAGCGGGATGCCGGAGTTGCGGGCCGCGGAGCGGATGCGCTCACGAGATTCGTTCAATGCGGCATCGGGCAGCCCCAGCAGGATGAAGCCGGGGATGCCGTTGCCGACATCCGCCTCCACCTCGATGAGCGCACCGGACAGGCCAGTGAGCCCGATGCCCAGGGTTCGGGCAAGGCTCATGACTCGACCCCCACCAAATGCTCGATGCTTGGCTGCGCACCCGGCGGCATGAGGATCGCCACCACGTCCACCCGCACGGCTCCCGGGTTGCGCCGGTGGGTCACGCACCAGCGCCGCACCAGGCGCGAGAGCCTGCGCAGCTTGGCCGGGTTCACCGCCTCGGCCGGGTGCCCGAAGCCCATGGAGCTGCGGGTCTTGACCTCCACGCCGACGATGCTGCCGTCCGCCTCGGCGACGATGTCCAGCTCGCCGAGGTTGCAGCGCCAGTTGCGTTCCAGCACCTGGTAGCCGGCGTTGAGCAGGTAGCTGGCGGCAAGTTCCTCACCTTTGGCACCGAGTTCCTGGTTGTGGTTCATGGGCACACTCCTGGGTCATCCGGCCGCTGTCCCCCGGGCGTTGCCCGGGGTTGCTGGCCGGTTGGTTCCAAGGATGCACCGGGCCGGTCGGCGAGCGCCGGGATGCGGGCAGAAGTGTGGATAACCACTGGAAAGGACCCCGGCGGGCGCCGGGCCCAGGAAAGGGGAAACCGAGCGCGGAGGTTCCGGCCGAATGGACCTGGGCCTGGGCCATCCGAAGCAGGTGTCCGTCGATCTCGAATTCGACCTCGCGCGGGAGGTCGGTGCCGCGCAGGCACAGCACCAGGGAGCCGGCCCCGAAGGCGCCCGGCACCCGGTATTCGAGGCGGGCGTAACTGGCGTTGCGGTCCTCCGATGTTTCCCCGGTGACCGGGCCGAGGACCGATTCGGTCCCGTCGGGGTCGATGGCCACCGGTTCCCCTTCCCCTGTCTGGTAGGAGTCCATCAACGCCCGGCGGTAGGCCAGCTGCTCCTCGGCGGGCAGGCGGCGGAACACGCGGTCAAGGACCAGCACGGCGCCGATGCAGTGGACGCGGGCCTCACGCAAGGACAGCCGGTGCCGCTGGTCCCGGTAAAGCACCCGGTTGAAGGCGAGCACGAAGGGCACCTCGGTTGCGGGGATCGGATCGAGCGGGGAACCGGGGTTCATGTTCCCGGTTCCCGGGGCCCGAAGGTGCGGATGCGTTGTGCCGCCTCGCGCAGCGCGGAGGTCTCCAAGCGGAAGCGGACCTCGAGCGGTTCGGCAGTGCCGTCGTGCCCGATCGCGTCGTGGACGGTGAGGGTCCCGGCCAGTTCCGCGGCCTGCGGTGCGGGATGGATCCAGAATTGGTGGTTCACCGTGTAGCAGTGCGGCCCCACGTTCCCGTCGGCCCGGTGTGGCGCACAGGGCTGTGGCGCGCCGGTGGCCGCATCGCGAAGCCCCAAGGAGATCTCGACGTTCCCGTGCTGTTCGTTGCTGCGCCGGAACCAGATCAACCCGTCCTCGCGCACCCCGCGCACAATGACGCAGTCGATCATCAGCAGCACCCCGTTGCCGAAGACCTGCGCGGTGTCCAGCCGCAGGAACTCGGCCGGTGTGTGGTGGATGACTTGGTCCAGGACCACGGTGGCGCCAAGCTCGGTGGGGCGAGGCCAGTGCGTGTCGTCGGCATCCTCGGTGGACTCGTTGGCCGCAATAAGTTCCGCCCAGTCCTCCGGGGCGGTCAGCCCGTCCGGGAGGGACCGCTCCGGCTGCACCTCGGGCAGGCCCTCGCCGGTGTACACCTGGTGCGCGACCAGCAGCTCGTCAAGCGCCGCGTGGACGCCGCCGGAGGCCGCGAACAACTCGGGTGCCAGCTCGGGCCGGCGCAGGGCGTCGGAGATCCGTCCCTGTCGATCCTCCAATGCGTGGGCGTAGTCCAGCAGTGCCGCGTTCAGTGCCGGGATGGAAGCATCGAAGGCTCGCTTGCCGACCTCGGGATCGTGCTCGACGCCGCCGAGATCGAGCGACAGCGAACTGTCGTAGCCGTGTGAGCCGACGAGGAACCCGAAGTCCTCGCCTTCGGGTTCTTCCCCGTGCGCATCCCCCGGTTCGTTTGGGTCCTCGGGGTCGGGCGTGCCTGGCTGCTCGCTCATGATCGTGGGCGCTCCTTCGTTGCTCCCGGGCTACCCGCCGTAGGGCCAGGACCAGCCGCCATTGTCCTCGGGGTCGTAGGCCACCTTGCCCTTGGTCGCGTCCACGTCCAGGACGACCTTCCCGGTGACGCTTTGGCCGGGGTTGACCACCGGCGGCAACAGCACCGAATCGTCGAAGCAGCCCCAGGCCGTTTCCGAGGTGACGTTGCGGTCCGGAGTCCCGCTGGAGGTGGTCACCGAGAACGCCTCGGCCACCAGCGGCATGAACAGGTCCTTGGTGCTTCCGCCGACCTGTTCCGAGACCGAGGCGTCCAGGGTGGCTTTCACGTCCAGGACCAGGAACCGTGAGCGGGTCGGTGCCAGCTGCTGGTTGCCCACGCGCGAGGTGCAACTGGATAGCAACTGCGTCTTGGTGACCTCGAAGGTGAAGTAGCTCTTGTTGGTCTGCTCATCGACCAGGCCGGCCTTTTCGCCGATCTTCTTCTGCACGTTGTCGAACCTGTCGGTTTTCACCGCGGTACCGGTGGAAGGATTGGCCTCGGCAATCGCGGGGCCGGCCACCAGGTCGCCGGGGAGCTTCCATTCGGTGCTGCTGGCGGCACCGGCGAACCCGATGCCCCAGGCCACCAACCCCACGACCGCGGCGGATGAGACGACGCCGGTGATGATCTTGCCCTGCTTCTTCATGCTCAGAACCTCTTCAGGTAGTCGCCGGAAGTCACACGGATTCCGTTTTTGGTCAGGTAGGCGCCGATCTTCTTCGAGCCCAGATAGGCCCAGGACCTGTGGCCGTCCTTGTCGGTGACCAGCACGCGGTTGTAGTTCTGGTCGGCCAGCGGCTTGTTGGGGTCAAAGCGCTCCCACTTGTCCATGTTCACCACGGTCGTCCGGTAGCTGGCGGGCTTGATTTCCATCCGTTCGACAACCACCTTGTCGGAGGCGCTCTTGCTGGGGATGACGTAGGAGAGCCAGGTCTTGTTCGGCTGCAGATACATGCGGTGGGAAGCGATCGTCGTCTTGGTTTCCTTCGAGGTCTTGCCCTTGAGGATGTAGTACGCCGATTGCCCCTTGCGCAGGGTTCCGTAGACGGCGAAGGAATGCTGGCCTTCCTTGTCCAGGTATTGGTTGGAGATCCAGCCGGTGCCCTTGGACGAGACCACGTTCGACCAGCCGTTGGCGGTCTTGAGGTAGGTGACGCGCTCGTTGGCCGGGACCAGGCCCAGGGACTTGTGCGAGGTGCCCGACCCCTTGCGGATGTTGACCGGTGCCGTGGTCCAGCGGTAGGTGGCACGGGGTGTCGGGGGCTTGGCGGTGGTGGGGCCGATGGTGCTGTTGGACAGCGACGAGGTCGGCACCCAGCCGTTGCCGTTGCCCGTCCGGATGCCGGTCCACTGGCCGCTGGTGCGCAGCCATTCGACCTTGGCGCCCTTTTTCACCGAGGTGACCTTGGCCGATTTGTTGTTGGTGCCCGCGTACACGAACTGCGTCGATTTCAGCCAGCGGTTCACGATGGCGGGATTGGTCTTGGACAGGTGGGCGGAGTCGATGTAGCCGGTCTTTCCCGACACCCTGACCTTGCTCCAGGACCCGGAGGCCGCGAGGTGTTCGACCTTGGCACGGCGCTGATAGACCCCCAGCGATGCGCTGGTCTTCGATGCGCTCTTGCGCAGCGTGGTGAACCCGGTGGTGTAGCGATGCGTGGCGGCCTGTGGCTTGGGTGCCGGCTTCTTGGCCTCGGGGGCGTTCTTGAGGTAGCTGGAGGCCACCCAGCCGGTCTTGCCCTTGTACTTCGTCTGGCTCCAGGCGCCGCTGGTTGCGGTGACGGTGATGGTGGTGTTCTTCGGGATGGTCACCAACGCCTTGGTCTTGGTGCTCTTGCCCTGGCGCAGGTTGAGGTTGTTCTTGGTGATCTTCCTGGCGGAGGGCTTGGCCCTTGCCTGGGGATCGGACTTCTGGGCTGCAGGCTTCTTCGCGGCCGGGGCGTTCTTCAGGTACCGGGAGGCAACCCAACCGGTTTTGCCCTTGTACGCGGTCTTGCTCCAGGTGCCGATGGTCTCGGTGACGGTCAGGGCGGCGTTTTTCGGGATCACCAGCAGGACCTTGGCCTTGGCGCTGCGCGACTTGCGCAGGTTCAGGTTGTTGATGGTGGCCTTCTTCAGGTTCACCTTTTTCGCGGCGATGCCCAGTGGCGCACTGCCCATCGGTTCCAGCAGCCCCGGCATTGCCCAGGACGTTGTGGTTGCCGGAGCGAGGACCTGGCTGGTCGCCGGAGACATGAAACCGGTGCTGCTTCCCGTCACGGCGATGGCCAGTGCCAGCACGGCGGCGATTCTCTTCTTTTGCACTCGGATCCCCCATTGGTCCTGTTTTTGCCCGATGCCGCGCACGGCCGCGGTGGCGGCCCCGGCGACGGCACTAGATCAACCATACGTGCGACGAATGGACGATCTGCATTTGAACGCGATCGTTACGGTTCAATGTACTGACTATTGCGGCGCGTTGGTAGTGGCCAGAACCGCCAAGGCAAGATGCGAAGTTCTGCCATCAACTGTGCGGAACACCGAAAACGCACGGCGCACCGGCGGGATGCCGGGCCGCTTCCTCTCAGGCCCCCGGGGCGTGGTTCCCGAACCTGCGGATGCCGGCCACCGACTTGCGAAGCACGGCGGTGTCCAGCTCGAACCCGATGGCCAGCGGTGTGGTGCGCCCGTCGGCGGTGGGCGCGCCGTTGACCGTGAACGTTCCGGTGAGCAGGTCGGCATCCAGGGCGCGCGAAACCCAGAAGCGGTGGACCAGCCGGTAGCACCCGCTCTCCACGTTCCCCTCGCCCCCGTGCACCTCGGCGGGGTAGCCGGTCCCGGTGCCGGGGTCCCCCAGCTCCAGCCCGAGTTCGGCCGCACCGAGACTCTCGTGGCTGCGTCGGTGCCAACTGAGGGCGTCCTCGTGGGCGCCGCGCAGGTTCAGGTAGTCGAAGGACAACAGCACCCCGTTGCTGTGCACCGTCGCGGTGCCCAGGTGCAGCACCTCGTGCGCATCGTCGTGCAGCAACCTGCCCATCAGCACCGTGGCGCCCACTTCATCGAGCCGCGGCCCGAAGCGATCCCCTTCCTGGTCCCGGGCGAGCTCGTCCGCTTCGAGCATCCGGGCCCAGTCCTCCGGATCCCCGGGGTCGAACGGCACCTCGCGATACAGCGGGCCTTCCGGGAACGAGCGGCCGGTCCAGGCCCGGTGCCCCAGGCCCAGGTCCTCGAGTGCGTTGTGCACCGCGTCGGAGGCGCCCAACAACTCGGTGTCTTCATGCTCCGGGCCAAGGGCGGAGCCGAATTCCGGCTCGCGGGTCCCCAGCACCTGCAGGTAACCGTGCAGCGCGGTGTTCAGGCCGGAGATCGCGGATTCGAAGGCATGCTTGCCTGCCCGGGCGTCCGGGGCCCCGTCATCGAATTCGAAGGACAAGGCGCTGAGGAAGGGCAGCCCATTCCGGGTGCCGCCCGATATCCTGCCGAAGGAAACCGTCCCGGTTTCCTGTGCCCCCGCGTTTTCCCCGTCGGGGTTCTCGGTGCCTGGCTGCTCGTTCATGCGTGCTTCCTCGCTGTGGGGGCCCGGAACAATGTTTTGGTCGAGCGTAGCAGCGTCGCCGCGAACGACAATGCCCCCCCGAGTCCGGGCACAAAACGCGTGCGCGGCATCGGGGGCAGGTGGCGGTGCGGCCTAGTTCAGCCCGTCCTTGGGGATGGAGAGGTCATCGACGCGGTTCAGTTCCTCGATGTTCACGTCCTTGAAGGTCACGATGCGCACCGATTGGACGAAGCGGCCGGTGCGGTAGACGTCCCAGACCCAGGCGTCGGTGAGCGTGAGGTCGAAGAAGACCTCGCCGTCGGCCGAGCGGGTCTTGAGGTCCACGTTGTTGGCCAGGTAAAAACGCCGTTCGGTTTCCACGACGTAATTGAAGAGGTTCGCCACGTCCTTGTATTCGCGGTAGAGCTGCAGCTCGAGTTCCGCTTCGTAGTTTTCCAGGTCTTCGGCACTCATGGTGTTCTCCCCTCGCCCTTCGCCTTGGTGGTAGGTCCCGGCGACTTGGGTGTCAGCTGCCAGGTCTTGCGGTGGTACTCGCTCGCGCCGTGCGCGAGGATGCCCGCCCGGTGGGCGGCGGTGCCATACCCCTTGTTCTGTATCCAACCGTACGCCGGGTAATCGCGATCGTAACCATCCATGAGGTCGTCACGTTCGACTTTGGCCAAAATGGACGCCGCGGCGATGGACAGCGCCAGCAGGTCGCCCTTGACCAAGGTGCGGACGGGAATCAGCAGCCCGTCGATGTCCGCCGGTTCCCCGAATCCGGGCACCAGGGAATCGAGCAGCGTGGGTTGGACGGTGGCCGAGAGCCAGTCGAGGTTCCCGTCCAGCAGCACCGCGTCGGCCTGCTGCACCCGGTGCGCTGCGGTGGCGGCGCGGTACCCGGCCAGGCGCAGGGCCGGGACCAGGCCCAGGGCGTCGATTTCCGCGGCGCTGGCGTGCCCCACGCCCCAGGCCGCGGCCCAGGACTTGATCGCCGGGGCCAGTTCGTGGCGCACGGCGTCGGAGAGCAGCTTCGAATCCCGCACCCCGGGCAGCTCGGGAACCGCCGCGGGGTCGATCACGATATAGCCCACGGACACCGGTCCGGCCAGCGAACCGCGCCCCACCTCGTCGGCGGCGCCGATGAAGCGGTGCCCCCCGCCGGCGGCCAGGGCCAGTTCGTGTTCCAGGGTCGGGGCGGCCGGGCTCATTTGCTGGCCGGGGCCGGGATATTGGCGAAGACCTCGTGGTGACCGGAGATCGAACCGAGGCGGTCCAGCGGCCAGGAAATCACCGCGGCGCGCCCCTCGACCGAGGAGATGTCCACGAAGCCGCCCTGCAGCTCCTCGTGGTAGCGGGAGTCCGCGGAGGCCGCGCGGTGGTCCCCCATGACCCAGAGCTTGCCCTCGGGCACGGTCTTGGTGAACTCGGAGTCCGAGGGGTTGTCACCGTCGAAGATGTAGGTCTCGGTGATTGCCGTGCCGTTGACGGTCAGCTTCCCGTCGGCGGAACAGCAGGCCACGGTGTCCCCCGGCATGCCGATGATCCGCTTGATCAGGTGCTGGTTGGACGGGTCCGGCACCAGGCCGACGAAGGTGAAGAATTCGGTCACCGGGTTGGTGGCCGTGGCAGGGATCGGGGGCAGCCAGCCCTCCTCGTCGCGGAAGACCACCACGTCGCCGCGGTTGAGCTCGAAGGGGCCGGGAGCCATGAGGTTGGCAAAGATGCGGTCGTTGACCTGCAGGGTTTCTTCCATCGATCCCGAGGGGATGTAGAAGGCGCGGAAGAAGAACGTCTTGACGACCAGTGAGATCACCAGGGCGACCACGACGATGATCAAGACCTCGCGGACCGCTGCCCATACGGGATTTCTTTTTTTGCCCGGTTGCTCCGGTGTTGCGGCTGGGTCGCTGGCGTGGCTCACGTGGGTGCAGGCCCTTTCAAGTTCTTGTCTCTGGCAATGCGGGCCGCACCCGAGCCCGACCGCCCCTTCAGGCAGGCGGAAACGAATCACGGTCCCTCAGCTACCACCCTACGTCGCACGGCCAGTGGGAGCCGTATGGCGCGCCTGCGGATGCCGCAAGGCGCGCCACACACCATGGTGCGGCCTAGTTGGTGCTCGCCGCCGGGGAAGCCGGGCCGGCCGATTCCTCGAAGACCAGCGAGATGCCGCCGGTGACATCGGCGGCGGCCAGGCCCTTTTTGACGGTTTCGAGCTGGGACGGGTCCACGGCCAGGGTGATCGATCCGTTGCGCCCGGAGGGGACGTAGCGGTGGATGGCGGTGGCGACGGTTCCGCCCTGCTCGCGCTGCCACGCCATGATCTTACCGATCGCGGCGTCGAGTTCGGCCGCGTTGTACTTGGCCAAGTGCGCCACCGCGCCGGCCTCGGTGACCGTGGCCTCGGCGGCCTTGTCGGTGACCGCAACGTGCAGCTTGTTGTCGGCGATCCACGCCTCGGAGTACTTGTCCCCCAGGGTGTCCTTGAGGGTTTCATTGAGTTGAAGCAATTGGGGGTCCTGGCTCTGCTCGGGCGCGCTGCTGACGGATGCCGGACCTGTCGGGTCGGACGAGGCCGGGGCACCGGCCTCGTACCCGCAGGCCGAAAGCAGCAGCGCCGCAGCCAATGCGGCCCCGCCCAGGGCAACGCGTGTCGTGGGGTTCTTCATGTGTGATGACCACCTTCTTCTTCGGGCCGAGTCTAGGGGCCCATCTGGGGTGTTTGCTGACAGGCTCGTGGGAAAAGCGGCGGGGGCCTCCCAGGGAATTGCAAGCAATTCCGCGAAAGGCCCCCGCGCTCACGGGTCCCGGCTAGCCGAGAACCAAGTGGTTAGGCACCGTGGTGCCCCTTGGTGTTCTTGCGGCGGAAGAGCAGGAACGCTCCGCCTGCGACCAGCAGGACGCCGCCGGTGGCGATGAACGGCAGTGCGGCGTTCGGGCCGGTGTTGGCCAACGGGTCGCTGTCGTTGTCATCGTCGTTGGTGTTGCCCTGCGGGGCTACCGGTGCCTTGGAAGGCTCCGGATCCTGGCTGGGCCTCGGCGACGCGGTCGGGGCCTCGGAAGGCTCCGGCGATGCGGTCGGCTCCTCGGTCGGCTCCGGCTTCGGCTCGGCTGCCAGGGTGAAGGAGATCGATGTGGATGCCGAGGCAACCTCGTCGATGACCTGCACTGCGGTGACCTTGTGGTCGCCGGACTTGAGGTCGGCCGGAACCAGGACGGTCCAGGCGCCGTCGGCAACCGTTGCGGTCAGCTCGGCGTCGCCGATTGTCACCTTGATGGTGGCACCGTTGATGCCGAAGCCGCTGATGGTCTTCGGGGCCTTGTCGAAGGCGAACTTCTGGCCATCGGTCGGCGAATCGATCGACGGGGCGACCGGGACCACCTTGAAGCTGGACTTGGCGGCGACCGAGGTGGTTTCCCCGACGCTCTGCACGGCGGTGACGCTGTGCGACCCGTAGGACAGGGCAGCATCGTCTTCCAGCGTGAAGCTCCACTTGCCGTCGTCGCCGACGGTGACCAACTGCGTGGCAGCCGCGGGGGCCTGTTCGGCATCGGGCAGGGTCAACTTGACCTCGGCGCCGGCGACGCCGGTACCGGCAACCACCTTCTGTGCCTCGGTGTAGGTCTTGCCGTTGGCCGGGGTGGTGATGGCCGGTGCGTCAAGCTGGATCTTGAAGGCGCTGGTGACTGCCTTCGAGGTCTGGCCGTCGCGCGCCTGGGTGGCGGAGATCGAGTGTTCGCCGTAGGACAGTGCCTCGGTGAGCTTGACGCTCCAGGTGCCGTCGGCCGCGACCTTGGCGGTGCCGGTGGCATCGCCGGTGAGGGTCACGGTGGCTCCGGCAACGCCGGTGCCCGAGATGGTGGACACCGGTGCGTTGAGCGTGGCGTCGTTCTTTGGGGTGGTGATGGCCGGGGCGCCGATGACGACGTTGAACGATCCTGCGGTGATCGTGGACTCGTTGAAGCCGTTGATCGTCTGCAGCGTGAAGTCGAACTTGCCAAACTTGGCCGGCGCCTTGAAGGTGAACTTGCCGTTGGCAACCTTGGCGGAAATGTCGTCCTGGCCGGCCGACTTGATTAGCACTGTCGAACCGGTCGGTGCGCCTGCCACGGTGCCGTTAAGGGTTTCACCCGCGGAGACGTTCGAGCCGCTTGCCGGAGTGGAAACGGCAGGTGCGTTCAGGAACAGCGCGATGGAGTAGCCGGCGGCGTGCGCCAGTCCATCCTTGATGTCGGTGAAGTATGCACGTCCCCCGTCATATGGGGAGACAGCGCTGGTTATACCGACTGCCTTGTTGCCCGCGATAACGGATCCGCCCGAGTCACCCTGGAAAGCCTTTTCGCTTCCACCTGGGTTCACCATGCCGAAACCACGAACACCGCGAACATCATTGTTGAATCCACCCACTAGGAAGATTCCGACTTCATCCACAGTTCCGCACGTCCAGCCGGTAGTACGGCCAGACTTGCAAATATTGGTCCCGTCGACAGCCGTTGACACTCCGGTTACCCTGGTGCCGGAATCCCGTTCGTCAGCACCCTTCCAGTCGGAAACCATGGCCTTCAGGTTCAGATCCTTATTGATCTTGTCGATGACCGAGATATCGGTACCGACATTGCCCGGATCCTGTGCCTGTGGATCATTAACCGGTGAGTCATCGACACCACCGAACTGCGAAAAACCGAATGTGCCAAGGTCAGCACCAATCGCGATCGGATTGTTCTTTCCGTCGTGTTCGATGATCTTCACATCGGTGATATCACCGTCGTGGCTGCAGTGACCGGCGGAAATAACTGCCGGCGCACCGGCTGCGTTGAACCCATTGAACCCGATTGAGCACAAAGAAACCTCAGTCGGGCTCGTTTGTGCTCCATAGCCTATGCCGCCCAACACGTCGTTGTCTGCTGCAGCCTTTGCCGGACCTTCTACGCTCTCAATGGTGACCTTGGTGTACTTCGATGCGAATTGCTCCGGTGTGAGCTTCGCGTTCTTGAACTGAACATCTTCGGCGCCGGCGCTTTCCTTCGCCTTGCCGTCATCCAGCTTCGCAGCACCACCGGTCCGGATGACGTAATTGCCGTCGCCGTCCTTCATGATTGCCTGAAGTTTCGAAACCGTCTTTGAATCGACGCTGTCTACGTAGGCCTGAAAGAGTGATTCCGCGCTCTTCGGCCTGACCTTTGCCTCCGTTTTAGGCAAGACCGGTTCAACGCTCTCCTGGTACTTAGGCGTCTCAGCAACTTCTTTTTTCATCTGAGACTGAACATCGCTGGTTTCGGGAGCGCCCGTGGCTTCGACCTTTTCGGGAGCCACGGATGCTTCGATCTCGGGTTCGGCCACGATGTTGAGTTCAACGTCGGTGCCCTTGGTCAGCTCGTCGAGCTTCTTGGTGACGTCTTTAAGTGACGCCGACGTCACAGTGACGTTGATCTTGTTCTCAGCAATTGCAAAGTCAGCAACAAGCTTTGACTGCTTCAATTCCTTGGTGAGCGAATCAACAACCGCGCTCAGCTCACCGTTCTTGTAGAACTCTTCGATGGTGATGCCGAGATCGCGTTCAACGGCTTCTTCCAGACCGCTTGGTAGCGCCGCCTGATTCGCGTCCGTTGACGCTTCGGTGGTGGGGGCCGCCGAAGTTTCCGTGGATACAGGTTCGGGGCTTGCCGTGGTGGTGGCGATTGCCGGCGCAGCGAAGCTGCTGCCGATCACCAACGCCGTGGTCGCGGCGGCGATGCTGCCCCGCTTTAGTAGAGCACGTGATGAATCGTGCATATGGAATTCTCCCAATTCAAGGTGTGGTACCTCGCTTTTGTGTGCGCCGCGTCTGTCGTTGGGGACATCCGATTGGGCCTACCGCGAGCAATGAGTGTTACCAAAATGAAACCCTAACCTCTGTAGATATCCAGATCCAAACATCAAGAGGGCTAATCTCCACCCTTTGGATAATTTGACACATCAATCATTTTGGTGACATCCGCGTAATTCCGGGGCAGGGCTGGAGGGGCGGCCTTCTATCGCCCGCGACACGCCCGAGCAAAAATTCCTAGGCCCACTCGCGTAATTTTCTCGAAATTCCCAGCTCCTGCGCAGGATGATGTGCGTCCGAAGCAATCTGCTGCTCGGCGCCGGGTGCGCCCGCGGCACGTCGGCTGATTTAAACATTAAATGTAGATACTTGAATCTCCAACCAAAACCGTGCACTGTCTCTCTCCAGCAACTTTCATGGCGCACGACGGGGATGATTGCGCCCTTCGGGCTGCTTCACGGGATGCCCCAACGATCTATCACCACTAAGGTGTGATGCCGCGCCACGCCGCCGCTTCAACCCCGTCCATCGGCCACACGCAGCCATACCGCGTGGCGCACTTGGTCGATGCCTGCAGCGACACGCAATCCATTGGAGACAGCGGCCACGTTCGATCCCGGCCCAAGATGCAATCTGGCTTCTTGTCGGGACGAAGGTGATCTTCAAGGAACACGACGGCCCTCGCTTGGAAGTTGAAGCAAGCACGTCGCCGGCCTGTGCAACGGCAAGCATCCAAGGATCTGCCGGCCTCGCTCGGTCGGCCTGCCGCGTGGCAGGTACCAGCTTGGAGGGAAGCGACAACTTACGAGGCATCATCCGTCGTAGGCAGCTCGACTTCAATGACGGCCCAAGGGAATCCAATGGTTTGTGCAAGCGGAAATGGATCAGGCGCCCGGAGGGGGCGTGTTCGGAATGGGCAATAAAAAACCCGCCACTGCAACAGTGGCGGGTTCCAAACTATGGGGCCGGCGCGTGGCCCTCGACGGGGTGCCGGCGATCCAGCGGCCAGATCACATCGGTGACCTTGCCGATGACTCGATCGACGGGAATCATGCCGCCGCCCGGTGCACCAAGAAGCGCACGCGAGTCCTCGGACACCGAGCGGTGGTCCCCCATGATCCACAAGCGCCCCTCGGGGATCTTCACGTCGAATTCAAGGTCGCTTGGCTTGTTGCCCTCAAGAACGTAAGGCTCCTCCAGCGGGATGCCGTTGACGCTCAGGCGCCCGTCGGGGCCGCAGCAGGTGACGGTGTCGCCGCCGACGCCGATGACGCGCTTGACGTACACCGCATCCTTGCCGGCAAGGCGCAGCGCCCAGGCCAGGGAATCGAGGGCACCGGGGCGCTGGTAGGGCAGGAAGGAACCGCGGCCGTCAAAGATGACCACGTCCCCGCGCTGGATCTCGGCGTCCTTGTAGGCAAGCCGGTTCACCAGCAGCCCATTACCCGGGTTCAACGTGGATTCCATGGAAGTGGACCCGATATAGAAGAAGTCAACGACGGTGGCACGAACGACCAGGGTGATCAGCGCCGCCGCTGCAAGCGCGCCAACGACAAAGCGCCAGCCCCTCGAAGGAGACCGGCGCTTTGTCGAAGCGGAAGAACTTTCCGATTCAGTAGATCGATCCACGATGGATCCCCATCTCCGCAGCCCCGGGGGCCGCGAAGACGAAGGCTCTCGTTTTTCTGGCTACTTGGCGGTCCGGAAGTCGCGCTTTTCGCGGATCTTCGCGGCCTTGCCGTGGCGATCGCGCATGTAGAACAGCTTCGCACGGCGAACGTCGCCGCGGGAAACCAGTTCGATCTTTTCGAGGACCGGGGAGTGCACCGGGAAGGTGCGCTCTACGCCGACGCCGAAGGAGACCTTGCGAACGGTGAAGGTTTCGCCCACGCCGCGGCCCTGGCGACCAAGGACGAAGCCCTGGAAAACCTGAACACGTGTGTTCTTGCCTTCGATGATGTTGACATGGACCTTGACGGTATCGCCCGGGCGGAAGTCAGGAACATCGCTGCGCAGCGAGGCTGCATCGACAGAGTCGAGAATATGCATGAATGCATCTCCTAGATAGACGCCGCAGGTCACCTATCTTAGACACGGACCGTAATTGTTCCCCGGGGCGCACGAGTGCGCCCGGAAAAAGATGTGGCGGTCCGAAGTTTGGTACCGCGATCCGTTTGCGGATCGACGGCTGGTCCAACTGTTGACTCGTTCCCCCTGCGGCAGGAGCAGAACCCAGTAGACCCAAGAATCCATTTTGCCACACTCCGGGGAATGGCGCGAAGTCCCGCACCCGCCGGCGAACCTGCACGGAAAGGATCCGCCCGATGATGCTCCGGGCTTGAGCAGCACCGGCAGTTTCTGCCCGGACGGGAACCCGCCGCGATCGCGGCCCCGAGCGCGCCCAGAGGGCCGGAAACCCGCCGAGAAGAGGCCCGATTCGATCGGAACCGGTCATCGGGAACACATCGAACGAGCCCCGGTCCGCGCCGCCGGGCGCAACCTGCCGGTGCCCAAGGTCACAAACGGTGCCGGGCCGGATCGTGTGATAGTTTCGTTTTCGACCACACGGGGGCCCTTGCAAGGGCTGAGATCGAGCTGATGCAGCGAGAGACCGTTGAACCTGTCCGGGTAATGCCGGCGAAGGAAGTGAGTACTCCTTGAGCAACACCGTTTCAATGCACAGCCCTGTCCAAAACGCCGTGGAAGCAACGCAGACCCAGTCCCTGAAGTCCCACGCGCTGGCCTACCTCGAGGATGAAGAATCCGGGATCCGGGTACCGGTCACGCAAATTGCGCTGGAGCCGTCCCCGGGCGGGAAGGACAACGCCCCGCTGCAGGTCTACCGCACCGCCGGCCCGGGAAGCGACCCCGTGGTTGGGCTGCCGGCTTTCCGCAGCAGCTGGATCGAGGAACGCGCGGACACGCAGACCTACGCAGGGCGTGAGCGGAACCTGCTCGACGACGGGAAGTCGGCGGTGCGCCGGGGCAAGGCCTCGGCTGAATGGAAGGGCAGCCGGCCGGTCCCCCGGCGTGCTGCGGCAGGCAAGCGCGTGACCCAGATGCGCTATGCACGGGCCGGAATCACCACCCCCGAGATGCGTTTCGTGGCGCTGCGCGAGAACTGCGACGTGGAGCTGGTGCGCAGCGAGGTCGCCGCGGGCCGGGCGATCATCCCGGTGAACATCAACCACCCGGAGTCCGAGCCGATGATCATCGGCAAGGCGTTCCTGGTGAAGATCAATGCCAACATCGGCAACTCGGCGGTGACCAGTTCCATCGCCGAGGAGGTGGACAAGTTGCAGTGGGCCACCCAGTGGGGCGCCGACACCGTGATGGACCTTTCCACCGGGGACGACATCCACACCACCCGCGAGTGGCTGATCCGCAACTCCCCCGTGCCCATCGGCACCGTGCCGATCTACCAGGCACTGGAAAAGGTCGACGGCGAGGCCAACGCGCTGACCTGGGAAATCTTCCGCGACACGGTGATCGAGCAGTGCGAGCAGGGCGTGGACTACATGACCATCCACGCCGGGGTGCTGCTGCGCTACGTGCCGCTGTCGGCCAACCGGGTGACCGGCATCGTCTCGCGCGGCGGGGCCATCATGGCCGGCTGGTGCCTGGCCCACCACCAGGAGAACTTCCTGTACACGCACTTCGACGAGCTGTGCGAAATCTTCGCGCAATACGACGTGGCGTTCTCCCTGGGCGACGGGCTGCGCCCCGGCTCCATCGCCGACGCCAACGACGCCGCGCAGTTCGCCGAGCTGGACACGCTGGCCGAGCTGACGGCGCGGGCCTGGGAATTCGACGTGCAGGTCATGGTCGAGGGACCCGGGCACATCCCGTTCCACCTGGTGCGCGAGAACGTGGAGCGCCAGCAGGAACTGTGCAACGGCGCGCCGTTCTACACGCTGGGCCCGCTGGTCACCGACATCGCGCCGGGCTACGACCACATCACCAGCGCCATCGGCGCCACCGAGATCGCCCGCTACGGCACCGCGATGCTCTGCTACGTCACCCCCAAGGAACACCTGGGGCTGCCGAACAAGGACGACGTGAAGACCGGGGTGATCACCTACAAGATCGCCGCCCACGCCGCGGACCTGGCCAAGGGGCACCCGGGAGCCTCCGAGCGGGACGATGCGCTGTCCAAGGCGCGCTTCGAGTTCCGCTGGCGCGACCAGTTCGCCCTGTCGCTGGATCCGGTGACCGCCGAGGCCTTCCACGACGAGACGCTGCCGGCCGAGCCGGCCAAGACCGCGCACTTCTGCTCGATGTGCGGGCCAAAGTTCTGCTCCATGCGCATCAGCCAGGATATCCGCGACGAATACGGCTCGGCGGACTCGCAAGCGGCCATCGCGCAGATGGTGGATGGCATGCGCGAAAAGAGCCAGGAGTTCCTGGCCTCCGGCGGCAAGGTCTACCTGCCCGAACCCGGGATGCCCGCCAGGGCCTAGCGCCACCGGCCGGCCCACAAAAAAGGGGCTGTCCCCGCCCTTGCCCCGGTCAGGGGAAAGGACGGGGGCAGCCCCCGGAACATTGCCGCGTGCCGTACTACTGGGGTGCGATCTGGTCCTTGGACACGACGCGGCCGTCAACGATGGCAAAACCGTTGTGCCACAGGGTGTCGCGGTCGTGCCGGTTCAGCGTGGAGGCATCCAGCTGCACGATCAGGTCCGGGCGCCGGGTGGCGGTGCGCTCCAGCTGCTTGTTGCGGCGGAAGCGCGCGATCTTGCCGTGGTTGCCCGAGAGCAGCACCTCGGGGACCTCGCGACCCTCCCAGGTTCCGGGCTTGGTGTACACCGGGTATTCCAGCAGTCCGTCGGAGTGCGATTCCTCGACCAGCGACTCCGGGTTTCCGATGACCCCGGGGATCAGCCGGCCAATGGCCTCGACCATCGCCAGCACCGCGACTTCTCCCCCGTTGAGCACGTAGTCGCCGATGGAGACCGGGCGCACGTCGAAGGCCTCTGAGGCAAATTCCAGGACCCGCTCGTCGATGCCCTCATACCTGCCGCAGGCAAAGGCCAGGTGCCGCGCCCCGGCCAGTTCGTAGGCCATCTCCTGGTCGAAGACCGCGCCGGCCGGCGAGGGGACGATCAGGATCGGCTTGTCGCCCAGCGCGTTGGAGACCGGGGATTCGGTGGCGATGCGTGCCAGCGCGGCACCCCAGGGCTCCGGTTTCATGACCATGCCGGCGCCGCCGCCATAGGGGGTGTCATCCACGGTGCGGTGGCGGTCGTGGGTGTAGTCGCGCAGGTCGTGCACGTTCAGCTCCAGCAGCTTCTCCCGCCGGGCCTTGCCGATCAGCGACAAGTCCAGGGCGGCAAGGTACTCCGGGAAGATGGAGACAACATCGATGCGCATCGTGACTAGGCTTCCTTGCCTGCTGCGTTCTCGCCCGTGCCGTCCTCGCGGTTGACCTCGAAGAGGCCGGCCGGCGGGGTCAGCATGATGTAGCCGCCCTCGATGTTGACCTCCGGGACGATGTCCTCGACGAACGGCACGTAGATCTCGTCGCCTTCGGTGGATTCGACAACCAGCAGGTCCTGGACATTGCCGGTGCGCAGCGCGGTGACCTTGCCGACGACCTTGTCGTCCACGCGGGCCTCGAGGTCCACCAGTTCGTGCTCGTACCAGCCCTCGGAATCATCCTCGACTTCTTCGGTGTCGATGAACAGCTTGGCCCCGCGCACCGTCTCGGCGGTGTTGCGGTCAAGCAACTCCTCGAAGGCCAGCAACAGGATTTCCTTGTTCCAGCGTGCTCCCTCGACGGTGAGCTGCTTGATGCTGGGGTGCTCGACCTCGAAGACCGCACCGGGAACAAACCTGTCTTCCGGCGCATCGGTGAGCACCTGGACGGTCACCTCTCCGCGGATGCCGTGTGGTTTGCCAATGCGGGCGACCTGGAGGCGCATGCGTTTTCTCCTTGAATACAAATCAGTGGGTGGCCGGAGTTGTCCGGCAAGGGGCGTGCATTGGCGGGACACTCATCCCCCAGGGCACTTTTCTAGGTTCAATCTTACGTGCGAGTTGGTCGTTGCCGGTTCCGTGCCGCCAACGGTTGCGTCGCACCTTGGCCGTTAAGCCACTTTGGTCCCACGATCCGTCATGGATCGTGGGACCAAAGGTACACAAAAATGTGTGGTGAGGCTGGCTACCGGCGACGGTCCGTGTCGACTACGTCGACGCGGATCGGTTCCTCCGCCAGTGCTGCAACCACGGTGCGCAGCGCCTTGGCGGTGCGACCCTGGCGGCCAATGACCCGACCGAGATCCTCGGGGTGCACTCGCACCTCAAGGATGTCACCGCGACGATTTGCCTTCAACGCAACCTGCACGTCTTCGGGGGTGTCTACGATGCCACGTACCAGGTGATCCAGCGCCTCAACGAGCACTGGTTACTCAGCCTCGGTTGCTTCTGCCTCGACCTCGGCCTCGGCAGCAGGCTTTTCAGCCTTCTTGGTGATGGCCTCGGGCAAGATGACCGAGCCCTTCTCCGGGACGACGAATGCAGGCTTGGCTTCCTTGACGCGCAAGGTGCCTTCCTGGCCTTCGATGCCCTTGAACTTCTGCCAGTCACCGGTGATCTTCAAGAGAGCGGCAACCTGCTCGGTCGGCTGTGCGCCGACGGAGAGCCAGTACTGGGCGCGCTCGGACTTGACCTCGATGAACGAAGGCTCTTCGGTCGGGTGGTACTTGCCGATTTCTTCGATGGCACGGCCGTCGCGCTTGGCGCGAGCATCCATGACGACGATGCGGTAGTAAGGTGCGCGAATCTTGCCGAAACGCTTCAGACGAATTTTAACGGCCACGGTAGTGGTCACTCCTGTTTTCTCAACATGTGCGAAGTCCTGTTTCTGCACCCGTGGGGCGGGCCATACCGCAGATCTTCAAAAGGACAGGATTCAAGGCGGAGAGAGGGGCCACTTCAAATCGAGTACCTGTCCATTATGCCAGATAGATTTGACCGCAATGGACCTGCCAGCACTTTTCCTTGGCTGCGTGTCGCATCGCACAAAAACCATCGCCCGGACAGGAGGGCTTCGACGTCGAATGCAGCTGACATTCGCCATGTATGAGACGTGTCCGGGCCCAGCCACCATGCCCGGGCACGAGCGCTCCGGCGCGACTGTCACGACGAAAAACCGCCGGCCCGAGTCGCGGGATCTGACGATGAATCCCCGGCCAGAAGGTGCACGGCACCCTTCCCTTGATATATTTCGGTATCCACCAGGGAAGAGGTTCGAGGTCCTGGATCGAAGGCGAAGCAAAGGGAATCGATGGCACTGGCCGACAACTGGAAGCGCGCCCAGCCCGGCGACCCGTTCTGGGATGAGCAGGCGAAGGGCTTACATGCTGCACATGTGGCTCCCCTCAATGAGTTGATCGTGCGGCTTGGCGATGCCAAGGGCGGGGTCCGCCTGCCGCTGGCCGCCCCGTGGCATGGCGGCATCCACGCCCCGGCACTGGTCGTCCTCAACGACGCAGACG
The DNA here is from genome assembly GCF_030812255.1 of Paeniglutamicibacter psychrophenolicus. GTDB lineage: Bacteria > Actinomycetota > Actinomycetes > Actinomycetales > Micrococcaceae > Paeniglutamicibacter > Paeniglutamicibacter psychrophenolicus_A. Next base: position 5,374 of record NZ_JAUSSH010000003.1, on the reverse strand, counting down.
AACCCCGCGACGAAACCACGTTCCTGTGCATCAGGAACCCGGACCGGGCCGCGGATCGCCAACGCCACCTGATGACCGAGTTCGACATCGACCCGACCGACTTTTGCCATTGGAACGGCTACCCATGGCCCCGCAACGACCCCAAGCGGGACCTGACGCCCGAGCAGTCGGCCGAGGGCGGCCGGGCACTGCTGGAGGTCATGGGGCTGATGACTGACCTGAAGATGCTGTTGCTCCTGGGGAAGAAGGCCCAGGAAGCGGCGGATGCGGTGCTTCCACAAATCCATTCCACGTTCCCCGAACTGCACATCCTGCGCTCGCTTCACCCGCTGGGCGCCAAGCGGACCGTCGACCGAGAGGAACAAAAACGTGTCTGGGCGGGGATTGCCGACCGGCTCCGTGAACGCAATACGGGAGCGTGACGGATCGCTCCGAATCCGCAGGTTCCACACGAACAACCCAGTGACCCTTGATACGTCGTGGTACCCGGGGTGCGGGTTCGACTCCGGCCCGTGCCATGCTTGTGGCTAGACCCCTCGAAAGTTACATGAGAGAAACCTTCATGCCCCGCAAAATGATCGACCCCGAATTCAGGAACTCGCAGGAATCGGAGTTGTGGGCCGAACACGTTGCACCCCTCAATTCCCTGGTCCAGGACCTGCGCGCCGAATCGCCCGGGAACCCCGCATCCGTTCCGTTCTTCGCGCCCCTTCATGGCGGCACGGACGCCACAATCCTGTGCCTGATGCCGGCTCCCGAGGCTGCGAACCGTGCCGAGGACGGCGAGGACATCCTCTCCACCGAGGATGATGATGCGGCGGCCGAGGCACTGGCCACCTTGCTGGCCGAGGCGGGAATCGATGCCAAGGAAGTTGTGCTCTGGCACGCCTATCCCTGGTACCGGGCCGAGGGCGCTGGCGGGCGGTTGACGGGCGCGGAGACAAATGCCGGGCTCGAACCCATGGGCAGGTTGCTGCGCCTGGTTCCCAACCTGCGCGCGGTCATTCTCATGGGCAAGGGCCCCGAGGAATTCTGGGCCAAGCTGACCAAGAAATACCCGCAGGCAATCACCCGGATCACTGCCATCCCCAGTTTCTCGCCCGCCCCGCTCTCACTGAGCGGCACCACGGCCCAGCGCGAGCAACGCATTGCCCGTCGCTCCGAAGCCATGCGCGAGGCTCGCACGATCGTAAAGGTCCCCCGTGGTCCGGCAGGACCCCGCCGTGAATCGATGGTGCGTGCCGCGGATCTTGGACCCGAGCACCTGAAGCGCGTGATCGAGGTCAGCGACGGCAACCAGACGCTGCACGGTCCCCTGCTCAAGGCCTTCCAACCGAGCCCCGAGTGGCGAGTGACCCTGACCGTCGAGGTTGCAGGCCAGCGCCGCGCGCTCGGCGTCACCGCGGACACCTGGGTGCGGGTCTACCGAGGTTCCGGCCTCCGCTAGGAACGCACGGAACGGCTGCAGAGACAAAAATGCCTGTTCGACGAGGGTTTTCCTTCCGCCGAACAGGCATTTTCAGGTGTATTCGAGGTGGCCATTTAGATCAGCCACACCGCATGGCGGTTATTTCGAAACCTTGCGCACGGGGTCAAGGATCGATTCCCCCGCCGTCTTGGTGCGCTTTTCGGCGCGCTTTTCCTTGATGGACTTTGAAGGTTTCTTGGCTTCTGCCTTACGCGGTGACTTCGACATGATGTGCCGTCCTAGCTGGGATCGCTCGGCAATCCCAAAATTTAGGGGAAAGTACCCCTACCGGCAAACCCTAGCCTGTATTGCTGTGCATTTGGCTGGACCCGCCGGATTCCGCTCACGGCACCATGCCAGTGCCCGCCGCCCGAACCCGTCGCTATTCGGCCAGCCACGCGCGGGCAGCAGCGACCAGGGCATCGACTCCCACGCGCAGGGTCGGCTGGATTCGCGGGGCGAAATGCGGCGAATGGTTCGAGGGAATGTTCTCCGGCATCCTTCCCGTCGCGGCAAAGTCCGTGAACAGGCTTGGGTCGGCCCCGCCCAGCAACCAGTACACCAGCGGCACCCCGGCCGCAGTGGCCAGGACGCCCACATCCTCGCTGCCCGCGACCGGTCCGGGATCAATGACATGATCGGTGCCGAAGCGCCCGGCCAGTGCGGAGGCAACCCGTGCCGACGCCGCGGTGTCGTTGACGGTCAAAGGGAAATGCTCCTCCAAGGTGATCACTGGCTCCGTGGGCGACCCGGAGGCCAAGGCCTCGCCGCGCACCACGCGTTCAATGGAAGCAAGCACCTTTGTCCGCACCGATTCGTCAAAGGTCCTGATGCTCAGCCCCAGGGTGGCATGCGAGGCAATGATGTTGTTCTTGGTGCCGGAGTGGATCTGCCCCACGGTCAGCACCGCCTGGTCGGCGGCGGCAAGTTCCCGCGAGACGATGCCATGCAGGCGCATGGTGGTGGCCGCGGCCAGCAGCACCGGGTCGACGGTGGTCTCCGGGCGCGAACCGTGCCCGCCGGATCCATGCAGGGTGATGTTCAGCGAATCGGCCGAGGCCATGGCTACCCCCGGGCGCAGTCCGAGCCAGCCGGCGGGGAACGGCGCGACGTGCTGGCCGAGCACGACGACGGGTTTCGGCACCTTCGCATAGAGCCCGTCATCGACCATCGCCTGGGCCCCGCCGCCTTGCTCCTCCGCGGGCTGGAAGAGCGCCACCACTGTCCCTGACCAGGTGCCGCGTTCGGCGACAAGTTTTTCCACGGCGCCCAACAGGCAGGTGACGTGCACGTCGTGGCCGCAGGCGTGCATGACCGGGACCAGGTGGTCGTCGCCGTCGGTCGCGAACGCGGTGCTCGCGTAGTCCAGCCCGGTGGCCTCGAGCACCGGCAGGCCGTCCATGTCCGCTCGCAGCAGCACGGTGGGTCCGGGCCCGTTGGCCAGCACGCCAACGACGCCGGTGCCGCCGATGCCGCCGTGGACCTTGAGGCCGAGCTCGGACAGGTGCCCGGCGACGATGCCGGCGGTGCGGTGTTCCTGGAAGGAGAGTTCGGGGTTGGCGTGCAGGTCGCGATACAGGTGCTCGAGGTCAATGCCCATGGGCTCGAGTCTAGGACTCCAACACCGGTCAGTACCATGGTTTTGACGTTTTTCCGCTTGGGTTCCGATGCTTCGGCTCGAGGGTGCCATCCGAGGGTTTTGCCTCGCCTGGGCACCAAGCCACGGTTTTGGTCCGGCAGCGCCTATTCTGGAATCCATGCGTGTCGCTGCAATGAAATACAGGCCCTCGGTTCGGGCACTGCTCCCGAGGCATCCGGCCCAGGCAATCGCCCTGGGTTTCGGTTTGGCCGTCGCCGTGGGAACGGCGATCCTGATGCTGCCCATGGCCAAGACGGGGCCGGGCGGGGCCACCTTCCTCGAAGCACTGTTCACCGCCACCTCTGCCGTCTGCGTGACAGGCTTGGCGGTCGTTGACACCGCGACCTACTGGACGAGGTTCGGGCAGGTCGTGATCCTCGTGCTGATCCAGCTCGGCGGCTTTGGCATCATGTCCTTCGCCTCGCTGCTCGGGGTGCTGATGGCCAGGCGGCTGGGACTGAGATCGCGGATCCAGGCAGCTGCAGAAACCAAGGCGCCGGCTTCGGCGAAGTGCGTTCGGTGCTGTTGGGGGTCCTGCGCATCACCGCCGGAACAGAGCTGGTCGTCGCGGTGCTGCTGACCCTGCGCTTTGCCGTGGGCCTGGGCAACCCGTGGGGACACTCCATCTGGCTGGGTTTCTTCCACTCGATCTCGGCCTTCAACAATGCCGGGTTTGCGCTGTTCAGCGACAACCTGATGGGTTTCGTGGGAGATCCCTGGATCTGCCTGCCGATCGCCGCCGCCATCATCATCGGCGGGCTGGGTTTCCCGGTGCTCTTCGAGCTTCGGCGTCACTACCGCCGGCCGCTGCACTGGACCATGAACACCAAGCTGGTCCTGGGCGGGACGGTGACGTTGCTGGCCGGCGGCACCTCATTCATCTGCGCCCTGGAATGGACGAACCCCAAGACCCTGGGCGTGCTTTCGACCGCCGACAAGTTGCTGGCCGGGTTCTTCCAATCGGTCATGACCCGCACCGCGGGATTCAATTCGCTGGACTTCGGGCAGATGGATCCGGCGAGCTGGCTGGGCATGGACATCTTGATGTTCATCGGCGGCGGCCCGGCAGGCACCGCGGGCGGGCTGAAGATCACCACGTTCGCCGTGCTGTTTTTCATCCTGCTCACCGAGATCCAGGGCGGCGCGGCCGTGAACGTCTTTGGCAAGCGGCTTTCCCGCTCGGTGCACCGCCAGGCCATCACCATCGTGCTGCTGGCCGTGGCACTGGTCATCGGTTCGACCATGGCGCTGATGCTGATGACCGACATCGGCCTGGACCGGCTGCTCTTCGAAACGATCTCCGCCTTCGCCACCGTGGGGCTGTCCACCGGCATCACCGCCACGCTGCCGCCGGCCGGACAGCTGCTGTTGGTCTTCCTGATGTTCATCGGGCGCCTGGGGCCGGTCACCCTGGCCTCGGCGCTGGCATTGCGCGCCCGACCCGTGATGTATGAATTCCCGAAAGAAAGGCCGCTCATTGGCTAAGCACCATTTGTTCACGCCCAAGTCCATGGAACGCATTGCCGAGGCCAACTCGGTGGTTGTCATCGGCCTGGGACGCTTCGGCGGGGCGCTGGCCCTGGAACTGGCCGCCGCCGGCACCGAGGTTTTGGGCATCGACAACGACGAGGACATCGTCCAGTCCTTCAACGGCAAGCTCACCCACGTGGTCCGCGCCGACTCGACCAAGGAGGAGGCGCTGCGCCAGCTCTCGGTGCACGAGTTCGACCGCGCCGTGGTCGGCATCGGCAGCGACCTGGAGGCCAGCATCCTGACCACCTCGGCCCTGCTGCGCTTCAACAAGCCCACCATCTGGGCCAAGGCGGTCAGCGCCGCGCACGGCCAGATCCTGGAGCAACTGGGCGTCGAGCACGTGATCCGTCCCGAGCAGGACATGGGCCGGCGGGTGGCGCACCTGGTTCGCGGCGCGATGCTCGACTACGTCGAGTTCGAGGACGGCTTCGCGATGGTCAAGACCCGCCCGCCGAAGGAAGCGGTGGGCCGCCCGCTCGGGGACACCGGCATCCGGTCCAAGCACCATGTCACCATCGTGGCGGCCAAGCGGCCGGGCCAGGAATGGGACTACACCACCACCTCCACGGTGCTGCACGAGGGCGACGAGATCATCGTGGCCGGTGCGACCTCCGCGGCCGAGCGCTTCGCCACGCTGCTCTAGACGATTGATTCCAAGGGGTCAGTGGTCATAGGCGGTCAAGGAGCGCAGCGGATGGGCACCGATGTTTTGGTTGTGCCAGATCGCCGCGGCC
>NZ_JAUSSH010000002.1 GCF_030812255.1 Paeniglutamicibacter psychrophenolicus | reverse complement strand
GTCGAGGAAAAGCTTCCCAAGGTGTTCGAGCACCTGGACGCGGCCCGTGCCGACATCCTCGCGTTCACCGCATTCCCGAAGGACGTTTGGCAGCAAATTTGGTCCAACAACCCCAACGAGCGCTTGAACAAGGAGATCCGTCGCCGCACCGACGTGGTCGGGATCTTCCCCAACCGCGACGCGATCATCCGCCTCGTCGGGGCCGTGCTGGCCGAGCAAAGCGACGAATGGGCCGAGGGACGGCGCTACTTCGGACTCGAGGTCCTGGCCCGCTGCCGCCTGCGCATCGTGGATCCCGGCCTCGCCCCGACCACCGACCTGCCCGAGCTGGAAACCATGGAGGCCGCGGCATGAGCACCGCCCGGACCGAAGCGCCGGAACGCGGGCGCGACCTCGTGCTCCTGGCCGCCGGCCACGAGACCGGCTGGTGGGACGAGCACGGCCGCCCGGCGCCGTGGCCCGAGGACTTCTGGCTGCCCGACGGCACGATCAGCCCCGCCTGGCAGCCCACCGGCACCACACCCGAGGAGGAACCCGACTCCGCGTCCGACAACCACAGCTTCTAGCCCCAGCAACCTCGAAGCATCACCAAATGGTTACACCACTCCACGGGACTTGACCGAACGCAGCCGATGTTGATGCAGGTGCCGCCATACATCTGGTCCGAGGCCTCGACGATGGCCACGCGTTGCCCGGCGCGGGCCATGGTCCCGGCCAGGGTCTTTCCGCCCTTGCCCCAGCCAATGACAACCAGATCAAGTTCGTGTTCCATCAAGCCGTCCTCGGATTCGGAATTCTCGTGTTGACTAGCCTCGAGTGTGCTTCGCCGCGGTGCGGGCGGTCAAGGAACCCGTGGGTTGTCCCGGGGCAACTCGTTGAAACGCTGGGGCCAAGTCGTTGAAACGCTGGGGCCAACTCGTTGAAACGCTGCCCTCTATTCGGCCACCTTGAACACGCCTTGGGCACCGCGTTCGGCATCGACCATCACGTGGGATACGAAGGGATAGTTTCCCGCCTCCGGGAACCGGAGCTCCACGAATCCGCCCTGCGCCACGCCGAGCGCAAGGGCCTGGCTTCCGCCGTCCCCACCCTCGCGGTGATCGAGCAGGTAGTTTCCCTCGAACCAGGTGGTGTCGAATTGCCCACCGATCACGTGGAACGAGGAGGGCCGGGTGGGCCCGACATCCAGCAGCCAGATTCGCACGCGTTCCCCGACCGTGGCCGACAGCGGCCGGTGCACGTATTGGTTCGCGTAGCCGTTGAAGACCACCAGGTCCGGCTTCTCCGCGGCCAGCTTCGCAGTGTCGACCTCCGCGTCCTGGTTCCCCAGGTAGAACTCCGACTGGGCCAGCACGTAGGAACGGTCCACCGCGGGCAGTCCGTCGGGCTCGATCACCACGGTGCCGAACATTCCGTTGGCGATGTGGGCGCTCATGGGCATGGTGGAGCAGTGGTACATCCAGATCCCCGCCCTGCTGGCGGTAAACGTGTAGAGCAGCGATTCGCCGGGCTGGATGGTGCGCATGGGCTCGTCCGGTGCCAGCGCACCGGCATGGAAGTCGATGGAGTGGCCCATGGTTCCGTCGTTGACCAGCGTAATCTCGAATTTGTCGCCGACCCGGCCGTGCAGCAGCGGGCCCGGCGCGTTGCCGTTGAAGGTCCAGAGTTTCTGCCGGACTCCCGGGGAGACCTCCGCGACAGCTTCCTGCGCGGTGAACGTGGCCTTGTGGACCATGGGCTTGCCGTCCTTCGGCCGAGGCGGAAGGACCGGCAGCGACGCGTCGTGCGCGGTGAAGGACGCCTTCGGTCTTGCCATCAGGTCCAGCGGGGCGCCCGCGGCCGACGGGGCCTGGGACGCCGGCTGGTGCATGGACCCGTGGCCCGGGTCCGCCGCTCCGGGTTTTTCGCCGGGTGCCGCAGGCGTGCCGGTGGCCTTGATCTCCAGCACCATGCCCATTTGCCTGTGGCCAACGATCGAACACCAGACCGGGACATCGGAGGTGATGACCCCGGCATCCACGGTGGCGCTTTGGCCCGGGGCCAGCCGACCGCTGTTCGCCCCGGTTGCCAGCACCAGGTCGTGCGTTTCGGCCGCATCGGTGTTGGTCAGCTCAATGACCAGGTGCGTGCCCGAAGGAACTTCGATGCGGGAGGGAGTGAAGCGCATGTCGGCGGCCTGGACCTCCACGATCAAGGTTTCGGCCGTGGTTGCCGGTGCCGCTGCGCCTGATTCGGGCGGGGCGGGCGGTGCGGCGACGCCGGAGGCCGCCGGGTCGATGGCCACTCCCACCGCGATGGCCAGCACCACGGCGATGAGCCCGGCCATGGCCTGGCCCGCACGCTGGCCCGCAGGGCGCTGCCCTTCCGGAGCCAGGCGCACCCGCGGGGCCGGGGTTCCGGCGGGCAGTCCCAGGGCGTCAATGTCTGCGCCCACCTTGGCCTTGGCTTTGCGGTGGGCCCGCAGGGCCATAAAGAGCAGCGGGAGGAAGCTTGCCATGGCCACCAGGTACAGCACCGAGCACAGCACCCGCACCAGCGAGGGAACCGGCAGCGCACACACCAGCAGCGCGGCGTTCGCGGTGGACACGCGAAGCACCGCCCCGCGATCCAGCATCGTGGTCGCGGCCCTGACCGGGGCCGGCCCACCACCCAGGACCACCGGCACCAGGTAGGACAGCGCACCGAGCAGCACCTGCGCGGCGAACCCGGCCACCAGGTACGGGGTGATGGAGGCGAACAGTCGGCCGACCACCTGCCAGTCGCCGGTGCCCAGCAGGGAAACGACCAGGGCCACCAGGCATCCGATCCACCAGCAGACCGCGCCCAGCACCGAGAGCGTGGAGAAGGTCTTCGGTGGCTTGTACCGTGCCACCTGGATGAAGGAGGACGCCATCATCCCCAGGCCCGCGATGTAGCCGAGCAGCCCGGCCGCGGCCACGGGCAGGAGACCGAATCCGGCGCCGAGCGCAGCGGCCAGGGCGGAGGCAATGAGCACCGGCAGGGCCCGCCGGGAATTTGCCGCGGCCTGGTCGGCGATCCTGGTGCGCAGCATGGTGGGCCAGAACGTGACCAGGGTTCCTGCCACCGTCAGGCCCACCCAGCCCAGGACGTTGAGGAACGCGTGGGCCAGGGTGACCTGCTCATGGGTCGGCGAACCGGTGCCATGGGCCAGCACGGTGCCCAGCACCGCCCCGACAGGCAGGAAGGCGGCCGCGGCGATGTAGTACTTCACGGTCGCGCCGAAGCGGGAAGGCAGGGCGCGCCGCATGCGGGCAAACAGGTCCACCCCGTGCCAGATCACGGCACCGGCCACCAGCGCCGCCCCGGTCGCGGTGACGGGCCAAAGCATCGACAGCACCCCGGCGACCACCACGACGGTGCCGGCGTTGAGCATGAGAAGCCGCCGGTTCTGGGTGGCCCGGTCATGGGGCCGGGCCGGGGTGCGCAGCAGGGCGATGGCAAAGTACTGGGACCAGACCAGGATCGCGTGGGAGATTGCACCGAGCAGCAGCAGGTGGATCATGAGCCAGCGTGGCGCGGGGATCTGGCGGTGGACCAGCGTGGCAACCACGAGGAGAACCAGCCAGAAGGCCACCGGCAGATCGCGCATGGGCCAGAAGCCCCTGGTCGGGTTCTTGCTCATCATTCCGCATCCCGTAGCGATATCGATAGGCCGGAGCGCGGGGGTCGCGCTGCGGGGTTCGCGTCGGGCAGGGGTCTTGTGGCGCCCGGCGGCTTGGGTGCAAGCAAGGATTTGCCGAGCCCGGTTCCGGGACGGTCAGCAGCAACCTGCACCGGTGCCGCAGGCTTCGGCCGGGGCTCGCCCCGCAGCACGGAGGCGACGGCCAAGGCCAGGAAAAGCAGCAGGGCCAGGACGTTGGCCACGCCGCCGGCGCGCCAGGCCCAGTCGTATCCCAGTCCGTTGCCGATCCACAGCCGCAACAGCAACCCCGCCCAAAGCAGGATCGCCGGGACCCACATCATCGGGCGATAGGGCAAGGGGCGGCGCAGGATCGCGGGGAGGATGCTCGAGGAGTGGGCAATGACCATCGAGATGGTGAATCCCAGGAACACGGCGTGGATGACGGTGTCATAGGCGGCCCGGGTGACGGGGAATCCAAAGCACCAGGTGATTGCGGCAGCCAGCAGCCATCCGTAGCCGGCGAGCATGCAGGTGGCCATGAACCGGGTGGCGCCGGTGGTACGGATGGTGCGTCGTGCAACGTCGTGGGCGGCCAGCCACAACACCAGCACGGCAAGGGCCAGGCCGAACCCGATTGATCCCCACACCGGGTTCAGCAACGAGGCCACCACCGCGAAGGTGAGCAGCCAGGACAGCTGGAGCGCCCGGGTTCCGGCCAGCGGTCCCATGGAGATGCGTGCCAGTTCGACGCGCTCGCCCGCGATGCTCAACACCAGGAAGGCTGCCAGCCAGGGCAGCAACAGGGCCATTTCCACCCCGCCGAGCCACAGGATCGCAGCCCCCGTGCCCAGTGCGGCGCCCAGCAGCTGGATGAGCACGGCGTGGTCGCGCTGGCGGCGCCAGAGCGGCAGGTAGACCCACACCAGGGCGGCCATGCCGGCGAGCAGGCCCAGCTTTCCGGCGTAGCGCGGCACGTCGGTCAGCAGCAGGAGGGATCCAACTCCCAGCAGCAGCGGGCTGAGGTAGCCGACGCGCCGGCCCAGGGCCACCGCGCGTTCAAGGGCGATTAGGGTTCCCACAAACCCGAGGGCCAGCACCATCCCGTGGACTTCGGTCCAGTGGGCGGCGTTCAGCGGAGCGGGCAAGTCCAGGAGCAGCAGGGCTGCGTTGAGCCCGGCCAGCAGGCTCGCGGCCGCGGACACCATGAACAGGGTGCGTACCGGGATCGGCCGGGGCTTGGATTGGATGGTTTTCCGGGAGGCGCTCATCCGGAGTGGGTTTCGCTGGTTGCGGCGCGCAGGTGCAGGGCGCACTGGCCGGGGGCCGAAAACGGCAGCAGGGTGCTGGAGGAGCCGTCGAGTCCCATCTCGGCGAAGGCGCCCTGGATAATCCCCAGGTGGACGCCGCAGACGATGTCCGGATGCTTGTTGGCCGCTTCAATGAGCGGGCAGCGGGTCAGCACCACGTGTTCGTTGGAGGCGTCGGGTTCGGGGGCGAACCCGACCTCTTCGAGCATGTCGACCACGTGGGAACGGGCTGCCTCCGCGGGGCGCTGTCCATGGTGCTCACCTTGTTGCTTGAGCATCAATTCCCTGCCCCAGGGCTTCCCCGCATCCACCGCATCCTGGACCGGATGCGCACTGGTTTCATGCAGCACGGTGGCCAGCGCGGAGGCCAGGGAGGCATAGGGGGAATGCTCGATGGGTTTCTTGGCTTCCCAGAGCCATGCGGGGCGGCCACGGCCATTCGAGGCGGCGCGCTCGCGGCTCAGGTATCCGTCACGCAACAGGTCCTCGAGGTGCGCCCGGACGGTGTTTTCATGCAGTCCGCAGCTGCGCGTGATTGCGGCAAGGGTCGTTGGCGTCGCCTGCGCCTCCAACAGCTCAAGGATCCGAACGCGGGTCGGGGAGAGCGGGCGTCCAAAAGAGGTCCGCCTGGTGCGGGCCGCGGAACGATCCGAGGGCCCGGTCACGGGGTGACCAAGGCAGCAGATGACACGCGGTGACGACAACGATTGTTTTTCACGTAGTTAACTGTAATAAAATATGGCAAGGGTTGCCAGTCGACGCCGGCAACCGAGGCCCACTTGAGCAAAGGAACCCCATCGTGGCTGACATTGTTATCTCTTCCAGCAAGGAAGAAGCAGAGAAGCAGACCCAACCCGCGGCCCATGCGTGCGCCTGCGGCGAACATGACGCCGAACTTCCGGAGCTTGACGCCCGGGCCATCCCGCATGCGATCCGCCACGCCACGATCTTCGGGGCCTTGGACTCCCTCGCCGTGGGCGCCGGCCTGGTCCTGGTGGCCCCGCACAACCCGCTGCCGCTGCTGGACCAGCTCGAGGGCCGGGCACCCGGCGCCTTCGAAATCAGCTACCTCGAAGAGGGGCCGGAGTCTTGGCGCCTCCAGCTGGTCCGCACGTCCTGATCTTTTTGGGGAAAAAATTCGTGGGGCCCGTCCGGATATGGACAAGCCCCACGAATTTCTTTTCCGGCCGGAATCAGCACACCAGCAAACGCGCGCGTTGCCGGCCCGGCCGGCAGCCTACTGGAAGTCGGCCAACCAAAGGTCCGGCCCAAAGACCTCGTATTGGATGTCCTTGGCTGGGATTCCGCGGGCGATGAGCGCACTGCGCACATGCTGCATGAACGGCAACGGACCACACAGGTAGTACTCGGCGTCCTCGGCCAGCACGATGTCATCCAGGTTCATGAATCCCGAATGTTCGTTCTGCGCGGGATTGTCACCGGGCGCCTCGAACCAGGCATCGTGCTTCCCGTCCGGCAGCTCCGCCAGGGAGTCCGCGACCTGCTTGCGCAGGGCGAACGATCCCGGATTGGCGTCGGCGTGCAGCAAGTGCACCTTGCGGTCGGCCCCGGACTTGGCGAGGTGCGAGAGCATCCCGGCCATCGGAGTGATCCCGATCCCGGCGCTGGCCAGGACCACCGGACGGTTGGAGTAGTTCAGCACCACGTCCCCGAACGGTGCCGAGAGCTGGACCCGGTCCCCCACCTTGAGGGAGGAATGCAGCAGGTTGCTCATTTCCCCGTCGGGCTTGCCATCGAGACCCGCCACCCTCTTGACGGCAAATTGCCGGTGGTCCCCGTCGTCGGCCTTGGTGAGGCTGTACTGGCGCAGCTGGTGCACGCCGTCGTTCATCGTCATTTTCAGTGAGACGTATTGGCCCGGCAGCGAGGGCTTGGTGGGTCGAGGGTCGGTGCGCCTGACCACGAAGCTGACCACATCGGGGGTTTCCTCGATCCGTGCGGCAACCTCCCAGGTGCGCCAGATCTCGTCCGGGTTCAAGTCAACGGCCGTGTAGAGCCCGCGCTCCTTGTTGATGAGCATGTTGGCCATGATCCAATACACCTCGTCCCAGGCGGCTGCAACCTCCGGTGTCACCGCCGCGCCCAGGGTGTCGCCAATGGCCCACATCAGGTTCTCATGCACGATCGCGTATTGGTGGGGGCGCAGTCCCAGGGAGACGTGCTTGTGGGCCACGCGGTCCAACAGGTTTTCCGGCAGCTTCCCGGGGCTTTCGACCAGGGCGGTGGCGAATGCGGCAATGGAGCCGGCCAGTGCCTGTTGCTGCTTGCCATCGGCCTGGTTTCCTCGGTTGAACAGCCCGTCGAGAAGTTCGGGCCGGCCAGCGAACATGTGCTCATAGAAACGGCTGGCGATTTCCTGGATGTTTTCGCCGACCACCGGAAGCGTGGCCTTGATGATGGGCAGGGCTGAATCGGAAAGCATGTCTCTGTCTCCTCGCTTGAACCTGTTCCCCCCGTGGCGCCGTGCACGGCGGGCGTTAGCTGGAACCTACCACCGGCCCTTGGCCGCCGATAGGCCCCCCGGCCAAGGTGACGCGATGTGCGTTTACCTGGCGCGGGGCAGCGCCGATCCTTTGGCCGGCTCGCTGTTCGGGGCTGACCAGCGGGCTTGCGAAACGAACCGCCCTTTCGGCATGGCCTTGCCCGGTCCCTGGCGCGCCATGTGCGCTGCGATATTACGGAGCCGCCGGTGGAGGCACGATCGTGCGCAACAGGCCATGGCCATCGAGCCGAGGCAGGCATGCGCGAGGCCCGAGCCCCTTGCGGCCGGGACCCCGCGCGCACCCGCTCCCGGCTCTCGTGGCCGGCATTCACGCTTCCGGCAAGGGCACCACGTTACTGGCCGGAGGTGCCCGGTCCGGCGATGTTGACCATCCAGTCGACGCCGAACTTGTCTGTGAGCATGCCGAACCAGTCACCCCACGGGGCCTGGGACAGTGGCTCGCCGATCTTGGCTCCGTCGCTGAGCTTGTCCCAGTAACCTGTCATTTCTTCCTTGTCGTCGCCGCTGAGGGTGACGGAGATGGCGGTTCCTCCCTTCCATTCCATGGAGGCAGGGGTGTCGGCCGCCATCAGGTTCAAGCCGTTGGGTGCACGCAGGTGCCCGTGCATGATCTTGTTGTCTTCGTCCGGGTAGTCCGTCTTGGCGAACTCGAAGTCCGCAAAGGGACGCAGGTCCAGCTCGCCGCCGAAGACGGACTGGTAGAACTCGAGCGCGGGACGCGCCGTGTCGCGGAAGCTGATGTAGGGGTTGAGGATCGTGCCCATGGTGTTCTCCATCGTTTGGCGGGGTTCAACACCTAGCAATTCTGCCCGGCGCACCCGCTTCCGGGAACCCTTGCGGGAGGATGTTTGCCGAGTATTCGCGGGGAAACGGGCAGGGGCGAATGGTGCCACGGCCCCGCCCGCCTCGAAGCCGGGCTTCGCGGCGGTCGCACCGATGCCCACCACGGGAAATCCCGCTGCAACAAGGACGTCGAAGTGGAAAATCGCAACTAAAATGAATGACATGACTTCACCGTTTTCCGATTCCCGCCCCGACCCGGGATCGGCCACCGACTCCACTGCACTCGAGCCGCTGATCGAGGATGTGGAAAAAGAGTTCTCCATGATGGTCGTCAAGGCGCGCCAGGCCATCCGCAGGCGCGCCGCTTCCGTCCACCCGGAGCTCCAGCCCTTGGGCTACAAGGTGCTCTCCATCCTGGCCCGCGAGCAGGCCCAGCAACAGATCATCCTGGCCGAGGAGCTCCAGGTGGACAAGGCCACCATGAGCCGAATGATCAAGTGGCTCGAGGCCAAGGCACTGGTGACCCGTGTCCCGGATCCGGATGACGGACGGGCCATGCTGGTCAGCATCACCGACGCGGCGCGGGCCGGCGTGATCGCCTCGAGCGCCGCCTCGCGCCAGCTGCTGCGCAACAGGCTGATTTCCTGGGAACCTGAGGAAATCAAGCGTTTCTCGGACCTGCTGGCCCGGCTCAACGCCAACGACCAGCCCCAACACGGCAAATAATTTGGCTCCATGGATTTCCCGGCCCCGGCCCTTCACACCGAAGGGTCGGGGCCTCTGCTTTTGGCAGAGCCCAGATGGATATTCAATGCCGGGTCGGGAACCGGAAACGCAGTCAGGCGTTTCGAAGGTTCTTCAACCAATTGCCCGGAATCACCGTTCACGTTCGCCAAGATGCCGTATCCAACGAATTCGACAGGCGCTTGTTCGATCAATCGGCACTTTGCCGTGACGAATTGTTAAGCACCCGCCTTGCCTCGGCGGCGCGGATTCGGGAAGACTCATCAGCAGAATCACGAGCTCCAATCATTCACGGCCCTGGCCGATTGGACCGCAACCCTCTTCGTCATAGCGGGGTGCGCCAGGTGACGATTCGACGCCGCCCAACCGGGCCAGCGTAAGTATGGCGTCGTGCAAGCGCATGCGCCAGCCGCGAAAGGATCCGTTTCCCATGTCCGAAACCCTGATCGAAGAAACCCTGGAATCGGTTCGCGCCGAAAAGCTCACCGCCGCCGGCAACGCCTGGGGCGAGCGCATCGCCGCCAACACCGCCAGCGCGGCCCTGATCTTCAAGGCCAGCGGCGTGTCCACCGGATCGGTCTCCAGCGAGATCACCGCCGGCAAGCACCGTTTCATCGTCGACGAGCCCGAGGCACTGGCCGGGGACGATGTTGCAGCCAGCCCCGTCGAGTTCGCCCTGGGCGCGCTGATTTCCTGCCAGGTTGTGGTCTACCGCCTCTACGCGCACCAGTTGGGCCTGAAGATCGACTCGCTTCAGATCGACGCCGATGCGGACCTTGATGCGCGTGGGCTGTTCGGCATCGAGAAGACCATCCGCCCCGGCTTCGGCGAGGTCCGCCTCACCGTGAAGATCCAGGGCCCGGAAACCCGCGAGCGCTACGAAGAGCTCCAGGCGGCCGTGGACGAGCACTGCCCGGTGCTGGACATCTTCACCAACCCGACGCCGGTGAGCGTCGAATTAGTCACCGCAAGCTAGCACCACCATGATCCGGCCGCGGGCCGGTGCCGATCGAGGGGATCGACACCGGCCCGCGGTTCTTGGTTTCCGCCCGCACCCGGGTGCCGCTTATCCCTCGGTCGAGGTGATCTCGTTGGGCACCTCGGGCAGGTCCACGGTGCCGGAGACCTTGCCGGTCTTCAGGTCCACGAGGTGCAGCTGCTTGCTTTTCGGTTCGGTGACGTAGGCGAT
Organism: Paeniglutamicibacter psychrophenolicus; assembly: GCF_030812255.1. Taxonomy (GTDB): domain Bacteria; phylum Actinomycetota; class Actinomycetes; order Actinomycetales; family Micrococcaceae; genus Paeniglutamicibacter; species Paeniglutamicibacter psychrophenolicus_A. The sequence goes on along the minus strand of NZ_JAUSSH010000002.1, from coordinate 666,835 downwards.
TGGGCCGGAAACGTGCACCGCCGGGCGCGGCTGCTGCCAGTCGACCGGCTCCTCCCACGCCTCGACCACCGCGATGGCCTTCTTTTCCTTGCCCGTCTTCACGTCGTAAACGTGCAGCTTGCCGTCGGTGCCCAGCAGCAGCGCGTCGCCCGAGGCGCTGCGGGCCAGGGAGCGGAACGAGTAGCTGTAGTCGATGTCGATCAGTTTCAGGGAATTGGTCGCGGTGTCGGTCAGCGAAAAGGTGCGCGGGCGTTCAAGTTCGGCTTCCTTTTCCGTCTTGTAGTCCCCGGGCACCACGGTGGAGGCCTCAGATCCGGCCTGGTTGCCGATCCGCCCGTACGCGTCCGGGGCGTCGAGCTTGGTGATCTTTTCGCCCTTGATGACCAGGATGCCGTCCTCGCATCCCACCACCATGGCTTCGCCCCGGGCGACGGCCTCGCCGTGGACGCCGGGGCATTGGTTGGATTCGGCCACGGTGTTGCGCCGGTGTTGCGCATCCGGGGCGGAGAGCAGCTTGACGGTGTTGCGGGATTCCGCATTGCCGTCGGTGACCAGTAGCCTCCCGCCGGACAGCGGCACTGCCACGCCGTGGTGCGCCTCGGGCAGCTGAATGTCGTCGGTGCGCGGCAGTTCATGGGTGGCGAGCTTGGTGGATTCGAAGATGTTGATCTTGCCGGTGGCGTCGCCGAAGAGGGCGGTGTGCCCGGCATGGACCACCGCGTGCCCGGGCTTCCCGGCCGGGAACACCAGCTCGGTGAGGGCTGGCTCGGTGATGTAGTGGTGCGCGTGGTCCCCGTGCTTCTCGGACCAAGCCCCGGCGTCCAGGACCCTGAATCCCCCGGCGGTGGAGACGAGTACGCTCCGGCCGTCGCCGGCGGGATTGACGCGGTTGAAACCCGCAAGCTTATGGTCCGAGAGCACCGCTCCGTCGCGCGCATTGGCGACCAGTAGTCCGCCATCGTAGGTCAGCACGAGCCGCGGCGTGGCCGAGCCCGCCTCGGACACCGCCGGAGCCGGGGCCGATGGCACCTGCTCGGTCCCGGGTGCGATGGAACCGCATCCGGCCAACAGCGTCCCGGTGGCGATGAGTGCCAAGACACCGACCTGGTTGCGCCACCGACGGGTGGTGGTTGGCGCATGGGCATGGGGCGTGGTGCGTGTTTTTTGTTGTGACATGGCGTCAACGGTAAGTTAAATGAGAATCATTCGCAACAGTAGAGCTAGTTAGATGCAGATTTGCGTCTTTTTCCGCGTCGCGGCTGGTCAACGCCGCATCGGGCCGCGCCTCGCAAAATCCTTCGGCCCACGGCGCCCGCTCGCTACCCGTGGAATCGTCAAAGAACCCTTTCACTTGACGGTTCCGCTCGGTAGTATCAGCCCCATGTGCCCCCGGCCTGCGCCATCGGCCGGGAACACGCCACTCGTCACTATTCTTGAGGGAGAACCACGTGTCCGAGAAACATCAAATGCGGCGCAACGCCCTGGTCGCGGCCGCAGCACTCACGCTCATGGCATCAACCGCCGTTGCCGGGCCGGCCACGGCCGTCCCGGAGAACCCAAGCGCACAGGGACAGTCCAACAAGCAGGAAAACGCGCCGTCCACAACCATCGAACTGGTGGGCATCAACGACTTCCACGGCCGCATCGAGGCCAACGGCGCCGAGGCCGGCGCCGCAGTGCTGGCCGGAGCCGTGAAGGACTACAAGTCCAAGAACCGCAACACGCTCTTCGTCTCGGCGGGCGACAACATCGGCGCCTCCACCTTCACGTCCTTCTCCCAGCAGGACGACCCCACCATCGACGCGTTGAAGGCCGCCGGGCTTGACGCCTCCGCGGTCGGGAACCACGAGTTCGACCGAGGCTTCGACGACCTGCTCAACCGGGTCATCCCCCGCTATGGCAACGGGGATGCCGCAGCCGGGGCCGACTACGTCTTGGGCGCCAACGTGTACCTGAAGGGAACCAAGACCACGGCACTGAAGGAATACACGCTCAAGAAGCTCAACGGCGTCACCGTCGGCCTGATCGGCACCGTGACGGACCAGACCTCCTCCCTGGTCACCCCTGCCGGCATCTCCGGGCTGGACTTCGGTGACCAGGTCGAGGCGGCCAACCGGGTCGCCGCGCAGCTGAGCGACGGAGACAAGTCCAACGGCGAGGCCGACGTGCTGGTGCTGCTCACCCACGAAGGCTCGTCAAGCAGCAATTGCGCCTCCATCGGCACCGAGGACACCGCATACGGGGATCTGGTCCGCGAGGCCTCGGGAGAGATCGACGCGATCATTTCCGGCCACACCCACATCGGCTACTCCTGCGCCTACCCGGTCGAGGGCTGGGCCAAGGGGCTTGAGCGCCCGGTGCTCCAGGCGCACCAATACGGCACCACGCTGGATACCCTGAAGATCACCGTCGCCAAGAAGCACAAGCAGGTCACCGGCCTTGAGGGCGGGCTGATCTCGCTGACCACCATCGCTTCCGATGGCACCACGGTGCCGCGCTTCGAAGCCGTGCCCGAGGTCGCCAAGATCGTCGAGGCAGCCAGCCGGCAAGCCGAGGTCGTCGGCGCCCAGAAGATCGGCAACATCAGCGCCAGCATCCTCCGCGGCGGAACCAACGGCTCGGATCGTGGCGTTGAATCCTCCCTGGGCAACCTCGTGGCCGACATGCACCTGTGGGCGACCTCCAACGAGAACTTCGGCGGCGTCCCCGCACAGATCGCCTTCATGAATCCCGGCGGCCTGCGCGCGGACCTGCTCTACGGCACGGACGGAACCGTGACGTACAAGGATGCGGCTTCGGTCCAACCCTTCGGCAACACGCTGTTCACCATGGACTTGACCGGCGCGCAGATCAAGTCGGTGCTCGAGGAGCAGTGGCAGCCCGATGGCGCGAGCCGTCCCAAGCTGCACCTGGGCATTTCCGAGGGCTTCAGCTACACCTACAACCCGAATGCGGCGCGCGGGGAGCACATCACCTCCATGGACTACCAGGGGGAGCCGATCGACAACGACGCGGTGTTCCGGATTGTCACCAACTCGTTCCTGGCCACCGGCGGAGACAACTTCTTCACCTTCGCCCAAGGCACCAATGTGGCAGATTCGGGCCAAATCGACCTCGTGGCCGGCATCGAGTACTTCCAGGCGCACCCGATGGTTGATCCTGCGCCGCTGGGCCGTGCGCAGGTCGCCCAGTAGGCAGGGCAGGCAAAAAGCGACCTTCCGCCCGGCGGAGGGTCGCTTTTGCCTGCCGAGACCATTCGGCACCGCGGAATTCCACCTTCATGCTCCCGGCGACCCCCAGGCGAGGCACCGCCCCGGCAACCATCGCGACCCAGAATCCTCCGTGGCAGACCCCGGAACCTCCCAGGGCCACCAGCCAGGTCGCGGGCGCCGCCCGCCGACGGGGCCAACGGCGGGCACGATTCCTCCTTTGTGACAATTACGCGTCATAATAGGACGAATCCGCATCATCAAAAGTGGTGTCGCCTTCAGGACCAACGGCCCTTGGCCGGTCGTTGAAGACGGCTCATCAGAGTCCGACGGACTCCAGGTCAACGACTGTGGCATGGTCTTGATCCAGTTAGACCATTCGCCGGGAAGCCGTCTGTGCATCAGCAACGCTGTGTCTTGAGACACGCAAGAGTAAGGTCACTCATTCCATCATCTGTGGATCACGGCCCCGGATTCGCACCGCCGCCGTTCGTGCGCTACCGTCCCCCGGCTCCCAAAACAGCTTCGTTTCCGGCTTTCGCCGCCGACCGCACGACGACCCCGGGCGCATTGCCCGGACCGGTGCCGATAGCACCCCGTGGCCCGAATATGAGCCGGGTCGCATCGATGCCCCCGGGTGGTGTTGCATGACATCCATGAGCAGAACTTCAACAGAACCCCGGCCGGCTGCAACGGCGCAACCGGCAGCTTTCCAGGTCACCGGGGCCGCCACCGGTCCCGGCAAGCCGGACAACGAACTCAAGCGCGGGCTCAGCAACCGCCACCTGCAGATGATCGCCATCGGCGGCGCAATCGGCACCGGGCTGTTCGTCGCCTCCGGCGGCACGATCTCCCAGGCCGGCCCCGGCGGCGCACTGGTCGCCTACGCGCTGGTCGGCCTGATGGTGTTCCTCCTGATGCAGTCCCTGGGCGAGATGGCAGCCAAGATCCCGGTCGCCGGCTCCTTCCAGACCTTCGCCACCCGCTTCGTCTCCCCCTCCTTCGGGTTCGCGATCGGCTGGAACTACTGGTTCAACTGGGCCATCACGGTGGCCGCCGAACTGGTCGCCGCCGGGATCATCATGGACTTCTGGTTCCCTTCGGTGCCCGGCTGGGTCTGGGCCGGGGTGTTCCTGCTCGTACTCACCGGCCTGAACGCCCTCTCGGCCAAGTCCTTCGGCGAGTCCGAGTTCTGGCTCTCGCTGATCAAGGTCGCCGCCGTGGTGCTGTTCCTGATCGCCGGGGTGCTGATGATCTTCGGCATCCTCGGGGACAACTCCCCCGGGCTGAGCAACTGGCAAAACCGCGAGGACGTCTTCCACGGCGGCTGGGTCTCGATCATCTCGGTCTTCATGATCGCCGGCTTCTCTTTCCAGGGCACCGAGCTGGTCGGCGTGGCAGCCGGCGAGGCGAAGAATCCCCGGCGCGAGGTCCCGCGGGCCATCCGCACGGTCTTCTGGCGCATCATGCTCTTCTACATCGGCGCGATCTTCATCATCGGCTGCCTGGTCCCGTTCACCGACTCGAGCCTGCTGGCCTCCGGCGAGGCCGACGTTGCCGCCTCCCCGTTCACCCTGGTCTTTTCCCGTGCGGGCATTGCCTTTGCCGCTGCGCTGATGAACGCGGTCATCCTCACCGCCATCCTGTCGGCCGGCAACTCCGGGCTGTATGCCTCCACGCGCATGCTTTATTCCATGGCCCACGACGGCAAGGCACCGAAGATCTTCGGCCGGACCAACTCGCGCGGCGTGCCGATTCCGGCGCTGCTGGCCACCGCCGCGGTGGGACTCTTCGGGTTCCTCTCCGCCATCGTAGGACAGGGCGCCGCCTACGCCTGGTTGTTGAACGTCTCGGGCCTGTGCGGCTTCATCGTCTGGGCCGGGATCGCGATCTCGCACTACCGCTTCAGGCGCGGCTTCCTGGCCCAGGGCAACAAGGCCAGCGACCTCCCCTACCGTGCCGCGCTCTTCCCCATCGGCCCGCTGCTGGCCTTCGCGGTGCTGATCCTGGTGATCGCCGGGCAGAACTACGAGGCGGTGCTTGCCGGGCGGGGCATGGAGGTGCTCTCCTCCTACATCGGCCTGCCGATCTTCCTGGGGCTGTGGCTGGTCCATCGATTCGTCACCAAGTCCAAGGTCGTTCCGCTGCTCGAGATGGACCTGACGGCACCCCAGGACCTCGAGGACGAGCTCGCTTCACAGCGCTGAGGAACGCCGGTTTCCGGCGGGCCAATCCACGCGCTGCACGGTGGCCCGCCGGTAGCCGCTGGCCACCACGCCGAGCCAAAGCATCACGCCGGTGACCCCGATGGGCAGCACCAACGGCACGGTCCAGGAACCGGTGAGCGAATACAGCAGGCCCATGCCGAAGGGGCCGCTGGTGGCCACCAGGTAGCCGAGGTACTGGGCCGGGGTGCTCATGGCGGTGGTTTCCTCGGAGTTCTCGCCGCTGAAGGAGATCATCAGCGGCACCAGCGGGAAGATCGAGAACCCGATGCCCAGCACCACGGCGCACAGCCAGGCCAGCGACAGCGGCAACCACACCAACCCGGCCAGGCCCGCGGCCGCGGAGATCGAGGTCAGGAAGAATGCCCCGCGGAGCATGCCGTGCTTGTTCACCAGCCACAAGGAGAACATCGTGGCCGGGATCGACATCACCTGCAGCACACCCAGGATGACTCCGGCATCGGCCGCGGCCATGGACCGGGAAATCAGGATGGTGGGCAGCCAGCTCATGATGGCGTAGGCCAGGATCGCCTGGGCGCTGAAGAGCCCGGTGATGACCAGGCCGCGCTTGGTGCGGATCAGCGAGAACGGGCCGATGCCCGACGTGGCCGGTGCGGGCGGTCGGTCGGCGCGCGCCATGAGCATGAAGGGCAGGAATGCCAGCGCCGAGGTCGCGGTGGCCCCCAGCGACATGGTGATCGTCTAGAGCCCGGTCATCAGCGATGTCTTCTGCGCGAAGTTCTCCCGGATGAACGAGGGCATGGAGACGTTGCACAGCGCCAGGCCGCACATCGCCGCCACCGTGCCGGCCAGCAGAGCCCAAGTGGTGGGCGAGGCGCGGAAGGCCAGCCAGGCGGTGCTCAACCCGGCCGCGGCGAACACCAGGGTGGGGATCGAGGGCAGCAACGCCGCGACGAACGCCCCGTAGCCCAAGAACTCCTGCAGGTCCAGGAAGAGCGGTGCGGCGCTGGTGATCCCGGCCCGCAGGTTCAAGCCGATCAACACCACGCCAGGATCGAGAGCACCATGAATCCGCGGGACCCCGATCGCGGCGTGGCTGGTGAACCGGCGTTCTCGGCTGCGGATTTTTCCTTCTAGGACATCCTCACAGGGTACTGGGCAAGACCTTGCCGACGCGTGCGGCCCGGCGACAAGCTTGCTCACATCGGTCGCGTCACGGGAAACACCGCATGGGCCCGCGTCCTTGGTGGTGCACCGACGGTTTCCCGTGTCCCTCCTCCGGGCCGGCACCTGGGGGTCGCGCGGCGGAGCCGACCTACCGAGGTGGAGTTCCGCCGGCAGCAAGCCATTGACGAACCTGTTCCTCGGCCGCTTCAAGCGTGGCCAGTGCCTCGGCCAGGTCCAGCCGCGCCAGGAGCAGCGCGCTCATGGTCAGCCCGGTAACGATTCGGGCACGGGCGAGAACCAGCGGCTCGGCCTGCCCCCGATCCGCCGCGCGCAGTGCGGCGGCCACGCCGTCGCGCAACTCGATCTGGTATCCGTAGATCAGAACCCTCAGCGCGTCATCGTTTCCCGCGATGCCGGCCGCGGTGTTCAGCAGCAGGCAGCCCCGGTTCGTGGTTTCGTCCGGGGCCTTCGCCAAGGCGTCCGCCAACGACTTCAGGTAGGTTGAAATGCCCCCGTCGGGGTGCGTTGTGCTGTGCAGCAAGCCCAGGCGGGGTCGCAGGACCCTGTCCATGTAATCCTGGATCACCGCATCGAAAAGACCCCGCTTGGAACCAAAGCCGTGGTAGATGCTGGAGCGGCCCAAGCCCGTTGCGGATTCGAGGTCCGCGATCGACGTGGCATCGAACCCCTTGTCCCAGAAGACGAGACGGGCATCGCCGAGCGCCTTGGTGGTGTCGAATTCCTGTGTTCTGGCCATGAGACCCGCCCCCTGCTTTGCGTAACGGTCATTCCAGCATATATTGGAACGGCCATTACACAATCACTCTTTCAACCCAGGGGCGCACTAGATGCTGTTGACCACCATGATTTTCGCGGGGATCGCCGTAGCAATCCATGTCTACATATTCGTGCTCGAGTCCCTGCGTTGGGATCGCCCCTCCACACGCAGGACTTTCGGGATCAAGACGGACGCCGAAGCAAGCGCGACCAAGCCCTTGGCGTTCAACCAGGGTTTCTACAACTTGTTCCTGGCCGTCATCACGGTCGCGGGCATGGCCCTGGTGCTTGCATCGTCGACCACGGTCGGAGCGACGCTGATCTTTGCCGGCGCGGGCTCCATGGTGGCGGCGGGTCTGGTCCTGCTCCTGTCCTCGCCCAAGCTCGCCCGTGCTGCATTGTTCCAACTCACCGCGCCCGCCCTGGCCATCATTTTTGGTTTGCTGGCCTTCACCAGCTGATTTCCCCTTTCCCCCACCCACAAGGAGGAGCTTCCTCATGTCCATTTCCACCAGCACCCAGATCCACCTCGCCAGCCGACCCACCGGCTGGCCCACCGATGCGAACTTCTCCACCAAGACGGTGGACCTGCCCAATCTTGCCGAGGGCGAGATCCGGGTGGCCAACGAGTTCATCTCAGTCGATCCCTACATGCGCGGACGCATGAACGACGCCAAGTCCTATGCGGCCCCCTACGCCCTGGACGCCGTCATGACCGGCGGGGCCGTGGGCCGGGTCCTCGAGTCGCGCGCCGAGGGCTACAACGTCGGAGACCCGGTGCTTCACCAGCTCGGATGGCGAGATGTTGCCCAGGGGGAAGCAAGCCATTTCCGCGTGGTTCGGGACATCCCGGGCCTGCCCTTGTCGGCCTACCTCGGCATCCTGGGCATGACGGCCTTCACCGCATACGTCGGATTGCTCGAAATCGCGGGACTCAAGAGCGGCGATACCGTGTTCATTTCCGGTGCCGCCGGAGCCGTGGGAAGTGCGGCGGGGCAGATTGCCCGGCTCAAGGGCGCCAAGCGTGTCATCGGGTCCGCCGGAAGCGCCGCGAAGGTTGAACTACTGACCCAGAAGTACGGATACGACGCCGCCTTCAACTACAAGGACGGGCCCGTTCGCGGGCAGTTGCACGATGCCGCGCCGGAGGGCATCGACGTGTATTTCGACAACGTGGGCGGCGAGCACCTGGAGGCCGCACTGGATGAATTCAATCCGGGTGGTCGGGGCGCCTTGTGCGGAGCCATCTCCGTATACAACTCGACCGAGGCCCCAACGGGTCCCCGGAACATGAGCAACATGGTCACCCGCGGGCTGAACCTCAAGGGCTTCACAGTGGGGAACTACGCCGAGCACTACCCGGCATTCATGGCCGACATGTCGGATTGGATCGCCCAGGGAAAGGTCGTCTTCGACGAAACCATCGTCGAAGGACTGGACCATTCCGTCGAGGCATTCATCGATCTGATGCGCGGGGCCAACACCGGGAAAATGGTCATCAAGCTCTGACCTTTCGGGCTGCCGGTCAGAGCTGCCGCGATTCCGTGTAGAACCATTCGATGTGTTCGCGCAGCAGCCGGGCGGCCGCGGAGCCGTCACCATCGGCGACCGCCTCGTGGATGCCGTGGTGCTGGGAGCGCAGGACCTTGGCGATCTTCTGCCAGGCAGCGTCGCTGGCCACGGATTCGCTGACATAGTCGCTGATCGACAGGCGCAGCGATTCCATCATGGCTTCGATCACGGCATTGCCGGCCAGCGAGGACAGCAGCACGTGGAATTCCGCATCGAGTTCGTGGAATTCCTCGCGGTCCAGCCCGGGCTCGTCCATGGCCTCAAGCAGCTCGGCCGTCCGGCGCAGCACCTGGGCACTGTGCTCGGGGTTGCCGCCCAGGTCGGCGGACTGCGCCGCCCAGGTTTCCAGCAGGATGCGCGACTCGACGATGTCGGCAACCGAAAGCTGGCGCGAGGCCACGTGGAGGCGCAGCGTTGCCGAAAGCCCGACCGCGGGATTGGAAATGACCACCGCCCCGGAATTGGGCCCGGAACCGGTGGAGGTGCGCACCATGCCCATGGCGTCGAGGATGCGGATCGCGTCCCTGACCGAGGCCCGGGAAATGCCGTGGGTTTCGGCCAGCAAGCGTTCGCCGGGCAGCTGGTCGCCGATCTTGATCTTGCCGGACCGCAGGTCCGCCTCGATGCTTTTCAGGACCGTTTCATAGGCGCGGGCCGGCTGCGGCGAGGATATTGCTTTGCTAGTCACTGCTTCATTTTCCCATGCTCACGACTCTTGCCTGGCTCCCTGGCCACACAACGATGCTTCCAAGCCTAGTGCGTGCCAGGCCAAAGAGATGTGGCTCGTGCGCTGGCGACTTTCGTCGCAGGCGCACGAGCCACATCCCGGCAGATCCAGCACCGTGGCGGTGCCGGCACCCTTACGGGGTAGGCAGCATCCAGCTCAGGATCGGGGTGGACTGCAGGTAGACCAGCACGCACAGGATCAGCAGCATGCCCACCGACCAGCCGGCAACCTTCTTCAGGATGACCGATTCCTTGCCTTCCATGCCCACCGCGGTCGCGGCAATGGCAAGGTTCTGCGGGGAGATCAGCTTGCCGACCACGCCGCCGGAGGTGTTTGCGGCAACCAGCAGGTTCGGATCGATTCCGGCGTTGATGCCGGCGGTCTGCTGCAGCTTCGCGAACAAGGCATTGGCCGAGGTGTCCGATCCGGTGACCGCGGTGCCGATCCAGCCCAGGATCGGGGACAGGAAGGCGAAGAATGCCCCGGTCCCGGCGAGCCAAGTGCCAATGGTGATGGTTTGTCCCGACAGGTTCATGACGTAGGCCAGGGCCAGCACCGAGAGGATCGTGGTCGCAGCCCAGCGCATGTTGTAGACGGTGCGCCCGATTTCCATCACCGCGTCCGAGACCTTGACCTTGTACTTGCCGCCGGCATCGTTGAGCGAGTAGACAACGGCCACGATCAGGCCGGTGAACAGCAACAGAGTGCCGGGATTGGAAAGCCACTGGAAGTTGTAGATGGTCGAGGAAACCGGGTTGCCCTCGCCGTCCAGAATGTGCCCGTAAAGCATCGGCCACTTGACCTTGACGTCCGTGGAGGACAATGCGGCGGGAATGTTGGCGCCCAAGGTCCAGAGCTTGGCAATGCCGAAGATGACGATGACCAGCAGGTACGGGAAGAGCGCCAGGAAAGTCGGGCCGGGCTGCAGCTTGCGGTCCGTGGCGTCGTAGGTCGAAACCTTGCCGGCGGAGGTGCCGTTCGTTCCTGCGGAACCGGCAACTTCGCCGACCAGAATACGGGCCCGGGCCTCGTCGCGGCCCTTCGAGGACCAGAAGCGCAGGAAGACCACTGCGGAACCCAGACCAGCGAGCGAGGCGACGATATCGGTCAGTTCATAAGAGAAGTAGGTGGCGCAGAAGAACTGTGCGACGGCGAAGGATGAGCCGATGACCAGGGCTGCGGGCCAGACTTCTTTCACGCCGCGCTTGCCGTCGAGGATGAACAGCAGCAGGGTTGGGACGAAGATGGCCAGCAGCGGTGCCTGGTGGCCGACGATGGCGCCGATGTGGTTGGCGTCCAGCCCGGTCAGGCCAGCCGCGGTCGTGATGGGGATGGCCACGGCGCCGAAGGCGACCGGGGCGGTGTTGGCCACGAGCACCGCGGCTGCGGCGCGCAACGGGGCCATGCCCAGGGCCAGCAACATGGTGGCGGTGATGGCCACCGGGGCACCGAATCCGGCCAGCGCTTCGAGCAGGCCGCCGAAGCAGAAGGCGATCAGGATGGATTGGATGCGCACATCCCCGCCGCCGATCACGTCAAAGACCCGTCGCAGGTCTTCGAAGCGGCCCGAAATCACGGTGACCTGGTAGAGCCAGATCGCCATGATGACGATCCAGACCACAGGGAATGCGCCGAACACCGCACCCATGACTCCGGACATCAGCGCCATGCCGGTCGGCATCTTGAAGACGAATATCGCGACCAGGATGGCCACGAACAACGAGGTCAGGCCGGAGATGTGCGCTTTGGCCTTGACGACGGCCAGCATGACGAAGAACGTCACCAGTGGCAGCAATGAGACGATGGCCGAAAGCGCGACGCTTCCGGACAGCGGATCTGTTGTGGGTGTGAATGTGTCCACTGGTGGTTCCTTCGCGTATGGGAGCGGGGCGCGGAAAGTGTTTGATGTGTGCCGGTGGGCACCCGTGGTCGGACCACTATGGTCCGACCACGATAGTGTAGCTCAAAAATCCGTCCGGCGGTGAGTCTCATCACAAGCGCCCTGCGCGAAACGTCCGGCTAGACGTGTGCACGATCACGGTCTAGTATGGTCAGACCACATAAAATCCTCGGCAGAGCACGCCGGAAGGGCCGCTGAATGAAAATCGCACTTTTTGCCACCTGCATCGTTGATGCCATGTATCCGCAAACCGCGCGTGCCACCGTCAAGATCCTTGAACGACTGGGCCACGAGGTCATCTTCCCCTCCGGCCAGGCATGCTGCGGCCAGATGCACATCAACTCCGGCTACATGGACGAGGCGCTGCCGGTGGTGGCCAACCACGTGGCGGCCTTCGAGGCCAAAACCTACGACGTTGCGGTCGCACCGTCCGGGTCCTGCGTCGCCTCGGTCAAGCACCAACACCCCGTCCTGGCCGAACGCTGCGGCGACGCCGCGCTGAAGGCACGTGCCGAGGCCGTGGGCGCCAAGACCTACGAACTCTCCCAGCTTTTGGTCGACGTCCTGGGCGTCACCAATGCCGCCGAACAGCTCGGATCGCACTTTGCGCACAAGGTCACCTACCACCCCTCCTGCCACGGCATGCGCTCGCTGCATCTGGGCGACCGCCAGCTGGACCTGCTCAAGAGTGTCGGCGGCATCGAGGTTGCCGACCTGCCCGAGGCCGACCAGTGCTGCGGATTCGGCGGAACCTTCTCCATGAAGAACGCCGACGTGTCCTCGGCGATGCTCGAGGACAAGGCCAAGAACATCGAATCCACCGGCGCCTCGCTGTGCTCCGGCGGAGACGCCTCCTGCCTCATGCACATCGGCGGCGGGCTCTCGCGCACCAAGTCCAACACCACCACTCTTCACTTTGCCGAGATCCTGGCCAGCACCATCACCGAACCCGTCTCCGTGACGGGCGAGGTATTCGTAGGAAAGGGAGGCAAGTAAATGAGCAACGTCTTCATGGGCATGCCGAGCCTTCCGGTCTTCGGCGACGGCAACCTGCACATCGACGAGCCGTTCCCGGCCGCGGCGCACCGCGAACTGGGCAACACCCAGATGCGTGCCAACCTGCGCCACGCGACCCACACCATCCGCGACAAGCGCCTCAAGGTCGTGGGCGAACTTCCCGACTGGGAGGAATTGCGCGACGCCGGAGCGGCAACCAAGAACCAGGTCATGGCGAACCTGCCGGCGCTGCTTGAGGAGTTCGAAAAGAACTTCACCGCCCGCGGCGGAATCATCCACTGGGCCCGCGACGCCGACGAGGCCAACCGGATCGTCTCGGACCTGATCAAGGAACAGGACACAGACGAGGTCGTCAAGGTCAAGTCCATGGCCACCCAGGAGATTGGGCTCAACGAGTACCTCGAGGAGCAGGGCATCTCCGCCTTCGAGACCGACCTGGCCGAGCTGATCGTCCAGCTGGGCCACGACAAGCCCAGCCACATCCTGGTCCCGGCCATCCACAAGAACCGCACCGAGGTGCGCGACATTTTCCTGGCGGAAATGCCGAATGTGGACCCGAATCTGACCGACGAGCCGCGCCTTCTGGCCATGGCCGCCCGCGAACACCTGCGCCGCAAGTTCCTCTCCGCCAAGGTCGCGGTCTCCGGGGCCAACTTCGCCCTGGCCGATTCCGGCACGCTGGCGGTCGTCGAGTCCGAGGGCAACGGGCGGATGTGCCTGACCCTGCCCGAAACGCTGATCACCGTCATGGGCATCGAGAAGCTGTTGCCGGGCAAGGAGGACCTCGAGGTCTTCATGCAGCTGCTGCCGCGCTCCTCCACCGGCGAGCGCATGAACCCGTACACCTCGCTCTGGACCGGGGTCACCGAGGGCGACGGACCGCAGAACGTACACCTGGTGATGCTGGACAACGGACGGACCGCCGCACTGGCCGACAAGTACGGACGCACCGCGCTGAACTGCATCCGCTGCTCGGCCTGCATGAACGTGTGCCCCGTCTATGAACGCACCGGCGGCCACGCCTACGGTTCCACCTACCCGGGCCCGATCGGCGCGATCCTCACCCCGCTGCTCACCGGCATCAAGTCCGAGGAGAACAGCTCGCTGCCCTACGCTTCCTCGCTCTGCGGCGCCTGCTACGACGCCTGCCCGGTGAAGATCAACATCCCCGAAATCCTGGTGCACCTGCGCGGCGAGGACGTGGATTCCAAGCGCGGCGAGAATAAGCTGCCGAGCCAGATGGACCTGATGATGAAGGGGGCCCAGTGGGCCTTCTCCTCCGGCAAGAACCTCGGCCTGCTGGAAAAGGGCCTGCCTCTGGGCAAGCTGGCCGCCGGACGCGACAAGAAGATCAAGCGCCTACCGGGCATTGCCGCGGGCTGGACCCAGTCCCGCGACATCCCCGCTCCCCCGGCGCAGTCCTTCCGCGACTGGTGGAAGAAAGACCACCGGCCCGCAGCCGCCACGACCGAGCAGGAGAAATAGCCACAATGAGCGCCAAGGAAGAAATCCTCTCCCGCATCACCTCCGCCCTGCGCGATGCCCCGACCGCGGAGCCGATCCCCCGCGAGTACCGCACCACCTCGGACATGCCGCAGGCCGAGCTTGTCACACTGCTGGTCGACCGGCTCGAGGATTACAAGGCCCATGTTGACGTTGTGGATTCAGCGCAGCTTTCGGCAACGATTGCCGAGCGCCTCAAGGGCGCGACCAGCTTTGTGGTGCCGCACGGCATCGACGAAGCCTGGCTGGCCGATGCCATGCCGAACGGTGATGCGCGCCGCCGCATCGACGTCCCCGGCGCGGTGCTGAGCGTGACCGAGCTGGATAACACCGACGCGGTGCTGACTTCATCGGCCGTCTCCATTGCAGAGTCCGGCACCATCGTGCTGGACGGCAGCGGTGACCAAGGACGGCGCGCAATCTCGCTGGTCCCGGACCACCACGTGTGCGTGGTCCCGATGTCCACGATCGTGCGCCTGTTGCCCGAGGCCCTGCCGCGCATGGACATCACCCGTCCGCTGACCTGGATCTCCGGACCCAGCGCCACCAGCGACATCGAGCTCGAGCGAGTCGAAGGCGTACATGGCCCGCGCCAGCTGGACGTCATCATCGTCAAGGGGCTGTAAGGCCCCCAGAAGAAGCGCAGATCTCCCGCCAACCGCATTTCGTGTTGGCGGGAGATCTCTGCATGGGCCAGTTATGGATGAGCCATACCGAGTCCACTGGTAGCACACGTACTTCAGGGCCGGCTTTCCCTGCAACGGCCTTTGGACGCCTTTCTGCCTGCTGACTTGTATTCAGGTCACGGAGCATCAGTGACGTCGACGTGTACGCGTTCTACAACCCCTGGAACCATTGATGTCTACGTAACTAGTTACGTAGAATGGAGTTATGGCCAAGAAGTTGCCGATGAGTCGGTTCATCCAGAATTACAACCAACATCTCGCCGACGCGGAGCGTGACGACAGCAGGATCATCCTCCAACAGCGTGCAGGTCGACCCGCATGGGCATTGGAGACCGAAAGCCGCGCTCAGGCCACCGCCGAGGCCACGGATTTCCTTTCCGCCGCATTGGCGGCATTGGTTCTCGATGAGTCGATGGTGCACCGCTTTGCCGATGCGCTTGCCTCGACACTTCCGTGGGTAGCTTTCCTCCCGCCTGCCGACCGCGAAACGTTCGCCAGGGAATCCGCAAACACCCTCAGGGCGTGCGCCTCAATTGGCCGCTACACAGCTTTTTCGGAACTGATCGAGGATTGGCGCAACACCGCAGAGATCTGGTCGGACAGCGCCCTGGCTGCGTCACTGTCCCGTGACGTTCCGGAGCCACTCGATATGTCGGTAGACATGCCAATTGTTTCCACCGCTTGAACATGGCGCGTCCCAAGCGAGGCGGCCAGGTTCCCCCACCACCAGCTGTCAACGAGTGGGACATCCGATACGCCACGAAGGAATCCCTGGCTTTCACGGAGTTGGAGAACCAGTTTCCGGGCAATACCGCTGAGGCTAAACAACGTTTGAAGCATTCGCCCGCAATTCGTTCCGACGTACAGAAGAGATTACGCGGTTCCCTCGGATCTAGTATGATCGGCGGAACCCAATTGGAGCAATGGCAGTACGATATCTCTTCCGGCGCAAGGCTCTGGTACTGCATTGATCCAGAAAAACACATTGTTTGGCTCACGTTGGCAGCTACAGGTCACCCCCCGGCAACCGTGGCGAAGGGAAAGCGCGCTCCCCGGAACCGCTAGACATGGGAGAACCTGAGCCCAAAGATTTCACTTGCCTTGACGTTAGGTCAGGATCGCTCAGCCCATGCGTCAGTTGTCGGACCGGCACAAAAAACACGATCAATCTGCTCCCGGACCACCACGTGTGCGTGGTCCCGCGGGCCACGATCGTGCGCCTGTTGCCCGAGGCCCTGCCGCGCATGGGCATCACCCGTCCGCTGACCTGGATCTCCGGACCCGGCGCCACCAGCGACATCGAGCTCGAGCGAGTCGAAGGCGTACATGGCCCGCGCCAGCTGGACGTCATCATCGTCAAGGGAATCTAGGCTCCGTCACCCCAATCGCAAGAGGTGGCCCCGGGTGGTTCCGGGGGCCACCTCTTGGCTTTTTCGGGACGGTCCCGCGGGTTAGCGCCCGCCGATCACTCCCTTCTCGGTGGCCTTGGTGACGGCGTCGACCTCGATCTGGGTGAGCGTCCCGTCCTTGACCGCCGCGTCCAGCTTCGACTTCAGTGCCGCGGCACGTTCTGCTTGTCCCTCGGTCCGAAGTTCCTCCAGGGCCGCGGTGACCTTGGATTCTTCGATGCCCAGTGTTTGGGCCAGGGACTTGGCCAAGGCCGCGTCCCTTTCCGCACGATCCGGCCTGGCGGCATCCTCGGTGCGCTCGGCCGGCTTGTTGGCTTCCCTGAACGTGTCCAGGGCATCGCTGAGCTTGCTTTCCTTGACGCCCAGCTTCTCGGCCAGGCCCGAGGCCATTTCAGGACCCCCGCTGCGATGGCCGCCGTGCCCGCCGCGTTCGGAAGGCGCAGACTGCGTGGTGCCGCTGGTCGTGTCGGAGGCGGCACCCGTCGCGTCGGCCGCGGATGCGACCGATGCGAGGCCCAGTCCGGTGACCAGGGCCAGTGCCGCGGCGGATGTCCCCAGCGCCATAGTCTTCTTCGTTGCCATGGGTGTTCCCTTCAGTGGCCGCCCGCAGCGGTACCAGTTGGTGGTCCGGCATTCATCGCCGGCTCCATTCCAGCTTGCCCGTGGCCGATATGGCGGGGCTGTTGGGATGCTGTCAACGGACTATGTCAATCGCGGCAGTGAGGATCCCGCAGCTAGGCTCCCCCGACATCGCGGCGGCGCAGCGCGAAGACGGCGAGCGCAACGAAAAGCACGTTCAGGCCCGCCAGTCCCCACAACGCGCTCCAGTCCACGCCGTTGGCCACGGGCTGCCCGCCGAGCGCCCAGTGGTACGGGGAGAAGGCGTGCATCCACTGCAGGTCCTCTCCCTGGTTGCCCAGCGCATTGAGCATGTAACCCCCGACCGCCACCAGGGCGCCGGCAGCGGTTCCGTGCGTTCGGTGCCCGCCCGCGGCCCCGCCCAGCAGCGCCGCGGTGCCGCCGAGCAGCACCAGCAGCAGGAACTGTGCCACCGCCTGGACGAGCGTCCCGGGATCAAGCCCCAGCTCCGAGGGCCCGTTCAGCGCCAGCACCCCCGCGTAGATCACCATCATCAGGAAGGCCATGCGCAGCAGCAGCGCCAGGGAGCGTTCCAGGACCACCTGGGTGCGCGTCACCCCGTGGGCGAGCGTGAGTTCGAGCAGTCCCTCATCCTCGTCCCCGCCGATGGCCGCGGCCCCGGTGCCGATGGCCACGGCCGAGGAAAGCATGAATCCCAGCAGGCCGAAGAAGGTCGCCTGGGCGTAGCCGGCACCGGTCGCGATCTGGTCGTAGTCCAGGGCACTGATCAGCTCCTCGGGCAGGGAGGCGAGCAGTCTCTCCATTTCCGGGCCGGCCATGGACGGGTAGAGCGGTAGGTAGAGCGCCAGCACGGACAGAAGCACCAGGGCCCAGACGAGCGTGGAACGCCAGGTGTCCAGTAGTGCCTTGCCCATCAGCGGCAGGACCGGGCGGCGGGCGGCGGGCGTCATGGCCGCGGCTCCCCCGCGCGATGGCGTCCGTTCCCGGGGAGGGAACCGTAGAGCTCGAGCACCGCTTCCTCCAGGTCCGGTTCCTCAAGGACCAGGTCGAGCACCTCGACCCCGGCCAGGGCGTGCAGGAGCGCGCCCACCTCGCCGGAGAATCTCGCCTCGAGTGCACCGACCCCTTCACCGAGTTTTTCGGTGTCCAGCAGTTCCAGGCCGGGGAGCGGTTCCAGGGCCGCGGCAAGTGTCTCGGGGTCCGTGGCGGCCAGGACGCGCAGCCGGCGACGGGCACCTGCCCGCAGCTCCTGAACCGTGGCGGTGCGCACGATCAGCCCGTCGCGCAGGATCGCCACGCGGTCCGCCGCCTGTTCGATCTCCCCGATCAGGTGGGAGGAGAGGAAAAGTGTCTGCCCGCGCCCGCGGGCGTCCTCGACCATGCCGAGGAATTCCCGCTGCATCAGCGGATCCAGGCCGGAGGTGGGTTCGTCGAGAATGAGCAGCTCCGGATCGTGCATGAACGCCTGCACCAATCCGAGCTTCTGCTTGTTGCCCTTGGAGAGCTTGCGCGACTGCCGGTCCAGCTCGAGTCCCAGCCGTGAGGCCAGTTCCTCGACCCGGCCGGGGGCCACCGGTCCGCTGATGGCGGCAAAGTGGTCCATCATCCTCCGCCCGGTGATCCGCCGCTCCAGGGCGAGTTCGCCCGGGAGGTACCCGATGCGGCGGCGGATCTCCGGGCCTGCCCGGCGCGGATCGGTGCCGAGCACCCGCACCTGGCCGGCCGTGGGCCTGATGATGTCCAGCAGGCAGCGCATGGCGGTGGTCTTGCCGGCACCGTTGGGCCCGATCACCCCGAAGACGCTGCCACGGGGGATCTCGAAGTCGATGCCGCGCAACGCCTCGCGGTGGCCGAAGCTCTTGGCAAGGCCCTGCACCTCGATGACGTTCTCCATGCCGCTGCCCTTCCGGGTGCCCGCCTCGGGGCTCCCCCATACTTCATTGTCGTTCCTGCGCACGATCCACGCCAGCTTCCGACATGCAAGGTGCCGCAGGGGGCCCCGACAGGAGCCGGTCCTACTCGACCAGTTTCCCCGCCGATGAGACCTCCTTGATCAGGGCGGAGATTTCCGCCGGGATCTCCGGGATCGCCTCTCGCGCCACCCCCGTGCGCGGTGACCAGACCAGGTTGACCTGCAACGAGGGGTCCATTTCGGGGTAGTCGCTGCGGTTGTGGCAGCCGCGGGTCTCGCGGCGCTCGATGGCCGCCTCGAGGGTGGCCCTGGCAGCCAGGGCCGAACCCAACAGGTCGAAGGCGTGCGCCAGATCCTGGTAGCCGGCAATGTCCGGATGGATCCCCACGTGCTCCATGCGTTCCTCGATGTCCGCAAGCTTGGCCAGTCCGGCCTGCAATCCTGCTTCATCCCGGACCACGCCTGCATGGTCGGTCATCATGTTGCGGATCGCACGCTGCAACTCCCGAACGTTTTCCTGCCCGTCCGCGGCCAGCAGGTCGTCGATCTCGGCGCGGGCCCCGGCGATGGCCTCGGCCGAACGCGGCTGGGAATCCAGGGAAGCCGAGTACTTGGCAGCGGCGCGTGCAACGATGCGCCCGAAGACCAACAGCTCGATCAGCGAATTGCCGCCCAACCTGTTGGCGCCGTGCAGGCCGCTGGAGGCCTCCCCGATGGCGTAGAGCCCGTTGACATCCGTGCCGTGGTCTTCCGGGCGCACCCAGACCCCGCCCATGGAGTAGTGCGCGGTGGGTGCGATTTCGATGGGTTCGGCAGTGACGTCGAGCATCTGCACTTCAAGCATGGTCTGGTAAACACGCGGCAGGCGCTCCATGATGGTTTCGCGCGGCAGGTGCGAGACGTCCAGCCAAACCCCGCCGTTCTTGGTCCCGCGGCCTTCCTTGATCTCTGTGTAGGCGGCCAGCGCCACGCGGTCCCGGGTGGAGAGTTCCTTGCGGATCGGGTCGTAGCGTTCCATGAACCGCTCCCCCAGCGCGTTGCGCAGGATGCCGCCCTCGCCGCGGGCCGCCTCGGAGATCAAGGTACCTGCGGCGCTTTCCGGTTCGATGATGCCCGACGGGTGGAACTGCACCAGTTCCGGGTCGCGCAGGCGGGCCCCGGCGTCCACTGCCAGGCGGAAGGCGTCCCCGGTGTTCTCATCGCGGCGCGAGGAGGTGCGGCGCCAGATGCGGGTGTGGCCTCCGGCAGCCAGGATGACCGAGTCGGCGTGGATGAGGTAGCGCTTGCCAGACCTGATGTCGAAGCCATAGGCACCGAAGACTTGGTTGTCGCGCACCAGCAGCCGGGTGATGTAGACCGAGTCAAGGATCGGGATCTGCAGTTGTTCGGCCCGGCTCACCAGGCTGCGCTGGATTTCCAGGCCGGTGTAGTCTCCGGCAAATGCGGTGCGGCGGAAGGTGTGGGCGCCGAAGAAGCGCTGGGAGATCCGCCCGTCCTCCTCCCTGGCGAAGCCCATGCCGTAGCGTTCCAGGTCGTGGATTCCCTGGGCCGCACCGCGGGCGACGATTTCGACCGTGTGCGGGTTGGCCAGGTAGTAGCTTTCCTTGATGGTGTCGGCGGCGTGCTGCTGCCAACTGTCGTCCTTGTCCATGGTTCCGAGGGCCGCGTTGATGCCGCCGGCGGCGAGCGAGGTGTGGGCGTCGTTGCGCGGGCGCTTGCCCACGGAGAGCACGTCCACCCCCATTTCGGCCAGCTCGATGGCGGCCCGCAGCCCCGATCCTCCGGTGCCGATGACCAGGACGGTGGTGGAAATCTGTTGTTCTTTCGTTGCTGTTGCGCTCATGTCTTCAACGCTAGGAACATGCCCTCGATCCGTCCAATGAATTGTTCGAGTCGTTTCAATGCGTATACGCTATCGAGCATGAACCTGGAACAGCTCCAAAGCTTCGTGGAAGTGGCACGCACGGGCCATTTCACGCGTGCCGCCGCGCTTCTGCACCTCGCGCAGCCTTCCTTGAGCCGGCAGATATCCACCCTGGAATCAGATCTCGGTGCGGAGCTGTTCCACCGGGCCCGGGGCAACATCACACTCACCGATGCAGGGGAATCGTTGCTCCCCCTGGCCAGGCGGATGCTCGCCGACGCGGAAACCGTCCGCCACGAGATGCAGGAACTCGCGGGCCTCAAGCAGGGGCGGGTAAGGCTCGGTGCGACCCCGACATTGTGCGTCAGCCTGGTTCCGGATGTGCTGACCGCGTTCCATGCCGCCTACCCCGGCATCGACCTGCACCTGACCGAACAGGGCTCCCGCGGCCTGCTCGACGAGCTCGCCGGGGGCGCCCTCGACCTGGCGCTCATCGTCACCTCGGAGGACCGCACGGCCCCCGCCGCCAGCTTGCAGCGCACTCCGCTGCTCACCGAGGAGCTGGTGGTCGTCGCCTCGGTGGACAGCACCCACCTCGCCGGTCGCGACTCCCTGACCCTTGCCGATCTGGCGGAACTGCCGCAGATCACCTACCACCAGAGCTACGACCTGCGGGAGGCCACCTCGCAGGCGTTCCATGCCGCCGGACTCGCCCCGAATCTGGTCCTTGAGGGGTCTGAAATGGATGCCGTGTTGCGTTGCGTGGAACGCGGACTGGGGGTCGCCGTGGTCCCTGCCATGGTCATGCTCGATCGGCAGCGCCTGTGTTCGGTGCGGCTCACCAATCCCGGGTTGTCCCGGACGGTCAGCCTGGCCCACCGCAACGATGTCTCGCCGACCCGCGCCGCCCAGGCCATGCAGGAGATGATTTTTGACACCGCAAACCTCCTGGCGTCGGGCAGCGCCTCAACCCGCGGCTTGGTGACCCGGGTTTCGTAGTCGTCGCGGGCTGGTCAAACGTGTTGGTTCCAACAGTCCAACCGGACGCGTTCCGGCCCGGAGCCAACTAGGCTTGGAGGTGAACCCATTCGCAACGTCAATGCGTTGCCCCGTGGGCTCCGACGCAACTTTTCGAGGAATCCCTTGCCTTTCACCTTGGCTCACCCGGCTGCAGTCTTGCCCTTCCTGCGACAACCCTTCGTCCCCGTTGCCTTGGTCGCCGGCGCCATGGCCCCGGACGTCCCCTACTTCGCCATGGTGTCCTCCACCAGCGACGCCTGGTACGCACCCATGCTCAACGGCGCGAACTCGCACGATTTTTCCCAGATCCTGAGCGTCGGGTTGCCGCTGGCGCTGGTGCTGGCCGGTTTCCTGTGGCTCGTGGTGAAACCACTGCGTTGGGCGCTACCCGACTCGTGGGTCCCGGACAAGCCGGCGCTCAAGGGCCGTCCGCCGACCAGTGCCCGGGTTGCGTTGTGGACCTTCTATTCGCTGATGCTCGGGCTCCTCACGCACCTGGCGTGGGATTCCTTCACGCATTCCTACGGCTGGGTCGTGGAACGAGTGCCGTTGCTGGCCAGCGAGCCTGTCGCCGGAATCGCCATCTACCGGCTCCTGCAACACGGCAGCACCCTGGCCGGCTTGGTGCTCGTCGTCCTCTGGTACCTCAAACGGCAAAAAGCCTCCGGGCATCGGGGGAAGAACGGCGAACTCCAAGGCAGGAAAGTCCGCGCCCTCCTGCTGGCGCTGCTCCTGGTGGTTCCGGCCACCATTGCCGCGGTCCTCGGCCTTGATTCGAAGCCCGTCATGGAGGACGCAGCCAGTGCCGGGACGTTCCTGTGGATCGTCATTACGCGCGGAGGCGCCGCCCTGGTGGTGGCCTTGGCGGCCTACGCCGTCCTGTGGCATGCGGTGTCCGTGATCCGGAGGCTTCGCGCCGTCGCCAAGGCCCGCGACTAACCTCGCCCGGATGGTGGCGTCGTACAACTTCGGTTGCTATGTTGAGATTTACCGACGCCGGCTTCCCTGCAAAGTGGAAGACATCCTTTCTCCGGCACTTCGCCTGCTGGGTAAGGAAGTCGCCACCATGACGGATACCACCGTTTCAGCAAAAAACCTCGCGTCTGCCGTTGCCATTGCCGCCGACAACGTCCGCAATGCGGGCGGGCCCTTCGGGGCCTTGATCGTGGCCGCAGACGGATCACGTTTCGAGGGAGTCAACCGCGTCACGGCCAACAACGACCCCACTGCCCACGCCGAAGTCACCGCCATCCGCGCCGCATGTACAGCGCTAGGCACCTTCGACCTCACCGGCGCGGTCTTGTACTCCAGCTGCGAGCCCTGTCCCATGTGCCTTGCCTCGGCCCTTTGGGCCCGTGTCTCGCGTGTGGTCTTTGCCGCCGACAGGCACGAGGCGGCGGAGGCCGGCTTCGACGATGCGGCCTTCTACGAATACTTCGAGGGCAGCGAGGCCGAACGATCCCTCCTGATGCCGGTCGAACGCATGCCCGACGGCGGGTTCGACCGCCACGAACCATTCACCCTGTGGGCGGAGCTCGACACCCGCATCGAGTACTAGGCACGCCTGGTCCAACGGCCACCGCCGTGCCAAATCCACACCCTGCAAGGCGTGCAGGACGCCGATGCGGGTGTGGTGTTGAGCCTGCGACCATTCCGCGGCCGGGTCGTGTGAGTCATCGCCGAGGCG
Organism: Paeniglutamicibacter psychrophenolicus; assembly: GCF_030812255.1. Lineage (GTDB taxonomy): Bacteria > Actinomycetota > Actinomycetes > Actinomycetales > Micrococcaceae > Paeniglutamicibacter > Paeniglutamicibacter psychrophenolicus_A. Next base: position 643,599 of record NZ_JAUSSH010000002.1, on the reverse strand, counting down.
CTGGCCCCGTCGCTCCTTGAGGAACTGCTCATCGATGCCACGGGGATCCGTTTCACCCTGGCACCCATCCGCCGCGACCACATTTGTCTGGCGCTGAACGTCGCGGGCAAGGTCCCTCTGCTGGTGCCGATCGAGCAGGTGCAGGTCGGCGACGGTGTCGATGTCCAGGCCCGTGTCCAGGTCCGTGCAGCCAACGAGGTCGACCAGCTCCCGGTTGGCCCCCAGGTAGCCGCGCGCGCCGGCATCACCGGTGGCGGTTGCCGCAGCCGGGCCGAGGTGTTCCGCCGCGAAGAGCACTGGGTGCCCGCGCCGCAACGGGCCATCCCCCGAGCGGTAACCGGCCGCGGTGATCCGTCAGGGGCGGTGCGCGTCCAGGATCCTGCGGACCAGTTCGGCGCTCTGGCCGGGCTGGTCCACCAACTTCACCAGGGTTGCGGAGCCTTGCGGGACCGCCGCCGTTCCCTGTACAAGGGACGAACCCAAGCCGGTGGCCCAGTGCTCGTTCACCAGCACCGTGGTGTTCGCGTCGTTCTCCAACCCCGCCGAGACACGTCCGGCCTCGGCACCCTGGACCACCGCCACGTGGGTGCAGCCTCCGGCCAGCAACGCGTGCCGCGCGGATTCGAGCAGTGTCGCCCCGTCGGCCTTGCGCAGCAGCGCCTTGGGGCCGCGGCCCGGCCGGGTCCCGGCGCCGACCGCCAGCAGCGCGCCGGTGGTGAGGCGGTGTCTGGTCCCGGCATCCATTCAGCGGAAATTCTTGAGGGCCGTGTTGACGTCGCGCTTGTCGAAGGCCTTCGGGTCCAGCACGTCCCCGTCCTCGAGCCCGAACCACTGCCGAAGCCACTCGTAGTCCGGGTGTGCCGGGTCGTTGGACGCCTCGACCTTGCTGGCCCAGCCCCACGGGCCACCGGTGTCGTCGGCCGGCGCCATGCCGCGCCCGCCGGTGCAGGATGGAAGCGGACCGGCATCCTGCGTCTCGAGGATTTTCTCGAGGGTGATCCGGTGCTGCCAGTTGTCGCCGAAGTCGTATTCGTAGAAGAGCGATTCCTTCTCGTTCTGCAGCACCTGGGCGAGAAGCACCGTTGACTCGTCGATGTGGGCTTCTTCCCAGGGAACGGTCTCCACGTATTCGTTGGAGTAGAACGTTCCGCCCTTTCCTGGCTTCCGGAACAGGTGCAGGTGGCTGTTGTCCCAGTCGAATGAGGCCTGGATGAGGTGGTGGAATTCGTCAAGGGGTATTCCGGCCGGCACCCGCAGACGGCGCCAGATAGGCGGCGAGCTGTGCTGGATCATGACCTTGTGCTCGTAGGCCTTCTCCGCATTGGCCGGCGCCTGGGGGTATACCGGCGTCTGGTCCGGGTCGTCGGAGAACACGGCCTTCACGGCCGCCCAGAGGTGTTCCGGGACCCGCACGTGGGTATCCAGTTCCACGAACCCCAGCACCATAAGCTCGCGAAACTGGTCCAGTGCCGTCCGCGCCAGGAGGTACTCGACGGAGAGTTCCTCCTCCGGTTCCGTTTCCCCTTCCGGGGCGAGCATGTCGATCGGCAGGGGCTCGGTGCTGCAACCCATGGTCAGGGCCGTCTTGTTCACCATCCACAGCAACGGACCTGTCATCGGCGTGGCCATGACGGATTCCGCGCGGGTCCGCAGCACGCACAGCGCCAGCTTCCGGCAGGCGTCCAGCCGTTCCCGGTCCGTGGCGTCCGGGCCCAGCCCGTGCCCCTTGGCAGGCGCCGCGGTGGTCGCCCGGACCTTCAGCAGACCAGCGGCCACCAGGCCGTGCCACACCATGCCCAGCAGTGGCACCTCGTTCATGGAACGGACCGTCGCCACGGTGCCGGGAGCTTCGGCTGCCTCGCTGCCCTGATCGGTGCCGGGCATCAACGATTCGAATCCGGGCAGCACATCTTCGGTCTTTCGCGGCTTCTTCGTGGCTCCGGCACCGCGGGCCGCGACACCCACGCAAGCGGCCGCGGCCTCAATGTCACCGAGCTTCAGCGTCCCTGTTGCCGTGACGGGTTTGCCGGTGTCGATCCATTCGAGCAGCGCCGTGGCATGGCGCAACAGCGGCATGGCGTCGAAGGCCGCCAGCTCGGCGGACCGGGGAATCACCGGGATCGTGATCTCCGGCAATTCCGGCATGGGAACCTCGTCCCCGATCCCGAAGAGGTAGTCCAGGTCGTTGAAGTCGTCTTGGGTGCCGGTCCACAGCTCGTTCTGACCGAGGAATTCGAGGTAGAGATGGAAATCTTCGAGGACCTGAAAGATGTCATCGCCCGACTCCGCCTCCAGTTTTCCCAGAACCGCGACGGCGTCTTCCGACGTCAACGCAGTGATGCTTGGCTTGGCTGCAACTTCGCGGAATTCCACCAGGACCAAGCGGATGGTTTCCAGACAGTCCAGTGCGTCTTCATCCGACCCGCAGCTTACTTCGAACCACTCCAGGAACCGTGGAAGCAGGGGCGCCAGCAGCTGATCGACCTCCAGCGCGGCGGGTGAGAGCACGGCCCTCGGCCCGGTGGACGCGCCCAATCTCGTGCCGAGGTGCGGGGACTGCTGCGTGCCGCTCGTGCCGTTCATGGCCATGGAACTCCGAATCAGGGTTTGGGGCTGGGACTTCGTGGACAACGATATGCGCGTGGCCCGACTGCCGCAATTTGGCGCTGCGCCGCGAAGCGGTTGCATCGGGTGCGGTGCCCTCGACGCCGGGACCGGGTTCATGACGTGGCAACGCCCAAAAGACCATCCCTGCCCACAATCCATCATCTGGCGCCGGTAATTAGCCGGTGGCGGGCAGTGCCGGATCGCGTAGTTCGTGCACCGTTCCGTTCTGGAACCTACCCAAGGACGCCCTGGAACCGGCTGAGCCGCTCGTTGATTTCCGCGAGGTCGAATTTCTCGGGGTCCAGGGTCTCGCCTTCTTCCATCCCCATCCAGTCCATGCGGTCCTCGTGTGCGGGGTGCGCCGGGTCGTTGACGGCATCGAGCAGGTTGATCCATCCCCACGCGCCGCCGCAATCCTCTTCGGGAGCCATCCGTTGTCCATCGATACAGCGGGGAAACTCCCCGGCGTCCTTGGGCGACAGGGTCTTTTCCAGCGTGACCAGGTGTCGCCACGAATCACCGAAGTCGTAGGTGTACTCGAGCTTCGAGCCCTTCCGCTTGAAAACCTCCGAGAGCGCAACGGTGTTCTCGTCAACGTCGCGGTTCTCGCCGGGGTACGGCTCAAACGGGCTGGGGCTGGAGTACGAGGTTCCGTTCCTGCCACCCTTTTGGAACCGGTGCATATGGCTGTTGTCCCACTCGAAGGCGCGCTGGATGATGTCGTGGAGGTCCCGGAGGCTTGCGCCGTTGGGGACCAGGACCGTGCGCCAGATCGGGGGCGTGAGGTCCTGGAGTTCGACCCGCAATTGGTGGATCGCGGTGGTCTCGACCGGCGGCGTGTCCCGCCGCAGCTCGATCTCATGTTCCCCCGCCGCCGCCGGAAAACCGTTGACTTCGTCAAGTTCGTCGAAGTCCTCGGGCATCCCCGCAAAGACGGTCTTGACGATTTGCCGCAAATGCCTCGGAACACGCACATGGGTGTCAATTGACACCAGGCCCAGCTTTTCCAGCTCCCTGAACATCCCGAGAGCAGCATTGGCCATGGCATTTGCAAGGTAGGCCTCGTCGTCCGGCTCGAGGTCCTCGTCGAGGTCAAAACGATCGACCGGCATGGGCTCGGAGCTGCAGCCGATGGTGAACACCGCCTTGTGCATCATCCACAACGCGGAGCCGAACGGTCCCACGTCCAGGATCTCGTCTTCCAGCCCCTGCAGGGTGATGGTCGCCAGGTCCCGGTAGGTTTCCAGTTTCCGGGAGTCATTAGCGCCGGGTTCGAAGCCGGTCCCCGCCAGAGGCACCACTTTGGTGGCTCGCACGTCGATCAGCTCGGCATCCAGAAGGCTGTTCCACAGCATCGCCAACTCCGGCACGTCGTTCATGCTCCGAACCACTAAAACGGGCTCATCCACCTCTTCAAGGTTCGGCATGTCCAGCCCCGGCAATGCCTCGGCATTGCGCCGCGGCGCCTGCCGCTGGCCGCGTGCCTTGACCCCGACACAGGCTGCCGCCGCTTCGATGTCCGCCAACCGCAGCACCCCCGTCGAGGTCACGGACTTGCCCGTGCCGACCCATTCGAGCAGTGCCGAGGTCCGCGAGATCAGCGGCATGGCCTCGAACGCCGCCAGTTCCTGATCAAGCGGGATCTCCGGGACCAGAATCTCGGGAAGATCGGGGAAGGGGATCTCGGAGCCACCGCCCACAAGGTCGTGCACCGCGGCAAGTTCCCCCTCGGTTCCGGTCCACAAGTCGTTTTCATCCAGGAAGTCCACGTAAACGTGCAAGGCATCGATCAACAATTCCACGTCGTCGCCGAACACCTCTTCAAGGGCTTCGAACGCATGAACCGCGTCCTCAAGGGTGAACGAGGTGGCGCTTGAGGCGGGGGCCGCCTGCAACAGCTCGCCGAGCACCACGCCGACGACCTTCAGGCAGCCCCGCGCGTCCTCCTCCGGCCCTTCCACTTCCTTGAACCATTCAATGAATCCCGGCGTCAAGAGGGCCAAAAGCTTTTCGGCCCGGAATGCTCCCAACGACACGGCGGAGCCGCGGCGCGAACCCGCTGTCCCGGAACCGGAGGCCTTCTTGTTGCGCGGCTTCTGGTTCTTGCCCGGCCTGCTGTTCTTCTTCTTGGACATGGGACTCCGTCGATCGGTGGAAACGGTCAAGCTGCTCAAACCAACGATATTCCGGGCACCGCACCGCAGCAAACCTCGGGCACGGCATGCCGGGGCCTCTGCCCTCCTGAGGCAACGGATAGGCGCAGGGGAAGCCGAACACAATCGGGCCGGGTTGGTTTCACGTGAAACCAACCCGGCCCGATTGTTTTGAAAGGGATCCTCGTCTACGGCTCGGAAATGAACCCGTTCTGGACCATCCACTCGAAGGCGACGTCCGCGGGTTCGCGCCCCTTGACGTCGACCTCGAGGTTCATGCCCTGCAGCGCATCGTCGGTCAGCAACGGGGCGATATCGGCGAAGACCTTCTCGATGCCCGGGTACTTCTCGGCGAACTTCCCGTAGAACACGGGTGCCACGTTGTAGGCGGGGAAGTATCCCAGGTCGTCTTCCAGGACCGTCAGGTCCAGTGCCTTGATGCGGCCATCGGTCGTGAAGACCTCGCCGAAGTTGCAGGCACCTTCGTCGGTTGCGCTGTAGATGGCACCGGTGTCGTAGAGCCCGACGTTCGTGTCGGGAACGGAAGCGGGATTGCCGCGCTCGAGCCCGTAGAGCTCCAGCATCGGGTTCAGCCCGTCGGAGCGCGAGTTGAACTCCGCGTCGACGCAAAACGTGAGGTCCTTGGGCGACAGGTCCTTGAGCTGGGACAGCTTGGAGATCCCGCCCAGGTCCTCGACGGCTTCGCTGCGCACGGCCATGGCGTAGGTGTTGTTCATCGGTGCGGGCGCGCCCCAAAGGATCCCGTTGCCCAGGTCCTGGTCGTGCACCGACTGCCACATCTTGGCCTGGTTGGCGATGCCGTCCTCGTGTCCCAGGTAGGTCATCCAGGCGGTGCCGGTGTAGTCCCACATCATGGTCGCCTGGCCCGAATGGATCAGTTCCCGGGCCGGCTGGCTGCCGGGAACGTTCGTCAGGTCGTTGACCTTGAATCCTGCGGCCTGTCCGGCCAGCACGGCGATCTTGCCCAGGATCAGCTGTTCGGTGAACGCCTTGCTGGTCACGGTCATGGTCGCGTCCTGCGGCAGGTCCGGAAGCGCGCTGATGCTGCCCGGACCGGCGGGCGGCACATACGAGGCCGCGGAGGAAAGCCCGCATCCGGTCAGCAGCACGCCGGCCGCGGCCAGGAGTGCCGTCGATTTAATCCATTTTGCCTTCTTCATGCCTAAAGTCCTTTCGGCCGGGCCAGCTGTTCAACGACGCGGCCAAGCCAGTCGATGAGCAGCGCCAGCAATGCCACCAGCAGGGAACCGGCAACCAGCACCACCGTGAGGTTCAGGTTCACGCCGGTGGTGATCAGGATGCCCAGCCCGCCGCCGTTGATGAAGGCGGCCAGGGTCGCGGTGCCAACCAGCAGCACCAGGGCGGTCCGGATGCCCGAAAGCATCACCGGGACGGCCAGCGGGAGCTCGACCCTGAAGAGGACGGCCATGGAGCTCATGCCCATGCCGCGGCCGGCCTCGACGAGACGTTCGTCGACCTGCTTAAGCCCCACCATGGTGTTGGTCAGCACCGGCAGGATCGCATAGAGCACCAGCGCCACCACGGATGCCCAATAGCCAAAGCCCAGCCAGAACGCCAGCAGGACGACCAGTCCGATGGCCGGGGCCGCTTGTCCGATGTTGGCCACGGCCATCACCGGGTTGGTGAAGCGGCGCATGGAGGGCCGGGTGAGCACGATGCCCAGCGGGATCGCGATGACCAGGACGATCAGGGCGGCGACGACCGTGAGGTTCAGGTGCTCGACGGTGTAGCCCCAGAGGACCGACGGGGCCAGCGTGGTGCGCTCGGTGGCGCTCAGGTTGGCGTTGGCCAGCCACATGGCCACTGCGGCCAGCGCCGCCAGGATTCCGAGCAGTTGCAGGGCCAGCACCCGCCAGGGGTGCTCGACGGGAACGCTGGGCTCGGTGATTTGTGCCAGATTGGATCCAGCGGCGAGCGTGCTCATCGTGGTTCCTCCGTGCCCTGCGGTTCATCCGGGGCCGCACCGTGAAGCGCGGATTCGGCGGCGACGGCGTTTTCCACCGCGAGTGCCGGGATGGCCCCGGAGTTCAGCCCGACGGGGGCATCGCCGGCGGCCGACTCAGCATCGGCGTTGGCCTGGGAGATCGCCTCCATGATGGTCTTCACGTTGATCACGCCGCGGAACACGTCGCGGCGTCCGGTGACCACCGCGGTTTCCGAGCTGGCGACCAGCATGGTGTCCAGCGCGTCGTTCAACGTGGCCTGGTCGCCGACCGAGGGCATCGACTCGTCGATGGTGTCGTCGACCAGCTGCAGGCGCGAGAGCTGGCGGCGGGTCAGGCGACGCACCGGTCGGCGGCGCGAATCCAGGATCACGGCATGGGAGGCGCCGGCACCCTGGAGGCGGGAGAGCACGTCGCTGGCCAGCTCGCCGGCGGTGGCGGTGATGGCGTCCATGAGCTCGACCTGGTTCACGCGGGTGAGGGTGAGCTGCTTGAGGCCCGCGCCGGAGCCGATGAAGTTCTCCACGAACTCGTTGGCGGGGTTGGCCAGGATCCGTTCGGGGGAATCGTACTGGACCAGCTGGGCACCCTCGTCGAAGACGGCGATCCAGTCGCCGAGCTTCACCGCCTCGTCGAAGTCGTGGGTGACCATCACGATGGTCTTCTGCACCTCGGACTGGATGTTCAGCAGTTCGTCCTGCAGGCGCTGGCGGGTGATCGGGTCCACCGCGCCGAAGGGCTCGTCCATGAGCAGCACCGGCGGATCGGCGGCCAGCGCCCGGGCCACGCCCACGCGCTGTTGCTGCCCGCCGGAGAGTTCCTTCGGGTAGCGGTCGCGGTAGACGGCCGGGTCCAGCGAGACCAGTTCGAGCAGCTCGTCGATGCGGGCGGCGATCTTGTCCTTCTTCCAGCCCAGCATCTTCGGGACGATCGCGATGTTGGCTGCAACCGTCATGTGCGGGAAGAGGCCGCCGGCCTGGATGACGTAGCCGATGCGGCGGCGCAGGGTGTCGCCGTCCATCTTGGTGACGTCCTCGTCGTTGATGACGATCTTGCCGCCGGTGGGTTCGATCAGGCGGTTGATCATTTTCAGCGTCGTCGTCTTGCCGCAGCCCGAGGGGCCGACGAACATGACGATGCTTCCGGCGGGAATTTCCAGGGTGAGTCCGCCGACAGCCGGCTTGGTTTGGCCGGGGTATTGCTTGGTGACTTCGTCAAGCAAGATGGATGCGCCAGTGATGGCGTCAGAGGATTCAGACACGGATACCTCGCGGGGTGGTAAGTCGGCCGACGCCGAGCAGAATGAGATCAATAATGAAGGCCAGGATGACCACGCCGATGACACCGACGAGCACGGATTCCAGGGACCTGGCACCGCCCAGGCGGGAGAGTCCGGAGAAGATGAATCCGCCGAGGCCGGGGCCCAGGGCATATGCGGCAATGGCGGCCACACCCATGACCATCTGGGCCGATACCCGGATTCCCGACAGGATAACGGGCCACGCCATGGGAAGTTCGATGGTGGCCAGGGTGCGCATGCGGCTCATGCCAATGCCGCGGGCGGACTCGACGACGGAGGGGGAAATCCCGGCCAGGCCGACGATGGCGTTTCGCACGATGGGCAGCGCGGCAAAAAAGGTGACCACGAAGACGGCCGGGGTGACGCCAAACCCGATGGGTGCGATCAGCAAGCCGATCGCGGCGAAGGATGGAACCGTCAGGCCGATGGCAGAGACACCGTTGGCCAGGGAGGATAGAGACTTATTACGGTAAACCAGCGCCGCGATGACCACGGCGATAATCGTTGCGAGGATCAGACACTGCGCAACGAGCGAGAAATGCTGCCATGAGGCAAACAATATTTGGCGGTACCTTTCGCCAATAAATTCAAACACATCAAAACCTGCTTCACTTTGGTTACGTAGCCTGCTCTCGTCGGCCCGAACGACCTTGGATACCTAGCAAACATACGTGAATCATGGCCTCGTATCTACTTGAGAGGTGCCGTTCGGCGGCATTTTGATTACTCTGGAATTCGCGGATTTTTGTTGAATGTTTCCGTTGATCACCGCATTTAGATCGATGCCGGATAGCAACAAGGAGCGCCTGGAGATCCTTGCCTACGTTGGGCAGATAATCGATTTGGGCCTTCGGGGCACTCCTTCCGCAGCTCCCCGTTTCGGGCGGCGTCCCCAAGCTGCGGGGCAGACGCTTTTTGGCTCCCGATTCCACGCATCGACAGTAACGAGCTTCACACCAAAACGCGGGTGATCCACACCTTTCCGGCACCTGAACGGAGCAATTTTGGGCCGTGTCGCTGTTTTCTGCACCCCAATCGCTCCAATTGGCCTGTGTTTACGCGAATTATTGCCGCGACCCCGGCATTCCGGTGCAGGAACGGGGGTCCGGGGATCGGCCCGACCCGCCCCAGGGACGGTTCCGTGTCCGGTTGCCGCGCACTGCCTTTCCAGCACCCGACCACCCCGGATTCACCAGGCTTCGCTTACGCGAAATTGGTGTCGGTGCGCCCGACGGACAAGGTTCCCGGGCACCAAATGCCTTGATCCCGGGCAACACATCCCCGACTCCATTTGGTTCAATCCAGGCCACGTTGGGATGGCCACCTTCGGGCAAACCCGCAACGATTCCTGTCGGTTCAATATGGACGTTTCACGGCTCAATTCAGGGCATCTGAATGATCGAGAATATCGTTCATTTCGGTGCATGAATGTTCATACTCATTCGACGAGTTTTCGGCCCCCGGATGATCCCGAAAAGCTGGCTGGGTGGATCACCCGGCTTCGATGGAAGTTGCCTGTGGATCGTGGGCATGAGGTGACGATTCCTGAAACGCCCTTGCCGGGGCACAGCCGGCTCCCCGGCTTCCCACGACGCAGTGTTTTCCCCCGGATGGCTCCCCTGCCATCACGTTCAGGCCAACCCTGCAGCGTTCCTGGCGAATCCGGCGACGCTCGGTCATGCCTGCATCGTGGGGCGCATTGACGGTATTTTCCAGACCGTGTTAGACATGAGACCTATGTGCCCGCCATTTGCGCACTTCATCGGGCACTTCGCCGCTGGACCTCTTTATAAGGAAATAGCCGTGGAAAACCTCACCCCCTCAAATTCGAAGCTCTCCACGTTGCACAACCACCGTTCGGCAAGTCCCACCACCGAGGGACGTGCCACCGCCAACAAGCGATTCCAGTCGGTTTGCCCGGCAGCAGACGGCCAAAGTGCCGTTTCCCTCGTCCGAGTCTCCCTTTAATGCCGGCCCACGAGGTGCGCCCAACCCCGGTACGCACCGCCATTACCCACACCCGGGTCCTCGATGGCACCGGCAACCCCGAATACCTGGGCGACATCGTGCTGGAGTCAGGGATCATTGCGGGCATATTCCCGGCAGGATCATTCAAGGACGACGGAGCCACCGTTCTCATTGACGGAGCCGGGCTGGTGGCCTGCCCCGGATTCATCGACCTGCGAGGTTCCTCGGACACCGCCCCGCTGACGGACCCGGCACGTCACTCGGCACTCACCCAGGGCGTCACCACCGAGGTTCTTGGCCAAGCCGGGGCAAACTGCGCCCCGCTCACCGATGCTTCGGCATCGCTACTGCGCCACCACTTGGCCGGCATGGACCAGGACTGGGCGGACCGCGACGTGGAGTGGCGCACCGTTGGCCAATACCTCGACCATCTCGATTCCGGCACCGGCACGAACACCGCCTACCTGGTGCCAAGGAACGCCGTGCGCAACCTGGCCACGGGAAGCCCGGCGGATGCGCCCGGCGCGCAGCAGCTCGTCGCAGAGGTCAAGGCCATGGCCGATGCCCTGGAACAAGGCGCCGTGGGCCTGTCGTCTTCCGCTCCGGTTGCTACGGCAACACCGGCAGAGACCGCCGAACTGGAGGCGCTGTGCGCTGCGGTTGGCGCCTACGGCGGGTACTGGGCGCCGACCCTGGATTCCTTGGCCGGTCCCGTCACCGAGTCCGCCACCCGGTCCGTTGGGTTGGCCGCCAAGACCGGTGTGCCGGTGCACCTGACGCACCTTGCCGCGGACAGTGCAGGGGCTGCAGGCCTGTTGACCGTACTTGACCGGGCCCTCAAGGCGGGGGTTGACCTGTCCTGCGATTCCCACCCGTACCTCGAGAACCCCGGCATGCTGGCCTCGCTGCTGCCCGGCTGGGCCCGGGACGGGCAAGACGAAGATGTCCTGGCACGGCTCGATGACCCCGAGACTGTTGCGCGGATCAGCTCCGATATGGAAGCCTCGGACGTCGACTGGGATGCGCTCACCATTGCCTTCGTGGGCTCCGGGCAGCTTGCGATGCTGGTGGGCCAGAGCATTGCGCGCATCGCAGCGATCCAGTCATCGGATCCGGTCACCACCCTGGTGCGGATCCTGCACACGGATTCGCTGGCCACCGGCGTCCTGTACGCCGCGGGCACCGAGGAAGACCTTCGGGCCATCCTGGTCCACCGCACGCACACCGGTGCCGGCGTCGGCTTCGGCTCGGACACCGCCGGGCATCCCGGGGTGTGGGGAAGTTTTCCACGCTTTGTCGGCGGCCTCTCCCGCGAGGCCAAGGCCATGGACCTTCCCGCGGTCATCCACCAGCTGACCGGCCGTCCGGCCCGGCGCCTGCGCCTGTCCAACCGCGGGGTGCTGGCGGTCGGAAACGCCGCCGATGTGCTCGTCTTCGACCCGGATGCCATTATTGACATGGCCACCTTTGCCGATCCACGGCAACCGGCGGCAGGAATCAACCACGTGTTCGTCAACGGCGTGCCCGCCGTTTCCGAGCACCAACCCACTTCGGCCTTGGCCGGCCGCGCCTTGCGCCGCGGCCCGGAAGGAACCACGCAATTCATATGAACACTCCGGAAATGATCGGGCTGCTCCACCGGGACAAGACCCTGGCGGTGGTGCGAACCGAGGCCATCAGCGACGCCGCCGCACTCTGCGGCGCGCTGGTCGCCGGGGGCATCAACGCGGTCGAATTCACCTTCACGACCCCCGACATGCTCACCCACCTGGCCCGGGCAGCCGAGAACGCCGAAATGCACGGCGCCATCGTCGGAGCCGGCACCGTGCTGCACGCCGACCAGGCGCGGGCCGCCATCGACGCGGGGGCACGGTTCATCATCGCCCCCGGCATCCGCCCGGAGGTGGCGGAGATTGCCGCGCAGGCCGGGATCCCCTTCTGTCTGGGCGCCATGACCCCCACCGAGGTCGCAATGGCCCTTGACCTTGGCAGCGCCATGGTCAAGATCTTCCCCGCCGCAACGATGGGCTCGCGCTACCTGTTGGATCTGCAGGAACCGTACCCCGGGGTGCGGCTGCTGCCCACCGGAGGCATCACCCTGGCCAACGCCAACGAGTTCCTCGACGCCGGGGCGCTGGCCGTATGCGTCGACTCCGCAGTCCTTCCCGGGGCCCTGGTGGCGGCCGGCCAGTACGAGGCCATCACCGGGCTCGCCGCCGAATTCACCGCGGCACTGCACTAGGATCGCTGCTTCCGGCGGATGACAAGGTGCGTCACAGGTGGCGGCGGGCGGTTGCAGGTGTGATGGGATAGGCCCATGAAACTTGCTACCCTGCGCCGGCCGGGCGCCACCGACCAGACCTTTGCCGCGCTCATTGAGGGAGATGCCGCGTTCGAGCTTTCGGGCTTCGACGACGTCGGGGCATTCCTGGGCGCACCGGAGGAAGCCCGTCTTGATTCGTTGGATTCCGCCGTCGATTTCGGTACCGCGATTCCGCTGTCGGAGGCCGACTACGCCCCGCTGATCGTGAACCCCGCCAAGGTCTACTGCATCGGGTTGAACTACCGGAACCACATCGCCGAGGTCAGCAAGGAGGAACCGCAGTTCCCCACGATCTTCACCAAGTTCGCGTCCTCGCTGACCGGTGCCAACGACGGAATCGAGATCCCGGCCGAGGACCACCGCATCGACTGGGAGGGCGAGCTGGCGGTCATCATCGGCGAGCCCGGGCGGCGCATCGCCGAGGCCGATGCGCACAAGCACATCGCCGGCTACGCGGTCTCCAACGACGTGTCCATGCGCGGGTACCAGGGGCGCACCACCGAGTGGACGCAGGGCAAGTGCTGGGATGCGGCCTCGCCGCTGGGCCCCTGGCTGGTCAGTGCCGGGGACTTCGCCAATGGCGCGAAGATCACCACGCGCGTGAACGGCGAGGTTGTCCAGGAGGATTCGACCGCCGATCTGGTCTTCTCCCCCGCCGCGCTGGTGGCCTACCTGTCGGTGTTCAACGAGCTGCGCCCGGGCGACGTGATCCTCACCGGGACCCCGGCCGGCGTGGCCCTGGGCCGGCGCAACGAGGCCGGACGCCACCCGTGGCTGAAGGCCGGGGACGTGCTGGAAACCTCCATCGAATCCCTGGGCACCAGCCGCAACGTCTTCAGCTAGTTCCGGACGGCGCGGCCGCAAATCTTGGGCCACGCCGTCCGGAACGCGTAACACCGCATGGATTCCCGGGCCGCGGATCGTAGGCTAAGGCCCATGACCTTTACGACTTGCGACCTCTTTGACGCCGACGAATCCCTGCAATCGGTGTCCCTGCCATTTGAAAACCTCGGCGCGCACCCGCGCTTCAGCGGACCGGTCCGCACGGTCCGCTGCTACCGCGACAACGGCCTGGTCAAGTCGCTGCTCAACTCCCCCGGCGACGGAGCGGTGCTGGTGGTTGACGGTGCCGGATCCCTGGAATCCGCCCTTATGGGCGACATGATTGCCGCCGCCGCTGTCACCAACGGCTGGGCCGGGGTCGTGATCTTCGGGGCAATCCGCGACCGCGTGGCCCTGGCGGGCACCGCGCTGGGCATCAAGGCCCTGGGCTCGAACCCGCGCAAGAGCGCCAAGGACTCCGTCGGGGCGGTGGACATCCCCGTTCAATTCGGCGGGGCCACCTTCACCCCGGGAGCCACCCTGTATTCCGACGAAGACGGAATCCTCGTCACCGGCTGACCAGGTTCGGGGCGTCGCATCCCGGCAGCCGGTTCCCCTTGCCGAGACGGCGACCGGGCGTTGACGGTGGATCGGTGTGTGGCAACCGCCCCGATTATTCCCGGCTATGCCCTCCGGGCAATCCAACGCCCGTACCCGGCCGCGGCCATGGTTCTTCGGTAGGCTCAAGCACAAGGGCAAAGCCGGAACATGCGCTTCGCTGTCCACGAACGGAAGAAGCAGGTCAAACATGAAGATCACGATCATTGGCGGCCACGGCAAGGTCGCATTGCTGGCAGCCACCGAGCTGGCACGGCGCGGGGACTCCGTCACCTCGATCATCCGCAACCCGGACCACGTCGCCGATATCGCCGCCACGGGCGCAACAGCCCTGGTGCTGGATGTCGAAAGCGCCTCGGCCGCCGAGATGGCCGAGGCATTCAAGGGCTCCGACGCGATTGTCTGGTCCGCGGGGGCCGGCGGCGGAAACCCCGACCGCACCTACGCGGTTGACCGCGACGCGGCCATCCGCTCCATGATCGCGGCCGAGCTCGCCGGCATCGCGCGCTACGTGATGGTCTCCTTCCTCACCGCCGACACCGAACACCTGGTGCCGCTCGATGACCCGTTCTACCCGTACATGGCCGCCAAGATCGCCGCCGATGAGCATCTGCGCGCGAGTTCGCTGGACTACACGATCCTGGGCCCCGGGGCACTGACCCTGGCCGACCCCACCGGGCTGCTGAACCAGGACCCGGACCCGGCATCCGACACCTCGACCTCCCGGTCCAACACCGCCCTGGCCATCGTGGCCGCCCTGGACGAACCGGCAAGCATCTGCAAGACCATCAACTTCACCGACGGTACCGTCCCGGTCGCCGAGGTCGTCGCCCGGGCCTAGTGCCTCGTCTGCCGCGCCCGGTTCATTGACAGGCGCGGGCGCGGCACGCAGGATGGGGCGTAACCCACCCGAACCGCTCCTGGGAGTATCGCCGTGAACGCTGCAGTTCCAAATGCCACCCTGTCCGTCGCCGCGATCCTGGCCGAGGGCGCCAAGCGCCACGGCGAGCTGCCGGCCATCACCCTGGGCGGAGCCAGCACCAGCTACCGGGAGCTCTGGGACCAGACCCGCGCCTACGCCGGGGCGCTGCGCGGGGCAGGTGTCACGGACGGGGACAGGGTCGCCATCCTGATCCCGAACGTCACCGACTTCGCGCGCGTCTATTACGCGGTGTTGTCCCTGGGAGCGGTGGCCGTGCCCATCCACGCGCTGCTCAAGCGCCACGAAATCGAATACGTGCTCACCGATGCCGAAGCCAGGCTGATGGTGTGCGCCGCCCCGCTGCTGGTCGAGGGCGCCGCGGGAGCGGTTGCCGCCGGCGCCGAGGTGATCACCGTCCTGTCCCCCGAGGCCGGGGAGTTCGACCGGCTCGAGGACCTGGCCCGGGCGGCGGCCCCCATCGACACCTATGTGCCGCGCGGCCCGCTGGACATTGCCACGATCCTGTACACCTCGGGAACTACGGGCAAGCCCAAGGGCGCCCTGGGCACCCACTTCGCCCTGGTCGAGCAGGTCAACGTGCTGCTGCTGAACACCTTCGATATGCGCCGCGGCGACAAGATCTTCGGTGGGCTGCCGCTGTTCCACACCTTCGGGCAGACCGTGGCACTGAACACCGGGTTGCGCGCCGGGGCCGAGATCCTGTTGCTGCCCAAGTTCACCGGCGAGGCCGCCCTGTCCATGCTGCTCGATCAGGGCGTGAACATCTTCATCGGGGTCCCGACCATGTACGTGGGGCTGCTGGCCGCGGCCAAGTCCCGGCCGGAGCCTGCCCCGGCACTGCGCTACGCGGTCTCGGGAGGCGCCGCGCTGCCGCTGGCCATCCTCGACGGCTTCCGCGAGCACTTCGGCGCCACCATCCACGAGGGGTACGGGCTGACCGAGACCTCACCGGTGGCGTCCTTCAACCATGTGGGCACCGAGCCGCGGCCCGGCACCGTGGGCCAGGCTGTCTGGGGCGTGGAAATCGAGGTGGCCCGCCCCGAGGTCCACGATGCCATCGAGCTGTTGGGAGAGGGCGAATTGGGCGAGCTGGTGGTGCGCGGGCACAACCTCTTCTCCGGGTACCTGAACCGGCCCGAGGCCACCGCCGAGGCCATGGTCGATGGCTGGTTCCGCACGGGGGACCTGGGCACCAAGGACGCCGAGGGCTACATCACCATCGTGGACCGGAAGAAGGACATGATCCTGCGCAACGGCTACAACGTGTACCCGCGGGAGGTCGAGGAGGTGCTGATCGCCCACCCGGAGATCACCAACGTGGCGGTCTTCGGAGTGCCGGACGAGGCGCACGGGCAGGAAATCGTGGCGGCGGTGACGCTGGCGGCCGGAAGCCTGCTCGATGCCACGGCCATCATCGACTACGCGCAGGAACGGCTGGCCGCCTACAAGTATCCGCGGCTGGTGGAAATCGTGGTCGAATTCCCGCTGGGCCCCAGCGGAAAGATCCTCAAGCGCGAGCTGGTGTCCCGCTACCTCGAGGATTAGGCCGCGCGCCCGTCAGCGCCGGATGGCCGTGCCCAGGCTCAGCGCGGATTCGAAGCGCGGGGCCCCGGGCAGGTAGAAGGCGTCCAGCTCGGTGATCTCAAACCCCGCTTCCCGCAGCATCCCCTCCACGGAGCGGGTGAGGTGGCAGCCGCCGGCCAGCGCCTTCTGGACGGGCTCGAACCTTTGCTGGAAGCGCGCAACCTTTTCATCGGGTGCCGGTCCGTGTTCGAGGAAGTGCAGCCCTGCCCCGGGCTTGAGCACCCGGTGGATCTGCGCCAGCGCCGCGCCCGCGTCAGGGACGGTGCACAGCGTGAACGTGCTCAGTGCTGCATCAAAGCCGCCGTCCTCTTCGGTCAGCGATTGGCCGTCGAGCGATCCGCGCAGGATCCTCGTGGCCGAGGCGGCGCGTGCCGGGGCCGAGAGCCGCCAGGCGGTGTCGGAGGGTTCGACGGCGACCAGCTCGGTGACGGACCGCGGGTAGTGTGGCACGTTGGTCCCGGAGCCGAACCCCAGTTCCAGCACCTTCCCGCGCAGCCCGGTGCATGCCCTGGCGCGCAGCGGGGCCAGCGAGGCATTGCCGCAGGCGTACGCGACCAGGCGCGGCAGGATGTGCTTTTCGTAGAGGCTGGCCATCAGGAGCCACCGCGCAGCCGGGTTCCGGGTTCCGGGTTCATGCCTCAAGTCTCTGCCCGCGCGCCGTGGGACACAAGGACGCGGCAAACAGCTCGGCCCCCGGACCGAGCAGAACTCCGGGACGGGGGCCGAGGGAAAGAACGGGGTTTAGGCGTTCCACAATCCGTAGGAATCGGCCAGATCGGCGATCTTCTGGGCACGGGCCAGACGCGGCAGGTAGGAACCGTCGCCCACCGAGGCGCCGGCGGCGTGCGCCTCGAGCATTTCGTGGGCCCAGGACAGCTCGTCGATGCTCGGCGAGAGGCCAAGGTTGATCTCGTCGACCTGCGTGCGCGAGAGCGCCAGCTTGCCGGTCATGCCCATCGAGGCGGTCACGGCGGAGTCGGCCAGGACCTCGGCGGCATCCGCGCCCGGGGCAGGGGGGCCGTCGATCGCGCCGGGAAGCTTGCCCACACGCGAGGCCACCACCAGCTTGCCGCGGGCGTAGGCCAGGGCCAGCGGGTCGCCGGAGACGCCGGTGTCCTTGCGGAAGTCGTTGACGCCAAAGGCCAGGCGGAAGGTTCCGGGGGCCGAGGCGATGGCGGTGGCGTTCTCGATGCCGAGCGCCGTTTCAACCAGGGCGAGCACCGGGGTGCCTGCCTGCAGGCGCATGGCCGTGTAGGTGACCTGCTCCGGCTTCTCGGTCATCGCGAGCATGACCCCGCGCAGGCCCGGGGCCTTGGACAGTTCGGCCAGGTCCCTGGCCCAGAAATCGGTGTCGATTCCGTTGACTCGCACCCAGGCGGTCATGCCCGTTGACAGGGCCTCGACCACGGCGTCGCGTGCGGCATCTTTTTTGTCGTCCGGGACGGCTGCTTCCATGTCGAAGATCACCGAATCGGCCTCGGACGCGAGCGCCGGGCCGAAGTCCTCGGGCTTCGAGGCGTTGACTAGCAGCCAAGAGCGGGAAAGTTTTGCTGGAAGGTTAGCTGCGCGACGGTTACGGAATGCCATGCCTCCAGCCTACCGACAACGCGTGCCAAGGTACCAACGCGAACGGCGCCGCGAGCCTTCCATGTCGCGAAAGCGCGTTAAACCCATGAATGATGTCCGTACGCGTCGAGAATGTTTCGCTGGCAGCGGCAAATACGCGTATCGTTTTTTCGGCGCTGTATCGGCCGTCACAGACCAGCGCGCACCATTTTCCACGAGGACCGCGCACCGTGGCAGAAAAAACAGTTGATACGAACCCAGGCGACGAAAACCGGCACGCCGATCACCACGATTTTCGCGCTGTGCTTCAGGTTCGTGTGGAATATCATCCTGGCCAGCTGCAACGTTTACGGGCGCAGCCGCCCGCATCTGCAGGGGGAAGGCACGTTCAAGTTGCCCTGCGAACTTTCCATTCCATCCTTGGTGTTCCAACCGCCCAGCCCGATCCCCTCGCCGCGCCGGACGGCGGGTGGCAAGCATCGCCACAGCATCAATTCAGGCAGATCGGCTGGGTGCTCTTGCGTTCGGTGGGGTTCGGTGCACAGGGAGCGACATGCAACAAGGTGAATTCTCCGCCATAGAGCGCGAGATTCACGTTGCAATGCGCCTTGTACAGGGTTTCCGGCACCAGGCGCACCCACTGCCCGTGGAATTCGTAAACATCGCCTTCGCCGTACCCTCCACCCTGCGCCAGCAGCATCCGCACCAGGTGGTGCAGCAGGCCCGGGGCGCCTTGGGGGAAGTCGGCGAAGTCCTCCATTCCGGCGATCAGCTCCGGCAAGCCCTGCTGGGTGAGCCCTACCGAGTAGCAGACTTCCTGCCGGTGCCCTGGGTCCGCATCGTTGACGACGCAGTAGCCGTCCCGGTCGATCTGCTCCCGAAACGGTTGCAGCATCGCCAGGGTTTCGGGGTCCGAAGCCGGCCCGTACAACATGTCGTACTCCCTGCCCTTAGCTTTTCCGGCCGGGGATTGGTCCGTACCCGGCCGGAGCCGAAACAGTCTTGTACATCAGCGCCGGGGTGGCCGGCGGCACCTCGCGGTCCATGAAATGGATTTCCAGCACCCGGGTGCCGTGCCCGTACCGGGCGTAGGCGCCCAGGGCGTACTTGGTGGCCCCGTGCATGGTGGAGAAATACAGCAACCTCCCGTCCACCCAGTTTGAGGTGTGCCCGTTGTCGAAGTGTTCGTGGCGGTCGATCACCGACGAGACGAAGCCGGTGAACATCGTGTTGGTGTCGGCCATGTCCAGCCCGCGGACCAGGAACTCCGGTTCGCCAAGCTTGGTCAGCCCCATGGTGTAGCCGAAGCACCGACGCGGGTTCGGGTCCTCCACGTATTGGAAGGCCCAACCGTGCTGTTCTATCAGGTTGTTGATGTGGCGTTCGACTTCCGCGGCCGACCACCCATCGCACTGGAGGCACATGGTTCCTGCTCCTTGGTTCACTGGGATCTTTCGTTGACACCACCCAGTGTTCGCCGTTCCCCGATGCTGTGGGGCGCTTTTTGGAAATTGTGGATAACTTCCTGCGCCCACGACAACGGCGGCTCCAAGGCCCCTGCCCGGGGACCTGGAGCCGCCGTCCCGTATGCGGGTTACCCCCCTGCGGCCAGGGCCTGTTCCCGAGACGCGCTGCCGTCGGGCCCGAAGGCGCCCCGGTATGCGGCACCCGGGTGGTTTTCGGGCAACGTGTCCCGCCCAAAAATCCTGTTTCGCAGCGTGCCCGGCTCGTAGGCGGTCTTCGCCAGCCCGCGGGACTGAAGCGTGGGAAGGATGCGTTCGTTGAATTCCAGGTAGGTGTCGGGCAAGCGCCAGTTGATCACGTTGATGCCGTCGATTCCCGCCTGCTGCCAGAGTGAGAGCTGGTCGGCGATCTCGTCGGGGGTCCCGGCCACGACTCCGCGTTCGATGCGGTTCTTGGCCAGGTCGGCCAGGGTTGGTTCGCGGTCGGGTGTGGCGGCGCGCAGCCAATCGACGAACCCTTGTCCCCCGTTGTTGGGGATGTTGCGCAGCTCGGTGTCCTCCGGCAGCCGGGAGCCGTCGGGCAGGATGCCCAGCGAGGAATGGGTCAGGTAGCCCACCACCGAGGTGTGGCGCTCGAGTTCCTCCCGCTTGGCATCGACCTCCGCATGGTTGGAGCCGACGATGAAACTGATGCCCTGGAAGAACTTGATGTCGTCTTCCCGGCGCCCGGCCCGCACCGCTTCGGCCCGGGCGTTGTCGGTGTGGATCTTCGCCCCGGCCGGGTCGGGCGGGCCGATGAACACCGCCTCGGCGTGCTTGGCGGCGAAGCGGATGCCACGCGGGGAGCCTCCGGCCTGGAAGAGCAGCGGGGTGCGCTGCGGCGAGGGGGAAGGCAGGTGCGGTCCCTCCACCCGGTAACGGGCACCGACGTGGTTGATCTTGTGGATCTTCGACGGGTCCGAGTAGCGACCGCCCGCCTTGTCCACCAGCAGCGCCCCCTCGTCCCAGGAGCCCTCCCAGAGCTTGTAGGCGACATCCAGGTATTCATCGGCCCAGTCGTAGCGCGCGTCGTGCTCCACCAGGGCGTCGTAGCCGAAGTTGCGGGCCGCGTTTTCCTGGGTGCTGGTCACGATGTTCCACGCGATGCGCCCCTTGGAGATGTGGTCGAGGGTGGAGACCTGGCGGGCGAAGTTGAAGGGATGGTTCTGCATGACATTGGAGGTGTAGGCCAGGCCGATGTCCTTGGTGGCCACGGCCAGGGCGCCAAGGAGCACCGCGGGGTCGTTGGACGGGATCTGCAGGCCCTCGTGCACGTTGTCCACGTATTGGCCGTCGGCCGGACCATATAGCCCTGTGACATCCGCGAAGAACATCGCGTCGAACAGGCCTTCCTCCAGCGTCTTGGCCAGCTCGATCCACAGGTTGACGTCGTTGAATTCGTGCTGGCGGGCCTCGGGGTGCCGCCACTGCCCGTGGTGGATGTGGCTGGCGGTGTTCATCAGGAAGGCGTTGAAAAGCAGGGGCTTGCTCATTCGGCTGCTCCATCCGGGGTGGTGGCTCCGACATAGATGGGTGTGGTGAGATGGTCCCCGGTCAGGCGTTGTTGTCCGACGGCGCGGGCCCGGTAGATCACCGGGTTGTGCTGGCCCAGCACCCGGGCGTTGCGCCAGTGGCGGTCAAGGCCCCGGGTTTCGGAGGCCGCCGAGGCTCCCCCGACCTCGAAGAGCCGGTTGGCCACGTCCAGGGTCTGCTCGACGACGAAGATCTGCGCCTCGGATAGTACTGTGTCCAGTTCGGCGGCTGCGGCCGCATCAAGTTCCCCGGCGGCCGACGAGGCGGCGGCGTCCTGGATGCGTGAGCCCACGGTTTCCAACACGGATTCGATGGCAAACACCGTGGAGCTGATACGTCCGACGACCTCCTGGACCAGCGGGTCGCGCTGCGGGGAATCCCCCACCCCGTGGGAAAAGGCGCGCTCCCGCCCGCGGACATAGTCGATGGCATCGCGCCGCACGGCCGAGGCGATTCCACCCAGGGCCACCAGCAGGATGCCCTGGACGTAGGCGGCGCCGAATCCGACGCCTTCCACGCCTCCGGTGGCATCGATGTTTTCGGGGGAAACCTCGACATTGGTGAACCGGGTGGTGCCCGAGGCGGTCAGCCGCTGGCCGAATCCGTCCCAGTCGTCGACCAGTTCCACGCCGGGGTCGTTGCGGTGCACGCTCACGCGCACCGATTGTCCCTCTGCGGTGTCTGCGCTGACCTTGATCCAGTCGGCATACAGGCTGCCGGTGCTGTAGTACTTGGTGCCGTTAAGCAGCGTTCGTCCGGCGTCCCGGGTGATGAGCGTGGAGTTGGTTCCCGGTTTGTTGCCCTTCTCGGTGGTGGCGTTGCCGAACACCTCCCCGGCCACCACGCGCGGCAACCAGCGTTCCCGTGCCGCGGAGTCGGTGCCGGAGACCAAGGTTTCCACGGTGGTGAAGTGTGCGCGCAGCGCCTGGACCAGGTTGGAATCGGCCGCCCCGAGTTCGCGCAGCAGACGCAGCGACTGGCCCAGGGTGGCTCCGGCCCCGCCGAATTCCACCGGGACCCTGAGAGCGGTGAAACCCGAGCTCTTGAGCAGATCGACGGCTTCGTGGGCCAGGGTGCGGGTGGCCTCGGACGCGATGGCCGTGGCGGCGATGGCCTCGAATACCGGGGCGAAGCGCTCCAGCAGGGCGTTGGTCTCCGGCGGTTGTGCGGCGTTCTGGTGGGCGATGGCTGTGCGTTCAAGGCTGATGGTCATGCTATTCCTCCGGTCAGGGTGGTGTTCAGCCGCGGGGCGGCGGCAAGCAGTTTTTTGGTGTAGTCCTCGGCCGGGTTGGCAAAGACCTCCGAGGTCCGTCCCGCTTCCACGACCAGGCCCGCCTCCATTACGACGATTTCGTCGCTGACGTGCTGCACCACACCCAGGTCGTGGGAGATGAACAAGTAGCTGAGCTTGAATTCGCGCTGCAGTTCGTCAAGCAGGTCCAGCACCTGGGCCTGGATGGAGACATCCAGTGCCGAGACCGGTTCGTCGCAGATGATCACGTCGGGCCCCGGGGCCAGGGCGCGGGCAATGGCGATGCGTTGGCGTTGGCCGCCGGAGAGGCGCAGCGGCAACCTGGATTCCACGGAGGCGTCAAGCCCCACGGTTTCCAGCAGGCGGATGACCTCGTCGCGGCGCTCGGACCGCGAAAGGGATCCGGAATCGGGCAGGGCATCGGAGAGAATCCGGGCCACGTCCCATTGCGGGTCGAAGGATCCCAGCGGGTCCTGGTAGATGGAGGTGATGTGCTTGCGCTGCGGGCGGCGCTGTTTCTCGGGCAGGGTGCTCCACGGGTTGCCCAACAGCCGCACCTCCCCGGCGTCGGGAATCGCCAGGCCCAGGGCCATGCGGGCAACGGTGCTCTTGCCAGATCCGGATTCCCCCACGATCCCCAATGTCTGGCCGCGGGTCAGTGCGAAGGAGACGTCGTGGACGGCAACACGCGGCGTGCCGTCGGGGTTGCGGTAGGTCTTGCGCAGGGACTCGGCCACCAGGACCGGACCCGTGTGGTCCCTGGTGGCGTCGGCCGCGCGGTCGGCACCGATCAACGCGTGCTGGCGCACCGATATCCCGGCCCCGGCGGGCGCAAGCCTGGTGCCGCGCGGCTTGTCGGTGGGCACGGCGCGCAGCAACCGCTGGGTGTACTCGTGCCGCGGGCTACCCAGCACCCGGGCCGTTGGCCCGGTCTCGACGATTTCACCCCGGCGCATCACGGCGATGCGGTCGGCCAGCTGGCCGACCACCGCCAGGTCGTGGCTGATCAGCAGCAACGAGGTCCCGGCGGCCTTGCGTTCGGCCAGCAGGTCAAGGATCTGCTGCTGGACCGTGGCGTCCAAGGCCGTGGTCGGTTCATCGGCAATCAGCAGTGCCGGATCCAGCGCGATCGCGGCCGCAATGAGCGCGCGTTGCCGCAGTCCGCCGGACAGCTCTCCGGAGCGCTGGTTGATGCGTTGTTCGGGGTCCGGGATGCCGACCGCCTCGAGCAGCCCCAGCACCTTGGCGGTGCGTGCAGCAGGGGAAAGGTTGGTGTGGATGCGCAGCGAGTCGGCGATCTCGCGGCCGATGGGCCGCAACGGGTCAAGGGAGACCAGCGCGTCCTGCAGCACGTAGCCGATGCCCGCGCCGCGGACCTTGCGCCAGGCACGGTCGGAGTTGCGGCGCAGGTCCTTGCCCTGCAGCTGCAGGGTCTGCGCCTGGATGACGGCGTTGGCGCCGGTCAATCCGATCAGGGTACGGGCGGTCACGGACTTTCCCGAGCCGGATTCGCCGACAATGGCCAGGCATTCGCCCGCATGGATCTCGAAATCGACGCCGTGGACCACGGGCGTGGCCTGGGTCTTGGACCCGAAGGCGATCTTCAGGTCGGTGACCTTGATGATGGGTTCGCTGCCGTTGGCAGGAGTGGTGGTTGGTGATGACATTACTTGTCCTTGAGCTTGCGTTGGATGCCGTGGCCCAGCAGCGTGGTGGTCGCGGCGCTGAGCACGATGAACAGGCCGGGGAAGAACGTCAGCCACCAGGCGTTGCCGATGTACAGCCGGCCGAGCGAGAGCATCGATCCCCATTCGGGATCCGGCGGGGTTGCCCCCAGTCCAAGGAAGCTCAGCGAGGACGCCCACACGATGGCTTGGCCGACCCCGAGGGTGGCCAGCACGAACAGCGGCGCGGCAACGTTGGGCAGGATGTGGTGGCGGACGATGAAGGCACGGGATTTTCCCTGGACGATAGAGGCCTCCACGTAGCCGGAGCGCCGCACCGAGAGCACCTGCGAGCGGATCATCCGGGCGTAGCCGGGTGCCGCGGAGAGCCCGACGGCGATGGTGGTGGTCACGACGCCAGGTCCCAGGATGGTGATGACCAGCAGGGCCAGCAACAGGCCCGGGAACGCGAAGAGGACCTCAAGAAAGCGGGAGACCCCGAAGTCCACCGCACGGGTGCCGAGCCCCGCGAGCGCACCGAGCACCACCGCAGTGCCCAGGCCGATGACCGTGGCCAGCACGCCGATCAGCAGCGAGCTGCGTGCACCGTGGATGACGCGGGAGAAGACGTCGCGTCCGGATTCGTCGGTGCCGAACCAGTGGGCGGTGCCCGGTGCGGTGAACGCCTCGGCTGGGTTCATGTCCAGCGGCCCGCTGGGGGCCAACGCGGCCGGGATCGCCGCGGCGGCAACGAGACCCAGCATCAGCACCAAGGGGACGATGATGCCCGGGCCAAGTCCGGTGAACAGTTCCTTGGCCTGGGACACAAGCGAGGCGCGCGTTCGAGGCCGGGGTTCGGCAGGTCCTCGCCGCTCCGGCGAACGATCCAGGACTGGGGTTTGAATGCTGTGGGTCATGGCTTCCTCCGGGTCGGTGATGGTCTTGGTCAGGTGGGTTGGCGTGCTCATGCGGCACGCAACCTGGGGTCGGCCCAGCGTTCGGCCAAGTCGCTGAGCAGGGTAACGATGATGTAGATGGCAGCAACCAGCACCACCACTCCGAGCACCACCGGAACGTCCCTGACCAGCACCGATTGCAGCAGTGTGCGTCCGATGCCGGGGCGGGCAAAGACGGTTTCGACAACGACGGCACCGCTGATCAGCGAACCCATGGCCCAGCCGGACAAGCCGATCCCGGGAAGCGCGGCATGCCGCAGCGCGTGGCGCAGGCTCAGCGACGCCTCGGATTCACCGCGCGCCCTGGAGGAAATCGCAAACGGCGAGTTCATCGCGGTGAGCATCGATTCGCGCATGACCTGGCCCAGGAACCCGGCCAGCGGAATGGCCAGGGTGAGAACGGGAAGGATCAGTCCTTCGATTCCCGGCGCCCCACTGGTGGCGGGAAGCCATTGCAGGCTGACGCTGAACACCAGGATGAGCAGGCTGCCTAGCCAGAAGTGCGGTACCGCTGCCGAGACGACTTCGAGCAGATTTCCCACCAACGTGGCAACCTTGCCGCCGCGGGCCGACCAGAGCGCGAGGGCCAAGGCCAGAACCCAGGCGGTGGCCAAGGCCAGGACCGCCAGCACCAGGGTGTTGCCCAGTTGTTCGCCCAGGACCTGGGCCACGGGTTCGCGCAACTGGTATGAATCCCCCAGGTCACCTGTCACGAGTTTTCCGAGGTAGGAACCGTATTGGACTAAGAGCGGCCGGTCCAGTCCGTTGAGTTCCCGGGTGGCTTGGCGCACTTCCTCGGTGGCGTTGTTGCCCGGTCCCCCCAGCAATGCGTCCACGGGATCCCCCGGGACCAGTCGCATGGCGAAAAACGCGAGCGTGGCCACGGCCCAGAGGACGCCGGCGGCACCCAGAATGCGGAATCCCGTCAGTCGCAGGACCGTTTTAAGCCGAGCCCGCGCCTCGGTGTCCCGTGTGGCAGGCGCTGCAATTGAATGGGAGGTGGTGCGGTTGTCTGTATCGAGGCTCATGATCGGTCCAACCAGGTGTCGTAGAAGGTGGGCATGCCCAACGGGGAAAGAAGCCTGACTCCTTCAACGTCGGAGCGGAAGCCGAGCCGCGTCTGCTGGTCGAAGATCGGCAGGGAGAGGTACTGCTTGTCGATGAGCTGCTGTGCCTTGGCGTAGAGCTCTCCGCGTTCCTTTTCGCTGCCGGTCGTCGCCGCAAGTCGCAGTGCCTGGTCAATGGCATCCGCGGCCGGCCCGGTCAGGCCGTTGTTGTTTGCGTGGTAGCCGCCCTTGATAACCGAGGGGATGTGCGCGGAGTCGTAGACGATGTTCAACACCGAAGGTGAATTCTTGGTGTAGTACAGCGGCGAGATCCCGTAGTCCCAGGCGTACCGCTTGGCGTTGAAGCTTGCCGGTTCTTCCTGGTTGATGACCAGCTCGAAACCGACGGCCTTGGCGCTGTGCTGGAATTGCTCAAAGACCGAGACGGGGACCAAGACCGCTTCGGTTTGGATGGCAGTGGTCGAAAGCCGTTGTCCATCCTTGGTGCGGTACCCTTCCGAATCCCTTGCGGTCCAACCCGCCTCGTCCAGGAGCCTGTTGGCCTTGTCCACGTCGGTGGAGTAGGCGTCGGGGTTTTGCCGGTTGAACTTGGTGATGCTGCTGAGCACCGAATTCGAGCGCGGTACCGTGCTCATGAAGATGCTCTTCAGGGCCGCATCCACGTCCACCGAGCGCACGAATGCCTCGCGGACCCGCACATCGTTGAAGGGATCCTCGGTGGTGTTCAGGGTCAGGTTCACCACGTGTCCGGGCCGGGAACCGATCAAGGTGTCAAGTGCCGGGTCGGCCTTCGCGGCGACGGCGTTCTGCGGCTGCAGCACATCAATGACGTCGACTTCCCCGGATTGCAGGGCGGCAAAGCGTGCGGCGTGGTCGGGCAGGAAACGCCAGATGATCTTTTCCATGTAAGCGGGCCCCGAATGGCCTGCGGTCGGTGCCGGCGTATGGTAATCGTCGTTGCGGGTGAGCACGACTTCCTGCTGCTTGGACCAACTCTCGACCTTGAACGGACCCGTGCCCACCGGCGAGAGGCAGTTTGCCTCGGCCCCTCGGGCCAGCGCCTTCTGGGACTGGATCGGCACCCAGACCTGGGCAAAGTGCTCAAGTAACGCATTGTCGGGTTCGGAGAGGTGCAGCCGCGCGGTGAACTCGCTGATCTTTTCCACCGAGGCGACTTTCTCGACCGCCAGGATTCCCGTGCTTGAGAGCGTCTTGGGGTCCTTGATGTAGGCGACGTTGCGGATGATGGTTTCGGCATTGAGCTGCTGGCCATCGGTGAAGTGGACGTCTTGGCGTACCGTGATGTCCAGCGCCAACCGGTCCTTGGACCATTTCCAGCTCTTGGCCAGCCACGGGCCGACTTCGCCGTTCTCGTCCTGGAAGAACAACGGTTCCAGGTACTGGGTGGAGACCAACGCTTGCGGTACATTGCCTGAGACAATCGGGTCGAGGCAGGCCGGTTCGGTGTCGCCCGTTGCGTAGACCAGTGTTCCGCCGGAGACCGGCGCGCGACTCGGGCCCTGTGCGGAATCCGCATGCACCGCGCCGCCGCAGGCGGTCAAGACGAGCAACGCGCCGACTGCCGCGACGGTAAGCGGCAGTCGCTTGCGGAGGGTCCCGGCGGTTGTGGCCAATGGGCTGCCGGCGGATCGTGGGGCGTTTGCTGGCTCTGCCTGGTACGCCGGCTGGCGGTTTTTCACGGTGGTGCTCCTGCAGGTTGTGGGGTGTGTGGCCCGGGTCCCGGGGATCGGAACCTGAAGGGCGAGCTGTCTGAGACATGTCTACCGGCGCCCGGTTGCCGTGCGCCACCACCGGGTCTCGGACGCTTTGCATGGGTACTTAGGCCGAAACATGCCGTCACATGACGCGACCTCCGGCCCTTCACAACGTCGTTACATGGTCATAAGAGGTCATGTGTCGACCCATCACTTCGTAATCTCCGTTCCCGGTGCCGTGCCTGAAAACATCAATGGACACCAGGGATCCCGGGACATCCAGAGCCCAGGAGGGCGGATCCAGCCGCCGACTTACAAGGAGCAACATCTTGGGCAAACCACTTCATTTCAACGCGTTCGTCATGAATACGACCAGCCACATCCACCACGGCCAATGGCACCGCCCGGACGCGGGCCAGACCGAATTCAATGACGTCAACACCTGGATCGATCTCGCCCAGACGCTGGAGGCGGCCAAGTTCGACGCCATGTTCTTTGCCGACGTCTCGGGTCTCTACGGGGATTCGGACGCGGACTTCGACGTCTACGCGAACGAGGGCCTGCAGATCCCGTCCAACGATCCCACCGTGCTCCTTGGGGCACTCGCGGTGAGCACCAAGCACATCGGTCTGGCCACCACCTCGAACGTGGTGCAGAACCACCCCTACAACTTCGCCCGGCAGATCTCCACGCTTGACCACATTTCCAACGGGCGGATCGCCTGGAACATCGTCACGGGCATCAATGACAATGCCTCACGCAACTACGGTCTTCCGCAGCTGACCGACCACACCGAGCGCTACGCCTGGGCCGACGAATATGTTGATGTCGCCTACAAGCTCTGGGAAGGTTCCTGGGATGCCGACGCCTTGAAAAAGGACAAGGAAAACGGGATCTATTCGGACCCTTCCAAGATCCACAAGATCTACCACGAGTCCAAGCGCTACCGGGTCGAAGGGCCGCACCTTCCGTCCCCGTCCCCGCAGCGCACGCCGCTGCTCTTCCAGGCCGGGTCCTCGATCTCCGGGCGCGCCTTCGCCGCGCGCAACGCCGAGGCAACGTTCATCATTGCCCCTTCGCCGGCCATCGCGGCCGAACTCATCCATGACACCCGCCGGCTGGCCGTGGAGTACGGACGCAACCCGGAGGACATCAAGTTCTTCCAGGGACTCTCGTTCATCATCGGAGACACCGAGGAAGAGGCCCGGGACAAGGAGGCATATTACGACCGGTTCGTGAGCGTCGACGGCTACTTGGCCCATTCGGCCATCGTGGACAAGACCGGCCGCGTCTATCCGCCGGAAACCCCGATCGCCGACCTCGACACCAACACCGGCAAGGGCTTCTCCGAGTGGGTGTCCAAGCACATCACCGACCGCGAGCCGGTAGTTGCCGACGTCGCCTGGCTCCAGGCCCGCAACACCCGCGTGGTGGGAACCCCCGAGCAGATCGCCGACGAGATCGAAAAGTGGCAGGCAGCGGGCGTGGACGGCATCAACGTCATCAACTGGGTGATTCCGGGATCCTTCGAGGAATTCGCCGACAAGGTCCTTCCGGTGCTGCGCGAACGCGGCCTTGCCCAGAGCGAATACTCCGAGGGCACGCTGCGCGAAAAGCTGTTTGGCCACGGTCCGCTGCTCAACGAGCGCCATCCGGCGGCCGGCTACCGCGGCGCCTTTACCTCGGGTCCGGCCAGCTGGGCAGAGGCTGCTGCGTTGCGCGTCGGTACATCATGAACTTCCGTTCAGTAGCAGTGAATCTACAAGCACCGAAGTCCAGCCAACGGTCCTAAATGCAGGAAATTACGACCAGTGCCAAATTCAAGCACAAGGCTCTAAGCTTTCAGGTACACGACCTAAAAGCGTTGGTCGCTCCTTCGGAGCCGGTGCATCGGTCGATGGTCTTCGACATACAGGGCGAGGTAGGCGAGGTAATGGACAAACAGCATCCCGATTCGGCCTCCGACGGGGAAAAACTTGTGGCTCTCATCATTGGTTCACA
This sequence comes from Paeniglutamicibacter psychrophenolicus, assembly GCF_030812255.1. GTDB lineage: Bacteria > Actinomycetota > Actinomycetes > Actinomycetales > Micrococcaceae > Paeniglutamicibacter > Paeniglutamicibacter psychrophenolicus_A. The sequence continues at coordinate 614,040 of NZ_JAUSSH010000002.1, read as the reverse complement.
GCAACTTTTCCATCGCCGCGTCGATGCACTTCGACTTGGTTCAAATGGGACAACCAGACGCTATGTTTCCCTTGACTTCACCATCCCTGAGCGGCTTGTTGTCAAAGGTTCGACTGGGCGAATGATTGTTCCTCTCGGACAAATCCAAAAACGCTCACTGCGCCGGCTTGATGCCACCGACAGCTCTGGGAAATCTCTCTCAATCCTTGAAACGCCCAACAACAGCGGTTTCGCAACCGAATTCCTTGCCGCTCTCGCTCCACAATGGGCTGTTCAGGAAAACCTAGAGTCACTCAAGGAAGCAATCTTCAACTTGGTTTGCTCCGAAGGCCGCCCTTGGGAAGTTGAAGACAAGTTCAAAAGACTCACCACGATTCTTGACGGCAGTCGACCTCCTAAACTTTCAAATACGGCTCAGCTTGAGTTGAAGGTCTATAAGGATGCCGCCAAACAACTGGGATTCAATTCACTGCTGATGGCCGAGATGGATGCCTCCCTCGCTGGTACTAGAACGATTGCTAAGTATTCCCTCGACCAAAACACGCCACCACACTCACGGTTTCCTTCGCTTTCAGCAGTCTTCGAACTTGCGATCCCAGATTTCGGCCTCGCCGGGAGTCAACATGTCGAGGTGGAAGTTCCAGAAGGGCTTGTCATAAAAACCCTCCTCATGCTCGAGGAACCCACCAATTTGAAACCTCTGCAATGGGACGCACCAGCTCCGAGCACAACGAACCCGAGAGAACCCCGACGGGTCGGCCATGTATCGCTGCGCCCATCCACCCGAGAATCGAGTGGTAGCTTCTATGTGGAGGTCACTCCCGCGAAACAAGGCCTGCTAACGCTTACAGCTCTCAGCATCATTGTCGTTTCCTTTGCCGTAGTATTGGGATGGCTGATTCGGAATTCACAGCTCGAGATACTCAGCCCACTCGCGAAGATCCCATCGCCGTCAGCTTCAATTCTCCTCGTGTTGCCAGCACTACTTCTTTCATGGACTAGTCGCAAGCCAGAACATCCGCTGGTTACGAGCCAACTGAAATCATTGCGCTCGATGATTTCACTTTGCACGATTACAGTCTTTTTGCTTGCAGCTCTAGCTGCTATTCCTGTCACGGCCGGCGTTTGGAACGCAACATGGTGGGTCTTGACCGTCGTACAGGCAGCGTCACTACTTTGGTATGTAATCTATGTCGTCGACCCTGGACGGCGGTGGCCGACCTTACCAATGAAATTGAAATCCATTTGGAAGGGAGCCATACATCGCCAAACCGCGTACAATCTGTTCTCAGGAGGCTAGAATGTGCCCAACTCCACTAATCCAAGATACCAAATCACCTGAAGTTTTCGACAAGACTCGGGTTGAAAGTCTTGCAAGAAAAATGCGGCACCGAATTGACTTTGAAATCGAGTCCGCTGGTGGCTCCTTGCTCTCCGAACCGGAATTGGGGACCGAAGACGACGTCGAACAGGCGCTTAGCAACTTGGCCGAAGCGGCCATGAAAAGAACCGGATCTGCAACACTGAAGTAACGCCGGACATTAATCATCGGCGTCCATTATTGTGCCGCGCCCTACATGAGTGTCCACCGATGAGAATCCGATTCTTCGGTGGGTCAAAATGGACAATCAGGGTGTTAGTCCAGTTCATGTTGAACTAGGCCAACACCCTGATTGAGAATTCCGGCTGAGTGTCCGCTACTCGGCGACGACGGCGGCCTGGACGGCGGCGGAAACCGCCGGCATCACGCGTGGGTCAAGCGGCGAGGGAACAATGAATTCGCTGGAGAGGTCTTCCTCGGCCAGCTCGGCGATGGCGTGGGCCGCGGCCAGCTTCATCTCCGAGGTGATGCGGCGTGCACCGGCATCCAGGGCGCCGCGGAAGATGCCCGGGAAGGCCAGCACGTTGTTGATCTGGTTCGGGAAGTCCGAGCGGCCCGTGGCAACGACGGCGGCGTACTTGCGCGCCACGTCCGGCATGACCTCCGGATCCGGGTTGGACAGGGCGAAGATGATCGCGTCATCGTTCATGCCGGCCAGGTCTTCCTCCAGGAACTTGGAGGAGGAGACCCCCACGACCACGTCGGCGCCGTCGAGGGCCTCGCGGATCCCGCCGATGAGCCCGTCCTTGTTGGTGATGGCGGCGAACTTGGCCTTGATTGCGTTCAGGTCGTCGCGGTCGCGGTGGATGATGCCCTTGGAATCGACAAGAACCACATCTCCCACACCGACATTGATCAGGATCTCGGAGATCGCGATGCCCGCGGAGCCTGCCCCGGAAATCACCGCGCGCATCTGGCCCAGTTCCTTGCCGGCGACCTTGGCGGCGTTGATCAGCGCGGCCAGGACCACCACGGCGGTGCCGTGCTGGTCATCGTGCATGACCGGGCAGTCCAAGGCCTCGATGAGGCGGGCCTCGAGCTCGAAGCAGCGCGGGGCCGAGACGTCCTCGAGGTTGACAGCGCCGAAGCTGGGACGCAGGCGCACCAGGGTTTCGACGATTTCATCGACGTTGGTGGTGTTCAGGACCAGCGGAATGGAGTCCAGGCCGCCGAACTCCTTGAAGAGTGCGCTCTTGCCTTCCATGACCGGCAGCGAGGCGGCGGCTCCGATGTTGCCCAGGCCGAGCACCGCGGTTCCGTCGGAAACCACCACGACCAGGCGCGAGGCCCAGGTGTGGGTCGCGGCCAGGGCCGGGTCCGCGGCAATGGCGCGGGAAACCTGGGCGACGCCCGGGGTGTAGGCAATGGAAAGATCGCGCTTGGTGGTCAGCGGCATCTTGGACTGGACGCTGAGCTTGCCGCCGAGGTGGGCGTCGAAGATATCGGCTTCGGTGATGGTTGCGGCGGCGTCGAGCGAGGTGTCGATGGACATGAAAGTCTCCTTGAAAGTTCTGAAATGTTTCGGAGCGAGGGGCGATTCAACGATCGCGGACAACGCAGGAACCGGCGCAACCACATCCATGTGGTGCCTGCCTGGCTCCTTGCCTCGCTGTGCGTCTGCCGGCCGGGGGTGATGGCTGCGGCAACGGCGCACTGGTCAGTACTTTCTTTAGACCGTAGGCATCAGGATACGGCACTTCGGCGTATTTGCGCCACCGATGGGCGCAACCAAGGGGAAATATCCACCCGTTCCGCGGCACCCAATCGGTGCCGTCCATGGCTTTTTCACCCGGTTGCCCGGGGCCACCGGCCCCCTGCCGGCGGGCCCGAACCGGCCCCGGAGGCATGGGCCATCCGACGGGATCAACCGGCGCGGCGCACGACGGCTGCCACCTTGTTTTTCAGGGTGTGGATGAGCAGTGCTGCGAACACCGCCATGCACAGGACCGCGCCGATGGCCAACGTCAGGGTGATCCCGGTGTCGGTCGAGTGCATCTCCGGGCCCATGTTCGCGGCAAGCACCGCGCCGGCGACGGCCGTGCCGAACGAGCTGCCCACGGTGCGCAGGACCTGGTTGAAACTCACCGAGCTGCCCAATTCCTCCGTGGCAACGCTGCGGGCGATCAATGCCGGCATGGCCGCATAGCTTGCACCCATGCCCAGGCCGAAGAGCAGCATCCCGAGCAGGATCTCCCACAACTGCGTGTGGGCGAACCACAGCATGGTCCCCGAGACTGCGACAACCCCGGCCCCGATGGGCAACAGCGCCGTGAGGCCGATCCTGTTCGACAGGCGGCGCACGATGCGGTTGGCGGTGAAGCTGCCCACCGAGAGCGGGAACATCACGAACCCGGCCCAGAAGACGGGCAGGGCAATCCCGTAGCCCGTCGAGGCGGGAGTCTGGGCGATGAGGCTTGAAATCGACAGCCCGATGTAGAGCGCTGCGCCAAGGCCCACTGCGGTGAGGTTTGCCAGGAGCACCTCGCCGTGGCGCAGCACCCGCAGGTTGATCAGTGGATGGCTTGACCGCAGGGCGGTCCTGGACCAAACGGCCAGCAGGAGCGCCGCGACCGCGAGGATTCCCACGGTTTCCGGAGATCCCCAGCCCCAGTTGGGGCCCTCGCTGATGCCCAGCAGCAGTGTGCCCAGGCCCAGGCCGAGCAGGCCCGTGCCCAGATAGTCGAATGGCTCCTGGCCGGCCAATGCGTCGGGTCCGCCGGGTACCACGCGGACGACCACGATGATGGCGCTGACGACAAAGAGCGCGGCAAACCAGAACGCAAAGCGGAAATCCACGAGGCCGGCGATAATCCCGGTCAGGGGGTAGCCGATCCCGATTCCCGTCGACACCGTGACCGAGAGGCTTGAGATCGAGGGCTGCACCTTGGACGGTTCGATGTAGCGGCGTGCCAGGGAAATCGTCACCGGGACAATCCCGTAGGTCAGCCCCTGCAGTGCCCGCCCGACCAGGAAGACCGTGAAGGTCGGCGCCAGCGCCGCCAGGACGGAACCGAGAAGGATGATCCCCAACGACCACACCAGGAGCCGCTTCTTGTGGGGTCCGTCGCTCAGCCTGCCCATGACGGGCGTCGCGATGGCACCGACGAGCAGGTTGATGGTCAGCATCCATTGGGCGGTGCCGACCGGCACCTGCGTGCCGATGGCGATCGAGGGGACCAACAGCATGCCCAGCGAGCTCACGATCGCGGTGGAAAGCGCGGCATAGACCAGCGCCGGCATCAGGTTTGGGCGGGTGGTTGCAGTGGTCCTAGGCATCGCGCGACTCCGGGTCGAGTTTCCGCAAGAGCGGGATCAGCGTTTCAAGAGACTGTTGTTCCGGCTGCGTGAGCCGTGCCGAGATCACTTCCTCCAGCCATTTCAGGCCGGCAGCCCGCTCCTGCGCGAGCCTCGCGTGACCCGCATCGGTCAGTTCGATCCAGGTCCGGCGGCGGTCCTCGGCGTCGGGTGCCCGGCCGAGAAGGCCCATGTCCTCAAGTTCGCGTGCCGCCAGCGACACCGCCTGCGGGGTGACCCTGATGGTTGCCGCCAGCTCGGTGGTGGTCGCCCGCCCATTCCGTGCCAGGTGGCTGAGGATGCCAAGTTTTCCGGTTGAGAAAGTGCTGGCGGAATTGAGGCGGCGCGCAATCGGGCGGATGGCTTCGACCAGGGACAGGGAAACGGAATTTTCAGGCATGGCCACTATTGTACAAGCAGCTTGATCAAGTTACTTGACCAGTTTCATGCCCTCCGGCCGGTGCCGCCGACCAAGGACGCGCCACACCGGCACTTTTGCCTCGAATCATGCATGATGGAAGCATGTCGCTTCCAACACCCTCATTGAGCAAGGCCCGGGCCTTCCCCGCACTGGAGAAGAAGGCCGCGGCACGGCTCGCGGCAGCCCTGGACGAGTCCGCGGACACCACCGTTTTTGTCAACGGCACCACCCTGCAATTGCCCGACGTGGCCCACGCGGCGCTCATTGATGTCCTGCAGCGCATGGCGCGCGGCGACGAGGTGAGCGTGAGCACCGTCGAGTCCTTGCTGAACACCTCGCAGGCGGCGAAGATGGCCGGGGTTTCGGCCAGCTACCTGCGCAAGCTCACCGACTCGGGAACCATCCCGGTCGAATACCGGGGCACACACCGCAGGATCCGTCCGGCCTCCGTCCAGTCCTGGCTGGACGCACGGGCGGCAAGCCCGACCGACACCCCGGAATAGACCCAACCGCAACACCCCCGTGCTGGTTTCGGCGCCCGCCTTTCGCCTAGGTTGGAAGTGGCCGCAGTGGCCGGCGTCGTTGCCAAGAAGGGGTTGGGTGCCATGCTCCGGAATCGAATAATCAGGCTTTCGCTGGCCTCGGTGGCGGGTGCCGGCTTGGCCCTTTCGCTGTCGGGCTGCTTCGGCGGTCCCGCCGAAGCCCCGACCACGACCGGGATTCCGGAGTCCGGGGTCCCCTCCTCCACGGCACCGGCAACGGACACACCCGCGAGCGCCACCCCGTCCCCCTCCGTCACGGCCACACCCACGCCTTCGCCCTCGGAAACGGCGCCCGCCACGAGCCCTTCGACCACGACATCGGCCTTGACGATCTTCTACGTAGCCCTCAACGACCAGGGAAAATCCGGCCCGATGATCGGGTGCGGCGACAGCATCGTGGCCACGGAGACCGGGCCGGTGGTGTACGCCAGCCAGGTGGAGGCGGCGATGAGCGACCTGCTCGATGACAAGGACGCGCAGCACGGCGAATCGGGCTTGATGAATGCGCTCGCGAGCTCGAACCTCACATACGTCTCATCCTCCGTCGCCGGCGACACGGTCACGGTGAAACTGACCGGGGAGCTCAGCTCGGGCGGGGTGTGCGACGATCCGCGCATCATCGCCCAGCTCACCTATACCGCGATGGTTGCCGCCGGCACGGGCGAAGCGAAGGTCCTGCTCAATGGCATCGACGTCAACGAGTACTTGAGCCAGAAATAGCCAGGTGTTGACGTATAGGCAACAACTGTTGATAAGGTTCGGATGTGAGCTCAATTACAGGACCCCTTGCGGGCAGTGAAACCGAAATCGCCCTCGAACGCGCCGCCGCGCACGAGTCGCTCTTCTCCGAACGCGCCTCGCACATTAAGCAGTCCGCGGTCCGCGACGTCTTTGAACTTTCCCTGGACCCGTCACTGGTTTCGCTGGCCGGCGGCAACCCGTACCTGCAGTCCCTGCCGCTGGAAAAGCTCGGGGCCATGGCCTCGGAGCTGATCGCGAACCAGGGCATGACGGCGTTGCAGTACGGCAGCGGCCAGGGCACCGAGGAACTTCGCGCCCAGATCTGCGAGGTCATGGCCGAGGAAGGGATCACCGGGGTCGACCCGGATAACATTGTCGTCACCACCGGGTCACAAGCCGCACAGGATGTCGCCTGCAAGGTCTTCTGCAACCCCGGGGACACCGTATTGTGCGAGGACCCCACCTATGTGGGCGCGCTGAACACCTTCGAGGCCTACCAGGTGCGTGCAGAACCCATCGGCACGGACGAGCACGGGCTCATTCCCTCCGCGCTGCGCCAACGCATCGGGCAGCTGCGCGAGGCCGGCGCACGGATCAAGTTCCTCTACACGATCCCCAATTTCAACAACCCCTCGGGCATCACCCTGGCCGCCGAACGCCGCGCGGAAATCGCCGAGATCTGCATCGAGGAAAACATCCTCATCCTGGAGGACAACCCCTACGGGATGCTGCGCTACTCCGGCGAGCCGATCCGCCCGCTGCGCGCCGACTACCCCGAGAACGTCATCTACATGGGCTCGTTCTCCAAGATCCTCGCCCCCGGCCTGCGCATCGGCTGGGCGGTGGTCCCCACCCACCTGTTCCGCCGCTTCTACCTCGCCGCCGAGGCCGTCACGCTCTGCCCGGCAACGTTCAACCAGATGCTGATCAGCAAGTATCTCGACGGGCACGACTGGCGCGGGCAGATCCAGACCTACCGGGAGCTGTACGCCGGGCGTTGCGCCGCGATGCTCGAGGCGCTGGATGAGTACATGCCGGAGGGTGTCGGCTACACCCGGCCCGAGGGCGGCTTCTTCATCTGGGTCACCCTGCCGGAGGGAATCGACACCTATGCGCTGCTGTCCCAGGGCATCGAGGCCGGGGTGGTCTTCATCCCGGGAGCCGCCTTCAGCCCCAACGACGAACCCAGCCACCGGCTGCGCCTGGCCTTCAGCGCGGTCCCCGAGGAAAAAATCCGCGAGGGCGTCAAGCGCCTGGCCCCGGTGCTGGCCGCTGCCATCGCCGAGAACGGCGTGCGCTAGAAACCACGCGCAGCCCCCGCCTGGCCGGCAAACGGGCGAGGCGTGGCGCATGATGTAACCATGTGGTTTGGATGGATCGAGTTCGACCTGCTGCTCGGCGAGGTGCACTCGCTCAAGGCCAAGCGCTCCGTCGTGCGCCCGATCCTGGCCGAGATCCACCGCCGCTTCGAGGTGTCCGTCGCGGAGACCGCCAGGCAGCAACTGCACCGGCGTGCCGGGATCTCCGCCGGGCTCGTCGCGGCCGACGCCGCCCACGTGATCGAGGTGCTCGACGGGATCGAGCGGCTGGTCGCCTCGCGGCCGGAGGTGGAACTGCTCAGCGCCCGCCGCCGGCTGCATTCTTCCGAGGACGAGTAGCCGCGTCGGTGCACTGCCCTTGGCCGACTTGCCGGCAGCCAGCTAGTGAATCACCCAGGTGACCGCGCCCAGCAGCGTGCACACGATGACCAACAGCACCCCGAGCCGCGGGGCGATCCACGCGGTGACCTCGTGCTCGCTCGGCGGCTCTTCCTCCGGGACGGAACCGGAAACCGAGGCCACCGGCAAGATGGCCAGCCCGTAGGCCAGCAGGATCCGCGAGGGCGAGAGCATCGTGGCCATCGAGGCGGTGACATTGGAAACCGCGACGATCTGCAGCACCGAGGAACCCATCGCGGTGGCCGCTTGCGCCTGGGTTGCCGCGAGCATGGAGTTTGCCGCGGTGTTGGATCCGGAGATGAAGCCGGCCAGCCCGTTGATGACCGGCCCCAGCACCAGGTATCCGGTGCCGATCCCGGCGAGCGCCGCGCCCAGTTCCCTGCCCATGCCGGTGGCCGCAAGCAGGGCTCCGAGGATGGTGAAGCCCCCGGTGGTCACCCCGATCGGGATCCAGCTTCGGTAGGCCACATGGGCCCGCGTGCGCAGTTTCCGGTTGCCTCCGCCGAGCGAGGCGGAGGCATATTGTGCGACCAGGCAGGCGACAACCAGCCACACCCCGCCGCTGGTCAGTGCGCGCTTGAGCAGCGAGGGTTCCATGGGGGAGGTCAGTGCCCTGGCCACCAGCAGCCCGACGGTGAGCACCCCGTAGGGCAGCAATGCCACCCAGACCGCACGTCCGGCGGACACCAGGGTGCCTCCGACCTTGAACGCCAGCAGGTGCACGGCCAACACCAGCAGGGAACCGACGATTCCGGCCGGCGGGGTTCCCATGAGCAGGTTGGCGGCGAGGATTCCGGCGTTGAGCAGCACCGCGGCACCCAATAGGTGCGCCAGCAGCCGCCCGGGGTGGGGCGAGCCGGCCCGCAGCACCAGCCAGGAGACGATTCCCGCACCCAGCACCACCGGCAGGGTCATCAGTGCCGAGCGTACGCCCACGTCGAAAAGGGTGAGTCCGGCCAGGTCCGCCGCCACGAGGGTGCCGGGGCCGAGCGCTCCCCACGGGACCGCCACCAGCCCCAGCAGGCTCAGGATCGCCGAGCGCTTGATCGAATGACCCAGCTGCAGCAGCAGCGGGACACCCACAGTGACACCGATGCCGAACCCGGTGACGGATTCGGCAAACGGGACCAGCCCGAAGATCACCAGCACCGTCCCGGCCTGTTGGTTCGAGGCGCTTTGGCGCAGCCAGCCGGAGATCCTGTCCATGGCGCCGGTTTCGGTGGTGATGCGCGAGAGCAGCACCCCGGCGAAGAGGATCAGCAGCACCTCGAGGATGGTGGGGCCGAACATGGCCCCGGCGTCCAGCAATTCAGCCAGCGGGGTGGGGAAAAAGAAGATCGCTGCCAGCACCCCGGTGACCAGCGACCAGGTCGCCATGGTGGTCGCCCTGGTCTTGGCGAAGAACAGGGCCATGGCCACCACGATCGGGGAGGCGGCAGCCAGTGCCAGCATGCGGCGCATCCTTTGTTCGGGGTGCCGCACCTGGAAGTCGAGGCGGCATGTTCTGCTGCGATTGAGGATACCTGTCCGTGGCAGTAACAACGACTTCCTGGCGGCTGCTGCACCACACAGCCGCGGCAGCAGGAGACCCGCCGCACGATTCACCATGTGAACGTACGGCGGGTCCCGGGATCGGCTTCAGTTTGCGGCGGGGACGTGCCTAGGACGCGCGGCGGGCCGGGGCCGGATTCCGGCCAAGAACCAGGCCCAGTCCGGCCATGCCAACGCCGAGTGCAAAGTGCAGCACGTTGTCAGCCGTGTTGACCGGGACGAAGTTTGCGGCGCTGGCTTGGTCGATGAAGACCCCGTAGAAGCCCAGGACCAAGTAGACAATCCCACCGACGACCAGGAACGCCTTCGCCTTCGCCGCGTTGCGCCACAGCATGACACCCAGGACGCCGAAGAGCAGGTGGACACTGTTGTGCAGGACCGAGACCTGGAAGATGCCGAGCAACATTGAGCTGGAGTGGTGTCCGGCCATCCCCAGGTGTTCGGTGTTGCTGGTGATGCCGGGGATGAATCCCAGGACACCAACCAGCAGGAATACCGCGCCAGCGGCCAGTGCAACATATTGCACCAGAGTGCGGTGGGTGGTGGTGTGTGTCGAGGCCATGGTGGGCTCCTTGGGTTCCTGTCGATCTTCAACGCAGCTGCGTTGCCGACACCAGGTATTCGGAACCACCGTGTAAGCGGATTGCCCTCGGGGCGAAGATCTTCCGGCCTCGGCTAGGCATTGTGGAGTTCGTCGTAGTCGCTCCGTGCCCGGAGGATGGATGCGGCATGGATTTGCGACCATTCCCGCATGACTTCCAGGGGACCGAGCAGGGTGCCGCCGAGCCTGGTGAGTTCGTATTCCACCCGGGGCGGGATCTCGGGGTAGATGGTGCGGGTCAACAAGCCGTCACGTTCTAGCTGGCGAAGTGTTTGGGTGAGAACCTTGGGTGTGACCCCACCGATGTCGGCCCTCAGCTGCGAGAAGCGGCGGGGCCCGGACTTCAGGGCCAGGAACACCAGCGGCGTCCATTTGTCACCCATGCGTTGCAGGACCAGACGCGAGGGGCAGTCGGGGCTCATGACATCGAAAGCCGCACCAGTGGTATCCATGGGGTAACCATATTACGTTGAGGTACTCGATATCAATTGGATATCATTGGGGCAATGACACGGCAGGCCCGCCCGCCCGCCACCCTAGAGATCAAGGAACCACCCATGAAGATTGCCGTATACGGAGCCACCGGAATGGTCGGCAGCCAGATCGTTGCCGAGGCCGCCAAGCGTGGCCACGAGGTCACCGCGGTGTCCCGCAGCGGGCGCGAGGTCGCCGGAGCCGCCTCCGCAACCACCGCCGAACTCGGCGACACCGCGGCCTACCGCGCACTGGCCAAGGAAAATGACGTCGTCGTCTTCTCGATCCCGCCATCGCGCACCGGCGATTCCCACCAGCCGTTCATCGACGCCCATGAAGAGATCTCCGAGACCCTGGTCCCTGCCCGTGTCTTCGTCGTCGGCGGAGCCGGCGCTACCGAAGTCGATGGGGTCCGCCTGTTCAACACCCCCGGGTTCCCCGAGGAGTACATGCCCGAGGCCCGCACCATGGGCGAGGTCCTGGACTTCTACACCTCGGCCTCGGGCCTGGACTGGACCATGCTGGCCCCCGCCCCGGTGATTGCCCCGGGCGAGGCCACCGGCAACATCGTGCTGGGCAACGATTCCCCGGCCGGGGACCACGTGAGCACCGGCGACTTCGCCGTTGCCGCGCTGGATGAAATCGAGGACCCGAAGCACCTGCACCGCCGCTTCACGGTGGCCAGCGCCTGACCCTGCCCGAGGTTCCACCTGGCGGATCGCCGGGATCCCCGAATTGCCGGGGAGCCCGGCGATTTTCATTTCCCGCCACTCCACGGGAAGACTGCAAGCTCAAGGCCCTGGCTCGGGCACCCGGCCTGCGGGACTGTTCCCCCGCAGCCACTCGAGCGCGTAGCCGGGGGCCGTGTCGCCCTCCTCGAGAAAGAAGGACAGGTGGGATCCCTCCATCCAGTAGAGCTCGGAGCCGGGGATCCGCTCGTGGGCATTCCGGGCGTTCTCCGGCGGCACGGTCGCGTCCCCGGAGGCATGCATGATGAGCGTGGGGCACGTGATGGCCTCGAGGCCCAACGGGGCCAGCGCCCTGAAGGTCACAAGGTCGTTGTCGAGTCCCTCGCGGCGTCCCGCCCAGCCGGAGGATGCCAGGAGGATGGCCTCGAGGTGCGCGATCCGGACCGGATCGGCGGCCACGGCGGCCGCCAGGTCGGCGGCCCGGGCCCCGGACATCTGGCCGAACCGCCGGAACAGGAACTTCAGCATCGGGGCCGCGGAATGGCGGAGGAACCACAGCTGCAGCTTGATGGCCGGATCCCTGGCGCCCAGCCTGGCGAACGGCACCGGGGCGACCGAATGGCTGATGGAGTCGACCTGGAGCAGCCGCGAGACCTTCTCCGGGTGCCTGGCGGCCAGGGCATAGGCCGCGGGGCCGCCGCCCGAGCCACCAAACACCGAGATTCCATTGATGCCGATCTCGTCCAGCAAGGCCGCCAAGGCGTCGGCCTGTTCCGCGGGCGAACTTCCCGTGGACAGCGGTGTCCCCAGGTAACCCGGGCGGCTCGGGGCAATGATGCGGAACCCGTTGACCCGGAAGAATTCAGTGGCCACCAATCCCTGGTCGCAGCCCCCCAGGGTGCCGTGCACCGCAAGGATGGGCTCGCCTTGGCCCCGGTCGGCGTATTCCACGGGCCCCGCGGCGGTGTCCGCGATGGTGCGCGGGTGCGAACGGCAGGAACGCAGATCTTCGGGCCGCAGTGGTATCTGCATGCTTCCATGGTGGCACTGCGTGCCTGTCCACAACATGCCTGCGCGTGCCGGATTTTCGGGCCCGGCCGATGAACGCCACCCTCGCCGCCATCGACCTCCGGACCCTCCACCCCGGCGGCATCCCCAACACCCCGGTGATCCACAAAGGATGTGGTGGGGCCGGGGTTCGCCGGCTCCACCACGCCCCGCGGCCCAAAACCGTGCAGCTTGGGGTCAGCCCGCACCTGTTATGACCTCTCCCACAGACCCCTGTCCGGGCGCAGGGTCCGGACTAAGGTTGATGGCGGTGCCCACCCGTCAAGACCCCCAAGAGGGCGGCGACGGATACCCGACTTCACTTCATCTTCATTGGTTCGCAGGAAGCAGCTTCATGAATAACGTTCGTCCCTTGACCCGTCGCCTGTTCCCGGCCGCCTTCGGCCTTGCCGCAGCACTCGTGCTTGCCGGCTGCGCCCCGGCCACCACTGCTCCCGAGTCCGGCAATGACGCCGGCACCCCGGTCGCCGGCGGCACCCTGGTATACGCCTCGGGCGACGCCGAGCCCAGCTGCCTGGATCCGCATGTGGGCGGCAACTACCCGCAGGCCCTGGTCTCCTCGCAGTACCTGGAGACCCTCTACACCAAGGACGCCAAGGGCAACCTGGTCCCGTGGCTTGCGGAGGACTCCACGGTCTCGCAGGACGGGCTCACCCGCACCGTGGAGATCCGGCAGGGCATCAAGTTCACCGACGGCACCGCGTTGGACGCCGCCGCAGTGAAGGCCAACTTCGAGCACCTGCTCGATCCCAAGACGGCCTCCTCCACCGGGTACCTGGCCCTGGGCAAGATCGATTCCATGAAGGCGCTGGATGCGGCCACCCTCGAACTGAAGCTCAAGAGCCCGGACAACTCGCTGCTGGAGTCCTTCTCCATGCCGTGGGTCGCCATCGAATCCCCCACCGCGCTGAAGCGCAGCCAGGAAGAGAATTGCGCGGCCCCGGTGGGCACCGGCCCGTTCAAGGTCGAATCCTGGAAGAAGCAGGACGCGGTGAACCTGGTCCGCAACGAGGACTATGTGCAGCCCGTCGCCACGGACGGCCACGAGGGCGCGGCCTACCTGGAGGGCATCACCTGGCGCTTCATCCCCGAGGCCGCCACCCGCTACGCAGCACTGCAGGCCGGCGAGGTGCAGGTCATCGACAACGCCCAGCCGGACACCATTGCAGCAGCGGCCAAGAGCCAGGGAATCAAGCACCTCGACGCCCCGCGCCCCGGCGCCTCGAACCGCATCGAGCTGAACTCCTCCAAGGCGCCTTTCAACGATTCCAAGGTCCGCGAGGCCTTCATCCACGCAGTGAACGTGGATGCCGGCATCGACTCGCTCTTCTTCGGCACCGCGCCGCGCTCCCACTCCCCGCTCTCCAGCGTCGAGCCCCTGGCCTACTCCGCCGAGACGCTGTTTGCCTACGACCCGGCCAAGGCCGGGGAACTGCTGGATGCCGCCGGCTGGACCGAGCGCGACCCCGAGGGCTACCGGACCAAGGACGGGGAGCGCCTGTCACTGGTCTTCCCGGTGAGCACCAGCCAATCGATCCCCGCCGAGCAGTCGCTCTTTGAGCAGCTGCAGGCCACGGCCAAGGAATCGGGCATCGAAATCAAGATCAACCTGCTGGATCTCTCCAGCTGGTACGGCGAACTGTTCAAGAACGACTACAACCTGGTGTCCGCCCCCTACACCAAGGTAGGACCGAGCGTGCTGAGCATCCTCTTCCACTCGGATTCCACGATCCCGGCGCCCTCGGGCTACTTCGCCAACCTCTCCCAGGTCAAGGACCCGGCGCTCGATGAGCTGCTGGACGCCGCGGGTTCCACCGCGGACGAGGCGGAGCGCAAGGACAAGTACGCACAGGCGCAGAAGCTGGTGCTCGAGGGGCACTACCTGCTGCCGCTCTATGACCAGCAGAACCACTTCCTGTACTCGGAGAAGCTGAGGAACGTGGGCGCAACCACCGCGGTGGCCACCCCGACGTTCTTTGACACCTGGCTGGCCAAGTAGCCGAACGCCGAAAACCACACTCCGAAGATGAACCAGCCCATGCTTGCCGGCGGGCGGTCGACCCGGGTTGCCGGGGCGGCCGCCCGCCGGGTGCTGGGCAAGATCGGCGGAGGGCTGTTCGTGTTGTGGGCAGTGGCCACCGCGATCTTCTTCGGCATCCGGATGATTCCGGGCGACCCGGCCGAGGCGATCATGGGCGGGCCGGGCTCGCAGGCCTCGGCCGAGGCGCTGGCCCAGGCCCGCGCCGACTACGGTTTGGATGCGCCGCTGTACGTGCAATATTTCAGCCAGTTGTGGCGCCTGGCCACCGGGGACCTGGGCACTTCCTACTCGCTGAAGACCCCGGTGGCCGAGGTCCTGGGGGAGCTGGTCCCGCCCACCCTGGTCCTGGCCGTCCTGGCCCTGCTCGTGGCCTGGGCGCTGGCGCTGGTCGTCGCGGTGCTCTCCACGCGCAGCGGTGCCCTGGGGTCCGCGTTGGCCTCGGGCCTGGAGATCGTCTCGGCCGCGGTCCCGCACTTCTGGCTCGCCAGCGTGCTGATCATGCTCTTCGCCACGGCTCTGGGCTGGCTGCCGCCGGTGAGCACCAATGCGCCGGCCGGCCTGGTGCTGCCGGTGGCCACCCTGGCCCTGCCGCTGGCGGGGTTCCTCGGCCAGGTCATGCGCGACACCCTGGAAACGGCACACCGCTCCCCCTTTGCCCTCTCCGCCCGGGCGCGCGGGGAATCGGAGACCGGGGTGCTGCTGCGCCATTCCCTGCGCCACGCCGCGCTTCCGGGCATCGCCCTCTCCGGCTGGGCGTTCGGCTCGCTGCTCTCCGGAGCGGTGGTCGTGGAGTCCATTTTCGCCCGGCCGGGCCTGGGCCGTTCGCTGCTTTCGGCGGTCTCCGCCCGCGACATCCCGATGGTCACCGGCGTGGCCCTGCTCTCGGCCGGCGCCTACGTGGTGATCATGGCCTTTTCCGATCTCGCCGAGCGCCTGGCCGACCCGCGGATGGCGGCGGCATGAGCATCGACAAGCGGGAGCTGACCCCGGGCGACCCGGTGCTGGCCCAACACACCGCGAGGCGACCGGCTCCCGGCACCCGGGGGCTGCGGGCGGTTGCAGCACGCCTGCCGTTGCTGCTTTCCGCCGCGGTGCTGGCCTTCTTCGTGCTCGCGGCGCTTCTCCCGAATGTCCTGGCACCCTTCGACCCGTTGGCCATCAACCCGGCCGACGCGTTTTCGCCTCCCGGGGCAGCGCACCTGCTGGGCACCGACGAGTCCGGGCGCGACATCTACTCCCGGATCATCCACGGCTCCCGGCCCTCGCTGCTGATCGGGGCCGCGGCCACCGCGATCGGCCTGGGCCTGGCCCTGCTGCTGGGCACGATTGCCGGCTTCGGCGGCAAGTGGCTGGACTTCGGGGTCGGACGCATCCTGGAGGTGCTCTTCGCGCTGCCCGGCCTGCTGCTGGCCCTGGTCTTCATCGCGCTGGCCGGACCGGGAGTCGGGACCACGGTGGTGGCCGTCGGGCTGACCACCGCACCGGGGTACGCGCGGATGATCCGCGCGCAGATCATCGCGCTGCGCACCTCCCCCATGGTCGAGGCCGCCACGGTGCTGGGCCGCTCCCGCGCGAAGATCCTGGCCACGCACATCCTGCCCAACGCGCTGGCGCCGATCGCGGTGCTGGGAACCCTGGGGCTGGGGCAGGCGGTGGTCTGGGCCGCGTCGCTGAGCTTTCTGGGTCTGGGCTCCCCTCCCCCGGCTCCCGAATGGGGCGCCATGCTCTCGGCCGGACGCACCTACCTGGCCCTGGCCTGGTGGATGACGTTCTTCCCCGGCCTGGCGATCGTGCTGGTGGCCGCGGCCTCCACCGTGCTTTCCCGTGCGCTGAAAACCGCAGGTGCCCGATGACTGCCGCCGCACCGCTCCTGCGCGTCGAAAACCTCGACGTCGCCTTCGGCGAAACCCCGGTTGTCTTGGACGTTTCATTCACCGTCAAACCCGGTGAATGCCTGGCGCTGGTCGGTGAATCCGGCTCCGGAAAGTCGGTGACGGCCCGTTCGCTGATGGGTTTGACCGGGCCGGGATCCACCGTGCGCGCCAACGCACTGGAGGTGGCAGGCGTCGATGCCCGGGGCCTGTCCCAGCGTGCCTGGCGCTCGATCCGCGGCAAGCGGGTGGGGTTCATCCTGCAGGACGCGCTCACCTCGCTCGATCCCCTGCGCAAGATCGGCAAGGAAATCGACGATGCGCTGCGTTTGCATGGCTCCGGCTCCGGGGCCGCGCGGGCGGCCCGGGTCATCGAGCTGCTCGAAGCGGTGGGGCTGGATGACCCGGTGCGCCGTGCCGGGCAGCGCTCGGGCGAGTTGTCCGGTGGCATGCGCCAGCGCGCCCTGATCGCCTCGGCCATCGCGCTGGACCCCGCCCTGGTCATCGCCGACGAGCCGACCACGGCGCTGGATGCGACTATTGCCGCGCAGGTCATGGACCTGCTCGGCACTCTGCGCGCCGCCGGATCGGGCATGCTTCTGATCAGCCACGACCTGGCCGCGGTGGCCAATCTCGCCGATTCGATCGCGGTGATGCAGGGCGGGCGGATCGTCGAATCCGGGCCCGCGGAACGGATCCTGGGCGACCCGCAACACCCGTACACGCGCGCACTGCTGGCCGCTGTTCCCGCCGGCAAGCCCCGATTCGCACCGCTCTCCCCCGCCTCCACGAGGGCTTCCGCCCCGCTGCCCGACACGCCGCAAGAAAGCCAGGCGCAGGCCGGCAGCCGTCCGGTGCTGCGCGCCGAATCGCTGTCCAAGGGCTTCGCGGTCCCCGGTGGCCCCGACTTCGCGGCCGTGAAGGACGTGGGCTTCGAGCTGCACGCCGGCCGCACCCTGGGCGTGGTGGGCGAATCGGGGTCGGGCAAGACCACCACGGCCCGCATGGCCCTGGGCCTGCTGGCCCCGGATGCCGGCACTGTGGAGCTCTTTGGCGAGCCCTGGAGCCAGGTGCCCGAGGCCGCCCGGCGCACCCGCCGCTCCGCGCTCGGCGCCATCTACCAGGACCCGCTGTCCTCCTTTGATCCGCGCCTTTCGGCCGGCGCCCTGCTGGCCGACGCTCTCAGCTTCGGGGCCACCCGCAACCCGCGCAAGCACGCGGCGAAGATCTCCGAGCTGCTAGCGTTGGTGGACCTGGAGGAGGATCTGGCCGGCCGGAACCCGGCAACGCTCTCGGGCGGGCAACGCCAGCGCCTGGCCATTGCCCGGGCCCTGGCCCCGAATCCGCGGGTGCTGATCTGCGACGAGCCGGTCTCCGCGCTGGATGTCTCCATCCAGGCGCAGGTGCTGGATTTGCTCGATGACCTCCAGCAACGCCTCGGCCTGTCCTACCTGTTCATTTCCCACGACCTGTCGGTGATCCGGCACATGAGCGATGAGGTGCTGGTGATGCAGGGCGGGAAGATCGTGGAATCCGGGCCCACCGAAGCGGTGTTCACCGCCCCGGCGCACCCCTACACGCGCACGCTGCTCGCCGCCTCCCCGGGTTTGGTTCCGGGACGCTGAGCAGGGTCCGGGGCGGGGATCAGTTCCCCGGTTCCCGCACCAGCCCGGATTCGACTCGCTCCCCCACGGCATCCAGGCGCCCCGTCCCGGTCTGGACCAACACGTCATCGAGCTTGGGCAGCGCCCGGGCAACGGCCGCCTTGGCCTCCTCCACCGTGGCCTCGACCTCGGAGAGTGCCGCGTCCCGGACCATGACCACGGCCGTGCAGTGCAGCCGGTGGCCGACCCAGCGCAACTGGATCCGCGGGGCTTCCACGATCCCGGGAACCGAGGCGAAGGCCTCCTCGGCCCGGGCCAGCAGGTCGGGCTCGATGCCGTCCATGAGCCGGCGCCCGATGCTGCGAATGATGCCGATCAGCAGGACGATGATGGCCGCGGAAATGAGCAGGCCCACGATGGGGTCGGCCAGCGGGAAGCCAAGCATCGCGCCGCCGGCGCCCAGCACGACGGCCAGGGAGGTGAACCCGTCGGTGCGGGCGTGCACCCCGTCGGCAACCAGGGCGGCGGAGCCGATCCTCCGCCCGATCTTGATCCGGTACATTGCCACGGCCTCGTTGCCGATGAATCCCACGACGCCGGCGGCCAGCACCCAGCCCAGGTGCTCCAGGGGTTGCGGGTGCAACAGCCGGTCGATCGACTGCCAGGCGGCAAGGACTGCGGAGAGGGCCACCACGACCACGATGAACAGTCCGGCCAGGTCCTCGGCCCGCCCGTAGCCGAAGGTGTAGCGCCGGTTGGCCGCCCGGCGCCCGAGGATGAAGGCAATCCACAGGGGCACGGCGGTGAGCGCGTCGGAGAGGTTGTGGATGGTGTCGGCCAGCAGTGCCACCGATCCGCTGAAACCCACCACGATGAATTGCAGGACGGTGGTTGCCAGCAGGATGGCCAGGCTGACCTTCAGCGCCCGGATCCCCTGGATGTTGGATTCCAGGGCGTCGTCGATGGAATCGGCGGCATCGTGGGTGTGCGGAACGAAGAGCTCGAACAGCCATCCGGTGAATCCGGAGCGGTGTTTGTGGCCGTGGGCGCCATGGTCATGGTCGTGGTCATGGTCGGCATGGTTGTGCTCGTGGTCATGCGGGTGGTCGCGATGCCCTGCCGACCCGTGACCAGGGCCGTGGTTCCCCGGCGCGTGGCCGCTCGCCGCACTCACTGTTGCCCTCGGGAATGGTGGGCGGGGGTGCCTCCCAAGGCGTGTTCGGCCTGGTGGATGGCGTCGACGACTAGTTGGCGCGCGTGCTCGTTTTCCAGGCGGTAAAGCACCTTGGTCCCGTCCTGCCTCGTCGAGACCATGCGTGCCAGGCGCATCTTGGCCAGATGCTGGGAAACCGAGGCAGGCGTCTTGCCCAGCAACTCGGCCAGGGCACCGACCGCCATCTCCCCGGACCTCAGGGCCAGGATGATCCGCACCCGGGTGGCGTCCGCGAGCATGCTGAACACCTCCACCGCCAGTTCGACGTACTGGCTGTCGGCGTCCAGGGCACATACTTCGCTATCTGCATTCATACGCAGATAGTTGCATATACTGGTTGGGGATGGCAAGCATTGGCCCCTGCACGGTCAGGACCGGCGTGGCCAACCGAGCTGCGCACTGCCCCGGGAACCAAGTATTCTTGTATAACTTGTTACATTCTTTGATGTAACCATCTATCCTTGCACCATGACATGGTTGGTATTGATCGTTCGTTTGACCGGGGCCTCGTCGCGGCACCGCGTCGCCGTGTGGCGCGAACTGCGCCGCATCGGCGCAGCCCCCGTCTCCCAGGGGGTGTGGACCGTGCCCGACACCCCGCATTTCCAAGGCTCCCTCGCCAAGGTCCAGGACCTGGCGGCCAAGGGCGCGGGCGATGTCATCGTGCTTTCCACGGCGACCGCCGGCGCACCCGGGCAGGAAGCGGTCGCCTCCGCCTTCCGAACCCTGCGGCTCGAGGAGTGGAAGGAGTTCTCCGCCGACTGCGGCAAGTTCGAGGCCGAGATCGCCAAGGAGGTCCGCATCGAAAAGTTCACCCTGGCCGAGCTGGAGGAAGAAGAGCAGAGCCTGGAACGCCTGCGGCGGTGGCACCGCGATCTGAAGAGCCGCGACGTGCTGGAACTGGCCGAGGCCGGCGCGGCCGAAGAACACCTGAAGATCTGCGTCGCACGCCTCGAGGAGTATGCCGACATGGTCTATGCCCGGCTGCACAACGATGGTTCCCCGGACGAACAGGGAACCACGGATTCCGGGCGGGGCTGAGTCCCGCATGCCGTGGCTTGAGCCCCTGTTGGTCATCGGCGGCAGCGTGCTCCTGGCCTATGCGGTGGCACTGGCGTCCTTGTGGCTTTACGCGCGCAAGAACCCCGGGGCCGTCGCCCTGGGCGACGCCCTGAAATTGTTGCCCGACCTGCTCCGCTTCCTGGGCAGGCTCGTGTCGGACCGGGAATTGCCGCTGCGTCCGCGCCTGGCCCTGCTTTTCCTGCTCGCCTACCTCGCTTCCCCGATCGACCTGGTGCCGGACTTCATCCCGGTGATCGGATACGCCGACGACGTCCTGGTCGTGGCCCTGGTGCTGCGCCTGGTGGTTCGGGCCTCCGGGAGGCAGTCGCTGGAGAGGAACTGGACCGGGTCGTCGGCTGGCTTGCTGCTGGTCGAAAAGCTCGCGGGATTGGCCCCGGCGGCCCCTGCCGACTAGGAGAAGCGCCCGTGAAAAAGCTCGACTGGTGGGGACGCCTGTTTTGGATCGGCGTCGTTGGCAAGGGCCTTGACGGACTGGCGGAAGTCATCGGCGGCCTGCTGCTGCTATTCGCCAGCCCCGGGACGTTGAACCACCTGGTGGTGCTGCTGACGCGCGAGGAGCTCTCCGAGGATCCCACGGACTTCATCGCCACGCACCTGCTCCACGTGGCCGGCGGGCTGACCGACCAGGGGATCGCCTTCGCCGCCGTCTACCTGCTGATCCACGGCGCGGTGAAGATCGTGCTGGTCACCGCGCTGCTGCGCAAGCAGTTCTGGGCCTACCCCTGGATGATTGCCATGTTGCTGGCCTTCATCGCCTACCAGGGGTACGAACTAGTTGTGGCGCCCACCGGCGGACTGTGGGCGCTGACCATCTTCGACGCCGCGGTCACGGTGCTGACCTGGCACGAATACCGCCGCCACAAGCGTCGGCACGACCTGGTCTCCGACCCGGCGCACCGCGTGGAGCCCGGCTGAACCGGCCCGGATACGCTCCCGGAACCGGTGCCCCGGCGGCTCAGCCCCGGGATTCGGTGGCCGGGACCTGCTGCTCCCGAATTGGGCCCACGGGGCTTTTCCGGCCGCGCGGATTCCGCAGGGCCGTCAGCACCAGATACACGGCCGCACCTGCCAACACGCCCCAGAACGGTGCCACGACGCCGAAGGGGGAAATGCCCGAGGCCGTGACGATCAGGGTGACCACGGCGGCCTCGATGGCCGCCGGCCCATGCCGCCCGGCATCAAGCATGTCCAGCATCGACCCCTGCAACGCGCCCAGCAATGCCACCCCGGCCATGGCGGTGATCAGCTCGCCCGGCACCGCGTCAAAGAGGTCCAGGATCGTGGCGCTGAACAACCCGAAGCCAATGAAGAACAGTCCACCGGCAACCCCTGCGACATAGCGCTTGGCCGGGTCCTCGTGGGCCTCGCGCCCGCAGCAGATTCCCGCGGTGATGGCCGCGAGGTTGATGGCGTGCGACCCGAACGGCGCAAAGAGCACGCTGGCCACGCAGGTGCCGGCCAGCAGCAGCCGGTCGTTGGGCTCATAGCCGCTGGTGCGCATCATGACCAGTCCAGGGCCGTTCTGTCCGGCCATCGTCACGATCAGCAACGGGATGGAAATGCCCATGATGGCCTGGATGGAAAAGGTGGGAACCGTGAACAGCGGGCTGGTCAGCGCCAGCGACAGCTCCGGGGCCTGGGCCTGGCCGGCCGCCACCGACAGCAGCACGCCAACAACCAGGGCACCTGGCACCGCGTACTTCGGGAACAGTCGCCGCCCGGCAAAATATGCCACCACCAATCCACCGGCGACCAGCGGCGAGGCAAGCACCGCCTGGGTCACGTTCAGGACGAACGGCAGCAGCACCCCGGCCAGGACGGCCGCAAGGATCGGCCGCGGAACCACGGCCAGCAATTTCCCGAACAGCCCGCTCAAACTGAGCACCAGGCCCAGCAACCCGGCCACCAGGTAGGCCCCGACGGCCTCGGAGAATTCGTAGTCCCCCAGCACCGTCAGCAGCAGCGCCGCGCCAGGAACGGACCAGGCCACCACGACGGGCTGGCGCGTAAACAGGCTCAGCACCAGGCCCACGATGCCGCTGCCCACCGATACCGCCCAGACCCAGGACGTGGTCTGCGCCGATTCGAGGCCCGCCCGCTCGGCGGCCTGGATGATGACCAGCATCGGGCCGGCATAGGAGACCGCCACGGCGATGAGGCCTGCACAGATCGCGCTGATCGAGACATCTCCCCAGAACCCCGGGCGGCGGGCCTTTCGCCCGGTGGCTGCGGTTTCCTCGCGATGGCTGTCGGGCACGGGGCGGGCCGCCTTTCGGGTGGGGAATGCCCGGGCCCGTCGCCGGCGGCATGGCCGCGGTAAGGGCCCATGGCGCTTGGCCACCAACGCTACGGTGCCGGTGAACACCAGACAAATACCCAGAATAGTGTGATTGATATCTCAATCCACTCAATGAACCCCACCCTTGGTCAAGCCTAGGCATATGCCCAGTGTGAGTTCGCGCACGTACTGGCATGGTGTAGATCATGGTTTCGCCACCCCAGCGGTGGACCCGGGCGCCAGCGCCCCTATGAAGGATGGAGCACACCATGACTGAAACTCTCAATGCAGTCTCGACCTTGCTCGACGACGCACTCGTCGACAGCCCGGAGACCGGCGTCTTCCGCGCCAACCGGAACATCTTCACCGACGAAGAGGTCTTCGAACTGGAGATGAAGCACATCTGGGAGGGCAACTGGATCTACCTGGCCCACGAATCCCAGATCCCGAACATCGGCGACTACTTCACCACCAACATCGGCCGCCAGCCGATCGTGATCTCGCGCAACAAGGAAGGCGTGCTCAACGCCCTCATCAACGCGTGCAGCCACCGTGGTGCGATGCTCTGCCGCCGCAAGACCGACAACCGCACCACGTTCACCTGCCCCTTCCACGGCTGGACCTTCAACAACTCCGGCAAGCTGCTCAAGGTCAAGGACTCCCGCGGCGCCGGCTACCCGGAGGGCTTCAACAAGGACGGCTCGCACGACCTGACCAAGGTCGCCCGCTTCGAGTCCTACCGCGGCTTCCTCTTCGGCTCGCTGAACGCGGACGTCAAGCCGCTGACCGAGCACCTCGGCGAATCCACCAAGATCATCGACATGATCGTGGACCAGTCCCCCGAGGGACTTGAGGTCCTGCGCGGCTCCTCCACCTACACCTACGACGGCAACTGGAAGCTGCAGGCGGAAAACGGTGCCGACGGCTACCACGTCTCGGCCACCCACTGGAACTACGCCGCCACCCAGGCCCGCCGCGCGGCCGGCGAATCCTCCAACGACACCAAGACCATGGATGCCGGTGGCTGGGACAAGCAGGAGGGCGGCTACTACTCCTTCGACAACGGCCACCTGCTGTTGTGGACCGAATGGCTGGACCCGGCCAACCGCCCGTTGGCCGAGAAGCGCGACGAACTGGTCGCCGCCCACGGCGAGGCCAAGGCCGACTGGATGATCGGTGTTTCCCGCAACCTCTGCCTGTACCCGAACGTGTACCTGATGGACCAGTTCTCCTCGCAGATCCGCGTCTTCCGCCCGGTCGCCGTCGACAAGACCGAGGTCACCATCTACTGCATCGCCCCGGTCGGCGAATCCGACGAGGCCCGCGCCAACCGCATCCGCCAGTACGAGGACTTCTTCAATGCCTCGGGCATGGCCACGCCGGACGACCTGGAGGAATTCCGTTCCTGCCAGAAGACCTACATGGCCACCGCCGCCAAGTGGAACGACCTTTCCCGCGGCCAGGCGCACCAGATCACCGGTCCCGACGAGAACGCCAAGAAGATCGGCCTGGAGCCGATTTCCTCCGGCGCCCGCACCGAGGACGAGGGCCTGTACCCGATCCAGCACGGCTACTGGTTGACCACCATGCGCGAGGCCGTCGCCGCCGAGGCGGCAAACACCACCAACGGAACCACCGAAAAGGGGCATGACATTGACTGCAACCACTGACGCCATCGTCACCGAGGTACAGACCAGCTCCGGGCCCCTCGCGCTGGAGGACATCAAGCAGTTCCTCTACCGCGAGGCCCGCTTCCTGGACGACCGCGACTTCGACCGCTGGATCGACTGCTACCACCCCGAGGCCACCTTCTGGATGCCCGCCTGGGCCGACGACGACAAGCTCACCGAGGACCCGCAGCGCGAGATTTCGCTGATCTACTACGGAAACCGCGGCGGCCTGGAAGACCGCGTCTTCCGCATCAAGACCGACCGCTCCAGCGCCACCTCGCTGCCGGAGCCGCGCACCGGGCACAACATCTCCAATGTCGAGATCGTGTCCGTCGACGGCGACAAGGTTGATATCCGGTTCAACTGGTTCACCCTGTACTACCGCTACCAGAACGTCGACACCTACTTCGGCACCTCCTTCTACACCATCGACTACTCCGGCACCCAGCCGGTGATCATGGCCAAGAAGGTCGTCCTGAAGAACGACTACATCCACCACGTGGTCGACATCTACCACATCTAGTCCCGTCCCGGGCCCCTCC
This sequence comes from Paeniglutamicibacter psychrophenolicus, assembly GCF_030812255.1. Classification (GTDB taxonomy): domain Bacteria; phylum Actinomycetota; class Actinomycetes; order Actinomycetales; family Micrococcaceae; genus Paeniglutamicibacter; species Paeniglutamicibacter psychrophenolicus_A. The sequence goes on along the minus strand of NZ_JAUSSH010000002.1, from coordinate 589,258 downwards.
CAGGCCCTTCGAGACCGGCGTGGGGGGGCGTTGATTCGCCCCCGCACCACCACCTTGCACCTCTTGCCGCACCACCCTGCACTATTTTGAAAAGAGCTCCCCTCATGACCTATCAGGTTGCCCTCGCCTTCGAGGACGGAATTACCCGGTTCATCAAGGTCGGACCCCGCGAAACCGTCGCCGATGCCTCCTACAAGGCACGGATCAACATCCCGCTCGACTGCCGCGACGGCGCGTGCGGCACCTGCAAGGCCTTCTGCGAATCCGGCACCTTCGACGCCGGCGACTACATCGAGGAAGCGCTGACCGACGACGAGGCCGAGAAGGGCTTCTGCCTGCCCTGCCAGATGGTCCCCGAGTCCGACCTGGTGCTGCAGATTCCCACCACCTCGGACGTCGCCAAGACGACTGCCACCACCTACTCCTCGACGCTGACAGAGATCCGCCGCCTCTCCGAGACCACCTACGCGTTCAGCCTCGAGATCGAGAACCGCGACGAGCTCTCCTTCCTGCCCGGCCAGTACGTGAACATCGAGGTTCCCGGCTCCGGCGGCCAGACCCGCTCGTACTCCTTCAGCTCCGGCCCGGAGGTCTCCACCCTCTCCTTCCTGATCCGCATCACCGACGGCGGATTGATGTCCACCTACATGCGCGACGTCGCAGCCGTCGGGGACCAGATCAACTTCACCGGCCCGATGGGCAGCTTCTTCCTGCGCGATCCCAAGCGCACCTCGCTGCTGCTGGCCGGCGGCACCGGACTGGCCCCGCTGCTGGCCATCCTGGAAAAGCTCTCGGGCATGGACACCCCCCACCCGACCCACCTGATCTACGGCGTCAACACCGACACCGACCTGGTCGAGCTCGACGTGCTGGAGGACTACAAGTCGCGCATCGACGGCTTCACCTTCGACACCGTCGTCGGCGACCCGAACAGCGCCGCGGAAAAGAAGGGCTACGTCACCAACCACTTCGAGCCGCACCACCTGGTCGAGGGCGACGTCGACATCTACCTCTGCGGTCCCCCGCCGATGGTCGAGGGCGTGCGCCGCCACCTGGAGGCCGAGGGCATCAAGCCGCAGAACTTCTACTTCGAGAAGTTCGCACTGGCCGTCACCCCCGATGCCGCCGCACCGGCACCCGAAGCGGCAGCTGCTCCGGCGGAGGCTCCCGCCTCCGAGGCCCCGGCAGCCCTGCCCGCCTACGAAATCGGCGAAGAGCACGCAACCTTTCAGGCGCAATTCGACGCGCGCATGGCTCTGGAACTGGCCATCGTTGAACTGACCATGGGCAAGCTGACGCCCGAGCAGCTTGTCGAGTTCAAGGTGCTGGCCGAACTGGCCGGCAAGACCCTGGACGGCGAGAAGTTCGTCAGCTCCGAGGAATTCACCATCACCAACGAGGCCTTCCACCAGTTCCTGTTCAGCTGCGTCGGCAACGAACACCTGTTGCAGGCGTACAACCGCCTGGAGGTCCCCGCGACCATGGCCAAGGTGCTGCGCAAGGAGCACTGGATCGACGGCGCGGTCGACGCCGACCACCTGCAAATCGTCGCCGCCTTCGAAAACCAGGACCTGGCCGCCGCCCGCACGGCCATCATCGCCCACAACGAGCACGCCAAGGCCACCATGGCCGCGGCGTCGCGCACCCCGGGCAAATGAGCGCCGACAACACGGCGGCACACCAGGCCGCCACGACCTCCCTGCCCGAGTCCTTCCACGCCGGACGCTTTGACTCCAAGGTCGTGCTGATCACCGGGGCGGCCCAGGGCATCGGCTGGGCCGTGGCCCGGCGGATCGCCGCCGAGGGCGGGGAACTGGTCCTGGTGGACCGGTCCCCGCTGGTCCACGACGTTGCCGAGGGCCTGCGGGCCCACGGCGTGCACGCCCTGAGCGTGACCGCCGACCTGGAGGTCTTCGAGGGCGCGATGTCCGCGGTCACCGCCGCGGTCGGCGAATACGGCCGGATCGACGTGCTCATCAACAACGTCGGCGGGACCATCTGGGCCAAGCCGTACGAGCACTACACCCCGGAGGAGATCAGCAAGGAAATCCAGCGTTCGCTCTTCCCCACCCTGTGGATGTGCCGCGCCGCGTTCCCGGAAATGATCAAGGCCGGGTCCGGCACCATCGTGAACGTTTCCTCGGTGGCCACTCGAGGCGTCAACCGCGTCCCGTATGCCGGGGCCAAGGGCGGGGTCAAGGCCATCACCTCGGCCCTGGCCATGGAGGGGGCTGCCCACGGGATCCGTGTGGTGGCCACCGCGCCGGGCGGCACGCAGGCCCCCGAGCGCCTGGTCAAGCGAGGCCCCTCACCCGAGGGCGAGCAGGAGCAGGCCTGGTACCAGCAGATCGTTGACCAGACCGTCGATTCGACCCTGTTGAAGCGCTACGGAACCCTTGAGGAGCAGGCCGGTCCCATCGCGTTCCTGGCCTCCGACGAGGCTTCCTACATCACCGGCAGCACCCTGGCGGTGGCCGGCGGGGACCTGGGCTAGGCCCCGTCCCCGCCCCCCATCCGGGTCGCAGGCGGCGGTCTTGCCGCCGCCTGCGACCGGTATCCACCAGCACCAAGTTTCCACCCCAGCAATTCCACGGCCCGCCACCCGGGATCCCCCGGGCCACGGCTTCCACACCCCGGGGAATCCCCCGAGGTACTTGTTCGTGCCCTGACACCCGCACAATGCCGTGCGCGCCGGGCCCATGAGACAAACGGAGCACAACGTGAAATCACCGGAACCAAGCACCCTCGCAAGGCAAAAGAGCACCGTCCGCTGGGTGGTGGCCATTGCCGCCATCGCCCTGATCTTCGACGGATACGACCTGGTCGTCTACGGAACCATCGTCTCCACCCTGCTGAACGATCCCTCCCAGCTCGGGGAAATCGGCCCCGCCACGGCCGGGGTGCTGGGCAGCTGGGCCCTGTTCGGTGTCATGGTCGGCGCCCTGACCACCGGCGCGGTCGGGGACTACCTGGGCCGGCGGAAAATCATGATCACCGGCATCATCTGGTTCTCCGTGTTCATGGGCCTGACCGCCCTGGCCCCGAACGTCTTCGCGTTCGGTGCCCTGCGTTTCGCCACCGGGCTCGGGGTCGGCGCGTTGGTGGCCACCGCCGGCGCGGTCGTGGCCGAGTTCGCCCCCAAGGGCAAGCGCAACTACTACAACGCCATCGTCTATTCCGGCGTCCCGGTCGGCGGCGTCCTGGCGTCCCTGCTGGCCATCGTGCTCCTGGACCACATCGGCTGGCGCGGGCTCTTCCTCGTCGGTGCCACCCCCATCCTTTTCCTGCTGCCCATGGCACTGGCCAAGCTCCCGGAATCCCCCGAATGGCTCATGGCCCGCGGCCGCACCGAGGACGCACAGCGCGTCTCGATCCGCACCGGCGTCCCGATCACCGAACCCGTTGCCACCGGCGCCCACGCCCTTCTCCCCGAAGCCGTTGACACCAAGATCGGCTTCCGGGCACTGGCCTCCAGGAAGTACGCGCTGCCGACCCTGCTGCTGGGCCTGATGAGCTTCGCCGGCCTGATGCTGACCTACGGCCTGAACACCTGGCTGCCGCAGATCATGTCCCAGTTCGGCTACGGCAAGTCCTACTCGCTGGCCTTCCTGCTGGTGCTCAACGCCGGCGCGGTCTTCGGCGGGCTCATTGCCTCCGTGGGCGCCGACCGCATCGGTGCCAAGCGCGTGGTCTCCACGACGTTCTTCCTCGCCGCGGTCGCCATGGTGCTGCTGACCATGCAGCTTCCCTTCGGCATCCTGCTCGCACTGGTAGCGGTGGCCGGGGTTGGAACCATCGGCACCCAGGTGCTGATCTACGGGTTCGTTTCCAACTACTACAACTCCGCCGCGCGCGGCGCCGGCGTTGCCTGGTGCGCCGGGTTCGGCCGGTTGGGCGGCATCTTCGGTCCGTTGATCGGCGGGCTGCTCATGGCCGCGGGCGTGGAAAACCACATCGCCTTCTACGTCTTTGCCGGGGTTGCTATCGTTGGTGCATTGGTCACCGCGTGCGTTCCGCTGCGGAACTCGGAAACCGGCATCCCGGTACGCGCCGTCAAGGCACAGGCCGGCATCGCAAAATAAGCACTGGTCGGGTGCACCAACCGACCATTGGGGGGCTGCGTGGACAATGATGTCCACGCAGCCCCGTCTGTGTACATTGAAAGATTGGTAGACGCGGAACCATGGATCAACAACGGTCATTGGCCTTGATGGCTCGCTTGCTGCAAGCCGCCGAGGGATGTGCCGCGCAGCTGCTCATCCTGCGCGGCCCGGCCGGGTGCGGAAAGAGCACCGTGGCCAGGCGCTTCATGGAAAACAACAAGCATCTTGCCGCCTGGACCTCCGGCGGGGCCCGCTGGGAGAGGGAACTGCCAGGATCGGCCCTGCAGGAAATGCTGGGTGCCTCCGGCACCGCGGGTCCCGACCCGCTGCCCGAGGCCCTGCTCGCCTTCCTCCAGGCGGTCGGCAAGCGCACCGGCATCATCCTGGTGGAAAACCTGCAGTGGGCGGACGCCGAATCCCTCGCCGCACTGCTGTTCGCCTGGCGGCGGCTGCGCAACGAACGGGTGCTGGTGATCCTGACCCTGCGCCAGGAGGAAGCCGCGTTCCTCCCGCCCGGAGCCCGCGAACTCATCGAATCGCCGGGCAGCACCACAATCGAGCTGGATCCCCCGAGCGGAGCGGCCCTGAGGGAAATCTCCGTGGCCCGGCTCGGCATCGAGCTCACCGCAGCCGCGGCCGACCAGCTGGCCGCCTACACCGGCGGAAACATGCACACGGCCCTGGACCTGGTCAGGGAGAATCCCGAGGAAACCTGGAACCAACCGGGCCGCCGGTTCCCGGTGCCCCGTGCGTTCTCCGCCGACACGGCCGCGCGGCTGGGCGGGCTCTCGCCGGATGCCAGATCCCTCGTCGAGGCCGCCTCGGTGATGGAGTACGGCGCACGGCTGGACGCCGTGGTTCGCTTGGCCGGAACCGCGGACCCGCTCCCGCTGGTGGAGGAATGCGTGGCCTCCGGGCTGGCGTCCGTGGCGGGAACCGGCGGAAACCTCTCCTTGGTGTTCCCGGGACTGATCGCCCAGATGGCCGTCTACCACCTGATCCCGCTTTCGCGCCGTCTGGCCTTGCATGCGGCTGCTGCCGACACAAGCGAGTCCGAAGGAACCGCCCTGGCCCACCGGGCCGATGCCACGTTGCTCTCGGATCCCGCGCTGGCGCACCTTTTGGAGCGCTACGCCCAAAGACAGGCGAAAAAGGGGCAGTGGGCCTCGGCAGCGGTGGCCCTGCATCGGGCGGCTGGCCTGGCGACGGACCGGGAACACCGCGATCCGCTCTTCCTGCGTGCCGTGGACGCCACGGTGGCCGCAGGCGACCTGCCCGGCGCGCTGGCCTGTTCGGACGAGCTGGCTTCCCTGGCCGCCAGTCCCGCACGCGACCTGCTTTCGGGCTACATCGCGATCCTCCGGGGCCTGGCCAACACCGCCGGTTTGTGGCTGGCCAGCGCCTGGACCGGCGCCGCGCACTCGGGGCTGACCGAGATCATGGCCACCGTCGCCCAACGCCGGGTCCTCGACGCTCTCTGCCGGATTGACGGGCCAGGTTTGGTGGATTGGGCGGAAAAGACCCTGGAGCTGGCCAGCCCGGAAAGCACGTTGGCCGTCGAGGCCTCGGTCATCCAGGGACTGGGTCTGGGCATGGTCGGCGAAACCATGCGGGGCGAGGAAATGCTGACAGCGCTGCTGTCCACCCTGCCTTCGGGTGCCCAGCGCCAGCGCGCCGAGATGTCGCTGGGTTGGTTGCATGTTGCCGGGGACCAGGTTGAGCTGGCCCGCCACGAACTTTCCAGCGCCAGCTCGACCGACTACAGCGAAGGTTCCCACCGCATTGCCCTGTGGGCCAGGGCCTGGCTGGCCCGGGCCGAGTTCGCCTCCGGGGACTGGGACGAGGCGCTGGAGACGGTGCGGGCAGCCATCGTCCTGCAGGAGCGCTCCGGCATCGAGTTGATGCGCCCGTTGCTGCACCACACCGCGGTGCTGATCCATTCCATGCGCGGCGAACAGGACGAGGCCCAGGCCCACCTGGCCAAGGCCTGGGCACGCACCGGAAGCTACGAAGTGATGCAGGTGCCGTACCGCATGGCGCGTGCCTCGGCCGCCAGGGCCCGCGCCGACCACGACGAGGTCATTCTGGCCCTCGAGCCATTGTTGGCGTTTGACCGTTCCGGCGGAATCGACGAACCGGGTTTCTGGCCCTGGCAGGACCTCTACCTCGATGCCCTGGTCCGCAAGGACCGCCTCGAGGAGGCCGAAGCGTTGCTGGACCCGTACGAGGCCCTGGCCCGGGCACGCAACCACCGCTCGACCACAGCGCGCGCCCTGGTGGTGCGCGGACAGATCCTCAGTGCGCGCGGAGAGATCGACGGAGCGCGGGCCGCCTTCGACGAGGCCCTGGCCAAGCTGCAGGGAACCGCCCTGCCGGTGCTGCGGGCCCAGGTCGAGTACGCCTACGGGCAGGCCCTGCGCCGGGCGGGCAAGCGCGGGGACGCCGTCGGACCGCTCACCCGGGCGCTGGCCGGTTACACCCAATTGGGTGCCACGATCTACATCGAACGGTGCAACCGGGAGCTGCAGGCCACCGGCATCAGCGTTCCGCGCCGCGACGCCGCGGATTGGTCGACGCTCACCTCCCAGGAAAAGGCGGTGGCTTCGCTGGTCTGTGCCGGGGCGAGCAACAAGAAGGCCGGCGAGGAACTGTTCATCGGCGCCAAGACCGTCCAGTACCACCTGACCCGGATCTACGCCAAGCTCGGGGTGACCTCCCGCACCGAGCTCGCCGCCCGGTACCGGGAGTCCGACGGGTAGGCATGGGCAGGAGGGAACCCCGGGCGTAGCCTGAAACCATGGGATCCAAGGCGCACAAACTCACGCTCTCCACCGGCATCGAGGTGCCGTGCTTCATCGACGGGGATCCGGACGCCCGGCCGTTGCTGTTGCTGCATGCCTGGGGCGAGTCCTTCGAGAGCTTCGACCGCCTCGCACCCCTGTTGGCCGGCTTCAGGATCTACGCTCCGGACCTGCGCGGCCAGGGCGATGCGGACAAGCCGGAGGACGGATATTCGCTGGCGGAACAGGCCGCGGACGTGGCCGCGATCCTCGATGCGCTCGAGGTCCCCCGGGCCTTCGTCCTGGGTTCCTCGAGCGGCGGCTATGTGGCCCAGGCGCTGGCCGCGGGCCGCCCGGAACGGGTCGCGGCCCTGGTGCTGGTCGGCGCTCCGCTGAGCCTGCGCGGCTGGCCCGCCTTCGCCGATGAAGTCGAGACACTGGTAGACCCGATCGGCGCGGCGTGGGTCCGCGAATCGCTCACCTGGTTTCCGCTGCTGCACGAGGTGCCCGCCTGGTTCATTGACGACCGCGTGGACGACGGAACCAGGATGCCCGCACACGTGTGGCGCGCCATCCTTAAGGGATTGTGCGAGGCCGCACCGCCCACCGAATCGGGAACCATCGCGACACCCACGTTGGTCCTGTGGGGCGGGCACGACCACCTGCTGTCACTGGCCGATGAGCAGGCCCTGGCCGCGCGGATTGCCGGTTCGGTCCTGAAGGTCTATCCGGACACCGGACACCTGGTGCTGTGGGAATGCCCTGAACGCGTGGCGGCAGACACCACGGATTTTCTCCGCTCGGTCGGTTGACGGGTCGCGGTGCGCTCGTGGTCGAGCACCTGACGCACGAAAGGCCCCAGCCAGCGTCTTTGCTGTCTGGGGCCCTTCGCTGGTCCGTACCGCTCGGGACGCAAGGTTTATGCGGCAAGCAACGCCGGGTGGTTTTCGGCCGCCGGCAGTGCAGGGTGCCGGGGTTCGGGCTCGGCTTCGGGCATCCACCCGGTCCAGGCCCAGTGGTTCAGCACCGGTGCGGTCTCGGATATCGGCCGCACGTTGGCGGAGGGACGCTGGTTTCCTGCGGTCTTTCGCCGTGTTGGGACAAACATGGTGTGCTCCTTTGTGGCCAGGTGGTGCATGGGCTGTCGGTTGGCCTGCGCCGGGCGGCGCAGGGTCTCACTGGTGTTGCGGAACGAATGGCTGGAAGGCCTTGGCGCCGGCGAACCAGCTTTCGCTATCTCCGCCCAGGAGGCGTTCACCGATGCGGTGAAACGTGCCTTCGTGGAAGAGCAGCGGCTCGGCATCGCCGATGGTCAGCGACGTCACTTCGCCGACCACGATGATGTGGTCGCCGCCGTCGTAGTGGTTCCAGGCCCGGCATTCCAGCGTGGCGGCGTTGCCCACCAGCACCGGGACGTTTCCGTTCAGGACCCATTCCGGTTCGCGGTCCAAGGGCTGGCCGGCGAAGTGCCTGGCAACCTCAAGCTGGTCCGCGGAGAGGATATTGATGGCGAATGAGGACCCGTCGAGGTGCTTGGCTGCCCTCGAGCTGCGGGTCAGCGTGATCTGTGCCAGGGGCGGGTCCACCGACACCGCGGCGAACGCGGTCACCATGGCGCCGTAGGGATGTCCGTCCGTGCCCTGCGTGGTGACCACGGTGACGCCGGTGGTGAATTGGCCAAACGCGCTGCGCAGTTCACTGATATCAACCGAGTTCAACATGGATTCCTGGGTCATTGCTGGTTCTCTTTCGCATGTCTTGCCGGGTTGCGACGGTGGTCTTGGTGTTGTCTGGGTGCCCGGCTGCGGCACCGCTCGCGGCGCCGCGGAAGTGCGGGGGTACGACAACGGCGGGGTCCCCGGGACATGTCTCCGGGAGCCCCGCCGTGACGAGGGAGGCGAGGACCTACTTGGCTACGGGATCAAGCACGAAGTCGTAGGTGGTCTGCACGCCGGTGCCTTCGGTGGCCGGCTGGATGTCCAGCAGCAGCTCCGGCTTTACCGCGGTGGCGATGTCGTCGTCGTTGTGCTCGTCGCCCGGGAAGTACAGCTGGGCGGTGAGCAGTTCGAAGCCGGGGGCCGAGACCTTCAGGTGCAGGTGGGCCGGGCGCCAGGCGTGCCAGCCGGCGGCGGCGATCAGCTGGCCGCAGGCGCCGTCGGTCGGGATCTGATACGGGGCCGGCTGCATGGTGTTGATCTGGAAGTTGCCTTCCGCATCGGCAATGAAGGTGCCGCGCAGGTTCCACTCGGGGATGTTCGGTGCGAACTGCGAGTAGAAGCCCTCTTCGTCGGCGTGCCACAGCTCGATCTTCGCATTCGGCAACGCGCTGCCGTCGGTGCTGCGGACCTGGCCCTGGAAGAGCAGCGAGGTGCCCTTTTCGTCGTCGCGCATCTGGATGGTGGCCGGGGAGTTCTGCTCAGGAGCCTCTGGCACGTAGTACGGGCCCTCGATGGAGCCCTTGTTGCCCTCGCGGTGGTCGGTGGCGACCTCCTCTACGGAGTGCTCCAGCCAGACGTCGAGGAACAGCGGCCATTCGCCGTCGGCGCCGACCTTGATCAGCCATGCCTTCAGGGCATTGAACTCGTCGTAGCTGACGCGCTCTTCGAGGACGATGTCGTTGGCGGCCTTGATCAGCTTGCTGGCCAGCAGGTTGACGCGCTCGACATCAACCGTGAGGGAAGAGGTCTTGCCCGATTCGCGGAATCGGTCGGTGGCTGCGTTGCCTGACGATGCTGCGCTGGCGGTGGTTTCGGTGCTCACGAGTTGCTCCTTCTATCTCCTGCTGGAGGGGTGTTGTTGCGCTGGACGCCGGTCACATGGTCCGGTGATTGCTGTCACAGCGACTTTCCATGCCTTCAATCTATGACGGTTATTAGGAAGAGGGAAATACTTCTTTTCGCTACATTCAGATGTTCTGCATATAAGTCAACGGTTTCCACGGTTGAACGGCCCCGACGACCGGATCGCGCCCGATCCAGGATGCGGAGGAGATCATTCAACCATTGCATCGCGGGTGCTGTGAAGCATCGATGTCCGCGGCCTGGACGCCCGGTCCAGGCTTCCCGTCATGACCCCTGTTCGGAAGGCGGGCCCAGGCGAGAACAGTGCGCCGGCGGGCCCGCGCGCGTCCTCCAACGACAACGGTCCGTGGCGCCGGGGCACGCATTAAAGCGCGTCCCGACGCCACGGACCGGGTGGCGTTCTAAAGAAGACCGGTGTCAGCGAATCGAGTTCGGGTGCTTGGCAAGCGGCGTGACCTTGATCTTCATGTACGGGTACATCGGGAACCCGCTGAGGATCTGGTGCAGCTCGTCATTCGACTCGACATCGAACAGCGAGTGGTTGGCGTACTCGCCGACGATGCGCCAGATGCCGGCCATCTTTCCGCTGCCTTGCAGCGATCCCGAGTATTCCTTCTCGCGGACCTGGAAATCGGCGATCTGCGCCTCGGTCAGGTGTGGCGGGAACGTTACGTCCATGCGGGCTAGGAACAACATGTCTTCTCCTGGAGTAGGCGTTTTGGGTAGGTGCTAGTTCTGGCGGTAGCGGGTGAGCTTGTCCTCGTCGACGGCCGCGCCGACGCCCGGGACGTTGCGCACCGAGATGCGGCCGCCGTTGATCCGGATGGGTTCGGCCAGCAGGTCGTCGGCCATGTCCAGGAAGTTGGACAACTCCCCTGCCCGGCGGACGGTGGCCTCGTGGGCGGCACCGAAGGTCACGGTGGCCAGCGAGCCGACCTGGGTGTCGATCTGGTTACCCATGGTGACATCCACGCCCAGCCCGGTGCACAGGCCCAGGATCTCGGTGGCTTCGGTGAAGCCGCTGCGGGCGGTCTTGATGCAGATCGCGTTGGAGCCGCCGGAGAGCAGCTCGCGCGAGACATCCCCCGCCGTCGGCACCGATTCGTCGCCCACGATGGGGATCGGGGACTTCTCCACGAGGCGACGGCGGCTCATGGCTTCCTTCGCGTCGCAGGGTTCCTCCAGGGCCGTCAGCCCCAGGCCCTCGGTGCGTCGCAGCACCTCCATGGCTTCGTTGGCGCTCCAGCCGCGGTTGGCATCCAGGTAGAGTTCCACGTCGTCGCCGAGCCCGGCGCGCAGCACGTGGCAGGCCTCGATGTCCAGGGCCAGCGGGCGGCGTCCTACCTTGAGCTTGAAGGTGGTGATGCCATATTCCTCGCCGAAACGCAGCGCCTCGTCGAGCAGTTCCTGGGCCGGCTTGAACCCGAGCATGTGCGAGACGCGCATCGAATCGGTATAGCCGCCCAGCAGCTTGTGCACCGGGGTCCCCAGCGCCTTGCCCATCAGGTCCCACAGCGCGATGTCCACGGCGCCCTTGGCCACCTGGTTGTGGATGGTCCGGGCCATGACCTCATGGACCTTGCCGCGGTCGAATGGATCGAGCCCGATCAGTTGCGGGGCGAAGACATTCTCGATGATGGTGATGATCGATGCCTGGGTCTCGCCGTAGGTGTAGGGGCGCGGCGGGGCGTCGGCCTCGCCGATGAGTCCCTCGTCCGAATGGATGCGCACCAGCACGTGCTCGGCGTCGGTGACCTCCCCGCTGGCAAACTTGAGCGGGTGGTTGTAGGGAATCGAATAGGGAATCGCTTCAATGCGCAGGATTTTCACGCTTGGTTTCCTTCCGTGGTGGCTGGAGTCTCGAAGAGGTCCAAGAACTTCTTCAGCAGGGCTGTTTCGTTGTCGGTCTTCCAGGCAACGGCAAGGTCGACCGCTGGCGCATTGCGCAACTGGCGGAAGACGATGCCTTGCAGGGCAAACATGCGTCGCGCGGTGGGGACCAGGGCAACGCCCATCCCGGCGGCAACGAATGAAAGCAGGGTGGAGGTTTCCTGGGTTTCCTGGACGATCCGGGGGCTGAACCCGGCCTGGCGGCAGGCCTCGGTGGAGATGGCATTCACCGCGGAGCTCAACGGGTAGGCGATGAATGGTTCATCAGCCAGGTCCGCGAGCTCAAGCAGCCCGCGCGAGGCCAGTTCGTGGTCCTCGGGCAGGGCCACCACCAGTTCGTCCTTCTCCAGGAATTTCAGGCTCAACTGGTTCGAACGGATCGGCGGGCGCAGCACCGCGACGTCCACGCGCTGCTCTTCCAGCGCGATTTCCATCTCGGGGGTGAGCATCTCGCCCTGCACGCTCAGGCGCAGGCCCGGCATGTGTTTCCGGGCGGCCTGCACGATGATGGGCATCAGACGGTAGGTGGCGGTGCCGGACACGCCAACCCGCAGCACGCCGCTGGCTCCCTGGCCCACGAGCTTGACGTCTTGTTCGAGCTTCTCGATCTCGGCCAGCAGCAACCTGGCCCGGGCCAGGAGCAGTTCGCCGGCAGCGGTGAGGTCGACCTTGCGGGTGGTGCGCACCAGCAGCTGGGTGCCCAGCTGCTCCTCGAGCGCCTTGATCTGTTGGGACAGCGGGGGCTGGGCCATGTGCAGGCGTTGCGCCGCGCGGCCGAAGTGTTTTTCCTCGGCCACGGCAATGAAGTAACGCATCTGACGCACTTCCACGTCGTCCACCCTCCGGTCGCGGGCACTGATGTGCTCCACTGCCAGATTAGGACGCAAAGATTACTTATGGGAAATACATGTATCGGCTCGATTCAGAGCCAAAAAGTATCAGTCGTCGGCGTGGCCGCCATTCCAGCATCCTCCGGGGCGAAGGACGCTGCGCCTATTGGGCCGTGGCTTCGGCGGACCGGGCCGCGGCGACGAATGCCTCGATCAGCCCGATGTCCTTGGTACCTCGGTTGGATTCGACCCCGGAAGAGACATCGACCCCGGCAGGCTGCAGGGTCTGAACCAGGCGCGCGACGTTGCCGGGGTTCAGCCCCCCGGCCAGTATCCAGGTTCCGGCGGGCGGTTCCGCCAGCAGCTCCGAGGCGTCAAAGGTGACCCCGGCGCCCGGTTCCACGGCGTCCAGCAGGATCCGTTCGGCCTCCCAGCGTTCCCGTTCCGCCGGGGCCAGCGCCCGGTAGTCGTCGAAGGAAAGGGCCCGCAGCGTCGCAAACCCCTGCTCGCGCAGTGCCTGCACATCCGCGTAGGGCTCGTCGCCATGCAGCTGGACGGTGCCCACGCCGGCCCGCTTGGCGAGGTCGATGACCTGGTCCAGCGGCTGGTTGCGGAAGACCCCGACGGTTTCGACGTCCGCGGGCACCCGGGCGACGAGCGTCTTGACGAGTTCCGGGTCCACGGTCCGGGGGCTGCCGGGGGCAAAGACGAATCCCACGGCGTTCGCACCGGCCTCCACGGCCGCTTCCACGGTCGCGGGAGTGCTCAGTCCACAGATCTTGATGTACAGCTGGTGATTCACTCGGCACTTCCCGGTCGGTACGTGGGTTGGTCGACTTCCATGCTACTTCTGAATCCGCACGCTGAGCATGACGGCCCGCAATTGCCGGTATTCCTTGCTTCGCATGATCTTCCTGGCATCGTCGAGGCTCACCTGGTCGTCGTCGAACCCCAGTTCCTCGGCCAGGTCGTCGGTGCTTGCCATTTGGCTGGCCAGGCCCTTGACCGGGGTGAAGAAGTCCAGCGCCGGGCGCTCGCCGCGCGCCTTGGTGGCGGCGGAGTCGTTGATCATCAGCACGACCTTTTGCTCGGTCTTCTTGCCCGGCGCCTGGATCACCATGTGTTCGAAGAGCACCTCGGCCGGTTGGTGGAAGCCGGCGTCCAGGGGCGTGGATTCCAGGACGGTGCGGGTGTAGGTTGCGATGTCGCCGTCGGTGTCCGTCGCACTGTCGGCCCGGAACTCCGCGATCTCGTCGCCGTCGGAGTTTTCGAGGTCCCACTTGGCGAACGGGTCAGCCAGTGCCTTGGCCGTGGAGTTGCAGTCGCTGCAGTCGTCTTCCTCGATGTTCCAGTCGGCCGGGTACGTGAAGCCCACTCCCTGGGTGCTGAAGCTCTTCCACCCGGTGGTGTCGATCTCGCCTGCGGGGACCCGGGCGCCGGACGCTTGGCTCGAGGCCGCCGGGGTGGGGGTCGGGCCCGGGCTGCCGGAATCTTCCCCGGGGTAGGCGGAGGGCACCTGCGGCGGGCCGAAGGGGCTCGAATCGATGGTGCTCTGGTTCAAGGTCTTGCGGGGTGCGGCATCTGCGCAGCCGGCCAGCAAAACCATGCCCAGCAGCGATGCAACACCGAATGCGGCGGCTGCCCGGTTGATGCTCATCGGTGGTCTCCTTGTGCGCGAGTGCATAATCGGACGTCGATACGCTTTCCACTGTGCCCCAGCACCGGTGGAATTGCCAGCGCGGGAAAGTGCCGCGGCCGGTGCGCGGAATCGCTTCCACACACCGGCCGCGGACCGACAGGTTGTCCCGCTGTGTGTCAGTCCAGCAGCAGCGCCGGTTCCTGCATGATGGCCGCCACGTCCGCCATGAAGCGGGCCGACAGGTCCCCGTCCACCACGCGGTGGTCGAAGGATCCGCCCAGGGTGGTGATCCAGCGCGGCACCACTGCACCGTCGACGACCCACGGCTTCTGTCGGATGGTGCCGAAGGCGACGATCGCGACCTCGCCGGGGTTGATGATCGGTGTTCCGGTGTCGATGCCCAGCACGCCGATGTTGGTCACCGTCAGGGTGCCGCCGGCCATGTCGGCCGGGGAGGTCTTGCCGGCGCGGGCGGTCTCGGCCAGGTCGTTCAGCGCGATCGCCAGCTCGCGCATGGACAGGTTCTGGGCTTCCTTGACGTTCGGGACGATCAGCCCGCGCGGCGTTGCCGCAGCGATGCCCAGGTTCATGAAGTGCTTGACCTGGATCTCGGCGCCGTTCTCGGTCTCCACCCAGGACGCGTTGACCGAGGGGTTTCGGGCGGCCGCCCAGATGACGGCCTTGGCCAGCACCAGCAGCGGGGAAACCCGGATGCCCTCGAAGTCGCGGCTCTTCTTCAGCCGGGCCACGTACTCCATGGTCCGGGAGGCATCCACGTCCACGAAGATCGACACGTGCGGGGCGGTGAAGGCCGATTCGACCATGGCCTTGGCGGTGGCCTTGCGCACCCCGCGCACCGGGGTGCGCACGATCCGCTCGTCGAGCTCCACGCCCTGGGAAGACCAGAACATCGGGGCCGCATCGCGCTCGGCCTCGCGCTGGGACTTGTAGGAGAGCACGTCGTCGCGGGTGATCTCGCCCTGGCCTCCGGTGCCGGTGACCTCGGTCAAGTCCACGCCGAGTTCCTTGGCGACCTTGCGCACCGGCGGCTTGGCCAGCACGCGGTCCACGAAGGCGGCCACGGCGGGCTTGGCCGCTGCGGTCAACCGGGTGGAGGCCTGGCCGATCTCGGCGGCGCGGCGGGAGATGGTGTCGGCCAGCGCGGCCGGGATCACCGGGGCACCCGTTGCGCCCGCGGCCCTGGCGGGCCTGGTCGGGGCCGGGCGGTTGGTGCGGGCACGGCGCTTGACGGCATCGGCCTTGGGACCCGAGCCGACCAGCGGGCCCGGTTCCTCGCTGGCGACCGGGGTGTCGGATTCGGCGATGTCGGCCACCTGGGGCACGTTGGCCAGCGGGGCCGGGCGGGAACCGGCCTCCTCCACCGTGAACAGCGCAGCACCCACGGCCAGGGTCTCGCCCTCGGCGCCGTGCAGTTCCTTGACCACCCCGGCGTACGGGCTGGGCAGCTCGACCAGCGACTTGGCGGTCTCGATCTCCACGAAGACCTGGTTCACGGCCACGGTGTCACCGGGCTTGACTTTCCAACTGACGATTTCGGCCTCGGTGAGGCCCTCGCCGACATCGGGAAGATTGAAGGTGCTCATCGTCTTCACTCCTTGTGAGAAACTTTGCGTCTGCGGTGCGGTGGCAAAGGTGCGCACCTGCGAATTTAGTAGGCGAAGGACCGATCGAGGGCCTCGAGGACCTTGTCGATGTCGGGCAGGTACTGTTCCTCGACCTTGGCCACCGGGTAGGGCATGTGGAAGCCGCCGACGCGGATGACCGGGGCCTCCAGCGAGAGGAAGGCGCGCTCGGAGATGCGGGCGGCGATTTCCCCGCCGATGCCGCCAAAGGTCGGGGCCTCGTGCGTGACGATGAGCCGGCCGGTCTTTTCCACCGACTCGGTGATGGTGTCGAAGTCGATCGGGGAGACCGAGCGCAGGTCGATGACCTCCACCGAGCGGCCGTCCTCGCGCGCGGCCTCGGCCGCGGCCAGGGCGACGGGCACCAGCGGGCCGTAGGTGACGATGGTGGCGTCCTCGCCGGGACGGATGATCTGGGCCTTGAAGGCGTCGGCGGCTGGGTTTTCGGTGTCGACCTCGCCCTTGAGCCAGTAGCGGCGCTTGGGCTCGAAGAAGATCACCGGGTCCTGGCAGGCGGCGGCCTGCTGGATCATCCAGTAGGCGTCGTGCGCATTGGACGGCGCCATGATGCGCAGGCCCGCGGTGTGCGCGAAGAGCGCCTCCGGGGATTCGGAGTGGTGTTCGATGGAACCGATGCCGCCGCCGTAGGGGATGCGTATGACCACGGGGGCGCCGAAGCGGCCCTCGGAGCGGGCGCGCATCTTGGCCAGCTGGGTGGTGATCTGGTTGAAGGCGGGGAAGACGAAGCCGTCGAACTGGATCTCGGCGATCGGGGCGTAGCCGCGGATCGCCATGCCGATGGAGGTGCCGATGATCCCGGCCTCGCCCAGCGGGGAGTCGATGACGCGGTCGGCGCCGTAGCTGTCGATCAGCCCGTCGGTGACGCGGTAAACGCCACCCAGGCGTCCGATGTCCTCGCCGATGAGCAGGGACTTGGGGTTGCTTGCCAGGACCTTGTCGAGTCCGGCGGTGATGGCCTTGGCCAGGGTCATCGTGGTGGTGCTCATCGGGTGGCCCCTTCCTCGGTGGTGTCGGCGAATCCTGCTTCGTATTCCAGGTGCCACTTGAGCTCTTCCTGGATCAGCGGGTGTGCCTCCGCGTAGACGTTGGCGAAGGACTGGGAGAGTTCCGGGTCCGGGAACGCCATGGCTTCGATGCGGACGCGGGTGGCCATCTCGTCGCCGTCAACGGCGACCTGCTTGAAGAACAGCTCGTCGGCCAGGTCGTTGTCCCGCAGGTGCTTCTCCAGGCGGGCCAGCGGGTCGCGGCCGACCCAGGCTTCCTCGTCGGCATCCAGGCGGTACTTGGTGGGGTCGTCCGCAGTGGTGTGGGCGCTCATCCGGTAGGTGACCGCTTCGATCAGCACCGGGCCCTCGCCGCGCCGGGCGCGCTCGAGTGCCCAGCGGGTCACGGCCAGCACGGCCAGCACGTCGTTGCCGTCCACCCGGATTCCGGGGAAGCCGTAGCCGGCGGCGCGGTCGGCCAACGGCACCTTGGACTGCACGTGGAACGGGACCGAGATGGCCCACTGGTTGTTCTGGCAGAAGAAGACGACCGGGGAGTTGAAGCTGGCGGCGAAGACCATGGATTCATGGACCTCGCCCTCGGTGGAGGAACCGTCGCCGAAGTACGCGACGACCGCCTCGCCGTCCTTTTCGAGGCGCTCGGCGTCCCAGCCGGCCTGGTCGCGTTGGATGCCCATGGCATAGCCCGTGGCGTGCGGCATCTGGGCCGCGAGCACCATGGTGTACATGTGGAAGTTGTTTTCCCTCGGGTCCCAGCCGCCGTTGGAGATGCCGCGGAAGATCCGCAGCATCTGTGGGAAGTCGACATTGCGGGTCAGTGCCACGCCGTGTTCGCGGTAGGTGGGGAAGATGTAGTCGGACGGGCGGGTGGCCCTTCCCGAACCGATCTGTGCCGCTTCCTGTCCGCGCAGGGGAACCCACAGGGCCAGCTGTCCCTGGCGCTGCAGCGCGGTGGCTTCCTGGTCGAAGCGGCGGGTCAATGCCATGTCGCGGTAGAACCCACGCAACATTTCCGCGTCGACGTCCTGGATGTAGCTGTCGTACTCGGCGTGTGAGCGACGTTCCCCTTCGGGGGTAAGTAGCTGTATCAGCGCTTGCTCCGAGGGCTCGTGCACGGTGTTGGTCATACCGAGGGCGTCCTTACATACATGAAATATGCCCCATGCGGAATACATTCCCCATGGGGCATATAGCGGGATTGTCTGTTCTAGCCTAACGGTGGATTGCCGCAAACCACGACTTATCCGCGCCTAGGAAAGCGTCGGGGCTTTTGGATAGTTCCGACAAATCTCGAGGAACCGGGTATTGGCCTCAACCTCCCCGATGCTCACGCGGATCCCCTCGTTGCCGAAGGCACGCACTGCCAACGCTTGTTCCGAGGCCAGCTCGGCAAATTCAGCGGTATTGGCACCCAGTTGCAGCCAGACGAAGTTGCCGTCGGCGTCAGGAATCTGCCATCCAAGCTCCCGCAGGCCGGCAACAACGCGGGTTCGTTCGTCAACGACCTTTTGTACCCTTTCCACAACCTTGTCGAAGTGGGCCAGGGAGGCAACCGCCGCATCCTCGGCCACCGAGGAGACAGCAAACGGGGTGGCGACGACCCGGATGTGATTGGTGACTTCGGGGTGCGAGACCGAATATCCCACGCGGAGGTTGGCCAGGCTGTGGGCCTTGGAGAAGGTCCGCAGCACCATCACATTGGGGTGCCTGCGGTAAGTGTCGATCCCGTTGACGGCCTGCGGGTCGCGCACAAATTCCTGGTAGGCCTCGTCGATGACGATCAACACGTTGGAAGGAACCTTGGCAATGAACGCTTCGACTTCCCCTGTGCGCAGCGCAGGGCCGGTGGGGTTGTTCGGTGTGCACAGCAGGATCACCGAGGTGTTCTCGTTGACGGCTGCGGCCATGGCGTCCAGGTCGTGGCGGCCATCCGCCAGCAGTGGAACCTGCACCGGCAGGGCTCCGGCGGTTTCCACCACGATCGGGTAGGCCTCGAAGGAGCGCCAGGCAAAGACCACTTCGTCCTGCACGCCGTCGTCACCCTGGCCGGCAAAGGTGGCCAGGATCTGAGTCAGCGCACCGAGGGATCCGGCGCCGGTGACGATGTCGTCGGCCGGGACCGACAGGAACTCCGACAGTGCATTGCGCAACTTGGTCGAGAGCGGATCCGGATACCGGTTGATCTCGAGTTGGGCCCGGATCGCGTCCATCACCTCGGGGATCGGCGGCAGCGGATTCTCGTTCGAGGAGAGCTTGAAGGCGCTCAGGCCCGGCACCTCACGCGGCGGCTTGCCAGCAGCGTACTTGGGCATCCGACCAATAATGGTGCGGGGCTGGACCGGATCGAGGGGCGCGGGATTTTCGGTGGTCATGCCTTACACCCTATCTGTTGCCACCCAAGCAATCCCCATGTGTCGCATCATTCCTGCCAAGCTTCCGGGAAGACTGTTTCACTGCCGCGAGGCCCGGATGCGGTGTGCCATTATTGGGTCCATGATTGCGTTTATCTTCCGCGTGGTGATCAACGCGCTGGCCCTTGCGGCCGCCGCGTGGGTCGTGCCCGGCATCACCGTCACCACCGCACCGTCCACCGATGCCACGTTGGGCGTGGTCCTGGCGTATCTGGTGGTGGGCTTGGTCTTTGGGCTGGTCAATGCGGTGGTGAAGCCGATCGTGAGCCTGCTGTCGCTGCCCATCACCTGTTTGACCCTTGGCCTTTTCACCTTGGTCATCAACGCCGCAATGTTGATGCTGACCTCCTGGTTGACCCAGTACCTGCCCATGGGGCTGCATGTCGACAGGTTCTTTTGGGATGCCATCATCGGTTCGGTGATCATTTCCATCGTTTCGGCCCTGATGGGCTGGGCCGCACCGGCCAAGCGTTGATGCGCCGCGCATCGGTTCCTGGAACCGTCTGGAATTTCGCTTTCTAGCGTCCCGGGGTGATCCTGGAAAGGCGCTCGCGCTTCTCGTCTTTCTTCGGCAGCTTCATTTCCGGCTTGGGTTGGCGCCCGAGCCGGAAGGAATGCACCTTCCCGCGCCGGGATTGCCCGAACAGGGTTCCCAACAGGCCCAGGGATTCTATGACTCCCGGGTCCTTGGAGCCACGCAAGTCCCTGGCATGCGATTCGTAGTTCTCCAGCTTGTGGGCCTCGCCGAACCCGTCGGTGCCCAATTCGACTGATCCGTCGGGGCCGTCGAAGACGACCGTCAATCTGTTGCGTTCCTCGGGATTCCTGCTCCCATCGGTGCCCGGAACCAAGTCGTTCCTGTCCTCTAGGTGCAGCGCGAGGGTGTCCTCGGGTATCGGGACCTGTCCCGTCGGGGAACCGAATGTCGTCAGGTGCTGGAAGTCGAAGAGTTTGTTGAGATGCTCGTCGTTGACGATGTTCACCGCGTGGATCCCGCCCTGGCTGTATCCGGTGACCACCACGCGGTCCCCGTCGTTGGCACCCGATTTCCGCAAGGCCTCCTCGACGGACGGGATAAGGTTCTTCGAGTCGTTGCCCATCCCCTCAACAATGCCCGTGCCGTCCCAGGGATTGCCCAGTTCCGGTTCCGACTCCGTTCCCCTGATCCGGCGGAACTTCTCGTTGATGTCCTTGAGCGGATCCGACTGCGTACCCGGGATCGTCATGACATAGACGGGCCCCTCGTCGTCCTCGAACCGGGTGACCAGCAGGCTGCCCGGAGGTTCCCGCTCCGCCAGCTTCTGCAGCTCGACCAGGGTTTCGATGGTCCCGTCGAATTGCACGACGCGGTCTGGCCCCTGTCCGCGGACCTTGATGGGCGCCAGGTGCAGGAGGTTCTGGTCACGCAGGAACTCGGTGAGCTGCGGATAGAGCCGCTCGGCCAGCGGGTCCTTGAACATGCCTCCGTGCTCGGTGTCGCGCAAGAACCCGAAGGGGAATCCAAGGATGCTCGGCATCTCGTTGATCAGGTCCTCGGTGGTTTGGGTACGTGGCCGGCCCTTGTTGTTGGCCAGGTCCCACATCACGGTCAGGGGCAACAGGCTCCCGCGTGCCTCGTTCATCCCGCGCTGCGCCGCGAATTCGGCTTGTTCGTAGGTGCTCCGCGCGGTGGCAACCGCCAACGCGAGCACCCCGGCCTCCGCGGCCCGTGCGGTGCACGATCCGGCGGCCTCGGCCAGGGACTGCACGGCGCCGATGACTCGGGCCCGCAGCATCAGCGTGCCCAGCGCCAACATGGCCGCGGGAAATTGCGGGAACCGGGCCAGGAGGGAAGCACCTTCGAGCAGTTCCGCTCCGGTCCGGGTGAGCATCGAGGTGGTTCGTTCGAGTTCGGTCAGGGTGAACCGGATGGATCCCGGTCCCCCGCGTACTTCGTATCCCATGGTCGTTTCGCCTCCTTTTCCCTGTCCTAGAACCCGCCAAGCAACCCGCGCGGCAATCCTCCGGGCGTCACGATGGGCCCCAGGGTGCCCAGGGTGGACAGGATCGTGGATTCGAGCTCGGCCAGGTCTGACCGGGCGGACCAGATTTCACCGCGGGCCGATTCCAGCCGGGTGTCCAGGTCGGCGACCTTGGCTGCCAGTTCGGCAGCCCGGTCCCGGAACGCCCGGCCGGCCGGGGACTCCCATTCCAGGCGCAGCACCTGTTCGAGTTGTTCGCGGGCCCGATACACCGCAGCCTGGGTGGCGACCACCCGCATGAGCATTTCATCGGCGATTGCTTCAAGCATCTTTTCTGCCGCACCCTTTCCGTCTTCGTGCCGGTGGCTCGGTCGTGTTTGTTGGGTTCAAGGCTGACAGCACTCCGGGCCGCCGGAGGACGGATGGCCGCAACATGTGGATAACCAACCGAAACCCAATGCGACCCGTATGCGACGTGCGCGGCGTCACGTCCCGGGCGCCATGCGGATGAATCATGAAAGAATGGGCACCATGGCTGATTCCGCGCGCATTTCACTTGCATCCGAACCCCTCGCCCTTGGTGCCCTGGACGGTCGTTACCGTGCCGCCGTGGCCCCGCTGGTCGACCACCTCTCCGAAGCGGCCCTGAACCGCGACCGCGTCCACGTGGAAGTCGAGTGGCTGATCCACCTGACCGACAACTCCGTGCTGCCGGGCACCTCCCCGCTCACCGAGGCCCAGCGCTCAGCACTGCGCAAGATCGTCACCGACTTCAACGCCGCGTCCGTGGCCGAGTTGGCCGAGATCGAGGCCGTTACGGTGCACGACGTGAAGGCCGTGGAGTACTACATCGGCCGACGCCTTGAGGGCCTCGGCATCGCGAACCTCACCGCGCTGGTGCACTTCGGCTGCACCTCCGAGGACATCAACAACCTCTCCTACGCCCTGGGCGTCAAGGACGCGGTCATGAACGTGTGGCTGCCGGCTGCACGCACGCTGGTCGCCCAGATCACCGCCATGGCCGAGGAATCCCGCGACGTGCCGATGCTCTCGCGGACCCACGGACAGCCGGCGACCCCCACCACGCTGGGCAAGGAACTGGCGGTGCTGGCCTGGCGCCTGGCGCGCCAGCTGGACCGCATCGAAAAGACCGAGTTCCTGGGCAAGATCAACGGCGCCACCGGCACCTATGCCGCCCACTACGCCTCGGTGCCGTCTGCCGACTGGCAGGAAGTCTCGCGCACCTTCGTCGAGGGCCTGGGGCTGACCTGGAACCCGTTGACCACCCAGATCGAGTCGCACGACTGGCAGGCCGAGCTCTACGCGGACATGGCACGCTTCAACCGGATCCTGCACAACCTGTGCACCGATGTGTGGAGCTACATTTCCATCGGCTACTTCGCGCAGATCCCGGTAGCCGGCGCCACCGGCTCCTCGACCATGCCGCACAAGGTCAACCCGATCCGCTTCGAAAATGCCGAGGCAAACCTGGAGATCTCCAACGGCCTGCTCGACACCCTGGGCGCCACCCTGGTGACCAGCCGCTGGCAGCGCGACCTCACCGACTCCTCCTCGCAGCGCAACATCGGCACCGCCTTCGGCCACTCGCTGCTGGCGATCTCCAACGTCGCCAAGGGCCTTGACCGCCTGGACGTTGCCGAAGATGTGCTTGCGGACGACCTCGACCACAACTGGGAGGTGCTCGGCGAGGCCATCCAGATGGTCATGCGCGCCGAGTCCATCGCCGGTGTCGAGGGCATGGAAAACCCGTACGAGCGCCTCAAGGACCTGACCCGCGGCCAGCGCGTCGACGCGGCCCGCATGCAGGAGTTCGTCTCCTCGCTGGGCCTGTCCACCGAGGCCGAGGCACGCCTGCTGGCGCTGACTCCGGGGTCCTACAACGGCATTGCTTCGCAGCTGGTTGACCACCTGAAGAAGTAGTCACTCGAACAAACACAAAAACACAAGCCAATGGCCGCATCCGATTCATCGGATGCGGCCATTGGCTTGTGTACTCCCCGTAAACGGAAAACATATAGAGCGGGCCGGTTGCCATGATGCATATCGCCGCTGCATTCAATCGCCGGGGTACGGCATCAATTCATCGAGCAGATCTTGCGCGAGGAAGCTAACTGATACAGACACTTGTTCCGGTTCACCGATGCCTTCTTCTGCGCGGCCCGCCATCTTTGAGCCCAGAGCATCGGGCCCTAGTGCAAAAAGTTCTCGTAGAGAATCTAGGGACTCGCGAGTAACTTTAGTAGAAAGCTCATTTTCTAGAAGTTTCGAAATGATCGTTGCAAGCGTTTCGGTCTCGGTGGCCCTGAGCAGCCGATAGATATCGTGTGCGTCCTTATCGTTGAGCCGATGCGGTGTATTCACGCGTTCTGCGATTTTATGGAGCTTCGCAACCAACAATGCGCCGGGCCCCGCAACTTTGACGTTAATGGTTCGGTCGTCCGCCGGATCGATCGCTGTAATGTCCATTTTGTCCCAATCGACAAGGGCAGCTTCCAATCCACGAGCGTTTCGGAAGGCATTGGCGTCGTGTGGAGGAATGTTTGCGCTCCGACGATTCGCTCCAGCAAATGCCTGTGGAACCATTAGATCCACCGGAATTCCGTTGGCGCTCACCCAAGCGCCGGGCTGCTTATTCGCCGATGGAAGGAAACCACCGTTTCTCATTGCTGCTTCGACCAACGGGTCGCGTCCAAGCGACCGCGGGTCAATTGCCATATCGCTGTCTTTTGTCGACTCGGCCAAGGCTACATCCAAGCCGCCAGTACGCAGATAGATTGCCTGTGCGCCGATCACAATGACTGATTCCCGGTGTTCTCGCAAAGCTTCCAAAGCATCGAGGAGCGTCGCCCGCGTCATGACCATCAGGTCTTGGGTGTTATCGCCATGACTGCTCATTTTTCATCATCCAGTTCAAGAGTTCTTCCGCTTCCGATGGTGCTCGCCCCGGACCGGTCATGAGATCTACTGCTGTTTGGGTCGGGGCGGCCAGCAGAAGTCCGTCACTTCGTGCGACCCTGCGTTCAAAAACTACGTCGTTTGCCGGCTGAGCCAAGAGGACATTGACACCCGACTCTGCAGGACGCAATCCGTTTTCCTCAGCAAGTTGTTGTGAATCCTGGCAGTAAACCATGGCCGATCTTGCGGGTGCATACGCTTCCCAGTTCGCTGCAGCAATGGAACCAGTGACGGCGTATTCCCCAGATTTATTTCCCGCTACTTTCTCCAGAAACGCTTCAATCCCCCGGGGCGCGTTCCACCGGGTTACACGGTTGGATCGCAGGAACTGGTAGTCCTCGCTCCATCTTCGAAGCAATCGTGGCCACTCAGGAACCAAAATGCTGCGGTCCTCCGTGCGCACAAGTAGCGCTTCGTTTTCAAGGAACTCGACCACTCTGTAGACCGAACCTGTTGAAGCCTTTGAGATGTCCACCAGCTCACGAATCTTCCACGGGCCCGGAAAGTCCAGAAGCGCTCGAACAACTCTGGCGGCAGGAGCTCCCTTAAGCGTCCCTAGTGGGCGTCCCGGCCCACGCCATGGATCACTGTCAGCACCACGATCTGAGATGAATAATGCAGGTTTGTTCGACCTGAGACAGATGTTCCCAGTTAGATCAATATATGAGACCCCCGCTTCCGACAATCGATCCCGAGTCGATTTGGCGAGGTACCGGGTCACCACCATGTCGATGTTTCCAGCATCGGAGTTCTTGTTCCGTGAGATGGTTTCCGAAACAGATGCCACATCCCGTGGCTCGAACCGCGACCGTACATCAATTTGGATCTCTGCACGATGCCCGTCCGGTGCTTCGAGGATCAAGTCTGCAATGGCGTTATCGGCCTTCGAGACGTCCGAGAAGTTGGTGATTGACCAGTCCAAGGGCAACCGATCGCGGAGTATGGATGTCGCCATCGTTAGTAGCTCTTCTGCCCCTTGAGGGGGTGCCATCTTATTTGTTTCTTCGTCCATGTTCAGATAATAACAAGTTTCCGCACGTAACGGAATGGTTCAATTACCTGAACATTTGGAACAGTTCGTCGCCTATAGGCACCACTTGCCAAGGCTTCCGGTTGGATACCCACCGCCGGCACGAACTCACCGATCCCCGACGCGGATTCAACCAACGGATCGTCGTCCGATTCCGTTGGACCGAATGCCGCGATAGGGGGTGCGTCAGGGTGCAATTCTCAAGGCTGCCAGCAGGACTATGCCAATCGCGCCAAGGGCCTCGTCGATCCCGATGCCCTTGGACTGCGCCGGAGTCATCGTCTCGACCCACTCCATCTGTGAACGGATGTCGCGGTAGGGCTTGATGACCTTCATGGTGCCGGCCATGGCGCAGAGGGCGGCAAAGATTGCGGTGACGATCCAAAGTGCGATCTACATGAATTCTCCAAACGTATGGGCTGTGTACGGTGCCCAACACAGGTGATTCACGGAAAAATTCCGATACGGCACCGCATCGCATTACCTTGTTGCGCATCTCACGCTCGGCTCCGCGGAGTAGGTCGCCCGGTTCGAAATCCGCCCACGTGGCCACCCCGCGACCTTGCGTTGGAGGGTCGATGCACCGGTGGCCATACGCTGCTGCCGGGGCCAGGCCCGCTGGATACCGCCGTGGAAACATTCGTCCACTGCCCCCGGGTGCGCGTGTTTCTGGCAGGTTTCCGCTTCCTCCCTCGCCCAGGCTCCGCGGTGATCCACATGTTCGCTTCCCGCAACACCAAGTGCGGCCAGGTGAAACCTCTCCCCGGGATGCTTAAGGCATCAGCCACCAGGTAAGAGGGGACGAGACGCCTTGAGCGCACAGCTAGAACAAGAACAACATCGCACGGGCATGCCGACCACGCACACCGGTCTCGAGATGGGTCCGGGACGCTGGGTACACAACTGGGATGCGGAAAACCCGGCATTCTGGGAGGGCATCGGCAGGGCCACCGCCCGCACCAATCTTCGCTGGTCGATCTTCGCCGAATTCCTGGGCTTCGTGGTCTGGCAGCTCTTCGCCGTCGTCGCCGTCTACCTGCCGGCCGCAGGATTCGATCTGGACAACGGCCAGCTCTTCTGGCTGATCTCGATGCCCAGCCTGGTCGGTGCCACGCTGCGGATTCCCTACACCTTCATGGTCGCGCGCTTCGGCGGACGCAACTGGACCATTGTCTCGGCGCTGTTGCTGCTGATACCCGCCGGCGGCCTGGCCCTGGCGGTCTCGAACCCCGCCACCCCCTTCTGGGTGCTGCTGACCCTGGCGGGCCTTGCGGGATTCGGCGGCGGCAACTTCGCCTCCTCGATGGCCAACATCACCTACTTCTTCCCCGCCTCGCAGAAGGGCTGGGCGCTGGGCCTGAACGCCGCCGGCGGCAACCTCGGTGCGGCCGTGGCCCAGCTGCTGGTGCCCATCGCCATCACCGTCTTCGCCGCGGGTTCGCTGCAACTTCCGCTGGCCGGGCTGATCTGGATCCCGCTGATCCTGCTGGCCGCCTGGGGCGCCAAGCGCAACATGCACAACCTGTCCAACGCCCGTTCAGATGTCCGCGGTGCCCTGGCCTGCCTGAAGGAACCGCACCTGTGGATCATCGCCGCCCTGTACATCGGCACCTTCGGCTCCTTCATCGGATTCTCCGCGGTCTTCCCCAAGCTCATCCGTGACACCTTCCCGGACTACTCCACCTTCGCCCTGGGCACCGCGGCACTCTCCCTGGCCTTCCTCGGCCCGCTGGTCGGTTCCCTCGCCCGGCCCGCCGGCGGCAAGCTTGCCGACAGGCACGGCGGGGCGCGCATCACCCTGGGCGCCCTGGGAGTCATGGGCCTGGTGACCCTGGCCGTGGTCATGATCCTTCCGGCGGCAAACTTCTGGGTCTTCCTGTCCCTGTTCCTGGTGCTCTTCGCCGCCAGCGGCATCGGCAACGGCTCGACCTACCGGATGATCCCCATCGTCTTCGCACTGCGTGCAGGAACCGCCACCGGCAACGTCTCGGCGGCACGCAAGGGCGCCGCGGCGCTCGGGCTGATCTCCGCCATCGGCGCCTACGGCGGATTCCTGATCCCGCAGGCGCTCGGGCTCTCCCTGTCCACGTCCGGTTCCTACACCGCGGCCTTCGTCCTGTTCGTGGCCCTCTACGCGGCCCTGATGTTCCTTCTCTGGTTCTGCTATATCCGCCGCGGCACAGCCTTTGCCGGGCGGAGCATCTAGATGGCATCCTCAGCCGTTGACACCAGGACCACGCCCACGCACTGCCCCTATTGCGCCCTGCAATGCGGCATCAGCCTGGACCCCGGCCCGGGCGTCGAGGCGCGCGAGCCGGTGCTGTTGGCCGGCCGCGACTTCGAGACCAACGGCGGCGCCCTGTGCCGCAAGGGATACAGCGCGGGGAACCTGCTCAACCACCCCGAACGCCTGCGCACCCCGCTGCGCCGCGCTGAAGACGGCAGCTTCGAACCGATCGGCTGGGACGAGGCCCTGGACATGCTGGCGCAGCGCGCGGCGGACATTCGCCGGGAACACGGGGCCGACGCGGTGGCGGTCTTCGGCGCCGGCGGGCTGACCAACGAGAAGGCCTACCAGCTGGGGAAGTTCGCCCGCCTGGCCCTGGGCACCTCCCGCATCGACTACAACGGACGCTTCTGCATGTCCTCCGCGGCCGCCGCCGGCAACCGGGCCTTCGGCCTGGACCGCGGCCTGCCCTTCCCGCTGGCGGACCTGGATGCCGCCTCGATGATCCTGATGCTGGGCTCCAACGTCGCCGAGACCATGCCGCCGTTTGTCCGCCACCTGGAGCACGCCCGGGCCTGCGGCGGGCTGATCGTGGTCGACCCGCGCCGCTCCCCCACCGCCGGACTGTGCGCCGACGGATCCGGCCGGCACCTGCAGCCCACCCCCGGCACCGACCTGCAGCTGCTGCTGGGGCTGGCCCACGTGCTGTTGGCCGAGAACCTGGTTGACGACCGCTACCTGGCGAAGCGCACCAACGGTCTGCCGGGACTGCGTGCCTCGGTTGCCGGGTGGTGGCCCGAACGCGTTGCCGCCGCCACCGGCGTCCCTGCAACCGAGATCCGGCGCACCGCCCGCGCGCTGGCCGCCACCGCTGACGCCGCGAAGGGCGGTGGCGGGGGCGTGTTCATCCTGACCGGGCGCGGGGTCGAACAGCATGCCAATGGCACCGACACCACCACCGCGGCCATCAACATCGCCCTGCTGCTCGGATTGCCCGGAACCCTCGGTGGAGGGTTCGGAACCATCACCGGGCAGGGCAACGGCCAAGGCGGCCGGGAGCACGGGCAAAAAGCCGACCAGCTGCCCGGCTACCGCAAGATCACCGATCCCGCCGACCGCGCACATGTTGCCAAGGTGTGGGGCGTGGACCCGGAGACGATTCCCGGCCCCGGCATCCCCGCCACCGAGCTGCTGCACACCCTGGGCACCGAGTCCGGGGCACGCATGCTCATGGTGCACGGTTCCAACCCCGTGCTCTCCTCCCCCGACGCATCCAAGGTCCTGGCCGGCCTGCGCCGCCTGGATTTCCTGGTGGTCTGCGACTTCTTCCTCTCGGAAACCGCGGCCGAGGCCGACCTGGTCCTTCCGGTGCTGCAGTGGGCCGAGGAGGAGGGCACCATGACCAATCTCGAGGGACGGGTGCTGCGCCGGCGCAAGGCCCTGGAAGCACCGACTGGGACACGCGGGGAATTGTGGATCCTGGCCGAACTTGCCAGGCGGCTGGAGTCCCCCGGCACGTTCTCGGCCGACGCCCGCGAGGTGTTCGAGGAACTGCGCCTCGCCTCCGCGGGAGGCCTGGCCGACTACTCGGGTGTCGACTGGGACGACCTCGACGCCGGGGCCGCGGTGTACTGGCCCTGCTCGACCGAGCACGCCGTGTCCCGCATCCCGGGGCAGCGCTCGGGCACCCCGAGGCTCTTCCTGGACGGCTTCGCGCACCCCGATGCCCGGGCCCGGTTCGTCCCGGTGTTCCCCGGAACCTCCGGCGAGCCGCTGCACACCGCCGGGCAGCTGGCCCTGGTCACCGGGCGGCTGCTGGAGCACTACCAATCCGGGACACAGACCCGCCGGGTCGCCGAACTGGCAGGCGCGGCTCCCGGGGCGCGCCTGGAAATCCACCCCGCCACCGCGCGCGCCCACGGCATCGCCGAGGGCCAACGCGTCGCGGTGCGCAACGGGCGCGGCGAAGTGGTGGCCCGGGCCAGCCTCACCACCGCCGTGCGCCTGGACACCGTGTTCCTGCCCTTCCACTTTGCCGGGGAGCAGAACGCCAACCTGCTGACCGATTCGGCGGTGGACCCGGTCAGCGCCATGCCCGCATTCAAGAACGCTTCGGTGTCGCTGCACGCCCTGGGAGATGAATCATGAGCCAGAAAATCCGCGAACGCCTTCTCGTCATTGGCTTCGGCCCTGTCGCAGCATCGCTGATCGAGGGCCTGCTTCCGGGCCTTGCCGACGGCTTGTTCACCCTCGACGTCGTTTCCGCCGAGGAACACGCCGCCTACAACCGCGTGCTGCTGGCCGAGGTGGCAGCCGGTGCGACTCCCGCCGGGCACCTGGGGATGATCGACCCGTTGCGACTGGCCGAGGCGGGCGTCGGGCTGCACCTGGGGGAAACCGTCACGCGGGTGGATCGCTCGCGGCGGCTGGTCTTCCTGGACTCGGGCAGGACCCTGGCCTACGACAGGCTGGTGTTCGCCACCGGCGCCCGCCCGGTGGTCCCGACACTGAACGGGCTGGACTTCGCACCGCATGCCGAGGCCAACCTGCCCGCCGGCGTCATGGCGCTGCGCACCCTCGAGGACGCGGCTGCACTGAACCGGGTGCTCGTTTCCGGGGGCCGGGTCTTGGTGCTCGGCGGCGGAATCCTGGGCATCGAGGCCGCCCTGGCCATGGCCGAGGCCGGGCACCGTCCCGTGCTGGTGCACCACGGAGCGGCCCCGCTGGGCCGTGCCGTGGACGCCGATGGCGGGATGCTGTTGGCCCGTTCCCTGCGTGCTGCCGGCGTCGAGGTCGTTTCCGGGGTCAGGGCCACCGCCGTGCGGCGGACCCCATCCGGGTTCACCGCGCTGGCGACCGAGGACCACGGGGAGATCGCCGGCGACGCACTGCTGATCTCCTGCGGGGTTCGCGCACGCACCGAGCTGGCCGCCGGCTGCGGGTTGAAGGTGGGCAGGGGCATCCAGACCAACGAGCACCTGGTGGCCGACACCGAGAACCGGGTCTTCGCCCTGGGCGACTGCGCCGAGGTTGCCGGGGCGGCGCCGGCCGGCCTGTTGGCGCCGGGCTGGGCGCAGGCCGCCTGGCTGGCCGAGTTCCTGCTCAAGCACCGGGCCCCGGCCCCCGGCGAGCCGAGCCGCCCGCTGGATCCCGGCACCGCGGCACCGGCCCGGGGGTCCTCAAACGTGTTGATGCTCAAGGGCCTGGGCCTGGAGCTGGTGGTTGCCGGGAACGTGATGGCCGGCCCGTGGGAGGAGGGCCGGGCCCGGGTGAGCGTGTTTGCCGATCCGCGGGCGGGCCAGTACCTGAAGCTGGTCACCGAGGACGAGGTGCTCACCGGGTTCCTGGCGATCGGGTTGCCGCGCACCGGCGCCGAGCTGGTACTGGCCTTCGAACGGGGCAGCACGCTGCCCCGGGATCGTTCCACGCTGTTGCGGCTCGATGACCCGGCCATGCCCGAATCGCTCGTGGCGGCAAGTGCCGATGACCAGTTGTGCCGCTGCACCGGCGCCACCCATGGCCAGGTGGCCCGGGCAGTGGAGGAAGGCTGCGGCACGGTTGCCGAGGTGGGTTCGGCCTGCCGGGCGGGCACCGGCTGCGGCGGGTGCCGTGGGAAGATCGAGGCGATGCTGCGGGTTTCCGTCCCGGCCTAGCCTGATGGCCCCGGCCCGCTCCCGTTCCATTGCCGCTGCCCGGCGGGCAACCAATCCGTCCATTGGCGCCGGCGCCGCGCACCCCAAGTAACGGGCGCCGACGTCAATGGATCCCCCAAGCGGGAAACCGTTGCGGCGGTTCCCCGAGCTAGCTTCCCTGGCCGATGTCCTGGGTGATCCAGAATTCCGCACCGGTGGGATCCGTCAGCGCGGCGTTGCGCCCGAAGGGCGTATCCTCCGCGGGCTGGATGACCGCCCCGCCCAGGGCAACGGTCTTGGCAACCACGTCATCGGCATTGTCCACGGCGAAGTACACGTGCCAGCTGGGCGGGGCCCCCGCGGGCAGGAACGAACTGGCGTCCATGATGCCGGCTTTCGCGTTGTCGCCGTCCCCGAGGGTGGTGTACCGGAATTCGTCGGTGTCGCCGACCACCGCGGTTTTCCAGCCGAAAACATCCTGGTAGAACTTCACGGCCGGGGCGAAGTCGCGGGTGAACAGTTCGTGCCAGGCCGGTGCCCCGTTTTCGGCAGCCAGCTGGTAACCGGTGTGCCCGCCGAATTCCCAGATCCCGACGGCGGCACCCGAGGCATCGCCGAACATCGCCATCTTGCCCTGCTCGGGAACCTCCATGGGCGGCAGGTAGACCTGTCCGCCGTGCTCGGCCGCTGACTTCGCCGCAGCATCGATGTCGTCCACGCGCAGGTAGGTCGTCCAGGTGTCGGGGGAACCGGAGGTCCCCTCGTTCTTCATGATCCCGGCGACCATCGCCTCGTCCTTGGACGCGGTGACGTAGCCGCCGTATTTCTCCTGGTCTCCGGTCTCGTAGGTCCAGCCAAAGAGCGCGTTGTAGAACTCCTTGGATTTCTCCGGGTTCGATGTCAGCAGATCGATCCAGCAGGGCGATCCGACGGGCAGCTCGGGCTTTGGCATGACGACTCCAACCAATCAAAAGGGGTGTATGAATGTGGATCCACGGGCGATTCTATGCCGGTGCCCGCGCCGCATCAATGGTTTCTTCCGGATACCGGTCGGTAGCTCGTGGATTCGCGGTGCCGGGCGCCGGTCCCTGCCACCGTTGCTGTCCGTTGTCATCTAGGTTGAACCACGAAAATCCCGAAATCTAGGGTT
Organism: Paeniglutamicibacter psychrophenolicus; assembly: GCF_030812255.1. Taxonomy (GTDB): domain Bacteria; phylum Actinomycetota; class Actinomycetes; order Actinomycetales; family Micrococcaceae; genus Paeniglutamicibacter; species Paeniglutamicibacter psychrophenolicus_A. The sequence goes on along the minus strand of NZ_JAUSSH010000002.1, from coordinate 557,160 downwards.
TTGGTAAAACTGTGATGAAACGATTCTGCCCGCATCGAAAGACGTAGAGGGCTTTTGTCACTTCAGCTGAACCAAATCCTTGAATCTTGCCTGTGATCGAACTCAAACCTCATATGCAGGTCTTTAGAAACCGGTAGTCCCGTAAGAGGAATGGCTTGCGAGACACCAGAAACCGGACTCGTCCGCCGGACGACGTCACTTGGAACAAATCAGAATAGCAGCGGTACATACCAATGTTTAATTAGTTATCCATTGGCATGGTTGGGTCATGTCAATGTTTGAGCAGAACGAGGCGTGGCCATCACCCAGCTACGAAGAGCGACCTTGGCACAACGTTCAAGACGAGTATGGCTCACGCACGCAAAGACGCCGGGCTGCCGGACCGTATCTGGCGGCGGTACCGCCATTCATTTCCGGTCTTGAAATCCATATCGATGGAGAGCTGCAAGCGCTGGCCGAAGAAGCAGCCATTGAGCTTGCCCGCTTCGATGCCGAAGTGGGGCAGATTGCAGCACCATTCGCATCCATTCTCTTGCGTACCGAAAGTGCCTCCAGCTCAGAAATCGAGAACCTAACCAGCGGCGCGCGACAGATCGCGTTGGCGGAGCTCGGTGAGCACGCCTCGAGGAATGCGCAGCTGATCGTAGGCAACGTCAGAGCCATGCAAGCCGCTCTCGCCCTGTCCGAATCCATTGATGGCCACGCCATCCTGGAGATGCACCGCGCGCTGCTCGAGCAAAGCAACGCCGACATCGTTGGCCGTTGGCACGATCAGCAGCTGTGGATCGGAGGGGGGAGCTTTGGGCCCCACACCGCACAGTTCGTCCCGCCCCATCACGAGCGAGTCACCGCACTCATGGACGATCTTGTCGGTTTCGCCAATCGCTTCGACCTGCCCGTTCTTGTTCAGACCGCGATCACCCATGCCCAATTCAAAACGATCCACCCATTCCCCGATGGCAATGGCAGAGTCGGTCGAGCATTGATCCAGGCGATGCTGCGCGGGGGGCAGCTGACGCGCAATGTCGCTGTTCCGGTCTCCGCGGGTTTGCTCCAGGACACCGGCCGTTATTTTGATGCCCTCGGTGCTTACCGCTCCGGGGACGTCGCACCGATAGTCCGCTCCATCGCTGAGGCATCGTTCGCGGCAGTTCACAATGGTCGTATCCTCGTCGAGGACCTCGAAACCGTCCGGACGGAGTGGCGCGACCGCGTTAAGGCAAGGCGAGACTCCGCGGCCCACCGACTCGTGGACGCCCTCCTTCGCCAGCCAGTTATTGACAGCGCCGCCGCTGCAACTCAACTTGGTATTTCGGCCGTCAACGCCCAAGTCGCTATCAACCGCCTTATTGACGCTGACATCCTGATCCAAATTTCGATAGGAAAACGCAACCGCATTTGGCTGGCGAAGGATGTTGTACGAGTTCTTGACGAGTTCGGTGCTCGGGCCAAGAGACACCCGTAGAGGGAACGTCAACGGGGAAACCCGTGGCACTCCCGCGCACGATTCCCCCTATGGCTTCCTATGGTCGCTTCGCCAGAATCGTGGCAACGTCGCTGTTGGACTGGAGATGCTCCAGCGCATCGGTAGACAGCAACCGCACCAGGTAGACGATTCGGCGACGTTCGCCCTCGGAACCCTTCAGAATGTTCTCATGGTGAGCCACTCGATTCCGAAAGGCACGAAGCGAGGCAAGCGAGTCATTGAGTTGGTTCCGGTCTGTCCCCAGAGGGAATGCTTTGTGGAGATAGGGAACCCAGATCGTTTTTTCATGCGAGTCAGACAGGAGATAGGTCCAGAAGCCGAACAGGGCAAGTAGCGTATTTGGGTCGGTCCAATGTGTGTCACCGGGGCGTATTGCTGCTGCAAGTTGGCGGTCGCACGCGTTCCGCAGACCGACTTCGAGGTGGCTGAGATCATGAAGAAAAGCAGCGCTGAGTTTGGCGTTCCACTCATATAGATCGAGAGCACGTTTGCGGGAACCTCCTGCTGCTTCGAGATAGGTGGAGAAGCGGTCCACGCTCAGCCAATTCTCGATCCAGGCGTCATTGCCCGATGTCGTCGCCATACATCGCCTTCCGAGGTAGGATTGACTCGCAAGCCCTTGATGACCGCTGTTTCATGTTACTTGGGCCATGAATTGGAAACTCCGGTATTTCGCCTCGGCGGACCCGGAGTTTTTCATTTCTTGTACCTGGCCCGGATGGGGAACCTTCAGCGGACACACTGGTGTTCGGGCGTCTGCAGTGGGCTTCGTTCCCCGCCAATTCGGTCCGGCTGTGGGGACTGAGAGCGCCGTAAATCGGGAGGCCCGTATTCATCCATAGATGCTGCTGCGATGATCAATGTCGATCACCAAAATGACAAGACGTGCATCTTGCAGATCACAGACAACTCGATAATCGCCAACGCGATACCTCCACAGACCAGAAAGCCCTCCAGTGAGGGCCTTGCCCCGGTCCCGAGGGTTTTCGAGTGTGGTGATTGCGCGGAGCACGGCACGAATACGCCGGGCGTTCTGGGGGTCGGCCTTCCGAAACCACTTCGCAGCTTCGGGCGCTAGTTCGACCGCCCCGCTCACTCGATCTCATCCAGAATGCTGGCATCAGCCAGGGCATCGTTTAGCCCAAGCTCGTGCTCGATCACAGCAAGCGGCACAGCTTGGACACGCCCCGATCGAAGATCCGCGGCACGAGCAACGATGCGCTGCTCCCATTCCAACTCCGAAAGGTCACGCTCCAATACCTCGCGCACAACGTCGCCTAGGCTGCGCCGGGTTGCTCTGGCGAGCGCTTCGACACGCTCACGCAAATCTTCGGGAAGTCGCACCGAGATGGGCCGACCAAGAGGCGTTGAGGTACTCATGTAAACATTGTATACGTTGTTTACATTGACCAACAGTGCTCTTGCTCCTGCATAACCGTAGAATGCCGCTGGCGTACGCTCCTTCTGTTTACTTTCTCGTTGCCCAAACGCCCCTCGACAGCATCTCCACGACGCTGCCCGTATGGGGAACCCTATACGCGAACACACCCGGCCGTTATCGTTTGTTATAAAACCGCCTAAAAATAACAATCGATAAAGTGGAGAGAACATGCAGCCGAGTCCCTACACGCCAGGCGAAGTCGCCAACACAGTACCGGGCCGGGCGCGCCAAATCGCCGAGTTCGATGAACGCCTCTCCTTGCTGGTTGACCTGCACCGTTTCATCGGTCGAATCCGAGTTGACCACGCTCCGCGAGGGCTCGGCAAGACCTCCTTGTTGCGCCAGTACCAAATTCGAGCCAAAGAACGCGGTGTGCTCGCCGTGTGGGTGACAGCGGGTGAGGACGTCGGCCTCATTGCACAGATTGCCTCAGCAATTCGCCAAGACACGCAGACCTGGCGCGGTGAAACCCGCACCAAACTCCACAAGATGCTCGAAGCACTGACCGTTAGCGTAGGGATCCCCGGAATCGCCAAGGTGGACGCGACCATCCGCCGCCAGTCGGTCGAGACGGCACCCGTCGGGGTCCGCGACTTCGAAAATGTCATCAGGACAGCAACCGGATCCGATGAGAACACCGGGCTGATCCTCCTCATCGACGAGATCCAAGCAGCCGACGCAGCCGGCCTGCGCACCCTCGCCTACGCCTGGCAGCACCTCCAAGCCGAAGGTGCCGACGTGCCGGCCGCGGTGTTTGCGGCCGGCCTGCCAGACGCACCCGAGAAAATCGCCTCCGTGGTCACCTTCACTGAGCGCATCGCCTACCGACCCCTGCAAATCCTCACCCCCGACGCCGAGGAGATCGCCATCAGCGTACCCGCACGGAAAATCGGTGTGACTTGGCAGCCCGATGCACTGCACGAAGCACTGGAGATTGCCCGCGGATACCCATATTCAGTTCAACTCATTGCTGACGCTTCCTGGACCGCCGCCGGCAGGCCGGATCCCGGCGCCACGATCACCCTCGAGCAAGTTCGGCACGGAGGCGAGGCCATGAAAGTCGACCTTGAGGCCCTATTCCGCGCGCGATGGGCGAACGCCACTCCACAGCAGCGCGAGCTGATGTCGGCAATGGCTGCACTCGGCGACGCCCCCGTTAAGCGATCCGACGTCGCACACCAGATGAACGTCACAACTGCCAGCCTCTCGATGCCCCGAGCACGACTAATCGATAAAGGATTCATACAAGCTGCGGAACGTGGCGAGTTGGAGTTCACAATTCCCGGATTCGCGGCCTTCATCCGCACCCTCGACGACTGACTGGAAGTAGACCTACCCTCATTGAACCGTCTTGACCCGTATAGGCAGGTTTGACATAAGCAACGAGTTTTGAGCGGTTGGGCGCCTCGGAATTCCGTGGGTGCTTGTGACTGCTACTTCGTTTGGCGGTAAATCGCAGCTTGAAATGGCAGTTTTGCCGTTCCGTTTGCGGAACGCTGTGCGGGACATCCTTTGGCCTTCTTTAGTCATGGCATGCCTGGACTTGGCCAGTGGTGTTGATGGATGAATCGAGGGCTACGGCATTTGGGAGTAGAGGCCCTTGATGGTTTCGCCCAAATTGTCCGCTTCTCGTTTCGGGTCCCGGTTCGTATGCGGCATCTTGAAGTCTGCCTCATTGAGACGGCTCCAGAAGTCGTTCTCATCCTTGATTCCGGAGGGCAGGCGTAGAAACCACCGGTAGCCGTGGGGTCGAGAAGGCAGTCCCGAATCTGCCAGGTAGCCATCGATGTCGTCCTCGATTTCCTCAATCTCGGCTTCCGTGATGGTCTCGGTCCAGGAAGTGCTGGTGCCGTCTGCCTTTTCACACGTCACCCTGACGAGGTCGGTACGTTTGCCCATCGGCTCACGCATCACGTTCTCCGGCCCGGCGAACCATGAAGCAATCGCACCCCAGCCGTTCTCTATCAGTTCTATCCAGCCTGAGGGCCGGGGGCCAATCGGGTAGCTTTCCCACATCTTGAACGACCATTCTTGCTGAGACAGGTATCGGACATCGCACAAACAGCATAGTCAGGTTGGAAAACCCAGTGCCATAGAATCCTGAAATCGTATTCTGAAGTCGGCTGCGGAGCATACAAATGGCCACAATCAGGTCCGTAAGCGGAACGGCAATTGGGATCCGCCGGCATGGGTTCGGGCTGGTCATGCAGCCGGCCCTATACGTGGTCTCGCATATCTCTTAGTCGGATCATCATGCGGGCAAGCCTGGAGGGTGGTCTTGAAGGGAAAGCGGGCCACGGGTGGGCTTCGATGAGGTGCTGCACCGAATCCATGGCTGCGTCGTATTCGGTAGCGGGGAATTCCAGCTTGGGCGGGAACCAGTTGAGGGGGTCCTCGTTTCCCTCCGGCGTCACCATATCCTCGCGGCCCATGATTTCCGCGGCAATGTCGTCCCCTGCCCAATGAGGGTCGTGCCAGATAACGCGATCGCCGGTGCGCGCCAGCCACACGGCGAAGGTTCCGCACAGGATGTCCGCATCGTAGGGGCATACCGTTAGCTCCAGCTCGCCAGATGCCAGCTCCTTGGTCGCACCCCGCAGCTGTGGATCTCGGTAACCTGCCAGCCACTCGTTGACTCCGGATTCGAGAAAGCGATGCGCGAAGGGTGATATGCCCACATTGCGTTTCCTGTTGACGATTGCCGGGACCGGGGTGCCGTCCACGACGAGTTCCACCGTCTCCTCAAGCTTGTTCCACCGGGCAGTGATGGAAGAGAGGGCATTTGCGTGAGGTTCGGCCATGCGTTCAGTATTCCAGTGCCCGGGTGGTTTAACGACGACTTTGACCGATCTTCAATTGAAGGCCCCGGTTCCGGGTTGAGACGTCTTCGTAAGCAAGAGGGAAGAACATTTCATTGCCGTCGAAACAGCCGCATCGTCCTGCAAGGGGTCTGTCCGGACTAGCGTGTTCGAGTGTCCCGTAAGACGGTCCTCTAACGGGAAAATCAATAGTTGACTTGAGTCTTTGAAGTCACGGTATTTTTGGTGTCTCGTATACCCCGCCCGCAAAATTGCCCGGTGAAGGTACCTTATGCGGGACGCGAATTCCCTTCCGACCGAAGCATCGTTTTGCGGAGGTTGGATCAGGTCCTTTAGGGCGGAATGTTGGTGCCAGTGTCGGCACGTGCTGACCCGTCACTAGCTTCCATTCAGTGGTGCAGTGAGTCGGAACCGCCCTGTGGCATCCAGCCATCGGTGGTTTCCTGACTGAACCATTTCAGGGAAAGCTCTCGCTGCGGCGGGTGGGCGATATGCAACCAAAGAGCTGGTCGTGTTCGTGGCGGGACTCTAGGCCGGCATGGCGGAGAGTCGTTGCACAGCACCAGCAGCCGGCAAGGTTGCGTTGCCCCTTGAACACCGAAAGCTTGCGGATCGGCAGGGCATCCTCAAACGAGGTCATCCAGGAGTCTGAGAGCAATCCGGTGGCTGTGGCATACGAGAATTGAGCCCTGTAGCTCAGGGTGCCCTCGACAACAGATCGCTCGACCGCTACTTCGGATAGAGCCTGCTGGTGGCCCACGCTTCAACTTTCATGACAAAGGACACCCGTCGCACGGACACCGGCCACAAAGTTACGTCATGACGTATATCGATCTACGTCATGACGTAACATGGGATATCAGATCCCTTCTCCCCGCTCGACACCCCGCACCGCCTAGGACCTCAATGACGAATCCCCAACGCCCCCGTGCCGCGATATCCCGCTGGCGCCGCCTCGCGGCGACCCTCGCCGCGATCGCACTCACCGCGACGCTTGCCGGCTGCGACTCCCCCGGCACCGGACCCGCCCGGGGCGCCTCCGACCGCCCGGTCGTGCTGACCACCTTCACCGTGCTGGCCGACATCGCCCAAAATGTCGCCGGGGACAAGCTCGAGGTCCAATCCATCACCAAGGTCGGGGCCGAGATCCACGGCTACGAGCCCACGCCGCAGGACATCGCCAAGGCCTCCTCGGCCCAGCTGATCCTGGACAACGGGCTGAACCTGGAGGCCTGGTTCGGGAGGTTCGTCGCCGAGCTCGACGTGCCGCACGTGGTGCTCAGCGACGGGATCGAGGTCATGGACATCACCGAGGACGCCAACGCCGGGAAGCCCAACCCGCATGCCTGGATGAGCCCGGTGAACGTGCAACACTACGTGGCCAACATCCGCGACGCCTTCATCGAGCTGGATCCGGAAAACCGCGAGCACTACACCGCCAACGCCGGCGCCTACACCGCGCAGCTGCAGGCACTGCAGGACAACCTGGTCGCCGGGCTTTCCGGGTTGAAGGAGAACGAGCGGGCGCTGGTGACCTGCGAGGGCGCCTTCTCCTACCTCGCCCGCGACGCCGGGCTGAAGGAAAAGTACATCTGGGCCGTGAACGCCGAACAGCAGGCCACCCCGCGGCAGATCGTCTCGGTCATCGAATTCGTCAAGGAGCACCGGGTCCCGGCGGTCTTCTGCGAATCCACGGTCTCCGACGCCCCGATGCAGCAGGTCGTGCAGGGAACCGGAGCCGCCTACGGCGGCACCCTGTTCGTCGACTCGCTCTCCGAGGCCGACGGCCCGGTCCCCACCTACCTGGAGATGATCCGCCACGACTCCGACGTCATCCTTGCGGCGCTGAGAGGGGGCACCGAATGAGCACCCCGGCCGTGGAAGCCACCGGCTTGACGGTGCGCTACGGCGAGGTGCTGGCCCTGGACGAGGCCAGCCTGCGGCTTTATCCCTCGCGCATCTGCGGGCTGGTGGGCATGAACGGATCGGGCAAGTCCACGCTGTTCAAGGCCATCATGGGCCTGCTCAAGCCCGAGGCCGGGACGGTGCGCATCAACGGGTCCACCCCCGCCCAGGCCCGGAAGGCCGCAGCCATCGGGTACGTGCCGCAGTCCGAGGACGTTGACTGGTCCTTCCCGGTCTCGGTGCACGACGTGGTGATGATGGGCCGCTACGGGCACATGGGATTCACCCGACGGCCCGCGAAGGCCGACAAGCTGGCCGTCGCCGAGGCGCTGGAACGCGTGGAGCTGACCGGGTACGCGCACCGGCAGATCGGGCAGCTCTCCGGCGGACAGAAGAAGCGTGCCTTCGTCGCCCGAGGCATCGCCCAGGGCGCGTCGGTGCTGCTGCTCGACGAGCCCTTCGCCGGGGTCGACAAGAGATCCGAGGCCACCATCACCCGGCTGCTGCGCGAACAGGCCGCCGCCGGTGCCGCGATCCTGGTCTCCACCCACGACCTGCACGCCCTGCCGGCGCTGGCCGACGAGGCGGTGCTGCTGATGCAGCGGGTGCTGATGCACGGGGACCCGCACACCGTGCTGCTCCCTCAAAACCTTGCCCTGGCCTTCGGCCTGGACGTCATGGGACGGAACGAAGAATCATGAACCTGCTGGAGCTCGTCATCGAACCACTGGGCTACGGCTTCATGGTCAACGCGCTGGCCACCGCGGTGACCGCCGCGGCCGTCTGCGCGGTGCTCTCCTGCTGGCTGGTGCTCATCGGCTGGTCGCTGATGGGAGACGCGGTCTCCCACGCGGTGCTGCCCGGCGTCGTGCTGGCCTACATGTTCTCGGTGCCCTTCGCCATCGGCGCGCTGCTCTTCGGGTTCCTGGCCGTGGGCCTGATCGGAGCGGTGCGCGACACCAGCCGGATCAAGGAGGACGCGGCCATCGGCATCGTCTTTTCCACGCTTTTCGCCCTGGGCCTGGTGCTGATCTCGGTGACCCCGTCGGAGACCGACCTGGGACACATCATCTTCGGGAACCTGCTGGGGGTCTCGAAGGCCGAGCTGCTGCAAATCCTCATCCTGGGCGCGCTGGCCCTGGCGGCGCTGCTGCTGTGGCGCCGGGACTTCACGCTCTACGCCTTCGATGCGACCCACGCGCACGCCATCGGGTTGAACCCGCGGCTGCTGGGTGCCGCGCTGCTGGGCCTGCTGGCGCTGACCAGTGTGGTGGCGCTGCAGGCGGTGGGCGTGATCCTGGTGGTGGCGATGCTGATCATCCCCGGGGCCACCGCGCACCTGCTCACCGATCGCTTCGGGCGGATGCTGCTGATCGCCCCGGCGATCTCGGTCGCCTGCTCGGTCATCGGGCTGTATGCCAGCTACTACCTGGACACCGCCTCGGGCGGCATGATCGTGCTGGTCCAGGGCGCGGTGTTCGCGCTGGTGTACCTCTTCGCCCCCGCCCAGGGGCTGCTGGGGCGCCGGATCTTCGCCTCGGTGCGCCGCCGCCGCGCCCCGGACACCGGGACCCGGGCACCGGAAGGCGCAGGGATCGGGGGCTAGCTGCGCGAGACGTGCAGTGCATCGGCGGCCTGGCGGCCCAGCGTGATGCCGGCCGTGCCGCCGGCTACCAACAGCTGCACCGCATCGGAGAAGGGGGCGGCCTCGGCGACCACCAGGCCCACACCCGGCACGACGCCCTGCGCGCTGAGGTATTGCAGCAGCTCCGGGTCCTCGTCGTTGATGCGCTCCACCACGACCCGGCCCCCTGGCTCCACGGTGCTCAACAGCACCGCGTCGGGAACCGTGAGCACCCCGTCGACGCTCGGAATCGGGTCCCCGTGCGGGTCGCGGGACGGGTGGCCCAGGAACGCGTCGAGGCGTTCGACCATGAAGTCGCTCATGGCGTGTTCCAGGTTCTCGGCCTCGTCGTGGACCTGGTCCCAGTCGTAGCCCAGGTGCTCGACCAGGAAGGTTTCCAGCAGCCGGTGCCGCCGGACCATGTCCAGGGCGTACTTGCGGCCCAGTGCGGTCAGCTCGACGGCGCCGTAGCGGGCGTGGCTGACCAGTCCCTGGGTGGTCAGCTTGCGCACCGCGTCGGAGACCGAGGAAACCCGCAGCCCCGATTTCTGGGCGATGTCCGTTGCGGTGACCGGGGCGTCGGACCATTCGGACAGGCCCCAGATGACCTTCAGGTAGTTCTGCGTGCTGATGGAAAGTTCCGAAACCGACATGTGTACGAGTCTACAGAGGCCACCGGCACGGCGTTTTGCCGCAGGGGTGTGAGTCCGCCTAGATCCAGCCCTGCTCGCGGGCCAGGTGGGCCGCGGCGATGCGGTTCGCCTCCCCGGTCTTGCCGATGGCGCTGGAGAGGTGGTTGCGCACCGTGCCGGCGCTCAGGTGCAGGGACGCGGCGATCTGTGCCACCGGGGCGCCGGACTGTGCACGGGACAGCACCTCGCGCTCGCGCTCGGTCAACGGGTTGGCCCCGTGCATCAGCGACTGGGCCGCCAGCGACGGGTCCACCACCCGGCCCCCGACATGAACGCGGCGCACGGCCGCGGCGAGTTCGGAGGACGGGGTGTCCTTGACCAGGAAGCCGCTGGCCCCGGCCTCGAAGGCGGCACGCAGGTAGCCCGGCCGGTCGAAGGTCGTCACCATCAGCACCTTGCATTCGGGCAGCCTGCTGCGCAACTGCCCGGCGGCAACCAGTCCATCCATCAGTGGCATCTGGATATCCAGCAACGCCACGTCCACCCGGTGCTCTTCGGCGAGCGCCACCACGTTGGTGCCGTCACCGGTCTGGGCGACGACCTCGATGTCGGGTTCCAGGTTGAGCAGCGCGGCCAGCGCCCCGCGCACCAGTGCCTGGTCATCGGCAAGCAGCACCCGGATGGGGCCAGCGTCCCGTGCTTCTGCCCCACTCATGCCCAGCTCACCGCGACCCTGGTTCCCCCGTGTCCGGATGCCCCGATCTCGCAGTGTGCCCCGGCCAGCCTGGCCCGCTCCTTCATCCCGCGCATGCCGTGCCCCTCGTGGCTTCCGGCAAGCGAGTCCCCGTCGTCCTCGATGTCCAGCGTCCCGTCGGCGATGTGGATCCAGCAGGTGGTGGCGTGTGCGTGGCGCAGCACGTTGGTGGCCGCCTCGCGCAGGATCCATGACAAGGCCGTGGAACGCACCGGGTCGATGTCCTGGACGTTGCCGATCAGCACCGTCTTGATCCGCGCGTCATCCAGCGCGGCGCGCACGGAGATGAGTTCCTGCCCGAGCGTGGTGCGGCGCAGCCCGCCGACTGTGGCGCGGATGGAATCCAGGGCCTCGGCATTCAGCGCGCGGATCTGCCGCAGCTCGGCGCGGGCCGCCTCCACGTCGGAATCCAGCAGCCGCTCGGCGAGTTCGGCCTTCAGGCTGACTGCGGTGAGCGAGTGGCCCAGCACGTCATGCACGTCCCTGGCCATTCGGTCCTGTTCGGCCAGCAGCGCGTAGTCCAGCCGCAGGTCCTCCGCAGCGATGCCGCGCCTGATCAACGCGGTGTTGACCGCGTTGACGACGATGAGCACCACCAACAGCCCAAGCAGGAAGGTGTAGTCGCGCAGCCCGGCGGTGATGGCCACCGACAATGCCACGGCCAGCACCGCGGCGTTGACGATCCACATGCTGCGCACCGAGAGCAGGTAGGCGGCAAAGCTGATCAGGAACGGGCCGAAGGTGATGGCATCGGCCCCAAGGATCGGGAGGGTGGCCGCGGTGATCGCCAACAGGGCACCGAAGGGGACCCAGGCGCGTCCGTGGCCGCTCACGCTGACCCCGAGTTCCGAGCTGCTGGTGTAAAAGCCCCACAGGTAGACGGCGGCGAAGGCCGCGACCAGCCCGTAGCCGGCGATCTGGACGGGCACCTGAAGCCTGGATTCGGCGATGACCTGGATCGGGAAGATGAGGAAGACTATCCAGACCGCTGCCAGCAGCCAGCCGAACCTGGACCAGAAGGAGGCCGGCTGCCCCGCGTCTCCACTCACCGCCGTGCCCGCGAGCGGCGGACGGCCCAAAGCGCGAACAGCGCGAAGATGAGAGTCCATGCCACAAGGTTAGCGACAAGCACGCCCAAGGTATCGGCTGCGGCCCCCGCGCCGGCGCCGAACCCCTCGGTCAACGGGTAGCGCACCAGCCCCGCGTACCCGTACATGGGGGTGAAGCGGGCGATCTCCAGCATGGTCCCGCTCAGCGGCATGAAGACGTTGCCGAAGAACGCGAAGAACACCATGCCGCCGCTGGCCACACCCAGGGCCGTCTCGGACTTGAAGGCCATGCCGATGCCCATTCCGTAGAGCGCGAAGATGCCGGACCCCAGCACGGTGAGCAGGAAGCTGGCGGTCCAGACCCAGGGCGAGTCGGCCCGTGCACCGGTGCCCGCCCCGACGGCGAACACCAACCCGGCGCAGCCGGTGGCCACGATCATCGCGACGGCGAGCTTGGAGGTGACGAAGCCGGAGGGCCTCATGCGCGTCAGTGCGATCTGCCGTCCCCAGCCCAGCATGGCCTCGGTTGCTGCAGTTCCGGCGATGGAGGTGGTGGCAAGCGCCGCCCCGTAGGCGGCCATCGAGGCCATGACGTAGAACTTCACGTTCCCGTTTCCGGCGGGCTCTCCCCCGCCGCCGAACATGTTGCCGAAGAGCAGGTACATGACCACGGGCATCAGCACCGTGAACATCAGGTTCCCGACGTCCCGGGATTGGCGGAAGAGTTCGATGCGTACATAGGTCGGGTTCATGATTCTTCTCCGGTCAACGCCATGAAGGCCGCTTCCAGGGTTGGTGTGGTGATTTCCAGGTCGGTGGCGCCCAGTTCGTTGAGCAGCATTCGCGCCGCGGCATCGGAGTCGGGCCCGGTCACCAGGACCCGTTGCCCCGTCAGCCGGACCGAGGACACCGAGTCGACGGCCCGCAGCGCCTGCACGGCAGGCGTGGTGGGGCGGCCGGTCGGGAGCAGCGCGCTGACGACGCGTCCCCCGGTCATCTCGCGCAGTTGCGCGGTGGGCCCGTCTGCCAGGACCCGCCCGGCCCCGATGAGCACCGTGCGTTCGGCGAATTCCTGGGCCTCTTCCAGGTAGTGGGTGGCGAACAGGACGGTGCGTCCTGCCACCGCGTCCTGGCGCATGGTGGCCCAGAAGGAGCGACGTGCCGACACGTCCATCCCGGCGGTGGGCTCATCCAGGATCAACAGGCGCGGGTCCGGCAGCAGGGCGAGGGCGAACTTGAGCCGTTGTTGCTCCCCGCCCGAGCACTTGGAGACCTTGCGCTTCGCCAGGGACATGATGTCGGTTCGTTCCATGACGGTGTCGATGCGTTCCTTGGCCCCATGCAGGGCGGCGATCGCGGTGACGGTCTCGCGCACCGTGAGGTCGCGCAGCAGCCCGCCGGTTTGCAGCACCGCGGAGATCTCCCCGGCTTCGACGGCAGCGCGCGGGGTTCTGCCGAACACGGAGATGGTGCCGGATGTGGGCACGGTCAGTCCGAGCATCATGTCGATCGTGGTGGTTTTTCCTGCGCCGTTGGGCCCCAGGAAGGCAACGATCTCACCGGTGCCGACGCTCAGGTCGATTCCCGCGACGGCCTCGAGCCTGCCTTCGCTGGTGTGGAAGGACTTGCGCACACGTTTGAGTTCCAGTGCCGTGGCGCCGGTGGCCGGCGCTGTCGCCGATTGCTGTTCGGTCGTGGTTTCCATGCCTCCAGTCTGTCGTCTTGGGCTTGCCCGCAGAAGGCCTAAAGATCATGAAATTGCCATGACAGATGTCATGACCGACATCTCCCTTGTGCCGTGCTGGCAGGCTCCTGGAGTCCGTGGATACCCGCATCCAACTGGACCCCCAACTCGTCGACGCAGCGCTTCTCAGACGGTGCTCCGGCTGGTGTCAGACTTCGAAACCCATGGGCGTCACGTCACATTCCACAAATGTGTGACGCTTCACCATGGGCCCAAAACTTCTTTTAGCGTGCGCCGGTCGGCACCTGCGGAGCGCCGAATGGCTCGATGCATGCGGCGGCGCCGAGCGCATTGGGCGTGGACACAACACGCAGGCCTGTGATCCACGATCTGCACATAGATCTGCATCACTCCATTCAGAGATACTTCACCGTTGAAGACACGAAGGAGTGACCCCTTATGACTACAGATTTCAAGCCCCCGTCGGGACCGGCAAACACGCTGGCCAAGACGCTGGGCAACCGCGACGCACTCGCCCTGGGGTTCGGGGCCATGATCGGCTTCGGCTGGGTGGTGCTCACCGGCGGCTGGCTCTCCAGCGCCGGAACCATGGGTGCGGTCCTGGCCATGCTTACCGGCGGCGTCATCATGGCCATCGTCGGATTGACCTACGCCGAGTTGACCTCGTCGATGCCGAAGGCGGGAGGCGAGCACAATTTCATCCTGCGCGCCCTTGGCCCGCGCCCGTCGTTCATCGGCTCCTGGGCCATCACCGGCGGCTACGTCACCATCGTGGCGTTCGAGGCTGTGGCTCTCCCGCGCACCATCGAATACATCGTTCCCGGCCTGAGCCAGATCCCGCTGTGGACCATCGCCGGGTACGAGGTACACCTCACCTGGGCGCTGGTCGGCGTGGTCGCCGGCGCATTGATCACGCTGATCAACATCCTGGGCGTCAAGCAGGCTGGCATCGTGCAAACCTTTACCGTGCTGTTCCTGCTGGTGATCGGCGCGCTGCTGCTATTCGGTTCCGTCACCGGAGGCAGCTCCGAGAACATGTTCCCGATGTTCAACAACGGGGTCAGCGGCTACTTCGCGGTGCTGATGGTGGTGCCGTTCCTCTTCATCGGCTTCGACGTCATCCCGCAGTCGGCCGAGGAGGTCAACATTCCGGCACGCCAGGTCGGCAAGCTCGTGGTTGTTGCGGTTGTCCTTGCCACCATCTGGTACGTCATGGTCGTGCTGACCACTGCCTCGGCCATGCCGGCCAGCGAACTGGTCAAGACCGACATCGCCACCGCGGATGCCATGGGCGCACTTTTCGGCTCCGACATCATGGCCAAGATCCTGATCGCCGGCGGCATCGCCGGCATTCTGACCTCCTGGAATTCGTTGCTCCTCGGTGCCTCCCGATTGGTCTTCTCACTGGCCCGTTCCGGCATGCTGCCGGCATGGTTCGGTGCCCTGCACCCGAAGTTCCGCACCCCGCACAACGCGCTGCTGTTCATCGGCGGAATCTCGATGCTTGCCCCGTTCTTCGGCGTTGAAATGCTCGGCTGGCTGGTTGACGGCGGCGCACCGAGCATCATCATTGCCTACTTCCTGGTGGCCGTGACGTTCCTGGTGCTGCGCAAGCGCGAACCCGAAATGGATCGCCCGCTGCGCATTGGAGGCAAGGGCAAGGGCGGCCTCGCCATCGGCATCGCCGCCACCGTACTGACGCTGGCGCTGTTCTCCCTGTACATGCCGGGCATGCCCGCCTCGCTGTCATGGCAGCCGTGGCTGATCTTCTTCGTCTGGTGGGGCATGGGCGCCGTGTTCCTCTTCAAGGTTCCCGGCGGCATCAAGGCCGGCATCGATGCCGAGGAGCAGGTCATGGAGATCGTCAACGCCCGCAAGGCCAAAGCCAAGAAGTAACACCCGAGCATCGCATTTGCCGCGGGCGGGCACCGGGTTTCCGGTGCCCGCCCGCAGCGTCGGTGAACGGGGTGCCCGCGAAAGGCCCAGAACCTTGTTCCGGGGCCCCACGGACCGCGCGCCCATCACCTACGCTGGAGAAGTGGTCAACTACACCTTCAAGCAATTGCAGTACTTCATCGCCGTGGCCGATGCAGGCACGATCTCCGGTGCCGCGGCCGCCTGCCACATCTCGCAGGCCGCCATGTCCCAGGCCATCGGGGAACTCGAGCGCATCGTCGGGTCCCAGCTGCTGGTGCGCCACCGGGCCCGCGGCGTTGTGCTGACCGCGGTGGGAACACATTTCCTGCGCGATGCCAAGGAGCTGGTCAGGCACGCCGAAGAGGTCCAGGAGCTCATCGGGGAACGGCAAAGCGGCCTGGTGGGGCCGCTGAACATCGGGATGTATTCGGGGCTTTCGGCCTTCTGGCTGCCGGTGGTCTGCGAGCAATTCACCAAGCCGAACCCGGGCCTGGAGGTGCGCATCACCGAGGGAGACGGCGCCGAATTGCAGGAACGCCTGCTCGAGGGCTACCTCGATGCGGTGATCACCCACACCCGGCACCTGCTGCCCCGCGTGCAGCACACCCCGGTGATGAGTGGGCGCCCCTACGTGCTGCTGGCGGCCGGGCACCGGCTTGCGGGCAACGGTTCCGTGCGCCTGGCCGACCTGGCCGAGGAGGACTTCGTGTCCCTGGACATCCCCACGGTGCGCGACAACCAGCTGGTGAACCTGCGCATGTCCGGGCTGGATCCGAAGATCGCCTGGAGCAGCTCGAACTTCGAGGCGGTGCGCGGCATGGTCGCCCGCGGGCTGGGCTATACGGTGCTGGTGCAGCGCCCGCCGGCGGATGTCAGCTACGACGGGCTGCCGCTTGCCGTGCTGGAAATCGAGGGGCGGGTGGGCCACAGCGACATCTGCGTCGCCTACACGGCCGCGGAGCGGCCAAGCCTCCGGCTGCGCGCCTTCATCGAATTCTGCGAACGCATCGGAGCCGAACGCGAGCGGGGGCCGGAAACGTCCTGAACGGACATTCCCGGCCCCCGCACCGCGGCACAAGGTGCCGGCGCTACATCTCCTCGGCGCCCAGGTCCACGTCCTTGCCTTCCTTGACGCTGCGCATTGCCAGCGCGGCGACGAGAAAGGCCCCGGCCCACACGGCCCCGGCGATCCACAGCGAGCCGCCGCCGAGCAGCACCAGGCCGGTGACGATCATCGGGGTGAAGCCCGCACCGAGGGTCGACGAGAGCTGGTAGACCAGCGAGGCCCCGGTGTAGCGGATGCGTGTGGGGAACAGCTCGGCGGTGAAGGCGCCGAACGGCCCGAAGATGGTGCCCTGGATGACGCCGTTGGCCAGGAACAGCGCGATCGCGAAGAGCCAGAGCTCGCCCAGTTGCAGCATCCACATGATCGGCAGGGCCATCACCGCGCCGGCGAGGATGCCGAACATCATCACCGGCCGGCGTCCCAGCTTGTCGGAGTAGCGGGCGGCAAACCACACTGCCACGATGGTCAGGGTGGCGCCCACGGCCTTGATGTTCAGCACCGCGGTGCGGTCCATGCCTGCTTCCTCCACCACGTAGGAGATGGCCCAGACCGTCATGATTCCCTGCACGGTGTAGGAGCTCATGCCCACCAGCGTGCCCATGAGCACCGACTTCGGGTACTTCGTCAGCACCTGCATCAGCGGAATCTTCTTCTCGTCGGCCTTGTCCTCCAGGGCCAGGAACAGCGGGGATTCGGTGACCTTCAGGCGGATGACCAGGCCGATGGCGACCAGGCCGAGGCTGGCGATGAACGGGATGCGCCAGCCCCAGGCCAGGAACTGCTCGGTGGGCAGCGTGGAGACCGCGGAGACCGCCAGGGTTGCCAGCACCGCTCCGGCCGGGCCGCCCATGTTCGCGAAGCTTGCCGCGAAGCCGCGGCGTTCCTTGGGTGCGTGTTCCAGGGCCATGAGCATGGCCCCGCCCCATTCCCCTCCCACGGCCAGGCCTTGGATGATGCGCAGGGTGATCAGTGCGATCGGGGCAATGACACCGACCTGTGCGGTGGGCGGCAACAGGCCGATGATGGTCGAGGCGACGCCCATCATCACCATGGAGGTGATCAGCACGCCCTTGCGGCCCAGTTTGTCTCCGTAGTGCCCGAAGATGATGCCGCCCAGCGGGCGGGCCAGGTAACCCACCGCGAGCGTGGCGAAGGAGGCGAAGAGCGCCACTGCGGGTGACTGGTTGACGAAGAAGACCTTGTTGAACACCAGCGACGCGGCGGTGGCGTAGAGGATGAAGTCGTAGAACTCGATGGCGCTGCCGATGAAGGAGGAAGCCAGGATCCTTCGCATGTGCGGATCGTTCAACGACGGAACGGCGATCTCTGCCGACTGCCCGGCCGATGTCTTGAGGTGGGTCATGGCGCAACCATCAATTCTGTGTGAGCGCGGCTAAAGGAAATGGTATCGAGGTCATCGGGAACCAGGAAGGTCCCGGAGAAATCCTTGGCGTGGGCGAGCCACGTGGAGACCGGTGTGGTCCCTGGCACCAGGTGGTGCAGGGCCAGGGTGCGGGCCCCGGCACGTTCGGCCAGCTCGATGGCCTGGGCGGCCGAGGTGTGGGAGAGACGGTGGTGGTCCATCGAGGCGGCAGCGGCCTCGGTGCCGATGCTCCCGTAGCTGCGCTGGACCCAGTCGAAGTCGATGGCCTCGTGCAGCAGCAGGTCGGTGTCGCGGGCCAGCCGCACGAGGTTCTCGCACGGTGCGGTGTCCCCGGAGATTGTCACGGAACCCTCGGCGGTGTCGAAGCGGAAGGCGAAGGCCGGGGCGATCGGCGGGTGCTTGACCAGGGTGGCGGTCACGGTGACCAGCTCGTCCCGGTAGATCTCGAACGGCTCGAAGCCCTCGGGGGTCGGGTTCGCATTGGGGTGGTAGCCGCTTCCGGCGGGGATCGCGATGTCCGCGGCGATGAAGTGGTCCAGCGGGGAGGGACGCAGGGCGTCGATCACCCGGTCATTCAAGTCGGTTCCGTAGGCCTGCATGAGGTGGCTGAACATGTCCGCGGTGCCCGGGGTCGGGTTCTTCGGGTAGAGCGGGGTCGGCGGGATCTGGGCGCGCGGCGAGGCCGGCGGCAGGGCGCCGCGGTCGCCGGGGCCGATGATGCGGACCGGAGCCTGGCCGGGGGTGATGGTGAAGAGCCCGAAGATCGCCAGCGACGCAAGGTCGATGGTGTGGTCGGAGTGCAGGTGGGTCAGGAAGATCCCGCGTAGGTTCGCGGTGCTGAATCCGGCCTTCATGAGTTGGTTGCCCACGCCGGTTCCGGCGTCCACCAGGTACACGGCGTCGCCGACGACCACTGCGGTGGCGATGCCCGCGCGCTTGCCGGCGTTTTCGCCGGTCCACCAACGCGGTCCGCCGGCCGTGCCCAGGGTGACGACGCGGGGTTTCAGGGAAGTGCCTTGCACGTGTGCTGCTCCTTATGCGAGAAGAATGAGATGTCCTTCACACAAGGATGTAGTCTTACGGCACATACGTAAAACTGTTTTTATCGATTCGAATCCTCGGTTTTGCCTATGTTAGGCGGCTCCTCCCGTTCACCCCATGGAGCGGAACCCCAATTCGGTCAGGCGCACCGCACGCAGACCGTCGTAGCGGCTGATCCGTGTCAGTGCCTCGGTACCCCACAAATCCTCAAAGTCATCCATCGCGAACGCGGGATCGACATAGCGCACATCAACGATTCCGAGCGTCGCCGCGTATTCAAGGAGCAACGCCATCAGGTAACGCCTGTCCACGAATCCCCCGAAATCGATGTGGTCATACCCGAGGCTGCCGTACTCGGGGTCTTCGACATAGAGCTTGAACGCCGCAAAGTCGTTACGCACCACGGTGAAGTGCGCGCCCTCGTGGATCGAGGCGTTGTAGGCCTGGGTCACCATGGTGAACTCGCTGGTGGAGAGCACCTTCAGGACCTCGGCCGCCATGAACCTGCGGTTCTTCAACCCGGAGAGCGTGTTGGTCCGCTTCTGCCCCTTGATGGCCTCGATCCTGGACAGCTCGTCGATCACCCCGCCGCGGACCCACCGGTCCCACAGCCCCAACAGGACTTCATCCGGCTCCTTCTTGAGTGCGGCCCGGCCGCGCGCGGTGAGTTCGAGCTTGGTTCCGGCTGCCAGTCCGCCGGCCTGCAGCAGCAATGGCCAGGCGAAGGCCGCGATGTGCTCGTCGGGGTAGAAGTCACCTCCCGGCAGTGCCTCGGCCAGCAGGCGCATGGTTGCGGCCGACGGCTTCTTGGTGGCCGCGCTGCAACGCACCTGGCCACCCTCCACCAACATCAACATGGTACGTAGCTGTTCCCGGGCACGGTCCAGGGTCTTCAATTCAATTTCGACGCTCATCTCATCCACCATCCAAACCTCCCATGCAACCGGCCTCCGCGTCCAAGGATTCCCCCCAACCCGTGAGTCGATCCGTTGTACTGTGGTGGGAAGTTGCCTGCCACCTCCCACCAGCAAGAATGCGAGAGCCCGTGTCCAAGAAGAAGAAACCCACGTCCCGCAAGGCCAAGCAGGGGCACCCCGGGCGGACCGGGGCGGCCGGGAACATCGTCAGCATCGACGAGTTCCGGGTCCGCAGCAGTGGGGACGAGGTGGCTGCGGGATTCATGAAATGGGTGCGCGCCAACACCTCGCTGCCGGAACTGGGCGAACCGCTCCCGGTGCTGCAGGGATTCCTGGAAAACTACCTCGTTGCCGCCAAGACCCAGGTGGCCACGGAGCTTCATCCTTTCGCCACGCGGGTGGCCCTGGGCAAGTACTTCTTCGACCACCCGGAGGAGGACTTCGGTTTCGTCCTGCAGGTGGTGATGGGGTACCTGCTGTATCTGGACGACTCGGATTTGTGGAGCGGCAGCGACCAGTTGTTCGATGAGGTGCAGGAAGAGTTGATGGAAGCCGCAGACGAGCAGGCCGACGCAGATTTCGACGAAAGGGTCTTCGAGGTCCCGGCCCTGTCACGCACCCAGACCCGGGATGCACTGCTCGCATTGCCGCTGGCCGCGCACCTGCAGGCATTCTTCGCATGGTTCGGGGACAAGCGCGACGTCACCTCCACAGGCCGGCTCACCCGCAAGGACATCCAGGCTGCGGCCGCGGCACTGGGAGTTTCGGCGCAGGGAGCCAACACCATCCCGGTCCGTGGCCCCGATGCCGAGGACGCGCCGTTCCAGGCGACCAGCGCCCAGCAGGTTCCGCTGCTCGATTTGTTCTGGGAAGCGCTGGTGCGCATCGGCATCCTCGAGGTGGGTTCGCGGCGCGCGACCATGAACCGTCCCCTGGATGCCCTGGCCGGGGCCGCGCACGAGGAGATGCTGATGCACCTGGTACGGGACGTGGCGTTGAGCCTGTACCTGCAATTCATCGCCACGGCGGCCGCCGGGTTCGACGACGACCAGGAGTCGGAAGACGATCTCTTCGCTGACCTGCTGTCCTCCATCCTCCTGGAAGCCGGGTTCGACGAGGGGGTCCCGGTGGAGCACCTGGTGGTGGCCATGGCGACGCTGGACGAGGTGGACACCGACGAGGTGGTCCTCGCACAGTTGTTCCTGGAGCTCATGGTCGCCGAAGGCCTGTTGGAACGCGACACGCACTTCCGGATTCCCGCGGCGATGAAGAAGCTGGTCGCCTTTGCCCTGGCCGAACCCTCCGGCGTCGAGATCAGCTACGAGGACCCGGAAGACGAGGACCTGGCGTACCTGGGTGCCGAGGACTGAGGCCCGCGCACGGCGTGCTCGCCGGCCAGCGCCGCCCTGAACACCCAGGGGTGGTGGTCCCCCTGCATGGGTGCTCCCTTTCGGGGTTCGGGTGCGCGGTTTAGGTATACAGGGAGAGCGGCGCGTTGGTTCCGTGCAGGAAGTACTGTCCGACCTCGATCTTCTTGTAGTCCACCGGGTCGTGCAGCGAGTGCGTGCGCACATTGCGCCAGAACAGGTCCAGTCCCACGTCGTTCCCGGTGGAGCTGGCTCCGGTCACCTCGTCAATGCGGTTGGCCACCTCCAGCGCCACCTCGGTGGCGACGACCTTGAGCTCGGCGATGGCCACCGCAACATCACCTCGTTGCGCCGCATCGAGTGCGCCGGCGCGGCCCACCTCGGTGTCGAAGCGGCGGTTGAGCTTCTCGGCCAGGGCGCCGACGGCGGCGGTGCGCGCCTTCAGCTCCCCGATGGTGCGCTGGAAGATCGGGTCCTGGGCGTAGCTGCCGGCCGCGGAAAGGAACCAGGAGTTCTTGCGCTCCAGCAGGATCTTGCGCCCGGCCGCCAAAGCGCCCTCGGCGATGCCGAGGTAGAAGTTCCCGAAGGCCAGCTGCAGCCCCGGGGTCAGCAGCGTGACAATCGGATCGGGCGTGATTTCGCCCAGCACGTCCTCGGGCGTCACCAGCACGTCGTGGTACTTCACCGAGCCGGAGGCCGAAAGCCGCTGGCCCAGATGGTCCCAGTCCCCGAGCAGCTCCAGTCCCTCGCGGGTGCGTTCGAGCACGAATGCAAGGACCTTGCCGTCATTTGTCCCGCCGCTTACCGCGGCATTGACGACGATCACGTCCCCGACGGAGGAACCGGTGGAGAAGCGCTTGAGTCCATTGAGCCGGTAGCCCTCGTCCACGGCGGCGAGGGAGAGGTCGGGATCGACGGGGTTCACCGAATCACCCCAGAGCCAGCCTGCGGCGGCGCTGCGGGCGAACCAGGTTCCCTGGGTCGCAGGATCGGCATAGAACGCGATGCTGGACTGGTTGGCGTAGTGGTAGGCCAGCAACTGCGCGATCGAACCGTCGGCCGCCGCAATGATGCGCACCGCGGCGAAGGCCGACTCCCAGTGTCCGCCGGCCCCTCCGGATTCGGCCGGGACCAGCAGGTTCAGCAGCCCCGAATCCCGCAGCAGGCCAACCTCACTGAACGGGTCCTGGTTCGCGGCGTCGCGGGCCAACGCGTCAACGGCGAGGGCCTGGGCAACCGTGCGGGCTACGGATGCCCAATGTTCAAGTTCGCGCTCGTCGGCATGCCCGTTCCATGGGGTGCGGGGAAGAGTGTCGGTGTCAATGGCGGTGGTGCTCATGCGGGTGGTCTCCTTCGAGGGTTCGCGTCGAATCAATGACTCGACTCTAGGAACCGGGAAGGGGGTTGCGCACCCGGCGCTTCAACGGCCGAAGCGCGTTGTCATGAGGCGTCACCCCCGCCGCTGGAACGCCGCGGCGCATGCCACGGGAAGTCACCGGGCGTCATCAAGCGGACATGCGGGCACACGGAAGGTCATGGATATTGCCCGCGCTCGCCGGTGATGCGGCGGGATGCGCGGTGGGTCTGGAGGCTGGCTAGCCGTTGCCGCTGGCAGCGACCGCGGTGACCAGGCCCTGGAGCTCGGGGACCCGGGCGGCGTTTTCGAGCGCTTCCCGGAGCACCGCATCATGTGTCGGGTGGGCCTCGACGAGCAGTTGCTCCCCCGCCTCGGTGAGTTCGGTGTAGATCCCGCGCCTGTCATCCAGGCACAGGATGCGGGTCAGCAGGGCACGGTCCTCGAGACGGGTCACCAATCGGGTGGTGGCCGACGAAGAGAGTGCGGCGGCACGGGCGAGCTGGGCCATGCGCATGTGCCAGCCGTCCTGCCGGCTCAGGGCATCGAGCACCGTGAATTCAACGACGGAGAGCCCGTGCTTGGCCTGCAGGGCGCGCTCAAGCTCTCCCTCGATCAGGTTGTGCAGCGCGGCGAGCGTGCGCCAGCCCTGCGCGCGGACCTGCACTGCGTCGTCCTTGATCCCCATGGGTGATGCTCCTCGTGTTTTCCGACTCCCCAAGAGTAGCACCTTGCGCCGATATAGCGCGTATGCAATCATTGTGTCAGCAGTTAGTTGCAGACGCAACGATCGATGTGGGGAAACCCTCCGCATCTCATCCCAGCCCTCATACACCGAAGGTTCTCCATGCCCATAGCTCTCTACGCCCTTGCCCTGGGCGGTTTTGGAATCGGCTTGACCGAGTTCGTCATCATGGGCCTGTTGCCCGAGGTTGCCGCGGATTTCGGGGTCACCGAAACCGTCGCCGGCTACCTCATCTCCGGCTATGCCCTCGCCGTGGCTATCGGTGCCATCATCCTCACCGCAGTGCTCAGCAGGCTGGACCGCAAGAAGTCGCTGCTGTTCCTGATGCTCCTGTTCATCATCGGAAACCTGCTCAGCGCCACCGGCCCGAGCTACGAGCTGGTCATGGTCGGCCGGATCATTGCCGCGCTGTGCCACGGCGCCTTCTTCGGCATCGGTTCGGTGGTTGCCGCCGACCTGGTGGCGCCCAACAAGCGTGCCGGGGCCATCGCCTTCATGTTTGCGGGCCTGACCATCGCCAACGTCCTGGGCGTCCCCTTCGGGACGCTGCTGGGCCAGGCCACCGGCTGGCGCTCCACTTTCTGGGCCATCACCGCCATCGGCATCATTGCCTTCATCGGCATCATGGTCCTGGTCCCGGGCAACCTGGCCCGTTCCGCGAGCACCGGCGTCTTCGCCGAATTCAACATCTTCCGCAGCCCGCAGGTCTGGCTTTCGATGGCTGTGACCATCCTGGGCTACGGTGGCATGTTCGGCGCCTTCACCTACATTGCCTTCACGCTCACCGGCGTCAGCGGCTTTGCCGCCGGTTCGGTCCCGTGGCTGCTGGTGCTCTTCGGCGTCGGACTTTTCGTGGGCAACATCCTCGGGGGCAAGGCCGCGGACCGCAATCTGGCCGCCACGCTGATCACGGTGCTCTCCATCCTCACCGTCGTCCTGGTGGCCTTCGCACTTCTTGCCGGCAACCAGATTGCCACGGTCATCGCGCTGGTTCTCATGGGCGGCATCGGCTTCGCCACCGTCCCGGGCCTGCAGATGCGCATCATGAACCATGCGGCGCATGCACCCACGCTCGCCTCGGGCGCCAACATCGCCGCGTTCAACGTGGGCAACGCGCTGGGCGCCTGGGTCGGCGGCCTGACCATCGCCGCGGGACTGGGGTACACCTCACCGCTGTGGGCCGGCGCGGGGATCACCGTGGCGGGACTCGCCGTCATGATCCTTGCGACCCGCGTGCGCGGCGGCGAATACTCCGGGGCCCGCGCGCCCGAATCGGTGCCCGTCACCGTCGGCTAGTGCCACACCCCCACCCCAACCACCCGACCCAGTCAATCCCAGGAGAATCCCCATGAGCATTTCAACCACCACCATCCCGACCATCACCCTCAATGACGGAACCAGCATGCCGCAGCTGGGCTACGGAGTCTTCCAGGTCCCCGAGGCACAGACCACGGCCGCGGTGTCCACGGCACTGGAAACCGGGTACCGCAGCATCGACACCGCCGCCATCTACGGCAATGAGTCCGGGGTCGGCCGCGCCCTGGCCGATTCCGGCATCCCGCGCGAGGAGCTCTTCGTGACCACCAAGCTCTGGCTTGCCGACCTGGGCCGGGAAACGACCCGCGACGGGCTGGCCGCAAGCCTGGACAAGCTGGGCCTGGACCACGTGGACCTGTACCTGATCCACTGGCCGGGCACCGACACCGAGGCGTACCTCGAATCCTGGCAGGTGCTGGAGGAACTGCGCGCCGCGGGGCTGAGCCGGTCCATTGGAGTCTCCAACTTCCTGCCGGAACAGCTCGAGCGCATCATCGGGCTCGGTGGCACGGTGCCGGCGGTCAATCAGGTGGAGCTGCACCCGTTCCTGCAGAACCGCGAGACCGCCGCGGTGAACCGTGCCCACGGGATCGCGACCGAGGCCTGGAGCCCGCTGGCCCAGGGCGCCGTGCTGGATGACCCGGCGGTGCTGGCAGCCGCAGCGGTCCATGGCGTCACCCCCGCCCAGGTGGTGCTGCGCTGGCACCTGCAGCAGGGCAACGTGGTGATCCCGAAGTCCGTCACCGCCTCGCGCATGGCCTCGAACCTGGATCTGTTCGGCTTCGACCTGGACACCGACAGCATCGCGGTGCTCGATGCCCTGGATCGCGACGGGCGCACCGGCCCGTTCCCGGGCACCTTCAACGGCTAGTTCCGCCCACCTTCCACCGCTTCCCGGACCACCGCGCTCCGGGTCCGCCTTGGTGCGGGCCCGGGTGTGCCGGTGTTCCGTGCCATGTTGTGCTGCCGCCGTCTGCGAAACGCGCGATACTGAAGACATGGAACTGGTTTTGCTCGTAATCCCCGGATGCCCGAATTCCGGCACCGCCAAGGAACTCTTCGACACGGCACTAGGCCTCGAAGGCATCACGAATGCGGTCGAAGTTCGTGAAATCACCACCCAGGACCAGGCCGAACGATACGACTTCCACGGATCTCCCAGCTTCAGCCTCGACGGCACCGACCTCTTTGCCTCCGCTGCCGCACCGGCCGTGGCCTGCCGGGTCTACCCCACGGCCTCGGGACTCGCCGGCCAGCCGGAGATTGACGAGTTGCGCCGGGCCATCCGGGCGGCCCTCCCGGCACCTGCACCCAACGCCCGCGCCTAGCCACAAGGCAGTCATGGACCCGGACCGGGAACGCATCCTCGCCCAGTACGCCCGCGCCGAGCTCCAATTGCGCGACTGGTTGGCCCGGGCGTCCCCGTCCGACCTCGGCCGCCGCAGCAACGGCACCCGCTGGAACAACGAGGAACTGCTCTTCCACATGGTCTTTGGATATATGGTGGCACGCGCCCTGTTGCCGCTCCACCGGGTGCTTTCCCGGTTGCCGGCCCCCGTATCCGCCGGATTCGCCGCCGCCTTGGATGCCGCAACCGTCCCCTTCGATGCCGTCAACTACTGGGGCTCGAAGGCCGCAGCCCGCTTCTACAACCGTCACCGGATGGCGGCAAGGCTCCATCGGGTCCTGGCGGTGCTGGGCAGGAAGCTCGAGTCCGAGTCTCCCGCCGCGCTGTCCCGCGCCATGCCCTTCCCGACCCGCTGGGACCCGTTCTTCACCCGAGGCATGACCCTGGTGCAGCTCTACGCCTACCCCACCGAACACTTCGACTTTCACGCCGGGCAGTTGGACCTGCCCCGCGGGCCGGAACCCGGATCTTCCTGAGTCCTCCGGACAAGCAAAGGCCACCCGCCGGCACGTTTGGATGAACGCCAGGCGGGTGGTCTTTGCTTGTGGCCGTGGCCCCGCGGACCTAGCTGGAAGCCGGGTCTTCGCTGCCGGGAGCGAACTGCGCCAGGGAAATGGCCAGAGCTTCCTCGAGCTGTTCGCCGGTGGCCGTGCCCGATTCGCGCACCGCCTCGGCCCAGACCCGGACCGAACGCTCGGAAAAGGCCAATGCCTCGGGGGAATGCGCGGCCGCGGCCGGGTCCTCGGCCACGATTCCGTCGACGAACAGCCCCAGGGCCAGGAACATTCCGTCCCAGCCCGGACCCACCCATAGTGCCCCGGCACCGCTTTGGGCCATGGCCAGCGGGACGGTGTGCTCCAGCTCCAGGGTCGTGGTGCCGGGTTCGTCGGCGGCAAGGCGCAGCTCGACGAGGCTGTCCTCGCCGCCGAAGGTGACCTTCAGGCGGGTCGGTGGCGAGCATTCCAGGATGCGTCCACCGGCGTTGCCCTCCAACTGGAAGGTTCCGCCTTCATGCAGCTCACCGCTGATCGGAAGGAACCAGCGCGGGATCCGCTCGGGATTGGTCAACGCGTCCCACAGCTCCGCGGGACCGGACTTGTAGGTGCGGCGCGCCAGGACCGAGACGGCTTCGCTTCCGTCTTCCAGCTTCCGCTGGGAGACCGTCCGGTCGATGGCGCCGATCTGGCTTGCAATGTCGATCATTGTTGCTCCTTGGGTGTGGTCTGTGGGTCGTCCGCGGCAGAAGCGGCCAGCCGCCGTTCCCGTTTTCCGCGGGCAATTTCGGTTTCCAGCGCATCCAGCGGCTGGTCCCAGAAATGCCTGAAGTCCTCGAGCCAGGTGTCGATCTCGCGCAGCGGTTCGGAGGAAACGGCGTAGAGCCTGCGGGTGCCCGCCGCCCTGACCGAGGCGAATCCGCTTTCCCGAAGCACCTTCAGGTGCTGCGAGACGGCGGGTTGGGAGATCCCGAACTCGTCCCGGATGCGTCCGGCGATGGCCCCGGAGCTTTGCTCTCCGTGGGCCAAAAGCTGGAGGATACGGCGCCGGGTCGGGTCGCCCAGGACTTCAAATGCATGCACAACCCCATACTACAACTCTGCCTTATATAAGCAAGAGCTTAATATGGGTCGTTGAAGACCTCTTCGCCGGGCACGAAAAAGCCACCCGCCTGCACGTTGGGACGCGCGCAGGCGGGTGGCTTTTGGTGCGGATTGCGCAGATCCGGACTAGGCGTCGACGAGTTCCTTCTTGTCGTCGTCCGCGTCCGTGGCACCCGGAGCCCCGGCGTCCGGGTTCTTCCCGGTCCAGGCATGGCCCTGTTCGTTGTCCAGGTGCGTGGTCTTCTTGTTCTTCAGCGCGAAGATGTAGACCAGCAGCGAGATCCCGATGGCCACGGTGACGTAGGTGAAGAACAGGTCAACGCGGTCGGCCTTCTGCAGCGCGGCGCCGATCAGCGGGACGGTTCCGCCGAAGAGCGAGTTCGCGATCGCATAGCCCAGGCCCACGCCCAGGGCACGGATGGAGGCCGGGAACAGCTCGGCCTTCACCAGCGCGTTGATCGAGGTGTAGCCACCGACAATGACCAGCCCGCCCATCATCAGCAGGAAGGCGAAGAGCGGGTTTTGGGTCTTGGACAGCATCGAGAGCAGCGGCCAGGTGAACAGGACACCTGTGATGCCGAACCAGAGCAGCAGCGGCTTGCGTCCGACCTTGTCCGAGATGATGCCGTAGACCGGCTGCAGCAGCATGAAGATAAACAGCGCCCAGAAGTTGATGACCGAGGTCTGGGTCTTTTCGATGCCCGAGGTGTCGTTCATGAACTTCAGGATGAAGTTGGTGTACGTGTAGAACGCGACGGTGCCGCCCAGGGTGATGCCGATGCAGACCAGCAGCGGCCTCCAATACTGGGTGAACAGCAGCTTCATGGTGCCCGGGCGGGCCTCGCCCGCGGCGAGGGGCTTGTTGGCGGCGGCGACCTGCTCCGCGGACACCGTTTCCTCCATGGTGCGCCGCAGCCACAGCACCACCAGGGCGGCCACGCCGCCGATGGCGAACGGGATGCGCCAGCCCCACGCGCTGAGCGTCTCGTGGCTCATCGTGTTTTGCAGGATGACCAGCACCAGCAGGGCCAGCATCTGGCCGCCGATCAGGGTCACGTACTGGAAGGAGGAGAAGAACCCGCGGCGCCTGGAGGTCGCGGCCTCGGACATGTAGGTGGCGCTGGTGCCGTACTCCCCGCCCACCGAGAAGCCCTGCAACAGGCGCACGAAGACCAGCAGGATCATGGCCCACATGCCGATCGCTTCCTGGGTCGGCAGGATCGCGATGGCGAACGAGCCGGCGCTCATCAGGGTCACCGACAGGGTCAGCGCAGCCTTGCGGCCGTGGCGGTCGGCGTAGCGGCCGAAGAACCAGGCACCCACCGGGCGCATCAGGAACGAGGTGGCGAACACGGCCATGGCCTCGAGGCCGGCCTGCAGCTCGTTGGTCGAGTTGAAGAAGTGCGACTGGAAGTACGCGGCGAACACCGTGTAGACGTAGAGGTCGAACCACTCCACGAGGTTTCCGGCCGAGCCCTTGAGGATGTTGCTCACGGCCTTGCGGGTCGCGGCCGCCTCAACCGGGTCCTTGACGCGGGCGCCGCGGCGCGGCGCCTTCTTCATGTTGTCCAGGGCGGCTTGGCCCATGGGTGTTCCTCCTCTTGCGTTGGCGGCCCCCACAATGCATCGAGGGCCTCAACCAAGGTAGTCGCGCCACCGGCGGCATCCAACGCGAGAGCCGATTCCTAACGCTTCCTTAGGACTCGCCCGCGGACCCCGGGGCGGCCGGGAGTTCCCGCGGCACCGAAGACGGAACGGCGGGAACCCCGAGGAAATGGTAATCTCCAAGACGGACACGCCACGCACAAGAAGGCCGTGAACAACAACTTTTTTACGACACCATCCACAAAGCTAAGGAACCGGTCCATGGACGTACTCATCGTTGAGGATGACGACTCCATGGCCGCGGCACTCACCGCGGCGGTGTCCTCCACCGGGCACGGCGCCGCACGGGTGGCCCGCGGAACCGACGCATTGCTGCGCCACCGGGACTTCGACGTGATCCTGCTGGATCTGGGGCTGCCCGACATGGACGGGCTCGAGGTGCTGCGCAAGCTGCGCCAGGTCACCGACGTCCCCATCCTGATCCTCACCGCCCGCGACGACGAACGCTCCGTGGTCCTCGGGCTGCGCTCGGGCGCCGACGACTACCTGATCAAACCGGTCAAGCTCGTGGAACTGCTCGCCCGCATCGAGGCCGTCACCCGGCGCGCGATGCCCGCTTCCGGACGCAAGGACTCCCTGATCCGCCTCGGGGAACTGGCACTGGATACCGACCGGCGCGTGGTCCAGGTCAAGGGCACGGAACTGGCGCTGACCCCCACCGAGTTCGACCTGCTGGCCCTGCTGGCGAAGAACGCCGGATCGGTGGTGACCCGAGAACAGATCCTGGACACGCTGTGGGGAGATGCATTCCTGGCCTCCTCGCGCTCGCTGGATGTCCACCTGACCGGCCTGCGCTCCAAGCTGGCGCTGCCCGGATTCATCGTCAACGTCCGCGGCGTCGGGTACCGGATCGAAGCCGACCCGCAGTGAAGCTTCGTGTCCTGGGCGTGCTCAGCGTGCTGGCGCTGCTGCTGGTGCTGATCGTCTCCAACGTGATCCTCTCCTCGGCGGGGCGCGAACTGACCTCCGCGCTGCAGATCAACCGGGCCGCCTCGCTGAACCGGATCGCCCAGGTCGCCTTCGATGCGGCGACCGATTCCGACACCACGGTGCTGCAGCGGGACATGGACACCTACTCCGGGCTCTACGAGGAGGGACTGGTGGTGCGCCTGCAATCCGGCACGCTGGTCTCCGGCGGGCTGGACCCCGAGCGGCCCGATGTGCGCGACGCACTTGCCCGGGCCTCGCTGAACCTTTCCGACACCGAGCTGGACCCCGTCACGCCCTTTGGCTCCGGCACCGAGGTGATCTCCCGGTCCTTCGGGTCCGCGAGCCAGGTGCTGGGCGAGGCGGTGATGGAGGTAAACCTCGACGCGGCACGGGCCAAGCTGCGCGCCCGCTGGCTGGCCACCGGCGTCGCCGCCATCGCGCTGGCCACGCTGCTGTTGCTGCTTGCCGGACGGGTCACCGGCTGGGTGCTGCGCCCGGTACAGCGACTGGGAACGGCGGTTCGCGAGCTCAAGGACACCGGAAAGACCTCCCGGCTCCCGGAGGCCGGTCCCCCAGAGCTGCGCGAGCTTTCCCGTTCCTTCACCGCCATGGCCACCACGCTCGGGGAGGTCATCGAGTCCCAGCGCCAGCTCATCGCCGACACCTCCCACCACCTGCGCAACCCCGTCGGGGCGCTGCGCCTGCGCGTGGACTTGCTGCTGCTCAAGCTCAAGAACAAGGACGAACGGGAAGCCGGGGCCGGGGTGCTGGCCGAGCTCGAACGCGTCGAGGAGATCCTGGACTCGGTGCTGCGGCTCGCGGTGGCCGAGCACCGGGTGATCGAGGATTCGGCCGGCACGGCCCCCGGCGAGCTGGAGGCACTGGTCCCCTCCGGGGTCAACGCCTTCGTGGTCCTGGCCGAGGAGGTCGACCGCGCCCGACCCGCCGCCTTGAAGGCCGGCAACACCATCACCCTGGCCACCGGGAAGGATCCGGGCATCGAGATCGACTGCAACCGCATCGAGCTGGCCCAGATGCTCGGCGAACTGCTGAACAACGCCATCAAGTACGCCCCGGGCACCGAGATCACCGCCGAGGTCCTCCAGGTGGGCTCGCGGATCATTCTCGAGATCGCCGACGCCGGGCCGGGCCTGGCACCGGCGCAGCTGGCCGCGGCCACCACCCGCTTCTGGCGCGCCCCGGAGCACGCCTCGATCCGGGGTACCGGAATGGGCATGACCATCGTGGACAAGCTCGCGACGGCCAACGGCGGGCACCTGGTCCTGGGTGGCAACAAGCCGCACGGGCTGCGCGCCCGGATCGTGTTCGATGCCGTGGTCCCCGGCCCGGGACGGGAAGACGGCCGATGAGAAACGAACCGGGCTCCCCCGCAACGCTGTCCCGCCGAATGCTGCTGCGCGCCGCGTGGGCCACCGCTGCCGCAGGCGTCCTGGCCCCGGCGCTGGCCTCCTGCACCACCGGTTCGCATGCTGGCCCCATCGTGGTGGCCGGCGGGGAACCCGGCGGCTTCTACCTGGAATTCGCCACGCTGCTGGCCGACTCCCTGCAACGGCACCGTGTCTCCGAGTCCGCCACGGTGCTGTCCACCGGCGGCAGCCTCGACAACGTGCGCACGCTGCTGCGCGGCGAGGCGACGCTCGCGGTGGCCCTTGCCGATGCCGCGTCCTTGGAAGGCGGGCCGCAAAGCCAGAACCCCGGGCGCATCGCGGCGTTGGGCAAGGTGTATGAGAACTACGTCCACGCGGTGGTGCGCAAGGACAGCGGCATCTCCTCCCTGACCGACCTGGCGGGGCGCACCGTGGCCGTGGGCCGGCCGGGCTCGGGCACCTCGCTGATCACCCCGCGGCTCTTCGAGGTCGCCGGGCTCGTCTCGGCCCCGGCCTCAGGCGCCAGGTCCTCCGATGCCACCACGGTGCGCAGCCTGGGACTCAACGACGGGATCGCCGCGCTGTCCGCGGGAAAGGTCGACGCCTTGTTCTGGTCCGGCGGGGTGCCGACCGCGGCCATCGCAAAGGCGCACGCCGAAACCGGGTTCGCGCTGCTGGATCTCTCGGCGCTGCTGCCGGGGCTGCGCGAGAGGTACGGGGCCTTCTACGACAAGGTGCTGGTCCCGGCCGGAAGCTACGCGGGCATGGAGGCGGTGTGGACCGTCGGGGTCGCGAACCTGTTGCTGTGCCGCGCGGACCTCGATGCCGACACCGCCAAGGCCACGGTCAAGCTGCTGGTGGGGCACGCCGACGAGCTGATCCCGCGCTCCAGCGTCGGGGTGCAGTTCCTCAGCGCCGATTCGCTGATCAACACCGCGGACATCCCGCTGCACCCGGCCGCCGCGGACGCCTACCGGGCAATGCACGGGTAGCCCAAAGCCCCTGCGCCCGGGTGTGGCCCGCGTTTTCCGAAATCACCACGATTCGGCCCCGACTTCTCCGCGTTGGCCTCCGTTCACCAAACAGAAACCTTCAATCGATAGACATTGGTGTACTCACTCCTGCACACTCGCTATTTGTTGGGAAAACCATGTCTAAACCAAGGCGTCCATTGCGTCGCTTGACCCGAGCGTCGGCAGCCATCGCCGCGCTTGCACTCGCCGGTTCCACGTTCTACGCCTCGAGCGCAGCCGCGGGAATCGTGCCCGATCCAATCACCCACTCGGCGAAGGGTGCCGGACTCGAACTGTCCGCCATCGGCTCCTACGAGACCGGCACCTTCGATGAGTCGGCAGCCGAAATCGTCACCTACCACGCCGCCAGCAAGCGTCTCTTTGTGGTCAACGCGCAGGCCGGCGCCGTCGACGTCCTGGATATTGCCAACCCGGCCAAGCCCACCAAGCTCTACTCGATCTTTGGTTCAGGAATCGCCAACTCCGTGGCGGTGCGCGCCGACGGCCTGGGCGCGATCGCCCTGGAGTCTTCCACCAAGACCGCCAAGGGCTCGCTGCTCTTCTTCGATGCCACCGCGGACCAAGCCAAGGTGCTCGGCAGCGTCGAGGTCGGCGCCCTGCCCGACATGGTCTCGATTTCCGCGGACGGCAGCTACGCCGTGGTCGCCAACGAGGGCGAACCGGCCGGCGATTTCTCCTCGGACCCCGAGGGTTCGATCAGCGTCGTCACCCTGCCGGCCAAGCTCACGTCCCCGGCACAGTCCGCGGCCAGGACCGCCACCTTCCACGAA
Organism: Paeniglutamicibacter psychrophenolicus; assembly: GCF_030812255.1. Lineage (GTDB taxonomy): Bacteria > Actinomycetota > Actinomycetes > Actinomycetales > Micrococcaceae > Paeniglutamicibacter > Paeniglutamicibacter psychrophenolicus_A. The sequence goes on along the minus strand of NZ_JAUSSH010000002.1, from coordinate 523,844 downwards.
TTCGAGGCCGGCGGCTCCAAGAAGCTGCCGGCCGAGGTGCGCGTCTTCGGGCCGGCCCCGCACGGGGACGACAAGCCGGTCTCGCGAAACCTGGAACCCGAGTACATCGCCATCGATGGCAATACCGCCTACGCGGCATTGCAGGAAGCCAACGCGATCGCGGAGATCGACCTGCCCAGCGCCACCGTCACGGCCATCCGTGCCCTCGGGTTCAAGGACCACTCTCTGCCCGGCAACGGCCTGGATGCCTCCGACAAGGACGGCAAGATCGACATTCGGACCTTCGACGGTCTCAAGGGCACCTACATGCCCGACGGCATCAACGCCTACACCTCCGGCACCACCACCTACCTGGTCACCGCCAACGAGGGCGATGCCCGCGAATGGGGCGACTACGCGGAAGGCACACGTGTCAAGGACCTGGGCCAGGACGGACTCGTCCCGGTCTGCGAGGACAGTCCCGCCGCGGGCCTCCTGGCGGACACCGACCTGGGCCGGCTGAACGTCACCACCGCCTCCGGGCTGAACACCGACGGCAGCTGCTACGAGGAACTTGTCGCCTTCGGCTCCCGTTCTTTCTCCATCTGGAGCACCGACGGCAAGCAGGTCTTCGACTCGGGAGACGACTTCGAGCAGATCACCGCCGAAGCCAACCCGGCATTCTTCAACTCCAACCACTCCGAGTCGAACCTCGAGGGCCGCAGCGAGGACAAGGGCCCCGAGCCGGAGAACCTGGCCATCGGCATCATCGGCGAATCCACCTATGCCTTTATCGGCCTCGAGCGCGTCGGCGGTGTCATGGTCTACGACATCACCAACCCCAAGGATTCCACGTTCGTCACCTACGTCAACAACCGCGACTTCGCCGAATCCGTCGAGGACGGCGGCAACCTCGCCGCAGCCGGGGACCTGGGTCCCGAGGGCCTGGCCTTCATCCCCGCCGAGGGCTCGCCCACCGGCGCCCCGATGCTCGCCGTCGGCAACGAGGTCTCGGGGACCACCACGCTCTTCGCCATTTCCGGCGACGCGGTTCCCGCGCCGGCACCCGAGAAGCCGGCGACAACCAGCATCCAGGTGCTGGGCATCAACGACTTCCACGGCCGCATCGAGGCGAACGGCTCCGAATCCGGGGCCGCGGTCCTGGGCGGAGCCGTCAAGGAAATGAACGAAGCGAACCCCAACACGCTCTTCGTCTCCGCGGGCGACAACATCGGTGCCTCGACCTTCACCTCCTTCTCCCAGCAGGACAACCCGGCCATCGACGCGCTCGGCGCGGCTGGCCTGGACGTCTCGGTCGTGGGCAACCACGAATTCGACGCCGGCTTCAAGGACCTCACCGAACGCGTCATCCCGCGCTATGCAACCGCCACCGGCGAAAACGGTGCCGATCTCGCGCTGGGCGCCAACGTGTACCAAAAGGGCACCAAGACCCCGGCGCTGGGCGAATACGCGATCCGCGAGGTCGACGGCGTCAAGGTCGGCTTCATCGGCACGGTCACCGAGTCCACCGCGGCCATGGTCTCCCCCAACGGCATCAAGGACATCGAGTTCGGCGACCAGCTCGAGGCTGCCAACCGCGTGGCAGACCAGCTGTCCGACGGCCAGGACGCCAACGGGGAAGCCGACGCGATCGTGCTGCTGACCCACGACGGGTCGGCGGTGGACACCTGCGAGGCCATCGCCACCGAAAAGACCACCTACGGCGAGCTCGTGCGCAAGGCCTCACCGAAGATCGATGCGATTTTCTCGGGCCACACCCACCAGTCCTACGACTGCTCGTTCCCCGTTGAGGGCTGGGCAGCGGGACTTGAACGCCCCGTCGTCCAGTCCCACCAGTACGGCACGACCCTTGGGGCCCTGGCCCTCGAGGTCGATCCGGAAACCAAGGACGTTGTTTCCCTTGACGCCGAGCTGCTTGCGCTGACCACGACCGACGAGGCTGGGGAAACCACCGCGAACCACTCGGCCCTGGCCTCGGTGGGCGAGATCGTCGAGAAGGCCACCGCCGAGGCGGAGGTTGCCGGAGCCGTCCGGGTGGGCGAAATCAGCGCCGACATCACCCGCGGCGGCACCGAGGGCTCGGACCGCGGCGTCGAATCAAGCCTCGGGAACCTGGTGGCCGACATGCACCTGTGGTCGACCTCCAACGAGTCCTTCGGCGGCGAGAAGGCCGACATCGGCATCATGAACCCCGGCGGCCTGCGCGCCGACCTGCTCTTCGGCAAGGAAGGCACCGTCAGCTACAAGGACGCGGCCAGCGTCCAGCCCTTCGGCAATACGCTGATCACCCAGGACCTCACCGGTGCCCAGCTCAAGGACATCCTCGAGGAGCAGTGGCAGCCCGAGGGCTCCTCGCGCCCGAGGCTGCACCTTGGCATCTCCGCGGACCTGGCCTACATCTATGACCCGGATGCCGCACGGGGAGAGCACATCAAGTCCATGACGTTCAAGAGCGAGGAAGTCACCGCGGACCAGGTCTTCCGCGTGGCGGCCAACTCCTTCCTGGCCGAGGGAGGGGACAATTTCACCACCTTCGGCAAGGGCACCAACGCCGCCGACAGCGGCCAGATCGACCTGGTCGCCGCCGTGGAGTACTTCAAGGCACACCCGCTGATCGACCCCGCCCCGCTGGGCCGCGCCGTGGTGGCGGGCACCGACTGGGCCACGGTCGACCTCGGAGCAGCCACCGTCACGCAGGGCGAAACCCTCAAGGCCAAGGTCACCGGGCTTGCGGAGGGCATGCGGATCTCCGCGGTCCTGCACTCGGACCCGATCGAAGCACTCGAGATCCCCGCGGCCAACGCCGAGGGCGCAACCGCCTTTGAGATCGCGATTCCGGCCGACTTCGAGACCGGAGCCCACACGCTGCTGGTCTCGACCGTGGGCCACGAGGACATCGCCGTCGAGGTCGAGGTTGCGGCCGCGACCGCTCCGGGCGAAACCCCTGCACCGAGCGAAACTCCCGCACCGGAGGATCAGGAGCCATCCAAGGCAACTGTCGGACCGCAGGCCAATGACGGCGACAACGAGCCGGAAGCTGCTGCACCCCAGCCGAACGGCGACCTGGCCAACACCGGTGCCACCGTCGGCGTGATCGCCGGTGCCGGCGCACTGCTGGCTGCGGCCGGCGGGTTCCTGCTCTGGCGTCGCCACCGCGCAACGGTGGACAGCGCCAAATAGGAACGCTCCACCAGCGCCAATCGTCCCGTGCCCCCACCACCGGTGGGAGCCGCGGGACGATTGCGTTAAGCGGGCGGACCCGCCTGCCCAATCGAGGAGCGTGGCCGCGAGGATGAAGGCCATGGACAGCAGCGACGGGCCGCTGGCACCGTGCAACAGCTTGGCTTGGCTTGGCTTGGGCCAAGCCCAACCCGGCTGCGATGGACAGGCCGCGCTTTGGAGCACGTCCTAGGCGCGGGACGGGTCCGGCTTCGCGCTCTCGTCCGCGCCGTCCTCGACGGGCTCCGATCCGCCTTCCTTGGCCTCCCGGATCCGTGGATCCCTGGGCACTTCGCCATGCGGCGGGCGGTCGTAGAACTTCCTGTAGCGTTCGTCCTCGTGGTGGTTGTTGCCCATGGAGTGCCTCCCGGAAAGGTTCGGATACCTCCACGGTTGCACCGGCATCGCTTCTTGGCAACAGCTTGTTCGCGGGGCTATCGGGTCAGTGGGTGTAGATGATTTCCACTCGCCGGTTTGCCGCAAAGGTCGAGGGATCCTTCGGGTCCTCGCGCACCGCCGGCACGGTGGCGGCCAGTCCCTTGACCTCCAGCGTCAGGTCCTTGCGCTCCGCCTTCAGGACGGCTGCAACCGCATTGGCCCGGTCGGTGGAAAGCCTCATGTTGCCCACCGTGCTCTTGACCGAATCGGTGTGGCCGTTCACTTCCACCGTTGCACCCTTTGGGATCTTGTTCGCGAGCGCACCCAGCCGGGCTCCGGCGGCGGCGGGGAGCTTGGAACTGTCGGGCGTGAACAAGATGTCGGTGGCCAGGCTGATCGTGGTTTCCCCAGCCTTGGTGGCCACCTGTTCGACCGCCTTGACCGAACGGCCGGCGTCCCAAACACGGATGCTGCCCCGGGTATCCCAGGAACCCACCGACCTGTCCAGTTGTTCCCTGGTCGGCTCGGGCAGTTCCCGGGGGCTGTCGTAGGACGCCTGGACCGGGAGGGCCTGCAGACCGAGGGATGCCGCAAGGAGTACGGCGAGCACGGCCCGCGTGCAAGTGCGGCTCATCGTTGCACCGGAATGTCGGGGAATTCGGCCATCGCGTCGAGCACGCGCAAGTCAAAAGCGTCGTTGTCGTCTTTCGGCGCTGCATAGACGCCCCACCAAATGACCGGTTCATGGTTGGTCGTCTCGGTGCGCACCCGGTCCGTCGCCCAGGTGTAAACGGACTCGGTCAGCAGCGAATATTCCTTGAGGTTTTCCCGGTAGACCAGCCGCGGATTGAACGTCACGTTTCCGGTCATGTCGTAGACAGAAATGGCCTCGGAGTCGCTGACCGAGGCGAAGTCCGGAGTGAACACCAACTTCAGGACCATCGTCTTTCCCTCGACCACCAGGGACTGGACGCCGTAGGCCACCTTGTCGTCCTTGGAGCCTGGAGTCTTGTACTCCTGCTGGGCGATCACCGTCCCGGTATCGACCGACACAACGCGAGCCGGAGCGTCTTTTTCCGCGGCGGCGGATTCAACCGGCGAGTTGGTGTCCGTGGAGGCGGGCGCCTGGTTCTGAACGCTGCATCCGGCCAGCAACGCGGTGGCCAGAACACCAGCAAAAATCAGGGAAAGGACAGGTCTCGTGACTCTCCAGGTGGTGTCGCGGCGAGACATCTGTTCCCGCCATGGGCTCGGGGATCAACCATCAATTGTTCCGGATTCCCATGTCAAAGACCATTTAAGACAATCTGGGTCCAGTCCCTGGATCTTCAACCCGCGGGGATCGGCTGCCTTGTGCATTGCGAGGTGAGGATTCGCTTGATCCCTTCGTGCTCGGACTTGGTCATCCATAATCCGTGCTTGGCCTTGATCGCGGTCTGCCGTGCGACGTAGGAACAACGGAACGACTTGTTCGGCGGCAACCACGTGGCCGCATCCGAATCGCCCTTGGAAGCATTTGACGGACCATCAACCGCCAAGAGGTTCAGTGGGTCATTGGCAAAGACCACCCGCTGCTCTTCGGTCATCTTTTGCGCCCCCTTTTGCCAGGCATCGGACAGCGCCACGACGTGGTCGATCTGGACCTTGGTACTGGTCCCCTGCCCGCGTACGAAATCGATGCGTTTTCCCGTGAACGGGTCCGCGAGCACACCGCTGGTGATGACGCAGCCGTTGGTTCCCGGCTTCGCCTCGATCCCTGTCAGGTCGCGACGCAGCATGTCGTTGCGGGCATCGCAGCCGTTGCGGTCCGGATCTTTCCAGCCGCTGCCGAACAAGCTGCGTTCGTAACCGGTCTTCGGTGCCCGCCCCTTGATCTGGATGCCCGCAAGTTGGTGCAGCGCCGTACCGGCCTTGGCTCGGGTGGGGTTTTCATTGCCGGACGATGGTGCCGGTGCCGCAGAGGCGTCTGCAGGTGCCTGCGATGGCTCGGCCGGCGCCTGGGCCTTTTCGGCCGACGGTTCGGGTTCGGGCACGGCAACTGCTGCTGTTGCCTCCGGCGTGGGTGCCTCCGACCAAACCACCAAGGGTTCCGCGGTTGGAGCCTCGGACCAGATGACCGGCGCAGCACCAGCCGGGGCTTCGATGCCAGTTCCGGTGCAAGATACCAAGACCAAGCCGAGCGCCAAGGCCATCCCCGAAAGAAGGACTGCAGATCCGGCCCTGTTGCTGGGTTTCGGGCTCCTCCCGCTCGTGGAACCAGCCGGTGTCCAGCCTTCGTCGCTACTCACAGGCGACGCCGTCGCCGTCGCGGTCCAGTTTGCGGCTGTATCCCGGTTCGCCCCTGTGGATCGGTGCAGCTCCGGCGTTCCTCACCGCGGTGCAGTTCTGGTAATAGGTGCTGGAGGGACTCTTCCGAACCTCTGTCTCGGCATTCTTCTTTTTGCGGGTCTTTTCTGCGGCCAGGGCGGCCTTGGCCTCGGCTGCTTTCTTGGCCTTTGCAGTTGCCGCCGCCTTCGCCTTCTTGGCGTCGGCCGCTTCCTTGACCTTTGCCGCTGCCGCCGCCTTCGCCTTCTTGACCGCAGCGTCTTCCTTGGTCTTCGCCGCTTCCGCCGCTGCCGCCTTTTTGGCATCGGCTGCTTCCGCAGCTTCCTTCGCCTCGGCTGCCGCTGCCTCGTCCAGCTTCTTCTGGGTTTCGGCTTCGCGGGCTACCGCAAGGTCCGCCTCGGCACGATCGTGGGTGTCTTGGTCGACCCAGATCAGGGCGCCGGCTGAATCCTCGTCGCAATAATTGTTGTCATCGCCCTGGGTCATGACCTGGTAGTCGAATTCGCAGGACTTGCCGATGAAGCTCGCGAGGTCCGCCTGGAGCGTTTCGGCCACCGCTGGTTCCTCGAGCAAGGCCTCCGGGCCGGCAGTCCCCTCGGTGCCGCTCAAGGCAGTGCCTGCAATCGTCAGGACCAGCGCCGCGCCGGCGACCCCGGCCCCGAACTTGCGATTCGGGATCCTCGCCCATTTGATGCCGTTGGCCAGCAAAGCCACGATGCCGAGGATCAGGGCAATGATTCCGGCAAAAATCATCACCCCCGGCAGCGCCCCGGCGATGCCCAACAGGATCAGGACCGCAACGGCAAGCCCCAACCAGATCCAACGCACGTTCTTCCGCCGTTTCAACGGCACCGATTCATTGCTCCAGCCCACGATTTCCCCAAAGCTTCAACTATTCCAACCAATAGCCAAACCATAGCCAGTATTGCGCGGGTGGTCATTTCTTACTTCGCGTTGCCGGCCCCCGATTCACCCAAACGTCGGGTGACAGCGATGAATGCGATGCGGTGCGCACCGATTGTGACCGCCTCGCGGTGATACGCCGATGGCCGGGACGCGCAAGATGCGTTCCCCGGCCTTCGGTTGGGTTGTCCGGTGTCGTCAGCGGACCACGCGCTCGAATCCGGCACTGCCGGCACCGGTCCACCGGTACAGCTCCAGGGATGCGGCTTCCTGCTTGTGCCCGTTGGAATAGTCGTCGAAGTCCCGCGCGACGTAGAAGTAGCCGTGGCCGACCGGCTCGATGCCGACATCCGCCTTGAACTCCCAGCCAAAGATGCCGGTGGACTCATCGGGGATGCCGGCCTGGACCAACGACAGCAGCAGCCCGCTCTCATTGCCCGGCTGTCCGTGGAGCGTCCCTTCGGTCGGGGTTGCGGTGCCGTCCACGACGTACAGGGTGCGGTTGGGGTAGCCGGGCTTGGACCCGCGATAGACCCCGAGATACCAGTTCTTGCTGGCCTCGTCGTAGGCGAGGTTCTGGACACCGAAGTTGGTGTTTCCGGTATGCACGAAAAACTTGCCGTCCACCTCGGCCGGTCCCGAGGAATGCGGATCCTGCTGGGTCAGCGGTCGTTCGAACTTGCCCCAGCGGGAGACGTCGTACTGCAGAATGACCTGGTGGTTGTTGTCCTCGCGCTGGTTGTTCCGGTAGATCCCGTAGGCGACCGTCAGTTGTTGCTTGCCCTTGGCGGCACCGAAGCCCGGCCCGAAGGAAACCCCGTCGATGCCGCTGGAACCATAGCGGTGGTCGGCGGTGTTGGCGGTGTCTCCGTCAAAAATCCCGTTGCCGTCCAGGTCCGCCGTGAAGTCATCGACGACTTCCTCCAGATAGACGGCGGTGACGATGCCCGAACTCTCCGCGTCCATGCCAATCTCGGTGATCTTCTCGACGTCGAAGATTGCCATGTAGAAGGACTCGGCGGCCTTGTACTCGAGCGAACCGTAGACGCGGCCGTCCTGGGTGTTGAAGTCAAGGTCGCCGAGGTGGCCGGTGAAACCCCCGACGGTTCCCACGACGTTGCCATCCAGATCGGTCTTCACAAGCATGTTGGTGAACGAGTGGTAGACGAAGCCGCCCTTTTCATCGATGGCGATGCCCTGGATATGCCCGGCGTCCCAGGAGCCGGAGTCGATGGTCGTCGGGTACCGGTCGATGGCCTTTTCCGGTGCCGCGTGCACGGGCGGTCCTTGTGGTTCGGGGGTGCCGGCGGCCAGCGCCGTACCCGGGGCGGCAGCTCCGGCGAGCAGGCAAATAGCCAGGCAGAGTACGGCGGTGATGGGCATGGGTTTTTGCGGCATGTCGTGGCTGTCCTTCGGTTCGTGGAGCAAGTGTGGCCAGGGCGCCCCAACACCCATGTGTTTCCCACCCTGACGCACCAGGCCCAACGCTTCCCCAGCGTGGCGTTAACCGGCGGCAAACTTCAGGCGTCCGTCCCGAAGTGGTTCAGCCCGCGGCCCAGGAATCCGTTTCCACCCCGGCCCAGCGCAGCACCCGCAGGGCGCGCAGGGTGTTCCAGCGGCTCGGTTCGCCCTCGGGCGCATCGACCTCCAGGTAGACACGCCCGGGCCAGGCGACCCCGGCGGCCCAGCGCCCGTCCGCCCTGCGCCGGGACACCAGCGCCTCGATGGCCGGTTCCAGCCGCGCGTCGAAGGTTCCGCCCGCGTCCCGGAAATAGTCCAGGGCGCGCAGCACGTCGTAGAACCAGTACGGCGGGAAGGAGAAGTTCAGGTAGCGCCCGTTGGCCACCTCCCCGGTGGAAAGCCTGCGGAAGAGCGAACGGGCCAGCAGGTATTCCTCGCCGCGGGTGCGGGCCCCGGCGAGCGCCGCCGGCACCTCGCCCACCGCGCGTTCGTGTTCGAGCAGTCCTTCCAGCACGCAGAGCGTGGTGTCGAAAGAGGAAACGGTGGAGGACGCGGGGGCTTCGCAATTCCAGCCGCCGTCGGGGAGCTGCTCGGCGAGCAGCCGGGCGGTGATGCGCTCGGAGCCCTCGCCGGTTTTCCCGAAGTAGGCGCCCTGGGAGAGCACGCCGCCGTTGATGCAGGGTTCTTCCTCGCCGTGGAAGAAGGGCAGGTTGTCCCAGTACTTCCAGATGACCGATTCATGCACCCTCTCCACCGCGGTGCGCACGCCGGGGTCTGCGGGGTCGGCACCGAGGCGGCGCAGCAGCGCGAGCGACCAAAACACGGAGCGGCGGTCCTGGTCCTCGCCGTATTCGTCGTTGTTCCAGTAGCCGCGTGCATCCTGCAGTGCCAGCAACTGTGCGCCGTGCCCCTCGAGTGCGACACGGGCCCGTTCCCGGGCCACTTCGGGCTCGGGCCTGTCCAACAGGTCGCGCATGACCTGCCAGCGGAGCGAGGGATCGGAGTCGAGCAGCCAGGTAGCGATGTCCATTCCCCCATTCTTGCGTGCAGGAGGCCCGGGCACCAGTGTCAGGAGAGCACGTCCTTGCTGGCGAACCTGCCGTAGGCCAGGGCACCGAAGACCAGCAGGTATCCGCCCTGCAGCAGTGCGTTCTGCCCAAATTCCCTCCAGCGGATCGGGTCCCGCAGCAGGTCGGCGAAGCCGAGCCAGTGGTGGGTGAACAACCACGGATGCAACCAGTCAAGCTGCGGCAGCTGGCCCAGGATCTGCGCGGCCACGGCGAGCACCGCGATGGCGGCCATGGCGCCGACGGGCACATCGGTCAGCGTGGAGATGAACAGGCCCACGGCGGCCAGGCCGATCAACGACACCGCCACATACAGCGCGATCAAGCCCACGCGCAGCAGCGCCGCCTGCGCGGAGATGGTGGTTCCGGAGAGCAGCGTCACCGGCCCCACGGGAAAGAGCAAGGATCCGATGCCCAGCCCGCACAGGGCGACCATGACGGTGGCCGAGAGGCAGAAGAGCGCCGCGACGGCGAACTTGACCAGCAGCAGGCGCGAGCGCGAGACCGGCGCGGTGAGCAGGTAGCGCAGCGTTCCGCTCCCGGCCTCCCCGGCGATGGTGTCCCCGGCAACCACGGCCACGGTCAGCGGCAGGAAAAGCGGGATGCACACCAGCAGCCCGGTGATGGCGACGAACAATCCGTTCCCGGCCACCCGGTCCAGGAATGCAGGCCCGCGCCCGGTGGGCGGTCCCGAGGTCAGGCGCACCGCGACGGCGATGAGCACCGGCACCGCACCCAGGGCCAGCAGCATCGCCCAGGTGCGGCGACGCCGATACAGCAAGATGACTTCGTTGGCCAGCAATCCCCTATTGGACAAGGTCGAATCCCTCCCCGGTCAGCGCCACGAATCGTTCCTCCAGGCTCGCCGGCTGGACCGTGAATCCACGCACGCGCACCCCGGCAGCCACGAGCCCCTCGACCAGGTGCTCGGGTTCCGGGGCCTCCGGGCCCAGGACCGCCCCCACGATCCCGTCCTCCCCGCCGGGCACCGGCTCGACGTGCGGGTCCAGGCCCAGCCGGGCCAGCACCGCCATGGCCACGCCCGGGTCCGGCGTCACCACCTTCACCCCGCGGCTGCCCTGGGCACGCAACTGCTCCAGGGTTCCCTGGGCCACGAGGTTCCCCACGCTCATCACCGCCACGTGGCTGCAGATCTGTTCGATCTCGGAGAGCAGGTGGCTGGAGACGAACACCGTGGTCCCCTCCGTGGCCAGAGCGCTGATCAGGTGCCTGACCTCGCGGGTTCCCTGCGGGTCCAGGCCGTTGGTCGGCTCGTCGAGCACCAGCAGCTCGCGTTCGCGCAGCAACGCATTGGCGATCCCCAGCCGTTGCTTCATGCCCAGCGAGTAGGCGTGCACCGGAAGCTTCGCTGCCTTGCCCAGCCCGACCTTTTCCAGTGCCGCATCCACGCGGCGGGGCCGGGTGGGGCGGTCGGCGGTGGAATCGGCGCAATCGAGGCGGGTGAGGTTGGCCCTTCCGCTGAGGAAAAGGTGGAAGGCCGGGCCCTCGACCAGGGAACCCACCCTCGGCAGCACCTCGCCTGCCGCGGCGGGCATGGGTTGGGAGAGCAGGGACATGGTTCCGCTGCTGGGGGTCACCAGACCCAACAGCATGCGGATGGTGGTGGTCTTGCCGGAGCCGTTGGGTCCCAAAAACCCGAAGACCGAGCCGCGCGGCACGGCCAAATCGAGGTTGTTGACCGCGCGGCGTTTCCCGAAGCTCTTGCCCAGCCCCGCGGTCTGGATGGCGAGGTCGCCGGCGGTATCCGGCACCCCGGTCACTGTCCGTTGGCGACGGCCTGCAGCCGGGCCAGCGAGACCGGGCCAAGGAGCATGCGCCCGTCATCGGTGAGCAGGACATTGAGCAGCGAGGTGTGCAGCAGCTTGCCGCCCTCCACCGGGGTTGCCAGCTGGTTCAGCATGGCGTTCCCGGCCAACTCCTTGGGGACGTCCTTGGCCGGGACCACCACCACGGTGTCCCAACCGGTGCCCCTGGTGGAATCGGGGCGCTGCATCGCTTTCTTGTGTCCGGGCTTGGCGGCATCGAGTCGGTGCCCCGGTTGCTTGCCCGGCTTGGCGTTGCCGGGCTTGTGGCCCAACTTGTTGCCGGGATCGGCGGCATGGGGATTGTGTCCGGATTTGTCCTTCAGTGCCTGCGGCGGGATCTTGTGTTCGTTCACCTTCGCCCCCGCCGGAGGGATGAACTCAAAGAGGTTGGCCGCGGGAGTGCCCGGGGTGAAGGTCGTGAATCCCACGGATACCGCGGGGTTCGTTTGGCCCACGGCGTCCACCACGACCTGTAGCGGTGCCCCGGTGGCCGCATCGACCCCGATGCTCGCCTTCGCAACCAGGGAGTCTACGCTGCGCGGGACCAATTCGAGGGTGTAGGCATCGCGGTTGGCAATCCGGGGCCCGGCAGCCACGCTCATGTCGGTGTTTGGCCCCATGGCTTCCAGGAGCTTGTCTGCCACGGCTCCGGGTGTCGGCGGCACCGACGAATGCTTCGAGGCGGCCTTCCAGGGGAACCCGGGAACCACGATGTGGTCCGCGGTGTTGCTGGAGAAGTCGTAATGCCACAGAGAGGAACCGTTGCGGATGAAATTCTGTTCATCCATGCCGTCAAGCACCTGGATCCGTGCCTTGTCGGGTCCATCGACGTAGACCTGGGCCTCGTGGGTGCCGGAGAGTGCCGCGAGCACGTCCATCAGGTGCGCTTCGGGAGGAGTCGTGGTTGAATCGGGCGAGGCGGAAGCACCGGGGCCAGGGCTCGTGCCCGGGGTCGCCATCGTGCCGTTGCTTCCCGGATCCGGAAGCTGCGGGAGCCCGAGGTCCAAGGTTGCGCTCGTGCTTCCGGAGAAGTCGGTGACCTTGGAGCCGGCGATCATCTGCAAGACCTGCTGCGGCGTCTTGGGCTCGAGCTGCACCTGCGCGTCGGCAGAGATCGAGGCACCGATGGCGAAGGCCGCAATGACTGCGGGCGCCAGCACGGCAGGTATCCATTTCTTGAGCACAGCGGGTTTCATGATCTGCGATCCGGTTGAAGCGGCCTGGTATCTCCACGGTACGCCGCGGCCGCGGGCTTGGCGATGGCCCACGGCCTGCTTCTACCTGCCGGCAAACGGTATCCTGGCCCGGAAGCGGGCGGGGCTTCTTGTTGCCGGCCCCGCCCGCCCGCGGGATCGTCTATGCGGCGAGCAAAGCGTCGATCTGTCCCATGGCCAGGCCCATGCCTTCCTCCATGCCCATCTTGACCATTTCTTCGAGCTGCTCGGCGCTCTCGAACGAAGAAACCGTGGTCATCCTGGTGGTCCCGCCGTTTTGCTCAAGGGTCACCACGCAGCGGGTGCTACCGAGGAATCCACTGGGCTCCCCGTCGTCCCCGGCGAATCCGTCCTCGAATTCAAAGCCCCTGGGGCCATCCAGCGCGATGATCTTCCACCAGCCACGCGCCTTCTCCCCGTCGGGCCCGGTCATGTAGTACCGGGATTCCCCGCCGACAGCCATCTCGTGGCGCACGAACGTGGCCGGCCAGGTGGGAGGGCCCCACCAACGTTCGAGTTGGCGCGGGTCCTCCCAGATTTGCCAGACCCGATCGATGTCGGCGGGAAATTCCGCGACAAATGTCAGGGTGAGGTTCTCTGTGTCCTTGTGGGTGCTGATGACACTCATGGTTCCGTTCCTTCGGGTTGGTTGGAGAGTATCTCCCCAATGCGGTTTGCCCGCTCGCGCCAGATGTCTTCGTAGGCTTCCAGCAGCCGCGCTGCACGGCGCAGTGATTCGGGATTTGCCTGCACGATTTGCTCCCGCCCGCGTCGTTGCTTGGTAACCAGCGAGGCCCGCTCGAGCACGGCCACGTGCTTTTGTACGGCCGCGAAGCTCATCACATAGCGCTTCGCCAGTTCGGAGACCGATTGTTCCCGGAGCATTGCCTGCTTGATGATGTCGCGCCGGGTTGCATCCGCCATGGCTTGGAAGATGCGGTCGATCTCGGTTTCGTCCAGTTCATGTACAACCATTTGGTTGTAGATTACTCCGCCCGAATGCCTGACGCAATAGATTCTTGGCACATTCCGAAATTCCCCGGCCGCCCGCCACCGAGGTCCCGAAAGGCCGGATCAAGGCCGGGATCGACCGTGCGCGCCACCAGCGCGCCGCTCCCCCGCCTGCCGCCACCGGGCAGGTCCACTTCCCCAAAATGTCGGAGGCCCCTGATCTAATGAAAATACGGCCGTTCCGTCATAGCACTACCGCCTTGGGGGCAGGGAAAGGCAGGGGAAATGTCTGACCAATACGAAATCGTTGAGGACTACAAGCCGTCATGGAGGCCGATGCACACGGCAACCTGCGCCGAGAGGGAATTGATGTTGCGTGAGCTTCGGATCCTGGGCAGCATCGACCCGGGCGAAGAGCTCAACACCGTCAACCGGATCCTTCGGCACCCGTATCAGTCGCTGGATTCGATCCGTTGGTCCGATGCCAACAAGGTGATCGAGCATTGCCAGCGAGTGCGTCGCCGGCGCTTCTGAATCGAGTAGGTGGGAGGGTTTGCCTCCCACCTCTCACACCACCGTACGTGCGGACCTCGCATACGGCGGTTCGCTAGGTCGTTTGAAACCTGTCCCAACTCTGGCGAAACAACACCAAGCCTTGATCCGCCCAATAAGCATTGGGCAGCGCCCGAGTAAGAATCGGAGATCCCGCAATACGCCAGTACGCACGACTTGCCATGCCCCATTGATACGCCAAATCATGGCGTATCCCGAGCCTACGCAAGTTCGCGACCCGCGTATGCGTTCTTTTCCATTCCTTCCACCGGATCTGCCGCATCCGACGTCTAAACCACTTATCCAGCTCGGAGAACTTCTTCGGCGTCTCAGACAGCCGAAAATAACCCATCCAACCCCGCACATAGCGGTTCAATTGTTCGATGCGGTACCCCATGGACACACTCCACTTCCGCGAGGTCAGAACTCGGATGCGGTCCTTCATGCGTTTGAACGCCTTCGGAGCAATCCTGACCTTGACCCCGCCCTTGACGAAGTAGAACCCGAAACCCAGCAATGTTGCAACCTTCGCTGGATTGATCGTGGACTTCTGCCGGTTCACCCGAAGCGACAGGCGCCCCTCAAGCACTTTCGTGGCTTGATCAAGCACCCGGACCGCGGCCCTCTCCGATTTCAAGAACAACCGGATATCGTCGGCATACCGCACGAAACGGTGCCCCCGACGCCAGAACTCCTGATCGAAATCGTCAAGCATGACGTTAGAAAGCAACGGTGACAAGGGAGAACCCTGAGGTGTTCCCTCCACCGCTTCCCGCCGAACACCATCGGCCATGATCCCTGCCTCAAGATAACGGCGAACCAACTTCAAGACCTTCTTGTCTTCCACTTTCCGCGCAACCCTGGCCATCAGCATGTCGTGGTTCACCCGATCAAAGAACGCATCAAGGTCAACCTCGACCACCCACCGATACCCTTGGGAGATCACCGTTTGGGCGACCTTCACCGCATCGTGGGCGCTTTTGCCCGGCCGGAACCCGTAGGACACCGGCACGAACCCCGGCTCGAAAACCGGGGAAAGGACTTGCGCGAGTGCTTGCTGGATCAAGCGATCCAGCACGGACGGCACCCCCAACATCCGTTGACCGCCGTCAGGTTTCGGAATCATCACCTGACGCACCGGCAACGGTGCATACGTGCCAGCGTCCAACGCTTCGCGGGTCTCCGCCCAGTGCTCGGACAGCCAACCACGAAGTTCCTCCGTGCCCAACCCGTCAACACCGGCAGCACCCTTGTTGCGCTCAACGCGTTTCAACGCGACCGACAGGTTCGCTTGGGAAAAGACACGTTCCCACAATTCCTGTCGATCCCTGACGTCATCCCCGATATCCGCCGGAATCCCACTACTACGCACAGACAGGGGCCCTCCCGGATTCACCGGTACCTCCAACAAACCATCTGCTCCGCTCTCCACGGATTTACTGCGATGCCAATGAGTCACGAGTAATATCGCTTCCAATCATCAATTCCCAGCGTTCGGCCCTTCCCCACCACCAACAAGATTCCGGTGGGTACTATGGCGTCTGCTGACTTCTGCCCCATCAGCCACGACCCTTAAGGCCGAACCGCTTCACCCCAACCGCTGGTGACGCACCGGGACAGATCTCCCCAGATAAGAACATTTACTTTCCCCCTGCCGCCGCCGCATTTACACACTGGCCGTTTTGGTGGGACGGGCTTCACCGTCGTTTGCCGGCTTACCCCAACCAGCATGCCTTCTATGCGGTTCGTGTCCCTCGGTGCAGGGTTTTGCCTCCGGCTTCCTTCCCACCCCACCTCGCGGTGACGCAGTTGCCATTGGCTAGAAGTTAAACCACCTTCTCCTTCAGAGGACTTTCACCTCCAAGCAAATGCCCATGCTGGGCGTACAAAGCAAACTGCCCGCCCCCGGAATGGGGACGGGCAGTAAGCACGCAACGGTGAATCGGTTGTTAGACCTTGGCGATGGCTTCCTTCAGTGCAGCAAGAATCAGCGCGACCGAAGCCGGGTTGGCGTTCGGGCCCATGAGCCCGATGCGCCATACGGTGCTGGCGTACTTGCCCACGCCGCCGCCGATCTCGATGTTGAATCGTTCCAGCAGGTAGCTACGGACCTTGGCCGAGTCCACCCCCTCCGGGACATACACGGTGGTCAGCTGCGGAAGGCGGTGGCCTTCGGCGGCGAAGAGCGTCAGGCCCATCTCCTCAAGCCCGTCCTGCAATGCCTGGCCGGCGGCCTGGTGGCGGGCGGTGACCGCTTCAATGCCTTCGGCCAGGATCCGGTCGATGCCGGCCTCAAGCGAGGCCACCATGCCCACCGGCGCGGTGTGGTGGTAGGTGCGCCCGCCGCCGGCACCTCCGGTCGTGTATCCGCCGAGCAAGCCAAGGTCCAGGTACCAGGACTGCGGCCTCTGCACGCGGCGCTCGAACGCGCGCTCGGAAATGGTGAACGGGGCCAGACCCGGGGCCACCCCGATGCACTTCTGTGTTCCGGCGTAGGCGACATCCACGCCCCATTCGTCCACCTTCACCGGCATCCCGCCGATCGAGGTGACGGCATCCATGATCAACAGGGCATCGCCCTTGATGGCGCCAAGCGCTGCAATGTCGGAGATGACGCCGGTGCTGGTCTCCGCGTGCACGGCGGCAATGACCGTCGGATTCGGGTGTGCATCGGCGACACGCTGGGCGTCGACCGGGGTGCCGTACTCGTGGTCCACGCGGACCACTTCTGCGCCGGCGCGCGAAGCGACCTCGCACATGCGCTCGCCAAACAGGCCGTTGACGGCGATGACCGCAACGTCGCCGGCCTTCACGGTGTTCACGAACGAGGCCTCCATGCCGGCCGATCCGGTGGCACTCAGGGGCAGGGTGCGGGAATTCTCGGTTCCCCACAGGGTGCGCAACCCGTCGCAGGTGCGGTCCATGCGGGCAATGAATGCCGGATCCAGGTGGCCCAGCAGCGGCAGGCCAAGCGCCGCGGTGGCTTCCGGGTAGGGGTTGCACGGGCCCGGCCCGAAAAGGTGGCGAACTGGAACGATCTGGGTCATTTGATCTCTCTCTTCTCACTGCAATCGCTGGATACCTCGAAGCCAGCCTATGCCGGAAGACCCCCGCCCGGGCGCATGTGAAGCCGTGGGCCAACGAAACCAATGCCCCCGACCAGGCAATCGGGAAGACTCCTTCACAAGCCTGCCTCCGACGTGTGCACTGGATGTTCATCGCGCATCAACCAGGCGTTCCCCGGGCCGCAGCAGGGGTGCGAAAGATTAAGGAATGTTTCACCACCCAAAAGAAATGGTTGACACGTCAATCATCTTGTGGCATATTTATATGCATACACATGCAATCCGGTCAGTTGCACCGGCTTCCGACAGAAGGAATTTCCCCATGAGCTTTGAAATCATCCCCGGCACCTGGAACCTCGACACCTCGCACACCGAGGTTGGCTTCACGGTCCGCCACGCAGGCATCTCCAAGGTCCGCGGCGCATTCACCGACGTCACCGGCACCCTGACCGTGGGCGATTCGATCGCTTCCTCCAAGGTCGAAGCAATCGTCAAGACCGAGTCCTTCGACTCGAACGACAACAACCGCGACGCCCACGTCAAGGGCGCGGACTTCTTCAACGTTGAGCAGTTTCCGGAAATGACCTTCGTGTCCACCGGCGTTGCAGGCTCCCCGGAAGAGTTCGAGCTGCAGGGCGAACTGACCATCAAGGAAACCACCAAGCCGGTCAGTTTCAAGGTCGAGTTCGGCGGCGTGGCCGTTGACCCGTTCGGTGCCACCCGCGCCGGATTCTCCGCCACCACGCAGATCTCCCGCAAGGAATTCGGCATCACCTGGAACGCCGCCCTCGAGGCCGGCGGCGTGTTGGTTGGCGACAAGGTCACCATCAACATCGATTCCGCATTCGTGCTCGCTTCGCAGAACTAATACTTTTCTGCCTTCGTGTGGTGCCGTCCGCAGGTGCGGGCGGCACCACACGCATTTAACCTCCGCGTGCGGAAACGCCCTTGAGCACCGCATATCTCTTGCCCTACCAGTTAGCCGGGCGGTACACCGCAATGATGACACCGGTTGTGGTATCCAGCGTTTCAACCAGTTCGAGGTCGGTGGCCGGCAAACCCCGGTCAAAGAGGCCTCCGCCGTTCCCCAGGATCAGCGGATGGATCAGCAAGGTGTACTCGTCGACCAGTCCCTCGGCGATCAGGGAACGCAAGAGATTCCCGCTGCCCATCACCAGCAGGTCCGGGCCGTCCTGGCCCTTCAGCTCCGCGACGCCGGCCGCGGCATCGGGCGGCAGGAGCACGGAGTTCGCCCAGGGCAACGGCTCGGCCAGCGTCCGGGAAGCGACATGCTTGGTCATGTTGTTCAACACCATGGTGAAGGGGTTGTCGCCTTGCCGTGGCCAGTACGAGGCGAAATCCTCGAAGGTGCGACGCCCCAGAACCAGTTCGGCGCCCACTCCCATGCCGCGGGCCAAGAACCCCGACATGACCTCGTCGTTGTACCTCATGGCCCAACCCCCGCGGGTGAACCCGCCGCGGGTGTCCTCGTCGGGACGCCCCGGCGCTTGCATGACCCCGTCCAATGTCAGGTTGTTCAACACCGCCAGCTTGCGCATGACCGGCACCTTCCTTCGTCGATTCCCGGTGCGGACCGGTGCCGGTTTCCCGGACAGACGACGGTGAACCAGGGGTCGCGGGCATCCCGGAATCCGAGGCTACACCCACGGCGGCCAAAGGAACACGACCGGGAAACCACGGCACGGACTTGCGCCGGAGTCGGTGGCGGTGCAACGGACGGACATAACTTTTCGGCTCCTGACCTCCACTTGCGCCCGCAGGGTGTTGTACGTTGGGATCAGTCATGCGTTTAACGAGAAGGTCCGGCTGTGGAGGCACCAATGGGTTCATGGAACAAGATGCCCCCGGACCACTCTGACCATCGGCACACGGAGAACGACCTGGATCTGTACGACGCCAAGATCGTGACCAAGGTGTCCGGGCGGACCGCGCTCACCCGCAAGCGCCTGGCCAATGGCCGCGAGACCAGGGCCTTCCTTGACGCGGCGCTGGACCTCACCACGGAATTGTTCACGCCCGGCCTGTCCGAGCAGCTTCTGGACACCGACGAGGAAGACACGCGCCCGGTGATGTCGTACCTCTCGCGCCGCAAGGTCCTGGCCAAGGCACGAAGCAACTGCGGCGAGAACTTCCCGCTGAGCGAAAACATGATGCGCCACCGCTGGAGCTCGCACGGGGATTTCCTGGCGGATTTCATCTCCTACGCGCTGGCGGACAAGCACTGGAGCCTGCAGGTGGCACTCTCGCAACATGCCAAGGACTTGCTCACCAGCGACGACGACTTTTCCCGCGCCGTGCACCGGGTGGCCTACGAGGACCTCAAGCTGATCATGGAACTTCCGGCCTACCGTTTCCAGTTGTTGGCGGTGGCCACGGCCCGGTCCGACTCCGCGTCCGCAGTGGCCCTGAACCGCATGTACAAGAATCTCTCGCAAGTGTGGATGACCCTCTACACCCAGGTCTTTGAGCACTACGGATTCAGGTTCAGGCCCGGGATTGGCATGCGGGAGTTCAACATCCTGCTGCAGGCCATGGCCGAGGGCCTGGGCCTTCGGCTGCTTTCCGAAGTGGACGAGCCGGTGCTCGACCACGAGACGAAGACATCCCTGCTGGGCACCGCGGCGCTGGCACTTTTCATGGCACTCGTGGATCCCGGCGACGGCCTGTCCCTGGAACGGGCTGCCGAACTCGGGATACATCAGCGGCGCTCAACCTGACCCTCGGGGTGTGGTTCCCCGGCGTCAGGGAACGCTGGTGAAGATTCATGGGGGCGGGAGCCGGCCACCCCCAAGTGGCCAGGCGCTCCCGCCCCGGCTGTGCCATTGACGCATGCGCCGCAACACAGGTGGTTCCTGATCCAGCGGGCATCCGCTACTCTCCCGAGAGGACACCCCAAGCCGAATGCCACGACGGGTTCGACCTCCCCCCCCGGATCCGAACGCACGGTCGGTGGAATGCCATGCCCCATGAATGGGAACCACAACCTCCATCCAAGCAAAGAGCCGGCCGGGGTTCTACACGCGTCTGGGCCAACCCACGCGGGGGCACCCAGCCGGGTCCCGTGGCGGGACGTGGCCGCGTTGCCGCACGTCCGCTACTTCTGCGCCAGCAGGCGCGCCACGCGTGGCTTGACCTCGGTGGCCAGCAGCGTGATCGATTCCAGCAGGAGTTCCTGCGGGATGCCGCCCAGGTCCATCTGCAGGAAGTGGCGCATGTGGCCCAGGTGTCCGTGCAGGTGGGCGATGCGCTCGGCGACCTCGTCCGGGGAGCCGACGTAGTAGGCGCCCGGGGCGTCGGCCTGCGCCAGGTAGGCCCGCTTGTCCGGTGCCGGCCAGCCGCGCAGCTGCCCCATTTCCACGTTGAGGTTGTGCCAGCCCGGGTAGAAGCGCTCCAGCGCTTCCTTCTTGGTCGGAGCCACGAAGCCCAGCGCTCCGACAGAGACCTTCAGGGATTCCGGTGCATGGCCCGCGGCGGCGCCGGAGCGCCGGTAGAGCTCGGTCAGCGGGGCGAAGCGGTGCGGGGCGCCGCCGATGATGCCGTAGGAGACGGGCAAGCCCAGCTGGCCGGCGCGGGCCGAGGAGCTGGCGTTGCCGCCGGTGGCCAGCCAGATCGGCAGCTTGCCGGAGGCGGGGCGCGGCACCACGGCCAGGTTGTCTAGCGCGGAGCGCACGGTTCCGGACCAGGTGACGTTCTCGCTGGTCGCATTGTTGATGGTCATGAGCAGGTCGAGTTTTTCGGCGTAGAGCTCGTCGTATTCCTCCAGGCTGTGCCCGAAGAGCGGGAAGGTTTCCACGGAGGAGCCGCGCCCGGCGGTGATTTCCACCCGGCCGCCGCCGGAAATTGCGTCGGCGATGGAGAATTGCTGGAAGATGCGCACCGGGTCGTCGGTGCCGATGATGCTCGCGGCACTGCCCAGGGTGATCTGCCCGGTGGCTGCCGCCGCTGCGGCGATCATGGCGCCAGGTGAGGAGGCGGGCATCGTGGCGGTGTGGTACTCGCCGACCCCGAAATAGTCCAGGCCCTGCGCGTCGGCGTGTTTGATGGCCTCAAAGAGGTTCGCGATGGCCTCGGTCGTGGAACGCAGGGATCCGTCGGGATTGCGTTGGGTGTCGCCAAAGCTGTAGGCGCCGATTTCCATGTGGGTTCGATTCTTTCGTTGAAGGTTTCGGTGAGCGTGTCAGGCGGCGACGAGGCTGGTGTGCAGCTTCACCGACAGTTCATCGGCATTGAAGCGGCCGTTGAAGACATCCGTGCCCGGTTCGAAGGCCCTGCCGGAGGCAAGGTTCCCGGCGTCCACGGCGTCGAAGCCGAGCGCGTCGATGAAGGCGGCAACCTGTTCCGTGGCTGCCGCGTCGTTTGAGGCAATCGCCAGGGCGCGGCGGTCGGCGGCGCCGGGCGCCGCGGAGTCTGGTTCCATCTCGTGGTAGCCGATGTGGTTGAAGGACTTCACGACCCGCGAGGCCGACAAATGTGCCGCGACGACCTCGGAGGAGGAACGGTCGTCGGCCTCGAAGTCGGCAATGTCCCCGTCGGTGACAGACCAGTAGTTCATGGCGTCAACCACGACCCGGCCAGCGAGCGCGTCGGCGTTGACGGACTTGTACTTGTGCAGCGGAACGGCCACGACCACCAGGTCGGAGCCGGAAGCCTCGGCCGCATCGACGGCCTCGGCCCCCGGGGTCACGATCTCGATGATCAAGGCGTTCTCGGCCGCCGGCTTGGAGGTGGCAATCTTCACGCGGTACCCGGCGGCAACCGCCAGGCGTGCGATGGCCGTTCCCACGCGCCCCGCACCCAGAATGCCAATGGTTCCGCGGGAGGCGGTGTGCGCTTGTGCGCCGATGTCCATGTGCCCTACTCTCCGAAATATATGCTGTTACGCAGACTATATTCTGAACAGATCATCTGTGCAACTCCACATATTCGGGTATGATGGGTGCCATGGCCACCACCGCGCACGCACCCCTTTCACTGGACAAGCCCTTGCCGGGATTCATCCCGGGCGACCTCGCGTGGCACCTCGGCATGATCCTGCGTGGCCACCAAACCCACTTTGCGCAGGCCGTGGAGGAAATGCCCTGCTCGGTGCGCGGATACCAAATGCTCTCCACCGTCGTCCACCACGATCCGGCCAACCAGCAGGCCCTGGGCGCGCACCTGGGCATCGACCGCACGGTGCTGACCTACCTCATCGACGACCTGGTCGAGGCCGGGCTCGTCGAACGCGTGCCCGCGCCCACGGACCGCCGGGCCCGGAAAATCGTTGCCACCGAGCAGGGAACAGAGCTGCTGACCCGGCTCGAATCACGTGTCGCCGCCGCCGAGCAGACCCTGCTTGCCGAACTCGATGCCGCGGAGAGCGCGCAGCTCGCGGGCCTGGTTTCCAAGCTCTCCATGGCCATCCATCGCGCGCAGCCGGGCGCGAATCCCTGCGAGGCCATGGACCACCTCGGGTAGTCCGCCCTGTGCACAGCCGGGTGCCACACGCATGGCACCGGTCACGATGAACGTTCCACAAGGCACCAACGCCATAGACTCGTTCCATGAACGCAGGCGACATTACATTCCACACCCGCAAATGGGTCCGTCCCGAAGACCTCAACGCCAATGGCACGCTCTTCGGAGGCAGCCTGCTGCGCTGGATCGACGAGGAAGCGGCGATCTACGCCATCGTCCAGCTGGGCAACGGCTTCGCCGTCACCAAATACATGTCCGAGATCAACTTTGTCTCCTCCGCCCAGCAGGGCGACCTCATCGAGATGGGCCTGACCGCCACCCACTTCGGGCGCACCTCGCTGACCATGCGTGCCGAGGTCCGCAACATGATCACCCGCCAGTCCATCCTGACCATCGAGAAGATCGTGTTCGTGAACATGGGCCCGGACGGAACCCCCACACCGCACGGCTACTCGGAGATCACCTATGACCGCGACCGCATCCCCGGCGAGCACCTGAAGATCAAGCAGCCCGACGAAAGCTAGCCGTCACTGGCGGGGGCGCTATCCGTCCATCAGGAAGTGCCAGCCGAACCACCAGCAGAACAGCACCAGCGTCAGCCGGGCGGCCCGGTTCTCCCACAGCATCCCCGTGATTTCCGAGAGCGGAACCCAGATATCGGGCCACCGACGCGGCAGCAGGAAGAGCACAAGCCCCAGCACCAGAACGAGCAGGTAGCCGGTGATCGCGACGTCGCGGGTCATGGCTCGCCCACCGTTTCCTTGCCGCGGCGCGCACGCAGCACCAGCGCACAGGCACCCAGCCAGGTCACCGTCGCCAGCCAGCGGGTGAACGGCTGCTGGAAGGCCGGCTCCACCAGGTCGGTCAGTGGCGGATACGTGCTGGCCCCCTGCGGGTGGTAGTGGTCGCTGAAGAACATTCCCAGCTCCCAGGCGCACAGATACAGGACGAGAAGCGACCAGGCCAGAAAGGTCCGCCGCACCGCATTCCGGTGCACATGGTCCGACCTCGACCGGCGGGCCGGCTGCCGCCACGCCAGCAAGACCATCAACGCACCCAGTGCCAGCAGCGCGATCGCCAGCCCGTTGCCCAGTGGCAACATGGCCAAGGCCGTGCCCAGCAACACCACGGCCACCCAAAGCCATGGACCGGTCGCCGTCAACGCCGGCCACTGCCGCAGCCCGGACCGTTCGGACTGCTTGGACCCCTGATGCTCCGAGATGAAGATGATGGCCGCGAGCGCCAGATAGGTGGCCCCGTCGACGGGCGCGCCGCGACCCAGGTGAAAGCCCCCGGCCAGGACGAGGACGGCCAACGAACCGGTGGTGAGCCGGCTTTGCACGGCGGAGCCAACCCTTCCGGCCCGCGAATCCTGTGCCATGGTCACAGTCCACCACTGGACTCCGGCAACAAACAGGGACTTAAGGCCGGGGGCGCTCGCGACACGCATGGGCAACTGCCAGCCCGCATGCAGTCGACGGTTACGATGATCCCAACCATCACCCACCTGCAGCGGGAAGCAGCAATGATTCGATCAACGAAGACGGCCATTCTTTTCATTGCCGGCACCCTCGCGCTCAGTGGCTGTGCATGGCTGGGAGCGAGCGAGGCCCCGCGCGACGACACCGGGGCCATCGACAAGAAAACCAACGCCGACGCCTTCTCCATCCGCGTCGGCGACTGCATCAACGATCCGGGCGAAGGCAACATCGACCGCGTCCCGGTGGTCCCCTGCGCGGAACCGCACGAACTCGAGGTCTTCCACGAATTCAGCATCCAGACTGCAGACTATCCCGAGACGCAGGAGGCCATGGACGAACTGACGTTTGAGCAGTGCGACCCCTCATTCAGGACCTTTGTAGGGCGCTCGTATGAGGACTCCCGCCTGGACTACACCTCGATGC
Organism: Paeniglutamicibacter psychrophenolicus; assembly: GCF_030812255.1. Classification (GTDB taxonomy): domain Bacteria; phylum Actinomycetota; class Actinomycetes; order Actinomycetales; family Micrococcaceae; genus Paeniglutamicibacter; species Paeniglutamicibacter psychrophenolicus_A. The sequence continues at coordinate 499,501 of NZ_JAUSSH010000002.1, read as the reverse complement.
AACCCACCAAAAGCAGCTGGGCCGACGGCGACAGGCTCGTGCACTGCCTGGTCACGGACCCCGAAAGCCCCAAGATCACGGGCTCCCTGGCCGGCGCCAACCAATAATCCCGGCTAGGACGCCTTCGTTGCCTGCCGGAAGACTCCCCCGCCCCACTGGACCCCGTTGCGCATGAGCCAGAGTTCGCATGGCTTGATCGTTCCCAGCCGGACCTTGTGGCACTGCGGAACGTAGGTGTCGTCAACGCTTCCGTCTTCCGCGTGAGGCCAAAGCTCGTCGTTGATCCGGAACACGTTGACCAGGACCTCACAGTCGCAGTAGCCGCCGAGCGCCGGAAATTTCCGCTCCATCGCCGTGGCCCGGGGCGCCCGCAGGTCCCGGTACGTGGTGCACCATTTCAGCCCGTTGCACCCATGGTCGAGCATGCGATGGAGGTAGCAGGCCAGGCATTCGTAGCGTGGCGGCAGCAGCCTCTTGACGACCTTGAGTGCGTCCTCAAGTTCCGTGACTGTGTATTGCTCCATGGTGGACTCCTTGGATCTGTGGAGTCTTCAGCATGGGCATTGGATGTTGCCGCACGGACCGCATGCACCCCTGCTGTGCACAAGTGGAACCGCAGGGACGCAAGCAGGCTGTGCGGAGAAGCGGCACTTCGCCGCAACAAGTCAGGCGTTGGCCTGGAACCGCACGATGCGCTCAATGGCCGCGGTGGCCGCCTCGTACCCGGCGGCGAAGCTCAGGCGCACGTGGCTGTTCCCGTTGACCCGGTCAAAGTCATTGCCCGGAACGATCGCAACGCCCTCGACTTCGAGCAACGCGGTGCAATACGCTGCAGCATTTGCGTGGGATCCAAGCTTGTCGCCCAGATCCGCGTACAGGTAGAAGGCCCCGTCGGCCGGTGCGCATTCGCCCCATCCCAAGCGCCCGATCGATTCCAGGACTGCGACGCGGGTCCGCGCGAATTCGGCCACCCGGGCCTCGGCCTCGGCGTAGGAGGCTTCGGTGAAGGCCTCCAGTGCGGCGTATTGGGCCGGCGCCGGAGGGCAGAGCGCGACATTGCCGGCCAGGGCGTCAACGGTGGGCAGCATGTCGTCGGGCACCAGCGCCCAGCCCAGACGCCAACCGGTCATGCCCCAGTACTTGGAAAAGCTCGAAATCACGACGGTGTCGGTGTCCATTTCCCAGGCACTGACCGAGCGGCGGGCCTCGGCGCCCGGCTCCGGGTAGTCGATGCCGTGGTAGATCTCGTCGCTGATCAACCGGACCCCGCGCTCCTTGCACCAACCGGTGAGGGCAGCCAACTCGTCCCCGGAAACCATGGTGCCCGTCGGGTTTGCTGGAGAGGCCAGCATCAGGCCATCGAGTTGCCCGTGCTGCTGCCAGGCCGCTTCAAGCAGCTCCACGGTGGGCTGGTAGCGGGATTCCTGCCCGGCATCGAGCTCGATGACATCGATGCCCAGCGTGCGCAGGATATTGGCGTAGGCGGGGTAGCCGGGACGCGCCAACGCGACCTTGTCCCCGGCGTTGAAGGCGGAAAGGAACATCAGCAGGAAAGCGCCGGAACTGCCGGTGGTGACCGCGACGTTGTCCGCCGAAACGTCGATGTCGTACCAACGCCTATAGTGTTTGGCGATGGCTTCGCGCAGCTCCCGGATACCCAGGGCCGGGGTGTAGGTCATCGGCGTGCCAGCGGAATGGATCATGGCGGCCCGTTGCGAAACGGCGCTCGGCGCGCCATCGCCCGGCTCCCCGGCGCACAGGGAAATGACGTCCCGGCCTTCGGCCCGCAACTGGGCTACCCGATCCAGGATATTCATGACCTTAAACGCCGGAACCTTGGCCCGGTCGGCGACCTTCAAACTGCGCTGCAATCTTCCTCCAGTGAACGTGTGCCTTCTTGCACTCCCCCAAGGGTGTCACAAGCGACGCAGGGAAAGACCGAAGGCCCCACCCGCAGCACCTGCGGGTGGGGCCTTCGAATCTTGGACGCGCCGGTGTTTACACCTGCGATTCGGCTGCTACATCCTTCTTGACCGCTTCCATGTCCAGTCCCTGGACCTGGCCGATCAGGTCTTCAAGGGCCTCAGCGGGCAGTGCGCCGGGCTGGGAAAACACGAGGATCCCGTCGCGGAACGCCATTAGCGTGGGGATGGAGGTGATGTTTGCGGCTGCCGCCAGCTGCTGCTCGGCTTCGGTGTCGATCTTGCCGAAGGTGATGTCGGGGTACTTCTCGCTGGCCGCTTCGAAGACCGGGGCGAAGTTGCGGCACGGACCGCACCACGCGGCCCAGAAGTCCACCAAGACCGTACCGCTGCCGGAGATGGTGGATTCAAAGTTTGCTGCGGTGAGTTCTGCGGAAGCCATGCGTGCTTCTTCCCTTCGAGAGGTTGCGTTTGTCGCGGATAAATTGGTGTACCGCAAATGGCACAACCATACCCACAGGGGTATTATTCCTAGGAGTTCGTAGAAGCTTATTTCCCAAGGAGACACCACATGTGCAAGAAGATCACCTGCGTAGCCTGCGCAAAGCCGACCTGGGAAGGCTGCGGCGAGCACATCGAGGACGCACTCGGTGATGTGGCTTTGGCGGATCGCTGCACCTGCAAGTAACAAAAGCCATCCGCGAAAGGCCCGGCGCGTGCCGGGCCTTTCGCATTCTGCGCTACCGAGCTGGACTATCCCTGCGTTGAACGACAAGTGGTCATGCCCGTTCCCGGCTCACCTGTCAAGACGGCTGAGGTAGTAGTGCATGGGAAAGTGCCTGAAGACCCGCGGCAGGATGCGCATCGAAGCCCTCGCGCAGCGCAGCACCAGCTCCATTCGGCGTTGGTGCCGGGGCTCGAACTCGAATCCGTACATGGTGCGCACCGGCTCGGGCAGAAGGCCGATGGTCATCAGTCGAACCAGCGGCATCGCCGCACGGATCCACCAGGGAGCGCTCCTGGCCGCCAGCAGTTCATGGGCAACGGCGTGTACCGGCTGGTCAACGCCCAACTGCCCAAGCGTCTCGTTCCAGTACTCGGCGAAATCTGCCCGCGTGGCCGGCCACAGGTGTGCGGGCATGCCCAGCTCGGTCCCCAGCTGCGCATACTCGCGGTACAGCGCCTCGGCCGTATCATCGTCAAGCGGAGGGAAGACCGCGTGCTGGATCTGCATCGCGGAGTCGTAGAGCGTGGCGGCAACCCACAACTGGAGTTTCGGATCACGGGCCGAATAGGCAGGGTGCGATCCATCCTTCGCAGCAGGGGCCTTGACCGGGGCGTGCGCAGCGTGCACGATCTCCCGCACCCTGGCCCGTTGCGCGTCTGTTCCGTTGCTCAGTGCGTAGATATAGGTCAGCGTGCCGTTGAGGCGGCCGAGCGGGTTGGCAGCGAAGTTCGAGTGCCTGGCCACGCCGTGGCCGACACCTGGCATCGCCAGCTGCATGAGGATGGCCCGCCCGCCACCGAGCAGGTAGACACATTCGGGGGCAAAGCGCGAGAGCACCGACTCGGGGCGCGCTGGTGCACCCTGCGTTCCGGTCGCGCTCGCCATTGGCCCTGCTACTTCTTGCTCGGGCGCACCGGGTGCTGGGACAGGATGGAGACGCGGTTGAAGGCATTCATGGCGATCGCGGCCCACTGGATCGCGGAGAACTGCGCGTCGTCCAGCACCAGCCGGGATGCGGCGAGCTCGGCAATCCGGGTCTCGGAATCAGGCAGCTCGGTGGTTGCCTCGGCGACCGAGAGCGCTGCAGATTCGAGGTCATCGAAGAGCGAGGTCTCGCGCCAGGTGGCGAGCACCGCGAGGCGCTGGGTGGTCTCGCCCGCCTCAAGGGCCATTCGCGAGTGCATGTCCAGGCAGAACGAGCACCCGTTGATCTGGGAGATGCGCACATTGAGCAGCTCGATGAGCCTGGTGCCCAGCCCGGCGGCATCCGCGGCTTCCTTGACCTTGAGCGAGAGCCCGTTCAGGGCCTTCCAGCTTGCGGTGTCGGACTTGTCCAGGAAGAACGGTGCTGCCAACGACATCTAAAAACTCATCTCATCAATGGCGCATCGCGCCCCAACGTGGTGGTTACAGCCTATTCAGCCGCGGCGAGCTGCCCGCAGGCCCCGTCGATTTCCTTGCCGCGGGTGTCGCGCAGCGTGGTGGGCACGCCGGCGGACTCGAGGCGGTCGATGAACTCGGCGGTGACATCGGGCTCCGAGGAGGTCCAGACCGAACCCGGGGTCGGGTTCAGCGGGATCGGGTTCACGTGCACCCAGCCGCGGCCACGGGCGTTGAGCTTGCGGGCCAGCAGGTCCGCGCGCCAGCCGTGGTCGTTCATGTCCTTGATCAGCGCGTATTCGATGGAGACGCGGCGTCCGGTCTTCACGTAGTAGGCGAATGCTGCATCGAGTGCCTCGTCGACCTTCCACTTCGAGTTCACCGGGATCATTTCGTCGCGCAGCTCGTCGTCCGGGGCGTGCAGCGACAGGGCGAAGGTGACAGGGACGCCCTCTTCGGCAAGCTTCTTGATGGCCGGAACCAGGCCCACGGTGGAGACCGTGATGCCGCGGGCGCTCATGCCCAGGCCCTCGGGGGCCTCGGCGACCATGCGGTGCACGGCGTTCATGACGCGCTTGTAGTTGGCCAGGGGCTCGCCCATGCCCATGAAAACGATGTTGCCCACGCGCTCTTCGGGGTGTTTCTGTCCACCCAGACCGCCCTCGGCGATGACGCGGTTGGCCTGGACGATCTGGTCCAGGATCTCCGCGGTGGACATGTTGCGGGTCAGGCCCGCCTGGCCGGTGGCGCAGAACGGGCAGTTCATGCCGCAGCCGCACTGGCTGGAGATGCACAGGGTGATGCGGTTGCTGTAGCGCATCAGCACCGACTCGACCAGCGAGCCGTCAAAGAGGCGCCAGAGGAACTTGATGGTGCGGCCGTCGTCGGTGGCCAGTCGCTTGACCTCGGTGAGCAGCTTGGGGAACATGACGTCGGCGATCTCGGCGCGGCGGTCCTTGGGAAGGTCGCTCATCAGCTCGGGATCGGTGGTGTAGTGCTGGAAGTAGTGCACCGAGAGCTGCTTGGCGCGGAATCCCGGCAGACCCAGCTCCTTGAGCTTCTCCGCACGCTCGGCCAGGGTGAGGTCGGCCAGGTGCACCGGAGGCTGGCTGACGCGGGCCTTGGCGGTGAACTGGAGCTGCGGGCGGCCGTCCTCGCCCATGGCCTGCTTCCATCCCTCGGCGGTGGGGCGCACCTGGGCGCGGCCCTCGGCCTTGGCCCGGGATTCGGAGATGCGCATTTGCTGGGCGCCCTGCGCCGCGGCCTGGGCAGCACGGCGTGCCGCGGCGTCCTCTGCGGCGGGCGCAGTAGTGGCAGACTCGGTCACTGGGGTTTTTTCGGGGGAAGTCATCGTTTCCATTCTCCCATGTATGTCCAGGATGTGGGCGGTGAGATTGGGCACCACCCCTCGCACGGGTGCGTTTGGGGGCCCAGACAGGGGCCCAACGCGGGTTCGCACTGCGGCGGGCGCGCGGTTGCGGAACCCGGGCGATACCGGCCGCGGCCTGACCGGGTCGTATCATGGGGACGTCGAACCTATCGGCACGCGCAAGGGAAGGAAAGTGGAATCCGGTGGACCGCGAGGAACTTCCCACGATCTTCAACCTTGCCTCGAGCGACCCGCGCAGCGAGTTGATCGACAGGTCGCAGCTCAGCGCGGAAACGCTGCAGCAGATCGACCGGATCATGGCCGAAATGGGTCGGCTGCGGGCGGTGGAGCGCAAGATCTCCCGCGCCTCGCAAAGCTACATGAACCTGAACGAGACCGACATGCGGGCCATCAGGTTCCTGATCTCGGCCAAGCACACCGAGACCGCAGTGACCCCGGGCATGCTTGCCAAGCACCTGGGCATCACCACCGCCTCGGTGACCAAGATGGTTGACCGGCTGGAGAAGGCGGGCCACGTGGTGCGCGCGGCACATCCCACCGACCGCCGGTCCCTGCGCATCACCGTGACCCCCGAGACGCACCTTGCCGCCCGCCAGCAGGTCGGTCGACACCACGCCGCGCGCTTCGGCGCGGCAGCACGGCTGAGCCCCGCCGAACGCGAGGTGGTCATCCGGTTCCTCGCCGAAACGGCCATGGACCTCGAGGACAGCATCGGCTCGGTCGGCGAGCGCAACCCCTCCGAAGGCTAGGCTTCCTCCGTGGCCTCGAGCCCCTCGGCGGCGGTGGTGATGCGACGGGCCATGGAGGAAAAGATCACCCCGTGGAAGGGCAGGATCGCCAGCCAGTAGAGTCGGCCCGCCAAGCCCTCGGGGAAGAACACCGCACGCTGCCGGTAGTGGCTTCCCGATTCGGTCGGTTCCACCGAGAGCTCCAGCCAGGCCCGTCCGGGGACCCGCATTTCCGCCCGCAGGCGCAGCAGGCGATCGGGCACCAGCTCCTCCACGCGCCACCAGTCCACCGCGTCCCCCAACGCCAGGGACGTGCGATTGCGCCGCCCGCGGCGCAGGCCCACTCCCCCGGCGAGCTTGTCCATCAATCCGCGCAGCGCCCAGGCGCCAGGCAGCGAGTAGTATCCGGTCTCCCCGCCGAGTGACGCGATGACCCGGAACAGCGCGGCGGGACTCGCGCTGGTTTCCCGCTCCCGGACATCGGTGAAGACTGTGTGCCCGGCCCATTGCGGATCCGAGGGCAGCGGCTCGGCGGGAGCTTCCAGGGCGTGGGCGGTCGTCCACGTGGTTTCCACGGTGTCGTCGCGCATCTTGGCCAGCGCCAGCTCGACCGAGCGCCGGTATCCGGTCAGCCCCTCGGAGGGGCGGTCGATGACCGCATCGATGTCGCGGTTTCGCATCACGCAGTCGTGCTGCAGGGACTCGACCAGCGGAATGGCCAGCGAGCGCGGGATCGGGGTGACCAGGTTGACCCACTGGGCCGCCAGCCACGGGGTCAGCACCGGCAGCGCCAGGATGACCGGGCGGCGGATGCCCGCGGCATCGGCGTAGAGGCGCATCATGTCCCCATAGCTGTGTGCCTCCGGCCCGCCGATGTCGTAGGTGCCGGACACTTCCGGCGGCAGGCCCGCGCATGCGCCCAGGTAGTGCAGGGCGTCGCGCACGGCGATGGGCTGGACCCGGTTCAGCACCCAGCGCGGGGCCGGCATCACCGGAAGCACGTCGGTGAGGTGGCGGACCATCTCGAAGCTGGCGGACCCGGAGCCGATGATCAGCCCGGCCTGCAGCGTGATGGTGGGAATGCCGCTGGATTCCAGGATCCGCCCGACCTCGACCCGTGAGGCGAGGTGGCGACTCAGCTCGCCCTCGGGATGCAGTCCCGAGAGATAGACCAGACGCCCGATTCCTGCGGATTGGGCCGCTTCCACGATGGTGTGGGCGCAGCGTTCCTCGACGGGGGCAAAATTGCTGGTGCCGCCCATGGAGTGGACCAGGTAGTAGAGGACCTCGGCCCCCTCACACAGTTGGGCGGCTGCCTGCGGATCGGTGAGGTCCCCTTCCACGATCTGCACCCGCGTTCCCCAGGGAACGTCGCGCAGGGCGTTGCCGCGGCGGGTGAGCACCCGCACGCTATGGCCCTGTTCCAGCAGCAGCGGAACCAGTCGCCCGCCGATGTAGCCGGTGGCCCCGGTGACGGCGATGATGCTCATGCCGCCACCGCTGTCGCTGCGTTCCCGCGGCTCCTGCGCCTTGCGGCCGAAACGAGTGCGAAGAGCAGCAGGGCCCCGGCAGCGCAATAGGCGGCGGTCGCGACGGTGCCGGATTCCAGTCCACCGTCGCTGCGTCCCACTCCGATCCAGGCAATGCCCCACACCATGGCCAGGGCGGCCGCGATGCGGCCCCCGGAGAACGCGACCGTCAGGGCTCCGATGAGGGCGGCCACCACCACCAGGACGCAGGCCAGCGCCACGGTCCAGGTCGCCCCGGCACCCACGCCGAGGGAGGAGAGCCACGCGGCGATGTTCGCCACGGTGGCGACGCTGACCCAGCCCAGGTACGGACCGAAGGTCAAACCCATGATCCAGCGCTCGGCACGCCCCTCGATCCGCGGCCGCATCAGCACGAAGATGCCGGCCAACACGGCCAACAGAAACAGCATCACCACGACACTGGCGCCGAGCCAGCCCAGTTGCACCACGCCGATCCACAGCGCGTTGAGGACGGCCGAGCCGGCAGCCAGGGGGCGGATCCGACGCTGTGTGGCACTGCGGGCCGCCTCGGGCGTCAGCTGCCAGATCGCGTAGACGACGAGCCCGAGGTAGACCACGCTCCAGATCGAGAAGGCTCCGGTGCCCGGGGCCAGCAGTGTCGAGTCGGATCCGAGCCGACCGCCGGCGGCCTCGGCAATGGGCGTGCCGCCCAGCGCGCCGCTTCCGATGAAGGCCCCGGCGATGGCGGCGAACACTGCCGCTGCGCAGATGATCCGGCTCGAGATGGACGCCGGTGGTGTCGATTGCATGGGTTCGGTTTCCTTTGCCTCGGGGAAAAAATGCACTGAATCGAGCTGCCCTACTCGACAAACCCTATCTTGTTAACCCATGATGTATCTATCCAAGCTAGTAATCAACCATTCGAGGCATTCGTGATCCAGGTTTCCACCGGCGAGACATCCGGCCCGCACGCGGCGTCCGCACTGCTGCATTCGGTGCTCAGGCGCAACGCCGCGCTGGAGCATGCCCTGTGCCGCCACCTCGGCATCAACGAGACCGATTTCCAGGCCCTGCAGCACCTGATGCTCGACCATCCCATGACTCCCCGGGATCTGGCGGCGAAGCTGAACATCTCCAGCGCCGCCACCACCGCTTTGATTGACCGGATGAATGGACGCGGGTTCGTGATGCGCTTGGCCCACCCCACCGACCGGCGCAGCCTGTTGCTCAGGCCCAGCCCCCTGGCCGTGACCCGGACCATGGCCGCGCTGCGGCCGCTCTTCGACGACGCCGAACTCGCCATCCAGGGGCTGAACCCCGAGGGGCAACGCGCAGTGGTGCGCTACCTGGAACACATCCTCTCCGTCATGCAAACCCGGATCGATTCCCTCACCCCTCCGCCCGCCACCAAGAAACGGAACGAACGATCATGAGCCTGCCCAGCCAAAGTCCCGCGCAGACTTGCAGACCACGACCAGCCCCGGCATCGGACGCGCTCCAGCAGCCTGTCCGGCTCCACCTGGCGGCCGTCATCCAGGAGCAGCGGGAGGCCGCCGGCGAGTATTCGAAGGCCGCCGAAACACTCTGGACCCGCATCGGGCAGGCCCTGGAAGGAGGCAAGCTCACCCGGCCACGGTTGGTGCTGCTGGGCCACGAGGCCTTCGCTTCCCCCGCCGCCGGCGAAACCGAGTCCGCGGAGCGTCTTCAACGCGTCATCCAGCTCGGCTGCGCCTTTGAGTTGCTCCACGGTTCGCTGTTGATGCACGACGACGTGATAGATCGCGATTTCACCCGCCGCGGGCGCCCCACCCTTTCGGCGTTGTACCGCGACGATGCCCTGGCCCGGGGCAAGACCGCGCAGGACGCCGAACACGCGGGGCACTCGGCCGCCATCATCGCCGGGGACCTGCTGCTGGCCGCCGCCATCAAGCTCGCCCGGTGCGCCGCCGATTCGCTGCCCGCTGCCGACGCCATCGAGAATTCCTTCCACCAGGCCATCCACCACGCCGCCGCCGGCGAGTTGGAGGACCTGCTTTTCTCCCTGGGCCCCGTTCCGGCACAGGTACACGAGGTGCTGCGCATGGAGAAGCTGAAGACCGCCGCGTACTCGTTCCAGGTGCCGCTGCATACCGGGGCGCTGCTAGCCGGTGCCGATGCCGCCGGGGCCGCGGCCCTGGCCAACATCGGCAGCCAGCTGGGAGTCGCCTACCAGCTCATCGACGACATCCTGGGGACCTTCGGCGATCCCGAGCAGACGGGAAAGTCCATCGAGTCGGACCTGCGCGAAGGCAAAAGCACCATCCTCACGGCCATGGCCGCGGCCACTCCCGGATTCAGCACCCACCTGCAGCTCTTCCGTGATCCGGATGCGGACGTCCCGGCCATGCGCTCGGCACTGGAAGCCGCGGGCGCGGAGCGCTTCGCCCGGCAACTGGCGCATGACCTGTGCGCCGGAGCCACTTCGGCCTCGCGCACGCTCAACCTGCCCGTGGCCGTCAGCTCCGAGCTCGAGGCCTTCGCCGACCTGATCCTGAACCGGGGTGCCTAGGACATGAACGCCCACACCATGGCCGGAACCGGCGGGCCCACCGCCCTGCAACGCTATTCGGCCACGGCCAGCAGCAGCGCCCGGGTGGTCATCACCAGGTATTCCACCTCCTTTTCGTTGGCCTGCCGCCTGCTGGGCAGCCCGTCCCGCGAGCACATCTCCAACATCTACGCACTGGTGCGACTGGCCGACGAGGTCGTCGACGGGGTCGCCCGCGAGGCGGGCCTCGAGGCCAGGGAGGTCGCCGCGGCCCTGGAACAACTCGAGGCCGAAACCGAGGCGGCGCTGGCCAGCGGCTATAGCACCAACATGATCGTGCACGCCTTCGCCTGCACCGCCCGGTCCCGGGGCATCGACACCGAGCTGACCCGCCCGTTCTTCGCCTCGATGCGCAGCGACCTGCAGGTCGCCAGCCACGACGCGGAGACCCTGAAGGGCTACATCTACGGATCGGCGGAAGTCGTGGGCCTCATGTGCCTGCGGGTGTTCCGCTCCATGCCCGGCGCCCCGGCCGGGCACGAGGCTGAAACCGAGGCCGCCGCCCGGAGCCTGGGTGCGGCCTTCCAGAAGGTCAATTTCCTGCGCGACCTGGCCGCCGACACCTCCGAGCTGGGCCGCAGCTACTTCCCGGGGCTGGATCCGCGCACCTTCTCCGACGAGCACAAAACCGCCCTGGTGCGGGAGATCCGCGCGGACCTCGACGCCGCAGCCCTCGGCATCGAGCACCTGGCCCCCGGCGCCGCCCGCGCCGTGGCCATGGCCCACGGGCTGTTCAGCGAACTGAACCACCGAATCGAACGCACCCCCGCCGCCGAACTCATGACACAGCGGATCTCGGTGCCGCCCGGACGCAAGGCACTGATCGCGCTGCGCACTGCCCTGGGCCGACGCCCCACCACCGCCACCGCCGACGCGGCGACCAAAGGACGACCATGAAAAACACATCGACAGACTCCGGACGCGCGGTGGTGGTCATCGGCGGAGGATTTTCCGGCCTGGCCACCGCCGGCCTGCTGGCCGCCTCCGGCCACCGGGTGACCCTGCTGGAAAAGCAGGAAGAGCTCGGCGGCCGCGCCGGACGACTGCGGCGCGCGGGATTCAGCTTCGACACCGGCCCCTCCTGGTATCTGATGCCGGAGGTCATCGAGCATTGGTTCGAGCTCATGGGAACCTCCACACAGAACGAGCTGGACCTGGTGGACCTGCCCATCGGCTACCGCACCTGGTTCCAGAGCGACTACACCCCGCTGGACATGCCGTCGGGGGCCGGGGCCCGGGACGCCTTTGAGTCCCTGCAGCCCGGTGCCGGAGACGCCTTGGACAACTACCTGGAAAAGGCCGCCGAGAGCCACGACCTGGCCCTGGAGCACTTCCTCTATGCCGATCTGTCCTCCGCCGCCTCCGTGCTCGATCCCCGGCTGCTGCCGCTGCTGCCCAGGCTCGCGCCGCTGCTGGCCGGCTCCCTGGAGTCCTTTGTGGCCAAGCGCTTCAGCGATCCGCGGCTGCGCCAGATCTTGGGCTATCCCGCGGTGTTCCTGGGCTCGAGCCCCAAGCGCACCCCGGCGCTCTACCACCTGATGAGCCACCTGGATTTGACCCAGGGCGTGAAGTACCCGATGGGCGGCTTCGCGCAGCTGGTCGATGCCATGGCCGCGCTCTGCAAGGCTGCCGGGGTCCAGATCATCACCGGCGCCGAGGCCACCGGCATCGAGGTCTCCGGCACCGGCGCGAACGCCCGGGCCCGCGGCGTGCGCTGGATCCAGGAAGGCACCCTACGGCATCTGGAGGCGCAGACCGTGGTGGGGGCCGCGGACCTGCACCACCTGGAGACCGAGCTGCTCCCGGTGGAACATCGCTCCTCCTCCGCGGCAAGTTGGAAGCGGCGCGATCCGGGGCCCAGCGCCGTACTGCTCTGCCTGGGCATCTCCGGCAAGCTCCCGGAGCTCAGCCACCACAACCTGCTGTTCACCTCCGACTGGGACGACAACTTCGGGCGCATCCACCGCGGGGAGGACCTCGCGGAGGAAACCAGCCTGTACGTCTGCATGCCCAGCGCGACCGATCCCTCCGTGGCACCGGCGGACCACGAGAACCTGTTCATCCTGGTTCCCGCACCTGCCCTGCCCGCATGGGGCACCGGCGGCCCGGACGGCACCGGATCGCATCAGGTGGAGAACGTGGCGGATGCCGCGCTCGACCAGTTGGCCGCCTGGGCCGGGATCGAGGACCTGCGCGAGCGCGTCGTGGTGCGCCAGAGCTTTGGCCCCGGAGACTTCGCGCAGAACCTCAATGCCTGGCAGGGCGGGGCGCTGGGGCTGGCCCACACGCTGGGCCAGTCGGCCTTCTTCCGTCCCTCGAACCACAGCTCGAAGGTCAGCGGCCTGCACTATGCAGGCAGCTCGGTGCGCCCGGGCATCGGCATCCCGATGTGCCTGATCAGTGCCGAAATCATTGCCAAGAAAGTCAACGGGATCACGGGCAAGGGGCCCATCGACCCCGGCCACCCGGCATGGGCGGCCGGGCGCACCGCGGCGGCCCGGGAGGCACGCCCGTGACTTACCTGCTGATCCTGCTGGCGCTGATCGCCTGCATGGCCGCCCTGGATGCCAGATACCGGCTGTTCGTCTTCGCCCGGCCCGCACCCGCCCTGCTGGCACTGGCCGGCGGCACCGCGATGTTCCTGCTCTGGGACGTGATCGCCATCGACCTGGGGATCTTCCTGCACCGCGAGTCGGGGCTGATGACAGGGGTGATGCTCGGTCCCCAACTGCCGCTGGAAGAGGCCTTCTTCCTGTTCTTCCTCTGTTACAACGCGATGGTCCTGTTCACCGGCGCCCTGGCCCTGGGGGCACGGCGCGCCGCGGCGGCCCGCATTTCAACGCCCGTTCCGGCCCCGGAGGAAAACTCATGAGCTTCGCCCACCTGTCCCTCTATTTCATGCTCGGCTCCATGGCGCTCTTCGCCGTGGCACTGCGCGTGCGCGGTGTGAGGCTGCGCGACATTGCCCCCGCGGGCGGGCTCACCCTGGCGGTGCTGCTGGTGCTGACCGCGGTGTTCGACAACGTGATGATCGGCTCGGGCCTCTTCGACTACAACAGCCAGGCCCTGCTGGGCATCCGCGTGGGCCTGGCCCCGCTGGAGGACTTCAGCTACCCGTTCTGCGCGGCGCTGGCGGTCCCGGCACTGTGGTGGTTGGCCGGGGGCTCTCCCGCCGGTGCCACGCCGAAGCAGCCCTCCCCGGACGACTCCGGAAGGGAGGACTGAGCATGCTGCGCGAACTGCTGGCGACCTCCAGGCCCGTCTCCTGGGTCAACACCGCCTACCCCTTTGCCGCCGCCTACCTGCTGGTCGCCGGGCGGATCGACTGGCTCGCGGTGGTCGGAACGATCTTCTTCCTCATCCCCTACAACCTGGCCATGTACGGGATCAACGACGTCTTCGACCACGAGTCGGACCTGCTGAACCCGCGCAAGGGCGGCGCGGAGGGTGCGGTGGTGGACCGCAGCCGGCACCGCGGGATCCTGGTGGCCTGTGCGGTGGCCTGTGTGCCGTTCCTGGCGGTGCTGGGCATCGCCGGGTCCTGGCGGGCAAACCTGGTGCTGCTGCTCTCGATGGCCGCGGTCATCGCCTACAGCGCCCCGCAGCTGCGCTTCAAGGAGCGGCCCTTCCTTGACTCATTGACCTCCAGCACGCACTTCGTCTCCCCCGCGCTCTACGCTCTGGTGCTGGCCGGGGCGCACTTCGACTTCGCCCTGGTGGCGATCCTGCTGGCCTTCTTCCTCTGGGGCATGGCCTCGCACGCCTTTGGCGCGGTGCAGGACATCCTGCCCGACCGCGCCGCATCCCTGGGCTCCATCGGCACGGTGCTCGGGGCCAGGTGGACGGTCCGCTTCGCCGCGGCCGCCTACCTCGGCGCCGGCGCGCTGCTGCTGACCACCGACTGGCCCGGTCCGCTGGCCGCGTTGCTGGCGCTGCCATACCTGGCCAATGTGCTGCCATACGCGCGGCTGCGGGACGAGGATTCCGCCGCGGCCAACGCCGGCTGGCGGCGCTTCCTATGGCTGAACTACGCCACCGGGTTCTTCGTCACCATGCTGCTGGTTTGGCATGTCCTGGGTCGCTAGGCCCGACCCGCACCCTCCCCCACTGATCCCGAAGGACCGGACCATGAACGCACCCACCTCCCTGATGTGGTTTCGCGACGATTTGCGCGTCGCCGACAACCCGGCGCTGTCCGCCGCGATGGCCGCCGGGCCGGCCGTTGCCCTGTTCATCCTCGACGAGCAGTCCCCCGGGATCCGGCCGCTGGGCGGCGCGGCCAGGTGGTGGCTGCACCACGGACTGAACGAACTGCGCGATTCCCTGGCGGGGCTCGGCGTGCCGCTGCTGCTTTACCGCGGGGCCGCGACGAACATCCTCCCGGGGCTGCTGGCCACCGGTTCCTTCACCGCGCTGCACTTCAACCGGCGCTACGGCGGGCCCGAACGTGCGGTGGACACCGCGGCGACGGCGTTGGCGGCCGCGGCGGGAATCGAGGTCCAGAGCCATGCCGGCACCCTGCTGCACGAGCCGTGGACCGTGGCGACGCAAGGCGGAACGAACTTCAAGGTGTTCACGCCCTTCTTCAACGCGCTGCAGGCCCTGCCGCTGCGCCGGGCACTGCCGCGGCCCGCCGCACAACACGCACCGGAGATCTCCCTGCCCGCGGAGGAGCTTGCCGCGTGGGACCTGCTGCCGGTGGATCCGGACTGGTCGCACGGCCTGGCGGCCACCTGGGTTCCCGGCGAGGCGGCGGCCCGCGACCGCCTCGGCACGGTGTTGGAGGACATCGCCGGGGACTATGCGCAGACCCGCGACAGGCCCGACACCGACGGGACCGCACGGCTGTCGGCAGCCCTGCGCTGGGGGCACCTCAGCCCGGTCGAGGTCTGGGAGGCGCTGGGTTCCACCCTGGCCCCGCACCCCGACCGGGCGGCGGGGGCGCGGGCCTTGATGCGGCAACTGGCGTGGCGCGACTTCTGCTGGAACCTGCTCTACCACCACCCGGAGCTGGCCACGGCGAACCTGCGCGCGGAGTTCGACGCGTTCGACTGGGCCCGGCCCGGCGCCGGGGACCCGAACGACGAAGCGGAGAACCACTTCGCGGCCTGGTGCGCGGGTTCGACGGGCTTTGGCCTGGTGGATGCGGGCATGAGGCAGCTGTGGGAAACCGGGTGGATGCACAACCGGGTCCGCATGCTTACCGCCAGCTTCCTGGTCAAGAACCTGGGCATCCACTGGCGCTCCGGCGAGGAATGGTTTTGGGACACCCTCGTTGACGCCGATTCCGCATCGAACCCGGCGAACTGGCAGTGGGTTGCCGGGTGCGGTGCCGACGCCTCCCCGTTCTTCCGGATCTTCAACCCGCAGCTGCAGGCCAAGAAATTCGATCCGCGCGGCGCCTATGTGGCCCGCTTCGCACCGCTGTCCCCGGGCGAACCGATCGTGGAGCTGGGACCATCGCGCGCCGGGGCCCTGGAGGCGCTGGCGCGCATGAAGGAGTTCCGGGCCACCGGCGTCGGGGGCTGATGGCCCCGCCACGCGGGGCTCTACCGGTGCGTTGCCGGTGCCGGGGGCGTAGCGTGGGAACCATGGACACCTCACTGCTACACACTGACGTTCTGGTAGTCGGCGCCGGGCCCACGGGCCTGATGGCGGGGGCCTGGCTGCAAAAATTCGGGATCGACGCCAGGGTCGTGGACCTGAAATCCGGCCCGACCAAGGAATCCCGGGCGCTGGCGCTGCAGGCGCGCAGCATGGAGATCTACCGCCAGCTCGGCCTGGCCGACGAGGTCAAGTCCCGCGCCATCCCCACCGGTGAATTGCGCCCCGGCATCGGGGCCCGCAGCTTCAAGAGCATCAAGCTCAACCGGCTCGGCTACGCCCAGACGCACTACGCGGGCCTGACCATGCTGGAGCAAAGCGTCAACGAGGAACTGCTCGCGGAGCACCTCAAGGACGGCGGCCACGAGGTCTTGTGGGAGCACGGCTACGAATCCTTCGAGGACACCGGGGACCGGATGCTCATCAAGTGCACCGGCCCGGAAGGCCCGGTGCATATTTCCGCGCGCTACGTGATCGCAGCGGATGGCGCCTCGTCCCCCCTGCGCGAATCCTTCGGCATCGCCTTCGAAGGCACGACCGACGACGAGGTCTTCTACGTGCTCGACGCCCAGGGGGTCTCGGGCATGGGATCGGGCATCAACCTGCGTTTCTCCGACGAGAACTTCATGCTGGGATTCCCCATGGGCAGCGATCAGAACGGCGGGGAGCGCCGCCGGCTGCTGGGCATCCTGCACGAACCCAAGAATTCCGGCAAGGAGAAGCCCGACGTTGACGAGGAGCGGGCGCGGGCCAGCCTGCGCCAGGAGTTCGGGGTCCTGTACCGGGATGCCGCCTGGTTTGCCACCTACCGGGTGCACCACCGGGTCGCCGAGCACTTCAGCGAAGACCGGGTCTTCCTGGTCGGGGACGCCGCCCACATCCATTCCCCCGTCGGGGCCCAGGGCATGAACACCGGCCTGCAGGACGCACACAACCTGGTGTGCAAGCTGGCCGATGTGTTCTCCGGCCGCATGCCCGAGACCTACCTCCAGCGCTACGAGGCCGAGCGCCGTCCGGTGGCGCTGCGGCTGGTGTCCACCACCGACAAGCTCTTCAGCGCCGCAACCTCCAGCTCGTTGCTGGCCCGCACGGTGCGCACCCGTGCGCTGCCGGTCTTCTGGCCGGCGGCCGTGCGCCTGGTGGGCAGGATCCCCGCCGGGCGCCGCTTCTTCGGTTACCTCTCGCAGATCCGCATCCACTACTGGATGGACGACCGGTCCAAGGACCGCGCCACCCTGGCCACCGGCTTTGCCCGCACCAGGCGCCGCGGCAAGGTGCTGGGCCGCCGCCTGCCCTGGGTGCCCAACCGCTCCGGAGCCGCACCGGACAACTTCGAGGTGCTCAACGACGCCTGCTGGCAGGTGCACATCTACGGTCCCGCAGGCCGGGACCGCGGGGAGGAACTGGCTTCCGCGTACGGGGTGCCGCTGCATGAGTTCGCGGCCGCCCCCAAGCGCCGGCTGCCCAACGGCTCGGTGGTGCTGGTGCGCCCGGACATGTTCGTCGCACACTTCGAACAGGTCCCGGCCTGATTCCTCAGCCGCTGACCGCCACCACGTCGGCCAGGGCCTTCTCCTTGACGGCGAGCGCCGCGGCGGCGGTCCGGATGAAAACCACCAGCCAGCCAAAGACGATGCCCACCACCGCCAGCTCGAACGCCGTGAGGTTGTAGTAGGCCAGCGGCTGCCAGAGCAGTGCCGCGCCCACCAGCCCCAGGAAGCAGGCGAAGGACAGCAGGTGGAAGACCCAGGGAAACCCCGGGAGCCAGAAGGCCGCGCCCAGGAGCAGCACCACGATGAATCCCGCCGCGATCCGCACGATGACCGAGTGCACCGGGGCCGCGACGTTGACCGGAACCAGCCCGATGCCGATGACGCAGGCACCCAGGCCCAGCAGGCAGGTGCGCACCACCGCGGGCCGCGGCCGGATGAACCTGGGCCGCGGCTTGCCCTGGGCACGGGCGAACTCGTCGTGGATGAGGGCCAACAGCCTGATGTTGCGCACGATGAACGCGGTCAGGGTGCTGAGCACCAGTCCGGAGATCACCAGGGTGACATTGAAGGTCCAGAACGAGGTGAGTCCCGAGGACCGGGTTCCCAGCGAGGAAAACATCGACCTCCACCAATACGGGTTCTCGGCCGCCATCATGCTGATGAAAACGCCCGTCACCAGGAAGACGGCCAGCAGCCCGGAGAGGTTCAGGGCGTTGAGCCTGGCCGCGGAGACCAGCGCCGCGTACCCGGCGATCCCGGCAAAGATGCCCACCATCAGGCTTCCGGCGAACCTGTCCACGGTCAGCCCCAGGAACGCGTCCTGGAACACCCGGAAGATGATGATCGCTGCCATGGCGCAGATTGCGGCATGGATGAGCACGAGCGCGACGGCGTTGATGATCCGGCGGTAGCGGGGAAGCTCGAGCAGCCACACCTGGGTCTGCAGCAGGAAGCGCTGGTATCCCAGGATGGCGCCGGCGGTGGCGGCCAGTGAAGCGAGCATCGCGGCGAAGACGCCCACCGAGCGGAAGCCGGCCAGATCGGGGCGGTAGCCGACGAATCCGATGAGTCCGGCCACGATGCCCGCCACGGTGCAGCCCAGTCCCAGCCATAGCGCCCAGCTCTCCACGCGAAACTGGATTTCGGCAGATGGGGCTTGGGTTCTCGGTCCTGATTCGCTGTCCACCCTTTTGATTCTGCCATTCTTTGGGCGGCCCTTCATGGGGCCTTCGGCCCGCCGGAGCCCCGTCTGCGCAAAATAATCCACCTCTCACTATTGACACATGCTCAGAAACTGCGCATGATGAGTTTATGAACAAGAGGAAGCGCACCCCGATCGATGAAGCCCGACAGCTGCTGGGGGACGTCCCGTCCGACCCGCTGGCAGCGGTCGAACGACTGGGCGAGGTCCGCGAACTGATCGATGCCGCCCTGAACGAGGAGATGGCCAAGGCCGCCCTCGAGGGCGCATCGATCCGTTCGGTGGCCGTCCGCGCCGGGCTCTCGCCCAACGCGGTCCCCCCGCGGCTGGCCCGCACCTCGCAGCTGTCCAGCTACACGGACGCCGGCGGCAAGGTGTCAAGCTCCTCCATCGAGCGGGCCCGCTACGACTCCGAAACCGGGCGCCCCGCGCCCACCGAACCGATGACCTTCAAACCCCGGCGCACCACCTAAACGAAGCGCCACATCCGAAAGGCACTGATCATGTCCGACAAAGACACCGCCATGCTGGTCTTCCTGCTCGACCGTTCCGGATCCATGCACGACATCAAGCACGACATCGAGGGCGGACTGAACGCCTACGTCGCCAAGCAGAAGGCCGAAGCAGGCAGCGCCACCGCCTCCCTGCACCAATTCGACAACGAGTACGAAGACGTCTACGTGGACCTGCCGCTGGAGGACGTGCCCACCTTCACCCTGGAACCCCGCGGCTCCACGGCCCTGTTCGACTCGATCGCCACGACCAT
Organism: Paeniglutamicibacter psychrophenolicus; assembly: GCF_030812255.1. Taxonomy (GTDB): domain Bacteria; phylum Actinomycetota; class Actinomycetes; order Actinomycetales; family Micrococcaceae; genus Paeniglutamicibacter; species Paeniglutamicibacter psychrophenolicus_A. The sequence goes on along the minus strand of NZ_JAUSSH010000002.1, from coordinate 480,213 downwards.
CACCAACACCCGCAAGCGCATTGCCGCCATGCCTGCCAACCGGCGCCCGGGCATCGTGCACCTGAATATCGCCACCGACGGACACGAGAACGCTTCCACCCGATACAGCCGCCGGGCCATCCGGGACATGGTCCAAACCCAGCAGGAGGTCGACCACTGGATCATTTCCTACATGGGCTGCAACCAGGACGCCGTCGAGATCGGCACCAGCCTGGGCATCGCCCCCGAGCGCTCCCTCACCTACACCCGGGAAACCGCCGCCGAAGCCATGGACGCCTACAGCCAGATGACCAGCAAGGCCCGCGGCGCCACCCGGCTCGGCGCGGACTGGGACGAGATCCGCGCCGAGTCGGTCTTCACCGCACGCCAGCGCAAGGCCACGGGCAAGTAACATGCGCGCCAACTTGGGGTGGGTGACCGCAGACCTTGCCGTCGGCGGGGACCTGGACGTCGACGACGACGTCATGGTGCAGCAAGTGATCGACATTCTCGACGCAGGGATCACCCACGTGGTGGATCTGCGCAGTGAGGCCAACGACGCCGGGATCTGGAAGCACGTGCATGTCAAGTACCGTTGGCTGGGGACCGACGACGCCGACGGGCACGTGGTCCCGCCGGAAATCTTCGACGCGGGGGTGCGCTTCGCCCGGCTCGCGGCACACGAGGGCGGAAAGGTGCTGGCCCACTGCCATATGGGGATCAACCGCGGACCGTCCATGGGCTTCGCGATCCTGCTGGATCGCGGTTACCCGCCCATCGAGGCCTTCGACATGATCCGCGCCGCGCGACCGCAGGCCTTCATCGCCTACGCGCAGGACGCCTTGGCCGCCCACGCCGCCCGGCAAATGCGCCAGGGGGCGCGGCCGGGCAACCGGGAAAGGCAGGCGCGGTTGCTGCAAGAGCACATCGATGAGGTGCTCACGCCCAGCGCCGTCGGGCGCATCCGCCACCTGATGCGCCAGACCCACCGCCGGGATCTGGGCTTTACGGCCTGATCCCCCCGGCCGGCGGGTGCGAGGCGCCGCGCCCGCCGGCTACCGCGGGTTCGACCCCACGAGCCCCAGGCGCCTGGCCAGGTAGGGAGCGGTCCTGGACTCCGGGTGGAGGGCCAGCTCCCCGGGGGTCCCGGTGGCAACGATCTTCCCGCCCTTGTCTCCCCCGTCGGGGCCCAGGTCGATGACCCAGTCGGCGGCGGCCACCACGTCCATGTGGTGTTCGACCACGACCACGGTGTTCTTCTCCTCGACCAATCGGTGCAGCTGGCCCAGCAGCAAGGCCACGTCCGCCGGGTGCAGGCCGGTGGTGGGCTCGTCCAGCAGGTAGAGCGTGTGCCCGCGCCGGGCGCGCTGCAGCTCGGTGGCCAGCTTGATGCGCTGTGCCTCGCCGCCGGAGAGCTCCGGCGCCGGCTGCCCCAGGGCCAGGTAGCCCAGCCCCACGTCGCGCAGCGTCGCCAGCGACCGGGCGGCGGCCGGGATCCCGGCCAGGAACGCCGCGGCATCATCGACGCTCAGGGCCAGGACCTCGGCGATGTTCTTGCCCGCGTAGGTGACCTCGAGGGTCTCGGGGTTGTAGCGCGAGCCGTGGCATTCCGGGCACGGCCCGTAGCTTCCGGGCAGGAAGAGCAGCTCCACCTCCAGGTAGCCCTCGCCCAGGCAGGTTTCGCAGCGGCCGCCGGCGACGTTGAAGGAGAAGCGCCCGGCCCCGTAGCCGCGCCGCTTGGCCAGCGGCGTGTCGGCGAAGGCCTTGCGCACCGCGTCGAACAGGCCGGTGTAGGTGGCAAGGTTCGAGCGCGGGGTGCGGCCGATGGGCTTTTGGTCCATGGCCACGATCCGCTCGATCCGCTGCGCCCCGCGCACCTCGCGCACCGTGGCCAAGGCCGCATCGACGCCCGGCTCCGGGATCTCGGGCCCGGGGGTTTCGGCGGATCCGATGCGCCGGCTGCCGCCCAACATGTCCGCCAGCCCGTGCGCCAGCGCACGGCTGACCAGGGAGGACTTGCCCGATCCGGACACCCCGGTGACGGCGCTGAGCACGCCCAGCGGGAAGCGCGCATCCAGCTCCGCCAGGTTGTGCAGGGAAATCCCGTCCAGCTCCAGCCAGTGCTCGGCAACCCGCGGCGCCCGCGCCACCGCGGCATCCGTGCGGGGCTCCAGGAACCGCCGGGTCACCGATTCGTCCACGCGGCGGAGCCCGGCCACCGGGCCGCTGTAGAGCACCTTGCCGCCGCCGGCACCGGCGCCGGGGCCCACGTCGACCACCCAGTCCGCCCGGGCCACCACCTCCATGTTGTGTTCCACCACGAAGACGGAGTTCCCGGACGCCTTCAGCGCCTCAAGCACCTCAAGCAGCGGCCTCGCATCGGCCGGATGCAGGCCGGCCGAGGGCTCGTCGAGCACATAGATGACCCCGAAGAGACCCGAGCGCAGCTGCGTGGCGATGCGCAGGCGCTGCATCTCCCCGGGAGAGAGCGTCGGGGTTCCGCGGTCAAGGCTCAGGTAGCCCAGGCCCAGGTTGGCCAGCACCTCGATGCGTCCCAGCAGGTCGGCGGCGATCGAGGCGGCGACCCCGCCGGCAAGGTCCCCCGAGGCCCCCTTCCGGGGGTCGGCCAGCGGCCGCAGCACCACGGCCAGGTCGTCGAGCGCGGTGGCGTTGAAGCCGGCAATGTCCAGGGACGCCACCGTGACAGCCAGCGCCTCGGGGCGGAAGCCGGTGCCATGGCATTGAGGGCAGGGCCCGGAGCGCATGAAGCGCAGCGCCTTGGCCCGCATCGTTTCGGACTTGGAGTCGGCCACGGTGTGCAGCACGTAGCGGCGCGCGCTCCAGAAGCGGCCCTGGTAGGGCTTGGCGACCCGGTCGCGCTCGGGCGTCACCTGGACCACGGGTTGTTCGTCGGTGAACAGCAGCCAGTCGCGCACCTTCTTCGGCAGGTCCCGGAAGGGCACATCCACGTCGTGGCCCAGGTGCGAGGTGATGTCGCGCAGGTTCTTCCCCTGCCAGGCACCGGGCCACGCGGCAATCGCCCCCTCGCGGATGCTCAAGGACGGGTCGGGGACCAGTGAATCCTCGGTGACGGTGTGGGCGACGCCCAGCCCGTGGCATTGCGGGCAGGCGCCCACCGCGGTGTTCGGCGAGAAGGAATCCGAGTCCAGGCGCGGCGCCCCGGCCGGATAGTCCCCGGCACGGGAGAAGAGCATCCGCACCGAGTTCGACAGCGTGGTCAGCGTGCCGACGGTGGAGCGGGAGCTGGCGGTGCCGCGGCGCTGCTGCAGCGCCACGGCCGGGGGCAGGCCGGAGATGAACTCGACCTTCGGCGTGTGGCCCTGGGCGATGAGCCGGCGCGCATAGGGCGCCACGGATTCCAGGAACCGTCGCTGCGCCTCGGCGAAGATCGTGCCGAAGGCCAGCGAGGACTTCCCGGACCCGGAAACCCCGGTGAAGGCGACGATGGCATCGCGCGGGATGCGCACCTCGACGTCGCGCAGGTTGTTCTCGTTGGCGCCGCGCACGTGGACGAATCCGTCATGCGTGCCCGGTGCCGGGGTGTATTCGGTGTCCTGGCCAATGCTGTTCACCTTCCCCACCCTAGGGCCAGCGTGCACCGGAGATCCACCCGCACCGCTTTTCGGTGCAATCCACGGGCCGTGTTGCCATGTCCCGGCGCGATATGTCGCATAGTGTTTTTCACACACCGTCCCCAGCAGAGGAGTTCGCCATGGCCAAGCACACCGACACCGCCAGGAAGTCCGAGGACAGCGACGAGGAGCTGCACCGCAAATGGAACGAGTTGCTGCAGGAGATGCGCGTGATGCAGACCGGTGCGCAAATCCTGGCCGCCTTCCTGGTGGTCCTGCCCTTCCAGTCCCGCTTCGACACCCTGGAGGTGCCCGATGAACGGTTCTACCTGGTGTTGCTGGTCGCCTCGGCCCTGGTGATCCTGCTGCTGGTCACCCCTGTGGCCGTGCACCGGCACTTCTTCGGCCAGCAGCTCAAGGCCACCACCGTCCACCTGGGCCACATCATTTCCCGGCTCGTGGTCGTGGGGGTGGGGGTGCTGGTGGCCGGGTGCGTCTGGTTCGTCGTCCAGGTGCTGCATGGTTGGCAGATGGGCCTGCTCGTAGGCGGGATCCTGATGGCGGCCGCGCTCTTCCTGCTGCTGGTGCTGCCGCGGATCGTTACCCCGCGCTCGACGCTTCCGGCGGAATGAGCGAGGGAAGGGACCGGACCGGGATTTAACCCATCATTGTTTGCCATTCGCGAAATCCCCGGGCGTTTCTTTCCCGGTGCGTGATACGTTGCTGTCACCGCTACATCACATGGATATCCACGGAAGGCTGCGCGGCAGCCGATCATCGAGGAGGCAGTTATGGCAGCAAAAACCAACGCAGGATTCACGGTCCCGGGCATGAGCCTGGCCGACGGGCACAAGGTCGCCAATGCGCTGCAGATGCGGATCCACGCATTCAACGACCTGCAGCTGACCCTCAAGCACGCACACTGGAACGTGGTGGGTCGCGACTTCATCGGCGTCCACGAAATGCTTGACCCGCAGATCGATCTGGTCCGGTCCATGATCGACGCCCTGGCCGAACGCATGGCCACCATGGGGGTTGCCCCCAACGGCCTGCCCGGCGCCCTGGTCGCGGCACGCGCCTGGGACGACTACGAGATCGGCCGGGCCAGCACCACCGAACACCTTGCCGCCCTGGACCTGGTCTACACCGGGGTCATCACCTCCATGCGCAAGACCATCGAGGAGGTCGGCAAGCTGGACCCGATCACCGAGGACATCCTCATCGGCCAGACCGGCGAACTGGAGCAGTTCCAGTGGTTCATGCGCTCGCACCTGGAAAACAGCGCCGGGGAGCTGTCCAACAAGGACACCCGCACCGAGAAGGGCGCGGCCAAGAAGGCCAAGTAGCGCCGATCGCACGGCCAGCCAGGGGACCCCGGAGCATGCTCCGGGGTCCCCTTTCCTTGTCTTGCAGCGCCGCGACGCCGGCTCCCCGGGCCGCTGGGCCTCGTTTACCCTTGACCGCCGGATACTGCGCTGGCAGTCTCGTATCCAGGGTGCCGGACGAACCTCGCCCGGCACATGCCGCCAGGGCGGGAGCGAAAAGGACATGAAAACAAGCCGGGAATCCACCAAGACCGCGGACCTGCGCATCGTGCCGGCCAACCAGGCCGGCAGCGCGGACCTGGAGAAGGTCTTCGGCTCCAGGGGCACCGCGTGGGATTGCCAGTGCCAGTGGTTCCAGAATCCCGGCAAGAGCTTCGACGCACTCTCCGTGCAGGAGCGCGCACACGACTTGCGCACCCAGACCCGGTGCGGGATTCCGGATGCGCAGACCACCAGCGGGTTGGTCGCCTACCTCGGGGACGAACCGGTGGGCTGGTGCGCCGTCGAGCCGCGCACCGCCTACCCGCGACTGCGCACCTCGCGCGTGGCCTTTGGCGGCCGCGACGAGGAGGACCGGGAGGATGGGGGCGTGTGGGCGGCGGTCTGCTTTGTCACCCGCACGGGGTTCCGGCGCCGCGGGGTCAGCCGCGCCCTGGCTGCGGCGGCCGTGGACTTCGCCCGGTCCCGCGGGGCCCGCGCCCTGGAGGGCTACCCGTTGCTGCTGCCCGTGGGCAAGGCCCCGATGTGGGGCGAGCTGTATGTGGGCAGCCGCTCGATCTTTGCCGACGCCGGCTTCAGGGAGGTCGGCCACCCGACCCCGCGCCGCTTCGTGATGCGCATCGACTTCGGGCAGCCCTAGCCGGCCGAATCACCTTTGTTGCTACTGCCCGGCACGGGTCTGCAGCACCTCCAGGGCGGCGGCGTCGACCTTGGCCCGGGGCAGGTTGTACGGGGCGAAGGCCGCGGACGGAACGGTGTCGGCGACCGGGGCCAGGTTCACGTTCAGGCCCGCGGCATGCAGCTGTTTGCCCCAGGTGGTGGCCGCGGCCTTCAGCGTCGAGGGAGCCCAGGTTCCCTGGTGCAGCGCGGTGGGCATGGTGGAAAAGCCGGGCCCCTTGAGCACCTGGACGTATCCGCCCTCCTGGTCGGTGGCGATGAAGCGCTTCTGCCCGCCGGTGCTCGTCAGGGACACGGTGGCGTTGATCTTGGTGACCACGGCCTTGGTGGCGGTGACCCCGGAGTGGCTGTGGCCCTTGAGGAACACGTTGCCGATCTTGTTCTTGGTGAGGATCGACAGGTCCGTGGCGCTGGCTCCGGTGGCCGGCACCCCCATCATCAGCACCTGTCCGACGCGTTGGTCAAGACTCAGCGTGGCCAAGGTCCGGGTCGGGGTCAGGGACGCGACGTTCACCGCGGCACGTTGCACGCCGGTGGTGGCGGCGGCCGGGCCGGGTCTTGCCAGGGGCGGGCCCATCGGCGAGAGGCCCGCCGCCAGCGCGAGCGCCAAGGCTCCGGTCACGGCCGCCCGCGCGGCGGAACGAGGGGTGGATGATGAATGCCCGCGCATGGCGAACACCTCGATTCGAAGGAAACTGACGCAATTCCAGTCTTCGACCGGAGCGTTTGACCCGTCGGTTGCCGTGGATTTTCCTCCGGTTTGCCCGCCCGCCCCGGCAGGGCAGCCACGTGGACCGGCCGGCGGCAGGCGGCCCGACAGCGCCGGCCATCCGAGCCGTCCCACCGGTGCCGACGGCCGTGCTGCAGGCGCATTCCCGGTTCCCTCCGGTGGTTTTTCCGGGGTCTTGGCGTTCCGGCGGACGCACCTGGTTTCCGGCCATCTGCAATGATGGGGAAAAAGGAGATGCATCTTGGGCAAGACAGAAAACCCCGGCGGCGATGAACCGGTGTCCCGCCCCGTCTATTTCCTCTCGGACAGCACCGGAATCACCGCCGAAACCCTGGGCAACACCCTGCTGACACAGTTCCCCGAAAGCAACTTCAACCGCACCACCGTGCCTTTCATCACGACGGTCGAACAGGCGCGGTCGGTGGTGGACGCCATCGACGCGATCGCCGCCCGGGGCCTGCCGCCGATCGTGTTTTCCACGGTCGTGGGCGGGGACATCCGGATGACGCTGGCCGAATGCCGGGCAACGGTCGTGGACCTGATCGGGACCCACATCCGGCAGCTGGAGGGGGCGCTGGGCACCGCGGCCAGCGGCAAGCCGGGCCAGGCGCACGGCCTGGGAAACGCGGTCCGCTACCAGGCCCGGATGACGGCCGTGGAATATGCCATGGAGCATGACGACGGGCAGAGCCTGCGCGCCCTGGAGAAGGCCCAGGTCATCCTGGTGGCCCCGTCGCGCTGCGGGAAGACACCCACCACCATGTACCTGGCGCTGCAGCACGGGATCTTCGCGGCGAACTTCCCCCTGATCGAGGAGGACTTTGAAAGGGACGGGCTTCCGGTGCCGCTGCGGCCGTTTGCGCAGAAATGTTTCGGGCTCACCTCAACTCCCCAGCGGCTGAGCCAGATCCGCACCGAACGCCGCCGGGGTTCCTCGTATGCCTCGCTTCAGCAATGCGGCTACGAGCTGCGCAGTGCCGAACTGCTGTATCTCGCCCACGGGATTCCCTACCTGAATTCGGCCAGCGTGTCCGTGGAAGAGATGGCCGCGACCATCCTGCAGAAAATGCGCCTGAAGCACTAGGCAAGGAATCCCGCCAAGTCAATATGGTGCACATCACCTAGCAAGAAGCCGCCGGAACCTGTCACAGTGGACAGAAACGTCCCCCTGCCCGGCCATCGGCCGCGCTCCGGAGGCAGCAGCACCGCATGTCAGCAATTGCAAAGGAGCAATGACCATGACAACAGACATCCTCTGGTTCTCGGAACTTGGACTCAAAGACCTGGACCGGGTGGGCGGCAAGAACGCGTCGCTCGGCGAGATGGTGCAGAACCTGACCTCGGCCGGGGTCCGGGTTCCCGACGGGTTCGCCACCACGGCCGGGGCCTACCGTGCCTTCCTGGCCGAATCCGGCCTCGACCGCAGGATCGTGGCGCGGATGGAGGGCCTGGACACCGACGACGTCACGGCCTTGGCCGCCGCCGGCCAGGAGATCCGCGACATGATGCGCCGGACGCCGTTCCTGCCGGAATTCGAGGCACAGATCCGTGCCGCCTACCGGGAACTGGTGGACAAGCACGGGGGGTCGGCGGAACTTTCCTGGGCCGTGCGTTCCAGCGCCACCGCCGAGGACCTTCCGGATGCCTCGTTTGCCGGGCAGCAGGAAACCTTCTTGAACATCCGGGGCATCGACAACATCCTGCTGGCCATCAAGGACGTCTTCGCCTCCCTGTACAACGACCGCGCCATCGCCTACCGGGTGCACCACAATTTCGAGCACGCCGAGGTCGCGTTGTCCGCGGGCGTCCAGCGCATGGTGCGCTCGGACATCGGGTCCTCGGGCGTCATGTTCACCATGGACACCGAATCCGGGTTCCAGGACGCCGTCTTTGTGACCTCGTCCTACGGGCTGGGCGAAGCGGTGGTGCAGGGGGCCGTGAACCCCGACGAGTTCTACGTGTACAAGCCGGCACTGCGGGCCGGGCGCCCCGCAATCCTCAAGCGCGGGCTGGGCGAGAAGGCGCTGCAGATGACCTACACCGCCAGCGAGGAGGTCGGCCGCACCATCGACTTCGTTCCGGTTGAACACCAGCTGCGCAACCGCTTCAGCATCACGGACGCGGACGTGGAGACGCTCGCCCGCCATGCCCTGGCCATCGAGGCGCACTACGGCCGTCCCATGGACATCGAATGGGGCAAGGACGGGATCGACGGCGGCATCTACATCCTGCAGGCCCGCCCGGAGACCGTGCAGTCGCGCCGGGTCGCGGGCCGGCTCAGCCGCTTCCGCCTGAACGAGTCGGGCCGCGTGCTCGCCGAGGGCCGGGCCATCGGACAGCGCATCGGCGCGGGACGGGTCCGCATCCTCACCTCCGTCGACCAGATGGCGGACTTCACCACCGGCGACGTGCTGGTCGCCGACATGACGGACCCGGACTGGGAACCGATCATGAAGCGGGCCTCGGCCATCGTCACCAATCGCGGCGGGCGCACCTGCCACGCGGCGATCATCGCCCGCGAGCTGGGGATCCCCGCGGTGGTGGGCACCGGGAACGTCACCGAGGCGCTGGCCGACGGCATGGAGGTGACGGTCTCCTGCGCCGAGGGCGAGGCGGGCTTCATCTACGAGGGGCTGCTTGACTTCAGCCTCGCGGAAACCGAGGTCGACACGCTCCCGCAGGCCCCGGTCAAGGTCATGATGAACGTCGGCACCCCGGAACAGGCCTTCACCTTTGCGCAGCTGCCCAACGACGGGGTGGGCCTGGCCCGGCTGGAATTCATCATCAACCGGCAGATCGGGATTCATCCCAAGGCCCTGCTGAACCTGGAGGACCAGCCGGCGGAGTTGGCCGCGGCCATCCACGAGCGGATTGCCGCCTACGATTCCCCGCGGGACTACTACGTCAAGCGCCTGGCCGAGGGCGTGGCGACCATCGCCGCGGCCTTCGCACCCAAGCCGGTGATTGTGCGCATGTCCGACTTCAAGTCCAACGAGTACGCCAACCTGCTGGGCGGACCCGCCTACGAGCCGCATGAGGAAAACCCGATGCTCGGCTTCCGCGGCGCCTCCCGCTACCTGAATCCGTCCTTCCGAGACTGCTTCGACCTGGAATGCGAGGCCCTGTCCTTTGTCCGCAACGAAATGGGCCTGACCAACGTCAAGCTGATGATTCCCTTTGTGCGCACCCTCGAGGAAGCCGGCGGCGTGATCGGCCTGCTCGCGGAGAACGGGTTGCGCCGCGGCGAGAACGGGCTGGAAGTCATCATGATGTGCGAGCTGCCCTCCAACGCGCTGCTGGCCGATGAATTCCTGGACCACTTCGACGGATTCTCCATCGGCTCCAACGACATGACCCAGCTGGTGCTGGGCCTGGACCGCGATTCGTCCATCGTCTCCGGCGGTTTCGATGAGCGCAACCCGGCGGTCAAGAAGATCCTCGGCATGGCCATCGCGGCCTGCCGGGCACGGGGCAAGTACGTGGGGATCTGCGGGCAGGGGCCAAGCGACCACGCGGACTTCGCGCAGTGGCTGGTCGACGAGGGCATCGATTCAATGTCGCTGAACCCGGACACCGTGGTTGACACCTGGCTGCGCCTGGCCGGCACGGCCGCGGAGGTGCCGGCGCCGCTGTAGCAGCTTCGAAAACGGCGCCTTGGGGGTGCAGCGAGGTCGGCGGCGGGCCGGCGCTGCGCCCCTAGTTCCGTGCCGCGGTGCGTCCGCCGAAGTCGTCGGCGATGTCCTGGGCGGTGCGGCGCATCAGCGGCAGCATCTCCTCGGTGATCGAGGCGGAGCCGATGCGCCCGGGCTGCACCGAGACGTTCAGCGCCCCGAGCAGCTGCGCCCCGCGGTACACGGGAACCGCCAGCCCGCGCAGCCCCTCGTCCAGTTCCTGGGCGACCAGGGACCAGCCCTGCGCGCGCACGGTCTCCAGCTCGGCGCGCAGCTCGGCGATGCCGGACACGGTCTTGGAGGTGTAGTTCCGCAGCCGGGCGTTGTTCAGGAACTCCTCGCGGGCCGCCTCGGGCAGCTCGGCAACCAGCACCCGGCCCATGGAGGTGGCCCAGGCCGGCAGCCGGTTGCCGATGGACACGTTCATCGAATGCAGGCGCGGGTTGCTGATGCGCTCCACGTAGAGGATGTCCTGGTCGTCGAGCACGCACAGGGCCGTGGTCTCGGACAGCTCGGCGGCCAGCTGCGCCAGGTGCGGGCGGGCCACCTGCGGCAGGGTCAGCCCGGAGAGGTAGGAGGCGCCGATGTCCAGCACCCGCGGGGTCTGCCGGTAGGCATTGCCCTCGGCCTCCAGGTACCCCAGGTCCACCAGGGTCAGCAGGAAGCGGCGGGCCGCGGCGCGCGAAACCGAAATGGCCTCGGCCACCTGGGTGACGGTCAGCGCCTGGTGCCCGGCGTCAAAGGCCAGCAGCACCGCCAGCGTCTTTTCCGCCGACTTCACGTAGTAGTCAGGCTGTTCGGCCATGGCTCACCATTCCCCTTGTTCTTCCCTAGTACGTCGTCAGGCGGTTGCGCTCGAATTGCGCGGCAAGCCGGACCGGGGCGTTTGGTGCCCCGTAGCCGTCGTAGCCGCCGCGGCGCTGCACGACCTCGAGGAACATGGTGCCCACGGTTTCGGTGTAGAAATGCAGGAATTCCCCGTGCTCGTCGCGGTCGTAGAGCAGGTTCAGTTCCTGCAGCTGCCCCAGCGTGGCCTCGTCGAGTCCGAACCGTGCCGCCAGATCCTCATAATAGTTGTTCGGGACGGCCAGGAACTCCATGCCGGCATCCACCGCGCGGCGGGCCAGGGCGACGATGTCATCGGTGTGCACCGCGATGTGTTCCGGATACCCCAGGGCACGGTCGGTGGTGTTCTCCAATCCGTGCGGCACGATGTTCAGTGCCAGGCGCACGGTGCCGTCCGCGGTGCGCAGCACCTGGGAGCGGACCAGGCCCATGGGGCTGGGGACCTCGGTGCCCGGGCGGGCCTGGAGGTTCAGCGTGGAGGTGTAGAAGAGGACGGATTCGTCGAAGGCCTGCCAGGGCTGGGCCAGGTTGATGTGGTCGATGCCCGTCACCAGCCCGGTGTCCGCGGGTTTGCTGCCGTTGCCGAATTCCGGGGCCCAGGCAGGCTCGGAGGAGGTGGTCCCGAAGAACACCTCGGTGGCATCAGGCGCGGTGAAGCCGTGCAGCGGCTGCTCGTCCACGGTGTGGTGGCGCGGGACGGCCGGGGCCTTCAGCGCGGTGGCGCGCCGGGTGCCCAGGGCCGCGTCGGGGACCTGGATGCCGAATCCGGAGACCTCCGCGGTGATCCCGCGGCTGCGCTGGGTGTTGATGATGATCCGTGCGTCCCCGGCGCTCCAGAGGGTGACCGGCTTGCGTCGGTGCTGGCCGCGGAAGGTGAAGCCCAGTTGGGCCAGCATCCCGGCCACGGCCTCGGGGTCCTCGGTGCGGATCTCGGCGTAGTCGAAGCCGGAGGGTGCCTGGGCGCCGGGCAGCGCGGCGATCCCCAGCGGGTATTTGGTCGCGCCGTCTCCCAGGTGCGCGATGGCCCGGTCCTGCAGCCAGATCAGCGAGCGCATCCCGTCCACGGCGGTGCGCTCGACGTTGGACTGGCGGAAGACGTCGTTGAAGATCTCCAGCGAGACGATCCCGTCGTAGCCCGAGCGGACCAGGTGTCCCATGAACTTATCAAGCTCGAAGCCGCCCTCGCCGGGGAACACGCGGTAGTGCCGCGACCAGGAGAGCACGTCCATGGACAGCACCGGGGCGTCGGCCAGCTGGACGAAGAAGATCTTTTCGGCCGGGATGCCCGCGATGCCCGCCGGGTCGTCCCCGCGGGAGAGGATGTGGAAGGAATCCAGGCAGAGCCCGACGTTTGGGTGGTCCACCAGTTCAACGATCCGCCAGGAATGCAGGTAGGTGTTCACGTACTTGCCCCAGGCCAGGGCCTCGTAGGCGATCTTCACCCCGTGGCGCGCGGCGAGTTCGGCCAGGGCCCGGATCTGGGTGGCGAACAGTTCGTCGTCGTTGATGGTGGCGGTGCCGACGTTGGAGCACAGCAGGATGGTGTCGATGCCCAGCCGGTTCATGAGCCGGAACTTGGCCTCCGCGCGGGCCAGGTTTGCTGCCAGCGTTGCCGCATCGACGCCCTCGAAGTCGCGGAAGGGCTGGAAGAGGTCAAGGGTGAGGCCCAGGCGGTCGGCCAGGGCGCGGACCTCCTCGGGGGACATGGCCGAGACGGTGAGGTCTTGTTCGAAGATCTCGATCCCGTCGAAGCCGGCCTTGGCGCAGGCGAGCATCTTCTGCTCGAGCGTGCCGGAGATGCAGACGGTGGCGATGGAGGTGCGCATTTACAGACCCGCCTCCAGCATCGAGAGCAGGTGGTTGCGCATGCGCGCGGTGTCCGGGGTGATCGAGGTGATGATCGAGAAGGCATCGACGGCCTGGCCCACGGCCATGTGCCCGCCATCCAGCGTGCGGCAGCCCAGTGCCTTGGCGGCGCGGATCAACTCGGTGTCCACGGGCCGGTAGACCACGTCGCCGACCCAGTGTCCGGGCGTGAGCCCGGCGATGTCCAGCGGCAGCCCGGGGTGGTGGTGCATGCCGATGGGGCTGGCGTTGAGCACGCCGTCCACGCGCGGCAACAGGTCCGGGACCGCCTCCGGGCCGCAGGCCAGGATGGTGCGGTCCGGGAATTGCATGGACAGGGTCGCCGCGCGTTCGGCGGCGCGGGTGGCTTCGGGGTCCACCAGCAGCAGTTCCTGCACCCCGGAGTCCAGCAGCGCGAAGGCCACCGCGGAGCCGGCGCCGCCGACGCCCAGCTGCAGCACCGATCCAAGCTTGGCGCCGGGCAGGCCGTTGGCCAGGGCCCAGGCGAAGCCGGAGGCATCGGTGTTGTGCCCGTGGAACTTCCCGTCGCGGATGATTACGGTGTTCACCGCGCCGATGGCCTTGGCCGTCTCGCTGATTTCGTCGAGGTGCTCGAGCACCAGCTGCTTGCAGGGGTGGGTGATGTTGAAGGCGTTGAATCCCAGCATGGCCCCGGCGCGCAACAGCTCCCCGACGTCCGCGCCCTCCTTGCCGATCTCGGTGAGGTCGATGGGCCGGTAGAGGTAGCGCAATCCGTGCGCGTCCGCCTCGGCCTCATGCATCGGCGGGGTCAACGATGGCATGACCCCGTCGCCGATCAGGCCTACAAGGTACGACTGCGTGCTGGTGCTCATGAGTGTTCCAGTCCTTGAGATTTTTCGCGTGGGGATTGTCTTGGATGTGATTTAGCTCTACTCTAATGGTTGTACGCAATTCGTACAACTGTACGCATTGCGCACAACGAGCCGTTCACCTCCCCCACAGCCCCCAGCTTTACCTAGGAGTATCCGATGCCAAACACCGCGAACACACCGGCGCAATCCGCGCCCGGCACCGGGGGCAGGACGCCGGTCAAGGCCGCCCTGGCCAGCTTCATGGGCAGTGCCGTGGAATATTACGATTTCTTCATCTTCGGCTCCGCCGCCGCACTGATCTTCCCGCACGTGTTCTTCCCCGACGCGGATGCCAACTCCGCGGTCATGTCGCTGGCGACCTTCGGCTTCGCCTACGTCGCCCGCCCCATCGGAGCGGTGATCCTGGGCCACTTCGGGGACCGGATCGGGAGGCAGAAGGTCCTGATGTTCACCCTGGTGCTGATGGGCGCGGCGACGTTCATGATCGGCTGCCTGCCCACCTTCGACCAGGTCGGCTGGCTGGCCCCGATCCTGCTGGTGCTCGCGCGCCTGCTGCAGGGCCTCTCGGCCGCCGGCGAGCAGGCCGGAGCCTCCTCGCTGACCCTGGAACACGCACCGGATGACCGGCGCTCCTTCTTCACCTCCTGGACGCTGACCGGCACCCAGGGCGGACAGATCCTCGCCGCGCTGATCTTCATCCCCGTGGTGGCCATGCCCGACGAGTTCAAGTACACCATCGGCTGGCGCATCCCGTTCTGGCTCTCCGCGGTGGTCGTCATCGTCACCTTCTTCATCCGCCGCTCGCTGCACGAAACCCCGGAATTCGAAAACGCCAAGAAGAACAACGAGATCGCCAAGCTGCCCCTGGGCGTGCTGATCCGCTTCCACTGGCGCGACGTGCTGCGCGTGGTCTTCTGCGCATTCATCGCCGCGGTCTCCACCGTCTACGGCACCCTGGCCATCTCCTACGGCAAGTCCATCGGGCACATGGACGAGTCGGTCACCCTGTGGCTGGTGGTTGCCGGCAACGTCGGGGCACTGTTCACCCAGCCGTTCTTCGGCAAGCTGGCCGATCGGATCGGCCGCAAGCCGGTGTTCATCTACGGCGCACTGTCCTCCGCAGCATTCATGCCCTTCTACCTGCGCTCCATGGAAACCGACAACACCGTGATGCAATTCGCGCTCTCGCTGCTGGTCTTCTCCTGCGCCTACGCCGCGGCCAACGCCGTCTGGCCCTCCTTCTACGCGGAAATGTTCTCCTCCCAGGTCCGCTTCTCCGGCCTGGCCATCGGCACCCAGCTCGGCTTCCTGATGGCCGGGTTCGCGCCCTCCATCGTCGCTGCCCTGGGCGGCCTGGCCCCCGGAGGCTGGGTGGTCATCAGCTTGTTCACCCTGGCGATCGCGCTGGTTGCCTCGATCTCGGCGCTGACCGCCAAGGAAACCTACCGCGTGCCCACGCACCTCCTGGGCCGCACCGCGCACAAGGTCGAAAGCGCTTCCGGCGCCCACGTGCAGTAGCGCCGCGGCACACCGCACACAAGGCCCCGGCGCCTCCCGGTTTCGGGAGGCGCCGGGGCCTTGGCATGAAGCGGAACACTCAGGAGCGCAGCACGGCCAGGGCGAAGGCCCGCTCGAGCCCGGGCGCGCGGCCCCGGTTGCCGTTTTCCAGCACCGCCATGCGGAACGCCTTGGTGATCGCCAGGTACCGGTCCCCGAGCCGGTTGAAGTCCGTATCCTCGATGGTGCGCCCGTCGTGGTGGACGTATTCCAGCAGCCGCATGCCCTCGTTGGTGCGCGCCTCGATGGCCTTGCCATCCGCGTCCCCCTCCCCGGCGGCAGCCAGCAGGGCCAGCATTGTCGCGTCGTAGCTGACCTTGTCCCGGGCCGAATTCCGGGCGCGCTTGGCCAGGTGCGTCCACAGCTTGGCCGGGTCCGCGGCCACGCGCAGCGCGGCGGGCGTGGCCACCAGCTTCTTGCCCTGGGCCTTGAGCAGGCCGACGTCCATGAGCATCAACCGGAAGTCATGGATGCCGTGCAGGTGCACCTCGGTCTTGCCGCCGAACTGCACGAAGTCCTCGTGTTGCCAGCCGATCCCCGCGATCACCTCCGGCAGCACCGACGGGGACAGGTAGCCCGCCGCGGTCAGCGGCAGGCCAGTGCCCTCGCATGCGTTGATCCACCACAGGATCGAGGCCATGGCGCGCGGTGCCTCCTCGGGCATTTCCGCCGTCGCCGGGCGCGCAAACACGTCGATTCCCAAGGTGTGGAGGAACTCGGCCAGCACCATCCGTGCATGCACCGGGAGGGTGGAAAGCCACTTGCCGGTCGCGGTGTCCTGGGGTATCCCGCCGAGCAGCAGGCGCACCCGCAGGTTCGCCGCTGCCGCATCGAAGGCCTCGGGATCCACGGGAGTGAAGTAGCCGAAGTGGGCCCTGAACCAGTCCACGATGTAGCTGCGGTCGGGGTTCGCCGAGGGGACCCGGGACAGCTTGAGCATCTCGTACCAGCCACCCAGTCCCCCGCAGTCCTCCAGCGGTACCCGCAGGGCGCCGTCGAGCACGCGGGCCTCGGGAGCCTCGGGGTCCAGCGGCCGGGAGGATTCCTCGGTGATCAGGTGCATCCAGCTGTCGCCCAGGTCGTACTCGTACCAGAGCGTGCCTCCGGAGCGGGCCAGCGCCTGGGTCAGGGTGGAGCCGGTTTCGTCCTCGCCCTCCAGCCCGTCGTCGATGCTGCTGGCCATCAGCCAGGTTGTTGGCTGCTCGCCCGCTGCGATCTGGCCGCGGATGAAGGGATTGCGGTCCATGTACAGGTGCAGGTGGGAGTTGGTCCAGCCCAGCGCACCCTGCAGGACCTCGTGGAAACGCTCCAGCGTCATGGATCCGTCGACCTCGATGCGCCGCCAGATGGCCGGTTCCGAGCCATGGAGTTGGATATGCAGCGTGTGTTGGGTACGCAGGTTCTTCATGGTTCCAGTCTGGTGCATCGGGGGGGCCATCGGGGCTCCGCGGCGCCCTGTCCCCCGATTTTCCTGCGTCGAACCACGGCTTTCGCCGTGCCGGAGCGACATAATGGCTTCCATGGACACCCCGCGCGGGCCGCTGCAGCCCACAGGAGAAGGAACGGCACACGTCGCGCGCTTCGAGCCTTCGGCGGCGCTGCGCGAGCTGGTGGTCAACTACTGGCTTCCCACCTGGCAGATCCCGGACGGGGCGATCCACGAACAGCGCATCCTTTCCCACCCGGGCTGCAACCTCGCCATCGAAGACGGCATCGGCACGCTCTACGGGCCGGTGACGAGGCTCTCGCTCAAGCGGCTGTCCGGCTCGGGCCGCGCGTTCGGGGTGCTGCTGCGTCCTGGCGCCGGTGCACTGCTGTGCAACATTCCCCTCCCGGAGCTGGTGGACGGCTCGATCCCGGCCCTGGACTGCGGGCTGGATCGCGCCGGAGCCATCCATCAGGCCCTCTACATGGAGGGAACCACCGGGCACCGGCAGCGCCGCGCCATCGAAATCTTCGAGGACTGGCTGGTGGAACGGCTCCCGGGGGGCATGGACGAAGAAGGACTGCTGCTGAACCGGATCTGCGCCGACATCGAGTCCACCCCGGGAATCGGGCGCGTGGCACAGCTCTGCGAGCGCTGGCAGATCGGCGAGCGGGCGTTGCAGCGGCTGGTGCACGCCCGCATGGGCGTCTCGCCGAAGTGGTTGTTGCAGCGCCGCCGGCTCCAGGAGGCCGCGGCGCTCATGGGCCGGGGCACCGGCCCGAACCTGGCTCGCCTGGCCCACGCGCTGGGCTATGCGGACCAGGCGCATTTCACCCGGGACTTCGCCGGCGTCACCGGGATGAGCCCGGGCGAGTACGTGCGACAGGTCCAGGCCGGGTCCGCCGGCAGCTGAGCCGCGCCGGGGTCCAGCTACGCGGTGCCCGTGGCGTTGAAGGTCTCCAACCAGGCCGTGACCCGGGCCTCGGATTCCTCCCGGGACAGGTCTTCCACGCGGGTCATGACGTTCCAACGCCGACCGAACGCATCCACGAAGGTGGCGAAGCGGTCCCCGGAGACGAAGTCGGCGGGTTGCTCAACGGCGGTGGCGCCGCGTTCCAGCGCGCGTGCGAAGACGGCGTCCACATCCTGCACGTAGACCGCAAGGGAATTGTTGGTGTGCTGCGCGTCGGCCGCGACCAGCCCGTACCCCGGCTGCGGGTCCGAGAGCTGCAGGATTCCGTTGCCGAAGTCGAGCTCGGCATGCGAGACGGTCGGGCTGCCGTCCTCCGTCGGGGCACCTGGCATCACCGAGAGCACGGTGGCGCCGAAGACCTCTCGGTAGAACTCGATGGCTGCCTGCGCCGGAGTAACGACGATGAACGGGGTCAGCGCCGTGTAGCCGTGCGGCACCCCGTTGGTCGTGTGCTTGCCGGTCGCTGCCGTGGTTGTTGGTTCCATGGGCATGGTCTCTCACCCTTCAAAAGCCTGGACGGTTGCTTGCCGTTCCATTGAACCCCTCATGCAGGTCCGGCGTCTTGAAGGAATCCGACAGGGTTCCGTGCCGACTCGTGTTCCGGATCACTGCCCGCCCCCCTGGCTCGCCACGACATATCTTCGTATTCCGGTCACTGGCGTGGAAGAATCCGATCAACTGCCCAGCGAAGGACCTGTTCCATTGACCTTGACCCAACCGAGCCTCCAACGCACCGCCAGCGGCAACGCCGCCTGGATCGTGGTGGTGGTTGCCGGCATCACCGCGGCCCTGCATATCTGGAAGCTGCCCGCGGCACTTCCAAGGATCCAGGAGGACCTGGGCCTGTCCCTGCTTGCCGCCGGGGTGTTGCTGGGCATCGTGCAGGTGGCCGGCATGGTCGGCGGCCTGGCGGTGTCCCTGTTGGCCGAGGTCATCGGCGAGCGCCGGACCCTGCTGCTGGGATTGGTCTTCCTGAGTGCCGGGTCGATCTTTGGTGCCCTGTCCATCGGCGCGAACACCCTGCTGGCCTCGCGGGCCATTGAGGGCATCGGCTTCATTGTGGCCACCGTGGTGGGACCGGGCCTGATCCGCCGCCATGCACCGTTTCGCCGCGTCAACCTGGCCGTCGGCTGCTGGAGCGCCTACCAGGGCACCGCGACCTTCGTGGGATTGATCGCCAGCGCCTACTTCCTGCAGGTCGGCACGTGGCAGGCGTGGTGGTGGGTCATGGCCGCCGTCAGCCTGGTGCCGATCCCGTTGGTGCTGCGCATGGTTCCGAAGGACCAACCCGCCGGAGCCGGGGGTGCCAGGGCGGCCGCCGGACGCATCGGCATCACCGCCCGTTCGCCCAAGGTGTGGATCGCCGGGGTGGTCTTCGGCTGCTACACCGTCCAGTGGATGGCCGTGGTCGGGTTCCTGCCTACGCTCTACGGGGACAGCGGATTGAGCGGCACGCACGCCGGGGTGTTGTCGGCCGTTGTGGGCGGGCTCAACGGGGTCGGCGCCATCATCACCAGTATGCTGCTCCAGCGCGGCGCCCCGGCCCGCGCCCTGTTGTTCCTCTCCTTCGTGTTGATGGCCGCGGCGGGCCTGGCGACCTTTGCCGTTGACTGGTCCCCGGTTCCCGGCGGACTGGCCTGGCAGGTCGCTTGCGTCGGGTTCTTCTCGCTCTCCGGGGCCATGATCCCGGCAACCATGACCCGGATGGCGGTGGACCTGGCCCCGGAGGGTGGTTCGGCCCCGGCAGCCATGGGCTTGATGCAGCAGATCTACAACGTCGGCAACTTCACCGGCCCAATGATCGTGGCCTGGCTGGCCATGAGCACCGGCGGCTGGTCTTCGACCTGGTGGATGACCAGCGTCTTCGCCGTCCTTGGCATCATCCTGTCCGCGGTCCTGGTCGGCCGCCGCGGCAGCATGCACTTCTCCCACGCCCAGTAGGCGCGCACACCTGCAATCACATGAAACGCGATGCCGTTGCCCATGAAATGTCCAGAATGATTGCCTAGAGTCGTAGTTGCCTCTTGAAGGTGCGAGTGATGAGAGCACCGGTCGGAAGAATCCCCCCATAATCTTCCGGCCGGTGCTCACCTCTTTAACGGTCGCGTTCGGACGTCCGGGCGAGCCACCACCGCAACCCGTGGACCTTGGATGCCCACGACCGCGGTCCGGCTTGGCCGCGTGACTGAGTTGCTCGAACAACACCTCCGGAACGCGGATGTGTTGGCTGCCCGTTGGTTCCTTCCGTGCAGCCCGAAGCCCCGGGAGCCGTACCCCGTAGTCCTGTTGGAGCCGCTCAAGGTGGAGTCGCAGCCGCCGGGGAAAGCCCCGTTGCCTGTTTGTCGGATCGATGCCCAGGATGAACTCGCCGAGGCCGGGCACTCCATAATTCCTACGTTCGGCATTAATCAGCGATTTCCACCGACGCGAAAACAACCCTTGGGAAAAACAGGTGCAGGTGCAAGTATGTGCCCATGATCAAAGTGCATCCGCAGGCCAACCACTTCGGCCTAGACACCTCCGAGCACATCCCACCCCCGATGCCCGACCTTTTCGAGACCCAGCCGCTTCTGGGTGAAATCTGGGGACGGGCCCGGTCCCTGCTGGCCGTTCGCGACAACGACATGCATACCCTCTACTCCCTGTCCTTGGCATCCGCGCTGCTCGATGAACATCCGCAGGCCGACCCGGGCGTGGTGCTACCTGCGATCATGTTGCATGACATTGGCTGGTCGGAGGTTGAACCGGGGCAGGTTCTCGCCGCAATAGCACCGGGAGGCGGACGAACCGATCTGGTGTTGCAGCACGAAAAGGCCGGCGCCCGGCTGGCCACGGAGATCCTCGAATCCCTCCGCGTGGATCCACTCATCACCAAGCAGGTCGCGGCCATCGTTGACGGGCATGACTCGCGCTCCGAGGCGATAGGCCCCGAAGATGAGATCGTCAAGGACGCCGACAAACTCTGGTTGTTGACCCCGCACGGGCTGGATACCGTCATGGACTGGTTCGGGCTTCACCGCGGTCAGGCCCTACGCCTGTGTGCGTCGCGGGTACTGGACAAGCTATTCACTCCGCAAGCCACCACCATGGCCCATGGACTGCTCGCCTTCGAGCAAGCGAACCTCTGGCCCCGCAGCCGGGAACTCCACCAATGATCCAAGACGCCGGGAATGGGGTCGCCTTCGCGGTGGCGGCCCAGCGTCGGGAAACAGCTGACAAAGCCGGGGGCTTTCGAATCATCGTCCCTCGCGGGTCCTGCCACGAGCAGGCGTCCTCGGCGGGGCGGACTGGAGTGACGACACCGTCCGATGCGGCTGTTGCAAGGCGTCTGCCGGGGACACCTGGGTCAACGGGAGACGCTGGACTTGCAGCCCCGGACATCAGGCTTTCCGGTCGTCTTCCTGACACTCACACCGGACGCCATGGCCAGGCACATCAAATCCATAGGCTCCGGTTCTAGAGTCATTACTACCTCATGAAGGTGCGAGTGATGCGAGCACCGGTCGGAAATATGATTTGTCCCCCGAATCTTCCGACCGGTGCTCAAACCTTTAAGGACCAGGTCAATCCTCGTCGCTGGTCTTCTCCGGGTCGGGCAATTCGATCTCCCGGGGCACAGCGGCCTTGCGCCGATCTTCCGTGAAGTATTCAACCTGTTCTTGGGGCGTCGCCTTCAGTTTGGAGACGGAAGGTGCCTCGCCCTGTGGTTCCTTGTTTGCGTCATCGCTGGTTTCCATGGTGCACGTCCTTAAACGACCGTGGGTGGAATGCCATCATGGCACCCCACCCACGATGCGGGCTACTGGTTCCGTTTGCTTCTAGTTTTGTGCGCTCTGGTAAGCCTGCTCAATGACCGATCCCCAGTATGGACCGAACATCGTGTCGCGGATGCCTCCGTAACCGAAGCTGTTCACCGAGTTCTGGAAACCGTCGGATCCACCGAGGAACCATGGACCACCGGAGGAACCGCCGGTCATGTTGCACGGAATCCCCTGGGACTGGGTCTGTCCGTAGGGATCATCCGTCGCGGTTCCACTGCATGACTGCAAGGTCTCGCCGTTGAACGGCCGTGCGGCCGGGTATCCGAATGCACTGTACGTCAGGCCCCGGGCCTGGTTGAAGGCGACACCCGAGGTGCCGACCTTGTCCGCCAGGCTCACGCCACTCTGGTCGGAGACCACTGCGAAGGCCGTGTCGTAGGTGATGTCCCCGTCATTTGACCACTGGGTCGGAGCGACGAGCTCGGTGGCCGCAAAGGACCCGTAGGGAGCATTGCCGTTTTCGTAGGCGGGCACAAAGACCCACCGGGTAGCAAAGGCGCCCGGACCCTCGTTGACACAGTGGCCGGCCGTCGAGACCGTCGACTCGTTTGCGGAGACAACGGCATTTCCGGAGCACACGTAGTCCGCTCCACCCAAGGTGAAGAACACCTTGCCGATGTGGGAAACGGGGGTCTGTGCCACGTTTTTGCTTGGTTTTCCTGCATTCGGCTTGACCTTGTTTGCGTTTGCGCTTCGCCCGGCAATCTTCGTCGATTTGCCGATATTCAGCGGGGCGTTGGAGGCCGACTTGCCGCGGGCAAGGACGTCGGCCGATTTGGCTTCCTTCATTCGCTGCGGAGTCCAGTAGTCCATCGCCGCATCACCCTGCGTCGCGGAGATCTTCTTAGTGTCGACCGAGTCGGTTTCGGACAGCGGGGCCGAAGTTGCCGTTGACGCGGTCCCGCCGATCAGGGCGCCAGCGAGGAGAAGTGCCGCCACCGTCCTGCTCATGGATTTGGTCTTTGGATTCTGGCTTACGTACTTCGTTTGCAAGTTTTCATCCTGTCCGGTGGCGCCATTGCCACCTTCAAAAGTGTGTGCCGAGGCACCGGGTGCTCAACAGTCAAACACACGCTTCAAACCCTGCATATGGACCTTTGACTATAAATTCCAGGGCGGATCCATCCCGAAGGCAGAAATTTGTGAAACGGTTCCCTGTCCAAAATCAGGGCATTACCCATGAGTAGGCCGTCAACCAACGCTCCCGGTTCTTCCGCAAAACCTTGCATGCCATTCGCCGGGGCCACAGGATTTGGGGCCTCTGCACCGCCAAAACCGGCCACGGCCACGAAGCCGAATCGGTTTGCTTCCCCGATGCGGGAATATGAAGCAAACCGACGGCAAGTAATTCGATGGCGGCAAGAAAATTTTCACTCGGCCGGTTGACCATGACGCATTGTGCATCATGGGTGCACAATCGGTACATGGACAGCATGTCCCAACAGGCGCGCTCGCAACTGATGGGCAGGATTCGCGGAAAGGATACGAAGCCCGAGTTATCCGTGAGAAGGTTGCTCCACGCGGCGGGATATCGATACCGGCTTCACGGCCGCATTCCCCGGGGAACACTCGAAAATCTGAAGAGTGAGCACCCCTCAGCCACACTGCGCGGCGGAAAACTCCCCGGTGCCCCGGACATCGTTTTTAGCGCCCGCCGCAAGGCCGTTTTCATCAACGGCTGCTTCTGGCATCTGCACGATTGCCCCGCAGGCCGGCACGCGCCGGCGACCAACGCCCGGTTCTGGGAAGACAAGCGCAACCGCACACGCGAACGCGACGGGCAGAACGCCGAGGCGCTCAAGGCCCTGGGCTGGGAATCCCTGGTGCTGTGGGAATGCGACCTCGGGGACCCGCAAGCCACCATGGAAACTCTCGCCCGGTTCCTTGGTCCACCCTCGCGACGCCTGAAATCCTAGATTTCGAGGTATTCCCCTTGCTTTGTGGATCGCCGGCTCACCTGTCCCGGTATTTTTCCTGCCGATGCGCCGTTCCAACACCAAGGCATTTCTTGGGCTGCCCTGCACACAGCAACGGAGCGTCGTGGTTCCACCAGTCGATGGTGAAGCCACGACGTTCCGTTGAATCCGCTGCTTAGGCCGAGAATTGCCGCGGGGTGCGTTTCCAGCCGAAGTTCTGCCTGAGCAGCCGGCTCCACTTGTTGGCGGCCAGGTGCGGGTGCAGCAGCGCGATGCCGAGGCAGTACTTGCTCATGCTCACCGGGCGGATGCCCATCTGCGATAACGCCCAGTCCGCCGCTCCGCGTCCGCTGGCGGTCTTCGTCTCGATCACGAACAGGTCCGGGCCATACACCGTGGTGTCCTCCCGGGAGTACACCAGGTTCACGTCGCAGGTCAGCCGCTCCTCGTCCAGGGGGTTCACGAAGGTCCCGCGGACATAGTCGCTGCGCATGATCGGCTCCAAGTGCGGCAGTTCCTGGTTGTACTCGGCGCGCAGTTGCGCACGCAGGAACTCGGTCGCCTCTGGGTTGATGGCATCGCGCTCGGCAAGCTCGTAGGGAATCCGGTGCTTCACAGTCTGCCCGCGCAGCCCCTTGAACTTCGCCTCGAACATGCACAACCCGGAATCGGCGTAGGTGCGCGTGCGGATCTTGTAGCGACGTCGGCGCCCCTGCTTGTGCGCGGTGAACATCTCCAAATCGGGGGTGTCGAAGTACACCGATTCGTAGGTGAACATCCGGCGTCCCTCGATCTCCATGATCCGGAAATCGGGGCCAAGCCGGGACATCAGCTCGGTGAACTGCTCGGCTGAAAGCAGGAACTTCTTATCCACCCGGGTCATCAACGCGGCCTCGCTCACGACCTCCTCAAGCGAGATCGGATCCGCCGCCGTGGCAGCCGAGTCCAACGCCCGGGCGCACGATCCTGCCAGCACCCCGGTCCCGGAACCCTGCATCGTGGTCATGGTTATCGCCCCCGGCGCTGGGCGAGGTCCCGTTCGCCGGCGATGTGCGGCTGCGGTGCGCTTGCCGGGGTCGGGATCGATTCGATGGACGGGGCGTCAAGGAGCTCGCGGCGCTTGCCGGCCACGGTGTTGGCGCGGAAGCGCACGTCCACGATGGTCAGGTCGCGGACCATGTCCAGCTCGATCACCACGGTGCGCAGCACCTTGGCGTTGAGCAACTCGCCCAGCGCGGCGTGCAGCTGGTGCTGTTGCGCATAAGCCGTGTCGAGGGTGACGGTCTGGCGCATGGTGCGTCGGCCGAAGGCCGGGTGGTCGGCGACGAACATGACCAAGACCATGGCCAGGCTCAGTGCCGGCGAGAGCCAGGCCGGGTCCGGGTGCAGCCCGTTGATCAGGCCGATCGCCAGCGAAATGAAGTAGTAGGCGACCTCTTCCTGGGTCAGGGTGTCCGAGCGAAGTCGGATGATCGACAGGATGCCGAACAGTCCCAGACCCAGGCCGGCTCCGGCCCCGGAACCGTTGAGCAGCATCGTCACCCCGAAGATGCCGAAGTTCAAGGCCAGGTAGGCCAGCGCAAGGTCCTTGCGGAAGTGCCGGCGGTAGTAGATGCCACATACCAGCACCAGCATCGCAACCATGTTGGCTGCCAGGGCTATCCAAAAGTTCTGCATATCGAACTCCTTCATCTCAGGTGTTGTTCATTCACTGTCTGACTAGGACGGTATTGATTCTTTATGAGATGAAAAGGAGTTTTTGATGAGAGGGCTCTCATGAAGAGGCGGCAAACACTCGGTGAACCGCGGACCAATCGGGTCTCCACGGTCCGCTGAAATCCCTACGCCCAGACACGAATCAGCGCCACGATATCGTCTCCTGAACAATTCGTGTGGACGCCGAATGTGACAGCACGACTTCCGTGGCCAGCGAATTATCCAGGGCAGGAACCTCCGGCGTCGGATCAGTCGGCAGCCGTTTGCCGGAAGGCGTTTTTTGCCAGCCCCACCACCGTGCGCAGCGCCAACGAAGGATTCGAATCCCGCCACGCCAACGCGATGGGCAGCACGATGTCCGAGTCAGCGAGCGGAAGGTAGGAGACCCCGTCGACCTGAATATGCCTCGATGAGCCGACCACAATCGCAACCCCTACGTCCGCCCCCACCAGGGCCAGCATGCTATACGGGTCCGGAGCCTCCTGGGCAACGTGCGGCACAAAGCCGCCGGCCGTGCACAGGAAAAGCATGGCATCCCGAACCCGGGATCCGTGCGAGGCCGGATAGGCAATGAACCGCTGGTCCCGCAACTGCCCGATCTCAATCTCTTCCCGGTTGGCCAGGCGATGGTCATTGGGGACAGCGACCATCAGGGTCTCGTTGCGCACCAGCAGCGTGGAGATGCCCACGGGGGCCGGAGAGCTGATCACTCCCAGGTCAATTTCCCCGTCACGGAGCATCGACAGGGCCTCGCCAGAGTACATCTGGGGCTGTAGGTCGAGGCTGATCCCTGGATGCGCGCGTGAGACCTCTCTGGCCAAGATCGACATGATCGAATACCCGGTGGTTCCGGCGAAGCCGACCTTGACGCTGCCGATCTCCCCCTGTTGGGCGGAACGGGCAATCCGCCTGACACCGTCCACATGGACGTTGATGACCTTGGCTGGTTCCAGCAGCGCCTCGCCCGACGGTGTGAGCCGAACCTTGCGGGTGGTGCGCTCGAACAACTCGGTTCCCAGCTCCCGCTCGAGCAGGCGAATGATCCGACTGAGGGCGGGTTGTGCCATATGCAGTTTTTCGGCTGCCCGCCCAAAGTGCAGCTCCTCCGCCACCGCCAAAAAAGCCTCGAATTGCCGAAATTCCATGTCCCGATGCCCCCTTGGGTTGCCGCCGATCAGCGCAGATGTGATTATTCTAAAATCTACATCAATGAGTAGCAAATGTTGTCTTGGACTATAATGATCAACCCTGAAATAGTGGTATCCAGCACAGGGGTGAGTGAGCCCCCTCACCCCCACGGAGGAATGTCATGAGCATCAGGAACGCATCAATGTCGGATACACCAGCGGTGGCCGGTATCGATCCAAAGCAGGGTCGCCGAGCCGGCATCGCGGCCTTCGTCGGCACCACCATCGAATGGTTCGACTTCTACATCTACGGCACCGCCTCGGCGCTGGTGCTCGGCAAGCTCTTCTTCCCCGAGGTTTCCCCGGCCATCGGCACACTGGCCGCTTTCGCGACCTTCGCCGTCGGTTTCCTGGCCCGCCCGCTGGGCGGCATCATCTTCGGACACTTCGGTGACAAGTTCGGTCGCAAGAACACCGTCATCACCACCCTGCTGCTCATGGGAGCCGCAACCGTCGGTGTCGGCCTGCTTCCGACCTACGCGCAGATCGGTGTCGCCGCCCCCATTCTGCTGATCCTGTTGCGCGTGATCCAGGGCGTGGCCATGGGCGGGGAATGGGGAGGCGCGGTGCTCATCGCCACCGAGTTCGCTCCCCCGAAGAAAAAGATCCTCTACGGCGCTTTCGCCCAGCAGGGCTCGCCCGTTGGCAACCTGCTGGCCACCTTGGCCTTCCTGGGCCTGACGTTCCTGAGCAACGAGGCGTTCAACTCCTGGGGCTGGCGCCTGCCATTCCTGGCCTCGGCCGTGTTGATCATCATCGGCCTCTACATCCGCCTGCACATCACCGAAACCCCGGAAATGGTCAAGGCCGTCGAATCCAAGTCTCAGAAGCGCGTGCCGCTGGCCGAACTCATGAAGGACCACTGGCGCGTGGTGCTGCTGGGCGTCGGCGCCGTCGTCGCCGGCGTGGCCATCACCTACGTGAAAACCACCTTCGCCCTGTCCTGGGCCACCAAGGACCTGGGCTTCGGACGCACCGAATTCCTGCAGATCATTACCGTCGCCCTCATCGCCCAGGTCATCATCCAGCCCTTCGGCGCCATCCTGGCTTCCAAGATCGATGTGAAGAAGGCGGTGTTGTGGATGCTGTTGCCGGAGATCGTGCTGCTGCCGCTGATGTTCTTCATGATCCAGACCGGCAACTTCGCCCTGGCCATGATCGGCATGGTGCTGGCCACCGCACCTCACGCCATGTACTACTCGGCCCTGGCCGGGGTGCTGGCCCAGCTCTTCCCCACGCACATCCGCTACACCGGGATCTCCGTGGCCTACCAGCTCTCGACCGCCGTCTTCGCCGGCACCGCCCCGTTCGTTTCCCAGGCGTTGCTCACCTCCACCGGCTCGATCTGGCCAGTGGTCTTCCTGGCGCTGGGCTACGTGGTGCTGTCGATCATCTGCATGAGCGTCCTGCTGCGTGGCAAGGCGTGGGCCAACCGCGAAGTCGAAGCCGTCACCAGCTAGCCGCCACGCAGACCCAGAACTTCTCTACGTTCCGAATCTTGAAAGACACGTGAAAACGATGAATTTTGTCACCAGCGACCCGGCCCTGCTGCCCCTCGTCGAACGCTACCTGGACACCGCGGACCAGGACCTGCTCGTCCCGGTCCTGACCGAACTCGGCGCCGATGTCGCCAACCGCCTAGCTGCGCTGGCCGATACGGCCGACAAGAACAAGCCGACCCTGGAGCACTTCGACCGCGACGGCAAGCGCGTGGACAAGATCACCTACCACCCGTCCTACATCGAGCTCTCCCAGGCCGCCTACGAGACCTACGGCCTCTCAGCGCTCTCGCACCGCGGCGTCCACGGCTGGGAGAAGACTCCCCCACATTTGGCCAAGTACGCCATGAGCTACGTCTTTGTGCAGGCCGAGTTCGGCCTGGCCTGCCCGGTCTCGATGACTGACGCCGCGGCGCGCACGCTGCGCAAGTTCGGCGACCCCGAGCTCTTCTCCCCCTACATCGACGGGCTCACCTCCACCGACGCGGACACCCGATTCACCGGTGGCATGTTCATGACCGAAACCCAGGCCGGCACCGACATCGCGATGACCGAAACCCAGGCGGTTCGGGACGGGGACGTGTGGCGCCTGAGCGGCAAGAAGTGGTTCACCTCCAACCCGGATGCCGACGTGGTGCTGACCCTGGCCAAGTACCCGGGCGGGGATAACACGACCCGCGGCGTGGGTCTGTTCATGCTGCCCAAGGTGCTGCCGGACGGAACCCGCAACTCGTACGTGATCGATCGGCTCAAGGACAAGCTCGGCACCCGATCGATGCCCTCGGGCGAGATCACCCTGGATGGTGCCTACGCGCTGCAGGTCGGCGAGCTGGACCGCGGCTTCAAGCAGATGGCCGAGATGATCAACACCTCGCGCCTGTCCAACGCCATGCGCGCCGCGGCATTGATGCGCCGCGCCGTCCACGAATCCGTGGAACACGCCCGGTCACGGGTGGTCTTCGGCAAGCCGCTGATGGACCAGCCGCTGATGCGCAACACCATCCTGCCGCTGGCCCTGGAAACGGAGGCGGCCCTCGGGCTGATCTTCCACTCCGGGGACATGCTGCAGAAGGCAGACGCCGGGGACGAGACCGCCAAGTCGCTGATCCGCGTGCTTACCCCGATCGCCAAGCACTACGTCTGCAAGAAGGCCCGATGGGTCACCGGCGAAGCCATGGAGATCCGCGGCGGCAACGGCTACATCGAGGACTGGCCCAACTCGCGCCTGCTGCGCGACTCGCACCTGGGTTCCATCTGGGAGGGTTCTTCCAACGTCATCGCGTTGGACGTGCTGCGGTGCATGAAGCAATACGGCGCGCACCGGGTCATCACCGACTCGATGCTCGAGAAGCTCGCCGCACTGGAAGCCACCGACGCAGCGCCCGGCGCCGCTCAGCTCACCGAGCTCTGGCACGAATTGCGCACGCGCGGCGATGCGCTGTTGGAAGGCGAGAACAGCGACGCCCAGGCGCTGATCGGGCACTACACCAACGCCCTGGCCCAGGGCATCATGGCCACGTTGCTGCTCGAGCAGGGCATCCATGAGTCGACGTCTGCCACCGGCCACCGCAAGCTGCTGGTCGCCAACACCTACCTCGATTCGATCGTCAACGGCCACACCAGCACGCTGCCGGTCGCCCTTCAATGGCTCGACGAGCTCGTCGACGGCGCCGCGGTGCCGCGCGAGGCCGCCCTCAAGGTCTTCAAGTAAGCACCGGGAAAGACTGATACCCATGGACAAGCACACCACCGCCACCGGCCCGCTAGCCGGCATCAAGGTCGTCGACCTCTCCAAGATCCTCGCCGGCCCCTACGCCACCATGTCCCTGGCGGACCTGGGCGCGGACGTCACCAAGGTCGAACACCCGCAGGGCGGGGACCCCACCCGTTCTTGGGGCCCGCCGGTAAAGGGCACCGACGCCACCTACTATCTGGCCATCAACCGCGGCAAGAAGTCGGTCACCATCGACCTGAAGTCCGCCGAGGGCCAGGAAATCGTGCACCGCATGCTCGAGGATGCAGACGTCTTGGTGGAGAACTTCCGCCCGGGCTCCGGCCTGCAGCGCATCTTCGACTACAAGGTGCTCTCCGAGCGCTATCCCAAGCTGGTCATCTTGCATATCTCCGCGTTCGGCGACCACGGTCCGCTGCGCGACGAGCCGGGCTACGACATGATCGCCCAGGCCGCCGGCGGGCTGATGTCGCTGACCGGCGAGCCGGGCGGCGCACCGCTGAAGGCAGGCTTCGCCATGGGCGATTTGGGTGCCTCGCTGTTCGGGATCATCGGGTTGCTCGCCGCTCTGGTGGAGCGCGGCCGCACCGGCCTTGGCCAGTACGTGACCACCTCGCTGTACGAATGCCAGCTGGCGCTGCACGTGAACTGGGCGACCAACTACTTTGACGACGGGATCACGCCGGGCCCGCTGGGCTCCGGGCACCCGAACCTGGTGCCCTACCAGGCGTACCAGGCGCAGGACGACTACTTCGTCATCGCCGTGGGCAACGACGCGATGTGGCAGAAGCTCTGCGCGGCGATCGGCCGCCCGGACCTGGGCGCGGATGCGGATCTCGCCACCAACAACGGCCGGCTGGCCAACCGCGAGCGGTTGAACATGGAGCTGGGGAATTCGCTCCAGGCCAAGACCGCAACACAGTGGTGTGAGCTGTTCGCCGTAATAGGTGTCCCGGCCTCCCCAATTCGTTCCCTGGACGAGGTCTACGCCCACCCGCACACCGCGGCCCTGGACATGGTCCAGGTCGCCGACCACCCGGTCATCGGGGATTTGAAGCAGGTGGCCTTCCCGGTGAACTTTCGCGGCCAACGCCCCCAGGTGCGAACCGCTCCCCCGATGCTGGGTGCCGACAATGACACCGTGCTTCCGGCCTACTCCCCGCAGCCCACGGCCTAAGCGCCACCGAAGAATTAAGTTCCAGAAGAGAGACTCCACCATGAACACCCTTGCCATCGAACGCGACCCGGCCCTGGCCAACTCCGACGTACTGAACCTCGACGCGCTGTTCAGCGCCGAGGAGCTCGCCTTCCGCGACACCGTGCGCGGATTCGTCAACGAACGCATCAAGCCGAACATCAGCCACTGGTACGAGGCGGCCCACTTCCCGGTGGAAATCGCCAGGGAAATGGGTGAGCTCGGCCTGCTGGGTATGCATCTGAAGGGCTACGGCTGCCCGGGCCGCACTTCGGTCGAATACGGCATTGCCGCCATGGAACTGGAGGCCGGGGATTCGGGCCTGCGCACCTTCGTCTCGGTGCAGGGCTCGCTGGCCATGACCGCGATCCACAAATGGGGCTCGGAAGAGCAGAAGAACACCTACCTGCCCTCGATGGCCAAGGGCGAGATCATCGGCTGCTTCGGGCTGACCGAACCGACCGCCGGCTCGGACCCGTCCTCCATGCAGACCCGCGCGGTGCGCACCGAGACCGGCTGGGTGCTCAACGGCGCCAAGCGCTGGATCGGCCTGGCCTCCATTGCCCAGGTGGCAGTGATCTGGGCTGCCACCGACGAGGGCGTGCGCGGCTTCCTGGTCCCGACCGACACCGCGGGCTTCACCGCGACCCCGATCGAGCCGAAGCTCTCGATGCGCGCCTCCATCCAGTGCGACATCACCTTCGAGGACGTGCAGCTTTCCGAAGATGCGGTCCTGCCGGGAGCCACGTCCCTGCGCGGGCCGTTCTCCTGCCTGAACGAGGCCCGCTACGGGATCATCTGGGGAGCCATGGGCGCCGCCCGCGATTCCTACGAGGTCGCGCTGAAGTACTCGCTGGAGCGCATGCAGTTCGACAAGCCGCTGGCCGCCTACCAGCTGACCCAGCTCAAGCTGGTCAACATGCTGCTGGAAATCCAGAAGGGCACCCTGCTGGCCATCCACACCGGACGCATGAAGGACGCCGGTACCCTCCAGCCGGTGCAGATCTCGGTGGGCAAGCTGAACAACTGCCGCGAGGCCATCGAAATCTGCCGCGAGGCCCGCACCATCCTGGGCGGCAACGGCATCACCCTGGACTACTCGCCGCTGCGCCACGGGAACAACTTGGAGTCGGTGCGCACCTACGAGGGCACCGACGAGGTCCACACCCTGATCCTGGGCAACCACATCACCGGCCAGCCGGCCTTCCGCTAAAGAGAGAACCCCCAGTGCAGACCGCGGCCACCAACACACGGTATGAGACGATCCTCGTTGAGGAAACGGGCAACCTCGGCATCATCACCATCAACCGGCCCGAGGCCCGCAATGCCCTGAATCCCGCGGTGGTGCGCGAACTGCGCACCGCCCTGGAGGAGATTGCGGAGCACGGGCAGGTACGGGCCGTGGTCTTCACCGGTGCCGGCGAAAAGGCCTTCGTGGCCGGCTCCGACATCACCGCGCTGGCCACCTACACGGCCATCGACGGGCTGAACGCGAAGATGCAGCGCTTCTTCGATTTCCTCGAGGACTACGAGCTGCCGACCATTGCCGCGATCAACGGGTTCGCCCTAGGTGGCGGCAACGAGCTGGCCATGGCCTGCGACATCCGCATCGCCGCGGCCGGCGCACGCTTCGGGCTGCCGGAAACCAATCTCGGGATCATTCCGGGGGCCGGCGGCACCCAGCGCCTGTCCCGGCTGGTCGGCCGCGGCCGGGCCGTGGAACTGATCCTCACCGGGAGGATCTTCGACGCCGACGAGGCGCTGCGCATCGGCCTGGTCACCGAGGTCGTGGCGGCCGCGGACCTGCTGGATGCCGCGCGCGCCACCGCCGGGCAGATCATGGCCAAGGGTCCGCTGGCCATCCGGCTGGCCAAACTCGTGATCAAGAACGGCGCCGAGACCGACCAGCGCACCGGACTGCTGCTCGAACGCCTGGCCCAGTCGCTGCTCTACACCAGCAACGACAAGGCCGAAGGCCTGAACGCCTTCCTGGAAAAACGCCCCGCCAGCTTCACCGGCTCCTAACCCGCGCTCCCACGCACTACCTTCAAGGACAACACTTATGCAGATCAACAACATCCTGGTCATTGGATCCGGTGCCATGGGCTCGCAGATCGGCATGGTTGCGGCCCTGGCCGGCTACACCACCACCATCCAGGACATTGCCGAGGAATCGCTGGCCGCTGCCCGCGACCAGCTGTCCTCCCGCATGGACCACTCCCTGGCCAAGGGCCGGCTTTCCCGCGAAGACGCCAATGCGGCCATGGCCCGCCTGCACTTCACCACCTCCCTGGAGGAAGGCGCGGCCAACGCCGACTACGTCATCGAGGCCGCCACCGAAAAGCTGGAGATCAAGCGGGCCATCTTCGCCGCCCTGGACGTCGCGGCCCCGACCCACGCCATCCTGGCCACCAATTCCTCCACGCTGGGCTCCTCCAAGGTCGCCTCTGCCACCTCCCGCCCGTCCAAGGTGTGCAACATGCACTTCTTCAACCCGGCATTGGTCATGAAGTGCGTCGAGGTCGTCCGCCACGGGGAAACCAGCCAGGAAACCATCGACACCACCATGGAACTGGCCCGCTCCATGGGCAAGTCCCCGGTGCTGGTCAACAAGGAAATCCCCGGCTTCGTGGCCAACCGCCTGATGGGTGCGCTGCGCGACGAGGCCCTGGCCCTGCAGGAGGCCGGCATCGCCAGCATCGCGGACATCGACACCACCGCCAAGACCGCGCTGGGCCACCCCATGGGCCCGTTCGAGCTCATGGACCTGGTGGGCCTGGATGTCAGCTACCTGATCCGCATGGCCACCTACCAGGAGACCGGGGACGAATCCGACCTCCCGCACCCCGATGTGAAGGCGCTCTACGAGGCCGGGCGCTTCGGCAAGAAGACCGGCTCGGGCTGGTACGACTACGACGCTTCCGGCGCCAAGAAGTAGTCCTCCTTCCCGGCACCACCTGCCGGGAACCCCACGCACGACACCGAAGCAAAGGAAAAACACCATGGCAGAGGCATTCCTCATTGGCGGGGCCCGCACCCCGGTCGGCCGCTACGGCGGTGCGCTCTCCTCGGTGCGCCCCGACGACCTGGCAGCCATCGCCATCAGGGCCGCTGTGGAGCGCGCGGGGATCGACCCGGACACGGTGGACGAGGTCATCTTCGGCAACGCCAACGGCGCCGGCGAGGAAAACCGCAACGTCGCACGCATGGGCTGGCTGCTGGCCGGCTACGGCGACCATGTCCCGGGCATCACCGTCAACCGGCTCTGCGCCTCGGGCCTGAGCGCCATCATCATGGCCAGCCACATGATCAAGGCCGGAGCCGCGGACATCGTCGTCGCCGGCGGCGTCGAATCCATGAGCCGGGCACCCTGGGTGCAGGAAAAGCCGACGAAGGCCTTCTCCAAGCCCGGCGAAATCTTCGACACCTCCATCGGCTGGCGCTTCGCCAACGACCGCTTCACCACCGGGGACCTGTCCCGCAATGGCAAGATGACCTACTCCATGCCGCAGACCGCCGAGGAAGTGGCGGAGGTGCACGGCATCAGCCGGCAAGACGCCGACGCGTTCGCCGTTTCGTCCCACGAACGTGCGCTCGCGGCGATGGCCGCGGGCCGGCTCAGCGAGGAGATCGTGCCGGTGAGAATCCGCGGGCGCAAGGGCGAGACCGTGGTGGACACCGACGAGGGTTCGCGCACCGGCACCACCGCCGAGGTGCTCGCCGGGCTGCGGCCCATCATCAAGCCCGGCGGCGTGGTCACCGCCGGAAACTCCAGCACGCTCAACGACGGCTCCTCCGCGATCGTGATCGCCTCCGAGTCCGCGGTGAAGAAGTACGGATTGGTCCCGCGCGCCCGCATCGTCGACGGCGCATCGGCCGGAACGGCCCCGGAAACCATGGGCATGGGACCGGTCCCCTCCACCTTGAAGGTGCTGGAACGCGCAGGCTGGGGCATCGGGGACCTGGGCGCGGTCGAGCTCAACGAGGCCTTTGCCTCCCAGTCCCTGGCGGTCATGCGGGAACTGAGGCTCGATGGAGGCATCGTCAACAACGACGGCGGCGCCATTGCCCTCGGCCACCCACTGGGTTCCAGCGGTTCACGCCTGGTGGTGACCCTGCTGGGCAGGATGGAGCGCGAGGACGCGGCACGCGGCCTGGCCACCATGTGCGTCGGCGTGGGCCAGGGAACCTCGATGCTCATCGAGCGGGTCTAGAGCGCTCCGCCCTCGACGGTCCCTGGTCAAGATCGCTTTGAGGTGACTTCTTGGATTCGGTGTGGGCCTTCAACGCCAAATCCAAGAAGTCACATTCTGCGACGCACTATCCGGTGAGCTGCCCAAGGCTAATCTGACACAAATCCGTTACCGGTTGCATGAGCCTGCTCGGAAGGTCGCTACCTTTTATCGCTGCTTGCTCTTCGTCGATTATTTGAACCAATGCTTCGGGTATTGCTGTGGCCATGTAGCGGATGACTTCCGTGAGCCACGACAGGTCAAGGCCTGCATCACTGGCAAATTTTTCCCAGTGCCTTCGTTCGACTTTCCCGAACCTGCGCTCTCCGGAGATGGCCATGGCGGCTTTCCGTAGTCCGTCATTTTTCGCGGGGAAACCATCATCGGTTTGGTGCTCGTACGGCAGACCGGAAGCAATGTCATAGAACGGTGAAAGGGTGACTTCCCCCGAAGGCATCAACATGACTGAATAGTTCTTGGCGTGTGCATCCGGGGCGCCCAGCAGATAATTTCCGATCAGTCCCTCCACGAATTTCTTGACTTCGTCTTCGGAAGCTCTCGCATCACGAAGAGTGCGAATGATCTTTAGTGCGTTCGGTCCCTTGTTGGATTCGTATTTCCGTTTGGGAAGTGTCGAAGTCGCTTGGCAGAAATCTTCTTGGTGCAATCGGATGACGCGTCCATCCCGGGAAATCCGGTCGTACCGGCTAACAACGATGGCTGATGCCCCATCGAATTCCGAGTAGGTCGTGGACGCCACGTTAAGCCCGACCACTCCAAGCGTCCTGAGGCAGAGATGTTCGTTGAGGGCCTGATCCTTGAAATCGTGTATTCCGGGCTTGAATATGTGCGTCGTCGGCTCCGCGCCGGATGCTTTGTGCCAGCCGTTCTCCCAGCGCAAGGCAAATTTGCTTTGCGCGCCGCCAAGAGACCACCTTTCCCGGTTTACAACCCATGATCCGTCTGGTTCAGAAATCAGCGAACGAATTCGTTGCCCGATTTTCTCGTCACTGTATGGAACCAGACCGCCTTTTCTCTGCAAAACATTATCCAGCTCGTCGGGACGGACGAACTGTATGGCCCCGGCACAATCCAGACCAATATGCTCCAGGAGCGCAAAGGGATTGCTGGGAGAAATATCGAATCTCTGCGCAAACGACTCGCGAACGCCGACGCCTTCAGGAACGAGACCTTCTATAAATGGATCGGCCTTCGCTTTCTGGTAGGCGTCTTGCCTGTAGGGAAGCGCAAGAGAGACATCGAGTCCTGTTGGTATTCCAGGCAAGTACTGAAACGTCCGCTTTCCCGAGTCATCCTGCTGCAACACGCCAACGGGCTGCTCATACAGGACTGCAATTAATTCCCTCATTCTGCTGGGCCTTCCTCCGAGGGATTAGCAGTTTCAGGTGATTCATCGGCCGTGGCTTTCGAGGTACCGCCAATTCGCAATGTGCCTTTCGTTGCTTGATTCTGGGCAATGACACCACGAAGCGACTCCAAAGCCGAAGCACTCGGAACATGAGCCCCACGAATGGCATCCAACACCGCCTTGTTCGGAGCCATAACACCACGAAGCGACTCCAAAGCCGAAGCACTCGGAACAGGAGCCCGACGGATCGCGTCCAAGGTGGACGCGGAGATATTCGACGCGGTGGACGGATGCGAAAGTTGCCCTTCTGGTGCGTCGCTCTGGGCTTCTTCCGCTGAGCTGGAAGAAAACTGCATTGAAAGCCCTAGCGCCCGCAGGGTATCGAAAACCTTGCCCAACTCTGCCCGAGTTCGAGCGCCTTGCTCGAGACCTATCAGCCACTTCCTGGAGACCCCCGCCCGCAAGGCCAGATCAGCTTGGGTCATACCCGCCTGTATGCGCGCGTCATGAATATAGGCACCAAGTTGTCGCTCATTCGATATCTGCCGCTTCATGATGTGAACATACCACCACACTCGACAATGTGTACGCTCTGACACATGTCAGAATGTGAACGCTCCGTCACATCAACAAAGGAAATGGCCCTTTCGGTTTCAGGTGAATCTTGATTGATTATCCGAACGTCCGAAGGTGCCGCTCGCTGGAGTCCCGCCTGCACCGGCAGCGTCAGGCTGCGATTCAGAAACGCGTCCGCCATCGTCACGGAAAGGGACCAGCGTCTCAAGGGATCGACTCAACTCACCCGCCTCCCGGGCCCTATCGTGCTGTATCGGCCCATGGCAGTCCCGACCTGGACGCGTGCGCCATCCACGTGCCAGCGGCTGGTTCACATTCGATTCCTTTCCGCTCCAACGGATGAACGTACCGCCACATTGAAGAATGTGAACGCTCCGACACCTCCCGTGGAATCAAGTGTTTTACGGCATCCTCCTTCGACGCCCGCGCCGCATGCTTGACACTGCAAAACGTTTTGCGTACCGTGATTCCCATTACAAGCAAAACGTTTTGCAAGGAGCGTGCAATGAGAAGGATCGGCATCCGCGACGTGGCGAAGGCCGCGGAGGTTTCCGTCACTACGGTCTCCCACGCGCTCAGCGAAACCCATGCAGCACGCGTCAATGAAAAAACCAGGACCCACATACAGGCCGTGGCGAATCGCCTGGGCTACTCCCCCAACAAGATGGCCAGCGGCCTGCGCAGCCAACGCTCAAACGTCCTCGGGCTGCTCAGCGACGAAATCGCCACGACCCCGTTTGCCGGGGAAATGATCCAGGGTGCCCAGGACGCCGCCTACGACCGAGGCTGGCTGGTCATGATCCTCGATAGCTCCATGGACATCGAACTGGAAAAGCACCAAATCAGCACGTTGCTGCAGCACCAAATCGACGGCCTTGTCTACGCACGGATGTTCCACCAAGAGGTAGTAGTTCCCGGGGCCTTGGACAAGACCCCCGTCATCCTGCTCGACGCCATCTCGGAGCACGATGCGTTCTCCTCGGTGGTCCCCGACGAGGAAGCCGCGGCTGCAACCGCAACGGGCGCACTGATTGCTGCGGGACATAAGAAAATCGCGTTCATCAACAACCGGGATGACATCCCCGCCACCCACGCACGGCTTCGCGGGTTCGAGCACAGCATGCGTACCAACGGCCTCGAGGTGGACCCGACGCTCGTGGCCACGGCCTCGGCCGAAGCCACCGGCGGACGCGAGGCTGCGCTCGAGCTGCTCTCTTCCCCCGACCGCCCCACTGCCATTTTCGCCTTCAACGATCGCCTGGCCATGGGCGTCTACCAGGCAGCAGCTGCATTGGGGCTCCAGATCCCCAAGGACCTGTCGGTCATCGGAATCGACAACCTCGAACTCATCGCCGAGGGACTCTGGCCCGGGCTTTCCACCGTTGCCCTGCCGCACTACGAAATGGGCAGCTGGGCCGTCGGCCGGTTGTTGGACGAAATCGAGGGCAAGACGGAACCCGGCCCGATGCACATGAAACTTGCTTGCCCGTTGGTGGAACGGGAATCGATTGCGCCACCGGCGCATACCTAAACACGGGATTCCCTCCACGGGAATCGGGTAACGAGAGAATGGGGTGTGCGGCTGCTGCAACAGCCACACACCCCCAAATGAGGAACCGATTTACTCACGCTGGAATCCATCAGAAAGATTCGCACTCCATGAAAACTCGTTTCACGAGGCTCCTCGCCTCCAGCCTATCGGTTGCCGCGTTGACCGCCGGCTTGGCCGGGTGCGGTGCGGGCCCCAAGGACGGGGCCAACGGTGAACTCACGCTCTGGACCCACAATGCGGGAAACGCCCCCGAGCTCGACGCCATCCAAGAAGTTGTCGACGCATTCAATGCCAGCCAGGACAACGCCACCATCAAGGTCCAGGCATTCCCACAGGACTCCTACAACGACTCGGTGGTGGCCGCGGCCTCCGCCAACAAACTGCCCTGCCTGGTGGACATCGACGGACCCAACGTCCCCAACTGGGCCTGGGCCCAATACCTGCGGCCGCTGGAACTTTCCACCGACCTTTCCAAGCACCTGGACAGCACCCTCGGCAACTGGAACGGGACAACCTACGCGGTCGGCACCTACGACGTTGCCCTCTCGCTCATGGCCCGCAAATCGGACCTGGACGCCGCCGGCGTCCGGGGGGCCACCATCGAGAAGCCCTGGACGAAGGATGAATTCGATGCCGCCCTCGCCTCGCTGAAGGCACTCGGTCGCTGGGACTACCCGCTGGATCTGGGCACCGCCGGCACCGGAGAATGGACTCCCTACGCCTACTCCCCGCTGTTGCAGTCCTTCGGCGGTGACCTGATCAACCGTGACGGAGCCCAGAGCGCCGACGGGTACCTGAATTCGGCACCCGCCGTGGCCTGGGGAACGTGGTTCCGCGGACTTGTCGAGCAGGGCTACATGGCCCAGAAGAGCGGCAAGGACTCCACCCTGGATTTCCTGAACCACAAGAGCGCCATCGTCTACACCGGCAGCTGGGCCGCGGACAAGGCCCGCGAGGCCCTGGGCGATGATTTGGCCGTCATGCCTTCCGTGGACCTTGGAACCGGGCCAAAAATTGGTGGCGGCTCCTGGCAGTGGGGTGTCAGCACGGGATGCGCGAACCCCGAGGCGGCCATGGACTATCTCGATTTCTCCCTGCGGTCCGAAAACATTGCGAAGGTCGCCAAGGCAACCGGGACCATCCCGGCCACCGACGCCGCGGCGGAACTGGTCCCCGGCTTCGAGCCGGGCGGAACCAACAGGATCCTGATGGATTTCTCGAAGAAGTTCTCCGTGCTGCGCCCCGAAACCCCCGCCTATGCGTTCATCTCCTCCGAGTTCGAGAAGGCCACCGCCGACATCCTCGCCGGAGCGGTCCCGCAGAAGGCGCTGAACCGGGCAGTCAAGAACATCGACGCCAACATCAAGTCCAACAAGGGCTACACCAACTAGTCAGCTTCCGGGTGCGGAAACGGATTTGATCCGTCGCGCACTCCCAAGCCCCTTAGAGACCGGGAGCAAACCGATGAATACTTCGTTGGCCCAAACGACCCTGCCAAATCCTTCACACGATGATCCTGCACCGGCCCCGCAGCAGAAGACGTCCATCACCTCACGGTATAAGAGCCGCGAACAACGCACCGGCTGGCTCATGCTGAGCCCCGCGGTGGTGCTGTTGGTGCTCTTCATTCTCATCCCCGCGGTGCTCTCCTTCGGGCTTGCCTTCACCAACGCCCGGCTGATTTCCCCGCACCCCGCAACCTTCGTGGGGATGGACAACTTCGCCCGGCTCTTCACCGATGAGACGTTCTACAGGTCCTTGGTGAACGTCGCCTATTTCGCCCTGATCGTGGTGCCGTTGCAGGGCGGCGTTGCGTTGCTGATGGCGATCCTCATCAACACCAAGGTGCGCGGGGTGACGTTCTTCCGAACCCTGTATTTCCTTCCCGTTGTCACCTCGATGGTCGTCGTGTCGCTGCTGTGGATGTTCATCTATTCCAAGGACGGGCTGCTCAACGAGATCATCGCGAAGCTGTCATTCGGGGCACTGCAGGGTGCCGACTGGTTGAACAATCCGTCCACCGCGCTTCCGGCCATCATGCTGATGTCGGTATGGCAGGGCGCCGGGTTCCACATGATCATCTGGCTCTCGGGGCTGCAGACCATCTCCGCCGAGCTCTACGAGGCCGCCGACCTTGACGGGGTGAGCCGCTGGCAACGCTTCAGGTACATCACCTGGCCCGGGCTCGCCGCGACACGGAACCTCATCCTGATCACCATCACCATCCAGGCGCTCAGCCTCTTCACGCAAATCAACGTGATGACCCAGGGCGGTCCGCTCGACGCGACGACGACCCTCGTCTACCAGGCGGTCCGCTCGGGCTTCAAGCAGCAGGAAACAGCCTATGCCTCGGCAATATCGCTGGTCTTCTTCGCCCTGGTCCTGATCATTTCCGCAATCCAGCGCTACCTCACCCGAGAGAAGTCCTGACATGGCAACCATTCTTGAGACAAAAACCGCCAAGGTTCCTGTGGCCGCACCGGCCAAGCGCCGCCGGATCCGCTCGTTAAGCGCCTGGACCGTTCGGGTGTTGCTGGGCATCGTGTTTTCCTTCCCGCTGCTGTTCATGTTCGTTTCCTCGCTCAAACCCGATGCACAGATCTTCGGGGACCTGTCCTCGATCGCTGCTTTCCTGCCGGTGGGCAACCTGTCCTTCGAGAACTACTCGGCGGTCTTCGACAGGGTTCCGGCCGCGAGGTTCCTGATCAACTCCATCGGCATCTCGGCCGTCACGGTGGTGCTGGGCGTGCTCATCAATTCCCTGGCCGCGTTCGCCCTCTCCCGCATGCAGTTGCGCGGCAAGGGCATCATCCTGACGCTGATCATCGCCACCTTGATCGTGCCCTTCGAGACCCTAGCGCTGCCGTTGGTCTGGTGGGTCAACCAGTTGCCGTGGCTCGAGGTCAACGGATTCTCGCTGTCGCTGACCACCGGCTGGCTTGACACCTACCAGGTGCAGATCATTCCGTTCATCGCCAATGCCTTCTCCATCTACCTCTTCCACCAATACTTCGAGTCCATCCCCAAGGAGCTCGACGAAGCTGCCCGTGTGGACGGGGCCGGCTGGTTCAAGATCTACTCACGGATTGTCATGCCGCTCTCGGGTCCCGCCATCGCCACCGTATCGATCCTGACATTCCTGCCTGCCTGGAATTCCTACCTGTGGCCGCTGATGGTGGTGCAGTCCGAGGAATTGCGCCCGGTCATGATCGGCGTGCAGTACTTCTTCCAGCTCAATGTTTCCTGGGGCGAAATCATGGCCTATTCCTCCATGATCACCCTTCCCGTGGTCGCCCTGTTCATTGCCTTCCAGCGTTCCTTCGTCAACAGCATCGCCACCAGCGGCGTCAAGGGCTAGTCCCCGCGTCCCAGCAACATCCAGCAACACCCACGATGCGGATTCCCCGAGGGGACGAAGCACCAGCACCATTTGAGAATCGAGTCGCAGACCACCATGTCGGCACCCACCACGACCACCACTGAGCTACGCGACGATTTCCGTCCCGCTTTCCACTACGCGGCCCAGGACACCTGGCTGAATGATCCCAACGGGTTGATCTTCCACGACGGGCTCTACCACCTCTACTACCAGAACAACCCGCTGAATTCAGTTTGGGGAAACATGTCCTGGGGGCATGCGACCTCCACCGACCTGCTGAATTGGACCGAGCACCCGGTGGCCATCAGGTTCGACGAACACGAGGACATTTTCTCCGGGTCCATCGTCTTCGACCGCCATAACACCTCCGGGTTCGGCACCGCGGAG
This sequence comes from Paeniglutamicibacter psychrophenolicus, assembly GCF_030812255.1. Lineage (GTDB taxonomy): Bacteria > Actinomycetota > Actinomycetes > Actinomycetales > Micrococcaceae > Paeniglutamicibacter > Paeniglutamicibacter psychrophenolicus_A. Next base: position 437,956 of record NZ_JAUSSH010000002.1, on the reverse strand, counting down.
CAGCCCCCCTTGGTGGCTCTCTACACCAGCGCCTACAAGCTGGCCTCCGCACTCCACGGCACCCAGGCCCAGTCGCTGGCCTACAGCCTGGACGGTGGCTACAGCTGGAGAAAGCACGCGCAAAACCCGGTGCTGACCCGCAACACCCCGAACTTCCGCGACCCCAAGGTCTTCTGGTACCAGGGACAGAACGAAAGCTACTGGGTCATGGTGACGGTGGAGGCACTCGAGTACCGGGTGCTGCTGCATAAATCCGCGGATCTGCTGAATTGGACGGAGCTTAGCAGCTTCGGCCCGGCCAATGCCACCGGCGGCATCTGGGAATGCCCGGACCTCTTCGCCATGCCGGTGGACGGGGACCCCGAAAACCTCAAGTGGGTGCTGACGGTGAACCTGAACCCGGGAGGCCCGAACAACGGCTCGGCCGGGCAGTACTTCGTCGGGGACTTCGACGGCACCACCTTCGTTTCCCACAGCACCGTGACTGAGGGCATGGGCGACGGCACCCGGGAGCACGACTACCAATGGCTGGACTGGGGCCGGGACTACTACGCCGCGGTCTCCTTCTCCGATGCACCCGATGACCGCCGACTGATGATCGGCTGGATGAACAACTGGGACTACGCCAACCAGATCCCCACCGCCCCGTGGCGCAGCCCCATGTCGCTCGCGCGCGAACTCACGCTGCGCACCGTTGACGGGCAGCCGCGACTAATCCAGCAGGTGGCGTTCGGTTCCGGGGCCGAACCCGAACCCGTCTCGACATTCACGCTGCCTGCCCGTGAGATTCCCGAGGGCACCGAAGTGCTCGACGGCGCCGCCGGCACCGTGCAGCGCATCGAGTTCTCGCTGGCCCCGGACAGCGCCGGCGAAGCCGGGGTGGTCGTGCGCGGGAACGGAACCGAGGGAACCCGCATCGGCATCGATGCACAGCGCGGCATGCTCTTCGTCGACCGCCGCGAATCGGGCGCCACTGACTTCCACGAGTCCTTCGCCTCACTCGACGTGGCCCCGTTGCGCTCCCTGGACGGCTCCTACGAACTGGTCATCCACGTGGATCGCTGCTCGGTGGAGGTCTTTGCCCAGGCCGGGCTGCTGACCATGACCCAGCTGGTCTTCCCCTCCGCCGCCAGCCGGGAGCTTTCGCTCTTTGCCGCGGGCGGGACGGCAACCATCAACAACCTCACCGTCACCACCTACGCCTAGGAATCCCGCGCCGGATCCGACATCCGGCACCACAAGGAAAGCAGAACCATGCAGCACACAGAAGCGGCCGAAGCCACGAACCCGCCCCTCGACGTCGTGGTGGTCGGCGAGGCACTGACCGACATCGTCACCTCGGCAGCGGGAACCAGCGAACACCCCGGCGGCTCCCCCGCAAACGTCGCCTACGGGCTGGGGCGCCTGGGGCTGCGCACCGGATTGCTGACCGCACTGGGGGACGACGCCCGCGGGCAGGCACTGCACGAGCACCTGGGCCGTGCCGCTGTCAGCGTCCTGCCCGGTTCGACGACCCTGGGGCGCACGGCGAGCGCCACCGTCACCCTGGCCGGGGACGGGTCGGCCAGCTACCGATTCGACATCGACTGGTCGCTGGAGGCCGAGCGGCTTGCACAGGTCCCCCGGCTCATCCACACCGGGTCCATCGCCACGTTCCTTGAGCCGGGGGCCTCGGCGGTGCAGGAGCTGCTGGCGAACCACCGGGACGAATGCCTAGTCACCTACGACCCGAACATCCGCCCGGCACTGCTGGGCAGCCAGGCCGAGGCCCGCGCGACGTTCGAGGACATTGCGGGACTCTCGCATGCCGTCAAGCTCAGCGACGAGGATGCCGCCTGGCTTTACCCGGGCTCGACGCTGGAGGAAACGGCAACCCGGATCCTGGGCACCGGGGCGCGGCTGGTGGTCATCACCCGGGGCGGGGAAGGTTCCCTGCTGGCCACCGCCACGACCGTGTTCTCGGCTCCCTCGGTCGCCTCCACGGTCGTGGACACCATCGGGGCCGGGGATTCCTACATGGCCGCGATGATCATGTCGTTGCTGGGCGCCGGGGAACTTCGCGTGGATCGGGCCTCGCTGGAATCGCTGGGACGCACCGCGTCGATGGCCGCCGCCATCACGGTGCGGCGGGCCGGGGCCAACCCTCCCACCGTGGCGGAGCTGCGCGAGCACCTCGCCACGGAGGGCGCCAACGGTTGAAGGACCCGGGTGCTGGGTAGCAACGTGCAGCGCTCACCGAGCACCGAAAGCGGGAGAATGTCCCCACCCCGTACCTGAACCTTCTCTCGCGCCAAGGCACCCACGCCGCGACCCTCGAGTCGGTCAGCTCCGCCTGCAAGCCCTCCATTGCCGGGGTGCTACACCACTTTCCCAACATGCAGGCCCTGCGCCAGGGCATCTTCACCGAGCTCATGGCGCAGGCCTCCGCGGAAGTGGAACAGATGACGGCCGACCTTCCGCGTGCGGCCGAGGGCTACTTGGTCTCCTCGTTGAGCCGGGACAATCTGCTCGAACGTCTCATCGATGCGGACTACCGGCTCGCGCAGACCGGTGACGCGGACGCCCTTCAGTTGCTGCGCAGCTGCCGCGACGACTGGTACGGCGCGCTCTTGCCGGCCACCGGCAACGAAGCATTGGCCAAGCTCGTGCTCTTTGCCGGCGACGGGCTGAACCACCATGCGCTGCTGAGCCTGGATGGAGCCAACGAGTCCTTGGATGCCCTGCCACCGAAACCCAGATGCTGGAACTGGTCAGGCAGCTGCAGCAAACGCTGACCCCGAACAGCTAAAAAGTCCCCGCTCCACTCGGCGGGATGCCGTCGCTTTGCGAGCAACGGGTGAGGCGCTGACTATTCGTCATATGGCACCCCGGAGGGGACGGCAGGGCATCGCCCAGCGTTTCGCCAGGCATCGGGGAAGCGGTGCGCGTCAACGCACAGAAAGGGTGCACCCACCCTCGCGAACACCGCTTGCGATTCCCCCAAGAAAACGGGCACGCCCGCAAGCAATCCCACATTTCCTCCGCAAACCACTTGACGTTGCCACACAAGCGGGCATAAAGTCATTCAAACACAGATTCATGTGTGGCATATCACTGGATGCGAGGAAGCCATGTTCGCCGAAGAACGGCACCGACTGATCACCGAGATGATCGCCGGCAACGGGAAGGTCACCGTCGCCGAACTCTCGGCACGCTTCGAGATCACCCGCGAAACCGTCCGCCGCGACCTGGCACAGCTCGAGTCCGAGGGCACGCTGCGCCGCGTCCACGGCGGGGCCGTGGCCACCCAGGCGGTGAGCACCCGGGAGGAAAGCCACAGCGAACGGACCACCATCCACTCCGAGGCCAAGGCAAGCATCGCCCAGGCAGCCCACCTGCTCCTGCCCGCCGAGGGCGTCTCGGTCATGCTCGACGCCGGAACCACCACCGAGATCCTGGCCGGCCTGATCGCCCGGAACTCGTTCAACACCCCCTCGCTGGTCATCACCCACGCGCTGCCGATCGCGCAGCGCCTGGCCGGAAACCCGCAGATCCCGCTGGAACTCATCGGTGGCCGGGTGCGCGGGCTGACCAGCGCCGCCACCGGCGCCGGAACCGTCGAACAGTTCTCCCGGCTCAGCGCCGACGTGGCCTTCATCGGCACCAACGCCCTGCACTCCAGCTTCGGCCTGAGCACCCCCGACCCCATGGAGGCCACGGTCAAGACCGCCATGGTCGCCAGCGCCCAGCGCGTGATCGTGCTGGCCGACTCCTCCAAATTCGAAAGGCTCACCCTCGTGCAATTCGCGAAACTCGACGCCATTGACACCCTGGTCACCGACGCCGCCCCGACCGGCGAGCTGGCCGCGGCCCTCGAGGCGGCCGACGTGGAGGTGGTGCTGGCATGATCGTCACCCTGACCATGAACCCCGCCCTGGACAAGACCATCGAACTCGGAGCCGCACTGGCGCACGGAGACGTGCAGCGCTCGCGCGGCAGCCACCTCCAGGCCGCGGGCAAGGGCGTGAACGTCTCGCGCGCCATCGCCCAGGCCGGGGTCAAGACCCTGGCGGTGCTGCCCGGTGCCGGAACCGACCCGCTGCTGCGCCAGCTGATCCTGGACGACGTCGATCACCGCTCGGTGCACATCGACCACCTGCTGCGCACCAACATCACCATCACCGACCCCGACGGCACCACCACCAAGATCAATGAGCAAGGTCCGGTGCTCAACTCCGCGGTGCTCGAGGAACTGGTGCGCGTGGTCGTGGACGTTTCCCGCACCGCGACCTGGCTCGTGCTGGCCGGATCGCTGCCCCCGGGCGTGAAACCGGGCTTCTACGCGGACCTGGTCGCCACGGTCCGCACGGCACTGGGAGATGCGGCCCCGAAAATCGCGGTCGACACCTCCGAGGCCCCGCTGCGCGCGCTTTTCGCCGACGGCGTCGCCACGCTGCCGGACCTGGTCAAGCCCAACGCCGAGGAACTGGCCGAGCTCACCGGCCAGGGCACGGCCGCCGGCTTCGAGGACTCCCCCACCGCCGCCGCCACCGCCGCCCGGACACTCGTCGACCGCGGGGTCGGCGCCGTGCTGGCAACCCTGGGCGCCGGGGGCGCGGTGCTGGTCACCGCGCAGGGAGCCTGGACCGCAAGCCACGCGCCCATCGTCCCGCGCTCCACCGTCGGGGCGGGAGACTCGGCCCTGGCCGGGTACCTGCTGGCCGATGTCGCCGGATACTCCCCGGCCCACTGCCTGTCCCGTGCCGTGGCCTACGGGTCCGCGGCCGCGTCCCTTCCGGGCTCCGCCATCCCCACCCCCAACCAGCTGGCTCCCGACGCCGTCACCGTCGCCGAGCTGTCCAACACCCCAAGGACGACGTCATGATCGAACTCATCAACCGGGCTCTTGTCAGCCTGGACGCAGATCTCGGCACCACCACCGAGACGGTGATCGAACACCTGGCATCCCTGGTCTCCGCCCAGGGCCGGGCCACCGATGCCAGCGCCCTGGCCGCCGATGCCAAGGCCCGCGAGGCCAAGACCGCCACCGGCGTGCCCGGCGGAATCGCGATCCCGCACTGCCGTTCGGCCGCGGTGCTCGAGCCCACCCTGGCCATGGCCCGGCTGGCCCCGGCCGTGGACTTCGGCGCCAAGGACGGCCCCGCGGACCTGGTGTTCTTCATCGCCGCCCCCGAGGGCGCCGATACGGCCCACCTGAAGCTGCTCTCCAAGCTCGCCCGCGCGCTGGTCAAGAAGTCCTTCACCGCCGCCCTGCGCGCCGCAACCAGCGAGGAGGAGATCGTGGAACTGGTCTCCGCGGTGCTCTCCGACGACCCGGCGGCCGCCGCAGCAGCCGTTGCGGCAACGGAAAACCCGGCTCCCGCCGAAGCTCCCGCCGCGGCAGACACCTCGGCCGCGGAACGCAAGCCGAAGATCGTCGCGGTCACCGCCTGCCCCACCGGCATCGCCCACACCTACATGGCCGCCGATTCCCTGGCCCAGACCGCCGAGGAGATGGGCGTCGAGTTCACCGTCGAGACCCAGGGCTCCTCGGGCTCCACCCCACTGCCCGCCTCCGTCATCGACGCGGCCGACGCCGTGATCTTCGCCGTGGACGTGGATGTGCGCGACCGCTCCCGCTTCGCCGGCAAGCCGCTGATCCAGGTCCCGGTCAAGCGCGGCATCGACGAACCGGCCAAGCTCATCAACGACGCCATCGCCGCATCCAAGGACCCGCACGCCCGCCGTGTCCCGGCCGGCGCGGGCGCCGAGGAATCCACCGCATCCGAGGGCACCGAATCCTTCGGCGGCGGGCTCAAGCGCGCCCTGCTGACCGGGGTTTCCTACATGATCCCCTTCGTCGCCGGCGGCGGGCTGCTCATGGCCCTGGGCTTCCTGCTCGGCGGTTACGCCATCACCGAGGTCGCCGACACCTACCTGGCCGACAACACGATCTTCAACCTGCCCGATGCCGGGCTGGCCGCCTATCTGGGTGCCGTCGCGTTCAAGATCGGCAACCTGTCGATGGCCTTCCTGGTCCCGGCGCTGGCCGGCTACATCGCTTACGCCTACGCGGATCGGCCGGGCATCGCCCCGGGCTTCACCGCAGGCGCGGTCGCCGGGTTCATGGGCGCCGGCTTCCTCGGCGGCATCGTCGGCGGCGTGCTCGCCGGACTGGCCGCCCGCTGGATCACCTCCTGGAAGGTCCCGCGCTTCATGCGCGGGCTGATGCCGGTGGTCATCGTGCCGCTGCTGGGCTCGATTATCGCCTCCGGGCTGATGTTCCTGATCCTGGGCGGGCCGATCGCCAAGCTGACCGTGGCACTTAACGGCTGGCTCTCGGGCATGACCGGCACCGCCGCCATCACCCTGGGATTGATCCTGGGGCTCATGATGGCCGTGGACTTGGGTGGCCCGGTCAACAAGGTCGCCTATTCCTTCGCGGTGGCCGGACTGGGTGCCGGATCGATCGCCGAAAACCCCGCACCGTTGATGATCATGGCCGCCGTGATGGCAGCCGGCATGGTGCCACCGCTGGCCATGGCCCTGGCCACGGTCATCTCGCCGAAGCTGTTCACGGGTGCCGAGCGCGAGAATGGCAAGGCCGCCTGGCTGCTGGGCTTCTCCTTCATCTCCGAGGGCGCCATCCCGTTCGCCGCCTCCGACCCGCTGCGCGTCATCCCGGCTTCCATGGTCGGCGGCGGAATCACCGGCGCCATGATCATGGGCTTCCACGTGCTCTCGCAGGCCCCGCACGGCGGAATCTTCGTCTTCTTCGCCATGAACAACACCTGGCCGATGTTCCTGGTCTCCACCCTGGTGGGAACCGTGATCTCGGCGGTCCTGGTGATCGTGCTCAAGAAGTTCGTCCGCAAGCCCGTCGCACAGGCGCCGGCCGTCGCCGAACCGGTCAAGGTCGCCGCGTAAGCGGGACCAGGCAACCCCACAAAACCACCCAAACCCCAAGGAGCTCCCCATGGCAGAACGCATTGCCACCATCGCCAGCCGCGTCGGCCTGCACGCCCGCCCCGCAGCCATCTTCGCCGAGGCCGCCGGCAACGAGGACCTCGAGGTCACCATCGCCCGCGAGGGCGAACCGGCCGAGGACGCACTCGACGCCGCCAGCATCCTGTCGCTGATGGGACTGGGCGCCGCACACGGCACCAAGGTCGTGCTGCGCGCCGAGGGCGAGGGTGCCGAATCGGTGCTCGATACCCTGGCCGCGATCCTGGAAACCGACCACGACGCCTAAGCACGGTCCCTGCGTTTGAGCCCTGTGTCCCGGGTGGAACTTCCCAAGGAAGTTCCACCCGGGACTTTTGCGTTTTCGGGACAGATCGACTGCGCGCCGTAGGAAAGTAGGCGAAACCGGTGTCTTCAACTGCTCGTCTCGGTCTTCATTCGCTCCGGAACAGCTGGTCGCCATCCGCGCGGCGCCGGAATGTTCCCCAGCAGTTTCTCCAGAGCGCCCCTGCAGACTCCGTGTTCGAAACCGTGGCCGCGATCCTGGAAACCGACCACGACGCCCAAGCCCTGCTACGCCTGAATATATAAGCACGTCCCGGGTGGGCTTCATTTCGAAGCCCACCCGGGACGTTTCACCATATGGAGGTACTGCTCAGGAGCGCTGTTGCCGCCGCGCCGCCGATGGCCAGCAGCACTTTGTGCGGCGCACCTTGGCTCCGCCCCGACTCGTCACCGGTCGCGAGAGGGATCAGCGCACTACGGCTGCAGCGTCGGCACGTTCTTGCCGACATTCGCTGCCTTGCGGCGGCGCACCAGCTGGCGCAACGGCGGCAAGGTAACTGCCGCAACAGCGATGACCAACAGCACAACTGCGATCGGGCTGGTGAAGATCGAGCCCCAGCCGTCGGTCAGCAAGGCGCGGCGCAGGTTCGATTCGGCAAGGGGTCCCAGGATGAGTCCCAGCACCGCCGGACCCGGAGGGAACCCGAAGCGCAGCATGAACAACCCCACCATGCCGAAGATCAGCATCATGAAGACGTCAAACACCGAGTTGTTGATCGAGTAGGTGCCAACCATGCAGAACACGAGGATGACCACCCACAGGAAATGGTCCGGCAGCTCCAGCAGCTTGATGACACCCTTCATGCGCAGCAGGCTCAGGATCAGCGTGAGCACGGTGGCGATCAGCAGGATGGTCACCAGGGAAGCAATCAGGTCCGGATGGCTGCTGAACAGGCCGGGACCGGGCTGGATGCCCCAGATCATCATCGAGCCGATCATCACGGCCATCACCGAGTCCCCGGGCACGCCCAGGGCCATGGTGGTGGTGATCGATCCGCCCAGCGTCGCCGTCGAGGAGGTGTCCCCCGCGGTCAAGCCCTCGAGCGAACCCTTGCCGAATTCGTGCTTCATCTTCGAGGACTTGCGGGCGTTGTCCCAGCCGATGATCCCGGCGATGTCCCCGCCCACGGCGGGAACCAGGCCGATCACCGACCCCGTGGCGGCACCGATGGCCGTGGGCTTGGCCAGTCGCTTGAGCAGCTTGCCGTCGGGCATCCACTGGCCCATCTGGCTGATGGGTTTGATGCCCTTGCCCTTGCGGTGGGTGAGGATCTGGTTGATGACCTCGGCCAGGCCGAAGAATCCGATGATCACCGGGATGAACGGGATTCCGCCGTTGAGTTCCAGGATGCCCATGGTGAAGCGCTGGTCCCCGGTGATGGGGTCGCGCCCGATGGTGGCCAGGAACAGCCCGAACGCACCAGCGGCCAGGCCCTTGAAGATCCGTCCCGAGGACACACCCACCATCATGGTCAACCCGAAGACCACCAAGGCAAACATCTCGGCCGGGCCGAATTGCATGGCGAAGGCCGAGAGCGGGACTGCGGCGACCGCAAGGATCACGATGCCGCAGATCATGCCGACCGCCGAGCCCAGCGCCGAGGTGGTCAGCGCCAGGCCGGCCTTGCCCTGGCGGGCCAGTGGATAGCCGTCGAAGGTGGTGGCGATCGACGCGGGCGTGCCGGGGGTGTTGATCAGGATTGCGGGGATCCTGTCCCCGAACTGCGCCGCCACGTAGATGGTCAGCAGCATGGCCAGACCCTGGGTGGGTTCCATGGTGAGGGTGAACCCGGAGGCCAGGGCCACGGCCATGGTGGCGGTGACCCCGGGGAAGGCCCCGACGAGCATGCCGATGAGGATGCCGATGCCGATAATCATCAGGGTGTCGGGGGCCATCACCGCGGCGATGCCGTCGGTGACGGGTGAGGTGAAAACGGTGATCATAGCGGGACTCGCAATGCAACGATGAACAGGAAATGGAGGACCGCGGTGGTCACCGTGGGGAAGGCCAGCACGGCCTTCCAGCTGCGCCCGCCCAGGACCAGGGTGAACAGAGCGAGCGCGACAAAGGTGATGATCCAGAACTGCAGGACGTTCCACAGCAGCAGGTAGCCGATGCATACCGCCATCGTCATCCCGAACATCGCCAGCCCCGAGGTGGTGATCCGCTCCGGGACATCGGCCTTGCGGACCCCGCGCATCACGTTGTTCAGCACGATCACCGCGCCGAAGAGGATCAGTCCGGCCCCGAGCATGTTCGGCCAGAAGACCGGGCCCAGCTCCGCACTGCCGCGCACGACGATGCCCTTGCCGGCAACCAGGATCCAGATCCCCAGACCGAGGCAAGCGGCCACGGCGATCAGCTCGCGCAGGCGCACCGGAAGGTCGCGGACCAGTGGTTCCTCGTGGTGGTGCGCGGACTCGATGGCCGCGTCTTGGTCGATTTCTTCAAGCGGTGGTTGGTCAGTCATGCTCTCCTCGCTGACTTTTAGGTGCCCAGGGACGGGCCAGGGAACTACTTGGTGTTGTTCTTGGCATAGTCGATCCACGGGCCATAGCGCTTGGCCTCGTCCTGGATGAAGGCAGCCATCTCGGTGGAGTCCTTGAAGGTCGGCACCAGGTTCGAGGACTTGATGACCTCCTGGTAGCTGGCGTCGGCGGTGGCCTTCTCCATGGCGTCGGAGAGCTTCTTCACGGTGTCCTCGGGGGTGTCCTTCGGCGCCATGATCCCGACCCAGGAGGCGTTTTGCAGGTCCACGCCGGCTTCCTTGGCGGTGGGCACATCCGAGTTGTCCGGATCACGCTCGTCGGTGAGCATGGCCAGGTAACGCAGGTGGCCGCCGTCGACCTGGACCTTCTGCGAACCGATGGCGTCAATGGAGAAGTCGACCTTGCCGGAGGCCGCTGCGGCGATGGCCGGGGCCGACCCGTCAAACGGAACCGAGGTCAGCTTGATGTCGGCCAACTGCTGCAGGCCGGCTGCCGGGGAGTCCCACACCGAGCCGATGCCCGGGGAGGAGAAGGTCACTTCGCCCGGCTTGGCCTTGGCCGCGGCAATCAGGTCTTCGAGGGTCTTGAACGGGGAATCCACGGGGACGGCGATGGCCCCGGGTCCGGCCAGCCCCTGGCCGATCGGCGCGTAGTTCTCGGGTTTGATGTCGTAGTCCATGAACTGCAAGGTAGCGACCTCGACGCCCATCATGGCCAGGTTGTAGCCGTCCGGTTCCTGCTCGGCCAGCCAGTTGTAGGCCACCGAACCGTTGGCACCCGGCTTGTTTTCCACGATCACGTTGACGCCGAGGTCTTTTTCCAGCAGCGGGGCGATGGTGCGTGCGGTCAGGTCGCCGGAGCCACCGGCAGCCCACGGCACGATCAGGCGGACGTCCTTGGACGGGAAGTCCCCGTCGGCCGTGCCACCGGACTTGGCGTTGGCCGAACAACCGGTGACTGTCAGCAGGCCTGCGGCAATCAGTGCCGCGGAACGGAGGATGGTCTTTTTCATGATGGTTCCCCTGGAATTTTGGTGGCCGGGCAGGTGCCCGACGCGGTGCGAATGTATATGTCCTAGCTGGGTGGGCTGGTGGTGCCGGACGGGTTTCGCCAAGGCTTCCTCGCAGTGCCTGCTCGATCAGTACTTGTGCGTAATGCGCACATATGTACTTAATGCGAACAACCTGTAACGTAGCGTACTGCATGCTGTGATGCAAGCCACTGTAAAAATCCGAACTTCAACGGCAGGCATTCGACCGCATTTTCGCACCGACAACACAGCCGATACTTGTTCAAAGTTCCTCGAAAAACCCCGTTGACAAGGTATTTCAAGCTCCATCACCCGGCATCCGAACCGCTCGACAATTGCCCCGTGCGGAATCCTTCCAGGGTTCGGTCAGCGGACGGACGGCCGTAACACTTGCGCGCTTTGCGCACGCCGGGGTCAGCTGCTTCAGCCAGGCCACGCGCGCCTGTGGTCCACGGGTGGAGGTCAGGCACTGTTGCGGCCCCCGCTGAGATCCAGGGTCTGCCCGGTCATGTAACTGGCTTCGGACGAGAGCAGCCAGGCGGCCAGCGCCGCAAACTCGGTGGGATCGCCTACCCGCCCCATCGGCACGCGTGAGAGCAGTTCGGCATTGCGTTCCGGACTAAGTGCCGCAAGCAGCGGCGTCTGGAACATGGACGGAGCGACGCAGTTGATGGAGATGCCATGGCGGGCATTCTCCTTGGCCGCGGTCTTGCCCAGCGCAATCAGACCCGCCTTGGAAACCGAGTAGGCAGCCATGTTCGGGTTGCCTTCCCGCCCCGCGATCGAGGCGAGCATGACGATCCGTCCGTAACGGGCCTCACGCATCACCGGCAAGACGGCCTGCAACCCGTGGAGGCACCCGGTGAGGTTGATTTCCAAGGTCCGGTTCCATCCGGCCTGGGGCATCTGGTCCACCGGCGTTTCCGGTCCCTGGACCCCGTGGCAAAACAGGGTTCCGTCGAGCCGGCCGAAACGCCCCAGTATCCCCTCCAGCACTTGCGACCATTGCCCCGGATCCGTGACGTCGAGGCCCTGCGACAGCCCGTCATCCCCCGGAGCCTCGACGGGCGCAACCACGTCGGTGGCCACCACCACTGCGCCCTCCCGGCGCAGCCGTTCCACGGCGGCGGAGCCCAGTCCCCCGCTGGCCCCGGTCACCAGGACCACCCGCTGGGCGAAGCGGCCCGGCCACGGACTGAAATCCGGCAGGGACGCCAGGGTGCGATCATCCATGAGGTTCTCCTTGGTGTGCGATACGAGTGTGGAGTCCCGGAAGATATCCGGGCCTACAGCTTCGCTCATGGCTTGTGGGCCTTGGGCCCAGGCCATCCATGCAGCAGGTATGCGTTCGGCGGAGCACCTCGGTGCCCCCGGGCATCTGCGGAATCATGCGCGAACGACCCCTGCGGCGGCCCGCTTTCGTGCACCCTCGGCGGCGATGTGCCTGCCCGCAGCAAAGGCACGGGTCACCGCCGAGCCGAGGGTTGCCCCGCCACCGGGGTAGTTGTTGCGGAACACGCTCGCGGCAACATTCCCCGCCGCGTAGAGCCCCTCGATCGGCTTGCCGTGCCGGTCCAGGACCTGCCCGTCGTGGTTGGTGGCCAGCCCGCCCGAGGTGCCGAGCACACCGGCATGCAACGGCACCGCGTAAAACGGTGCGCGCGCCAGCGGTGCCAGACAGGGGTTGGGCAGGTTCGACGCATCCCCCAGGTGACGGTCCTGCTCGCTGCCGCCGCGCCCGAACCCGGTGTCCACGCCTTTTTCGGCGTCCAGGTTGAAGATGCGCACCGTTTCGGCCAGGGCGGCGGCATCGATGCCCAGTGCCCGGCCCAGGTCCTCCAGGGACTCGGCGCTGGTCATCCACTCCTCGGGCACCCCGGGAGTGGAACCGGCCACCGGGTACTTTTCAAGGTAGTTGGCATCGAACACGAGCCAGGCCGGGTTGTTGGCCTGGTGTGAGGTGTTCGGATCGATGTTGGCGAAGACCCGCGCGGCATCGTGGTAGTTCAGGGCCTCGTTCACGAAGCGGCGCCCCGAGGCATTGACGGTGATGGAACCCGGCAACGTCATCTCCACGTTGCCCATGCGGCCCGAGGGCCTGGAGTCGTATTGCTGCGCCGGCGGGGTGATCACCGGCACGCCCCAGACCGCTGTCATGTCCCGCACCGTGGCACCGACGGCGAGTCCAAGTTCCAGTCCGTCGCCCTCGTTCGACGGGGCGCCGATAGGAGTGACCGGCAGCGGCAAAAACGCCCGGCGCAGCCGCTCGTTCCATTCGAACCCGCCCGAGGCGATGACCACCGCATCGGCGCGAACCGCAACCGAGCCGTCCACCGTGAGACGCCATCCCGCGTCTCCGCGCACCATGTCGGTCACCGGTGCCTCGAGGGCCAAGACCACTCCCAGGTCCAGGGCGGTGGCAGCCAGGGAGCCCACCAGGGCGCCGCCCATGGTGCGCACCCCCGAGGCGGCTCGTTTGGCGAGCAGCCCCGCGTCGGGGGCCCGCCCGTTGAGGTTGTCGCGCTCGATCATGCTCAGCAGCGGGAAATAGGTTGGCGGGCGCAGCATGGCGCTGAGCCCGGGGTACCCTTCCCCGGAGAACGGCAGGTTGTCCAGGCTTCGACCGCCGTGCGCGGCGCCGTCCCATTCCATGTGGTAGTCCGGCCGTGCCAGCGGCACGAGGTTCACCCGGGTCTGGCCGTCGAGGAACTCGATGGCCTGCGCCGCGGTGTCAACGAACCAGTCGATGTCGGCCTGCTCCACGGCGTGGCCTGCCGCGGCGTGCAGGTAGGCGGCCCCGGCCGCCTTCGAGTCGGCAAATCCGGCTTCGCGGGCCAAGTGGTTGTTCGGTGCCCAGATCACGCCGCCGCCGGCGGAACTGGTTCCGCCCAGCAGCGCGGCCTTCTCCAGCACCAGCACGTTGGCCCCCGCGTGGGCGGCACGCACCGCGGCGGTCAGGCCGGCGGCACCGGACCCGATGACCACCACGTCATAGCCGGGCTCCAGCTCGGTGATCGGTGTGGCCGGGGAGGCAAGGGGGGTGTTCATGGTTCGGCGCTTTCGTTCGGTGGGACTCGGGGACGGGGCTCTTAGGAGGCCAGGACGCTGGCGGGCATGTCGATGACGATCTTCCCGACGTTTTGCCCGGGATCCAGCATGGTCTCGAAGGCCTGCCCCAGCTGCTTCAAATCGAAGCTGTGGGTGATCAGCTTGTAGGCGAGGTCGTGGTGCCGGTTGAGCACCTCGAGTGCCTCCGGGATCAGATTCAGCGAGTTGCGGCTGCCACGGATGTCAAGTTCCTTGAAGGGGACATCCCTCATGGACAGTGCCGCGGTTGCCGTGGAGATCCCGACCTGGACGATGCGTGCCGTGGGCGCGGCCAGGCGGACCGCGTTCTCGAAGGAGACCGGAACGCCCGTGGCCTCGATGACCAGCGACGGGCCCGACAGCGGGCACCAGCTCTCGAGTTCGGCCTGCTGTTCGGGGTTCGGGAATTCGCCGGAGCCGGCCTTCAGCGTGGCCACGGCCCCGAAGGCCCGGGCCAGTTCGAGGCGCGATTCCGAAAGATCCGAGGCGATGACCGTGACCCCGCGCTCGGCCAGGAACAAGGTGGCCAGCAGCCCGATCGGCCCGCACCCCAGCACCAGCGCGGTTTCGCCCTCCACCGGGGTTCCCCGGTTGACGGCCTGCATCGCGATCGAACCGGGCTCCCCGAGGGCGGCCAGCCTCACGGGCATGCCCTCGGGCAGCACATGGAGCTTGCCGACAGGGACGCTGACCACTTCGGCCAGCGCGCCGTCCTCGTAGCAGCCCAGGCAGGAAATTGACTGGCAGACGTTGTAGCGCCCGGCCTTGCAGGGACCGCACTCGTTGCAGTAGACCATGGGGCTGACCGCCACCGGCGCACCCACCGGAAGCTGCTCTGCTCCCGGCGCTGCCTCGGTGCCAAAGTCGATGGCCTCGATGATGCCGACGAACTCGTGGCCCTGGACCAGCGGAAGGTCCGTCGGATAGTCGTCGTCCCAGATGTGCAGGTCGGTGCCGCACAGGGCGACGTGCTGGACGCGCACCAGGGCGTGCCCGGGACGCAGCGCGGGCATGTCCTCGTCGCGGAATTCGATGGTCCGGCGCTTGGTGGTGTGTGCTCTGAGCATGGTCTTGTCCTCTCCCGTCCGGGCCGCGGGGCCTAGAGCTTGTCCTTGCCGAAGAAGATGTCCCAGCGACGGATGCCGCGCTCGGTGATCAGCCCGGCCTGGGCGAACGGGTCGGCATCCATCATGGCCAGCGCGTCGGCCTCGTCGGCGGCGCTGATGATCAGCAGGGCGCCGGCGCCGGAGTCGACGGGACCGCTGACCAACAGGCGGCCTGCCTCGAAGCGGTCCTTCAGGAACTCGACGTGGGTGGGGCGGACCTCGTCGCGCCTCGAAGCGGTCTCGTCCGAGTAGGTGTAGCTAATGGCGTAGGTGTTCATGGCGTGGTGCTCCTGGGATGTTGTGTGTTTGGAAATCGGTGGGTGTTGCTAGCTAACGGGTGCGATCCTCGAGCGCGGGGGCCTCGGTGCCGTCGTCTTCATAAGCGGTGGCTCCGGCCATGTCGCGCGCTGCGACGTATCCGAAGGTCAGCGCGGGCCCGAGGTTGATGCCGCCGGCCGGGTAGTGCCCGCCCATGACGCTGGCCTGGTCGTTGCCCGCCGCGTAGAGCCCGGCGATCACGTTCCCGGATTCGTTGAGCACGCGGGCCGCGGCATCCACGTCGATGCCGGCGAAGGTGCCGAAGGATCCGGGCACCACCTTGACCGCGTAGAACGGACCCTTCTCGATCGGGCCGAGCGAGGGGTTGGGGGTGTTTTTCGCGTCCCCGCCGTAGCGGTTGAACGCGCTTTCGCCGCGCCCGAACTCGGGGTCGATGCCCTTGGCCGCGTTGGCGTTGAAGTCAGCCACGGTTGCGGCGAGCTGTGCCGGATCGATGCCGCACTTGGCCGCCAACTCCTCCAAGGTGTTCCCCTTGACCAGGTAGCCGCTGCGCAGGTACGGGGTCAGTGGCACCGGAAGCGGCTTGGCCATGCCCAGCGGGAAGCGACGGACGTAGCGCGAGTCGGCGATCTGCCAGGCCTGCACCGCCTGGCCCTCGCCGCTCGCCTTGATCATGGCATCGACGTAGTCGTAGTAGCCGTTGGCCTCGTTGACGAAGCGCTTGCCGTTGGCCAGCACCCCGATGCTGCCTGGCTTGGCGCGGTCCATGATGTGCGGGAAGGTGCCGGTTTTCCCGTTGGGGTACTTGATCAGAGAGACCGGGCACCATGCGGCAGGGGAGGCCACATCGGTGTTGAAGCGTGCGCCCACGGCCCGCGCCATTTCCAGGCCCGCACCGTTGGCCTCGGCCGGGGCCAGGGACCAGTGTTCGTTGCCCGTGGGGGTGTGGGGGAAGAGTTCGGCGCGCAGGGCGACGTTCTGCGGGAAGCCGCCGGTGGCCAGCACCACGCCGCGGCGGGCGGCCAGGGTGTACTCGCCGTTCGGGCCGCTGAGCTTAACCCCGGTGACCCGGCCCGCGTCGTCGGTGAGCAGTTGGCGTGCGGCGGTGGACACACGGATGTCCACGCCCAGGTCGTCGGCGGACTTCATCAAGCGTGCGGTCAGCGCGGTGCCGTTGACCAGCTGCATGTTCCGGCGGTGCACGGCCAGGTCGAACAGGTGGGTGGTGACGCGCTTGGCCGCATGCAGGATGCCTGGGATGCTTCCCTGGGAGGCGGAGAGGAACTTGGACAGGTCTTCCCCGGCCATGATGCCCATGCCCAGGAAGCTGGTGGCGTAGAGCTGGTGGCGCATCTTGGCCCGCAGCCCGGGCTTGATGTTCCGCGCGTTGTACGGGGCGGGGCCCACCGAGCGGTGTCCGGTGCCGGCTCCGGGGGTGTCCCCATAGATGTCGTTGATCTTCGCGCCGGGGGTGAATTGCAGGGAGGTGCGTTGGTGGAAGAAGCCGACCATGTGCGGCACCGCTTCGAGGAAGGCGTCCACGCGTGCAGCGTTGTAGCGAGCCCCCAGCCGGTGGCGCAGGTAGGTGCGGAATTCCTCCCGGTCCTCGTTGACGCCCGCGGCCTTGGCCAGCGGGTTGCCCGGGGTCCAGGCCCAGCCGCCGGACCAGGAGGTGGCTCCGCCGCATACCTCGGCCTTTTCCACCACGACCACCTTCAGCCCGTGGTAGGCGGCGGTCACCGCGGCGGACAGTCCGCCGGCGCCGGATCCGACGACAACGACATCGACCTCGGATGCTTGGATGGGAGTGGTGCTCATGGTGGGTGTTTCCGTTCAGTTCAAAAAGGGAGGGAGGGAAGGTGAAGTCCCGGGCCTAATGGCCGTATTCGTCGGAGTCCAGGCGCGGTCCGGCCCCGGTGTCCAGGGCGTCGATCCCCGCGCGTTCGGCGGGAGTGAGACTGAAGTCGAAGACCTCGCGGTTCTCGCGCTGGCGTGCGTCGCTGGCCGACTTCGGCACCGCAAGGCGGCCGGCGTCAAGGTGCCAGCGCAGCACGATTTGGGCCGGGGTCTTGGAGTGTGCGGTTGCCGGGCCGGTGATGGCAGGATCAAGAAGGAAATCCCCGGCGCGGCCCAGCGGGCTGTAGGCCGCAGTGGCAATGCCGCGTGCCGCGTTGGCCTCCAGCAAGGGTTTCTGCAGGTGCTGCGGGTCAACCTGGATCTGGTTGATGGCCGGTTTCAGCCCCGCGGCCAGCACCTCGTCCAGGTGGGTGGCCTTGAAGTTGGACACGCCCCAGGCGCGCAGGCGTCCGGCGTCCACCAGGTCCTGCAGGCCGCGGCAGGCCTCGACGTAGCCGCCGAGTTGCGGGTTGGGCCAATGGACCAAAAACAGGTCCAGGTAGTCCAGGCCCATGCGCTTCAGCGCCGCATCGTAGCTCTGGATGGCGCCGGCGCGGGAGTGGCCCGGCAGGCTGAGCTTGCTGGTGACCCAGAGCTGTTCGCGGGCCATGCCGCTGCGGCGAATGCCTTCGCCGACGGCGTCCTCGTTGCCGTACTTCTGCGCGGTGTCGAGGTGGCGGTAGCCGTTGGCGATGCCGCGGGCGACGCTGTCGGCGGCTTCCTCGCCGAGCAGCGGCCAGGTCCCCAGACCGAGCATGGGGGCCCGCACGCCGGGAGCAATCTCCAGATCCGCTGCCGCGGTGTTGGTGGTGTTCATGGTGTTGGCCTCTCGAGACTTCACTTGGACTGCGGGAGCAGGGCCGCGGCCCGCAGCGCATTGGCGGCCGCCACGACGGAATCGGCTCCGGCCTTGAGCGTGTTGGCCCAGCCCTGTTCGCCGAGGCGTGCGAGCGTGGAGTCCGAAGGGGCCTCGACGCTCAATGGGAGATCGGCCGGGAGGGCCGCGACCATCTCGGCGAGGCGGAAGTCACCGTCGCCCGGGACCCCGCGCTCGGAGCGCGATTCATGGACCAGGCCGTCACGGTCCGCCGGGGCCACGGCCGGGCCGTCGCAGAGCTGTAGCATCGGGATCAGCCCGGCGTGTTCAAGCAGCTGCTCGTCGGTGGTGCCGACCCGGCTCAGGTGCAGGGTGTCGCCCACGAGCTTGCAGCCGGTGTCCCGGGCCAGGTTCGCCGCCAGGGGCAGCGAGTTGACGCTTTGGTAGGAGATGACCTCCAGGGTCGGGACGATGCCGAAGTCGTCACCGTCGCGGACCATCTGCCCCAGGATTTCGGCCAGCTTGTCGTGGTCGGTGAGCGCGGCGGCGACCGTGAGGCTGTTTGCGCCCAGCGCCTGGCCTGCTTCCATCATTGCCCGCCAGGCGGTGCGCTGGTCGGTGCCGTCGAGCAGCAGGAATTCGATGTCCATGATCCCGACCCCGGTGTCCTTCACGGCACGCAGCGTTTCGGCGAGCATCGCCGAACCCGGCTGCAGGTCGTAGGCGCGTTCGGCGGAGGTGACCGGGCGGACCCGGGCGCCGATGAAATCGAAGCCCGCGGTGGCGGCGATGCGCACCAATTGCGGCGGGGCGGTGCCCACCAGGGAAAGCTGGGCCAGGCCGATCTGCTGGGTTGTGCTTGTCATGTTCTCGCTCAAATCATGGGGGTGGGAAACGAATGGGGCCGGGGCCTAGGCGACCGGGGTGATGGAATCGAGCCGGGCCACGACAGCATCGGGGGCCGTGGGGACATTGGTCGGGAATGGTGCGAAGCGCACCGGCTCCCCGGTGCGTGCCGACTTGTAGATCGCCAGCAGGATGCGCAACGCGTTGGTGGCGTCTTGCCCGGTGACGGCCGGGTCGTGCGAGTGGGTCACGGCGTGGACGAACTCCGCGATCTGTTCGCGGTGGTGCGGGATCAGCGCGGCGTTGATGCCGGCCAGCCCGACGTTGGCGACGGCGTCGGCCGGGTGCGCCGGGGTGCTGGCCACCGTGTCGCCCGCGGCCATGATGGTCAGGCGCCCGTCGCTGCCCTCGGGGAATTCACTCAGCTCCGCGGTGGCTCCGGTGGCACCGGTGATGCGGATCTGCACCCCGAGTGCCGGGTTTGCGGCGGTGGAGGCGGTCAGCGTGGCGATCGCCCCGCTGGTGAACCTCAGCACCGCGGAGGCCGAATCCTCGACTTCGATGTTCGCTGCGTGCTTGAAGGTGTTGATCGCCCCGTAGACTTCGGCGACAGGGCCCATGTACCACTGCAGTAGGTCGATGTAGTGGATGGCCTGGGTCATCAGCACCCCGCCGCCGTCATTCGCCCAGGTGCCGCGCCAGGCGTCGGCTGAGTAGTATTCCGGTTCGCGGTGCAGCAGCACCGAGACCTGGCCCATGACCGGTGCGCCGAGCGTGCCGTCGTCGATTGCCTCGCGCAGGGCGCGGGCCGCGGGCCAGAAGCGGCGCTGGAAGAGCACACCGAGTTTGACCCCGGCGGTCGCACAGGCATTGGCCATGCGTTCCGCCGAGGCAACATCCACGGCAATCGGCTTTTCGCACAAGACATTCACGCCCGCAGCCGCGGCGGCCAGGACCACTTCCTCGTGGGTCGGGTGCGGGGTGCAGACCGAGACGATGTCCAGGCCCAGCGCCAGCAGGGCGTCGACCGAGTCCACCGCGTGGGCGAGGTTCCAAGACTTGGCGGTGGCCTGCGCGCGGGTGATGTCGACGTCGCAGACCCCGATGACCTCCACATTCCCGAGGGAGGTGAAGGCCTCGAGGTGGTTGCGGCTGATGTTGCCGCATCCCACGATGCCCACGCGCAAGCGCGGGGTGGATGCGGTGGTGGATCCGGACATGGTCCAGGCCTTTCTGTTGGGGTCTGTCGGGTGCTTCGCGGTTGCCCGCCGTGCATGGATTCAACTCTAGGAAGTGGCGCAGGACACGTGGTCAGGTTGCCTGTTGAATGGGAAGCACGTTCGAAAACATCGATTCCACTTGCACATTTACTGGTTGCCTCGCCATCCGGCGAGGGGTTGGCGGGCCAGGGGTGACGCTAGTTGGCGCGTGCCCAGCTGCCGGTGCCCAGCTCCTCGATCGGGGTGAACGCGGTTTCCCGGGCGGTCATCACGAAGATCGCGGAGACCAGCGCGCAGCTGACGGCGAAGATTGCCACCGGCAGCCAGCCATATTCGCCCGGACCGGTCAGCAGGGTGGCCACGGCCGGGGCGAAGCCGGTGAGGACCAGGCCGAACTGGTTGCCGATGGCCATGCCCGAGTAGCGCACGGGGGCGGCGAACATCTCCGGGAAAAACACCGTCCACACGCCGTTCCAGGCCGAGTAGAAGACCGACATGTTCAGCAGGCCGAAGACGAAGATCAAGACGATGTTCTGCTCGCCGATGGCCCAGAAATAACCGAAGATGGTCACGGAGCAGCCCAGCATTCCAATGAGCAGCACCGGCTTGCGCCCGAAGCGGTCCGAAAGGTGGCCGGCCAGCGGGATGGTGAAGATCGACAGCCCGACTGTCACCGCGCTGATGACCAGCATGGTGGTGCGGTCGATGCCGACCTGCGGGCCGGTGGCATAGGCCAGGGCGTAGACGGTGAAGATGGTTTGCATGACGGCGTACATGGTGATGAACACGATGCGCAGCACGTCGCGCCACTGGGTGCGCAGCACGATGAGGGCCGGGGCCTTCTGCTTGGCGCCGGAGTTTCCCGCCTTGATTTCTTCCTCGAAGACCGGGGTCTCATCCAGGTGTGTCCGGACCCAGTAGGCCACGGCCAGCACGACCACCGAGAGCAGGAACGGGATCCGCCAGCCCCAGCTCATCAGCTGGTCTTCGGGGAGCGCGGCGATGGGGATGAACACCAGCGTCGAGAGCACCATTCCGGAGGCGTATCCGGTCATGACAAACGAGGTGTAGAAGCCGCGCTTGCCTTCCGGGGAGTGCTCCACGGTCAGCGTGGAGGCGCCAGCGGCCTCGGCTCCGGCCGAGAATCCCTGGGCCAGCCGGCCCAGGATCAGCAGGCCGGTGGCCCACCAGCCGAGCTGTTCGTAGGTGGGCAGCAGCCCGATGCCCAGGGAGGCGACGCCCATGATCAGCAGCGTGATCATCAGCGCTTGTTTGCGCCCCACGCGGTCCCCCACGTGGCTCATCACGATGCCGCCCAGCGGTCGGGCCAGGTAGCCGACGCCGAAGGTGGCCATCGAACCCAGCAGGGCGACCGCCGGGTCGGCATCCGGGAAGAACAGCTTGTTGAAGACCAGTGCCGCGGCGGTGCCGTAGATGAAGAAGTCGTAGTACTCGAGCGTCGATCCCAGGAAGGATGCCAGGGCGGCCTTGCGCGGGCTGCGCACCGGTTCCGGTGCCAAGACCTCATCATTGGCGCGATCCTGCACGTGGGTGGCGGGGTCATTCTGTGTGCGGGGCATGGGGGCCCTCCTGGGGGAACGTAGGAAAATGCGGGGAGTCTGCTCGGTGGGCATCAGCGGCGACGGCCGGGGTGTGGGTCGCGGGAGCTGCCCGGCTCGATGGAGATGATAGTGATGCCCATCTCGTGCGCTGGATTACAACCTTAGGAAGCTTCCGAACCCCACCGCCACACTTTCCCGTCCAATGGGAAAGTGCCTTCGGCCGCGACAGGCGGGGCGCACTCCGGCGGCCTGGCCGCGTGCCGCTACTTGCCCCGGGGAAGCCAGCTGCGCGACCCGTAGGGACGCTGTTCGGAACCCATGGAACGCGAGAGCGAACGCCCGGCGGCCACCAGTACCGGGATAATCAGGTTGGGGTCTTCCTCGAGAAGCGGGGTGACCACGGTGATCGCCCCAATAACCTCGTTGCCCATGCCGAACACCGGCACGGAGTAGGCGGCGTTCTCCTTGACCAGGACCCCGGCCAGCCGGGAAAATCCGCGCTCACGGATCTGTGCCAGGTGCGCCCGGACGCGGGCCGGGTTGGTCTCCGTGCGCGGGGTCGACTGCGCCAACGCGCCGGCCAGGAGCTCGTCCTGGATCCGGTGCGGCGCATGCGCCACCATGCACAACCCGGCGGAGGTCGAGTGCATGTCCAGCCGCCCCGCGACCTCCGCGAGATTCACCGCGGCACCCAGCTTGTCCAGGCGCTCCAGGTAGAGCACCGTGAAGTCCTCGAAGCTGGGGATGGACAGCGAGACGTGTTGGCGAACCGCCTCATGGATGCCCTCGAGCACCGGCAGGCCGCGGCGGCGGAATTCCTCCACCGGGTTGGAGCGGGCGGCCAGCTCCCACATTTTCACCCCGATGCCAAAGCGGCCCTCTTCGTCGCGGTCCAGGAAGCCGGCGGCCAACAGCTCGCCGGCCAGCCGGTGGGTGGTGCTGGTGGGGAGGTCGGTGGCGCGGGAGAGCTCACTCATCGTCAACACCGGGGTGGAGCGCTCAAAGGCACTGAGCAGCTTCACGATCCGGTCGACGACCGATTCCCCGGAACGGGAATTCGCCATGATCCCTCCACCTCCCTGCGTAACCACCGAAGACCAGTCTACAAACGTGCAGCCCCTACGGTTTCGCCGAGGCCAGAAGGCCCGCAAGCCTCTCGCGCATCCTCTCCCGCCGCGGCGAACGGCCGGTGACCAGCTCGAAGGTGTCGGCGGCCTGCTCGACGAGCATGGCGGTGCCATGAACCACCGGTGAGCCGAGGTCCGCCGCCGCGGCGAGAAGATCGGTCACCACGGGCCGGTAGATGACATCGGCCACCCACTGCGATCCAGTCAGCCACGAGGGGTCAAACGGGGTCCCGGGGATGTGCTCCATCCCGATCGGGGTTGCGTTCACGATTCCCTGTGCCCCACCCACCCAGGCCTCGGCCATCTCGGTGCCCGCGATCTCGACGGTTGCAGCGCTGCCCTCGGGCAAACTTCGCACCAGCAGCCGGCGCAGCTGCTCCCGCCGCCCATGGTCGGTGTCGATGATCCGCAGCCGGTCCACTCCGTAATCCAGCAGCGCGGCGGCGACGGCCGAACCGGCTCCGCCAGCCCCGAAGAGAACCACCGAGTGGTGCCCCGAGCCTTCGGGCAGGCTGCGGCGCAGCCCGGCCAGGAATCCGGTCCTGTCGGTGTTGTGGCCGACCAGCCGGCCGTTGTCGATCACCACGGTGTTGACCGCTCCCAGCGCGGCGGCGTCCGGGGCGACGTCATCCAGGAACGGGATGATCGCCTGCTTGTGCGGGTGTGTGACGTTGAATCCGGTAAAGCCGTCGGCGATGGCGGTTGCCAGCACCCGGCCCAGGTCCGGCTCCGGGATCCCGGCCAGGTCGATGGCCTCGTAGCTGAAGCCGGCCAGGCCCAGCGCAGCGGCCTCCCCCTGGTGGATCGCCGGGGAAAGCGAGGTTCCCAGGTCGTTGCCGATCAGCCCGACGCGGTGCGTGCGGATGCTCACTTGTTCCCCAGCGCATTGCGTTCGGCGCGGGTCAGGCCCAGCTGCGCGGTGGGGATCTTGTACGTTTCCGGCCCGGTGGCGAAGGCAATCGCCGAGAGCACCGTGAATCCTGCGCACATGATGGCCACCGGCATCCAGTTGGAGGTGTCGCCGGCCGTCATCATGGTGCCGATGGCCGGGGTGAAGCCCGAGACCAGCAGGCCAAGCATCAGGCCGATGGCCATCCCGGAGTAGCGGACGGTGGCCGGGAACTGCTCCGGGAAGGATGCCATGTAGGAACCGTTCGGCGCGGCATACAGACCACCCATGAGGATGATCGAGGAAATGAAGATCAGGGCCACATTGCCGGTGCCGATGGCGTTGAAAAAGACGAAGATCATGGCCCCGGCGCCCAGGACGCCGCCGATGAAGACGGGTTTGCGCCCGATCTTGTCGGCCAGGTGTCCATAGAGCGGCTGGGTCAGCACCGCGGCGAAGTTTGCGGCGGCAATCGCGGCGAGCATGGTGGTGCGTTCGATGCCGTTGTGTTCCACGGCGAAGGCCAGTGCGAAGACGTTGACGATGGTGTTGATCATCGCGAAGGTCGAGGAGAGCATGACCCGGACAACGGCGGTCCAGTGGTGCTTGAAGAGCTCGATGAAGGGGATCTTGGCAACCTCGTTGGACTCCTTGACCTCCTCGAAGACCTCCGGTTCTTCGAGGTGGCGGCGGATCCAGAAGGCGAAGAAGGTCAGGAAGATGCTGATCCAGAACGGGATGCGCCAGCCCCAGCTCCAGAGCTGTTCGTCGGGCATCGAGGCGACCGGGATGAAGACCAAGGTCGCCAGCACAATGCCGAACATGATCCCGCTCATGGTGAAGCTGGCGAAGAACGAGCGGCGGTCATCCGGCGCGTGTTCCATGGACAGCGACGCGGCGCCCGGGGACTCGCCGCCGGCGGACAGGCCCTGGAAGAGGCGCAGGACCACCAGCAGGATCGGGGCGAAGATGCCGATCTGGTTGTAGCTTGGCAGGCAGCCGATCAGGAAGGTGGACAGGCCCATGAGCACCAGCACCGCCATCAGCGTGTTTTTCCGGCCGAACCTGTCGCCCAGGTGCCCCCAGATGACCGCGCCCAGCGGGCGGGCGACGTACGCGACGCCAAGGGTGGATATGGACAGCAGGACCGCGTTCGCTCCATCCGCTGGGAAGAAGACGTGGGAGAAAACCAGGGCGGCGGCGGAGCCGTAGATGAAGAAGTCGTAGTACTCAAGCGTGCTTCCCAGGAATCCGGAGAGCGCTGCGCGCCGAGCCTGCGGCCCGGCCTTGGGCCGGGCAACTCGGGCGGTGGGGGTCGTGGTGTTCATGATGATCCTTTCTCTCCCCCGATGGAGGAACTTCATCAAGTGTGACCCCGCGCACTTATTATGTCCACGACCTAATTGCACATAGACAATGTGTGAAAACTACACAATCATTTCCGGTGACGGAAGCACCTTTTCACTCAGCTCAAGAAAGGCCTCACGCGCCAGGGACCCCGGCCTGGTCGACCACGCCAGCCCGTGGTTCATGTAGCGGGGGACGCCGCTCAGCGGAACGTACACGGCTCCGGGCGGCACGAAGGCGGCGATGCCCTCGGGCAGCAGGGCGACGCCGATGCCGGCGGCCACCAGCATCATGATCATGTAGGGGTCGCTGACCTCCTGGGCCACCTGCGGATAGAATCCGGCATCGGCGCAGGCCCTGATGGTGGACTCGTGCAGGGCCGAACCCGCAGCCAATGGCGGCGTGATGAATTGATCGTCCGCAAGGTCGGTCAGGTCCACGGCTGCCCCGGTTGCCAGCGGGTGCTCGGTTGGGAGCACCACGCCGAAGGCCTCCTGGGCGAGCAATCTGGAATTGATCCGGGTCGAATCCACCGGCAGCCCGACAAAGGCAAGGTCAAGGGCCCCGGAATCCAGTTGGTGCACTGCATCCTGGGTCATCACCCGCCCCACCAGGGTGAGTTCGATGTCCGGGTACGTCTTGCGCAAGGCGCGGGTCAGGGGCGGCAGGGAGAGGTGGTTGAGCACCCCGGTGAATCCGAGGGCCAGGCTTCCGTACACCCGCCCCTCGGGCACCTTGACGGCCTGCGCCGCGATGCGCAATTGCTCAAGGACTTCGCGGGCATGCGGAAGCAACGCATGCCCCGCAGTGGTCAGCTCCACGGAGCGGGTACTGCGCACAAAGAGCTCGGCCCCCAGTGAGCGCTCGAGCTTGCGAATGGTCTGGCTCAGGGGCGACTGGGCCATGCGAAGCCGCACTGCCGCGTTGCCGAAGTGCAATTCCTCGGCAACCGCGATAAAGGCTTCCAACCACCGAATTTCCATGTCGACCTCCGCGCGTTCCTACTTGGCCTTGAGCTTCTCCAGACTACCCGCAGCACGGTCGCCGCCTGCCGCGTGGCGTGCGGCCGCCCAGCCAAAGGCCATGCCGGCACCCACCTGGACCCCGGCCCCGGGATATTCCGATCCCATGACCGAGGCGGCGTCGTTTCCGGCGGCGTAGAGCCCGGCCACCGGCTCGCCCTCCGCATTCAGCGCCTGCCCGTTTGCGTTGGTTTCGATGCCATAGGACGTGGCCAGCGGGGTCGGCACCACGGCCATGGCATAGAACGGGCCCTCGGCCACCGGGCCGATGTTCGGGTTCGGGCCGTGGGCGGGATCCCCGGCCACCTGGCCGAAGAGCAGCTCGCCCTTGTGGAAGTCCTCGTCCACACCGGTGGCGGCAAAGCCGTTGTAGCGTTGCACCGTGGCTTCAAGGCCCGCGGCGTCCACACCGATCTGCCGGGCCAAATCGCCCAGGGTTGGGGCCTCGTAGAGGTATCCGTCGTTTATGTAGCGCCGCAGGGCGACCCTAGGCAGGTGCGGCATGGTGATCATGCCCAGTCCGTACTTGGCCAGGGTGCGCGAGTCGACGACCAACCAGGCCGGCACGGCCTCGGCTTCCGGGGAATCGAACATGGCGCGCACGAAGCGGTGGTAGGAGACGGACTCGTCCACGAAGCGCGTGCCGGCGGCTCCCACGGCGATGACGCCGGGCTTGGCCCGGTCCCAGATGTGCGGGAAGACCACCTCGGAACCGTCCGCGCGTCGGCCGATGGAGCTGGGGAACCACAGCGCGTTTTCCCCGTCGTCCCGCCCCAGCGCGGCGCCGGCCTTCTCGGCGAGCGCCAGGGTGTCGCCTGTGGCACCTTCCCCGGCCCTCGAGTAGCGCGGGGTGGGCTTTGGCATGAGCTTTTCGCGCAGTGCCGGATTGTGGGAGAAGCCTCCCGCCGCCAGCACCACGCCCTGGCGGGCGCGGATGCGCAGCGTCTTGCCGTTGTGCACGACCACGGCCCCGACGACGCGTCCGGCCTCCGTGAGCAGCTCTGTGGTGTGGGCTCCGAAGAGGAATTGCGCACCGCGGTTCCGGGATTCGTGGAAAAGCCGGGCCACCAGCCCGTTGCCCATGACCAGCCGGGTGCCGCGAGGGCGGGTCAGCCGGTCGAGGGCCCATTGGAGCCCGAGCTTGGCGGCCAGCATCACGGCCTTGCCGCGCTCGGCCAGCGAGCCGGTGTAGAGCTTGAGCAGCGCGGCGACGTCGGGGCGGCGCAGCATCAGGGTGCCGCCCATGAGGGCAAACTCCGGCACCGGAGGACGGACGCGGCGGAAATCGGAGGCGCTCAAGTGGCGTCCGTCGAACGGCTCTGGTTCCAGCGCCCGGCCCGTCTGGCCGGTTTCGGGCATTTCCGAGTGGTAGTCGACCACGGCCGGCGAGCGCAGGAACCTGACTCCAAGGTCGTGCATTTCGTCGAGCATCTTTGGCGCGGCGTCCAGGTAAGCCATGCGGCTTTCGCGCGGGGCCTTGTCCCCCACCACGGCATCGAGGTAGCGCACGGCACGCGCGTAGTCATCCAGGTTTCCGTCTTCGCGCTGGAAGCGGTTGTTGGGCACCCAGCAGGTGCCCGCCGAATAAGCCGTGGTTCCGCCTAAGTACTCGGTCTTTTCCAAGGCCAGGACGTTGAGGCCCTGTGCCGCTGCGGTCAACGTCGCCGAAAGACCTGCCGCTCCGGTTCCAAGGACCAGGAGATCCACTTCCTGGTCCCACTTGCTGTCCGGATTCTGGTTCATGGCTCTCCTTCAAGGCACAGGTGCTGTGCGCCACTAGCTTTGTCCCCCCATTATGGGACGCGAATCTATGTAGTGTCCATGACAAATTTGGTCATCAATTATGTGTTTTTGCGTCTATATTGCTTGGGCTGACAATGCTTTCACGGTTGCTCCGGCGATCGACCATTTCCCGGTAATCGGCAGCAACGTCCCAACACCGGGTCCGCGCTGCGTAATATTTCGCTTCACGTCGCAGGAAAACCTGCCCCCGCTGGGCTATATATGTCCTTGGGTAAAGCATCATGACCCTCCGCGTCCCCGGCGCTCGACGGCAAATCTTCACGGTGCAACGATGTCCATGGACCACCGCCCTGCACCACCGGTGAAAAACCGCCCAATCTGCACACACCATGCCCCGTTCCGTCCGTTTCCGAAGCGGCCCGGTTCGCGGCAGAAACGGAGGAGACCCCCATGACAGCAGCGACGCTTGCCCCCATCGTGCCGGATAAACGAGATTCCGCCGGGTTTGCCGCGGACTGGCGCAGCTGGCACCAACACCGCCTGCAGTCGCTGTCGGCACCCTTCGAGTTCCTTGCCGTCACCGCCCTGCACTGGGTCACCGGCGATGCCACGCGCTTCGAGGGGCTCCCGGGACAGTGGTGGGTCCACGACGACTGGCTCTATGTGGATCTGGCCAAGAACGAGACCCTGCTCTTCAACGGTGTCGCGGTCACCGGCCTGCAACGACTGGGCAGCATCGCCGAACGCGAAGGCTTTGAGGTGGGCCACGGCGAAACCGTCATCGAGGCCGCCAAGCGTGGCGGCAGATACATCCTGCGCCCGCGGCACCCGCAAAACCCGCTGCTGCAGGACTTCAACGGCGTCCCGACCTATGCGGCGGATGAGCGGTGGCGCGTGAACGGTACCTTCCGCCGTTTCGCCGAACCCCGCCCGACACGGGTAGGCGCGGCGGGCGAGGGCATTGAGCTTATCTACCAGGCCCCCGGCGAGGTCTCCTTCGAACTCGACGGCACCACCCACGTCCTCACCGCCTTCAACGGGCACGCGGACGGATCGCTGAACGTGTTGTTCACCGACGCCACCTCGGGCAAGACCACCTATGCCGCCAACCGCTCGTTGCACGTCGAGGCGCCGGGCCCCGACGGCAGCGTCGTCCTGGACTTCAACCGGGCGGTGAACCTGCCCTGCGCGTTCACCGACCTGGCTACCTGCCCGCTGCCACCGGCGGAGAACCGCCTGAAGGTCGCCATTGCGGCCGGGGAAAAGATCCCCTACGAGCGCTCCACCACGTAACAAGGCATTCGGGCGTGCCCCGACCCACGACCCTGCGATTAGGCGGTCGGACGGATCCGCCCGGCCACGGATTCCAGGCGCTGCTCACGCACCGCGAGTTCCAACCCCTGCTGCAGCCATGCCGATACCTTCCCGGTCATGCGCCCGTACCCCAGGATCCCCATGGCCTCGCGCTTGAGCTCCTCGACTCCGGATTCCCCGGCGAGGGACGCCCGCGCACACATGAGATTGGCGATCTCCCGGGGACTGATCTCCTCGATATCCAGGCCGTGTGCCGCGAAGTCGGTCCGGTAATCCAGCCACCGGGCCCCTTCCCGCCCGGGGGGCCAGATGAACCCGTCGGCGTCGATGGCAAAGGACTTCTTGTCCAGGGCCGCCAGCATCGACTTTTCCCGGGCCGCTGATACCCTGCCCAGGCCGTAGGCGTTGATGGCCAGCCTGGCCAGTCGCCGTTGCTGGATCGGCCCTTCCGCTTCCACGATCTCGGCCAGCAGCGCGGCGGCCTTTCGCTTGCCCGCTGCCCTCTTCAGGTTCTCGAGTTCATCGACGGTTCCCGCGAGGCGGGCAGCCCACGACGTGAACGGCACGGCCTTGCCCGGATAGCCGCGCGGCTGCACCTCGGCTTCCGCCTCCGGAACATCGTTTGCCACCAAGGCCGCGGTTTCGGTTTTTCGCTTGTTCGAGGAAACCTTGTGTGGCGCCGCTTCCCTGGACATCCGAACCTTGGAAGCCTTTGCCAGTTCGGCTTCGAGGGAGTCGAGGACCGCTTCGGAATCCTGGAGCCAGGCCGGCAGCCAGATCCGCGCCACGGATTCCCAGCCCAGCAGGTTGCCCAGGATCTCCTGCGGCAAGCCGTCGCGGTCTCCCACGGTCTTCCGGGCCGCCCAGGGTTCGCCATCGAGCAGGATCGCCATCAATGGCTCGTCCGGACGATCGGGAAGCGCCACCGTCGCATCGATCCTGAAGTCCGAAAGCCCGACATTCGTGTGAACCCGGTGGCCGCGTCCCCGCAGGGCCGCGGCCACCTGTTCGCGGTGCCGGTCACGCGCGATCGCGGCCAGCGAGCCGTTGCCCAGGGCATGTGTGCCCTCGGCGGCCAGGTCCAGGTAGGCGCGCAGGTGCTTGATGCCCAACGCCGAGGATTCCTCGGCGCGCAGGTCGGCCGGGTCGAAGCTGGTGAACACCATGACCTGGCGCCGGGCGCGGGTCACCGCAACATTCAAGCGGCGTTCCCCGCCGATGTTGTTCAGCGGGCCGAAGTTCAACGGCAGCCGCCCACGCTCGTTGGCGCTGAAGGCCGTGGAAAAGAGGATCACGTCCCGCTCGTCGCCCTGCGCGTTTTCCAGGTTCTTCACGAACAGGCCTTCGTCCTGTGCATCCAACGCGGCACCCAGGCGTTCGTCCGCATGGTCGCGCAGCAGGGACTCGACCAGGTCGCGCTGCGGTGCGTTGAACGTGACCACGCCGATGGAGGGGACGGCTTCCGGTGAGGCATCGAAGCGCCCCTTGATCTCCGCGACGATGTGCCCGGCCTCCACCGGGTTGGTGCGCAGGATGCCGGCGGCACCCGTGCGGTGGAAGGTGCCCTGGACCCGGCGAAGGGAAATGCCGTAGCCGTCGATTCCCGTCCGTGCTGCCCCGTGGCGCGGGGAGGGGAAGGAAGAGAGCTTGCCGGCGTAGTAGTGCTTGTTGCTGAAGGCGATCAGGGATTCGTCCTGGCTGCGGTAGTGCCAGGACAGCCAGCGGCGGTGAACCCGGCCCATGACGGCCTCGGAGAGGATCGATTCCTCGTCGGCGACCAGCAGCTCTGATTCCCCATCGTCCTGCGGGTCGATGGACACCTCGGCAAAGGAGCTGGGCGGCATCTGCTTGGAGTCCCCCACGATGACCGCCGACTTGGCCCGGCCCAGGGTGCCAATGGCGTCGGCGACGCGGATCTGCGAGGCCTCGTCGAAGACCACGATGTCGAATTCCCCGGCCCGCGGCGGGAAGAACCGGGCGGCGGAGTCGGGGCTGACCAGCACGCACGGCAGGATACTGGTAACCAGGTCCCCATAGGAGTCCATGAGCCTGCGCACGCTCAGCCCTCCGCGGCGGCGCTCCAGCTGCCGCGCCAGCTCCCCCATGCGGCTCTCGGCCCTCTTCAGTTTTTCCGCACGCTGCCGGCTGATCGCCTCGGGCAGGGACTTGCCCACGTGCTTGCGCAGTGCCGTCGAGGATGAGGCGAACCGTTGGACGGTCCGGGCCTGGGCCTCGGAATTGAAGGCATCGAATCCGTTGGCCGCAAGCCTTTCGACCAGGGCGGATTCGGCGGTGCCGCGCATGAATCCGCGCAACGCATCACCTGCCGGGTATGCCCCGGTGGCCAGTTGTTCCCAGGCGGCCTCGAGCCCGTGGGATTTGAGGGGCTCGAGGTTTTCCATGAACGCGTTCCAGCGTTTCAGGTCCCGTTGGGCTTGGCTCCCGGTGCCGCGCTGTTCGGAGCTACGGAAGAACCTGCCCAGGAATCCCGGTGTGTCGCTCCAGGGGGACGGTGTGTGGGTTTCGCGCGGGACCGCATCGCGCAATGCCTCCCAGGCCGCGGCAACCTCGCGCAGTTCCCCAACGAGCGCGGCAGGCAGCGGAGCGCTCCGGCCCAGCACCTCGCGCAGCAAGGTTGCATACCGGTCATCGGCTTCCGTGGCCCCGGCTTCGGAGAGCAGCCCGGCCAGGTGCACCAGTTGCTCGCGCTGCCCGGCCACCGAGGCGATGTCGCCGTCAACAAAGGGATTCCAGTGCGCGTTCGGCTCCAGGCCCGACAGTTCCCCGAGGCCTCCCACGAGTTTTGCGCACCGGGCCCGGGCCTCGATCAACGACTCGATGATGGACACAAGGTTCTTGGCGTCGTCGTCGGTGCCCTTCCACTGCGGGCCGAAGTGTTCGGCGATGACCCGCAGCCGACGCTTTTTTCGTCCAATGCCGAGGAAGCCGAATTTGTTGGCCTCGGTCGCCGCCGCATGGGCCGGGGAAAGGTCGTTTTCCAACACCGCGGGTACGACAAGGTTCGGCAGCCAATCCAGGCATTGCGCCAGTTCCGTGGCTTCGGCCAGCAATGCGGCGGAGCGTTCCTGCCAAGCGGAGGTGGCGGCGGCATCGAGCACCGGCAGCGGGACTGCGGCGGTGAGCAGGTCGGCCAGGTTCACCAGGCGTTCCGGTGCCGCGGCGCCATCGACCAGGGCGGCAACGCCGTCGTCGTTTCGTGCGGCGGCCGCCTGGGACATGGCGTGTTCCAGGGCGCCCGCGGATCCCCGAAGGGCGGCTTGTTGGTCGTCGGTGAGCGGGCCGCCAATGAATCCCCAGGGGTGCTCGAACCGCGGGTTGGCCGGCTGGGCGGTGTCCGGAAGCTGGAGCAACGCCTCGCGCACCGCGGCAACCTCGGCCTCGCCGGCCAGCGCGGCAAAGGCCTCGGGGATCGGCAGGGCGGCGATGTCGGGATCCATGGACAGCGCCACGTTGTGTGCCCCGTAGGCGGAGTAGCCGGCAGGGTTCGCTTCGTGCAGGCCATGGGCGTAGCCGCCCAGGCGGCGGACCGAGGTTTCCAGGTCGCCGGTGGCCAGTTTCATCCCCGCGGTGTCGGCAAAGACCAGGTGGTCGAGGGACGCCTTGATCTGTGCGCGCACCGCGTTCGGGGAGGATCCCTTGTCATGCAGGTCCAGGGCGAATTCCCCCAGCCCCACCTCGTTCAGGCGCTTGGCCACCACCTCGAGCGCGGCACGCTTCTCCGCCACGAAGAGCACCCGCTGCCCGTTGGCCATGGCGTGGGCCAACAGGTTGGTGATGGTCTGGGACTTCCCGGTGCCCGGAGGTCCCTCGAGCACGAAGGTCCGCCCGGCCCGGGCGGCGGCGACGGCCTCGAGCTGGGAGGCGTCGGCCGGCACCGGGAGTTGGGCGGCAAGCCGGTCCAGGTCAATGACAGGCTCGGCTTCGGTGCCTGCCGGGTCGATGAATTCGCTGGTCGGGCTCTGCACCAGGTGGCGCACCAGCGGGGCGTCCATGAAGGTTTCCCAGTTCTCGTCCAGGTCGCGCCACATGCGGAACTTCGCGAATTGCAGGATCGCCAGGTCCACGGTCCCCTCCACGTGGAAGGGAAGCCCGGCCGCCACCAGCGCCTCGCGCAGTGCGGCGAGTGCGGCGGCCAGGTCGATGCCCGATTCGTCGCGCATCGGGTCCTCGAACCCGGGGATGCGCAGGCCGAACTGCTCGTGCAGCTTCTCGCTCAGGCAGTAGTTCGGGGTGGAGGTGCCGGTCTCGTCGATTTCGATGCGGTAGTGCTTTCCGCGCCCGGCCGGCAACAGGCGCACGGGAATCAGGAACAGGGGAGAGCGCAACGCCCGCCCGTCCATCGACCAGTTCAGCGACCCCACGGCCAGGTACAGGTTGTTGGCGCCGTTCTCCTCGACGATCCGCTTGGCGTCACCGGCCATCCTGCGAAGCCGGGTCAGGTAGCGGTCCGCCTCCAACCGGGTGTAGACCTTCCCGCGGTTCAGCAGCAGCTCGATGCGCCGCTCGACCGGAAGCGACGGGCCCGCGGTGTAGCGCTGGGCATCCAGGGCGGAAATCTCGTCGGCGGGCAGCAGCTCGATGGCCCGCCCGTTGTTGACCAGGTCCTCGAATCCGTCCACCACGGATTCCGGAACCGCCAGCGGGAAGCGCGCGCGTTCGGTGAAGTTCAGCAGGCGGTTGCGCAGGGACAGATCCAGCAGCCCGTTTTTCCAGGCGGTGATGCGCGGTGGTGCCGGCTTGCCCGCGGAGACCGGGGCCGAGCGTTGTCGCTCGGACTTTTCCTTGAAGAAGCGCGCCAGGGTGTCCGGGGCCGCCGCCTTGTACTCGATGACGACCGGCCGGCCGCTCTCCGAAAGCCCGCGGGCAGGCAGCGGGGTGATCCCGCTGCGCCTCGAGGCGCGGATGTCGATGGCGAAGACCAGGTGTTCTTCGGCAGCTGCACCCCGGGCATGGTCGTGCATGGTTGCGGCGGAGGACTCGGCGAGGGGGGAACGCCGGTCGGTGGTGATGGCGGTGCTCTCCACGATGCGCAGGTGGCCGGCCGCCACCAGGTTTGCCAGTGCCCCGGCGCCCTCGGCATCGAGGCTGCTGCTGGGTAATGCCCCCTCCGGGGTGCGCCAATAGGCCAGGAAGGCATGGTCCTTGGCCAGCCAGATCACCGAATTGATGCCCACGGCTTCCAGCAGCGCGGAGAACAGCAGCGTGGTTTCCAGTGAGGAACCAACACGCTCGGTGAGGACCTCCTGGGCACCGCGGAGGTATTGCCCGCCCAGATCGGCCAGGTCCCAGTTCGCCGGCGGGGACCCGAAGCGGATGCCGCGGGTGCCAAGCACCTCGAAGATCGACTCGACCGACGCATCGACCCGTTCGGATCCGCCGAGTCCGGCGTCGGGGTTCCCGGTGCCGGTGCGGGCACGGAAAATGTCGCCGGCCTCGGAAAGAAGCGCGGTGAGCAACGGGTGCTGCGGTTGCACGAACGCCGCCAGCAGTTCGGCGTTGGCCTGGGTTCCGGCCCCGGGCCAATGGCTCGCCGGCAGCAACTCGATGGAACCGGATTGCTCGGCAACAAGCTTCCCGTTTTCGGCCACCCGCACGATCAGCGTGCCCGGGCGCCTCGAATCGATCAGGGCAAAGGCCGCCGGATCGAGCACCACATCCAGGTCGTGGAGGGTACTCACACCCGCAGGAAGTTCCAGGCGGCGATCGGCCACGGCGGAGACCGGCAGGTTCCCGCTCATCACCACGGCGGTCACCAGGACCGAACGTGGTTGGCCGGCGCGGTTCTCCAGCACCACCCGCTCGAGGATGCGCGTGTGCGTATGTGCCGTGGCGTAGTTGACCGACTTGCCGTGTGCGATGTCGATCGAAATGGATCCGTGGCTTGGTCCCCGGACGGAGGCTGGCGGATGGTCGCCCGCGGCCGAGGAATGGAGCAGTTCCGCCACTTGCTCGGCCGAGTGTTCGAAATCCAGCCCGGCCAGGAAATCTCTGCTGGTTTCCAGGGCGCGTTGCATGTCCGCTGCCGTGAAGGCGGTGCCGTTCGCCCAGGCTTGGTGGATTTCCTGCAGCCGGCGCGCCTGCTGGCTCTGCTCTTCGGACAGGCCAAGGTCTTCGGTGGCGGAGCACAACTGGCGCAATTGCGCGGCGAGGCCAACGACACCTGTGGATACCCCGGGGCTGCCCAGGGCGTGGTCGAGTTGTCCCGCCAACCCCGTCCAGCCTGCGGCCGCAGTTCGCGCCGCGCGCTTCTGGTCCGTGAACGCCGCGAGGGCACCGGAGACGATTTCCAGTGCATTTCCCATATAGTCACTGTGAATCGTCAAGTGTGCCGTCCTTTGTTTCCCCGCGGGCTCGACATTTGCCGTGCCCACCCAATCGTTCCTTAGAACTTATCCCACGCAGGCAAAGGAAATTCATGGGTCCCATCGTGGGTGCTACGTTATGCCTCTTCGTGGAGAAGCCGCCTGCGGAAGATGCTGATCTTCCGCAGGCGGCTTCGTCGGGTCTTGTTAGGTTGTTGTCAGTTGAAGCATCGCGGCATCGCTGACGGCGCATGGACGACCGCGACTTCCACCGATGTGAGCGGAATCGGCCAGACGGTACGCCGAACGCGAATCAAATGCGATGCTGCTGCTCGGGGATGCGGCCTCTTCAGGGCACGCGGTCAGAAACTCTTGCTGTGGCAATCAGCTTTCAATCACCCTCGCCATTAACTTGTCGCGGAATTCCCAAGGGATTCGATTCCCGCAAATGGGTTGGCAAGAGGTGCTCAGGGAATCCTTGGAAAGCCAGAGGGCGGAGGAACCGATCCATAGCCGCCGTGCCTACAGAGGTGCTTTGCACCGCGGTGCTTGCTGGGTAGGGGCCACCGTGCTGCTGTGCGTAAGTGACAGAAACACCCGTTGGCCACTGATTCCAGAGGACTCGTCCGGCCTTATGTGAGAGCACTTGCAAGAGGGATCCCACTTCACATGAATCAGTGCCATGGATCGAAGCCGTTAGTTGACCTTCGTAGAGCCTTGCCACTTCGCTGAGCTCCGAAGAGTCTTCATACGTGATGACCAGTGCTGCCGGACCGAAACACTCTGCAAGCAACGACTCTGGGTCCCTGCGAATTTGCTCCAAGGTGGTGTGAAAGAGTATCGGCCGGGCATCGCCACTCGTTCGTGAATTGGATTCGTTCAGTAGTTGTACCCCGGCGTGGCCCTCGAGCTTCTCTTTGGCATCGGAGAATGCAGCCAAAATTCCTTCATTGAGCAGGGGCGCTTCCGATGGAAGTTTCATATTGCGAAGCTCTTCAAGAATTGCGCTCTCGCTCGGTATGAACAGAGTTCCTGGCTTTGTGCAAAGTTGCCCCGCACTCTGAGTAAAGGAGGTCACGAACTCACGGGCGATGGATCCGCCACGCTCCGCGGCTGCTGCCGGAGTAACGAATACGGGGTTGTTGCTGCCCATTTCACCATAGAAGGGGATTGGTTCTGCACGTCCCGAGGCAATGTCGAACAACGTTCGACCACCTGGAATTCCCCCGGTAAACGCGCCAGCTTTGATGCGAGAATCCGCCAGCGCTTCAGCGCCATTTCGGGTTCCAAAAATTATGTCAAAGGTTCCGTCCGGCGCTCCTGCATCCACGAGTGCGGTTAGAACCACATCCGCGGTCTTGCGGGATAACGCCGGGTGTCCGCGGTGAACCTTGAGCACTACGGGGCAACCAGCGGCCAGTGCAGATGCAGTGTCACCGCCGGCGACAGAGAACGCAAAAGGGAAGTTGCTGGCGGCAAACACGAGAACTGGGCCAAGAGGCTGCATAGTTCGGCGTAGATCGGGACGAGGAGCACCCATGGGCCACTCGTCGTCTTTATGGTCAATTCGCGCATCCAGGAATTCTCCTCCGAGAACCTGCTTGGCAAAGAGCCTCAACTGGAACGTTGTTCGTTTCAGTTCACCCCGGAGACGGGGTTCGGCCAGGTGTGTTTCCGCCACTGCCAATTGGATGAGTTCGTCCGAGGCTTCGTCGAGCCGATCGGCGATGAGTTCCAATGCTTCTGAACGCTCGGTCAGTGTGGTGCCGGCCCATGGCTCGAAGGAGGATTCCGCCTTTGCCAGAATGAGTTCCAGTGCGGCTGCCGATGTTTCATTTATGGTCTCAAGTGTGAGCGCCATGATTGCCTTTCTTAGGAGCTTCACCCAGGCCTCAGCCAAGGTTGCAGCAGAAATTAGTCGATTTCTTGATTTCGCTTTTCTTTGGCGAATGAAACTGCCACGACCGAAATGGCGCCACAGAGCATAACGAACAGGCCGACCGGGACGTAGCTGCCGGCAAACGCGGTCAGCAGTGCCGTTGCAATGAGCGGAGCGGGCCCACCGGCGATCGCTGCACCAAGCTGGTACCCCAAAGAAGCGCCCGTGTAGCGGATATCCGGAGTGAAGCTCTCGGCAATGAGCGTTCCGATGAGCGATCCATAACTTGGCCAAATGATCGCGAAACCAATGAAGCAACCGATAGCCAAATGAATGAGCGATTTCTGGTTCAGGAGCCACAGGTAAGGCAGGATGAAGGCCATAACAGCGATGGACCCACCAATGAATACCGGTTTGCGACCAATCTTGTCGGACAGCGCGCCAAATTTAACCATGGAGAAGACGCCGAGTATCGAGCAGATCAGAATTATCGCTAGTACGGGGGTCCGTTCGTAACCCAGTGAAATGGCGTATGAGACGGTGAACGTCGCGAAAATGAAAAACGTAGATGTCTCGACAATCTTGGCACCGGTTGCGATGAGGACCGATCGCCAGTGGTACTTGAGCGTTTCTACGATCGGAATACGCTTTTCGTTGCCGGCAAGTTTCATCTGACGGAAGGACGGGGTTTCATCGACTCGATGTCGGATCCACAAACCCACCAAAAGCAGAACCGCAGAAAGCAGGAACGGAATTCTCCATCCGTAGGTGAGGAACGCTTCCTTGGGGAAAAGTGCGTCGGCGCCCAGCGTGGCAATGTTTCCCAAGGCCAGTCCCAGGAGCGCACCAGTTTGCGGAACTGCGCCGAAGAATCCTCGGCGTTCCTTCGGAGAATATTCGACGGCCAGCAACAGCCCCCCGCCCCATTCACCGCCCAACGCCAGACCCTGGATGAGGCGCAAGATTGTCAGGAGGATGGGGGCACCTACACCAATGGCTGCATAAGTAGGCATCAGGCCAATAGCAACAGTTGCGGCGCCCATCATAGTCAGGGTGACTAGCAGCGTTTTCTTCCGGCCGATTCGGTCACCGATGTGGCTAAACAATATGCCGCCAATGGGTCGTACGAAGAAGGCAAGAGCAAACGATGCAAGTGAGAGCATCTGGCTGGCGGTTGGATTATCCGAGGGGAAGAAGAGCGGACCGAAAACGAGGCCCGACATTGTGCCGTAGAGGAAATAGTCGTACCATTCGATGGTGCTTCCGACCGCGCTGCCCCAGAGAGCGCGCTTTCGGTCTTGATTGGTGACTTGGATGGTCACCGCAGATGTTTGGGCTGACATTTAGAACTCCTGTGTGAGTGATCAGGGAATGCCATAGCTACGCCGCTGTGGCATTCCTATGCCGTATTAGGTCGCGCTGGCTAAGTCATGAGGATGACGGCTCGGCCTGCGCCGCCGCCAGACAAGTCGTCGAAAGCTTCGTTGATCTCATCGAGCGCGAAGCTGTTGCCCAGCATCGCGTCCAGAGGCAGTTTTCCGGCCAGGTACATCCGCAGGATTTGTGGAATCTGAACCGAGAGATTTGAGGAACCGTACAAGCTTCCTCGGATGGTCTTTTCCTGTTGGACCGCTTGATTCAGGGGGAAACGGATGTCGGTATTCGGGTTGCCCAGTCCAAT
This sequence comes from Paeniglutamicibacter psychrophenolicus, assembly GCF_030812255.1. Taxonomy (GTDB): domain Bacteria; phylum Actinomycetota; class Actinomycetes; order Actinomycetales; family Micrococcaceae; genus Paeniglutamicibacter; species Paeniglutamicibacter psychrophenolicus_A. The sequence goes on along the minus strand of NZ_JAUSSH010000002.1, from coordinate 399,011 downwards.
TACGAAGGCGGTGCCTCGTGGACGCAGTGCGGTAACGGCCGCAGTAATGGTTTCTTCACGCCCGATCGCTTCGATGGCCCAGTGAACTCCCGTTTCAGTGATCTCGAGAACTTGAGTAACTAAGTCCACGAGTTTGCTGTTGATCGTGTGGGTGGCACCTAGCTCCCGCGCTTTATCAAGTTTCTGGTCGTCGATATCGGCAACGATGATGGGGTAGGCGCCGACTGCGGCTGCCCCAATGACTGCCGAAAGTCCGACTCCGCCGGCACCAACAATAAGCACGGATTCACCGGCAGCATGCGGCATACCGTTGAGCACCGTACCCATGCCAGTTACGACGGCGCATCCTACGATTGCCGCAATGGCTGAAGGAACTTCCTTAGGAACCTTGATGAGGGATTCTTCGGAGACAACGCACTCTTGCGCAAAGCAGGAAACACCCATGAGGTGATGGACAGCCGTGCCATCATGATCCAAGCGAGAACCGCCGCGCAGCAAGCCATTAGTGACGGCGTGGATCTTGCCCAGAGTGCAAAGCGCCGGACGACCAGAAGAGCAGTATTCGCAGGATCCGCATCGAGGTCGCCACGTCATGATTACCTTGTCACCCACTGCCACGCTTCGGACCCCGTCACCAAGTTCTTCGACAATCCCAGCACCTTCATGCCCCATGACAATCGGCGTCTTGCAGGCCAGATCGTTCTTCATATAATGAAGGTCGCTGTGGCACACGCCTGCTGCCTCTATCCGGACCCGGACTTCCCCAGGGCCCGGCGCGCTAATGACCAACTCGGTCACCCTCAGGGGCACATTGGGCTCTGTCATGACTGCGGCTTTCACAAACGACTCCTCGTAACGATTTTGTCGCTCGTGACGTTTGTCACGGCGACTAGGAAATAGCCTGTGATCACGTGTCGTTGAAGTCAAAAAATCGTCCCACTCAGCGGGACGTTCTACGCTAGAGACTTGCCCAGTAGGGCGTAGCCCGCACCTGGCGGTTCAAGCCGAGCGTGGCGGCATGAACGGCTGGCCCGACAATGCGCATATCTACGCTACCTACTGGTGCGGTTATTGAAATTGCCGCGAGAGCCGTTCCATCGCTTCGAAGGATCGGGCTCGCGGCACACGACAAACCGACATGGGACTCTTCCACCTCGTAGGCAATACCCTCCCGGCGTGTACGTTCCAATTGGGCGGCCAATTCTTTTGGATCGACGATGGTCCGAGGCCCGATTTTTGTGAGGACGCTACTGAGGACCAGTTCCTGGACTTCCACGGCCGAGTGGGCCAATAACGCCTTGCCTCCAGCAGTGGCATAACTGGGCACCCTCCCGCCGATTCGTGAGGGAATACGAAGCTCTCGGTGCTTTCCGCGGAGGATCTCGATATATACGACATCCAAGCCATCAAGCACGCCAAGTTGCACTGTCAGACCAGTTGCTTGCCGAAGATCAGACATGGTGGCCAAAGCCAGTCGGCGCAGGTTCTTGGGCTGCTGTGCCCGTTCCCCCAATTCAAAACACTTCATGCCAATCTGGTATCCGGACTCGGTGTGGGCAACGAAATCGTGCCGATCAAGGTCCACGAGTATTCGCGCGACAGTCGCCTTGGGCAGGCCCGTACGACGCGCAATTTCCGAGCCCGTCAACACCGGGTCATCAACATTAAACGTCTCGAGGATGACACCAATGCGATCGACCATCGAGACCGGTACCTGAGGGAGAGAAACAACCATGCGAATTATTATGCGTCTTACTCAGTGAGACATGCAACACAAATGAGCGAGGCGGCAGTTGTGTGTCTAAGTCCATTGAGGCGGATAGATCCTGTTGAGAAATTGGTCATCATCTGAACACCAGCATTCATCGCCCACTCGTTGAAACGAATTTAGCGGCAGCCCAGATAGCTTCAACACTGCTGAAGGGGTACGTTGCTGATAGCAACGCTTGACTGCTCACCCAGGAGGGCATCTGCGATACGAGGCTTGGGAAATATCGTGCCTAGCAAGGCTGAGAGCAGGTTCATCCGGCGCCTATTTGTAGTCGTTCTCGGTCAGTTCGATGACGAAGGTGCGGCGTTCGGCGATCAAGGCACCGCGCATCACAAAGACCTCGCCTATGGCCATGCGTATGACCTCGCCGTTGGCGCAGTGCACCTTGCCGGAGAACTCGGTCATCACCACGTCGTCCCCTTCGACAATGCGCACTATGTGCAGCACCGGTGGTCCGCTGAAATCGGGGCTTGCGATCGCGGGTCGTAGACTTCCTTGCCGTTGAGCCGAAAGTGGCCGAAGACCCTCCACTCAGTGTCGCCGGTCAGGCACGAGAGGATTTAGGCGTGATCCGAATTGTTTAATCCGTCGATGTACTTCTTGGCGGTGTCTTTGTTGACAGACATATTTGAAACCGCCGGGAATCGGGGTGTGGCGCTTCGATGGGCAGCCGGCCCCGGTGTGCGCATCCGGTGATCGATAACAAGTGGACAGGCGAGGCCGCCATGCATTTTTTCAAGGCTAACCACCGGCTCATCTCGAGGGAATGCTTGTCCACCCGAAATCCATTCGATGCGCGAGGCATCTTCCGGCCTGGCCACATTCTCGGCCCCTTAGGCCATCGATGGCCAGACGCAAAAATATCGATTCACGACCGTTCGGTCGGGAGAAACAAAGGAGCCACTGTGACCCGCGTCAAGTATTCTTGATCGCACGCGGACAAGCTTCCGCACACAACCAAATAGTCTTCCGATCACACGTGGCTGGAGAGTCCCGGACACCACTCGGGCACCGAAGGGGCAAGCACCCGCAATCTCTCAGGTACCAGGAACAGCCGCGTGAGGAAATTCTGGAGAGCAGCCGCCGGGATAGGTGGCTCACCGACGAAGCACGCCGCTGCCATGCGCAGCGGCTTATCTTTCAGGTTCAGGACAGAACGGGCACGGTGGCAACCGGGAACACCACGACCCGCACCCTCCGCCTTGAACCCTTCGATGAACGGTAGGCCAGCCCCATGAACTTCCCAGCCGCATTGCCCACAGCTGCGGACAGCAATTCCACCGACATCCTCGCCGTGGCCAATTCACCGGTCCTCTGGGCCTGCGCCATCGGCGTCTTCCTGGTCATCATCGTCCAGTCCGTCATCTACATGAAGGCCGCACGGATCGCCGCACCCCACGTCGGGATGAGCCAGGCCGAACTGAAGACCAGCTTCCGCGCCGGCGCCATCTCAGCACTTGGCCCCTCGCTGGCAGTGGTCATGGTTGCCGTCGCCCTCCTGACGGTCTTTGGCACTCCCGCGGTGCTGGTGCGCATCGGATTGATCGGCTCGGTGTCATACGAGACCGCCGCCGCGGCGATCGCAGCAAACACCGCCGGTGCCGAACTCGGCGGGCCCACCTACACGCAGGCCGTCTTTGGCCTGGCCCTGGCCGCCATGAGCCTGGGCGGGGCCATGTGGATGATTGCCACGCTCATCCTGACCCCGCTGCTCAAGAAGGGCGACTCCGCGCTGCGCAAGGTCAACCCGGCCATCATGCTCGTGGTCCCGGGTGCCGCCATGGTCGCCGCCTTCATGGTGCTGGGCATTGGCGAACTGCCCAAGTCATGGATACATGTGGTCGCCTTCGCCTCCTCGGCCGCGATCATGGCCGCCCTGATGGTCATCGCCAAGAAGGTCAACCGGCCCTGGATCAAGGAATGGGCCCTGGGCATTGCCATCATCCTCTCCCTGGCCATCACCTACGCGGCCACCCGCCTCTAATCGCAGCCAAGATTCCCAGGAGCACATCATGACCCAGGCAGCAGAAATCCACCAGGCGCTCGGCGCCTTCGACAAGACCACCTCGCGCTGGGGCCGGATCACCATGATCATTGGCCTGTTCTTCTCCCTGGCCGCCCCCGCGTACCTGGTCTTCTTCGCCGGCCTCGACATCGAAATCGCCGGCATCATCACAGCCTTCGCCGCCCTGGCCGCGGTCTTCGGCGTCATCTGGATCGTCGAGCCGCTGACCTACTTCCCGATCCTGGGCGCCTCGTCCATGTACCAGGCATTCATGATCGGCAACATCTCCAACAAGTTGCTGCCCGCGGCCATGATCGCCCAGGCCACCATCGGCGTGAAGCCCGGCACCCGCAAGGGCGAGCTGGCCTCGGTCGCCGCGATCTGCGGTGCCGCCACCGTCCACCTGGCCTCGCTGTTCATCTTCGTCGGACTGTTGGGCACCTGGCTGGTCAGCGTGATTCCCACCGACATCGTCCAGACCATCCAGTTCTACATCCTGCCCACCGTCATGGGTGCCGTGGTCGTCCAGGCGATCGTGAGCCAGAAGGCACCGCGCTCGGCGCTGATCGCCTTGGTCGTCTCGGTCATCGTGGTCTCCGTGGCCTTCTTCTTCAAGCCCTTCGGCCTGTTCTCCACCGCTGTCGCCGTCATTGCCACGGCGGTTCTCGCCTGGGTGCTGCGCGACCGCAAGACCCTGGGCACGCCGGAGGACGTACCGGTGGATGCAACCCCCGAGGGCCCGGTCTACTGACCGACGCACTCGGCGGCCCGGACCGACCCGAGACCCCGCGCATCCACACCACATTTACCACCGGCGGCACTCCCGGGTGCCGCCGTCCCACCCAAGAGCAAGGAAACAACGCCCGATGACGAACTCCATCCCGCAGGCCCTGGCACTGACCCAGGACTCGACCGCCGAAATGCACGAGACCTACAAGTACCTGCACGCCAACCCCGAGCTGTCCATGCAGGAACACCGGACCGCCGACTACCTGGCCAAGCGACTGGAAGACCTGGGACTCGAGGTGTTCCGCTGCGGCGGCACCGGGGTCGTGGGCGTGCTGCGCAACGGCGCGGGACCGGTCATCGGCCTGCGCGCCGACACCGACGGGTTGCCGGTGCTCGAAGACACCGGGCTGGACTACGCCAGCACCGCCACGGGCTTCTTGGAGGACGGCACCGAGGTCCCGACCATGCACGCCTGCGGCCACGACACCCACATGGCCACCGCGCTGAAGACCGCCGAACTCTACGCCGGAGCCAAGGACACCTGGGCCGGAACGATCGTGTTCGTGCTCCAGCCGGGTGAGGAAACGGCCGCCGGCGCCAAGGCCATGGTTCAGGACGGGCTGTGGGACAAGGCACCCAAGCCGGAAATCATGTTCGGCCAGCACGTGATGAACGGGCTCACCGGCACCGTGGAGATCATGGGCGGTGCGGCCATGACCACCGCGGATTCCTTCAAGGTCACGGTCTACGGCCAGGGTTCCCACGGTTCGATGCCCGAGCGGTCCATCGACCCCATCGTCTTGGGCGCCTCCATGGTGCTGCGCCTGCAGACGATAGTTTCGCGCCAGGTCGCCCCGCAGTCCGCCGCGGTGGTGACCATCGGGTCCTTCCATGCGGGCCTGAAGGAAAACGTCATTCCCGACCGTGCGGTGTTCACCATCAACGTGCGCACCTTCGATCCCGAGGTCAGGGACATCGTGCTCTCGTCGATCCGGCGCATCATTGCCGCCGAGGCGCAGGCCTCCGGCGCACCCGAGCCACTGATCGAGGACATCTCCAGCTTCCCGCCGCTGTACAACGACCCGACCGAGACCGAGAAGCTTGCCGAGCAGTTCCGTGCCGAGTTCGGCGAGGAACGCGTTCGCCAGGGCTCGCCGGTCATGGGCAGCGAGGACTTCGGCGCCCTCGCCGCGGCGATCGGCGTGCCCTCGGTGTTCTGGTTCTTCGGCGGCAACGACGCGGCGACCCTGGCCGCCGGCCACCCGCCGGCCAACCACTCCCCGTTCTTCGCCCCGGTCATCGAGCCGACGCTGGGCACCGGCGTGCAGGCCGCGGTCCGCGCGCTGTTCTCCAAGGTCGGCAACAAGTAAGGCTTGACGCCACACACAGATTGTGGCCCCAAGGCCTGCCTCGAACACATCCGAGCCAGGCCCCGGGGCCGCATGGCGTTTCCCTCAGGTGCCTTTGGTTCCACGGTCTCGCATGGCTCTCATGTTGACTGAAGTTTCAACGAGGCGCCCGGGGATTTGGTTCGGGGTATTTTTTGGGCCAGCGCCCGTTCTCGGACTTATGTGTGGGAAACCGACCGTGCGGATCAGATGCAACTCTTCATTCCAGCGCAGGGGCCACCGCCGGAACTTTCACATTGGGCCGCCGCGATTGGCGGCTTCGCACCCGTGGCAACCTTCTTGGTCGTTGGAGTTGCTTTCCTTGCTTATCGCCAGAAAACGAAAGCGGACAAGCGTGCGGAATGGTGGAAGCGAGCACAATGGACAATCGATAATTCACTGTCCGAAGATGCACAAAAACAAGATGTCGGCTTGACCGTCTTGCAAACCCTAGGCAAGAGCGGCCTGGCCACAAAAGAAGACTCCGCATTGTTTGAAGAAGTTTCTTCCGCGGTGTATGGGGAGTATCTGGATGAAGAGCTGGATGCAGCTCTAGCCGAAGAAGCGCCAGCAGGGGATAATGACGAGACCAACGGCGAAGGAGGCACCGATGCCAACGATCACGACGGCTGACGAGGCCCTCACCGATAAGTACAAGTTCTTGGAGACTCCTAGCAAACGCCGCACCATCAAAGTGGTTCTGACCTCCGACGGAGGAAAGACGGTGCATGTGTCCGACGCTCGTCGGGCAAAGGTGTTGGAGCGTGCCGACCGCATCATGACCCGCGAGAGAAACCGCCTTCGCGAAAGCGCCTAGAACCGGATAGGCCAGCAGGGAGGCCCCCCAACTTTGGTGGGCCTCCCTGCTCGGTGTACCCCTGGGCTGGATAATCTGATCCCCCGTGTTTGTCCGGCCGCTTGGCTAAATTCACCGTGCAAAGGAATGCCGCGGCAGCCTCCCGAAGAATTGGCCCGCTCTTCTATCCGGATGATTCCCTTTCTCGAAGGACTGCTGGATGCTTCGGTTTTCCCGGAGCGGTTTCAGGCCTCAGCGATTGTTCCTTTTGTCGTCACGAACGCCGGTCCCGTCCAAGCCATTCGCCACACATGTGCGACCCAAACACTGTTGCCGCATTCTCCGTCAAATTCGGGGAAACTGGCGAGCCGTGGCAGCCATCGCCACGTCATCGGCGACGTGCCCGGCGCTACTCCGTGGTCAAGTCGGCGCGGCGCCAGGCACCGCACGCGTGCTTCAGGCGTGTCACCCTGAGACGTGGACGCCCTCGGTCTAAAAGACCACCACCGGCTTGAGTGTGGATCCGTCCGCGGAATCGGCGAAGGCCTGGTTGATGTCCTCGAACTTGTACTTCTTGATCAGCTTGTCGAAGGGGAACATTCCCTGGGCGTGCAGGCTGATCAGTCGTGGAATGAATTCCTTGGGGACCGCGTCGCCCTCGATGACCATGGAAACCTTGATGCCGGTCAGCAGCAGGTTGCCGATGGCAAACGGTGCCTCGGTGCCCAGCTTCGCGGCACCGACGAGGGCGCCGTGGCCGCGGGTGGCCAGCGACTGGGTCATCTGCGAGAACACCGGGGGGACGCCGGTGGTGTCCAACGCGTAGTTGGCCCCGCCTCCGGTGATCTCCTTGATCGCCTCGACCGGGTCCACCTCCTTGGAGTTCACGGTGTGGGTGGCTCCCAGCTCCTTGGCGAATGCGAGGCGTTCGGGCACGATGTCCACCATGATGATGGTCGTGGCGCCGGCGGCCTTCGCGGCAAGCATGCCGGCCATGCCCACGGCCCCGGTGCCGAACACCGCGATGGAGGATCCGGGCTTCGGCCCAAGGACATTCAGGACGGCCCCGGAACCGGTCATGATGCCGCAGCCCAGGGGTCCGAGGATCTCCAGCGGCACGTCGTCGGGAACCTTGACCGCGCCACGGGCCGCGACGTTGGTGTATTCCGCGAAGGAGGACTGGCCGAAGAAGTGCGAGCCGATCGCGCCCTGCGGGTCCGAAAAAGCCGTCGAGCCGTCGGCGCGCTGGACGCCGAAGTTCCGGTCGTAGAAGTTCACGCAGTACATCGGGTGCCCGGCGAGGCATTGCTCGCATTGGCCGCAAAACGCCGGGCCCATGACGACCTTGTCGCCCACGGAGAATCCCTGCACGTCCGAGCCGATGGCCTCGACGATCCCGGCTCCTTCGTGGCCCAGGACCACCGGCAGCGGCACCGGGTACCACTGGTCGCGGATGATCGCGTCGGTGTGGCACACGCCGGAGGCGACGATCTTCACGCGGAGTTCATCGGCACGGGGGTCGTCGACCTCGATCTCGCGAATCTCGAGGTCTGTTTCGGGGGCAATCGCCACTGCTGCTCTGGTCTTCATGTGTCTTCCCTTCAGGTCCTGCGCGTTCGAACGATCCCGCGTACCCGCCGGGGGCACGCGCGTCGCATCCCGCGCGGCTTCGGTGGAACCCTTCACTGGCGCGCAAGCGCCATGGCCCACTGCCCTCATGCTAGTCCTTCGGCAGTGCGAGGCGGCCGGGATGGCCCCGAATCCGGCATCGGCGCCCCCCTCTGCAGTTGCCCTTCCCAGCACGGCAATACCGGCCGGCCTGACGCTGGCCAAGAATGCCGCGGTTCTTCCCGGGACTTAGGCGGTCCGGTGTTGCTCCCGCACCGTGCCCCGGTGGGCGGCAGCGGCCTGCTCGGCGAGGAACTCCCTCCAGCCGAGCCGCCCGCGCTGCGCCCCGGGGGCAGCCAGGTTCTCCCCGTTTCGGTAGGCCCTGCCGATCGCCCCGGGTATCCGGATCGGCAGCCTCGGGTGGCGGTGGCCGAAGACCTCCCAATGGCCCTCCAGCAATTTCTGGACGTCCAGAACCTCGGGCCCAACCAGATCTGCCACGCGCCCGGCCGGTTCCCCGAGGGCCAGCTCGGTCAGGCGGGCCGCGACCTCTTCGACGTGCACCGGTTCGAAGCGCAGGCCTCCCGGCACCGGGACCAGCGGCATCCGGGCAAGCATCCGCACCACGGGCCAGACGAAGTCGTGCAGCTGCGCGGCGCGCAGCACCGTCCAGGGAACCCCGGAGCCGGCGAGGGCTCCCTCGGCCCGGGCCTTGGCCCGGAAGTAGCCAATCGGCATCGCCTCCGCGCCGACGACCGAGATGAGGATGAGGTGGCCGGTTCCCGCAGCCCTGGCCGCGTCCGCCAGGTGGCGTGCGGCGATGTCGTCCCCCTTGGCCCCGCCGGCCAGGTGCAGCACGGTGTCCACCCCGTCCAGTGCCGCTGCCAGCCCGGTGCCCGCGACGGTGTCGCCGAGGACATGTTCGATTCCGGGTTCGTTGGCGCGCGGGTGGCGACTGAGGACGCGGATGTCCTGGCCGGAAGCGCGCAGCCGCCGGAGCACGTGGCTGCCGATGTTTCCGGTGCCCCCGGTCACGAGAATGGGTGTGTTCATGGTTCTTTTCCTTCTTCCTTTGTCACGTCGAGGCCCTGTGCCTCGTCGGTATGATGACGGTCAAGAGGACAAGGAATTGACATGACAGTGAAAGAAGATCTCGCCGCCCGCTTCGAGCGGTCCCGTCCGCGGCTGCTGTCCATCGCCAACCGGCTGCTCTCCTCTGACGCCGATGCCCAGGACGCGGTGCAGGAATCGTGGCTGCGCCTGGAGCGCAGCGATGCCGGGGCGATCGTGAACCTTGAGGCTTGGCTGACAACGGTGGTCTCCCGGGTGAGCCTGGACATGTTGCGGGCTCCCCGCCCCTCGCGCGAATATTCCTGGCAGGTCGAGCCGTGGCGTGATGAACCGGTTGCCCTGGGTGGTGACCCGGCGGAAGAAGCCGAGCGCGGCGACCAGGTGGGCGTGGCCCTGCTGGTTGTCCTCGAGACCCTCAGCCCCGCCGAGCGGGTGGCCTTCATCCTGCACGATGTCTTCGGACAGCCTTTTGACCAGGTGGCCGAGGTGCTGGGGAAATCGGTTCCGGCGTCCCGGCAGCTGGCCTCCCGTGCCCGCCGGCACTTGCGCGGAGCCCCCGATCCCGCACGGCCCGGACCGCACCGTACGCGCGAGCTCGTGGACGCTTGGCTGGTTGCGGCGCAGCAGGGAAACTTTACGGCGCTGCTGGGTCTGTTGGACGAATCCGCGGTGCTGCGCGTCGACTACGGCACCGGCCACCGCGTGGTCGAAGGATCGGCCGCCATCGCGGAGCAGGCGGTGCTCTCGGCGCGGCTTGCCGCCCACTCGACACCGATCCTGGTCGATGGGCGTCCCGGCGTGGCCGCGGTGCTTCACGGACAGGTCGTGTCCATCATGGCGTTCACTTTTCGGGAGGGCAGGATCACCGGCCTCGACGTCCTGGCGGATCCCGGCCGACTGGGCCACCTGGAGGTCGGTGGCCTGGGTGGTGGGCAGTAGCGCCGGAGGCATCGATGCCCTGGTTCGGACCTGCGCCATGCGGGCGGGTTTATGTCCCTTGCAGATCTTGCGCGTACACGGCCCAGGCGCAAGGCTGAAAGGGAACAGTGCACCGACGCGCGGCAAGGAAGCATGATGCTAAAACTCGAGAATCTTAATCTGGAAGAAATTGCCTGGGCGATGCAGAACGACCGCTCAACTGGCCACGAGTACTACCTCAACCTCGATACCGGGGAGGTCATTGTGCCGGGGCTCGACGAAGATCTCACCGAGGATGAAATCGAAGAGGGAAACTACGCTTCCGTCGATCCCCTCGAATCCTACGAGTCCTATCGGCACATGGAGGACTTCACCGTGGGTCTTCCCGACGGCGAGGCACGGAGGAAGCTGGAACAGGCGCTGGTCCGCAGCAAGCCCTTCCGGCATTTCAGGGACGCCCTCGAATACTTCCCCAAGGAACGCGAGGACTGGTTCACGTTCAAGAACGAAGCCATGAACCAGGTCGTGATCGAGTGGCTGGTCGGCATCAAGGCCATCGAGGATCCCGGGCACGGCGCTGATTCACAAAGCCCATAGGTTGCCCCAGGCCGGAGCCGTAGACGGTGGCCGACTCCGGCTGCAAACACGGGACCGCAACGCACCATGCGCTGTGCCCTAGATGACCATGAGGTCCTTGCCGGCCACGATCTTCCCGCCGAAACCCGCACGTGCATCTGCAAGCCAGATCTCCTCGGGGACCGCCGGGCTGCCCGGCACGAAGTGCGAGAGCACCAACTGCCCGACGCCGGCCTGTTCGGCAATGCCGCCGACGTCCGTGGAGGAAGTGTGGGAATTGATGAGGTGTTCGCGCAGCCGGGCCCCGTTGGAACGCTTGAGCAGCGGGTCGATGCTTGGGATGTGCATGACCTCGTGCACCAGCACATCCGCCCCCCGGGCCAGCTCAATGAGGCTTTCGCACGGGGTGGTGTCGCCGGAAATGACGTAGGAGCGGTCCTCGGTGTCCACCCGGTAGGCCAGGGCCGGGATCGGCGGGTGGTTGACCCACGCCGCGGTGATCCGCACGCGGTCGTCCTCGTAGACCACGCCGGGGTCCACCACGTCCTTGGCGGTGACCATGGCGGCGAAATCGGGGCGGCCCTCGTCGACCTTGCGGATCTGGACATCGGTGTCGGCGTAGGCCAGGAAGGATTCCCAGATCTTCGACCAGGGCGCCGGGCCGAAGGTTTCCACCGGGCCCTGCAGGTTGGCGCACCAGGCCAGGTGCAGCAGCGTCCCGGCATCGGCGTTGTGGTCCGAGTGGTGGTGGGTGATTCCCATGGCCCGGATCGAATCGAAGGGCAGTTTCGCGAAGGCCATTTGCCGTGCGATCCCGTTTCCCGCGTCGATGATGTAGGTGGCGTCCCCCACCACAATCGCGTTGCAGGCGGCATTGCGCTCGGACTTGGGGGTGGGTCCGCCGCCGGTGCCCAGCAGGACGAGTGAGCTTTTCACGTGATGTCTTCCTTCTTCTTGGTTCCGGGTCTCAGCGCACGTGGCGCAGGAAGTCCCTGGTGCGTTCCTGTTGCGGGTTGTCAAAGATCTCCGCCGGTGTCCCGGATTCGATGATGATCCCGGCATCCATGACGACCACGGAGTCGGCCACTTCGCGGGCGAAGGACATTTCGTGGGTCACCACGATCATGGTCATCCCGCCGGCGGCCAGGTCCTTCATCACCTTGAGCACCTCGCCGACCAGCTCGGGGTCCAGGGCGGAAGTCGGCTCGTCGAAGAGCATGACCTTGGGTTCCATGGCCAGGGCCCGGGCGATCGCCACGCGCTGCTGCTGCCCGCCGGAGAGGGATGAGGGGTAGGCGTTGCGCTTGTCGGCCAGCCCGACCTTCTCCAGCAGTTCCAGGGCCCGTACGGTGGCCTTGGCCTTGGAGGTTTTCTTCAGCAGGCTCGGGGCCAGGGTGATGTTTTGCAGCACGGTGTAGTGCGGGAACAGGTTGAAGTGCTGGAACACCATGCCGATGTCCTGGCGCTGCCGGTCCACCGTGGTCCGCGGGCGCTGGTGCATCTGCCCGTTGCGTTCCTCGTAGGCCAGGGTGGTGCCGTCCATGGTGATGCGGCCGGCGTCGATGGATTCGAGGTGGTTGATGCAGCGCAGCAGCGTGGATTTGCCGGAGCCGGAGGGGCCCAGCAGGCAGGCCACCGTGCCCTCGGGCACCTGGAGGCTCACCCCCTTGAGCACATGGTGGCTGGCGTAGAACTTGTGGACCTCGGAGATGTCCAGCAATGTGGTCGGTGCCATGATCAGATCGATACCCTTCTCTGGCCGCGCTCAAGGCGGTGTTCGAGGATGGACTGGCCGATGGTCGCGATCCCGGTGACCAGCAGGTACCAGGCGGAGGCGATCACCAGCAGTTCGAGCGTGCGCAGGTTGGTGGCCGCGATGTTCTGGGCCTCGGTCAGCAGGTCGCCACCGGCGATCACCGAGACCAGCGAGGTCATCTTGATCATGGTCACGAATTGGCTGCCGGCCGGTGGCAGGATCACCCGCATGGCCTGGGGCAGGATGACCTTGGACATGGTGTGCCGCGAGCCCAGGCCCAGGGCGGTGGCGGCCTCGCGCTGGCCCTGGTCCACCGAGCGCAGGCCCGAACGGATGACCTCACCCATGTAGGCGGCCTCGTTGATGGCCAGCGCCAGGATCGAGGCGATGAACGGGGTGACCAGGTCGTTCATATCCCAGCCGGCCCAGACCTCGGCGTGGTTGAACGGGTTCACGATGTCCACCCGCGACCAGAAGAGCGCCAGGTTGCCCATGAACAGGATCAGCACCAGCAGCGGGATGCTGCGGATCAACGCGACATATCCGAAGCCGATGGCCCGCAGCACGGGGTTGTGGGACAGCCGCATCACGGCGACCAGGTAGCCGCCCACTGTGCCGATCACCATGGCGATGACCGCCAGCACGATGGTGTTCTTCACGCCGGTGAGGATCGACTCGGCGGTGAGGTACTTCAGGATGGTGCCGTGGTCCAGGGCCGGGTTGAGCCAGAGGTTCAGCGCACCCCACACCACCACGGCGGCGGCCAGCAGCCCGAAGACGATGCGCCAGGGGTGGCGCTTGGCAGCCACCCGGTCGGTGGCCCCGGCCAGTGCGGTCTGGCGTTGGGACAGCAATGCGTTGGTCATTTGGTTTCCTTTGCGGGTGCGTCCAGGGCGAGGTCCTCGGTGCGCCATTCCTTCAGGATCGCGGCGATGGTGCCGTCGGCCTGCATCAGGTCCAGGGCCGACTGGATCGAGTCGTGGACTTCGCGGTTGCCCTTGGAGGTGATGATCCCGATGGGCTGCAGCTGGTAGGTCGCCTCGCCGCCCATTTCGAAGACGGAGCGGGTGGCTTCCTGTTCGGAGATGTAGCGCATCACCGGGGTGTTGCCCAGGAAGGCCGCGTCGCGGCCCGCCTGCACCGAAAGCCGGGCGTCGCCCGGAGCGCCGTACTGGTTGATTTCCACCGGCTTCTTGCCCTCGGCCACGCATTTCGTGCTGGTTTCCTCGGCCAGATCAAGCTGGACCCCGCCGCGGACGATGGCCACGGGTAGGCCGCAGAGGTCCGCCGCCGAGTTGATGTCATGCGGGTTGCCGCGGCGCACCAGCGGGGAGGTCGCCTGGTTCATGTAGTTGGCGAAGTCCACGGCGGCCCGGCGCTTGTCGGTGTCGCCGATCAAATCCATGCCCGCGTCCACCTGTCCGGACTGCACGGCGGGGATCAGCCCGGCGAAGGGGAACTGCTTCCATTCGATCTTCACGCCCAGGCGCTTGCCGACCTCGTCGGCGATGTCCTTGTTGATGCCCTGGATCTTGTTGCCGCCCTCGCGCTGGAAGATCAGCGGCGGGGAGGCGAGCTGGGATCCGATGACCAGCGTCCCCCGGTCGCGCACCGATTCCGGGAGCTCGACGATTTGGGTATGTGCTTCGACCTGTTCCGCGCCCGCCTCGTTGGCGGAGGCACCGGGACGCAGGACCACGCAGCCGCCCAGTGCCAGGGTCGCAGCCAGGCACAGCGAGACGGATGCGGTGACCGTGAACAATTTGCGGCGCATCTCTTCACCTTTCGGTTTCGTTGTGCGAAAATGATATTCGCTACACGAAACAGTATTGGTGTGACGCAGCTCTCCCGTCAAGGGTTGTGTCCCCCGAGATCGCGACTATTAAGCCACTTGAAGGACAACACCATGGATGCAGGGTCCCCCCGCAACGAGTACGTCCAGGCGTTCGAACGCGGATTGGCGGTGATTTCCGCATTTGACGGTTCCCCACTGACCCTCTCCGAGGTTGCCGAGCGGGTGGGCATGTCCCCCGCGGCCGCCCGGCGCTACCTAAGCACGCTGACCGAGCTGGGGTACTTCACCCACCACGGTGGACGCTTTTCGGCCCAGGCCAAGCTGCTCGAGCTCTCGGATCCCTTCCTGGCCGCAAACGACCCCACGCTGCGGGCCCGTCCCGTCCTGGAGGAACTGACCCGCCGCATCAACGAGACCAGCACGCTCACCCTGCTCAAGGGCCAGGAGGTGCTCAACGTCCTGGACATCCAAACGGACCACGAGCTGGCCATCCAGGTCCAGCGCGGCCGGCTGCTGCCGGCCTATTGCACGGCCATGGGCCGGGCCATGCTCTCCCTGCTCCCGGGCGACGGCGCCACCAGGCTGCTGGAGGCAACGGCGCCCGAACCCCGCACGAAGCACACGCTAACCGACCCCGGGCAGATCCTGAAACAGGTCCAGCTGGCCCGGACACGCGGATATGCATTGGTGGAGGAGGAGCACACCGCCGGGATCCGGACGATGTCCATGGCCTTTGAGCTTCCCCGCGGACAGCTGGCCGCCTTCAGCGCCCCAACCCCGATGGCACGCGAGTCCCGGCAGGAATATGTTGCCCGCGTCGAGGAACCGCTGCGCGACGCGGTGCGGGCCATGACGGGCGCCGCCGCGCCCTAGCACGGCGATTTCATGAAGCAGTTGCCATTGGCTAGAAGTTAAACCACCTTCTCCTTCAGAGGACTCTCACCTCCAAGCAAATGTCCATGCTGGGCGTACACGAAGAGTAGGCAGGCGCCCGGTCTCGGGCTCCTGCCTACTCGTCGACATTGACTCGGGTGTTTACATGATCCCGGTGGGGACCAGCAATGCCCAGGCCAGTGCGGGGGCCACCAGGACGATCCCACCTGCGTAGTACATCAGCTGCTTGTAGACGCGCTGGCGGTCATCTTCCCTCGCGTTGGCAACCACCAGGGCGCCGGCGGTGGAGAAGGGTGAAACGTCCACGACGGTTGCGGCGATCGCGATGGCCGCGACCGTGCCGGAGGCGCTCAGCGAGCTCACTGCCAGCAGCGGACCGGCCAGCGGGATGAACGCTGCCAGCAGGGCGGTGGAGGAGGCGAAGGCCGAGCCGACGCCGATCACGTAACACAGCACCAGCGCGATCAGGATGGGTGCGCCCAGGGCCAGGGCCTTGTGGGCCAGGGTGTCGATGACGCCAACATGCGTGAGCAGCGAGACGTAGGTGATCATGCCCGCCACCAGCAGCACGGTCGACCAGGAGATCCCGGCGACGAACTTTTGCTGCGCCTTGATGTTAAAAAGGGCCAGCAGCAAGCCGGCGGTCAGGGCGACAAAGCCGATGGGCAGACCGAAGCCCAGGGCGCAAACGAGCATCGCGCCGATCAGCAGGAGCGTGAAGATCTGCTGTCCCCGGGGACGGATGCTGGCCGCAGCTTCCTCGGCGATGTGCTTGATGCCGTCGCCGTCGCGCAGCTTGCCCAGGAGTGCGAACACCACGAGGGTCAGCACGGAAAGAATGAGGTTGATGACGAAGCTGGCGACAAAGAGTGCACCGGGAGAGATCGGGAAGCCGTTTTCCAGGGCAATGTCGTGCACCAGCACGCCGGCCACGGACAGCGGCGAGAATCCGCCGGCGTGGGCGCCGTTGATGATGAAGGCGCCCATGAGCACCGGATGGATCCGGGATTCGTAGGCGAAGCCGATGGCGGCGGGGGCCAGCAGGGCCACCGCGGCCGGGGAGAAGGTGCCCAGGGAGGTCAGTGCGGCGGCGACCAGGAAGAACACCCATGGCAGCAGCATCGTCTTGCCGCGCACCATGCGCACGCAGCTGCGGACGATGATGTCGATGGTCCCGTTGTGCTGGGCCATGCTGAAGAAGTAGGTGACGCCGATGATGGTCAGCACGATGCTGGCCGGGAAGTCCGCCAGGATCTCCTTGTCGCTCATGCCGAGCATGAAGTAGCCGACGCCAAAGGAGGCGACCAGCCCCATCACGCCGATGTTCACGGGCCATTTCGTCGCAACGATAAACATCACGACGAGGATGACCAGGGGGATGATCTGCGTGGAAGTCATGGGCGGCTCCGAATCAGCGGCGGCCGCCGGGGAGAAAATGGCACGCCCCATGACGAGGGCGAGCAGACCGAGGAATGCGATCGCGGCAACCGCAATAAGCATGACACGGCGGTTGCGGTCCGGTCGCACGGATGACGGCGCGCGAACGTCGGCCTCGGCCGGCGGGGCGGGCTTCAATGCTGTCTTGGTCATGGTGTGGCTCCTCAGTAACTGGCGCTTGCTAGTGAGGCTTCGGCGGCGCTGCCGATGGCCTCGGGGAGGTGAATGGTGGCACTGGCGATGGTGCGGGCCGTTCGGTCGACGCCGACCAGCAGCGAACCGTCTCGCTCCTCGCTCCACGTCTCGATCACGCCCGCGGGGGTGCGCAGCCGCAACGTGGCATGCGGCGTGGTGCCGGTGATGTCGCTCAGCACGGTTCCGGGGGTCCGTGCGGCAAGAGTCAGTGCAATGCTTCCGGTAATGGCCAGCGCCGGGTGGGGTTTGCCCATCGAGAGCATCATGACGTTCACGTCGCAATTCGCGTCGGAGGCCGGGGCACCGACGATCGCGACCTTGGGGATGGCCCGGGCGGCCTCGGAGGAGGTGGCCGCGAGCCCCATGAGCACGGCTGCCTGCCGGCGGATTTTTTCCAGGGTGTCCAGTTGCAGTTCGACTCCGCCGACCCACGTGTCGTACCGGGCAACGTCCAATCCCAGGTCCTCGGCACGGACGATGACCACGGGGGCTCCCGCGTCCACCATGGACACGGTCCACTGTGTTCCGTCAGCGGTGAGCGAGTCGTTGGCCGCGCCCGAGGGCAGCAGGCTTCCCGTGGTCATGCCCGCCGGATCCCGGAATCCGAGTCCGACCTTGTACCCGGGAAACACGACGCCGGGCATGTGCGCATCCGGGACGATGGGCAGGGCCCCTCCGGGGGTGGGCACCCGCTGGATAATGACCTGCCCGGTGTTCGTGTTGCGGGTGGTGATCCGGGTTGCGTCTGTCTGCGGGAGCACCCACCCCTTCTCGATTGCATACAGCCCCACGACCGCGGAGCAATTTCCGCAGTTGCTTCCCCAGTCCACCGTGGCCTCTTCGATGCCGACCTGGGCAAAGGTGAATTCCACATCGATCTCGGGATCGGATGACCGGTGGAGGATCACCGCCTTGCTGGTTGTCGAGGTTGCCCCGCCGACGCCGTCAATCTGTCGCTGGTCGGGGCTGCCGAACATCCGCGGAAGCAGTTCATCCAAACCGGTTGTGGTCGTGTCCAGGTGATCGGTTTCGAAGACCCAGCATTTGCTGGTACCTCCGCGCATCCACTCAGCTTGTATCTTCATTGCAATTCCTACATCTCGTCGTGCCGCTCATATGAGCCGGGTCATATGAGCCGGGCGTCACAAAACCATAGGCTGGATCACAAATGAAGACCATGTGAATCTGATGAAGGGGTATGTAGCTTTGCTTCATACACTGATAACTCAACACAAAGGAGCTCGCGTTCGGACTGATATCGAGAATAGCGGTGGCTCATTGTCGCTAATGCGCACCAAGATTCCAGAGAATGAACCAAAAGTACACATAGTTGAAGCGTTGCTTATCTGCGGACCGACCCACGGGGTCCGTGTCCCTCGTCACGTTCATGGATGTGGCGCACCGCGGGGACGGGAAACCGGGCGCGCCGAAGGAAAAGGTCCGTCCGGCAGCTGCCGGACGGACCTCCCTATCCCCAACGACGGCTAGCTCTGCCGATGTGTCGTTGGGAGCCTGGTGTTTAGACTGCCTTCAAGGTGAGAACCGGGCAGTCTGCCTCGATGAGGATTCGCTGGGCGTGGCTGCCCATGATCAGCTTCCCCACCCTGGACCGGCGCCGCAGTCCGAGGACGATCAGGGTGGCGTTGAGTTCCTGCTGGGTCTGCAGGACCAGGTCGGCTGCATCATGGATGGATGGTGACGGCGGCAGCACCCTGACACGGGACGTCCCGGTGCCGGTGAGGTCAAGCCCGCTGGCTTCGGTCCCGATGCCGGATCCGTTGCTGTCGATGTTGACGACCACCAGTTCCTCCCCCAGCCGGGACGATTCCTGGTGGGCCCTCGCAACGGCGGCGTGCCCCTCGGGGGTGTTGGTGTAGCAAGCCACGATGGCCATGTTCTTCTCCTTCTTGAAAGAGGTCAGGAAACGAGCTGGCCGAGCCAGCCCTGGGGCAGGTCGATGGGCAGCAGGGTTGGCAGCAACATCAACACCAGGAAGAGGATGCCGGTATAGATCACCGTGGTCTTGATCCGCGCCCTGGCCACGATGAGCAGGAAGGCCGGGACGAAGATCATCACCGCGGCGAGGTATCCCAAAACGGCGGTCAGCACCAGGAATCCGGCCATCCACGCGAAGGTCTTGAATGCGAAGGGCGTGTCCGCACTCGGCTTTGCCGAGTCCACCGCCGTCGCCGTGGCGAGGTGCTGCGGTGAACTTCCCGGCGAGGACGCTCCCTGCGCGAGGACAGCGACACCCCCTGGGGTGGCATCGTCGCCCGGCAATCTTCCACCACCATCCGCGCCCACCGGCTGAAGCGAGCGCTTCTTGCTCCACACCCGGATTTCCTGGACCAGCAGCGCCACCGTGAGCAGGAGGCCGCCCCACCCGACCAGTTGCGGCACCAACCGCGCCTCGGAGGAGAACTGCGAGGACAGGGCAATGGAACCGATGAAAACGATGAGGGCGCCGACGCCCGCACCGAGCGACCACGAGCTGTTTTTCAACGGCGCATCGGCGTCTGCAGCGGACTCAAAGCTCGC
The DNA here is from genome assembly GCF_030812255.1 of Paeniglutamicibacter psychrophenolicus. Classification (GTDB taxonomy): domain Bacteria; phylum Actinomycetota; class Actinomycetes; order Actinomycetales; family Micrococcaceae; genus Paeniglutamicibacter; species Paeniglutamicibacter psychrophenolicus_A. Next base: position 379,534 of record NZ_JAUSSH010000002.1, on the reverse strand, counting down.
ATCGTCGTCATTGTCCAGGCTGCGACGGGCACGGAACCACTTGAAGATGTTCCAGAGGCTCGGCAACACCAGGATCGCGATGAAGACCATGGTCCCCGGGCGCAGCATCCATTCGAAGCCCTCGTAGAGGCTGTCGGTCAAGAAGTAGTAGCGCTCCAGGGGAATGGCCAGCACGAAGCCGATGAGGAACGGTGCGCGGGGGAAGCCCGTGGACTTCAGGACCCAGCCGGCAACGCCGAGCAGGACCATGACCCACAGGTCGCCGAGCTGGCCGCCTTCCTGGAAGGCGCCCAGGAGCATGATGGCGATGAGTCCGGCGGAAAGCACCGCGAACGGGACCTTGGTGAGGGAAGAGAGCGGACGGACGGCCAGGAAGCAGAACAACGCGCCGAGCACCGAGGCGATCGCGAACGACCAGACGATCAGGTACATCAGGTCAAGGTGCTCGTTGATGATGGCCGGGCCCGGCTGGATGCCGTAGGTCAGCAGCATTCCCAGGAGCATGGCCGAGGGCACGCCGCCGGGAATGCCGAAGAGCAGGGTCGGGATCAGGTCGCCGGCCTCGACGGAGTTGTTGGCGCTTTCCGGTCCGACGATTCCGCGGGGGTCGCCCTTGCCGAATTTGCGCTTGTCCTTGGCGGTGGCCACGGCCTGGCCGTAGGCCAGCCAGGTTCCCGCGGTGGCCCCGACGCCGGGGAGGATGCCGGCCCAGATGCCGATCAGTGATCCGCGGATGACCTGGGACCAGTGGGTGAACCATTCACGGATGCCCGAGCCCCAACCACCGGTGACCTCAATAGGTGCGTCCTCGCCGCGGCGCTGGCTGGCCCGCGAGGCAATCTCGGCCAGGCCGAAGATGCCCAGGGCCACGGCGACCAGTGAGAGCCCGTCGCCAAGGAAGAGGCTGCCGAAGGTGAAGCGTTCCTCGGCCGTGGTGGGTGAGGTGCCCATCATGCCGAGCAGCAGGCCGAGCATGCCGGCCACGAGTCCCTTGACGACGTTGCCGCGGGAGAGCACGGCCGCGAGGGCCACGCCGAGAACCGTGAGCATGAACAGCTCGGGGCTGGCGAAGGAGAGGACCAACGGACGTGCCAGCGGGATGGCGAGCGTGAGGCCCACCGCACCGATGACACCGCCGGCCATGGAGGAAAGGAACGCCAGGCTCAACGCGCGTTTTGCCTGGCCCTTCCGCGCCATGGAGTAGCCGTCGAGCATGGTGACGGAGGCCGATGCCGACCCCGGGGCACCCAGCAGCACGGCCGAGACGGTGTCCGAGGTATGGACGACGGCCAGCGCACCGATGAGCAGGGCCAGCGCGGAGGCGGGTTCCATGCCGAAGGTGACGGGCAGGAGGATGGCGACGGCACCGGTGCCGCCGAGTCCCGGGATGAGACCCATGACCAGTCCCGCCACGACTCCGATGAGGAGCATTAACAGCAACGAGGGGTCCGCCAGGGAGGCCAGTGCGGCCATGGCTGATTCGAGCATGATGGGTCCCTTACTCGACAGTGATGTCGTAGGTGTCGTGCAGCAGGCGCTGCACATATTGGCGGGTGCTGTCGGTCACCGTGTAGGCCTCGGCGACACGCTGCGGAAGCTGTGCGTCCGCACTGATCGGATAGCCACCCAGGATCGTGTCGGCCTTGTCGTTGAACGCGGCGTCCTCGGACATCTTGTGGGCGGATTCGCGCAGCAGTTCCACGGCCTTGTCGGGGGTTCCCGCCGGGGCCCACAGTCCCTTTTGGTAGGTGTAGGTCAGGCCCAGAAGCGTCTTGTAGGCCTCGAGCTTCTCCCCGGCCGGTTCGGTTCCATGGATTTCCTTGTAGGCCTCCACGACGGTGAGGACATCGGGGAAGTTCGGGTCCCTGGCGACGTTGCCCTGGGCGTCAAGCTGTCCGAAGGACATCAGCACGGTGGCCTTGTCCTCCTCGACGATGCCCTTCACTGCCGAAGCGTAGGAGCTGGTGGTCGTGTAGTCGATGTCCACCTCTCCGCGCTGGAGCGCCAGGTTGACCGGGCCGCGGCCCTCGAACCCGAACGTGGCGGTGGTCTCGGCCTCCAGCAGGTCGAAGGCCACCAACGTGGTCAGGTCCAGTCCGGTGGCGCTGATGCCGCCGAAGACCAGCGGCTTGTCACGATCCACCAGGTCGGACAGGCCCTGGACGCCGGCGCCGGTGCCGGTGCGGCCGTAGATGACCCCGCCGGTGCCGTTGACCAGGATGGGCGTGAGCTCGTCGAAGGAGTACTTCACCGCATCGCGGCCGAGCACCCACGGAACAACGGTGCTGGCGGTGCTGACCAGCAACTCCGTGCCGTTGTCACGCGCGGAGCTCGCGAAGTGGTTCGAACCGGTGATCCCCTCGCCACCGGACTCGTTCGTCGGGGCGAACCCGGGGACGCCGGGGATGAAGTGCACCATCTCCGAACCGATGAAGCGTGCCCAGGTATCGGTGCCGCCCCCCTCGGCCAACGGAATGGTGAGCGCGATCGTCTCGCCGGCAAAGTCGCCGTCCTCGGTGGTTGCCGGCGGATTCAACAGGCTTCCGCCGAAGATGGTGGTGCCCAGGCCGATCGCGGCAAAAAGTCCGACGGCCGAGAGCACCGAGCGCCGCGCGTGCCGTGGCGGATCGGGAAGCGGGACGTGCCGTGTCAGCGGTGCCTCGACGTCGAGCTCGGGCTCTGGAGGGGTGGGCATGATGTACTCCTTCGATGTGGACAGGGCGGCCGGTGCGTCGGATCCGCGGGCGGGAATGGGCAGGGAGGCCCGGGCCAGCATCCGGGCGGTGCGCGTGGAGCCGACGACGTCGCTGCCGTCGATGGTGCGCCGCCAGGTGGACACGACGCCCGCCGGGGTGCGGATCCCCAGCTCGTCCCCCGCCGGGGCGGCGAGGGCGCGAAAGACGACGGTGTCCGGCGTACCGGCGGCAATGGTCAGCCCCACGCTGCCGGTGATGGCCAGGGCGGGGTGCGGATTGCCCATCGAGAGCATCATGATCTGCACGGCGGCACCCTCGGACGGATCTGCCGACGCATCGACGGGACCGGCGATGGCCAACTTCGGGACGGCCCGCGGGGCGTCCCCGGGCGTTTCGGCCAATCCCATGGCCACGGCGCCGGCCCGGCGGATCCCCTCGAGGCGCTCCAGCTCGGGAAGGACCTCCAGCTGCCAGCCGGCAAACGGGATCCCGGCAAGTCCGGCGGTTGCCGGGGAAACGATCACCAGCGGGGCCCCGGCGTCCAACAACGTGGCTTCGACCCTCTGGCCCGCCACCTCCAGGAAATCAACGGCGTTGCCGGTTGGCAGGAGGGTTCCGGTGGTGCGCCCGGCCGGGTCGACGAATCCGAGACCGACCGCGGTGCCCGGGAACGGAACACCCGGGATGCGGGTGTCCAGTTGCGGGTCCCAGCGGCCGTCCGGGGTGGAGACTCGCTGCAGGATCCGCTGGCCGGTGTTGGTGTTGCGGGTCCGCACGAGCGTCTCGCCCGGTTGGGCCTGGACCCATCCCTGGTCCAACGCGTACGGGGCCACGACGGCCGAGCAATTGCCGCAGTTGCTCCCCCAATCGACGGTGCCTTCGTCGATGCCGACCTGGGCGAATGTGTAGTCCACGTCCACGTCGGGATCGGACGAGGGCGAAAGGATGACGGCCTTGCTGGTCGTCGAGGTGCCGCCGCCCACGCCGTCGACCTGCCGGGGATCCGGGCTGCCGTAGAGGCGCAGCAGGGTTTGGTCGAGCGTGTAGCCGGGGACATCGAGAAGCTGGCGCTCAAAGACCCAGCATTTGCTGGTTCCTCCCCGCATCCACACCGCGGACACCATATGGGTCGTGGTTTTCATCTGCCGTCCAAATCGATACGAGTGGAGCGCCGGTGTGATGACCGGCACATGTTCAGTACCCAATAGTGGGCCGCATGTGCTTGAATTACTATGTGCAATAAATGTTGGATCCTGTAGGAACGCTTCATTCGGCGCATCCATCTGGATGCAACCGCCATCGGGTCCCCCGAGCATGCGGGCTGCGATTCCTCTCGCGGGGCGAACCATGGCACCCTTCAAGCTAAACTCGGCACAACTACATGGATATGAAGCACTGCTACAAGGAGATGACGATGCTGGATGTAAAGAGACTCCAGGTTTTGCTGCGAGTCGTTGAAACGGGCTCGGTGAGCGCCGCCGCCGACGAGCTCTTCTACACGCCTTCGGCCGTCTCCCAGCAGCTGCGGAAACTGGAGGAGGAAGTCGGCCAGCCGTTGCTGCGGCGCCGCTCGCGCGGAATGGTCCCCACGGACGCGGGCCACGTGCTCGCCGGCCATGCCCGGACGATCCTGCACCAGATGGACGCGGCGATGGCCGACCTGGCCCAACTGGCCAGCGTGGGCGGGGGCAGTCTCAACCTGGGCACCTTCCCCACCCTGGGGGGCTCGTTCCTGCCCCTGGTCATCAGCCGGTTCCGCAGCCAGTACCCGGCGATCAAGCTGAATGTGACCAGCAGCCGCCTGGACGGCCTGCTCGAACTGCTGGCACGCGGGGAATTGGGCCTCAGCCTGCTGTGGGAGTACGCATGGAACCCCCTGGACCCCAAGAAATTCGACCTCCTGCCGGTATTCGAGGAGCCGACTGTGCTCCTGGTCGGAGCGGAGCACGCGCTGGCGCAGCGGGGCGAGGTGTCAATGGCGGAGCTCGGCGCGGAGCAGTGGATCGTGCGGGCACACAACCATCCGGTGGGCGAGGTCCTGCAGCGCTCGGCCAACGCCGCCGGATTCTCCCCGCGCATCTCCTTCCAGGCCAACGACTACCAGGAGGCCCAGGCCATGGTCAGCGTCGGACTGGGCATCGCCTTGGCGCCCCTGAGTGCTGTCGTGATCAAGCACCCCGGGGTCCAGGTCCTGCGCCTGGGTGACAGTGCCCCGTCCCGGCGGGTCCTACTGGCGCAACGTCACGACCGTGTGCGTGCACCGGCCGAGGTGGCATTCCAGGCCTTGCTCCTTCGCGTTGCGGAGGAATGGGAGCATGACTTCGTTTTGCCGGCGGACACGGAAGCCGGGCAAGCACAGCAATAGGCGCCCGCCTTCCCGCGGTTCCCCCACGACATCCCCGTCGGCCGAAAGAGGCCCCGCCTTTGGCCGACCGGAGGGCACGCACCGTGGCAGCGTCGGCAAGTCTCCGAGCCGCCCTGGGATGTTCGGGCTACCCGAAGGGCGGGAAACCCCGTCCGGGAACCAAGGGTTCCACGGCCGCGGCGACGCGGAACGCCATTGCCTCGTCAAAGGGGTGCCCGACGTGGGCGAAGGTCGTTTCGGTGATCCGCGCGGTGGTCCACGGCATTTCAACCGGCACAACCGCAGCTCCCGCGGCTTCCGGTGCCCGTCGGCGCGCACCTCCCCGTTCCGTTCGCTGGCGAAGTCGGAGGAAAGCGTTGGCCGGGTGACATTCAGTACGGCCGGCGCCGCTGTCATGTTCTCCCGCCGGGCCACCGCTCCGAAGCAGCGCAGCTGCACCAGCGTGAAGGATGTGCCCATGACAGCATGATGGTCCCGCAGGGTGCCCTGCCGTCGGCAGGCTACCGGGAGGCGGGCAATACTACCCAAGGCCACACAAACAGGCGGCGGCCAATGCGGCTTCGGGGACGCCGTTAGTCAATAGACGTTAGAATCAGGTCGATGTGCCACCTACCGATTCAAGCGAGCCGATGACCCGCCAATTGATCCATGCCAGACGCAAACCACGCTTCGGCCTTCCGTGGCTGGCCATGCTGTTGGGAATCGGCACCATCGTCTTCGCCGGAACCGGAATCCACGCCGTCACCGAGCGGCCTGCGGCACCAGTGGAAATCATCGTGGACGGTGAACATCCCTGGAACATCTCCCAGGCCACCGTCGACGCGGTGGTCACCGAGCCGATCCTCGCGTGGCGACCGCTGACGATCAGGGTCACCAACCGCCTGCTCAGCTACGACGAGCTCCAGGGAAAGACGGATCCGGGCGCCGACGTCATCCTGAGCACCGCGATCGTCGACGACACCAAGGACTTCGGCAAGGATGCACGCTTCACGGGTGTCGGCATCTACCCGGAGCTGGCCGATCGCCAGGAGCATTCGGCCAGCCGGTTCGCAATCCACAAGGCCTACATGGGCAACCTGGGTCTGGGCCACGGACCGACGGCGATCGCCGCCACCGCGCAGCGGGCGGCGGAGGTTCTCGACGACGGTCCCGTCCGAACCCCCGTGTTCTGGGTGGCGGGCACGGCGTTCGGGCTTCTGCTCACCATGCTTGGCCTCGGCTATTCCCTGTCCCGGCGCATGCGCAGGGAATCACGCTTTCGCCGGCTCACGGCCGCCCAGCGCCAGCTTGCCCGCGTGGTTCTCGACCTCGAGGCCTTGGAAGTCACCTATCAGGCCACGGAGAAGGCCGACCGGCCGGCGGGGTTCAACGCCGCCTGGAACAAGATACGCACCTCTTCCCTGGATTTGGCGCGTACCGAGGATGCCGTGATCGACGCGGTCCATGCGTCCAGGGATGCGTTGAAGCCACGCACCGAAACCCTCCTTGCGGAATTCGAGGCGGGCGCCCGTAGCCTTGCGGCCTCCGCGGACGCCTTGATGGGTGCGGGATCGGTGCTTGGCCGGTCCGTCAACAGCGGGCGGACCCTCGACCGGCTGGCCGCGCCGCTGGCCTTTGCCACGCGTGAATTGCTGGCACGCCTGCACGCCGCTCCCCCGGGCGCCGTGGCCCCAAGGCGTATCCGCCGGCTCGAAAGCGCGCTTGCCACGCTGCTCACCGCCGGCACCACGGAGCAGGATCCTGCAGCGGCCGTGCGGGCCTGGGAGAAGGCCGAGCACGCACTGGAGCGCAGCGCAACGATCGTCAACAGGTCGCTGCGCCGCAAACGTGAAGGCCGGGTCCGAGGCACCGCTCCTGTCCGCGATGACTTGTCAACGTTGCGTGCGGGCATGGGGCTTTCGCCCCGTGGCTCGCTGCGGGCGCTGCATGTCTTGGACGGCGCCAACGCCGCGTCCAAGGCGCTGTTCGGCCCGTTGCCGGAAGCCATGGGATACCGGGAGCCCGCCGCCCCGCGCCGCCGCTGGAAATTGTCGCTGCCGCGCATTCGCCACCGGGGAGCGTGGATCGGCATCGGTGCCGTGATTATGGTGGTGTCGCTCATCGCCGGCGGCGTGGCCAGCGACAAGCTGACGATGCGACCCTCGTGGACGCTGGAGGGTACCCAGCCTCTGCGTTCCCTGGCCATTGACGGACACTCCGCGGTGATCACCGAAGCAGGAATCCGCAAATACCTGGAGGACAAGTTCACCGAGCAGGTAGATGTCACCCTCGCCGTGCGCGATGCGAAGGAATACCTGCAGGTACGCCCCGAGCCGGACACGGACGACGAAGCCACCAGACAGAAGATCGATCCAACGGTGCTGGTCGATGCCTTGTGGAAAATCAAGGGCGAACTCCCGGCCCTGGTCGATCCCACCACTGGCGAGCTTTTCCCCGACCAAAACATCATCCCCGTGTGGACCTTCCCCGACGGGACAGTGACCATACCGGTCCAGATCACCGGCGCGGTGGGACTGGGCGGCAACAGCAGGCTGGTCGACACCTCATGGAAGTACGGCAGCTACTACGTCTCGACCTACCCCGAGATCAAGGTCGCCAACAGCATCGAGGAACTCGCCCGCGGCTTGCAGGGCAACGGTTTCACGAAGCAACCGCTCAACGAATCACTGCTCTACTGGCTGCTGACGCTGACCTTTGCCCTCGCGCTGATCACTCTCACCCAGGTCGTCGCCTACGGCGGCACCGTCTCGATGCGGCTGGGCCGTTTTGGGCGCAACGCCAAGACGCTGCGCAGGCTGCGCCGCCGGTTGGACGACCTTGCGCTCGGCTTGGATGATTCACGGCTCAACACCGTTGCGGTGCTTGGCGCCGGCCCGGCGGCCAGCAGCGCGGACGCCGACCAGCGGATCTTTGAACGGGCCCTGGCCGTGGCCTGGCGGATGGCTGACGACCTCGCTGCCCGTCCGCTGTCCCAGCGGCTCGGCGCCGATTACCTGCAGCAGATCGACAAGTTGCAGAACCTGGTGGACAAGCTGGGCATACGCGACGCCCAGGCCCGGCGCCGCACCCATGAATTGCTCGATGCCGCGAGGTAGGGAAGTTCCGGCTTGGCGCCTGGGCCACGCCCAGTTGGGGTGGAACGGCCTACCCGAGACCCGGCGCTGGACCTCTGCCCTGCCACGCGGTTGGCAGGTGCGTTGGCCGCACCCATGAACCATCGGGTGCGGCCACGGCTGCCATCCGCTCAAGTTTCCTACCCGGCCGGCACCAACCCGGCCTCGGCCGGGGTGGAGACCGGGAAGTGGCATTCGGCCACGTGCACCGACTGGCCGGGCCCGATGGCAGGGATGCCCAGGGAGACCGTCCCGTCCGCATTGCGGCCGGCGGCTTCGGGTGGCAGGGAGGCGCAGATGTCTTGGGCCTTCCAGCAGCGGGTGCGAAACCTGCAGCCGCTGGGCGGATCCAGCGGCGAGGGCAGCTCACCATTCAGCACAATCCGCTTGGCCGGGCGCATCGCCGGGTCCAGCTTCGGCGAGGCGGACATCAACGCGGCGGTGTAGGGATGCAGCGGCCGGTCAAAGACGTCCTCGGTGACGCCCGATTCGATGATGCGGCCCAGGTACATCACCGCGACCCGATCGGTCACGTGGCGGACCACCGACAAATCGTGGGAGATGAAGATGTAGCTGACGCCCAGCTGCTGCTGCAGTTCGTTGAGCAGGTTCAGCACCTGCGCCTGCACCGAGAGGTCCAGCGCGGAAACCGGCTCATCCAGGATGACCAGGTCCGGATCCAGCGCCAGGGCGCGGGCGATGCCGATGCGTTGGCGCTGCCCGCCGGAGAACTCCTGCGGGGTTTTGTGCGCGTCGGTGCTGCGCAACCCCACCAGGTCAAGCAGCTCGTTGAGCCGCTTGCTCCGGGCCGCCGTGCCGCGGTGCAGGTCCTTGTGCGTGGCGAAGGGTTCGGAGATGATCTGCCCGGCGGTCATCCGCGCGTTCAGCGAGGCGAAGGGGTCCTGGAAGACCATCTGCACCCGCCGGCGCCAGGCCAGCAGCTCCTTGCCCTTGAGCGCAAACGGGTCCTGCCCGTCGAAGCGCACCGTGCCGGAGTCCGGGGTCTCGAGCATCATCAGGGTGCGGGCGAGCGTGGACTTGCCGCAGCCCGACTCCCCCACCAGGCCCAGGGTCTCCCCCTTGCCCACCGACAGGGAGATCCCGTCAAGGGCCTTCAGTTTCCGCGAGCCCCCGGATCCGGCCGAGACGGTGAAGGACTTGGAGAGGTCCTGGACCTCAAGGACGTTGTGCCGGGTGGATTCGGCGATGTTGGTGCTCATGGGGTTTCCTCATGCTGTGTCGAGGCAACGGCCTGGCCTGCCGGTGCCGTGGCCGGATCCGCGCGCAGGGATTCGGAGAAGTGGCAGGCGGAGAACTGGTTCTCCCCGCTCGGGCGCAGTTCGGGGCGGACCTCGCGGCAGATCGCCGCGGCCATGGGGCAGCGGTCCGCATAGACGCAGCCGGCGGGGATATTCTTGAGCTCCGGCGGACTGCCGGGGATCGAGGACAGGTCATCCCCGCGCACCGCGTGGGTGGGAACCGATTCGAGCAGGCCCTTGGTGTAGGGGTGGGTGGGGGTGGAGAACACCGTGGCCACCGGCCCGCTTTCGACCACGTTGCCGGCGTACATGATGCAGACGTCGTCGGCTTCCTCGGCGACCACCGCGAGGTCGTGGGTGATCAGCACGACGGCCATGTCCTCTTCCTCGCGCAGCCGGCGCAGCAGCTCCATGATCTGCGCCTGCACCGTGACATCCAGCGCCGTGGTCGGCTCATCGGCGATCAGCAGCCGCGGGCCCAGGGCCACGGCCATGGCGATGAGGATGCGCTGGCGCATGCCGCCGGAGAACTGGTGGGGGTAGGCCGAGACCCGCACCTCGGGCTCGGGGATGCCGACCCGGCGCATCAGCTCGATGGCCTGGGCGCGGGCCTGCTTCTTGTTCATGCCGCGGTGGATCCGGAAGGCCTCCCCGAGCTGCGTGCCGACGGTGTAGACGGGGTTCAGCGCGGTCAGCGCGTCCTGGAAGACGATGCCCAGGCCCGGGCCGGCGACCTCGCGCCGCTGCCGGGGGCTCATGGAGTTCAGGTCCCGCCCCTCGAGCTGAACGGTTCCCCCGGCGACCGAGGCCACCGGGTCCAGCAGGCCGGCGATGGCCTTGGCCGTCATCGACTTTCCGCAGCCGGATTCGCCCAGCAGCGCCAGGGTCTGGCCCTGGTAGGCGGTGAAGGAAACGTTGCCGACCACCCGCACGGTGCCGGAGGGGGTGCGGATGTCCACGTCCAGCCCGTCAACGGCCAATACGGCCTTGGCGGTGGATGTGTCCCGGGTTTGGCGATCAAGTACTTCCATCATCACTTTGCCTCCTTCGATGCGGTCTTGGATGCCGTGCGTGCCGGCTTCTGCAGGGTCAGGCGCCAGCGCTGGGCCGGATCCGTGGCAATGCGCAGCCAGGCGGCCAGCATGTTCGCCGCGATCGCGGTGATGACGATGGCCAGGCCCGGCAGGATCGAGAGCCACCAGGCGGTCTGCAGGTATTGGCGGCCCTGGGCCACCATCAGCCCCCAGCTCACATCCGGGGGCTGGATGCCGATGCCCAGGAAGGACAGCGAGGATTCGGCGAGCATCACGTAGCAGAACTCCAGCGTGGCCAGCGTCAGCAGGGTCGGGGTGACCACCGGGATCACGTGCATCGCGATGATCGAGTTGGGCTTGGTGCCGAAGGTCCGCGCCGCGTCCACGAAGGTGCGCGACTGCAGCTCGGCGGATTCGGCCCGGGCGGTGCGCATGTAGATCGGGATGCGGGTCACGGCCAGGATCAGCACGATGTTGGCCACCGAGGGGCTGAAGACATAGAGGACCACGACGGCCAGCAGCAGGGAGGGGAAGGACATGATGATGTCGGCGATGCGCATGGAGATGTTTTCGCGCTTGCCCCGGTGGTATCCGGCCCAGACTCCCCAGAGGGAGCCGATGAACAGGGCCACGGCAACGGCGGGCACCGCGACCAGCAGGGTCGTGCGGGTGGCGACGATGAGGCGGGCGAGCACCGAGCGGCCCAGCGAATCCGAGCCCAGGAAGTACGCCCACCCGTTTTCCGGATTGAAGGGAGATTTGTTCATGAACATCAGGTTCTGCTTGGTGGCCAGTTCACCCATCAGCACGGGCCCGAAGATCGCGGTAAGGACCACCAGGCCCAGGATCACCGCGCCGACGGAAGCGAACTTGTCGCGCAGCAGCATGGCGAACATGCTCGGTCCGCCCAGCGCCGCCTTCGTGGGCCGTGTGGAGCGTTTGCCCTGCACCGGGGCGTTCATTGTCTGTGTCATGTCTCTTCCTAGACGTTCGCGCCGGCGGCGGCGGGGACGGGGGTCTCGTTCGGTGCGGCCGGTGGGCTGTCGATTGACGCCGTGCGCGCCTTGCGGCGGGCCCGGGCCCCGGCGGTGGGACGGACCCGCGGGTCAAGCAGCGCGTATCCCACATCGATCACGATGTTCAGCACGAAGATGGCCAGGGCCGTGAGCAGCACGCAGGCCTGGAGGACCGCGAAGTCGCGCTGCAGGATCGAGTCGATCATCAGCTTGCCGATGCCCGGCCAGCCGAAGATGGTCTCGACGACCACTGCACCGTTGATCAGCCCGACCGTGAGGTCCCCGGCGACCGTCAGGGCCGGGGCCGCGGCGTTGCGCAGGGCGTGGGAGGTGACCACGCGGTATTCGGTGGCGCCCTTGGAGCGGGCGAGCTTGATATAGGGCTCGGACAGGGAGGTGACCATGGCCCCGCGGATGACCTGGACCAGCGCCCCGAAGGGCCGCATCACCAGTGTCGCCACCGGCAGCACCCAGGCCGCGGCGCCCATGACCCCGGAGGTGGGCAGCCAGCCCAGGTAGATGGCGAAGACCCAGATGCCCACGATCGCCAGCCAGAAGTCGGGAATCGAGGCCGCGGCCATGGAGACGAAGGACGCGAAGCGGTCCAGCACCCCGTTGGGTTTCAGGGCGGCCGCGGAGCCCACGATGATCGCCAGCACGATGGCGATCACCATGGTCATCGCGGCCAGTTGCAGCGTGGCCGGGAAGGCGCGCAGCGCCATGGCTGCGGCGTCCTCCCCGGTGCGCAGCGAGGTTCCGAAGTCCAGCCGGAGCAGGCCCCCGAAGTAGTCGGCCATCTGGATGATGACCGGCTGGTCCAGTCCGTTCTTGGCAATGAAGTCGGCGCGCATGGCCTCGGTGGCGTTCAGCGGCAGGTAGAGGCTTGCCGGGTTGCCGGTCATCCGGGCCAGGGCGAAGACCCCCACCACCACGACCACCAGCGGCAGTGCGGAGGAGATGATCCTTTTACGCAGATAGGTGAGCATGATCCTTGGTGCTTTCCGTCGATTTCTTGGTTGCCTTGCGTGCGGACTGGAGCGAGCGGCCTACTTGGCCGTGGTGACCTCGGCCAGGCGCAGTTCGTCGCCCGAGGAGGAGTTCGGCGTGTATCCCACGGTCTTGGCGATGCCGAGCATGCCGGTCTGGTGGGCGATGTGGGCGAACTGGACGACGTTGTCGTTCTGGTAGGAGAAGACCTTCTCGAAGGCTCCCTGGCGGTCCTCGCCGGTGGCAGCGTCCGCTTCTGCGATGAGCTTGTCGAGCTCCGGGGTGCCGAAGGCGGACTGGGCGCCCTTGGTCGTCATGTACTGGTCCACAGTGAAGGCCGCGTCGCCGGCCTGGTTGCCGTGCTGGGTCATCAGCATGATGGCGCCCTCGTCATCGGTGGGGAACGGGCGGACCTGATAGGTCAGGTGCTGGCTGGTCTCGAGCATCTTCAGCTTCACGTTCAGCCCGGCCTGCGTCAGCTGTTCCTGCAGCACCTGGCCCAGTTCCTCGATCTTGGGGAACTGCGCGGTGCGCACGATCATGCTGATCTGCGCGGAGGTGTCCACCCCGTCGGCCTTGGCCTCGTCCACCAGGGACTTGGCCTTTTCCGGGTCGTAGGGCCAGACGGCCAGCGAGTCGCTGTGCCCCACGACGCCCTCGGGCACCAGCTGGGCTGCTGCCTTGTCGCGTCCGCCATAGAGCGAGGCGACGATGGCTTCCTTGTCGATGGCGTAGTTCACGGCCTGGCGAACCCGGATGTCGGTGAACGGGGCCTTGTCGGCGTGCATGCGCAGGGCGACGGTCTCGTTGTTGGGGTAGGAGACGCCCAGGTCCCCGATGTTGTCTTCCGGGCTCAGGCCGGTGGCAATGTCCGCCTCGCCGGAGGTGATCATGGCGGCGCGGACGCTGCCCTCGCTACGCCACTGGTAGTTGGCCTTCGGGAAGGCGGGGGCCTCGCCCCAGTAGTCGGCGAAGGCGGAGACATCGATGCGCTGCCCGGCTTCCCATTTGTCCAGCTTGTAGGGCCCGGTGCCGATCGGTTCGCGCACCTTTTCGGTCTTCGAGGTTTCGGAGGGCACGACCTCCAGGAAGGAGAGGCGCAGCGGGAGGATCGGGTCGGCCTTGGGTGCGGTGACCGTCAGCGTGGTGGCGTCAACGACCTTGAGCTTCAGGTCGTCGTCGCCGAAGACGTAGCCCTCGACGTTGCAGCCGAGCTTGCCGTTGACCGCGCGATCGATGGTGGCAGCGGCATCCTCGGCGGTGAATTCGGAGCCGTCGTGGAATTTCACGCCCTCGCGCAGCTTCAGGGTCCATGTGGTGTCGTCGCTGCTGGTCCATTCGGTGGCGAGCTTGGGCTCGAGCTCACCGGTGGTGGGGTTGCGTTCGATCAACGGCTCGGTGATGGTCGAGCGCACCACCACGCCGGTGCTGGTGAGGTTCGATTCGCAGGCCTCGAGGGTCGGCGGTTCCTGCTGCAGGACCACGCGCAGGGTGTCGCCGGCGGCCGGTCCACCGGCCCCGGAGGATCCGGTGGCGCCTTCGGAGTTGGCCACGGAGCAGCCTGCGAGCACGGTGGTGCCCAGCAGGGCGCCGGCAGCCACGGCCATCGAGAGTCGTCGGGTGCGGGTCACGGGGGTCCCGGGCTTGTTGGCAAAAAACATCGTTGTTTCCTCTGGGAGTGAGCGAATGAGATGAGTTCGAACGACCTGGAGGAGCAAGCGATCTGCCGGTCGTGTTTGAACAGCTTCGGCGGCACCGGCGCAACCCGTCAAGGGCCAACAACCGCATGAAGACGCGGTTGCCGACGCATACGGACCCAAGCACCCGGGGCAAGGATTGTGACTTCCGCTACATCCCGCGGCTGTCGGCCTATCAATGCCTCAACGGTATTGATCCATGCAATCTCCGTGTTGGACGCGCATCCTTGCCGCTTCCTAGGATTCAGGTATGTCAACAGAAACCAGCGCCATCACGCGGCGCGATCCCAGCCCCATTTCCGGGAACGCCATCCTGCGCGTCGGCCCGGTCAACCCAACGGTCGCTCAGGCGCTGGTGGACGATTACGACTCGCTGGTACTGCCGGAAGCGGGCCCGGCCCGCGATCAATTCCTGAACGAGCACGGCGAAGCGATCCGCATCGCGGTGTGCTCCGGGAAGATCGGCGTGGACACCGAACTCATGAAGCGCCTGCCAAACCTCGAAGCCATCGTGAACTTCGGTGTCGGCTACGACGCCTCCGACGTCGCACAGGCGAACGAGCGCAACATCCCGATCAGCAACACCCCGGACGTCCTCACCGACTGCGTCGCCGACACCGCGCTGGGCCTCTACCTGAACACCCTGCGCTCGCTGGGCGCAGCCGAGCGCTTCGTGCGCGCCGGAACCTGGGCCACCGGCACGAACTTCCCGCTGGCCACCCGCGCCAGTTCCAAGCGCGTGGGAATCCTGGGCCTAGGCCGCATCGGCGCGGCAATCGCCAAGCGCCTTGAGGCCTTCGGCTGCGAAATCCACTATCACAACCGCTCGGAAATCAGCGGCAGCCCGTACACGTACCACCCCTCTGCCGCCGCACTGGCTGAGGCCACCGACGTGCTCGTCGTGGCCGCTGCGGGCGGCCCGGCCTCCGCCGGACTGGTTGACGCGAACGTCCTGGAGGCGATCGGCCCGAAAGGGTTCCTGATCAACATTGCCCGTGGCAGCGTGGTTGACGAGCCGGCCCTGGTCGCGGCCCTGCAGAGCGGCACCATCGCAGGTGCCGGGCTGGACGTATTCGTCAACGAGCCCCACGCTCCCGAAGAGCTCTTCGCGCTGGAGAACGTGGTCCTGCTGCCGCACCTGGGCAGCGGCACGCACGAGACCCGCGCGGACATGGCAGCGCTTGTGCTGGATAACCTGCGCAGCTACATCGACTCGGGGAAGCTCATCACGCCCGTCTCGTAGGCAGCCAGAACGCTTGTGGCCCGTCCGGTGATCCGGGCGGGCCACAATGCGTCGCGTTGGAGACACCACAACCGTGCACGGTCCGACCGTACCGTGAGCAGAAAAGCACTGCCTGCGAATCCCAGTTGGAGACTTCCAAGTTAAATGAAGAAGGTCTGGTTTCGCAAAGGAAACCAAACCTTCCACAATCCTGTGACGGAGAGACCTGCCTCCGCTTTCATTAGCTACTCTACAGAGCATGAATCCCGCTGTCCAACACCTATCTCCGCTGTTCGAGGCCGCCATTATGGCGATTTCCGACGACAGATTTGGCTCCTACCTTCGGGCCGCCGGGGGGGAACCGAAGCAAGGGGTTACATCTCTATCACTGGAACATGCGCGCTTCTGCCGCCATTTACGAGACATTGCACATCGTCGAGATCGCACTTCGCAACACGATAGATGAACAATTTTCGATCTGGAACCAGACCCAAACCAATCGCACGACGGGCGAGAGGCGATCCGCACATTGGCTATTGGACCCAGCTCCACTTCTGGAACGCATCGTTCGAAAAGACAAGATTGCAGAAGCGACCGAACGGGCTCGCAAGCACATACAACGGCGCCGCGTTAGCCACAGGTCAGGCCAAACTCCAGAACACTGCGACATCCTGGCACAGCTTATGTTTGGCACTTGGCGATTCGCCCTTAAGGCACCAGCCGGGCGTCGCCCCGACCCGGGAAGCGCCCTGCTGTGGAGGGATGTACTCCCCAACGCGTTTCCCAACATGACCCGGACACCGCGAGAACTCGTTGTCGACGTCACTCGAATCTACGAGGCTCGAAACCGAATCGCCCACCTAGAACCAATGCTCGATAGCCAGCAGGTTCAAGAGGTTTACGACGCAGTGGAACGAGTTCTTGGTGACATCGGCGCGTTTCTACCTTCGTGGCTCAGGAACCAAGAAACCATATCTGAAGCCTTGGCAAAGCACCCCCTCTATCCAATTCCCTGATCATCGCATTCAAGACATCCCGAATCGCCATTGGTTGCGGAAGACCGCCATAGGTTCGCAGGACTCCAGAAAAAATCCATACCCGGACCCACTGACACCCGAGCCTTCTCGGTGCTCCACAGGTACCGCATGGTTGTCAGTTGAATGCGGAAAATCCACGGTTGAAAGGCCTTGCCCGAAATCACTTGTATTACAAGTGTTGAACTTATACGATAAGTTGTGTTCGCTGACACAATCCCGCCTTTCCCTTCCCAGGAGCACAGACCCGCCATGAGCTACTCCCCCGATGCCATTCGCCACGTCAAGCTGTCCACCGCGCGCTTGCCACTGGCCACCCCGATCTCCGATGCCAAGGTCTTCACCGGCCGCCAAAAGCCGATGACCGAGGTCGTCTTCCTCTTCGCGGAGATCAAGACCGAGCAGGGCCACGAAGGTGTCGGTTTTTCCTACTCGAAGCGCGCCGGCGGGCCTGCACAGTTCGCCCACGCCAAGGAAGTCGCCGAGACCATGATCGGCGAGGACCCCAACGACATTGCCAAGCTCTACACCAAACTCCTGTGGGCCGGCGCCTCCGTGGGCCGCTCCGGTGTCGCCACCCAGGCACTCGCCGCCCTCGACATTGCCCTCTACGACCTGAAGTCCAAGCGCGCGGGCCTGCCGCTGGCCAAGTTCCTCGGATCCCACCGGGACTCGGTACGCACCTACAACACCTCCGGCGGCTTCCTCAACGCCTCCATCTCCGAGGTCAAGGACCGCGCCAGCCAGTCCATCGAAGAAGGAATCGGCGGCATCAAGATCAAGGTCGGCCTGCCCGATTCCTCCGAGGACCTGCGCCGCGTCGCCGCGGTGCGCGAACACATCGGCCCCAACGTGCCGTTGATGGTGGATGCCAACCAGCAGTGGGACCGCGCCACCGCGCTGCGCATGGGTCGCAAGCTCGAGGAATTCGACCTGGTTTGGATCGAGGAACCGCTCGACGCCTACGACGCCGAGGGACACGCGGCCCTCGCCGCGGCCCTTGACACCCCGATTGCCACCGGCGAGATGCTCGCATCCGTCGCCGAGCACGAACGACTGATCGCCACCCGTGCCTGCGACATCATCCAGCCCGATGCCCCGCGCATCGGCGGCATCACCCAGTTCCTGCGCCTGGCCACGCTTGCGGACCAGGCCGGCTTGGACCTTGCGCCGCACTTCGCCATGGAGATTCACCTGCACCTCGCCGCCGCCTACCCGCGCGAACCATGGGTGGAGCACTTCGACTGGCTCGACCCGCTGTTCAACGAGCGTCTTGAGACCAAGGACGGACGCATGATCGTCCCGAACCGGCCCGGACTCGGCTTCACCTTCAGCGACCAGGCCCGCGCCTGGACGACCGACACCGTCGAGTTCGGCCGAGCTTAAGCCTCCTGCCGCGGCGCGCGTGAAAGCATTCATTCTATGAAACCCAATCTGACGGCCGGCCTGATTGAGCACCTGCGCGAGCAGATCAGCTCCGGAGCAATCGCCCCGGGAGACAAGCTCCCGAGCGAAAATGCCCTGATCGCAGAGCACGGAGTCTCCCGCACCGTGGTGCGTGAGGCCGTGACCCGGCTGCAGGCTGAGGGGTTGGTCCACACGCGCCGCGGTGCCGGAAGTTTTGCCCTCACTCCCCCGGCACCCGAAACCGGTGCGCAGCCGCGGGTCCCCAGAACCCTGGCCGAGCGCCGGCAATTGCTCGAGTTCCGCATGGGACTCGAATCCGAGGCTGCAGCTGCGGCAGCGGTTGCATCGAGCGCCGACACCCTGCCCGCCCTCGATGCGGCGCTCGCGGCATTCCGGCAGGCCGGAACCAACGCCTCGCGCTCGATGAGCTGCGACTTCGAGTTCCACTCGGCCGTTGCAGCAGGCAGCGGGAACCCCTACTTCCTTGATGCGGTGCGCCACCTCGGTCCGGCGATGATTGCCATGCCACGCCAACGCCTGGAATCCAAGGACTCCATCCCCGACGCCCGCCTGGAGCAGGTTGCGACCGAGCACCTGGGCATCCGCAATGCCATCGCCTCGGGCAACGCCATGGCCGCAGCCGCAGCCATGCGCGTTCACCTGGCAAATTCCCTGCAGCGGCTCGAGGTCGAAGCAGGAGTCGCGCCGCCCACCCACTGAGCGGGTCAGGCCCGCCAACACGCGAAGGAAACACCCCCGTGAAGCATCCCGGCACCACCGAACACTACGACGTCCTCATCATTGGAGCCGGGATCATGGGCTCCACCGCCGCCGGACTGCTGG
Source organism: Paeniglutamicibacter psychrophenolicus (assembly GCF_030812255.1). Classification (GTDB taxonomy): domain Bacteria; phylum Actinomycetota; class Actinomycetes; order Actinomycetales; family Micrococcaceae; genus Paeniglutamicibacter; species Paeniglutamicibacter psychrophenolicus_A. The sequence goes on along the minus strand of NZ_JAUSSH010000002.1, from coordinate 360,861 downwards.
CCACCCTGGAACCCGGATGGCGCATCGGCGTGCTCGAGGCCCTGGAAGTCGCCGGGGCCGAGAGCTCGAATGGCTGGAACAACGCCGGAACCGGACATGCAGGCCTGTGCGAATTCAACTACACCCCCGCCGCGCCCGACGGCAGCATCGATCCGGCCGATGCCTTGGCCATCCACGAGCAGTTCCTCGTCTCGGTGCAGTATTGGGCACACCTTTCTGCGAGGGGCCGCCTGGGCGAGCCAACCGAATTCATCCGCAGCGTCCCGCACTGCAGCTTTGCCCGCGGCCGATGGACCGCGATCCTGCGCACCCGGCACACCGAGCTCAGCGCCCACCCGCTCTTCGACTCCATGGAATACACGCATGACCCCGAAACCCTGCGCCACTGGCTTCCCCTGATGTTCCAGGGCCGCGAGGCGACCGAGGAGGTTGCAGCAACCCGCAGCCCGCTGGGTACCGACGTGGATTACGGATCATTGACCTCCAAGCTCATGGCCGATGCCGCGGCCTCCGGTGCCGAGCTGCAGCTGGAAACCCGGGTGCGCTCACTGTGCCAGGATACGCACACCAATCTCTGGCACATCCGCGCACGGCACGCCGCGGCCGAACGCGGACTGACCGCACGGTACGTCTTCGTTGCGGCCGGCGGCGGAACCCTGCCCCTGCTGCAATCGGCGCGCCTGCCCGAAACCGCAACGGTGGGCGGCTTCCCGATCAGCGGCTTGTTCCTGCGCACCGACAACCCGGAACTCATCGCCGGGCACCGGGCCAAGGTCTACGGACACCCGGCCGATGGCGAACCGGCCATCTCCGTTCCCCATCTGGATCTGAGAGTTCTCGACGGCAAGGAATACCTCATGTTTGGGCCCTTCGGTGCCTCCTCCCCGCGCTTCCTCAAGCGCGGCAGACTGCTGGACCTGGCCAGGTCGGTGACCCGCGGAAACCTGGGAACCCTGCTCTCGGCCGCACGCACCAACCTTGACTTCGTGCGCTACCTAGTGACCCAGATCCTCACCACCCCGGCACAACGCCTCAAGGCACTGCGGGTGTTCGTCCCCCACGCGCGGGCCGAGGACTGGGAGCTGGTAACGGCCGGGCAACGCGTCCAAGTCATCAAGCGGGTCGACGGTGCCGGCACGATTGCCGGGTTCGGCACCGAGGTCGTGCTCACCGCGGACCGTTCCCTGGCGGGACTACTGGGCGCTTCCCCCGGCGCGTCCGCCTCGGTGGGCTTGGTCCTGGAGCTGCTGGCACGCAGCTTCCCGGAACGCTACCCCGGCTGGTTGTCGACGCTGCGTCGGGACATGCCTCATCTGGGCACGAAGCTGAATGACGACCCCGCGGCGCTGGCAGGCGTGCGCGAACAGGTTGGAGAGCACTTGTTGCTGGATTGGTGATCGCCCTCCCAAGCGAATCATGCCGTGGTTCCCAAGGGGCCAGGACCACCGCGATAAGCAGGCAGGGTCCCTGAACCGCACGCGGTTCAGGGACCCTGCCTTGGTCTGCGGAAGAAATCCTTCTAGACCTGGTCCGCCTTGACTGCGAGCACCGGGTGCTCGGCCTGCAACAGGATGCGCTGGGCGTGGGAGCCCATGATGAACTTGCCCACCTGGGAGCGCTGGCGCAACCCAATGACGATCAGTGAGACGTCGTGCTTCTCGGCCAGGTCCAGGATCTCCTCGGCGAGGTCGTCGCGGTGGATGGATTCCAGGATCCGCGCCTTGATGCCCGCATCCACGGTGGAGGCCTTGATGCGCTCGATGTCCTCGGCGCTCGCCACCGACTTGTCCACCAGTGCACCTTCGCGCACCGAGTTCACGATCAGCAGCTCCTCGTTGCGAAGCTTGGCCTCGCTGATCGCGGCGCGCACCGCGGCCTCACCGACCTTGGTCGGAACGTATCCAACTAGGATGCTCATACCTTTTCCTTAACCTTGGGGTCGGACAAGACGGCGTTTGCCTTCTTGCGTTTGTCGAGAACTGTCTTGATCATGGGCCAGACGGCCACGATCACGAATGTCACCAGCAGCGTGGCGGAGATCGGCCGGGTGAAGAACCCGGTCGGGTCGCCCTCAAGCACCAGCAGCGAGCGGCGCAGCGAGGACTCGAGGAGGCTTCCGAGCACGAATGCCAGCACCAGCGGGCCGGGCTCGAAGCCGAACTTCTTCATCAGGTAGCCCAGTGCGCCGAAGAGGACCACGAGCATGACGTCGAACATCGAGTTGCGGATCGTGTAGGCGCCGAGCATTGTGATCAGCGCCGTGATCGGGGCAAGGATCGCTGCACGGATCCGCAGGATCTTCACGAACAGTCCCACCAGCGGGATCGACATGATCAGCAGCAGGATGTTGCCGATGTACATCGAGTTCACCACGCCCCAGAACAGGTCCGGGTGCTCGGTGATCAGCTGCGGGCCAGGGGTCACGCCCTGGATCAGCAGCGCACCGAAGATGATGGCCATGGTGGCGTTGGCGGGGATGCCCAGGGTCAGCAGCGGGATGAAGGAGCTGGTGGCCGCCGCATTGTTCGCGGTTTCCGGTCCGGCCACGCCCTCGATGGCGCCCTTGCCGAAACGTGAGGGGTCCTTGGCCCGCTTCTTTTCCACGGCGTAGGCGGCCAGCGAGGCGATGGTGGCTCCGCCGCCGGGCAGGATGCCCAGGAAGAATCCGAGCACCGAGCCGCGTCCGATGGCGCCGGAGGCTTGCTTGAGGTCCTTGCGCGAGGGCCAGACGTTGGCGACCGTGGCGGGCGCGGAGGCAGCACGGTGCCGTTCCTCGAGGTTGTAGAGGATCTCTCCCACACCGAACAGGCCCATGGCGATGGGCACGAAGTCGATGCCGTCTGCCATCGAGAGGTTTCCGAAGGTGAAGCGCTCGGCACCGGTGAAGATATCGCGTCCCACCGTGGCCAGGAACAGTCCGAAGGCCGCGGCAATCAAGGCCTTGATCTTCGATCCGCCGGAAATGGTGGCGACCAGCAGGATGCCCAGCAGGGCCAGTGCCGTGTACTCCGGCGGGCCGAAGTCCAGGGCGAAGCTCGCGACCACCGGGGCCAGGAAGGTCAATCCGATGATGCCCACGGTGCCGCCGATGAAGGAACCGATGGCGGCGATGCCCAGTGCGGTGCCAGCCCGCCCCTGCTTGGCCAGGACGTAGCCGTCAAAGACGGTCACCACGGAACTGGCCTCGCCGGGAATGCGCAGCAACACGGAGGTGATGGTGCCGCCGTACTGGGCGCCGTAGAAGATGCCCGCGAGCATGATGATCGCGGTGACCGGCTCCACCCCGTAGGTCAGGGGAAGCAGGATGGCGATGGTTGCTGCCGGGCCCAGGCCCGGCAGCACGCCGATCAGCATGCCAATGGCGACGCCGAGCAGGCAGTACAGAAGATTGGTTGGGTCCAGGACAACACCAAAGCCGTCCAAGACCGGGCCGAAGAAATCCATGCCGTTTTACCTTTGGTCTTGACTTAGAAAAGTCGGGGGATGGTGGTTCCGAGTGCGGCAATGAAGATCGCGTAGAACGCTGCAACAATCAGGATCGAATACATGGTGGCCGAGCGCCAGCGCTCGCCGCCGAGCCACCGCATCCAGACGAAGCACAACAGCAGCGACGGGATCTCGAAGCCCACCACCGGCATGAGCAGCACCATGCCCACGAGCGTGGCAAAACCGATTCCGGCGTACCAGGAGTAGGACGAGAACTTTTCCCCGTCCTTGCCGCCGGCGCGGCCGATGACGACCTGGACCACCGACAGCACGGCAACGACGAGGCTGACGATGAACGGCCACATGCCCGGCCGTGGTTCGGCCGGAGTTCCCAATCCCAGTTTCAGCGAGAGCAGCAACCCTGCGATGCCCAGGGCCATGGCCACCAGTGAGGAAACCAGGTTGGCCACGGGCCCGGCCGGTTCCGGAGCCTCGGCTGCCCATGCAGCAGCGAGTTGCTCGGGGGTCAGGATCTCTTCGTCCGTCTCCGGGAGGTCCGTTTCCGGGGCGTCTTCGACGTGCGGCGCTTTATCGGCTCGCATAGCGTGCTTCCTTTGGGTCTAGCGTGCGCCACCTGCGGTGGCGCCTGGGATTGGGAACGGGCGAGGTGTTACTTGGAAGCCAGCGAGATGTTGTACTGCTCGGTCAGCTTCTTGTACTTGGCGGCCAGTTCGTTCCATTCGGTGACAACTTCCTCACCGGAGATTTCCTTCGGGCTGAGCATGTTGGACTCGTTGAAGGACTTGTAGGAGTCGCGGGCCGTTGCTGCCTTGAGTGCGTCGACCAAGGCGGTCTTGGTCTCGGCACTCAGGCCCTTGGGTGCGGCAATGGCGCGGTACTGCGAGACCGGGACGTCGTAGCCTTCTTCAACGGCGGTGGGAACATCCGGCAGGAAGCTGTTGCGTTCGGAGGAGAAGACGACCAGCGGGACCACGGTGCCGGCATCGATCTGCGGCTTGGCCTCGCCGAGCTGGACGGTGGAAACCTGCACCTGGTTGCCCATGACGGCGGTCAGCGCCGGGGAGCCGGAGTCGAAGGGAACGATGGTCCCCTTGATGTCGCCCTGGGCCAGCAGCAAGGCCTGGGCCAGCTGCGATCCGGTGCCGACGCCCGTGGTGCCGAAGGAAAGCTTCGATTCGCTCTTCTTCAAATCCGCAACGGACTTGACGCCCGACTTGGTGCTGGCAACCATGACGTAGTCGTCCTGGGACAGGCCACCGATGACATCGAGCTCGTCCAGGGTGACGGCTTCGGATGCGGAGACCGCCAGCGGGGTGATGGTGATCAGCGACGCGTTGAGCAGGACCAGGTTCTGGCCGTCTGCCTTCATTGCTGCGACTTCCTGGGTGGCCAGGGCACCGTTGGCGCCGGGCTTGTTGACGACCGGCATGGCCACGCCGAGCTTTTCCGCCATGCCCTCGGCCGCTGCGCGGGCGATCAGGTCGGTGGAACCACCCGGGGCCTGGCCGACGGTGAGGGTCACCGGGCCGCTGGGGAAGGTGGCTCCCTCGGCGGCACCGCCACCGACGTTGCCGCCGCAGGCAGCAAGCGAAAGAGCCGCGGTGGCCGCGGCCATGGACAGCATTGCGCGGCGTGTGAATTGCTTCTTCATTGCGAGATCTCCTTGTTTTCGACACGTGTTGCTCGGGGGCTCCCACCTGCGAGTGAGTCACAACACGTTTCTTACTTCTGCTTGAGCCTAGAAATAGTTATGATGCTTGTCCAACCCCATCTATGCATGGAGTGATTCCCGAAAGGTATCAATTGTTCACATTGGACCAAGCGCGAAGCTTTGTGGCCGTGGCCGAAGAGCTGCACTTCGGCCGCGCCGCCGAGCGGCTGAATATGACCCAACCCCCGCTGAGCCGGCAAATCCAGAAGCTCGAGCGAAGCGTTGGCGTCGAGCTGCTCGAACGCGACAACCGCAAGGTGTCTCTCACCGCGGCCGGGCACGCTTTTCTCATCGATGCCCGGCGCCTGGTGATTTCCGCCGAGCGCGCGCCGCTGAACGCGCGCCGGATTGCCTCGGGGCAATTCGGGGAGCTGCGCATCGGATTCACCGCAGCCTCGGGGTTCAGCCTGCTCGGACCCCTGCTCTCCGAAATCTCGACGCGGCTTCCCAATGTCCACCTTGAGCTCTTCGAGATGGTGACCGGGGAACAGATCACCGCGCTGCAAGACGGGGACATCGACCTGGGCCTGGCGCGACCACCCTTCGACGAAAAAACGTTTGAATCGCAAATGCTCTTTTCCGAGTCCCTCTACGTTGCGGTGCCCACGGGGCACCGGCTTGACCTGTTGCCGCGCGAGCTCATGGTCGAAGACCTGGCCGGCGAACCATTAATCATGCACTCGGCAACCAAGGCCCGCTATTTTTATGACCTCGTTGTGCGCGAGATCGACATCGAGCACCAAAACGTCGTCCACTCGGTCAGCCAGATCCTGACCATGATCACCCTGGTGGCCGCGGGGCGCGGCATCGCCTTTGTCCCCGAAAGCGCCAAGCTGCTCGGCGTTGACGGGGTCAGCTACCACCGGCTCGAGGACGTCACCCCGGACGCGGTCGAGCTGCACGCAATCTGGAATCGGGACTACAAGAATCCCGCGCTGGCCAAATTGGTGCAGATCGTTCGTGACTCCATGCAGGCCTAAGTCACGGCAAAGACCACCCGGGCCGCGTACCCCCAAACTGGCGATACCCGACGGGTATCAAACAATACAAATATGGGCTTGGACAGGCATCGTTGGTGCTCCCTAGGCTGGGGTCAACGAACATCACCATCGTCCACCGCCACTGAATCCACTTCGTCGTGGAGGCGCCCCACTTTTAGGAGTATCCCCATGGCCACCTACACCCCAGCCGAACTTGCCGCCAAGCTCAAGGACGGGCTCCTCTCCTTCCCGGTGACCGCATTCGATGCGCAGCTGGAAATCGACGAGGCCGCCTACCGCAGCCACCTCGACTGGCAGTCAAGCTTCGGCGTCGCCGGCCTCTTTGCCGCCGGCGGCACCGGCGAGGGCTTCACCCTCACCCCCGAAGAAGCAGCCCGCGTGGTCCGCATGGCCGTCGAGGAAGCCGGCACGCGCGTTCCGGTGCTCGGCTCGGCCGGAGGCTCCACCAAGCAGGCGATCCAGAACGCCCAGGACTCCGAGGCCGCCGGCGCCGAGGGACTGCTGCTGCTGCCGCCCTACCTGACCGAATGCGACCAGGAAGGCCTCTTCCAGCACGCCTCGGCCGTCTGCAAGGCCACCACCACCGGCGTCATCGTCTACAACCGCGCCAACGCCATCTACTCGGCCGACACCGTGGCCCGCCTGGCCGACACCCACGAAAACTTCATCGGGTTCAAGGACGCCACCGGCGACATCGAGCACCTGACCAAGGTCTACACCAAGAACGGCGACCGCCTGTTCTACCTCGGTGGCCTGCCCACCGCAGAGACCTTCGCGCTGCCGCTGCTGCAGCTGGGCATGAGCACATACTCCTCGGCCATGTACAACTTCGTCCCCGAGTTCGCCTTGGACTTCTACAAGGACGTGCGCAATCAGGACCACGCGGCGGTCACCGAGAAGCTCAAGCGCTTCGTGCTTCCGTACCTGGACATCCGCGACCGCGTGGCAGGCTACGGCGTCTCCATCGTCAAGGGCGGACTGAAGGCCATCGGCCGCGACGCCGGTTCGGTGCGCCCGCCGCTGCAGAACCTCACCGAGGCCGACCTGGCCGACCTCGGCGCCCTGATCCAGAAGGCCGGACTGATGCCGGCCGCCGCAGCCGTCTAACCGACAGCCCGGACGCACCAAACATCACCACCGCAACACCCACCTTCCGACGCAGGAGCAGCAATGTCCACGGATACCCAGCAACTCACCGGCCAGTCCATCCTGGCCGGGATCAACACCCCCGGCAACGGGGCCGAGGTACGGGGCTTCAATCCCGCCACCAACCAGCCGCTCGACCCGGCCTACAGCCTGATCGACGCCGCGCAGTTGGAGCTGGCCACCGCCGCGGCCGAGGACGCCTTTGCCTCCTTCCGTTCCCTTGACCCCGAGACCCACGCACGGTTCCTCGAATCCATAGCGGAGAACATCGAGGCCGTGGGAACCGAGCTGGTGCAAAGGGCCATGGCGGAGACCGGGCTTCCCGAGGCACGGCTCACCGGCGAGCGCGGGCGCACCTGCAACCAGTTGCGCATCTTCGCGCAGGTGGTGCGCCAGGGCGACCACCACGGGGTGCGGATCGATCCGGCATTGCCGGAGCGCGCGCCGATGCCGCGGGTGGACATCCGCCAGCGCAAGATCCCGGTGGGCCCGGTAGCGGTGTTTGGTGCGTCCAACTTCCCCCTGGCATTCTCCACCGCCGGCGGGGACACGGCCTCGGCCCTGGCCGCCGGATGCCCGGTGGTCTTCAAGGCCCACAACGCCCACCCGGGCACCAGCGAGATCGTGGGCCGGGCCATCACCGCGGCCATCTCGGAGGCGAATCTGCACCCGGGGATCTTCTCGCTGGTCTACGGGCCGGGCGCCAGCATCGGCCAGGCGCTGGTCTCGGACCCGCGCATCAAGGCCGTGGGCTTCACCGGTTCCCGCGGCGGCGGCACCGCGCTGATGGCCACCGCCGCCGCACGTCCCGAGCCGATCCCGGTCTACGCGGAAATGAGCTCCATCAACCCGGTCATCTTCTTCTCCGGCGCGCTTTCCGATGACGCCGCCGGCCACGCCAAGGCCTACCTGGGTTCGGTCACCGGCTCCAGCGGCCAGCTCTGCACAGCCCCGGGCCTGGTGTTCGTCCCGGCCGGCGAGGCAGGCGACACGTTCGCCGCGGCGCTGCGCACCGAGACCGCCACCGCGGCCGGGCAGACCATGCTGACCCAGGGCATCTACAACTCCTGGGTCCAGGGCGTTCAAAACCTTGGCTCCCAGCCCGGCGTGGAGCTCTTGGCCCAGGGCAACAAGGGTGAAACCGAGAACGCCCCGGCACCGTCCATCTTCTCCACCGGGGTTGCGCAGTTACTGGGCAACCCGGTGCTGCACGAGGAAATCTTCGGTGCCGCCTCCCTGGTCATCCGCTACACGGATGCCGCGGACCTGGCCACCGCCCTGTCCAAGCTTGAGGGCCAGCTCACCGCCACCTTGCAGCTGAACGATTCGGACCACGAGGCCGTCGCCGCGGTGCTGCCCATCCTGGAGCGCAAGGCCGGACGCATCCTGGTCAACGGCTGGCCCACCGGGGTCGAGGTGGGGCACGCCATGGTCCACGGCGGGCCGTTCCCCGCAACCTCGGACACCCGCACCACCTCGGTCGGCACGCTGGCCATCGAGCGTTTCCTGCGCCCGGTCGCCTACCAGAACATCCCCGATTCCCTGCTTCCGGCCCCGCTGCAGCAGTCCAACCCGTGGAAGCTGACCCGCCGCATCGACGGCACCCTGAAGAACGCCGGAGAACAAGCATGAGTGCAGCCCAACCCACCATTGCCTCCATCGAGGTCGTCCCGGTGGCCGGGCACGACTCGATGCTGCTGAACCTCTCCGGGGCCCACGGGCCGTTCTTCACCCGCAACATCACCATCATCACCGATTCCGAGGGCCGCACGGGCCTCGGCGAGGTCCCGGGCGGGGAACCCATCCGGCGCACCATCGAGGAAGCCGGTGAAATGCTCGTCGGTGCCCCGGTGGCACGGTTCCGCACGCTGCTGCGCGCGGTTGCCAGCAGGTTCGCGGACCGGGATTCCGGCGGGCGCGGGGCCCAGACCTTTGACCTGCGCACCACGGTGCACGCGGTCACCGCGATCGAGTCGGCGCTGCTTGATCTGCACGGCCAATTCCTCGGCGTCCCGGTGGCGGAGCTGCTGGGCGAGGGCCAGCAGCGCGATGCGGTGCCGATGCTTGGCTACCTCTTCTATGTGGGCAACCCGGATGACACCGATCTTCCCTACCTGCGCGAGCCGGGCGGCACCGACGACTGGGAGAAGGTGCGCCGCGAAGAGGCCATGACGCCGGATGCCATCGTCAGGCTGGCCGAGGCCGCGCAAAAGCGCTACGGGTTCAAGGACTTCAAGCTCAAGGGCGGCGTGCAGGAAGGCGACGTGGAGGTCGATGCGGTCATCGCCCTGAAGGAGCGCTTCCCCGAAGCCCGCATCACCCTGGATCCCAACGGCGGCTGGTTGCTCAAGGACGCGATCCGGCTGGGCAAGCGCATGCGCGGGATCGTGGCGTACGCCGAGGATCCGTGCGGCGCCGAGGGCAAGTTCTCCGGCCGCGAGGTGGTTGCAGAGTTCCGGCGTGCCACCGGCCTGGCGACCGCCACCAACATGATCGCCACCGACTGGCGCGAAATGTCCCACGCGGTGCGCACCAATGCCGTGGACATCCCGCTGGCCGACCCGCACTTCTGGACCATGGCAGGTTCGGTGCGCGTGGCCCAGCTCTGCGACGAGTTCGGGCTGACGTGGGGTTCACACTCGAACAACCACTTCGACATCTCCCTGGCCATGTTCACGCAGGTCGGTGCCGCCGCACCGGGCGAGATCACGGCGCTGGACACGCACTGGATCTGGCAGGACGGCCAGGGACTGACCGAGGAGCCGCTGCTGATCCGCAATGGCGAGATCAAGGTCCCGGAACGTTCGGGCCTGGGCGTCACCCTGGACCGCACGCGGCTGGCCGAGGCCCACGAGCTATACCTGAAGCACGGGCTGGGCTCGCGCGACGACGCCGCCTCGATGCAGTACCTGATTCCCGGGTGGGAATTCGACGCCAAGTCCCCGGCACTGGTGCGCTGAGACGGCTCTTGGAAACAATGAAATAAGGCAAGGGACGGTGGGGATGGTTCGTTCGGACTCCCCCACCGTCCCTTGCCTTGCCTGGTAAACACCGGTTCACCACAACGATCACCAACGCCTATTCGGGAGGCCATGTGCAAGGAGTGCTCCAGGGGTTCTCGATCGTGCTGATCTTGATTGGCATTGGTTTGGTCACCGCAAGGTTGTTGCCGCGCAAGCGCGAGTCCATTGCCACCGGGCTGACACCGTTGATCTACTACATCACCAATCCGGCGCTGATGTTCATGCTGCTCTCGGAGACCGACCTGCGCTCGGTGATCGGCGTGTACACCCCGATTGCGCTGATCACCGCCGCACTCACCGGCGGGCTGTATGCGCTAAGCGCCAAGCTGTTCTTCAAGGTCCCGGCCACCCGGCTTCCGGGCGCGGCCATGTCCACCAGCTACGTCAACGCCGGGAACATCGGTGTGCCGCTGGCGCTCTACGCCGTGGGAAGCACCAACCCGGTGGTCTCGGTTCTCATTGCCCAGCTGCTGATGATCGCCCCGGTCTACCTGTGCATCTTTGCCTTGGCCTCCCGGGCCAGCGGCAACCAGAAAAACAAGACCCCGCTGGGCAAGACCATCCTTCGTTCCATCGCCAACCCGGTCACCATCGCCACATTCATTGGCGCCCTGTTCGCGGCCTTCGACCTGCACCTGCCCGAAGTCATCAACATCCCCATCGACATGCTGGGCCAAGCCTCCATTCCGCTACTCTTGATGGCCTTCGGCATGTCGCTTTTTGGTCAGCGCCCGCTGGCAGACAAGGCGTTGCGCGGCGAGGTTTTCCTGGCCACCTTTTTCAAGATGCTTTTCATGCCGTTGGTGGCCTGGGCCTTAGCCTCGCTGGTGTTCAAGCTGGAAGGCACGGACCTGCTCGGGGTCGTGATCATGGCCGCCCTGCCCACGGCCCAAAACGTGCTGCTCTTCTCCCAGCAGTTCAGGCTCGAAACCACGGTGGTGCGCGAGGTCATCCTGTGCAGCACGCTGCTGGCCCTGCCGGTGACGCTGGTGATCACGCTCTTTCTGGGCTGAGTCGCGGCCCTGGCCTACGGGGCCGTTGGCCCGTTGGTTTCCGAGGTTTCCTCAGTGAGAGATTCCAGGTAGATCTTGCGGAGCATCTCAGCGGCGGGGTTGCTGGAGGATTCGTCCCAGGCCAGGTACATGTCCGAGTGGTTCAGGTTGGACAGCCCGTTGGGACCGGTGATCTCCTCGAAGACCACTCCGCGCGGGGTGAATTCCATGGCCGTGGCCGGCACCAGCGTGACGCCCAGTCCGGCGGCCACCAACGCCAAAAGCGCCGGGATCTGGCTTGCGATCTGGGCAATGTTCGGGCGGGCGCCAACCGAGTCGAAGAGCCGCAGGACCAGGTCATAGAAATACCGTGCCTCGCCCGTCGAGTACATCATCAGGGGCAGGCCCGCCAGCTCCTTGATGAGGACCCCCTTGCCCGTGGCCAGGTCGTGGCCCTCCGGAAGCGCCACCACCAGGCGGTCCTTCTTGATCAACTGGGTATGCACGCCGGGCCGGGTGACGATGGGACGCAGGATTCCCATGTCGATCGCTCCCTTGCTCAAGGCATCCAATTGCTCAACGGACACCGCCTCGCGCAACACCAGCGTGACATGCGGCAGGTGCTTGGAGGCCTGGCCCAGCAGGTCCGGCAGCACCGCCTGGCCCGCAACGGCCGTGTAGCCGATGACCACCGTTCCGGCATCCCCGGTGGCCACCCGGGAAACCTCAAGGCTGGTCTTGGCGCTCAGGTCCAGGATGCGTCTGGCGTTGGGCAGCAGCACCCGTCCGGCGGCGGTGAGTTCCACGCGCCGGGAGTTGCGGATGAACAACTGCGCCTGGAGTTCGCGCTCAAGGAGCTGGATCTGTCGGCTCAACGGAGGCTGCGTCATGTTCAGCCGGTCTGCAGCAGCACCGAAGTGCAATTCCTCGGCCACCGCCACGAATGATTCGAGTTGGATCAACGAAAACATCGATTCACTCCTTGAATGATTGGTTGCCAATTTTAGCTTGGACATGCATCGATGCACTCTCCTAGGGTGAGTCTAACCACCCCATTGATACGGAGCCCCAACATGTCGGAATCTGACGCAGACCGCTCGCTCGCCACCCTTTCACCACGCGCAACAGACACCAATCGGGCCATCATCACCGAGGTCACAGTGACTCCCGTGGCGTTCGCCGATCCCCCGCTGCTGAACTCCGTGGGAGTTCACGAACCCTTCGCGCTGCGCGCCATCGTGGTCATCCGCACCCAGGACGGCACCTACGGGTTGGGGGAAACCTACGGGGACGAGGCACACGTGGCCAGGCTGGACCGGGCCGGTGCCCTGCTGGTGGGTGCGGACGCCTTCAACATCAACCAGGTCGCCACGCTGGTTTCCGAATCACTGCGCGAAGACTCGGGAATCGGCGGGCACGGCACCGGGGGCATGGTCACCACCACTTCCCTGGAAGACCGGGTGCTCTCGGCATTCGACGTGGCCTGCTTGGACATCCAGGGCAAGGTTCTGGGCGTGCCGGTCAGCACGCTGTTGGGCGGTGCGGTGCGGGACGAGGTCGCGTTCAGCGGCTACCTCTTCTACAAGTGGGCCGGGCACCCGGGCCAGGACCCCGATGCCTGGGGCGAGGCCCTGGACCCGTCCGGCATCGTGGCCCAGGCCCGCAAGATGGTGGACGAATACGGATTCACCGCGCTCAAGCTCAAGGGCGGTGTCTTCGAGCCGGAAATCGAGGCGGCCACCATCGAGGCCCTTCGCGAGGCATTCCCCGGGCTGCCGTTGCGCATCGATCCCAACGGGGTGTGGACCGTCGAGACCGCCATCAAGGTCGGGCGCCGGCTGGAGCCGGTGCTGGAATACCTCGAGGACCCCTGCCTGTCGATTGCCGACAACGCCGCGGTGCGCAAGGAAATCAACCTGCCCATCGCCACCAACATGTGCGTGGTCTCGTTCAACGACGTCCCGCCGGCCATCGCCGCCGGCGCGGTGGATGTTGTCCTCTCGGACCACCACTTCTGGGGAGGGCTGCGGCGCTCGCAAGCACTGGCCGGCATTGCCGAAACGTTCGGGCTGGCCCTGTCCATGCACTCGAATTCGCACCTGGGCATCAGCTTCGCCGCGATGATCCAGCTGGCCGCAGCCACCAGGAACATCGACTACGCCTGCGACACCCACTGGCCCTGGAAACCGGCAGGCGATGACGTGATCCTCCCGGGTGCCCTGGAAATCAGGGACGGCTCGGTCAACGTTTCCACCAAGCCGGGGCTTGGCATCGAACTCGACGAAGACGCGCTGGCCCGGTTGCACCAGCAGTACCTTGATTGCGGGCTGACCAAGCGCGATGACACCGGCTACATGCAGAGCATCCACCCGGACTTCCAGCTCACCACCCCTCGCTGGTGAACGGCATGCGCATCGTTGTCACCGACCCCATCATCTCCAGGTTCGCGGACCTGCTGCGGGAAAAGGCCCCGAACAATCACTGGGAATTCGTGGCCGGCCGACCCGCGAAAGAGCAATCCGCCGCCATTGCCCGCGCCGAGGTGCTGGTGTGCGCAAGGCTAAGCCCCGAGGACGCCGCCGCCTGCCCCGCGGGACTGGTGCACATCACCGGCTCCGGTGCCGACCGGGTCGCCGTCGCGGACCTCCGGGAAGGGACAGTGGTCTTGCGGACCGCACACCACGAGCGCTCGATCGCCGAACACATCCTCATGGTCGTGCTGGCGCACCAGCGGCGGCTGCTCGGCGTGAGCGCGGAAATGCGATCGGGTACGTGGCGCTCGGTGGCCACCGAGCTGGAGACGCCACTGCACCGCACCCTGGATGAACTGACCATCGGGTTCGTGGGGCTCGGCGGCATCGGCTCCGAGACGGTACGCCTGTGCACGGGATTGGGCATGAAGGCGGTTGCGGTGCGCCGCAACCCCGGGGACGGATCGGATCGGAACGCGGGCCTCGAGTGGGTCAGACCCATGGAGGACCTTCCCGAGTTGCTGGGAGTCAGCGACGTAGTGGTGCTTTGCCTTCCGTTGACCGATGAAACCCGCGGGCTGATGGGAGCCAGGCAATTCACGCAGATGCGCGATGACGCGCTGCTGGTCAATGTCTCCCGTGGAGCCATCGTTGACGAGGAAGCGCTGTACGCGGCGCTTCGGGACGGAACCATCGGCGGTGCGGCCCTGGATGTCTGGTGGGACGCACCAGTCGGCACTGCGGCACCGGAATCGGTATCCCGTTTCACGTCCCTTCCGAACGTCATTGCCACGCCGCACCATTCGGGGCACGCCGCCCAGACTTTCGTGCGACGGACCACCGAAATTGCCGGCAACATCAATGCCTTCAGGGATGGCAAGGAACTCGACAGTCACCAGCCCTTGGGCATGCAGGTTTCCTGACAACCTCCGCCCCACCCCGGGGTGTTGTGAGTTCGCCAAGAGTTCGGCCTTGGACTCTGGACGTCCAAGGCCCCCAGGTGCTGAACTGGCCCCATGGCTCAATACAACATCGGGTATTTCATCGGGTCCTTGGCGACCAAGTCCATCAACCGCACCCTGTCCAAGGCCCTGATCAAGTTGGCCCCGGATTCGTTGTCCTTCACCGAGATCCCCATCAAGGATCTTCCCTTGTACAGCTACGACTACGATGCCAACTACCCGCCGGAGGGCACTGCACTGAAGCAGTCCAT
Source organism: Paeniglutamicibacter psychrophenolicus (assembly GCF_030812255.1). Classification (GTDB taxonomy): domain Bacteria; phylum Actinomycetota; class Actinomycetes; order Actinomycetales; family Micrococcaceae; genus Paeniglutamicibacter; species Paeniglutamicibacter psychrophenolicus_A. The sequence continues at coordinate 345,857 of NZ_JAUSSH010000002.1, read as the reverse complement.
CGAGGCATCCGACGGCTTGCTGTTCGTCTCCCCCGAATACAATCGTTCCATCCCGGGCGCCCTAAAGAACGCCATCGACTGGGGCTCACGGCCCTGGGGAACCAACTCCTTTTCGCGCAAGCCCACCGGCATCATCGGGGCTTCCTCAGGGGTCATCGGGACCGCTGTCATGCAGTCCAACATGCGCAGCGTCCTCAGCTTTCTCGACGCCCCGCAGCTGAACTCCCCCGAGGCCTACATCAACTTCAAGCCCGGGCTCATCGACGCCGACGGCAACGTCTCCGACGCTTCGACCGCCGAATTCCTCACCCACTACATGAACGAATTTGCAGCATTCGTCGAGCGCGTTTTGGACGCCAGCGCCCAGGGGCACATCGGGGACCCCGAGCCGGTCGAAAAGGCCGAGAAGTAACTTCCACCCCATAGATGCTGGGATCAGGCTTCGGCCCGAGCCCAGCACCTTGTCATTCGCGCGCCTCCCGGCCGGTCCAAGAAGAAACCACGCGCAGCGTGGCGTCACTTCGTCCATCCGGCCCCGGACGCGTGCTGGCAACTGGACGCCACCGAATAGGTCCTGACCGGTGGACGCAAGTGCGTGGTCTTCCAGCTCCACGATGACCATTCCCGGCTGGCTGTCGCCATCCTGGCCGCTTCGGGGAAACCAGCGAATTGGCCACAGCGGTCGTGAAGCAAGGCATCGCGGCATGCGGGGTGCCCAGCGCCTCCTGACAACGGGACAGCCCCAATCCCAAGCAGGCGGGGAGCGGTGCGCCGCGCGGTAACCCACATGCCGTCCCTGAGTGTCAGCATGATCACGGGCAAACCGTACAAGCCCACACCCCAGGGCAAGACCGAGAGCTTCCAGTGGGCCACGAGGCGCGTTGCCATATCCCCGACGCAGCCGGGACGAACTCGAAGGGAGGTTTGATGGGCCTGATGGCTTACCCGGATACCAGAAGGTGATGGGGACTGGAGCATGCCAGTAAACCAGTGACCCTGCCCAGGTGTTGGGCGCGGTGCTGCGACAATGAAAGCCCTGCTGGAACTATTCCGGGGCTGGCGCTATCCACTGGCGGGAAGCCCAACACCAGACCGTTTTGCTCTGTGACCAACCCAGCTGCACTCAGGGCGCCATGATAGGGAGCTGGAGAACTTTTTGACCGGTCTCACGGGCTGGTCTCGAGCTGCCGCAACACCGCAGGTCACCCCCGATTGCACGGTCCCCCCAGCACCAAAAACCGCCTCATGGCAAGGACATGCGGGTTGTGGATCACTGAGTCGGGACGAATATCCACGTCCAGGAACCCTGACACGGCAAGGCAGCCGACCCCGCGTTCGGGGTTGGCTGCCGTGCCTGCGTTCGGGGTCGGCTGCCGTGCCTGCGCACCGGGCGGCGGGAACTAGCGCGGGCCAGGCTCCGCAGCCGTGGTGATGGAGCCTTCGTCCACGCCGGCACCCAGGCGGCGTCCGGAGGTTTCGGGCAGGAGCATGGCCGCGACAAAGGCGCCCACTGCGATGGCCGTCAGGTACACCGCCGGGGCCATGGGCGAGCCGGTCAGGTCAATCAGCAAGGTGGCAATGAACGGGGCGGTGCCGCCGAACAGCGCGTAGCTGATGTTGTAGGTGATTCCGGCCGCGGTGTAGCGCACCCGGGTTGGGAAGACCTCGGTAAGCAGCACCGCGGTGACCACATTCGCGCTCACGGTACCCAGCATGATCATGATTTGGCCGCCCAGTGCTCCACCGAAGGTCCCCGAGGAAGCGAGCAGGTAGCCGGGATAGGCGGTGAGGATCAGCAGGAACACCGAGGCAAACATGGTCCGCCGCCGTCCGATCCGGTCGCACAGGATCCCAACGAAGGGCGCCAGCACTGCGGCACACGACAGCGCGATCACGTTCGACAGCAGCACGGAGGTGGCGTCCATCCCCACGACATTGCGAAGGAATGTGGTCATGTAGGTGGAGAAGATGTAGAACGACAGCGCGGTCAGGGAGATGTACCCGCCCAGGATGAGCATGGGTTTGCCCTGTTCGGCCAGGGTGGTGCGCAGGGGCGCATGCTCCGGGGCCGCGGTCGAATCCTTGATCTCCTGGAAGAGCGGGGACTCATCCAAATGCCGGCGGATCCAGAAGGCCACCAAGCCCAGGGGCGCGGCCACCAGGAATGGTATGCGCCAGCCCCACTGTTCCATGGCGCTTTGCCCCAACCCGGCGGAGAGCAGGAAGCTCAGCAGGGCAGCCACCGCGAAGGCAAAGAATGTGGCGGTGGGCATCGCCGATCCCCACCGGGCCCGTTGATGCGCCGGGGCATGCTCGATGACATAGGTGACCGCCCCGGCATACTCGCCGCCGGCCGACAGGCCCTGGGCGCAGCGCGCCAGCGTGAGCAGGACCGCCGCCCACACGCCGATCTGCTGGTAGCCGGGCAACAGCCCGATGACGGCAGTGGATCCTGACATGAGCAGGACCGTGGTGATCAGCACCTGCTTGCGACCCAGCCGGTCCCCCAGCATGCCGAACAAGGCTCCACCCACCGGGCGAAGGGCAAAGGCCACGGCGAAAACCGCGAAGGTCTGCAACAGGGACACTACGACGCTTTCCGAGGCGAAGAACGTCTGGGCGATGATCGGTGCCATGAAACCATAGACAGCGAAATCAAACCATTCCACCACGGTGCCCGCGAAGCCGGCAAGGGTCGCCCGGCGCAGCGTTTCCGGCTTGACCCCGTAGTCTTCGGGAGGCGAAGGATCGGGGCCCAAACTGGCCGGGGAAGGTTCGGTGCCGTGCTGGTGCTGCTTCATGGTTGACTCGCCTCATTTTCAATCGGGGAAAATACCGCATCTCTGCGGGCGATAGCTTTACTTGGGGCTCCCACCACTGGGGGCGGCAGCCTCTTGCCGGTATGCAAAGCGGGCCGTATCCACCGCGCACCATTATGCACGGTTGACGTGACCAGCTTCTGCACAGAACACTGATGGGACGTTTTGCGACCTCGACTAGCTGTTGACCGGTACCTTGTTGTTTACCGACAACGAGGTGGTGGTGGTGAAGATGACCGGGACGCCCTTGGCGCGTGCTGCGGCGTTCAGGTCCTGGCAGGCCGGGATGATGACATCCATGTTCTTGCAGGTGAAGTTGTGGCCCGGGCGGGTCAAGGCGTTGGCCATGTCGATGTGGATGATGGCCGGGCGGGTTCCGTAACCAACGCGGCGCTTGAATCCGCGCTTGTTGCACTCTTCGGCGCCTGCCGCAAAGACCTTCTCGGGCAGCGCTTCCAGCTGGGCTTCGAGTACTGCGTGGGAGTTTTCCGACATCTTGCCCCCTGTGGTCGGGATTTACATTCGCAAGTTTGTTGCTTTCATATCAACATAGTTCCCGGCTCAGCAACAAGCAAGAGTTTTTGGAAAGTTTTTGTGACGTACTGCACATGAGCGGCTTCCGTGGTCCCTTATGGGAACATTGAGTACGCCGAACGCTGCGAACCGGCAGGACCGCAACAACTCCAAACCCACAGATGAGGAGCCACACCGATGACCGAACGCGTTGGCACGCAACCACAGGGGGCAGCTGCCTCACTGCTCAACGGGCTGGCGGTGCTCGAGGCCTTCACCACCGCCCACCCGGTTCTTGGAGTCACCGAAGTTTCCGACCGGGTCGGTCTGCACAAGTCCACGGTGTCGCGCATGCTCAACGGATTGGCCGAGGCCGGCTACGTCCAGCGCGACGAGGGCAGCGGGCGTTTCCGCCTGGGGCTCGGCTTACTGGGACTGGCCGCACCGCTGCTCGCGGAACTGGATGTGCGCCGTGCCGCGCTTCCCCATCTGGAGGACCTGACGGCACGCACCAGCGAAACCTCGGCAATTTCACTGTGGAACGGCAACGAGGCCGTGGTCATTGAGCAGGTTGCCAGCCCGCACCAGGTCAAGCACTCGGCCCACATCGGTACGCGCTACACGCGCTGGGCTTCCTCGTCGGTGCGGATATTCCTCTCCACCCTGGACATGGGGACCGTGGAACAACTGGTGGATTCCGGGAGCATTGAAGTCACCGAGCAGGACCGTATTGATGGCGGCTATGCGGACGCAGCAGCCCATTTGGCCATGATCCGGGAGGCGGGCCTGGCCGTCAACGACGGCCAGACAACCTATGAGGAATTCGGGGTTTCGGCCGCCATCCGGGACTACCGTGGCAGGATCGCCGGTTGCATCACCGTCAGCGCCCCCCGCTCCCGCGTACAGCATCTGGGACTCGGAGACGAGCTGGCGGAGGCGACCAAGGAGACTGCCCGTGCGGTGTCGGCTCGCCTCGGTCTTCAGCAAGGGAACGGCGACAACGTAGCCTGATTCCCATCCGCCGGCTGGGTTTGGCCCACGACGCCTGGCGACGACGCAAGCCGGGCCAAAGGCCGCGGGTATCAACGAATCGTTGCCTAGTTAAGTTTTCCTGCCCGTTTTGTGGCTCTACTGACATATCCGTGGGTAATTCCCGTCCCGGGAGCACCGGTTTCTGGCCTCCGAGGCTGAGCATGGCCAGGCCGATCAAGGCTTCCGGAGATTTGAATCCGAATGCGACCCGGGTGATGAGCCGGATCTTCGTATTCATTGATTCGATCCGCCCGTTGCTGAGCCCGTGCTCGATCGAGGCCAGGATGCTGTCGCGGTGCTTGACGATGCTCTTTTGCAGCTTCACGAACGCGGGAATCCGGCAGCGCCTGGCCCAGGCCACCCACCTGTCCAGGGCCACCACCGCATCCGCATGGGGAAGCTTGAAGACGGTGCGCAGGCCCTCCTTGAGGTAGTAGGCCCGGCCCAGCCTCGGGTCGGTCTTCACGATCCAACCGAGCTTCACCTCCTGCTTGTCGGTGAGGTTCTCGGGGTTCTTCCACAGGGCCATGCGGGAGTCCTTCAGCTTCCTGGCCTTCTCGCTGTCCGGCCGGGAGGGCGCGTCCTTGGCCGGGCGTCCCGGGCCGCGGGCCGGCTCGTTCTGCCGGGCCGCGGCCCGGGCCCGGTTCCAGGATGCGCGGCGTTCCTCGTCCAGGGCGTCGGTGGCCCACATGACGACATGGAACGGATCGGCCACGCGGACGGCGCCGGGGCAGCGTTCGGCCACAACGGTGGAGATCCAGTTCGCGGCATCGGCGGAAACATGCGTAATCTGGGCGGATCGTTCCTCCCCGAGGGCATCAAAGAATTTCCGCAGCGTGGCCTTGTCCCGGCCCGGGGACGCCCAGATTAGTCTGCCGGAGTCGTGGTCCACGACCACGGTGATGTACTTGTGGCCGCGCTTGTAGGAGATCTCGTCAATGCCGATGCGCCTGAGGTTCTTGAACGGGTCGAAGGCCTTGGCGGTGTCCTTCCAGACCCGGTCGATGATGGAGCCCACGGTGCGCCAGGCGATGCGCATCAGCACGGTCACCGCGAACTTGGAGCACTGGGTGGCCAGCCAGGAGACCTGCTGGTCAAAGACGCGGGTGTGTCCGGCCTGGTGGCGGGCCCAGGGCACGGCGGCAACGGTGACCCCGTGCTCGGGGCAGTTCACGCGCGGGGACTCGGCGACCAGGTAGGTTTCGGTGGTTCCCAAATCCAGGGTGCGCCAGCGTCGGGGTCCGGCGCCGCGGTCGTAGCGCGGGGACTTCCTGGAGCAGCTCCCGCACCTGTTGCGCATGGACTTGTGGGGTGTCACCCGGGCCAGCAGGACCCCGGTGTCGGGGCAGGTCTCCACGTGGTGGACGGTCGTTTTTTCGACACCCAGCAGGGTGGCCCATATGCTTGTTTTCTGCACGCCGTTTTCAGCCCTTGAATTTTTGTACCTTAGTCAGTCAAAAATCCTAGGCAGGAAGCGGCGTGTGGGCGTTAAGGCTCGCTGGCCACGCCCACGGTTATGTCAGAAGAGCCCGTTTTGTCCTGGATACTTTTCATGCGGTCGCAGGCCGGCGTGGTCGGCATGAGGGCTCCAGTCGGACGGCGTCAAATTGCACGGCATCGCACCATGGCAACCGGGTCCACCACCCAGGACGTCGCAGCTCTTCGCCCAAAAAGCTGCGGCTCGATGCCACTGGCAAGCACCATCCCTGCTGGGTCGACCGTTTCAGAGCGCCGCGCATTCACCATAAATCGCTCTGAAACTATGGACGCCCCCTTGCTGCCACGTGCCGGACTGTCCCCTTGACTCAATACAACATTGGTTATTTCGTCGCGTCCCTGGCCACCAACTCCATCAATCGCACCTTGTCCACGGCGCTGATCAAGCTGGCCCCGGATAATCTTCAATTCACCGAGATCCCTATCAAGGATCTCCCGTTGTACAGCTACGACTACGACGCCGCCTACCCACCGGAGGGCGCGGCGTTCAATCGTTGATGGCCAACCGGAATCATCTTGTTCGCCAAGCATCCGGCCGCAAACAACTAATCACGCCGAGTTCACAACCAGAGTGTTCCCGGTCAAGGTTCCGCTTGCGGACGCCCCCGCGCAGCCCATGTCGCGGGCGGAAACCATCCCCTTCCGCCATTGCAGGAAGCGCTTCGCGGTCCACCCACGTCCGCTGCCGGACCGCCCCTACCTGCCATTCGAAACCTATTCCATACTCTCGAGCGAGACCTTCTGGCAGCCGCGGCGTGGTGTGCAGGGCGCCTGCTACGGATACCCCAGACTTCCAAGTCCTCCCGGATGCGCAACAGTCCGGCACCCACCAAGGGGTGCCGGACTGTTGTCGCCACGGCCCAGGGCCGCCGGCCGGTAGGACGCTGTTAGTACTGTTCGGCGAAGACCGGGTCTGCCGGAGCCTCCACCTCGGGCTGGGGATCCGAGAGGGTCTTCGGGACGGTGTCCTTGAACATCGGGAGTGCGTTCAGGTACTGCACCACCGAATCCGTGGACTCCACGTCACCAAACTTGTTGTCGATGTCGTAGAGGTTCCACTGCACAACGCCCGGGACGCGGTCGCCGATGGTCTCGCGGGGGATGATCGGGCGGAAGCCCTTCGCGATCGCGTCCTCGACGGTGTGGCGCACGCACCCGGCTGCGGTCGCACCGGTCACAATCAGGGTGTCGATGCGGTTGGAGGTCAGGAAGAGCTCGAGGTTCGTCCCCGGGAATGCCGAGGCACGGTTCTTCTCGAGCACGACCTCGCCCTCTGCCGGCGCGATGCGGTCATCGATCTGCGCCCAGTAGGAATCCGCCGGAAGGGTTTCCGTGGGGATCTTCGAGTACCACAGGCCCATGTCGTTCGTGCCGGAGGTCGCGTCGCGGTTGCGGTACACGTTGGTGGTGTAGAAGACCGGGACGCCCTTGGCGCGCGCTGCTTCGTTGATCCGCTGCACATTCGGGATGATCGTCTCCATGCCCGGGCAGCTGAACGGGTGGCCCGGACGCGTCCAGGCGTTGGCGAGGTCGATGTGGATGACGGCGGGGCGGTTGCCGTAGCCGATCCGGCGCTTGAAACCGCGCTCGTTGTAGATGCTCGTTCCGGCTTCGAACGCTTCTTCCAGCACTGCTGCAAGGCGGGCTTCGATGTCGTTGAACTTCCCTGTCGCTTCAGTCATTTTTCTCTCCACTCTCATCCATTGGAATGTTGCTAACCAAGCAACTGTGTTGCTCTAGTAAGTACTATAACCCACATCACAGCCCAGCGCCAGAGGTGCACGGAACCCGAATTTTTCCAGGGCCCACCGCACGGTAGCGCGCGGACATCGGCAGCTGCGCCACCCCTGCAGCCCAGCGAGGGCCACCTCCCGCCCCGCGTGATCACAAGGCCGGGCAACAGGATTGGAACCGAGCCCCAGGTGAATGCCGAGGCCCCCTCCGCGCCGAAGGTGAGCAAGGCCGCCCTCCCGCGCCGGCAATCGGTGGCGTCGGTCCGTCCGGTGGCGCTGTCACCGCTGGGCCCGAGAGGAGACGGTGGATGGCGCTCATATTGCCGCGGCCACCGGCCCGCAGCTCCCCTATCGAGACCGACATGAAGACGCGGGGTTCGTGGCGACACTAAAGGGGGCGACCATCCACCGATCGGAAGCAGCACCCCATCGAGACGGCACCCGGCACCCACCCCACGGGCCCTCTGGGCTGGATCACCGGACAAGCAGGGGGGCTGCGGGGACAGTGTCCGCAACAGACCACTCCGCACGCAAAAAAAATATCGAATGGATCCCACTTAGGCATTGCTTGTTGCTCAGAGGGGCATTAGATTGCTACCTAAGCAACGTTGCGTGAGCCGAATCACACGACCTGTCGGAGGAGGCCCCACCACTGTGGACCATCCTTCCCATCCGCGGCCCGGTACGGGCCCCATTCCCTGCATCCCCTATTCTTCCCGGGCTATTCCTTTTTCCACCACAATCCTGGGCATCCCCCTATCGAAAGGACCCATCATGAAGCGCATCGGAGTCGACGTCGGCGGCACATTCACCGACCTTTACTATTCAGATGATGAACGCCGCATCGCCGTCGTCGAGAAGGTTCCCTCCACTCCCCACGACCCGTCCGAGGGCGTGGTCAACGGCATCAAGTTGCTCTGTGAGAAGGCCGGCGTGCCCCTGTCGGAGATCGACCAGTTGGTGCACGGGACCACGGTGGCCACGAACACCGCGCTGACGCATACCGGCGCCGAAGTCGGGATGATCACCACCGAGGGATTCCGGGATATCCTGCACATCGCCCGCCACAAGAAGCCGCACAATTTCTCCCTCCAGCAGGACCTGCCGTGGCAGACCAAGCCGCTGATCAAGCGCCGCCACCGGCTCACCGTGAAGGAACGCATCACCGCCCCCCACGGCGAAGTCCTGGTTCCCCTGGACGAGGAAGAGGTCCGCACCCGGGTGCGCGAGCTCAAGGCCGCAGGTGTCCAGGCCATCGCCGTGTGCCTGCTGCACTCCTACCTGAACCCCGCCCACGAACAGCGCATCGGGCAGATCGTCAACGAGGAGTTCCCCGAGGCCTACCTGTCCCTGTCCAGCGAGATCGTCCCGCTGTACCGGGAGTACGAGCGCTTCTCCACCACCGCCCTGAATGCCTATGTCGGGCCGAAGGTCTCGCGCTACCTGCACCGTCTGCAGGAACAGGCCGAAGACCTGGGTTACCGGCGCGAGATCCTGCTGATGCAGTCCTCCGGCGGCATGGTGCCCATCCGCGAGGCCGCCAAGCGGCCGGTCACCCTGATGATGTCCGGTCCGGTCGGGGGTCTGATCGGCGGCATGTGGGCCGCCAAGCAGTCCGGCTTTGAGAACGTCGTCACCCTGGACATCGGGGGCACCTCGGCGGACATCGGCGTCGCCTACCAGGGCGAGCTGCGCATGCGCCACCTGCTGGACACCAAGATCGGCGACCACCAGGCCATGGTCCCCATGGTGGACATCGACACCATCGGCGCAGGCGGCGGTTCCATCGCCTATGTCGATGCCGGCGGAGTTTTCCGCGTCGGCCCCCAGTCGGCCGGCGCCGTGCCGGGACCGGTCTGCTACGGCCGCGGCGGCACGGAGCCGACCTCGACCGACGCCCAGGTGCTGCTGGGCCGGATGCGCCCGGACCGCATGCTGGCCGGCTCGGGCCTGGACATGGACCTCGACGGCGCCCGCACGGCCATGGAGAAACTGGCCGACAAGCTCGGCATGTCCGTCGAGGAGGCCGCCCTGGGTGCGCTGCAGATCCAGAAGTTCGGCATGACCCAGGCCATCGAGCAGAACTCGGTGCGCCGCGGCTACGACCCGCGCGACTTCACCCTGGTCGCTGCCGGCGGAGCCGGCGCGCTGTTCGCCTGCGAAATCGCCGCCGAGCTCGAAGTGCCCCACGTGCTGGTCCCTGCCCACCCGGGCATCATCGCCGGCATCGGGCTACTGGCGACGGACGAACAGTACGAGTTCGTTGCCACCAACCGGTTCAGGTTCTCCGACGCCGATCCGGCGGCCATCCAGGCGTCCTTCGAACAGCTCGAGCGCGACGCCAATGCCCAGCTGGACGCCGAGGAAGTCCCCGCCGAACGCCGCAGGATCGACTGGCTGGCCGATGCCCGCTATGAGGGCCAGGGCTACGAGATCCGCTTCGACGTCCCCGAGGGACCGGTGACCACCGCCTGGCTGGACCAAGCCGAGGCCGCCTTCCACGACGCCCACTTCGAGGAGTATGGCCACCGCTTCAAGGACGGCACCGTGGAGGTCATCAACATCCGCGTGGAGGCCCGCGCCGTGATGGACGAGCTGCCCACCCCGGAAGCCACGCAGTCCGGCTCCCTGGAACAGGCGCTGGTGGAAACCCGTCCGGTGACCTTCCAGCAGGACGGCCATCCGGTCACCCTGGACACCGGCTTCTATGACCGGGCCAAGATGGGCGTGGGAACCACCTTCACCGGCCCGGCCATCATCGAGCAGTACGACTCCACCACCGTCATTCCCCCGGGCTTCACCGGGACGGTCGACGAGGCCGGCAACCTGGTCATCGCCTGCCCCGCCGCCACCCAGAGCGCCGAGCAGCTGGCCACCCCGATCCTGATGCGCGTGATCGGCGGCGCGCTGAACTCCGCGGCCAAGGAGATGGCCTCGGTGCTCTTCCGCATGGCCTACTCCTCGATCATCCGCGAATCCGAGGACCTGGGTGCCGGATTGTTCGACAAGGACGGCAACGTGCTGGCCGAATCCGACTCCACCCCGATGTTCATGGGTTCAATGCCCAAGATCGTCAAGGGCGTCATCTCCGTGCTGGGCGATGACATCCACGAGGGGGATGTCATCCTGCACAACGACCCGTACCTGGGCGCCACCCACTCCCCGGACGTGGCGATCATCGAACCGATCTTCCACGACGGGCAACTCGTCGGCTTCGCCGGCGCCTCCGGGCAGCTGATCGACAACGGCGGGGCGTTCTCCGGGCTGATGGTGGACATCCAGGACATCCAGTCCGAGGGCACCATCTTCCGCGCGGTGAAGGTCTACGAGAAGGGCGTCCGCCAGGCGTCCTTGATCCAGCACATCCTGAACAACACCCGGACGCCCACCTCCAACGAGGGCGACTTCCAGGCGATGATCGCCGCCTGCGACCTCGCCAAGTCCCGCTACCTGGCCCTGGTGGAACGCTATGGCCTGGATTCGGTCCGCGACGCCGGCCAGTTCTGGATCGACTACTCGGAGCGGATGCTGCGCCAGGAGATCGCCAAGATCCCGGACGGCGTGTACGAGACGGAGGTCGGCTACCTCGATGACGACGGGCGCAACTACGGCAAGAAGCTGCCCATCGTGGTCAAGGTCATCGTCGAGGGCGACGAGATCACCTACGACCTGACCGGTTCCTCCGAACAGGTGCCCACCGCCTACAACTGCGCCTTCGAGGGCACCACGGTCTCGGCGTTCACGTTCATCACCCGCATGATGTTCCTGGACGAGGTCGCCTTCCCGGTGTTCGTCCCGCAGAACGAGGGGATGCTCAAGCCGCTGAAGGTGATTGCCCCGGAAGGCACCATCTTCAACCCGAAGTACCCGGCGGCCACCTTCAGCCGGTTCTCCCAGGTGCAGCGGGCCGTGGACCTGGCCCTGCGGGCGCTGGCTCCGGTGATGCCCGAACGGGTCACCGCCGGGAACTCGGCGCACATCCACTTCATGTCCTACTCCGGCTGGGACCAGAAGCAGGGCGAGTACTGGGTCTACCTCGAGGTCAACGAAGGCTCCTACGGCGGCCGCCAGCACTCGGACGGGCCGGACTCGGTGGACAACCTCATCGCCAACACCCGCAACAACCCGATCGAGGAACTGGAGTGGCGCTTCCCGATGCGCACCGACCGCTACGAACTGCGCGACGATCCGGCAGCCGCCGGTGAATTCCGCGGCGGCATCGGCATCGTGCGGGAGAACACCTTCCTGACCGACACCGCGGTCACCTGCGAGGGCGAACGCCACGACTCGGACGTTCCCTGGGGCGCCTTTGGCGGGCATGACGGCCTGAACGCGTCCCTGGTGAAGAACCCCGGCCGGGACGGGGAGGCCTCCTGGCCTTCCAAGGTCACCGGCTGGCAGCTGGTGGCCGGCGATTCCCTTCAGATCACCGTGCCCAGCGGCGGCGGGTTCGGCGATCCGCTCAAGCGCGACCCCTCGAAGGTCCTCGAGGACGTGCTGGACGGCTTCACCACCGCCGAGGCCGCCACCCGCGACTACGGCGTGGTCCTCAAGAAGGTCAACGACCAGCTCACGGTCGATTTGGTCGCCACCGCCGAACTCCGGAAGAACGTGGCCTCCGAGCTCAGTCCCATCAACTGATCCCGAAGCCGCAGCAGTAAAGGGGGGCGGATTGGAGGCCAGCGTCATTGCCTGGTCGCCGGTCCGCCCCCTCTCGTTCCCGATCCACCACCCTGCCCCTGTCGCTTTGCCACCCTGACCCTGTCATTTCCCCACCGTCCTCAAGGAATCGTCATGTCTACTGTGCAACACACTCAATTTGTCGAATCGGATGTCCGGCCCAAGGACGTCCGGTTGGCCACCTGGATCTGCTTCTTCGCCTGGACCTTCGCCGTCTACGACTTCGTCCTGTTCGGAAATCTGTTGCCCCAGCTCGCCGAGGACCTCGGATGGACAGGGGCCCACTCGACCGAGGTCAACACCTGGGTCACGGCCGGCACGGCCATCGTGGCCTTCGCGATCGGTCCGGTCGTGGACCGGATCGGTCGGCGCAAGGGCATCCTGATTGCCGTGGCCGGAGCCGCCGTGGCCTCGTTGCTGACCGCCATGGTCGGCTGGGTCATCGGCCTCGCCGCCGGCCTGGGGCTCGTCTTCCTGGTCCTCGTGCGGTCGCTGGCCGGCCTGGGCTACGCCGAACAGGCCATCAACGCGGCCTACCTCAACGAGATGTTCGCCCACAACAGCGACCCGGCCAAGGCCAAGCGCCGGGGGCTGGTCTACTCGCTGGTCCAGTCCGGCTGGCCGGTCGGCTCCGTGCTCGCCGCCGGATCCGTCTACCTGCTCTTCCCCCTGGGCGGATGGCAGCTCTGCTTCGTCGTCGCGGCGCTACCGGCGATCTTCATCCTCTGGGCCGGACGCTGGCTCAAGGAAAGCCCCCAGTTCTCCCACCGGCACCAAATCGACCGGATGCTCAAGGCCGGTCAATTGGAAGAGGCACAGTTGCTCGGGGAAAAGTACGGCATCGATGTCTCCGAGAAGGCCAGTCCCCTGGCTTCGGTCTTCCGCGGGGAATCGCTGCGCTCCACCGTGACGATCGGTGGCGCCTTCCTCCTGAACTGGCTCGGGGTCCTGTCCTTCGCAATCCTTGGCACCTCGCTGTTGACGGCACCGGATGGTAAGGGCATCGAGTTCAGCAGTGCGCTGCTGGTCCTGATCATCTCCAATGCCACGGCCTTTGCCGGTTATCTCTTCCATGGCTGGCTGGGTGACCGAATCGGACGCCGCAACGCCATTGGCTTCGGTTGGATCCTGTGCGCCGGGTCCTTCTTCACCATGCTCCAAGCCCCGAACGGGAACTTCCCGCTGATCATCGCCCTCTACAGTGCCGGGCTGTTCTTCCTCATCGGCCCCTTCTCGGCTTTGATGTTCTTCACCGGTGAGAGTTTCCCTGTCCATACCCGGGCCACCGGCAGCTCTCTGATCAACGCCGCGGGCCAGGTCGGTGCGATCATCGGCGGCCTGCTGATCACTGCCTCCCTGGCCGCAGGCAGCGGCTGGATCAATGCCACGTTGTGGTGGGGAGTCATCCCCATCTTGGCCTCCGGGCTGCTGATCTTCGCTGCCCGCAACGTCGACCCTCGCACCATCCGCACCGACTGACGCGGCTGGACCCGGCACCACGAACACCGTCCGTCCGGCGGCAATTCCCTGGCCCCTGGGAATCGCAGTCGGGCGGACATTAATGAGTCCGGGGCACTTCGCCCGTCCGGAGTGTCCCCGAGAACGCGACCCGAGACAGTCTGCACAAGAGCACCACTTCCCGGATCTTGAATGGGCTGGCCGAGACCAGCTGCTTCGACGGGCCGACCTGGGGGTCCGGCGTGCGCACTTGCCCTATCATGAGGGTTTGGCATTCGCTATCCCGGAGACTTCTGCCAGTTCGGTGTGGAACATAAAGTAAGCGATCGTGGTGGAACAGGTTGCAGCTCCCACCAGATCAAGCACACCGCCTTATTAGGCACCCGCTACACGTCAATACGAAATCTCATCGGCGCCTGTCCTTCTGGCCGAACTTCCGCCCGTTTATCGTGGGCCAGGGCGTTCTGCTGACAGCAGGGTAGGCAAGTCCTCCGTATTTTTCGTGAACCGATCTAAAAACGAGCACGTCAATGAGGGCAGATATTAGCGCGCCACCGCACTTGCGGATGTAAACACTCCTACCGGCATATCGCGCTGCAGCTTCCAAGTGATGGCGATGGGTTTGGCGCCCTGGTGCTTCACGTAGTCGACTGCGCCCAGGCATGTGAATGGCATGACCAACCCGTCGATGTCTTTTGCAGCGTCACGGGTAAAGAGCAGGATATGCGATCCATGCTCCTTCCGATTCAAGTAACGTTGCCCGGTTGGGCTCGTTGGACTGGTTGTGTTCTGCGATTCCCAGTGGAAGAGACTGGGGCTAATCGCGTAGTCCTTGTACAACGTGTTGGGGCTGTGGACCGCTTCGTCTTTATCCAGCGTTACGAAAAGAGCATCGGCTCTAGCTTGTGGGCACCAAGCCACGCCCTCCCGGTGACTCACACCCTTGCCCTGTTCCAAGGAACCATATTCCAGTGCAGCCAGAACTTCCGACCTCCAGTACGTGGCATGGGAATAGAGCGGAACCTGCTGCAGTCCCAAGGGGAGTCCCTTTGGTGCATGCGGGCTTCGGGCCACGCCACGCGAGAACGCAGCACGCAGCTCCCGAACCAAGTAACCGTTGGCACGGATACGGTCCAGGCCCGCATCGTAGGAAGCCAAGCCGCCGCCGTTGTCCCAGAACATGTAGAACAGCATGCGCGCAAACGTCTGGAGTCGCTGCCCCAGCTCCGCATAGCGCGGGGCATCTATTGAAAGCAGTTCGGCATACGCTTCGGCACGCTCCGCATCATCTACGTGGAGGAAGCGCGTAACGCGCTTGAGAAGCTCCCGCTCCTCATCCTGCTGGACTCCATCAAAGCCGCCCAGTCCTTCTTCCCAAGGGGAGCGAGCAGAAATCAGGCCCGCCTTGCGGATCAGATCCGTCCACGAATCCCCCGTTCTGCGGTAGATATCCTTAACGTCCCTGCCGGATTCTTCAAGATATTCGTCCATCTCAACAAAACCGTAGGACTTGATTTCCCGAACCAAGACCGGTTTGTTTAGCTTGAGCTGGTCTCGGATGTTGTCCAGCACGATGGCTCGCGCCACACGGTCGAGCATTAGCTGACAACCCGACGGCAACCCTGGTGCACCATCATCGATGACGCGCTCCAGCTTCTTGCGCGGGACATCCAACAAGGCGCGGTACTTGACGTCGAAACGGAACTCCCGGCGTTGCTGGCCAATGAAATCGAGCACCGTGAGCACCGCTTTATCGTCTGCCCGCCGCAACCCACGACCGAGCTGCTGCAAGAATATTGTCGAACTCTGGGTAGGACGCAACAGCAAAATTGTGTCGATCTCCGGTACATCCAGGCCCTCGTTGAAAAGATCAACAGCAAAGACGCAATTGAGTTCGCGGGCACGAAGCTTGGAAAGGGCTCCTTCTCGTTCCTCTGTGCTTGAGTTTCCCGACACGGCCACCGACGGAATGCCCGCATCATTGAAGACCTTGGCCATGTAATGCGCGTGCTGGACCGAAACGCAGAATCCAATCGCTCGCATCATTGAAGTACTGAGGACCTTGTCGCGCAATTCATTGATGATTTTCAGGGCACGGATGTCGTTGCCCGTGTACACGTTGTTCAGCTGCTCCAGGTCGTAGGACCCTCTTTTCCATTCGATGGCGCTCAGATCGACGTCATCCGCCACGCCGAAGTAATGGAAGGGCACCAGCAGATCCGCGTCCAGCGCATCCCACAGACGCAGCTCAGAAGCGATCTTTCCGTCAAAGTAGGTATCTGCAACATTGATACCGTCACCGCGTTCGGGAGTCGCGGTGAGGCCCAGAAGTTCCATGGGCTTCAGGTGTTGAATAAGTCTGCTGTATGAAGGTGCCTCGGCATGGTGGAACTCGTCGATCACCACGACGTCAAAGGCCTCCGCGTCGATCTTCGACAGTCCGAGCGCGGCCAGGGACTGTACGCTGGCGAACACATGTCTCCAGACGATTGGCTTCTGCCCGTCCACGAACATCTCTCCAAAGGAGCCCTTTCCCAAAACCTTGCGATAGGTTTTCAGGGATTGCTCAAGAATTTCCTTGCGATGCGCCACGAACAAGAGTGTTAGTTCCCTGCCCGCTGCTTGGCACAGTCGCTTGTAGTCGAGTGCTGCCAGAACGGTCTTGCCGGTGCCGGTCGCGGCGACCACCAGGTTTCGATGCTCGTTGCGGTTGGAACGGGCAGCTTCGAGCTCCTCCAGCATTTCCTTCTGGTGCAGCAACGGTTGCACTTCCAGCCCGGTGGACCCGAGCATGCGCTCGGCCGTGGTTCCGCCTGCCCGCTTCAGTGCCGCATCCAGCTGTTCGGCGTCGGTCTCGGGATCGTAGGGGACGAACGCGTCGTCTTCCCAGTAGCTGTCGAAGGTCAGCGCGAATTTCTGCAGGAGACCCGGCGTAGCCACGCCTGAGAGTCGTACGTTCCATTCAAGCCCGTCAAGCAGCGCAGGCCTGCTGAGGTTGGAGCTTCCGACATAGGCGGTATCGAATCCGGAATTGCGGTGGAACATCCAGGCCTTGGCATGCAGCCTGGTCGCGTTGGTCTCGTAGTTGATGCGGACCTCGGCACCGAAGCGACGGACCAGCTCATCGATGGCGTGGCGTTGGGTGGCTCCCATATAAGTCGTGGTGATGACCCGAATCGGGATGCCGTAATCCTTGAGTGACTCAAGCGAGTCGGAAAGCAGGCGCAGGCCTTCCCACTTGATGAATGCGCATAACAGGTCCACGCGGTCTGCCGAGGATAGCTCGGCCCGAAGCTCTGCGGCAAGTTGCGGATCTTCACGGCTGTTCGTGAGCAAGGCAGCCGAGCTTAGCGAGGTCTGAGGTCGTTTGAACGAGCGAGTACGGATGCCATCGTCGCGTTGTAGTTCCATGAGCTTTTGGGGGCCGGGGAGGACATCTTCTGTGTGCCCAACAAGTTCAAGAATTTGGTTGGTCAGGGTGACCATCTGTACCGGTTCGAGCGACCCAAGACGAGCCTCAATTGCGCGACCAAGAAAACGTGCCAGTTCACCTGGCGCGTCCTCGCCCTCCACAGACTCCACCGACCGCGTGAAACCGTGCAACGATGCCAACCTACCAGCCAAGTGATCGGTAATTAGGCTCTCAAAAATTCCTTCACCCAAGTCGAACGCGCTATTCTGCCCAGCTTTGTCCATCTTGCCAGGCTACTCGAACTCGGTATCCGTATCAGGGATCAACACTTGGTGGCCAACGATCCGTACTCTCGCAGCGTCCGGCTTTCATTCAAGTGATTCATTTTCTTGAATTGACCTACAAAAGTTCGCCACTGAGAATTTTCCTGGAATCAATTTTGAGGTATTAGATCTTGCGTCACAATCAACCTGCCCATTGTTCCCTAGACGGGTACTTGAGAACAGTGGCCTGCTGAATAGGAACCTTATGCCGATGGCCCACCGCGACACCCGGGCCCCAAAAACCCGTCCCCTAAATACGTTGAAAACTCACAGAATCTCGATTCGCGGTTGCCCCGCCCGAGAAGCTGTCCTGGTCACGTGGCACAAACGCTAGACTCAAACCATGTCACTGCACCTGGTCGGATATGCGCGCGTCTCCACCAACTCCCAGGACCTCGCCTCTCAGCAGGCGGGACTGAAGGACCTGGGCGTGCCCGAGGATTTGGTCTACGTCGACCACGGCTTGACGGGCCGGAACCGCGAACGCCCGGGCCTACAGACGTGGGATCCGGAATGAATCTTCGGCGTGGGGTCCCCATGAACAGAAAAGTGGTTCGTTCGACCGAGGCGCTTACCTGGCGCGCGAATGCGTCCTGGGTTTCCTGCGTTATCGGACGTTGTCGGTCCGCTTGATCCAACAACAGCCTTACAACGGGGCGACGAGTTCTCGGTCCTTGTTCTCGGTCCTGCCAGATGTTAATGAGAGCTGGCTCGTTGTTTCGATCCATTCTTGGCGCCTGCACTGGATGCGGGTGGCGTTTTTACAGGGATAACAGATGAGATTGGGGTGGTCATGGTGGATGGTCCTCTAGTGAATAGGTTTTCTTCCTTCATCAGAAGCCGTCTGCACTGCTGTGTACGCGTTGGTCGATCGCGCTCGGGCGGACAAGGCGGAGCAGCTATGAGAGTTGACCTCGACTGCATTCTGCGGGTCAAGCCCCGCGGGCCCGTAGACCGCCCGACAAGAAAACACGAACGGATCCAGCGATGAGCTTGTCAGATCGCCTCAGGGATTCAGAGTCTCCTGTGCGCGCATTCCTTGAGGGCATCTCGCCCCACATATCTTCACTCCGTGGCCCAACGAGCAGTGCCCGAGCCATGGCAGCTTCCCTGGGCTTGGAGGATCTGACAAGAAGCCCCGCGATGGTGTCTGCTCCTCAGGGTGGGGACTCCGCCACGACCGGGACCGCCTTGGACATTCGAGCCCGGATCGCACTGGGCGGCTTCGACGCACGAATATCTGCGTCATTCGCCGGTGTCTCCAGGTTGCTTGCACAAGCCGACCACATCGAGAACGGTCGCCACCGAGCTACTGTCCTTGCCGAGAGCTTCGATTTAGCTGAAGGACTTCTTCTCGACACCAAGGATGAGACCCAGCTCGATCTTGCCGCGGTCTTGTTTGCGTACTGCGAACAAATTCTCCGTGGCGGCACCATGGCTTTGCAGGGGCAGCTGGGAGAAGCATGCGATCAAGCATTGAGCGCTCATGAGTTCGCAAACAACATTGATTCCGGTGTGTTGGCGGACGTGCGTGCGCTGATGAACGCTGGCACTCTACAAGTTGACGCATGGAAGTCGCAGATCGCAGGTGGCGACCGCTTCGAGCCGAACCCTGACTTCGCGGGCTCACTCTTGGTCGACGGCGCAGACGGAGACTGGCTCATAGGTGAGACGCTGATCGACTGCAAGGTCTACGGCCAGCTATCGACCCCCAAACTTCGAAACTTCCTGCTGCAACTGTTGGGCTATGTGATGCTCGACCTCGACGACGCCCTGAAGATCCGGCATGTGGGCCTCTGGCTTCCCCGGCAGCAGTTGACGCCGACCTGGCGCCTTGAGTACCTCCTTGCTGGGGATCCTGAAGAAGTCCTGCCCAGGTTGCGCGATGAATTCATCAAAGCGACAAACGCTACTCAGATTGCCCTGCACATTCCCGCCACACAACGGCGTAAGCACCAGCTTTTGGCAGACAACCGACACACTCGCCCAGGGATGCTGGACGCACTGGCTAACAGTGACGACACCGACATCCGGTTCCGTGTGGGACGCAACGACATGACCCCTGAAGCCACCGTGCGGTTGCTAGCCAAGGATCGCTACGCGCGGGCACGCGAGGGCGTAGCGACGAACGAACGCGTTCCTGCAGATGTGCTCGAAACGCTCTCCCGCGATTCGAGCGTGATGGTTCAACAAGCCGCGGCTACGAACCGAGGGTCATCGTGGCAATCTGCAACCGCGTTGGGCTCTGGCACTAGGGGAAGTCAGCCAGATGCATTGGCGATGATCGATCAGCCAGTCACTACTGGCAATGCACGCGACTTCATTGGCGGCGCCGTTGAGATCAACCAGGATCGCGCAGATTGGTCACTGGACACGAGATGGCTCACAACTTTCTTGTCCAGGGCGCTACACGCCGACCCTGCTTACCAGGTTGGAGTCCAGGTACCGGAAGCCAGCCAAATGTGGTCATACATCTCAGGTCGCCCGTTCCGGTTCCCGCATCAACTGCAGGGCGGGTTCTCCGACGCTGTGATGGCCGACCTTTTCCGGGGTGATCGACCGGCAGCTGTGCGCAGAGTCGTGGCTGGGAGCCTGCCGGTGTCCGATGTCGAAGTCAGGACGAGGCTTCTCAAAGATGGGGATGCCGAGATACGTTGGTCGACGCTGAAGCGGACCCTCGAGCAGACAGACGACAGTCTGTCCGAGTTTCTCGGGGAACTAGCCGGGTCGCGTGAAGTTCGTCTGCGTTTTTGCAAGGACGAGCACAACTCTGCGTATTGGTCCCCGACACCGACGGAGCTTGACCAGCAGGTTCTTCGACTCCTTGCGGGGCACCCAGCGACGCCCCGCCAGGTGCTTCAGGGGCTCATTGAAAGCAAGCAACCTGAAGTTCTGCTCGCCCTGGCGCGCAACACCGCTCTCGAATCAGGGGACCTCGAAGCCCTCATTCACAAGATGATCGCGTCCAGGTCGCTCGCTGCACGTGAGCTGTTTGCCTCATCTCCTCACACGCCGCCGGAGGTCCTACAGGCCTTGGCATCCGTTCGGATAGCCGATGTGCGTGAGATCCTGGCCGGGAACATGCAGGCCCCCCTGCAGATGCTCGCGGCGTTGTCCACGGACCGCAGTCGGGCGGTGCGCCTCGCCGTGCTCAGCAACCCCGCGACGCCCGCGGATCTGGCGACTTCGATCGCGCAGGAGCTCTTGGTGGACAGTGTCGACCAAGAGCTCTTGTCGATTCTTGACGCATTGGCTTACCGAATGGACGTGACGCTACCCACGACACTGGTCGAGGGCGCGCTCGATGAGCTGTCCAGGAGCCGTGTTCGCGAACCTGACATGCGTTATGAGGTTGGCAGCGACGGGCGTGCCGGTGAGCGGACGCTGAAGAGACTTTCAAAGAGCGCCGATGAGGGAGTTCGACGAGTGGTGGCCGGTAACACTCGTGCGTCGGCTACTGTTCTGGAACTACTTGCAACTGACCTTGACTCAGATGTACGAGCTGCTGCTGCTGGGAACCATGCGACAGGGCTCTCGGCGCTGATTGAACTTTCTCAAGACTATGATGTCGTGGTGCGTCTGGCTGTCGCCAGGAACTCGAATCTCTCGCAAGAGGCTCTCCGAGTGTTGCTCACTGATGATGATCCCCATGTTCGCCAGGCTGCAAGCCAGAACCCTTCGGCTAATGCCCAGGACGTACATCATGGGGAGCTTGAACGTCACGAGAAGCCAACTAGATCGCGACTGGCACGTGCTGACCTAGAAGAGATGGCCATAGCTACAAAGGCACAGACGCGGATTCAGGTCGCTTACAACGAGGACGCACCACCGGATATCCTCAAGTTCCTCGGCGGAGAACGACGGAGCGTGAAGGTACGCAGGGCGGTGGCCGCCCATCCGAACACGCCTGCAGAAGTCCTGTGGTCGCTGGCAACCGACAAGGATTTAGAAGTGCATCAAGTTATTGCCTTGAACTCCAATACGCCGGCTGAACTGCTGGTGCAACTGGCAGGCCGGAGCCTCGACTTCGCG
Source organism: Paeniglutamicibacter psychrophenolicus (assembly GCF_030812255.1). Classification (GTDB taxonomy): domain Bacteria; phylum Actinomycetota; class Actinomycetes; order Actinomycetales; family Micrococcaceae; genus Paeniglutamicibacter; species Paeniglutamicibacter psychrophenolicus_A. Next base: position 324,358 of record NZ_JAUSSH010000002.1, on the reverse strand, counting down.
CTTCTGGTATCGCTGAACCCAGGAGTACCAGATGAGGTGCTTGATGCACTTGCAGCCGATGGCGAAGCGCTGGTGAGGTTCGTCGCCGACATCACGAGGACTCATCGAGCGCTGGTCGCTGGCGCTGAAATACTTCAGCTCTCTGCAAGGACCGAGAACGCCGACTGACACGTCATCCGAATCTGGTTGACGACATGCAGCCCAGTGAGTGGAGGTTGTGCACGTCGCCCGGTCACTTCAGGTCACCTTTCGGGATGTTGATGCCCCGGGCGTTGTGTGCAGGCGGTGGGCTGGGTCCCGGTGTCCACATGTGTGGGGAAAAGACCGAAGGAAATATCTTTTGCCGTGCACATGTGGACGCGGGGCAGCCGTGGCTAGTGCGAGCTTTGTTGTATTTTCATTGGTGGTTGAACGGTTGCCGATGGCGTCAAGCCAGCTTTTGGTTCATTGGCAACTTCGCGATCGTTTTTCTTGGAAGACACACCGTTCGGGCGATGCTTCTAATCACGTAGAACGAGGATATCTGGCTAGCCCTTGCGCAGCTTTACTGCGGGAGGATTGGCGAGATTGAGGATTGCCCTATCTTTACTCAAAAGGTCAGGAGTGATGTTCGTTTTCTGGAGAGCATCATGCAGGCTTCGGTCGACGTTTCGAGTGAGCTTTGGTTCGAGCAATTCTAAGAGCTTCTTCCACTGGCCACGGGCGAGATCTGTCTGGAGACGACTCGCTATGTTCACGCCCTTGAAAGCCCTTAGCGCATATCCGGCTTGTGTTGAATCAAACTTCTCAATTAGGCGCCGGTAGATCGGATCTGCCGCCCATGTAATTCCACTGCCGTTGCTTAAGAACACTTCAACGATGGTCTCTACATAGCGTTTTGCCAGGGCTTTTGGAATGTCCCCTTGGGTCCCCACTAGTTCTTCTAGAGCCCGCGCTGGTGCCGGTTCGGTCGCAAAGTTGTTCCATCCATGATGGGCGGTAAGAAGTGCTTCGAGTGACCTCGAAATTTCGGCTGCTCTGACTGGTTCTGGGAGGAATGAGCCACCGTCAACCAGATCAAAAAGTTCACGTCCTTTGGCTGCTCTATCGTGGTCGGCATTGGCCACGTGTCGAGCGATTAGCGTACCGAAACGATACCGGGCGTCATCAGAGATGTATTGCCAAATGGGGGGCCATAGATCACGTACGTTGTCCGCCGTGTGTGCGGCGACATTAGGATCTGAGTACAAACCGAACAGCCCGGAAGAGATTGAATCAGCACGATCAGGAACCAAGTTCGAGAAGAAGATGGCCGTGGACCCTGCTTCTAGATCAGTGAGACGCCTCTCCTTAATGTTCTTGAGCAGACGCCCCACTTCTGCGGCAACTTCATCAGGGGGAGCCATGATCACTTGACGGATACAGGTTTCTAACCACGACACCAGTTGCAAGCCAGATATTTCAATCTGATTCGGGTGCGCAGCACTGGCGTGGTTGCGCATATAACGAATTCCATCGAGTTGGTGATGGCCTACGTCGCTTAGTAGGCCCATCTCTTTGGTAGCTCGCAACAAGTCGACGTCGGCAACCTGAGCAAGATCCTCGGGTTTGGAGAGGTATTTACGGCGGTCGGGAGAGGGAACCGCTACATCAAAGAAGTACCCAAGGTCGTAGGTTTCAACACGCTGCCGAAGTACACCTACCGTCTCGTCCCAGAGGTAGTTGAGTGCTGCGTCGAAAAGGCCTGCGGATGCAGCGGCGATCATCTTGCTGATGTACATCGCCTGGTCTCTTTCGTCGCCTTCGAGGGCGCTTAAGGCGGTCGGAAGATTGCTTAGAACTGCTGCGCGTTGGGGAATTCCCACAAGGATGCCATCGGACGGAAGCCCCAGATCCTCTAGGTGCCCAAGAAGGGCCGTTTCGAACTGTTGCAACTGAGCGTTGGGCGATGAGCCCGCAGGAATCAAGGAAGTCATAGGCCCAGCCTAGTACGTCACAGATTTTCATTCGTTTGGCTGGTTGACCGAACACCGGAAGGCCTCTTGTGTGTTTGTCGGCGACGTTTCGTTACATGCCGATCCAGCCCAAGTTTCTTTAGTTCGTCGATCCTCCACCCGTCTTTGGTGGCACGCACGTAAGCCTTCTTATCCTCCTTTTTCGCTTCGCAAGTTCGGCTTCCAGGTCGGTCACGAACTGGCGTGCCTTGACCAGATCGGTTACCGATTCGATGCGCGAGTTCAGTAGTTCGCGTGCCTGCTGCTGTGTGGCTGCGAAGGTGGCCAGTGTTCGTGTAATGGGTTGCAGCATTACTTCATAGAAGAATCGCTCGTTCCTCGAGCCCCGTTATGCCGACGCATGGGCTTCCCTCCAACTCCGATAGTGACACGAATGTCTCAGCAAAGGTGCCGGATCGTCCTCTATGCGACGGAGGAAGTATGACCCCCTGTTGGGACCTCTTCTCGGTCGATGTCCTAGGTCTCTTCCCCTCAAGGGATCGAAGTCCCCGCATTAGCATCAAAGGTTCCTTTGATGCGACAGCAAAGCATGGGACGACCTCGCATCTGGAAGGTTGCACATGCAGGGAGCCGATCAGCTTCATAATCTATGGCTTCGGTACGTCTCGTGCCCCTCGGGGAGTAGCTCATTTCAAGCATTAGGTTTCAACACACATGGTTATAAGAATCTCCGGTCGCACGATGCCCCCTTCTGTTTTGTGGCATTCGCTGGGCTACAGGTCCCGAAGGCAGGAGACACATATCCCTAGAGTTCTGAGACAGCCTACGAGGTCGTCCGAGCCCGGGAGTTCTTCGTCTCGTAGGCGTCAACAGCGCGCGTGCTGGTGAAGTCGATGCCCCGATAAATTCCGTTTTGCACTCCTTCACCGGGCAGTTCACCGAATTGGGCTAACACGACATCCTTCCCGAAGCAGCAATTCGTAAGAGTCAGGGGATCGATCCAAGCCTTGCTTTCTACCCGTATAAGCTTTGACTGTGCAATCCAAGGACAATCAGGACGAGCCTGGGCTCAAACCAGACATCAAGCGCTTTCTCGCCGTACTAGGTCTTCCGTTATTGGTCCAGATCGGTGCTGTCACTCCACTCTTCGAGAACAGTCGTTTCTTCGCGGAGGGCGGGTGGTGGGATTCATTGAGTGGTCTGCATCAGTTTCTTTTTGTCCTCCTCGGCTGGGGAATTTGGATCGTCGGAGTGACGGTCTTGGCACTTCTGCTCTCATTCTTTTCCCGCCGATGGCGGCAGAATTTTTGGCTGCCTGGAGCCAGGCTACTTAGAGGGGCCATTAGTTGGCTCGGATTGCGACTTGTGAGTCGCACTGACATGAACCGACTGATAGAGCAGGAGGGAAAAGTTAGAGCAAAGAGGGAAGCTGACGCGGTTCCTCCGAAGGGAAGACACGGCAGACTGGCGGGTCAGACGATTTACGGGAGGATCAGCACTCACCGCAACCTCAACGATTTGTCTCTTCTGGTCAAGTGGAGAAGCAGTGGATTAGTGCTCGGAAAGCTCATACCTTGTCCTGGGGACATCTGGGAAGTTCACTACGGTCGTCTTGAGAAAAGAGGCTTTCAACCGCAGTTTTTGAAAGAAGAGAATTTAGGTCGGGTAGAAGCCCCCTGGGAAGGTGTTGATCTGTTGCGGCGGCGGGACCTGCAAAAGGGTTTGGGCATCCAACAGACTCATCACGACTAGACCCAGAGAACCCCTACGGCAGAGAGCATCCTCTACCGAGCTGCATCCATTTACCCGACACCCTGCACCGGAATTGAAATAGACCCGTGCAAGTGGCCTTTAGCTGAAGCCACAGACTGCAAAGAACCCTGCCACGCCGGTGGATTTGGTGCGTGAAGTGAAAGCCGAATTGGAGCTGGCCACCCCGTCGTTCGGGTCCCGACTGTATTGCCTTGGAGGAAATGGTCGCGCACAACCGCGCCGAGGTCCGAATTCATGTTGCTTTCAGTTCGACGGCTAACGCGGATCTGCTTGCCCTGCTGGGTGGAGAATGAAACGTCCAAATGAAGCGCGCCATCGCGGCGAACCCGAACACCCCCGCCGCAGTCCTGGGCTCACTCGCCGACGACAACGACGAACAAATTCGCCAGGCAGTCACCTTCAATGGCGCAACGCCGTGGACTCTCCTTGCGGAGCTGGTAGGCCGCAGCATCGACCTCGCCATCCTCGTCGCCATGAACCCCGCGGCCCCGGTGCCGTCCTTGCCGCTCTTGCGCGAGACGACAATCCACTTGTTCGGTTTGTCGCCAACCGCAGTCGACAAGCTAGCGTTATTGCGAGGCTAAATCCTACCTAAGTAAAATCAGCCAAATCGACAGTGCTTAGGACCGATGAAAGGCGTAGTTCAAGAGTTTCGCCCACAGCCCTCTGATATTTATCACTGACATATTGGTGCCATCTAGATGGGTGGCGGGGTGTGCCCCCAACAGTCCAGAGCTTGTCGAACCCTTGGTCCATTGCCGACTGTGCAAGCCAGGCCACCTGTGATTTCCTCATCCGAGCAGCTTCTCCTGTCAGTCCACTGATCCCCCACGCTCCCATCAACACGTCAGCGCTGTCCAGTGCGTTCAGTAGCTGTTCCCTGGATTGGGTCCATCCTTCTGGACATTTTCCAATGACGTTGATGTCTTCCACGGAGCGGGTGGGCTCCGAGAATAGATTTGCTATCAAGACGGAATCGCATGCCAGTGCTAGGCGTGCCGCTTCAACATGACGCAGGGAAGCAACCCCTGAGGTGAGAGGTGGATTGAGTAATACGGCAAGAAGCCTGGTCATATGGCAGGTCGTCTATCCGGATGTTTTAGGGCTGAGCTCAGCGGAAGACCCGGCAACGATTTGTTCTACTACTAAGCGCTTCGAGTCGGCGGCCATATCCGGAGGCAAGAAACGAATTGCTGATAGTGCAGCATAGGAACGATCCAGCTCGAAGCTCAACCACTTCCGATTCAACTTCTCGGCGGCCATGCCGGTGGTATTTGAACCACCGAAAAAGTCCACAACTAAGTCTCCGGGATCGGTCAGCATTTCAATGAAAAATGCCGGGAGCTTCTCAGGGAAACGCGCCGGGTGACCGACTAACCCCATTGCTTTGCAATCTCGCAAGTACTGATCGTTGGACTGGCTGTTTGGTATGGACAAGAGATTTCCAGGGAGGGCCCCACCGTTATCGATTCCAAAGGCCTCACCGATCTTGTGTTCGGAAGGCCGATCTTTAGGTGTGTAGTGCTTGGCCGGGTTCTCCAGCAGCTTTTTCATGGACTTTGAGTACGGAACACGGACCCGGCCAACGTCCGCTTTGGGAAATTCACTCTTTGACAGCCACCAGACTGTATTGACGGAGTCCTTGGCACGAATCTTGCGCTTATTCACCCACTCAATGGGAGAAGGGAGTTTGGAAGTGTTGTGCCAATAGAATTCCTCAGCGAGGAAGTATCCAAGGTCATCGACAAATGCCAACAGGGCCCGAAACTGATGCAGGGATCGGACGGGAGAGCCCTTCTGATAGGCGCCGCCGATGTCGATCACTAAGCTACCTGTAGGTTTCAGGGCGTCAAAAGCAAGTTTGGCAAACTGAACCAGCCACGCTACGTATTGCTCCTGGTCCTCGTTTCCATACGCTTTCTTCCGGAGGAGAGGAAACGGCGGACTGGTAACGAACAAGTCCACGCTCTCTGGTGGCAAGTGACTGAGCAGCTCTAGACTGTCACCGCAGGCTTGGGCTCCGAGCGAAGTCGTGTAACAGATCCGTTCGGACATTTCATCCAATATTTCTTGCATGAGCTTCCTTCAGTAGATCTGCGACATCTCAGCTTAGCCGTTCCAAGCATCGTTCCTCCGGAGGGGCATCTGGATGAGATCAATCTCAAAGAGGCCAGATCGATCTCTACTACGCCAATCCTGGCTATTCCTGTGGTCAATACGGATAAATCCCGAATCAGCTGAGACACTGAGATTCATAATTCATCAAGCGATTTGGGACTGGGGGAACCGCCATGGCACTTTTCGATCCGTCATGGGTGACCGTACCCGACGCCATTTTCCGTTCGGCGCTTCCGGACAAGGGAACTGCCACCACGGTTCAATTGCATCGAGTCCTGATTAGGGCTTTATCTAGCTCCTTGTCCGAGATTCCAGACGAAGAAACGCTCAAGCAGAAGCCACTCATTGTTAAGACCGAGCTTCCACTTCCCCACTCGCTTCGTTTCTACATATATAACGCTACCCAGCATGCCTCCGAACGGCAGTTGGGTACCTTCAAAATTCAGCTCACCTCCGGCATTCAGAAGGTTGTAGAAGGTAGCTCGCGGTATGAATTCGACCGCAGTCTGGGCGTCCGCCCCATAGTAGTGGGGTATCACCTCGAACTGGATGTCTTCATTTTGTGGGATACGGACCTTCATGATGCGGGGGCTGGATTCCCGTTCTCCAAGAGCATTCAGGCTCCGCCGGAAGTCGTCTTCGGGGCCTTGTCCGCAGGATTGGCCGAGGGGGAGCGCCGGCTAAAGGGGATGCGAGTCAGCGAAACTATAGTGTGCGCTCGACCGGCGCGGCTGGTTGAGGCATTGTCGCTGCGCCTTCAACGGTCGACGGAAACTCTTCTCAAAGGGGGGATCTGATGCTCAGGGCGATAGGAGACCTGAAAACCGAGTACTCCAGTGAATCGGACGACATAGCAAGGGATTTCTACGGACCGTGCTATCGGCACGCCACGACTTACGACCGGATCACGGGATTCTTCAGCTCGACGGTTTTTCATCTGCTGCACGGGTCGTTGGGCACCTTTTTCCAAACTAACGGCGGGAGGATGCGAATTCTATGCTCTCCAAGGATGAGTTCGAATGATGCCGATGGGCTCGTCTACGGCTATGCGGCGCGGAACGATACCGAGCTCTCCGAAATGCTCCGCTGTGAGCTCCGAGATCTTCTTGCTTCTCCCGCGGCAGACGGAGCTAAGTTGTTTGCCGCCCTGGTAGCCAACGGGCTTCTGGATCTACGGCTGGCCAAAGTCGCCCTGCACACCGCTTCCAGCAGCAAAAGCATGTTTCATGACAAAGTTGGCTTGTTTCGGGACTCCGCCGGCGACAGCGTCGGATTCAGAGGTTCCCTCAACGAGACGTACCTGGGGCTTTCTAGGCATGGGAATATTGAATCCATCGATGTCTGGCCATCCTGGGCCGGTGGAAGGGACGCCGAGCGGGTCGCAAAAGCCGTCGGAAGATTCGAGGACATTTGGGATTCGAAGGTCCCCGGCGTCACCGTTGTGGGTTTGCCCGACGACATCCGCCGTGAGATCGAGATCGTGGCGAAGGATGTCGACCTTGAAGCATTCCTTCGGGACGCTTCCGTCTCGAAAGCCAACGCTGCAAAACTCGAAGTCGGTGGGATCGAACTCCGAGACCATCAGGGGGCGGCCTTCAGGGCATGGCAAGCCAATGGCCACCAAGGCATATTTGCGCATGCCACTGGCTCCGGAAAAAGCGTCTCGGGCCTATATTGCGCTCAACAAGCGATCCGGGGCGGCCTCATCCCCATCATTCTGGTGCCGTCCAAGCTACTACTCGAGCAATGGGCCGTACAAGCACGCGAGGTCTTAGGTGCAAAGGTCATCTCCGTCGGTGCTGGACATAACAGATGGCGCACAGCGCCCATCCTCAGGGCGGCCATGGAGAACCATGAGACGAACCGACCGTACGTCATCGTCGCAGTGCTCAACAGCGCATCCACGCCGATGTTCAGGGCCCAGGTACAGCGGGGCGTGGATAAGGCCTTCGTTCTCTTTGATGAGTCTCATCGAGCCGGAAGCCTGCAGTACAGGGAACTGCTTGAATGGCTAACGGCACCTCAGCGATTAGGTCTGAGCGCAACTCCGAACCGAGCAAACGATCCCGAAGGAACGCTGGCCGTCTCCAACTATTTCGACGGCACCGTGCATCGATACACCCTGAAGAATGCCCTAGATGACGGGGTTCTGGCTAAGTATGAATACCATCCACAGTGGGTCAGTCTCACCGAGGAAGAACAAGAACGCTGGGATATTCTGACGACGGAAATACGCCGGCGCACAGCAATGGATAGATCATCTGACGCAACCGCCCCTATGTCCGACCAGCTAAAGATGAAGCTCATTGAACGGGCGCGCATAGCTAAGTCTGCATCGCGCAAGATCCCCGCAGCGATCCGCACTGTCGTTGAAAACTACAAGCCGGATGAGAAACAAAAGTGGCTTATCTACTGTGACAACCAAGTGCAAGTAGAGGAACTACGGGTGGGTCTCAACGACCTCGATATAACAGCCTGGGCTTACCACAGCGCCATGACCGGCGACCCGATAAACACCTTGCGTATGTTCGATTCAGAAGGGGGAATCATCATTTCGATCAAGTGCCTCGACGAGGGAGTAGACATCCCCTCGGCTACGCATGCACTTGTCATCGCTTCGTCGCGCAACGAGCGAGAGTTCATCCAACGTCGAGGAAGGATTCTCAGGAAAGCACCCAATAAAACCATCGCGACTTTGGTGGACATCTTGGTGCTCCCCGACGAAGTTCAGCGAACAGACTCTTCATGGCCTCTCGTCGTCGGCGAACTCGCGCGGGCTTCTCAATTCGCGGCCTGGGGACTGAACACAGACTCGGTATCAAAAATTGAAGCGAAGATCATTGACATGGGCATCCAACTTGAAGAACTCAGTGAGCTCATGAAAGCAGGATATGAAGAAGATGAAGAATCAATTGAGGGGGATTAGTTGAAGAGCGATTCATCAGAACTGTATTTGACGGTTCAAGAAGTCCGAGAAAGGAATTTTCCAGGTCTGGACGCAAGGCTGGTGGAAGATCTCCTGAATATCCAGGTGAATTTCTCGGCGGATGCTGCAGAAGCCAAAAAGCAAAGCGACAAAATCATCAACGCTTGGGCTGCCGGCCGCGTGGAAAAGGGAGACCTGAATGTTGACACTAAATAGCCTCACGATGCGGGACTTCGGTCCTTACAAGGGCGAACAAACGATTTCATTTTCTCGGGATCGCGGTGTCTATATTGCGTACGGTCCAAACGGCAGGGGCAAAACGACCCTCCACAACGCATTCCGTTATGCCCTCTACGGGGAGATTTTGCGCCGAAACAGAGTCGAGCAGGCTAGTGAACTGGCCAATTCGGAGTCCCGCAAGGAACGGGGATATGGGTCGTTTGCGACCGTGCTGGAATTCACCAGCGACGCTTTAAATTACCGGCTCACTCGAAACTATGACGACCGGAAAAATCCCCAAGAATCCATCCTGCTCGAGCGGGATGGCTCCGTTCTCCCCCAAGATGTGACAGACAAGGTGATGAACCAGCTGGCTCCGCGCTCAGTCAGTCAATTCTTTTTGTTCGATGGGGAGTTACTGCGGAAGTACGAAGCACTCTTGGACAACGATTCGCCGGAGGGACAGGACCTTGAGAAGGAAATCGAACGAGTTTTGGGTATCCCCCTCGTTAGCCAGGCCAGGGAACACGTCTCAGAATATAGGAGATCAGCGGCCCGCAGGCTCGCAGAAATAGCCAAAACAGAGGACGAAACGAAGCGGCTCGGCGCAGCCCTCACGACAGCCGAAGATTACAAAGCCAGTTATCAGCGGTCTGCCCAAGAAATCGTAAAGGAGCTAGAAGCGGCGCAGGCACGCTTCGACGAACTCGAAGAGCTCCTCCGATCCCACCAACAGAGCGAAGGCCTATTGGACAAGCTTGATTCACTGCGCCAAGGACTCAAACGAACCGAAGATGGCCAGGTCCTGGCCCGGCAAGCACTGAATGAACTTTCCCCGGACCTTTGGAAACTACTGATCTCAGCCCGGGCTAAGAAGCACGTCGACCACTTGACTACCCAGATCGAAAAATACGAGACGGACCTGGGCAACGCCCAAGCACTGGACCGGGACCTAAAACATCTTGATCTCCATTCAGACTGCCCCGTTTGCCATAGAGGGACGGACCCACATCTTAGGGAACAACTAATCGCCGAGCTGCAGGATGGACTTGGTGGTCTCAACAGTGAAGATCTGCACGTAAACCTTGAGATATCGCGACGTTCCAAGCAAAAATGGAGTTCCTTCAGCTCCATCGATAGAAGACTAGTGACCGACAGGGATAAGGCCCTTCGTGACTTACAGCTGGAACAACACGAGATTCTCGAAGAGATGGCTGAGATCGAGGCAAAGCTGAGTAACATCGGCGAGGATAAAATCCGCCAGCTGAAAAGCGAGCGGGACCAACGCAGGATCCAGCTTTACCGGGACAACGAGAGACATCAAGACCTGAATAAGAAGGTCGCCGAGCAAGATGCCTCTATCCAGCTAATCATTCGCAACATTCGCAGCCACGCCAGTAAGACCGACCCTTCGGTCATCCTTAAAGAACAAGTCGCAGCCGAACTCCTCAAACTCTTCGATGAGTCCATCACTGCGTACCGCGCCAAACTCCGCAATAAAGTAGAGCAGCGTGCCTCCGAGGTCTTCATTGATTTGGCCGCGGAACCTGACTATCGAGGCCTCGCCATCACCGAAGGCTATGGTCTCCAGATACTGGGACCAGATAATGAAGTCGTCACCGGACGATCGGCGGGCTATGAACATCTTGTCGCCCTTTCGCTGATAGCAGCTCTTCAGGACAGTGCAGCCGTGCGAGGTCCTGTCATCATGGATTCACCCTTCGGACGGTTAGATAGCGACCACACTGCCCACGTGGTTGCCGCTCTCCCGAAGATGGCTAGACAAGTCGTTCTACTCGCATTCGAAGGCGAGTTCGATCGACAAGAAGCCGTGGATGCACTCGGTGCGAATTTGATAAGCGAGTACTCGTTGGAACGAATTTCCGTGCGTCACACGGAAATAGCTAAGCAAGGGAGCCAAGTCAATGTCTGACCTGAGGAACATCGCATTGACGATCGAAGCAGACGCTTGCGTGGAGGACTTGAAAAGGGTTCTTGCTCTGGAGGACCAGATGTCACTCATCCGCTTGGGTTTTGCCTATGCAATAGAAAAAGGACTGTCCCCGGAGCGGGATATCTCGACGGGGACACCGGGCGGAGCCAACTACGTCAGTTCAAACCTCGATGATGAGGGACTGATGGCCTTCATAGTTCAGGAAACGCACCCCGTACATGCTTCCGAGCCCTATAGAGTCGTCCAAATCCTGATGAGCAAAGGGCTGAGACGCCTAGCCTTGGACATCAGTCAGGGCCACATTGGCAGTGTTGGAGATATCTTCGACCAAGTCTAAGGACGCGCAGGATTCAGTTTGCCCGCTGCACGGACAATGACGCGGACACCCTTTTGGTCGTCAACGCCGTCTTTGGCTGTTTTGGTTTGTGGTGCGGCCGGTTCAGGTGGGTTGCTGAGCCGGTGGTCCGGGGGCGGGCCAGGGCAGGTCCTCGAGAATCTGCCACAGCGCGGCACCGTCCTTTTCGGTGAGGGAAATGCCCGGCAGCACGTCCAGGGCGAGTGCCTGCAGGTACTTGGCGACGGTGACCGTGGCCTCGGCGTAGGCGGTATGGCCGTCTTGGCCGGCGGCGATGATGGCGGCACATTTTTGCGCTTGGTGGCGGGTCAGGCGGACCGGGACGTTGTCCAGCTCGTCGTGGGCGTTGAGTAGTTCCTGGTACTTATCGGGGTCCAGCGTTCCCATGGTTAGCCGCCGGTGTTTTCGCGTCGGAGTTCTTCCAGACGGCGGCGCTCCTCGGCGGTTCGGTATCCTTGCCCGCCGATGGCGTTTTGGCTCTTGGCCAGTTCCTCGCCCATTTGCTGGGCCAGCTTTGCGGCCCGGGGGAGGTGTTCCCCGTCCAGGGTGACGCTGACTGCTGGGTCTTTGCCCTCGTATTCGGTGACGTCGTATTCCTCGAGCGATTTCACCAGTCCCTGGGCGAGCTGTTCGGAAATCTGGGGCAGGAAGCTGCCGAAGTTTTTGAGGATTCCCAGGATCCCGTACACCACCGGTGCCGGGTGGGTTCCCAGGGTGAGGTGGGCCAGGGCGCGCAGTGCGTCGTAGGTGGTGTCGGCTTCCTGCACCGCCGCGGGGGTCTTGTCATCGTCCATGATCGTGGTCTCCTAGTTCCTTGGTCCGAGTTCTGTTCTCACCATATCGGTGGGGCACCAGGTGCCCACGAGTTCCCCGGTGTCGTCGGTCCAGGCGACGTGCACCAGGTGTGTGGTGCGGGCGGTGACTTCAACCGGAAGGACCAGGTTTCCGCTGTTGGTGGGGATCTCGGCGGTGGCCCGGTGGTGCGGCACTGCTTGGGCCGGTGCGTCGCCGGGGTAAAAGCGTATGAGTTCGTACGCGGTGCCTTGGTGGGTGAAGGTGTCGTGGTTTCCCCGTGCCGGGGTGTCCGGGGCGCGCAGCGCCCTGGTGCGGCGGCCGGGGGAGCTTGCGGAGGAGGCCGCCGCCGAATTCTGTAGCCGCGGCTCCCAAGGGGATTCATTGCGGAGCTGCGTGGGGTGGTGGCCAAAGGCCATGTCGATGCTCATGTGTGGGTCTCCCTTTTGGGTGTGAGTGTAGCTAAGTGGGGCGACGTTTTGGAACGTCGCCCCACTTAGCTGGTGGTTGGGCTAGCGCTTGGTGCTGGCTGACCTCGGGAGTTCGCCGGTGTTGATCATTTTGATCAACAGGGTGGTGAGGCGGTGCTCGGGGTCGGCTTCAAGTGCGAGGGCCAGGAATTTCATGGCTTCGCTTCCCTTGCCGTCGATCCAGCGTATCCATCCGACTCCGGCCAGTAGGTCGGTGCGGCTGGCTTCGGGGATGAATTCCAGCGCGGTATAGACTGCGTCGGCACCCGTGAGGAAGAATTCCCAATCTTCCGGTGCTTTCTCCCCCATCAGGACGGCGCTAATCGTTTCGGCGTCGTCGCTGGTGGTGGCCAGCGAGGCGAACAGCAGGTCGCGCACGTTCTTGTTGGTGCAGATCCCGGCCAGCCATGCGGCGTGCGCGGGGGTGACGCTCCCGTTGTGGCGGTAGCCGCCGACCATGTCGGCCAGCGTGCCGCGCACCACGGTGCGGGTTTCGGCCTCCTCGAAGCCCATGTGGCGGGCGTCATTGATGAATTTCTCGAGGTCGCTGATGCTGGCCGGGGTGGTGCAGGCCGGGATGTCTGCGGCCATCTTGGCGGCCTTGGTGGTGCTGACCATCAAGGCGAGTGCCGCGTTGGATTCGGCCACGGTGGAGAATTCCACCGCGTCGGTGGAGTCGCCGTCGTAGTCCATGACCCATCCATCGGTGATGAGCACCGAGTTCCTGATGGGGCATCCCGCGCGGGCCAAGGTATCGCCCAACGCGCGGAACTGCTGGGTGGTCATGGACTTTTCGTTCTCGAAGCTCAACAGGATAACGCTGTAGGCATCACTCACGCGTTGAACGTACGTGGTGATTTGCTGTGCCCATTCCTCGGCGGGTGCTTTGGGGAGGGCGTCCACGCGCAGGGTGGCCAGCAGTCCGTTGTCGTTCGTCAGCATGAGAACCACCGACGAAGTGGGGATGAAGCCGATTCCGTGGATGGCGACTGCCGTGACCTCGGCCATGGTGGTTGCTTCGATGCTTTCCATGGTTGTTTTCCTCAATCTGTGGATGAGGGGGGATCGCGGAACCAGCCCCGCGCTTTGTCTCTCCCCCGCGTTTTTTTGGTTGCTGGCGAAATGAAATGAGCGGACCGAGCACCAAGGAGCAGCAACCCTTTAGGGCAGGCCGGCCAATTGTTTGTCCGGAAATAAGCGCAGCGCCGGACACAGAATTTGCCGGGCTGGCCCCGCAGCGCAGCAAGGGGCTTGTGCCCTTGGTGTCGGGACATAAACTCCGAAGGACAGCAACCGAAAAAGGCGACGGCCGCAGGCCGGCACCTGATGCGCCGGAGGCGGATCAGGTCAACAGCCGGCCGCGCAGCGGACACCCGGTCCCTGGATGCGAGCGAGTACCCAGGACTCCTCCCTCCGGTGAGCTGGACACGGTGCGCCGCACACATGGATTGCAAGATCGCGACAACATGCAGCCCTATAGATCCGTTTGTCTTAGCAGCCGATTACCTTGATGACATCGAAACCGTGTGCGAAGCCCACGGACTCTCCTTTCGTGAGGCGGTGAATCCGATTTTCTTCTGGGTAGAACTACGGCTGAGACTCATCATCGCAAGTCTTTCTTGCTTGTTCGGCCGGCTCTATTTACAAGCCGAAGCTTGCGTAGCGTCTAGCGGGCGGGGAACGGGCGGCGAACCGGCCCGACTCGCCCTATTTGGCCGAAGGCAACAGCCGGCCGCGCAGCGGACGCCCGGTTCCTGGGTGCGAGCAATGGAGTGCCCAGGACTCCCTGAAACCCCCGGAATTCCGCGGGGAGTAGATGATCTATTACTCATTCACTCAAACGAGTGCGTGAGCACAAGACGTGCTCCGGGCAACGCGCGCCACCCACTGCGCCCGCTCCGTTGCGCTCCTGATGAGCATGATGTGGCCCGCTCCAACTAAACTGATGGAGTGGCATTCCACCCCCATATGAGGACCTGCTGCGTGACGTACTGGTTCACGGCTTGTCTGCAGGGGGCTCAGCAGGAGTGGAATTGCGCGTGAAATTCGAAGATGTGGGAGGGGGTGAGATAAGTGAAGAAAGACGGGGCAAGCTGCGCTGAATGCTGTGCAGGAAAGGGAAAAGCCACAACCATCGGCTTAGTCGTTTCGGGACTCCGGCTGGTCGTGGCTGTTCCACAGTTCATTTCAACCATTTGGTCAAGGACTGAATAATCATCAGTAGGCCCGGTATTACCAGTACCGGGCCTACACCCTTTGCAGGATGTAGCCATATGGTTATCTCAATCTTACAGGCGCATCCTTTTTGCGCCTAGATGATTAAGTCGTATTCATTTCAGTGGCCGTAGGCGGTCAGGGACCGTTTTCGGGGCGCGTTGGTATTCCAGTTGTGCCAGATTCCGGCCGCGAGGGCCAGGAGCTTTGAAGCGATGCGGGCATAAAGCCCGTCGAGGGTCCGGGCACCGTGATATTCCAGCCCAAGCTGACCCTTGAGGGTGTCAAAGACGGACTCGGTCCACTGTCGGATGCCCCCGAACTTCCCGAACCGGGGCTTTTCGTCCTTGCGGTCCGGCCGCACCAGGTTGGCGCCGAGGTCCTCGGTGATGAACCGCTCGAAGTCCTTTCCGGCGAAGCCCTTGTCGGCAAGGATGACCTGCCCATCCCGGACCAGATGGTGGTCGTGGCGCAGCAACGCCTCGGTGACTTCGCGTTCGCCGAGTTTCGGTTTGGCCAGTCCCCAAATCACCGGCATGCCCTCCGGGGTGCTGATCAGGTACAGGCGGAAGCCCCCAGAAATAGCGCGAATGCGAGGCGCAGAAACCGTAGCCGGCGTGTCCGGCCAGATCGGAGCGCTTGACGGTTTCACGGCTGGTGCCGCACGGGACCGGGGTGGGATCCAGCAGCCGGAGGACCTCGTGCCAGGATTCGGTGTCCTTGGCCAGGGCGGTGATCACCGCACTGATCAGTGTTCCAGCAGCCCTGACCCGCTTGTTGTAGCCGGACTGCTGCGGGATCCCGGGGAAGAAGCCCTGCAGGTGGGTGCGCGCATAGCGGACCCACCTGGCTTCGGAGGAATGCCTGTGCAAGAGGTGTTGGGCCACCACCAGGCACAGCAGCTCGGCGTCACTCAGGACGGCCTTGCGGCCGGGTTTGCTCAACCGGCCATATCCCAAATCCGGCAAGACACGGTCGGTCAGTAGGACGTAGAGTGTGGTCAGGAGAGTGTTGAGTTTTGGGTTCACATACGAGGCTTAACACTCTCCGCCCGATTTTAAAAGGCCTTTGGTCCAATATGAACCGGAGGCCCGTCTAATCCTCGGCACCGATTAGGACTTATTCATCTAGTGGCCTTGATCCACCGATCCGGTTGGGGCTGGCTGAATCCCAGTTTTTTGGTGGTGCGGTGTTTTTGGGCAGCGGTGGGGCCGGCTGTGTTTCGTCAACTTTAAGTCGACCATTAAAGCGGTAAGAATCAGGCCACTTGGGCCCGGAATCCTGCCATATAGGCATTTGGCCTATTTCTCTAATGGATAGTGGCAAGCCTGAGGCTGGCTGCCAGACTTGACCCACATGGGCCGGGCGTGACTCGATCTATTTCTGACCTGCTTGGAGGCAGTGTCTTTCTCATCACTTGTCCGCCCAACCCATGGGGGCCAGTCTGGCTCGCACGGTGGCCTGATAGAAGGTTGTCCGTCCCTCGGAACCCCCGCGGGATGTGACTCGTTAGAGAATGGCCTCGGCGCGATCCCACCCCGGCTGGCCGACCATCCTCCCATCTTGGGAAGGAAGCCACTGCCATGAGTGCAGTCCGGGAAAAATACACGAACATCGTCGGAGTGGACACCCACGCCCGCACCAACACTTACGCCATCCTCGTGGCAGCCACCGGCAGCCTTGTGGATACCGCCACGTTCCCCACCAGCGGACCGGGCCTCAAACGGGCCATCGCTTGGATCGACCGGCGCAGTGAACCGGGCAGGACTCTGGTGGCGATCGAGGGCACCAACTCCTACGGCGCCGGGCTGACCCGTGCCCTGCGAACCACGGAACTGGACCTTTGCGAGGTGCGTCCACCGCGCCGGACCTCGCGTGCGGGACGCGGCAAATCTGACGATATTGACGCCCTGGCAGCTGCCCGCACGGTGCTCGGCGACCAAGTTGAGGCCCTGCTGGATCCCCGGGCCGAGGGCAACCGCGAGGCCCTGCGGATCCTGCTCAACGCCCGGACCGTCATGGAACGACAGGGGACCGCCGACCGGCTGATGCTCACCTCCATGCTGCGGACCATGGACCTGGGCGTCGACGCCCGCCATGCCCTCACCGATGAGCAGGTCCTGATGGTCAGCCGTTGGCATGCCCGCCGCGACGACGACCTGTCGATAAGGATCGCCCGCGCCGAGGCCACGCGGCTGGCCACTGCAATCCGCCCGTTCCATGCCCAGCTCGTATCGAACCACCAGCAATTGCAGGAGGTCGTTGGCCTGATGGCTGCCGGCCTGCTGGACCTCTATGGGATCGGGCCGAGGCAATTCTCTAACGAGTCACATCCCGCGGGGGTTCCGAGGGACGGACAATCTTCTATCAGGCCACCGTGCGAGCCAGACTGGCCCCCATGGGTTGGGCGGACAAGTGATGAGAAAGACACTGCCTCCAAGCAGGTCAGAAATAGATCGAGTCACGCCCGGCCCATGTGGGTCAAGTCTGGCAGCCAGCCTCAGGCTTGCCACTATCCATTAGAGAAACAGCTGGGCTAGAACCGCACTTGGGGACGGTCCACTGCGCAAGCCCGAATATGTACAGGCAGCGGCTCGTTGCCAACGATCATTGCGACTGCGTCTCCGGTGACGGGAGCCAAAGTCAGTCCGAGGGTCCCATGACCGGTAGCAACGACGAGTCCATTCCGTCCTGGAACCGCCCCAATGTAGGGGACGCTGTCCGGCGTGCTGGTGCGCACCCCGCTCCAAACGTCAGCTTTCTTGATCGTTAGTTCCTTCAAAGCAGGAATGAAGTCCGAAGCTTCGTGGATGACGCTTTGCATTCGACGCAGGGAAGCGGGGCGCTTATGGCCAGCAAAATCAAAAGTTCCAACATAGCGTGTTCCGCCTTCGAACGGCGTGCAGGCTACCCTGGCTTCGTTCAATTTGATCGG
This sequence comes from Paeniglutamicibacter psychrophenolicus, assembly GCF_030812255.1. Lineage (GTDB taxonomy): Bacteria > Actinomycetota > Actinomycetes > Actinomycetales > Micrococcaceae > Paeniglutamicibacter > Paeniglutamicibacter psychrophenolicus_A. Next base: position 306,668 of record NZ_JAUSSH010000002.1, on the reverse strand, counting down.
TTGTCTTAGGCTCGGCCCGCCGCTGATGGTGACACTGCAGCCACGGCCCGGTTCCATCAGTAGCTTGACGCCCGCGGTGCGAAGGAGCCTTGCCGTCTCAGAGCCGGCCGCCACGACCACCTGTTGTGTTTCCATACGGCCACTGTCCGTCTCAAGAGACCAACCGCCTGGACGTTGCTCCAGTCGATGAACAAGCCGGTGCTCAATAATTTTTACGCCGGCATTGTGTAGCCACGCGGACAGTCCCGCCGTAAACGTTTCGGGTCGCACGCTCTTTTCGTCGGTAAGGTGGATACCTCCGGCAAGCCGTGGGTCGAGAGCGGGTTCAAGATCCTGAAGTTTCTCTGAGCCCAAAACACTAATTTTGCCCATGTTCCCTGCCTCACGGCCTTTTTCAAATGAAACCAAGAAATTCTCAATCTCGCTGTCCGTCCGGAACGGCAGAAGCAAGCCGTCGTCGTGGACTTCCATTTTGATCTCGGCGCGCAGTGACCCAAAGAGATCGAATGTCTGGGCATTCAACCCAAGGAGTGCACGCCTGGCTGTCGCAGACTCCGACCGAGAACTATTGCGGTAGAAGAGTGCAGCCCACTTCAGGAAATCCCAGTGAGGAAACGTTTGGAAGCGCGTGGCCCCGTGTGGATGGAACATCGACTTGATGGCGTCTTCAATGGCACCTGGGCTATTGAACGGAGCAGACAAAGCGGGAACGATCCATCCTGCATTCCCGCGAGAGGCCCCCTGCCCGCAAACCTGGCTATCGATGACTGTCACTTCATGGCCTGCCTTGGCTAAACTGTAAGCACTACAAAGACCAATGATGCCGCCCCCAATTACCGTGACGTTCATTTGGATCTGCCTCTTTCTGTGTTTTAGAAGTGCCCGTCAATTTTGCGGGCACCTGGAAGACGTCGGATTTTGCGGCGTGCGTGCAACGCACCAGATCTGTGGCAGGAAATACTTTAGGCACGAATCCAAGGTCGCAGTATCCTGGACCCTTCATAGCCACTAGGCTTATCATTTTGACGGCTTCATGCTGCTGCTGCTTCAGTTTGCTGAGTCATCTGCGAAGTTCGGTTCCTGCACCGGGTTAGACCCATCGTTCAGCATCGAGCGCTACCGGCTGCCTGAAACAAGGGCATGGGGAAACCTGCCTGTTGCTACCTGTGAGTTCGTTCAAGCCCTCGTGTCGCCACTGGCCGCCGCCGTGAAGCTGAGTGAAACATGAAGCTCGGCGAGGGCCCAAGTCCTTGCCTTGTGGCTTTGACTCGGACGCTCACGAGTTGCGCCTCGAGGAGGTCTAGCCGTTGGCGGGACCGCCACCATTGATCGGGAAGTCCGGAAGGGCCAGATCACTCACGCCATAACCTTCAAGCAACTTGGCGTAGTCTCCCTTTTCAACAATCTTGAAAAGAGCAGCTCGGAAAGCTTCCTGCAGCTTGACATCCTTCTTGTTGAAGACCGTCCCGTAGAGGATCGGCTTCGGGGAAGTGTAGATCTTCTTGAATGTCTCGGGGTTCTGCGAGACGTTATAAAGGACGGGCGGCGTATCGATCCAAGTCCCGTCTGCCTGCCCACTTGTTACCGCGAGGATTGAGGTACCGCCGTCAGAATAGCTTGTGCTTTGCACCTCCGGTTTCCCGTCTTCCACGCAGCCCTTGGAAACGTCTTCGAGGAGCCCCTGCTGCTGAGTGCCCTTGACGTATCCAATGCGTTCCCCGCAAAGATCGCTAAGTTCGACTGAATCCGACTGGTAACTCTTGGCCGCAAGGATCGAGGTGCTTGCGTTAAGAATATCGATGAAAGTCGCCTTCTCCTGGCGTTCCTTGAAGTCGCCGATCGAGGCAACCACGTCAATCCGGCCGGACTCTAAGCCCGGAATGAGCGCGTCGAAGTCGGTAAGTTCCATCTCAGTATCCAACCCGAGCAAGTCCGCCGCTGCTTGGACCAACTGTGGCGCCAAGCCCGTAATGTTGCCTTCCGCATCCGTAAACTTCATCGGTGGTACGTCGGGGTTGACGCCAACGGACAACGTGCCGCCATCTTGGAGATTTTGCGGGAGCATAGCGACAAGTTCCGGGTCGGCTTCATACCGAGGCGCTTCGACCTTCGCACTGCTTCCTGCACCTGCTGGTTCCTCAACCGGGTTTGCGCAGCTAGTGAACGACAATGCCGCAACGACGGATAGGCCTAGCACCAGATTGATTCGTTTCATGTTGACTCCTAAAATATGGTTCTCTTGCGAAAGTGCACGTAGTCCGCGCTTTGGAGCGCAAACAATCACTGCTTGGAAATCGAGGAGAAGAACGACCGCGCGCGTTCTGTTCGGGGATTGGTAAAAATAGTGGAGGCCAAGCCTCTTTCAACGATCTGCCCGTCGGCCATCATGATGACCTCGTCGGCGACGTCACGAGCAAACTTCATCTCATGCGTAACGATAATCATCGTGGATCCGCGTTCGGCCAACTCCTTCATCACGGCCAAGACTTCACCAACAAGCTCGGGATCCAACGCACTGGTGGGTTCATCAAAAAGCAGAATCTCAGGATCCATGGCCAGGGCCCGGGCAATGGCAACTCGTTGCTTCTGTCCACCCGAAAGCTCACTTGGATAGTTGGCTCCTTTGTTCTTGAGACCGACACTGTCCAGCAAGAGGGCTGCGCGCTCGGCGGCCTGGCGCTTATCGGTGCCGCGTACCAGTCGCGGACCCACCATGACGTTTTCTTGTGCTGTCAGGTTCGGAAAGAGATTGAATCCTTGGAACACCATGCCGAAATTAAGCACCTGCTGGCGTGCTTTGCGGGCGGATACCGGCACACGACGACGCCTCACCACTTCTTGGCCAATCATCTCGCCCTTGAAATAAATGGCGCCGCCGTCGATCGCTTCCAGCATATTGATGCTTCGAAGCAGCGTGCTTTTGCCGGAGCCCGACGGTCCCACGATGCAGGTAACCGATCCTGCTTGGACCGAAAGATTCACATCCTTCAGGGCATGAAAGCTACCAAAGTGTTTCTGGATTCCCACAAGTTCGAGGATTGGCCTCTGCAGCGTTTCCTCTGTTGGAATGCGGGTGGCAACCTGTGCCTGGTTCATCTTCCTTCTCCTCGCGAAGTCTGAGTCTCTGTTTGTTCATCCAGAACGACCATCTCTGTCGCCTGCTGTTCCACAGCGGGGCTGAGGCCAACCCGTCGGTTGAATCCGCGCCCGAAGCGTTTCTCGAGCCGCGCTTGTCCGTACATGGCAAGGCTAGTCAAGACGAGGTACCAAAGCACCGCGACCATGAGCAGTGGAATGGTCTTGAAGTTGCGTGAGTAGATCAGCTCAACTGTGGTCAGCAACTCAGCAAAACCGATGACCGACACCAACGACGTATTCTTGAACATCGTGATGAGCTCGTTGGCCATCGAGGGCGTGATGACGCGGATGATCTGAGGGCCGATGATCCGAAGGTAGGCATTGAACTGTGAAATCCCCAGAGCCTTGCAAGCTTCGAACTGCCCCGAGTCGATAGAAATTACGCCGGACCGGAGAACTTCCGCCGACTTTCCTCCCAAGTACAGGGAGAGCCCTAGGACCGCTGCTGTGAAGCGAGTGATGACTTGGTTAGTAGGCGTCTCGACTAGCGGTTCCAGGAACGGGAGTCCGATGCCCAAGGTTGGCACCAACGCACCAAGGAAAAAGATCATTAGCAAAATGACCAAGAGTGGTGTGGCACGAACGACCCAGATGTAAAGTCCGGCAGCGGTACGGAGTACCCAGAGATTCGAGAGCCTCGCCCAGACGGCCATGATGCCGAAGATCAAACCAAGAACACAGGAAAAGATAGTCAGCAAGATCGTATTGCCAAGGCCGATCATGATTTGTTGGCTGAACATATAGGAAAAGACCGTGTCCCAGTGCCAGTTACGGTTGAAGACGAAGAACTCTAGGGCTAGGACTACCACATAGATAGCCAAGATGTAGCTGATCCAACGTGCTGTGCTCGCTCGTTTCCCAATGGGAAGGGCGGCGGAGGCTCGCGACTCATCGGTGACGAGATTGCTGTCAGAATCAGTGATGGAGACTTGCATGCTAGCTCCCGAAAATGGAAATTGGACGGAAAAAATACTGGACACAAGGAGCGCGGTGCTCATGATTTGGGGCTCGAATATTCGTTGCAACGTCACTCACCAATGACGAGTATCTCGACAATGGTTGTAACCATTAGATACAATCTACGTGTGAGGCAGACCACTGTCAAGCATTAATTCTTCGCATTACATGACGCCTCATGCCATATGCTGAGAACTATGAGAGGCTACAGTCAATTACTTTGATTATGCTTAATAGCGACCAGACATCCGCTGCTTAGAAGGCCACAGAGGGAAGGTTCGAACCATTTCATTCCAATTCGCCCAGACATCACGCGCCACCGAAGTCGCCAAAGAAATCGAGCGGTTGATTCGCGGACGAAATTTGAGGCCCGGAGATCACATCGCCACTAAAGCCGAGCTTCAAGGACACTTTGGCGCAGCCCGAGCAACGATCAACGAAGCCATCAAGCTCTTGTTGGACCGCGGCCGGATCACTGTGAAGCCCGGGCCCAAAGGCGGGGTTTTCGCCGCCCAGATCAATCTGGATCGAGAGCTTGATCGGTTCTTGGTGGCAGTTGGCGAAGAGCCTGACAGCGTAGCCGATGCCGTAGCTGTTCGCGACCACCTCGAGTCAATGATCCTGGAGGAGGCGGCAAAGTTTCGCACCGAAGCGGACCTGAAAGACGTCCGCCGACTCCTCAAACTCCTAGAAGACGCTTGCGGCGACGAAGTCTCGTTCCTGAATATTGGGATCGAGTTTCACCGCCGGATCGGCAGGATATCCAAAAACCAGATTCTGACCAGCACGTACTGCGGACTTCTCGATTTCATCGAGTCACGGGTAGCACGTCTGACTTGGCCCGAAAACACGGAAATGTCGATCTACCACCATAAACGGGTGCGCCTCCACGCTAACATCCTGAATATCCTAGAGGCCCAAGACGTCTCGAAGATTCCCGCCATAGTAAAAGAGCATCACTCCCAGGTTCAGCGAAGGTAGACGTCCGAGACCAAAACGAAGAGATTCCTTTTGGTCTCCATAAATTTTCCACTCCAGCGCCGCAGAACGGTTCCTATTCTCAACCCCGGGACAGCCGTATAACCAACAGATCCAAGGATGGTCACAGAATGAAGATAGCTGTAGTCGGTGCCGGAATAGTCGGAGTCTCCATAGCCGCCGAGTTGGCATCCCGCGGAGCCGAAGTGGTCCTTTTGGACCGAAACCCTGCTGGCAGCGGTACTTCCTCCACGTCATTTGCCTGGGTGAATTCGAACAACAAACACCCAGACGCGTATTACGAATTGAACCTAGCCGGCATGCATGCGCACCACAAACTCGCAGCCAGTGACGGCGAATGGTTCCACCCCACCGGCCATGTTGAGCTGGCCGTCGATTCGGAGCACCGTAAGGAACTTCAGCAGCGGCTGAAGCGTCTGGCCAGTCTTGGCTATATCACCGAGCTTCCTGATGTGAAACAAACGATTCAACTGATTCCCGACCTACTGCTGCCCGGTGGAGAGTCAACGACGGCATTTTACCCCCTCGAGGCACACATTGACCCTGTCTGCTACGTTGAAAAGAGACTGGAAGGGGCTGTATCACTCGGAGTCACGTTCTTGTCACCCGTTGAAGTGCAATCTTTGGAACCGCAAGATGGGGGCTGTCTACTCGGCTTGGACGACGGCAATTCGATGTTGGTCGACCGGGTTGTCAGCGCCACCGGCCGGTGGACCAATGAGATTGCACGTCTGGCTGGACTCCCACCGTTCATGCTCGAATTCCAGGGTCCCGGCGACCCCACGATGGGATACTTAGCAGTGACGAATCCCCTGCCGTTGTCCTTGAGTCGCGTGCTCACAAGTCCACGACTGAATGTCCGTCCAGCCCCGGGTGGTCGACTTATTCTTCAGGCGCTGGACCTCGACGCTACTGCGGAAGTTGGTCGTCAACCGGCAGCGGACTCTTCGTTGGCGCAGGAATACATTTATCGACTTCGTGAGATTCTGGGTCACACATCAGGCGCAAGGATCGACGAAATCCAAGTAGCCCGGCGCGCAATCCCGCGCGATGGACTGAGTATCATTGGCGCTCCAGTGGACAAGCCGTGGCTCTATCTCGTCGCGACGCATAGCGGCGTGACACTCGCGCCCTTCCTGGGGGAGCGAGTCGCCGCTGAAATATTCGGCAACACCGAGCCACTATTTGATTCGTTTCGTCCCGACCGTCTGCTGCGCCCATCGAAGGTGGCGACCTTTGCCGCTCCACGGCGCCCGGGCGAGCAATGAACTCCTCTCACTTAGGCAATCACCGAGTGCCTGCATTCTTCCCTGGACGGTCAAGTCCCGTGAAGTGGTGACCAAGCAGAAGACGACCACGAAGGTGTGGTCGAAGGAGCAGACCAAGGTGTTAAAGCAGACGTTGACTGTGAAGAAGTAGTAGCGGTTCTTTTTGGAGGGTTCCGGCAGGGAAACCTGGCCGGCACCCTTTTCTTAGTCGGAGCCATGTTTAGAACGTCTGGGCTGCGGGGATTGCGCATGAGATTCACTTGAACCTATCCGCCGATAACAGCACTTCTGGAATCCCTGTTTTCTGTCGATTTCAGGACTCACCAGTGTTGGAAGCCCTCGGCACCTCCCTGCCCGCAGGTTGGACCGGTTCCGCTATATTCCTGCTGAGCCAAGGCATTCGCCCAAGTCCAACCTGGGCGGGATGAATCCCTCGTCAATCTGAACCGTTTGGATTCGTGAGTGGCTGGCCTGCCAAGTCGTCACGCGTCGGGCAGATTCTCCGGTTCGTGTTCGAGCGCCGCTGTTTAGCCGAGGCTTTCGGTAGCAGGTGTGGGGCGATCGGGTGTGTAACCTCGCAACATCGTGGACACCAAACCTCACCACTTCGTGGGCAGGTAGTCTCACGGCTTCGTGCACAGCTACCGGCAGTGGTTCAACGGATGAAGACCTCCGGGTAGTCCACTTCCCGCCGGTCAAATTGGGCTTTGAGTTCTGCGTGTTTCCGTTCCCAGTGTTTGGTGGGATGCGACATCTGGACGCCCCGGATGGCGTACGAAGATATGTACCGGCCCCTCACATTGAGGGCGCGCAGGGGCAGCGGGAACGAGAACACAATCAGGCCCGTGCGCGGGTCGGCCAGGCTGAACTCGTCCACGGTGAGCCTGCGGTAGAACTGCCGATCGGCATACGTTGATGGCAGCTTCACGTGGTAACCGTGATAATAGACCAGGCGGTTGGCGCCGGTGACTTCCACGATCGACTGGTCACCGTCCCGTTCCACGGCTTCCTCCAGGATGGTTTCGCCGGTCTTTGAAACCGTCAGGCGGGAACGGTCAAGGTCCCGTGCCTGAGCGTTCCGCAGCTGCCGGTACTCCGACGCCTTCGCCTCGAGCACCACCAGCGGGATGGGGCTGGTCGCGGGTGTGTGTTCCAGCAGTTCCCACGCGGCGGCCGGGGTCACCTGCCCCAGGGCCTGGTGGGGGCGGCGCTTGTTGTAATGCTCGCGAAAGGTGTTGATCCGTCCCTGCAGCTGGTCCAAGGAGGCCGGCTGGTTGGCATCCAGGAAACGGATCAGTGTCTGGTGCGAGCGCTCGTTCTTGCCTTGCGTGGTCGGTCTTCCGGGCAGCCCGCTGATGGGCATGGTTCCGTGAGAGGCAAGGAATGTCTCCACGGGTCCGACCACGCCGCGGCGCAGCTGGTTGAAGGCCAGGGAGTTGTCCGAGAGGACCTCGCCCGGGGCGCCGTGCCGGTGGATCGCCTGTTGCAGGACGTGCTTGGCATCCGCGCTGTTCTCGTGGCGTGCGTAGGCCAAGGTCCCCACGTCGTAGCGCGTGGCATCGTCGATGAGCTGGTAGACCGTTTTGGTCTTCCCGCTGTGCAGCCGGTATTCGAAGGCGTCGAGCTGCCACAGGGACATGGCGGTGGACCGCACGAAGGGGACGTAGGAGGATTTGGGGCGTTTCCTGGGCGACGCGTCGACCTGCCCGACGCTGGCGAGCAACCGGGCGATGGTTGCCACCGAGGGCACCTTGCCGCCGGGGAAGCCGTCCTGGAGGGCTGCCTCGTAGTGGATCGAGCGCGGACCGTAGTCCCACCCGTCCGTTTTGAGCCGCTTGCGGATCTTGACCAGCTCGTTGATGACCTCGGGGCCGTAGCGCCTGGAAGGGTGCTTCGGGGCACGGGATCGGGGATGCAGGGCGGCCGTGGATTCGCTGGCTGCGCGGGCGCGGATCTTGTAGAACACGCTGCGCGAGACCTTGACCGATCGGCAGAACTCGGTCACGTTCAAGGCGTGCGGCTGGGACGGATCGTAGTTGATGATCGCGGCTCGGGTCTGAGGTGAAAGGGCGTTTGTCATGGCACCTAGCCTGTCAGCGCCGCCTGCCAGCACAGTGTGCACGATGTGTTGAGACATCGTGTCTCCGATGTCATGAGATCGTGTGTCCACGATGTTTTGAGACAGGACACACGAAGCCGTGAGACTACCTGCCCACGAAGTGGTGAGGTTTGGTGTCCACGATGTTGCGAGGTTACACACCGCATCAACCCGCAACCGCTACCGGAACGTCCCACACCTGCTATCAAAAGCCTCCTCCATACACGCCGCAGTGATGGCATCCGGGGACGGCAGGGTCGCCTTCTCAGCGATCGGAAGCGCCTCGTATGTGTAGGAAGACACGGCCAACGGATTAGTTGACCCATCCAAGGCATAGCGCACGGTGCGGTCGTTCTTGGACCCACACACCAGGATCCCGACGGTCGGGGCCTGCCGGGGCAGCCGCAGCATGTCATCGACGGCGGCGACGTAGAAATTCAGATGCCCCAGGTGCTCGGGCTTGAATTTGCCGGCCTTCAGCTCCACCACCACGTAGCGGTCCGACGGCACGTGGTACAGCAGCAATCCACGAAGAAGTCCTCCCCGTCGACATCGAGGTGGTACTGGCGGCCGACGAACGCGAAACCCGGACCGAACTCGGCCAGGGTCTGGGACAGGCGCAGCGTCATGGTCTCCTCCACGGCATGTTCCCGGGCATCTTCGGTGAGCCTCAGGAAGTCCAGCACCAAGGGGTCCTTGGCAACCTCCCGCGCCAGGTCGGTCCCTTCGCCCGGCAACCGTGCCTCGAGGTTGTTCGGGGCCGCACCGGTGCGAGTGTGCAGGGACGTGAGAATTTGGTGTTCCAGGACGGCCACCGATCACCCATGCTGCAGGGCCAGGGAGGCATACCAGTGACGCAGTTCTTGGTCATCGACATTGTTCAGCAGCGCGACGTTGTGGCTCCAACTCAATTGTCCAGACGGTGTCTGGACAATTGGTTCTTCCCCGCTCCAGGCCGCGACGAAGGCGCGCATGTTATACAGATTGGTCCGGGAGAATCCTTTCATGTGCGGAAATTCTGCACGCAAATCGCGGGCAGTCCTCACCAGGACGTTACTCCCCCAGGGTTGGATACGCTGCCGCTCGAGGATGGTGTGGCCGATGTGTTCCAGTACAGCTCGATCATGGCGGTGTTCGCGACGCGCTGGGCCCGGTGTTGGGCTTCCCGCACGAGATCTTTCAGGGTGGCCAGGGCGGCGGAATAGTCGACGGGAAGGTCAGGTTCGAGCTGGGTCTTGGTTCAACCCTAGTTCCAGTCATCGATGCTCTGTCGTCAATTGTCCAGACACTGTCTGGACAATTGACGACAGGGGAGTTTGGCGCCATCGGTTACCGCTATATCCACTCGCAACTGATCCATGTCGATCACGGCCACGCCCTGTGGTTGCTGTGCAGGAATCCTCAGGATTCGTGCAGTGGGTGCTCTCGCGTGAGGTCCTCGAACCAGCGGTCCTGCGCGGCGTCGTTGTCCCGGTCCAAGGCCTCGAGCTGCTGCATCAGGGCAGCATGACGGGGTGTGCCCGGAGGTGCGGAGACGATCTGCCGTTTCAGATCAAGACGCAGCCCGTGGAGCTCTTGCTCCCGGTCACGGTCACGGTCCCGCGAGATTTCTTCCATGCCCCTGGGGCCATCCTCCACGCCACGGCCGTCTTCCAGCTTCGGGGTTCCCGCCGGTGACGTGGTACTTCCCCCGGTTCCTGCCGCAGTTCGGCCAGCACGGCGTCCGCACCAAGGCGGTCCGGCGCCTGGGCGAACTCGGCGGGACACCCAACGCCGGAATGACGGCCAAGCCCGCGTGAGGGGTAAACAAACAAACAGACAAATAGTCGTCATATTTTTACTACCTAGGATGTGATTGCGATGGTCGGTTCGCCAATGGACCGTGCGGCGGCGGCAATTGACGCAATGGAGTCGGAGAACGCCAAGGTGACGGTCACTGCGGTGCGTTCACGCGCCGGCGTCTCCATGGAAACCGCCCGCTCCGCCGTGGAGGCGTGGCGCGCGCAGCGTTCGCGCCCGGTGGTCGCGGTGACCGAGGCAGCACAGCAGGCGTTCTTCCGATTGTGGGCCGTAGCCGTGACCGAGGCCCGGCACACCGCATAGCTCGAGGCATCCCAGACCACCCTCGAGGCGGCACGGGCAGAGGCCGTGGAGGCCGGTGCGTTGGTCGATGCCGAGACCGTGCGCGTCGAACGTGCCACGGCACGCGACGCGTTGAACCCCTAGCCAACAAGCCTGCGGGGTGGCAGCCAGGCCTGCCACCCCGCCCGCCATCCCTGTACTCTCTCCACTTAGGTCAATGATGACCACCGATATGCTGCAGTAGAAGGAGGACTCGCACATGAGCGAGCCGCACAAGACCGTCGCCTCCCCGCATGCCCACCACGGACGGACGGTTACGCACGAAGTCAGTAGCCCTGCTCCGGGCAAGCGCCGGGGCTTCCTCGGGTACCTCGCCCTCATGGGTCCTGCCTTCGTTGTCGGAGCATGGCAGTTCGGCCCCGGCAACCTCACGACTGCGGTGCAGGCGGGCAGCGGCCACGGCTACACCCTGCTCTGGGTCATCGCGGTCTCCACGACCCTAATGATCTTCTTCACCGACATGAGCGTCCTACTGGGCATCGCCACCCCCACGTCTCTGATCACCTCCATCAAGGATCATCTGGGCCCATCGGTCGGCGTCTTGGCAGGCATCGGCGTCTTTGGCATCATCCTCATGTTCTCCGTCGGCAACGCAGTTGGTTCCGGGCTTGGCGTTTTCATGGTCTTCGGGGGCTCCCCCGTCCTGTGGCCCATCGTGTGCACCGCCGCGGTCGGCATCGTGCTGGCATTCCGCAATGTCTACGGAATCGTGGAGAAAGCGCTGCTGGTGATCGTCGTGCTCATGGGCATCACCTTCATCGCGAGCATCCTGGTTGCCCAACCCGACTGGTACCGGGCCATGGAGGGGATGGTTCCACAGCTTCCGGCCGGAAGCGAGATCCTCGTGGTGGCATTGGTCGGAACCAACTTTTCCATCAACGCGGCCTTCTACACCTCCTACGGCATCAAGGATGCACCGTCGCACCCGTGCCGATTACCGCGACATCACCCTCGTCGACACTGTTCCCGGCATCGTCGCCCCGGGCATCATGACGGCGCTGGTCATCATGGTGGCAGCGGCCGTGCTCGGCAAGACGGGCGCCGAAGCCGGAACCATCAACGCGCTGGCTGCGGTATTCGAACCCCTGGCCGGACCCGTTGGATCGCTGGTCTTCGCACTCGGACTTTCCGGGGCAGCGTTCTCCTCGATGATCGCCAATGCCACGGCCGGGGGCACCATGTTCTCGGATGCCCTTGGACGTGGGGCAAAGGCAGGGTCACCCACCGCAAGAATCGTCACGGGAATCATCCTGGCCTTCGGATTGGCCATCACCCTTTCGTTCCAGGCTTCACCCGTCGGCCTGATCGTCATCGCCCAGTCCCTGACCGTTTTGATAGCCCCGTTCCTCGGTGTCCTGATTGTCATCATGGCCAACAAGACCTCCATCATGGGGGACCTGCGCAACAAGTGGTGGCAGAACTTGTTCGCCGCAATCGGGCTGATTGCCATCGTCGCGTCTTCCCTGCGGCTCATCACGGTGCTGCTCAAGTAGCGCCTCTCTGCAAGAGACCAATTCGTTGTGGCTCCCTCTCGGTCCGAGAGGGAGCCACAACGCTTTCAAGCTCGCCGGGCTGTCCCGACGTCTGACCGCGCTTCACTCCGGTGGTGGGCACCGGCGAGCACCGCACAGCTCAGGTCCTCATGAACCTTTCGATGTTGCGGACGCTGCCACCGAGGGTTCCCAACTTGCCCGGATTCCCGTGGGTTAGTTCTCCCAGAACGGGTAGTCGGTGTACCCGGCGGCACCCTCGGTGTAGAAGGTGGACGCATCGGGTTCGTTCAGCGGGAGGCCCTCCTGCCAGCGGCGCACCAAATCGGGGTTGGCGATCGCCGGGCGTCCCACCACCACGGCATCTCCCCAGCTATTGGCGGCAACTGCGGCCGCATCGTCGTAGGTGGTGACGGACTGGAAGCCGGTGTTCAGCAGGACCGGGCCATTGAAGCGCGAGCGCAGGTCTTGCACGAGTGCACCTGCGGGGTCCGCATGCAGGATGCTCAACGCGGCCAAACCCAAGGGCGCAATCCCGTCGATCAGCGCCGCATAGGTGGCGGCTACATCCACCGGGTCGGTTTCCAACGCACCCTGCACGTTGTGCTCCGGGGAAATGCGCAACCCCGTCCTGCCGGCCCCGATCTCCTTGGCCACGGCGGTGGCCACCTCAACGACGAAGCGCGCACGGTTTTCCGGGGAGCCGCCGTAGGCGTCGGTGCGGGCGTTCGCGCTGGGTGCCACGAACTCGTGCAGCAGGTAGCCGTTGGCTCCGTGCAGTTCCACGCCGTCGAACCCGGCGGCGATGGCATTGCGGGATCCGTTCACGAACTCCTCGACGATGCCCGGCAGCTCGTCGGTCCCCAGGGCGTGCGGGACCGGGTAGGCGTGCTTTCCCGTATATGTCCGGGTGACCCCGTCCACGGCGATGGCGCTCGGGGCCACGACGTGGGGCTGCACGGTGGTCTCGGTGTGGGTGACCCGGCCGGCGTGCATCACCTGGGCGACGATGAGTCCGCCCTCCGCGTGGACCGCATCGGTGACGCGCTTCCATCCGGCGACCTGTTCCCCGGTGACCAGTCCCGGCTGGCGGACGAACCCCTGGCCGGTGAAGCTGGGATACACGCCCTCGGATACGATCAGGCCCATCGAGGCGCGCTGGCGGTAGTACTCGACGACATCGTCGTTCGGCACGCCGTCCACGCGCGAGCGGGAGCGGGTCAGCGGCGCCATGATGAGGCGGTTGGGCAGTTCGAGGTCACCGAGGGTGAGCGGGGAAAACAGGTCCATGGGGCAGTACTCCAAACGTTGGGGTGGGCTGCCTGGTGCAACCGGTCCCGCAGCATGGCTATTCCTGCATTGCCCCCGGGTGAGGTGAAACACCGACACTCCGGAATGGGTCAGGGCAGGAATCACGCCGCCCGGCACCCGTTCAGCGGTAATGCCCAAGGGTGTCCGCTACTGCTGAGGCGCGCTCTCCGGCGCGGTGGCATAGGCGACCGACAGCCGCCGGTAGGACCGCGTGGCCAGCGCGGCAAGGCCCAGCACGATCGAGGCGATCCCCGAGACCAGGAAAACCAGCGCGATCCCACGGGCGTCCCCTTCCCCCAGCAACCAGCCCCAGCCCTGCTTCCCGGGTTCGGAATCCATGTAGGGAATGATCCAGAACTCGGCCAGCGGCGCGATCATGAACGCGGTGATCGGTGCGGCTGCGGCTTCGAAGGTCATCGCGAAGCCAAAGACCCTGCCCTGCACCGCGTAGGGCACCACCTTCTGGATCACCGTCTGCTCCGCTGCCTCCACCGCGGGGATCAGCATCATGTAGACCCAGATTCCCACGGCGTACAGCCACCACCATTCGCGGATCGTGAAGCTCGCGCCCAGCACCCCGGTACAGGCGACCAGGATGAGCATGGTGCGGATCGGGTTCTTGCCCAGGCCGAACTTGGCCACCAGTCCGCCGCCGATCAGGAACCCGGTGGCGGTCACCCCGAGCACCACGCCCCAGATCTCCACCGGGAAGATCGTCAGGCCGTAGGGATCCATGAGCGCCATGAACACCCCGCCGGTAAGGTTGTTGAAGGTGGTGAACAGGATCAGCGCGAACAGGCCCTGGGTGGCACGCACCGCGGAGATCCCGGCGCGTAGCTCGGCAAAGCTCTCGCGTTCGGCTGCCCGCACGATCTTCGGTTCCGGGATCCGCAGGAACAGCAGGTGCGCGAGCACCACCAGGCATGCTGACAACGAGATGATGATCGTTCCGCCCATGCCCAGGAACCCGATCGCCAGGCCGCTGAAGACACTTGTGATCATGAATGCCAGGCCCTGCACGGTGCCCACCAGTCCGTTGGCGTTGGCCCGGCGCTCCGCCGGCACCAGCAGGGTCACGGTGGTGGACAAGGCAATGTTGCGCAGCTGTTCGACCACCGCACCGATGAGCACCACCAGGGCAAAGAGCCAGAACCAGATCCCGGACAGGCTCAGCATCTCGGACTCGGGAACCAGCAGGAACATCGTTCCCGCCACCGCAAAGCAGGCCACGGTGAACAGGGTGGAGCCCACCATCACCGCATGTTTGCGGTACCTGTCCACCAGCACCCCGAAGAACAGGCCGAAGAAGGCGACCAGCAGCATATAGGTCCCGCCAATGAGCCCGGTGGCCAGCACCGACCGCGTCTCTAGGTACACCCAGAAGGTCAGCGCGAACCAGAGGAAGCTGGTGACCACATTGGCCAGGGCCGTATTGACCAGCACATGCAGGAAGGTGCGGTGCCCCGATTTCGAAGGCACCGCTGTGCCGGCTGCTTGTTGCCTGTCGGTCGTTTCGATGTCCGCGGAGGACGGATCTTCCTGCGACATGTTCCAAGCCTAAAACCTGGCATCGCCCTTCGATAGGCGGGCGAACCAGAGATTTAGTTCCATCCGAGGAACCAGCGCCACCCCTGCGCCACGAGGAAGACTATGTGCTAACCAATGCGTTCCGGCTTGCCGCGGCCTCTTCGTTGTATTTCTTATTCGAGTTGTTCACCGCAAGGTACCAGGATGCACCTACGACCAAGTGGATGACTGCCAGCCCGATACCGCTGGGCAGGTCAGCGGCGTACAGGATCGCGTTGGCAATCGAAAGCACGGCGACGGCCACACCGATCCACTGCGCGATCTTGCAAAATCCCGGCCTTGACCTGCCAATCAGGAAGGTGAGGAACCCGAGGATGGCGAACGGCAAGACAATGTAGCCCACAATCTCACCGAAGGTCAGGTGCGTGAACAGGCCGCCATTGAAATACATGGAAGCGCCAGCTGCCTCGCTGACGAAATAGACAAAGATGCTCGTGATCACGGCCCCGAAGGTCGCAATGAGAACCTGAACATAGTTGAACGGCATCTTGAACTTCTTGTTCGGCTGCACCTGAGCAGTCATGGCTGACCATCTCCTCGACACTACGTCTGTATGCCCTTCTATTTTCACTGTACGCCCGATTGGGCACGTTGGGTTCGGAAGCCCCGGATGGGAAAATCCAATGCAGATTGTGGGCTCAGTTTGGGCAGCTGGGTGTGGTTTGTCCCGATATCCCGCACCAGGTTTGAAGGCAAGTTTTCGCTGGATCTCCGGATCCACAAATCCGCTGAAGTCCGACAACATTGCGTGGAGGTCCATACCGACAGTCAGGGCCGATACTCTGGTTGCCATGAATCAAGATCATTCGAGGTCTTCCTCGCTGTTGTCCGGCCGTTGGCGAATCACCGAGATGGACGCATGGGATGCCGAGGCCATCGACTTGGTCCAACCGGGATATATCCAATTTTCCGGGGATCGCCAGGGAGAGTTCGGTTTCATCGTCGTGCGCGGCTGGATGGATTGCCGCCCGTTCCAGCGGGACGGCCAAGCTGGCGTCGAGTTTTCCTGGGCCGGCGATGACGATGGAGATGAAGCCGGCGGACGGGGCTGGGCGGTCCTGTTCGACGACGAGACCCTCCAGGGGCACATCTTCTTCCACATGGGCATGGACTCGGCGTTCGTGGCCAAGCCCTACGGGGACGCCGGCGGGGAAGAATGGCAATGAGCGAGTACCAGTACTACGAGTTCCTCGCCCTTGACCGACCCCTGACCCGTGACGAGCAAAATGACGTCAGATCGTTGTCCACCCGGGCGCGGATCACGGCTACCTGTTTCACCAACGAATACGAGTGGGGCAATTTCCGCGGCAACCCGGACAAGCTGATGGAACGTTACTATGACGCCCACCTGTATGTGTCCAGCTGGGGCACGCGCAGGGTGATGTTCCGTCTGCCGCGCACGCTGCTGGATCCCGCAACTGCCGGAGCGTATTGCCGTGATGACCAGGCAGTCTCCCGGACTGCGGGTGAGTTCACCGTGCTCGACTTCACCAGCGAGGATGAAGTAGGCGAGTACGACTACGACGACGACGGCTCGGGACAGCTGTCGTCCCTTGTCGGAATCCGTGCCGAACTAGCAGCGGGAGACCTTCGCCCGCTCTACCTCGGCTGGCTGGCTTCCCGCAGCATGTGGGATCTCGACCCGGAAATGGTCGAAGACGAACTTGAACCGCCGGTTCCGCCCGGCCTGGGAAATCTGAGCTCGGCACAACGGTCGCTGGCCGATTTCCTCCGCGTCGACGAGGACCTCCTCGAAACCGCGGCTCGGACTTCATCGACCGTAAAGACCGCCCGCAAAGACCTTCGGGCGCTGAGCACCTGGGTGGAAAACCTTTCGGAAACAGGGAAGAACCTCTATTTGCTGCGCATCTTGCAGGGCGAGGCAACCGGGGTGGCTGCCGAGTTACTACGGTTGTACCAGGACGATTCCGCCCCGGAAGCCCCCGCCCCAAGCCGCAGGACCGTCGCCGCCCTGTTCGAGATGACCGCGCAAGTGCGCCGGGAACGAACGCGACGCAGGGCCGCGGAACGCGCCGAGACCGAAGCACGTCGGGAGCAAGAGCAAGCAAAGCTGCGCGAAGGGCGGCTCAATGCGCTGGCATCGACCGGGGATGCCGCATGGTCCCGCGTGGATGCGCTGATCGCCACCCGCAAGCCAACCGACTATGGCGCCGCCGCCACACTGCTCACCGATTTGCACGCGATCGCAGAACGACAAGGAGGGCTTGAAGTATTCAAGACGCGCATCTTTGACTTGCGGCATGAGCATGCCCGCAAGGTCAGCTTGATTGAACGCCTTGACCGGGCCGGTCTCTGAGGAAATGTTGTTTCGATAGGTTGAACTTGCACCGCAGTCCCACTGTCGGTCACATCATTCAGGACCAAGGGACGCTCATCGTGAGTGGTCCGGCTGCATGCCCGCTTCAACCACATCTGATTCGCCACCGGCAATCCCACGTACCAGAAATGTGCGTCGCCGGACCAAGGGTCCTCCTACCTACCTTCACCTGCCTTGGCCGGGCTTGCACCTTCCGGGAAGCTCCATGGAAGACAACTAACGCTCCTCACGACAGCCGTGGTTTCTGATGGGGTCGAAAGTGAAAACGCAGAACATCACCGAACATGTTGCGACTTTTCGCCGCGCAACTCCTTGCTCAGCTCGTGGGCGTGGTGAAGAAGCAGCCGTCCCAGCTCGGGGCGGCGCTCGGGCGAGAATCGCGATTCCACGCCCGTCAGGCTCAGCGCCCACGCCGGCTGGCCGGCGGCGTCGAAGACCGCCGCGCCCATTCCCCAGCTTCCCTCCACGATCAGCGCGGGATTCTCTGCCCAGCCGCGCTCCCGAGTTTCGGCGATTCGCCGGCGCAATTGGTCGGGACCACGGTCCTTCCCTTGAGGTACATTTCGGGACCCGATAGCCACAAACCCTCCCGGCTGTCCTGGGCGCAAAAAACCTTTCAGAAGTCAGCGCAGCTGCCTCACCCAGCAGCGAAAGGCGATAATCATCTCCGGGCGGCTGGCCGGCATAGCGAACAGTAATCGTCATGCCCTTTCATCTCGCCGACCAAGCATGCCCACGCTTGGACGGGACCATCGCCGGAACATCTCGTCGACCGTTAGCCTACGCTTCCACTGCCACACCACCCGCGTTGTTCCACCCGGGTGGGTAGCTCAATCCACCCATCTGGGGCTTGGGCCCACCCCTAAAGACCACCCCTGCGGGTAGTAGCGGTCCACCCCGACCTGCAGTGCAGACTGATCAAACACAACCGCATATGACTCACATCACATGCCAGGCTTTGGGAGACTCCATGGAACGTTTGATCAACATTGACAACGGTGGCACCCTGACCGACATCGTCGTCGGCAGCGGCACCGATTTCACCTTCACGAAGACGCTGACAACCCCGGCCGACCTGTCCCAGTGTCTCTTCGATGGCCTGGCCAAGGCCTCGACCACCATCTACGGGCAGGAAGACCTTCCGTCCTTGCTCCACTCCACGCGCCACATCCGCTATTCATCGACCCAGGGCACCAACGCCTTGGTCCAGGGCAAGGGCCCACGCATCGGCCTGATCACCGACGACCCCAATCTCATGGCTGAGTTGCGCAAAGGTCCCGAAGAAATCAGGCTCTTTGACGACCTGATCGGGGAACGGGTGAGCTTGCTTCCCGTGGACGGCGACGAGGAATCCCGCGCCCGGTTGTTGGTTACCGAGATCAACCGCCTCACCACGGCCGGCGCTGAACGCCTGGTCGTTGCCGCAGTGGACCCTGACCGCGAAAAGCTCTACAAGCGTGCGATGTTGAAGAACTTCCCCCGGCATCTGCTCGGATCGGTCCCGGTGCTCTTCTCCTGGGAATTCACCTCCGACACCTTGCGCAGCCGCCGGATCTGGTCTGGAATCATCAATTCCTTCCTCCACCCCACCGTCGAACGTTTCCTCTACAGCGCCGAGCACCGGCTGCGCTCCTACAAGGTCAAGAACCCACTGCTGATCTACCGCAACGACGGGGCCTCCTCCCGCGTGGCCAAGTCGGTGGCACTGAAGACCTACTCCTCGGGCCCGCGCGGCGGACTTGAAGGAACCCGGGCCCTGGCAGATGCCTACGGGCTCAAGCACGTGCTGATGATCGACGTGGGTGGGACCACCACGGACGTCGGATCGGTACTGAACTCGGAAATCTCCACGGACCGCCGCGGAAGCGTGAAGGGTGTGCCCATTTCCTACGAGATGAGCAACGTCCACTCCAAGGGCATCGGCGGAAGCTCTGTCATCGCCGTGCAGAACGGCGAGATCACCGTTGGCCCCGACAGCGTGGGCGCGGCACCCGGGCCGGCTTGTTTCGGGTTCGGCGGCCGCCAGGCAACCATCACCGACGTCAACCTGCTGCTGGGTGTGCTCGATCCCGCCACCTACCTCAATGGGGAAATGAAGCTGGATGCCGGGCGCGCCAGGGCGGTCATCACCTCGACCGTTGCCGAGCCCTTGGGCATCAGCCTCGACGAGGCCCTGATTCGCATGGAGCGGACCTACGCCGAGCAGATGGCTTCGGCATTCTCCGGCGCGATCCAGGACGCGGACACGACGACAGTTGCCGCGTTCGGTGGCGGCGGACCGATGAGCGCATGCCTCGCGGCCCGGATCGCGGGAGTCCGCCACGTGCTGATCCCGCGCCTCGCTGCGGTGTTCTCAGCCTTCGGGATCAGTTTCTCGGATATCTCACAAACCTATGAAACCGACATCACCGGGGCATCCGCCGCACAGATCGATGAGGCAAGGCTGGAGATGGAGGGACGCGCGGCCCGTGACATGTTCCAGGAGGGACACACAATCACTGAATGCGGCCTTGACTGGACGCTTGTCATTGAAAACGCAGATGGTTCCATGGCCAAGGATTCGCCATTCGACGAAACCTCAACCCCGCAGATATCGGACGACCAGAAGGCATTGCTCTCACTGAAATGCACGTTTGCCCTCCCACACCCGACGCTGCCGAGCAACCACAAACAGTCAAAGAGCGAGGCGGTGGCTGAGGGAACCCGCTCGGTCCGGTCCTCGGCCGATTCGGTTGAGCAGATCCCGGTGTACCAGCTCGAGGAGCAGGCTCCCGGAGCGACAGCTGCGGGGCCGGCCATCGTGGAGGGACCGTTCTTCACGGCCCGGGTTCCTGCCGGTTGGGTCCTCGACATTTCCGCCGCAGGCGACCTGCTGCTTTCCGACTCGCAGTAGGCCACTGATCATTCCCTTCCCTTCGCCTTTGAACCACCAAGACAGAAAGCCAGGCATCGACCATGCGCGTCCCCATGACGGAATACCTCTACATCGATCTTTCCACCGAGCAGTGGGTGTGCCGCCCGTGCGGCCACAACCTCGGTGACGCCCGCGGCAGCTACAAGGAAGGCACCCTTGTTTTCGACCGCGATCCCCGGGAGATCCACCCCCCGATCATCGACCCGGAGAAGTACGAGTTCACGTTTTCCCCGGATCCCGCCTACTGCCGCATCCTCGAATACTGCTGCCCAAAGTGCGGCACGCAGATGGAGACCGAGTATCTTCCGCCTGGCCACCCGCCGACAATCGACATGATCTGGGACATCGATGCACTGCGTACGCAGTGGGAGGAACGCGGGGAAGACCCCGAACTCGTTGTCGACTACGGTCCGGGCGAAAACGCCGTCACCGACATGCGCTCGACGCACGAGGGCCACCACAACCATTCGCATCGCTAAGCCAGAATTCCAAAAGGAGCAAACAGGACATGAAACGCATTTCTGTTGACATCGGTGGCACGTTCAGTGACTGCTTTTTCGTCTGGGACGACATCTATGTCGAGTCAAAGGCCCTGACCACCCACCACAACCTTGCCCTGGGCTTCAATGAAGCCTTGGACCTGGCATGCTCTCGAGCCGGAGTCAGCCGCCAGCAGGCCCTGAAGGAAGTCGACTCCGTACGCTACGCGACCACGTTGGGAACCAACGCCTTGATCGAAGGTGTTGGACCCCGTGTCGGGGTCTTGGTCACCCACGGCTTCGAGGACACCATCCACCTTTCCCGCGGACGCGGCTACGGTGAAGGCCTCGACCCCCTGAAGCAGGGCGACATGGCCGACGCACAACGCCCTGAACCACTTGTCCCTCGCCACCTGGTGCGTTCCGTCAAGGAACGCGTCGATTCCATCGGCACCGTGCTGGTCCCCTTGATGTACGAAGATGTACGCCAGCAGGTCCGCGAGCTGGTCGACAACGGGGCCGAAGCCATCGTCGTGGCATTGACCAACGCCACCGAGAACTCCGAGCACGAGGAAAGAATCCTGGAGATCATCCTCGAGGAATACCCGGCCCATGAGCTGGGATCGATCCCGGTGTTGCTCAGCAGCCAGGTCTCCGGGCGCAAGGGAGAATACATCCGAGCGATGTCGACGGTGGTGGACGCGTTCCTTCACGAAACCATGTTCCACGCGTTGAACCAGCTCTCCAGCAACCTGCGCGAATCGGGCTACGACAAGCCCATGCTGGTGATCCACAACTCCGGCGGCATGGCCCAGCCGAACTCCACCGATGCGCTGCAGACCATCCACTCGGGTCCCATCGCCGGCGTCGGAGGTGCGCAGCACCTCTCGGAAACCACGGGGCTGGGCAACGTGGTCTCCATGGACATGGGCGGGACCTCCTTCGACATCGGACTGGTTCCCGAAGGCGGCATCAAGCACTACGACTTCCAGCCGACCATTGGCCGCTGGATGGTCTCGGCTCCCATGATCCACCTGAACACCCTGGGTGCCGGAGGCGGTTCCATCGCTTCCTATGACCGCATCCACGGGGCCATCAAGATCGGTCCCGAATCCGCTGGTTCCGACCCGGGACCTGCCTGCTACGACCGCGGAGGCCTGCGGCCCACCGTGACCGACGCCGACCTGGTGCTGGGATATCTCGACCCGGAGAACTACGCCAACGGCTACATCCCGCTGAACAAGAAGCGAGCAGCCTATGCGATCGAGGAAGCCTTCTCCGACGAGCTGGATCTTGAAGCAATCCAGGTCGCCAAGATCATCAAGCGCACGGTCGACGAGGAAATGGCCATCGGCATCGAGAAGGAACTGCGCACCCGCGGCGGCTTGGTCGAGGACTACACCATGCTGGCCTACGGCGGCAACGGCCCGTTGCATGCCTGCGGAATCGCGTCCCGTGCCGGCATCAGCAAGATCCTCTTCCCACCCTTTGCCTCAGTGTTCTCCGCCCTGGGCGCGGGGAACATGAAGCCGCTGCACATCCACGAACGCAGTGCCTACATCGTGCTCTACGACGCCCTGGAACGCAGTCTTTACACCGAGTATGACGCAATCAACGGCTACATCGAGGAGCTCGAGAAGAAGGGCGCCGAAGACTTGGTTCGCCAGGGGTATGACCGTGACTCGGTCAAGTACCGCCTGGAGATGGACATGCGCTACGGCAACCAGCTGGTGACCACTGCAGTGGCCTTCGACATCAACCGCGTCAACGGCACCGGGGACGTGCTGCACCTGATCAAGACATTCGCCGACATCTTCGGCGACCGCTATGGCGAAGGCACCCAAGCACCCGAGGCCGGGGTACGCGTGCAAACGGTCCGGGTCGCCTCCTACGTCGAAGGGGATGTAGTCCAGTTCGAATCACTCGAATCCAACGGCACCCGTCGCATCGAACCGGTGGCCGTCGCCGAACGAACCATCCACTTCACCGATGAGGAGGATCCGGTAAATACGCCGATCTACGACACCAGCTCGCTCAAGAGCCACTACGTGATCAACGGCCCGGCACTGGTCACCACGGAGAGCACCACCTACCTCGTGGAACCCGGGTGGCGCCTTGAGCCAACCCCGCAGGGCGCGGTCTGGCTGCTCAATGACCTCACCAATACAACCGACGTGACCACCAATCTTCAATTCCAGGGAGTTTGAGAGCAATGACGCTGACAACCAATGACACCGGAAACGCGCAAGGGATCCTGAGCACACAGGAACAGCAGTGGGTCGACAAATTCATGGACGAGACCACGCTGTTCCTGGGCCCCGACCCGGAGATCATGCGCAGCCACCAAATCCACGAACGCACCGCCTACGAAGACGAATGCATCGCCAAGGGCGTCAGCCCGCTTGAAACGGACCGGATCCGCAAGCGCCTGGCCGGTTCCCTGGACGAGGCCTTCGAAATGTGCGAGAGCATGGGCGCTGCTCCCGGCGCCAAGTGGGCCGACCTTTCGGTGGCCGTGTACACAGCGGAAGGGGATGTGACCTACCTGTCCAACCGCGGCGTGATCGCCTTCTCCGCGGTCCTGCACCACCCGATCCGCTACATCATGAAGAACTGGAAGGACGAGCCGACCGTGGGCATCAATCCGGGTGACGGATTCTTCCACAACGACTCGCGTTACGGCATGGTGCACAACACCGACCAGTCAATGCTCGTGCCCGTGATGCGCGATGGCCAGATCATTGCCTGGGTAGGGGCCACCATCCACGAGGGCGAGAACGGCGCCTGCGAACCCGGCGGCATGCCCTCGGGTTCGGAGACCCCCTTCGATGACGGATTGCGTGCTTCCCCCATCAAGATCGTGGAGGGCGGTCATCTCCGCCGCGACCTGTTGACCTTCCTCCAGCATTCCACCCGTGACCCGAAACTGATGCTTGCGGACATCAAGGTAAAGATGGGCGCCGTCCGCCGGGTCATCGAGTCCGTGGACCGGATCATCGAGGAGGTGGGCCAGGAGGCATTCGTGGCGGCGCTGCGAGTCACCGTGGAAAATGTCGAGGCCGAGGTGCGCCGCCGCATCAAGGAACTGCCCGACGGAACGGTCACCTTCAACCAGTTCATGGATTCCACGTTGAAGGAGAACATCCTTATCAAGTTCGCCTGCAAGATCACGGTCAAGGGAGACCGGCTGATCGTCGATTTGACGGGCACCGGCCCGGAGATCCTCAATCGGGCCATCAACTCCCCGCTGGGATCCACCAAGGCCTTCATGACCCAGGCGATCCTCTCCTATTGGTGGCCCGACCTGCCGCGAAGCACCGGCGCGCTGTCCCCCATCGAGGTGATCTCCGAGGAGCATTCGTGGGCAGATGCCGGCTACGACGCACCTGTGGGACAGTCCTTGCAGGGCTCGTTCCGGGGCTTCTCGGCGCTGCAGACCGCATATGCCAAGTTGCAGTTCTCCGCCCCCAAGAAGTACTCGAATGTGATTGCCCCTTGGTTCAACCAGATCAATGATTTCCTGTGGGGCGGCACCACCCAGCATGGTGAGCAGGTGGGCAACCTGTGTGCCGACCTGAACGGGATGGGCGGCGGGGCAAAGGCCTTCCGTGACGGCGAAGACGCGGTGGCCCCCTTGTTCTGTGCCATGGCCGACATCGCCGAACAGGAGGTCATGGAGGAAGAAGTTCCATTCCTGCAGCTGGTGTCCAAGCGGCTGGTGCGCGACAACCAGGGCTTCGGAAAGTACCGCGGCGGCATGGGATACGAGATGATCGTTGCCTCCCGCGGCACTCCCAACTGGGGATTCATGACCGTGACCTCCGGATCCAAGTTCTCCTCGATCACCGGAATGTTTGGTGGCTACGGCTGCCCGGCGTACCCGCTGTCGATCGTCAAGGGAATCAACATCTACGACATCATCCGCAAGGATCCCTCGCAGTTCGACTTGTCGATCGAACGCATCATGAACGAGCAGCCCTACGAGGGCGGCTCCTACCAGAGCGCCCACATGGGTCTGCAATTCGATGTAGCCAAGGAGGGAGAGCTGTACATGATCTCCCAGGGCTCTGGCGGAGGCTACGGCGACGTCCTGGAACGCGACCCTGAGCTGGTGGCGGCCGACCTGCAGCTCGACAGGATTTCCGCCCAGGTTGCCACGGACCTGTACGCAGTGGTCTGGAACCCGGAGACCTTCGTTGTCGATGTGCAAGCCACGGAGGCAGCGCGGGTCGAGGCCCGCAAGCGCCGCATCGCCCGCGGCACGCCGTTCAGGGAGTTCATCAAGGAGTTTGTCACGGAGGAACCACCGGCGGATCTGCTCTACTACGGCTCGTGGGGCCAGGACAACGATGAAGAAGTCTTCGCCACCCACTGGGGCGGGCAGGAACCACAGCGGGTAAAGGGGAAGCTCAGCGAGATCCCACTGGTCATGATCCCGGACCGCCGCGTGCTGAAGATCGAAGCCCAGAACAAGAGGATTCGCGAGCTTGAGGCGAAGTACGGGGAAACCGTGGTCCACAAGTCCTGATCCTCGCTTCATCGGTGAAGTGGTGCCTTTCCGCCCCCGGCCACGGCCGCGGCGGAAGGCACCATTTCCCGTCACCCAAACATCCAGCAAGGCCCCAGCAAGGAAAGGAGCAAATACCGTGAATCTGGCAAATGTCATCGCCGAGCCGCAATCCGGCCGGAAGCATGCAGTGATTCTTGACCACCTCGATTACTCCCAGGCGGTGATACTGCAAAACCGTCCGATCCCGTGGGAGGATCCCATGGCCTACGCCAACTTCATGGGGCAGGCGCAGGGGCTGCTCAAGCCGGATGCAGCTTTGCTTCACCTCGACCGGTTCTATGGGCACCGAACAGCAACCAGCCAATCCCTGCAAGACGACATGTCGGCCAGAAGCCGGACGGGCTTTGCGCTGCGGACCATGTTGGCTGATGCACAAACCCTTGGGATCGTCATGGACATCGCCAAGACGTTTTCGCAGACACAACGGGAGGCCGTGGTGTTGCATGTCCCGTCGCCCATGGCCTGGTTGGCCACCACACATGCTTTCTCCGGGAAGGACGACGCCGCGGACCTGGATGCCGACGATGCGGAGAACGCCTCGATGTACGTCGCCGATTGGTTGCGGAATTTCTCGGCACTTCCGATTGCCGGGGTCTTGCTCGACGACCGGACGCCTGTGGGAGTCTCGCAGCTTCCCGCGGTGGGACTCGAGGTCTACACCCCCATCATCAATGTGGCCGAAAACTATCGTTGGACCTTGGGGATCCGGTCGGAGGATTCCGTCGCGTTCAGGGAGCCGGAGACCGATGGCCAGGTGTTGGGCGACGGATTCTGGAGCACGGTCTCCTCGCCGCTTCCCGCCACTGGATTCTATTTTTCCCAACTGCCTGCCACGGCGGTGCCGGAAGATGTCATCACCCTCATGGCGGGTTTCAAGTAAGGATTTCCCAGTCTCAGGCTGGGGTGTCGTTCGGTGCGGAGCTCGTGGTGCCGGGCGGATGACTTGCTTGGTGGCACAAGCAAGGCAGGGCCCCACGGGCACGACACATTACGGATTCTCCCACCCGCAAACTGGTAGCATGATCTAAGTCACATTACATATGTGTATTTCCGGTCGAATCCATCCTGCAGTCGCAAGTTGGGTGGGCGACGTGCATCGAGGAGAGCCAGCAAATGCCTCTGGGCCCGCCAACTGCGGCTACGAAATTCCAGCCGCCAACCCCGGTGATGAGCTGGGTGGAGCGCAAGCGCCTAACCGCTTCTCTTGCTGCAGGTGGCAACAAGCGGCTGGCTCTCCTGCATGGCCCTGCCGGGTACGGGAAGTCAACGCTTGCCGCCCAGTGGGTGGCCGAGCTCGCCCACGCCGACTTTGCCGTTGCCTGGTTTTCCTTGGACAAGGACGACAACAACACTATTTGGTTCATGTCGCATTTGATCGAGTCCCTGCTCAAGGCCGGAGCGGAACTGGATCCACAGCTGCTCCAACTTCTCCAGGAGCGCCCCGATGATGCGGAGAAGTATGTGGTTCCCTCGATCATCAACGCCTTAGCCGAAAGTGGGCGTTCTACCGTCATTGCACTCGACGACTGGCACCGCATCCTCGACCCTCGCACCCTCGCGGTACTTGAACGATTGCTGGACGAGGGACCGGAGAGCCTCCGATTTGTGATCACCAGTCGCACCCGCAATGGGCTCCCCTTGGGGCGCCTGCGTGTCCGCGACCAGCTGGTTGAGGTGGATGCGACGTCACTGCGTTTCGACCACCGCGAAAGCTGGCAGCTGCTCGTGGGAATCAACCGACTTGAGCTCACCAACGATGACATCGACTCCCTCCTTGAATCAACGGACGGGTGGGCCGCCGCACTGCAATTGACCTCCCTGTCATTACGCGGGCAAAGCGACGTTTCCGGAATCGTGCGGAAGATTTCCGGCAGGCACCAGGCCATCGGCGAATACCTTGCGGAGAACGTCCTGGACACCTTGGAACCCGAGGTCCTGGATTTCCTGCTCAGCACCTCCATCACGGAACGGACCTGCGCCGATCTTGCCGCCACCCTTTCCGGCGTCCGGCGCGGCCAGGCCATGCTCGAGGAGGTCCAGGCCCGCGACCTTTTTCTGCAGCCCTTGGACGTGGACGGATCCTGGTATCGTTACCACCACCTTTTCGTGGAGTATCTGAGGAAGAGGCTCGAGCGTGACGAACCCGATCGGGTTGCCGAGCTCCACCGAAAAGCGGCACATTGGTATGCCGAGCACAACCACACCAGCGAGGCCGTCGACCACGCCCTGACTGCCGGAGATATCGAGTTTGCTGTTGACGTCGTCGAGTCCGACGCAATGCTCAAGGTCGAACACTCCCAAATGTCGACGCTGCTCGCCATGGTGGAGAAGCTGCCGGCCTCCCGCGTCGAACCAAGGCCAAGACTCCAGATGGCAATTGCCTGGGCCAATTGCCTGTTGCACTTCCCGAAAGAATCCCGCATCGCCCTCGAGCAGGCTGAGATCTTGTTGGGGCCGGATAGCGGGCTGGGGACCGAGGATCAGGAAGAACTGAGGCTGGAAGCCTTGGTAGTCCGTCGTTGCCTTGAAATGTACGCGGACCAGATAGTACCCACCAATGATTTGAGGGTGTTGGTACTCGAGTCGACAAAACCATTGCGGCCCTGGATCGTTTCGGTTGCGGCCAACATTGTCACCTATGCAGAACTTCAAAAGGGGAGCTTCGCTGCGGCATTGGCCACGCAGGATGCGGCCCGCATGGCTCACGACCAAACCTCGGGTCCCTTCAGCGAGGTTTACGGCCACTGTTTTGCCGGTCTTGCCGCATTCGCCCAATTGGATATCGACACCGCCCAACGGCATCTGGAAGATGCCCTGGAGTTGGGACGCCGCTCCGCCGGCCGACAGTCGCATGCCGCCAAGTTGGCCGGTGGGCTGCTTGGGGAACTGTTGTATTTGCGCGGTGCCTTTGGCGAAGCGGAAAAGTTGCTTGTCGAAGCCCAGGAATTGGGCGCCCACGCAGGTGTGGCTGACTTCATGATGGCCACCTACAGCACACTTGCCAGGCTACGGGTCTTGCGGGGTGATGTGGAAGGGGCCACCCAGGCCATCGAGGCTGGTGAAAAGATTGCGGCGGCCTTGGATCTTCCGCGGCTGTCCACCCGGCTCATGGCCGACAGGGCCAATCTGGGCTTCCCGTGGCAAGACGACGGCCGAACCGCGTTCGCCTACCCACACATCACCGATGCAGCGGACGACTCCCGGGAACTTGCAACCCTTGCATCCATGCTGCTCTCCGGCCGGCCCGGTAGTGCAACAACCACAGCGGCTCTTGCCGTGAAGTTGTTGGCTCGTCGCCGGGCGCATGGAAACGAGTACGAGATTCTGTATGCCCGGTTGGCACTGGCAGAAGCGTTGCAGGCAGCGGGGCATCAAGAAGAGGCCGAGGCGGAATTCAAGGACGTCCTGGTCATTTCCCACAGCTTGGATCTGCCCATGGTGCTGGTCGAGCGCCGGCAGAATTGCCGCGAGCTTCTCCGCTCGCTATCGGGCGCTGTGGAATCGGGGGCGTGGGTTCCCAACGACACAGCAGCGATCCATGCCTTCATTGGACGAATCCTGGAACTTGGAAAAATCTTCGGACGGGACGGAGGAGGTGCAGTTGCGGTGGCCCATGACTTCACGGAGCCGGCAACTGCAGCATTGGTGCCGGGCAGGCGAGGTGCTCCGGTGCTTTCCGAAAGGGAACAGGAAATCCTGACCCTGGTTGAGCGCGGCCTCTCGAACCGGGAAATCGCCCAGGCTCTGTACATTGGTATCAACACGGTCAAGTGGTACCTCAAGAGCCTGTTCGTCACTTTTGGCGTGTCCAACCGCCAGCAATGCGTTGATGCCGCCCGCGAATTCCAGCTCCTGGATCAGTAGGCGGTCCGGCGTCCCTTGATGCGCGCAGCCGATAGAACCCTATTGACCAACCACTGCAGAAGGAATTTTCTGAGCAACACTCAGCGACCATGCCGTCTGCTACATCCCGCGAAATAAAGTGGAACAACTACAATCGCTCGCCGCGCAACTCCTTGCTCAGCTCGTGCGCATGGTGCAGCAGCAGCCGACCCATCTCGGGGCGGCGTTCGGGCGAGAACCGCGATTCCACGCCCGTCAGGCTCAATGCCCAGGCTGGCTGTCCGGCGGCATCAAAGACCGCCGCGCCCATTCCCCAGCTTCCCTCCACGATCAGCGCGGGATTCTCTGCCCAGCCGCGCTCCCGCGTCTCGGCGATGCGCCGGCGCAACGGCTCGGGCGCGTGGTCGTTCCCATGCTCGGTCGCCAGGTCCCGGCCTTCCAGGTAACGCTCAATGGTCTTTTCGGGCAGGAACGACAGGATCGCCAACCCTGCGGAGGCCACGCCGAGCGGGAAGCGCTTGCCCTCATAGAGCACGAAGGATCGAATCGGGAATGCCCCGTCGGCCCGCAGCAGGCAGACCGTCTCATCACCTCGGCGCACCGAGAGAAACGCGCTTTCACCCGTGGCGTCGGCCAACGCGGCGACATGGGGACGGGCGATGTCGGTGATGTCGTAACGTTCGGCCGCCACGGTCCCCATCAGATACATTTCCGGGCCCAGCAGCCACAAGCCCTCCCTGTTGTCGTGGTCGCAAAAACCCTCGGCAGTCAGTGCCGCGAGCAGGCGGTGCACGGTGGGCCGCGCCAGGCCGGTGCCTCGGGCCACCTCGGCGGTGGAGACGCCCCTGGGCATCGCGGTGCTGACGGCACGCAGCACCGCCGCCATCCTGCCCACCACCTGGGCGCCGGGAAACGAATTATTCATGTTCATATTATGGACAGGATTCATCCAATCAGCCACCCATCGAGCAATGCAGGTCACATTGACTCGACCCGTTGACCGATTTAACACCGAATCATTACAGTAGGGCCAAGACACCGCATCAATCCACATCGTGGACGACATAAGGAGAACCATGGCAACGAAAGTCATCGGCGACGCCGCTGCGGCGCTGGCCGCAACCGTGCGCGACGGCATGACCATCGCGGTGGGCGGTTTTGGGCTCAGTGGAATCCCCACCCGCCTGATCACCGCCCTCCGAGACTCGGGCGCCACCGGGCTGACCATCGTCTCGAACAACATGGGCGTGGATGGCAAGGGTCTGGGAATCCTGCTGGAAAACAAGCAGGTCTCCAAGGTCCTGGCCTCCTATGTGGGCGAGAACAAGCTCTTCGCCCAGCAGTTCCTGGACAACGAGCTCGAGGTCGAGTTCGTCCCCCAGGGCACGCTGGCCGAGCGCCTGCGCGCCGGCGGCGCCGGCATCCCCGCCTTCTACACGCCCACCGGCGTGGGCACCCCGGTGGCCGAGGGCAAGGAAACCATGGAATTCGATGGCCGGACCGCCATCTTGGAACGCGGCATCGTTGCCGACATCTCCCTGGTCCGGGCCCACGAGGCAGACCGCGAGGGAAACCTGCGCTACCGGATGACCGCACGGAACTTCAACCCGCTGGTTGCCGCCGCAGGCCGCATCACCTTTGCCGAGGTCGAAACCATCCACGAGGAGTACCTGGACCCGTCGCTCGTGGACACCCCGGGCATCTTCGTGCAGCACGTCGTGCAGACCGACGGAACCAAGGACATCGAACAGCGGACCGTGCGCGTCCGCCAGGAGGCATAGAAACCATGTGGACACGCGATGAAATGGCAGCAATTGCCGCCAGCGAACTGACCGACGGCCAATACGTGAACCTGGGCATCGGGATCCCGACCCTGGTGGCCAACAACCTGCCCGAGGGCGTGCACGTCACCCTGCAGTCCGAGAACGGGCTGCTGGGCATGGGCCCCTTCCCCTACGAGGGCGAAGAGGACGCAGATTTGATCAACGCCGGCAAGCAGACCGTCACCCTGCTGCCCGGCGGCAGCTACTTCGACTCGGCGACTTCCTTCGGCATGATCCGCGGCGGGCACGTGGCAACCGCGATCCTCGGTGCCCTGCAGGTTGCCGCCAACGGGGACCTGGCCAACTGGACCATCCCCGGCAAGCTCGTCAAGGGCATGGGCGGCGCCATGGACCTGGTCGCCGGCACCCCGCGCGTCATCGTCATCACCGACCACGTCGCCAAGGACGGGTCCCCCAAGATCGTCGAGACCTGTGACCTGCCGCTGACCGGGGTCGGCGTGGTGGATCGAATCATCACCGACCGCGCCGTGTTCGACGTGGTTGATTCCGCCCTGGTGCTGCGGGCCATGGCGCCCGGCATCACCATCGCATCCCTCACCGAGGCCACCGGGGCCGCTTTCACCGTAGACCTTCAGGAAGAAGCAGCAGCATGAGCGCATTGATCGCCGGGTACGCCCGCACCCCGTTTGCCCGCTTCAACGGGGCCTTCGCCACCGTCCCCGGCACGGCACTGGGGGCCCACGCGGCCGCCGCCGCCCTCGAGCGCGCCGGAATCCCCGCCGAGGACGTCCAGCGGGTCTTCGCCGGACAGGTGCTGCAGGCCGGTGCCGGGCAGAACCCGGCACGCCAGTCCGCCGTGGGGGCCGGCATCGGCTTCAACGTCCCGGCCCTGACGCTGAACGCGGTGTGCCTTTCGGGCACCGAGGCCGTCGTGGCGGGCACCCGCATGATCGACGCCGGCGAGGCCGACGTGGTGGTCGCCATCGGGCAGGAGTCCATGTCGCTGGCACCCCACGTACAGCGCGCCCGCGCAGGAACCAAGTACGGTGCCATCGAAATGATCGACACCCTGGAATTCGACGGGCTCACCGACGCCTTCGAGGCCCGCTCCATGGGCTCCTCCACCGAGGACGGCAACACCGCCATGGGCATCAAGCGCGCCGAGCAGGACGCCTTCTCCGCCCGCTCGCACCAGCTGGCAGCAGCCGCCGCCGACTTCCACGCCGGGGAAATCGCACCGTTCACCATCTCCTCCCGGCGCGGGGACACCGTGGTCTCCGCCGATGACGGCATCCGCGCCGACACCACCGCCGAATCCCTGGGCAAGCTGCGCCCGGCCTTCTCCAAGGACGGCACCATCACCGCCGGCAACGCCTCGCAGATCACCGACGGCGCCGCCGCCCTGGTGCTGGTCAGCAAGGCCGCCGCGGAACGCCTGGGAATCACCCCGATTGCCGAGATCGTCTCCCACGCGTTGGTGGCAGGTCCGGACGTGCTGCTGCACGAGCAGCCGGCCAACGCCATCCTGGCTGCGCTCGAGGGCACCGGCATTGCGCCGGCGGACCTGAAGGCCGTGGAAATCAACGAGGCCTTCGCCGCCGTGGGCGTGCGCTCCACCGCGAAGCTCGGCATCGATCCGGAAATCGTGAACCCCAAGGGCGGGGCCATTGCCCTGGGCCACCCGATCGGCGCCTCGGGCGCACGCATCATCGGCACCCTGGCCCGCCAGCTGGCCGAGCTCGGTGCCGGCTCCGTGGGCGCCACCGGCATCTGCGGCGGCGGCGGGCAGGGCAGCGCAGTTATCTTGCGGGCACTGTAGGCCAAACAGCATCGGGTGTCGCTGGGACATCCGTCAAACACGGGCACTCTCCACATCACTCAAGAGGCGTGGAAGGTGCCCGTGTTTTCATGCAATTCAGGCAGCGTCAAGCGGCTTCACAAGGTGCGTCTTGCCTTCCAGCTCCCGAGCGAGGTCATAGTTCACCTGCATGACGAGCCAGCCCCGGGCTGTACCGGTTCCGGCAAGTTCCAACCTGACGGCCAGATTCGGGCTGATGCCGGCACGACCGTTGACTACTCTGCTCAGGGTCACGCGAGCGACACCTAACCTGAGCGCGGCTTCCGCAACGGTGAGGCCAAGTCCGGCGATCACGTCCTCGCGAATGATCTCACCCGGGTGTGGTGGGTTCTTCATCATGGTGCTGTTCCTTCAGTGGTAGTCCTGATAGCCAACGAGTTCGACGTCTTGCCCAAGAAATCGGAATGTCACACGCCAGTTGCCGTTGACCCAGATCGAGAAGTGTCCGGCAAGGTCACCCTTAAGCTCATGGGTGCGGAACGAGGGAATGGCAAGGTCAGCTGGCGTCTGCGCAACATCGAGTACACCCAAGATGCGGACGAGTTTTGCCGCATGCGCGGGCTGGACACCCTTGTTGGAATTGTCGCGATAGAGCGCTTCCAGCCCCTTATGCCGGAAACTGACGATCATAACAGATTGTATCGCGTGTCGACTCACGACACAAGATATCTGCCGCCGGCCCTGCCTCCACCGAAGCGCGACACGGGTGCGAGCACTGTGCAGCCAGCTTCGGAGCCCCACGCATTTCCCAATCAAGTGATTGACAGTGTGCCGCATCACGGTGTTTGCTATAGACAGAGAGTCAATCGGTTGATTGACTCCGGCGTTATCTCGGCAATGGAGAACATGGTGAACATCGGGAAGGTCCAGCAGGCGGCCGTCATGCTCTTCGCCCGGCAGGGTTTCGCCGCCACCGGCATCCGCGAACTGGGGGCCGCCGCCGGCATCAACTCGGCCACGCTCTACCACTACGCCGGGAGCAAGGAAGATCTGCTGGTGCAGGTCATGCGCGGCTGCCTGGAGGAAATGATCTCCTCCGGATCCCACGCACTTCGCATCAGCGCCGAACCGACCATCCAATTGGCGGCCCTGGTCTCCTCCCATATCGGTTTCACCGCCGCCAATCCACTGACCGCGCGCGTGGCCGAGTACGAAATGCGCGCACTCTCCGCGGCAAACCGCACCTCCATGCAGCAGCTGCGCGACGACTACGAGTCCTTCTTCGCCCAGGTGGTCGAACGCGGCCTGCGCGTCGGGGACTTCGCCACGGAGGACGCCACCATGGCCCGTCTGGCCCTGATGGAAATGGGGACCGGTGTGGCCCACTGGTACCGCCCCGACGGACGACTGCCGCTGGCCGATGTCCAGCACAACTTCGTCACCATGGCCTGCAAGATCCTCTCCGCCGACCCCTCCATGCTCGAGGGCATCGACTTCATCCGCCCACCGGTGCACCTCGTCAGCGAACCGCCGGGAATCCCCGTTGCCTCCGCCCACTGACATGCCACCCCCAAACTTTTCAGCGTCGAAAGAGGATCCATGGAAGCCCTGTCCAGCACGATTGACACGACCGGCCCCGCGTTCCTGAAGAACGCGGCCGAACAAACCCTGCTCGTTGCCGAACTGCGCGAGCGCCTGGCACGCGCCGCACTGGGCGGATCGGAAAAGTCACGCCAGCGCCATCTGGACCGCGGGAAGCTCCTGCCGCGCGACCGCGTCAACACCCTGCTCGACGAGGGCTCCCCCTTCCTCGAAATTGCACCGCTCGCGGCCGAGGACATGTACGGCGGGGACTGCCCCGGGGCCGGCATGATCGCCGGAATCGGGTTGGTGCACGGACGCCACGTCCTGGTGATCTCCAACGACGCCACCGTCAAGGGCGGCACCTACTTCCCGATGACCGTGAAGAAGCACCTGCGTGCCCAGGAAATCGCGATGGATAACGGGCTGCCCTGCGTGTATCTCGTGGATTCCGGCGGTGCCTTCCTGCCCATGCAGGACGAAGTCTTCCCCGACCGCGACCACTTCGGGCGCATCTTCTACAACCAGGCCAACCTCTCCGCGGCCAAGATCCCGCAAATCGCCGCGGTGCTGGGCTCCTGCACCGCGGGAGGCGCCTACGTCCCGGCCATGAGCGACGAAACGGTCATCGTCCGCAACCAGGGCACCATCTTCCTGGGCGGACCACCCCTGGTGAAGGCCGCCATCGGCGAAATCGTCACCGCCGAGGAACTGGGAGGCGGCAACCTGCACGCCAAGACCTCCGGCGTCGTCGACCACCTGGCCGAAAACGACGCGCACGCCCTGCAGATCGTCCGCAACATCATCGAAACCCTGCCGCCCACCCCTGCCCCGGCCTGGGACATCGCCGAGCAGGTCGCCGAGCCGCTCGAAGACCCGGCAGAGCTCTACGGCACGGTGCCCACCGACGTGAACGCCCCCTACGACGTCCGCGAGGTCATCGCCCGGGTCGTGGACGGCAGCGAATTCCACGAATTCAAGGCCAACTACGGCACCACATTGGTCACCGGCTTCGCCCGCATCCACGGGCACAAGGTCGGCATCATCGCCAACAACGGCGTGCTCTTCTCCGAATCCGCGCTCAAGGGAGCCCACTTCATCGAGCTCTGCGACCAGCGCGGCATCCCGTTGGTGTTCCTGCAGAACCTTGCAGGGTTCATGGTGGGCCGCGACTACGAGGCCGACGGCATCGCCAAGCACGGCGCCAAGATGGTCACCGCCGTGGCCACCGCCCGGGTCCCCAAGTTCACCGTCGTCATCGGCGGGTCCTTCGGCGCCGGCAACTACTCGATGTGCGGGCGCGCATACTCGCCGCGCTTCCTGTGGATGTGGCCGGCGGCCCGGATCTCGGTCATGGGCGGCAACCAGGCCTCCAGCGTGCTGGCGACCGTGAAGCGCGACCAGCTCGAGGGCTCTGGAGACACCTGGAGCTCCGAGGACGAGGAAGCCTTCAAGGCGCCGATCAAGGAACAGTACGAAGCCCAGGGCAACCCCTACTACTCCACCGCCCGGCTCTGGGACGACGGGGTCATCGATCCGCAAGACACCCGCCGGGTGCTCGGCATGGCCCTTGATGTCGCCTCCCGCCAACCGCTGCCGGAGACCTCCTTCGGCGTCTTCCGCATGTAAGTGGTCCCACGCTGCCTTCTTTCCTCCCCCAAGATCACTTGTTTCCAGATAAGGACCAATCGTGACGAACAAACTTTTTGACACGGTGCTCGTGGCCAACCGCGGGGAGATCGCCGTCCGGGTGATCCGCTCCCTCAAGACCCTGGGCATCCGCTCCGTCGCCGTCTACTCGGACGCCGATGCCGGTGCCCTCCACGTGGCCGAGGCCGACGTTGCCGTGCGCATCGGGCCAGGGGCGGCCACCGAAAGCTACCTCAGCATCCCCGCGATCCTTCAGGCCTGCCGCCGCTCCGGCGCCCAGGCCGTGCACCCGGGCTACGGGTTCCTGGCCGAGAACGTCGACTTCGCCCGCGCCCTGGAGGATGCCGGACTCACCTTCATCGGGCCCGATGCCTACTCCATCAACCTCATGGGCGACAAGATCCGCTCCAAGAACCACGTCTCCTCCCACGGCGTCCCGGTGGTCCCGGGCATCGCCAAGGCCGGGCTGGACAACGGGGAACTCACGGCCGCCGCGGCCGAGGTCGGGTTCCCGCTGCTGATCAAGCCCTCGGCCGGAGGCGGCGGCAAAGGCATGTTCGTTGTCGAATCCGCCACCGAGCTGCCCGAGGCCCTGGCCAGTGCCCGCCGCACCGCGGCCAGCGCCTTCGGGGATGACACGCTCTTCCTCGAACGCCTGGTGCGCAACCCCCGGCACATCGAGGTCCAGGTCCTGGCCGACAAGCACGGCAACACCGTGCACCTCGGCGAGCGCGAATGCTCCCTGCAGCGCCGCCACCAGAAGGTCATCGAGGAAGCCCCGGCCCCGCTGCTGGAAAACCATGCCGAAGGCGAACGCATCCGCGCCGAGATCGGTGCCGCGGCCGTGGCCGCCGCGGAATCGGTGGACTACGTGGGTGCCGGAACCGTGGAGTTCCTGGTCAGCGACGAGAAGCCCGACGAATTCTTCTTCATGGAAATGAACACCCGCCTGCAGGTCGAGCACCCGGTCACCGAGGAAGTCGTTCGCATCAACGGCCGGCGCATCGACCTGGCGCAATGGCAGGTGCGCATCGCCGCCGGCGAGCAACTGGACTTCACCCAGGATGAGGTTCAACTGCACGGCCACGCCACCGAGGCACGCGTCTACGCCGAGGACCCCGCACACGACTTCATGCCCTCCATCGGGACCGTCCTGGCTCTCACCGAGGCCACCGGCCAACACATCCGCGTCGACTCCTCGCTGCGCGAGGGGCTGGAGGTTTCCTCCTTCTACGATCCGATGGTTTCCAAGGTCATCGCCTGGGGTACGGACCGCGCAGACTCCCTGGCACGCCTTGATGCGGCCCTGGCCTCCACCGTGATCCTGGGGGTGCTGACCAACATCGAGTACCTGCGCCTGCTCATCACCGATACGGACGTGGCCGCTGGGCACCTGGACACCAACCTCATTGGCCGCAAGATGCCGGACATGGCGTTTCGGGCACTCTCCGATGAGGAGCTGACCCTGGCCGCACATCTCTCCCGTGAACCCGTTGGGGCCATGGACGGCCCCTGGCAGCGGGCGGACGGCTGGCGGCTGGGCGCCCACGCGGGCACCACCCTGGAATTCGAGGTCGACCAGCAGATCCGCTCGCTCACCCACCTCCGCGCCGGCAGCGGCTCCGTGATCACCATCGAAGGAACCGAGTTCCTCGTGGAGGCCGCCGGCCCGGGCCGCCTCTCCGTGAACGGGCTGGCGCACCGCCTGTCGACGGCCCGCTCCGCCGACGGCACCATCTGGCTGAGCCACGACGGGTGGAGCGCCGGTGTGCGCCCGTTGGACCGCACCGAGGTGCTCACCCGCGAGTTGGCAGCCTTGGACCGCGGAGCCGGAGCCCTCTCCCCGGAGGTCCGCTCCCCCATGCCCGGAACCGTCATCGCAGTGAAGGTCCACGACGGGGAACAGGTGGCGGCCGGGCAAATCCTGGCCACCATCGAGGCCATGAAGATGGAACACCAGATGCTCTCGCCCGGCGACGGGGTGGTGACCATGAGCCACCTGAAGGCCGGGGACCTGGTCAAGGCCAACCAGCTCATTGCCACGGTCCAGATCGAGGACGCAGACCCCGGGAACACCGACACAGATGTCCCCCTCACCGATCTGGAGCACAGCGCATGAGCACCCCCACCCCCGAACGCATCGAACAGCGCGGCTTCTACCTCGACGAACTGCGCGAGGGCGTCATCTACGCCCACCGTCCCGGCCGCACGCTCACCGAAACCGACAACGTCCTGTTCACCTCGCTGACCATGAACAACCAGGGTCTGCACCTGGATGCGGCCTGGAGCGCCACCCAGCCCTTCGGGCAGCGACTGATGAATTCGCTGTTCACGCTCGGAACGATGATCGGGCAGTCGGTGCCGCAGATGACCGAGGGAACCATCATCGGCCAGCTGGGCATCGACGGGGTGAAGTTCCCGCACCCGATGTTCCACGGCGACACCCTCTACACCGAAACCGAGGTCACCGACATCCGGCTTTCGAAGTCCCGGCCGGGGCAGGGCATCGTCACCATGAAGCACACCGGACGGAACCAGGACGGCGTCGTGGTGGCCACCGCCACCCGCACCTGCATGATGTGGACCAGGGACGCCCACGCGGCATCCATGAACCCCAGCGAAGAGGACTAGTCATGGAAAGCTTCACCATGGGCCCGGCAATCCTGTTCTGCCCGGCGGACCGCCCCGACCGCTATGCCAAGGCGCTCGAACGCGCCGACGCGGTGATCCTGGATCTCGAGGATGCGGTGGCCGCGGGCAACAAACAATCCGCCCGGCGGGCCCTGGTCAAGAACCCGCTGGATCCGGAACGCACCATCGTGCGGGTGAACCCGGTCGGCACCGAGGACTTCGCCGAGGACCTGGCAGCCATCGAGCAGACCGCGTACCGCACCATCATGCTGGCCAAGACCGAAACCCCCGGGAACCTGGCCGCCGTCGCCGGATTCAATGTGGTCGCCTTGTGCGAAACGGCCCTGGGGATCCTCAACGCGCCGAAGATCGCCGCCGCGGACAACGTCGTGGCGCTGATGTGGGGCGCCGAGGACCTCGTGGCCTCCCTGGGCGGATCCTCCTCCCGCAAGGCCTCGGGCACCTATCGGGACGTGTCACGGCATGCGCGGTCCCAGGTGCTGCTGGCCGCCGGCGCGTACGGCAAGACGGCCATCGACTCGGTCTACATCGACATCCCCGATCTTGCCGGGTTGCTCGGCGAAACCGTTGACGCCGCGGCCTCGGGCTTCGGGGCCAAGGCCTCGATCCACCCGAGCCAGATGTCCGTCATCCGCCAGGCTTTCGCTCCATCCGCCGAGGAGGTCGAACGGGCCACGCGCATCCTCGCCGCGGCGAAGGACGCCGCCGGAGTCTTTACCTTCGAAGGCCAGATGGTGGACGAGCCGCTGCTGCGCCATGCGCGGGCGGTGCTGGCCAGGTCCGTGGACACGCCGGCGGATTCGTAGCCGCCTGTCCCGCTCCAAACGCCACGGGGTGCGGAGCGGCCGCATGCAGCGGCTGGTCCACACCCCGTGGAGGCAGTGCCCGGTGGACATTTCCTCAGGCGTTGAGCATGACCTTCAACGCCTTGGTCTCGGCGGCCCGGGAGAAGGTGTCGTAGGCGGCCTCGATGTCGTGCAGCTTGAAGGTGTGGCTGACGAACCTGTCGACCGCGAGCTTCTTTTGCGCGACCAGCTTGAGCAGCGTGGCCGTCGTATTGGTGTTCACCAGACCCATGGTGAGGGTGATATTGGAGATCCACAGGCGGTCGATCGGCAGGTCCACGCTCTTGCCGTGCACGCCCACGTTGGCCACGTGTCCGCCGGGCCTGACCATGTCAAGAACCATGCCAAAGGTCTGCGGGATGCCCACGGCCTCGATGGCGACATCCACCCCCAGGCCGTCGGTCAGGGCCAGCACCTGTTCCTTCCAGTCCGGATCCGTTGACAAGACCCCGTCGGTGGCGCCAAAGGCCTTGGCTTCTTCCAGGCGGTTGGCATCAACATCGATCGCGATGACGCGCGAGGGGCCGTACAGCTGTGCCGTGGTGAGGGCCGCAAGCCCCACCGGGCCCACCCCGACCACGGCAACCACGTCACCGGCCTTGACGGCGCCGTATTGGACACCGATTTCGTGGCCCGTGGGCAGGATGTCGGAAAGCAGCGTGCCTTCCTGGGCGCTGACCCCCTCGGGCATCTTGTGGACGGAGGTTTCGGCGTAGGGAACACGCACGAATTCGGCCTGGGTGCCGTCGATCAAATGTCCAAAGATCCAGCCGATCCCCGAGGCGCCCTCCTCTCCCAGACAGTGGGAGAACAGTCCCTTCTTGCAGTAGTCGCAACGGCCGCACGCGGAAACGCACGAGAGGATGACCCGGTCCCCCACGGAAAGGTTTGTCACCGCGGAACCGACTTCGGTGATGGTTCCCACCCCTTCATGGCCAAGGATCCGCCCGGGGGTCACCGCCGGAACGTCCCCCTTGAGAATGTGCAGGTCCGTGCCGCAGATGGTGGTGGTTTCGATCTTGACGATCACGTCGGTGGGTTCCTGGATTTGGGGATCCGGCACTTCGTCCCAGGATTTCTGGTTTGGTCCATGGTAAACAAGGGCTTTCACAATTTTTCCTTACGCTCGGTCAAAACTGAAGCAATGCTTGCCGCCATCGGGGGGGGGCGACAGCGTCGGTACCCGATGGCGACTGCAGTGTAACCCGCCGGTGGCGCGACTGCTTGTGTAGAACCTCCCCCACTTGGGCGTCTTCGCTTCGGCACGATCCGCGCGGATCCACACGCGCCCCCGCCACCTGCGGGGAACACCGTTGGGCAGCTGTTGCCCGCGCGGAGTCGGCACCGCGTCGGCGGGCGCGCACCCGGCCAACTCGCCGGTAGCGCGTCGGTGCCCTAGATTTGGTAGCTGAACACCCTCCCGCCTGTGAAAAGAGCCGCCGCGATGACCCAGCTTCCCGACTTCGAGCAACTGCTCACCGATCCCGTGGTGGCAGCCCTGGCCCGGGCCGAGGAAACCGCCTGGTTCAGCGATCACCCCACACCAACCGCCGCGGGAATCGAGGCTTCCGGCATCGATCCGGCCATCATCGAAGATGCCCGGGCGCGTTTTGACCGCTTCGCCCCGTGGTTCGCCGAGCGCTTCGAAGACACCCGCCCCACCCACGGCATCCTGGAATCCCCGCTGGTCGGCATCCCGGACATGCAGGCCGAACTGTCCGCCCGCTACGGCACCGAACTGCCGGGCAAGCTCTGGCTAAAGCGCGACGACTTGCTGCCGGTCAGCGGCTCCATCAAGGCCCGCGGCGGCATCCACGAGGTGCTCCAGGTCGCCGAGCGCATCGCCACCGAGGCCGGACTGATGGCCGAGACCGACGACGCCCGGGTGCTGATGACCCCCGAGGCCCGGGAACTGCTCTCGGCGCACGGCATCGCCGTGGGCTCCACCGGAAACCTGGGCCTGTCCATCGGCATCGTCGCCTCCGAGCTGGGTTTCAACACCACCGTGCACATGTCCATGGACGCCCGCACCTGGAAGAAGGAACTGCTGCGCGCCCGCGGGGTCACCGTCGTGGAGCACAAGGGCAACTTCTCCGACGCCGTCGCGGCCGGGCGCCGCACCGCAGCGGAGGACCCCAGTGTCTGGTTCGTCGACGACGAATCCTCGCTGAGCCTCTTCGCCGGCTACTCCGTCGCCGGCGCCCGCCTGACCGGGCAGCTGGCCTCGCTGGAGGTCACCGTGGATGAGCACCACCCGCTGATCGTCCACCTGCCCTGCGGGGTCGGCGGCGGCCCGGGCGGGGTGACCTTCGGGCTGAAGCAGGCGTTCGGGGACGCGGTGCACTGCATCTTCGTCGAACCCACCCACGCCCCCTGCATGTCCCTGGGTGTGCGCACCGGGCTGCACGATGCCATCTCCGTGGCGGACATCGGCCTGGACGGACTCACCGCCGCGGACGGCCTGGCCGTGGGCCGCCCCTCGCGCCTGGTCGGCGAGCACCTGCAGCAGCTGATCGACGGCTACGTGACCGTCACCGATGAGCGCATGAAGGCCTTCCAGGGATTGCTGCACGACACCGAGGACATCGACGTGGAACCCAGCGCCGCGGCGGGCTTTGCCGGACCGTGGACGATGCTCACCGACGCTTCCTACCGCGCCGCGTTCGGGCTCGACGATACGGCACTGGCCAACGCGACCCACATCGTCTGGGCCACCGGCGGGTCCATGGTCCCCGCCGCGGAGATGGCGGGCTACGTGGCCGAGGGCCAGGCGCTCTCCGCCACGGTGGCCTGGCGCTAGACGCCCTGCGGGCCGGTAGATTGGGCCCATGGAGATCTTCGCAAGCCGGGTGCTGTTGCGGCCCGTGGACCTGCCGGCCACGCAGGCGTTCTAGGGGTGGCTTCTGAAAAGTCGAATATCCGGCCTCTGTGCGATTTTTCGCCGAAGTGTGCAGCCGTGGAACAGTACTCGGTCCGGTTTGTAGCAGTGGTTTGGGTAGCAAAAGGAGCAGCGTTGCGCGTTTACCCTAGACTTCGGGGTTGGCATTCACGGTGGAGACCGCAGCGCCACCACAAAGCAGGGGTGCACCCAAACGATGCACCCCTACTCGTGCTGCTCTATCTAACGCTTCGCCACGATCGACAGGATTCGGGCATTTCCTCATGATCCTTTATCGAAGGGGAACCGGGAACCCTCCAGCCCCGATCAACCTGGTGGAAGACTGCGGTCTACCCCCACAATCCGACCAGGTCCCCAAGCTGGTAGCCCGCCAGACCAGTGACAATGAGGCAAATGATCCAGCCAAAGACGTTGGCCAGCGGGCCGTTGCGGTAGGCGCCCATCAGTTGTTTGTTGTTCATCACTACCATCAGGAAGATCGCGATGATCGGGAGCAGCAGGCCGTTGGCTGCCTGCGCGATGATAATCATCTGTACGGGATTAATGCCCGTGACCGCAATCAGTCCGCCAACGATCAAGATGCCGATCCACACGGCGCGTGCCGGCGTGCTCCTGAGGTCGGTGCTGCGTCCCAGCGTGCCGCTGATCGCGTAGGCGGCGCCCAGCGGTCCGGCCACGGCGGAAGTAAAGCCGGCCGCGAATAGACCGGCGGCAAAGACCCATGGCGAGGCGTCGCCGAGCAGGGGTTCCAGCGCGCGCGTGAGGTCCTCCCCGGTCTCGGCTGCCAACCCGTTCAGGTACATTGCCCCCATGGCTGTAGCCATGACTGCGAGGGTGATCAGGCCGCCAACCGAGATGGACACCGCGGTATCCACCCGGGATTCCCGGATCGAAGCGCGTGGGTCCAGCTCCCTGCCCCACTTCTCCTGGACCAAACTCGACTGCAAAAACAAGTTGTAGGGAACCACTGTCGTGCCAATCAGGGCGATGGTCGTGAGCATGGCCCCTGATGGCACGGTAGGAATCAACATGCCGGCGAGCATCTCTCCAACGGGCGGACGCACCGCGATGGCAGTGAGCAAGAAGATGCCGCCCAAGATGACCACCATGATTGTCAGCACGACCTCGATGGCCTTATAGCTCCCGGTCCACAGCAGCGTCCCGATGAACAGGAGCAGGACCACGACCAGTATGCGCATGTCCAGCCCTGTGACGGTGTTGAGCGCCAGGGCCGTTCCCGTGGTGTCCCCGCCCGCGTAGCTGGCCCCGCCGATGCCGATGGCGGCCACAACCAGCACCACCATGATCCCGCGCGCCAGCTTCGAGGCGAACACCGTACGCAGGGCCTCACCCAAACTCAACCGCGTGGCGATTCCCAGTCGCCCGCTCATCTCCTGCAACACGATGGTCGCGATGATCGAAAAAACCACGGCCCAGGCCAGTGTGAACCCATACGAGGCCCCGGTGACGATCGACGTCGTGATTGTCCCAGGCCCAATGAAGGAAGCGGCAATGATCAGGCCGGGACCGAAGCGTGAATGCCGCTTGCCACGATCCTGCTGCAGGGCGGGCCTGACCCTGATTGTCCCGGAGGCCTCCGGTGCTCCTGGCTGCGCTTCCTTCATGATGTTCTCCTCAACAATGGCGGCAATAATCTTGTGATGCCCCACACTATGGATGGTTGAACCATCTGGCAAGAGCATTTCGACAATATCCAGAAATGAGTCCTCAGACCTACACTATTGGAGCGAAAATTGGTCCAAGAATCATTTTCATGCCACTGGAATGGTTGAACCATGTTATCTTCGATACATGATAGAGGACGACGACACC
Source organism: Paeniglutamicibacter psychrophenolicus (assembly GCF_030812255.1). Classification (GTDB taxonomy): domain Bacteria; phylum Actinomycetota; class Actinomycetes; order Actinomycetales; family Micrococcaceae; genus Paeniglutamicibacter; species Paeniglutamicibacter psychrophenolicus_A. The sequence goes on along the minus strand of NZ_JAUSSH010000002.1, from coordinate 262,492 downwards.
AGTGCTTCCGGCAGGGTTCGTGAGAAGTTGCGCCTGCAGATACTGCGTGGCGAACTGCCCCCGGGCACACGCCTAATGGACCGGGCCCTAGCCCCCGAGCACGGCGTTTCCCGCAACAGCGTCCGGGAGGCACTGCGCCTGCTCGTCAACGACGGGCTGGTCGCCTCAACGGTCAACGCCGGCGCCTCGGTGCGGGTGCTGACACCCGCGGATGTTTCGGACATCTACGCCGCCCGGCGGATCCTTGAGGTCGGTGGGGTTCGGGCCAGCAGTCAAGCAAGCGACGCCACGCTGCGGCGATTGGACGAAGCAGCCCAGGCCAGCATTGAGGATCGGCGCCTGCAGCAGTGGCGCGATGCCGGAACGGCCAGCTTGGCCTTCCACTCGGCGCTCGTCGCCCTGGCCGGGTCTGCCCGACTGGACCGATTCTTCGCCGGCATGGCCGCCCAGCTCCGGCTGGCCTTCGCCGTCATGCCCGATGAAGCGGCGTTCCAAGCGCAGTGGGTTGACCGCGATCGATCCATTGCCGATCTGTTGTTGGCCGGCCGGCGGGAGTCCGCCGAGATCGAACTGCTGGGCTACCTAGCCGATTCCGAGGCGGCCGTCGTCGATGCCGTGCGCGCGGCCCAGCGCAACCACCCCTAGATCCCGCCCGCATCCCAACGTTCACCCCAGTATAAGGAGCCCACATGACCGCTGATCCACGCTTGACCGAAGCCGCCTACCAAGGCACCGCCCTGAAAGTCGACCAGGACTTCTACAAACGCATCGGTGAGCAGACCGAAAAGCGCACCCTGGTGCAGGAATTCACGGTCCAGATCCGCTCCGGGCAGGCGTGGGAAGTGCCTGCCGGCCACGTGTGCAGGATTTCCACCGTTGATGGCCCACAGGTCGGCGACTTGAACCTGTGGAACCTCCATGATCCTCGCGAGCGCTTCTGGGCGGCCCGCACCCGCCAGCTTCAGGCCGCACATCTGAGCACCTATGACCGCCTCTGGTCGACCCTGCCATTCCTGCGACCCATGGCAACCATCGTGGGCGACACCCTCGCCGGATACGGGACCGACGCTGAGGGCGGGCGGTTGCACGACACGCTGGGCACGCGCTGCGACCCCTACGTGTCGCAGATGCTCAACGACGTGAGCTTCGACTACCACTGCCACTCCAACCTCGTGCGTGCGGTCCTCCCGTTCGGATTGACCGAGTTCGACGTGCACGACGTGCTCAATGTCTTCCAGTGCACCGGCCTCAACGACCGGGACGAGTACTTCATGAAGACATGTCCCGCCCAGCCGGGGGACCACTTCGAGTTCTTCGCCGAGCAGGACCTGCTCGTCGCCCTCTCGACCTGCCCCGGCGGCGATCTGTCCCAGCCCATGTTTGGCTCCGACAATGAGGACCCCGTGGAGAACTGCCACCCACTGAACGTGTCGGTCTACGCCCTCGACGAGGACTTGACCAACGGGTGGACCGAACCCACTTCCCCGCGCTACCTGGGAGCCCACGGGTTGCGCGCCAAGACCTGGAGCTAAACCGCTTCCAGGAGCACCGCCGTCGTGCTCAACGGGCTTTGAAGGCGACCTAGACCAGGTTGCCGCAAATGCCACCGAGCACGACGGCGATCTCCGGACCCATGCCGGTTGACGACTGCCTCAACGTGGAACGGAAAACTGTGAGAATTCCGGAGAACGCCTGGAGATCACCGGCAGACAATGAGCTACACAATATGCCATCAGTGACCAGTGCGTCCTTGAAGTGGGCGGCTTAATAATTCATCGAAAATACAACGCTAAGGTCCTCGCTAACGGTCCTCGACGATGCATCCACGCCATTCATCCGTTCTCGGTGAAAACAGTTGGTTCTCGCCGAGAACGGCATTGACCGTGAGTCATACGAGTTTTGTGCCCTGGCGGAGCTCAAGAACGCGCTTCGGTTCGGAGACATGACGGGTCACAGGCTCTAGGCAATTCGGCGACTTCGATGATAACTTGCTGGCGGACACCGATTGCTCGGCCATGAAGAACGCCGGAGAACAGCCCCTGCTCACGGTGAATGGTGGCGAAGGAGTTCTCAATACCGCCTCGCCCTGCTCAGCGAACTTCTGCACCAAGTCAACTCTTTTGCCTCCCCTGATGAACAGCCCGGGGTGCTGTTCACTGCCATAGGCGTGAAAATCACCTCGTTCGAGTGGATCGTGCCGCAACAGGTGCAGCCCTTGGTCGACCGGACTTACGCCATGATCCCGCGGATACGAATCACCGACCTATTGATGAAAGCAGACGGTGGACGGGCTTCACCCGCGATTTCACGAACTTCAAATCCGGTCAACCTTCCTAGGACAAACAGCTCCTTCCCACTGCCATCTTGTCCAATGGAATCAACCTGAGCCTGACCAAGGTGTCCGAGTCATGCACCGGCGTCACTTACGCCCAACTGGACCGCCAGCAGGCCTCCCCTATTCGGGATGAAACCTACAGTGCCGCCCGGGCCTAGCTGGTCAATACCCGGCACACACTCTTTCGCAACGAGCTGGAGCGACGGAGCCCCCTCTTCCTCGGACGGGCAGTGCTTCCGTGCCGGCAGCCATACCGATTCCACCGGGCATGTGAACTTGAAAAAAAGGGGTCGACCCGGACGGAAGGTCAACACCCACGTCTCGGAGAAATATCCGCCCTTCCACAGCAAACTCAACAACGTCGGGGACCGCGACGCGACCTACGTCTTGGACAGGCTGCTGTATCACGAGTCCGACCTGACGGTCCAGGAGCATTACACCGGTACGGCAGGTTTACCGACCCCTCTTCGCCCTCATGCACCTGCTCGGATACCGGTTCGCGCCTCGGATCCGCAACATCGGCGATACCCGCCTCCACGCACCTACCAATGCGCCAAGTCCTGCTACCTTGGCGCCGCTGTTCGTGGGCACCAACAAGATCAACCTCGGCAAACACTGGCCGGCAAGGTTTCCTGGCGCTAGGCAGCACTCCCACAGGTAGATTGGGCCCATGGAGATCCTCTCAAGCCGCGTGCTGCTGCGCCCCGTGGACCTGCCGGGCACGCAGGCGTTCTACCGCGACGTGCTGGGGCTGGCCATCGCCCGGGAGTTCGGCACCGCCGGGCACCGCGGCGTGGTGTTCTTCCTGGGCAACGGTCTGCTGGAGGTGGCGGGCAATCGCGGGGCAGACGAGCCGTCCTCGCTGGTGCTCTGGCTGCAGGTCCGGGACGTGCAGGCCGAGCTCCTGCGACTGGCCGGGCGCGGAGTCACGATCGATCGGGAGGCCCGAACCGAACCCTGGGGACTGATCGAGGGGTGGATCCAGGACCCCGACGGGACGAAGATCGTGCTGGTGCAGGTCCCGGAGGATCACCCGATCCGCCGGGACGTGCGCGAGCCATGACGCCAAGGGCAGTGCCCACCCGTAGAGCGATGGGGGTGGGCACTGCCGTTTGGGGGCTTGCGGGGCAAGCCGGTTCTAGTTGGCGAAGGTGTCCAGCAGGCGGCCCTTGGCGTCCCAGAGGCCCAGCGAGTCGCCGCCGTTGTTCAGGACTGCGGTGTCGCCGCCCAGGTAGAACGCCTCGGCGCTGTTGGTTCCCGGTCCCGAGAACACCCGCAGCTCGGCACCCGGCGTTAGCTTGAATCCCTCGCCGACGCGCAGGATGTTGTTGGCGGCGTCGCGCAGCACGTAGCCGCTGACATCGATGGTGCGGTTGCCCGTGTTGGCCAGCACGACGTGCTCACCGGTTTCCGGCTGCAGGTCGTTGCCCGGCACGTCGTTGACCGAGTCGGCGATGATGATCCCGTTGTTGGAGGGGAACACCTTCCTGCCGTCCAGGTGGCGGTCCATCTGCTGCGGGAAGTCGCCGGTGATGCGCTCGACGCCCAATTCCAGGGAAGCGTCCGCGGCCTCGGCGGAGTTCACGGTGTAGACGCCGAGGCCCAGCCCGGCTTCCTTGACCCGCGCGGCGCCGGCGGCATCCAGGGTTCGGTAGCTGGTGCCGAAGGAATCGGCGTAGGTCGCGTAGTCGGCCAGGACCTCGGCCCCTGGGACTGTGCCGGTCAGCTGCTGCAAGGGAACCTCCGGAGCCAGGTCGGCGAAGATCTTGTTGGATGCCGCGTCGAAGCCCAGGACCTCGATCTTCCCGGTCTGCTCCAGCTCGCTCCACTCGGGGTCGTTGGCCAGCGCCTCGGCGACAACCTGCTCGACGCCCGGGGACTTGGCCGGGGACTTGATCTCGATGAACACTCCGGCCTCCCCGGTGAGCACGTCGGCCACCGCGTCGAAGTGCGGGATCTTCTCTCCGGCGAAGCCAGCCGAGAAGTAGGAGCCGGCGTCGAGGAGCTGCAGCTCGTTCCAGGTGAAGGACGTGATCGGGTCGTTGACCCGGTCGGGGAAGACATCTGCGACGTTGGTGGTGCGGGCCGCGGTGTCGTCGTGGAAGATGAACGGGACGCCGTCGCTGGTCAGCTGCACGTCGATCTCGACGAAGTCGGCACCGGACCGGCTGCCGGCCTTGATGGCGGCCAGGGTGTTCTCCGGCGCGACGCCGGCGGCGCCGCGGTGGCCGATCAGGATCGGGGCCGGTTCTTCGGGGGTGGTCGGTGCGGCGAGGGCCGGGCTGGCCAGCCCGGCGAGCATGCAGGCGGCCAGGGTTCCAAGCGTGAGGGTGCGAAACTTCATGATGGGGATCCTTCGGTGTCGGGAACGGACACCCTCCACCTTGCTGTGCCGGGAAGACCTGCACGAAAATCCAAGGTGAACCGGCGGTGATCAGCCGAGGTACAACACCACCGGGCATCCGCAGGCGGGGAAGGTTCGGGTTCGTGAAACATGAAAACCCGTTGGCCGCACCTCGGCCCACCTGGATCGGAACCCAAGAAACCGCGTTCCCCCGGCGGTTTTCAACCGACCGGCCAGGGCATGGAATGTGTCTTGGCATCCCCTGGGCCCGGTTCACCGAACGACATCTCGGCGGCAAGATCCGAGCGTTGGGCGATCCCCTGCATAGACTCGAACGAGGTTTTTCCTGAAGGGACACAAGACATGGTTGCACGGTTGGACACGGTCGTCGTTGGCGGCGGGGCGATGGGATCGGCCACCGCGTGGGCGTTGGCCACCCGCGGCCGCGAGGTCACGCTGCTCGAACAGTTCGAGCCCGGGCATGCGTTGGGTGCTTCCCACGGCACCACGCGGAACCTGAATCCCGGCTACCGGGACCCCGTGTACGTCTCGATGCTCGTCGAGGCCCTCGAGCTATGGGAACGGCTCGGCGCCCAGAGCGGCGAGGCCCAGATAGCCCGCACCGGGATCGTCAACCACGGAGCCCCCGCGGAACAGGGTCGGGTGCTCGCCGCGCTCTCGGAGGCCGGTATCCGCGCCGAGGAGCTCTCCGCGGCGCAGGCGACCGAGCGCTGGAGCGGCATCCGCTTCGCCGGCCCCGCGCTGCACATGCCCGACGGCGGGCAGCTGAACCCCGACCTCGCTTTGCCGAGCTTCCAGCGCGTGGCCACCGGGCACGGTGCACGGATCCGCCACGGGGTGCGCGTGGTTGAGATGAAGGTTCTCGGGGACAAGCAGGTTTCCCTGACCCTGGAATCCGCCGCCGGCGCCGAAACCATTGAGGCCCGAAACGTCGTGGTCACCGCGGGCGCATGGACAAGATACCTGCTGCCCGGCTCGGTGCGGTTGCCTGCCCTGCGCGTCACCCAGGAACAACCGGTGCACTTCGCCCCGCTGGATGCGGACACCGTGTGGCCGGGCTTCAACCACACCCTGGTTCCCGGCTCCCCCGGATTCGAGCACGCCTATTCACCGGTCTACGGAATGTCCACGCCGGGCGAGGGGATCAAGGCCGGTTGGCACGGGACGGGAGCGCCGACGCACCCCGATGCGCGCAGCTTCGCCTCCGAGCCGAAGCAGTTGCGTGCCCTGCAGGACTATGCGCGAAAGTGGCTGCCCGGAGTCGACGCCGATTCCTTCACCGAGCTCAGCTGCACCTACACCAACACCCCGGACGAGGACTTCATCCTGGACCGCATCGGCCCGATCACCATCGGTGCCGGGTTCTCCGGCCACGGGTTCAAGTTCACCCCCGTGATCGGGCGGATCCTGGCGGATCTGGCCTCCGGAAGCGGTCCGGCCCCGGCGAAGTTCGCCGCCGGGCGCACGATCGGCGATTCGGTGCTCTCTCCCGCGTTCGCCGGGAACCCGGCCGGTTCCCTCTAGCGGCTCGCGGCCAGCGCGGCCTGGACCTGCGCCGCGGCCTGCTGCAGCGCAGGAAGCACCGCATCGGCGGCTTCCTGCGCGCCGGTGTGCGACGCCGGGCCCACGCTCATGGACACGTTCATGGCAGCGGCGATGCTGCCGTCGGGGCTGAACACCGGGACGGCAACCGAGCGCAGCCCGATCTCCAGTTCCTGGTCCACGATCGCGTAGCCCTGGGCGCGCACGCGTTCGAGTTCCGCCCGCAGCTCCGCCACGGTGCCGATGCCGTGCCCGGTCGGGCTCGACATGCCGCCTTCCAGCAGTCTTTCCAGCACCCCGGGCGCCTGATAGGCCAGCAGCACCCGGCCCATCGAGGTGTTGGTCGCCGGGAACCTGGTGCCCACCGAGATTCCCACGCGCATGATCGAGCGGGTGTGCACCCGGGCGATGTAGAGGATCTGGGCGCCTTCGAGCACCGAGGCGGAGGCCGACTCGTGGACCTGCGAGGAGAGTTCCTCGAGCACCGGTTCCATCAGCTGGGGCAGGGTGGCGCTGGAGAGGTAGGAGTAGCCCAGCTGCAGGACCTTGGAGGTGAGTTCGAAGAACTTGCCGTCCGAACGCACGTAGCCGAGCTCCTGCAGGGTGAGCAGGAAGCGGCGGGCCGTGGCCCGGGAGAGGTTCACGCGCTTGGCGACCTCGCTCAGGGTCATCGAGGGGTGCTCGGCGTCGAAGGCGCAGATGACGTCCAGGCCGCGGGCCAGGGACTGGACCGAGGTCGAACCGCCCGCGGACGGGGTGCCGGTTTCCTGGCTCATCTGTTTGTGCTCCTACGCGGTGTTGCCGATATATAGCTGTGCCCGCGCGTGCATGTGCGCGGGCGACGGGGTGCGGCCGACGGGAAAACCCGCAAGCCGCACCCACCAATGTACTGCCTAGGCGGCCTTCACCAATTCCACCGGCAGGCGCCCGGCGAGCTCCTCGAAGCTGATGCCGTGTGTGGAGCGCACGGTGACGGTGCCACCGGCCAGCTCGAAGATGGCCGACTCGGTGTAGATGCGCGAAACGCAGCCCAGCCCGGTGACCGGGTAGGAAAGCGCCTGAACCAGCTTGGATTCGCCGGTCTTGGTGAACAGGCCCATCATGACCCAGGTCGCCTTGGCGCCGATGGCCAGGTCCATGGCCCCGCCCACGGCCGGGATCGCACCCGGCGCCCCGGTGTGCCAGTTGGCCAGGTCGCCGGAGCCGGAGACCTGGAAGGCCCCGAGCACGCAGACGTCCAGGTGGCCGCCGCGCATCATCGCGAACGAGTCCGCGTGGTGGAAGTAGCTGGCGCCGGGCAGCTCGGTCACCGGGATCTTGCCGGCGTTGATCAGGTCCTCGTCGATGTCCTCGCCGGTGGCGACCGGGCCCATGCCCAACATGCCGTTCTCGGTGTGCAGGGTGACGCCCTGCTCCGTGGTGAGGAAGTTCGACACGTTGGTCGGCTGGCCGATGCCCAGGTTCACGAAGGCGCCGGCCGGGATGTCGGCGGCGACCAAGCGGGCCATTTCGTCGCGGGTCAACGCGGCGTCGGTGGTGGTGAAGGTGGTGGTTTCGGTGCTCATTAGTTGTTGCCTCCGATGGTGACCAGGGTATCGACGAAGATACCGGGGGTGATGACGTTTTCCGGGTCCAGCGAGCCGGTGGACACGATCTCGGAAACCTGCACGATGGACTGCTTGGCTGCGGTGGCCATGATCGGGCCGAAGTTCCGGGCGGTCTTGCGGTAGACGAGGTTGCCAAGTTCATCGGCGCGCAGCGCCTTGATCAGTGCAAAGTCGGCGTTGATCGGGGTCTCGAGCACGTAGCCCTTACCGTCGATCACGCGGGTTTCCTTGCCCTCGGCCAGCATGGTGCCGTAGCCGGTGGGGGTGAAGAACCCGCCGATGCCGGCACCTGCCGCACGGATGCGTTCGGCCAGGTTGCCCTGCGGGACCAGCTCGAGTTCCAGCTCCCCGGCGCGGTAGGCCGTATCGAAGTGCCAGGAGTCGGACTGGCGCGGGAAGGAGCAAATGACCTTCTTCACGCGGCGTTCCTTGATCAACAGCGCCAGGCCGGCATCCGCCTGGCCGGCGTTGTTGTTCACGACCGTGAGGTTGGTGGCGCCGCAGTCCATGAGCGCGTCGATGAGTTCCATGGGCTGGCCGGCGTTGCCGAAGCCGCCGATCATGACGGTTGCCCCGTCGTGGATGTTTGCCACTGCCTCTGCGGCGGTGGCGGCGATGCGTGGTGCCATCGTGGGTTTCTCCTTAAAACTTTTTGGGTCTGGGGGTGGGGGTTCGAATCCCCGGGATGTCTTAGGCTGCGTTCGGGTTTTCCAGCACGACGGCCAGGCCCTGGCCGACGCCGATGCAGATCGCCGCGACGCCCCAGCGCTGGTTGTTCTCCTGCAGGCGGCGGGCCAGGGTACCCAGGATGCGCAGGCCGGAGGCGCCCAGCGGGTGGCCGATGGACAGTGCGCCGCCCCACGCGTTGACGATTTTCCCGTCGATGTCCCAGGCGCGGACGCAGGCCAGGGACTGGGCGGCGAAGGCCTCGTTGAGCTCGACCGCGGCAACGTCCGACCAGGAGATCCCGGCCTTGGCCAGCGCCTTGTTGGCGGCCTCGACCGGGGCGAAGCCAAAGTACTGCGGGTCAAGGGCTGAGGACGCGCGGCCGGCGATGCGGGCCAGGGGCGACGCTCCCAGCAGCTCGCCGCCGCGCTCGGAGCCGATGAAGGCGGCGGAGGCGCCGTCGGACATCGGCGAGGCGTTGCCGGCGGTGACGGTTCCGGTGGCGGCATCGCGGAAGACCGGGCGCAGCCCGGCGAGGGTCTCGGCGGTGGAGCCGGGGCGGATGGTTTCATCCATGGTCACCTCGGTGCCGCGCTTGTTGGCCGGGGGAACCGCGACCACGAGGTTGTTGTACTTGCCATCGGCCCAGGCGGCAGCCGCGAGCTTGTGCGACAGTGCGGCGAATTCGTCCTGGTCCTCGCGGGTGACCTCGTACTTTTCGCGCAGCTGCTCGGTGGCCTCGCCCAGGGACACGGTCCATTGGCTGGGCATGGCGGGGTTGACCAGGCGCCAGCCCAGGGTGGTGTTGGCCAGTTCGAGGTTGGACATCGGGAAGGGGCGCTCGGTCTTGGGCAGCACCCAGGGGGCGCGGCTCATGGATTCGACGCCGCCGACCAGGACGAGGTCCGCGTCGTCGGTGTTGACCTGGCGGGAGGCGGCGATGGCCGCATCCAGCGAGGAACCGCAGAGGCGGTTCATGGTGGTGCCGGGCAGCGAGGTGGGCAGGCCCGCCAGCAGGGTTGCCATGCGGGCGACATTGCGGTTTTCCTCGCCGGCGCCGTTGGCGTTGCCGAAGATCGATTCGTCGATGGAGGCCGGGTCCAGCTGCGGTGCGCGGGCGACGAGTTCGCGGACCACGTGCGCGGCCAGGTCGTCGGGGCGGTGGGCGGAAAGGCTTCCGCCGATCTTGCCGAAGGGGGTGCGGATCGCGTCGTAGAGGTACGCCTGCTTCATGGTGTGGGGTCCTGGCTTCCTGATCTGAAATGTTCGCATCACGAACGCTTGTTCACTAAATGAACTTTATCAGTTTGCCGCAGGCCGGACAAGGGGTCTGCCTCGGGGGTGGTGCCCGGCCGGGGAATCGACGTTCCAGCCAACCGGACCTTCGACGTCAGGCCTTGGCACAAGTGGAACGCGGGAAGCGGCGCGCCGGGAAGGAGCCGGTCGCCAAATGAACGACGGTCCGGCGCCGGTGGAATCGGCCAAGCGCCCCGGGCGCGTACCGCTTAAACGGGCCGGCCCCAAGCCATGTTTTGGATGGCTCGGGGCAGCAGAAACGTCCCGGGGCTATGGGCCCGCGGAACGACCCTGGCGCGGCGGTGATCACCCGCTGTGGACCACTCCGATTCACGGCATGGGGAAGCGGCATCGAGTTCACCGGCGCACTGCGGAAAATCCGGATGCGCCTCGAACCGGCCCGCGGACCGAACCGCCGGGTGTCCCTAATCCGCGGCAGTGGTCCGCGTACCTGGGGCACGCGGACCGTTGCGGGTCCTCAGTCGTCGGCGCACTTGGCCGGACAGCGGTCCTCGGATTCACAGGCGTCGGTGCAGTCGTGCTTGGTCACCAGCTCGAAGGGCACCCCGCCGTGTTCGTCCACGGCGGTGCGGATGGCCCTCTCGACCACCGAGTCGGCCAGCTTCTTGCGCAGCGCCAGCGGGTCGCGGCGCAGGTCCTTGACCAGGGCGATGCACAACACGAACATGACGACCGCGAAGGGCAGCGCGGAGACGATGGTGATGTTCTTCAGCCCGTTCAGCGCCTCCCCGGGATTGTTCCCCCCGGCCAGCAACATGGTCGCCGCCACCGCCCCGGTGAGCACCCCCCAGAAGACGACCACGCGCTTGGAGGGGTGCATGTGCCCGTTGGTGCTCAGCGAGCCCATCACGATCGAGGCGGAATCCGCCCCGGTCACGAAGAAGATGCCCACCAGCACCATGGCCAGGATGGCAATGGCCAGGGTGATGCCCGGGGAGGTGCCCAGGTGCTGGATCAAGTCGAACATCGCGCCCTCGAAGTCGATGGACGGTTCCCCGTTGACCATGTCCACCATCGAATCGGTGGCCCCGTTGGAGGCCTCCGCCTTGAGTTGGACGTTGAAGGCGGCCCCGCCGAAGATCGAGAACCAGATGACGGAGACCAGGGACGGAACCAGCAGCACGCCGGTGACGAATTGGCGGATGGTGCGTCCGCGGCTGATGCGGGCGATGAACATGCCCACGAACGGCGCCCATGACACCCACCATGCCCAGTAGAAGATGGTCCAGCCCGACATCCACTCGCGCACCGCCTCGTCGCCGGCGGCCTCGGTGCGCGAGGCCATCGAGGGCAGGTCGCGGACGAAGTCGCCGATGGCCGAGGGCACCAGGTTCAGGATCAGCAGGGTGGGGCCCAGCACGAAGACGATCACGGCCAGCAGCAGGGCCAGGACCATGTTGATGTTGGAGAGCCACTGGATGCCCCGGGAGATCCCCGAGACCGCAGAAAGCACGAAGCAGATGGTCAGCACCGCGATCACCACGACCAGCACCGGGGAGGCAACATGGCCGACCCAGCCGTTGAATTCGATGCCGCTGGCAATCTGCATGGCCCCGAGCCCCAGGGAGGCGGCGGTGCCGAAGAGCGTGGCGAAGATGGCCAGGATGTTCACGATCTTGCCGACGGGACCGTCGACGCGCGGACCAAACAAGGAGGTGAAGGCCGAGGAGATGAGCTGGCGGCGTCCCAGCCGGAAGGTCGAATATGCCATCGCGATGCCCACCACGGCGAACATGGCCCAGGGGTGGAGGCTCCAGTGGAAGATGGAGGTGGCCATGGCCGTCTGGATGGCCTCGGGTGTGCTCCCGTCAACCGTTCCCGGTGGCGGTGCAACATAGTGGTAGAGCGGTTCGGCCACGCCATAAAAGACCAGGCCGATACCCATTCCGGCGCTGAACATCATCGAGATCCAGGAGACGGTGCGGAATTCGGGCTTTTCCCCGTCGTGTCCGAGCGGGATGTTTCCGAAGCGTCCCAGTGCCAGCCAAAGCACGAAGATCACAAAGAAGGAGGCCAGCGAGACAAAGAACCATCCGGTGTTCTCGGTGACCCAGGACAGTGCCGCGGCGGAGGCGGCCGAGAGCGAGGCGGTGTTGACCAGGCCCCAGACCACGAAGGCCACGGCGAAGGCACCGGCAACGCCGAAGGTCGCCTTGTCCAGCCCCGCGGGAAGGCGGGTAATGCCCCGGGTGGCCGTTCGCTCTGATTCGCTGTCCTTCAGCTCCTGCAGGATCGCGGAATCGTCCGGGGGCCGGGACTCCACCCCCGGGCTCTCGACCGGGCTCTCAAGCGGGCTCCCTTCCGGCTCATCGGAGAGGACTTCTTGGGTATTCAAAGCCATGGAATATTCCTTTGCCTGGGGGATGCTGTGGGCGTCGTTGGACCACGGACGGCGTGCCCGCCGCCCTGCTCGGATATGCCACGGGACCGACACCCAACTGAAGAGGTGGCGGTTGCGTGGGTCCTTTGGACCCGCTGGCGCCACGGATCATGGCGGCGGCCTCGGAGCATGCTGGTGGATCGGCCGTGGACGGGCCAAATCCGAAGGTGCGCAGGGCGGAAGCCGAGATGCGCAGTCGGCATTCGACCCAGCGGTTTGCCGGCAAGACGTATCCGGTCCGGTCCGGGCCGGCCTAGCGCATCGTTGGCCCGGTCCTTTCCATACTGTGGTTCGGTGGGGAACGGGTGGACAGTGGTTCACATGGATCAACAGCAAGCGCCACGAGCAACAATCGTGGCGTACCTCACAAGGGAAAGTCAAGCAATCCAAAAAATCCCGGGCGCGCGCCCACCGGACGCGGCGTTACAGCTCGTCTTCCAGGCGCTCGGTGAGGATTCGCTTCGCCCGTGCCTGCAGGATCGCCAGGGAATCCTTGATCAGCGGTGAGCCGATGCTGCCCTTGCGCACGGCCGCAACGATTCTGCGCGAGGGTTTTCCCCTGCCCGAGATGGGCAGTCGGGTCACGTTCTCCGCGCTTCCCAAGGTAGCCAATCGCGGCAGCAGGCCGACCCCCAACCCGGCGCCGACGAAGGCGATCTGGGTTTCCCACTCGACGGCCTCATGGGCTATTCGCGGAGTCACACCGACAGCGGTGAACGCCGCCGTAAACAGGGCGTGATAGGCAGATCCGGGGGCTTCGGTGATCCACGGATCCGTTGCGAGCTCCTCCAACGTCACCGTTTCCCGCGTGGCCAGCCGATGGTCGGACGGGAGAATCGCGTCGAGGGGATCATTCAGCAGGGTGGTCTGTTCGAAGCGTTGGTCTTCGTCGGCGTGCATATCGGACTGCATGGCCACGATGACCGCCAGGTCTATGCGCTCGGCGACCAGCAGGTCGAAGCAGCGGGCCGGGTTCGCCTCGAGCACCTGGACCTCGACCTCGGGGTGCTCCGTCCGCAGCGTGGCGGCAAGCGGCGCCAGCAACTGGGCGGCTGCACTGGAGAAGCCCCCCAGCCCGAAGTGGGACTGCACCTGCCCTCCGGCCTGCAGCGCCGCGGCGCGCAACTGCTCCCATTCGGCAATCAGCGCGTCCGAGCCCTCAACGAGAAACCGCCCGGTCGCGGTCAACCGCAGGCCCCGTCCATCCTTTGCCAGCAGCTGCAGTCCGAGCGCGCGCTGCAGTTCGCGCAACTGTGCCGAGACCGCCGAGGGCGAGTAGCCGGTGAGCTCCGCGGTGGCTGCGACGGTGCCGCAGCGGGCAAACACCCTGAGCGTGGTGAGTCGTGAATCGATCATGCACCTATCCTGCATCATTCACGGCAATATCTTGCGCTTTTCTTGCAGATGATCGCGCCCTAATGTCGTGACTACAACGCTTTCAACAGCACCGGCGCACCAAAAAGCTCGTAAGGTCCCGCGTATCCCACGCCTACCCCGCTCTTCGAGGAGTAAACAGATGTCTGCTTCAGTGACCGTGCCGATCAATTCACGCGGCAAGCTCGCTTCGCCATTGCCAGCCGAGCAGCTGGCGGAAATCACCGAACTCTTTGACCAGCGGCGGGAAGGCTACTCCCTCGACGCGCCGTTCTACACCGATCCGGCGATTTTCAAGCTCGACATGCAGGCCGTTTTCGGCCAACACTGGATCTTCGCCGCAAGTGTTGCCGAGCTCCCCGAACCGGGGGACTACGTCACCGTCGACTACGGCCCCTACTCCTTGATCGTCCTGCGCAACGACGAGGGCGGCGTGAACGTCATGCACAACGTGTGCCGCCACCGCGGGGCACGGGTCCTGACCGAATCGGCCGGGAGCACCGGCAACATGGTCTGCGGCTACCACTCCTGGACCTACTCCCCCAACGGCGACCTGATCCATGCCTCAGCTCCCGGGGAAACCAAGTTCGACAAGAGCTGCTTTGGCCTCAAACGCGCCCACGGCCGCGAATACGCCGGACTGGTCTTCGTCTGCATGGCGGACGAACCGCCGGCCGATTTCGATGAAACCGCCACGATCTTCGAGCCCTACCTGGCGCCCCACGACCTGGCCAAGACGAGGGTGGCCTACCAGCAGAACATCATCGAGGAGGCCAACTGGAAGCTCGTGATGGAGAACAACCGGGAGTGCTACCACTGCGACGGCCACCCGGAACTGGCCTGCTCCCTCTTCCCCACCTGGGGCCTGACCGAAGGCCTCATCCCACCGCACCTCGAGGAGGTGTGGGACCGCAACACCGAGGCCCAGGCCGCGCTCGAAAAGCGCTGCGAGCGCTACGGCATCCCCTACAAGGTCGTCGAGGAACTCGACACCCGCGTGGCCGGCATCCGCATTTCCCGCGAGTCCCTCGACGGCGACGGCGAATCATTCTCCCCCGACGGGCACCGGCTCTCCAAGAAGCTGCTCGGGGACCTGCGCGACTTCCGCCTCGGCCGCTGCTCGATGCACCTGCAGCCCAACAGCTGGTTCCATTTCCTCGGCGACCACGTCGTCACGTTCGCGGTGTTCCCCATCACCGAGCACCAGACCCTGGTGCGCACCACCTGGCTGGTGGCCGACGACGCCGTCGAAGGCGACGACTACGACCTGGAGAAACTCACCCACACCTGGAAGCAGACCAACCTGCAGGACAAGGCCTTCGTCGAACTCTGCCAGCGCGGCGCCAGCAGCCCGGCCTACGAGCCCGGCCCGTACATGAAGAGCGAATACCAGGTCGAGGCGTTCATCAACTGGTACGTGCAGCGCGTCCAGGAGCACCTGGGATGACCATGACCATGACCGAGCCCACGGCAACCACCGACATCACGACCGAGATCACCACCGAGACCACCACCACGACCATCACCGCGCCCCACCAGGAGCCACAGCGCATCCGCGGCCTGGAAATGCCGTGGAACCGGGTGCTGGGCAGCACCGAGGGTCCGGCCAGTGCCGCGCGCGCCCTGGGCCCCTGGCATCCGCAGGAGTTCCTGGCCGAATGCGTCGAGATCGTCCCGGAGGTCGGCGGAATGCTGACCTTCGTGTTCCGCCGCCTTGACGGCGCGCCCCTGGCGTTCCGTCCGGGGCAATACGTGAACATCGCCTTTCCCGTAAACGGCGAGGGCGGGGACCCGATGGACCGCAGCTACTCCTTGTCCAGTTCGCCCACGAAACCGTGGACCTTCGACATCACGGTGAAGCGTGATCCCAAGGGCCGGGTCTCGCCGTGGGTGCACGAGAACATCGGACCCGGCACGGTGCTCGAAATGCTCGGGCCCGTCGGCGCCTTCCACCTGCCCGACGTCGACCGGCGGGCACGCTACCTCCTGCTGGCCGCCGGAGCCGGCATCACCCCCATCATGTCCATGCTGCGCACCATCCACTCACTGCCCGGACAGGCCGACGTGGTGGTGCTCTACCACGGGGCCGAACCCGGAGGCTTCGCCTTCCACCAGGAACTGGGGTACATCGCCACCGTGGATTCGCGCGTCACCGTCCACTTCTCCCTGGGCGACCGCACCGCACCCGAGGACTGGGAGGGCCTCACCGGACGGCTGTCCACCGCGATGCTCGACGAGGTGGCGCCGGACGCCAACGGGCGGCAGGTCTACGCCTGCGGTCCCGAAGGCTACCTGAACAACGCCTCCGAACTGCTCGCCGCGGTCGGCGTCGACGACACCTCCATCCACATGGAGTTCTTCTCCGGAGACCGCGAAACGACCCTGGAATACCAGGCAGAGGTCGCGCTGGCCGAGGAGATTGCGGAGGAAATCGCCGAGGAAATCGCCGATTCCGCGGAGGTCTACTACGAAAGCCAGCCTTCCGCCCTGGGCATGTACGAACCGGCCTACGACGACGAGGGGCCGCTGGAGGCCACGGGACTGGCGCTCGAGGCGGCCGACCCCGACTTTGCCGAACCAGACCCCGTCGATTCCGAGGTCCCGGCCGCCGAAGCGGAACCCGAAACCGAAGAAACAGCCGAACCCTCCGCCCCCGACGTTTCGGCATTCGACACCGTCGGAACGGGAACCCTCACCCTGTCCTTTGTTCGCACGGGCCTCAATGTCCTGATCAATCCCGAGGAGAAGATCCTTGGCGTGGCCAAGCAGGCGGGCGTCAGGATCGGGGCGAATTGCCAAGAAGGCATGTGTGGTTCGTGCAAGGTCGTGAAGCTTTCCGGGGACATCGAGATGAACCACCAGGGCGGGATCCGGTCACGGGAGATCGAGGCCGGCAAGTTCCTGCCCTGCTGCTCCACGGCGTTGACCGACATGGTCATCGACGCCTAGCCTCCGGCGGCGCCGCGGCGCCTGTTTTCGGGCCGTCCAACAACCCGCGCGGCCCGGAGGGAAACCGGGAACACCCACCTTCAGCGGCGCTCTGGCGCACCCAGGGCCGCCGCAAACGCTTGATCGCCAACACATTAGGAGCCATTCAATGTCAGGTAACAAAGCCGTCGCCTACAAGTCGCCGGGAATCGTTGAGGTCATCGACACCCCCTACCCCACCTTCGAGCTCAGGGACGGACCCGGGGTGAACCCCTCCAACGTCGGGCGCAAGGTCCCCCACGGGGTCATCCTGCGCACCGTGGCCACCAACATCTGCGGCTCCGACCAGCACATGGTCCGCGGCCGCACCACCGCCCCCGCCGGCCTGGTCCTGGGCCACGAAATCACCGGGGAGGTCATCGAGACCGGACCCGACGTCGAATTCCTCAAGGTCGGGGACATCGTCTCGGTCCCCTTCAACATCTCCTGCGGCCGCTGCCGCAACTGCAAGGAAGCCAAGACCGGCATCTGCCTGAACGTGAACCCCGACCGCCCCGGCAGCGCCTACGGCTACGTCGACATGGGCGGCTGGGTCGGCGGCCAGGCCGAATACGTGCTGGTCCCCTACGCCGACTGGAACCTGCTCAAGTTCCCCGACCGCGACCAGGCCCTGGAAAAGATCATGGACCTGGCCATGCTCTCGGACATCCTGCCCACCGGCTTCCACGGCGCGGTGTCCGCCGGGGTCACCGTCGGCTCCACCGTCTACGTCGCCGGCGCCGGGCCCGTCGGGCTCGCCGCCGCCGCGTCCGCCCAGCTGCTGGGCGCCGCGGTGGTCATCGTCGGGGACCTGAACGAGGACCGCCTCGCCCAGGCCCGCTCCTTCGGCTGTGAGGCGATCAACGTCGGCGCCGGGGACCCGGCCGACCAGATCGAGCAGCTCCTCGGCGTGCGCGAGGTCGACTGCGGCATCGACGCCGTCGGCTTCGAGGCCCGCGGCCACGGGCACGGCACGCACGCGGCCGAGGCCCCGGCCACCGTGCTGAACTCCCTCATGGACCTCACCCGGGCCGGCGGCTCCCTGGGCATCCCCGGCCTCTACGTCACCGGGGACCCCGGCGCCGCGGACGAGGCCGCGCGGAAGGGCAGCCTGTCCCTGTCCCTGGGCACCGGCTGGGCCAAGTCCCTGTCCTTCGCCACCGGCCAGTGCCCGGTGATGAAGTACAACCGGGCGCTGATGATGGCGATCCTGCACGATCGGATCCACATCGCCAAGGCCGTCAACGCCCGGGCGATCTCGCTGTCCGACGCCCCGCGCGGCTACGCCGAGTTCGACGCCGGCGCGGCCACCAAGTACGTCCTGGACCCCAACGGCTACCTGTCCAACTAAGCCGGAACATCGGACCGGGATGCCGCAGTTCCACCTGCAGGCAGGCAACACGGTCGTTGCAGCACCCAGATCGCCGGGGAGCCGCAACGACCGTGTTGCCTTTTAATGAAGCGGCTGCCACCCGGCGGAACCGCCCCGGGCACCGGACCCCGCTTCCGCCAGGTCCGGGCCCGGCGCCCGCGTGCCGTACTCTCTGATATACCTAGGAACGGATGACCATCCGGATCGCACCATCAAGGAAGGGGCCAGGCACCGTGGCAAACACCGTCCCGGCGGGTAGGACGCAGGCGGAACACGCCTACCTGGAATTGCGCGAGCGCATCATCGACATGCGGCTGCCGCCCGGAAGCGCCCTCGACGAGGATGCGCTGATGCGCGACCTGTCCGTCGGCCGGACCCCGATGCGCGAAGCGGTCAAGCGCCTGGAAACGGACCGGATGCTCAAGGTCTTCCCCCGCCGCGGGACCATCATCGCCGACGTCAACATCCGCGACCTCAAGGACATCTCCGACGCACGCCGGGTCCTGGAGGCATTCGCCGCCCGGCGGGCGGCCGAGCAGGCCACGGAAGAGGACCGCGAGATGCTGCGGGCCTGCCTGGAGGACATCGAGGCCCGAACCTTCGCCTCGAACCGCGCCTCGGTGGACCTGGACGCGCACATCCACCGTGCCGTGTACGCGGTGATGCGCAACAGCTACGTGGAAACCACGCTCATCCAGTACTTCCACCTCTCCCAGCGCATGTGGAACTTCGTGCTCTCCGGGCTCGAGCCCATCCAAGGCCACGTCAACGAGCACACCGCGCTGCTGCGCGCCATCATCGACGGGGAGGCGGAACTGGCCGCCCGCCTGGCCGAGGAGCACATCACCCACTTCGAGAACCGCGTGCGCGAGGCCCTGTAGGCGGGCACAAGAGAAGGCCGCCGGGGACCCACCCGGCGGCCTTCTTGGTACACGGCCCGCGGAATCAGGCGCGGATCGCCACCATTCCCGGGTCGACCAGCGGCTCGGCAACGATGCTTGCGGAGATCATTTTCCCGAAGTAGCTGATTTCCACCTGCTCACCCTCCTCCATCCCGGCCGGAAGCCAGGCGTAGGCCACCGGCTTGTGGACCGTGTGCCCGAAGGCGGCGCTGGTGACGTAGCCGACGTTGTGCCCGTCCACGAAGACCGGTTCCTTGCCCAGCACCATCGAGGTGCCGTCATCGACGGTCAGGCAGCGCAAGCGCTTGGCGGCGGGCTCGTTGCGGCGCTTCTCCGCCGCTTCCTTCCCGATGTACCCCTCCTTGGCGGCGCGCACGGCGAAGCCCAGCCCGGCGGAGAACGGATCGTGTTCGGTGTCCATGTCCCCGCCCCAGGAGCGGTAGCCCTTCTCCAGCCGCAGGCTGTTGAAGGCGCCGCGTCCGGCCGCGATGACGCCGAGGTCCCGGCCCGCTTCCCAGAGGGTGTCCCACAGCCGCAGGCCGAGGTCGGCCGTCGTGTAGATTTCCCAGCCGAGCTCCCCGACGTAGGACAGGCGCATCAGGCGCACCGGGATCCCGGCGATGGAAGTGCTGGCCGCGCGGAAGTACTTCAGCCCGTCGTTGGTCAGGTCCTGATTGGTCAGCTGCGCCACCAGGTCCCGGGCCCGCGGTCCCCAGACCCCGATGCAGCAGGTCTCCGAAGTGGTGTCGCGCACCTGGGCCCACAGCGCGGGGTCTGCCGCGCTCTGGTCCGCGGCGTGCTTGACGAGGTAGTCCAGGTCCAGCCCGCCGTTGGCGCCGATCTGGAACAGCTCTTCCTCGATGCGCGCCACGGTCAAGTCGCTCTTCACCCCGCCGGCCTCGTCGAGCATCAGCGTGTAGGTCACCGAGCCGATGGACTTGTCCAGCCCGCTGGTGGTCAGCCTCTGCAGCAGCGGCAGGGCCCCGGGGCCCGAGACCTCGAGCCGCTTGAGCGCCGTCATGTCGTACATCGCCACGTTGGTGCGGGTGGCGTGGGCCTCGGCCGCGGAGATCGGGGATTCGAACTTCGCGCTCCAGGCGTCGCGCTGTGGAGGCTGCCAGGCCTCGGGCAGCGCGGCGACGAGGTCGGCGTTGGCCTCGTACCAGTGCGGGCGCTCCCAGCCGGCGGTTTCCAGGAAGAAGGCGCCGAGCTCGACCTGGCGCCGGTGGAAGGGCGAGACGCGCAGGTTCCGCGGGGAGGTGCGCGGCTCGAGCGGGTGGCGGATGTCGTAGATCTCGTCGAAGTTGTGCTGCGAGGTCTCCAGCACGTACTCGGGCTGCAGCTGGACCTCCTCGAAGCGGGCGACGTCCAGTTCCCGCAGGTCGGTTTCCGAGCGCCCGTTGACCAGCAGTTCGGCCACGGCCTTGGCCACGCCCGCGGAGTGCGTCACCCAGACGGCCTCGGCGATGAAGAAGCCGCGCAGGTCGCGGGACTCGCCGACCAGCGATCCGCCGTCGGGGGTGAAGGAGAAGATCCCGTTGAAGGCGTCCTCGAAGGTGGCTCCCTGCAGGGCCGGGAGCAGCAACTGGCAGTTCTTCCACGGGACCTCGAAGTCCTCGGAGGTGAACGGCATGCGCGAGGGCATGTTGTGCTCGGTGATTTCCCCGGTGTTCGGCATTTCGTCGTAGCCCACGGGAATCGCGCGGTGGGCGTAGGAACCGATGCCCAGGCGGTCGCCGTGCTCCCTGAAGTACAAATCCTCGTCCTGGTGGCGCAGGATCGGCAGGTCGGCGCTGTTCCCGGTGCCGCGCACGGTGCGGCCCGCGGCCGCCGATCCGCGCAGCGGAGCCAGCGGCGAGGTGGTGATGTACTGGTGGGCCAGCGGCACCAGCGGCACCTTCATCCCGATCAGGTCCCCCACGGCCGGGCCCCAGAACCCCGCGGCGGAGACCACGATGTCGGCGGGGAACACGGTCTCTCCGCTGCGCACACCGGTGACGCGTCCGGCACGGCGTTCGACGCCGGTGACCGGGGCCGAGCCGATGAACACCGCACCGCGGGACTCGGCGCGCTCGCGCAGCAGCTGAACGGCGAGCACCGAGGAGGCCAGCCCGTCGCCGGGGATGTGCAGGGCGCCGAGCACCTGGTTTTCGTCGATGAGCGGGTGCAGCGCCTTGGCCTCAGCGGAGTCCACCATCCGGGCCTCCAGGCCCCACGAGGTGGCCCAGCCCTGGCGGCGCTTGAGCTCCTCCATGCGGGCCGCGGTGGTGGCCACCTCCAGCCCGCCGACCTTGTTGAATGCGCTTTCGCCCCCGCGCACCAGCGAGGCGAGCTTCGCCCCGGTGTAGGCGGCGAATTCGGTCATGGTCTTGGACGCGTTGGTCTGGAAGACCAGCCCGGGGGCGTGCGAGGTGGAGCCGCCCGTGAGCGGGATGGGGCCCTTGTCCAGGACGGTGATATCGGTCCAGCCGCGCTGGGTGAGTTCGTCGGCCAGGTTGGCCCCGACGATTCCGGCTCCGATGATGACGACGCGTGGTGGCTTCATGATGACTCTCCTTGGGGTGTGGGTGCTGGTGCCTTGCAGGCGGACCGCAGGTATTTGGGGGGTGGTGCCCGGATCGGGCGCCGGGCTAGGTGAAGGTGATGGTGCGCAGCCCGTCGACCATGACCCGGTTTTCAACGTGCAGCCGCACGGCCTTGGACAGCGCCAGGGCCTCGTTGTCCCGGCCCACCGTCGCCAGCTCCTGCGGGCTGAGCCGGTGGTCGACCCGGATGACCTCCTGCTCGATGATCGGCCCCTCGTCCAGGTCGTCGGTGACGTAGTGCGCGGTGGCGCCGATCTGCTTGACCCCGCGCTTGTGGGCCTGGTGGTAGGGACGGGCGCCCTTGAAACCCGGCAGGAACGAGTGGTGGATGTTGATGGCCTTCCCGGCGAGCCGCGTGCTGAGTTCCGGGGAGAGGACCTGCATGTACCTGGCCAGGACCACCAGGTCCGCGTCGAACCCGGTGACGGCCTCGAGCAGCCGGGCCTCGGCCTCCGGCTTGGTGTCGGCGGTCACCGGAATGTGGATGAACGGAAGCCCGGCGGCCTCGGCCATGGGGCGCAGCGTCTCGTGGTTGGACACCACCGCGACCAGGTCGGCGGCCAGGGTTCCGGTCGTCCAGCGGAAGATCAGGTCGTTGAGGCAGTGGCCCATCTTCGAGACCATGACCAGCACCCTGGGCTTGGTCCCGTCGTGGAAGTTGAAGTCCATGGAGAACTCGTTGGCCACCTGGGCGAAGTCGCTGGCGAGCTCGCCGGCGCTGACCGCCTTCTCGCGCTGGACGAAGGCGGTGCGCAGGTAGAGGCGCTGCGCGGCCGGGTCGTCGAATTGCTGGTGCTCGACGATGTCGAAGCCCCGCTCGAAGAGGAACTTGGACACCGAGTGGACGATGCCGCTGCGTTGCGGGCAGGAGAGCGTGAGGACCGCGTGGTCGGTGGCGGGCGTTTCCTCGCGGGGCGTGAGCAGGCTCGTGGTTCCCGAAGCGATGGTGGAAGGCAAATAGGTCATGGCTGATGCTCCTTGGCTTATCGAATCAGTGGGGAACCGGCACCGGGGCCGGTTCGGTGGTGGTTTGGGCGGCCGGTTCGGTGGGCCGGCGGGCGGCGAGCCCGGTGATGGTGTTGCGGAACAGCAATGCGGTGGTGATCGCCCCGACGCCACCGGGGACCGGGCTGAGCGCAGCCGCCCGGGGCGCGACGGACCCCGCGTCGACATCCCCGGACAGGCGGCCGAACGCGTCGTAGTTGGTGCCGACATCGACCACCACGGCGCCGTCGCCCACGTGCTCGCCGGTGACCAGGCCGGGGCTGCCCGCCGCGGCGACGAGGATCGAGGCCCCGCGGGTCGCCGCGGCCAGGTTCTTCGTCTTGGAGTGTGCCACCGTGACGGTGGCATCGCGGTTCAGGAACAGGTGCAGCAGGGGCTTGCCCACCACCGGGGACCTGCCCACCACCGTCACGCGGGCACCTGCCAGTTCGACGCCGTGGTGGTCGAGCAATTCGATGACCGCCGCGGCCGTCGCCGGGGCGAAACCGGCGCCGCCCGACATCCAGGTGCCCAGTGACAGCGGGTTGGCCCCGTCAACGTCCTTGTCCACGGCGATGGCCGTGGCGACCTGCTGCAGGGACACCCCGGCGGGCAGCGGCGTCTGCAGCATGACGCCGTGGACCGACGGATCCGCACTTGCGCTTGCCAGCGCGCGGCGGATGGTTTCGGCCGGGGCGCCTTCGTCCAGCCGCTCCACGGTGACCCGGACGCCGATGCGGGTGCCGTACCGCGTGAGGGCCCGGACATAGGATTCGCTGGAGGGATCCGTTGTTGCGGTGACGATGTGCAGGCGACGCTGCCCACCGGTCCGGGCCAGCTCGCCCACGCGCTCGATGGAGCGTTCGGTGATGCCCGCCGCCACGGCCCGGCCGTCGAGGATCCCGGCGCTCATGCCGCCACCGGGTTCCGGACCGACTCGACCAGGGCATCGGCACGGTTGTGCACCCGGGACACGTTGTGGAGGATCCGCTCGAAGTTGCGCAGTCTGGCGGGGTCCTGGACCGAGGGCAGGTTTGCCTCCAGGTTCACGACCGACGTGGAGACCGCGGCCCGGATGGACGCGGCGGCGGCGGCTACGTCCGCGATGACGCTGCCGTTGCCGATCGGGGCCAGTTCCTCGGCGAGGGCCACCAGCTCCCCGCAGATGACGATGAGTTTGGCCGGTGCGTCCGCGGCGGCGTCCAGGGCCCGGCCGATGGCTTCCCGGCGTTCCGCGGGGTCCAGGCCCGCCCCGGGCTTGGCCGCGTAGGCCCGTCCGACGGCGTCGAATGCGCGGGCGTCCTCGTTGGCGGCGTCCAGCGAGCGGGCCTCCAGGTCCTCAAGTTCGGCCAGGATGGCGGCCACCTCGGTCGAGACGTGCTCGAACTTCGGGCCCTGCGAATAGTTCGCCACCATGCGCAGCAGGCTGGCGCCGAGCGCCGCCTGCAGCCCCGCCACTGTCCCTCCGCCGGGCGAAGGAATCCGCTTCCCGATGTCCCGGATCAATCCATCCACCGACTCGCCACGTATATCAATCAACAGAACCCCTTTTTGCCGGTGTCGCCTTGGCCTCGCCCATTCAGGCATACAACTGATATATAACAGACCCTAGGTGAGTTGGACCACATGTGTCAATGGTTTGGGGGAAACGTGAATTTACGCGTGGACAGGAAGGCCGGGAACCGGGCCCCTTGCACCCCGGGGATCGGGCCTCGCCGGAAGGAGCAACGCCCGGATCCCCGGCTTGGGCCGGCTCCAACCACGGCAAAGAAGACGGTGGGCCAAGACCCCGCGCGCCCCTGCGCGGAGGCCTTGCCCACCGTCCTGATCCTGCCCCGGGGACCGTGTTTCCACGGGTACCGGCTGGTGCTTCCGTTATTCCCGGCCCTTGCCCTCGTCCTCGTCCGGTTCCGGCAGATCCACCTGCGGGACCATGCCGGTGGCCGGGCGCGGAGGTGTGAGCAGGGAGGCGTAGTCGTGCTCGGAGGAGTACTGCAGGAAGGCCAGGTGCGCCTCATAGCGGTCCAGCACGTCGTTGATGACCTGCGACTTGTCCAGGCCCATCAGGTCGTAGCCCTCGGTGCCGGTCTGCGTGAAGACCTCCAGCCGGTAGTACACATCGACCTCGCGGGAGACGGTGCGGGCACCAAACGCCGGGACCGGGGCCTCCACCGCCGCCACCTGGTAGTGGAAGTTGCGGTGGTCGTGCATGTGCACCAGCAGCGTGTGCTCGGCGATCCCCGTCGTTTCGTTCGCCGCCGTGGCCAGCTCGGCCTCGTAGCCCAGCTCGTTGAACTCTCCGGCCACTTCCTCCAGCGCCGGATGGATGGTTCGCTCCACGTACTGGGCCACGGCCTTGTTGGACGGGTAGGCGCGCAGCTGCGCCATCCGCTGGCGCCAGGTCTTTTCCGGTGCGTTGCCGCCGTGCGCGGCCACCGAGCGGCGGCGCATGACGGTGCCTTCGCGTTCGGCCCGCTCCATCCGCAGGACCTTGGAGAAGGAGGCCATGACCAGGTAGGCGATGATTGTCACCGGCAGTGCGAAGATCAGCGTCGCGTGCTCCATGGTCGTCACCCCGCCGGCCACCAGCATCGCCACGGTGAGCACCGCGGTGAGCAGCGCCCAGAAGATGCGCAGCCACTTGGCGCCGTCCTGCGAGGGATCCGGGATGGAGGAGGAGAAGTTGGACATGACCATGGCGCCGGAGTTGGCGCTGGTCAGATAGAAGAGCAGTCCCGAGAGCGTGGCCAGGCCGATGAGGAACGGGGCTCCGGGGAACATCTCCAGCAACGCGTACCAGCCGTGCTCGGGGCTTCTGATGGCGAGCTCGGCAAATTCGGTGTTCCCGCCCAGCACCTCGCTCATGGCGCTGTTGCCGAAGATCGAGACGATGAAGAAGTCGCAGAGCACCGGGGCGGTGATCGCGGCAATGACGAACTCGCGCAGCGTCCGCCCGCGCGAGATGCGCGCCAGGAACATCCCGACGAACGGGCCCCAGGCCAGCCAGAAGGCCCAGAAGAACAGGGTCCAGCCGGCCATCCAGGCCGAACCGTCTTCCTCGTATGCAAAGGTCTGTAGCGTGCGCTCGGGCAGCGTGAAAATGAAGCGCCCGATGTTTTCCACCAGTGCGGTGAGCAGGAAGGAGGTCTTGCCGGTGATCAGGATGTAGAGCATCATGGCCGCGGCCGACCAGAGGTTCAGCTCGGAGACCAGCCGGATGCCCTTGTCCACACCGGAGGTGCAGGCGGCGATGGTCATGATGACCGCCACCAGCACCAGGGCGATCTGCAGGGCCAGCCCCTCGGGGATGCCGAAGAGCCAGGAGATCCCGACGTTCAGCAGCACCACGCCGATGCCCATCGAGGTGGCCACGCCGAACACCGTGCCGACCAGGGCGAAGATGTCGATGACGTCGCCCGTGGCCCCGCGCACCCGCTTGCCCAGCAGCGGATAGAGCGCCGCGCGGATCGACAGTGGCATGCCCCAGCGGTAGGCGAAGTAGCCCATGGCCATGCCCAGCAGCGCATACATGGACCATCCGGCGATGCCGTAGTGGAACATTGTCCACACCACCGCGTCCTGCACGGCCGCCGCGGACTGTGGGTCGACCGAGGGCGGGGTGATGTATTGGGTGATGGGTCCGGTCACCGAGTAGAAGAGCATGTCGATGCCGACCCCGGCGGCGAAGAGCATCGCGACCCAGGTGAAGAGGTTGTATTGCGGGCGCGAATGGTCCGGGCCCAGGCGCACGCTGCCCTCCTTGGAGAAGGCGACCCAGAGGACGAAGAGCACCACCAGGGTCACCGTCACGACGTAGAACCAGCCGAGGTTGGTCGAGATCCAGGCGACGGCCGCGGCCATGGCGGTCGCGGCGTTGTCCGGGACGATGATGGCCCAGAGGGAGAAGGCGAGGATGATGACGGCCGAGATGATGAAGACGCGCCAGTTGACCTTGGGTCCGGCATATTCGATGAGTTCGGACGGGCCCTTGCTCAGCTCGGTGCTGGTGATCGGGGCACGGTTTTCCTCGGACGCCGGGTCCTTGTGCCGTTCGCTGACGCCGAAGCGGCTGCGCTCCACCATGGGCTGGGGGCGCTCCGGCCCGGTGCCCTGCATGTCCTCTGGCCCGGCCATCTGGTTCTCCTTGTCATCATGGACCAGGGATGCCGGAGGGCCGTCCGTGAAGCCAAGAACCGCTTGCCAAACCCCTAAGGGCTGGTCGGATGGACCGGTGCACCTGGTTGCCTTTGCTTCCTCATGTTAGGCCCACTTGACGGAGTTCAAGGGAATTTGTCGGAGCTACTTTTATCTCCGGACGTGCTTGGCCCGTACGTGGCACACGAGGCAGGTTGGCCTGCACGGCCGCGCCGCTTCCACCCGGAGCACCCTCGATTCCCGGGAACAGGGGGAACGGCCACCTGATCTAAGGTGGTGTCATGGCCAATTCACCGAGCGGGGACTCGATGTTGGACCGCCTGGTGCGGATCCTTGATGCCTTTGACGCGCAAAACCCCACACTCACGGTCAATGCCCTTTCGCGGCGCGCAGACGTTCCCCGGGCAACCACCTACCGTTTGCTGGAGAATCTGGTTTCACACGGACTGCTGGCGCGCGACAACGACGGCCAGGTGCGCTTGGGCCTGCGATTGTGGGAACTGGCCAACCGCAGCGCCTCGACCCTGGGCCTGCGCCAGGCGGCGCTTCCCTTCATGGAGGACATCAACCAGCTGGTCGGGCAGAACACCCAGTTGGCGGTGCTGCACGAGGACGACGTGCTGGTCATCGAGCGGCTCTCCCGCCCGGGATCCGTCGTCAACCAGGCCAATGTGGCCGGCCGCATGCCGGTCCACCTCACATCCATGGGCATGGCGCTGCTGGCCTACTCCCCCGCCAGCGTGCTGCAGGGCTACCTTGAGCGGCACGGGGACGCCATGCTGGCCAGGCACCCGAAGCTGCGCCACGAGCTGGCCGAAATCCGGCGGATTGGCTACGCCACCTTCGATGGGTTCATCGACCCGGAGTCCACCGGGGCCGCCGCACCGATCCTTGATGCCCGCGGCCATGCCCTGGCCGTCCTCGCGGTGGTCGTCCCGCGGGGCTCGGACCTGCTGCCGGCCGCGGTAATGGCGCTGCAGACCGCGGTGCGCGGCATCGCCCGGGCGCTGGGTCCTGTTAACGGGAGCTGACCGACACCGGACACCCTCCGCGCCGTGCGGCTCCCGCCGTGCCCGGCACCGGCGGATCAGCACGCACCGCGAGCGGCCCCGCGCGCAGTGAATCCCCGCCCCCTTCAACCCGGCGACAAACGGAATCAGGCTTCGAGGCAGTTCCGCACCCGTTCCCCACTGTGCAATCGACGGACGTCCGCTGGCTTCGTTTCGGCATTATGACGGGCGCGCCGCCCCGTCGGATTCCCTGCCGCATATCATTGGTGCAGCCAAGCAAGGGTCCCAGTCGCAGGGCCGAACGGCCAGAAAACCCCGTCGAAAGCCCGTCCATGTCGAGAACGGGTCTGAATCTGAAAATCAGATGCTTCTCCCAGAAAAAAACTATTCGACATATGTGACTGGTCTCACGAGACTCTTAAGCACGCTCATATCTTCCTACTCCCAGGAGTCACCGTGAATTCCACCTCGCTTTCACCAGTTCCGCAGAAAAGCCTGCGAAAGTCGGTCGCCGCCGGCTCTATCGGCGTGCTAGTCCACTGGTTTGACTGGGCCGTCTATGCATATATGGCATCGATCATTGCCGGCGTGTT
The DNA here is from genome assembly GCF_030812255.1 of Paeniglutamicibacter psychrophenolicus. Taxonomy (GTDB): domain Bacteria; phylum Actinomycetota; class Actinomycetes; order Actinomycetales; family Micrococcaceae; genus Paeniglutamicibacter; species Paeniglutamicibacter psychrophenolicus_A. The sequence goes on along the minus strand of NZ_JAUSSH010000002.1, from coordinate 234,338 downwards.
CTTCCCCGCACAAGATCGAACGGCAGGACTCCTTGCGGTTTTCGCGGTCTTTGCCATCTCCTTCGGAGTACGGCCGCTGGGAGCGATCCTTTTCGGCTACCTGGGCGACCGTTTTGGGCGTAAGCGGACGCTTTCGATGGTCATCATTTCCATGTCCGTTGCCACGCTGAGCATCGGGTTGCTACCCGGTTATGACTCCATTGGGCTTTGGGCGCCGGCGCTGCTTCTCACGGCGCGCATGGTGCAGGGCCTGGCCGCCGGCGGCGAGTTCGGCAGCGCGGCGGCGTTCCTCGCCGAGGCTTCCCCCGCCAAGCACCGCGGGTTTGGCGTGAGTTGGCTCGAAGTCGGGAGCCTGCTCGGCTTCCTTGCCGCATCGCTGACCGTTCTGGTCCTCAACAGCACCCTCGGCCCGGATGCCGTCGCCGAATGGGGCTGGCGAATCCCCTTCATTCTCACCGGCCCACTGGGCCTGATCGGCTTCTACATCCGCAACAAGGTCGAGGACACCCCTGAATTCAAGGCCTTGAAAGAGCTCGAACACGTTGCCCAGAGCCCGCTGAAGGAAGTGTTCAGCAACAACTGGAGGCAGCTCCTGCAGACCAGCGGCATCGAGATCATGATGAACGTAACCTTCTACATCATCCTTGTGTACTTGCTGACCTACCAGGAAGAGTTCATCGGCATGAGCGTGGAGACGGCGGCCCTGCTCTCCACCGTTGCGTCAATCACCGCGTTGATCCTGGTGCCCCTGTTTGGCGCCCTTTCCGACCGCATTGGCCGCAAACCCCTCATGCTTGCTTCCGGGGCATTGATGGTTATCTGCTCTTACCCGTTGTTCAAGCTGATGCAGGTGGACGAGCCCTGGGCCGGCATGGCCAGCACCATCGGCCTCGGCATCATTCTGGCGATTGTGCTGGGCGTGCACGCCGTTACCGTGGCCGAACTCTTCCCCACGCGTACCAGGCAAACCGGCCTCTCGATTGCCTACAGCGTCACCGCAGCCATTTTCGTGGGCACGGTACCCCTCGTACTTACCTGGGTCATCAGCGCAACGGGCAATATCATGGCACCGGCCTTCTACATGATCCTGGTCGGCCTGCTCGGACTGGTCACGCTGCTGACGATGAAGGAAACCAAGGGCATCGATCTTCTGGAGCAGGACCGCGCGGATGCCCTGGAACGGGGATTCATGAAACTTGGCACTTCGGATGCGGCACCCGAGGAAACTTCTGTCACCCCCACGTCGCTGGATCCCGGCATGAACGATGCCATGGAGAACGACAGCTCACGACGCTCCGCACGGCAACCCCAAGTGTGAGCCGCCCGCCGGCCGGCGGATTCGGGCCTTTGGTCCGCACCCTGCCGCTGGCAAGCCTCACCAGCCATGGCGGGATGCTCCGTGCGTCCCGCCATGGCTGTGCCGTTGAAACCCTGCGTCAACAATGGCATCGATTTTCGAGATTTGAAAACGATTGTCCTTCGCCCCTATCGGGGTAAGCGCTAAGCTCAGGCTATGGACATCACCCTTACCCAACTCAGGTATTTCACGGAGGCCGCAGCCCGGCTGTCAATGACCTTGGCGGCCGAACGGCTCCACGTCGCCCAGTCGGCGATCTCCAGCGCCGTGGCCCACCTGGAACGGCAAATCGGGTCACAGTTCTTCATCCGTCAACGATCAAAAGGGTTGGCACTCACCCCTGCCGGGGAGGCCTTCCTGCGTGATGCCCTGGCCGTCCTGGGTCATGTGGAGGACATCGTTGAGAAGGCACGTGGTGAACAACTCAGTGTGGCCGGCCGCGTGCGGATTGCCTGCTTCAGCACACTGGCACCCTTCCTCATACCGGGGTTGCTCAGCAGGTTGAGCCAAGACTACCCACAGTTGGTGGTGGAGGTACTCGAAGCCGATGCCGCCGGGTGTTCAAATGCGCTGCTCAACGGCCAAGCCGACTTGGCATTGGGATACGACCTGGGGATTCCCGAAGGCGTGGCAACCACGGTGGTCGATCGGGCCCGGCCCTATCTGTTGCTGCCCCACGACCACCGTTTTGCGAAGCGCTCTTCACTGGACCTAGAGGACATGGCCGGCGAACCGTTCATCTTGCTCGACATGCCCTACACCCGTGATCTGATGCTTTCGCTCCTGCGCGACACCGGCATCAGCCCCGAAGTGCGGTTCCAATCCGGAAGTTTTGAAACAGTGCGCACGCTGGTGGCACACGGGCACGGATACTCGATCCTGCACCAGCATCCACACCACAACATGACGTATGACGGCCAGCAGGTGGCAGCCGTGCAGATCACCAATGCGGTGCCGCAGCTGGACATCGTGATCGCCCACTTGAGAACCCAACGGGCCACTGCCCGGATGAGAGCGGTCGGCCGTTGCGTGCGCGACCAGCTGGCCGAACTTTCCGGTCAACAGCCAGCCGAAGCCTGAGATCGGGCTTGCCGTCTTGGAACATAGCCGGGCCTGTAGATGGTCCGTGCCATTTTTGGACAGCGGTGTGTTGAGCCGGATCATTGGATAGCAGGTGCGGGTCCATCGGATAGCCACGGAGCGGGGACCCGGTAGCGCTTCGGCCACCGCGGTATTTGTCCTGGGTGGTGGCGTTTTCCTGCCTGGAACCGGTGTGCCGGCGCATCGTCGGTCTGCCGGGCCCGGTCAGTACGCCGGTTGAGGCGAGGCGATGCTGTTCGATTCGGCGACGACCGCCTCGCGCAGCGTTTTGTACCGTTTCCCGGGTCGAACAGCGAGGCCACCACTGCGACGCCACGGTTTTCCTGCTGGCTGCAACCCGCCCTCACAGCCGCTTCCGTGCACCATCCACGGCCCCCGGGGTCGCGGCCGAAAGCCCTCCTCCCGCGAGGCTCCGGAACATGCTATCCGGTCGCCCCGCACCAGTCACCGAAAAGCCGCGTCCATGCACGGTGGACCAAGGCTCCGGACAAGGCCATGGCACCGCAGCTCGCCTACGCGGTGCTGCGGTGCCATGGCCTTCCGTGTCCGTTACCGGCTACGCTCCCGCCAAGGCCTGCGGGGATAACGCCTCAAGCAAACGGTCCGCCTCAACCAACCCTTTCTTTGCGACCAGGGCGGCAATGCCTTGATTCGTCGCCAAGGCTTCCTTGGCCAGCTCCGCAGCCGCGGCATAACCAATGAGCGGCGCAAGCCCGGTCACCACACTCACCGACTCAACCATGCGTTGCTGCAGGACGGGCAGGTTGGCTTCGATGCCGTCCACGCAACGGGTGCGGAGAATCGAACAGGCCGAGGTGAGCCATTGAATGGATTCGAACAGGGCATCTGCCATCACCGGCTCGAATGCATTCAATTGAAGTTGGCCCGCTTCGGCAGCCATCGTCACTGTGGTGTCGGCGCCAACCACCCGGAAGGCAACCTGGCTGACCATCTCGGGGATCACCGGATTGACCTTGCCGGGCATGATCGATGATCCGGCTTGAACCGCCGGCAGGAAGATCTCCCCCAATCCGGCCTGCGGTCCGGACGACAGCAGTCGCAGATCGTTGCAGATTTTCGAGAGCTTGACGGCAGTGCGCTTGATGATGCCGGAAACCAGCATGAAAACCCCGGTATCGCTCGTGGCTTCAACCAAGTTGGTCGCCGAAGTCAGCTTCATGCCGGTCACGTCGCACAATTGCTGGATCACGAGGTTCCGGTATTCGTGCGGTGCAGTGATACCGGTCCCGATGGCTGTGGCACCCAAATTGGATTCGCCTAGATGGGTCGCCAGCTCAGCGATCCGCAGCCGGTCCTCACGCAACGTCTCGGCAAAAGCACCGAACTCCTGGCCCAGGGTCATGGGAACGGCATCCTGAAGTTGGGTCCGGCCGATCTTCAGGATGTGTGCGAATTCCAGGCCCTTTGCGGCGAACGCTGCGGTGAGCTTCTCGTGTTCGTCCATCAGCATCGCCAATTCGCGCTGAAGTGCAAGCTTCAGCGCCGTCGGATACACGTCGTTCGTGGACTGGCTGCGATTGACCACGTCAATGGGATGCAAATACTGGTACTCGCCCTTGGCATGGCCCAGGATTTCCAGCGCCCTGTTGGCCACCACCTCGTTGGCATTCATGTTTGTGCTTGTACCCGCACCCCCTTGGATCCGGTCAACAATGAACTGGTCGTCGAACTTTCCGTCCATGACTTCCCGGGCGGCCTGTTGCACAGCCAGGGAACTGGCCGGATCGATCAGTCCGAGCTCTTCATTGGCACGCACGGCCGCATACTTCACCGAGCCCAGGGCCCAGATCAGTGAACGCATGCTCCCGATCGTTCGCCGGCTTACCGGAAAATTCTCCAAGGCACGCAGGGTGCTGATCCCCCAATAGGCCTCCGCGGGCACACTGCGTTCCCCGAGGCTGTCCGCTTCGACCCGTACGGTGCCGTCCCTCGTTGCGGTGATGCTGCTCATTTTCTTGTCTCCTTGCTTGGGGGCTTTCAGCCCAGATAATCCAGTCCCGTCAGGGCAAGCAGAACTGATCCGTCGTGGATGGCTCGGTTTGCATCGTCGCCCACGCAATGAGCGGCAAATTCTTTTTGGTGATTGGCCACGGGGTAGCACCCCAGGCCTATGTATGGGTGGATGGCCGGAACTACCTGGGACACGTTGCCCATGTCCGTGGACGCCCGGTTCATCGTGGCCTGCTCCGGCGGCGCATCGAACCGGCGTCCAAGCTCGAGTGCATGTTTCACATAGATGTCGAGCGCACGCTGCTCGGTGCGAAACTCCGAATACGGCTCGGACTCCGGAGTGATGGTCAATTCGCAACCGGTCGCCAAGGCCCCGGCTTCGAAGCAACGGGCCACACGCGATTCGAGGCCCTCAAGATCCTTCAGTGTCTGCGCGCGGACATACCAACGCCCCTCGGTTCGTTCCGGGATCGCGTTGGGAGCTTCCCCGCCGCGCGTCTGCACGCCGTGGACACGGGTCTGCGACGGCAATTGCTGGCGCAACAGGCCCAGGGCCACCTGGGAGACGATGAACGCGTCGTTGGCGTTGATGCCCTGCTCCGGATACGCGGCAGCATGGGCCGCCTTTCCTTCAAAAACGACGTGGTTGTGTGCGACGGCATACGGACTGGCCTCTGCCGAATCAACCGGACTCGGGTGGGCCATCATGGCCAGGTCCAGTCCCCGGAAAGCACCCTTCTTGAGCAACTCAATTTTTCCGCCGCCGCCTTCCTCGGCCGGCGTTCCGTAGACCTCGACGGTCAAGTCGCGCGCATCGGCGAAAGCGGAGAGCGCCACGGCCGCTCCGCATGACATCGCGGTGATGATGTTGTGTCCGCAGGCATGTCCCAGCCCGGGCAGCGCATCGTATTCGGCCATCAGCCCCACCCGGCGGCTGCCGCTGCCGTACACGGCTCGAATGGCTGTATCAAAGCCCAGGTAGCCGCGTTCGACGGCAAAACCGCGACTTTCAAGATAGCTAGCTGTCCACTCTGCCGCCTGGTGTTCTTGCCATCCGAGTTCCGGGTTGGCGTGCAGCCGTTCAGACAACCCGATGAGTTCGGCCTGGTGTTCGCGCACGGTGTCCAGCACCCGCCGCTTGTCTTCCGGTTTCAGGGCTCCGGCGCCTGCCGCTGCCATGGTTTCAGCGCTCATCGCCGGGCACTCCATAACCGACGGAAGCGGAGGGGTCCAGTCCCCGGACCACGTAGTCGTTTCGCTGCGGCGACCACACACCGAGCAGTCGACCTAGTTCGGCGATGGGATCCTCATGCCAGTCGACCCGAAGGTCGGTATCACGCCAGCCGTGCCCTGAAACCACCGCCATTCCCGCGGAGTGAACCGGGCCCTCCTCGCCTCCGGCGGACAATGCAGCCTGAAGGCCGGCCAGCAGGCGCTCCTCCAGCTCGCCTTCGGACTGCTCAAATGCATCGCACATGGCCTGGGGAATATGCGAGCCGCTCAACATGTTGCCTGCGGCGACGCTATGCGTCCCCTGGCCGCTGCCATGCACGCCCAACGTGTGCTTCCCGTGATGCACCGCGACGCCGCCGTGTGCATCGAGCACCACCAGTTGTCGATAGTCCGCGTCCGCATAGTTCTCGAGTGCTGCCTGGATGGCGGAATCGGCCCCGTGCCCGGCCTCCAACAGGTCCAGGATGTGGGTCCCGAGCCGGGGATCCGTGATGTTCTGTGAACTGACCGCACCGATTCCGTCCCGCAAATGGGTGCATCGTGCTGCGACGGCAGGAGACGACGAGCTCACTGCCATGCCGATGCGGCCGTGCTGGTCGCGGGCGACAATGCTGAACGTCATTTGGAGGCTCCCTCGGAAATCACGGCGGTGGCATCAATCTCAACCAACCATTCGGGGCGCGCCAGTGCTTGGACGACAATGCCGGTGGATACGGGGTAGACACCCTTGAGCCACTTGCCCATGACACGGTACACAGCCTCGCGGTAGCGGGGATCGATGAGGTAAACGGTGACCTTCACGATGTCTTCAAGGCCGCTGCCCGCTTCTTCAAGCAGCATCTTGATGTTCGCCATGGCCTTCTCGGCCTGGGCCTCGACATCACCAATGCCCACGGACTCGCGGGTTTCCAGGTCCTGCCCGATCTGGCCACGCAGATAGACCACGCCATTGGCCACGACCGCTTGGCACAGGTCGTTGTCCAGGTTTTGTTCCGGATAGGTGTCCTTGGTGTTGAACTTTCGCAGGCGCTGGTGTGTCGACATGGCAATTCCGTTTCTCTGGAGGGTTCCCGAAATGTTCGTATGGCACCATTGTGGCCACCCCGAAGGCATCCGTAAAGCAGCTAAATCAGAGCAACTGAATCTCAAAAACAGATCATTGAAGACTTGCCGCACCAGGAGGCGATCATTTGATCATGTGATGCACCCAGTCGGCTCAAATCTAATTTAGTGATGCGCTTCGTCGCCAACAGATATTGGACAGCGGTTCTCAACCTGCCGTTTGCTTGAATCAATCGGGAACAGCCGCCCTCACCGGGGACAACACCTGCCGCTAGGAAATTCTCGCCGCAGTCACCCGAACCATTACAACCATTCGAGCGGAGAATCGGAATGTCGAATATGCAGCCAGAGGCGACGGAGGTCCTCGTCGTGGGCGCCGGCCAGGCCGGTGTGGCGATGAGCGAGCACCTGACCAAAATGAACGTGCCCCATATCGTCCTTGAGCGAAACCGGGTTGCCGAACGCTGGCGCTCGGAACGCTGGGATTCGTTGGTGGCCAATGGCCCGGCTTGGCACGACCGCTTTCCCGGCATGGATTTCAACGATGTCGACCCTGATGAATTTGCCACGAAAGATCAGGTGGCAGAATATTTCGAGGACTACGCGGCCGCGTTCAATGCCCCCATCCGATGCGGAGTCGAGGTGCAGCAGGTCAACAAGAAGGAAGGCGAATCCGGTTTCCGCGTGGAGACTTCCGAAGGCATCATCGACGCCGCCTTTGTCGTGGCCGCCACTGGCGCGTTCCAGAAACCGATCATCCCTGCCCTGGTCCCTCAATCCGCCCGCCTCCATCAGCTCCACTCCAGCAGTTACCGCAATCCGCAACAGCTTCCTTCCGGAGCCGTCCTCGTGGTCGGCGCAGGCTCTTCCGGTGTCCAGATAGCCGACGAGCTGCAGCGTTTCGGGCGCCAAGTCTATTTGGCCGTCGGACCACACGACCGGCCCCCGCGGAGCTACCGCGGCCGCGACTTCGTGTGGTGGCTCGGCGTGTTGAACAAGTGGGAAGCCGCGGCCCCGCCGATCGGAGCCGAGCACGTCACCATAGCCGTCAGCGGCGCCCGGGGTGGGCACACCATTGATTTCCGGGAGCTGGCAGAGAGCGGAATCAAGTTGGTGGGACGGGCTTCCTCGTACGACGGGGGAACCATGACTTTCAACGACGATCTGGCCCGGAACATCGCCGATGGCGATGCCAACTATCTTTCGCTGCTCGACGAAGCCGACGCCTACATCCTGCGAAACGGAATCGACCTGCCCGAGGAACCAGAAGCCCGAGTCCTGGGTGCAGATCCTCAATGCGTGACCGATCCGATCTTGGAGCTTGATCTTGCAGAGGCCGGTGTGTCCACGGTTCTGTGGGCGACTGGTTTCGGTTTCGACTACAGCTGGCTGAAGGTCGACGCATTCGACGAATCCGGACGCCCGATTCATCAGCGAGGGGTCTCGGCGGAGGCCGGGGTCTACTTCCTTGGTCTTCCCTGGCAGTCACGCCGAGGATCGAGTTTCATTTGGGGCGTCTGGCATGATGCCAAGTATCTAGCCGATCAGATCGCCATTCAACGAAGCTACAGCGCTTTCAAGAACTACGCGCTGGTGTAATCGGGCAACCTCTTCATGAAAGGTCTCGCTCACGTAGTCGAGGGAAGCGTGTCGAGTGGGAGCAATCCTGGTGGAACTTCCGCTCGACATCTTTCGCATCTTGCCGCTATCCGCGGGCAAAATGGAGAACCTAGAGAATCGCGAGCATCGACCCGAGCAGGGCCTGCATCGACGACGGGATCCTGGCTGCGGGCCCAGGCCCTGACAGATGGGCCCATGCCATGTCGGCATCCAAAGCCTGGATGCCGACATGGGCCAAGATGGCCCGACCCCGGCTTCCGAACCCTTGCGCCGTGAAGGCAGTGAGGCGCTTCAACACTGAGTTCCTGCAGGAACCTCGAGGCCCGGTATGGACGACACGTTCCATACCGGGCATCGTTGTCCGCTTTGCCGGTCCGGATGAGACCGGATTCCCTGTTTTGGAACGGGTACCTTTCCCAAGTCGCACCTTGACGGGCTCCCCGGACGATGAAATGCATGATTCGGCTCCATGCATCCGCAGGGTTGTCCGCGCCTCCGCATGCTTGTCGACGGCCGCGCCACGGCTTCTCCACGCCGGTGCTTCCCGTCCAGCCCAGCCTGGCGGTCCTCGGGATGTATTAGCCCCTCTTCCCTGGGCGTGCTTCCCTCACCTTCACCCAAGGGGAACACCGACTCCCCCGAGGTTCAGCAACATGCGGGAGACCCATTAAGAGATTCCGGCAATGTCCAGCTTCCCGGCCCCGCTGGACGCGGTGGACCCCGAGGCTCGGGTTTGGCACCAGCCGCAGCCTTAGCGCTGCACACCTCTATCCGCGGCGCTGTCCGGGGAGCGGCAGCGGTCTGGGAGCCCTGAGCCGAACAGGGCACCGCAGAACATCCCCCGGGCTTCCGGGCAACGACAGCGACCCCGGACGTTGAGGTAATCGTCCGGGGTCGCTGTAGTTCTGCATGCGCCGGCCATGCCTGGGTCGACCTCGTGGCGGCTTGGTCGCGATCTTGTCTACTTCGGGATGTTCCCTGCGTAGTCCGTGTTGTATCCGGTGACCGGCTGGTGCGGGATTTCCTCCCAGCGGTCAGGATCCACCTTGTCAACGGCGCCGCTGGCAATTCCAGTTAGCAGCTCCTTGACGGCAAGCGCGTTCTGCTTGATGGACTTGCCGCGTGCCTTCTGTCCCAGGCTGCCGTTGGAGGTGTTGCCGGAGGTCTCGAAGAACACCACCGGGTTGGAGTGGCCGGTGGGGTTCATGCCCTTGTAGTCAAGGCCGAGCATCATCGCCGAGACGACGCCGCCCTTGATGTCGATCTCCATGCCGTTGCCGACCTGGTAGCGGTCGGTGTTGACGAACCCGTACTTCCTGAGTGAATCATAGACGTGGACATTCATCTGGCGGGTCTGGTCGTTGTAGAGACCATCCTTGATGCCAGGAAGCGTCGGTCCGTTCGGTGCCAGCGAGATGCCCAACGAGAACGTCACGTCATCGCCGGTTTCCCACTGCTTCTTCAGGCCCTGGTGGTGGATGTCGATTCCATAGTCGGGCTTGACCGTGGTCCAGTACTCGTAGAAGGCCAGGGACTCCTTGGCAGCGAATCCGGTGGGCGTCCAATCTCGGTTGAGGTCGATCAGGCGCTCGCGCCCGTTGGCACCGAGCAGCGGCTTGTTGGATATCTGATCCCACAGGATCGTGTGGCGGATATTCGCCTCGGATCCATCCGGGTTGTAGTTGGGGATGAAGTGCAGCGTGAATTCCTTGCGGAGCAGCTCGTAGTCGGCCGACCCGTTGGTACCCACGTCCTTCAGCACCTGCAGCAGGGCCTCGGCGCCGTACGGTTCGTTGCCGTGGATCCTGCCCTGGAGCCACACGTGCTTCGGCCCTGTGCCCACCGTTGCAACATACAGGTCACGCCCCTGCTCGGACGTGTTCACCGCCATGCCGGCCTCGGTCAGGGTGAAGACATCGACGTTGAACCGGGATGTCTTCTCGAGCTTGAGCATCTCCGACACGACATCCGCATAGGACAGGATGCTGGAGGTATTTGTGGTTCCCTCAACACTGGGGAAGTTTGCATCGGCGGTTGCCGGGGCGACTCCCGCAAATGGAAGGCTGAGTGCAAAGGCACCGGCCATGACGGCGGCGGTGAATTTTCTCCCGTTGACGTTTTTCGACACGTGGACATCTCCTTGGATGGACTTGGGTCTTGAAGCGAAATTGCGGGGATGATCATCCGCAGGCGAGCCTAACTTGGTACTTCGTGTTACGCACGCAAAAAACGGTTGTAGATACAAAGAACGCTCTTACTCGCCGGTACCAATGTTTTTGTCCAGCCTTTTCTTAAACATTTCGTGAACCAGGACCATGCTCTGGATATTTCCTCGAGAAAGGGTTATTGATCAATGCTTTCCAGGCCCTACCCGAGGCCAGGGAAACTCCCCGTGCCCGTGAATTCTCCGCCTCATGGCGCCCCATGGCGATAGGGCAACAGGAGCCGCATCGCACCCACGGCCAACGGATCGGACAAACCATGCTGCTGGGCGGAATCAACCACAGCGCGATTCTTCCCAAGGACGCCAAGCGGCTGGGCGACTTCTACCGCGCGGTCTTCGACGCCGAGGTGGGGGCGTTGGATTTCGCCCAACCATGGAACCCCCTGTGTACTTCGGTGTACTCGGTGTACTTCTGTGTACCGAATGAACAAGAGTGGCTACTGCCCCGTGGCACGCCGAATCTTTCAACGAATCAAGATTCTTTTCCGCCGAACCAAGGTCCTCGCATCAACGGCACCGGCGGGGACAAAAGTACTTTTCGCGCCTTTGCTACCCGCTGGCACCGGTCAGCCGGGTCAATGGGTGCCGCCGGTGGCGATCGGGCGGCATGTGGTCGTCTTCGTCTTGTCCAGGTGCGCTCGGCGCCGCTCCCGTGGTCGGTTGTCATCTCGGCGATGGCCCGGTCGTCGTTGAAGCGGCCCTTGGGCCTGTCGGGTGGATTCCAGGGCGGCTGCGGCTAGTTCGGTTCGATCGTGATGACCGCCGGTCCGGCGCCCGCATCGCTCCGGGAACCTGTCGGGGAGGTGACGGCGCGCGAGACGCAGCAGTTCATCTTCGTGCCCTGGCGCTGCTGGCGCTCGGAATAGAACACATCGCGGTGGTCGATGGCTCCGGAGAGCTCGGTGATGCGGACCTCGCAGAGCCCGCATTCGCCCTTGCGGCAGTCGAACATCATCTCCGCGCCCGCGTCCTCGAGGGCCTCGAGCATGGAGCGGCCCTGGGGGACCTTGACCTCCAGGTTGAGCTTGGGAACCCTGACGATGAATTCCTCGGGATCGTACCAGCCGCTGTTGCCGAAGGTCTCGTAACGAAGGTTGGGCAAGTCCAGTTCGCGCCCGACCCAGCTGCGGCGCACCGCGTCCATCAGCCGGATCGGCCCGCACATGTACAGCTCGGTGTCCGCATCCGCGCGGTCCACCAGCGCGGGGACGCCCAGCGAGGAGCCCTCGTCGTCGACGTGCACCTCGAGACGCTCGCCGTGCAGTTCGGACAGTTTTTTCAGGTACGCCATGGCGCTGCGGCTGCGTCCGACGTACACCAGCGTGTAGTCGGCCTTCAGCCGTTTGAGCACCGCTGCCATGTTGGCGATTGCGGTGATGCCGATGCCTCCGGCGAGCAGGATGTAGCGCCGGGCGCCGACGCGCAGCGGGAAGTTCTGCAGCGGCTGCGTGATTTCAAGTCGCTGCCCCGGCACCAGGCCGTGCATGAAGATCGAGCCTCCCCGCGAGAGCGGCGCCTTCATCACGCTGATCACCAGCCGGGTGCCGTCGTGGTTCGACTCCACCACCGAGTAGGAGCGCTTGGCCGGCTCCCCGTCGATCTTGACCATCAGGTCCACGTGCGATCCCGGTTCGGCCTTGAGCGGCAGGGAGGGTTCGAGCACGATGCGTGCAATGCCGTCGGCGACCGGTACCACCTGTTTGACGGTGGCCGATTGCCAGGTTTCAATGTTGGTTGCTGCCATGGTCCTTGTCCGTATCCTTCGCTGTCCTTCTCCGCCTTAGGCGGAGGCGGCCAGGCGGCCCTCGGCGGCCAGCATCGCTTCGAGGATGCGGCGCACCCACATGCCGCCCGAATCGATGTTCAGGTTGTAGAACTCGTAGTCCGGGTTGGCGTCGATGGCCGCCTGCTGGGCCATGAGCATTTCCTCGTCCTCGCCAAAGACCCCGTGGACGCCGTCGCGCAGCTGGGTGGTGATCAGCTGGCTGTCGAGGCAGTAGTTGCGCATGAAGGCCCAGAAATAGTGGGAGGACCTGTCGGTTTCCGGGGTGATGGTGTTCATGACGAAACCGTTCACGCCCTGGCTGCGGTCGCCTTCCGGTGCACCGGTGCCGGCCTTGGCCACGCCCACGTCGATGCTGATGGTGGAGGGTGCCTCGAAGTTGATGATTTGCCAGCGGTCGACCTTGCCCTCGAAACCGGGGAACTTGTCGCGCATGTTCTTGAGCCAAAACGGCGGGGCGTCGATGTTGTGCATCCAGCGAGTGACGGTCACCTTGTTGCCCTCGCGCACGGTGACGAAGTCGGACTCGCTGAGTTCCTCCTGGCCGATCGTGGAGGAATGGACGAACTCCTCGTGGGTCAGGTCCATGAGGTTGTCCAGCACCAGCTGGAAGTTGCAGGCCGCGTGGATGGTCAGCCCGTCTCCCGCCCACTCGTCGGAAGTCATCTGGTGCATGTCCGGCACCAGGTCCGGGTCGGCCAGCGTCGGGTCGCCCATCCAGATCCACACATAGCGGTAGCGCTCCACGACCGGGAACGAGGGGACGGTGGCGGAGGGGTTGATGGTTTCCTGCGCCGGCATGGAGACGCAACGGCCGGCCGAGTTGTAGATGATGCCGTGGTACGGGCACTGGATGGTGTCCTTTTCCATGGTCTTGCCCATGGACAGCGGCGCAAGCCGGTGCCAGCAGGCGTCCGCCAGCGCGACGGCCCTGCCGTCCTCGGTGCGGTAGAGGGCCACGGGCCGGTTGGCGATGCGGCGGGACATCGGCTTGCGGGTGACCTCGTGGTCCCAGCCGGCCACGTACCAGGCGTTCAGCGGGTGGGGCAGGACCTTGTTGGTGGTGGAGCTGGTCGTGGCGACGACGGTCATGGGGTTTTCCTTTCGATACGGCAGCAAGACTACCTATCGACATAGTTAGTGGTGTTGGTCATAGAGTAACTGCGGATATAGTGATTTGCAACACCCCTGACCGACGAAAGTTGCCATGAGTCTCCGTAATGCATTGTTTGCCTTGCTCGTTGTCGAGCCGATGACCGGATACGACCTGCACAAGCAGTTCGAGTCCTCGGTCGGCCACGTGTGGCACGCCCCCGACTCGCAGATCTATCCGGAGCTCAGGCGCATGGAGTCCGAGGGCCTGCTCGAAGGCGAGGAAATCCCCTGGGGCCCACGTGGCAAGAAACGCCAGTACCACGTGACCGAGGCAGGCAAGGCTGCATTCAGGAACTGGATGGACACCCCGCTGGAATACGCCCGTACCCGAGACCCCGCGCACCTCAAGGCCGCCTATCTGGAATGGGCGGATCCGGATGCCGCCCGGGAGCAGTTGCGCGCCCACATCGAACACCACACGGGGCTGCTGGGCCAATGGCGCGAAAAGGTCAGGGAAATCGAGGACGGCTCCAGCGCCATGCTCAACCGGCGTCTGGCCAACACCCCGGAGGCCGACCGCGAAAAGACCAGCGCCTACAAGATCTACACCTACGAGGGGCTCATGTCCCAGGCGGAGGCAGAAATCGCCTGGGCCCGGCGCGGACTCAAGCTCATCGACCGGCTCAACGGCTGACCGCCAGCCCCATTCGCCCCGAACCGGCCACCGCTGGGCCGCCCTTGAAAACGCCCGGAACCTGTAGCTCAATGGCAGGGAAGGCACTCGAGCGTGCCATGGCAAAACGGAGGATGGCAACATGTTGCTGGATGGGGTCAACCACATCGCGATCATCTCAAACGATGTCGGAAAATTGGGCGAGTTCTACCGAAAGGTCTTCGACGCCCAGGTGGGACCGACCCGCAACCACGGCCCGGGCGAGACCATGACGAACATCAGGATCGGACCGGGCACGGAACTCAATGTCTTCGTGATCGACGGGAACGCCGAGGCACGACGGCAGACCCCGATGTGGGGCCGCGGGCGCATCGACCACCTCGGCCTTGCAGCCGCCTCCCGGCCGGCCTTCGAAACCATCCGCAACCGGATCATCGAGTCCGGAGCGGGAGACGGGAGAATCAACGACTTCGGTTCCGTGCTCAGCATGTTCTTCCGGGACCCGGACGGACTCGAGGGCGAGGTGCTCATTCCCAAGGAATGACCGACCCTCCCCCTGGCCATGGACACCATCGTGCATCCGGGATATACCTATGGGCCTAGGCAATGATGCCGACCTGCCCCACGGGGCACGAAAGGGGCACCACCGATGACAACGGATCATCCCGGCACCACCTCCGGGGGCTTGCTGAACGGATTCTCCCTGGAAATGACGGGCAAGGACATCGCCGCACTCCAAGCGGCAGCCCCGTCTCTGCCGCCCGGAACCCCCGTCAACGTCACTTTCCTGGGCAACGAGGATCTGTCGATGCGGGTGGCCGCGGCGGCAGCCGTCAAGCAGGCCGGACTGCATCCAGTGCCGCACATTTCGGCGCGCAGGCTGGCATCCACCGGCGAGCTCGACGGCTTCCTTGAGGCGCTGGTGCAGGTCGGGTCCGGAAGCCACGTCTTCGCCGTCGGCGGCGACCCGGCCGAACCCATGGGCCCTTTCCCTGATTCGCTGTCGCTGATCACCTCCGGGCGGCTCGAGGCCTTCGGAGTGAACACGGTGTCGATCGCCGGCTATCCCGACGGCCATTCCGAAATCGAGGCCGACGCACTCTGGTCGGCCCTCGAGGCCAAGAGCGCCGCCCTTCGGGAGCGGAGATTCGAGGGCGAAATCATCACCCAGTTCGGGTTCGACACCGTCCCGGTCCTGGACTGGCTAACCACGTTGCGTGAGCGCGGCATCACGTTGCCGGTGCGGATCGGGGTACCCGGTCCGGCTGGCATCAAGCGGCTGCTGGGCTATGCCCGACGGTTCGGAGTCGCTTCCTCCGCCGGGATCGCCAAGCGCTACGGATTTTCCCTGGGGAACCTGCTCGGGACCGCCGGGCCCGAGCGCTTCGTTGCCGACCTGGCCCGGGACTACGACCCGGCACGCCATGGGGAGATCAAGCTGCACTTCTACACCTTCGGCGGCATCAAGACCACCGCGGACTGGGTTGCGACGCACCGCTGAGACGGGGACCAGGAGCATGCAGAACCGACGGCGGCCTGCCGGGAAACCGTTCCCGGCAGGCCGCCGACTTCATGCTTGGTAGGAGCTACTTTGACGGCAGCAGCGCCGTGAGGTCCGGGATCTGCTCGATGAGTCCGCGGTCCAGCGAGATCTCGGCAATCTTCTCGATGGAGGCCTCATTGACCTCGGTGTAGTACCTCGGCATCGTCAGCTTCTCGATGACATCCGGCTCCAGCGAGGTGTAGTCCGGCAGGACGGCCTTGGCCTTTTCCGGGTTCTCGTCGGCAAACTTCTGCGAGGCCGTCATGGCCCGGGCAAATTTGGCGGCCGTCTCGGGGTTTTTCTTGATGTAGTCATCCGAGGTGAAGTACACCGCGACGGTCAGGTCATCGACCGGCTCTGCGTAGTTGGAGAAGATCGGAACATTTCCGTCGGCCTCGGAGATGGTCACGAATGGCTCGACGGCCGCCATGGCATCGACGTTTCCGGCAGCAAGCTGGGCCGTCATGTCGGGGAAGCCCATTTCCACGAAGTGGACCTGCTTATAGTCCCCGCCTGCCAACTTCACGGCCTCGCTGATAGTGGAGTCTGAAATGTTGTTCAGGGTGTTCACCGCGATCTTCTTGCCGACCAGATCCTTGATCTCCTTGATACCACTGTCCGGCTTGGTCATCACCGAGGCGAAGTCCGCCTTGGTGTCTCCGGTGGAACTACCACCGGGTGCCACCATCTTCAGCGGCAAGCTCTTGGAACGCGCCACGATCATGGAGGTGACATTGGAGAAGCCGAAATCCATCTGCTCGCTCATGATGGCCGGGACGATGGCCGCCCCGCCCTGGGCCAGCGTCAGCTTGACGTCCAGGCCCTCCTTTTCGAAGAGCCCTTCCTTGACGCCCAGGTAGATCGGCGCGACGTCCACGATGGGGATCACCCCGACCTCGACCTTTTCAAGTCCCGTGGCGGCGCCGCTGCCGGAGGCACCTTCGGTGGACGATTCGGCCGGTCCGGTCGACGGCGATCCGCTGCCGCAGGCCGCCAAGCTCAGTGCCGCGAACAGGGCCAACGCCCCTTTGATTCTCTTCATGCTGGTCTCCAGGATTCCCGGGGTCGCCCCCGAAACAAAAAGTGATGTACGTCGCATACTACCTATTCCGATAGTGTTTTGGGGGATCATGACGGGACCAAGTATTTGGGCGCACAACTCCACCGCCTCCGGGGGGCGCGGCAAGGACGGGTGGGGTTTGATTTCCCGGAAAATAACTATCGACTTAGTGAGTCTGTTGGCCTATGGTCGGGGTAGCGGCAGATACGCCGCTCCTTCGTGTTCCGGTGCGGGCCTGACAAGAAGAGGGCACCGCTCCCCAAAGGAAAGGAAGCCTTCTCGCATGTCACCCAAGAACCTCCAGGAAGTCCTGGATGCGGCTGGCAACACCGCCGAACTGCTGCGCAATTCCCAGCTCGGGGCCTACGTCTATCCGGTGGTGGCCCCGGAATTCTCCAACTGGCGCAGCGAACAGCGTGCCTGGCGGGAAACCGCAGTGCTCTACGACCAGACCCACCACATGGACAACCTTTTCATCAAGGGCCCCGACGCCCTGAAGCTGATCTCCGACACCGCCATCAACAGCGTGGCGGTGTTCCCCGTGAACCGGGCCAAGCAATACGTACCCACCACCCCGTCCGGCCACGTCATCGGCGACGGCATCCTCTTCCACGAGGAGCAGGATGAATACGTGTACGTGGGCCGGGCGCCTGCTGCCAACTGGCTGCTCTTCCAGGCGGAAACCGGCGGGTACGACGTGCAGATCGAGGTGGATCGCCGCTCACCCTCCCGCCCCATGGGCAAACCGGTGCAACGCAAGTACTGGCGCTTCCAGATCCAGGGGCCGCAGGCCTGGAACATCATCGAGAAACTGAACGGGGAGCCGCTGGAGCAGCAGCGCTTCTTCTCCATGGACACCATGAACATCGCCGGGACGGAAGTGCGCACGCTGCGCCACGGCATGGCCGGGGCACCGGGGCTGGAAATCTGGGGACCGTACGAATCCTACGACACGATCCGCGCGGCGGTACTGGAAGCCGGGGCGGAATTCGGCATGGTTCCCGTCGGCGCGCGGGCATATCCCTCCAACACCCTGGAATCCGGTTGGATCCCTTCTCCGTTGCCGGCGATCTACACCGGCGAGGAGCTGCGCGCCTACCGTGAGTGGCTCGGCGCCGACAGCTATGAGGCCACCAACGCCGTAGCCGGAAGCTTCGACTCCGCTGACATCGAGGACTACTATCACACGCCCTGGGAACTGGGCTACGGGTCCTTCGTGAAGTTCGACCACGACTTCATCGGCCGCGAGACACTGGAAAGAATCGATCCGGCCAGCCAGCGCAAGAAGGTCACCCTGGCCTGGAACGCTGAAGACCTGGGCACGATCCTTTCCTCCGTTTTGGACCCCGACGAGGTCCCCTACAAGTATTTCGACCTCCCGCTGGCCAACTACGGCTCGTCGAACTACGACCGCGTCATCGATGCCGACGGCAAGACCGTGGGCCTTTCCATGTTCACCGGCTACAGCTCCAACGAGCGCCGCGGCCTGTCCCTGGCCATTGTTGA
Source organism: Paeniglutamicibacter psychrophenolicus (assembly GCF_030812255.1). Classification (GTDB taxonomy): domain Bacteria; phylum Actinomycetota; class Actinomycetes; order Actinomycetales; family Micrococcaceae; genus Paeniglutamicibacter; species Paeniglutamicibacter psychrophenolicus_A. Next base: position 216,110 of record NZ_JAUSSH010000002.1, on the reverse strand, counting down.
TCCGGATGTCCCGGAGGGCACCGAGCTGCGTGTGGTGTGGGGCGAGCCGGACGGCGGGACGAAGAAGACCACCGTGGAGCCGCACCGCCAGTTCGAGGCCCGCGTGGTGGTCAGCCCCGTGCCGTATTCGACCGTGGCCCGGGCCGAATACCAGGGTGGTTGGCGGACCTCCTACGGGAAGTAGGCACCCCAGCAGCCGGCAAAGTGGCCGCCGATCCCGTGAATGGGAACGGCGGCCACTTGTACGTGGTTCGACGGACGAGGCGCGGGCCACAAAAGGACGCCGTACGCCCGTCATCGCCCGACTACGGGGATGACGGACGCACGGCGTCCCGGTAATGAGGGTAAGGATCTTGCTACTTGGCGACCATGGTGATGGCTTCCTCGGGGCGGTGCCCCTGCTTGGCCTTCTGGATCTCCGCATACACGTGGTGGCGCAGCTCGGTGAACCGCGGCAGGGAGCGGGTCTCCAGCTGGTCCCGCTCGGCCGGCAGGTCGATCACGATGTCCTCCTGCACGATCGTCGGCGAGGAGGACAGGATGATGACGCGCTCGCCCAGGTAGATCGACTCGTCGATGTCGTGGGTGACAAACAGGACCGTCACCCCCAGCTTCTTCCAGACGCTGCGGATCAAATCCTCCAGGTCCGCACGGGTCTGCGCGTCCACGGCCGCGAACGGCTCGTCCATCAAAAGCACCTCCGGCTGGTAGGCCACCGCCCGGGCGATCGCCACGCGCTGCTGCATGCCGCCGGAGAGCTGCCACGGGTAGGACCTGGGCACGTGGTCCAGGCCCACCGCCTCCAGCGCCTCGGCCACCAGGCGCTTGCGTTCCTCCTTGGGCACCCCGGCGTTTTTCAGCGGCAGCTCGACGTTCTCCGCCACACGGAGCCACGGGAACAGGGAACGGCCGTATTCCTGGAACACCACCGCCATCTTCTTCGGCGGGCCGGTGACCTTTTGCCCGTCCAGGAGCACCTCTCCGGAGGTGGAATTCAGCAGCCCGGCGATGCACTTGAGCAGCGTCGTCTTGCCCGAGCCCGAGGGACCGACCAGGCAGACCAGCTCGCCGCTGCCCAAATCGAAGGTCAGGTTCCGCACCGCCTCGATGTCCCCGGCGTCGGTGTGGTAGACCTTTTTCAGGTTCCGCACCGAGAGCAGTGCCTCGCCCTCGGGCAGGGTACGCCCGCCTTGGTGGGACGTGGGATTCTCAGACTGCATTTTCAACCTCTTTCAGGCCGTGGTACCAGCGCAGCACGCGGCGTTGGACCCATTGGAAAATAAAGGACAGGGCCACGCCTATCAGCCCCAGGACCACGATGCCGGACCACATTTCCGGGACCGCGAAGGACCGCTGGAACTGCACGATCGTGAACCCCAGGCCGGAGGACGAGGCGAACATCTCGGAGATGACCATCAGGATCAGCCCGATGGACAGCGCCTGGCGCACCCCGGCCATGATCGTCGGGGTCGCCGAGGGCAGGATCTGGTAGCGGATCCGGGAGAACCCGGTGATCCCGTAGGACCGCGAGGTCTCGTTCTGCACCGGGTCGATGGAGCGCACGCCCTCGATGGTGTTCAGCAGCACCGGCCAGATGCAGCCGGAGATGATCACCGCGACCTTCATGCCGTCGTTGATGCCCACCAGCAGCATCAGCACCGGAACCAGCACCGGCGGCGGCAGCGCCCGGAAGAACTCGAACACCGGCTCGGTCACCGCCCGCAGCGTGCGGTTCAGGCCCACGGCCAGCCCCAGCACGATGCCCAGCACGATCGCGGCCAGCACCCCCACCACCAGGCGCATGATGCTGGGCAACACGTCGGTGAGCATCCGCTCCCCGAACCAGGTCTCGATGAACGTGGTGACCAGCTTCGCCGGGGTGGGCACGAAGAAGTTCGGCGCCCCGGAGGTCGCCAGCCACCACCAGGTAAGCAGGATCAGCGGCAACCCCAGCAGGTAGCCGAAGGATTTCAGGATTTTCATGCCGTCGCCTCCCCGCGAACCGACGGGTGCCAGGACAGCACCCGTTTCTCAACCACCCGGGTGACCCCGTTGATCGCGACCCCCAGGAACCCGGTGGCCAGGATCAACGCATACATCCCGGAAATCGCTCCGCCGGACTGCGCCAGGGCGATCTCCTTGCCCAGTCCCGGGGAGCCGATCAGCAGCTCCGCGGTGATCGCCAGGATCAGCGCCACCGAGGCGGCCAGCCGGACCCCGGTCATCAGGTACGGCAGCATCGTGGGGAACACGACGTCCCGCACCCGCTGCGCGTAGGAGAATCCGTAGGACCTGGCGGTCTGCATCGCCACGTTGTCCACGTCCGCCACCCCGTAGAGCACCTGGATCAGCACCTGCCAGAAGCAGGCGTAGACGATCAGCAGCAGCGAGGACTCGATCTTGATGCCAAAGAGCAGCACCGCCAGCGGGATCAGCGCCACCGACGGGATCGGGCGCAGGAATTCGATGGTCGAGTTGGTGAAGCGCCGCAGGAACGGCGACATCCCGATCACCAGGCCCAGCACCAGGGCGGCAGCCACGGCGATCGCCAGGCCGATGGCCCAGGCCAGCATCGTGTCGCCCACGGCCACCCAGAACGCCGTCAGCCCCAGGTCGGTGGCCAGGGCCGCGATGACCTCGGAGGCCGGAGGCAGGTACTTGGCCTGCACCACGCCCAGCGCCGGCATCAATTCCCAGAAGCCCAGGAACACCACGATGCCGATCAGGCCCAGCACCCACTTCGGCAGGCCCTTGGACGGTGCGCGGGAGGCCTTGGCCTTCACCGCGGCGCGCGTCGATGGTTCGGTCATTTGGGTCATGGCAACAGGGCCTCGAGGTCAACGGGCTTGGCGATGGCACCGAATTCCTGGGCCGCGTCGCCGAGCTTCTGTGCGGCCTCGGTGTTGATGTCCACGCGGTAGCGCGGCAGCACCAGTTTGGCGCGGGTTTCCTCATCGATCTTGGTGTAGGTGCCCACGATGTCGCGGACCTCCTGCGGGTTCTCGTTCGCGTATTCCAGCGACTTGTTCATGGCGCGCTGGAACTTGGCCGTCAGCTCGGGCTCGGCGGCGACCTTGTCCGAGGAGGTGAAGTAGCCTGCGATGTCCAGTTCCGGATCGAAGTCGGAGAAGTTGTTGCTCACGACCCGCGCGCCGCCGCCCTTGGCCTGGACCAGGAAGGGATCGAGGATCCAGGCGGCATCCACGATGCCGTTTTCCAGGGCCGCCGGGGCATCGGGGAACGGAACCTCGACGAAGTCAACGGTGCTCGGGTCCCCGCCATCGTCCTTGACGACCTGCGAAACGGTGATGTCTCCGATGTTGGAAAGGTTGTTCACCGAGACCTTCTTGCCTGCCAGGTCCTTGGGGCTCTTGATCGGCGAGTCCTTCGGGACCACCACGGCGCCGAAGTCCCCGTCCTTGTTCCCGGAGGTGGTCACACCGTTGGCAACGACCTTCATGCTCAGGCCCTTGTCGTTGGCAACCATGAGCGAGACGTAGTTGGAGAAGGCGAAGTCGTAGCTTCCGGACTGGATCCCCGGCACGATGGCCGAGCCGCCGGTGGCGGTCTGGATGTCCAGGTCCAGGCCCTCGGCCTCGAAGAAGCCCTTGGAGTCGCCGAGGAAGATCGGGGCGGTGTCCACGATCGGGATCACGCCCACGGTGATCTTTTCCAGACCGGCGCCGCCGGATTCGGAGGCGGCGCCGGCGGCCTCGCCGCTGGGCGAGCCCGAACCGCAAGCGCTCAATGCGAGAATCCCCAAGGCGGCCACTGCGAGTGTGAGTCTGTTTTTCATGGTCGTCATGAATCCTTAGCTGGTGTGAACAGGCGGGGTCGTCCCGCCGAAGGTCTTGCGCAAATCCGTCTTGCGGATCTTGCCGCTGGCGGTGCGCGGGAAATCGTCCGTGAGCACCACGGAACGGGGGATCTTGTACTTGGCCAGGCGTCCGGCGAGGTGTTCCCTGATGTCGGACTCGGTGATGGCCACGCCCTCCACCGGGACCACGACGGCCCGCGGCACCTCGCCCCACTTTTCGTCCGGGACACCGATGACGGCCACCGAGGCCACGCCCTCAAGTTCCATGATGGCCTGTTCCACCTCGGCCGGGTAGATGTTCTCCCCGCCCGAGATGATCATGTCCTTGAGCCGGTCGGAAATGTAGAGGAAGCCCTCGTCATCCTGGTACCCCATGTCCCCGGAGCGGAACCAGTGTCCGTCGATGAAGGCAGCCTCGCTGGCCTCCGGAAGCTGCCAATATTCCTTGATCACGTTCGGGCCCGAGATCAGGATCTCCCCGGCCTGTCCGGCCGGCAGCCGGGCACCTTCGGGGTCGACGATCATGACGTCCGTGAAGAAGTGTGGCAGTCCTGCCGATCCGGCCTTGGAGCGGGAGCGTTCGGCCTGCAGGGAGGTGGCCCCCGGTGCGGTTTCCGTCAACCCGTAGCCGCCCGAGAATCCCAGGCCCCGTTTTTCGTAGGCCTCGAGCACACGCATCGGGACCGCGGACCCGCCACAGGTGAGCATGCGCAGCGAGGAAATGTCGGTGCCGGCCCAAGCGGGGTGCTCGGCCAGCATCTGGTAGGTGGTGGGAACCCCGGAGAGCGAGGTGATCGAATGGCGTTCGATCGCAGCAAGCACCGAGGAGGGCTCGAATCTGTCCTGCAGCACCAGGGTGCCGCCCTTGAGCAGCGTCGGCAAAGCGCCCATGCCCAGCGAGGCCACGTGGAACATCGGGGCGATCATCAGGGCCTTCGCGTCGCTGGTCACGTCGTAGTCGACCAAGACGTTCAGGGAATTCCAGGTCATGTTCCCGTGCGTCAACACCGCACCCTTGGGCCGGCCGGTGGTCCCGGAGGTGTACAGGATGATGGCGGGGTCCTCGTGGTCCACGGCGATGTCCCGGTAGCCGGCCTCCGCCGCACCCAGTGCGCGCTCGTACGCCGAGTCGGCCCCGGGCTCGTCATCGAGCACCAGGTGGTGCTCCACGGGGCTTTCGCCCAGCGAGGCCTGCGCCAGGTCGTCCAGGGACACCGGGCTGATGAGTACGGTGCTGCCCGAGTCGTTCAGCGCGTAGTTCAGTTCACGCGGGGTCAGCCTGGTGTTGAGTGGCACGAAGATGGCACCGATGCCGCCGCAGGCAAAGAGTGTCTCCAGGAAGGCGGAGTGGTTGTTGCCCAGGTATGCCACGCGGCTGCCCTTGGCCACGCCCAGGGCCCGAAGCGCGTTGGCCAGCTTGTCGATGCGGGTCGCCAGCTGCGCGTAGCTCAGGGATTTTTCCCCCTCGATGACGGCCGCGTGGTCCTGCGACTTGACGCGGCGCTTGTGGATCCAGCCGCCGAGGCCTTGGTTGAGCATGGGTGCCTTTCCCGTGTGCCGGCCGGATGGCCGGCACACCTTCTTGGAACGTTGTTGTCGGTACTACTTGACCGTCATGGCCGCGACGTCGGGTGCCTTGGAGAGGAACTTCAGCTTGGCGGCCAGCTCGGCCAGCTTGGCGAGCTGGTCGCTGGGCACCACGCCGTCCCAGGTTTCCATCTTCAGGTTCTCGGCCACCTTGGCGTCCATCTTCATGAACTCGGGCAGCATGGCCTTGGCCCCGGCCTGGTCGGCTTCTGCAGCGGCGAGGGTTTCGGTCATGGCTGCCTTGAAGTCGGCGACGACTTCGGGCTTCTCCTGGGCGAACTTGCCGCTGGTGAAGCTGACCATGGTTGGCAAGCCGGGGATGGCCTTCTGGTTCGGGTAGCCGAGCAGTGCGTTGTCCGGGTTCGCCAGCGCCTTGGACAGGAAGGGCTCCGGGAGCCAGACTGCGTCCATGTTCCCGCGGTCGAGCTGGGCTTCCATGTCCGGGAACGGCATCTCGGAGAATTTCAGGGCCCCCGAGTCCCCGCCGTCGATCGTTGCGGATTCCATGATGGTCAGGTCGCCCTGCGTCTTCAGCGCGTTCACCGAGGTGGTCTTGCCGGCCAGGCCGGCAAAGTCCTTGATGCCCGAATCGGCACGCACGACCACGCCGTTGATGTCGTCCCCTTCGGCCTTGGAGTCGGAGTAGCCCGAGACGATTTTCATGTCCAGGCCCTTGTCGACCGCGGTCAGTACCGAGAGCGGGTTGCCGACGGCGAAGTTGAGGTCGCCGGTGGAGACGGCCGGAAGCATGGCCGCACCGGCGGAGCTGGTGGTGAACTCGACGTCGAGTCCGTGCTTTTCGAAGATGCCCTTGTCGATTCCGTATTTCACGGCAACTGACGGTGCGATCGGCAGGACGCCGACGACAACCTTGGTCAGTCCGTCGGAGCCGGCGGCGGCGGCTCCGGTATCCGAGGCGGCGGAGCCGGAGGGCGATCCCTGGCCGCAACCGGTCAGTGCGAGAGCTGCAATCGATGCCCCGGCGAGGATGGTGGACAAACGCTTCTTCATGGATGCTCCTTGGTGAAAAATGATGGGCCAGGCACCTACGCCCCAACCGCGAGATTCTGTGACCCCTGCCACATAAGACAATCTAAGCACAATCATTGAAAAAATCAATAGTTGTCACTTTTGCGCACCTGGGATGGCTGAATGTGACGCCACATTCGGGCCAGCGACCTTGCGCCACTACGGCAAAGGCCGGGAACACCCCCCAGCGGGCTCCCGGCCTTTTGCTGGATACTAGGCGTAGAAACGGTAAATGCCGCGCGACACCACTGCGGGCTTCGGTGCGCCCTCGACCTCGACAACCTGGTCGACGGCGATCTGGTAGCCGCCCTTGACCTCTTCGACCTCGGCGATCTGCGCTTTCATGCGAATCTGCGCGCCCACCGGCACCGGCGAGGGGAAGCGGACCTTGTCCAGGCCGTAGTTCACGCGGGTGGAGACGCCAGTGACGTCAAAGAGCTCGGACCAGAAGGCGATCTGCAGGCTCAGCGAGAGGTAGCCGTGGGCAATCGGGCCGCCGAAGGGGCCGTCCTTGGCCTTTTCCGGGTCGGTGTGGATCCATTGGTGGTCGTCGGTCGCGTCGGCGAACGTGTTGACCTGGTCCTGGGTGACGGTGCGGAAATCGCTGTAGCCCAGGTCGGTGCCGGCGGCGGTTGCGAGCTGCTCGTAGGAAAGTACTGTCTGGCCCATGATGGGTACTCCTTTAATTAAGTGGCTGTTGCTGAAGTGTTTGGCAAAAGGCTTGGTGGTGCCGGAGTCTTTCTTAGCGGAAGGCCCCGATGCCGGTGATGGCCCGGCCGAGGATCAACGCGTTGATCTCGTCGGTGCCCTCGTAGGAATAGATGGCCTCGGCATCGGCGTGGAAGCGGGCGACGTCGTAGTCCAGCACGATGCCGTTGCCCCCGCAGATCTCCCGTGCCAGGGCCGCGGTCTCCCGGAGCATGCGCGCGGTGAACATCTTGGCCATGGCCGAGTTCTCGTCCTTGTAGATGCCCTCTTCCTGCGCCTGGGTCAGGCTGACCACCATGGCCAGGGAGGCCGTCACATTGGTGAGCATCGTGGCGAGCTTTTCCTGGATCAGCTGGAAGGACACCAGCGGCTTGCCGAACTGGTGGCGCTCGGTGACATACTTCAGCGCCGCCTCGTAGGCGCCGGCCGCCGCTCCGGCGGCGATCCAGGCGACGTCCGAGCGCATGTTGCGCAGGCAGGCGGCGACATCGGCGAATGAGTTGATGTTCGCCAGCCGCGCCGAGTCCGGAACCCCGACGTCAACCAACTCGATGTCGGCGTTCTGCATGATCCGCAAGCTGGTCTTGCGCTCGATCTTGCTCAGCTTCACCCCCGGCGCGTCGGTGGGCACCAGGAAGCACTTGACCTTCGAATCGGCGGTGTCGCGGGCGAAGACCGCCAGCACGTCGGCCTGGGCCGCACCGCCGATCCAGCGCTTGGCGCCGTTGATCACCCAGCGCCCGCCCTGGCCGTCGTCCGTGAAGGTGGCCCGGGTTTCCAGTCCTCCGGCGATGTCCGAGCCGTGGTCCGGCTCGGTGAGCGCGAAGACGCCCTTGTACTCGTAGGAGGCGATGCGCGGGTCCAGTTCGGCGACCTGCTCCGTGCTTCCGCCCAGGTTCACCGTGGTGCGGAACAGCCCGGACTGGGCGTTGTAGAAGGTGACGACCGAGGCATCCACCCGGGCCAGCTCGAAGTTCCGGAAGCCGCCAAAGAGGCCGCGGACCTTTTCGCCGGCGGCCAGCACCTCGGCCGGGCGCATCATGTCCAGCTCGATCAGCGGGGCGATGATCGATTCTGGGAACTCGCCGCGGTCCCAGTGGTCGTTGAGCACCGGGCGCACGTGCTCATCGAGCACGGCGCGCAGGCGCAGCAGCGCCGCGCGCTCGGCATCGGTCAGCAGCCGGGCAAAGCCGTACTGGTCGCTGGGGTAGAAATCGGTCATTGCTTGTCCAGTCCCAGCACCCGCACCGCGTTGTCCTTGAGGATGCCCGGGCGCACTTCGTCCTTCAGCGGCAGCTCGGCGAAGGCGCGAAGCCACTTTTCGGGGGTGATCAGCGGGTAGTCGGTGCCGAAAAGCACCTTGCGGGAGAGCACGTTGTTGCTCATCTTCACCAAGGACTCCGGGAAGTACTTCGGGCTCCAGCCCGACAGGTCGATGAACACGTTCGCCTTGTGCGTGGCGATCGAGTTCGCCTCGTCCTGCCACGGCACCGAGGGGTGGGCCATGATGATCACAAGGCCCGGGAAGTCCGCGGCCACGTCGTCGAGCAGCAGCGGGTTGGAGTAGCGCAGCTTGATGCCTCGCCCACCGGGAAGCCCGGCGCCCATGCCGTTCTGCCCGGTGTGGAAGATGCACGGGCGCCCGATTTCCTCAAGCGCCGCCCACAGCGGGTAGAACTCCTCGCTCGAGGGGTCGAAGCCCTGCAGCGAGGGATGGAACTTGAAGCCGCGCACCCCGAGCACGTCCGCCTGGCGGCGCGCCTCGGTGATCGCGGCCGGGCCGGTGCGCGGGTCGACGGAGCCGAAGGGGATCAGCACGTCGTTGTTGCGCGCGGCCCCGGCCACCAGGTCGTCGATGGAGTTCGGCTCGTGGCCCAGCGCGGTGCGGGCATCGACGGTGAAGAGCACCGCGGCCATCTTCGCCTCGCGGTAGAGCTGCGCGATGCGGTCCACCGAGGGGGTGCGCTCCGCGGACTTGAAGTACGCGGCCGAGGCCTCGAAGAGGTCCTCGGGCATGGCCTTGTGCCCGCAGTCGTCGACCTCGAGGTGCACGTGCATGTCGATCGCGGTGACCGCGTCGAGGTCGATCCTGGCTTCGTAGCGAACGCTCATCGTGATGGTGGTGCTTTCTACTTGGCTGCCGGTTCGGGCTGCAGCTCGGCCGGCAGCTCCGGGAACTTTTCGCCGACCGACTGCAGGTTGTCCGCAAACGGGAAGCGTTCGAGCAAGGTGGCGTAGTCCCAGCCGCCGTCGTTGAATTCCGAGGCAATCGCCTCCGGGTGGCTCCACAGCTGCAGGCGGTCCCCGCCGGCGCCGATGGCCTGGCCGGTGATGTTGCCGGCCTGCTCGGAGGCGAGGAAGGCGATGAGTCCTGCAACGTCGTCGGCGGTGCCGAAGCCCAGTTCCTTGCGGAAGAAGTCCGGCATGGCCTCGCCGCGCTCGTCGGCCTCGACGGCCTTGGCGAAGAACGGCACGGTCTTGGTCATGGCGGTGGCGGCCACCGGGATGACGGCGTTGACGGTGACGCCGGCGCGCTTCATTTCCATGGCCCAGGTGCGCACCATGCCCACGATGCCGGCCTTTGCGGCGGCGTAGTTGGTTTGGCCGAAGTTGCCGCGCTGGCCGGTGGGCGAGCCGATGGTGATGATGCGGCCGGCGATGTTGTTTTCCTTGAAGTAGCCGTAGGCCTCGCGGACGCAGGTGAAGGTGCCGCGCAGGTGCACGTTGATGACCAGGTCGAAATCCTCGTCGGTCATCTTCAACAGCGACTTGTCGCGCAGCACCCCGGCGTTGGTGACCAGGATGTCCAGGCGCCCGAAGTTTTCCACGGCCGCGGCCACCAGGGACTTGGCGGTTTCGGTGGACCCGACGGGAGCCACGACCGCCACGGCTTTGCCGCCGGCCGCGGTGATCGAGGTGACCGCCTCGGCGGCCACGTCGGCATCCACGTCGTTGACGACCACGGCAGCACCCTGGCGGGCGAGTTCCTGCGCGTAGCTCAGGCCAAGTCCGCGGCCGCTGCCGGTAACGATTGCAACTTTTCCAGCCAGTGACATGTCTGTTCCTTCGAGGGTAGTTATTGCCCCCGCCGACCCTGTCGTGGGAACCTTGCTATATACATAACAACTTAAACTCTTGATAAAGTCAACGATTAAGTTTCTTATCAATCTCGAGGGGCAGCACCATGGCAACCAAGCCGGGCACCACCATGAACACCATTGACCGATTCCTGTCCAGCGAACTGGCGGGCGAAATCGAGTTTCTCACCGCCCGCACCCGCTCACTGGGATCGGCGCGGGCCAACAAGCTCCTCGAGCCACTTGACCTCAAGGTCCGCTCCTACTCGGTGCTCTCGCTGGCCTGCAGCGGACTGGCACCCACACAGCGGGAACTGGCCGAATTCCTCTCGCTGGATCCGAGCCAGATCGTGCCACTGGTCGACCAGCTGGAAGGCCGGGGCCTGGTGGAGCGAACCGCCGACCCCAACGACCGCCGCTCCAAGGTCATCACCGGCACGACATCCGGCGAGCAGCTTTACACCAAGGCGCGCAAGGCCACCGCCGAGGGCGAGGCCGTTGCCATGACGAATCTGAGCAAGGCAGAACAAGAGACCCTGCGCGACCTGCTCTCGCGGATCGCTTTTCGCGACTAACCGCTTCGAGGCACCTGGAAATACGGGCACTTTTCCCGATTTGCGCGCTTTAGGTCCCATTACCGCCGCAAATGAGGCACCATGGGAGTATGCCGAAAATTCGCGTCTCCGAAGCAGCCCGCTTTCTCGGGGTCAGCGACGACACCATTCGCCGCTGGACCGAGAACGGAAACCTCACCCCGCAGAAGGACGCCTCGGGCCGGCTGGCCGTCGACGGGCTCGAGCTGGCCCACCTCGCCCGGAACCAGGCCCACCTGCCGGATGACCCCTCGCAGATCGGTTCCTCCGCACGCAACCGATTCGTCGGGCTGGTCACCGCCATCACCATGGACACCGTGATGGCGCAGGTCGAGCTGCAATGCGGTCCCTTCCGCGTGGTCTCGCTGATGAGCAGCGAGGCTGCCCGGGAACTGGACCTCAAGCCGGGGTCCATTGCCACCGCCGTGGTCAAGGCGACCACCGTCATCATCGAATCCCCGCAGGGAAAGACTGCGATATGAGTTTCCTGGGCAAAAGCATGGCCACACTCGTCATGGCAGGGGCGCTCATCGCCTCGCTCGCCGGATGTTCCCCGGGCACCGCAAGCGACGCCTCGTCCAACTCCCCCGGCACCGGGCCCACCGGAAGCATCACGGTATTTGCCGCGGCCTCCTTGAAATCCACGTTCACGCAGCTGGCTGACAACTTCGAGGCCAGCCACCCCGGCACCACCGTCCACCTGAGTTTCGCCGGATCCTCGGACCTGGTCACCCAGATCACCGCCGGCGCCCCGGCCGATGTCTTCGCCTCGGCCGACACCAAGAACATGTCCAAGCTCCAAGACGCCGGCCTGGTGGCCGGCACGCCCGTCGATTTCGCCACCAATACCCTTCAAATCGCGGTTCCCCCGTCCAACCCCGCCTCAATCACGTCTTTTGCCGACCTGGCCAGACCCGGCCTCAAGCTGGTCATCTGCGCATCCCAAGTCCCGTGCGGGGCCGCGACCAAGGCCGTCGAAGAATCCGCCGGAGTGACGCTCGCCCCGGTCAGCGAGGAATCCTCCGTCACCGACGTACTGGGCAAGGTGACCAGCGGCGAGGCCGACGCGGGGCTGGTCTACGTCACCGACGTCTTGGCTGCCGGGGACAAGGCCAAGGGCATCGAATTCCCCGAGTCTTCCGCTGCCGTGAATACCTACCCGATCGCCACCATGGCCACCAGCAAGAACAAGGAACTCGCGGATGCCTTCATCGCCTCGGCCACCGGGCCCGAGGGCCGCAAGGTCCTGGCCGCCGCCGGCTTCGGAAACCCGCGGGGCTAGAGGGATGCGTCGACGAAGCGGTACCGGATACACCGCGGTCCCCCCGTGGATCTATGCGTTCGCAGCCGTGGGTGCGCTTTTTGTCATGCTCCCGCTGGTTGCCATGGCCGCGAAAATCAACTGGGCCCAGTTCATCCCGCTGATCACCTCCGAGTCCTCGCTGACCGCGCTGGGGCTGTCACTGCGCACCTCGGCGGCCAGCACGGCGCTGTGCATCGTGCTGGGCATTCCGCTGGCACTGGTGCTGGCCCGCGGCGATTTCCCGGGCCAGCGTGTGCTGCGCGCCTTCGTGCTGCTGCCCCTGGTGCTGCCGCCCGTGGTCGGCGGCATCGCCCTGCTCTACACCTTTGGTCGCCAGGGCCTGTTGGGCCGGTCCCTGGAGCTGGCCGGGATCCAGATCGCATTTTCCACCACTGCGGTTATCCTGGCCCAGACCTTCGTCGCCCTGCCCTTCCTGGTGGTCAGTCTCGAGGGCGCGCTGCGCACCGCGGGCGGCAGATACGAGGCGGTCGCGGCGACGCTGGGGGCCCGTCCCACCACGGTGCTGCGCCGCGTGACCCTGCCGCTGGTGCTTCCCGGACTGGCCTCCGGAGCGGTACTTTCCTTTGCCCGCAGCCTCGGGGAATTCGGGGCGACCCTCACGTTCGCCGGCTCCCTGCAGGGCGTCACCCGGACCCTGCCGCTGGAGATCTACTTGCAGCGCGAGACCGACGCGGATGCCGCGGTGGCACTGTCCCTGGTGCTGGTTGCCGTGGCCGTCATCGTCGTGGCCCTGTCCTACCGTTCGCCGCGCGGGCGCCAGGCCATGGCGGGGGCAAGCTAGGTGGGGCTCCGGTTCGAGGCCGCGCTGAAATCCCGGAACTTCGAGGTTGCCCTGGAGCTGGCCCCTGGTGAGACCCTGGCGGTGCTGGGCCCCAACGGGGCGGGCAAATCCACGTTGCTGTCCATCATTGCCGGGCTGCTGCGCCCGGACTCGGGCAGCGCGACGATCGGCGAGCGCACCCTCTTTGACCTCGCTTCCAGCCGGTCCACCTGGGTGGCGCCGCACGACCGGGGCACCGCGCTGCTGGCGCAGGAGCCCCTGCTCTTTCCGCACCTGAGTGTGCTGGAGAACGTGGCCTTCGGCCCGCGCAGCACCGGCACCCCCGCGGCCGAGGCCAGAAGCGTGGCGCGCCAATGGCTCGCCTCCACCGACACCGGGGCGCTGGAATCCCGGCGCCCCGGCGAGCTGTCCGGGGGCCAGGCGCAGCGGGTCGCCGTGGCCCGGGCGCTGGCTGCCGGTCCGGACCTGTTGCTGCTCGATGAGCCCATGGCCGCGCTGGACATCCATGCCGCGCCCCTGATGCGCCGGCTGCTGAAGCACGTGCTGGCAGGCCGCAGCGCCATCATCATCACCCACGACGTGCTCGATGCCCTGATGCTCGCCGAAAGGGTCATCGTCATGGAGGATGGGCGCATCACCGAGGCCGGGGCCACCCGTGAGGTGCTCAACAGGCCGCGTTCCCGCTTTGCCGCCGGGCTCTCCGGGCTGAACCTGCTCACCGGCACGGCCCGCACCGAGGGGATCGACACCCGCTACGGACTGGTCTCCGGAACCCCCGAGGGGACGGTGTCGCCGGGCGTCCCGGCGGCGGCGGCCTTCCACCCCTCGGCGGTCTCGGTGTACCTGGATCCGCCGCACGGCAGCCCGCGGAACATGCTTCGCGCCACCATCACCGATCTGGAACCCCACGGGGATGCGATCCGGGTGCGGGCCGGCGACCTGGCCGCGGACATCACCCCGGCGGCGCTGGCCGACCTCGGGCTGGCGCCCGGAATGCGGGCCTTCTTCGTGCTCAAGGCCACCGCCGTCACGATCTATTCCACCTGAAACCGGACGCTGCCCCGTCCCGCGCCGTTACGATTGCCAATGTGACACGCAGCCCGCAGGAACCCGTAGGCATGGACTTCCTTGTTAAGGAAAATCAGCCCGAGCCGTGAGGCGAGCGGGCTGATCATGATGCAACGAGCCTAGCAGAATTCCATCGAATATCAGTGGCAAGCCGTTCAAATCTGGAGCACTCGCTCATGTACGCAAAGCCACCCAGGATTCCTTGACGCCGCTCTGGAGCAGGGCGGCACCGTAGAGTCATTCCCGCCTACGTTCAGCATCTCCATGAATCACCAGAAAATACATTCTCATTCAATGAGATGTGGCATGTGCTTTGTGTGCCGGCGCCCACAGACTGTTTGCAGACGGATCACATTCATTCGGCTTCCCCAGGTTTCCCGCGCGACGACGCACGGCCGCCGGCAGGGGGAACCGCCACCGACGCACCAAAGGACTCAATCGCCCCATGGCCACAGAGCGCACCATCCTCAAGACCCAGGTCGGCATCGTCGGCGGTGGCCCCGCCGGCCTGATGCTCTCGCACCTATTGGCCAAGACCGGCATCGAGAACCTCGTCGTGGAATCCCGCGACCACGAGACCATCCGCAACACCCACCGCGCCGGCATCCTCGAGGCGGGCTCGGTCAAGATGCTCACCGACACCGGGGTCGAGGGCCGGGTGCTCACGCACGGGGACGAGCACGCGGGGATCGACCTTCGCTTCAACGGCGAATCCCACCCGCTGGATTTCACCGACCTGGTCGACGCCACCGTCACGCTGTACGCGCAGAACGAGGTCTTCGTCGACCTCGCCGCGGCCCGGGCGCGCGACGGAGGGGACGTGCGCTACTCCGCCGAGGTCACCGCGGTCTTCGACCTGGAAACCGAGACCCCGAAGTTCCACTTCACCGATGCCGAGGGCAACGCCTTCGAGGTGCACTGCGACATCCTGGTCGGCGCCGACGGCTCGCGCAGCTTCTGCCGCCGCGCAGTCCCCGGAACCCAGGATTTCAAGATCGAGTACCCCTTCGCCTGGTTCGGCATCCTCACCGAGGCCCCCAAGTCCGCACCCGAGCTCATCTACGCCAACTCCCCGCACGGCTTCGCGCTGATCTCCCAGCGAAGCGAAACCGTCCAGCGCATGTACTTCCAGTGCGACCCCAACGAGGACGTAAACACCTGGAGCGAGGACCGCATCTGGTCCGAGCTGCAGCGCCGCGTCGACGGGCCGGACGGGTTCACGCTGAAGACCGGAAACATCTTCGACAAGACGGTGCTGAAGTTCCGCTCCTTCGTGCGCGAACCGCTTTCCCACGGCCGGATGTTCCTGATCGGGGACGCCGGGCACACCGTCCCGCCCACCGGCGCCAAGGGCCTGAACCTGGCCTTCGCAGACGTCAAGGTGCTCTTCGAGGCGCTGGATTCCTTCTACGCCACCCGGAACGACACGCTGCTGCACGGCTATTCCGACCTGGCGCTGAAGCGCGTGTGGAAGGCGCAGAACTTCTCCTACTGGATGACCTCGATGCTGCACACCCCGGTGGACGCGGACCCGTTCATGGCCAAGCGCGCCCTGGGCGAGCTCGACACCGTGACCTCCTCGCGCTACGGGCAGCAATACCTGGCCGAGTCCTACACCGGCTGGCCGCACTCCTAGCCTTCACCCCCGCCTTTTCTCCACCACACCCGCACGCCCCCACCGAAAGGAGCACGCAGTGAGCACCGAAACGACCTCGAACGAAGCCTTCACCGATTCGCACGTGCTGGATCCCGCAGCCACCGCCGACTCGCAGGAATCCATCAGCAAGGAAATCACCGACATCCACGCCGCCTACCGCCAGTCCGTTGTTGACGGGGCGAAGGCCGAGACGCAGCCGCGCATCGACTTCGCGCCCTACCGCTCCTCGCTGCTGCGCCACCCCACCAAGAGCCTGCACCACGCGGATCCCGAGACCATCGAGCTGCACTCCCCCGCCTTCGGCGAGCGCGACGTGCACGCCCTGGAATCGGATTTGACCATCCAGCACAACGGCGAGCCGATCGGCGAGCGCATCGTCGTGGCCGGCCGCGTGCTCGACGGCGACGGCCGCCCGGTCGCCGGCCAGCTCGTGGAAATCTGGCAGGCCAACGCCGCCGGCCGCTACATCCACAAGCGCGACCAGCACCCGGCCCCGATCGACCCGAACTTCACCGGCGTGGGCCGCGCGATCACCGGCCCCAACGGCGAGTACTCCTTCACCACCATCAAGCCGGCGCCCTACCCGTGGAAGAACCACCACAACGCCTGGCGCCCGGCGCACATCCACTTCTCGCTCTTCGGCACCGACTTCACCCAGCGCATGATCACCCAGATGTACTTCCCGGGCGACCCGCTGTTCAGCCTCGACCCGATCTACCAGGCCATCACCGACGCCGAGGCACGCGACCGCCTGGTCGCCACCTACGACCACTCGATCACGTCCCACGAATGGGCCACCGGCTACAACTGGGACATCGTACTCACCGGCAGCAACCGGACCTGGATGGAAGACGAAGAGGGAGATCACTAACATGACGCAGGCATCCAACACCCAGGCACCCGCGCTGAAGCTCGCCCCCACCCCGGGCCAGACCATCGGCCCGTTCTACGGCTACGCGCTGCCCTTCGACAAGGACAACGAGCTGGTCAACCAGGCCCGCCCCGGCGCGGTACGCCTGCACGGCGTGGTCACCGACGGCGCCGGCACCCCCATTCCCGACGCGCTGCTGGAAATCTGGCAGGCCGACGAGGACGGCAACGTGGTTTCGAAGGACGGCTCGCTGGTGCGCGACGGCTACACCTTCACCGGCTGGGGCCGCACCGCGGTGGACAACGTCGGGCACTACACCTTCACCACGCTGAACCCCGGGGCCACCGAGGAGGGCAAGGCACCGTTCATCATGCTCACGGTCTTCGCCCGCGGCCTGCTCAACCGCCTGTTCACCCGCATCTACCTGCCCGAGGACACCGCGGCGCTGGCCAACGATCCGCTGCTGGCCTCGCTGGATGAGGCCGGGCGCAAGACGCTGATCGCCACCCGCGAGGCCGACGGCTCGCTGCGCTTCGACATCTCGCTGCAGGGCGAGGGCGAAACCGTGTTCCTGTCCTACCCGCGCGAGTCGTAAAACGCGCACACCTTTTGGCCCCCGCCTGCCGCAGAACTCGCCGTTCCGTCCCCGAACCGGGATGATGGAAAGTGCGCCTTCCGGCACCGCGGGGGCTTTGGGGGTTCACCCCCAGGAGTTCCCGGGCCTACCCGGAACCGCAGAAGCCACCTTGTCCCACCCCCTCCCAAGGAGATGCAGCAGCGAATGTACCCGGTCGATTACGGATTGCTGACCCCCGCCTGGGCGGCAACACCAGTTGCCGAAACTGCCTCGGATGCCGCCTTCGCCCAGGGCATGCTCGACGTTGAAGCCGCCTGGGCCAGGGTCCAGGCCGAGGCCGGGCTCTGCAGCCAGGCGGACGCCGATGCTGTCACCGCCATCGCCAAGGTCGAGCTCTACGACCTGGGCGCGCTGGCCCAGCGCGGGCCCGATGGAGCCAACGCGTTGATCCCGCTGCTGGGCATGATGCGCGAACAGCTCGCCGCCTCAGGTGCCCCGTCCACCGCGGCGCTGGCCCTGCACCGCGGCGCCACCAGCCAGGACATCATCGACAGCGCGCTGATGCTCCTTGCGTCCCGCTCCATCGCGGCCATTCGCACCGACCTGCTCGCCGCAGCCGCGGCGCTTTCGGACCTCTCCCACCAGCACGCCGCCACCCTCTGCGTGGCCCGCTCGCTGACCCAGCACGCGCTGCCCACCGTCTTCGGGCTGCGTGCCGCCAACTGGCTCGCCGCCCTCACCGCGGCCGGCCGCCAACTCGACGCCGCCGCGGCGTCGCTGCCACTGCAGTGGGGCGGAGCGGTGGGCACGCTGGCCTCGCTGCACCAGCGCCTGGGCGCGGCCCTGCCCTACAAGTCCGACCACCAGCTCTCGGCCCGCGCCGCCGAGCTCGCCGCGAACCTCGCCGCCGAGCTCGGACTGGCCGCACCCGCGGCCCCGTGGCACACCGTGCGCCAGCCGGTCCTGTCGCTGGGCTCCGCGCTGGCCTCCGTGGCCGCGGCAACCGGCACCTTCGGCGCCGACGTGCTCACCGCCTCCCGCCCCGAAATCGGCGAGCTGTCCGAACCCCGCGAGGCCGGCAAGGGCGGATCCTCGGCCATGCCGCAGAAGCAGAACCCCGTGCACTCGGTGCTGCTGCGCAATGCCGCGCTGGCCGCCCCCGCGCACCTGGCTACGCTGTACACCGCGGCCGGCACGGCCGTGGACGAGCGCCCCGACGGCGGCTGGCACACCGAGTGGTCCGCCCTGCGCGAGCTGCTGAGGCTGGCCGGCGGCGCCGCGCACCACGCTTCGGTCCTGGCCGCGGGCCTGGAGGTGCACCCCGGGGCCATGTCCCGGAACATGGCCCTGTCCGGGGACCTTCTGGTCTCCGAACGCATCTCCACCGTCGCCGCACCCCTGGTGGCAGGCGGCAAGGCGGCCGTGCAGGAGCTGGTCCTAGAATCCCTGCGCACCGGCACCCCGCTGCGCACCCTGTTGCAGGGCGTTCTGCCCTCGGACATGGACAATCAGCTGTTCCTGGACGATCTGCTGGACCCGGCCGGCTATCTGGGTTCGGCCGCCGACTTCATCACCCGCATCCGCGAAGACTACACGAATTGGAAGGACTCATGAGCATTCCCGCACTGACCCCGTCCCTGCTGCACCAAGCAGCCGACCTCCCCACCCTGGTGCTGGGCCCCTCGCTGGGCACCGGCTCGCTGGCCCTCTGGGGCCCGGCGGTCCCGTACCTCAGGGAGCGCTTCCAGCTCGTGGCCTGGGACTTGCCCGGCCACGGCGAATCCGCGCCCTCCACCGGGGACTTCTCGATGGCCGAGCTGGCCTCCGGCGTGATCAAGATGCTCGAGGCGCTGGAAACCGACGGCGTGATTGTCCCCGGGACCCCGCTGTTCTACACGGGCGTTTCCGTGGGCGGGGCCATCGCGCTGCAGCTGGCCAACGACTTCCCCGGCACCTTTGCCGGGCTGTCTGTCATCTGCTCCGCTGCGAAGATCGGCACCCCGGAGGGCTGGAGGGAACGCGCCGAACTCGTGGCCAAGGCCGGCACACCGGTGGTCGTCACCGGATCGGCCGAGCGCTGGTTCGCCCCGGGCTTCATCGAGGCCAACCCTGTCATCTCCACCGACCTCTTGCACAACCTCCAGGACGCGGACCGCTTCGCCTACGCCCACGTCTGCCGCGCCCTGGCCGGCTTCGACCTGCGCGAGGCACTGCCGGGCATGAAGGATCCGATCCTGGCCATCGCCGGCGCCCACGACGTGGTCTGCCCGCCGGCCGACGCGCAGTTCATCGCCGAGCACGCCCCGAACGCCCGGGCGGCCACCATCGACACCGTCGCGCACCTGGCCCCGGCTGAGGACCCGGAGGCGACCTCCGTACTTCTCGTGGAGTTCTTTGCTTCCGCCACCGCGGAGAAGACCGCATGAGCGCCGCCGAGCGCCTCCCCGGCGACAGCTACGACGCCGGTCTGGAGGTCCGCAAGCAGGTCCTGGGCACCGAGCACGTCGCCCGCGCCACCGCGAACTCGACCAACTTCACCGACGAGTTCCAGGAAATGATCACCCGCTACGCCTGGGGCACCATCTGGACCCGCGACGGGCTGCCGCGCACCACACGCAGTGCCATCACGCTGACCGCACTGATCGCCGGCGGCTACTGGGAAGAGCTGGAAATGCACGTGCACGCGGCCCTGCGCAACGGCATGACCGCCGACGAAATCAAGGAAGTCTTCCTGCAGTCGGCCATCTACTGCTCGGTGCCCGCGGCCAACACCGCGTTCAAGATCGGCAAGGCAGTGCTGGCCGAATACGAAGCGCAGGACGCCAAGTAGGTACCTGATTCAAGGCAAGGCCCCGGGCCCCGACGATTCGGTTGAATTGTCCGGGGCCCGGCGTGTTTTCAGGCCGCGCCCGGGTCCTTGTCCGGGCGGGACGGACGCGTGGACGGCGTCTGGACGATCCCATCGGCGTGCTCACCGATCCAGGTGACCAGGGGAAGCAGCCGCTGGACCAATTCCTGGCCTAGGGCCGTGAGGCTGTAGTCGACGCGCGGCGGGATCACCGGCTGGGCGTCGCGATGGACGAATCCATCCCCTTCAAGGGTCTTCAGGGTCTGGGCCAGCATCTTCTCACTGATGCCCTCGGCGCGGCGGCGCAGCTCGCTCCAGCGTTGCGGGCCGCGCGCCAGCGCCACAAGAATGAGCACGCCCCATTTGCTGGTGACGTGGTCAAGGACCGTCCGGCTCGGACACCCCGCCTGCAAGACCATGACGGATGCGGGTAGTGCGGGTGGCTGGAGACTGGTGGTTGCCGACATGACACCAACTTACCTTAAAGTGCGTACTCTCTTTTGGGAAGCAATTTCTCGGGTGCATGGTTGTGATGGAAGACAGCCAATATTTCCCGAAAGGAAACGCCATGACCATCCTCATCACCGGGGCCACCGGCAAGCTCGGCCGCCTCGTCGTCGAAGCACTCCTGGAGCGAGGTTTGCCTGCGGAACAGATCGTGGCAGGGGGCCGGAACCAGGCCAAGTTGGCAGAACTCGCCCGACTCGGCATCCAGGTCCGCTCCATGGATTATTCAGACCCGGCTTCGCTGCGCGAGGCATTTGCCGGCGTCGAGAAGGCTCTGCTGGTCTCGGGCAATGAGCCGGGACTGCGGGTTGCCCAGCACCTCGATGTCATCGAGGCGGCCAAGGATGCAGGCGTCCAACTTCTGGCCTACACCAGCATCCCGAATGCCGACACCACCACCATGGTCCTGGCCGCCGACCACCAGGAAACCGAGCGGGCCCTGCGCAATTCCGGTCTGCCCCATGCCCTGCTGCGCAACGGCTGGTACTTGGAGAACTACACCGCACAGCTGGGGGGATTCCTGCAGCACGGCTCGGTCTTCGGCAGCGCGGGCGAGGGCCGGCTCAACGGCGCGACCCGCGCCGACCTCGCACAGGCCGCCGCGGCCGTCCTGCTGGCTGACGACCAGGCGGGAATGGTCTACGAACTGGGCGGAGAAGAATCCTTCAGCCTCGAGGACCTGGCCCGCGAGGTCAGCGCGGCCACGGGCCAGGCGGTGACCTACCAGGACCTGCCGGAGGAGGACTTCTCCCACCTGCTCGTGGGTGCAGGCGTTCCCGGAGACTTTGCGAGGATCCTGGCCGACAGCGACCGCGGCATCGCCCGCGGCGAGCTGCTCGTCGAAGGCAATGCCCTGGCCACGCTGCTTGGCCGCCCCGCCACGACGCTGGGCGAAGCCGTCCGGGCCTCCGCCGGTGCATTGGCCACACAGCGGGCCTGACCGGACAGGGGCACCAGGAGGCGGGGCGACAGGTCTACCCGTCTCAAGTACGATCCAAATATGCCAACCCCGTTGCCTTCCCGAAAGAAGCCCCGCCCACCCGGGCGGGGCATGACCCGGGAAGGAACATCACATGGCCCATTCGCCTCACCGCCGAAATCGGGGGTGCGCGCTGTGCAAGCCGCACCAGTGGCGCGGGCAGGGCAAAGCCCGCAAGTCACCTGGCGCGTCAACCGCACCATCGGACGCAAACGGCGCTGGGAACGCCGGACCATGGATGGCTGACGCCCCTTGTCCGATTCCGAACGGCCGGCACGGCCTCCTCCGGGGATGCCCTGCCGGCCGTTCGTCCGGGCGGATGGCACCCGGGAAGCCTATTCGGCAACGCGTGACCATGTACCCTCCCCGGAATTCGCATCCGCACACACCCACGCCGTTTCTTCGCCCCGAAGCGCCACCTCGTCGCTGAACCAATGGGTCTCATCCGGGTTCCACCCGGCGATCACGCTCGCCCGTTCCGCGCCGACTTCGATGGCTTCGCCGGCCAGCCCCAGATACGCAGCGACCGTCAGGTGCACGCCGTCGTAGCCGCGGGCCAGCTGCGAGAAATCGGGCATGACCCATGCCCCGACCCGCCCGGTGGTGCGGTACCAGTCGTGGCGCTTCTGCGCCGTGACCTCCATCGGATGGTCGTGGCACAGCTGCGCCCAGTCGGCGGCCTGCGTGATTTCGAAGATGCGCACCGCTTCCGGCACCTCCACCCGACGGGTCTTGGCCCGCTCCCACCCGAAACCGTCCTCCACGCACCACAGCCCAACCGGGGATCCGTCCTCGAATGTACCGGTGGAATGCAGCAGCTTTGCCGGCGGCATCGACCACCACTCACCTCCGTAGTTGGCCGCGGGGTCGGCCGGACGTTCGATTCCCGCGCGCCGCTCCTCTTGCTCCAACGCCTGATGCCAAGCGTCCAGCACCGTTGCCGCAGGTTCGCCGCTCGGTGCCCACCAATCCGGCGCGTCTTCCTGCTCCCATTGGACTCGCCACTGTTCTCCGGTCGCGGCCGTACGCATCCACCAGACGGCCAACCCGGATGCGGCAAGGTGTCCGGCGACCCGCACCAGTTCTTTGCGCACCGGCGCCGAGGCCGCGATCACGTCGGCCCCCTCGGGTGGCTGCCAGTAGCGGGCGGTATCGACGCTCCGGGCCAGGACCGTGCGCAGCAAAGCCGCGGTGACGGGCACCAGCCCGGTGGCGGCGAGCAGCTCGGCCACGTCTTCGGCGGTGACGATGATTTTCCGGCCCTCCTCGGCGCCGGGCCCGAACAACGACACCGCTTCGCCTCGTGCGACGTCCTCTCGGTAGGAGGCGTAGAAAAGCCCTCCATGCAGCGGATGCTCGGCTTGGCCCGTGAGCAGGATCGCCTCGGATTCCAGCGCGAACTCCAGCAGCAGCCGCCGGCCCCGCCGACCTCCCAGCAACGCCTCAACCAATTCCATGACCGTTTTCTCTCCCGAAAGGTATGGCCAGCCGTCACATGGCTGCTTGGCTTCCACCGTACCCGGCGTGCCGGGTCCTAGACTGGGGTCATGCGCATAGCCGTCCTCGATGACTACCAAGACGTTGCCCGTTCCCTGGCGGACTGGGATTCACTGCCCGGGCAGACCGTTTTCTTCACTGCGTTCCTGGGACACGAGGATGACGCCGTCACCGCTGCCCTGCGGGACTTCGAGGTGGTGGTGGCCATGCGTGAGCGCACGCCGTTCACCGCCGCGCGCCTGGCCGAGTTGCCAAACCTCAGGCTGCTGGTCACCACCGGCATGCGCAACGCCTCCATCGACCTGGATGCGGCGCGGGAGTTGGGCATCACGGTGTGCGGCACCGCCGGCAGCGCGACCGCCGCGGTGGAACACACCTGGGCGCTGATCCTGGCTGCCGCCCGCCAGCTGGATGTGGAGCTGTTCTCGACCGACCGGCCGCGTGCCGCCGGCCAGCCCTGGCAGCAGACCCTGGGCACCGGGCTGTCCGGCAAGACACTAGGGGTCTACGGCCTGGGCAAGCTGGGCAGCCAGGTCGCACGCATCGGGCAGGCCTTCGGGATGCACGTGATCGCCCACAGCCAGAACCTCACGGCGGAACGCGCCGCGGAGGTCGGGGCCGAGCAGGTGTCCAAGGAGGGGCTCTTTTCCCGCAGCGACGTGCTCACCATCCACCTGAAGCTCTCCGAGCGCACCACCGGTGCGGTGGGAGAGGAAGAACTTGCGTTGATGCAGCCCGGCTCGATCCTGGTCAACACCTCGCGCAGCGCCATCGTGGATACGGACGCCCTGGTTTTCGCCCTGGACACGGGAGCCCCGTCGCTGGCGGCCATGGACGTGTTCGACGTCGAGCCGCTTCCGGAGGGCCACCGGTTGCTGCGCACGCCCGGGGTGATTGCCACCCCGCACCTCGGCTACGTGACCGAGGACCAGTTCAGGATCTTCTACACGGGAGCAGCACAGGACATCGCCGCCTGGGCGGCGGGGACGCCGGTCAACCTGCTGGCCTGAAACGGGCCTACCGGTGAACCCGCAACGCCGCCGCCGTCAGCGCTCCAGCCGTTCGGTGCCCAGCAGCGCGTCCTCGACGTCGACCGTCCGGCGACGCAGCGCATCTGCCACTGCGGCGACCGCGGGCTGGCGCAGCGAGTCGGGACGCAGCACCATCCAGTAGGGCAGGCGTTCGGCGAAGTCCACGGGCAGGAGCCGCACCAAATCCGGGTGGGGGTCGGCCATGAAGCAGGGCAGGAAGCCGATTCCGGCTCCGGCGCGCGTGGCCTCGACCTGGACGAACACATTGGTGGAGCTCAGCGCATCCGGCATCCCGGGAACCAGCCGCCGCGGGGCATCCAGGTCGTCGACCTGCAGCATCGAATCGACGAAGTACACCAGCCCGTGCGCGCTCAGTTCCTTCACGCCGGCGGGCGTGCCGAATTCATCCAGGTAGCGGCGCGAGGCGTACATTCCCAGTGTGTAGTCGCCGAGCCGGATCGCCTCTGCCCGGTGCACCTGGGGCTCGCCGACCACCACCTCAAGGTCCAACCCGGAGCGGTGTTGCAGCGCCCGGCGGGTCACGTTGACGATCTCCACGCTGAGGTTCGGGTGTTTCCGGCGCAGTTGCGCCACCGCCGGCGCGATGATGAATGCGCTGAAGCCATCCGTGGCGGAGATGCGCACGACCCCGGTGATCCGGCCCGTTTCCACCTCGCCTTCGTGGATGGTGGCCACCGCGGTTTCCACGTCCTCGGCTGCCCGCACGGCCTTCCGGCCCAGGTCGGTCAGTTCCCAGCCGCCCACGGTGCGGGCCAGCGTTCGGCCGCCGAGGCCCTTCTCCAATGCGGCGATCCGCCGCGAGACGGTGGTGTGGTTCAGGCCCAGGGTCTCGGCGGCCGTCGTGAACCGTCCGGTGCGCGCCACCGCGAGCAGGATCAGCAGGTCGTCGGGATTCGGGGCCGCGGATCCGGGAGTCTTCAGGTTCATATCTGCAATTGTGCACCCCATCACTGCGCAACTGGTCATTGATGCACACTAGCGCTCGTGTCCATACTGGGTGGAGCTTCCCTGTGTGGCAGCACACAGTCCCCCTCTCAAGGCCGGTGTCAACGCCGACACCTGCATGGCATAAGGAGTGCAAAGATGAGCACCAGCAAGCTGACCGACGTCCCGAAGACGGCAACGTCCGGGCTGAAAAAGGTGGTGGCCGCCTCGATGGTGGGCACGGTGGTGGAATGGTATGAATTCTTCCTCTACGCCACCGCCGCCTCGCTGGTCTTCGGAAAGTTCTTCTTCCCCAATGCCGACACGGAACTGGACGGCATCATCGCAGCCTTCCTGACCTATGCGGTGGGCTTCATCGCCCGCCCGCTGGGCGGCATCGTCTTCGGCCAGATCGGCGACAAGCTCGGCCGCAAGCACACGCTGCAGGTCACCATCGTCATGGTCGGCGTGGCAACGTTCCTGATGGGCTGCCTGCCCGGCTTCAGCTCCATTGGCTACTGGGCCCCGGCACTGCTGGTGATCCTGCGCTTCGTCCAGGGCTTCGCCGTGGGCGGCGAGTGGGGCGGAGCCGTCCTGCTGGTGGCCGAGCACAGCCCCAACAAATCCCGCGGCTTCTGGTCCAGCTGGCCGCAGGCCGCCGTTCCGGTGGGCAACCTGCTGGCCACCCTGGTGCTGCTGGGCATGAGCTGGATCCTGCCCGCCGACCAGTTCCTGTCCTGGGGCTGGCGGGTGGCCTTCTGGGTCTCCGCGTTCATCGTCATCATCGGCTACTACATCCGCACCCACGTGTCCGAGGCACCGATCTTCCTCGAGGCCCGCGCCCAGGCGGAGGCCGACAAGGCCGCCAGCTACGGCGTGCTGGAGGTCGTACGCAAGTACCCCAAGGGCATCTTCGGTGCCATGGGCCTGCGCTTTGCCGAGAACATCCTCTACTACATCATCGTGTCCTTCACGATCGTCTACCTGAAGACCGTGCACGCCTACGACACCAGCCAGCTGCTGCTGGCCCTGCTGGTCGCCCACGTCATCCACTTCCTGGTGATCCCGCAGGTCGGACGGCTCTCCGACGCCTTCGGCCGCAAGCCGGTCTACCTGGCCGGAGCGGTGCTCGGGGCAAGCTGGGCGTTCTTCGCCTTCCCGATGTTCGACACCCGCAACCCGGTCATCATCATCGTTGCGGTCACCATCGGCCTGTGCTTCCACGCGCTGATGTACGCGGGACAGCCGGCCATCATGGCCGAAATGTTCCCCACCCGCATGCGCTACTCCGGGGTTTCGCTGGGTTACCAGGTCACCTCGATCGTGGCCGGTTCCATGGCGCCGATCATTGCGACCGCGTTGCTGCAGGACTTCGGCTCGTGGCTGCCGGTGGCCATCTACGTGGCGGTCGCCTGTGCCATCACCACCGTCGCGGTCATCACGCTGAAGGAAACCCGCGGGGCCTCGCTGCAGGACATCGACGACGCCGACGCACGCAAGCACGGGCTGAACACGGCCCGGGTCGGCCGCTGAGCCGGCAAACGCCCGCACATTGCACCAATACGCTCTACACAAGGGAAAATTCATGACCCATCAGGAATCCGAACGGATGACCCCGCAAGCCCTCCAACCGGCTCTTCACCCCTTGGCCGGCCGGCGGGCGCTGGTCACCGGAGGGGCCAGCGGGATCGGCCTGGCCGTGGTGCGCACGCTGGCCGCCCGCGGCGCCCACGTCGTCGTCGCCGATCGGGACGCGGCCGGTGCCCGGGCGGCGGCCAACGAGGTCGGCGGCTCCAGCTGGGTGGTCGACCTGCTCGATCCGTCGGCCGTCACCGACGATCGTCTGGCCGAGGCGCTCGACGGGGTGGACATCCTGGTCAACAATGCCGGGATCCAGCACATCAGCCCGATCCAGGACTTCGATCCGGCCACGTTCCGCCGAATCATGACCCTGATGCTGGAGGTCCCGTTCCTGCTCATCCGTGCGGCGTTGCCGCAGATGTACGCGCAGGGGTTCGGGCGGATCATCAACGTCTCCTCGGTGCACGGGTTGCGCGCCTCGGCGTTCAAGTCCGCCTATGTCACCGCCAAGCACGGGCTCGAGGGGCTGTCCAAGGTCACCGCGCTCGAGGGCGGCGGGCACGGGGTGACCAGCAATTGCGTCAACCCCGGATACGTGCGGACTCCGCTGGTGGAAAAGCAGTTGGCCGATCAGGCCCGGGTCCACGGAATCCCCGAGGCCGAGGTCCTGGCGAAGATCATGCTGACCGAAAGCGCCATCAAGCGCCTGGTCGAGCCGGAGGAAGTCGCCTCGCTGGTGGCCTGGCTGGCTGGCGACGAAGCGGCCATGGTGACCGGCGCCAGCCACGCGATGGACGGCG
This sequence comes from Paeniglutamicibacter psychrophenolicus, assembly GCF_030812255.1. GTDB lineage: Bacteria > Actinomycetota > Actinomycetes > Actinomycetales > Micrococcaceae > Paeniglutamicibacter > Paeniglutamicibacter psychrophenolicus_A. The sequence continues at coordinate 188,833 of NZ_JAUSSH010000002.1, read as the reverse complement.
GCTGGTCGGCCAGCTAACGATTGCCTGTCGCGCCGCAACACCGAAACCATCCCCGGGCGAGCCCATCAAGCGCTCTCCCGGGGATGGTTTCGTCGCGGGCGGGCGGAATTCAAGACAGCTGCCGTGTCATGGCGCGCATGCGCACCGGCAGTCTCCTCCCCCACGACAATTCATCCAGGGTGGGCTCGAGCAAGCGTAAGCTGGCGGCCGTATCTGACCCCCAAACGATCCAGCTCCTGTAATGAAGCCACGCCCGCAGCCAGCCTTGATGACTGCCAAAAGGTTGCCTGCACCCTTGCCGGCGGGGAGCCCCAACCAGGTTTTGGCATAAAGTTCATGTTCGGATGAAGGGTGGCCTGCGCTGCGGTCAGGCGCTTTTTGCCAAGTCCACGATCCACTGCTGCGTTTTCACGCCGCGTTTCTTGTCGTAGGCCATGCGGATGCGTGCGGCACTAGCTCGTTGGGAGTCACTGATCGGGTCTGCCTTGCCCTCTTCGATCAACTTCATCAGGGTATCTCTGCGTTCAATCAACTCTCGAATGGTTGAACCCGATGGCAGCCGGCGCGAAAAATCAAAACCACCAGATTTTTCATATTTGGACTTCATGGGGGATCACCTTTCCTTCCACTGCTGATTCGATTGTCCAATGATTCAGTCCGCGAGTCCACCATCAGCCTCACTCAGTGGCACAAAGTAGCTGCTGATGACCGCATCAATAATCTGTGCCTCGGTCTCCGTCGCATCTTGAAGAAGCACCTCAAGAACCCGCATTCCCGTATCACGGGATGCATCTTCCTTGGTGGCTGCCAAGTTCAACGCCCATTCGGCCCGGTACCACCATTCCTGCCGCCGCGCTCCCCTGCTGGATGCACTGGCCGACTGCCTGGCGGCACCGAAAGCGATGACGGCAGCCACCACTGCCGCCATCCCTCCCACGGCAGGACTCACCCAGAAGGACCGCCAGAATGGGTCGTCCAGAACGAACGGAGGCAAGAGCCGCCCAATGACCCCACCAACCACAACGCCACTGGATCCAACGGTGAGATACAACCAATTTCTTCGCCACCAGAACATGGCCCGCATTCCCTTCTTGCTGCACACCCGGGGCTGCCAGTATGTGCGGGAAGAACGTCAGCCTGTGGCAGGTTCGCTCCTGGTTGTGGATAGCCCCGTCAGGGGATGAAGCAGGTGACGAAGGCGAAAGCGTCGGTTTCGAACGTCGAGCCATCCGGGCCACTCAGCCGTGTGGCAGGCCGATCCGGCCAAAAAGCGACAGCCGGATCTTGCGCGCCTCGCCCATGTGCCGGCGCATGGAGTCCTGCGCCGCGGCGCCGTCGCGGTCATGGGCAAAAGCGTTCCGGGGCCGCAGTTCTTCCCCACCATCGTCTGCGTGCTGCTCTTCCTCATGGCGGGAATCCACACGATCAAGATCCTGCGCACCCGGCGGTTCCCGCAAGCCGACAGCGAGGGGCACAACCCGGATTTCTCCAGGGACATGCTCGGCGACCTGGGCGACACCGAGGGCAAGCCGATCTACGGCACCGCTTCCACGCCGACGTCGGCCGGAAAGCGCAGCGATCATGCTGGCCGCCTTCCAGCAGTACGGCATGCAGCCGGGCCCGCTCCTGTTCGAACGCAGCGGCGCGATGGTCTGGACCCTGCTCGCTTCGCTGTTCATCGGCTTGGTGATCCTACTGGTGTTGAACATGCAGTTCGCGGTGCTCTGGGCCAAGCTCCTGTTGATCCCCCGGCACTACCTCTACGCGGGCATCACGGTGCTCTCGGTGCTCGGGGTGTACGCGATCAGCTCCTCGATCGTGGACCTGTGGATCCTGCTGGCCATCGGGCTGCTGGGCTTCTTGATGCGCCGCTACAAGTTCCCGCTGGCGCCGGTGCTGATCGCCGTGATCCTCGGCCCGCTGGCCGAAACCGAATTGCGCCGCGCGCTGACGGTCTCGGAAGGCGACCTGTCGATCCTGGTCAGCAGCCCCGTCACGATGGTGCTGTACGGGTTGCCGGTAATCGCCCTGGCGGTCACCGGCATCCAGCACCTGCGCCACAGCAAGGCCGCCCGAAGCCAGGCACAGAAACTCGATCGCGACGAGATCAACGCCTAGCATCACGGCGCCCGGAGCGCAGGGAAACTGAAATCAGGAGGTCGTCACGGTCCCGCCGTGGCGGCCTCCCCCTGTTGTTGCCGGACAACGCCGCCGGACGGCGGCCCGTCAGATGGTCCGCGGGGCCTTGGCCAGGTTCGCCTTCAGTTCCTCGGCATTCTGCCGCACCACGTAGGCCGGACGATCGCGTTCAACCCGCCAGCTCTCGGCCAGCGGGCCGATGTTCACGGTGTCGAAGCCGAACTCGTCGTAGATCCGGGTGACAAGTGCCGCGGCGTCCTCATGGTCGCTGGCGGTGGCAAGTGCGCGCCGATTCTCGCTGCCCGCCGGGGTCCCGGAGGTGGTGATGTCGCCGGAGGGGATGTGGTTGAAGCCCTTGGTCACGTGTGAGTCCGCCAGGTGCGCCTGGACCAGGCCCGAGGTGGTGGCTTCGCCGGCATCCAGTTCGGGGAAGTGGCCATCGCGCTCAAAGTAGTAGTTGATCGTGTCGATCACTACCTTGCCGGCCAATGCTTCGGCGGGAAGTGCCTTGTAGTTTTTCAGCGGGATGGTCACGACGGCGAAATCGGCCGCCGCCCCGGCTTCCGCAGCGGTGGCCGCACGAGCGCGCGGCCCCAATTCGGCCACCAGCTGCGTGAGGGTTTCGGGCCCGCGCGAGTTGCCGATGACCACGTCGTATCCCAGCTGCACGGCCTTGCGTGCAATCTGCGATCCAATGTGTCCTGCTCCGATGATTCCGATGGTTGTCATGCTGGGTTCAACGATGCCGCGGCCGTTCCCATTCCTTTTTGACGCCGCATGACGCAGCGCATCCCCGGGATCCGGTTCAGGCAGCGCGACGCGGTGGAACTGCGGCGACGACGGAATTGGCGCTGACAATCACGATGATGGCCAGCCACGCCAGCGAATCGAGGCGCTCTCCAAGAACCACCAGACCGATCAGCGCCGCGATGACAGGACTGATGCTCATGAACATTCCAAAGGAATGGGCCGACACCCGGCGCAGTGCCAGCAGGTCCACGAGGAATGGCACAGCCGAGGAAAGCACTCCCGCCGCCAAGGCGTAGCCCAGAACCGCCGGGCTCGGCGGGTGGTGCCACAACACCCAGATTCCAACAGGGAGGTAGAGCATCCCTGAAATCCCGGCGGCCGCTGCGGTGCCCTCCAAACCGGGGAGGCTGGCTCCCACGGCGCGGTTAAGCATGATGTAGCTCCCCCAGCACACTGCCGCGAGAAGCGCCAGACCGATGCCGAGGTAGTCGGTGGAGGGCGTGGGCCGCACCAGCAAGAGGACTGCAGCTGCGGCGGAAACCGCGCAGACCATGTTGACCACGCGCCGGGAACCAATCAACGCGATGGTCAATGGTCCGAGGAACTCCAGCGTTACTGCCAGCCCCAATCCGATCCTGTCGATCGCCATATACAGGGACAGGTTCATCGCGGCGAAAACCAACGCCAGACCCAACACCAGGCGCCATTGGGCAGCAGTGAAGTTCCGCAACTTCGGCCTGCCGATGCACCACAGCACAATGGCGGCCACCCACTGCCGCACCGCCACCACGCCTGCCGGTCCGATGGCAGGAAAGGCAAACGTCGCGATCGATGCGCCGCTTTGGCTGGACAAGGCCCCAGCCAGCATCAGGACCACACCGGTCAAGCGTTTTCCGTCCGGGGACGTAGTAGGTCCGCTGGGTTGGGCATCCCGGGGTTCGGTGCCAAGGGATTCAGACGAGTTGAGTCGCATACTCCCCATCGTGGGACCACTCTGAGGATACGCATAATGCATTTGCAGGGTAATCTATGCGTCATGCGCATAGATAAACGAGTGGGGGACGCTTCAACCATCGAGTTGAGGCATTTGCGGTGTCTGGTTGCGATCATCGACTCCGGAAGTTTCACCGATGCGGCGATTGAACTCGGCCTGTCCCAGGCCGCTGTGTCCCGCGCGCTGGCCGCACTCGAGGACATTCTCCAGGTGCGTCTGCTGCACCGGACCAGCCGCAGCGTCGCTCCCACCACCATCGGGGTCCAAGTCCTGGCGCGCGCCCGTTCGCTGCTCAATGGCGCCGACGAACTCGTCCGAGAGGTCGCCACAGGCCATAGTCGTCTGCATATCGGCCACGCCTGGTCCGCCTTCGGCGACCACACCGCCGAATTCCAGCGTCGTTGGCAAGGGCAGCACCCGGAAATCGACCTACGTTTCATCCGCCACGACACCCCTACCGGTGGGTTGGCCGAAGGATTATGCGACCTTGCCGTCGTCCGGGCGCCGCTCGATCTGTCGTCTTGGCCGCACGCGCTCGTTGGCCACGAGGCACGTTATGTGGCCGTCGCTTCGGACGACCCCTGGGCCAAGCGCCGCAGCATCCGACTCGATGAAATCCCGACACGTACCCTGGCCATCGACCGCCGAACCGGCACGACAACGCTTGGGCTATGGCCTGAACAAGAGCGTCCAACCATCGAATACACGGGAGACATTGATGACTGGCTCTCGGTCATTTCCACCGGCCGCTGCATCGGGCTCACCCCCGAGGCCACGGCGTCCCAGTACCGACGCGACGGCATTACGTATCGTCCCCTTCGCGATGCCCCGCTCGTACCCGTATACGTCATCTGGCGGCCGCACGATTTCCACCCGGCCACGCACACCGCGGTGGCACTGGCCAAGGAGCTCTACCACCGCAAGCACCCGGTGGCGAAGAGCTGACGTGCAGGCCTCTCGGGCTTCAAGCAAGGGCATGCACCAGCCCTGCCTCTTCGGCTGATCCAGTGGCACCCTGGCAGCCGCTCGACCCGACTTTTCGGGTCCAGGCATGCCCAGAAGTCAGCAGGCGAGGAGTATCGCTGCGACGAACCATCCCGCGGAATTCGAAACGTGAGCAAAAGTAGTGTTGTTCCGATTTCCCTGTGCACGATGGAGGAACAGTCGCGTTTCCCGAAATCCAGGTCGTCGGGGATGCAGGCAAAAAATGAACGGCACGGATGGCGAAAGGTCCAGTCAACGGTTGGTTTCGGACTGTGTTTGATCCGCGGAGAGGCAAGAAAAGCGTGGCTGCAACGGAATACTGACGGCTTTATCCCTCGACCCCGTAAACCTTGCCGGTATGCGTTCCCTCGACAGATTTGGCATACGCCGCGGCCACGCGTGCGGCCGGGACCGGTACAAATCCGGGGAAGAATGCATGGTATCCCGGGGCTTCGGCCAAGACCGTGGCGCTGACTGCGTTGATGCGGTGCCCTCGATCGAGCTCGGTCGCAGCAGCTGGCACCCATGATTCCAGCGCACCGTTTGCCATGGATGCGGCAGCCCCGGTCAAGATGGGTTCACGAGCCAGTATCCCGGTGGTCAGTGTGAAGGACCCACCATCGTTGAGGTAGTCTCGCCCGATATTCACCAGACGGATTTGGCCCAGGACCTTGTCGTTGAAGGCATCTTGGTAGTCGGATCCAGCGAGGTCTCGAAGCGGTTTGAATGGAACCGTCCCTGTGCACGCCACGATGGCATCAACCTGACCGATGACTTCAAACAATTCGCGCACCGAGTCGTCCGAAGTCAGGTCAACCGAGGGATATGTACGGCGGCTCGCCTCAAGCACCGTGTGGTCCAGGCCGAGCCGGGACGATACTGCTTTTCCAACGGTTCCGCTTGAACCAACAATGAGGATTTTCATGGCGTTTCCTTTGACTAGGACCGAATAGGGATCTGGCGAGGTCGAAACCTTTGAATTGTGCGACCCCGCCAACGCTGGATAAGTTGAAAACCAGGCTTACAGATGCCTGCTGAGCCGCTTTTCCGTAAGAACCGACAACCACGTGGCGGGGATGGATATGGCGGCATAGATGAGCCCTGCCGCGATGAATGCAGGCAGGTACTTGAAGGTCGATGAACCTGTGGAGTACGCCTGGCTCATGAGTTCCGGCACGGCCACCGTGTAGGCAAGGGAAGTCGCTTGGAAGAGCAACACGGCGAAGCCCATCAACGAGGGCAATGCGATGCGCAGACCCTGGGGAATCACGATGAAACGAAGCCTGTCCACCGGGCGCATACCCAATGCATCGGATCCTTCAAGTTCCCCGCCCGGAACAGCCTGCATTCCACCGCGGAGCAGTTCAGCAGTGTAGGCCGAGGTTGTCCAAATCAATGCCAGGCAGGCCGAGACCAAGGACGACAGGGTGATGTTTACGTTGGGCAAGCCGTAGTACATCAGCTGCAGGAGGACCAGCGCCGGCGCGCCACGTCCGACCTCGACGAAGAAGACACACAGGTAGCGATAGGCCTTGTTTTGGGCGATGATGCCAAATGAGAAGACCAGGCCAATCGGAAGACCGATGAGCAGGCTGAAGAACGTCAACGCCAGGCTGATTTTCAGACCGCCTAGAAGCGTGGGCAGGATGGTGAGGATGTCCGGCAATAGGGCGTTCATCGTGCAACCGCCTTCCGCATTTTGGTGTCTAGATGACGTGAGAAGATTCCGAGCGGCATGCTCAGCAGAATGTATACGCCCGCGGCAATGAAGAAGATCAGGATGCCCTCACCCGACTGTCTGGCGTATTGATTGGACATGAACACGATCTCCGCGACACCGATGGTGGACGCAATCGAAGAATCCTTGAGCAGTCCAATGGCATAGGTGGTGTAGGACGGGATGGCTGTCCGCCAGGCCTGGGGACCGACCACCTTGATCCAAGCCGTACCGCTCCTGAAGCCCAAGGCTGAGCTGGCCTCCCATTGGCCCTTGGGAACCGAACCGATGGCCCCGCGGAATATCTCCGCCAAGTAGGCGCCGGAAACCACGCCCAATCCGATGACACCCGCCTGGATCGCTGACATTTTCAGCTGACCGATGGAGACGCCATAGTAGAGAATGAATAGCCAGACGACCGGTGGTATGCCGCGAAGCAGATCTATGGTCCCACGCGCCAGCAACCAGACTGCACGGTTTTTGCTGCGAAGTCCCGCTACCAGAGGCAGCGAAACGACGGTTCCAATCATGAGAGCCAGTACCGTGATCAAGAGCGTCAGCGGTAGGCCTACGGCAATTGCCTTCAACATTTCCATGGGTTCAGCGCTCCAGAACGGCGCGCAGGAATCGGCGCGTGCGTTCATGCTGCGGGTCGCTCATGATTTCGCGGGGATCTCCCTTTTCAATGATGCTTCCGTCGGCCATGACCACCAGTTCATTGGAGACATTCGCGGCGAAGCTCATTTCATGTGTAACAACCACCATGGTCATTCCTTCGGCAGCCAGTTCCTTCATGACTTCAAGGACTTCGACCCCAACTTCGGGATCCAATGCCGAGGTAGGCTCGTCAAATAGCATGACCCGGGGCTCCAGCGCCAGGGCACGGGCAATGGCAATTCGTTGTTGTTGGCCGCCCGAACAGCGGGAAGGGTAGTGATCGGCCTTTTCGGCCAGTCCCATTCGGCGCAGAAGCTCCATGGACTTCGTATTGGCTTCCTCGCGGCTGCGGCCCAATACCCGCTCTTGGGGAAGGCTGATGTTCTTGAGCACCGTCATGTGCGGGAACAGGTTGAAGTGTTGGAAAACCATTCCAGCACTTCGGCGCAATTCCGCCAGGTTTTTGGGTGAAATCTTCTTGCCCGCATTGATGACGTGGCCGTCGATAATGATCTCGCCACTATCGGGCTTCTCCAAAAGGTTCATGCATCTGAGAGCCGTACTCTTGCCGGCACCACTGGGACCAATCATTGCTGTGACGGTGCCCTCGGCGACCGTCAACGAAACGTCCTTAAGGACGGTGAGGGGCCCGTATGACTTGGCCAGGTTCCGAACTTGGACAACGTTTTTGACTGCGGTTTGTGCATTTTGCGTCATGGTGGTTTCTTCGACTTTCATTTACGCGTTGCTCGGCAATGCATTTTCGGAGAGAGCACTTGGATTGTGAAGTACGTCCAGAACAGCGCGGGCAATGACAAGGTCCTGCCATGGCATGCCTGTTGTCTTAAATACCGTGGGGCGACCTTCGATGGGAATCTTGGCCCCGGAGACCACCTCCGCGAGCGACATCAATTCAGAGGCGTCACGAATTGCTCCGGATTCAATTGCCTGGATTACGTCTCCTGCTTCTCGCAACGCACTGTCGCGAGATTCCACGACGACATTGGATCGGTGAAGCAGCACATCGTCCAGTTCCCTGCTGGTGGGTTCGTGGGCTCCCATTGCCACGACCACTGCGTGTTCGCTAACGAGGTTGCCGTCGAAAAGTGGTTCGACAGACGCCGTACAGCAAATGATTAGATCTGCCCGGGAAACTTCAGAAGCTGCCCCAACCGCGCCATCCAACCCGAGTTCGGCTTTGGCGCGGTCAATGATTGCCTGTGCGCTGCTTGGGTTCCGCCCCACAACCGTGATCGCTGAAATTTCAAAGACATCGGCAAACGTCTGGATATGGGCCCATGCTTGCACACCTGTACCGAAGACCAGGAGATGCTTCGGCCCACGACCTGCTGCAAGTCGCGCTCCAAGTGCCGAAACGGCCGAGGTTCTCAGGTTGGTGAGTTCTATTCCGTCCAGGATGGCAAGTGGAGCTTGGGAACTGCCACCAAATATCGCATAAATCCCTTGGATGACGGGATTCCCATTCGAGGCATTCGTTTCTGTGATCGTGAGAAGCTTGGTCCCCACCGAGTCCTTCCACGTCGATGGCATTTGCAAGAAGAGCCCGGAGCTTGTGGTCACGCGGGTACGCGGGGCATCTGACTCGGGGTCCAGGCCGGCTTCAAGCACCGCTTGGAGCGCGTTGACTGCTGCGGTTGGATTAAGCGCTCCCCGCAGTTGCTCTCCACTGATGAAGGGGATCTGTTGCCGTGAAACCGGGCTGGCCAGAGACGATGTCATGAAGGATTCCTTAGCTGCGAGACCGTTACTTGATGAGACGGGGTGCGCCGACTTCGGCTGCCGATTCCGGAAGGCCGTTGGCGACCAGCAGCTTCACGATGGTGCCATCGTCATGCATGGTCTTGATGCTGGCATTCAGAGCTTGAGTCAAGCTCGTGTTGCCTTTGGTATGCGGGAACCCGATCTGTGCGGGCTCTGTGGAGGCCACCACCCGGGGGTCCTTCTGCACTGCAGCAACCTTGAACTTTGCATCGTCCTTGTACATATGGGCAGCCGACCCGAATCCGTCGAGTCCGACCTGGATGCGGCCGGCCTTGAGGTCTGCCTGCATTTCAACGGCGCTTGGGTAAATGGTGAGATTCGAACCCATCACCTTTTTCATGTCGGGAACCCAGAGGTAGCCATCAACGGTTCCAACCTTGAGCGGCTCCATGGCACTGACGGCAACAACGTTGTCCGCGGAAATCGAGGCCATTTCATCGGTGTAGACCGGGTCTGACATATCGACGATTTCGGCGCGCTGGGCGGTGCGGTAGTAGCAACCGATGGCTACATCTGCACGGTTTGACTGGACTGCGGGAATGGTTCCTGCATAGGAGGTTGGTTCCATTTTGACCTCAAGGCAGTTCTTGGCTGCGAATTCCAGGACCACATCGGCATCGATGCCCGTGGCCTTGCCATTTGAGACGGAAGAAAAAGGAGGAAATTCAGGAGCCGCAACAGTGAGGATGCCCTTTTGCATTGTTGTCACTTCGCTCTGCGGAACACAATCGCTGGCAACGGTGCTGGCGGAAGTTGATCCCCCACAAGCAGCAAGGGAGAAAGTCATGAGGGCTGCGGAAGCCCCGAGTGCGAGCGCGGAACGGTACTTCATTGTGTGGCTCCTTGGGTTCTAAACGAGAGATGTTCGGTCTAGTGTGATCTGTAATACACAACCGGTTGTCGATTACTCTGGTAGGAAGAAGTCGACATGTCAAGGCTTTAGCGGAAATTGATCTCGAGTCCTACTGACGACATCGACGCAATCCCGTGCATTAAATCCCTCCCAGCGGTCGTGACATAGGCTGGGACAAATCACCGCAAGCCCAGAAGGAGTGCCATGCAAGACACATACCGAGAGATTGCCGGAGTTCGGATTCTGGGTGGCCGCGGAACCTTGAAGGACGAGGCAATTGCGGTGGTCCGCCGTGCCTTGATGGCCGGGGACATGAAGCCTGGATTAATCTACTCTGCGAACTCCCTGGCACCCCAACTAGGGGTTTCCAACAGCCCGGTGCGTGAAGCCATGATGGAACTGGCGTCAAAGGGGTTGCTCGAGGTGGTCAAGAATCGGGGGTTCCGTGTTGTCGAAATGACAGACAAGGACCGCCAGGAAATTTACGACCTCCGCATGCTAGTGGAGGTTCCATCGGTTCTCCAGGTCGCCAGGAAGGGACTCACTGAGGAGCAGATAGTTGAGGTCGAAAGGCTCGCCGACGATACCTTGGCTCAAGCGCGCCCCGACAACATGCTCGCTTATCTGGATGCCGACCAATCGTTTCACATGGCAATCATCGGGATTCTCGACAATCAGCGCTTGACTGCAATCGTGGAAAATCTTCGCGATCAATCGCGCGTGCGCGGCTCGTACCAGCTGGCCGAACGTGGCGTCCTGAGGGAAAGCGCCGAGGAACACCTTCCAATCGTGCGGGCCCTAGTTGCCGGGGATATCGAGCTTCTAGAGAAACTCCTCATCGATCACCTTGACTACGCACGGCCTCACTAAAGTCCCGCCCTGCACGCACCAGTGCCTGATGAACCAGGCGGGCACTGGGGCGCTGAAGGCTGGCATTTTTCGCCAGCAAAACCAAGGTACGTTCCAGACTTGATACAAATAGCGTCCGAACAGGGTTCCGATGGAAGTCGAGCATGCTCTGCGTGGCTATGGTGAGGCCATGTCCAGCGGAGGACAACGCCAGGGCAAGAGCCGTGTCGGTAACGACGTGAGTTTTTACATAACCACTGGTCATCTCTGCAACCAGCCTCCGCGCTGTCTGGCCAAAGAGGGACCGATCGTGGGGCAGCAACCACTCATGCCCCTCACTCAGCTCCCCCGGCAGGAATCCCGCCTCGGAAGACCCGACACCTTGCTCCGGGAAACCCTCATGCGCCACAACCAGTAGGGGCTCAGTCACAAGCGCTTGTTGATTCAAGGACTGCCCGCCGGAAATCGGCAGGTCCGAGTACTCCAGGCAAAGCGCAATATCCACCAAGCCCGAACGTACGGCCTCAACAGCCGCCTCGGGATCGATCTCCTGCAAGAGCACCCGAATATGCGGATCCTCCAGGGCCAGCGTCGCGATCGCCGGGGATACGCACATCAACGCGGATGACCCAAAGACCCCCACGCGTACGGTCGAGCTGATTCCGTCGCTGAGGTCGCCAAGCGCTTGGTCGGCCTCCTCGTCGGCCGCAATGATGCCCAAGGCGTGCTTAAGCAAGAGATGGCCGGCATCCGAAAGCACCAACTTCCTGCCGTCCTTGATAAACAGTGCCGCCCCCGCCTCGTGCTGGAGCGCCTGCATCTGCTGGGAGATTGCGCCGACCGTGTAGCCAAGCTCTGCGGCAGCCACGCCCATGGTCCCCGACCTGGCAACGGCGATGAATGTGCGAAGTTGATTCAAGGTCCAAGACCGCATGGATTCTCCCTATAGGAAATCTAAACAATTCCGATCAGCAACTATAGCTTGACGTGAGCGGCATCACGTCTAGAGTGTTGTATATAACCCGTAACCGATTGTTCGAATCGACTACCACCACAGGAGTGACCATGGTCAATCAAGTCGTACCCCTAGCGCTCCCCACCGGCGTCGCCCAGCCAACTGATGCCGACGTCGTCATCATTGGTGGAGGCATCATGGGAGTCAGCACTGCCTTTCACCTGGCAGAAGCCGGTGTGCGCAACGTTGTCCTGATCGAACGTGGAGAGCTTGGAACCGGTTCATCAGCGAAACCGCTGGGCGGGGTGCGATCGACGTTTTCGGATCCGGCAAACATAGCGCTCGGCAAGCGCAGCCTTGACGCCTACGGAAGATTCGGCGAGCGCTTTGGCGTTGACATCGGACTTCGAAAGGTTGGTTACCTATTCCTGTGCCGGAACGAACAAGAAGTACTTGACTGCGAGCGCAGCGGTGTTCTCCAAAACGATTTCGGCAGCGTCAATCGCATGGTTTCCCCGGACGAGGCCCTGGCCATAAATCCCTTCCTGAACAAGGATGCACTTCTCGCCGCCGCTTATTCGCCGGATGACGGATTTGCCGAACCTGCAAAGGCCGTTGCCGCATATGCCGCTGCAGCGCGCGCAGCCGGCGCGACGTTGCTGACCGGCACGGAGGCCCTTGACATCGAGGTCGGCAACGGCGGGATCAAGTCGATCACCACCAACCGCGGAACAATCCGAACGAACGCCATTGTTTGTGCGGCCGGCGCCTGGTCCCGACACGTGGGTCAAATGGTGGGAGTTGAAATGCCGGTGACCCCGGTCCGCCGCCAAATCGGCATGACCCGCCAACGCGCAACGGCCTACCCAACGGTGCCGTTCACCTTGGATCTTTCCACCACCATGTACTTCCACAACTACAACAACGGAATGCTTGTCGGGATCTCCAACCAAAACCAGGCCGCCGGATTCGGCAGGGACTTCAGCCACGAATGGCTTCCGGAATTCAACGCGGCTGCCACAATCTGCGCGCCGTCACTGGTGGAACCCGATCTGGAATTCGGGTGGGCCGGGCTCTACGAAAACACCCCGGACCACAATGCGCTGATCGGTGCCTCGGACAAACTTCCCGGTTTCTTCTACGCCACCGGCTTCTCCGGGCACGGTTTCCTGCAGGGCCCTGCGGTTGGCGAGCTCATGCGCGACCTATACCTGGGCCGACCGTCCTTCATGGATCCATCCACGTTCTCGGCGGATCGCTTCATCGACGACTCGGCACTGGTCCGGGAAGTCCACATCATCTAGCCATGCCCCTATCTCCGTATCGACCTAGCCGTCATCAAGAAAGGACCACCCCGATGAGTTTCAAGCCCCTTTGGGAACTCCGCGCGGCATTCGCCAAGAGCCTATCCACCATGTACGGGAGCGAAGTCCCCGCCTACAACACGTTGGTGGATGTTTCGACGCAAGTCAACAAGGAGTTCTTGGCCGTGCACGGTGCTGCGGCCGAGCGCCTCGGCACCATCTCCCGTGTCACTGCCGAACGCCATGGTGCCATCCGGGTCGGTTCCGAACGTGAGATGTCCCAGGTTGCACGCGTCTTTGCCGCTTTTGGCATGCACCCAGTTGGTTTCTACGACCTGCGTGATGCGTCGTCGAGCGCGGTCCCGGTGGTTTCCACCGCGTTCCGCCCCATCGACTCCGAGGAACTGGCGAAGAACCCGTTCCGCGTCTTCACCTCCATGTTGGCCGGCGAGGACCCGCGCTTCTTCGACGACGAGCTCCAGGCCGAACTCCGCGCGTTCCTGGACAAGCGCGAGCTTTTCGGCCAGGAACTGTTGGAGCTGGCGGATCGCTCCGCAAGTGAGGGCGGCTTGGACGAAGAATCTGCCCAACGCCTGCTGGCACTGGCGACAGCGGCCTTTGAACTGTCCGGCGAACCGGTGAACCACCAATGGTACCGACGCCTAGAAGCCATCTCGGCCGTTGCCGCCGACATTGGCGGAGTTGGCAGCACGCACATCAACCACCTGACACCACGCGTGCTGGACATCGATGACCTATACCGCCGCATGGAAGCGCTGGGCATCGAGATGATCGACGAGATCCAGGGCCCTCCGCGGTGGGACGGACCGGATGTCTTGCTTCGCCAGACCTCGTTCCGTGCCTTGGGCGAGGACCGCATGTTCCTCCACCCCGATGGGAGCATCAAGCCCGGCAACCTGCGCGTACGCTTTGGCGAGGTCGAAGCACGCGGCATCGCCTTGACCCCGGCAGGCAGGGACCTCTACGACCGCATGGTCGCCGAGACCGATCGACGGCTCAAGTCCCAGCCCGGCGCGAAGCGCACCGACGTCGCCCGCGGCGTATGGGAAGAGAACCTGCCACGCACGGAGAAGGAACTGGCCGAGCAGGGTCTGGCCTACTTCACCTTCAGGCTGGAACGAGATGCCCTGGCCGCCACGAAGCTTGCCGCCACGGTCAAGCTCAGCGAGCTGATCGCCCAGGGCATCGCCGTTCCCGAACCAATTGTCTATGAGGATTTTCTGCCTCGATCGGCAGCCGGCATCTTCCAGTCGAACCTCACCGAGCAAGGTTCGAAGGACGAGGCCCGGGACGGAACCAACTACGACATCGACCGCATGTCGGAGATCGTCGGCAATACAGTGATCGACCCCAACGTGCTCTACCAAGAACAGCAAGATCTCTCGGTTGCCGGCCTTGCCCGGGAACTGGGCATCCACATCGTGTCCGACGCAGCAGCGCTCGACGCCGCCCGCTAATCCACCACCCCTCCCCCAAGAAACCTACGTAAAAAGGAAAACATCATGACTGAGACCCTTACCCAGAGCAGTGTCCTGACCACACGCGTCAAGGCCGCCCTCGAAGCCTGTGGCGTCGATGCCTCGGCGTACGGCACCGACCGCTCGTCCTTCTCCCCGCTGACCGGTGAAGTGCTCGCCCAGCTGCGTTCCCATGGCGCTGACGAGGTCGACGCCGCCATCGGCAAGGCCGATGCGGCATTCAAGACCTGGCGCGAGGTCCCGGCCCCGGAGCGCGGCAACCTCATCAAGCGCTGGGGCGAACTGCTCACCGAGCACAAGGAAGACCTGGCCGTGATTGTCCAGGCCGAAGCCGGAAAGATCACCTCCGAGGCCCTCGGCGAGGTCCAGGAAATGATCGACATCTGCGACTTCGCGGTCGGACAGTCACGCATGCTCTACGGCAAGACCATGCCCTCGGAACGCCCGGGCCACCGCCTCATGGAAACCTGGCACCCGCTCGGCGTTGTCGGCGTGATCTCCGCGTTCAACTTCCCGGTCGCCGTCTACTCGTGGAACACCGCCCTGGCCCTGGTCTGCGGCGACACCGTGGTCTGGAAGCCGTCCGAAATCACCATGCTCAGCGCGTTGGCCTCGCACGCCCTGCTGGCACGTGCGGTACGCGAATGCCAGGCACCTGCCGATATCCACCAGCTCATCGTGACCGACCGCGTAGGCGGCCAGCTCCTTGTCAAGGATCCCCGTGTTGCACTGCTCTCGGCAACCGGTTCGGTCCGCATGGGCCGCGAAATCGCACCCCAGGTCGCCGAACGCTTCGGCCGGGCCCTGCTGGAGCTGGGCGGCAACAATGCCGCGATCGTTTCCCCGACCGCCGACCTGGACCTGGCCCTGCGTGGCATCGTGTTCTCGGCCGTCGGAACCGCGGGCCAGCGTTGCACCTCCATGCGCCGCCTGATCGTCCACGAATCGATCGTTGACCAGCTGACCGAAAAGCTGGTGCAGGCCTACGGCACGCTGAGCATCGGCAGCCCGCTCGATGAGAAGAACCTCGTGGGCCCGCTGGTCCACGAGCGCAGCTTCAAGGACATGGAACAGGCCCTCGTCGATGCACAGGAGCAGGGCGGCACCATCCTCACCGGTGGCAAGCGTGTCCTGGCCGACGAGTTTCCAAACGCCTACTACGTTGAGCCGGCCATTGTCCGGATGCCGAGCCAGACCCAGGTCGTCCACGACGAAACGTTTGCGCCGATCCTCTACGTGGTGACCTACAGCGACTTCGACGAGGCCATCGCGCTGAACAACGAGGTCCCACAGGGCCTTTCCTCCTCGGTCTTCACCCAGGACCAGGGCGAAGCCGAACGCTTCATGGCGGCCTCCGGCTCCGACTGCGGCATCGCCAACGTCAACATCGGCACCTCAGGGGCGGAAATCGGCGGCGCCTTCGGCGGCGAGAAGGAAACCGGCGGAGGTCGCGAATCGGGATCGGATTCGTGGAAGGTCTACATGCGCCAGGCAACCAACACCGTCAACTACTCGGGCAAGCTGCCGCTGGCCCAGGGCGTTGAATTCATCTAATACCAACAACGGTTGGTGGGGGCCATTCGTGTGCGGATGGCCCCCACCAACGCATCACCCGTACGGCAAACAACTTATTCAATGAGGAGCAGGACTCGTGGCCAACGTATTTGACCTGATGGACCAGTGGGGACCGGAAAAGATCGTTGCGGTCAGTGACCACAAGACCGGCATGAAGGGCGTGCTTGTCATTGACAACACCGCCCGCGGCATGGGCAAGGGCGGGACCCGCATGCAGCCCAATGTCTCGGCCGAGGAAGTCGCGCGCCTGGCGCGCGTCATGACCTGGAAATGGGCCAGCGTCGATCTCTTCTACGGCGGGGCCAAGGCCGGCATCTGCGCCGACCCCGCCTCCCCCTACAAGGAAGAGATCCTGCGTTCCTTCGTGCGCAAGCTGCGCAACGAAGTGCCCGAGGAATACGTCTTCGGCCTGGACATGGGCCTGACGGAGAACGACGCGGCAATCATCAACGACGAACTCGGTGACCGCGGGGCCGCGGTGGGGACTCCCTACGACCTGGGCGGCGTCCCCTACGACCAGCTGGGCGTGACCGGCTTCGGCGTCGCCGAGGTCGTCGATGAAGCCGTGGCAACCATGGGCCTGGCCGGTCGCCGCGTGGCCTTGCAGGGCTTTGGCGCGGTGGGCCATGCCACGGCCGAACGCCTGCACGCCCTGGGATTCCAGGTGGTTTCCGTATCCACGGCGGCCGGCGCCCTGCATGACCCAAACGGACTGGACATCCCCGAGCTGCTGCGCCTGCGGGCCGATTTCGGGGACGCATTCGTCAGCAACCTCCCGGAGCTGAAGATCAAGGCCGGCTCGGAGCTTTTCGTGGACGCCGACATTGTCGTGCCCGCGGCCCTGCAGGACGTGCTCAACGGCGACAACGCCACGCGGATCAAGGGCAAGCTGCTGGTCGAGGGCGCGAACCTTCCCACCGACGCTGCTGCCCAAAACGCCTTGCGCCAGGCCGGCGTCACGGTGATCCCGGACTTTGTCGCAAACGCCGGCGGAGTCGTGAGCGCCGCGTTTGCCATGGATTCACGATACTCGGCCTTCCGGCCGGAAACAGACCAGATCTTTGATGCCATCTCCACCAAGTTGCGCGCCAACGTATCCACCGTGCTCGACGAGGCGGAGCGCTTGAACGGAACCACGCACGAAGCAGCACGCAGCCTGGCGCAGGATCGGGTGCGCCGTGCCATGGAACTTCGCGGCAAGCCACTTCCGGTCTAATCTCCACGGGAACCAAGGAACGCAAGAATATGAACATCACGGCAGCAATCACGAAGCTGGACAGCCTGCTCGAGGGCGACGTGGATGCAAGCCCGGTCCGCCTGGCCCAGTATTCCACCGATGCCTCGAACTATCGGGTCATCCCGCAGGTCGTCGTCATGCCCCGGCACGAAGACGACGTGATTGCTGCAGTGAAGGTCGCCGCGGAACACGGGTTGCCCGTCACCGTCCGCGGCGGCGGCACCTCGTGCGCGGGCAACGCCGTGGGTCCTGGCATGGTCCTGGATGTCGGCAGGTACATGAACAAGATCATCTCCATCGATCCACAGGCACGCACCGCCGTGGTCCAGCCCGGAGTTGTTCTTTCGGACCTGCAGCAGGCCGCGGGACTGCACGGCCTGCGCTTCGGCCCGGACCCCTCAACCGCCACGCGATGCACCCTGGGCGGGATGATCGGCAACAATGCGTGCGGCCCCCACGGGCTGGCCTACGGACGCACCGCCGACAACGTCCGCAGCCTGCGCTGGCTCGCAGGCAACGGAGAGGTGCTGGACGTGGGTTCCGGCAAGGAAGCCATCGACATGGTTCCGGGGCTCGAGGCCTTTGTGATGGCCAATCTGGCACTGCTGCGCACGGAGTTCGGCCGATTCGGACGCCAGATCTCCGGATACAGCCTTGAGCACCTCTTGCCCGAAAACGGGTGGAACCTGGCTGCCGCGTTGACGGGAACCGAAGGCACCTGCGGCATCATCCTGTCCGCCGAGATTTCCCTGGTGCCGGTGTCCGCGGCACCGGCCCTCGCGGTTCTGGGCTACCCCGACATGGCCACTGCGGCAGATGATGTGCCAACGTTGCTGCCGTTCAAGCCCTTGGCGCTCGAGGGCCTCGACGCGGCCATCGTCGACACCATCCGGAAGTCAAAATCAGGTGCCGACTTGCCGGAGCTTCCCCGGGGCAAAGGCTGGCTCATGGTGGAAATTGCCGGCGAAAGCACCGAAGAGGCCGTGGCCGCCGCCCATGAAATGGTGCGTGCGGCCGGCGCCCTGGACGCCGTTGTCTTGCCGTCGGGACCGGAGGCCACGCGGCTCTGGCAGGTACGCGCCGACGGGGCAGGGCTTGCCGGCCGCACCGCCGCCGGCGCCCAGGCCTGGCCCGGTTGGGAGGACTCCGCGGTTCCCCCGGAACATTTGGGCGACTACCTCAGGGACCTCGCGGCCCTGATGGAGCGGGAAGGTCTTTCGGGGTTGGCCTACGGGCACTTTGGCGATGGCTGTGTGCACTTGCGCATCGACTTCCCCTTCGATTCGACCCCGCAAACCATGCGATCGTTCCTGGACCAGGCGGCCGAACTCGTGGCCAAGTACGGGGGCTCGCTTTCCGGCGAGCACGGCGACGGCAGGGCCCGAAGCGAGCTGTTATCGACCATGTACTCGAAAGCGTCCATCGATGCGTTCAAGACCTTCAAGGAACTCCTCGATCCGCAAAACATCATGAACCCCGGCGTCGTGGTGGATCCGGATCCATTCGATGCATCGCTTCGCCGCCCCGCGGCCAAAACCCTCATGGCCACGGACGGATTCGCCTTCAGCCACGATGCCGGAAACATCACCGACTCCCTGCACCGCTGCGTCGGGGTGGGCAAATGCCGCGCGGACAACAACGCCCAGGGCGGATTCATGTGCCCCTCCTACCAAGCGACTCGCGACGAAGGAGAATCAACCCGGGGACGTGCCCGCGTCCTGCAGGAAATGCTCAATGGCGGCATCGTCGAGCTGGGGTGGGCCTCCCCCGAGGTGCATGAAGCCCTGGACCTCTGTTTGAGCTGCAAGGCGTGTGCCAACGATTGCCCCACCGGCATCGACATGGCCATGTTCAAGTCCGAGGCACTCTTCCAAACCTACAAGGGGAAGGTGCGCCCCCTGGCGCACTACACCTTCGGGAGGCTTCCCCAGTGGCTGTCGATGGTGGGGCGATTGGGCCCACTCATCAACTTCGCAACACGGTTCAAGCCGATGACGCGGCTGATGATGGTCCTTGCCGGGGCCGATCCACGCCGGAAGCTTCCGCTGTTCCCTGCCCGGCCCTTCCGTGCCCTGAACGCCGCTCCGGCTGTTTCTTCCAGTGTCGGCGGTCCCGGTCCCGTCTCAGGCAACGGACCCCCGGTGGTCTTGTGGGTTGATTCCTTCACCGATGCAATGGGCCCGGACATCGCGTTGGACGCCGTCAAGGTCTTGCGCTCCGCCGGTTGCTCGGTTGAACTCGCCGGGCCGGGGGTCTGCTGCGGGCTGACCCTGATCACCACCGGGCAGCTCACGGCGGCAAAGGCCAAGCTGACAAAATCCCTGGACATCCTGCATCCGCAGGTTTCCGCCGGGAAAACCATTGTGGGGTTGGAACCCTCGTGCACGGCGGTCATGCGGTCGGACCTGCTGGAGCTGCTGCCCGAGGACCCTCGCTCCGCTGCAGTTTCCCGTGCGACGAAGACCGTCTCCGAGTTCCTGCGCAGCATCGACTGGGCACCGCCGCTGGCCGCGGAAAAACTCCTGGTCCAGCCACACTGCCACCAGTACGCGGTGATGGGGTACGCGGACGACATCAAGGTCCTGGAATCCATGGGGTGCGACGTGGAGGTCTCCAGCGGTTGCTGCGGGTTGGCCGGGAATTTCGGCATGGAAAAGGGCCACTACGAAATTTCAGCGAAGATCGCCGCAGAAGGGATCCTGCACAGGGTTTCGGAAAGTCCCGATCGAGCCGTCATGGCCGACGGGTTCAGCTGCCGAACCCAGGTGGCCGACTTGGCCGACATCGACTCGCGGCACTTGGTGCAGGTCATTGCCGAAGCACTGGTCAGCAACAAGCCACGGTTGCTCAAGGTCAGTGCTCCGCAGGAACATGGCTGTGCCTGCGGAAGCTAAGTGTCCAGATCGGTTGCCCTCTTGCAGTGGACCGACCCGAAGCGCAAGAATCGTGGCATGATCCAAACCGCGGCGGATACCGGGTGGGAAACCCATCCGGTCACGCCTGACCGTTTCGAGGACTTCGCCGCCATCGTCAATCCGACCGGGCGCGACAAGCATTGTTGGTGCCTCTCGCATCGCCTGCGGGTCAAGGACATCGAGGAGCTCGGCGGAGGCAACCGCGAAACGGCCATGCGCAAACTTTGCGGGCGGGACAACCCGCCCGGGGTGATCGCCTACCGCGACGGCGAGCCCGTCGGGTGGTGCAGCATCGGCCCGCGCGCCGAGATCCCGCTGCTGGCGGCCTCCAAGCTCATCCGGCCCGTGGATGGGGTTCCGGTGTGGAGCATCATCTGCGTGGTGGTGCGCAGCGGTCACCGCAGGCAGGGCGTCACCGAGCACCTGCTCGAGGGGGCCATCGCCTACGCGGCCTCCCGCGGGGCGCCGGCCATCGAGGCCCACCCGGTGGATCCGGACGGAAGGATGGACACCACGATGGCGTTCGTCGGAACGCGGGCGATGTTCGAGCGGGCCGGCTTCCGCGTCATCGGCACCACCGATGCGGTGGCCAGCAGGATGCCGCGGCTGGTCATGCGCCGCGACCTCTGAGGCTGCTTCCGGGCCCGGGCAACGCTTAGGTCAGCGACCACGAGCGTTTGCATCCCCGACAGCGCCACGGCCTGCGGCGAAAGCCGCCCCGGCCCTTCCCGCTCCGCACCTTCATGAGCGGTTACGCCCCGAAGGGAAGCGGTTCTCCCTAGCCGCGCCTACCTTTTAGGCCCGGCTTGCGACGGCGCTGATGCGGTAAGCCGTCAAGCCTCCGTCTACGCGGACATCGGTCCCATTGACCCACCGTGATTGCTCCGAGAGGAGGAACGCAATGACTTCGGCAATGTCCTCCGGTTCGCCGAAACGTCCGAGCAGCGCCGCGGCACCCTCAACCTTGGCTGCGCCGTGGTCCGCCTTGAAATCGTTAAGAATGGGGGTCTGGACGGGCCCGGGACTGACGGAGTTCACGCGGACGCCCGCGGACAAGTTCTCGGCCGCCAGTTCACCGGAGAGCAGCATGACGCATTGCTTCGAGAAGAGGTAGGATTCCCCGTCGGCTTCCATGGCCCCGGCAACAGCTTCCAGGGCCTTTTCTCGGTTCGGTTCCATTGCGAACACGGCCAACTCCTGTGCATTGGCGCGCCACTCCCACGCCACCGACGACGCCAGGTTCACGACACTGGAGCCGGGCTCCATCCGGGTGACGAGTGCCCTGGTGAGATCGCGCACGGCAAACACGTTGATCTCCAATACCGTACGCCAGGGAGCCGTGCCGGGAACGCCCGCGATATTGGCCAGTCCCCCGATTCCCTCGGGCGCCAGGCGGCCCACTTCCGAGGCGATCGCTTCGACCCCCTCGAAGGTGCTCAGGTCACCTTGGATGAATGGCCCTTCGAAGGCTTCCGGGACGTTTCTGTCCACGCCGATGAGTGATGCCCCCAGTCGGCGCAGGTGGGCCGCGGTGGCAGCACCAATGCCGGATGCTGCTCCGGTGATGACGATGGGCTTGCTGGCAAAATTCATGTAGGCGTCCTCGGCGTGTTCGGTGCGGGCAGCGCAGCCCGGTTCAATTCAAGAATGGCGTCTTCCTCGCCACCTCAAGTGTGACGCCAGCAGACTCCATCCTCGTCCCAAATTTTCAACCAATGGAAACGTGGACGAGGCTTCGGCATCCTGTCGGGGATGCTTTCAGGAGAGATCACCGTGAATTTGTTCCGAAAGGACCACCCCGTATGACTGCAAGCACCTATGTCATTTTCGACCCGGCAACCCTGGAGAAAATCGGTGTGGCCCCGCAGCATTCGCAGGCGGATGTCGAGCAGGCGGTCGCCCACGCCTCTATCGCCGCCAAGGCTTGGGCGTCCGACCTTCCCATGCGCCGCGAGGCACTGCAACGGGTTTCCGCCCTCATCCGCGAACGTCGCGGTGAACTTGGAGAAATCCTCAGCCGCGAGCAGGGCAAACCGCTTGCAGAAGCCACCCAGGAGTTTGCGGTGGCTGCGGACGTCTTCGCTTACTACGCGCAATTGGCCTGGGAGGAATCGGAGAACCTGCCCGACCGCGCCGATCGCCGCCTGAGCATCCAACACCGTCCTGTCGGATTGGTGGGAACCATTACCCCCTGGAACTTCCCCATTTCCCTGCTTGCGGTCAAGCTCGCCCCGGCACTGGCCGCGGGTTGCACTGTCATCGCGAAACCGGCACCCACCACCCCGCTTTCAACGATCGCCTTGGTTGAACTCGTGAACCAGGTGCTGCCTCCTCACGTCGTCCAGACACGCACCAGTTCAAACCGTGCGGTCAACGTCGCATTGAGCACGCTGCCCCGGGTACGCAAGATTTCTTTCACGGGCTCCACCGATGTGGGCATCTCCGTGGCCACCCAGTCGCTGCAAAGCGTCAAACGAGTCACCCTCGAGCTCGGAGGAAACGACCCGGCCATCGTCTTGCCCGATGCCGATGTCGCAGCCACGGCGCGCGGCATTGTCGCCAGCGCATTCCGCAACGCCGGACAGGTCTGCATGGCCGTCAAGCGCGTCTATGCGCCACGCTCCCTTGAAACCGAACTGACCGAGGCCATCAGCGCCGAGGTTGCCAAGCACGTCCTGGGCCACGGCGTTGCCGAGGGCACCACCATGGGCCCCATGCACAACGCCTCCCAGCTCGCGACCGTCCAGGACATGATCGACCAGGCCCTCTCCTCCGGTGCCCGGGTTGTCCATGGCAACAACCGCGGCACGGACCTGCCCGGATATTTCCTCAGCCCGACCGTTATTGCGAACGCCAGCGACGGGATGAGAATCGTTGACGAGGAACAGTTCGGAAATGCGCTGCCCATCGTCGGCTTCGACGACGAAAATGCCTTGATCCGGATGCTCAACGCCCAGGAATTCGGCTTGGGTTCCTCGCTCTGGACGCCCGACGAAGAACGCGCCCATGAGCTGGCCTCGCAGTTGGAAACCGGAACGGTGTGGATCAACCAGCACACCGTCGTGGAACTCGATGCGCCTTTCGGCGGCTGGAAAGCCTCAGGCGTCGGGCGGGAACGCGGACGCTGGGGACTCGACGAGTACCTCGAAACACGAACCATCAATGTGCGCGACAATGTGCACCAAACCCAGCAGAAGGAGCCACAACGTGGACACTCCCTTTGAACTCATCACTCTCGGCACCGCCGCCGGCCCGGCCATCCGCGGCCATGAAGACGGGATTGCCAGCGCGTTGCGGGTGGAGGATTCCTTCTACATGGTTGATTTCGGATTGGGCGCAACGCGTGCGGCCCACGAAGCGGGGCTGCGCGGCAAGAATTTCCGCGCCGGCTTCATCACCCACCTGCATTCCGACCACGTGGTCGAGCTTCCCGCGTTCCTGCTGTGGAATTGGGGCGCGCCGGTGGACGGTTTTACGTCTCCCATCGACATCCTGGGTCCGGGGCAAGATCCCGGCCACCCGCGCGGCAAACAGCTGTCGGGAACCATGGGCATGGTCCAACATTGCCTCGACGCCTATTCCTACGATGTCGACATCCGCATCACCGATGAAGCCCGTCCAAACCTGCGCGAGATCGTCCGTGCCCGCGAGATAGAGGTGCCGCACCCCGACAGCATAGTGCCCTTTGACGTGTACGAGGACGACCTGGTCAAGGTCACCGCGGTGCTAGTGAAGCACCCCCCGATCTTCCCGGCGCTGGCCTTCAGGTTCGACACCGCATACGGCTCGGTCACGTTCTCCGGCGACACCGCCGAGTCCGAGGCGCTGGCAATCCTGGCGCAGGACACCGATGTCCTGGTTCATGAGGCAGTCAACCTGGATTTCTACAGGGCACAGGACTTCAGCCCAGCATTCATCAACCACCAGATGATCGCCCACACCTCACCGGAGGGCGCAGGACGCGTCGCGGCGAGCTCTGGCGCCCGTTCTCTGGTGCTTTCCCACTTGGCCGGCATTGCCACCCCCGAGCAGTGGAAGTCCCGCGCCGAAGCGACGTACTCCGGAAAGATTACCGTCGCCACCAGTGGGCAGCGGTTTGCCTTGAACAAGGTTGCCCGTCCGGAATCGATGGTTTCCGGGATGTAACTTCTCTCGCAACGCTCCTTGGCCTTCCGTCATCGAACCCGCGGCCAGCCGGAACCAATTCCGGACTGCCGCCCGAAGACGGAAGGCCTTGCCATGTCCGAACCACGATATCCAAAGCCCTCCGCTGCAGGTCTCGACGATCTATGTCCATGGCCTGGCAATGGTTTGACCCATCTATGGGTTCTTTCAAGGGGCCAGCAATATTGCGAGTGGGGACCACCCCGGGATAGCGTGAATATTCCCCATGCGACCCACGAATGCCATCGTTGGGATCCACTTGGCCATTGACAGGTGACCGTTCCCGTGACGCGAGCCGGCCGGGCCGGAAATGGACCGATTGCCCGGGACGAACCGTTGGGCGTTGCAAGTCCCTGGAAGAGCGTGGCCGGTTCGATCTTGCCGGGGTGGTGCGGCCGCTGCTGGAAAGCGCTTGAGCATATTGCTTGGGCACATGTCGCGCCGCTGGGGCTGGACGGTGTCCGGCACAGTCGAAGTCTTAAGGCGATCCGACGCCCGCGGCCCCCTCGGCGTCCACGACGACACGGTCCTGGACCGGATCATCCACAACTCCATTTGAATCGATGCTGGACGCTGCTGACAACATGCGGGAGAAGATCGGCATCGTCAGGCACGGTTGGCTTCGTTGCGGCTAGGCGGCTCCCATCCAAGCAGATGCTTGCCCCCAACGGCAATATCGTTGGACGCCAAGCACGATAATGGGTGGTCCCCAAAACGTAGAATACTCAGGTTCAGGGCACTTGCCCCCGAAACGCCGCACGACAAGAGCAGAACGGCCGTGGATCGCTCGACTGTCCCCACGAGGAACATCAACTTCTCGGCAACGGCCCCGCGCCACATGCAGCTGGCTGCCCCTCACCATGTGGTGCGGGGCAGCCATCTCAGATCACGGGAACGGGCGCCGAGCTCAGGCCTTGAGCTTGAGGTCCAGTCCCAGCTTCGTCCTGTCGCGTTGCTGGTTGATGAAAATCATCGACAGCACCCCGATCAGGGCCAAGGCGCCGCCCGTGTAAGCGAAGGCGTTGAGGTAGCCCGCGCTTGGCACCGCCGCGGATCCAATCATGAATCCTACGAACATCGGCGCGACCAAGCCCCCGGTCGTCAGGAAGGCATTGGTGATTTGCAGAACGGCTCCGCGTTGCTGGATCGTGGTCATTTCCGAGGCAACCAGGTATGTGACGGCAAAAAGCGCGGGCGCCGTGCCGAAGCCAAACATGAAACAAATGATGGAAACGGCATCGATGTTCGACAGTGTTCCAACGATGACCATGAGGCCGCCAAACGTTGCGGCGCCTCCCAACACCACGCCTCGCGACACTCGCGTGGGGATCCCCTTGTTGACCAGCACCTCGGTCAGCCAGCTCAGGCCGATCGTCGCGATGAAACCCCAAATTGCCGGCAGGGCTATCAATGAACCCGCCTGCTGCGTGGACATTCCCATGGCGTTTTCGTAGTAGGCCGGAAGCCACGTGGTGGCAACGGTAAACGTCCAATAGCCAAAGAATGAACACAACACGGCCAGGATCCAGCTCGGGGTCAAGAACGACCGCATGTACCGCACCGGCGCGTCGGACGCCTGGACCTTGGCAGTGTCGAGCGTTTTTACTGCTTGCCCCTCGATCTCGAGTTCGGCTTGGACGGAAGTGTAGGGTCCTTCCTTGCCGATAAAGAGCCACAGGATCGACCATACGACGCCGACGATGGCCAAGAACACGAAAGTGGATTTCCACCCGAACTCGGCATTGACCCACGCCAATACTGGGGCGAACGCGACAATGCCCAGCGTGACTCCCGACGAGGCGACAGCCGCGGGAGTGGCCGACCGCTTGGCAGGGAACCACTTGTACACCGAGTGCATGATGACCGGAGCCAGCGGACCTTCCCCGGCTCCAAGGACCAGGCGGCTGGCCCACAGCGCAGGAAGCGAGGCAAAGACGAAGATGGGCACCTGCGCGACCGACCAAATCAGGCACAAGGTCAGCAAGATCCATTTGGACTTGACCCTGTTGGCAATCGGAGCAGCGACAAACTGCGCGATCCCGAAGAGCATGAACACGGCGGAACCGAGCAACCCGAATTGTTGCGGGGTGATGTGGAGGTCGTGCATCAACGGAACCGCCACGATACCCAGAATCGCCTTGTCCGCCCAGCTGACCATCATCAGGACCAGGAGTGCCGCGGTGGTCAGCCAACCGTATCGCTTGCGGCGCCCGGGGGTCCACGTGGCAGGGTCGCTCTTGGCGTTTTTTGGGCGCGGTAAAGCATCGAGTGACATAGCGTTGCTCCAAAAGTAATAGGGGCATTGGGCCCCCGGCCGGATGACTATCTTTGGGTGGTGATGCGCACGGGCATCGACTCGAATCCGCGCAAGACATTGTGCAGAATCGGTTTCGGCTCGCCGACAAGTTCGATCGATACAACCTTCTCCAGCAGTTGCTGCAAGACGATTTCCATTTCCATTCGCGCAATCGGCTGGCCCACACATTGGTGCAGGCCCATGCCGAACGCAACGTGGCCCGAAGAAGTGCGTTCCAGCGAGAACTCGTTCGCGTCGGCTCCCCATTTCTTGGGGTCGCGGTTGGCCGCGCCGATGAAGACCTGGACCTTGGATCCGGCAGGAATGCCGACCCCGCCCAACTCCGTATCGACAGTGGTCGTCCGGTGGAACTTCTGGAATGGCGATTCCAGTCGCAGGGCCTCGTCAATGGCGAACTTGGCCAGCGACGGTTCCTTGCGAAGGCGTTCCCAGGCTTCCGGATGGCGGGCCAAGACCGAGAGCGTGTTTCCGATCCCGAAGATGGTCGTGTCCACACCCGCCGAAAGCAGCGCACGGACCAAGAGCGTGGCTTGCTCTTCCGTGATCAATCCTTCGCCGACCTTGGCCCAGATCCCCGCGCCGAAGCCAGAATCGGTCAGAGACTCGCGCTTGCAGGCGTTCATGACCACGCGAGCGTGTTCATCGCCTTCAGCGAAGGCTTGGTGGTAGATGTAGTTTTCGGGACCGAACGCGTTGAACACCATGTTGCCGTAGGGAAGCAGGTGCTCGCGCCCTTCCTGCGGAATGCCGACGGCATCCGGAAAAACCTCGATCGGGTACTTTTCGGCGAGGTCGGTAATGGCGTCGAAGGTGTTTCGTTGCACCAACGCCTCAACCAGTGAAACAGCCGGTGCGGTGAAGTCCTTGCGCAAGGCACGGACCGTTCCAGGGTTGATGACACCGGTCAGCGCGCGGCGCATCAGCGTATGGATCGGCGGGTCTGATTCCAGGATGCTTGGCGGGCGCCAGCCGTCGTCCTTGCGGATGTCGCGTGGCCCCAGCCCACCGGAGGACACGAACGTCTCGAAGTCCGTCAGCACTTCGTAGACCTCGTCGTAGCCCGTGATGGCGTAGGTCTGTTCCGATTCCAGCCAGGATACGGAACCGGCCTCTTGCAAGGAAGCAAGGAACGGGTAGGGGTTGAGCAGGTGCTCTTCACTGTACGGGTCGCCCGTGAAGACGATGGGTTCGCTGGTGGATGTAGTCATGGAAGTTTCTCTCCTGGTCTTTAAAGATCGAGCACAAGTCGGTCGCACCCGGCAGCGGCACGCGAGACGCACACCAGCATGACTTCGTTTGCGTCCTTGTCGGCTTCGGTCAGCACCGCGTCGCGGTGTTCGGGCGTTCCCGAGAGGATGTTCGTCTCGCACGTTCCACACAGGCCGGCACGGCACGATGAAAGAATGCGCACACCCACCTTTTCGACGGCGTCGAGAATGCTCTCGTTGGTCTGCACCGTGACGATGCGCCCGGCCTTGGCCAATTCGACCTCGAAGGGAGCGCTAACGGAACCTGCTCCCAAGGTGTCGGCCGAGAAACGCTCAAGGTGCAGTGCACCTGGAGGCCACCCCATGCACAGGTCCTCGATGGCGCCCAGCATGCCGCCGGGGCCGCAAGCATAGACCAGCATGTGGGCCCGCGGCATGCCCAGGATCGCGTTCAGGTCCAGGCGGCCGACTTCGTCCTCCGGATAGAGGTTGACCTTGGTGCTCCCGTACGCGTCTTCCAGCGATTGGGCAAACGCCATGGAATGCCGGGAACGGCCGCCGTAGACCAGGCGCCATTCTCTCCCCGCGGCTTCGGCCGCTTCAATCATCGGGATGATCGGCGTGATGCCGATTCCCCCTGCGATGAACAGGTACTTCCGCGAATCAATCATGGGGAAGTTGTTCCGCGGCGCCGAAATGGTCAGCGGGGTTCCGGCAACCAACTTTTCGTGAACGGCCTCCGAGCCGCCACGGGAGTCCGGAACGCGCAGCACCCCGATACGCAGGACTTCACGGTCGTTTAGATCGGAGCACAAGGAGTACTGGCGTGTGAGTCCGTCACCGAGATGGACGTCGATGTGGGCCCCTGGGGCCCACTCGGGAAAGCTCTCGCCGTCAATGCGCCGCAATACCAGTGAGACCACTTGGTCAGCCACGTGCTCGGCCGCGTCAACAACGACGTCCAACAGCCCAGCTCCGCTAGCCACCGGCTTTACCGTGTCAACGGCTGCACCGAGCCGCCCAGTTTGAGGCGTCATGTCCATCGCTCCTTATTGCTACCGACCCGATCATCTTTCCGTCGGGCCACAACAACGATCGTAAGTGCGCTGCAACACAGCCCAAGCAGCGTCTTCCATCCAATGGAAAGACGGCAAATACTCAGGCAAGCTCGCGGCTAACCAAACTGCGGGCGATACCACGGGCTGCAATTCGGAGGACCGGAACCACTGTCCCGACCGGCGGAGGGTTCTTCTGGGAGACCACGCCGATGGCCGCCGCGATCTTTCCCGAGGGCAGGATGACGGGGACGGCCAAGCCGAAGTTGTCCTCGCCGCTTTCTTGGTTGGAGACACCAAAGCCTTGTTGGCGCACGGCTTTCACTTCTTCGGCCAGCCTGGACCGGTCCGTGATGGTGTGCCGGGTAAAAGCCTCCAGCTTGCCGATCCGCGGCAGCAGCTCCATTCCCTCATAGGCCAGCATCACCTTGCCCGCGGCACTTGCATGCAGGCCAAGGTGCGATCCCGGCCGTCGGAACGGGGCCCCGGCTCGCGTCCCGGAAATCCGGTCCAACAACAGGACCGAGGACCCGTCGAGAATAAAGAGGTTGACCACGTTTTGCGTCACGAACAAGACATCTTGCATGTGCGGCGCCGCAATCTCGGCGATGTCCTTCTGCACGGGGGCCAGGGTCGCGATCTGCCAGAGCCGCTGGCCAATGACGAAGTCGCTGCCGGACCTCTCAAGCGCTCCCCATCGCACCAATTCGGCCGACAACCGATGTGCGGTGGCGATGGGCAGCGCGGCTCGGCGGGACAACTCACTCAAGGACAAGTGCGTATGGCGTTCGTCGAAGGCCCCAAGAATCTCCAGCGACCTCCAGGTCACGGAATCCGCGGCCTTCACGACCCTGCCTTCGGCGTCGATTCCCCGACGCGGGGTTGCGTTGGCCATTCCCACGATTCTTTCTCACCAAGACGAGCCCTGCCTCGCTGCCAGTCTACCGGCAGGCCTCAATCCGAAACTGGCACTCCTTCGCTCCGAAGCCGGTAGCACCGCCACCGATCTACACACAGAGCCCCGGATTCGGGGAACTTTCCTGGCTGTGGTTTAGGTCAGCGACCAGGAGCGCTTGGAAAGCCCGAACCAGAAGCCGTCGATCGCGCTCTTGGCCTCGATGCCTCCCGAGGCATATGCCGCGCCCAGGGCGACATAGAGCGGCGCCCAGTGCTCGGAGCGCGGGTGCGCCTCGCGCGCGGCCGGGGCCTTGTGCAGGAAGTCGAGGATCGAGTCAACGTCCCCGCGGGCCATGGCTTCTTCGGCCCAGTGGTCGAACTCGCTCGAGGCCGTCGGCGGGGTGGTGTCCGGTCCTGCTGCCGGGTTGAACCAGCGCAGGTTGTGCGTGGTGAAGCCGGAGCCGACGATCATGGTCCCGCGCTCGCGCAGCGGGGCGAGCGACTGGCCCAGGGCAAAGAGCCCCTGCGGGTCCAGCGTGGGCATCGACATCTGCACCACCGGCACGTCGGCCCCGGGGAACATTTCCTTCAGCGGCACATAGGCGCCGTGGTCCAGGCCGCGGGTCTCGTCGCGCTCCACGTGGTGGCCGTGGTTGCCGGTCAGCCGGGCGACCTCGTCGGCCAGCTCCGGTGCCATCGGTGCGTCGTAGCGCACGTCGTAGTAGTGCTGCGGGAAGCCCCAGAAGTCGTGGACGAGTTCCTGCTTGCGGTGGGTGGCGCTCAGCGTCACCGGTGCGTTCTCCCAGTGCGCGGAGACCATCAGGATGTCCTTGGGCTTTTCCATGGTTCCCGACCAGGCCGCAAGCTCGGCGGTCCAAGTGGCGTCGTCGGCGAGCGGCGGTGCGCCATGGGAGAGGAAGAGCACCGGAGGGAGGTCAGCTGCAGTAGTCATGGGACCAGTCTAAACCAGATTAGTTGACGCTTCAAGCATTTTATGGTGGCAACCGGCACATGATCCATCCGGCGAACAGCCCACCGGAAAGGCCCCGGCGGTTCCATGGGACCGCCGGGGCCTCCCCTTCCGGGGTGCCGCCCTAGAACGGGTAGGGGGCGATCTCCGGACGCATGGTCAGCCACTGCGTCTCGGTGAACGCCTCCATGTTGGCCGACGCCCCGCCGATGCGCCCGCCGTTGCCCGAATCCTTGACCCCGCCGAACGGCGAGTTGGGCTCGTCGGAGACGGTCTGCTCGTTGATGTGGACCTTGCCGGATTCAACCCTGTCGGCGATCTTCATGGCCATGCCCACGTCCCCGAGGATGGACAGCGAAAGCCCGTAGCTCGATGCGTTGGCCATCTCAACCGCCTCGTCGATGGTGGAGAAGCTGCGCACCGGGGCGACGGGCCCGAAGATCTCCTCCTTCCAGGCATCGTGCTCCGGGTCCAGGTCGGCAAGGACCGTGGGCGGGTAGAACCAGCCTTCGCCGCGGGTCCCTCCGGCTGCCAGCCGCGCTCCGCCGGAAACCGCCGCCTGCACCATGGAATCGATCCGCTCCAGCTGCCTCCCGTCGATGATCGGGCCGATCGCGACGGTCCCCGACTTCGGGTCTCCCATCGGCAGGTTCTTCGCCTTTTCGGCCAAGGCCGCCACGTAGTCCTCGTAGATGTCCTGGTGCACGATGTGCCGGCCGGTGGCCATGCAGATCTGGCCCTGGTGCATGAATGAACCGAACGCGGCGGCGGAGGCCGCCTTGGCCAAGTCCGCCCCGGGCAGCACGATCATCGCGCTGTTGCCGCCCAGTTCGAGGTGGGCGCGCTTGAGCAACCGGGCGGCGCTTTCGCCGACCTTGCGCCCGGCGGCCGTGGAACCGGTGAAGGCGATGACCCGCACCTCGGGGGCCTCGACCACCGCGGCACCGACCTCCGCGCCTCCGGGAAGCAGGTGCAGCAGCCCCTCGGGCAGCCCGGCCTCCTCGAAGATCCGCATGATCGACACCCCCGCGCAGACCGAGGTGCGCGGATCCGGCTTGAGCAGCACCGCATTGCCCAGCGCCAGTGCCGGGGCGACGGCGCGGATGGCCAGGATCAGCGGGAAGTTGAACGGTGCGATCACCGAGACGACACCGACGGGGCGGCGGCGGGCGAAGGACCAGCGTTCTTCGTTGGTGGTCAGCACGTCCCCTGCGGGCATCGAAGGCAGGGCGGAGGCCTCGTAGCATTCGTTGGCCGCGGTGTGTGTCTCCAGCCCCGCCTTGGCGGGAATTCCGCCGGACTCGCGCACCAGCCAGCCGTTGACCTCCTCGGCGTGCTCTTCCCAAAGCAGCCCCGCCTTGCGCAGCACCGCTGCCCGCTCCTCGGGCTTTTTCGCCGCCCAGGAAACCTGGGCCGTGGCGGCCGCGGCGGAGGCACGCAGCACGTCATCGGCGGAGGCCACCCCCAGTACGCCAAGCACGTTCCCGGTGGCCGGCTCCACGACATCCCGGGTGCCGGCGCTGCCTGCAACCCAGCCATTGACGTTGATCTTCGAGTTCCAGAGTGATTCTTCAAGCAGTGGCACTTTGTGGTTCCTTATCTGGTGGGCATGGATGCGGCGTTCCGGCGCGGGCCGGCGGGGCGTGGAATCATCACGTGCGGCGCTCCCCCTTGCTGTCCGCCCCGCGTGTGACCCGCTCCACCTCCACGCTATGCCAGGACCGCGCATCGGTCCAACGAATCCACGCGCAATCGATCATCGATCATTTCGATAGAGTGGGCGCATGAGCATGGACCTGAATCTCTTGCGCACCTTCCTGGAAATCTACGAGGCCAGAAGCGTCACCCGGGCGGCACAGGAACTCTCGCTGACCCAGCCGACGGTCTCGCACACGCTGGCCAGGCTCCGGACCCAATTGGGCGACCCGCTCTTTGTCCGCGGCCCCGGCGGACTCGAACCCACTGCCCGCGCCAACGAACTCTTCCAGGTCTTTCGCACCGCGGTGGACAACATCGATGCGGCCGTTGACTCGAACGCGGCCTTCGATCCGGCCACCACGCGGCGCACCTTCCGCATCTGCCTCTCGGACATCGGCGAGGTCATCTTCCTGCCGCCGATCATGGCCCGCCTGGCCGCGCTGGCACCGGCCGCCAACCTCGAATCGGTGCCCATGACCGTGGGGCATATCCCGCACTGGCTGGCCCACGGCCACGTCGACGCCGCGCTGACCTCGCTGGTGCTCGGCGGCGGCGCGCGGCGCGAGGCAGTGACCAAGGACAGGTACGTTTGCCTGCTGCCGCGCGCCATGGCCCCGAAACAGGGCAGGCTCTCGCACAAGCAATTCGACGCACTGGGGTTCGTGACCATCGACCCCACTGCCGGGCATGGCCAGATCGAGGAGCGGCTGGGCGAATCGGGGATCTCGCTGCGCACGGCACTGCGTGTGCACCACTTCTCCGTGCTGCCCTCGGTGCAGCTGGAATCCTCGCTGGCCTCCGTGGTCCCGCTGGAGATCGCCGAGCGCTTTTGCCGGCAGTGGCCCCTGGTCCACCGCGAGCTTCCGGTGGACAGCCCCGCCTTCTCCGTCGACCTCTACACCGACCACAAGATCGCCGCGAGCGGGCCGGTGCTCTGGTTCCGCGAGCTGGTGCGCGAGGCACTGCGCGAGATGCCTTCGGCGCTGGGCCCGGCGCTGCACTGATCCTTCGCCGCTTCCCGGGCACGAAAAAGGGGCGCAGTCCCCCGGGATATTCGCACCAGCGAATCCCCGGGGAACCACGCCCCCTAATGACTATCGGGATCGTATCCCAGGCCGCGGATCCCGCCCGGGGAAACGCACCTACGCCTCCTGGGTTTCAAGCACCGGCTCGTCGACGTCCTTCTGCGCGGCCGGCTTGGGGATGATGGCCACGGCGAGCATGCCCAGCAACGCCGCCCCGGCGAAGAGGTAGAAGCCCCACGGGTAGGCGTGGCCGCCGGCCACCAACAGGCCGGTCAGGCCCGGGCCGGCAATGGCGCCCAGTCGTCCCACGCCCGCCACCATGCCCATGCCTGTGCCCACCACATGCCTGGGGTAGATGTAGCCGACGAATCCGTAGACCAGCACCTGCGCACAGAAGACGAAGAAGCCGGTCACCAGGACCACGCCGTTGAGCAGCAACTGGCTTTCCATCCGGATGCTCAGCAGCGCCAGCAGCACCGCGGCGGAGGTGAACCAGAACATCGTGGTGCCCTTGACGCCGCGCTTGTCCGCGATGCGTCCTCCGAGCAGCAACCCGGCGATCGCGCCGACGTTGAGGATCAGCAGCAGCACCAGGGAATCCGCGACGTTGTATCCGGCGCCGCGCATCAGCTGCGGCAGCCAGGTGTTCAGCCCGTAGACCAGCAGCAGGCCCATGAAGGCCGCTACCCAGAGGCCGATGGTCGAGCGGGCAAGCCCTCCGGTGAACAACGTCGCCATGCTGGATTTTGGTGCCTTGGTGCCAATGTCCTTGAGGCCCACGGCATGGGTCTCGGGCAGCTTGGCCCACATGAACGGGAGCACCACCAGGCCCAGCGCGCCGCCGATGTAAAAGAGCAGGTGCCAGTCGGCATGGGCAAGGATCGCGAAGAGCGAGGCGGCCACGGCGCCGACGTGGTAGCCGGTCATCGTGATGGTCGCGGAGTGCGCACGGGCGTTGGAGGCCGCGGCTTCCTGCATCATGGTGATGGCCACGGGCATGCATGCGCCCATGCCGAGGCCCGCGATCATGCGCGTCGTGCCCAGCAGGGCGACGTTGGGCATCAGCGGGAACAGGATGGTGAAGATCGAGAAGATCAGCACGCAGGCCATCAGCGGGTAGCGACGTCCGTAGCGGTCCGAAATCGGGCCGATCAGCACGGCGCCGGCACCGACGCCTACCAGCGAGATCGTGGCGATGAAGGTCGCATCAAGCGCCGTGATGCCGGCGTACGCGGTATCGATCAGCTGCGGAATCGAAGCGGAGAGAGCGACGATGTCGAAGCCCTCGAAGACGACCGTCAGCCAGCACAGGGCAACGATCCATTTATTGCGGGTGGATTTCATGGAGTGTGTGGAACCTTAGGTCAAGACGTTAGGGAACCAAGAGATCTATGGCACCCGTCACCACCCAGTGTGCCTAAGCCCGCATTATATTGTCCAATAGATGCGGCGTGCACCACACATAGAAAAAATCTATACATCTATGGCAACCCCCGTACCCATGTGCTCCGGCGCATCCGCCTTCGCTCCGGGCGGACCCCGGGGCACCCTTGCATCGGGCTGTGGCAGTAGTGCAGGAGGCCCTAGATTCCCCGCTCCCGCGCATGCTCCAGCGCCTGCGCCACATCCGTGGCCCCAAGCTTCCGGTAGAGGCTGCGGATCTGGGTCTTGACGGTGTTTTCCGACCTGAATCCGGCTTCAGCGATTTCCCGCCGGCTCATGCCCATCCGCAATTGCCGCAGGACCTCCTGCTCCCGCGGCGTCAGCACCGGGCGGCGAGTTCCGGTGCCCCGAACAGGTGCCGCAACCGTTTCAAGCCTGTCGAGTTCCTCCGGCCCCAGCTGCAGCCCGCCGACGACATCTGCCCAACCCGGGATCATGCGCAACAGGGCAATCTCCACGAGGTCCAACCGTTGCCCACGTTGCTCTTCGAGTTGCTGCAGCACCTGCACCCCGGGTTCACCGGGATTCCGCGCCGCAACGTCCAGGAACAGCGCAAACCCCTCCCAGCGCCGCGTCGCGGGTGCATCCTGCTGCCCGCGCAACATCGTGAGCGCCTTGTCGGGTTCCCCGCCCACCAGGTGCCCGAACGCCACCAGCGCCGGATGCACCCGTGCACCCGCGTGCCTCGAGGTGCGACCACCCGCCTCGATGATTTCCGCCAGCAGCAGCGCTTCGTCGAGCAAACGGTCCGCCAACGGTGCGGCACAGGCGTAGCGGCGCTCGGTGCGCCACGCATTGATGAGCCTGCGCGCCGACTCCGGGCTGCCGCCTTGAAGGGACTGCATGACCAGCAAATACGCATGCACGGACCAGAATTCGTCGTTGCCGGGGGTTTGGGGAAGCCCGTCCAGCTCCCGCGCAGCCTCGCCGAAACGCAGGTCGACCATATCCAGGAAGGCGCGTGCCAGCGTGGCCGTGTGCGCAATCATCTTCCTGCCCCACCCGACCTGGGCAATCGCGGCTTCGTGTTCCGCAAGCCATCTCCGCGCCGAGTCGCCATTTCCTTCCAGTGCGTGGAACAACGCCAGCTTCCCGGCAACATCGGCCACCAGGAAGGCCTTGCCCGAGGCTTGCGCCAGGCGGAAGCCCGTCTCGTAGGCCCTCATCGCCTCGGCATCGCACCCGGCCAGGTGCAGCGTCAGGCCGGAGTGGAACTCGACGAGCGCCGCCAGGGACGGGTTCAGCCGCTGGGTGTCGAGTCCCCGGGACAGCGCCTCGCGCAGCCGCTGGGCGGCGCCACCTGCCTCCTCATACAATCCCGCCAAGCGCAGGTGCGATATCTCCAGCATGCCGATGGTCAGTGCCCGGGCGCTTGGAGTGCGGTAGAGCCGCTCGGTGTCCTCGCGCAAGCGCTGGGCGGTGCTGTCGGTGGCGTAATCGGGCGCCAGGGACGGAAGGTGCAGGACCATCCCGTCCTTGCCGGCGGATCCGAGGATCCTCAGTCCCACCCGCATGTAGTGCGTTTGCCCGGTGACAAAGCGCGGCACCTTGGCGGCCACCGCAGCCAGGTGCTTGGGGTTGGCCATGAACATGTCGACCCACTTTTCCAGCAGCAGGTTCAGGATTGCCGGCCACCGGCGCCCGTCCACGGCAGCCTCCAGCGCGGGACCCACCCCGCTGGTCTCCGCCATCGCATCGACGGCGCCCTGTTCCAAGGCGCCAATGCGTTCACGGCCAAGCAACCCGACACGTTCCATGAGCACCTGCCGCACCAGCGCCGGCATCATCCACCCGCCGCTTCCATCGGCCTGCACAAGCCCGGCCCGGGACAGGTCCTCCATCACATGCACCTTCGGTGAGACCTGCCCGAAGAAAGCCTCAACCGTTTGCGCATCGAGCTGGGGGAGGAACGCTGCCTCCGAGAGTTCCCCGCGGGGATCGTGGTGGCGCAACCACGGCGCCAGGCCGGTGCGGATCAGGTGCTGGGCCCGGGCGTGGGCCCCCGGCTCCGCGGCCAGGATCCGGGCCGCGCCGAGCCACCCGCCGCACAGTTCATGGATGGCACGGGCCTGATCCGGGTCGATCGGCCGGCCGGGTTCCGCCAGCTGCGCGATTTCCCGGGCGTCCAGCAGCAGGTCATGCTGCTCGGCCAGCATGAACGGGGCAACCGAGGCAAGATCCCACAGCGGGGCGGAGGGCGGCAGGATGACGGCCGCATGCAGATCCGCCTCCCGGTGCATCCGCGTTGCCAAGGTTGCGAGTTCAGCCACCTCGTCGAGGTGGTTTCCGGACCAGTCATGGACCTCACCGCGACGTCCACCGACCCAGGAACGTGCAAATAAGCGCCGGCCGGTGCCTGCCGCCGCCCTGATCAACAGGAGCCGGGACCCGTCCTGTTCCCACGCGGCGAAACGCGTCAACGCAGGATGGGCATTCTGCGCAAGCGGTGCGACGCCCTGGCCCATGGTTTCCCTTCCTGGCTTCCCGTGGTGCGAAGCCCTGCTGACAAGGCACTTCCGCCAGTCAATAAGCAGGAAACGCGCTGACCCGGGCACCTCATTGGAATATCAAATTCCAATTCTAGATTATTTATCCGTGAAGCCCGGGAGGCCGCTGCCAAGCCTCGCCCCGTCCCAAGCGGACCCGGCGAAACCGGAAAATGTTGCGTCCTTGGACACTGTTCGCATCGGGTCTCGAGTCGCTGATTTAGTATTGGTCCTGTCTCCCCCTCGCAGTGCCCGCTCATCCCGGTCTTGGTGGCGCTTCGCGCGAACCATGGCAGGCACGATGCCTGTGCGTCTTCGCTGCTACCTTGAACGGAACCATCCTTGCCTTCCATGCCTGCCTCCACGGTCCACGAACCGACACCGCTCGAACGCCAGTCGGTGTTGCGCACCCTGCGCTCCCCCAAGCTGCTGGGCGTCGAGATCCTCGGCGGGCTGGTGGTGGCCCTCGCGCTGATCCCCGAGGCCATTGCGTTCTCCATCATCGCCGGGGTCGACCCGCGCGTGGGCCTGTTCTCCGCCTTCACCATGGCGGTGACCATTGCGTTTGTCGGCGGACGCCCCGCGATGATCTCGGCTGCCACCGGCGCCGTGGCCCTGGTGATCGCCCCCTTGGTCGCAAGCCATGGCGTGCATTACCTGGTCGCGGCGATCCTTCTAGCGGGCGTCTTCCAGGTGCTGCTGGCGGTGCTGGGCGTGGCCAAGCTGATGCGCTTCATCCCCCGCCAGGTCATGGTCGGGTTCGTGAATGCGCTGGCGATCCTGGTGTTCATTGCCCAGCTGCCCGAGCTCATGAACGTGCCCTGGCTGGCATACCCGCTGCTGGGACTGGCCCTGTTGATCGTCTTCGGGCTGCCGCGGATCACCACGGTGGTCCCCGCCCCGCTGGTCGCGATCGTGGTGCTCACACTGGTCACGGTCCTCGCGTCCATCGCGGTGCCGACCGTGGGCGACAAGGGCGAGCTGCCCTCGAGCCTTCCGGAGCTCTTCTTCCCGCAGATCCCGCTGGACCTGGAAACCTTCAAGGTCATCGCACCCTACGCACTGGCAGTGGCCATCGTGGGCCTGCTCGAATCCCTGATGACCGCCAAGCTGGTCGACGACGTGACCGACACACGCTCCAACAAGACCCGCGAGGCCTGGGGCCAGGGCGTGGCAAACCTGGTGACCGGGCTCTTCGGCGGCATGGGCGGCTGCGCGATGATCGGCCAGACCATGATCAACGTGAAAGCCTCCAGGGCCCGCACCCGGATCTCCACGTTCCTGGCCGGCGCCTTCCTGCTGCTGCTGGTGGTGGTGTTCGGCGACGTGGTCGCGCTGATCCCCATGGTGGCGCTGGTGGCGGTGATGGTCTTCGTGTCGTGGGCGACGTTCGACTGGCATTCCATCCGTCCCTCCACACTGCGACGGATGCCCAAGAGCGAAACCGCGGTCATGCTCATCACGGTGCTGGCCACGGTCTTCTCCCACAACCTTGCCGTTGGCGTGGGTGCCGGGGTGCTGGCCGCGATGGTGCTTTTCGCACGCCGCGTGGCGCACTTCGTCACGGTCACCCGCACGCTCGATGCCACCGCAGGCACAGCCACCTACACCGTCAACGGCGAGCTGTTCTTTGCCTCGTCCAACGACCTGTACACGCAGTTCCAGTACGCACTGGACCCGGACCACGTCGTCATCGACATGCATGCCTCACACCTCTGGGACGTTTCGACGCTTGCTGCGCTCGAGTCCATCACCGCCAAATATGAGGCCGCCGGCAAAACGGCCGAGATCACCGGGCTGAACGAGGCCAGTGCTGCCATGCACGCACGCATGGCCGGTCACCTGGGCTGACCATCCGGAGGTCATTCTCCTTCGGCACCGCGGCGCCATCGGCATACTTGTGTCATGGGCGTTCGGGAAGCCAGCAAAGTACTCGGTGTGACCGAGCGACGCGTGCGCGCCCTGATCCAGCAAGGCAAACTCAGGGCCCACAAGGTCGGGCGCATCTGGCAGATCGATGACCTCGAACTCCGCCGCGCCT
This sequence comes from Paeniglutamicibacter psychrophenolicus, assembly GCF_030812255.1. Classification (GTDB taxonomy): domain Bacteria; phylum Actinomycetota; class Actinomycetes; order Actinomycetales; family Micrococcaceae; genus Paeniglutamicibacter; species Paeniglutamicibacter psychrophenolicus_A. Next base: position 149,319 of record NZ_JAUSSH010000002.1, on the reverse strand, counting down.
TGCGCCGGCCGCTGTCCGAACATTCACGCTTGATTCTTTCCCGGGCACTGCATAACCGAAGCCTCACTGGCTTGACGGGTCAGGACCGCAAGCGCACAGCCAAGCGCATCGCCGAACTGCGCGCCTCCGATAATCCTGCAGCAATGCTTGTCGATTGGTGGGGCGGGAAGAATTCAGGCCCTCTGAACTTCGGCACCAATCTGGTCGATCACGCCCTCGCCGGCAACGCCGCATACGTCATGGAGGCTCTGCATCGCCCGCAGGAAGAGTACCTCCGCAAGCCAGAAGACCTGGCGGACGTTGTCTCCTCAGAGCGCCTGATTCAAGGCCTCACCCAGACCGAACTGCCTGGCAAGGCTGGCGTACCCATTGAGGACTTGAGGAAGATTGAACGCGCAATACGTTTATCTTCGCCCACGCCGAGTCGCAGAATTCTCCGCATCTTGAATATCGAACCGACAGCCCTCCGGATTTGGCGACTGTCGGCCGCAATGTAGAGAAGGCATTGCGAGCAGACTGACTTGCCGTCAGTCCGCGGTGTCCCACCCGCAGGCAATGCCGATGCGTGCCAGCGCATAGGACCAGTTGACCTGCTCCTGTTCCAACCGGATCCGCTCCCCATGGATGCCCGAGGCCAGTTCGCCGAAGAGCTCCGCCTCGGCCGCATCCAGGTGGACGAGGGTGCCCTTCGACGGGCTTGCCTCCACACCCCAGAAAGCACGGTGGTCCATGAGCGTTTCCTGGTCCATCAAGACGCTGCGAACGTGCGGGTGGTGCGAACGCAGCTGGTTCAGAATGGCAAAGCCGTGCGTGTCCATATCCCCCCAGTACACGACGTCGCAATCGCGCACCCAGCCGGCGGCGCCCAGTCCACTGAAACCATAGCCACCGCCAAAGACAACCAACGTATCGGGCATCAACGGCAGCGCGAGGAAGTTCGTCTTGTTCTCCGTGACGATCACGGTCGTCACCTCCAGTGCCAGCTTCCCGAAGGCCTCGGCGGGGATCTCCACATCCTCGGCCCCGCCCGGCGCATTCAGGATCGCTGGCAGCGCGCGCATGCGCACCTTATCCGGCTCGGTCGTAAAGCCGTGCCGCGCCCTGAACGACTTCATCGTGGAGCTTCGTGGCGCCTCGACGCCCGCAAGGACCGCAGCCATCTCGTCGATGGCTTGTATGTGCCTTTCCACGAATTTGGTGTGCACGCCGGCCAAGGCGAGCTGGCGCACGTAGATGCCCGGCTCCGGATTTTCCGCCAGCCAACGCGCCACCTTGGCGACCACCAGGGCATCATTTCCCAGCGCCAGGAGCTGGAACGGCCTGGCCAGCACCCACGGGCGAAGGCCGGATTCCGCCGCTTCGAGCTCAGCGGCGAATTTCAGGAACACGGCAGATTCCCTGCCCTTGCCCACAAAGGCGATCTCGTCCTCGACCGAGTCGAACCACGCAGCCTGCGGAACGTCGTTCGCGCCGATGCTCTGGTGCCCGATGCTCCTGCTTTCAATGCGGTAGTGCCCGGCCCCGGCCCCGGCCCGCAGCCCGGCGACCCAGTCCCGCGCCTCGGCAAAGCGCTGGCGCAATTCCCCGGCGCTTGGCGATTTCAGGGCGCGCCGGCGCGGATAGGCGCCCGAGGGCTCCAGCAATTCGCGCAGCAGTTCCCCGCGGTCCCAGGATTTCATGCACGCGGCCCGCAACCCCGCCGTGTCCGTCCAGAGCACAGCCTTAGTTGCCACGGAGTTCCTTGGCCGCCCGGTATTCGGCAATGGTCATGTTCCGCAGGTGCGAGGCCTTCCCGGAGGGGTTGTCCACGAATCCGACGTGCGCCACGAAGGGTTCGATGACGTGGATCTTCTGCAGCGGCGTGACGATCAGCAGCTGCAGTTTCAGTCGCTGGAAGAGCTCCAGCCCGTAGCGTGCGGAGGCATCCGAGCCCCGGCCGAAGGCCTCGTCGATCACCACGAACCTGAAGTTCCGCTTGGCCTCGGCCTTGCCGGTCTTGCGCCCGCCGAGCCCGAACTGGAATGCCAGGGCGGCGGCGAGGATGGTGTACGCCAGCTTTTCCTTCTGCCCGCCGGACTTGCCCCCCGAATCGGTGAAGTGCTCGAATTCCTCGCCGGTCTCGGTCCAGCGTTCCGAGGCGCTGAAGGTGAACCAGTTGCGCACGTCGGTGACCTTCGCCGTCCAGCGCGCATCCAGGCTGGTCAGCCCGTCGCGGCCGCGGAAGCGTTCCACCAGCTTGGAGACCTGGGCGAACTTCAGCTCCGAGTACTGCTCGGATTCCCCCAGCGTCCCTTCCGAGCAGGCCCGCAGATCCACGATGAACTCGCGGATTTCCGGGTCCGCGGTGTTGTCGTGCTCGAGCAGGATGTGCCGTCCGGTGTTGTACTCGATCTGCGACAGGGACGCGTTGATCTGCCCGATGCGGCCGGTGATGTCGGTCTTGCGCGCGTCGAGGAACGCGTTGAATGCCACGATCTCGTTGATGGTGTTCTGGTTCAGTGCTTCCTTGAAGCGGGTGGCAAAACGCGGCAGGTCATCGCGCTGCAGCCGTTCGAGCAGCGCCACGAATTCGTCGGCGGCGGCCAGCGAATTGTCGATGTCCGTGCATTCCTCCGGGTACTTGGCCCGGAACGCAGACATCCTGTTCAGCGTGTTTTCCCCGGCCCGGATGACCTGCTTGTTCAGCGCATCGATGCGGTTGGTCAGCTGCTCGCGCACGGCCCGCTCGGTGGTCGTGGTGTTGCGGTAGCTCAGTTCGGCCGCCCCCAGCGCCTCGGCCGTCAACCGGGCCAGCTCGCCGAGCACCGCCGCCTCGGTGGTGGCCGGCGTGTGGTCCAGGGCCTCGCGGCACCCGGCGATGTCTGACGCGATGTCCTCGGCGGCCTGCTCGTTGCGCCCGATGCGCTTGCCCAGCTCGTCGGATTGGTCCTGCAGCTTCTTCAGGCCCAGCACCAGCTCGGCCTCCTTGGTGGCCAGCAGCGAGAGCTGGTCGTTGGCGCTGGACAGTTCCAGGTGCTCCGCTTCGAGCTTGTCGATGTCCCGTGCCGTGAGTTGCCAGCCGATCTCCGCAAAGGACTTGACGCCTTCCACCGTGCCCACCGCACGTTGGGCCAGGCCGAGTGCGCCGAGTTCCTCCAACACCGAAGCCACGCGCCGCTCGAAGCCCACTCGCTTGGCCGCGGCCTCCTCCATGAGCCGACGGACCATGCCCATCTTCTCGTGGTTGTCCCAGCCCAACACGTAGTTGCGGCGGTCCCGGCGCGAGGGGCGGTCGTCCTTTTCGTGCCGCCCGCCTCCGGTCTTCAGCTGCCCGTTGGGCGTCACCGCGCGCGGGTGGCGGCGGAAGTCCTCCAGCGACTCGCAGCATTGGTGGTCGAAGCGCTTGTTCAGCTCCGCGGCCAGATAGGCGCGGAAGTGCGTGCCCGCCTTGATCTCGATCTTGGACGCCAACGTCCCGGCCCGCTGTTCCACGGCGGGCACCGGCTGGGCATCGACCTTCCGGTAGACCAGCCGGCCACGCAGGTTGTTCGCATCCACCCAGCCGGACACCGCCGTGTAATGCTGCTGGGGCACCAGCAGCGAGAGCGCGAATCCGCGCAGCGTCAGCTCCGCGGCGCCCTCCCACAGTTGTTCGCCGGGACGCACGCGCAGCAATTCGCCGATGTACGGGAGGTCGGATTCCTCGATCCCGGTCGCCGCGCAGAGCCTGTGGCGGATTTCCAGTTGCTCGCGCGGCAGCAGGTTTTGGCGTGCCTGCAGGGAAGCGTGTTCCTCCTTCAGCGAGGATTCCTCCTCGGCGGCTTCCCGTATCTGGCCCAGCAACATGCCGTGGTCCCGGTTCAGCTCCGCCGTTTCCCGGGCCAGCCGCGCTGTCGCCTCCGGCAGCGCCGCCGTGTTCGCGTCGAAGTCGACCTGGTCGCGGACCGGGAGCAGACCCAGCAGCGCCGCGGACCCGGCGTAGAAGTCGGCCTTGGCCTTCTGCTGCCCGAGCGCGGTCCGCGCGGCGTGGATCTCGGAATCGATGGCCGCGAGCCGGCCGCCACCTTGGATGCGGATGTCCTCGCGGATGGTGGCCAGCTGCTCCTGGGCCGTGGCCGCCTGGCCCTTCTTGGCCTCCGATTCGCGGGCCAGGCGCGCCGCGGTGCGCTCGAGCTCCGACCGGTGTTCCAGGCCCAGTTGCAGCTGCCGGGACATGAACCACGGGGTCAGCTCGTCGCGCAGGGCCCGGCTGGTTCTCTCCTGCGAATCCAGTTCGCGGTGCTTGTGTGAATGCTCGCGCACCGGGATGAGCATCTCGATCTGGTCCTTGGCCCGGCGCACCGCGTCGTGCGCCTTCTTCAAATCGTCGAAGTGCAGGATCAGGTTTTTCAGCCGCCCTGCAATGTCGTCGTCGTCAAGCATGTTGGTGCGCACGAAGCTGGTGATGTTTTCCACCTGCTTCATCGACACCGTGCGGTGGAACAGGTCCATGGCCTGGGACCCGGTGATCCCGAACTGGCGCTTGAACTCCGACTCGTAGCCGTCGAAGGTGTCAAAGACCTTGACCCTGTCCGTGCCGCGCAGCCGGCGCTTGAGCTTGAGCGGGTCCCCGCCGAAGTTCGCAAAATCCCCGGCGATCGACTGTTCGGACTCGGCCAGCGAGTAGAAGCGGTTGGGCTGGCCGGCCTCCTGCGTGGCCCACAGCGTGAGGGCCAGGGTGACGTCCTTGCCCATTTCCGCGTTGGCGAACACGCCCATGACCACGGTGTAGGAGCCGGGCTTGCGCAGCGCGACCGGCTTGGAGGACTCGCCACCGCCACGTTCGGACTTGTGGAAGCCGCGCACATAGGACATGAGGCTGCGTTCCTTCTTCTGCGCGCCCGCGGCCTTGTTGAACTCGATCCGGTGCGCCGGCAACAGCAGCGTGGTGATCGCATCGACCACCGTGGACTTGCCGGAGCCGATGTCCCCGGTGAGCAGGGAGTTTTTCCCGTCCAGGATGAAGCGGCGCACCGCCGAGTCGAAGGTGCCCCAGTTCAGGATCTCCAGCCTGCGCAGGCGGAATCCGGGCTCCAGGCCCTCGAACTCGAAGGCCTCGGTGTGCGGCACCGGTGCCGCGGCAACCGCGGGGCCGGCGGCGGGCTGGCTTCCTCCCGCCGCATCCGGTCCCCGTCCGTTGCCGCCTTGTTCCCGGGGTCCCCGGGGAGATTCGGCCAGGAGCATGTCCTGGTCTTGCCCAAAGAGCGAGTCCTGGCCGCCGAAAACATCCATCTGGTTCATTCCTGTCCCTCCAGGGCCGTGCGGTAGTCGGCCAGCCGCGCATCGAGCTCGTTGAGCCATTGGGCATCCACGAATGCCTTGATGATCCGCTGCACCTCGTAGCTGTCATCGGTGCCGCGCATCTTGCGCAGGAAGCCCAGCTCGGCGACCTTCTTGATGGACGTGTTCAGCTGGTCGAAGAGGCGCACCTCGTTGCTGGTTTCGGGCATGAACACCGAGACCATTTCCGCGATCTGCTCGCGGTTCATCACCAGTCGGGTTTCGGAGGTTTGCTGGTCGAACTCGGCCAGCCGCACCCGCAACAGGGCCAGCAGCAAGGAGACGTGGAAGGTCAGCTGCCGCCGGGCAACCAGCCGCGGCAGGTTGGAGTCCTCCTCCTGGTTCGAGCGCAGGAACGCGTAGCCCTCGATGTCGTCGTGGAAGAGCTCGAGGCCGAGCACCGCAACATAGTCGCGGGCCGTGGCGATGTTCTCCCCCAGCGCCTGCCACAGCTTGGCGTCGGCTTCCCGGTAGACCACGCCCTTGAGCAGGTGGGTGAGCACCAGGGACAGGGAATCGGACGTCGCCGGGGCGCCCGCCGCCAGGTCCGCGCCCGCATCGGCGTCCATCTCGAAGGGCAGTGCGTCGTGCGTTTTCATTCGGGCCTCACAAAGGTTACGTGTTCCACGGTGGCTTCGCGCCGCGCCCCGGCGCCCGTGTTCCAGGACAGTGTCTGGGTGCGCGACTCGTCGATGCCCGCCCACCGGGTTTCGGCGGCGATCTGGAAATAGGTGACGATTTCGGCCAGGCCCTTTTCCAGCGGGTGCACGTCGAGGACCTGTCCCAGGCTCGCCTGCTGCAGCTGTCCCAGGACATCGTCGATGTTGGATTGGAGCTCGGCCCGGTCGACGTAGAACTGGTCGAAGAGCGCGCTGGAATCGACCTCGGTGTCCTCGGCGAGCGCCACCGCATCGTCGATGACCACCTGGGTCCCTGGCTTGTAGAGCGGGCGCTCGAAGGGCAGCGAGATCTCCGCCTGCTGCGCCGGGATCTGCGCGACGATCCCGGCCGGCGGGTCGTTGCGCAACGCCAGCGCGTTGGATTCGATGCTGCGGATCAGCTGCATGATGCGCTTGTTCTCCAGGAAGACCTTGTCATCCAGCAGCCGGCGCATCTGCGAGGAGAGCCGGCGGACGGTGCCCTGGGTCTGTTCGACGGCGGGCAGCCAGTCGCGCTGCAGGTTCACGATCTCCCCCAGTCCCTCCACGCGCTCCAGCGTGGGGATCTTCGTGGCCTTTTCCAGCAGGTCGGAGAGTTCCGCGCGCTGGGCCGGGGACATCAGGTAGTCCCAGAACCCCTGGAAGGTGCGCCCCTGCAGGGAACCGGAGATGTCCTCCTGGTTGGTGAAGATCGCATCGAGCAACTCCCCCTGGCTGCCTTCCCAGGTGGCGATGCGTTCGCGGACCTTGCGGTCCAGGTCGCGGAAGTTCGCCTCGACCTCGCGGAAGTCCGAGAGCAGGTCCTGGGCCTGGGCGCGCAGCTGCTGGTAGTGGTCAAGCGCCTCGGGACCGGTCATCACCGGCATGTCCCCGGCCGCGACGGCCTCGATCTTCGCGTCGATGGCGGATCGTTCGGCCTCCAGCAGGGCCAGCCGGACCTCCGGGTCGGTTTCCGATCCCTGGACCAGGGCCTTGAGCAGCGCGAAGATCCCGGTCAGCCTCGACTGGGTGGCCACGAATTCCCGCCCCTGCAGCGACTGGACCCAGCGCACCGCGTCTTCGGTGGTGGGAGTCAGATCGAAGATCGGGTCGTCCTGGTTCTCGATGTAGAACTTCCGCAGCCAGGCCTTCTCCGGGGCCGCCCAGTTGTCCAGGTATTCGGCGGCGCTGCGCGGGAAGGCGGCCTCTCCCTGCTCATCGCGGACCATGAACAGCACGTCTTCGAGCGCGTCGATCAGTTCGCGGCGCGGGATGTTGCGGCGGTTTGGCTCGATGAAGGCCGCGGCGAAGAAGGCCACGAGCAGCGGGGCGTGGTCGGCGCGCAGCAGGGCCCACCCCGGGTGGTTTTCCCGCAGTCCCTGAATGGCGTAGTAGTCCACGTCCTTGACCCTCTTCCCTCAACGATCCGGCTGCGCTCCCCGCGGCCGCGCAGCCTGCCTCCCACCATCATAGGGACCATCGGCGACGGGTCGTCCCCGTGGCACGGCCTGCCGAGGTCGAGCCTCCGGCCCCGCGGCTCTGAGCAGTGTCGAATCGGTATCAGGCGGTGGCCTCGACGAAAGCACTTTCAAGCCAGGCGCGCTCGAGCTCGTTGAGCGCACGGCTGGAGACCTTGTCCTCGGCCAGCGGCACCATCACCGTGGTGCCGTCAAAAACCGGCTGTCCGTCCTGGATGCCCACGTGCCGCAGGGAGAAGGACTTGGTGCCGATGCGCACCACGGTCAGCTGGATGACCATCGTCGGCTGGTAATGGAGCGGACGCAGGTAGTCCAGCTTCAGCGAGGCCACGACGGTGCCGTGGGGGAAGCGGCCGGCCTTGCCGCGCGGTTGGGTCCAGCGCAGCCGCGCCTCCTCCATCAGCGTGACGATGCGGGCGTTGTTCACGTGTCCCAGCGCGTCCTCGTCGGACCAGCGCAATTGCAATTCGATGTCGATGGGCGCCGGGGTGCCGGCACCGTGGTTTTCACTCATGAATCCCATTGCACCAGAGCGCGGGATAAGCGCGCAGAACATGAAGCACACAGGTCGCCGGAGCGCCTGCGCCGCTAGGCTGGTCGGATGCGACTCTGGAGCCTGCACCCAACGTACCTGGACACCAAGGGCCTGCTCGCCTGCTGGCGCGAGACCCTGTTGGCGCAGAAAGTGCTCGACGGGAAGACCGCCGGCTACCGGAACCATCCGCAGCTTCAACGATTCCGGGCCACCGAGGATCCGCTCGCGGCGGTCGGGAACTACCTGGAGGGCCTGGCCCGGGAGGCCGACGCGCGCGGCTACAACTTCAACCGCGCCCTCATCCTGCGCCCGCCGGCGGGCATGGTCCCCGCTCTCACGGTGACAACCGGCCAGATCGGCTACGAACGCGAACACCTGCTGGCCAAGCTGGCGGTGCGTGATGCGCAGCGCCACGCGGTCCTCGCCGGCGCCGATCCGCCGGAGCTGCACCCCTCGTTCCGCTCCGTGGCAGGGGACATCGAACCCTGGGAACGGCCCTGAGCGGTCGCTTCAAGCCGGGCCGCGACGCCACACCGGCTAAACCGTGGGGAACTGAATGATCTCGCTGCGGATCAGGAAGCGCTTGCCCTCGGGTGCCTCCACGGAGAAGCCCGATCCGCGCCCGGGCACCACGTCGACGGTGAGCTTGGTGTGTTTCCAGTACTCGAATTGCTCGCGGCTCATCCAGAAATCCAGTTCCCCCAGCACACCCCCGTCCGCATCGGGCAGCGCGAAGGTCCCCAGCAGCACATCGGCGTCCCCGGTCTTGAAGTCCCCGGCCGGGAAGCACATGGGAGAGGAGCCGTCGCAACAGCCGCCTGACTGGTGGAACATCAGCGGGCCGTATTGGCCCCAGAGCTTGCGCAGCAGCCCGGCCGCCTCGGGTGCCAGCGCCACGCGCGAAAATTCCTCGCCGGCGATCCGCGGCGCCGATTCGATGTTCTCTTCCATGGTCCTGCTCCCTCGTGCTTCGTGGTTTCGCTGGCAGACACCGCCGCCCGGCGCCGTCTTGGATTGACGGCGCCGGGCGGGAGGTGCGGAACGGTCTTACCGGCTCCCCTGCCCCTTGTTCCACGGGGGCGGGGACGTCGTGGCGCCGGCCGAACGGGCCGGTGCTACTTCGCGTAGTCGATGACCACGCGGCCGTCGATCTTCGCGTGCTTCATCTCGTCGAAGACCGCGTTGACGTCCTCGAGCGGTCGGGTGTGGAAGGTCGGCTTGATCTGGCCGCGGGCGTAGAACTCCAACGCCTCGTCCATGTCCTGCCGGGTGCCCACGATCGAGCCGCGGATGGTCAGGCCCTTGAGCACGATGTCGAAGATCGGTGCCGGGAAGTCCCCCGGCGGCAGGCCGTTGAACACGATGGTTCCGCCGCGCCGGGTCATTCCGATGGCCTGGCCAAATGCCGCCGGGTGCACCGCGGTGACGAGCACTCCGTGGGCGCCGCCGGTGGCAGCCTGGATGGCCTCCGCCGGGTCCTGGGCGAATGCGTTGACCGTGACCTCGGCGCCGTGGCTGCGGGCCAGGGCCAGCTTCTCCTCGGCGACGTCGACCGCGGCGACTCGCATGCCCATGGCCACGGCGTACTGCACCGCGATGTGACCAAGCCCGCCGATGCCGGAGACCACGACCCATTGCCCGGGGCGCACCTCGGTCTGCTTCAGGCCCTTGTAGACGGTGACTCCGGCGCAAAGCACCGGGGCGATCTCGAACGGGTCCGATCCCTCGGGGATGTGGGCGGCGAACTTCGCATCGACCAGCATGTACTCGCCGAAGGATCCGTCGACCGAGTAGCCGCCGTTGGACTGCGCCTCGCACAGCGTCTCCCAGCCGGTGCGGCAGTATTCGCAGCTGCCGCAGGCGCTGGCCAGCCAGGCGTTGCCGACCAGATCCCCGACCTTGACCTCGGTGACGCCGGGGCCGATCTTGACCACGTTGCCCACGCCCTCGTGGCCGGGGACCAGCGGGAGCCTGGGCTTGACCGGCCAGTCGCCCTCGGCGGCGTGCAGGTCGGTGTGGCAGACGCCGGAGGCGATGACCTTCACCAGCGCCTGGCCGGGGCCGGGCTCGGGGACGGCGATGGTTCCGATGGTGAGTTCGTCGCCAAAGTTCTCGACAATGGCTGCGCGCATGGTGCTCATGGGGGGTGTTTCCTTTGCTTTGACTGGTGGCGCGGGGCACAGGGGAATGCACCAAACGGTGCCAGACCCTGATCTCGCGCCACCGAAGAAGGGTGGAAAGGGGTGTGGTGCTCGCTGGAAAGGGGTGGGTTGCCGGGGGTGGTGCAACCGAGTGTGGTGGCCGGTTGCCCGCGGGGACGAAGGCTGTTGTGCCTCCGGCCCCGCCGGCAAGTGCCGGTTTAGAAGAAGCCGAGCTTGTCTTCCGAGTAGGAGACGAGCAGGTTCTTGGTCTGCTGGTAGTGGTCCAGCATCATCTTGTGGTTCTCACGTCCGATGCCCGAGGACTTGTAGCCGCCGAAGGCGGAGTGCGCGGGGTACGCGTGGTACTGGTTGACCCAGACGCGTCCGGCCTGGATGTCGCGGCCGGCGCGGTAGGCGGTGTTGCCGTTGCGGCTCCACACGCCCGAGCCCAGCCCGTACAGGGTGTCGTTGGCGATCTCGATCGCGTCGTCGTAGCCGGAGAACTTGGCAACCGAGACGACGGGGCCGAAGATCTCCTCCTGGAAGATGCGCATCTTGTTGTGGCCCTCGAAGATGGTCGGCTGCACGTAGTAGCCGCCCTCAAGGTCCCCGCCAAGCTCGGCACGCCCGCCGCCGGTGAGCACCTTGGCGCCCTCGGCCTTGCCGATGTCCAGGTAGGAGAGGATCTTCTCCAGCTGGTCGTTGGAGGCCTGGGCACCCATCATGGTCTCGGTGTCCAGCGGGTTGCCCTGCTTGATGGCCTTCGTGCGCTCCACGACATCGGCCATGAACGAGTCGTAGATGGACTCCTGGACCAGTGCGCGCGAGGGGCAGGTGCAGACCTCGCCCTGGTTCAGCGCGAACATCGTGAAGCCCTCCTTGGCCTTGTCGTAGAACGCGTCGTCCTTCGCCGCAACGTCCTCGAAGAAGATGTTCGGGGACTTGCCGCCCAGTTCCAGGGTGACCGGGATGAGGTTCTCGGAGGCGTACTGCATGATCAGCCGGCCGGTGGTGGTCTCGCCGGTGAATGCGATCTTGCGGATGCGCTTGTTGCTCGCCAGCGGCTTGCCGGCCTCGACGCCGAAGCCGTTGACGACGTTCAGCACGCCGGCCGGGATCAGGTCGCCGATCAGTTCCATGAGCACGAGGATCGAAACCGGGGTTTGTTCGGCGGGTTTCAGGACGATGGCGTTGCCCGCGGCCAGCGCCGGGGCGAGCTTCCACACGGCCATGAGGATCGGGAAGTTCCAGGGGATGATCTGGCCGACCACGCCGAGCGGCTCGTGGAAGTGGTAGGCGGTGGTGTTCTCGTCGATCTGCGAGAGGCCGCCTTCCTGGGCGCGGATGGCTCCGGCGAAGTAGCGGAAGTGGTCGACGGCCAGCGGGAGGTCGGCGTTGATGGTCTCGCGCACCGCCTTGCCGTTGTCCCAGGTCTCTGCGACGGCGAGCATCTCCAGGTTTTCCTCGATGCGGTCGGCGATCTTGTTCAGGATCACCGCGCGGGCCGCCGGGCTGGTCTTGCCCCACGGGCCGGCTGCGGCCTCGGCCGCGTCCAGTGCTGCTTCGATGTCCTCGGCGGTGCCGCGGCCGACCTCGCAGAAGCCCTTGCCGGTGACCGGGGTGATGTTTTCGAAGTACTGGCCCTTGACGGGGGCCACCCACTGGCCACCGATGTAGTGCTCATAACGGGACTTGAAGTGAACGAGTGAACCTTCGGTGTTGGGGTTGGCGTAGACCGTCATGACGACTCCTTGGAGATGAGTGGGGTGGTGAACTTGCTGCTTGATGTGAGCCTACTCACACATAGGTTGCGGCAACGTTGCACTCGAGGCTGCAACGTTGCCGGGCGAGCGGGATCCCGCGGATTTCCGGGGCAATTCGCCCAGCCGGCCCGGCTTGCCACTCCACCCGATCGGAGCGCACCTCCCACTTCTCCGCGCTTCCCTGAACCTTCGGCAGGGAGTTTTCAGTCCTCGGGTCCACTTCCCCGCACATTGGGGTTTTCCGGCCGCGCGCCGGGCCCGGGCGGGGCAGACTGGGGTTCGTGACCACCACCGCGCCAACCGGCACCCCGAGGGGGCAGGCATCCACCGACACCGCGATCCGCCACCTGGCCGACGCGGTGCTGGCGCTGCGTGCCGCGCAGGAACGGCTGGCGGCCGCGGACCTGGATGCGGCCTCCGCCGCCTTGGTGCTGGGGCTGTACGAGCAGGGAAACCGGGCGGTCGCCTTCGGGCAGCTGCGCACCGTGTTCGCCGCCGACGCGGCCGGGGTGAATCGGCTGGACCCGGAGACCGCTGCGGAGGTCGATGCCCTGGCCGCCGATCCCCGGGAACTGGCCGCCGGCACCGCCCCGATTCCCGTGGAGGCGATGTGCCAGGGGATGGCCCCGCACCGAACCACCGCCGCCTGGATGCAGTCGCACCTGCACATCTCCGCGACCGAGGCGCGCCGCCGGCTTGCCGGTGCCCGGCTGCTGGTCGCCCCGGCCCCGCCCGCACCGGGCGCGGCCACGGAACCCGGCTCTGCACCCGGGTTCCCGGCATTCCCGATCCTGGCCCGGGCAGCGGCCGACGGGTCGGCGGATGTCGGGACGTTGGCGCAGCTGGCCGGCAAGCTTGAATCGATGGGTCCGCGCATCGCCGCGCGCCCCGACGCGGCGAACCTCGCGGAGGCCATCGAAAGGGACCTGGCCCGGGAGCTGGGCACCAACGAACCGCAACACGGGCACAAGGCCCTGGCCGACTGGGGCGCCTACCTGGCGGAAAACGGGGCGCCGGTCACCGACGAGGAGATCATCGCCAGGCGCGGCATGTTTTTCAAGGGCAATCGCGGGGGTTGCGACGAGTACCTGTTGCGCTGCGACCCGATCGATTCAGAGGCGATCCGCGCCTTCGGCGAAGCCTGGACCAATCCGCGATCCGCCAAGCTCCCGCCCGCTTCGGCCTCCAGCACCCGCAACACCACAGGCACCGGAATCGGAGCCCCTGAACCCGACGAGCAACCCGCTGCCCGGGAATCCGTCCACAACCCGGACACCCCGGGCAACCACGCACCGACCGAAACCACGGATCCCGGGACCGCGGCTTCCCCTGCCGGGGCCCCGGCCCCGGCCTGGGCGCTGGCTCCGGGCACCGAGCCGGCCGACGCCCCTCGCAGCGCCTGGGACTGCGGCCCAGCCGCCAATGAAAATGGGCCATCACTCGAGGGCGGGGACCGACGCACGAGCCCACAACTGCTGCTCGACGGAATCATCGCGGCCATTGGCGGGGCGCTGGAAGGCACCGGCGTCCCGGAGTCCGGGGGCATGCGCATCCGCATCGGGGTGCTGATCGGGTACCGCGCGCTGCTGGGCCAGTGCGAGGACGCCGGGATCACCGACCATGGCCGTCCCATTTCCGCGGTGAACATCCGCCGCCTTGCCTGCAACGGCGACCTGCTCCCGGCGCTCCTCGGCGAGGAGGGCGAGATCCTGGACCTGGGCCGGGAGGTCCGCGGCTTCTCCCCGGCGCAGCGCAAGGCCATCGCGATCCGTGACCGCGGCTGCGTGATCCCCGGCTGCCGCCGGCCGGCCTCCACGAACGAGGCCCACCACGTCAAGCCCTGGGTAAATGGCGGTCTGACTAGTGTGGACAACGGTTGTAATCTGTGCCTCGAACACCACCTGCAGGTGCATGCCGGATTGATCACCCTGAAGATGGTCAACGGGATCCCCTACGTCATCGCCCGGGCGGGCCAGCCGCGCGGGGACCCGGAACGGAACCTCTATTGGCATCCCGAGCTGCGAACCGCCGGCTACACCCCGCCGATGTTCACCGACTAACCTCGGGATTCGATCCGTTCAAGCGCCGCGACCACCAGGGCGCGGTGCGGGGAGCGGGGTGGCAACACCTGCAATGTGGTGCCAAGGACCTCTTCGTCGTCTTGGGCCTCGGACAATTCCAGGAAGCGAATCAGATGCGTGTCGCTTCCGTCTTGCAGCATTGCCTGGCGGAGAGCCGCGAACACCTCGTCACGGATCCCTTCTATGCCGGGAGCCAGCGAACGCGGCAGGATGGGACCCTGGTAATAAGACAGGGCGGCATCCAGGTCGCCCTTCTCGATGGCCCGGAGGACCTCGCGGGCGTCGCATCGCGGCAGGCTTCCCAACCTGTAGGGGCGCGAGAGCGGGACCAACGACTCGTCGAAATCCGCAAGCACCTTGCGCAACCGCACCAGTTCGGCCCGAAGCGTGCCCACATCTGCCGCATCCGGATTGATGTGCAGCAGTTCGACGAGTTCCTCGCCGCTGAGGCCCCGCGGGTGCCAGCTCAGCAGCGCGAGCAGCTCCGCATGCCGCGTGGATAGTTCAATGCCGGCGTTGCCGCGGCGTAATTGGGCACCGGCACCGGAGGTCAGATGCAGCATGGATTCCGGTTCAGCTGCCAGCTTGGGCTTGCGGGAGGCGGGAACGATGAAGGTCTTGCGTTCCGGATCGGCATGCTCCTGGTGCCAGCGAAGTTCCGACTCTGCCGCCGCGACGGCCGCCTTCAAGAGCGCCAATGAATGCGAAGCCACGGCGTCTGCGCCTCCGGTGATGTCAACAACCCCGAGCATCTCCCCGGTGTCCGGAGAATGGATGGGGACCGCGGTGCAACTCCACCGGTGGGCGATGGGATCGAAGTGTTCGGCGCCGGCGACCTGCACTCCCCCGCCGGTGACCAGTGCGGTTCCCGGTGCGGAAGTCCCCACGGCTCGTTCGGACCAGTCCGCGCCGGGAACAAAGGCCATGGACTCGGCATCTCGCAACACCCGGCTGTCACCCTTGACCCAAAGCAACCGCCCATTGGGATCGCCGATGGCGAGGATCAGGTTGGTGTCCCGCGTCGGCTCCAGGAGCAGGCGGTCAAAGACCGGCAACACCAGGCGCAGCGGCGAGGCGGTCCGCAAATCGCGCAGTGCCTCGTCGCTGAGCACCGTGTGAGCATTGGATTCGACGCTGTCCTTGTATTCGAGCGAGCGCAACCAGGATTCGCGGACCACATCGCGGAGCTGCCATGCCGTTTCGTTCGGGACACCGGCTCCCAGTGCCTCGTGCGCAGCCAGCGCACGGCGCTGCAAAGCCATCGAGGCCGGAGTCACCAGAGGCATCTTTTACCTTCCACGAGTCAGGAAATCACCACGTGGGTGCCCGCTCGGCACCCAATGTGACCCCCTTCACGATTTAGCTCCCAGTTTAGGGGAGATTCCATACCAGCAATACCCCTGCGGATTCGCGTGGGCCGCCCAATGCACAACACCGCAAGAAAGCTGTGTGATTCGCACTCCACCCACGGGAAATCGAGCGATTTGCCGTAGCCTCCGTGCCGGCAGACCGCACCGCCCCGGGCGATCCAACGAGTGGAATTCTCCACCGGCTATTGCCACCCCAACGGGCGGGCACGGATTATGGGTGCGGGATCATTTCCCGACTCATCCATCGCACACCAACAAAGGAACGATCCGATGGCACGCATGATTTTCGTCAATCTTCCCACCAAGGATCTGGCAACCTCGGACACTTTTTACGCCGGGCTGGGCTTCGAGAAGAACACCGATTTCTCCAACGAGGTCGCCAGCGCCTGGATGATCACCGAGACCATCTGGGTCATGGTGCTCACCGAGGAGTTCTACTCTTCGTTCCTGCGCAACGGGGACAAACCCACCTACGGCGCAGGCCCGCGCGAGGTGCTCAACGCCATCAGCGGGGAGACCCGCGAAGAGGTCGATGAGTACGCGCGCCGAGCCCTCGCCCATGGTGGCACCATCTACCGAGAGGCCGCGGAGGAGTTCCCGGGGATGTATTCCGTAGCCTTCCTGGATCCCGACGGGCACGAATGGGAGGTCGGCTGGATGGACATGTCGGCCGTCCAGGGCGCCTAGCCGCAGGTGAAAGGCGTGCCGCCGGGCATGGCCCGGCGACACGCCTCGTGCATGTGCCTGCGTGGCCCTCCGGGAACGTTCCGGATCAGGCCGTGCAGGCCTCGTTGGTGCAACCGGCATCGCGCGGCGACCAGTGGGCTTCGGCCTCGCCCTGGTCCTCCCACACGATGTGCCGGCGTTGCCCACAACGCTCACAAGCCGGTGAAAGATACGACGCACGCTCGGCATCCGTGTACAACTTGTAGTCACCCATTGCTGTCTCCCTTGAACCGCCCCCGAGGGCTTTTCCTCACTCTACGCCGGGCCGGGTTCGGAACTCTAGGCTGCCGGGTGGTGGCGCTTGAACTTGCGGTAGTGGTTCACGGTGCTCAGCAGTATGTACAGCCAACGCCGGGGGCTGGTTTCCTTCTTGTAGTACAGCGGGTGGCTGTATCGCTTGGACGAAATCAGTTCCTCCACCCCGCTCGTCATGTCGCCGGGCACGTAACGTCGCAGGAGGCGCAGCGGAAGGATGTTGTAGAGGTGGCGTTCGCTGGCCACCTGCAGGTCGCTGCCTCCGGCCAGTCCGCCGCGCAGGTACTCCTCAACGTAGAAGCGCGTGACATTGTGTCCTGCCGCGGTGACATAGAAGTGGTTCCGGCCCAGACGGGGATTCAGCTCGAAGAACTTGTATGCGCCGTCGCGCGGGTCCAGCTTCATGTCAAACATGGAGAAGCCGGTCCACCCGAGCTCCTCCAGCAGCCGGGTCCCCTCGGCCACCGCGACATCGTTTGGCTGGGCGACGATTGCCGCCGAGTTCCCCAGGGCGCCGGGAGCATGCTCCTCGACAATGACCCGTCCGCAGGAGACAAAACGCACCCGTCCGGCCTTGTCGCTGAAGAACGTGGCCAGGTGCATGCCGCTGTCATCGCCCGGGATCAGGTCCTGGATGACGAGGGTGCCCGCGTACCCGGCTCCGGAAGCCTTGGCCACCAGGTCGGTGAGCTCCGCCAGCGAGGCGACCGTGTGGACCTTCTTCTTGCCCGGGAATTCCAGTGCTCCCCAGGCGACTCCGTCCGAGGGCTTCACGATGGCCGGGAACGGCACGCCCTCGGCTACCAGCTCGGCTTCCAGTGCCGGGGCGTCAACGGAACCCCCGGCACAGTCGTGGACCACGGTGGCCGGGTAGCTCACGCCCAGGTCGCGGCAGAGTTGGTAGAAGGCGTCCTTCTCCGTGGCCCGGTCCAGTTCGGCGTTGCCGACGTACGGGATGGTGAACCATTCGGAAAGTTCGTCGGCGTGCGTGGCGATGAAGCGGATGTGCTGGTCCGCCGCGCCCAGCAGCAGCAGCGGCCGCTTGGTGCCGTTGGAACCGCCGAATTCGCGTCCCAGTTCGGAGACGAAGGCGGCAAAAGCGCCCGGGTCGTCCTGCTGCGCGAAGGGCCGCGGCAGCAGGATGCGCGAATGCTCGGTGATGCCGGTCATCACCGAGGGAACAACCACCGAATGCACGTCGTATTGCTCGTGGAATTCCCGCGCCAACGAGTAGGCGCCGATGTCACCGCCCAGAATGACAGGGACAAAGGGCTGGTTCTCGCTGATCTGCATGATCCAAAACTATCAACCTGCCACAAATCGAATACCCCATGGGGGTACTTGACAACATACCCTCAGGGGGTATCATTTAAAGCATGGAAAACATTGTCGTCCCTACCGATTCCCACGTTGACCACGGCTACACGGCCAACAAGGAAGCCCTGCTCAAGCGACTCAGCCGCATCGAAGGCCAGGTCCGCGGGGTCAGCCGCATGGTCGACGAGGAAAAGTACTGCATCGACATCCTCACCCAGATTTCCGCCATCAATGCCGCCCTGCACAAGGTCAGCCTGGGGCTGGTCGAGGAGCACGTTTCACATTGCGTGGTCAACGCCGCTGCCCAGTCACTCGAGACCGGGGACCGGTCCTACGTGGACGACAAGGTCAGCGAAGTGACAACGGCCATCGGCCGCTTGCTGCGCTAATCACCCACACCACTTTTCAACAACCCCACCAGGAGAACACATGGGCAACGAATCAAGCTGCGGTTGCGGCGGCTGCGGCTGCGGAAGCAACTCAAACGAAGGCCTCACCATCACCGCCAAGCCCTCCGAGGAAACCATGAGCCAGAGCACCATCACCCTGAAAATCGACGGCATGACCTGCGGCCACTGCGTCGCCTCAGTCAACGAGGAACTCAACGAGGTCCCCGGTGTCAGCAACGTCGAAGTCATCCTGTCCGCCGGAGGAACCTCCACCGCCGTCGTCACCACCAATTCCCCCGTCGAGAACTCGGTTCTCGAAGCCGCAGTGACGGAGGCCGGCTACACGCTCGTCTCCGCAAGCGCCTAAGCATCTCCCCGCTCGCCACGCGGACGGGATTCCCCAATGGGCGTCCAGGTGTCCCCGCAGCCGGGCAAAGAAACGGAATCATGAGCAACGACATCACGTTCCCCGCCAACCAACGCATCGTCGAACTGAATATCCAGGGCATGACGTGCGCATCTTGCGTGGGTCGGGTTGAGCGAAAACTTGGAAAGATCGACGGCGTCGAGGCCCTAGTGAACCTGCCGCTGGAATCGGCACGCATCACGGTCCCCGAAAACGTCAGCGATGAACAGCTCATCGCCACGGTCCAGTCAGCCGGCTACCAGGCAAGCCTCAAGGTCGACCAGTACACCACCGCGGCAGCCCCCGCGAGCCCCGGGAACGGCGGATCCGGCCTGGCGCCTTCCCCCCTGGCCACCGGCGAACCGAGCAAGCAGCTGGGCACCAACCACGCGTCGGACACCGCGGGGGACGAGCTGAAAAAGCGCCTGGTGATCGGCGCGATCTTCACCGTGCCGCTGTTCATCATTTCCATGATTCCCGGGGCGCAATTCCCCCACTGGGGCTGGGTCGCGCTGGTCCTGGCAACGCCCGTGGTCTTCTGGTCCGCCTGGCCGTTCCACCGCGCCGCGGCAATCAACGCCCGCCACTTCGCCTCCACGATGGACACCCTGGTGTCCATCGGCGTCCTGGCGGCCTACTTCTACTCGCTCTGGCAGCTGATCGCCGACCCGAACATCACGGCACACGTGGGCATGTCGATGAGCGAACACGCGCTGTACTTCGAAACGGCCGGCGTCGTGGCCACGTTCCTGTTGCTCGGCCGCTGGCTCGAGGCCCGCGCCAAATCGCGTGCCGGCGACGCGCTGAAGGCCCTGCTGGACCTGGGGGCCAAGGAAGCCACGGTGCTGCGCAACGGCGTGGAAACCAAGATCGCGGCCTCCGAGCTGGTTCCCGGCGACGAGTTCGTCGTCCGGCCCGGGGAGAAGATCGCCACCGACGGCTTCGTCGTCACCGGGCACTCGGCCATCGACACCGCACTGGTCACCGGCGAGTCGGTGCCCATCGAGGTGGGTCCGGACGACACCGTCACCGGCGCCACCATCAACACCTCCGGGGCGCTGCTGGTGCGCGCCACCCGGGTCGGGGCGGACACCACCTTGGCCCAGATGGGCCGGCTGGTATCCGAGGCGCAGACCGGCAAGGCACCCATCGCCCGGCTGGCCGACCGCATTTCCGCCGTCTTCGTGCCGATCGTGCTGGTCATCGCGCTTCTCACCTTCATCCTCTGGCTGGTGTTCACCGGTGAGGTGAACTCCGCCTTCACCGCGGCCGTCGCCGTGCTGGTCATTGCCTGCCCGTGCGCCCTGGGCCTTGCCACCCCGATCGGGCTGCTGGTGGGAACCGGTCGCGGGGCCCAGCTGGGCATCCTGATCCGCGGGCCCCAGGTCCTGGAAGACACCCGCAAGATCGACACCGTCCTGCTCGACAAGACCGGAACCATCACCGAGGGAAACCTCGCCGTCACCTCGCTGGACCCGGCCGACGGAATCGACGAGGCGGAACTGCTGGCTCTGGCCGGCGCGGCGGAGTCCGGCTCCGAGCACCCGATCGCCCACGCCATCGTCGCCGCGGCCCGCGCCAAGACACCGCTGCAAGAAAGCCGCGGATTCAATTCAGCACCCGGCGGCGGCGTCCGCGCCACGGTCGGCACCCGAACGGTTGTTGCCGGCAGGGAAAGCTGGTTGAAGGAAAACGGCATCGAACCCACCGCTGCACAGCGCGCCGGCCTTGCCGCCGCGCAGCAGGCCGGGGCCACCTCCATCATGGTTGGCGTCGACGGAACCTTCGCCGGGCTGGTGAACCTGACCGACACCATCAAGGCGTCCTCCGCCGCCGCCATTGCCAAGCTCAAGGAACTGGGCCTGCGCCCGGTGCTGCTCACCGGCGACAACGCTGCGGTCGCCAAGCTGGTTGCAGCCCAGGTCGGCATCGCCGGGGAGGACGTCTTCGCCGACGTGTTCCCCGACGGCAAGGCCCGGGCCGTGCGCGAGCTCCAGGCCCGCGGCCAGGTGGTCGCCATGGTCGGCGACGGCGTGAACGACGCCCCGGCGCTGGCCCAGGCCGACCTTGGCATCGCCATGGGATCGGGCACGGACGTCGCCATCGAGGCGGCCGACCTGACCATCATGGGCAACGACCTGACCCAGGTGGCGCAGTCCATCGAGCTTTCCCGCAAGACCCTGGGCACCATCAAGGTGAACCTGTTCTGGGCCTTCGCCTACAACACCGCCGGCATCCCGATCGCGGCACTCGGGTTCCTGAACCCGATGATCGCCGGGGCCGCGATGGCCGCCAGTTCGGTGCTGGTGGTGGCCAACTCGCTGCGTCTGCGTCGCTTCGGCCCCAGGTAGGCTCCGTCCCCCGTCCCTCCGCACGACGCCGGATCCCCGCTCCTGCTGCCATGGAGGCGCAGTGGTCCGGCGTTTGGCTTGTCCGGGCCCGGGCGTCCGTCGGTCCGCTACGGGCTACGCAGTTCGTCGGCACGCACCAGCAGCACGCCCCCGACAATCAACATCCCGCCGAGCAACTGGATCCCGGCGGGCAGTTCGCCCAACAGCAGCCACGCCCAAAGCACCGCAAAGAGCACCTCGGTCAGGGAAATGAAGGACGCCAGCTTCGAGCCCAGGGCGCGGGCCGCCATGATCCCGGTGACATAGGAAATGACGGTGGAGATGAGGATCAGTCCACCCAGGGCCACCCACCACTGCGTCTCCCATTGCGCCAACCGCACCGGCACGAAGGTCATCTTCATTTCCAGCAGGCCTACAAGCGCCAACAGGCCCATGGTTGCGGCTCCGACCAGCAGCCCGCCGGTGGCCAGCACGATCGGCGGCAGCGCGCCGTCCGCCCGGGCGCTGACGAAGAAGTACACGGTCAGGCCCACTGCCGCACCCAATCCCCACAGCACCCCGATCGGATCCACCCGGGTGTCCCCGGTGAGGTCCAGGACAAATACGAGCCCGGCCAACGAGAGCAGCGTGCCCCCGATCGTCATCACCTTCGGCCGTTTGCGGAACTTCACCCAGAGGAAAAGCACGATCAGCACCGGCGCCAGGTATTCGAGCAGCAGCGCCACTCCGACGTCGAGCCGCTCGACGGCCAGGAAGTAGAAGAACTGGCAGGCACCGACACCGAAGAGCCCAAAAAGCAGGATGGACTTCCAGTTGCTCGCCACCAGCGGCCACCTTCCGCGCATGACCAAGAGCGTCGGAAGCAGCAGCACCAGTGCGGCACCGGCCATGCGCAGGGTGACCGCCGCGGCCGGGCTCCATCCGGCCTCCAGCAGTGCCTTGGCGAAGGAACCCGATACACCGAAGACCGCCGAGGAAAACAGGGCGATGCCGATCCCGCCCAGGCGCGGCCTGCGCAGCGCCGGGGAGAGCGGGAGCGGCGCCGGATGTGCCACCTGTGTATGGATTTCTTCTCTTGGCATGGCGAAACGCTCCCTGGGGCGAGGTTGCTCCGACGAACGAGGGGCCACGGGACCCATGTCGACTGTCAGGAGTAAAAGTATGTATGCTCATGACAGTAGGACCATGCGGGTTCTTCCTTCAATCCATGCGCCCCCACAGGAGTCACAATGACATTTGCCCCTGACACAGAAGTTGCCCTGGGCACCATCGTGGCGCTCATCAACTCGGCAACCCCGTCAACCGACCACCTGCTCACCGGTGCGGACCTCGACCACTTCCTGGACCAGCAGGGGTTCACCGGATCACGCACGCGCAACGAGGCGGAACTGCGCTCGGTGCGCCAGCTGCGCAGCCAGCTGCACGGAATCTGGCTGGCCGACGAGGAGCAGTCGGTGGATGCGGTCAACAACATCCTGCGCAACGCCCGGGCGTTGCCGCAGCTGGTCAAGCACGACGGCTGGGATTACCACATCCACGCCACCACCCCGGAGGCGCCGCTGAGCGAACGCATGGCCGTGGAGGCCGCCATGGCGCTGGTCGACGTGCTGCGCTCAAGGGAACTGTCCCGGCTGCGGGTCTGCGCGGCCACGGACTGCGAGGCGGTGCTGCTGGACCTGTCCCGGAACCGCTCCAAGCGCTACTGCGACACCGGCAACTGCGCCAACCGCGAGCACGTTCGCGCATACCGCCAACGGAAATCCGAGCGAAAACCCGGGCTGTGAACATACACTGGAGCCATGGGGCGAAAGTGCATTCGGCCCGCCGAACGGAGGAGTCGCCGTGAACAGCGAAGAAGTCCCGCAACCGCACGCAGCTGACGAGTACGAAGTCGAACTGGAGAAGTCCAACGACGGCCCGGTCCGCGCCGCGGCGCGCTGGGCGGCCGGCCTGGTCGATGCATTCTTCGGCGGGGACGGGTCAGACGCCGTCGGCGCCGCCGTCGTGGTGCACCGCATCGACAATGACGCCGAGGTGCTGCGCATCAATGCCGGCAGCATCGAGGAGGCCGAGTCACTGGTGGCGATGGTCCGCTCCGACCTGGAGGAGCTGGGACACGAAGAGTTCCTGGACCGCTGGGGCGGACGCGACGGCGCCGAGCCGGCGCACTGAACCTGCTCTTTGGTCTCTTCACCCTCCGGGGGGAACGCCAGCAGCCCCCTGTGCCGGGATGAACGCGGCGGTCGGGGCCGGCAGCTTGCCTTCGAAGTTGCACCCGCAGGCCGTGGCGGAGCCGTGCAACCACCCACCCGGCATCCACCGTCCTGCCCGTTAAGCAGCGAAGCCGCCCGGATTTATCCAGGGCGGCAACGGTGAAAGGTGTACTTACTTCTTGGCGTCCGGCTTTTCGTCCGGCGTGGACGACGAGCGGTTGACGCCCGATCCGGTGCCCATTTCCTCGGGATTGTCCTTGCCGGCCATGGTCATTACGGAGATGACCAGCAGGCAGGCGACAAAGGCGACGCCAAAGGCGACCAGCCCGATGTCGATCCGCAACGGGTTGTCGGACCCGCCGGTTGCCGAGATGGTGGCAATGACGCCGGCGATGATGGCCATGACCAGGGAGAACGACAGGGGTGCCTTGATGCTCTGCTGCCAAGACTTCTTCTGCTCGGCTGGGGTGTTGCCCACGAAAGGCCCTCCTACGGATTTTTGGTTCAACATCTATTCTAGCGCCAAAGCCCGGTCTCGGGTTCCTTGGCCGCATGGCGCAGGCCGAAGGCCGAAATCAGCTCAAACACCGCCAGGATGATGGCACCGCCGCCGGCCAGGCCGAGCAGTCCGTGCGCGTCCAGGTCCAGTCCCATCAGCAGCGCGGCCCCGGCGCCCAGCGACACGAAGCCGGTGACCAGCTGGTCCTTGAACGGGGCGAAGTCGGCGCGGTGCCGGATGAAGACCACGATTTCCAGCACCCCGGCGATGATCCACGCCGCGGCAGCGGCGATCGCGATCACCAGCGTCTCGGGCCGGAAGGCCATCACCAGGCCCGCGATGATCATCGCCACCGCGGCGACCGCGTAGAGGCCGCGCACCGACTTCGGCGCGCTTGGGGAACTGGCGTAGTCCCAGAGGAACTTCGAGCTGAGGACCATGAAGGCGGCCAGCGCATAGGCCAGCACCTGGTTGGTCGCGGCGGGCCAGAAGATGGACAGGAGCGCAAAACCGGCGGCCGTCGCGGCGCGCCCCATGACTGGGACGGCTGCTTCGGCGGCAATGGTTGCGGGGATCTTTACTGCAGGCACGCCTACGAGTCTACCGGGCGCGGGGCCCTGGGCCTTATTCGCGCCCGGACCGCCGGCGGATCAGCTCCGGGCCCAGGTCCGCGATGGTCGCGGCGCCCATGAGCTGCATGTTGACCTCGATTTCCCTGGCCAGCAGCTCGATGACCCGCTCCACTCCGGCTTCCCCGCCGGCCATCAGCCCGTAGAGGTAGGCCCGGCCGATGAGCACGAAGTCGGCCCCGGCACAGAGCGAGGCGACGATGTCGGCGCCGGACATGATGCCCGAGTCCAGGATGATCTCGGTGCCCGCACCCACCTCGGCGCGCACCTCGGCCAGTGCCTCGAAGGAGACCGGCGCGCGGTCCAGCTGGCGTCCGCCGTGGTTGGAAACCACCAGCCCGTCGGCCCCGGCATCGACGGACTTGCGGGCGTCCTCGACCGTGAGCACGCCCTTCACGAAGAGCTTCCCGTCCCAGATGGAGCGGATCCATTCCAGGTCGGCGAAGGAGAGCGTCGGGTCGAACATCGAGTTGATCAGCGTGGGCAGGTCGGTGGCGCTGTCGGACAGCGAGGCGAACTTCAGCGAGTCCGTGGTCAGGAAGTTGAACCACCATTCGGGGCGGTAGGAGGCGTCCAGCACGGTCTTGAGGTTCAGTCGCGGCGGGATGACCATGCCGTTGCGGGCATCGCGCAGCCGCTGGCCGGCCACCGGGGTGTCGACGGTGACCAGCAGGGTGTCATAGCCGCTGGCTGCCGCGCGCTGCAGCAGCGCCCGGGACTTTTCGCGGTCCTTCCACAGGTAGAGCTGGAACCAGCGGCGGGAATCCGGGGCCGCGGCCGCAACCTCCTCCAGCGAGCGGGTGCCCATGGTTGACAGGGAGAACGGGATGCCCGCGCGGGCCGCGGCGCGCACCGCACCGGTCTCGCCCTCGGCGTGCATGAACCGGGTGAACCCGGTCGGGGCGATGCCGAAGGGCAGCGCGGACGGTGCCCCGGCAATGGTGGTGGACAAATCCGCGCTCGCGGTGCCGTGCAGGATGCGCGGGACCAGCTCGATGGAGTCGAAGACCTCGCGGGCGCGGCGGGCGGTCAGTTCGCGCTGGGCGGCGCCATCGACGTAGTCGAAGGCCGGGGTGGGGGTGCGCCGCTTGGCGATGGCGCGCAGGTCCCACACGTCGGCGGCCTTGGCCAGGCGGGCCGCCCGCCGGTCCAGGGTGACGGGTTCGAATTTCATCAGCGAGCGGAGCTCGGAAATCTGCGGCAGGCGACGCTTCATGTGGATTTGTCCGGCTTTCTGTGGATCGTGCGTGGAGGGATGGCAATGGGCCCCGGCGGGGGGCTGGTCAGTCGTTGGCGGGAACCCTCATCGAGAGCAGGACGGCGATCGCCGAGAGCAGGCAGCAGGCCAGCAGGTAGCCGGCGGCCAGGTGGGTGCCGCCGTCCGCGGCGCTGACCAGGGCGGCGGCAATGAGAGGGCTGAGCCCGGCGACCACTGCGCCGTTGGTCTCGCGGGCCACGCCGATGCCGCTGAGCCGGCGCCGGGCCGGGAAGAGGTTGGTGAGGAAGGCGCCCTGGGCGCCGCTGGTGGCCGGGATGACCAGCCCGTAGCCCAGCGCGATCGCGGTGAAGGCCGGCGCGAAGCTGCCGGCCGTGAGCAGCCCGAAGATCGGGTAGGCCAGCGCCGCACCCATGACCGAGCCGAAGAGCAGCACCTTCGGTGCCCCGAACCTGTCCGAGAGCCAGCCGCCCACCGGGGTCAGCGCGACCGAGACCAGCGAGCCCAGGGTGACGGCCAGCAGGGCGTCGGGCTTGGCCAGGCCGACCAGCGGGGAGGTCATGAGGCTCAGCGCGTAGACGGCCAGGATGTAGTTCATGGCGTTGTGGCCGGTGATGGCGAAGAACCCGATGAGCACCTGGCGCCAGTCACGGGCCAGTACGTCGCGCAGCGGGGCGCGGGCCTTGGTTCGCTCGGCCGCCGCCTTCTCGATGGCCGCGGTGTACTCCGGGGTTTCCTCGAGCCGGTTGCGGATGTACAGGGCCAGGCCGAAGAGCACCGCGGACACGAGGAACGGGACGCGCCAGGCCCAGCCCAGCAGCACGTCGGTGCCCAGGGAGGAGACGGCAAAGAACGCGAAGGTCGCCAGCGCGATGCCGGCCGGCGGGGTGGCGAGCACCAGCGAGGTGTAGAAGCCGCGGCGCTTGGGCGGGGCGAACTCGGCCACCAGGGTCATGGCACCGGCCAGCTCGGCTCCCGCGCCGAATCCCTGCAACAGCCGCAGGACGACCAGCAGCAGCGGGGCGGCGGCCCCGATTGCGGCGCTGGTGGGCAGCAGCCCCACCCCCACCGTGGCCACGCCCATGAGGATGATGGTCAGCATCATGGCGGGGCGGCGGCCGTGCCTGTCGCCAATGTGCCCGACGATGACACCGCCCAGCGGGCGGGCGACGAAACCCACCGCGAACGTGGCAAAGGCCATCATGGCGGCGGCCGAGGACACGGCGTCGGAGAAGAAGAGCGGGGCGATGACCAGTCCGGCCGCGGCGCCGTAGAGCGCGTAGTCGTACCATTCGATGACCGTGCCGAGCACCGCGGCAAAGACCGCCCGGCGCCCGGCAGGGGTGAGGCGTTGGTTGTCTGCTCTCTGTTCCTCGGCGCGAAGCCCGGGGTTAGTGGTCATCCGTGACACTCATCCGTTCAAAACTCCATGAAAATCCCTGAAAGATATTTCTAACAGGCAGGTAGTATCTTTCACAAGGGCCGCGGACGCATCCGGCCCAATGTGACGCGGGGAAGAAGCCCGCCTGATCCCGGGGAGTTGAACCGATGAGCCCCTCGCTCACCGATCGCCTGGTCGTGAAGCTGCGCGCTGCCATCCTTTCCGGGCGGATCGCCCCGGGCAGCATCGTGGTCGAACCGCGGCTGGCCGAGGAATACTCCGTCTCCAAGACCCCGGTCCGCGAGGCGCTGCGCCTGCTCACCTCGCAGGGCCTGCTCACGGTGCTGCCGAAGAAGGGCTATCTGGTGCGCACCATGGGCCTGAACGACGTGCAGGAGACCCTGGACCTGCGCATGCTCCTGGAACCGCACGCTGCGGCGGCCGCCGCAGGGTTCCTGCCGCAGGACCTCACCGTGAAGCTGCGCCAGCTGCTCGACACCCAGGAGGCGCTGTCCGCCGCCGACCCGCTGGGCGCCATGAACGCGGCGCAGGACTTCCACCAGGCCATTGCGGATGCATCGCGCAATTCACGCCTGGCAGACTCCCTGCGGCGCTGCTTCGACGAGACCGCCCGTGCCCATCACGTCCTCCCCGGGCTGCAGCACTACATGGGTGCTCCCACCGAGCTTGCCGAGCACGAGGCCATCTACGCCGCCATCGCCGCGGCGGATGCCCGGGCCGCGGAGGAGGCCATGCGCGTGCACCTGCGCTCCATCCGCACCGCCATGGCCCAGCAGTTCACCGATCCCGGCAGTCTCTGGGCCTAAGCGTCCCGCGACTTAGGCGCCCAGGCGCATCCACTTGTCGTTGCGCACCCGCCAGGACAGGGTTGCGGCGCGGGCCAGCATGAACCCGAGCCCGAAGGCCACCCAGATCCAGGCGACGGCGGAGACCCCGGGGTGCTCGAAGAGCGTGACGATAAACAGCATCGGCAGGTAGGCGGCCAGGTTGATCATGCCGGCGACCGCCAGGTAGCGTGCATCCCCGGCGCCGATGAGCACGCCGTCCAGCACGAAGACGAGCCCACACACCGGCTGTGACGCGGCGAGGATCCAGACCCCGACCATGGTCGCCTGGCGCACCGAGTCATCCGAGGTGAACAGCGCACCCACAAAGGGGGCAATGACAGCCAGCACCGCGCCGGTCGCCACCCCGAAGTACACGCCCCAGCGGCACATGGTCTTGGTGAGCAGGTTCGTCCGGCCCGCATTCCCGGCGCCCAGTTCCTTGCCGATGAGCGCCTGCGCGGCAATGGCCAGCGCATCCAGGGCGAAGGCCATGAAGGTGAAGATGGTGAAGACCAGCTGGTGCGCCGCAAGCGTGAGCGCCCCCTGCCCGGTGGCAACCCAGACCGTGGCGAGCAGGGCCAGGCGCAGCGACAGCGTGCGCAGCATCAGCCAGGATCCGACCTGCCCGGTGCCCAGCACCCCGCGCCCGTGCGGCGCCAGCGACTGTCCGGCCTTGCGGATCCGCGGGACCAGCATCCACAGATAGACCGCCGCCATCCCCCACTGCGCGATCGATGTGCCCAGTGCGGCACCGGCGACGGACATGCCCAGCGGGTAGACCAGGATGAAGTTCAGTGCGATGTTGGCGGCGAAGCCGAACCCGGCCACGTACAGCGGGGTCTTGGTGTCCTGCATGCCGCGCAGCACCCCGGTCGCGGCGAGCACCAGCAGCATCGCGGGGATGCCGAAGGTGGAATATTGGATGTAGTCCACCGCGAACCCGCGCACCTCGCCCTCGGCGCCCATGGCGGCTGCCAGCGTCGGGGCCCCGAAGAACCCTGCCAGCGCCAGGACCACGCCCAGGCCGACGGCAAGCCAGATCCCGTCGCGCCCGGCGGCCATGGCCTTGCCCATGTTTCCAGCACCGATGGCCCGCGCCACCGCGGGGGTGGTGGAGTATGCCAGGAACACCATGAGTCCCACGGCGGTCTGCAGGACCGTGGTCCCCAGCCCGGCGCCGGCCAGCTCGTTGATGCCCAGGTGCCCGATGATGGCCATGTCCGCCAGCAGGAAGAGCGGCTCGGCGATCAGTGCGCCGAGCGCGGGAACCGCCAGCGCCAGGATGGTTCGTCCCAGCCCACGCGCGGAGTCGGGGGCCGTGACCTGGTTTTTGGCGGCTTCTTTCACCACTCCAGACTACCGGGGGCACGGTCCGGGACGGGTGCCAAGGATTTTTCCCATGTGGCTTGACGCAAATAGGTTTGCGTTACAAACCTATTTGCAGATGCACCATGGTTTGCCGTGCGGTCCACCGCCACCACCGGAGGGAACGCACCATGAACACGAACCAGCCAGCCACACCGGAACCGGCACTCGACCCCCTGCCGCCCTGACATCGATGAACCAGGCCGTCCTCTGCACCGCGGTGGCCGGAATCCGGTCCGGCTCCGAGATCCGCGGGGATTCCAAATTCGCCGGCATGGCCTACGGGATGAGCTGGATGGGAGGATTCCTGGTCGTCGCGCTGTTCTCCATCGCCATCTCCCGGCTTCTGGCCGGCACGGACCAGCTGGTCACCGGCTGGCTGATCAATTCCGTGGCCATCCTCGTGGTGGGCATCATGTACATGGCCGGCGCCGCGATCTTCGGCGACCGCCCGATGTTCCTTCTGGGCGCCTGCTTCACGGTGCTCAACGCCGCAGGCCTCATCGCCGGGGCGCAGGCCTTCATCTCGATCTTCGCCATCGGCGGCCCGATTCTCTTCCTCGCCGCCGGCATCCTTGCCCTGGTTCGCCGCCGCGCTTCCTCCCCGGGGGCGAAGTAGCCATGGCCGAGTTGGATCCACTCATCCACGCGGATGCCCGGTTGCGGGTCATGTCGGCGCTGAACACCCTGGGGCCGAAGGAATCCATGGCGTTTCCCAAGCTGCGCGAAATCCTGACGATGACCGCGGGCAACCTTTCGACGCACCTGCGCAAGCTGGAGGACGCCGGATACATCTCCCAGGAGAAGGTCATCGAGGGCCGAAGCCCCGCCACCTATGTCGGCGTCACCGCCCGGGGCGTCGCCGCGTTCGAGGCCTACAAGGCCCAGCTCATCCAGCTGCTCTAGATGCGCGCAATCCGGCCGGCCGCGGGCGTCACGTCACGAATCCCGGCCCCCCTGCACCGATCGTGCCCCGGGGCCTGCCCGGAAGGACGGAGGCAGCCCCTGCGCTTTCCCCCGGATGCAGCAAGCCCCGTCCATTGCCGGACGGGGCTTGCCGTTAACTACTCAGAGACGATGCCCTAGATCGCAGAAGCGATCCAGATTACCAAGGCAACGGCGACGAGAACGCCTACGATTGTCCATACAAGGTTGCTTCCACGCATGTGGTCCACTTCCAATCTCTTCGTTGTTACTTCTCAATATGGGTATACAGAGAACTTCTTCAGCATAACGGGTGGCGCCGCCGGAGCCATCACGATTTGCACGGACTCGCCGGGAAAACCCGTCCTCGGGCCAGCTTGCCCCGCAAGCCTAGGGGTGCCGATGCAACCCGCCCAGGGCCAGCAGCGCCGCCAGCACCAGCAGGGACACCACCGAGACCACCAGCCCCGGCCAGTCCCCGGCCTTGAACGCCAGCCCGATGGCCCAGCCAAAGATCGAGGACCCGGAGTAGTAGGCCAGGTTGTACAGGCTCGCGGCCTGCGCCCGGCCCCCGACACCCAGCATCGGGATCCACCCGCTGGCCACCGAGTGCGCGGCAAAGAACCCTGCGGTGAACACCAGCAGCCCGGCAATGATCGCGGGCAGGTAGTCGGCCAGCGTCACCGCCAGCCCGGCGGCCATCAACCCGATGGAGGCCAGCAGCACCGGCAGCCGCCCGAAGCGGGCCACCATCGCACCGGATTGCCTCGAGGACCACGTGCCCGAGAGGTACGCGATGAACACCAGCGAGGCCAGCGAGGCGGGGATCAGGAACGGGGCGGCCTCGAGCCGGAATCCCAGGTAGTTGTAGACGGCCACGAAGCCTCCCATGAGCAGGAACCCCTGTGCGTAGAGCACCAGCAACTGCCCCTTGCGCAGGTTCATCCACAGCTTTTTCCACAGGGGTATGCGGTTCGGGCTGCGCCAGGGCACCGGGGTGAAGCCGCGCGGCTTGGGCGCCACCGCGATGAACACGCCGGCGGCGATCGCCGCCATGATCGAGACCACCAGGGTGCCCAGGCGCCAGGAAACGAACTCGCTCAGCGGACCGGCCACCAGCCGCCCGGCCAGCCCGCCCAGGGTGGT
Source organism: Paeniglutamicibacter psychrophenolicus (assembly GCF_030812255.1). Classification (GTDB taxonomy): domain Bacteria; phylum Actinomycetota; class Actinomycetes; order Actinomycetales; family Micrococcaceae; genus Paeniglutamicibacter; species Paeniglutamicibacter psychrophenolicus_A. The sequence continues at coordinate 118,350 of NZ_JAUSSH010000002.1, read as the reverse complement.
GCCGGAGATGTAGGTGCCGGCGGCAACGGCCGAATGCAGCGGCGAAACCTCCTCGGAGAGGTAGGCCAGGGCGACCGCGGGGATCCCGCCCAGGGCCAGGCCCTCGATGAAGCGCAACGCCAGCAGCACCTCGAAGCCCGGGGAGAACGGGACCGCGAGGCCCAGCACCACGGCCGCGAGCACCGCGATGGTCATGGTGCGCAACCGGCCCATGCGGTCGGCCAGCAGCGACCAGAAGAGCACCGAGGCGGCCAGGCCCAGGGTCGCGGCGGAGACCGCCAGCGCCGCGTCGGCCTCGGACACCGCCAGGTCCCGGGCCAGCTCCGGCAGCACCCCCTGCACCGAATACAGCTGGGAGAAGGTGGCGACCCCGGCGGCGAAGAGCGCCAGGATCATGCGGCGGTAGCCGTCGCTGCCGTGGATGTGGCCGTGCCAAGGTCCACCCCGGCCGGGGTCGTTGCTCACGTGCGCTTGCCGTTCCTCTTCGTGGCTGGCTCCGGGGAGCCGGGTGGATCCGGGCGGCTACTGCTGGATCAGCGGCAGCAGAGTATAGGACAGGGACAGCGCCACCGCGTTGTTGAACACGTGCAGCACGTAGGAATACGCCAACGACTTGCCGGTGAGCACATAGGCCACCGACATCATGATGCCCAAAGTCGTGTACGGAATCGCGCTGGTCACATCGAAGGACCCGGAGCCGATGAAGTGCAGCGCAGTGAAAAGCACCACCGAGATCGCCACGCAGACCCACACGTTGAGCCGGCGGCTGAGCTTGCCGATGAGCAGGTGGCGGAAGATGTATTCCTCCACGAACGGGCCCAGGATCGCGGTGACCACGAACATCGTGATGAACGGGACCGCGCGTGTCATGCCCTCCAGGGCCAGCTGGTTTTCGCTCTTGACCGGGTTGCCCATTGACACCAGCACGATGGCGCTGACGATCAGGGACCCCAGCCAGCCGCCGGGCACCATCAGGGCCTTGGCCCACGGGTGGTACTTGAAGGTGGCAAACGAGCTGCGCAGCGTCTCGAAGCCCATGATGATCGCGCCGGTGAACACCACCACGTACATGATCAGGTTCACCCCGAACAGCGCGGATTCCTGGTCCTGGAAGGCCTCGATGAACCCCGGGACCAGGGCCAGCAGCCCGGCGGCGCCGAAGACGAACAGCGCCAGGTAGATGCCCACCACCACCAGGTCCCCGCGCCGCAGGGGTCCGGCGTCGAAGACCGGTTGCCGCTTTTTCGGCGGTGGGGCGAATGGGTACGGGACGGGCGGCTGGTGCATGGTTTCCACCCTATCGACCTTGGGCACCCCGGCGTGTGCGCCGCCCCGCGGCGGAGCTACTGGACCCGCAGGCCCAGCTCGTTTGCCAGGATCGGGGCCAGGTCCATGAGCTGCTCGAAGCTGACCGTGGCGCCCTTGAGCGCGGAGATGCCCGAGAGCGTGCGCAGCCGCGCGCCGCGCAAATCCACGTCCTTGAGCTTGGCGCCGTTCAGCGCCAGGGTGTCGATGGTGCAGTCGATGAAGGTGACCCGCTCCAGGTTCGCTCCCCCGGCGTCGAGCTCGTCGATGTGCACATCGCGGAATTCGACGTCCTTGATCTTCGCGCGGCGCAGGTTCAGGTAGCCGAGCTTGGCGCGTTCGAACTTCACCGAGCGGAAGGTGGAGCCGTAGAGTTCCGCCGATCCGATGCGCCCGCCGATGACCGCGGTGTTCCACCAGCCGGAGTCCGGGGCCTCGAGCACCGGGGCGTTGACCTCCTCGATGCGGCAGTCCCCGAATGTCACCCGCGCCATGGGTGCGCCCTGCAGGGAGACCGCGCGGAAGATGCATTCGGTGAAGACCGCGTCCTCCAGGTCCACCCCGTCGGCATCGTCGGATTCGAAGAGCAGGGACTCGGCGCGGCCATCCAGATCCAGCCCCGTCAGGTCCCCCGAGCCGGTGGTGGCCGGTTCCTTGAAGGCGGGCAGGCGGGGGGCTTTCACGGATGCAGGCATGGGCAATAGCTTATGCGGCGGCGCGGACGATTCCCGCCGAAGCGCACGTTGGCTTTCTCACCGGCAGGCGGCTTGACGTCACCGGGTCCGGTGGCCCATCCCCGGGGCATCCGCCGCCCGCCGTGCCTACCTGCCGGTGGCGAAGACGGGGTTCTTCTCCAGTTCGCCGGCCAGCCGGGGTGCCAGCGAGGCGGAGAAGTCGTGGGAGAGGTGGGATTGGTCGTAGTAGGTGATCAGCGAGCCGATGACGGCGAAGCAGGTTTCCTCCGAGCAGATCGAATCGGTCAGGTCCGCGCGCACGATGCCGGCCGGGGCCGTGTCGGCTACCAGCGCCCTTTGCAGGTTGTGCCGGATCGACAGGCCCTGCTTGCGGGTCACCGAGCAGGCCAGCGGGTCACCGGGGTTCGAGGCCACGCAGGTGGGCACGTTCTTGTTGCCCAGCCGCGGCACCTCGCCGATCACCGCGACGGTCTTGCCGGCGTCGGTCCATTGCTTCCAGAGTCTGGTGAAGCCCTCGGTGGCCGGATCCTTGAACTCGTAGCCCGGGGAGGAGATCCAGCTGCGCTTGTTGCCCTGCGCGGCGACGATGACCGCGTCGATGCCCGGATCCGCGGCGAGACCCGGTCCCAGCGCGCGCACCGATTCGGTGCACAGGCGTTCGGCCGCGCCGCTGAGCTTTTGGGCATCCTTGAGCGCGGCCACCGAGGGCGAGCAGCCGGAGCGGATGTGCGTGACCAGTTCCCAGTCGCGCGCCTTGGCAATGGCCGCCAGGGCCGGCAGCCAGGCCGAGGCGTGCGAGTCCCCCACCACGGCCACGCGCAGCGTTGGGTTGGCGGTGTTGCCCAGCCGGCAGCTGGATTCGCCCACCTGCAGCGTGTCGGTCTCGCAACCCGGGAACAGGGGGGCACGCACCTGCTGGGACACCGCGACCGCCGAGGGGTAGGGGGCGAAGTCCGAGGCCACCGGCAGGCAGTCGGCAGGGTGTTCCATGGTGCCGGCGCCATAGCACTTCGAGTTGGTGTCCATCCGGGGCAGGTTGGAACTTTGCGCGGAGGCGACGGTTCCGGCCCAGGCCAGGGAGGCCAGCACCAGCATCCCGGCGAGGGCGAAAATGTACGCGTGGCGCAGCGGCTTGAGCCATGCCCCGAAGCGCAGCGGGTCCTCGATGAGCTTCTGCGAGACCCAAGCCAGGGCCAGGGTCAGCGCCAGGATGCCGGCCTCGTGGTACCACTTGGGTTCGGTGTGCAGCACAAACGGGGCGACGATGATCAGCGGCCAGTGCCACAGGTACGCGCCATAGCTGATGTCCCCGACCCAGCGCACGGGCCGGATCGACAGCCAGGTGGAGTGAGAGAAGACGCGCAGCCCGGGCCTTTCGGTGCCGGCGGCCGCCAGCACCGCGGCGGTGCCGAGCACCGGGACCAGGCCCATGGTGCCAGGGAAGCGGGTCTCGGTGGGGATCAGCACCGCGCCGGCCAGCAGGGCGGCCAGGCCTCCCCACCCGAGCAGTGCACCAAGCGCACCGCCGACCCCGCTCTTCACACAGAGCAGCGCCACGATGCCGCCGGCGGCGAATTGCCAGGCCCGTCCGGCGGTGTCGAAGTAGGCCGCCTGCGGACTGGCGGCGGTGACCCAGAGCCCGTAGGCGAAGGAAAGCACCGTGATCGTGCCGATGACGCCCAGGAATAGCTGCCGGGTGCCGGGCCCGGCGAAGGCGTGCCTCCCGAGGCCGGCCCGTGGCCCGAATCGGGGCACCAGCCGCCCGGCGATGAACGCGCCGCCCAAGAGCAGCAGCGGCCAGGCGAGGTAGAACTGTTCCTCCACCGAGAGCGACCAGTAGTGCTGCACTGCGGTGGCCATCTGCCCGGCGGCGGTGTAATCGGTGGCGTCCAGAACCAGCGCCCAGTTCTCCACGTAGAGGCCGGCGGCGGCAATGTGCTTGAACATCGTGCCGTGCTCGGTGGCGGGGATGAAGAAATACACCATCCCGGCACTGACCAGCAGCACCGTGAAGGCCAGCGGCAGCAGCCGGCGGATGCGCCTGGCCCAGAACGTTGCCAGCTTGATGGTTCCGGTGGCGCGCATTTCCCGGAACAGGTGCGCGGTGATCAGGTACCCGGAAATCACAAAGAACATGTCGACGCCGATGAATCCGCCGCTCAGCGCGCCGGGGCGCAGGTGGTGGACGATCACCATCAGCACGGCGATCGCGCGCAACCCCTGGATGTCCTCCCGGAACCCCATCGACGATCCGCGCCCGTCACCCTGCGGGGCCTTCACGGACGGGGCATTGCGCGGGGTTTGCAGCGGGGCGGAGCCGGTTCGAACAGTCACTTCTTCAACCCTAGCCCATCGCCCGCGCCACGATCTCGCCGGGAGAAAGTGATAGCAAGGCTGGTCGTTACTATCACTTTCGTCCAAAGTGATAGCAAGGGCGGTTCCGCGGCCAAGGCCCGATCAATCATTGTGTGGCCGGTCGCGGACCCGGAAGTGGCGTCCAAGACCAAACGCAGGTGGCCCCGGGTGCAAGGGATAGTGAATCCATCGCGCCTGGGGCCACCAACGAGCCGACGGGTGCTAGCCGTGGGACTCCAGCCGGGTCTCGTCCGCACCGGGCTCGATGCCCTCCAGCACCGGGGCCCCGCCGGGGGCGGCTTCCGCGTCGAGAGCCTCGGCCGGGCCGGCGAACTGCGACTGGTACAGCCGGTAATACGCACCGCGGGCCGCGAGCAGCACCTCGTGGTTGCCCTGTTCCACGATCCGGCCCTCTTCCATCACCAGGATGGTGTCGGCATCGCGGATGGTGGACAGGCGGTGCGCGATCACGAAGCTGGTCCGGTCGCTGCGCAGCGCGGCCATGGCCTTCTGCACCAGCAGCTCGGTGCGGGTGTCCACCGAGGAGGTCGCCTCGTCCAGGATCAGCAGCGACGGGTTGGCCACGAACGCGCGCGCGATCGTGATCAGCTGCTTCTCGCCAGCCGACACGTTGGTGCCTTCCTCGTCGATGACCGTCTCGTAGCCCTCGGGCAGGGCGCGGACGAACCGGTCGACGAAGGTGGCCTTGGCCGCCTCGATGACTTCCTCGTCGGTGGCCTCCAGGCGCCCGTAGCGGATGTTCTCCAGGATGGAGCCGCCGAAGAGCCACGCGTCCTGCAGCACCATGCCGACCTTGGAGCGCAGGTCGGCGCGGCTGATCTGGGTCACGTCCACCCCGTCCAGGGTGATGCGCCCGGAATCCAGCTCGTAGAAGCGCATGACCAGGTTCACCAGCGTGGTCTTGCCCGCGCCGGTGGGTCCGACGATGGCCACGGTGTGCCCGGGGTGCGCCTCGAAGGACAGGTCCTCGATGAGCGGCTTGTCTTCCGAGTAGGAGAAGGTGACGTGCTCGAACTCGACGTGGCCGTCGGTGCGCGCCGGAAGCGACGCGGTGACGGTGTCCTCGTCCTGCTCGTCGGCATCCAGCAGCTCGAAGGTGCGCTCCGCGGAGGCCACGCCGGACTGGAGCATGTTGGCCATGCCGGCCATCTGCCCCAGCGGCTGGGTGAACTCGCGCGAGTACTGGATGAACGCGGTCGCGTCGCCCAGGGACATTTGTCCCGAGGCCACGCGCAGCCCGCCGACGACGGCGATGCCGACGTAGGCCAGGTAGGAGATGAAGTTCATGACCGGGAAGATCATGCCGGAGACGAACTGGGCGCCGAAGGAGGCCTTGTAGAGCTCCTCGTTCTTTTCGTGGAAGCGGTCCAACATGTCCTGCTCGCGCCCAAAGACCTTCATCAGGTCGTGGCCGGAGAAGGATTCCTCGATCTGCCCGTTCAGCGCGCCGGTGTTCTTCCACTGCGCGGTGAACAATCCCTGCGCGCGGGAGCCGATGACGCCCGCGGCGACCGCGGACAGCGGCAGTGCGATGAGCGCAATGAGCGCCATCTGCCAGGAGATGATGAACATCATGATGATGATGCCGATGACGGTCAGCAGGGATTGAACCAGCTGGCTGATCGCCTGCTGCAGCGCGTTCTGGATGTTGTCCACGTCGTTGGTGACCCGCGAAAGCAGATCCCCGCGCTGGCGGGTGTCGAAGTAGTTCAGCGGCAGCCGGTTGAGCTTGTGCTCCACGTCGCGGCGCAGGCCGTAGACGACCTTCATGACCAGGCGGTTCAGCAACCAGCCCGAGGCCCACATGAACAGCGAGGCCACGAAGTACATGGCTAGCACGATGAGGATGTAGCGGCTCAGCAGCGGGAAGTCGATGCCGACGCCGGGGATGAGGTTCATCTTGGACATCATCTCGGCCAGGTCGTTCTGCCCGGAGGCGCGCAGCCCCTCAATGACCTGCTCCACCGGGACGTTGGCGGGCATGTTCCCGCCAATGGCGCCGGCGAAGATCACGTCCATGGCCTGGCCCAGGATCTTCGGTGCGATCACCGAAAGCACCACGCCGGCGGCCGCCAGCAGCAGGACCACGGTCATGCCGAGTTTTTGCGGGGCCAGCAGCCCCACCAGGCGCTTGGCCGAGGGCCAGAAGTGCTTGGCCTTGCGGACCGGCATCGAGTCCCCGAACATGTCGGAGGCTCCGGCGGTGTCGAACTCGTCGATCTCGTCGGTTGGTTCCACGACCGCTGTCGTTTCCTTCTTGGTACGTTTTGCCATTTAGGCCACCTCCTCCACTGCCAGCTGGCTGGTCACGATTTCCTGGTAGGTTTCCGAGGATTCCAGGAGTTCCTCGTGCGTTCCGCGGGCCACGATCTCGCCGTGGTCCAGGACCAGGATCTGGTCGGCCGCGGTGATTGTGGAGATGCGTTGGGCGACGATGATGACCGCCGCATCCTTGGTGGGTTCCTTCAGCGCGGCCCGCAGGTGCGCGTCGGTTGCCACGTCGAGGGCGGAGAAGGAATCGTCAAAGAGGTAGACCTCGGGTTTCGCGGCCAGGGCCCGGGCGATGCACAGGCGCTGGCGCTGCCCTCCGGAGACGTTGGTGCCGCCCTGGGAGATCTTCCCGTTCAGGCCGTCCTCGCGTGCTGCGACGAAGTCCTCGGCCTGCGCGGTGCGCAGGGCGTCCCACAGCTCCTCGTCGCCGGCGTGCTCCGCGCCGAAGCGCAGGTTGGAGGCCACGGTTCCGGAGAAGAGGTAGGGGCGCTGCGGCACGGTGGCCACCGAGGCGGAAATCTGCGCGCGGGTCAGCTTGGTGACAGGGGCCCCGCCCACCAGCACCTGGCCTTCCCTCGCGTCGTAGAGCCGCGGGATCAGGTTCAGCAGCGTGGACTTGCCCGAGCCGGTGGACCCGACGATGGCGGTGGTTTCGCCGCGGCGGGCGGTGAAGGAGATGTTGTTGAGCACCGGCGCCTCGGCACCGGGGTAGCCGAAGGTGACGTTGCGGAACTCGATGGTTCCGGGGGCGTCCATCTCGGTGACGTGCTCGTGCTGGTCGGTGAGCGACGGGGTCATGGTGGTGACCTCGTCGATGCGCTCGGCGCAGACGATGGCACGGGGAATCATCATGGCCATGAAGGTTCCCATCATCACCGCGATGAGGATCTGCAGCAGGTACTGCAGGAAGGCGGTCAGCGCGCCGACCTGCATTTCGCCCGTCTCCACGCGGTGTCCGCCGAACCACAGCACGGAGGCGGTGGCGATGTGCAGGATCATGCCGATCAGCGGGAACATCAACACGAAGAGGTTGCCGACTTTCACGCCGACGCGGGTGAGCTTGGCGTTGGCCTCCTCGAAGCGCTCGGTCTCGTGGGGTTCGCGCACGAAGGCACGCACCACGCGGATGCCGGTGATCTGCTCGCGCAGCACCCCGTTGATCCCGTCGATGCGGTCCTGCATCTGGCGGAAGAGCGGCATCAGGAAGATGACCAGGACGCCGACGACCACCAGCAGGACGGGCACGGAGACCCAAACCAGCCAGGACAGGCCGACGTCCTCGCGCAGCGCCATGATGATGCCGCCGATGCACATGATGGGGGCGGAAACCATGAAGTTCAGGCCCATCAGCACCAGCATCTGCACCTGCTGCACGTCGTTGGTGCCGCGGGTGATCAGCGTTGCGGCGCCGAACTTGTTCACGTCCTGGGCGGAGAACCCGGTGACGGCGTCAAAGACGGAATGGCGCAGGTCGCGGCCGATGGCCATGGCGGTCTTCGCGCCGAAGTACACCGCGGCAATCGCGGTGAGCACCTGGACGAAGGCGACGGCCAGCATCACGCCGCCGGTGCGCCAGATGAAGTCGGTGTCGCCCTTGACCACGCCGGTGTCGATGATCCGGGCGTTGAGGCTGGGCAGGAACAGGGTGGCGATCGTGGTGGCGAGCTGGAAGAACAGCACGGCGGCGATCCACCACTTGTAGGGTTTCGAATGTCGAAGTATGAGCTTTAAGAGCATCGGGTGGGTTTCCTCATGGTTTTTGCCCCGCGCAACCACCGTGGTCCAGTGGCCCAGCCGGGGCGGCAACGCGGCACTTTTCAGCCGGGCATTGGTCACTCTACCCTCGATGCCCCACGGTTTGACCCTCCCCAGGACTGACTTTTTGCCCCCCGCGTACATCCCGCGCGGTATGCGGGCCCGATCGGCGCCCCGACGGGTGTGCAATGCGCGGTTTTCACCCCCGCTCACCCCTTGTTGGTCCGCCACACAAGCAATAGTATGAAATTGAATTATCAGGATGTGGAAACGAATGGAGTCGCTTGTGTCTGAACTTTCATCGCCGCTGGCCGTTGGGCGGCGCGCACCGCAATTCACCTTGGCCGACGCCACCGGCCGGCAGGTCTCGCTGGGCGACTACGCGGGCAAGAACGTCGTCGTGTACTTCTATCCCAAGGCGGCCACCCCCGGCTGCACCACCGAGGCCTGCGATTTCCGGGACAACCTGAATTCGCTGCGGGCCGCCGGGTACGAGGTGTTGGGAATTTCCCCGGACCGAGGCCCTGCACTGGCTTCGTTCGCCGAGGCCGAATCACTGAACTTCCCACTGCTTTCAGATCCCGATTTCGCCGTGGCCACCGCCTATGGCTCGTATGGGGAAAAGGAATCCAACGGCCGGAAGTCCTCCGGCACACTGCGCAGCACCGTGGTGGTCGACGGCGACGGAGTGGTCTCACTGGCCGAATACAACGTGGCCGCGAGCGGGCATGTGGGCAGGCTGCGCGGGGAGCTCGGCATCTAGACACCTCTCACTCGAACCCACACGGGGAGTGCCGGCAGCCCATGCTTGCCGGCACTCCCCTTGCGCTTCGGCGTCAACGCTCGAAAGACCGTCGACTTCATCCCGGTCCGCTCAGTATGCGGCGGCCGCCCGCCTGCCGACGCGGGCTTTGCGCGTCGCAACGCCAAGCGCGAATTCAACCAGGTAGTCGTTCAGGCGAATCGAGGCCGTCGCCGCCGCTTCGGCATCCCGGGCCACCATGTGCCGAAGCAGAGCCAGATGCAGTTCCTTGCCGGCGCCAACCTCCGCCTCGGGGTCCAAAACGTGGGCCAGCCAGAATTTCCTCGAAAGCCCCTGCAAGGGCGTCATGGTGTCGGAGAGGTACTCGTTGTGCGCGGCCTCGCACAAAAGCCTGTGGGTATCGCGAACCGCCGCGACATAGGCCTCGAGCCCGTTTATTTCGACCAGCTCATCAGCCAGCACCCCAACGGCCGCCAGCTCGCCGGGGGTGGCCCGCTCGCAGGCCAGGGCGACCGCCAGCGGCTCCACGGCCCGCCTCACCTCGAGACGGCGCAATTGGTCCTCGACGGAATTTGTCGGGATCTCTATCCCCCGCCCCGGACGGATGCGCACCAGGCGATCGCGATCCAGGCGCTGGACCGCCTCGCGCAGCGGGGTTCGGCCGATCCCCAATTCCTCCACCAGGCCGCTCTCCGTGTGGAAGTCCCCCGGCGACAAACGCCCGACTTCGATCATTTCGGCCAGTAGCACATAGGCGTCATCGGCTTTGGTCATAACACTTCCCTTCTCCTCTCAGGCTACACAATCAACAGAAATATACCCTTGATATATTCCGCGTATATGGCATAGGCTGACCAAGTTACCGTGAAGCACGTCACTTTGGAGGAACCTCTTGAAGTACCGCCCCGCACTCGAAGCAAGCCCACTGCCGTACTCGCCGTTCAAAAGCTGCACCGTGCCCCGACCCATCGGCTGGCTCTCGAGCGTGAGCACGGACGGCGTGGAAAACATCGCTCCCTACAGCCAGTGGCAGAACCTCACCTTCGATCCGCCAATGGTCATGTTCTCCGCCAACCAATACCCCGACGGGCGGCGGAAGGACACCGTCATCAACGCCGAAACCACCGGATGGTTCGTGTGGAACATGGCAACCTACCCACTGCGTGAAGCCGTGAACAAGAGCGCGATGGCCCTGGAGCCCGGGGAAAGCGAGTTCGACCACCTTGGACTGGAGCGCACCTACGCGGACAACTTCCCCGTGCCGATGGTCAAGGAAAGCCCCGTGAAGTTCGAATGCAAATACCACTCCACCCACCGGGTTCCGGGCAACTCCGCAGTCGGCACGGTCGACATCGTCTTCGCCACGGTCGAGATGATCCACATCGACGACCAGGTGATCACCGTCGACGGGCGGCTGGACATCAAGAAAATCGAGCCGATTGCCCGCTTGGGATACTTTGACTACACCGTGGTCCGAGACACCTTCGAGATGCGTGTTCCCGGCGCGGACCAGGATGCCCAATTTGGCTTGGAAGGACGAGCAGCATGAGCGAGGCCAGCGGGACCCAAGTAAAGCAACGCGCCTCGGCCTCCTCCAGCAGGAGGATCCGGGACCTGATTGCGGTCAATTTCGGCAACTCGCTCGAATGGTACGACTGGACCATCTACTCCATCTTCGCCCCATACTTCGCGGTCCAGTTCTTCAAGCCGGAAAATGCAGCATCTGCGCTCCTGGCCACCCTGGCGGTCTTTGCCGTCGGCTTCATCACCCGCCCGTTGGGCGGCTTCCTCTTCGGTGCCTACGCAGACCGCGTAGGCAGGCGCAAGAGCCTGACCCTCGCCATGCTGCTGACTGCTTCGGGCAGCATCGTCATCGCCTTCACCCCCACCTATGGGTCAATCGGAATTGCCGCATCGGTGGTACTGCTGCTCGCCCGCCTCATCCAGGGGTTGGCACATGGCGGTGAGATGGGAACCTCCGTCACCTACCTGGTAGAGCGCGCCCCGCGCGGTCGCCGGGCCTTCTTTGGCAGCACGTCCTGGTTCAGCGTCGTGCTCGGCACCATCCTTGCCACCCTCACCGGACTGCTTTTGACCTCCAATCTCTCCGAGACCGACGTCCGTGAATGGGGTTGGCGCGTCGCCTTCGGCATCGGCGGCGTGTTGGGTCTGTACGCGCTGTATCTGCGCCGACGGTTGACGGAAACCGATGCCTTCGAGGAAGCCTCCAAGAGCACCGACCCCGCGACGGGGCCGGCCTCCGCAGCGCCGCACAAGCAGGGACTGGCGCACCACTGGAAAGCAATTCTCGTCGTCTTCGGCCTGTCTGCCGGCGGTTCGATCATGTTCTACACGTGGCTGATCTTCATGCCCACCTACGCCCAGATTCAACACGGACAGGATTCCTCCAGCGCGCTGACGGCAAGTCTCATCGCCCAGGTCTACTTCCTTGGAGCAGTGCTGCTGGCGGGATGGCTCGGAGACCGCATCGGCCGCAAGCCGCTGGTCATCGCCTTCGGCATTGCGTTCGTCCTGCTGACCATTCCGATCCACCGCCTCGTGGACGGAAGCTTCGCCGGCCTGGTGACGGCCCTGCTGGCTGCCATGACGGTGATGGCCCTGCTCTTCGGCGTCAACGGCGCGATTTGGGCCGAGGTCTTCCCGACCAGGGTTCGCGCGGCAGGAGTCGCCGGTCCGCTGTCACTGGCCACGGCCATCTTCGGTGGAACAGCCCCCTATATCAACGCCGCCCTGGCCCAGAAGGGCCACGCCGATTGGTTCCTCTACTACCTGATCACCGTTGCAGCCATAACGCTTGTGACCGGCATACTCATGAAGGAAACCAAGGACAGCAACCTGATTCGAGAAACCTAGCGGGCAACGGATCCCCTGCCAACACCTGACCCGCTTCCCATCCCTGCCCCCACCCCGGACGGTCCGGCGTTTGCGCCGACCGGCCCCGAACGCTGCGGCCCGGTTCCTGCACTCCCCCTGGTGCAGGAGCCGGGCCGCTTCGGAACCCGGAGGAACGGACTCCGTCGCAGGAACCGTACCTTCATCCGGACTACCACCCACGCGAAACCGATCGGCCATGGGCTTGGGCCCGGGCCACAGGGTTGATTGAATCCGCAGGCCCATTCGCGGATACGACCGCACCCCCGCAAACAGTGTTTGCGGGGGTGCGGTTGCGTGGTTCGGCGGCCAGCCGCCGCGGCGGCTAGGCCTCGGGGCCGGCGCCGGTGAGTGCCAATTCGTAGCGCTCGTCGGCGGCCGCGCGTGCCGCGGCGATGTCGGCAATGCGCCCGCGGGAGGCGTACCAGCCGATCATCAGGGCAGGGATGATGACGATGATCGAGGCCACGGTCCAGGTGCCCACCGGCGAGTCGAAGGCCATCAGCACGATGACCGCGGCCAGGAAGGCCAGGGTCAGGTACCCGGTATAGGGCGCCCCGATCATGCGGAAGGCCGGCCGGGCCATTTCCCCGCGCCGGGACAGGCGGAACAGCGCCAACTGGCACAGCACGATCATTCCCCAGGAGGCGATGATGCCCAGCGCCGCCATGTTCAGCACGATCTCGAACGCCTGTGCCGGAACAATCGCGTTGAGCACCACGCCCAGGCCGGCCACCGCGGCGGTCAGCGCGATGCCGCCATAGGGCACACCCTGCTTGTTCAGCCTCGCGGCGAAGCGCGGCGCGGATCCGGCCAGCGCCATCGAACGCAGGATGCGCCCGGTGGAATACAGCCCCGCATTCAACGAGGACATCGCCGCGGTGAGCACCACCAGGTTCATGATCGAGTCCATGCCGGCGACGCCGATGGACCCGAAGAACGTCACGAACGGCGATTCGCCGGCCTTGTAGGCACTGTAGGGCAGCAGCAGCGAGAGCAGCACCAGGGAGCCGACGTAGAACACGGCGATACGGATGATCACGGTGTTGATGGCCTTGGGCATGACCTTCTCGGGGTTTTCCGTTTCACCCGCGGCGGTGCCGATCAGCTCGATCGAGGCGTAGGCGAATACCACGCCCTGCATCACCACGACGACCGGCAGCAGGCCGTTGGGGAAGAACCCGCCGTTGTCGGCGATCAGGGAGAAGCCGACCTCGTGCCCGGGAACCGGGGACCCGAAGATGACAAACCAGATGCCCACCGCCAGGAACGCCACCAGCGCGACGACCTTGATCAGCGCGAACCAGAACTCCAGCTCGCCGAAGACCTTCACCGAGACCAGATTCAGCCCCAGCACCAGCAGCAGCGCCGCCAAGGCCCAGGTCCACTGCGGAACCGCGCCGATCCACGGCACGTACTTGGCGAAGAAGTTCATGTACAGCGCGATCGCGGTGATGTCCACGATCGCGGTCATGGCCCAGTTGAGCCAGTACAGCCAGCCGGTGACGAACGCCGCCTTCTCACCAAAGAACTCGCGGGCGTAGGAGACGAAGGAGCCCGAGGAGGGGCGGTGGACGACCAGTTCGCCCAGCGCGCGCAGGATCAGGAAGGCGAAGAACCCGCAGACCGCATAGCTGAACATCAATGCCGGTCCGGCGCCGGCGAGCCGGCCCCCGGCGCCCATGAACAGGCCGGTGCCGATGGCCCCGCCGATCGCGATCATCTGGATCTGCCGGGATTTGAGTCCCTTGTGCATGCCTGCGTCTTCGGCGGTAAGTGCCGACTTCGGCCGGCCGTCGGCCAGGGTGTTTCCGGAGCGCGGCGCGGGGCCGGGTGTGGGGTTTTCACGATTCATGCGCGGGGACCTCTCGGGGAGTCGGAAGTACGGGGGGCTTGCTTGAATGTGCGGTGCGTGATGGGTGGAACGGATGGTGAAGACCGCGACGAGGGGGGGTGTGTCGCGACGGGGGGTGTGTGCCGCGGCGGGGCCTTGCCAGCCCGGGGGTGCGCCCGGGTCCGGGCAGTCGGCGGGTTATTCGCTGAGATTGGCCAGGCGCTCGGGGCGCAAGAGTTCGCGCAGTTCGGAAGCGGAGAGCAGTCCGTGTTCCAGGACCAGCTCGGCCACGCCGCGTCCGGTGGACAGTGCCTCCATGGCGATCCTGGTTGAGGCTGCGTAGCCCAGCTGCGTGGTCAACGCGGTGACCAGGCCGATGGAGTTTTCCACCTGCGCCCGCAGCTTGTCCTCGTGCGCGGTGATGCCCACGATGCACTTGTCGGCCAGCGTGGTGCACGCGGCCTCCAGGTGGCGCATCGACTTGGTCAGGCTGTGCACGATGATCGGCTCGAATGCGTTGAGCTGCAGCTGCCCGGATTCGGCGGCCATCGTGATGGTCACGTCGTTGCCGATGACCTCGTAGGCCACCTGGTTCACGACCTCCGGGATCACCGGGTTGACCTTGCCGGGCATGATCGAGGAGCCGGACTGCACGGCGGGCAGGTCGATCTCGCCCAGCCCGGCACGGGGGCCGGAGGAGAGCAGGCGCAAGTCGTTGCAAACCTTGGAGAGCTTGACGGCCACGCGCTTGAGCACCCCGGAGAGGTGCACGAAGGCGCCGACATCGGCCGTGGCCTCGATCAAATCGAACGCGGTTTCCAGCTTCAGCCCGGAGATTTCCGCCAGGTGGGTGCAGGCCAGGGCCGAGTAGCCGGCCGGGGCGTTGAGCCCGGTGCCGATGGCGGTGGCGCCGAGGTTGATCTCGTGGACCAGCAAGGTGGCCTCGGCCAGCCGCAAGCGGTCCTCGCCCAGCGTCACGGCGTAGGAGTTGAACTCCTGGCCCAGCGTCATCGGGACCGCGTCCTGCAGCTGCGTGCGGCCCATCTTGACCACGGTGCGGAACTCCACGGCCTTGGCGGCGAAGGCCGCGCCGAGGTGCTCCATCGCACCGACCAGCGAGGTCGCGGCGAAGATCGTGGCCACGCGCACCGCGGTGGGGTAGACGTCGTTGGTGGACTGGCTGAGGTTCACGTGGTCGTTGGGGTGCAGGTACCGATATTCGCCCTTGGCATGGCCCATGATTTCCAGCGCGCGGTTGGCGATCACCTCGTTGGCGTTCATATTCGAGGAGGTCCCGGCGCCGCCCTGGATCACGTCGACGACGAACTGGTCGTGCAGCTTGCCGGCGATGATTTCGGCACAGGCGGCGATGATGGCCTCGGCGCGGGGCGCGTCGAGCAGGCCCAGTTCCAGGTTGGTCCGGGCGGCTGCCTGCTTGACCATGGCCAGTGCCACCACCAGGTTGGTGTTGGTGGACAGCGGCTGGCCGGTGATCGGGAAGTTTTCCACGGCGCGCAGCGAGTGCACGCCCCAATAGACGTCCGCGGGAATGTCCCGGTCGCCGATCAAATCGTGTTCGCTGCGGACAGACCGGGCGGCCGTGGCCTGCAAGGTGGCGGTGGATTCGTTCATGGCGGGAGGATCTCCTGTGCTTGGGCGGTGCGTGGGCGATGGATGGCGCGCTGCGTTGGAAGGGCCGTTTTTGGGCACGGCAAGGCAGCGCGCGGTAGTGCGTTGTGGGTGGGGCCCGGTTGCGGCCCCGGGAGCGGTGCTAGCTGGAGGGCAGTCCGGACAGGGTGCCGACCGGGTGCCCGCCGCCGAGCACGGGGAGGTTGTTGAAGGGTTCCAGCGGCCCGGGCGCCGCGCCAAGGGCCAGCAAGGCGGGGACGGCGGCGGGCATGCGCGCCCGGTCCGACCCGTCGGCGATCTTCAGTGCCACCGCGGAGCCGTCGGGCAGGGCGATGAGCTGGATTCCCTCGAACCCGTCCTTGGCCAGCAGCCCGGGCACGGCCTCCATGAGCGCCGTGACATCGCGGCCGGTCCCGGCAACCATCAGCGGGTGCGCGCGCATGGCGTCGGCGACCCGGCGTTCGGCGGTGCCCCCGGCGGCGGTGACCAGCCTGGCGAAGGCCCGGGCCATGCCGGTCAGGGAGAGTGCGAAGACCTCGGTGCCGCACCCGTCGGTGCTGGTGATGGTCACGTCCTCGCCGGTGAGTTCGGCGACGACCGCCCGGATGAGGGTGGGAAGCGGGTGGTCGTGGTGCAGGTAGGTTTCGGTGTCCCAGCCGTTGAGCACGCAGGTGGCCAGCATCGCGGCGTGCTTGCCCGAGCAGTTCTGGGCCAGCTGGGTGGGGCCGTTTCCGGCGTGGATCCACGCGTGGCGTTCGGCGGTCCCGTAGGGCAGGTCGGTGGAGTTGCGCAGCGCCGCAGGCTCCAGCCCGGCCTCGGCGAGGATCTTGGCGGCGAGGTCCTGGTGGTCGGCGGAGCCGGAGTGGCTGGCGGCGGCCAGGGCGAGTTGCCCGGCGGGCAGCTCGAGCCCGGCGCGCACCATGGCCACGGCGAAGAGCGGCTTCAGTGCCGAGCGCTGGTAGATCCGGGCTCCGGGTTCCCCGCGGGTGAGCACGGTGGTGCCGTGTGGATCCAGGGCCGCCAGGGAGCCGTAGTGGACGCTTTCGACCAGCTGGCCGCGGGTTTGCACGGCGAGCGGGGCATGGGCGGGGAAATTGGCGAGGTTCACGGTTTGTCCGCTCCAAGGATCAGGGTCAGGGCTTCGTCGACGGCGGACAGGTGTGCGGCCATGGCCTTCCCGGCCGCGGGTCCGTCGCCGGCTTCGATGGCTGCGAGGATCTCCCGGTGTTCGGCGTGCGAGGGGTGCTGGCGGCCGGTGATGAGGTTGATGGTCTCGGACTGGTTGACCATCGCGTCGCGGATGTCGTTGACCACGCGGGCGAAGACGCCGTTGCCGCTGGCTGCGGCGATCGTGGCATGGAAGCTGGCATCGAGCGTGACCCACATTTCCGGGTCGTCCTCGTCTTCCATGGCCTCGATGATGCCGCGCAGCTGGAGAAGCTGGTCGGCGGTGGCGCGGGTGGCGGCGAATTGCGCCGCGGGGATCTCGATGTGCGGGCGTGCCTCCATGAGGCTGCGCGCGGAGAAGGCCCCGAGCACCAGGTCGCCCCCGGCGCGCGGGGCAATGACGAAGGTGCCCTTGCCGGTTTGGGTCTGGGTGAGCCCGAGTGCCGCGCAGGAGCGCAGGGCCTCGCGGATGACCGAGCGGCTGACCGCGTATTGGGCGGCGAGCACCGATTCTGCGCTCAACTTGCTGCCGACCGGGAGTTCGCCGGACTCGATGGCGTCGCGGATGGAGGAGAATACGGCCTCGGCCGCGCTGACTCTCACGATCGGCTGCGGTCCGGCTGCCCGGCTGTCTGACAGGTTCATGCTCCGACTATGTCACGTCTCACAAAACGCTGTCAAGACGCGCCGTGGCGATGCCGCGGCGGCCGGGAAGCGCGTGGGAGTTTCGGCGCCGGAGCGCGCCGGAGCGCCACCTTGCTACCCATCAAACCGTCAGGTCAGGGCCCGCCGCACGCGAGGTCGGGGCTGCGCGCCAGTCCCCGGCAGGAATCAGGTGGCGGTCGGCCCCAAATCGCCGACGGGCGCCCCGGGAGCGCAGGGCAGCGGCGACGCCGGGTGCTCCGCCCCACAGGGAAAATAGTTGCATCAAGACAACCATTTCAATATAGTTGATATCAATCAACCATCTTCCCCCCTTGTTTTGGAGTCCCCTTTTGTCCCAGACACCCACCACCACGAAGGCGGCACCGGAATTGTCCGAATCGGGCATGACCCACCGCGAGGTGATGCAATCACTGACCGGCCTGCTCATGGGCATGTTCGTCTCGATCCTCGCCGGCACCGTCGTCTCCACCTCGCTCCCGGTCATCATCTCCGACCTGGCCGGAGACCAGACCTCCTACACCTGGGTCGTCACCGCGACCCTGCTGGCCACCACCATCTCCACCCCGATCTGGGGCAAGCTGGCCGACCTGTACAACCGCAAGCTGCTGCTGCAGCTCTCGCTGCTGATCTTCGTGATCGCCTCGGCCATCGCCGGGTTCTCGCAGGACACCTCGATGCTCATCACCATGCGCGTCTTCCAGGGCCTGGGTGCCGGCGGACTGACCGCGCTGACCCAGATCGTCATGGCCGACATCATCTCCCCGCGCGAGCGCGGCAAGTACATGGGCCTCTTCGGCGCCGTCATGGCGCTGGGCACCGTGGGCGGGCCGCTGATCGGCGGATTCATCACCGACGCCATCAACTGGCGCTGGAACTTCTTCATCGCCCTGCCCTTCGCGGCCATCGCAATCATCCTGATCCAAAAGACCCTTCGCCTGCCCGCGGTGGCCAAGCGCAAGGTGTCCATCGACTACGCGGGCATCGTGCTGCTCTCGGCCGGCGTCTCGGCGCTGCTGATCTGGGTTTCGATGGCCGGCAAGAACTTCGAGTGGGCCTCGGCCACGACCGCATGGATGGTCGGCGGCGCCGTTGCCGCGCTGGCCGCGTTCGTGATCGTGGAGTTCAAGGCCGCCGAGCCGATCATCCCGCTGACCATGTTCAAGAACAACACCTTCACCCTCTCGGTCGTCGCCTCGATCTCCGTGGGCGTGTCGATGTTCGGCACCTCGGTCTTCCTCGCCCAGTACATGCAGCTGGCCCGCGGCGCGAACGCCACCCAGTCCGGGCTCATGACCATCCCGATGATGGCCGGGCTGCTGGTCATCTCCACGATCGCCGGAGCCCTGATCTCCAAGCACGGCAAGTGGAAGGCCATCATGGTCACCGGCTCGGTGCTGCAGCTGGCCGGGCTCTACCTGCTGGGAACCATCCACTACGACACCAACTTCGTGCTGGTCTCCACCTACATGTTCGTCCTCGGCGCCGGCCTGGGCATGGTCATGCAGAACCTGGTGCTGATCGTGCAGAACGCCGTCACCCCGGCGGAGATCGGCGTGGCCTCCTCGGGCATCGCGTTCTTCCGCTCGCTGGGCGGCACCATCGGCGTTTCGGTGCTCGGTGCGCTGATGGCCACGAAGGTCGCGGACCTGTTGGGCGCCAAGAGCGCCGAGCTGGGCGCCGCAATTGCCGCACTCGGGGACAAGGGCAAGGACCTGGCAGCGGCCCTGGCCTCCGGGAGCATCCCGGCCGTGCATTCCCTGCCGGACTCGGTCAGAAGCATCATCGAGTCCTCCTACGGCGACGCCGTGGCCTACGTCTTCATGGTCGCGGCCCCGCTGAGCATCCTGACCATCCTCGCGGTGGCCTTCATGCCCAACCTGGAGCTGGGCACCCAAACCCGCCACCAGCGCGAGGCGACCGACGCGGCCGCCGCGCAGCACACGGAGCTCGAGGCTGCCGAGGCAAACCTGGTCGAGGTCAGCGAGGCTGCCATCGCGGCGACCCCGCGCCTGGACGGCGAGAACACCTCGGCGCGCCGCTGAGATGGACGCCGTGGCCGACCCCTTCGCCGTCGCGGAACCCGCCAGGGCCGATGACGCCGTCATGGCGCCGCTGATCGACGAGGTCGAGAAGCAATTCGCGACCATGTTCGTCAACGCCCGGAACAGCATTCGGGCCCGGGCCGCGGCCATCGACCCTGAGCTGCCCCCGATGGGGTTCAAGGTGCTCACGATCCTCTCCCGCTCGGGACCCCGGCAGCAGGGGTGCCTGGCCGAGGAGATGGAGGTGGACAAGGCCATGATGAGCCGGACCATCAAGCAGCTCGATCGCCTGGGCCTGGTCGAACGGAGCATGGATCCCAGCGACGGGCGGGCCCTGCTGGTCTCCATGACCGTTGAGGCCCGGGCACGGTTCGACGCGAACCTGGCCAGCGCCCGCCGGGTGCTCCACGACCGGCTCGCGGAGTGGGAACCGGGCGAGGTCCGCCGCTTCACCGACCTGCTGGCGCGGCTGAACAACTCCCCGCTCTAGAACCCCGGGGTCTACAGGTGGTCCCTGCCTGCGGAACTATTTGTTCCGCCGACAGGGACCACTTGCGTATCCGGTAGCGTTTCAGGCAACGTCTCCGGTCCCCCGCACGGGACCACGATCCAAGGACTGCCTATATGGGAATGATCTTCAGCCACGACACCCTGCCCCAACGGGTGCTCTTCGGCACCGGCAAGGCGGCCGAGCACCTTGCGGCGGCGGTGGCCAGGTTCGGTGCCACCCGGGTGATGGTGATCGCCGGGCGGCGCGATTCCGGCACCGTTGACGAATTGACCCGGCAGCTCCCCGTGGTCCTGCGCTATTCCGACGTCGTCCAGCACGTGCCGATCGCCAGCGCGCAGAGGGCCCGCACCGCCGCACGGGAGAACGGCATCGATCTGCTGGTGTGCCTCGGCGGCGGGTCGGCCGTCGGCCTGGCCAAGGCCATCGCCCTGGACACCGCGCTGCCCATCGTCGCCGTCCCAACCACCTATGCCGGATCCGAGGCCACCAATGTCTGGGGCCTGACCGAGGCGGGGCGCAAGACCACGGGTGTCGATGCCCGGGTGCTGCCTGCCACCGTTATCTACGATGCCGCGCTGAGCACGTCTTTGCCGGTCGGCCTCTCGGTGGCCTCCGGCCTGAACGCCATGGCCCACTGCATCGACTCAATGTGGGGGCCGCGCGCCGACCCGATCAATGCGGCACTGGCCACCGAGGGCATCCGCGCCCTCGCCACCGGACTGCCGGGAATTGTCGCGGATCCAGCGGGGATCGAGGGACGCGAACAGGCGCTCTACGGCGCCTACCTGTCCGCGGTCGCCTTCGCCTCGGCCGGTTCCGGGATGCACCACAAGATCTGCCACGTGCTCGGCGGGACCTGGAACATGCCCCACGCCCAAACCCATGCCACGGTGCTGCCCTACGTGCTGGCCTTCAACGCGCCCGCGGCACCCGGGGCCGAGGCCCGCATTGCTTCCGCACTTGGATCGGATACGGCCGTCGGCGGCCTGAACGCGCTGCGGGAACAACTGGGCGCGCCGCGCGCGTTGAAGGACTACGGATTCACGGCAGAAAACATCCCCGAGGCGGTTTCCCTCATTCTTCCGGCCATCCCGGCCAACAACCCCCGAACCGTCACCGCCGAAAACCTGACGGGGCTGCTCACCGCGGCGCTCCACGGTTCAGGCCCGGCAGACTAGGCGGGCAGCTGGCTATCTGGCGGACTGCGCTGTTTCCGTAGCTTTCGGGGCCGCATCCTGCGAGGTGGGCGCGACCTTCGCCGGGTCGCGACGGCCGGTGCGCGTGGCCCCGATCCCCGCGACGATGACCAGCACGATGCCAAGAATCGCGGCCGGGCGCGGGACCTGGTGCAGGATCAGGAGCCCGACGATCATCGCGATGGCCGGCTCCAGGCACATCAACGTGCCGAACGCCGCGGTGGTCAGCCGTCGCAGCGCCAGCAGTTCGAGGCTGAATGGGATCACCGGCAGCAGCAGCGCGAGCGCGAATCCTATGGCCAGCACCTGCACGTCCATGCGCCCGATCACCTCCGGGCCCACCACCAACGTTGCGGCCACCGCCGCAACGGGCATGGAAATGGCCAGTGCGCCGATGCCGTCTATCGCGTCCCCGGCGCGCTGGGTGAGCAGGACATAGACGGCCCAGCAGACCGCGCCGCCGAGTGCAAAAAGCACGCCGGCGGAATCCGCGGCACCGTGCCAGGGCTCGGTCAGCCCAAGCACGCCGGCGGCGGCGACCAGCGCCCACCAGCGCCCGGCGCCGCGGCCCTGGATGATGGCCACGGCCAGCGGACCCATGAATTCCAGCGCGCTCGCGGTGCCCAGGTCGATGGTTTCCACCGCCTTCATGAAGCCCAGCGTCATGCCGGCGGTGGCCAGGCCCAGCAGCGCACAGATCCCCAGCGTGGCGCGGGTGACTTTCATCCTCCAGGGCCGGGTGATGGCCACCAGGATCACCGCGGCCCAAGCCAGGCGCAGCCAGGCGACACCCTCGGAGCCCAGGGTTCCTGCCAGGCCGATCGACGCCGCCAGGCCCAGCTGGACGCAACCCATCGCGGCAAACGCCATCATGGAGCCGACGCCGGCGCTCTTGCCGGTGGATGCGCGTGTTGAAGTCATTGATCCAGTAGAGCCGAGGCAAGTCATCCACGTCCACGCGAGAATCATCAACATATCGTCCAGGATTCCTGCACAATGGTGTTTATGGATACCCGGCGCCTGCAATACCTCTACGAGCTTGCCCGCATGGGCTCGATGCGGGCCGTCGCAGACGTGCTGGGGACCACCACCTCGACCGTCTCCCAGCAGATCGCGCAACTCTCGAGGGAAACCGGAACCCGATTGCTGGAACCCGACGGGCGCGGGGTCCGGCTCACCCCGGCCGGACGACGGCTGGCCGAGCACGCGCACACCATCCTCGGCGCCATCGATGCGGCGAAGCTGGACCTGGATCCCGCCGCGGAGCCCTCGGGCACGCTGCGGGTGGCGGGGTTCGCGACCGCGATCCGCACCACGCTGATGCCCATCATCAAGGAGTTGGCCGCCGACCACCCCGCGGTGGGGATCGTGGTGTTCGAGCACGAGCCGGCCGAGGCGCTGAAGCTGCTGGCCGTCGACGACATCGACCTGGCCCTGACCTACGACTACAACCTGGCACCGGATTCGGTCGGTCCCGGGGTGGAAACGCTGGAATTGTGGAGCACGCCCTGGGGCCTGGGCGTGCCCAGCGGTGATGCGGAGCGCTTCGCGGGATTCACGGATGCGCCCGATGCGGCGGCGATGTTTTCCGCCTTCCGCGACCGGGACTGGATCGGGAACTCGCGCAACCTGGCCGACGAGACCGTCCTGCGGCTCCTGTCCTCGATGGCCGGGTTCGCCCCGGCCATGCGCCACCAGGCCGACAGCCTGGACCTGGTCGAGGACCTGATCCTGGCCGGGCTCGGCGTGGGGCTGCTCCCGGAAAACCGCCCGCGGAAGGAAGGGATCGCCATCCTGCCGCTGCGCAACCCGGACCTGCGGCTGCGGGCTTTCGCCCGGACCCGCGCCGGGCGCAGCGCCTGGCCGGCCCTTGCGCTGGTGCTCGGGCGGATGAACCAGGGCCGGTAGCGGGGCTGGTCGGTCACCAGAGGCCGCGCCATGGGACCGGTCCGCTTGTAACCGGGCGCCACTCGGGCCAGACTCGAGGATACGGAAGACGCCCGCACGCCACGTACGGCCGAGAGGAGCCCTCGAGATGTCGCACCACAAGCACCCCAAGCACCCGGTGGATCCCGGCGAGATGCCCCCGGCGCTGGCCCGCGAACACGCCCTGGTCTTCGAGGCCGCCGTTGAGGCAGGCCGGCGGGCCGGGCGGAAGACCGCCAAGAAGAAGCTGAAGCGCGCGGCACGGCACGGCGGCATCAAGCTCTCCAAGGCGTTGCGTGACGCGACGTTGCGCGACGCCGAGAAGGCCGGAGGCAGGGCCGCCTACGCCGCGGCCACCAAGGCGCTGCGCAAGGCACGGCACCGTGCACTGCCTCCGCTGCCGCCTCGGCCACCGGGCACCGGGCAGGAGCCAGCGGTTGCGGTTGCCGGCCCGGCCCCGGCCGATACCGCGGTGCCGGTCCGCACCCGGGTGCGTGGTTCGCAGATCGTGCTCGAGGTGCTGCGCGTGAAATGGCTGAGCCAAAGCATGGTGCGCATCGTTGCCGGGGGCGAGGGTTTTGCCGACTTCGAGTCCAACGGCGCGGCCGACCAGCACGTCAAGCTGCTTTTCGCCAACCCCGCCCTGGGACTGGTCCCGCCCTATGAGATGCGTTCGCTGCGCGGTCGCCTGGCCCGCGAGGACCTGCCGGTCTCCCGCTCATACACGATCCGCAGCCATGATCCGGTGGCCCGTGAACTGGCAATCGACTTCTTCGTCCACGGGACCGACGGCGTCGGCGGCTCCTGGGCGGCCGGGGCCAAGCCGGGCGACCTGCTGGTGCTTTCGAAGTCCAAGGGCAAGTTCCGCCCGGATGCCGGTGCGGAGCAGCACCTGTATGTCGGGGATGAGTCCGCCATCCCGGCCATCGCCGCGGCCCTGGAAATGTTGCCGCGCAACGCCGTGGGCCAGGTGATCCTGGAGGTCGATTCCGCGGCGGACGAGTTCGAGATCGACCGGCCCGCGGGCATGGCACTGCATTGGGTCCACCGCTCGGGCGAACCCTCTGCCACCAGCACCATGCTGGCCAATGCCCTGCGCGAGCTGCCGGCCGCCCACGGCCAGGTGGAGATCCTGGCGTTGGGAGAGCGTTCCGCCATGCAGGAGATCCGTCGCCTGCTTTCCCACTGGGACCTGGACCAGCGCCGGATCACGACCTCCACCTACTGGACGCCGGGGAAGGCCAGGAGGAGCTGGTCCCGGGTGCCGGAGACCCGGGCAGACACCGGTTCCATGTAGCGAGAGCGGGTCAGGCCGAGGTTCCCAGCGCTTCACGGCGCCGGTTGGCCAGTTGCAGTCCGGCGATGGATCCGGCGTAGAGCAGCGCGGGCAGCAGTGCCCAGACCCAGTCGCCGGGGAACACCTCGAAGGCCTCGGCCGTGGCCCCGCCCATGTTGATCCAGGCGGACAAGGGGACCGAGAGCGCCCAGGCCAGTCCCACGGCAAGCATGCAGTTGCGGCAGGAGGAAAATCCAAGGAACCTTGCCCCCAGCGCGCTGAACACCGCGGCGAGCACCACGAAGCTGAACACCACCAGAAGCAGCGTGTTGACCAGGCGGAACTCGTGCAGTCCCCCGGCGCCGTTGGAGACCAGGACGGCCAGGATGAGAGCCGTCAGCATCGCGGAGAGCCCCATCCCCAGGAAGTTCGCCCGCTTCCAGCTCATAGCCGTCCCTTCCTGCCCGCAGCCCGCCTTCGGCGGGATCAAGATTGTCGCGCACCACCTCGTTGTGGTGCGATGCCCGGGACAAGCCCGCGCCATGCAAGCATATAGTAAAACACTTGGACTAAGCGACCGACAAGCCGGTCGAGGGTTAAAAGACCGGGCCGCCTCGGCACCACCGTGTTCCTCCAGCATGTTCACTGACCAAGGAGAGCGCTGGAAAACCTGGGGAAGCCGGGGCGGCCCGGAAGGGTGTGGCGGCGGGTGTTTAGACCTCGCCGCGGCGGATCAGCTTGCCGTGCGGGGTCTTGAAGTCGACCTCGACGCCGCGCACGAAGGTTCGGCTGACCTTGCCGGCCAGGACCTTGCCCTGGTACGGGGAAATCGGGTTCTTGTGGTGCAGCTTGTCCACGTCGACCACAAAGCTGTCCTCCGGCCCGAAGAACGCGAAGTCGGCGTCGTTGCCCAGCGCGATGGCACCCTTGTGGTGCAGGCCGGCGATTTCCGCCGGGCGCTTGGACATCCAGTTCAGCACGGTCTCGAGCTTGATGCCGCGGCGCTTGGCCTCGGTCCAGATCAGTGCCAGACCCAACTGCAGCGAGGCAACCCCGCCCCAGGCCACGCCGAAGTCGCCGTTCTCGACGTCCTTCAGGTCGATGGTGGAGGGCGAGTGGTCCGAGACGATGCAGTCGATGATCCCGTCCTCGAGGCCCTTCCAGAGCAGTTCGCGGTTGGAGGCCTCGCGGATCGGCGGGCAGCACTTGAACGCGGTGGCTCCGTTCGGGATTTCCTCGGCCAGCAGCGTGAGGTAGTGCGGGCAGGTCTCCACGGTCAGCTTCACGCCGTCGCGCTTGGCCGATTCGATCATCGGCAGGGCGTCGGAGGAGGACAGGTGCAGGATGTGGGCGCGGGCCCCGGTCCAGCGGGCGCGCTCGATGACCTCGGCCACCGCGACGTTCTCGGCGCCGCGCGGCCGGGAGGCCAGGAAGCGGTCGTAGTGGTCGCCCTCGGCGTTCGGGGCGCGGTCGATGGCCCGCGAATCCTCGGCGTGGATGAGCATCATCGAGTTGAAGGACACGATCTCGGTCATGTCCTCTTCCATCTCGTCCGGCTCGAGATACGGGAATTCCTCGACGCCCGAGTGGAGCAGGAAGCACTTGAAGCCGAAGACCCCGGCGTCGTGCAGCTCCCGCAGGTCGGTCTTGTTGCCCGGGATGGCACCGCCCCAGAATCCCACGTCGACGAAGGCCTTGGGCCGTGCGGCGGCCTGCTTGAGTTCCAGCGCCGCGACGTTGACGGTCGGCGGGATGGAGTTCAGCGGCATGTCCACCACGGTGGTCACGCCTCCGGCGGCGGCGGCCTTGGTGGCGGACTCGAAGCCCTCCCACTCGGTGCGGCCGGGCTCGTTGATGTGCACGTGGGTGTCGACCAGTCCCGGGATCAGGACCTGCTCGGCGGACAGCTCGATGACCGTGGCGCCGGCGAGGTTGTTGCCCAGGGGCTCGATGGCGACGATCTTGCCGTCGCGGACCCCGATTTCGCGGGCGACGGTGCCGGCGCCGGTGACGATCTGCTCGCCGCGGATCACCAGATCGAAGTCGGTGCCTGTGTTTGCTTCCGGTGACGGCGTGCCTGACTCGGTGAGCTCGGTGTTGCCCATGATCGCATCCTTACATCTTGTGCGTTGGAAAATGGTGATTGGGGAAAGAATAGCCCGGCCCTAGGCGTTGGCCGCGTTGGCGGCCAGGAAATCCCGGGCCAAGAGGGTTGCCGCCCGTTGCACAAGTGATCCACCCTCACTCATGCAACGGGCAACATCTGGTTCCAGCTCGAGCAGCGATCGTACCGCGGTGAAGCCCGCGGATGTTGCCTGCTCGGTGGAAAGTTGGTTGCGTCCACAAATGGCGTAGACGGGAATGCCGTGGGCGGCGGCCAGCTGGGCCACGCCCACCGGCGTTTTGCCCTCCAGCGACTGGGTGTCCAGGCTGCCCTCGCCGGTGAACACGGCGGCCGCGCCCTCCAGCGCGGCCTCCAGGCCGGTCAGTTCCAGCACCACGTCGATGCCGCGGCGCCGGGTGGCACCCAGCACCGCCAGCGCGGCGAAGCCCACGCCGCCGGCCGCCCCGGCGCCCGGGGACGCCGCGATGCCGGCGATGCGCTGCCCGCCGAGTTCGGCACCCAGCGCCCGCGCGAAGCGGCCCAGGGCCGCGTCCAGCTCGATGACCTGGGCGTCGCTTGCCCCCTTTTGCGGGCCGAAGACGAAGGCCGCGCCGTTGGACCCGGTCAGCGGGTTTTCCACGTCGGCCGCCAGCGTGAAGGTGGTGGCGGCGATCCGCGGATCGAGCCCGGACAACTCGACCCGGTGCAGGGTTCCCAGTGGTCCGCCGCCGCGGGCCACCTCGTGGCCCGCGGCATCGAGCAGCCTCGCGCCGAGCCCCTGGAGCATGCCGGCACCGCCGTCCGTGCAGGCACTGCCGCCGACCCCCAGGATGATCTCGGTGGCCCCGGCGTCCAGCGCCGCGGCGATCAGCTGGCCGGTGCCCAGGCTGCTGGCGCCCATCGCATCCTTCACCCCGCCCGCCAGGCGGTCGAGGCCCGAGGCCTCGGCCATCTCCACGATGGCGGTGTGTCCCTTCAGCCCGAAGGCCGCACGGACCGGTTCCCCGGTGGGACCGGCGACCTGCGCGTGGTGCTGCACGAAGCCGCATTCCAGGGCGGCGGCGAGGGTTCCCTCGCCGCCGTCCGCGACGGGCACCGTGAGAGTGCGCGCCTGCGGCAGCGCCTGGCGCACCCCGGCACTGATCGAGGCGGCAACTTCCGCGCCCGTGAGAGTTCCCTTGAACTTGTCCGGTGCCACAACGATCAGCATTGCCTGCTTCTTCCCTTTGTCTGCTTGCCTAGGCGGATACGCCGGCGTGGGCGCCTTCGAAGGCCGCCAACGGAGTCAATGCCGTCGGCGCGTCCGCTGCCGCGTCGGCCAGGTCCTCGAACTCGTTCACTGCATCCAGTTCAGCACCCATGGCAATGTTTGTCACACGCTCCAGGATGACCTCCACGACGACGGGCACCTGGAACTCGGCGGCCAGTCGTCCGGCCTCGGCGAAGCCCTCGGCCAGCTTGGAGGGGTCCTCGACGCGCACGGCCTTGCAGCCCAGGCCCTCGGCGACCTTGACGTGGTCAACGCCGTAGCCGTTGGTCTCCGGGGAGTTGATGTTCTCGAAGCCCAGCGAGACGTGGTAATCCATCTCGAAGGGGCGCTGGGACTGGCGGATCAGGCCCAGGTAGGAGTTGTTGACGACCACGTGGATGTACGGCAGCTTGAACTGCGCTCCGACGGCCAGCTCCTCGATCATGAACTGGAAGTCGTAGTCGCCGGAGAGGGCGACGACGGTGGAGTTCGGCTTGCCGCGCACCACGCCCAGTGCCGCGGGTCCGGTCCAGCCCAGCGGGCCGGCCTGGCCGGCGTTGATCCACTGGCGCGGGCCGTAGACGTGCAGCATCTGCGCGCCGGCGATCTGGGACAGGCCGATGGTGGACACGTAGGTGGTGTCCTTGCCGAAGGCGGCATTCATTTCCTGGTACACGCGCTGCGGCTTGATCGGCACGTTGTCGAAGTTGGTCTTGCGGTGCAGCGTGCCCTTGCGGGCGGTGCACTCGTCGGCCCACACCGAGTAGTCCGGCAGGGTGCCGGCGGCCTTGCGGGCGCGGGCGGCGGCCAGCAGCTGGTCGATCGCCGCGCCGGCGTCCGAGATGATCCCCAGATCCGGGGAGAAGACCCGGCCGATCTGGGTGCCCTCGATGTCGATGTGGACGAACTTGCGGCCCTTGCGGTAGGTGTCCAGGCCGCCGGTGTGGCGGTTGGCCCAGCGGTTGCCCAGGCCCAGCACGAAGTCGGAGGCCAGGAAGGAGGCGTTGCCGTAGCGGGTGTGGGTCTGGATGCCGACCATGCCCGACTGCAGGCGGTGGTCATCCGGGATGACGCCCCAGCCCATCAGGGTCGGGGAGACCGGGATGTTCAGCAGTTCGGCCAGCTCGACGAGCTTGTCCGAGGCGTTGGCGTTGATGACCCCGCCGCCGGCAATGATCATCGGGTGCTTGGCGGCGACCAGCAGGTCCAGGACCTTCTCGGCCTGGCCGCGGGTGGCCGCCGGCTTGTCCGGGACCAGCGGCTCGTAGGCGTCGATGTCGAATT
This sequence comes from Paeniglutamicibacter psychrophenolicus, assembly GCF_030812255.1. Taxonomy (GTDB): domain Bacteria; phylum Actinomycetota; class Actinomycetes; order Actinomycetales; family Micrococcaceae; genus Paeniglutamicibacter; species Paeniglutamicibacter psychrophenolicus_A. The sequence goes on along the minus strand of NZ_JAUSSH010000002.1, from coordinate 89,409 downwards.
CGATCGTTGCCATCTGCACGTTGATCGGCAAATCCAGCAGGACCGGGCCGGGGCGTGCCGAGCGCATGATCTGGAACGCCTTGGCGAAGTAGCCCGGGACCAGTCCCGGCTCCAGGACGGTGGCCGCGAACTTGGTGACCGGCTTGGCGATGGACTCGATGTCCACGGCCTGGAAGTCTTCCTTGTGCAGCTTGTCGGTCGGTGCCTGTCCGGTGATGCAGAGCATCGGGATGCTATCTGCGATCGCCGCGTACAGGCCGGTGATCATGTCGGTGCCGGCCGGGCCCGAGGTGCCCAAGCACAACCCGATCTTGCCGGTGGCACGCGAGTAGCCGTCGGCCATGTGGCTTGCACCCTCGACGTGGCGGGCCAAAGTGTGGCGGATGGTGCCGCGGCGCTGCATGGCCGAGTACAGCGGGTTGATTGCCGCTCCCGGCAGGCCGAAGGCCTCGGTGGCGCCTTCCTTTTCCAAAATCAAGACAATTGCATCAACGACGCGCATTGTTGCCATGTTGTACTGCTCCTTGGATCAATCCCGGTCACCGGCAGGGCCCGGCGGCAGGAAGGGTGTGAAGTTTGGTTGGACCCCTGTGCGCGCGGCGGATGCTGCGCGGCGGTCCGGGTGGTGTGGGCGGCGCGTTTCCCGCATGGGAAGCGATCCGGCGCCGTCGGTGCGAGGGGCTAGTTGGCGGCCACTGGTTCGGCCGGCACGTCTGCGGAACCGCTGAGGCGTTGTACGCCGCGGAAGAGTCCGGAGTGGTCCAGGGCGCCGTCGCCGCTGGCCACGGTGGAGGCCACGAGCTGGGCGACGAGTGCACCGAGCGGAAGCACGACCCCTGCCTCGCGGGCAGCGGAGGTCACGATGCCCATGTCCTTGTGGTGCAGGGCCAGGCGGAAGCCGGGTTCGAAGGACCGGTCAAGGATCTTCTGGCCCTTCTGGTCAAGGACCTTGGAGCCGGCAAGTCCGCCGCCGAGGACCTTCAGGGCGGCGTCGGTGTCCACTCCGTAGGCCTCGAGGAAGACCACGGCCTCGGAGAGGGCCTGGATGTTGGCGGCCACGATCAGCTGGTTGGCCGCCTTGACGGTCTGGCCGGATCCGGCCGGGCCGACCAGCACGATGGTCTTGCCCACGGCGTTGAAGACGGCCTCGGCGGCGGCGAAGTCTTCCGGCTCGCCGCCGACCATGATGGACAGGACGCCGCCGATGGCGCCGGCCTCGCCGCCGGAGACCGGGGCGTCGAGCGGGCGGATGCCGGCGGCGCGGGCCTCTTCGGCCAGGCGGGCGGCGACGTCGGGACGGATGGAGGAGTTGTCGATCCACAGGGCGCCGGCCTTGGCGTGCGCGAAGACGCCGGCCTCGCCGGTGACCACTGCTTCGACGTCCGCGGAATCCGGGACCATGGTGATGACGACGTCGGCGCCGGCCACGGCCTCCGGGATGGAGCCCGCGCCCTGGCCGCCGGCGGCCACCAGGTCCGCGGTCTTTTCCGGGCTGCGGTTGTAGCCGGTGACCTCGAAGCCTGCCTTGGCCAGGTTGATGGCCATGGGCAGGCCCATGATGCCCAGGCCGATGAATGCGATTTTTTGCGTGTTCGACATGCCGTGCTCCTGAAAACTTGTGTGCTGGTGGCTTGGGCGCTGGCGGCCCGGAAGGGTATGGGGTGCGGACTAGGCGGACTGGCGGATGAGCCAGGTGAAGGCCTCCGCGTGGGCGGCCTTGTATTCCAGGGCGACGCCGCCGGCGTAGCCGAGGTCGCGGGAACGGGTGACCCATTCGCCCAGCGGGAGGGTGCCGGTGCCCGGTGCGCCGCGTCCCGGATCGTCGGCGATCTGGATGTGGCCGAATTCGTGGGCGTGGCCCTCGATCAGTGCGCCGACGTCATCGCCGTTGACTGCCAGGTGGTAGAAGTCGGCCAGCAGCTTCACGTTGGAGGCGCCGGCGGCGTGGACCTTGTCCAGGACGAAGAACGCGTCGGCCGAGGTCTTCAGCGGGTAGGCCTCGGAACCGGAGATCGGTTCGAGCAACACCGTTCCACCGATGCGCTCGACGCCCTTGGCGGCCGCGAGAAGGTTCTCGAAGGCCAGCTTGTCCTGCGCCTGGCCGTCGATGCCCGGCTGGCGGTTGCCGTACAGGGCGTTGAAGCCCTTGCAGCCGGTCGCTTCGCCGATGCCGGCGACGACATCGATGTTGGCCAGGAACTCGGATTCGCGTCCGACCCAGGAAACCAGGCCGCGGTCCCCGGCCGGCATGTCGCCGGCAAAGAAGTTCAGGCCCTCGAGCGTGACGCCCGCGTCCTTGATCGAGGCGATGAAGGCATCGACCTCGGAGTCGGAGGGAACCGCGGTGGCAAAAGGCCACCAGAATTCAACGCTGTCAAAGCCCGCGGCCTTCGCCGCAGCGGCACGCTCCAGGAGGGGCAGCTCGGTGAGCAGGATTGAACAGTTGACGGTGTAGGCCATCTTCGACTCCTTCATGGTTCCAACTTCCATATTGTGAAATATGTTTATTGCTTGACGAGAACTGTACCGAGTGGCCTGAGTCACTGTCAAGAAGTGCCTCACGCCAAAACCCTTTCCAGCCGCCGCGCAGCCGATGGCTTTCAACATCCGGCATGGGCGGGAGTGCCCAATATTTCCAGCGCAGGTATTTCCAGAACGTTTCCACCAGGCGAAAACTCTTTTCTTTTACGTGGAACCGTGCCATTATCGTTCAACGCAGTAATTCCCGTCACACCCCCTGTGGTGAAAGGTACGACCAGTCATGACCCATCCAGATGTGCGCACAGCGTCGTCCGTACCAAGCGTGCCGTCGACAGAACTGCACGAGCTGAACCCCCACGGGCTTAGCGCCACGCTCTACAACAGCGACCTCGCTCCCACCACGAAGGCCGGCCGGACCTGGTCCAGCTACAGCATCTTCACGCTGTGGGCCAACGACGTCCACTCGCTTGGCAACTATGCGTTTGCGATCGGGCTCTTCGCCCTCGGCCTGGGTGGCTGGCAGATCCTGGTGGCCCTGGGCTTCGGTGCACTGCTGCTCTTCGGTCTGCTGAACTTCTCCGGGTTCATGGGTGAGAAGACCGGCGTACCGTTCCCGGTCATGAGCCGCATTGCCTTCGGCATCCGCGGGGCACAGATTCCGGCGCTGCTCCGTGGCGGCGTCGCCATCGCCTGGTTCGGTATCCAGACCTACCTGGCCTCCGTGGTCCTGGTGGTCATGGTCCTCGCCGTGGCCCCCGGGGCGTCGGCCCTGAACGACAACCTCTTCCTGGGGCTGTCCACCCTCGGATGGATCTGCTTCGTGTCCCTGTGGGCACTGCAGTTGGTCATCGTCAGCTACGGCATGGAAATGATCCGCAAGTACGAGGCCTTCGCCGGCCCGGTCATCCTTGTCACCATGGGCGCACTGGCCGTGTGGATGTTCACCCAGGCAGGCGGCTCGATCGCCTGGTCCACCGGCGACACCAAGACCGGTGCCGACATGTGGATCGGGATCCTCGGCGGCGGCGCCCTGTGGGTCTCCATCTACGCCACCTTCGTGCTGAACTTCTGCGACTTCACCCGCAGCGCCAAGTCCAAGGGCTCGATCGTGCGCGGCAACTTCTTCGGCATCCCGCTGAACATGCTCCTTTTCGGCCTGATCGTCGTGGTCCTGACCGGTGCGCAGTTCAAGATCGACGGCACCGTCATCGACAGCCCCTCGGACGTCGTCGAAGCCATCCCGAACACCTTCCTGTTGCTGGCGGCCTCTGCCGCACTGCTGATCCTGACCATCGCCGTGAACCTGATGGCCAACTTCGTCGCCCCGATCTACGCGCTGACGAACCTTTTCCCGAAGCACCTGAACTTCCGCCGCGCCGGCATCATCTCCGGTGTCATCGGACTGCTGATCCTGCCGTGGAACCTCTACAACTCCCCCGCGGTCATCACCTACTTCCTCGGCGGCCTGGGCGCCCTGCTCGGCCCGCTGTTCGGCATCATCATGGCCGACTACTGGATCCTGCGCCGTTCCAGGATCAACATCCCGGACCTGTACCGGGCCAATCCCGAGGGCACGTACCACTTCACCCGCGGCGTGAACTTCCGCGCCATCATCGCCCTGGGCGTCTCGGCCGTCGCGGCCCTGGTCCTGGCCTTCAACCCGGCGCTGCATGCCGTCTCGGCCTTCGCCTGGTTCATCGGCTCCGGCCTCGGTGCCGTCGTCTACCTGGCCATTGCCAAGCGCGGCCAGGTACACGAGGATGTCAGCGGCGAGCACATCGCCGTCGCCCCCACCCACTAGGGCAGCTGCCCCCACGTCAGATCCACCGCTACACAGGAGCATTCCCCCCATGCGCATACTGGTCCTCAACGTCAACACCACCGCGTCCATGACCCGCTCGATCGGCGACTCGGCCCGCTCGGCGGCCTCCCCGGGCACCGAAATCATCGAGCTCACGCCCAACTTCGGAGCGGATTCCTGCGAGGGAAACTTTGAGAGCTACCTCGCGGCGATCGCCGTGATGGACAAGGTCGTGAACTACACCGAACCGTACGACGCGGTCATCCAGGCCGGCTACGGCGAACACGGCCGCGAGGGCCTGCAGGAACTGCTCGACGTCCCGGTCGTGGACATCACCGAGGCCGCGGCCTCCACCGCGCAGTTCCTGGGCCACAAGTACTCCGTTGTCACCACGCTGGACCGCACGGTGCCGCTGATCGAGGACCGGCTGAAGCTGGCCGGGCTCACCGACCGCTGCGCCTCGGTCCGCGCCAGCGGGCTGGGCGTGCTCGAGCTCGAGTCCGACCCCGAGCGTGCCGTGGCCGCCATCGTGGAGCAGTCGCGCCAGGCGGTGGAGATCGACAAGGCCGAGGTCATCGTGCTCGGCTGCGGCGGCATGGCGGAACTTGAGGCCAAGGTCGCCGAGGCGACCGGAGTGCCGATCGTCGACGGCGTCCGCGCCGCGGTGACCATCGCCGAGTCGCTGGTGCGCCTGGGGCTGAGCACCTCCAAGGTGCGCACCTACGCGACCCCGCGGCCCAAGGTCGTCACCGGCTGGCCGATCACCCAGGCAGACGTCAAGGTCGAGATTTCCTAGCTCCGGAACCGCAAAGGTTCATGGCAATGGCGTTCATTCCCGCTCGGGAATGGACGCCATTGCCAATGTTGCGCCTGGCGCCTCCCCCGAGCCATCGGCCTCAGCTGCCGCGCAGCGCCCGCGGCTCGCGGATGCACAGGGCAACCAGCACCCCGGCCGCGGCCCCGACCATCGTCTCCACGGCCCGGTCGGCCATGAGGACGCCGGGATCGGTCGGGGAGGCCAGATACGTCATCACCAGGATCAGCGGCGTGAAGAAGACCAGCGCCAGCCCGTAGTGGCGGGCCATGAACAACTCGGAGGGGAACTGCAGCACGACCACCGCCAGCCCCAGGAGCATGATGGGAGGCTGCGGCAGCAGGATCAGTGCGGTCATCCCGACCCCGGCCAGCGTTCCCACGACGCGGTGGATGCCGCGGACGATGCGCGCCCCAAGGGTCTCTGCGGCCAGCGGAACCGCGCCGGCGGCCATCGCCCAGTAGGGGTGCCCGATGCCCGACAGGATTCCCGCGGCCCCGGCGGTGCCCACGGCCAGGACGTAGCGCAGGGCGTGGACCAGGATCGCCGGCGAGATGACCGGTTCGACCGGTCGGACGGCGCCGGGCACCCAGTTCCGCGACCCCATCCACCCGGCAAACCCGACCAGCACGGCGAACAGTGCCGAACCAAGGCAAATGAGTGTGGCGCACCACCACGGCACGGCGAGCGGAACCGAGGCGCAGGCCCCCAGGGCGAAGATGCAGAAGAAGGGGCCGCCGGGCTTGAGCCTGTACTTGTCGGCAATGATCGAGACCACGCCCGCAACCAGCGCCTCGAGCGCCACCAGCGTCCACGGACCGACGTGCGCCGCTGCCAGACCGATGCCGATCACGGTCCCGCCCACGAGGAGCACCGCGGCCTGTCCCTGGTGGATGACCCGCAGCTGGTGCGGCTCGTTCCTGCCGTACATGCCGACGAAAGCCCCAAAGACCGCGTAGATGACCAGGTCCGGCCGGCCGATTGCCAGCAGGGCCAGCGAGGGGACGGCAACACCCAGTGCCACGCGCCAGGCGGCCGGCCGGTCGCCCTGCGCCGGACCCATGGCCAGAAGCGCGCGTGGATCGAGCGCCCCGAAGGCCACAGCCCCGCCACGTGATTCGGTGGCCCGTGGCCCCGCCATCCTTGCCATTGCGTCTCCCGCACCTTGGGGCACCGTGCCCCGGAGTCAACTGTGCGCGGTTCCGGCCCTAGGCGTCAAAGAGGCAAAGACAATGTTCTTATAGGCGCTGGCTATCGTGATTTTTCGCCCGGGAGGTGCTCAAGGAACGTGAGATCGGTTGATTCCGCCACTGACAGCAAGGCGCGGACCAACACCGGAGCGGGGTCGCGGGCCAGGGTCACCAACCCGACCGGCACGGAGCGCCGGGGAGAAACCAACGGCACGGCCTGCAGATTGGCCGAGACCCCGAAGAGATGCAGCCAGGCCGCGGGCACGATCGTCGACCACGAGCCCGTCTGCACGTGCGCGAAGAGCGAGGCCACGGAGTCGGTTTCGAGCCGGGGCGCGGGAACGGCCCCCACCTCGGCAAAGACCCCGTCCAGGCGCCGCCGGCCCTGCATGCTCGGGGCCAGCAGGCACAGCGGCAGGGCCGCCGCCTGCGCCCAGGTCGCGGAGGACGCCGTCATGGCACCCCTGGAGGTCAGCAGCACATGGCGTTCCAGGTACAGCGGGAGAACGCGGAATTCCTCCGGCACCGGATCCTGGATATAGGTGATGCCCGCATCGATCTCGAAGGACCGCAGCTTGCCCAGGACGTCTTGGGAGGTCAGGTCGGAGACCACCTGGACGGAGGCCCGGGGATGGAGCCCGCAGAAGGGTGCGTTCAGCAGCGACACCGCGATCGAGGCGGTGGGAACGGAGCCGAAGCGCAGCTGGCCGGAGACCCCGGTGCGCATGGCGGCGATTTCGTCGTTCATGGCGTCCCGGTCCGCAAGGATCCGATGTGCCCAGGTGACGAGCTCCTGGCCCTCGGCGGTCAGGCCCTCGAACTTGTTGCCGCGGCGAATCAGGGGAACATCCAGTTCCTTTTCCAGCTTCCGGATCCCCTCCGAGAGGGCGGGCTGGGAGACCGAGCAGGATTGGGCGGCACGCACGAAGTGCCGCTCGCGCGCGAGGGCGACCATGTACTCGAGTTGCCGGATGAACATGCCTCCGGTCTACAGCATCGCGACCCGCCGCGCTACTTCCCCGGCGGTGCGCCCATTGGATGACGTGCGCTCGCGATCCATTCCGTTCCAGCCCGTGGGGTCATCTGCGACCGACCGCTATCCCGTTCCCCGCATCCCGGGGCATGATCGAATCGTGGAGATTCCCCTGGCCTCGATCCCGTCCGGAAGCATTCGCATGCGCGATGCCCGTTCCGAGGTGGTTCGCGAGGTGCACTTGCGCCCCTTCGAACTCGGCAACACGCATGTCACCGGCGACCAATGGGCGCAAGTCCCGGACCTGAACCCGAGGTGCCGGCCGGGATCGAGCGTTCCGATGCATCCGGTGACCTGGTTTGATGCGGTGCGCTGGTGCAATGCCGCTTCCCTCTTGGCGGGGCTCGAGCCCGCCTACACTTTCGGCGCCGATACCGTCTTCTGGAACGTGGCGGCCGAGGGCTACCGGCTCCCCACGGAAGCCGAATGGGAGTTTGCCGCCCGCGCCGGAACGAGCACCCCGACGCATGGGCCGCTGGCTGACATCGCCTGGACCTCGGCCGACGGCCTCGATGGCCCGCAAGCGGTCGGGGGCAAGCAGCCCAACGGCTTTGGCCTGTTCGACATGATCGGCAATGCCTGGGAGTGGTGCTGGGACTACGCGGACACCGCCCGCTACGGCGACTACCGGAGCCTGCGCGGCGGCGGCTGGGACGACAAGGCCTGGAGCTGCCGGGCATCGGTGCGCCGCGGCAGTGCACCCGACGCCGTGCTGGAGGACGTCGGCTTCCGGGTGGCCCGCGGGGCCGTCGGCGAGCGTGGCGCGAGAGCCGCCCAGGGCTGGTCCGCCGAGGCTGATCGGCAACGCGCCGATATCCGCAGCCCGCTTCCCCTCGGATGGACCCCGTTGCGGAGCCTGCTGCGCGACTGACCGCGTCCCGACGGACACCCGTTGCGCGGGCGTATACTTTTTCCCATGTCCATCACGATCTCGACCCAGCTGCCCCGCGGGCGTTCGGGGGTAGCCGGCGTCTTTTTCGCCGGCTCGAGATAGGGCTGTCCGCTTTCGGTGATTTTTTGCGCCCCCGTGGCGCGCCCGCATCCGCTGCAGGTTTTTCGCGCTTTCCTGCGCCTCTGCACCGGCGGAACGCGTAAACCCACCCCGAACGTGCCCCCTCGCCCGCGCTGCGGCGAAGCGGCGGCAAGACAGTCAGGACCTTTTCTCCATGCTCCCCCTCATCGAACAACAAATCCGCGCCTCCTTCATCAACGCCTCGCTGCGCGAGCGCAAGGCCATCACCCTCCCGGAAAACTTCGGCTCCCTGGACTGGGACAACCTTGAATTCCTGGGGTGGCGGGATCCGAAACTGCCGCTGGTCGGCTACGTCGTCACCTCCCTGGGCGATGCACCCGTGGGCATCATGTTCCGCAAGGCCGAGGGCAAGATCCGCAACCGCCCCCAGTGCTCGTGGTGTGAAGACGTTGACCTGCCCAACGACGTGCTGTTCTTCAACGCCAAGGCCGGCGGGCAGGCGGGTCGCGACGGCGACACCATCGGCCTTTTGGTATGTGCCAACTTCGAATGCTCCGCCAATGTCCGCATGATGAAGTCGTTGCCGTACATCGGCTTTGACCGCGAGGCCGAAGTGCACCGGCGCATCAACGTGCTGCAGGAACACGTGTTGAACTTCGCCCGGCGCGTGCGCGACGGCGAATAGCGGCATTGGAAGCGGTCTCCCGCGGAAGACGCAGTTATCCGCGGGAGACCAGCCATTCAAGAACCTCGGGCTCCAGCTCCCGGTCGGCCAGGATGAGTCGCGTGGGCGCGGCTCCCCCCGCGGCTGCCACTGTCTGCACAGTCGCCGGGCCTTCCCACCTCAGCTGCAGCCCTGCCTTCTGCGCGACCCTGGCCGAGGGGGCGTTGGTGGATAGCACCCTGGCTATGACCGGAACTTCTTTACTGGTGGCTCGGGCGCGTTCGACCGCGTACGTGGCCAGCTCGGTGGCGAACCCGTGCCCCCAGCAGGCCGGGTCCAATCTGTAGCCCAGGTTCCAGATCTCGGTCCCGGCACCCGTCTGGATCAGGTTCACTCCCCCGGTCCCGAGCAGCTGGCTGGGTGCCAGGCCCGGAAGGCCTTGAGCGTTTCCCAGGCGGACGACCCAGGCGGCAAGCCCGTTGGACTTCCACCCCGCGTGGAACATTGCCAACAAGGCAGCGGTCTGGTCCGGGTCCGTGACCAGCGCCTCGGGAAGGTGCGACCAGGTGCGAGGGTCGTTGGCGATGGCAAACACCTCGTCCACATCGCCGGTTGAGGGCCTGTCGAGTATCAGCCGTCGTGTCATCTCCACCGTTTGAGTCACTCCCCCAACATACCGGCGGAGAACACCACGGAGGTTTAGGCCGGGTCCTGTCGATCGAAATTGATGGTTGCCGGGAGCCCCGGCGGGCATCGAACCATATGTGCCACAAGCTGTGGCGCATATGGTGTGAGGTCGCCGATTCCCCGGGATATCCCTGGCACGGGAACCAGGGGTTCAACTATACTGAATCAGTAGGGGCATTAATGATTCAAAGAGTTTTTGACAACCACGAAAGCGCGAAGGCGAGGTGCATGGCCATGACGACAGCAAAAGACATCGGGGCGCTCATCGCCGAAGCCATGCGCGGCGCGAACCTGAGCCAACGCGCCCTGGCCGACCAAACGGACATCTCACAATCGACGATCTCCCGGATCCTGTCGGGGGAACGCTTGGCAAAAATGCCCGAGATCATCCAGATCGCATGGGCGACGGGGCGCACCGTTGCCCAACTCAGCGGCATGCGCACGCTCCCGGACCGGGTCCAGTGCGCCGCCCGGGCAACCGACGGATCGGACATGAACCGCATGCGCGGGGCCCTGCTCAACTTCCTGGAACTGGACGAGTACCTCGACCGCCAAGGCATCCAGGCCTCCTAAGGACCTTTCACCATGAGACCCACGGAAGAAGCATTCACGGCGGCGGCACAATTCCGTGAACACCACCGCCTGGGCCTGCAGCCCCTCGGAGACCTGGTTTCGCTGATCGAACAGGCCACCGGCATCGACGTGGCCGTGCTGGATGTCGATGACACACACGAGCATGGGTTGACCGTGCGGGACCCCGAACGCGACGTCATGTTCATGGGAGTCGCAAGGTCCCCCCACCCCATGCGCCAGCGCAGCACGCTGGCCCACGAGCTGGCCCACCTCGTTTTCAACGACTGGGCCGACTACGGCGGGGGCAACTGGGATCGCCGCAGCCACGGGGAAATGCGTGCCGACGCCTTTGCAGGACACCTGCTCATTCCGCGCAAGGGCCTGCGCGAGTACCTCGATGGCCGCCTCGTGGATGATCCGGCCGTGCTCTCGGACGTGGTGCAATGGTTCCTGGTTTCTCCCCAGATGGCACTTATCGCCATGGCCGAGATGAATCTGGTCGATGCCGCCACGAAAGATGCCTGGTGGCAGTACTCGACACCGCGGCTTGCCGCCCAATTTGGCTGGGCCGACCAGTACCAGGCACTGCAAATGCAGTCGCAAAAGAGCCGGGCACCGCAAAAGCTCCTGCGGCGAGCCATTGCCGGCTACCGGGATTCGGTGGTCTCGGCGCAGGCAATTGCAACGCTGCGCGGGATCGAGGCTGCCGACGCCAAGCGTGAGCTTCGCGAGGCGGGCATCATCCCCGTATCCCACGATGACAGCCTCGATGACGACATCCAGGTGCCAACGGTGCCCTGGGACTTGCCCGAACTCGACGAGTTCGGGGGCCCGGGGCCGGGAGCCGGACAGGACGAGACTTGACGGCACACCGACCGGTCATCGATGCAGGACCCGCGCTCAACTTCTTCTCCATCAACAAGCAGCGCCTGCTCATCGGTGTGCTCGGGCCGCTCTGTGCGCCCGAGACGGTGCGCGACGAGGTCCTGCGCAAGGCGAATCGGGAAGAAGGCCGTTTTGGGCATGCCTCGGTTGTCTGGTCGAGGCTGGGCCAATACATGCAGATCCTGTCCGACGAGTGGACCGATGAGTTGGCACGGGCGGTCACCGACGTCGCCGGGATGCCCATGGCCGACCGCATGAAGACCGGCAAGGACCTCGGGGAGATCATGGTCATCGCCCACGCACTGGTCGCAGCCAAGGCCGGCGCAGAGGTCACCGTCCTGATTGATGACGGTGCCGGGCGGCAGCTTGCCAGCGTCCAGCGCAGCCGCTTGAAGCGCCTGCGCGAGGCGGGGAACCCGCGCGTGGGCAGGATCGCGCTGGTCGGCACCGTCACAGTCCTGAAGTTGGCCGCGCAGCACGGACTGGTTGCCGGCAAGGGGGAAATGCGGGAGATCTACACCCGGCTCAGGTGCCTCGATGACGGCTTGGTTCCGATCGAACGCAGCGGGCTGTTGGACGCCGGGCTTTGGCACAAGCCGTATCCGTAGGCCTGCATCCGGGCACCGTCCCGGATCCTTCATCGTGCCGGCCAGCGCACGCGCCGCGCGTCAATGCTAGCCCTCCGAGATGCCCTCCGCGGAAGCCCAACGGACACAGAGATATGAGTTGATAGCGGTTGCCTATGGATCGATTTGCGGAGCAAAAAGACGCTTGCGCGTTGGTATGGTGTCCACATGATCAACCCCGCCCGCTTGCACTCTGACCTCTCCCGCCTCGGCCGCGAAACCTCCATGATGCTGGCAACGATTGAGACCCTGTCCGCCGATGAAATGGCCGCACCATCGCTGTGCGAGGGCTGGAGCAGGGCAGATGTCATCGCCCACCTCGCCTCCAACGGCCGTGCCCTGGTGAAGCTCATCGACTGGGCCACCACCGGGGACGAGCAGCAGCTCTACGCATCGCCCGAGGCCCGCGCCGAGGAGATCGCTGCCCTCGCGGCACTCCCCGGCCACGAACTGGTCGAGAAATTCCGAACCTCCGCCGAATTCTTCGCCGAGCAGACCGAACGCCTGACCGGCCAGCTCGCCGTCGAAGAGGTGGACCTGCACGGCAAGGTCATCCCCGCCACCTCCATTGTGGCGCTGCGCATCGCCGAAATCGTCGTCCACCACCAGGACCTGGACACCGCTTGGACCATCGCGGAGGCCGACCCGGATTCCCAGTTGGACGCCGTCGAGGCCGCGGTGCGCACTATGCGGGCCAAGAACGCCCCGGGCATGACCCTGGTGACCGAGGAAGGCGATACGTGGGTCATCGGCGACGGTGCCCTGCGCGTGGAATCCGACCGCGAGGGCATGCTCGAATGGCTTTCCCGCGGACAGGGACGGCACGTCGAAGCCAACGGGGAACTGCCGGTGCTGCCCGCCTGGTAGGCACGGCCCGAATCCGGAGAGCAAAAAAGCCGGGTACACGCGAATCCAGGAAGATTGGATTCGCGTACACCCGGCTTTGGCCTTTTGCGGGACTACAGCGCGATCTGGCGGTTCTGGTCCTTGTAGAGCAGGTAGCGGAAGTTTGACGGTCCACCGGCGTAGCAGGCCTGCGGGCAGAAGGCGCGCAGGGACATGTAGTCCCCTTCCTCGACCTCAACCCAGTCCGCGTTCAGGCGGTAGACGGCCTTGCCCTCGAGCACGTACAGGCCGTGCTCCATCACGTGGGTCTCGGCGAACGGGATCGATGCGCCCGGTTCGAAGGTCACGATGTTCACGCCGAAGTCGAATGCCACGTCCTCCGGGTCAAGCATGCGCGTGGTGCGCCACTTGCCGTCGGTTTCAGGCATGGCACCCTGTGCCATGTCCTTCTCGTTGCCGAAGACCGGGCCCGGGGCGGCGACGCCGGCCAGGACCTCGTAGCGCTTGCGGATCCAGTGGAAGGTGGCAACCTCGACGCCGTTGTTGTGCGCCGACCAGGTGGCACCCGCCGGGGCGAAGGCGAAGCCGCCTTCTTCCAGGGTCTGGGTCTGCCCGTTGATGGTCACGGTCAGTGCACCTGCGACCACGAAGAGGAAGGACTGGACCTCGGCCTGCGGCTCCGGCTTCTCCGAGCCGCCGCCGGGGGAAACCTCGACGATGGACTGGGCGAAGGTGGTCGCCCCGCCGGCGACCGGGCGGTTCAGCACCCAGGCACGGGTTCCGGTCCATTCCGGGAAGACGGAGGTGACGATGTCGCGCAGCACGCCGCGCGGGATCACCGTGTACGCCTCGGTGACGATGGCGCGGTCCGTCAGCAGGTCGGTCTGCGGCGGGTGCCCGCCGTAGTTGGAGTAGTAGCTTGCATCGGCTCGGGTCTGGATCTTAGACATGTGAATCCTCCGTCTGTGTTGCTCGCGCAAGCGCGATTGCTTCTAGGGTGGTCAATGAAATTTCTGCCTGCTCGGTGATTTCCCCACCCGTCAACGCACCGCAGATCAGCCCGCGGCGGATGAAGTTGGCCAGCGCCTTCGCGGTGGCCGGCTCGTCCATGATGGCCGATTCGACCTTGTGGACGTAGTTGCGCAGGCGCACCGCCGCGGCGGCAAAGCCCTCGCGGTAGAACGCGTAGGTCGCCAGGTAGCGGGTGGCCAGCTGGTGGGCGTGCAGGTCCCAGCCCTGGTAGATGCCGCGTTCCAGGTGGCGGCGCACCAGACGGGCATGCAGCGCCCAGGCAGCCTCGACCTGATCAGCCTCGCCGAGGGGCAGGATGTTGGTCGAGCCGTCGGAGAGGTGCACACCGGTGCCGGCAACGGCCACCTGCATGACGTTCTTGGCGTAGTCCGCTGCCGGGTGCTCCATCGACTGGTAGGCCGCGGCAATGCCGAGCGAGGCCGAGTAGTCGTAGGTGCCGTAGTGCAGCGAGGAAACGCGGCCCTTCCCGGCGTGGATCAGTGCCGCGGAGGGCACCGTGCCATCGGCGGCGAGGATCAGCTGCGGGGTTTCCATCTGCACCTCGAAGCGCAGGCGTCCGGCCGGCAGGCCGTGGGCGGCCTCGAGCTGCTCGCAGACGAAGACCATGGCCTTCACCTGGGCGACGGTGGTGACCTTCGGAAGGGTCAGCACCAGGCCCTCGGGCAGCTCGCCGGCACGCGCCAGCGTGGAGACGAACAGGTCAAGGGTGCGCAGCCCGCGGGCCCGGGTGGGCGCCTCGAAGCACTTGAAGCGGATGCCGATGAACGGCGGGGCCGTTCCCTCGGCAACGGCCTGGGTGACCAGCTGCGCGGCCTTGATGACGGCGGCGTCCTCGATGTCGTCCCCGGGATCCCCATAGCCGTCCTCGAAGTCAAGGCGCAGGTCCTCGATGGGCTCGCGCTCCAGCTTCGCGGCGACCAGCTCGGCCAGCTCGCCGGGCTGGGACAGGCCCAGCCGTCCGGCCAGGGCCGCCAGGCCGGCGGTGCCGCCGGCCTTTTCCAGCGCCGCCGCGCCCATGGCTGCGGGCAGCTCGGGGGTGTAGCGGTCGGCCGGGATGTAGAGCGTGTGGATCGGCTGGCGGACCCCGGAGTCCCCCGGGTAGCCCTTGCTCAGCAGCTCGTCGGTGGCCGCGAGGTCGCGCTCAACGGTTGCCAGGGTCTCGGCGCCAAGCACGCCGCCGGCACTCACTTCGACACCAGTTCGGTGCTCAGCAGGCGGTAGGCCGGAAGGGTGAGGAAGTCTTCGAAGTCCTCGTCGCGGCCGGAGACCAGGCGGCCGATCAAATCGGCTGCCGGTGCGTAGTACGCCTTGAAGGCCTTCTCGTCGTTGACCTCGGCACGCAGCTTGGCAACCTGCACCTCGAGGGCCTTGGCGACCAGCTCGGCGGTGATGGTGTTGCCGGTGTCCGCGGCGACGACCTTGTTGTGGATCTGCTGCCAGATCTGCGAACGCGAGATCTCGGCGGTTGCCGCATCCTCCATGAGGTTGTGGATGGCCACCGCGCCGGTGCCCGAGAGCCACACGGCGGTGTAGGCCACCGCCACGTAGAGGTTGGTGTTGAGCCCGGCCTCGGTGACCGAGCCCGGTGCGGAGGCAACATCGAGCAGCTGTGCGGCGGTCACGTTGACCTCCGGGCGCTGCCGGTCGATCTGGTTGGGCTTCTCCCCCAGCACGGAGTCGAAGACCTCCACGCAGACCGGGACCAGGTCCGGGTGTGCGACCCAGGAGCCGTCGAAGCCGTCGTTGGCCTCGCGGGTCTTGTCCGCACGGACCTTCTCGAAGGCCGCTGCGGTGACCTCGGGTTCGCGGCGGTTCGGGATGACCGCGGCCATGCCGCCCATCGCGAAGGCTCCGCGCTTGTGGCAGGTGGCCACCAGCAGTTCGGTGTAGGCGCGCATCATCGGGGCGGTCATTGCCACGTCGGCGCGGTCGGGCATGATGAACGCGTCGCCGGCCTCGCGGAAGTACTTGATGATGGAGAAGAGGTAGTCCCAGCGCCCGGCGTTCAGGCCCGAGGCGTAGTCGCGCAGCTCGTAGAGCATCTCGTCCATCTGGAATGCGGCGGTGATGGTCTCGATGAGCATGGTGGCGCGCACCGTGCCGTGTTCGATGCCCAGCTCGGCCTCGGCGAAGGAGAACACGTCGTTCCACAGGCGGGACTCGAGGTGGGACTCCATCTTGGGCAGGTAGTAGAACGGGCCCTGGCCCTTTTCCGAAAGCACACGCGCGTTGTGGAAGAAGTGCAGGCCGAAGTCGACCAGTGCGCCGACGGCTTGTTCGCCGTTGATGAGCACGTTGGCCTCGGGCAGGTGCCAGCCGCGTGGGCGGACCACGACGGTGGCCAGCGGTGCGTCGGTGCGCAGCGCGTAGGACTTGCCGTTGCCCGCGTCCTCGAAGGACAGGGTGCCGGCGGCGGCGTCGGTGAGGTTCACCAGGGCGTCGATGACGTTGTGCCAGGTCGGGGTCGAGGCGTCTTCGAGGTCCGCGAGCCAGACCTTGGCGCCGGAGTTCAGGGCGTTGATGGCCATCTTGGCAGGGGTGGCCGGGCCGGTGATTTCCACGCGGCGGTCCTGCAGCGCTGCAGGGGCCGGGGCGACCTTCCAGTCGCCGTTGCGGATTTCCGCGGTGGCCGGGTCGAAGTCCAGGGTGCCGGTCTTGACTACCTCGGCGCGCGCGGCAACGCGCGCCTCGAGGAGCGTCTCGCGGGTGGAGGCGAACTTTTCGTGCAGCTTCTGCACGAAGGCCAGGGCCGCGGGGGAAAGGATCTCATCGGCCTTGGCAACGGCCGGGGTGTGGGTCAGGGTGATGCTCATGGTGGTGGACCAGACTTTCTTGCTACTTGTTTTTCGCGGCCGCGGTGGCAACGGCCTGGGCAACGTCTGCGGCCACATGCGGGTCGAAGACGGAGGGAATGATGAAGCCGGGGTTAAGTTCATCTTGGCTGACGCGGGCGGAAATGGCATCGGCTGCGGCCAACAACATTTCGTCGGTGATGTCTGCAACGCGGGCATCGAGCAGGCCGCGGAAGAAGCCCGGGAATGCCAGCACGTTGTTGATCTGGTTCGGGAAGTCCGAACGGCCCGTGGCAACCACTGCTGCGTGGCGTCCGGCGGCGATCGGATCGACCTCCGGGTCCGGGTTGGCCATGGCAAAGACGATGGCGTCCTTGTTCATGGCTGCGATGTCGGCCTCGTCCAGGACGTTCGGTGCCGAAACACCGATGAAGACATCGGCCCCGACAACGGCTTCCTTGAGCGTTCCGGTGAATTGCTCCGGGTTGGTGTTCTCGGCGAGCCACTGGCGGTGCGGGTCGGAGGAGACATCCGCGGCACTGATCGCTCCGTTGCGGCCTGCGGCAATGATGTTCTTCGCGCCGCGTGCGGCCAGCAGCTGGATGATGGCGTTGCCGGCGGCGCCGACGCCGGAGACGACGATGCGGACCTGGTCGATCTGCTTGCCGACCACCAGCAGTGCGTTGGTCAGGGCGGCCAGGGTGACGATGGCGGTGCCGTGCTGGTCGTCGTGGAAGACCGGGATGTCCAGTTCCTCGCGCAGCCGGGCCTCGATCTCGAAGCAGCGCGGGGCCGCGATGTCCTCGAGGTTCACCCCTCCGTAGACCGGGGCGAGGGCCTTGACGATCATGATGATCTCCTCGGTGTCCTGGGTGTCCAGGCAGACCGGCCAGGCATCGACGTTGGCGAACTGCTTGAACAGCGCCGCCTTGCCCTCCATGACCGGAAGGGCCGCGGCCGGGCCGATGTTGCCCAGGCCCAGGACGGCCGAGCCGTCGGTGACCACGGCGATGGTGTTGCGCTTGATGGTGAGGTTGCGGGCATCCTCGGGGTTCTCGGCGATGGCCATGCACACGCGGGCCACACCCGGGGTGTAGGCGCGGGAGAGGTCGTCGCGGTTGCGCAGGGCGACCTTCGGGACGACCTCGAGCTTGCCGCCCAGGTGCATCAGGAAGGTGCGGTCGGAAATATTTCGGACGGTGACGCCCTCGAGGTCGTTCAGCGCATCGCGGACGACCTGTCCGTGGTCGGCGTCGGTGGTGTTGCAGCTGACGTCGACGACCATGGTGTCGTGGCCGGACTCGGCCACGTCCAGTGCCGTGATGGAGCCGCCTGCGCGGCCGACCGCGGCAGCCAATTCGGTGGTCGCCGTAATGGAGACGGGCGTTTCAACACGCAACGTCACTGAGTAGCCTGGGCTTGGAACAGCCATTTCGTCCTCCTGTAAATGTTTCCGTATAGTGGATACTATTATCTACTCAGTGAAATTACAAGCCTACTTGTGGACTGCGTCACTAGATTTTCCACGAAAACTTCCGGATTGCGGAAAAGTTGGCCCCGGCTCCGGTAACGTAAGGCCTAACAACCCACCCGTTTGCGGGATCGCCGGACCGGGAATCCCCCTCCGCGGACCACCGACATCAGGAGCACCTCCATGGCCGAAACAAAGACGACACCGGGCGTCCAGTCCGTCGAGCGCGCATTCGAGCTGCTCGAACTCATTGGCCGGGCCGGCGGAGAGGCCGCACTGAGCGAACTTGCCGTGGACACCCCGCTCCCGCTGCCCACCATCCACCGGCTGCTGCGCACCCTGGTCGGAATCGGCTACGTGCGCCAGCTGAACAACCGCCGCTACGCCCTTGGCCCGCGGCTGATCCGCCTCGGCGAAGTCGCCAACCGCCAACTGGGCGCCCTGTCCACGCCCATTCTCCAGACCCTGGTGAACGAACTGGGCGAATCGGCCAGCATCGCGGTGCTCGACGGCGACATGGTCACCTACATCTCCCAGGCCCAGTCGCCGCACGCCATGCGCATGATCACCGAGGTCGGACGCCGCTCCTCGCTGCACGGCACGAGCGTGGGCAAGGCCATCCTGGCGGTGCTGGACAACGACCGGGTCCAGCGGCTGGTCAACCAGGCCGGCATGCCCGCCCACACGCCCAAGACCATCACAACCATGCACCAGCTCTTCGACGAGCTCGAGGCGGTCCGCGCCCGCGGCTACGCCATCGACGAGGAAGAGCAGGAACTGGGCGTGCGCTGCCTGGGCATGTCGGTCCCGGGCGCGCCGACGCCGATGGCCATCTCCGTATCCGGGCCCGTCACCCGCGTGACCGACGAGTTCACCTCCCGGGCCATACCGCACCTGCGCGCGGCCACGGCCCAGCTTTCCGCAGCCCTGGCCGTCACCGCGGGCTAAGTCCGGCGCAGGCACCACAAGGCGGTCCGGCCGGAGGCGGGGAACCTGGTTCCCTGCCTCCGGCCGGACCGCCTTGGAGCTCAACGCGATGGCAGTGCCCGCGTCTCAGTGGTGCGGCGGCGAAGCCGGGCCCGAACGAACGAACTCGGACTCGTCCGGGCAGGGCACGCCGGCCTCCTCGCACCTCTTGCGGTAGTCCGCCACGATGCCCTTGAATTCGTCGTCGTCCACGACCGGGATTTCCTCGCCGGCCGCGTCAATGAGCCGCCCGGACTTGAAGTGGTCGCCCTCCAGCAGCCCGCGGACTTCTTCGGCCTTGACGATGCGCGGGATCTGCTCGGCAATTAGCATCCGCGGGGGCGCGGCAGCATATGCCGAGCCGTCCCGCTTCGGGGTGCCGATCTTCAGCTCGTTGAACAACAGGTTCAGCAGCACCGCCATGACCGCCGCCGAGCTGATGCCCGAGTGGAAGATGGTGGCGAACCAGGTCGGGAACTGGTCGTAGAAATCCGTCTTCACGATCGGCAGCGCGCCGAAGGCGATGGAGGTTGCCACGATGATCATGTTCAGGTTGTTCTCGTACTTGACGCTGGCCAGCGTGCGGATGCCCGAGGCGGCAACGGTGCCGAAGAGCACGATGCCCGCCCCGCCCAGCACCGGGGTGGGGATGGCCGCGACCACGCGGCCGAGGATCGGCAGCAGGCCCAGCACCACCAGGATGCCGCCGCCGGCGGTGACCACGAATCGGGACTTGACCCCGGTGATGGCCACCAGTCCGACGTTTTGTGCGAACGCGCTCTGGGTGAAGGTGTTGAAGACCGGAGCCAGGACGCTGGAGGCCATGTCGGCGCGCAGGCCGTTGGCGATGCGCTTGGAGTCGACGCGGGTCTTGGCAATCTCGCCCACCGCGAGGATGTCGGCAGTGGTTTCGGTGAGGATCACGATGACAACGATGGTCATCGAGACGATCGCGCCGACCTCGAAGACCGGCCAGCCGAAGGCGAAGGGCTGCGGGAAGGCGAAGATCGACCCGTGGGGCACCGCGGAGAAGTCGGCCATGCCCAGGAACACGGCGATGACGGTGCCGATGACCATGGCCAGCAGGATCGACAGGCGCGAGATCGCGGCCTTGCCGACCTTGGAGAGCAGCAGCACGATGAGCATCGTCATTCCGGCAAGACCGATGTTGGCCAGCGAGCCGTAGTCATCGGCCTTGGCGTTGCCGCCCATGGCCCAGTTGGCTGCCACGGGAGTCAGCGAAAGCCCGATCATCGTGATCACCACGCCGGTGACCACCGGCGGGAAGAACCGCACGATCTTGGCGAAGAAGGGCGCGATAAGAAAGCCGATCAGCGAGGCCGCAAGCACGGCGCCAAAGACCGATTGCAGGCCGCCGTCGCCGTTGACGATGGCCACCATGGTGGAGACCGAGGCGAAGGACGTTCCCTGGACCAGCGGGAGCTGGGCCCCGAAGAAGGGGATGCCGACGGTTTGCAGGATCGTGGCCAGCCCTCCGACAAAGAGGCAGCTGGCAACCAGCACGCCGATCTGCTCGGGGGTGAGCCCGGCGGCCCCGCCGATGATCAACGGTGGCGCGATGATTCCGCCGTACATGGTCAGTACGTGTTGGAGTCCGTAGGCGATGGTTTTGCCCAGGGGCAACCGCTCGTCCTCGGGACGGAGTGTAGTACTTTTGACGTGCGCAGCCTTCATGTCTGAACTCCTTGATGGTTGCGATGAATCGGGGGTGCCCGCGTGGCAGCGCCGGCACCCCCGAAACCTCATCGACTAGCAGAATCCGGGCGTGTTTTCCCAGATGGTGTGGTTGGCGGGAACTCCCTCGCGGGTGATCGTCGCCTCGATCAGGCCGTACGGGCGATCCGCCGCGAAGAAGACCTCGTTGGGGTTGTCCTGGCCGAACGGCGAGAGGTCAACCAGGAAGTGGTGCTTGTTGGGCAGCGAGAACCTGATCTCCTCGATTTCCGGATGCGCCTCGAGAACGGCCTTGCCCATCTCGAACATCGTCTGCTGCAGCGCATAGGAGTGCGTGGCGGCAAACCCCGCAAGCAGCAACTCGCGCACCGAGGCATAGACCGCGTTGAAGTCGATGCCGCCGGAGGCGGCCGCCTGGCTGTTGTAGCGCCAGCGTGCGGTCACGTCGGTGGCCAGGATCCGGTCGTCGGTTTCCTCCAGCGTCGTGTACTTGTCGCGCGGGAAGCCGCGGAACTCGCTGGCGGTGGACTTCAGCACCGTGAGGTCCCGGATGCCGGCCAGCACCGAGGTCTCACCCTCGCGGATTTCCAGCACCGCGGTGCGGATCTCGGACTTGTTGCGTGAGAAGGCGTGGTCGTGGTCCTGGATGCGGTCCCAGAAGTACTGCTCGGCCGCCCAGCGGCCGCCGGTGACCCAGTCGAATTCGCTGGTGAAGTGCTTGCCGAGGCGGGCCAGGAATTCCTCGGGCGAGCCCACGCCGCCGCGGGCGAAGGCGTAGACGGTGTTCTTCTGGGTGTCGGTGGCCACGACGTGGCCGTTGTCCCCGTCGATGTGGGCCGCCAGGAAGTCCCCATGCAGCTGCGAAGTGACGTTCAGGTCCTCGATCTCGTGGCGCGTGGTGTCACGGGTGATCTTGACCAGTCGGACCTCGGCCTTGCCGTATTGGTTCGAGCCCAAGACGATCTTGTTGCCGGTTTCGGTGCCGGTCGCTGGGTCGGATGCAAATGTAGTCATGGTGTTTAGCTCCCTCGGTACGTGGAAAATGCAAACGGGCTGATAAGAAGAGGTACGTGGTAGTGATCGGCCGTGTCCGTGATACTGAAGCCGATCACCACCTCGGGAAAGAAGGTTTCCGTGCCCGTCTTTCCAAAGTAGGCACCCGTATCGAAAGTGATCCGGTAGTGCCCCGCTTCAACCTGTGTCGGGCCGAGGTTCGCGATCCGCCCGTCGCGGTCGGTCACCCCGGTTCCGATTTCTTGCCAGCCGGATGCCGCCTTGGCTTCCAGCGTGGCCCTGACACCGGAGGAAGGCCTCCCGGTCCCGGTGTCCAGTACATGGGTGGTGATGTGACTGCGTTCAGTCTGGGTGGCGCTCATCAAGAGACTCCTTCGGGGTTCGATGAGTGGAAGTGAATGAGGTCCAGTGGCGCTTCCTAGCGCGCTGGGACGGCGTCAAAGGCCGAGGCGAGGCGCAACAGCGCGATGGCACGCAGCTGTTCGCCGACTTCCGCCACCTCGGTGGCGGGGTCGTTGTCGAGGCGCCGGTGCAGTTCGGCAAGGATTCCTTCGCTGGTGCGTCCGGCGGCCCGAATGAGGAAGACGCGGGAGAACCGCTCTTCGTAGGCACGGTTTCCAGCCAGGAGGCCTGCTGCAACCTGCTCGTCGATGTCGAGCCCGGATTGTTCGCCGCGGCTTAGCGCCGCTTCCGCGGAGGAACCAGCGGCACGTTCCCCGATGCGGGGGTGGTGGGCCAGTGCCGCGTCGATTTCCGCTTCGGTGAAAGGGGATGCAGCGGTTTCGGCGGTTTCCAGGAGTTCGTTGACCGAAGCAAACGGACGGGCAGCAAGAATGGCTTCAACCCAGCGAACGATGTCGGCACATGGTTGAAGGACTGCTGTAGCGGCATTCGAGTCGAGTGCATTGAAACGGGAAATGTTCATGGGGTGGTCAGCTCTTTCATCCTGCTTGGGTTGCTTGCACCATCCAGGGCTGAACACCCTTACAACCGGTTTTGGAAACCGGATTCGACTCGATGTTTCTGGATGGTGGAACTTCGTGTTCACACTATGTAACCCGCATCACAGCCGCTCCGTCAAGGGCCCTGCCGAAAAACTTTCGGCTCGCCCTGCAGCGCCAGAGCCGATCCGGTGTGAAATAAGTTACGTCGAACCCTTGCCTTTCCGCCGATTCACCTACATACTTAATTTCACTAAGCAATATTAAGATTTCATATCTTGGAATCTCGCCATTAAGAGGAGGAACGCATGAAAATCACCCAGCCCATCGTTGAAGCAACCAGCGAGAAAACCCCACGCTTCGTTCCGGAGCCCTCTACGGCACTAAGCACAGGGATTTTCCACCCCATCGGCGGCCTCGACCCCGACATGAGCCGCGGTCCGCGCGGCTCCAAGGCTCGCATCGGTTTCTGGTCGCGCTTCCGCGCCGCACGCAGTTAGCGCCGGCCACCCCGCCGAAGCTATCCGTTCGGGCGCCGACACACGACTTTCAGGCACCATGACCACCACGGTGGGATTCCAGGCACGGCCACGGGATCCCACCGCTGGCATGTCCCCGGGGTGCACCGAAGAGCCGGCACCAATGCCGCAGGGTTCCGTGATCGAGCCACGTCACCAACGACTTCGGTAGTCTGGGACGCGAAGACCCCCCGGGCAGATCCCTGCCCGCAACCACCCAAATGACAGCTTCATTTCCAAAGGATGATCCCCTTGACCGCACCCCAGGAACATGCCACGCCCGCACCTCGAACCATCCTGGTCACCGGGGCCGGCTCCGGCATCGGCAAGGCCGTCACCGGGCGGATGCTCAATGCGGGGTGGAATGTCGTCCTGGCCGGCCGCCGCGGGCTCCAGCTTGAGCAAAGTGCCGCCGGGCACCCCCATGCCCTCGTGGTGCCCACCGACATCACCGACCCGACCGCCGTCGAGCAGCTTTTCAACGCGGGAATCGAACGCTTTGGCAAGATCGATGTGCTCTTCAACAATGCCGGGGTCTTTGGGCCGGTCGCAACCATCGGCGAGCTCACCGCACAGCAGTGGCAAGAGGTCTGTGCCGTCAACCTCAGCGGTGCGATGTACTGCGCCGGGGCCGCGTTCAGGCACATGCAGGAAACCGGCGGCGGGCGCGTCATCAACAACGGATCGATCAGCGCCCAGGTGCCCCGCCCGGCATCGGTCGCATACGCGGTAACCAAACACGCAATTACTGGCCTGACCAGCTCCATCGAGCTGGATGGCCGGCCCTATGGCATCACCTGCTCGCAGATCGACATCGGCAACGCCGCGTCGGAAATGATGAAGGATGTCGGTGCGGATTCGGGCGCGCTGCAGGCCGACGGCAGCCGGAAGGTGGAGCCCACCTTCGACATGGACCAGGCTGCCGCGGCCATTGAGTTCATGGCCTCCGCTCCTGCCGAGGTGTCCGTCAACCAAGTCACCATCACCGCGGCCGGAATGCCGTTCATCGGCCGCGGCTAGGAGCGGCGCCTGCTAAAGGTGCATGGCGAACAGGCGGTCCAGCTTGGTGAACGAGGATTCCCAGCCGGCACGTGCCGGTTCCAGAACCTCGGCCGGGAGCGGACCCTGGGTGATCCGCAGCGCGGTCCCCGTGGGGCAGTCGGCGAACTCGACGCGCATTTCGATGACCAGGTTCAGGGTCATCTCATGCGGCCCGTCCTCCCCGACCAGCAGCTCGTGCTCACGGACTTCGGTGAACGTCGCGTGCACCGGCGAGGTCTTGGTCGGGTCCTCCAGCAGGTGCATCACGAACTTCTGGACGCCACCCACGCGCGGCTCGATGGTCACGGTATCCACGTGCACGCCCCAGCCCTCGGGGCCAAACCATTCGGCCAGGATTTCCGGCTCGGTGAAGGCCGCCCACACCGCACCGCGGGGTGCGGAAAATTCACGTTCAATAACCAGTTCGCCCATATCCATGCGCACGAGATTACCCCGGTTCGGGCCGCGAACCGAATGGCGGGCACGTTCCGTGGGGCAAACACCCAGTGGAAGAAGATGAAAGGATGGCCGGCATGACCGTGTTGAAATCAATCTTGCTCTTCGGCGTGGCCGCGCTGCTGGAAATCGGCGGCGCCTGGCTCATCTGGCAGGGCATCCGCGAGCACCGCGGCTGGCTCTGGATCGGCGGCGGGGCGATTGCCCTGGGGCTGTATGGAATCGTCGCCACGCTCCAGCCCGATGCCAACTTCGGCCGCATCCTGGCGGCCTACGGAGGGGTCTTCATCGCCGGATCCCTGCTCTGGGCGGTGCTCCTGGATGGTTTCCGCCCGGATCGCTGGGACATCGCCGGGGCCGCCATCGCCCTGGCCGGCGTCGGGTTGATCATGTACGGCCCGCGCGGGGCCTAGGAACCGAAGTTCCCCCGGCCGGGATCGACCGTCCCCGCAGACAGGGGATCCTCTCCGGGAAGAACCGTGGGTGCCGGCCAGGTCCCCAGGGGCAACCTCCTGATGGCCCAGCACACCACCAGCACCCAGCCGAGCACTCCGGCGAGACAGACCCGCTCGGCGAGCCCCAGCAGATCCTGCCCAACGGCGGCGGCCAGTCCCAGCGATGCGAGCCCGACGGCAGCAACTGCCGCAAGAATCAACGCCGCAGGGTAGGCCTTCTCCAGCCCCGGGGCGGAGCGCATCCAGCGGGTCAGCACGAAAATGCCGGCCAGCGCAGCCAGGAATCCTGCGCCGGCCACGTAGAGATGCACGGCGCCCGCCGTCGTCACCGCATGCAGGCCGGACCCGGCATCAACGTCGGTCGGGAAAAAGGCCAGTGCCGCCGAGCACAGGCCCCCGGCGGCCATCAGGAGCACCCCGGCCCGTCGAAGCCCGGAGACTTGGTCGATCCGGTTGATGGCAACGATGGCACACAGGGTGGTGACGGCCCGGCCGAGGAAATTCAGGTTCATGATCCACCCGAACGGACCCACCGCCAGGTTGCTTTCGGCGTCACTGACCACGCTGTAGTGCGGGGGCAGGAACTGGAGCACCACGTCGACCAGGACGTAGACGGCGACGCCGGCCATGGCTGCGGTGGCAAACCGCCGTCGGGCATTGTCCGGGTTCTGCGGCATCATTGATCCAGCTTTCCATACCGGCGCCCCCATCCACCGCACCGCACCCACGCCGCAGGGGAAACAACGCAAGACCCCGAAGACAAGGGCCCCGGAAAAGGCTCCCCGGGGGCCAGGCAGTACCTGTCCCGGGCAACAGGTCGCCTCGTGCGACAGGGGGCCTATGACCCGAAGATCCCCTGGCCGGTTTCCATGTCGATCGGCAACGACGAATGCTCGTGGACGATCAGCCACTTCGAATCGCGTAGCGCCAGTCCCATGGTCATCCTGTTGGTCAACGAGCGCAGCTTCCTGCCGTCCGCAGAGAAGGCCGAAAACGATGCCGCGGCAGAAAGCATCGCCACGCTCTCCCCTGCACGCACCCGGACATCGCCAAAATCCACCCGGACCGTTTCGTTGCCCAGGGAACCGAACCAGTCGACCGCCATCGTCTGCCAGGCCTCGGCACCCACGTATTCAAATTTTCCCCACGCGTCGTAGACATGGACATCTTGGGCATAAAGGCCCGTGAAGGCGGTGAGGTTCTTGCCATTCACCGCGGAGGCATAGGCATCAAGAACCAGGCCGGGGCCGTCGTTAAGAAAGCTATCCATGCAGCGGACACTAATGCCTCGGCCCACTGCATGGATAGCTTTTGCTGCAAGGAGTCGGCGCTACTCCGTGCGTTCCGCCGCCCCGCTGTCCGCCAGAAGGCGTTCTGCGTGGGACATCTGGATGCTTGGAGCCGAGCCCCGGGTGGGTCCTCCGGCGAACTTCGGCGATGGCTCCCCGCCCTCGGCCAGGCGCAGCTCTTCTTCGACGCGGAACCCGTCTTCCTCGCCGAGCATGATGGCGCTGTCCTCATTGTTGACATCTTCCCCTCCCTGAAGGAAGGGGATTCCCCGGCAGCGGCCTACGCCGCGGCCGGGGTGGTTACTGCTTCGCCGGTCCCCGCCGGCACGGGTGCCGCACTTGTAGGACCTCCACAGTCGTTTTGCGTCTCTGCCTGCCCGGCAGCGACATTCCTCAAATTCATGGCCGCATTCACGTCCCGGTCGTGGGTGGCCCCGCACGCACACGACCAGGACCTCACATTCAGGGGCTTCTTCTCCCCGAGTGCACCGCACGCGCTGCACATCCGGGTGGAGGGGAACGCCCGGTCCGCACGCGCCACGGTACGCCCGGCCTCGGCCGCCTTCTCCTCGATGAGCCGGACCAGGATCCCCCACCCGGCATCGTGGATGGACTTGGCCAGCCGGGTGCGGGCCATCCCGGCGATGGACAGGGTTTCGAGGCCGATGACTTGGTTTTCGTCAACGACCTTCCTGGCCAGCTTGTGGTGGTGGTCCAGCCGGGTTTCGCGGACCTGCCGGTGCAGCCTCGCCACCTTGATCCTGGACTTTTTTCGGTTTGCGGATCCTTTCTCCCGGCGCGCCAGCTCCTTTTGGGCCGTGGCGAGCATGCGCAGTTTCTTCTTCAGGTGTCTCGGGTTTTCGATCGTGCTGCTGGTCCCGTCGTCGTGGGCGATCACAGCCAGGTGGTTGAGCCCCAGGTCGATGCCCGCGGTCTGGTGCACAGGTGCTGGGACCATACGCGCAGGTGCTTCCACAACGAAGCTGACGTAGTGGCGGCCGTCGGGCTCGCGGATGACGGTGAGTGAGGATGGATCCGCAGGCAGCGCACGCGAAAGGGCGAAATGCACCCACCCAATCCTCGGCAGCTTCACCTGTCCACGCTGTTTCGAGACCTGTCGCACTGCAAAGTTCGAGCGACCCGTGATCCGGAAGCTGTCCTGATGGTCCTTTCGGGACTTGAATCGGGGTGCCCCTATTCTCCGGCCCTTGCGTTTGCCCCTGAGCGACGCGAAGTAGTTTTGGTACGCCCTATCGGCATCTCTCATGGCCTGCTGCAGGGCCACATCGGTGACCTGTCCCAGCCAGGTCCGTTCCTCGGTCCGCTTGGAGCGGGCCATGGCCTTCATCAGGTCAAAGACCGACGGCGCCTTTTCACCGGCTGCAAGGGCCTGCCTCGGGCGGCAACGACATCGTTGTGGACCACCCGGGCGCACCCGAACGTGCGGGCCAACTGGCCGCGCTGCGCATCGTCGGGGTAGAGCCGGTATCGATACCGCTTGACCATTATGACCTCCCGGGCGGAAGCATGAATCCCTTGCTCAGCCCTACTCTTCCACCGGGCACCGACAGCTTGGAAACACGCGAGTCACGCGCCGTCCTCTCGGAAGTAGCTTCCCTCGCGAATCACAGGTGAATCAATCCGTGAAACATTTCGCCCAAACGCGGTGGTCTCCAGGCCTTGAATCAAGCCCGCTGCGGTGTTGCACTGTTTGCCATGGACAACGACCAACGAACCATCATGGCCATCGGCACCAAGAAGGGCCTTTGGCTCGCCGAAAGCACCGACCGTGAAACCTGGACGCTGAACGGACCCCACTTCCTGAACCTCGAGGTCCCCTCCGTCGCCATCGACACCCGGGAAGGCCGGACCCGCATCCTGGCCGGGGTCAACGACTGGCACTGGGGACCGACCGTCGTCTACAGCGACGACGCCGGCGCCACCTGGTCCGAACCCGAGCAGGGCGCCATCAAGTTCCCGGCCGACACCGACACCGCACTGGCCCGGATCTGGCACCTGCGCCCCGACACCGCCGAACGCCCCGGGGTGGTGTGGGCCGGATGCGAACCGATCTCGGTCTTCAAGTCCACCGACTCCGGGGAGAACTTCGAGCTCAACCGAGGGCTCTGGGACCACCCGCACCGCAGCGAATGGGGCGCCGGCTTCGGCGGGGCCGCGGTGCACAGCATCGCGCCCAACGCGGCGGACGAGAATGTCATCCACGCGGCCATGAGCACCGGCGGGGTGTACCGCAGCACCGACGGCGGCACCTCGTGGGAGCCACGAAACCACGGCATCAAGGCAGATTTCTTCCCCGAGCCGTTCCCTGAGTTCGGCCAATGCGTCCACCACATCACCGCCGATGCCGAAGACGCGGACCGGCTCTATGCGCAAAACCACGGCGGGGTCTACCGCACCGACGACGCCGGGGACCAGTGGAACAGCATCGCCGATGGACTTCCGGCCGACTTCGGATTCGTGTTCCTGTCACACCCCCGCACGGGCGGCACCGTGTGGACCATCCCGCTGAAGGCCGCCGAGGAACGCAATCCGGTGGGTGGACGGCTCTCGGTCTACCACTCCACGAATGCCGGGGACACCTGGAGCGAACAACACGCCGGGTTGCCGGATGCGGACTGGAACGCGGTGTTGCGCGACGCGGCGGCGGTGGACGAGCACCCCGAAACCGTGGGTGTGTACTTCGGCACCCGGGGCGGGGAGGTCTTCGCCAGCAACGACGAGGGCGCGCACTTCGTCACGGTGGCCCAGCGCCTGCCCGATGTGCTCAGCGTCCGGGCAGCCCAGGTCAACGGTGCGGGGCAATGACGACAATTACGGTCGAGGTGCCCTCGGTGCTCGCCTCCACGCTGGACGGCCAACGCAGCCTGCAGGTCCCGCTGCCCGAGGACCGGACCGTGGGTTCGATCCTGGATGCGCTCGGCGAGCGCTACCCGCTCTTTGCCCGGCGGGTGCGCGACGAGCGCGGGGCGGTGCGCCGCTACGTGAACATCTTCGTCGGTCCGGACAACATTCGCAGGCTCCAGGGCCTGGATTCGACCGTGTCCGAGGGGCAGGACGTGTTGATCATGCAGTCGGTCGCCGGCGGTTAGCCGCCTGAGGGGCGGGCGTCCGCGATAATCTGGCAGGGTGTCTTGCCCGAAGGAGCCCACGTGCCGCCCATGAACCCACCACCTCCCGCCCCCGCACCGGAAGGCCAACCGCGGCGCGCGCACCGGCGGCTGGATGCGGTCATCAAGGACTTCCCGCCGGCGGCGTTCTCCTTTGTCATGGCCACCGGCATCCTGTCCGCCGCACTGGCCCTGGTGGGCCGTGAAACCGAAGCCTCGGCGCTGCTGTGGATTGCGGTGGCCGCCGGGGCACTGCTCGCCGCGGCGCTGGCCTGGCGAGCAATCTCCCATCCGGGCCCCCTGCTCAAGGACCTCAACGACCCGGCCAAGACCTTCGGGTTCTTCACCATCGTGGCCGGCGCCAACGTGCTGGGACTGGGCTTCGACATGGCCGGGACCCCCGCCGCCGCGGTGGCCCTGGCGATCGTGGCCGGGGTGTTCTGGGTGGGATTGAACTACGGGATCCCGTCTTCGATGCTGCTGCGCGAACGCTCCACACCGATCCTGCAGGACGCCAACGGCAGCTGGTTCCTCTGGGTGGTCGCCACCCAGTCCATGGCCAACGCCCTGGCGGTGATCGCCCGCAGCGGCAACAACGAGCTGGCCGGGGCCGCTGCCGTCGCCGCCTGGGGCATCGGGTTGGTGCTCTACCTGCTGGTGGGCACCTTGGTGACCCTGCGGCTGCTGACCCTGCCCAACCGCCCGGAGAACCTGAGCCCCACCTACTGGATCTTCATGGGAGCCACCGCGATCACGGTGCTGGCCGGTGCGAAGGTGCTGGCCATGCCCGCCGACTTCCCGGTAATGGTGCGCACCGCGGTGTTCGTCGCCGGCGCCAGCTACATGCTGTGGGCGCTGGGCATGTGGTGGATCCCGCTGCTGGTGGTCTTCGGGATCTGGCGCCACGGGATGCGCCGCTACCCGATGCGCTACGAGACCGGGCTGTGGGCCATCGTCTTCCCGCTGGGCATGATGTCGGCCGCGTCCATCGCCTTTGGCCGGGGCGAGTCCGTCGCGGTGATGGTGGGCGTCGGCGAGGTCGGGGTGTGGGTCGCGGCTGCGGCCTGGGCCGGAACCACGGTGCTGATGCTCTCCTGCCTGGTGCGCTGGCTGCGCGCCGGGAATCCATCCGCCCGTCCGCTGTAGCTACGCCGGACGGGTCGAAGCCCGAACCACCAGCGTCGGCTCGGTGACCACCTGGCGGTGCTCGTACCCGTCGCCGGAGGCGGCCTCCTCAAGCAGCAGCTCCATGGCCCGGCTCCCCAGGTCGGCCGCGTCCTGCCGGATTGAGCTCATCGGGACCATGGCCGATTCGGCAAAGGCGATATCGTCGTAGCCGATCAGCGCGATGTCCTCGGGGATCCGCAGGCCCGACCCCATCAGCAGCCCCTGCATCAGCCCCAGGCCGAGCATGTCGTTGGCGGCAAAGATCGCATCGGGCCGCTCGGATTCCGGCGCCCGGGCCAGCTCCCGGCCCACCTCGCGCCCGGAAAGCAGCGTCATCGAGGGAACCTCGATGACGCGCGGTTCCGGAAGCCCGGCCTCGGCCAACGCCATCCGGGCGCCCTCGAGCCGGTCGGCGACCTGGCGGATGTGCATGGGTCCGCCCACGAAGGCGATGTCCTTCCGGCCCAGGGAGGCCAGGTGCCCGGCCGCCAGTTGCCCGCCGACCACGTCGTCGACCGACACCGAGGAGAAGGCGGTGTTGCGGGTGTGCCGGTCCACGAGCACCGCGGCAATCCCGCGGCCGCGTAGGCGTTCAAGCCGGGCGGTGATGTCCCCCACCGGCGAGAGCATCACCCCGCGCACGCGTTGTTCCTCGAAGAGGTCCAGGTAGGTCGCTTCGCGCGCCGGATCCTCGCCGCTGTTGCCCACCAGCACGCTGATTCCCATGGAGGCGGCGTGGTCCTCGGCCCCTCGGGCCAGGTCGGTGAAGAACGGGTTGGCCGAATCCAGCACGACCAGCCCGACGCTGCGGCTGAGCCCGGCACGCAACTGGCTGGCCGCGGCGTTGCGCACGAAGCCCAGCTTGGTGATCGCCTCGTTGACCCGCTGCAGCGTTGCCGGGGCGACCCGCTCGGGGCGGTTGAGCACGTTGGAGACCGTGCCGACCGAAACCCCGGCCAATTGGGCGACGTCCTTGACGCTGACAGTCATCGCTGGGCCTTCCCGTTGAATTTCGGTGCGTTGACAGGTGCCACTCTAGTCGTGAAATTGAAACGAATCAAAAACTTTGCCAAATCCCTCATTTACTGGTTGACGGGCATCGATACTGCTGCTTATGATCTAGACCACACCCGGATTGAAACGATTCACTTCGTTCGTCTCCGCCCCCGGACCTACCCGCAAAGGTGAACCACAACATGGAAGCATCCGCCGCCGCCCAGGGCCCCGTGCTCCTGGCCGTGCACGGTGCCCTGAAGACCTTCGGGCCCGTGGTGGCCCTGGCCGACGGCACCATCGAGTTGCGGGCCGGGGAGATCCTCGCGCTCTGCGGGGAAAACGGGGCCGGGAAGTCCACCCTGGTCAAGATCCTTGCCGGGGTCCACGCACCGGACGCCGGAACCTTCACCATGGACGGAGCCCCCTGCGCGTTCCGGTCGGTGGCCGACTCCAAGGCCACCGGGATCTCGGTCATCTACCAGGAGCCCACGCTCTTCCCCGACTTGAGCGTGGCGGAGAACATCTTCATCGGGCGCCAACCCAAAAACCGGCTCGGACTCATCGACCACGCCCAAATGCGCCGCGACGCGGCCTCGCTCTTCACCCGGCTTGGGGTGCCCATGAACCCGGGCCGCCGCGCCGAGGGCCTGTCCATCGCCGACCAGCAGCTCATCGAGATCGCCAAGGCCATCTCGCTGGACGCCAAGGTGCTGGTCATGGACGAACCCACCGCGGCGCTCTCCGGTGCGGAGGTCGAGAGGCTGTTCAAGGTGGCCCGCGCCCTGCGCGATGCCGGAGCGGCGATCCTGTTCATTTCCCACCGCTTCGACGAGGTGTTCGCCCTGGCCGACCGCATCACCGTGATGCGCGACGGCCGCTACATCTCCACCCACCGCACCACCGAGACCAGCGTGGCGGCCATCGTGCACGAAATGGTCGGCCGCGACGTGGACGCCCTGTTCCCCGCCCGCAACGCCGAGCCCGGCCCCATCGTCCTGCAGGTCTCGGGCCTGGGACGCAGGGGCGTGTTCCGGGACATCGACTTCTGTGTGCGTGCCGGGGAGATCGTGGCGCTGGCCGGGCTGGTGGGAGCCGGGCGCACCGAGGTCGCCCGCGCCATCTTCGGCATCGACAAATCCACCTCCGGGACCGTGAGCGTCAACGGACATGAACTTGCCCCGGGGAACCCGCAGTCCGCCATCGCCGCGGGCATCGGCTTCGTCCCCGAGGACCGGCGCAAGCAGGGCCTGGTCATGGACCTGTCGGTCGCCAGGAACACCGCACTGACGCTGCGCCGCCGCTTCTCCCGCTTCGGGCTCATCGACTTCCGCGCCGAAAAGCGCACCGCCGCCACCTGGGCCCGCACCCTGCAGGTCAAGATCTCCTCCATGGACCAGGCCGTCGCCACGCTCTCGGGCGGGAACCAGCAAAAGGTTGTGCTCGCCAAGTGGCTGGCCACCGAGCCGAAGGTGCTGATCATCGACGAGCCCACCCGCGGCATCGACGTGGGCACCAAGGCCGAGGTGCACCGGCTCATCGCCGAACTGGCCGGGCACGGCATGGCGATCCTGATGATCTCCTCCGAGCTGCCCGAGGTCCTGGGCATGGCCGACAGGGTGCTGGTCATGCACGAGGGCCTCATCTCCGCGGCGCTCGAGCGCTCCGAGGCCACCCCCGAATCCGTCATGCACGCCGCCACCGGATCGAAGGAGGCAGCCACATGAGCACCCAGGCCACGCAAACCCGCCCCGGACCCTCCGGCGCCTCGCGCCTCGGCGCGCTGCTGCGGCTGCGCGAACTTCCGGTCACCGTCGCCCTGGTGGCCCTGGTCATCGTCACCGCGGCGGTCAACCCGCTGTTCCTCTCCCCGCAGGGGATGAAGGACCTGATGCTCAACGCGACCATCATGATGCTGCTGGCCGCCGGGCAGACCATGGTCATCGTCACCCGCAACATCGACCTGTCCGTCGGGTCCATCCTGGGCCTGGTGGCCTTTGGCACCGGCAGCATCTTCGCCGCCGTCCCCACCATGCCCATCTGGCTGGTGCTGCTGGTCGGCGTCGGGTTCGGCGCGCTGCTCGGCTCGCTCAACGGGCTGCTGACGGTGTGGGCGAAGGTCCCCTCGCTGGTCATCACCCTGGGCACGCTCTACGTCTTCCGCGGCGTGAACAACGGCTGGGCCGGGCCGCGGCAATTCTTCGCCGGGGACCGGCCCGAGGCCTTCGGGAACCTCTCGGTGGACACGCTGCTGGGCGTGCCGATCATCACCGTGCTGGCGCTGGCCGTCGTGATCGTGCTGGCCGTGTACCTGGCCGGGGCACGGTCCGGGCGCGACCTCTACGCGATCGGCTCGGACCCCGAGGCCGCCAGGCTCTTCGGCATCAACACCTCCACCCGGGTCTTCACCGCGTTCCTCGTCAACGGGGCGTTGGCCGGGCTGGCCGGGGTGCTCTACGCCAGCCGCTTCAACGCGGTGGGCGCGACCACCGGCAGCGGCCTGGAACTGGACGTGGTCGCCGCAGCGGTGGTCGGCGGCGTGGCGATCTTCGGCGGATCGGGCACCGTGATCGGCGCCGCCATCGGCGCGATCCTGCTCAACACCATCACCAGCTCGCTCACCGCGCTGCGCGTGGACAAGTTCTGGCAGCAGGCCATCGTCGGCGTGCTGATCATCACCGCCATCCTCATCGACCGGCTGGCCTCGCTGCGCCACGCCAAGCACCTGCGTGAAAGGGAGGGCCGCAATGTCTGAGCACGCCACCGTGGCAGTGGACACCACCGCCCCGCTCGCCGACGTGGTGCCCGTTCGCGGGCCGCGCTGGTACGCCGGGCGCGACGCCACCATGGTCTACATCCTGTTGGCCTTCCTGGCCTACGCGGCACTGTCGATCCCGCGCTTCGCCTCCCCGGTCACCACCGGGTTCCTGTTGCTGGACGTGGTCCCGACGCTGCTGATCGCCATGCCGATGACGCTGATCATCGTCACCGGGGAGATCGATTTGTCCGTGGCCAGCATCGCCGGGCTGTCCTCCGCGGTGCTCGGCGTCGCCTGGGCCTCGGGCACCGGGATCTGGGTGTCCATCTTTCTGGCGCTGGGCGCCGGGCTCCTGGCCGGGATCTTCAACGGGGTGCTCGTCGCCTACGTGGGGCTGCCCTCGCTCGCGGTGACGATTGGCACCCTGGCGCTCTTCCGCGGGCTGGCCCTGGTGGTCATCGGCGACAATGCGGTGGCCAACTTTCCCAATGAGATCACGGCGCTGGCCTCGGCCAAGCTGGGCACCAGCGGCATCCCGCTGGTGATCCTGCCGGTGGTGTTCGTCGTGCTCGTCTTCGGGCTGGTGCTGCACCACACCGCTTTCGGCCGCGGCCTCTACGCCATGGGGTATTCCAAGGACGCCGCGCACTTCGTGGGCATCAACGTGGGCAATTCCAAGTTCTGGCTCTACGTGGCCTCCGGGCTGGTCTCCGCCGCGGCCGGGGTCTTCTGGACGCTGCGCTACACCAGTGCCCGCAGCGACAACGCCTCGGGCCTGGAGCTGACGGTGATCGCCGCGGTGCTGCTGGGCGGGGTCTCGATCTTCGGCGGCAAGGGCTCGATCCCCGGCGTGCTGGCCGGGGTGCTGCTGATCGGCTCGCTGAACTACGCGCTGCGCCTGGGCCGCGTCTCGGACGTCGTGCTGGTGACGGTGACCGGGCTGCTGCTCATCGCCTCGGTCATCGCCCCGTCGGTCTCCGCGGCCGTGGGCCGCTGGCGGCACAGCCAGAGGCTGCGCCGGCACCTGGCCCGGGACCAGGGGGCCGAACCCGGCTAAGCACCCGCGCACCCCACCGCACCGCACCGCGCTGGAACACCGCACCATCCCACACCCGGCGGGCCACCCGCCACCGAGGAAGGAAAACCCGCAATGTCCATCCCACGCACCACACACACCAAACGAGTCGGCGCCCTCACCGCGACGCTCGCCGCCGCGGCCCTGGCCCTGAGTGCCTGCGCCGGGGGCGGCACCACCCCGGCAGGATCCGAGGGGGCGAGCGGGTCGGCCAAGACCGATGCCACCATCACCTTCATCCCCAAGCAGTTGAACAACCCCTACACCGACGTGGTCCTGGGCGGCGGCAAGACCGCTGCCACGGCGGCCGGCTTCGCCACCGCCAACGTGGTGGGCCCGCTGGAGGCCTCGGCCTCGTCCCAGGTCACCTTCATCAACGCCGAGACCCAGGCCGGCACCAACGCGATCGTGATCGCCGCCAACGACCCCGACGCCGTCTGCTCGGCCCTGGACGAGGCCCGCACCGCCGGGGCCAAGATCGTCGCCTTCGACTCGGACACCAATCCCGAGTGCCGCGACGTGTTCATCTCCCAGGTCGTGGCCAAGGACGTGGCGCTGATCCAGACCAAGCTGATCTCCGAGCAGATCGGCGGGGCGGGCGAGATCGCGATCCTCTCGGCCACCGCGAACGCCACCAACCAGAACGAGTGGATCAAGTTCATGGAGGAGGAACTGAAGTCCAACCCCGACTACAAGGACATCAAGCTGGTCGCCAAGGTCTACGGCGACGACGACGATGCCAAGTCCTTCCAGGAGGCCCAGGGCCTGATGCAGGCCCACCCGAACCTCAAGGGCATCATCTCCCCGACCACCGTGGGCATCGCGGCCACGGCACGCTACCTGTCCACCAGCCAGTACAAGGGCAAGGTCGCGCTGACCGGGCTGGGCCTGCCCAACGAGATGCGCTCCTTCGTCAAGGACGGCACCGTGAGCGAGTTCGCGCTCTGGGACCCGGCACAGCTCGGCGAGGTCGCTGCCTACGCGGCCAAGGCCCTGGTCGACGGCACCATCACCGGGGCGGTCGGCGACAAGTTCACCGCCGGCGATCTCGGCGAGCGCACCATCGAGGACGGCGGCATCGTGATCGTCGGCCCGCCGACGGTGTTCAACAAGGACAACATCGACGACTACGACTTCTAGTCGCTCGACCCTTCCCCGCATTGTGCGGGCGTGCGGTCCGGAGCATCCGGACCGCACACCCGCACACCACCCACATGCTTCTTGTCCCGCAGACCACGAAGGAGTTCGCCATGCCCGAAACAAGTCCCCTGGCCGCGCTCTTGGAGCCCCGCACCAGGCCCAGGACCCGCATCGGGTTGGTCTCCGGGGGCCTGGGCGCCTACTGGGAACAGTTCCCTGACCTGTTGCCCCGGCTCAGGGAATCGGCCGCCTACGTGGCCACGCGCCTGGCGGAACCGGACGTCGAACTCATCGACGCCGGCTTCGTCTCCGACGCCCCCGGGGCCAACGCCGCGGCCCAGGTGCTGCGGGCGGCGGACTGCGACCTGCTGGTCGTCTTCGCCGCCACCTACCTCACCGCCTCCATGGTGCTGCCCATCGCCCAGCGCGCCGGGGCCCCGGTGCTGGTCATCGACCTGCAGCCCACCGCCTCCATGGACCACCCGACCTTCACCACCGGGGACTGGCTGGCCTACTGCGGTCAATGCCCGATCCCCGAGATCGCCAACGTCTTTCGCCGCGCCGGCATCGATTTCCGCTCGGTTTCCGGGCACCTGCGCCAGGACGCCGCATGGGAGCGCATCGGGAACTGGGTTGCCGCCGCCGCGGTGCGCGGGCGGCTGCGCACCGCCAGGCACGGGCTGATGGGCCACCTGTACCCGGGGATGCTCGATGTTTCCACCGACCCGCTGAACATTTCCGCCCGTTTCGGCTCGCACGTGGAAATCCTCGAGTTCGACGACCTGCGCGAGCGGGTCGCCGCCGTCACCGACGCCCAGGTCGCGGCACGCGTCGAGCTGGCCAAGACCGTGTTCCGTCTCGACACCTCGGTGAACGCGGGCGACCTTTCCTGGGCCGCGAAGGTCTCGGTGGGCCTGGATGCCCTGGTGTCCGACTTCGACCTGGACTCGCTGGCCTACTACCACCGCGGGCTTGCCGGGGAAATCCACGAGCGCCTCGGCGCCGGGATGATCCTGGGTGCCTCGCTGCTCACGGCCCGCGGCATCCCGATGGCCGGGGAGTACGAGCTGCGCACCTCCCTGGCGATGCTCGCGGCCGACACCCTGGGCGCCGGCGGCTCCTTCACCGAGATCCAGGCCCTGGACTTCGATGCCAACGTGGTGGAGATGGGCCACGACGGCCCCGCGCACCTGCGCATCTCCTCCGGGCAGCCGCTGCTGCGCGGGCTGGGCGTCTACCACGGCAAGCGCGGCTGGGGCGTCTCGGTCGAGTTCGACGTCCGCCACGGGGAGGTGACCTGCTTCGGGATCGGCGAGGACCGGGACGGGTCCTACAGCTTCATCTCCTCCGAGGGCACCGTGACCGCCGGCCCGCTGCTGGGCATCGGCAACACCACCTCGCGGGTGGACTTCGGCACCGACCCCGGGCTGTGGGTCGATGACTGGTCAGCCACGGGCGTCGGGCACCACTGGGCGCTGTGCACCGGGCACCGCTCGGCGCAGCTGGCCGCCGCGGCGTCGCTGCTGGGCATCGAACACCGCACCGTGGGAGCCCGATCGTGAAGCGCGTGTGCTTCCAGCTGCGCATCAAGCCCGCGCTCATCGCCGAATACACCCGCAGGCACGCCGCGGTGTGGCCCGGGATGCTCACCGCGCTGAAGGAAAGCGGCTGGCACAACTACTCGCTTTTCCTCCGCGCGGACGGGCTGCTCATCGGCTACTTCGAGACCGATGACCTGGCCGCGGCCCAGGCCGCCATGAATGCCACCGAGGTCAACGCCCGCTGGCAGGCGGAGATGGCCGGCTTCTTCGAAGACCTGGGTCTCCCGCCCGATGCGGGATTCCTTCAACTCACCGAGGTGTTCAACCTCGAGGACCAGCTCGACGGACTTGAAGCCCGCGAACAGACAGGAGAAACACCATGACCAGCACGCTTCCCGAGGCGGTCCGGGCACAATTGGCCGCCCAGGAGATCGAGGTCCCGTCCTGGGCGTACGGGAACTCCGGCACCCGCTTCAAGGTGTTCTCCACCCCCGGCACCCCGCGCACCGTCCAGGAGAAGATCGCCGACGCCGCCCAGGTCCACCGGCACACCGGCCTGGCCCCGCGCGTCGCCCTGCACATCCCCTGGGACACCGTGGACGACTATTCCGCGCTGCGGGCCTACGCCGAGGACCTGGGCGTGGGGCTTGGCACCATCAACTCCAACACCTTCCAGGACGACGCCTACAAGTTCGGCTCGCTGACCCACACCGACGCAGCAATCCGGCAAAAGGCCATCGACCACCACCTGGACTGCCTCGAGGTCATGGACCGGACCGGCTCCCGGGACCTGAAGATCTGGCTCGCCGACGGCACCAACTACCCCGGGCAGGGAGACATCCGCTCCCGGCAGGACCGGCTGGCCGACTCGCTGGCCGCCATCTATGCGCAGCTGGGCCAGGACCAGCGCCTGGTGCTCGAGTACAAGTTCTTCGAGCCGGCCTTCTACCACACCGACGTCCCTGACTGGGGCACCTCCTATGCCCAGACCCTGGCACTGGGGCCCAAGGCCAGCGTCTGTCTGGACACCGGGCACCACGCCCCGGGCACCAACATCGAGTTCATCGTCGCCCAGCTGCTGCGCCTGGGAAAGCTCGGGTCCTTCGACTTCAATTCCCGCTTCTACGCCGACGACGACCTGATCGTGGGGGCCGCGGACCCGTTCCAGCTCTTCCGGATCATGTACGAGGTGGTGCGCGGCGGCGGGCTGGATGCGGCCACCGGGGTCGTGTTCATGCTCGACCAGTGCCACAACGTCGAGGAAAAGATCCCCGGGCAGATCCGCAGCGTGCTCAACGTGCAGGAAATGACCGCCCGCGCCCTGCTGGTGGACCGGACCGCGCTGCTGGCCGCCCAGGAATCCGGGGACGTGCTGGGTGCCAACGCGATCATGATGGATGCCTTCTACACCGACGTGCGCCCCGCCCTGGCCGCCTGGCGCGAATCGCGCGGGTTGCCCGCGGACCCGCTGGCCGCCTACCGGGACTCGGGCCACCAGGACAAGATCAACGCCGCACGCCTTGGCGGAACCCAGTCCAGCTGGGGCGCCTGACCCACACCCCCGCCGTTCGCGGCCACCCTGTCTTCACACCCTCGTAGAAACCAAGAGAGATCCACATGAGCAACCCCGTCGTCGCCGCACTCATCGCCAGGTCCAACGCCCTGGGCAGCGATCCGCGCAACACCAACTACGCGGGGGGCAACACCTCCGCCAAGGGCACCGCCACCGACCCGGTCACCGGGACGGACGTGGAGCTGCTCTGGGTCAAGGGCTCCGGCGGGGACCTGGGCACGCTGAAGGAAGCGGGGCTCTCGGCCCTGCGCCTGGACCGCCTGCGGGCGCTGGTCGGCAGCTACCCGGGCCTCGAGCGCGAGGACGAGATGGTTGCGGCCTTCGACTACTGCCTGCACGGCACCGGCGGAGCCGTCCCCTCGATCGACACCGCCATGCACGGGCTCATCGACGCCGCGCACGTGGACCACCTGCACCCGGATTCGGGCATCGCGATCGCCACCGCCGCCGACGGCCGGGAGCTGACCGCCAAGAT
This sequence comes from Paeniglutamicibacter psychrophenolicus, assembly GCF_030812255.1. Lineage (GTDB taxonomy): Bacteria > Actinomycetota > Actinomycetes > Actinomycetales > Micrococcaceae > Paeniglutamicibacter > Paeniglutamicibacter psychrophenolicus_A. The sequence continues at coordinate 49,316 of NZ_JAUSSH010000002.1, read as the reverse complement.
CTTCGGGGACAGGGTCCTGTGGGTGCCGTGGCGCCGCCCCGGCTTCCAGCTGGGCCTGGACATCGCGCGGCTCAAGGACGAAAACCCGCAGGCCGTCGGCTGCATCCTGGGTGGGCACGGCATCACCGCCTGGGGGAACACCAGCGAGGAATCACAGGCCAACTCGCTGTGGATCATCCACACCGCCGAAAGCCACATCGCCGAGCACGGCCGCCCGGACCCCTTCGGCGCCCAAAGGCCACGGCGTGCCGCACTGCCCGAGGCCCAACGCCGCGCCAAGGCGGCGGCACTGGCCCCGGCCATCCGCGCCCTCGCCAGCGAGGACCAGCCCGTGGTCGGGCACTTCAGCGACGCACCAGAGGTCCTCGAATTCCTGGGCTCGGCACGCCTGGAGGAACTTGCGGCCCTGGGCACCAGCTGCCCGGACCACTTCCTGCGCACCAAGATCAAGCCGCTGGTCCTGGACCTGGATGCCGAGGCAGGCGTCGAGGCCTGCACCGCGCGGCTGGCCGAACTGCATGCCGCCTACCGCGCCGACTACACCGCCTACTACCAGCGGCACGCCACCGATGATTCCCCGGCCATGCGCGGGGCAGACCCGGCGATCGTCCTGGTCCCGGGCGTGGGGATGTTCAGCTACGGGGCCAACAAGCAGACCGCCAGGGTCGCCGGGGAATTCTACCGCAACGCCATCAACGTGATGCGCGGGGCCGAGGCCCTCTCCCGATACGCCCCCATCGACGAATCCGAGAAGTTCGGCATCGAGTACTGGGCGCTCGAGGAAGCCAAGCTCACCCGGATGCCCAGGCCCAGGGCCCTGGCCACCCGCATCGCCTTGGTTACCGGGGCGGCCTCGGGCATCGGACGGGCCATCGCCGAACGGCTCGCCGCCGAGGGCGCCTGCGTGGTCATCGCCGACCTGGATGCGGACAAGGCCCGGGACGTGGCCGCCTCCATCGGCGGCACCGACGTGGCCGTCGGGGTGCGCGTGGATGTCACCAGCGAGGACGAGGTCGCAGCCGGCATCGAGGCCGCGCTGCTGGCCTTCGGCGGGCTGGACCTGGTGGTGAACAACGCCGGGCTTTCGCTGTCCAAGTCGCTGCTGGAAACCACGGTGAAGGACTGGGAAATGCAGCACGACGTGATGGCCAAGGGCTCGTTCCTGGTCTCGCGGGCCGCCGCCAGGGTGCTCATCGACCAGAAGCTCGGTGGGGACATCATCTACATCTCCTCCAAGAACTCGGTATTCGCCGGACCCAACAACATCGCCTATTCGGCCACCAAGGCCGACCAGGCCCACCAGGTGCGGCTGTTGGCTGCCGAACTGGGCGAGCACGGGGTGAAGGTCAACGGCATCAATCCCGACGGGGTGGTGCGCGGCTCGGGCATCTTCGCCGGCGGCTGGGGCGCCAAGCGCGCCGCGGTCTACGGGGTCCCGGAGGCGGACCTGGGCAAGTTCTACGCCCAGCGCACGCTGCTCAAGCGCGAGGTGCTGCCCGAGAACGTGGCCAACGCGGTCTTTGCCCTGTGTTCCGCCGATCTTTCGCACACCACCGGCCTGCACATCCCGGTTGACGCCGGGGTCCCCGCGGCGTTCCTGCGCTGAGCGCCATGGAGAACGCAAGCAAGGCGGGCGACCCGGCGCGGCACGCCTACATCGCCGTCGACATCGGGGCCTCCTCCGGCCGGGTGATTCTCGGGCAGTTGGCCGCCGGGCGCGTGGGCCTGGAGGTCCTGCACCGCTTTCCCAACGCCGTGGTGCCCCGCGGCGGCTCGCTGCACTGGGACATCGGGTTCCTGCACGGCCAGATGCTCGTCGGGCTTGGCCTGGCCGCTGCCCGGGCCCGGGAGCTGGGCGTGGAGATCGCCAGCATCGGCATCGACACCTGGGCGGTGGACTACGGACTGCTGCGCGACGGCGAACTGCTCGGGGCTCCCTTCGCCTACCGCGATTCGCGCACCGAACGCGTCATCGAGTCCGTGCACCGGTTGGTTTCACCTGCGGAGCTGTACCGGATCAACGGGCTGCAGTTCCTGCCCTTCAACACCATCTACCAGCTGGCCTGCGAGCCCGACCTGCGTGGCCTGCGTGCGCTGCTGGTCCCGGACCTGCTGGCCTACCTGCTCACCGGAGCCATGCGCACCGAGGAGACCAACGCCAGCACCACCGGGCTGCTCGATGCCGCCACCGGCACGTTCTCCGGGCAGCTCGCCGAGGCCCTGGGCATGGACCCCGGGCTCTTTGGCGAGCTGATTGCCCCCGGGCAGGTGTACGGTTCGCTGCTGCCGGGGATCGCCGCCGACACCGGGCTGGGACCCGGAACCCCCGTGGTGGCCGTGGGGTCCCACGACACCGCCTCGGCGGTGCTTGCCGTCCCGGCGGAACCCGGCACCGACTTCGCCTACATCTCCTCCGGGACCTGGTCGCTGGTGGGCCTGGAACTCGACGCACCGGTGCTTGGCTCCGCGGCCCGGGAAGCGAATTTCACCAATGAGCGCGGCGTGGATTCCACCATCCGCTTCCTGCGCAACGTCGGGGGGCTGTGGCTGCTGCAGGAATCCCTGCGCCAGTGGCAGCTGGGGGCCGATTCCCTGCCGGGACTGTTGGAGGCCGCGACGACTTGGGAGGACAACGGCGCGCGCATCGACGCGGATTCGCAAGAGTTCCTGGCCCCCGGGTCCATGGCCGACCGCATCCGGGCCGCCGCCGGCCGGCGGGGCCCGGACGGGGCCTGGGTCCACCTGGACCCGGGCGCGGAACCGGCCGCAGTGGTGCGCTGCATCCTTGAATCCCTGGCCCAGGCCTACGCACGCGCCCTGCGCACCGCCACCGAGCTGACCGGATGCCTCCCGGAGCGCATCCACGTGGTGGGAGGCGGATCGCAGAATTCGTTGCTGTGCCAGCTCACCGCCGACGCCACCGGGCTGCCGGTCCTTGCCGGACCGGTCGAGGCCACCGCCCTGGGCAACATCTTGGTCCAGGCCCGGTCCGCCGGCGAGGTTCCGGGCACGCTGGGGGATCTGCGCGCCGTCGTGGCCCGCTCGATGCCCGTCACCGAGTACCTGCCCGCCGCCGCGGTGCAGGGGATGCCTAAAACCGGCCCCGGCACTACGCTGGGGACATGAGCAACCTCGAGGCCGCCCCTGACGAGATGGTTTGCGGAGCAGACAAAACCCACGCCGGGATCGAGCTGTTGGTTCCGCGCAACGTCCCGCTCGGCGGGCCGCGCGCCATGGACGTGCGCCGCACGCTGCCGCAAAAACAGCGCAGCCTCATCGGCGCGTGGTGCTTCCTTGACCACTACGGTCCCGACCCGGTCGGCGACACCGGAGGGATGAACGTCCCGCGCCACCCGCACACCGGGCTGCAAACCGTGTCCTGGCTGTTCACCGGGGAGATCGAGCACCGGGATTCGGCCGGGTTCCATGCCATGGTGCGTCCCGGCGAGTTGAACCTGATGACCGCCGGCCGCGGGATCAGCCACTCCGAGTACTCCACCCCCGACACGACGGTGCTGCACGGCGCCCAGCTGTGGGTCGCGCTGCCCGATTCCGCGCGGCACATGCCGCCGACCTTCGCCCACCACCGGCCCAAGCCGATGTCCGGTGACGGGTTCAGCGTCAGCGTGTTCCTCGGCTCGCTGACCGTGCCGAATCCGCGCGGCACGGACCTGCACTCGCATTCCCCGGTGGCCACGCACACCGAGCTGGTGGGCGCCGAGATCCTGCTGCAACCCGGCGCCTCCATCCGGCTGGGGGTGAAGGCCCACCACGAGCACGGGGTGCTGCTGGACTCCGGGACGCTGAGCGTCGGGGTCGACGAGCTGCCCGTGGACCACCTGGCCTACCTGCCGCCCGGCACCCAGGAAATTACGTTGAGCGCCGGCGCCCAACCCGTGCGCGCCCTGCTCATTGGCGGGGAACCGCTGAACGAGCAGATCCTGATGTGGTGGAACTTCGTCGGCCGCACCCACGAGGAAGTCGTCGAGTACCGCAGGCAGTGGCAGGCGGAGATCGGCGCGGAGCCCGGGGACACCACCTCCAAGCGCTTCGGGGACTTCCCGGCGGGCGAGCCCGCTCCCCTGCCGGCACCGGTGTTGCCCATGGTCAGGCTGCGGCCCCGCGACTGAGCGAGTGACCGGCCACGCGGCGGATCACCGGAGCGCGTCGGCAGCCCAAAGAGGACAAGGTAAGGAGCGAAACCCACATGTCATTGGTGGAGGAACTGGCCAAGTTGCGTCGGGCGCTGGCCGAACGCGCCGCGCTGGGCGACCAACTCGATGCCAAGCGCGAGATGGAGCACTTCGTATCCTTCCGCTCGCTGCGGGAGATCACCGAGGCCGCGGACCACTTCGAGCGCTCCGGCTGGGACGTCGACCGGTCCGGCGGCCAGGACGCCAATTCCCGGTACCTGTTGCGGGTCTACCGGGAACAGCCGCTGGACGTCGAGAGCGCGGAACAGGCGTTGCGCGGCGTGCACGCCATCACCGAAAAACACGGCGGAACCTACGACGGGTTCGGTGCCGTGTTCATCGACGCCGAAGGCAGCGAGCCCAAGGGCTTTTTCGGCAGGCTTTTCGGAACCCCCTGAAAACCACCAATCAGCAAGGAAGCAACACATGAGCGAGATCCGCATCGAACACCGTCCCGAACGCCGGCGCTACGCGCTGCTTGACGGCGAGAAAACCATCGGGGCGGCCCACTACCGCGAGCTGGAAACCCCCGGCGGCATCGATCGGGTCTTCTTCCACACCGTCGTCGACGAGTCCTACGCCGGACAGGGCCTGGCCTCCAGGCTGGCCGCCCAGGCGCTGCAGGACACCGTGGCCCAGGGGCACAAGATCGTGGCCGTCTGCCCCTACATCAAGGCCTGGCTGCCCAGGCACCACGAGTTCGACGCCGACCTGGTGAAGCCCACCAGCGAGCACCTGCGGATCCTGCCGCAGGAATAGCCCGCAGCGCGGATCAGTCCGCCAGTTCCATCCCCAACCCGGCCAGGGCCTCGCGCAGGATCCCAATGCCCCTGGGCCCGAAGCCATGGAGCGCCAGCAGCGCCGCCTCGCCATACGCGGCGGCCTGTTCCAGGGTCGTGATCCCGGCCCCGGACAGGGCGCGGGCGGCAGGTGCGGAGATCTTCGGCAGCGGGTGGGTGCTCATGGCTCCAGCGTAGCGATGGATTCCAGGCGGGCGGAAGTCCCGGTGCCGCTGCGCACCCGCGGGGTCAGCAGCAACAGCGCCACGCCGATCGCGGCGGTGAACACGAAGACCGCCACGAAGGAGTCGTTGCCGCCGAAGGCGCCGAAGACCAGCCCCCCGGCGGCCAACGCCATCGCGGAGCCCAGCGAGTCGGACACGGCCAGCGCCGAGGAGTTGAAGCCCTGGTTCTCGGTGGTGGACAGCGCGATCATGTGCACGTTCTGCCGCGGATACACCAGCCCCATGCCTCCCCCGCCCATGGCCCACGCGAGGATCGCGACGATCGCCGGCAGGTGGAACGCCGCGGTTCCCAGCACCAGCAAGATCGCGCCCACTCCGAGCGCCGAGCCGATGAACATGGCCCGGGCGTTGTCCAGCGACTCCCCCATGCGCCCCTGGATGGCCGAGCCCACGGACCAGCAGATGGCCCCGCCGGTCAGGGAGAGACCGGCAACCGCCGGGGACAGGTCGAAGCGGTCCATCAGGAGATAGGGCAGATAGACCTCGGTGCCGAAGAACGCCGCGGCGGCCAGGCCGCGCACCAGGATCGTGGCCGGCAGGCCGCGCCCGGCCAGCAGCGTCCGGTCCGGCAGCAGCGGCCGCACTGCAACCAGCACCACCAGCACCGCGAGGCCCATGAGCACCAGGCCCAGCGCCGGAACCCGGGCCAGCAGGTTCATGCCCAGCACGGCTGCGGCCGCCAACCCGGCCCAGCCCAGCGCCCTCCAGCTGAAGGCCGCCGCGGGATTCTCGCCACCGCCCATGGCATGCACCGAGGGCATGACCGCGGCCATCGCCAGCACCACCAGGCCCACGACGCCGAGAAAAACCCAGCGCCAGCCGATGGTTTGCGCCACGAGCCCGGCGGCGAACGGGCCAATCAGCGAGGGAACGACCCAGGCGGCGGCGAAGGCCGCAAAGATCTGCGGGTGCAGGCGCGGGACAAAGACCCGGGCCACCACCACATACAGGGCCACGGTGATGCCCCCGCCACCAAGCCCCTGCACCAGCCGTCCGGCCACCAGCACCTCCATGCCCGGGGCCAGGCCGCACACGAGCAGCCCCAGCACGAAGAGCGCCGAGGACGCGTACAGCGGGACGGAGGGCCCGTGGCGATCGGAGTAGCTCCCCGCGGCCACCATGCCGATCACCCCGCTGGCCATGGGCGCGGCAAAGGCCAGGGCATAGAGCGCGGCGCCATCCAGTTCCTTGCTGACCAGCGGCATCACGGTGGTGACGGCCAGGGACTCGAACGCCACCAGGAAGACCAGCGCGAACATCCCGGCGGTGACCCAACGGTATTGCGGGGCAAGCAGGCCCGTCGGGGACCCGCTGGTGGATGCGTTTGGCCGGCTCGACATACCTCGAGCGTAAGGTCTGGCGCGCGGCTCCACCACACGGGCCGAACCGGTGGTGTCCACCGATATGCTTCGGGCATGGAATTCACCCAGGAACTCACCGTCAACCTGCCTCGCCAGCGCTTCATCGAGCTCTTCGATGATCCGGAAAACCTCAAGGAGTGGCAGAAGGGCCTGATCTCCTTCGAAGGCGTCTCCGGCACGCCCGGGGAGCCCGGCGCGACCTCGCGTCTGACGTACCGTCAGGGGCGCGGCACCATGGAGATGATCGAGACCGTGACCAGGCGCGACCTGCCCGAGGCTTTCGACGGCACCTACGACGCCAAGGGCGTGCACAATGTTTGCCGGAACGAATTCCATGACCTCGACGGGAACGCCACGCGCTGGGTGGCCCACAATGTCTTTGAGTTCACCGGCTTCATGCGGGTCGTCGCGTTGCTGTTCGGCCCCATGTTCAAGAAGCAGAGCCTTAAGATGATGACGGCCTTCAAGGAGTTCGCCGAGGCCCGCGCCTAGGTCGCCAGACCTCGGCCCGGGAAAGGCCGGAAAATGGTTCGGGCGGTTGTGCTCCCCTGCGAGGGGGGCACAACCGCCCGAATACGACGATCCGCAGGGAACTAGCCCATGCCATCCTGCGCCATGTTGTTGAAGCGCGAGTAGTGGCCCTGGAACGCGACAACGATGGTCTTGGTGGGACCGTTACGGTGCTTGGCAACGATCACGTCGGCCTCGCCGGCACGTGCCGATTCCTTGTCGTAGATGTCTTCACGGTGCAAGAGGATGACCATATCCGCATCCTGCTCAATTGATCCGGATTCGCGAAGGTCGGAGATCATCGGCTTCTTGTCGGTACGCTGCTCCGAACCACGGTTCAGCTGCGACAGGGCGATGACCGGAACGTCGAGTTCCTTGGCCAGCAGCTTCAGCGCACGCGAGAACTCGGAGACTTCCTGCTGACGCGATTCCACCTTCTTGCCGGAGCTCATCAGCTGCAGGTAGTCCAGCACCACGAGCTTGAGGTCGTGCTTCTGCTTGAGCCGGCGGCATTTGGCGCGGATTTCCATCAGCGACATGTTCGGCGAATCGTCGATGAACAGCGGGGCGTCGTTGAGCCTGCCCATCGTGGTGGCGATTTTCGACCATTCTTCGTCCTGGATCGTGCCCTTGCGCAGGTTCTGCAGCGCGATGCTTGCCTCCGCGGACAGCAGGCGCATGGCGATTTCATTGCGCCCCATTTCCAAGGAGAAGAAAACGGAGGTCATGTTGTTCTTGATGGACGCCGACCGCGCAAAATCCAGTGCAAACGTGGAGTTATGTGTTGGAATGAAGTTTTCGCCGGCGAGGAACAGATGCTCTTCGTTGGACACCTGGATGCAGCGGACCGGAACTGACGGAACTGATCGGACATCAGTGATGAAGCGAGTGGTCCGTTTGCTAGTCGCTCTTGCGTCACGCTCTGCGTGGCAATCGCGCTTGCGAGACAATCCAAACACAATGTCCGAAGTGGCAAAAGTGACGATGTAGCAGGTCGAAGAACTTTCGGTGTGCCCAGCCACTCGCTTTTCGGACCATCCGGTGCGGTATCCAAGGGTGTGGACAAGCTCTCGGAAGTCTGTAGCCAACCGCTTGCTGGTTACCGCGAATTGAACACAGCCACTCGAAGTTACTGTTCCATCGCTGTCGAGCAGCCCGGCCAGCAAGTCTCGTCGCTGCGATTCACTAGCTCGGAGATACTGGAGCGGAATGTGCTTGTTGTTAAGAAGCCCATTGGACCTCAACAAGGCTTGGAGGGATCCATGGTCAAGCCGGCATGGCTCGCAACGCAGTCCTCCACTGCATTCAACGCCGCAATCGGTACAGGTCGAAGTCGGAACAGGTTCCGATACGAAACGTGCTTTTCCGCCACAGGACTGCGAACAACTACGGACGTGCCGAACCTTGGTTACAAATGTATTGCCGCATACAACACAGACCTTTTCGAATTCAAAAGACTCGGATGGCAAGGAAACGCTGTAAGTTATTTTGGCGACCGACTTCACCCGGTATCCGTCAGCTTCAATATGGCTAACGACTTCCGCGTCGGCGGAGGTAATCCTGGACGCTGCGCTCGCCCCATCCCCCAACCAAATTCCCAGGGTGTACGACCGTATCGGCAGTTCTGCCTCGGGCAGAACGAGGGATTTGGACGTTGGAACTGCGTGGTTCAATCGGCTGTCAGCCGTCTCGCAACGCAGGGTGTCCAGAATTTCAAGCGTGGTCCGAATTGTTCCCTTTTGGACGAGAACGGTTCCACCGCTTGCGGCATGCGAATCTATTCGGCGTTCTGCTCGGGTTGTGGTGAGCCACTGGTGCTCAGCATCGGCAACGATGACCGAGCCATCGTTGAATTCGATTTCAAAGCAGGGGCGGTCAACCATGACCTCGGTGGCTGCAGTGACGACGGTTGGCGTTCCATCTGCCGCCAAGACCTCGTCTCCCACTGCCAGGGCACCCATGGTGCTCCACCCCGTGGGGGTTGGGATGGGTGTGTCCAGCGCCAATGCCTTGCCCACGGCCGGTCTGGCGGCGATAACGATCATCTGGCCGCCGTGCAGGCCCTGGGTCAGCTCGTCGAGCTCAAAGATCCCGGTGGGAACACCGATCACGCCCTCGCCTCGGCTACCGGCCGATTCGATCTCATCGACGGTGCCCTCGATGATGTCGCGCAGCGGCACGTAGTCTTCGGCGGTGCGTCGTTCGGCGACCTTGTAGACCTCGGCCTGGGCCTCGTTGACGATGGCGTCGACCTCGCCGTCCTGCGAGTAGCCGAGCTGCACGATCTTGGTGCCTGCATCGACCAGGCGGCGCAGGACCGCGCGTTCGCGGACAATCTCGGCGTAGAAGCCGGCGTTGGCGGCGGTGGGCACCGACTGGATGAGCGTGTGCAGGTAGGCCGGGCCGCCAATGCGGGTGATCTCGCCGCGCTTGGTCAGCAGGTCCGAGACGGTGACGGCGTCTGCGGGCTCGCCACGGCCGTATAGGTCGATGATCGCTTCGTAGATTGCCTCGTGTGCCGGGCGATAGAAATCGAGGCCTCGCAGCACCTCGACACAGTCAGCGATGGCGTCCTTGGAAAGCATCATGCCGCCCAGGACGCTTTGCTCTGCTACAAGGTCCTGTGGTGGAGTGCGTCCATAGTCCGATCCTTGCGAATCGGAGCTGGTTTCGGTGCTGGCTAGCGACACGGGCTTTTCCCTTCAAGCTGCGCGGGTTCCCAGGTTTTCCGCTTCATTACCTTTCCAGTGTCTCAAGGAGCACGGACGATTCGTTAGGTCCAAGCTCACACGTGCCGTAAGGCACCACGAACCTGTGGAAATAGGTGGGGAACACTGTCACCATAGACCTGATTTCCGTCAAACCCAACACGGTTATCCACAGGGCGTGTGGATAACCTGTGAACCTCGCGGCGTGTTGTGTGCACAGTCTGGGGAGAACGTTGTGGATTACACAAGATATTTGGTGGTTACAGCCGTTTGACTAGGCGTTATGCAATTCCATGCCTGTGGATACAAACTAGTTATCCACATCCTCCACAGGCGTAAAAGTGGGTTATACATGCAAAAACCCCGAGATTCCGCGGTTAATCCACCCCCGTTTCCAGAGTTACCCACAAGCTATCCACAGACACGCCGGAGCTCGCCACGGATCTGGGGATTACGGGCATTGATGCACATCACCAAGCCCTGACATACTGGGCCGCATGGCCGCCAACAAGACCGCACCGACACCCATTGATCCCCACGAGTTCATTGCGGCGGTGCCACACCCGACGCGGCGCGCCGACGCCGAGCTCCTGCTGGAGATGATGGAAGAGGCCAGCGGCCGGACCGCCACCATGTGGGGACCGACGATCGTCGGTTTCGGCACCTATCACTACAGGTACGAGTCCGGCCGCGAGGGAGATGCGGCCGCCATCGGCTTCTCACCGCGTTCCTCCAACCTGGCCCTCTACGGGCTGACCAACGCACCGACGGCACCCGCTCTCCTTGCCCAGCTCGGCAAGCACAAGCGGGGAGCGGGCTGCCTGTACGTAAACAAGCTTGCCGATGTCGATGTCGAGGTCCTGGCCCGGCTTGCCCGCGACGGGTACCGGCACATGATGGACGTGGTCCATGTCCAGCCGCAGGGCTGAGCACCGCATCAGCGAAGAAGGCTCCCCGCCTGCCGCTCCGAATCATGGGTTCGGGGTGGCGGGCGGGGAGCCCTTGCGTTTCGGTGGCCTTCAGGAGACCATCTGCTGGGCCTCCAGGCGGCGGAAGGCCGAACCGTGGAACACCAGCGGCGGATTGGTCTCCTCGTGCGTCTGGTGGCCGTGCACGCGCAGGAGCACCACGTGATGGTCGCCGGCCGGGATCTCCTGCTCGATCGAGCAGTCGAGCCACAAGGTGGCCTCATGCAGGAACAGGGCGCCCTCGTCGGTTGAATCCAGGCGAAGCCCGGCAAAGCGGTCCCCGGATTTGGAGGCGATCTGTCGGCAGACGCCCTCGTTCTTTTCACTGAGCACCGAAACCCCGATGCGCCCGCTGGTGCGCACCAGCGGCCAGGTCTTCGAGGTGTTCTGGACCGCGAACATCACCAGCGGCGGATCCATGGATACGCCGACCGTGAACGACGAGGCCACGATTCCCTGCGGCTGCCCGTCGACGATGGCGCAGAGTGCGGCAATGCCGGATGGGTGCTGGGCAAAGACGTTGCGCAGGGTATCGGGTGTGAGGTCAGAGGTGAGTGTCATGGTGCTCAATCCTTCGGCTTCGGCCCACCTTCGCGGCTGCGCGAAATGCACGCATGGAACAGCGAGGTGTGCGGTACTTGCCCCCGGGGTTCCGGAAGGCCGAATCATCACCTGGAGCACCCCACCACCGTGAGAGGGTTGCCGGCCAACAAGCCAGGGCTTGAATGTTGACGCTCTTGATTCACCACTAACGTTAGGAGAAATATTGCGACTCCGTCAAAGTTTGTTTCGACATACGAGGTCATGAAGCGTAAGAATCGAAGATCCTACGACCACATGGCAGGATGCGGCCATCCGGGGGCGATCTTGGGGCGGGTGGCCGTTCAGCCCACGTCCGAGGCACCCGTGTAGGTCGCATAGGCCGGGATTCCGGCGTTCTCGTAGACCAGGATGGCCAGACCGCCTCCCGTCGCCTTGCTGTCGGCCAACCGCAGTCCCGCCGGCGCGCCGCCGGCGGGGAAGAGCCTCCGGCCGCGCCCCAGGACGACGGGAGCGACCACGAGCCTGAGTTCGTCGATCAAGCCCGCGGCGAGCAGCGATCCCGCCAGCCTGGCGCTGCCGTGGATCTGCAGTTCCCTGCCGGGTCGGGCCTTGAGCTGCGCGACACGGGCGGCAACGTCGCCGGAGAGGACCGTGGTCGGGTTCCAGGTTCCCTCGGCCAGCGTCTGCGAGGCGACATACTTGGGCAGCGAGTTCATCAGGGCGGTGAAAGGATCGTCCGGATCGGTGATTTGCGGCCAGTCCCGTGCGAAGGCCTCGTAGGTGCGGCGGCCCAGCAGCAGCCCATCGGCCTGTGCCAGCCATTGCGCGGCCTGGTCGACGAACCCCGCATCCATGTGCGGGACGAACCATCCGCCCTGCGTGAATCCGTCGGTGGTGTCTTCGTCGGGAGCCCCGGGGCTCTGGCAGACCCCGTCCAAGCTCACGAATTCGGTCAGTGTCAGTTTCATCCTCGCGCCTTCCTGTTGGAGCGGCATGCAGGGCCCGTGGCCCGGGTTGGACTGCGGAACCGGTCGACAGCGGTTTCCTGCCGCAAAGCTACGGGACGCCGAGGCCATGCGCCAGACCTCTGGCCAGCCGATCCGCGGGAACGGTGGCCAGGAGCGGACCTTAAACCACTGTGGACCCCGCCAAGGGCGGGGTCCACAGTGGTTGGCCGTCAGCCAAGACGGCGGATGCGCAAGAAATTACTTCTTGGCGGCAACAACCTGCAGTGCAACGGTCGCGGAGACATCGGTGTGCAGACGCACGGTCGCCGAGTAGTTACCCGTCGACTTGATGTGATCGTTGATCTCGATGTTGCGCTTGTCGATCGAGCCCAAGCCAGCGGCTGCAACAGCCTTGGCAATGTCCTCGGTCTTCACGGTGCCGAAGAGGCGACCGGTAGCGCCGGCCTTGACGGTCAGCTTGACCGGCTTGGCCGAGATCGAAGCGGCAAGTGCCTGTGCCTCTTCCAGGGAAGCAACGGCGCGAGCAGCACGGGCGGCCTTGATCGACTCAACCTGCTTCTCACCGCCCTTGCTCCAGGTGATGGCGAAGGCGCGCGGGAGAAGGTAGTTACGTGCGTAACCGGTCTTCACCTCGACGATGTCGCCTGCGGCACCAAGGCCGGTAACTTCGTGGGTCAGAATGAGCTTTGCCATGTTGGTATACCTTCCTTAGCCGCGGCCAGCGCCGGAGTAAGGCAGCAATGCCACTTCGCGCGCGTTCTTGATGGCCTGTGCGATCTTGCGCTGTTCCTGTACGGAAACGCCGGTAACGCGACGGGCACGGATCTTTCCGCGATCCGAAATGAACTTGCGCAGCAATGCTACGTCCTTGTAGTCGATGACAGTGATGTCAGCGGCCTTCAAGGGGTTGGACTTTGGTTTGGGCTTACGGAGTTCAGCCTTAGCCATCGTGGAGCTCCTTTATCAGGTGGAGCCCGCAGAATTTTCTGCGGGATGGTGAATAAATTTGTTTAGAAAGGTGGTTCGTCGGAACCCGGGTTGCCCCATCCGCCGTTGTTTCCTCCGGCAGGAGCTCCCCATGGATCGGCCGCGGGTGCATTCCAGCCGCCACCGGTGTTTCCGCCTGCGTTGCCGCCGCCGAATCCACCGCCGCCGCCTTGGTTGCCGCCGCCGAATCCACCGGCGTTGGCGCCGGCGTTCTGCTGTTGACCACCAAAGCCACCACCGCCACCGCCGGAGCGCTGGGTACGGGTGACCTTTGCGGAGGCGTAACGCAGCGACGGGCCGATTTCATCGACCTCAAGCTCGGTGACGTTACGCTTTTCGCCTTCCTTGGTTTCGTAGGAACGCGACTTGAGGCGGCCCTGGGCGATGACGCGCATGCCCTTGGTCAACGTCTCAGCGACGTTTTCGGCAGCCTCACGCCACACCGACGCACGGAGGAACAGCGTGTCGCCGTCCTTCCATTCATTGGTCTGGCGGTCGAAGGTTCGCGGGGTCGATGCAATGGTGAAGTTCGCCACGGCCGATCCTGACGGGGTGAAACGCAGTTCCGGGTCAGCGGTCAAATTACCAATAACCGTAATGACTGTCTCGCCTGCCATTGGAGCCTCCTAAAGTGTTGTTCTACGAAGATCGAAGAGCAGAATTACTCTGCAACGACCTTTGCCTCTTCCGGGCGGGTGATCTTGGTGCGCATGATGGTCTCATTGAGGCCCAGCTGGCGGTCAAGCTCTGCGGAAGTAGCGGGGGTGGCGGTGAAGTTAACTACCGCGTAAATGGCCTCATTCTTCTTCTGAATGTCGTAGGCCAGGCGGCGACGGCCCCAGATGTCAACGTTCTCGATGGTTCCACCATCGTTACGGACAACGTCCAGGAACTTACCGAGGGTTGGTTCAACGGTTCGCTCGTCGACCTCGGGGTCGATCAGCACCATCAATTCATAAGCACGCATGTGAACCCACCTCCTTTGGGCTAAACGGTCACGGCATTTCCGCAACAGGAGGTTCTTTGCATTTGCTGTCGCCGCAACCCGATTGCCGGGTGCGGCAGAAACAGCCTCAACCATTCTAGCGGAAAACCAGGGATTCTCCCGACCGTGTCCGGTGCGGTGCATCACGCCCTTCGCGCGGGCCCTCAGCCCAATCCATCAACACGCAGCAACGCGCCCAGCCGGGCGTCAAAGACCGGGGCAAGGGTGCGCATGTAGGTGTCCGAGACGTGGTGCTTGTCCCGATACACCAGCACGTTGCCGATCACCGCCGGGCAGAATCCGTCCGCGCAGAACTGGTCGGAGAAATCCAGCACGTCGACGCGTGGTTCGCGTGCTGCAGCGGCACGGGTGGTGTCGTTGGCCTCGAAGGCCTTGGCCACCGGAGCCCCGCAGGACACCAGGTCCGTGGGGTGCTCCGCCACGCAGTCCCGCGCGTAGGTCCTGGTCCCGGGGCGCGGGGTGTCGATGATCGGGTAGACCTTGATGCCTGCGTCCTCGAGCTGCCCCCAGTAGCCGGCGAAGCCCTCGGCCGCACCGCTTTCGAACGTGGACCCGGCCCAGTGGCTGGTCACCACCGCGTCCACGTCCCCGCGTGCCAGGATGCGCTCCAGCGTGTCCTGGTTTGCCCCGCTGCAGGAGATGCTGCCGTTGGCCTCGGCGATGCGCTTGGTGCCGGAGAACGGGCAGGAGTTCTTCAGGTAGGTCAACAGCGTCCACCCGTGGCGCTTGGCGGAGGCCTCCAGCGCCCGATACCAGTGCGTGGCATGCGAGTCGCCGACCAGGGCAATGGTCAGTGAGCCGTCCTTCGCTCCCCTGGAACATTCGCGGGTGCTCGGCGACTGCGGTTTCTGGACGCAATCGCCCAGGTCGGGCAGGTCGCGCTCGGCTTCCGCGGGCACCGGGACGATCTGGTTCACGCCCTGCAGGTAGGCCGGCGCGCCGGAGGCAATCGATGCGGCGCCGAAGCCGGGAGGCGGGGCGGCCAGCAACGTGGCGGCGGCACGTTCGGCGGCGATGATCTCCCGCTGGGCGAGGGTTCCGGGCGCCAGGGCCAGCGCGGCGACCACCGCGACCGCGACCGCACCGGCACCCAGCGCCCGCCATTTCGAGGCGGCAAGCGGGGCCAGGGCGCGCACCGGGGTTTCGATCCAGCGGTGGGAGGCCGCAGCGAGCAGCAACGAGAGCACCAGCAGCCCCAGGCTCTGGGCCGGGCCCGGCTCCCGTCCGGCCAGGAACAGGAAGAAGGTGATCACCGGCCAATGCCACAGGTACAACGAATAGGAAATGTCCCCGACCCATTGCACGGGCCGGGCCTCAAGGAGTTTTTGCGGGGCCAGGGCGCCACGGGTTTCCCCCGCCAGGATCACCGCAAGGGTTCCAGCCACCGGCAGGGCCGCGGAAAGCCCCGGGAACGCGGTGCCCGCCCCGTACCCGAAGGCCGCGACCGCGATCGTCCCGAACCCCGCCCAGGCCAACGCGGTGCGGGCCCGACGGCCCTCGAACCAGCGGGCGCGCAGGGGCTGGGTCCCGGTCCCGGGCGGGGCGAGGAAAAGCGCCAGCAACCCGCCCGCGGCGAGTTCCCAGACCCGGGCGCCGGTGTCGAAGTAGGCCGCCTGATTCCCCGCGGCAACCAGCACCATCGAATAGGCCAGCGATGCCGCGATGACTGCACCGAAGACCAGCAGCAGACCGGTGCGCGGCAACCCGGCGGACGCTTCCCGCCGGCCCGCCGTGCGGCGCAACCCGCCCTGCACCCACCGGTTTCCGAGCCACACGGCCAGCAGCACCAGCAGCGGCCAGAAGAGGTAGAACTGCTCCTCGACCCCGAGGGACCAGAAGTGCTGCAGCGCGGTGGGCGCCTCCTCGGCGGCCAGGTAGTCCACGGAGCTTGCCGCAAGCAGCCAATTCTCCACGGAGAACGCGGAGGCCAGCGCCGCGGTGCCCACGGATTTCCATTGCGTTGCCGGCAGCAGCACCAGCGTGACGGCCAGCACCGCCAGGATCACCGCGAACGCTGCGGGCAGGATCCGCCGCACCCGTGCGGCCCAGAACCCGGGCAGGTCGATGCGCCCGGTTCGGCGCACCTCGCGCAGCAGGTGCCCGGTGATCAGGAAGCCGGAGATCGCGAAGAACACGTCGACCCCGATGAACCCGCCGGGCACCAGCCGGGGCTCCAGGTGGTAGGTGAGGACCAGCAGCACCGCCACGGCGCGCAGGGACTGGACCTCGGGCAGGAAACGGCGTGGCGTGCTTTGCTCGGCGATCATGTCCGCGAGCAAAGCACGGGCGGGTGAACATCGGGTGACGCCCCGGTGGCCGGCAGGCCACGGAGCTCAGGAACGGGCGGCGGGGCCCGGGCGGGGGTCGGTGGCCAGGATGGAGAACACGTGTGCGTCGATCCACCGCCCGTCAAAGAGCAGCGCGGCCCGCGCCGTGCCCTCGAGGATGAACCCGGCGCGCTCGTAGACGTGCCGGGCCCGCGGGTTGAAGTCGTAGACCTCCAGGGCAATGCGGTGCAGGGTCGTATTGCTGAAGGCATGCTCCAGCAGCAGCGCCGTCGCCTCCGAGCCCAGTCCCCTGTTCCGGCCGGCGGGGCCCAGCAGGATCCGGAAGCCGCACGAGCGGTTTTCCGCATCCAGATCGTTGAGCACCACCTCGCCCACGCAGTGCCCGCCGGCCGCATCCACCACCGCCAAGTCGAGCCTGTCGTTGCGCGTGGCGAGCCCCTCGTACCAGGCCCTGGTGGCGGCGTCGAGGCCCGGGTCCGCCGATTCGGCATCCCGGGTCGAATGCACCGACCCGGTCAGCTTCAAGACCTCGGGATCCGCAAGGATCGGGCCCATGGCCGCGATGTCCGCCTTGGTGAAGGGGCGCAGGATGACCCGCTCCCCCGCCAGGACGGGCTTGGTTCCAAGTCCCACCACGGCCCCGCCGTTCTCCATCTGCCCGCCCACCGTCCGCCGCCGACCCGACGCCGATCAGGCGGCGAAGAACGCGGCGGAGATCTTGGCCAGGCGCAACGGGTCCTCCACGCCGCACAGCTCGCGGGCCGAGTGCATCGACAGCAGCGGGATGCCCACGTCCACGGTGCGGATGCCCAGCCGGGTGGCGGTCAGCGGGCCGATGGTCGATCCGCACGGCATCTGGTTGTTGGAGACGAACTCCTGGTACGGGACATCCGCCTGAGCGCAGAGCCGGGCAAAGAGCGCCGCCCCCACCGCGTCGGTGGCGTAGCGCTGGTTGGCGTTGATCTTCAGCAGGGGGCCGTTGCCCAGCAGCGGGCGGTTGGCCGGGTCGTGGCGGCCGGGGTAGTTGGGGTGCACCGAATGCCCGGCGTCCGCGGAGAGGCAGAACGAGTCGGCGTAGGCGCGATTGCGGTCCTCGCCCGTGGCCCCCAGGGTGTGCCCGATGCGCTCGAGCACGTCCTGCAGCAGCGGGCCGCAGGCCCCGGAGCGGGAGGCCGAGCCGATTTCCTCGTGGTCGAAGGCGGCCAGCACCGCGATGTGCTCCCCGCCGCCGGTTTCGGCGTGTTCGATCAGCGCGGCCAGCGAGGCGTGCATCGAGGAGAGGTTGTCCAGCCGGCCGCAGGCGAAGAACTCGCCCGAGCCGCCGAAGACCTGCCCTTCCTGCGCGTCGGCCACCACCACGTCGTAGCCGCCGATGTCGGCCGCGTCCACGCCGGCGGATGCGGCCAGCACGGCCAGCACGTCGGATTCCGCCGGGTCCCCGATCCCCCACACCGGGTTCATGTGCTGCTGCTTGTCCAGGGCCAGCCCGTCGTTCACGGCCCGGTCCAGGTGGATGGCCAACTGCGGGAAGCGCAGCATCGGGGCGGTGCGGGCCAGCAGCTGCGTGCCGTCGCGCAGCACCAGGCGCCCGGCCAGCAGCAGCTCGCGGTCCAGCCAGGAGTTCAGCAGCGGGCCGCCGTAGACCTCGACCCCGGCCTGCAGCCAGCCGTGGGCGCCGGTGGTGGGCTTGGGCTTGAGCTTGAAGGAGGGCGAGTCGGTGTGCGAGCCCAGGATGTGGAAACCCGTCGTGGCGGTCGCGTCCTCGGGCTGCACCCAGGCGATGATCGCCCCGTCGCGGATGACGTAGTGCCCTCCGGGGGCCGGCTCCCAGGCGTCGGCCTCGTTCAAGGCGGTGAACCCGGCCGCGTCCAGCCGGCGGGCGGCCTCGGCGGCGGCGTGGAAGGACGAGGGCGAGGCCGCGACGAAGGCGGCGAGGTCGTTGATGTGCTCGATGGCTGCGCTGGACATTCGATTCCCTTGACGTAGGTTGCGGGCGGGGGCTCCGGCGGTGCGGTGCCGAAAAACGTGCGTGGAGCCGGGGATCCGGGCCCTAGTAGCGGGTGCGGACCAGGGCCACCACGAGGGCGCCGACCCCCAGCACGATGCTAGCCCAACCGGGGATGGGCAGCGCGAAGAGCGTGATCAGGAAGGCGCCGAGCACCCCCAGCACCACGGCCAGCAGCAGCCAGGGGCTGCGCAGGAATTCGGAGTTCATGGGCATGCGTCCTTTAGTAGTCCAGCCCCTGGCTGGGGATGACCAACCCGGTTTCGTACGCGTAGACCACGGCCTGCACGCGATCGCGCAGGTGCAGCTTGGTCAGGATCCGGCGCACGTGGGTCTTCACGGTGGCCTCGGAGAGGAAGAAGCGGTGCGCGATCTCCGCGTTGGACAGCCCCTCGGCCATGGCCCCGAGCACCTCGAGCTCACGCGGGGTCAGGTCCCCCAGCAGCGGATCGCGTTCCGGGGCCGGTGCGGGACGGTTGGCCCCGCCGGCGCGCACGTAGGTTTCCAGCAGCCGGGCGGTGACCCGGGGGGCGACCACCGCATCTCCGGAGGCGACCAGGCGCACCGCGTTGACCAGTTCCTCGGGAGCGACGTCCTTGAGCAGGAAGGCGCTCGCCCCGGCCTGCAGCCCGGCGAAGGCATACTCGTCCAGGTCGAAGGTGGTCAGGATGATGACCTTCGCCTCCGGGTGTTCGCGCACGATGCGTCCGGTCGCCTCGATGCCGTCCATGACCGGCATGCGCACGTCCATGAGCACCACGTCGGGCTTCATCTTGGCGGCAAGCGCCACGCCCTCGGCCCCGTCGGAGGCTTCGCCGAGGATCGCCAGGTCATCCTCGCCCTCGAGGATGAGCCGGAATCCCATGCGCAGCAGCGGCTGGTCGTCGACCAGCAGCACCCCGATGCGCGCGGTGGTTTGGTCGGTGGTTTCGGGCATGGTTTTGCTCACGATCCTTGGTGTTGGGTCTTGGGTGCGGTTTGCGTGCCGGTGCCCGCGGGCGTTTCCCCGGGGCAGCGGGTCGGGTGCGGCAACTTGAGCTTGGCCAGCACGCTCCAGCCGCCGGCGGAGGCCGGCCCGGCATATAGCGTGCCGTCGAAGAGCGCGGCTCGTTCCTTCATGCCGCGGATGCCCTGGGCCGATCCGACCAGTTCGCGGCGTGCCTCCTGGTGCGTGCCGTCGTCGTGGATGCGCACCGTGACGTCTTGGTCCACCCGGGCCACGGACACCTCGACCGCGGTGACGTTGCGGCCGTAGCGCAGCACGTTGGTCAGCGATTCCTGGATGATGCGGTGGACGGTCAGCTGGAAGGTGGCGTCGTCCGGCAGCGCCGGGCCTGAGGTGGAATAGCGCAGCGGCAGCCCCGCCACCTTGAACCCGGCGAGCATTTCCTCCAGCGACCCTCCGGCCGGTTGCGGTTCCAGGGATGCCCCGTCTCCGGTGCGCAGCACCCCGATGACCCGTCGCATGTCCCCCAGCGCGCGCCGCCCGGTGCCGGAGAGCTCGGCCAGCACCTCCCCGGCACGGACGGGATCGCGCTTGAGCACCACCGCCGCCCCGTCGGAGAGTGCGATCATCACCGAGAGCGAGTGCGCGACCACGTCGTGCATCTCGCGGGCGATGCGGGTGCGTTCGCGCACCTGTGCCAGGGTCTGGACGCGCTTGGCCCAGTTGTCCAGCTCGGCCTCGTGCAGCCGGTGGTTGCGCACCGCCGCACCGATCGCCACGGCCGCGGCGTTGGTGCCCAGCAGGAAGGCCAGGGAGAGTGTGATGGTCAGGTTCCGCCCGCCGATTTCCGCCAGCGCGGCCTGGTCCTCTGCGGAATCAGTGAACATCGCCGGCAGCCCGATGATCACGAAGATCAACCCCTGCAGCGCGGTGATCAGGGCTGTCAGCGCGAACATGCGCCTTGCGGCATATTTTGTGGAGGCGGCATACAGCGCGATCCACAAACCGGCGCTGCCGCCGAAATACGAGGAATCCAGCAGCGTTGCGGCCGAGTCAAAGAGCACCACCATGATCAGCACGAACATCGGCCAGCGGCGCCGGAAGTACAGCCAGACTCCGGTGATCGTCAACAGGCCGGTGGTGGCCCAGTGCTCCGAGAGCACCGATTCGACCAGGCTCACAATGGTCAGCAGGAAGTAGAGCAGCACGACGGAGGCGTTGACCAGCACCGGGTTCCGGCGCATGTAGGCACGCAGGGGCCCGATGCGCTGTGCCGAGATCTCGGCGAAGCTGGCCTCCGGGGTTCCGGAGGCCGGCGCCGTGTTTTCACTCATGTCTTGAGCCTAGCGACCTATCGGGGGATTCTAGATGTCGCGGCGCTGCAGCACCACGGCCGCGGCGACCAGCGGGATGACGATCCACGCGGCGACCACCAGCCCGTTCTGCCATTGCTCCAGGCCGCCTGGGGCCAGTTGGAGCTGCATCAGTGCGGCACCTGCCTGGTCCGGCAGGAAGCGCATGGCCTTGGCCAACCAATCGGCAAGGGCACTGAACCCGCCCATGGCCAGCGGAAGGACGAAGAACAGCGCCGCAAGCACGACGATGCCTCCGGCCGAGTTGCGCAGCAGGGCCCCCAGAGCCATCCCGATCAGCGACACCATGACCACGTAGAGAACGCCGACCCACATGGCGCGCTGCAACGCCTCGGAAGAGAACACCAGCTCCAGGTCGTATGCGCCGGCGATGGGCTTGGCAACGGCGAAGGACAGCAGAATCGACACGGTCGCCACCACCGCGGAAACGATTCCGATCATCAGCGTCTTGGCCCAGAACACGGGCTGGCGCGTGGGGACGGCGACAAAGGTTGAACGTGCTGCGCCCGTGGCAAACTCGGAGCTCATGACCATCACGGCCAGCGCCCCGATGATCAGCTGGGCGAAGGCCAGTCCGCTGGTAGGCAGTGCCGCGGTGGCCTCTCCCATGTCCCCCATGGATGCGGCCATTTCCGGGGACTCCGCGGCCATGCCCATGGACCAGCCGATAAGCCATGCGCCCAGTGCGGCGAATGCCACCATCACCACGATGGTGGCCAAGATCAGGATCATGGTGGAGGGAAGCGAGAAGAACTTGATGAATTCGCCGCGCAGCACTCCGGGGAAGCTGAGCTTTCCGCTTCCGGCGGCACCGGGCGCGGCGGAACGTGGTCGTTTCATGGTTGCGGTACTCATGGCTAGCCCTGCTTTCCGGTGCTCGTGGCGGCAAGCTCGTTGCCAAGGTGGGAGTGGTACTCGACCTCGTCTTGGGTCAGCGCCATGTAGGCCTCTTCGAGGGACTGCTTCACGGGCGTCAACTCGTAGAGCAGGATCTGCCTGTCGAGGGCGCGGGTCGCGATGGCCCGGCCATCAAGCCCGGCGACCTGGATGGTTTGGGCATCGACCCGGGTCAACTGCACGTTTTCGGCGGCCAGCGCGTTCATCAAGTCTTCGGCCGAGTCGGTCTTGACCCTGCAGGTCGGCACGTTGCTGCCGCCAATGATCTGCTCGATCGGGGCGTCGGCAATGATGCGCCCGCGCCCGATCACGATCAGGTGGTCGGCGGTCAGGGCCATCTCGCTCATCAGGTGTGAGGAGATGAACACCGTCTTGCCCTGGGAGGCCTGGTGGCGGGCGAGGTTCCGGACCCACAGCACGCCCTCGGGATCCAGCCCGTTGACCGGCTCGTCGAGGATCAGCGTCTGCGGGTCACCCAGCAGGGCGACCGCGATGCCCAACCGCTGGCCCATGCCCAACGAGAAGCCGCCGACCTTCTTGGAAGCGACAGCCCCCAGGCCGGTGAGTTCGATGACCTCGTCGACGCGGGTGTTGGGGATCGAGTGGGTTGCCGCCAGGGCCCGCAGGTGTGTGCGGGCGCTGCGCGACTTGTGCACGGACTTGGCTTCCAACAGGGCCCCGACCTCGCGCAGCGGCGCGGCATGCTCGGCGTACCTGCGGCCATTGACCGTCACGTTGCCAAAGGACGGCCGGTCGAGCCCGACGACCATGCGCATGGTGGTGGATTTTCCGGCCCCGTTCGGGCCAAGGAAGCCGGTGACTTTGCCCGGCTGGACGGTAAAGGTAACCCCGTCCACCGCACGCTTGGTGCCGTAGTTCTTGGTCAACGCCTCTGCTGTGATCATGTCTCCAACGGTACGGAGTTTCTCTCGGTGCGTCGCCGCCCAAGTGGATGATCTTCAGGGGTGAGGCCGTCACTCTTTCGGCGTACGGGTTTCCCCCTAGGGGGTGCCGGAGTTCCGGTAAAGCCACCGCATGCCGCGGGCCCGGAATCAGCCGGCCTCGGATTCGAAGACGCACAGTGCCACCTGGACGCGGTTGTCCATGCCCAGCTTCTCCAGCACCCGGCCGATGTGGGTTTTCACGGTCGCCAGCGAGATGAACAGCTGCTGTGCGATCTCCTGGTTGGAGTGGCCGCGGGCCATCGCCACCGCGATCTCCCGTTCCCGCCCGGTGAGCACGCCCAGCTTCTCGAGGGCCAGGTTGCGCCGCGAGCTCTCCGGGCGCGAACCGGCCACCGAGATCAGCTGCTTGGTGACCGATTCGGAGAGCATCGTCCGCCCGGCGGCCACCTGGTTGATGGCGTTCATCAGTTCGGCCGGCGGGGTGTCCTTGAGCAGGAATCCGCTGGCACCCATCTTCAGCGCGGAAAGCACCATCTCGTCGGTGTTGAACGTGGTCAGGACCAGGATCTTTTGGCCCGGGTCGGCCCGCAGGATCTCCTCGCTGGCCAAGAGCCCGTCCATGACCGGCATCCTGATGTCCATCAGCACCAGATCCGGTGCCAGTGAGTCCACCAGGGACACCGCCGCCCGCCCGTCGGCGCATTCGCCCACGACCTCGACGCGCGGGTCCGATTCGATGATCATGCGCAGCCCGGCGCGCACCAGGTTCTCGTCATCGACCAGCACGATCCGGATCACTTCGTCTACGTTCCCCACGGCAGCCACACCTTCAACACGAATTCGCCTTGTTCTTCCGGCTCGATCTGCACTTCCCCGCCGGCCAGCCGGACCCGCTCTGCCAGGCCGGTCAAGCCCAGGCCGGAACCGGGAGGGCTCCCCGGCCCGGGTGCTTCCCGCGGCCCGACGTCCAGCCTGTTGGATGCCCGCAGGAACAGCCTCTCGCCGCCGCCACCGCCGACCAGAAGCCTGACCTCTTGCCGGGGCGCGTGTCGGCGGGCGTTCGTCAGCACCTCCTGGATGATCCGGTACAGGTGGCGCCCGGTGCCCTGCGGCAGGGCGTCCAGCCGTTCCCGGGTATCGGGCTCCAGCTCGAGGTTGACCGCGGTGCCGGCGGCCCGACTGTCCGCCAGGATCTGTTCCAGCTGGTCCAGCGTGGGTTGCGGCCTGGCCGATTCGTCCTCGCGCAGCGTGTTGGGGTCGCGCAACATGCCCAGCACCTCGCGCAGCTCGCCCAGGGCCAGGTGCGAGTTCTCCCGGATGACACCGGCCGTTTGCCGGGTTTCCTCCGGTGAGAGGTCGCTGCGGTATTCCAGGGCACCGGAATGCAGGGCAACCAGCGAGAGCCGGTGCGCCAGGACGTCATGCATCTCCCGGGCAATGCGGGTGCGCTCGTCCGCCTTGGCCGCGTGGATCTGGGCCTCGCGTTCCCGCTGGGCGCTGTGCATCTGCTCGCGCTGCGCGGCCGCCAGTTGCCGCCGTCCCCCGATGTACATGCCGCCAAGCACCATCACGGTGAGCAGGACCAGGGCCGTGATGGTGGTTTCCCACCAGGCCAGGGCCTCGCCAACGGGTATCAGCACCGTGGCGGCCAGGCGTTCGCCGACCAGCATCGAACCGACAAACAGCGCCGAGGTCACTGCAATTTCCCACGCCTTGCGTCGGGTGGCCAGTGACACCACTCCCATCATGGTGATGCCGGCGGCGAATGCGGAGGGGATGGAAAGCAGTACGAGGGCCGCCACCACGGGCACGGGGAATCGGTGGCGGAACGGGTACAGCACGAACGCCGCCAGCCCGCAGAGGATGTCCAACCCGATCACGAGCCCCACCGCGTCCACGTCCGCGGGGTTGCCGGGGGAATATTCTTCGTAGACCAGCCCGAAACCCAGGAACCCCAGCAGCAGCCCCAGGCCCAGCCGCCACGAATGCGCGAGAATTGCGCGCGGTATCGATGCCTTGGTGGATGCTGCATTCACTGTGGTCATTGGCTTAACGTTACCGGCGGCGCGAACGCGCGGGCATCGGCCGAAAGGACCACATTCCCCTGCCCCGGCGGAAGCGCAAAGATCGTCCGAATTGCCGAGGCCAACAGGGCACCGACTGATACACAATGGTGGCATGAACACCATTCCACCGCCGTACCCGCCGCCGGCCCACGACCCGCAGCCCGGAGCCCACCCCGCCTACCGGGGTCCGGTGGTCCCGGCCCCGGCACCCGTCCCGGCCGAACCGCTGGAGTACCACCGGCTGGCCCGCACCTATGGCGCCTATCGCTGGTGGAAGCCGCTCATGGTGGGGCTCATCGCCCTGGGCCTGTACGTGGGCATCATGCTGCTGGCGGGGATCGTTTTCGTTGTCGCCGCGCTCGGCAACCCCGAGCTGGAGGCCTCCATGGATGCTGTGGTCATGGACACCACCAACATCGACATGTCCGACCCGGCCGTCTTCATACTCTCCATGGCCACCTTGGTCGTGATGCTGCCGGTGATCCTGCTGGCCACCCGGATGATGAACGTGCAGAAGGTCGGCTCGCTGACCTCGGTCACCGGGCGCATGCGCTGGGGCTGGCTGGGCCAGTGCATGGCCGTGGCCCTTGCGGTCCTGGCATTGAGCTTCGGGCTCTCCTTCGCGCTGGATGCCATGGCCGGGCGCGGCATCGCACCGGACTTCAACGCACCGGACATGTGGATGATGCTGATCCTGACCTTGCTCCTGGTTCCGTTCCAGGCCACGGCCGAGGAGTACGTGTTCCGCGGATACCTGATGCAGCTGATCGGCGGCTGGCTGCGCCACCCCGCCTTCGCGATCCTCCTGCCCATCCCGCTGTTCATGGCCGGGCACTTGTACGACATCTACGGGCAGCTGGATGTGGGCTTCTTTGCCCTGGCGGCCGGATGGCTGGCCTGGCGGACCGGCGGGCTGGAGGCGGCCATCGCGCTGCACGTGGTGAACAACTCGGTCATCTTCGGCTTGGGTGCCATCGGGCTGGTCGATGTCAGCGCCACCGAAAGCGACCTGCCAAGCCTGATCGCCTCGATCATCACCACCTCGGTGTTCGTCCTGGTCATCGTGAAGCTGGCGAACAAGCGCAACATCCAGCGCCGGTCCGTTCCACCGGCACCGGCACCGGTGCTCGCCGCGCCCGGACCCTGGGTGCAGCCCGGGCCGTGGGACGCGCCGCCCCAACACTAAGGACACCTTGCGGGGTTCGCCCGCATCCGCGGTATAGGTTGGGGCCAAAGAGCAACATCAGGGGGAAATCGGTGAAGTCAACTGTTCGCGGCGCGGCAAGGCCTGCCCTGGTCGTCCCCTCGCTGGCGGCAGCGGTCCTGCTGCTTGCCGGGTGCGTCCCGTTGGACGACCCCGGGCCCTCGCAAAGTCCCCCGGTCCCCGCACCAATCCAGTCGGCCTCCGCGATTCCCAGCGGTTGGGAGGACTGCCAAGATCCCGTCGCCACGGCAGGAGAGGCACTCGTCGAAGGCTGGAAGGTCTTCGCAGTCATGGCTGTGGATACGGGGCCGGGAGGGATCTCCGGTACCACACTCCTGAACGGAGCCTACAGCCCGCTCATTACCTTCGAAGACGAAGGCCCCCAAGACATGGCACGTTTCACCGGGACGATCAGCGAGGACATAGGTTTTCCCGCGGACGGCCTCCTGTCCGGGGTTAAATCGCTGGAAACGACCTTCCAGGACGTCGAAGGAGAGGGCAGGATCGTGACCTACCGTGCCGTCGAGGAGGCGAGTCTGCCGTTCACCTTGGCCTGCGGGAACGAAGAGGCCCGCGGAACACTCCACACCTGGAACAACACCGAGTCCGGCATCCTCGACTGCACCCTGGCAGCCGAGGAGCCGGCCGGTTCCCCGGCGGCCTTGGCTCGGGAAGAATATTGCCTAAGGGGCTGAGGCGGTTCATCATGGGCGGAAGTTCCTGGGAGCCCGTCGGCCTGGAAAAGGACAAGATCATGGCCCGGCGAAAGAACAGGCAAGGCGCGGCGGTCCTTGGCCTGCTGGCCCTGTTTGCGGCGTTGGTCCTCACCGGCTGCCAAGCGGTCGGTCCCGACACACCGTCGCCTACACGCACCTCGGCATTGCCGTCCCCCGTGCGCAACGTGGTGGTAATTGGCGACTCGCTGAGCACCGGATTCGGCACCAGCCCCGCGAACGCCTGGCCGAACCTCATCGCCGCCTCGCACCGGGACGACACTGTGCCGCTGGAGATCCTCAACACCGCACAAAACGGAAGCGGCTACCTGAACGTCGGCCTCACCGGAACCACCTTCGCGTGGCAGGTGGAGCAGGCGGTGACGCCTCAGGCCGACCTCGTGCTGTTCTTCGGCTCGGTCAACGACCTGCGCCACGACCCGGCGGACCTGGCTCCGGTCATCGCCGAAATCTACGCCTCCGCCCGGCGGCGGGCCCCGCATGCCACCTTCCTGGTGGTGGGGCCGCCGGCCTACAGCGCCCACCCGGAGGCCCGGCGCCTGGCCCTGCGGGACGTTCTCGAGCGGGCGGCGCACTCGGCCGGGGCCCGATTCGTTGATCCCATCGCCGAGGGCTGGCTCGTCGAGGACCTCGACCGGTTCGTGGGACCGGACGGGCTGCATCTCTCGGTGGAGGGAAACCAACACCTGCGGGACAAGATGGAACCGCTCATGTTGGAGACACTGCGCGCGAAGTCCGCCGCGGAAAGCTAGCGGATCAGGCGGCTGCCCCGGGCCCTGTCGATGGCAGCGGTGCGGTTGTCGACCCCGAGCTTGTCATAGATGTGGATCAGGTGCGTCTTGACCGTGGACTGGGAGATGAAAAGTTCGCCGGCGATCTCCTTGTTGCTCTGCCCGCGGGCCAGCAGCTGCAGCAGCTCGAGTTCGCGCGGGCTCAGGTCGGTGGAGTTGGCACGGGCCTCGGGGGTGATGCGTGCGGCAATGTCCGCCGAGAGGACCTGTTCCCCGGCCGCCGCTGCTTCGACCGCAGCCAGCACGTCGGGCAGCGGGGCATCCTTGAGCAGGTAGCCGGCCGCCCCGGCATCCAGCGCCGCCCGGATGTCCGCGTCCGAGTCGTAGGTGGTCAGGATCAACACCGGTGGCCCCTCTTGGGCGCGGATCTTCGCGGTGGCCGTGACCCCGTCCATGCCGTCCATCTGCAGGTCCATGAGCACCACATCCACGTGCTGGCCCAGGGTCTTGAGCCGTTCGAGCTGTGCCAGGGCGGCGGCACCGTCGCCGGCCTCGGCCAGCACCGAGAGCCCGCCCTGCTCGGTGAGCACCGCGCGCAGGCCCGCGCGCACCACGGGGTGGTCATCGACGAGCATGATCTTCAGGTTGGGCATCACAAGCTGCTTTCTGCGGTGGTGAGCGGGATGCGGACGGCCAATACCGTCCCCTCCCCGGGTGCGGATTCGATCTCCAGGGATCCGCCGAGCAGACCCAGGCGCTCGCGCAGGCCGGCCAGGCCGTAACCGGTGCCGTCGGCGCGGGGCTTGGCCGGGATGTCGCCGGTGTCCATGCCGTCCCCGTCGTCGAAGATGTCCAGGGTGACGGCGTCGGGCAGGTAGCCCAGGCTCAAGACCGCGCGGGAGGCGTGGGCATGGGCGGCGACGTTGGCCAGACCGGATTGCGCGGCACGCCAGAGTGCGGCGGCAACCTCCGCCGGCAACGGGGTCGCGGTTCCGTCCTGCCGGAAGGCCACGTCGAATCCGCGGCCGGCGGCCACTGCGGTGCGTTCGGTGGAGGCGCAGAGCCTGCGCAACCGCCCGGCCAGGGAGCGTGCTCCGTCGCCGGCCGAGGACAAGTCTGCGACGAAATCGCGCGCCTCGGCCAGGTTCTCGGAGGCCGTGGCCCCGATGGTCTCGAGCCGTTCGGCAGCCGCCTGGGTGTCCCCCGCGGCCAGGGCCGCCGAGGCGGAGCGGGAGACCAGCACGATGCTGGAGAGCCCCTGGGCCAGGGTGTCGTGGATTTCACGGGCCAACCGGGTGCGCTCGGCCAGGGTCCCGGCGCGGTGCTGTTCCTCGGCGAGCGCCGCACGGGTGGCGCGCAGTTCGTCCAGGGCCAGTCGCTGGTTAACGCCCTCGGTGTACAGCGCCCGGTAGGCCATGCCCATGATGACCGCGAAGATCGCCCCGACCACCGGTCCCAGGACTTGGGGCAGCGCGAGCGATCCGGAGTGGTACCAGCCGGCGGCAACGACCGCGGCCGTCAGCATCGCGACGGCAAAGAGCGAGTGCCGGTGGCCCAGGATGTGCAGGTGCAGGAAGAAGAGCGGGAACGCCAGCCAGGAATAGTCGGCGTGCAGGTAGAGCAGCACCAGCCACAGCACCACGACCCCGGCCAGCCACCACTTGGCCCAGCGCACGGTGCTCGGTGCGCGTCCGGCGGAATGCCGTTTTTCCTGGATGGTTCCGGCCAGGTAGAGGGCGGCCAGCAACGCGGTCAAGGCGATTGCCGTGATCCGCCGGGCCATGCTCGGTTCGGAAAGCAGCACGCGGATGAGTCCGACGCCGAGCAGCGCGGCAAAGCCGACGTGCAGCCCCACGCGCAGGACGCGCAGCACCATCTCGCCGGCCGAGCCCGCTTGGGTATCAAGTGGACGCGGTTCGGCACCTGGTCTCGGTTGCGCGGCGGGAATGGTCACATCACCCAGCGTAGCGCCGCGCACAGGCGGGCCGGCTCCACCGAATGGTTGAGTCCAAGCATCAGCGCTCTCCCGCGAGCTGCCGGGGCTTCACCGGTTCATGGGGGAATCCACCGCCATGTAATAAAAAGATCTGCCAGATGGTAACAACTTTTGTTATTGCTTCTTATATTTCGTTATGCATGTTGATGCCCGTCGGATCACGCGTTCCTCTTTCTCCAGGAGGATCGCTTAAGGTGTCTCAGCTTCGCTCGCGCGAGGCCAGTGATCTTGAAACCCCTCGGGTCACCCTTTAAGCACCTTTGCCTGAAGAACCACGTAAACTTCCCCATCGCGGAATCATCTTGGCCTAGCTTCGCAGGAGGCCTTCGGCGGGCCTAACTCGGACGCACCAGATTCCATGAAGGCGGCAGCCATGGCCGAGCTGGTCAAGAAATGACTACCCGATGAGTCGAGTGGATCCCGGGGAATCTTCCTGACGAAGGTCCCGCCCGCCCCCACTCCTATGCAGGGCATCTGGGGAAGCATGAGGATGTGCATGGGCATAAAGGTTTTCGTCTACTACCACCCCGTGGAATGCCGGACGCCTACCGGCGAATCCCGAACTCGTGGCGCAGCGCGCTCTTGGCCGCCAGGTGGCCGCTCATTCCGTGCACCGAGGGACCCGGCGGGGTCGAGCTGGAGGCCAGGTAGATCCCCTTGGCCGGGGTCCGCCACGGATCGGTGGACAACGTGGGGCGGATCAGCATGCCGCGCATGTCGGTTGCACCACCCGAGAGGTCTCCGCCGACCAGGTTGGGGTTCTGCGCGGCCAACCCCGGCGCGGTGACCGCCTTGCTGTATTCGATGATGTCGGTGAAGCCCGGGGCCACTGCCTCCAGCTGGCGGTTCATCACGGCGGTGAGGTCCGCGGGGTTTCCGTTGGGCACATGGCAGTATGCCCAGAGCACGTGCTTGCCCTCCGGCGCCCGACTTGCATCGAAGCGGCTGGGTTGGGACACGATCGCGTAGGGCGCGGCCGAGACATCGGTGCGCACCCGGCGTTCCTCCCGCCCGATCTGCGCGGCGGTGCCGCCCAGGTGGATGGTGCCGGCACCGGCCAGCTCCGGGTTGCGCCACGGCACCGGGGCGTTGAGCACGTAGTGGATGAGGCAGGATCCCGGGGGCCGGCGCGTGCCGGTGAGGATGTCCTTGTACTTCTGCGGAAGGGCATTCTCCGCGATGGAGGCCATGGCCTCGGGCGAGGTGTCGAACAGGACGGTCTTTTCGGGGAGCTGGGCCAGGTCGGTGACCTCGGTGTCCAGCTCGATGCTGCCCCCTGCCGCAACGAACATGCCCGCCAGCGCATCGGAGATCGCCTGCGAGCCGCCGATCGGAATCGGCCAGCCGCCCGCGTGCGCCGCGGCCGCCAGGAAGAGCCCGGCCCCGGTTGCCGCCGGTCCACGCCCGCCGCCGGCTGTGTGGGCCCCGCAGCCGGCGATCATCGCCGCGGCCACCTGGCCGGTGCCCAGCCCCGGCACCATCAATTGGGCGGCGCGCAGCCCGAAGACGGCCAGCGGACCAAGCTGCCGCGGGATGCGCAGCAGCGGGTTCAGCAACAGCTCCGCGGTCCCCTCCATACGCTCGACGACGGGCCCCAGGATCCGCCGGTAGCCCGGCCCGTCGGCCCCCAGCGCCGCGACGGTCCGCTCCAGCTCCCGCCAGGCGATGCCGGCCCGGCCGTCGGCAAGGGGGTGCGCGAAGGAGATCTCGGGAACCACGAAGTCGACATGCTCGCGCAGCCCGATCTGCCTGAAGAACGGGGAGAGCAGTGCCATCGGGTGCACCGCCGAGCCCAGGTCGTGGATCGCTCCCGTGTAGCCGAGCTCCCGGGTGCGCGCGGCCCCGCCGACGGTGGCGTTGCGTTCGATGAGCCGCACCGAGAGCCCGGCGCGGGCCAGCGTCACGGCGGCGGCCAACCCGTTGGGTCCGGCCCCGATCACTGCGGCGTCATGCGCCATGTCTTGCTCCCAACACGAACCTGTCTTCCGCCCCGGCGAACGCGCCTGCCTGCGGGTCTTCCTGGCCCACCCGGCGCACCGGGTCCAGGTCGGGGTCGAACATCGACTGGCTTACCCGGTACATCAGGTACCCGGTGGCGATCATGTGCCCCAGCACGGCAAACACGTAGAAGGAGGTGGGGAACGTGTTGGAGGCCTTGATGTCGGCGGTGGTGGCGTAGAGGTACATCCAGATGGCCCAGAAGTGCAGCACCTCGAAGAGCTGCCAGATGAGGAAGTCCTTCCACTTGGGCCAGGCCAACGCCGCCAGCGGGATCAGCCACACCACGAATTGCGGGGAGTAGACCTTGTTGAACATGATGAAGGAGGCGACGATGAGGAACACCAGCTGGCCCAGCCGCGGCGCCACCGGCGCGCGCAGTCCCAGGTAGGCGATCCCCGCGCAGCTGGCCACAAAGAGCCCCAGGGCCAGGGCGTTGATGGCTGAGGCGCCCAGGGCCGGCATCCCCGGGACCACGCCGGCGGTGACGTTCCAGATGTGCCAGAAGGAAGAGAGCCCGGCCCCGCGGTCCTCGGTGAAGGAAAAGAAGTGGTTCCACGCGTCGAAGTTCACCACCGCCAGCGGCAGGTTCACCGCCAGCCAGGACATCGCGGCCCCGGCCAGGGACACCCCCAGCGGCTTGTAGCGCCCGGTGCGGATGGCCAGCACGATCACGGCCCCAAAGAAGAGCAGCGGGAAGACCTTCATCGCGGTGCCCAGTCCGATGAGCACCCCGGCGAGGAAGACGGCCTGCCGCGACCAGGCCAGCATGGCCAGGGCCAGGAAGGCCACGGCCCACATGTCCCAGTTGATGGTGGAGGCCAGGATGAGGCCCGGGGCCAGGGCCACCATCGCCGCGTCCCAGGGCCTGCGCCCGGCGGTGCGCGCGGTACTGATGACCACCAGCAGCCACAGCCCGGCCACCAGGAAGAAGTTCACGTCGAAGAAGGCCAGGGCACGGTCGAATTCACCTGTCGGGATGAGCGCGGCGGTCAGCGAGGCGACGACCGACATCAGCACCGGGTACTCGAACTGGGCGCCGGAGGCGAAGGGCGCGAAGGCGTTGTCGGCGAAGCCGCGGGCGTGGAAGAGCGCGGTCCAGTCCGAATAGCAGGCCCAGGCATACGAGTTGGTCCCGCCCCAGCCATTGAGCCGGCAGGCGTTCTTCGAGACCACCGCGAGCAGCGCGGCGATGACCGTAAGGATGACCAGCACGCGTTCGACGGTGAAGAAGCCGGGGTTGGTCCGTCCCGGGCTGCTGTGCCTGCCCAGCGGGCCGCCGATGACCTCGGTGAACTTGCGCAGGAACGCGTCGCTGCGGCTCGGAACCGTGATGCGCATCGGGGCAAGCCGCGGCTTCGGCGGACCTTGGTTCGGTGGCTGGCTCATGGTATTCAGCGTAGTAGGTCAAGCGGCCAAAGCCCCGGCTCCGGACCCGCGGCGCGATGGCGACAGGGAGGACGAACCCGCTTCTCCCCTATCGTTTGCCTTCGGGGAACTGGGCGGCAAGCCGCTCGAGGGTCCTTTCCATGTTCGGCCCGGTGGTCCGGGTGAAGCCCAGCAGCCGCAGCATCCACTTGTGCCGCAATCGGCTGGCATCCCAGGTTTCGCGCACCGTTGTCCCGGACCCGTCGGGTTCCAGTTCGTAGCGCCAGCGGTGCCCGCTGAAGTGCCTCCACGCAATCAGCCGGTCTTGCTCGAATTCGACCACCGTATTGCTGATCCGATAGGGCACGCCCAGGCGCATCTGCATGCCGAACTCGCTCCCGAGGGCGAGCCTTTGTGCCTGGCCGCTTGGGGCCCGCACCGTTCCGGATCCGTCGATGACCGGGTGCATCGCCGGATTCGCCAGCAGCTCGAAGACTTCGTGCGGAGCTGCGGCGATGAATCGTTGGCGGGTCTGCAGGTATGCGGAGGGGCTCATCAGCCCATCTTATGCAGTCCACCCCCGGGACCGGCGCCGGGAAGGTATTTGCGTGCGGGCCACGACGCAGGGCATCGGTGCGCCATGCGGTCTATCCCCAACGATTCAGTTGTGCCATTCTGGGGTGACCGGCACCATCAGGAGAGAATGATGAGCATTGGAAGCACTCCGGCCGGCACCGGCCACTGGACCGACCGGGGCTTGGTGCTCGGCCCGATGCTCCGCCACGTTGACGCAGCCTCTGCCAGCATTTGGGTGGAAACCGCCGCGGCCTGCACCGTCGAGGTCCGTTCCGGCGCGGACGCCTGGCAGGCCGCGACCTTTGCGGCGCACGGCCACCACTACGCCCTGGTCGAGGTCTCGGGACTGGAATCGGGCAGCGTACGCCCCTACACGGTGCACCTGGACGGGACGCTTGCCTGGCCCGTTGCGGACGGGTTTCCCGACCCGGTGATCGCCACCCTGGACCCGGCCAAGGAGCCACGGCTGGCCTTTGGCTCCTGCCGCACCAGTGTTTCGCACGACGAATCCGGCAATCGCACCCACGGGATCGACGCCATGCGCGCCTACGCCCTGGCCATGGCAGCACCCGGGCACGACCACTGGCCCGATGTGGCGCTCTTCCTCGGCGACCAGGTCTATGCGGACTCTACCAGCGACGAGATGCAGGAATTCATCCGCAGCCGCCGCAACATCAAGGAGGCACCCGGGGCCGAACTGAAGGACTTCGAGGAATACGCCCACCTGTACCGGTTGGCCTGGTCGGACCCGGCCAACCGCTGGCTGCTCTCGACACTGCCCAGCGCCATGATCTTCGACGACCACGACATCCGCGACGACTGGAACTCCTCGCTGAGCTGGAAACAAAAGATGCAGAAGACCAGCTGGTGGCACGAACGCATCGTATCCGGGCTCGGCTCGTACTGGATCTACCAGCACCTCGGAAACCTCTCCCCCGACCAGCGTGCGGCCGATCCGCTGTGGCAGCGCGTCGCGGCCCACACCGGTCCCGGCGAGCTGGACCTGACCGCGGACCTGGACGAGTTCGCCGAGCGCGTCGATGCCGTGCCGGAAAGCTACCGCTGGAGCTACTGCCGCGACTGGGATGCGGTGCGCCTGATCGTGGTGGACTCCCGGGCAGCCCGCAAGCTCGAGCCCGAACGGCGCGCCCTGCTCAATGCGGCGGAACTTGCCTGGCTCGACGAGCACATGCGCGGCGGATTCCGCCACCTGCTCATCGGCACCTCGCTGCCCTTCCTGCTGCCCATGGGCCTGCACCACGTGGAATCGTGGGACGAGGCCATCTCCAGCGGCAGCCGCAGGCGACTCAGGGCGTGGCTGGGCGAGCGGTTGCGCCGGCGTTTCGACCTCGAGCATTGGGCCGCGTTCCAGCGCAGCTTCCAGGAGGTGGCGCGGCTCGCCACCGAGGTCGCCGACGGAAAGCGCGGACCGGCCCCGCAGACGGTCACGTTCCTCTCCGGGGACGTGCACTTCTCCTACGTCTCCGAGGTCGAACGCGAGGGCGGCAGCAGGATCCTGCAGGCGGTCTGTTCGCCGATCCGCAACCCGCTTCCCCGTTTCCTGCGCTATTTTGCCGCGGCCCTGGCCTTCGGGCCGGCGGTTCCGTTCGGGGCCTGGATGGCGCGCAGGGCGAACGTGCCAAGCCCGCCGTTTGGCTGGAATCTCATCAAGGGTCCCTGGTTCGACAACAACCTGGCCATCCTGGAGGTCACCGGCGACGGGCTGGCGTTCAGCTGGCTCACCGGGGTGGCCCGGGAGGGGGCCCCGGAATTCCCCGGGCTGGACACCGTCACCGTCGCAACCCTCGGCGCGCGCCGGAACGGTTCGCGGGAAGAGGAACCGCCTGTTCGCAAGTGACAGCGCGCCGGTCCCGCAACCGGGCCTTCAGTAGACGCGCGCCGTGGCGAACCGCAGCGGGCTCAGCTCCGCGCGCCGCCGGACGAGGTCCACGGCGTGGGCGTCCAGGCGCCTGTCCTCCGCGTTGGCGGGCACCAGCTGCCGCACCCCGGAGGCCCGCCCGGACTCATCGCGGGTGACGAAGATGGTCATGCACTGCGTCGTGTCACGCCACTGGGTCTCGCGCGGGTCCCGCGCCCGCACATGCACGGCGATGTGCATGGAGTGCGGGCCGGTGTGGATCAGCCTGGCCTCGAGCTCGACGATGTCGCCGATGTGGATGGGGTTCGTGAAGTGGATGCCTCCCGAGTAGACGGCCACCGCATCCGTGCCGCACCAGCCCATGGCACATGCCCGTGCGACCTCGTCGATCCAGCGCATGACGATCCCGCCGTGCGCGTTCCCGCCCCAGTTCACGTCGCCGGGCGAGGCCAGGAACCGGAACCTCTCCCGCGGCGCGGTGCCCGCCTCCGTGTATTCCTGGGCCCGCATGGCTTCGCGGATCTCGGCACGCGCGGCAACGCGGTCCGCGGCCCCCTGGGCCAGCTGGGCGGCTTCGGCGTCGGCCGGCTCCCACGGCGGGACGGCCTTGGCGCGGCGGTTCTCGTCCATCGCCACGAAAACCAGGATGCAGTCCATGGCCGGCTTGAAGATCCGTTCGCGCACGTCGGCGGCGTCGACCGTGACCACCACCTGCATGCTGCTGCGCCCGGTGTGCACGATCCGGGCGGTGACCTCGATCAGGTCGCCGTTCTCGATGGGCCTGGTGAAGTGCACGTTCCCGACGTAGGCGGTGACGCAGTACCCGCCGGAGTAGCCCACGGCGCAGGCGTACCCGGCCTTGTCGATCCATTCGAGCACCCGCCCTGCCTGGACCGTGGTGCCGTCCTCGGAAACGTCCGTCGGGGCGGCCAGGAAGCGCAGCGTCATCACATCGTTCATGGGGTTCATCCTAACCAGCGGCCCGGGAACCGGCCCCACGGTTACATGCCCTGGGCCCGGGCAAGGGCCTCGCCGAAGACAGCCGTGGCGGGCACCTTGGGAAATGGTGCCCGCCACGCGCCATGCATCGACCCCTTGCGGGTCAACGCGGGAAATCGGAAATCAGTTGCTTTCGGCCACCGCGCGGATGCCCTCAAGCACGGCTGCGACCTGGCTGGCGACCTCTGCGTCGTCCTTCGGGTGGAGATCTGCGAAGCGGACGACCGAGTTCGGGATCGACAGCTTGACGTCCTCCAGGACGTTGGCGCCGGCGATGTTCAGTGCCTTGCGGGCCTCGTCCTGGGCCCAGACCCCGCCGTACTGGCCAAAGGCGGTGCCGATGACAGCTGCGGGCATGTCCTTGGCAACGCTGTTGCCGAAGGGACGGGAGAGCCAGTCGATGGCGTTCTTCAGGACGGCGGGCATGGTGCCGTTGTATTCCGGGGAGACCAGCAGCAGTGCGTCTGCTGCACCCGCGGCGGCGCGCAATTCAAGTGCCGCGGCCGGAACCTGGCCCTCGATGTCCTGGTCCTCGTTGTAGAACGGGATGTTCTCCAGGCCGGCGAAGACGTTGACCTCGACGCCTTCCGGTGCGTTCAGGGCCGTGGCTTCAGCCAGCTGGCGGTTGGTCGAGCCGTTGCGCAATGAACCGACGAGGGTAAGGACTGTGGTTGCCATGAAGGAATTCTCCTGTTGTTCGGGAATGACTGTAGTTTCACCCACTTTCAACTGCGGAGTAGGTCTCCCGATTCCCGACACCACTATGACAAGCGGCACATGCCCATCGCTGCGCGACATCTTCTCCGCCCGATTCGTCCGCAACCCAGGAGTGAGCGCAGTTCGGTCTGTTGGGTGGCCGGGACTGTCAGCGGCTCGGCGACCTTGTTGGTGCTGACCTGGGTGAAGGTTCCATCCTCGAGCGCGGCGATGTGTCCGACCTGTTCGCTGGCGGGCGCCTGCGGCATCCGGGCTGCGGCTTGCACCTCGGCGGTGCGCGGGTCTTCGCCCATTCCGCGGCCTGCGGCCACGGCGGTGGTGGCAATCTTCTGCAACTGCTCATGCAGCCGTGTGGGGACTGCTTTCAGGTCATCGGTCCGCACGTTCACGGTGGCGTTGCCGTACATGCCGTTGCCTACCTCGATCTCCCCCAGGAGCTTGTCCGGGTTCTGGGTGAAGTAGTCATTGATGCGTGCTTCGGCCCCGGAAGCGGTGGCGACGGGACGTGTTTCCAACCAGGCGGCGTTCCCTGGTTCTTCTCCCGGCAGGCGGCGACGGAAGACCAGGACATCGGTCAACGCGTCCGTGCCGGCCGCCCTGCGGTGTGCCCCGTTGGGCAGGCGCACCGCACCAAGAAGATCCGCATTTTCGTAGATTTCCCGCCTCGCGGCCGGATTCTGTGCATCCAGGGTGAAGGCCGAGGAAATCACCGCGACCACACCGCCGGGGCGGGTGAGGTCCAGGGACTTGATGATGAAGTGGTTGTGCATCGAGTGCCGGCCCTGGTTGTGGGTCGTATCGTGCAAGATGTTCCGGCCAAAGGGCACGTTGCCCACCGTGGCATCGAAACGTGCCGAACCGAACTGCGAGTCCGCAAAGGACTCGGTACGGATCGTGGCTCCTGGGTACAAAGCTTGGGAAATACCTGCGGTGATGGGGTCCAGCTCCACCCCGGTCATGGTGGCTCCCTCCGGTGCCAAACCAATGAAGGTGCCAGCACCGGACCCTGGCTCCAAAACATTGCCGCCCTCGAAGCCGAGAGTTTGCAGGGTCTGCCAGATCTCGGTAGCCAGTGCCGGGTCGGTGTAGTGGGCATTGATGACCGTGCGGTTCGCCGCCCGGTATTCGGCCTCGGTGAGGAGTTCGCGCAACTCTGCGCGATCCTCGGCATATTCGGGGCGGTTTTCGTCAAAGACTTCTGCCACCCCGGTGGCTCCCCAGCTGCCCCACCGGGCCAGGATTTCCTTCTCCGATGCGCTGGCCTCACGCTCGGCCTCTTGTAGCCCGCGCAAGGTGCGCAAGGCTTCAAGGTTGGCGCGGAACCGCGCCCTGGCGCCCGAGGGTGCCAAGGCATCCTGGTTGACTGGAATGAACCGTGAGAGCGTTTCTACTGGTTCAGGTCGTGTCCCATCTCTTCCTGGTGCAATTCCTCCAGGGTCTCGCGGTGAAGCCGGTTCACTTCCTTCATGTATTCCAGATAGACGCCCATCGTGCTCGGTTCCTCGTCCTCGTCCGGCTCCTCCTCCAAGTCCTCCGGCTGTGGGGTCAACATCTCGACCCTCACGATTTCCTCCGCCTGCATCTTCGCCGCCGTCAACCGGCCAACTTTCTCCAGGTAGGTTTCCCCCGGCGTATCGCGTCCAGCGATCTGCACCTGCAGACTGTCCACGCTGTTCTCCGCCTCGACCCCCAGGTTCGTGAACCACGTCTCCGGGTCCACGATCGACTCGTACTGGCTCGGGGCCAGGGTCTTCCACGCGTTCTGTGCGAACGTGCCGTATGTGTTCATCACGAACCTCCTCGGGTTCTGGAAAGAGAAAATCATCCAGGGATACTTGGCCCTGGACCTGGGTTTTGCGCGCTCTGGCCACGTGTCGGCTCCCGGGGTGAGATTGCTGGTTTCTTACCAGCGTAGCCATCCCCGGCCAGCCCATCCTGGCGCAGCGCACGAATGATCGTTGACCGGCTGACCTTGAACTTCTCCGCAATGCGGTCCAACGACCATTCCTCGTCCTCCCTCAGCCGGTGTGCTTCGCGCACCTCGTGAGGTTGCAAGCGTGGCGGCCGGCCTCCCTTGCCCTCGGCCGCGGCCAATCCGGCCATGGTGCGTTCGCGGATCAGTTCGCGTTCCATCTTGGCCACGTCAGCAATGACGCTGATCATCGTTTGTCCCTGCATCGTGGTGGTGTCGATGCCTTCGGCCAGGGAGCGGAAGTTGATCTCGCGTTCCTTGAGCGTGTCGAGCAGTTCGGCCAGGCCGCGCACGGTGCGGCCCAGGCGATCCAGTGTGGTGACCACCAGGGTGTTTCCCGGTTGCAGGGCACGTATGCAGGCTTCCAGCTCGGGGCGCGCCATGGTGGCCCCGGACTTGCCCTGGTCCGCGTACACGTCGTAGCAGCCTGCGGCGATGAGCTGCTGGTGTTGGCTCTCCCGGTTTTGGTCCTTGGTGCTGATGCGTGCGTACCCGAGCGAGACCCCCTCGGGGACCATGCGCGGTTCTTCCACGCCGTCCAGTCTTTCCGGCCGATCCATGCTGTATTCCCCCTCGGTGGGCTTGGACCCGTTTCAGGGTCGTGGGCCCACTATACATGTTTCGTACTTGGTTTCTGACTAAATTGTTGATCTGTTTTTCATGGAACCGCGAGAGCGAAGCTTGGTCCCGCTGCACACTCGTGGTCAATGCCAAATAACCCGGTCCCTTAACAGGGGGCCGGGCGGAAGCGTCTTGAGCCACGGGGAACTACGGCGAAACCCCTGACGATGGTGAGCGTGTGCACGATCGCCGGCAGTGGCAGGCGGGATTCAGGGCGGAACGTGACCTGGCGGTGGTGCTCACGCGGTCGGTTGGGTCCCGGCGTCCACATGTGTGCGGGAAAAGACCGAACGAAATATCTTTTGTCGTACCCCTGTGGTCGCGGGGCTAGGCACGGATTTAAGGGACAGCCCCCACGGCCGCACACCTTGGGGGAAAGCGCGGACGCGGGGGCTGGTTATCCCGCCCGGCGGCCTCTTGGGGGACGGCGCTTCCGGGCGAACGCCCTACATTACGCACTGACCCGAGCGAGTGCAAAAGTCGCGTTCGAGCAGGCCTGCATTCGGCGGTACGTCGTGGAGGTACGACTCCCGGGATTGGAAGCGGTCCCGCGCGCGGGGAACCGTCAGGGGGTTCGTAGGTCACTCGGTGGCGGAAGGCCCCTCTATGCCAGAGGGGCCTTCAACGAATGGGGTGGTCTGTCTCGGTTTGGGTTTAGCTTAACGGCGACGTATTCCTCCCCTCTTGGCTTGTGAAAGCCATCAACGGATGCAAGTAGAAATAGGCTAATAATGGGTGCCGCACCCTGTCAAACCCAACCCTGGGCAGTCGTTCCGTGGCTGAATATGGCGGGTGTCAAGAGGATCTTCCCTGGCGGAACCCTCGTGTACCGTGACCGAAGATTGATCTTTTCAAGACACCTCCGACGGCTCAGCAGGGACGGGCCGTCGGATCCCAGAGCTGCGGATCACAGCGGATTGGCACCCTCGATGAACTCCGTGGCATGCTTGAGGGCCTTCTTGAAGGCGTCATTGCGCAGCCTGATGCTCTCCAGCTGTCCGGATTCGAGATAGCCGGTGGCCCCGGGACGCAGCAACCAGATGTCCCCGGCCGGGGGCAGGTAGAACATGGCGAAGGACCGGTGGGCCTCATCTTCCGTCCAGATCGGGACCACCGCCAGCGCGGCCCCGGTATCGATGTTGATCCACTGGGCCCGAGGCATGGGTTGCTCGAGGACTTCCGGGTCCAAAAACGGTGCGCTGCCCTTCCCCCAACGCTTCTCGAAGCGTTCGTGGAAGGTCGGCAGCAGCGGTGAATCGTAGCGTCGCCATGCATTCATTTAGATGCTCCTCCTGGTCGGGGGATCCCACCGCAGTGGGGAAACACTCAAGGATTCTCCGCCACCCGGCCTCGAACCCGGGGATGAGGCCGGACGGAAGGGGGCAGCGGAAGGCTGAGGGATCGGGGGAAGCACCGGGTGGGGGTGGTGTTCCCTGTCGTAGCGGGCACGCCGGATTGGATCGGCCAGGACCGCATGGGCCTCCATGGCCCGTTGAAGCAGAACGGCATGCTGGTTTGCGTCCTCCACCGATTCCGGTGGATGGCGGGTGTCGGGGTGGTGGCGGCGCAACAGGGACCGGTAAGCCCGGGCAATGGCCCCGGGGGAGGCTTGGGGATCCAGGCCCAACACCGAATAGTAATCAGGAAATCCGCCCACCGTACGTTGCACTTCCATTCCGGCACTTCAGGCTCCGGCAGTGCCGGGCACTGCCTTGGTGGCCACTAGTGAAAGCCGTTGGCCCGGGCGCCATGGCCCGGGCCAACGGTGCCGAAAACATTCCGTGGGGGCCGTCCTTGATCGCGCCTTCGGGCGCAATGGCGGGCCACGACGGCTCACGCCCATTTCCCAAAAGGTGGGCGGCCGCCGGACGCTTCCGGCGTTGCGGGGGACACCAAAGGCATCTCCCGCTTCCCGGTCGCCTAGGCGTCTAGCGCCTGGCGATCGGTGTCTGTGGAGGTGATTTCGATCTTGCGCGGCTTGGCCCTCTCGGCCACCGGGATCCGCAGGCGCAGCACCCCGGTGTCGTAGCTGGCCTCGATGTTCTCCGTATCCAGGTTCTCACCCAAGACAAGCTGTCGGCTGAACACACCCCGGGGCCGCTCCGAGGCAAGCATCTCCAGGTCCTTGTCCAAGGCCGGACGCTCCGCCTTGACGGTGACCACGTTGCGTTCCACATCCAGATTGATCGAATCCGGGCTGATGCCGGGCAAGTCGAACTCGACCTCAAACGTGTCGCCATCGCGCCACGCGTCCATGGTCATGGCCGCAGGGCGGGTTGCCGTCCCCAGAACCTGCTGGGCGATCCGGTCGAGATCACGGAACGGGTCTGTACGCATCAACATGGCTGGTGCACTCCTTCACAGTGTCAGTGAATGCCATATTCGGTTGGTTGCCCCCCACAATCTATATTGGTGGGTATAGTTTTTTTATAACACAGGCAGGGCGCCGGCGCAAGAAGCATGCGGCAGGAAATTTGGAAGGGACTCGTGATGTCTACCAGGGATACGAAGAGGCAGGGTGTATACGCGATTTCAGTGGCCGCGGAGTTGGTGGGAACGGGCCAGCAGAACCTCCGAATGTATGAGCGCAAGGGGCTGCTGGAACCGAGGCGCACCGAAGGCGGTACCCGGCTGTATAGCGATGCCGATGTGGCCAGGCTGCGGCGGATCGGCGAACTTCTGGCCTTGGGGCTCAACGTTGCGGGCATCGGGCTGGTCCTGGATTTGGAAGCGGAAAACGACTCCCTGCGAGGGGAACTCTCCCGCCGTCGCGCCGGATACGGCAAGGCCCCTTGAGCCGGCGCCCTGCAGGCCCTATCTTGGAATCCCCCCGAGACTTGGAATCCCACCACACCAGGAGGACGATCATGGGTGAAATTTTCGAACCACTGGATCCCGTCGATGCCCAGGCCCTTGCCGAAGAGACGATTAGTCCAGATGATGCCCGGGCGGTGCATGTCCCCGATCCCGAAACGGGTCAGGACAGTGAGCGGCTCGTGGTGCTCGAGAACCGGCGGGCGGGTGAAACCGAGCAGGAGCTGGATCCCGGCGAGAATCTGGACCTCGAGGACGACACGGATCCGGCACACCAGTAGAAGGTGGGCAGTAAGGACACAAAGCAGGACTTCGCCGGCGTTTTCCGGCGCCACCAGCTCGGTAGCCGCGGGCGTCGTGGACACCGCCATCCTTTCATCCCCGGAGGTTCCGTGGCCGGTCCTGCCAGCTGGATGATGCCGCCGCTTTGCCCGCATGGGGATAACGGCACCGGTTTGCCAGCCCGCAGGCCACCGCGGAACTCGTGGCGGTGCGCCGCCTGCGCCGCTGCGCCTACGGGCCACCTCGCCTGCTGCCCAGCGGCGTGGACATCGGGGTGGATGAGGGTGGCGGATGGCCCCTGGATGGGGTGCGAACCTTTCGCAGACCCAGCGCAGCACCGCATCGTCCATCTCCACGGGGGTGCGTGGATCAACCAAACATTCCCGCTCCACTGGCAACTGATCCTCAGGCTTGCCACGGACACCGGGTCCCGGGTTTTGGTCCCCAGCTACCCCTGGCCCCGCAAGGCACCGCCGCGAGCGTGGTCCCGCAGGTTGCCGACCTGCTCCGGCGCGTTGCCACCACCCACGGTGCGGGAAACGTTTCGGCGCTCGGCGATTCGGCCGGCGGCCGGATCCCCTTCTCCGCCGCATTGCTGCTGCGCGACCTCGGGGTGGCCCTGGTCCACACGGTGCTCATCTCCCCGGCACTTGATGTGAGCTCTCGCAACCCGGCCATCGACCTGCTGGAACCAAACGAGAAGTGGCTGGTCCGGCCCGGC
This sequence comes from Paeniglutamicibacter psychrophenolicus, assembly GCF_030812255.1. GTDB lineage: Bacteria > Actinomycetota > Actinomycetes > Actinomycetales > Micrococcaceae > Paeniglutamicibacter > Paeniglutamicibacter psychrophenolicus_A. The sequence continues at coordinate 5,956 of NZ_JAUSSH010000002.1, read as the reverse complement.
CTCCGGGCCGCCGCGGACCTTGGCGCGATGGGCTCCGGTGGGAAGATCCGATAGTGAGCCTACTGTTCGGACAGATGGCCGGCCTCGGGCCGCTCACCGTGTTCGCCGGCACCCGCGACATCACCCACCCGGATTGCGGGCTCCTGGTTTCCAAGGCCCGTGCGGCCGGGGTGCACACCGAATTCCACCAAGCTCCGGGCATGGTCCACATCTACCCGCTGCTGCTCATCCCGGAGGGGCGTGCCGCCCGACGAACCATGGTCCGGCTCCTGGGCGAGCGGCCGTGGGTCCTGCCACCACCGGCGGGGGCAGGATTCCCCCGGCGCTTAGGACCCTACATTTACCGGGGTGCTCAGGCGGTGATGGGCGGCCGGGCGGGTGCGCAAAACCTTGAAGCGCCGCCGAATCCGTGCCTACCATGAGAACCCACACCGGGCCCCGGAACGGTGCGCTTGCCGGACCAGCCGTTCCTCCGGGGGATGACGGCCACATGGATTGAGGAATGAAATGTTCGAGCGACAGGACCCCGAGGACAACGACTACCTGAAGGTGGCCGAGGCCGCCGCAGCGATGCACCTGCCGCGGATGGCCGTCTACGAACTGGTGCACGAGGGCAAGCTGCCGGCAGTGAGCTTCGGCAAGTCATACCGGGTTCCCGCCCAAGCCGTGCAGGAGTACCTGGCCGCCGCCCGGCACCCGGAGGCACCTGCACCCCTGCACGCGCCGGCCTAGCCACGGGCGGCAAGCACCCGAACGGGGGCCGTTATGGTGGCCAGCAGCCGGGCACCGCAATGCAGCCCCTGCTCCGCCGGGGCGAAAAGTCCCGGGCCGCCCCTCCCCCGGCGGGCACGGCCCGATAGGGGAACGCCGCAGGGGATCGACGGGACAAATAAATCACTGGCCGCGGGGTCTCGGCGCGCGGGTGAGATGCCGCGCGCCATCGCATCCGGGGCCACATGGCCGGGGACCGCGGGATCGGGGACTGCCATGAGCGTGCCTTCAAACTTTTTCGGATCCCTCTTGCAGCATTCTATCCACGGTGCTATAAAAAATCTGTACCCGTTGGAACAGATCTGGCGGGGGCGGAAACAAGCAAGACGCACGAAGGAGAGGAACCATGTTGATGCGCACAGACCCGTTCCGCGAACTCGACAGGCTCGCCGAGCAGGTGTTCGGAACCAGTGCCCGGCCCTCCGCGATGAGCATGGACGCCTGGCGCGAGGGGGACGCCGTCCAGGTCGAATTCGACCTGCCGGGCGTGGACCCCGGCTCGATCGACCTGGATGTGGAGAACAACGTCGTGACGGTCAAGGCCGAACGCGGCGCCCTGAACGGCGAGGGCGATGACTCGAAGGAGATCCTCGCGGCCGAACGCCCCCGCGGGGTGTTCAGCCGGCAGCTGGTGCTGGGTGAGAACCTGGACACCGGGCACATCGAGGCCAGCTACGACACCGGGGTGCTGCGGCTGCGGATCCCGGTGGCTGAGCAGGCCAAGCCGCGCAAGATCGTCATCACCTCCAACGCGCAGGAACAGCACTCGATCAACGCCTAGGGAGGACGGTTTCCCCAAACGGGGACGGCATCTTCCCGGCCGTCTGGGCACAAGGGTGAGAGCCCCGCCGGGGCCCACCATGGCGCCGCACGCGCAATGCGAGGCCGGATCCCGATGTCGCTTCCCCCAGCGGTCCCCGCACCCCAGGGGTGCGGGGACCGCCCCGTGACGGAGCCCGGCCCGTCCCCCGGGGTCGCGGAAAGGGCCTCGCCATGAAGCCACCGGATCCATATGCGGTCCCGGGCTCCACCCGGACGCCCAAACATGCCCGGCACCCCCGCGCCGGAACCCGCGCCCTGGGACACCCAAGGGGACGCGACCTCCACGGCTCCCCCGGGAATCCCCACGGGACCGTGCTGCAAGCCGGCGAACTCGCCTGGTCGGGGGCCCAATCCTTCCAGCGGACCCCAAGAAAACCCCGGGAAATCCGAGGACTTGAACTTTCCGGGAAGTACTACTATATTCTTTGGCATGCGGGAAGAAGAGCAAATTGCCTCCCCCGATCGAGGAAGGTGCAGTTGCTTCCTTTGGGGGAAACCGCATAGCCGTACCCGGCCGTCGGACAGCTTGGGACGGCCACAGCAGTAAGCAGTGCCAGCAGTAAAGAAGTACCAGCAGTACCCAAAGGGCGTGGTCCTCGACAGCTTGAGACGACCACAGCAGTAATGCAGTAGCCGGAGGGCGTGGCCGTCGGACAGCTTGAGACGGCCACAGAAGTAAGCAGTACCAGCAACACCGGCACCATCAGCAGTACCAGCAGTAAAGAAGTACCAGCAACACCGGAAGTACCAGCAGTACCCGGCCGTCGGACAGCTTGAGACGGCCACAGCAGTAAGGCAGCACCCTATGGGGCGGGACAGTGATGGATCTGTATTCATCACTGGCCCGCCCTCTGCCGTTCTTGCCAAAGTTTGCGTCGCTCACCTGCTGTGCCCCATCATGGCAGAAACCGGAGCTGGCACTATCCCACTACTCACCCCGGGATCTGCCCGGGTGTTCCCCCGCCGCCCGCTGAAGTTTCCGCATAGGGTTCCCCCGTGCAACAGCAGGCACAGGCGTTCCCGGGGTTTAGGCTGCGAGATTTAACGTTGGAAACCCCCCTCCGGTAGCGCCGCATTTTGAGGATCGAATTCTGGAACGATGGGATCGGGTCATGTCGCCAATGCAGATGGCCCGGCGCGCAAGAGGGGCCTCACGAAGCCGACGTCTCATACGCTGGCATGCGGATCGCAGCGGCAAATGGGGTGCGATTCACCTACTCGGGTGCCGCCCACGGTGGCCAGCGCCACCGACAGGCTGCCGGCACCCAACCCGAACCAGCGCATTGGCCGGCATCCATTCCTGGTTGATTCAAAACCGAGACACCACTTTCGAGGCATTTCCTCCAGGGACGCGCTCTGCTTCCCGGGTTTGCTGTCCCTCGTGGGGATCCTCTTGCGCAAGTGGCGGAGTACCGTGGTGGCATGACCCGGCAACAGCCTTACCAAACCGTGCAAAGCTACGCTGATTTTGAGGTTCGCCGGTATCCCGAGCACCTGTTTGCCGAAGTCACTACCGCGGGGGGCTTTGAAGAGGCAGGAAACCGCGCGTTCCGGTACCTCTTTGCCTATATCAGTGGAGAGAACGAAGCCAGAGCGAAGGTCGCGATGACAGCGCCGGTAGTGCAGGATGTTGCGTCGGAAAAAATCTCGATGACCGCCCCGGTCCTGCAGCAGGGAATCGAGGCGCACGGAGAAACCGGCGCGTCGCCGACGTTCCGGGTTTCCTTCGTCTTGCCCGAAGGCTTCACGATCGAGAACGCACCGCGGCCATTGAACCAAAAGGTCCGCCTGCGGACGGTTCCGGAAAGCCTTGCCGCGGCGATCCGATTCAGCGGGCGCTGGAGCACCGGGAGCTACCAGCAGCATCTCCAGAAGCTGAGAATTGCTCTGCGTGCGGCCGGGCTTGAGCCGGTGGGCACCCCGCGTTTCGCCAGATTCGATCCCCCCTTCAAGCCATGGTTCATGCGTCACAACGAAATAGTCCTTGATCTCACCGATCCCCGCTGAGAAGGCGCAGACTAGCACCACTTGGCCACCCGGCGACCCCGCTTTCTTCAAGCGCCCGCTGACCGTGCTTTCTTCTGGGATGGGCAAATGAGAAACCGCCACCACGTTCACGTGCGGTAAAGGACCGCTGTCCAGCAACCATCGACGCCCGCCCAGCCATCTCCTGCCGGATCACAGGCCGGGACCCGCATTTCCACACCAACGACTCGGTAGCCCACAAAACCTGCAACTTGTTGCTCCCGTTTGTCGCGCATGCCGATCGGCTTACGGGCGAGTCTGGCTCTGCCGCTTTGACTCAGAAAACCTTCGACAACAACCGGCTAAGAGATTTTTCGGTAAGACGATTTTCTGGAACCAAATGTCTCCCGGAAGTCCGGCATGGTCAACTGTCAAGATCGGCCAGATCTTTTGTCTCGAAAGACTGTAGGTTTTCGAGACACCCCAATCGGCAGGTGCACGGACGCCGACATCGAGTTCCCTTCGACCGGTCGGGGCGGGCCGGCCGCAGTGGCGCCGATGTGGCCGGGTTTCCTGGCCCCATCCGGTAGGCGCTCGATCCTTGGTCGGTCGTCCATGAAGGAGCATGCTGGGAGCAACCAAAAACCATCAGCCAAGGGATGATTTCCATGAAAACCACCTCGACCGTCGGCGGTCTCCTACCGGGCCGCGGATTATGGGCCGACGGATTCGGCCGGGCCGCAACCCGCGCCGCGCAGTTCATTCTGGTCCTGATCGCCCTGTCCGTGGCCATCTACGGGCTGGTCCAGCTCAAACTCATTGTGATCCCCCTTATGGTGGCACTGATCCTGGCCGCCGCATTGAGTCCTGTGGTCGCGTTTTTGCGCGGCAAGGGCCTGCCCGGTGCGCTGGCGACCTGGATCACCTTCCTGGCCGCCATCCTCGTGCTGGGCGGCCTGGTGACCGGCATTGTGTTTGCCGTGCGCAGCGAATGGGACGAACTGGTCACGGCCGCCGGCGACGGGTTCGGGGAGCTGCAGAGGTTCATCGCTTCCGGACCGCTTCCCATTGACCAGGAGATGATCGACAGGGCCTCCGAAGCCGTGACCAGTTTTGCAACCAGCAGCCGATTCGGCGCCGGCGCGCTGGTGGGGATCTCGACGGCGGCCGAAGTCCTTACCGGGGCACTGCTTGGCGCCGTCGTGCTTTTTTACTTCCTGAAGGACGGTGGACGGATCTGGGACTTCTTCCTCCGGCCCTTTCCCGGCGCGATCCGAAACCGGCTTCGCTGCTCCGGGGCCAGGACCCTGGTTGTCCTGGGCCAGTACGTGCGGGGTACGGCGATCATAGCGCTGATCGAGGGTGTGGTCGTGGGCACGGCCCTGTTCATCCTGCGGGTGCCACTGGCACTTCCGCTGGCCGCCATTGTCTTTCTCGGCGCCTTCATCCCGATGGTCGGGGCGACGGTGGCCGGGATTCTTGCCGCCCTGGTTGCGTTGGTCGCCAACGGGCCCGTTGCGGCCCTGGTCGTCGTGGCCATCGTCGTCGGGATCAACCAGCTCGACGGCCACGTCCTGCAGCCGGTCGTGATGGGACGCTCGCTGCACCTGCACGGCCTGGTCATCCTCCTGGCGCTGGCCGCCGGCGTCATCCTCGCCGGACTTATCGGTGCCGTGCTGGCGGTGCCGCTGGCCGCGGTGACCTGGGCAATCATCCAGGTCTGGACCCAGCCGGACCCGGTGGCGGGGCTGGATGTGGCCGTCGGGGCAGGGCCCCCTCCTGGTCCGGCCGAAGCTGCAGGCCACCGACCGCAAGGCAGCGGTGGCCCCAAAAACCCGGAGGACGATCCCAGGCGTTGACTCCGGCGGGTTCTCCCCGGTCTCAACCCTGGGCCTGTGTCTGGGGTGTTCCGTTGCCGGCCGGGCGACACGGTACACGTCTGGACGGCCGGGTATTGGCGACCAGTAGCTCATGGCGGGCCCCAGCCGGGGTGCGCGGTCAACCCCGGAAGCGAGGTGAGCGGCCCCGGTGGTGGCCACTGACACGCCAACACCATCCCACGGGCCCTCCCGGAGACGCCGCACCGAGCCGTCTTCAGGCACGCCGGGCCCCGCGTGCGGTGTCCTGTTGCCCGACCGAGGTACGTCGGAAAAGGCCTAGCCACCCCGGAACAGACACATGTCACTGGAGGGCCACAACATCTCGCTGACGGTTCCCGGAATGCCAAACAGCGCAGTGAAAAAACGGCCATTTATCGTTGTCAGTCACAATTCAGCTGTCAGAATTTTGATGCTCGGGTGTCGGGGGGGGGGGGGCCCCCCCCCCCCCCCCCCCCCCCAAAAAAAAAAAAAAAAAAAAAAAAAAAATAAAAAAAAGGGATCAATATGTTTTGACGAGT
>NZ_JAUSSH010000001.1 GCF_030812255.1 Paeniglutamicibacter psychrophenolicus | reverse complement strand
GTTTCCCATCCCACACACCAATTTCTAAAAAAACCCACACACCCCGCCCCCCCCCCCCCCCCCGGGGGGGGGGGGGGGGGGCCGCCCCCCCCCCCCCCCCCCCGCCTTGCGCTGTTATTGGTTGGTTCCGCCACCGGATGCGTTGCGCAGTTCGTCCTTCAGGATCTCGAAGTGCCTGGCTGCGATCGATCCGGCGGCCAGGAACAGGCCTCCCATGAACAACGCCAGGTGAAGGCAGGTGCTCAGCGCCCGGACAGTCCCTGCGCCCGGCAACATGGTGTCGTAGTACCAGCCGGCGATCGGGTCTCCCAACAGGGCGTAGGCCACGCCCGACAGGAGCATCACAAGCCCCAGCCGGAACATTGCTTGGGAGCTCGGGAGCCTGGGCATGTGGTTCCCGCCTGTCCGGGGTCGGCAAGGGCGGCATCGCACATGCGGGAATCCGCCGTCGCTGCCGGTGCCCAGGGCGGGAAGTCAATCATCGGAGGGCCCGGACCGCGGGGCTGCCGCCGCCACGCACCCCGGCTACGGCTTCCTCGGCGGAGCGCACCACGAAAGATCCCGCCATCAGGAACCGGCCGCCAAGGAAGGTGCCTTGCTGAAGCAGCGAGAAAAGCCCTCCCAGCATCGTGATTCCGGTGTTGTAGAAGCTGAACCGGGTGATCGCCCAGCCCATCAGCGGCGTCAGGACGACATGGAAGAGCACCCCGACGATCCCCAGGAGCACTCCCAGCCGGAACATCGTCCTCGAGCTCATGGGATGGGGCATGTCCGGCTCCTTGCGCGATGCGCCGGGGCTCCTGCCGCCGGGCGTCCGGCGGGAAAGCGCGCCCTGGGCGCGGTCGCCGGTTCCCCCGAGCCCAATGGGGTTGCCCGGGAACTCAGGCGTTTGCATCAAACGTCATCAAACCGTGTTTTATGTGCCCATTCCGATGGCCGGGCCGAGCAGTGCGTAACCGACGAACCCGGCGATGTCCAGCAAGGCGTGGGCGATCACCAGCGGCATGACCCTGCCCTTCCTTGCGTACAACCAGCCAAAAACGATCCCCATGGCGACGTTGCCGATGAACGGGCCGATCCCCTGGTACAGGTGGTAGCTGCCGCGCAGCACGGCACTGGCGCAAATGATCTGCCACTTGCCCCAGCCCAGGCGCCCCAGGCGCTCAAAGAAGTATCCGACGACGATGACTTCCTCCAGGATGCCGTGGCGGATCGCGGAGAAGACCAGCACCGGAACCGTCCACCAGTAGTCGTCCAGCGCCGCCGGCACGATGATGGTGGTCAGCCCCAGGGCCCGGCCGACCGCATAGACGCCCAGGGTTCCGAGCCCCATGGCCAGAAACAGTCCGGATGCCCACCCCAGGTCACGCAACGGCCTGGCCGCATCGAAGCCGAGCCGGGCAAAGGGATTGCCTCCCGGAATCCTCCAGAGCAGGTAGAAGACCAGCATCACCGGCACCAGCGCAAAGAAGATGTCCAGCAACTGGTAGGTCAAGTCGAAGTACTGGCGCTGGTTCAGCGAGTTGTTCAACGAGGTGGTCTGCGAGCCCAGCGGCGCCCGCGTCATCTTGTCGATGAGGTTCACAATCGAGTAGATGCCCGATTGCCCCAGGGACAGCCCCAGGACAATCAGCAGCTCGACTTTCAGCCCGCGGCGGGTTCCCGGCTCGGGGCCGGTGCGCCCCAGGGACTCGCTGGATGCGGTGTTCTCCGACGCTTTTGGGCTCATGCCTTCGATCCTACGTGCTGGGCCTGTGTACCCACATACCCGCTGACCTGCAAGGATGGGAGGGTGAGTAGAGAAGCGCTGCCCCGTGAATTTGAGCTGGCCAACGCCCTGTTCCCGGGTCCGGATTGGAAATCCGGGAACGTCGACGAAGGAGGCCAGTTCCACCTGGTGCTGGTGGCCCCCGGCGAGGCGGTGATGCGCATGAGCCGCACGCCCGGCGCCGCGCGGGAGATGCAACGATGCGTGGACCTCATCGAGGCGCTCTCGGGCCGGTTCACCTTCCTGCTGCCCACCGCCCTGAGCGAGGTGTGGCACGGCGCGGGGTTCTCCGCCGTCGTCCAGCGCTATGTCCCGGGCGCCGCGCATCCCCCGCACACTGGCGATCCGGCCGCGCTGCGCGCGGTGCTGGAGGAACTTGCCGCCGTGGACCTCGGGCCGATCGCCCACCTGCTGGCGCCGCCGTTTTCCTTCCGCGGACCATGGACCGGGCAGAAGGCCGACGCGGCACTGGCGGCGCTGCCCGCCGATCTGGCCGGGGCTGCCCGGCGGGTCCTGGACACCATCGGGGATTTTGCCTCGGTGCCCGCCTCGTTGGTCCACGGGGATCTGGCCGGGCACAACATGCGCTGGAGCGAGGGCACACTGCACGGAATCATCGACTGGGACCTGGCCTCCGCCTGGGATCCGGCGCTGAACACCGCCTACTTGTCCATGTGGCATGGAGCGGATTTCATCGACGTCATCGCCCCGGGCCCGGACGCGGCGTGGCGGGCCCGGATCTGGCTGGGCGCCATGGCCCTGGAGAGTGTGTATGACGCATCCCTGAATCCCGGGCGGGATCTGGCCGCGCTGGTGGAAAAGATCGGGCCGCGCCTGCTGGCCGCGGCCGAGGCTACGCGTGCCTAGCGCAGGTTCTGCCTCGGGTCGGCAACGATGACCGGGCCCGAAGAGTTTGGACGCTTAAACAGTGAAGCCCCGGCACCTGGAATCTGAAGCGATTCCTGGTGCCGGGGCCCACCCCCAGGCTGCGGCCCAGCTGCGAGGCAGCTAAGCCGAAGTAAGGATGCTTAGGACAACGCGGCGATTGCTGCGTCGTAGTTCGGTTCGGTGCTGATTTCCGGAACCACCTCGTGGTGCAGGACCACGCCGTTCTCGTCAAGAACCACCACGGCGCGGGCAAGCAGGCCACGCAGCGGTCCGTCGGCCTGGGTCAGGCCGAATTTCGTGCCGAAGTCGGAGCGGAAGCTCGAGGCCGGAACAACGTTCTCGAGGCCTTCGGCACCGCAGAAGCGGCCCAGGGCGAACGGCAGGTCGGCCGAGGCGCACACAACGGCGGTGTTCTCCAGGCCGGCGGCCAACTCGTTGAACTTGCGGACCGAGGAGGCGCAGACACCGGTGTCGATCGACGGGAAGACGTTGAGCACGACGCGCTTGCCGCGCAGCTCGCCGCTGTTTACCTCGCCGAGATCGGCTCCGGTGAAAGCGAAGTCGGGAGCGGTTGCGCCAACGGCGGGCAGCTCGCCAACGGTTTGGACAGGGGTACCTTTGAGTGCAGTAATAGCCATGCTCCCTGTTTATCACGAGCGCGACCGGCATCACTAAAAAATTCGCTGGCGGCGTCCGACATCACGTCAGGAGCGTAATATCCGCTTCGCTGGGGAAGCCCCAGTCTCAGGTTGCAGAACGGCGATCAGGCGTTCAAGGATGGTTCCCGCTTCCCGGCGCACCCAATCACTGGCCAATTCGGCCCATGTCCCCACGGGATGATCTTCACACCCCAAGAACGATCCCTCGAGACCTTCATTCGCGAGTCATGCACAACTCATGCGTTTCCTGCAGGCCTGCTTCCCGAACTGCCGACCCCGAGTCCCTGCCCACCGCCAAGGCATCGGCTCGGAACACCGCTAAATACTCCGGCCTCCGGGCGAGCTTGCACGTCACTGACCCCGGGCGGTTTCGGGACTATCGAAGGCCCGCCCCAGCCAGGTAGTCAACGATGATGCCAGTGAACATGTCATCCGGCGTCTCGGGTTCGTGCCCTCCAGCGAGCGCGCCGGCGAGCCTCGGGTAATTGCCTGACCAAACCGCCTCTGAGAGGTACTCCAGTCGATCATTCGCTGCACCGTTGTCCGACCCGGAATTTCCGGGTTGGGACAGCTCATTTTGCACGAATGCGGAGGTGAGCGCCGTCAGCATGGCCACGGTTTGAAGCTTGGAGGGGCCCGGCATGTCGATCGACTCCATTGCGGACAGGGCGCGTTCCAGGTAGCGGAGGGTGCTGGGTCCCATTGACGGCCGGGTCGGCAGCAGCGCGGCCAGCCACGGGTGCCGGTGCATGATGCTCCGGCCTTGCCGGGCCAGGGCAAGCAGCTGGTCCCTCGGTGTTTCGCCGGAAGGACCAAGGTCGTATTCACCACTCACGGTGTCGACCATGAGTTCGACGAGCTCATCGTGGGATCGCAGGTACCTGTAGAGGGACGCAGGGCCGGTCCCCATGTCCCGGGCCACTCTCCGTACAGACACCGCCGCCAATCCGTCCCGGTCGGCGATGTCGATCGCCGCGGCGGCAATCTGCCCTCGGGAGTGTTGCGGTTTCGGCCCGACGCCGGAACGCTCCGGCCTTCGCCAAATATCAATGGGGTCGCGAGCAGTCATTCTTGTTCCGCCTTTCCTTCGGTCACCGGCGTTGGGTCCTGCAACCACTTCACTATATCCTTGATTGCGAACACCGTTCGCAATCAATAGGAGTGAGGATCCCCCATGCGCGTACTCATGGTTACCCCCGGCACCCGGGGCGATGTCGCCCCGATGGCAGGACTAGGCAGCAGGCTCCAGTCCGCCGGGTTCGACGTCGCAATCGCGGCCAACGCCGCCCATGCCCCGTTGATCACCGCGGTCGGGTGCGAGCATCGCGAACTGCCCGGAGACATGAGCAGCCTGGTCAATCCTGCGGCCCCCGGAAAAAGGGCGTCGGCAACGGACCTGTTGCGGTACATGCGCGAACTCGGTGAATACATGGAGCTGGCCGCGACAGGTACGGTGGCCGCGGCAGAGCGCGGTGCCGACGTGATACTGGCCAATTCGGTCGCGCCCTATGCCTACGACGTAGCCGAGGCCCTGGGCATCCCCGCCATTGGCGCACACCTGCAGCCAATCGAGCCCAGCTCCGCCTACCCGCCCGTGGCATTGGGGACCGCCCGCAGCCTGGGCCCGGTCGGAAACAAGCTGCTTGGCTCCCTGGTGTCCGCCGGCAGGGCGCCCTACGACCTCCCGAGCGCACGCATCCGCCAGTCCCTCGGGCTGGCGAAAAAATCACGGGCCGGCAGCGAACGGCTCCGCCGAAAAACCAACCGTCCCATACTCCACGGATTCAGCCCCACCGTGTTTCCAGCACCGTCGGACTGGCGATCAGGACTAGTGGTGACCGGCTACTGGTGGCCGGAAACCGATCCGGCTTGGCGCCCGTCCACCGAGCTGCTCGAATTCCTCGCCGACGGACCGCCCCCGGTCTTCATCGGTTTTGGCAGCAGCGAGGCCATGGACGCCGAATTCATGCTCGACACGATTCGCCGCGCCGGCGTCCGAGCGGTGTTGCAGGGTGCGGAAGGCATCACCGGTCCCAATGTCCTGGGCATCGGAGAGGTTCCCCACGAATGGCTGTTCCCGCAGATGGCGGCGGTGATCCACCACGCCGGAGCGGGGACCACTGCGGCCGGGTTGCGCGCCGGGGTCCCAACCGTCAGCGTCCCGATCTACACCGACCAGCCATTCTGGGCCGCCCGGATCACGTCCCTCGGCGCGGGCCCCCAACCGGTCCCCTACAAACTCCTCACCACCGAACGGCTGGCCACCGCCATCAAGCAGGCCACCACAACGCCGGCCTATGCCGCCAAGGCACGCCAAGTCGCCGCGGCGCTCGCCACGGAAGACGGGACCGCCCCGGTGGTTTCCGCGCTTCACGATGCCGGCCGGAGGATGTAAAACATACGGACACCGAATGCACCGTCGGGTTCCGTCGCCAGCGTTTCCAACCACACGGGGAGTGCACTGCCCGTGATCCGGGGTTCCCCAGGCAAGCCCCGGGGAATCCCTCCGCCACTTGCCTAGATCTGCCCCGCAACCAGCTTCCCGGCCCGGAACACCGGGCCCGAAAGGTTCATCCCCGGCCGGTAGGCCAGGTGCGCCACCGCCGGTGCGTTGAGCAACTGGATGTCCGCGCGCTTGCCCACTTCCAGGGTGCCGACCTGATCCTGCACGCCCAGGGCGAGCGCCCCGCCGTAGGTCGCGGCGATGACCGCTTCCTCGATGCTTAGCTTCATCTGCAACACGGCCGTGGCCACGCAGAAAGACATCGAGGAGGTATAGGAGGTGCCCGGGTTGCAGTTCGAGGCCAGCGCGATCTGCACGCCCGCATCGATCAGTTCCCGCCCCGGGGCCAACGGCTGCCGGGTGGAAAGGTCACAGGCCGGCAGGCAGGTCGCCACAGTCCCGGCGACACCGCGGCGGGTGGCCGGATCCCAGCCCTGCCAGGAGCCGGCCAGCGCCGCCACGTCCTGCTCGTCCAGATAATTCACGTGGTCCACGCTGGAAGCGCCAAACTCCACGGCCAACCGGGTTCCGGGACCGGGGCCCAGCTGGTTCCCGTGCACGCGCAGACCCAGCCCGGCGTCCCGCGCCGCGGCGAGCACCTGGCGGGACTGGGCCTCGTTGAAGGCCCCGCGTTCGCAGAAGACGTCGGCAAACTGGGCGTAGGGGCGGACCCGCTCGAGCATTTCGCCGCAGACCAGGTCCGTGTATTCCTGCGCGTCCATCCCCGCGGGCACCAGGTGGGCGCCCAGGAACGTCACCTGGTCCACCACGGTGGAGGCGATGCGGGCGTGCCGCGTTTCCTCCTCCACGGACAGGCCGTAGCCGGTCTTGGTCTCGAGGTAGGTGGTGCCCCCGGCCAGGGCCTCGGCGGCCCGGCCCATGACCAGCCGGGTGAGGTCGTAGTCGCTGGCCGCCCGCGTGGCCGCGGTGGTCACGGCGATGCCGCCGGCGGCGTAGTCCTGCCCGGCCATGCGGGCGACGAATTCGCGGCTGCGGTCCCCGGCGAAGACCAGGTGGCTGTGCGAGTCGACCCAGCCCGGCAGCGCCGCCCGGTATCCGGCGTCGATGACGGTGTCGGCCTGAGGGGCGTCGACTCCCTTCCCGATCCAGGCGATCTTCTCCCCGTCGATGAGGATCGCCGCGTCGGTGACAAGCGTGGCGGCGGCATCGGAGGTGAAGGCCTCGGACAGGTTGGTGATCAAGGTGGTGGTCATGAAAACTCCGGGTATCTCTCGAAGAAGGCTTGATAGAGGTCGGCCGGGTCGCCCAGCCTGGTGTGGATGCCGTTGCGGGCCACCAATTGGCCGTTGATGCGGACCTCGAGAACATCCGCGGCGGTGGCGGTGAGCGGGAGCTGGGCGGCGCGCGATCCGGAGGTCCGCAGGCTGTCGGTGCGCACTTGAAGGTGGTCGTCGTTCTCCGCCAGGCCCAGCGAGCGCAGGCCCCCGGCCCGGGCCGCGGCGGAGATCTCCGCCGGCGAGAAGCGCCCGCGCCGACCGCTGCGCAGCCGCTCGCCGTGTTCCAGGGCGCGCTGCTCCAGGTAGGGGTCCAGCACCGCGTGCTGGTCGCTGCCCAGGGCGATGACCGCCCCGGCGTCGGCCAGTTCACGGGCCGGGCCGATGCCGTCGCCCAAATCCGCCTCGGTGCTCGGGCACATCACGATGCCCGCGCGCGCCGCACCGAGCGCGGCGATATCCGCCCCGGACAGGTGCGTGGCATGCACCGCGGAAAGCCGTTGCGCCAGCAGGCCGGAGCGTTCCAGCAGCCCGGTGGGGCTCAGCCCATAGGCCGCCTGGCAGGATTCGTTCTCCGCCGGCTGCTCGCTCAGGTGCACATGCAGCGGCAGTGCCGGATCCAGTCCGGCGGCGATCTGTTCCAGGGCCGCGGGCGGGACGGCACGCACCGAGTGGATGGCCGCACCCAGGGACACCAGCCCCTCCCCCGCGTCGACGTCGGCCAGCGCCGTGGCCAGCGATCCGTGGCGTTCCAGCCAGCCGGCGACATCGCCGTCGGAGAAACGCTGCTGGGTCTTGTTGAGGCCCAGCACGGTGCCGGAGGCATCCAGCCCGCCCTGCAGGTAGCAGGTGTCCAGCAGCACCAGGCGGATCCCCGCGGTCTTCGCCGCACGGGCCAGCGCAAGCTCCATCGCGTGCTCATGGTCCCCCGCATAGGGGGCGCCGTCGACGTCGTGGTGCAGGTAGTGGAATTCGCCCACGGCGCTCCACCCGGAAACCACCATCTCGGCGAACACGGCGGTGGCCAGCTGCTGGTATCCGGCAGGGTCCAGTCCGGCCGCGGCCTCGTACATCTGCTCGCGCCAGGTCCAGAAGTTCCCGGCCCCGCCGTCCGCCCCCTGGTGGGTACGCCCGCGCAGGATCCGGTGGAAGGCGTGCGAGTGTGCATTGACCGGGGCCGGGACCCGGACGGTTTTCGGGCTCACAGCAGGTCCTCCAGGGCGTCGGCCAGCGCCAGCACGCCGGCGGCGGCGTCGTCGTCCTCAACGTATTCCTCCGGCGAGTGGCTGATGCCGGAGGGGTTGCGCACGTAGAGCATTCCCGAGGGGACCAAGGCGGCCAGCACCCCGGCGTCGTGGCCGGCGCCGGTGGGCAGCAGCGGGGCCCCGGGCACCAGGCGGCGCACCGAGTTGGACAGCGATCGGGTCAGCCCGGAATCGAAGTGCACGGTGTTCGAGAAGGATTCCTCGGTGAGGTTCACCGCGCAGCCCTCGAAGGCCGCGAGCTTCTGCGCCCGCCCGTGGATCTTCTCCACCAGCATCGCGGTCACCGCGTCATCCGGGTGGCGCACATCCAGCCACATGTCCACGCGGGAGGCGATCACATTGGTGCCTCCGGGCACCGGCTCCAGCCGGCCCACGGTGGCCCGGGCGTTGTCCTGCGCGGCGGCGATGGTGCGCACCGCCACGATGGTCTGTGCCGCGGCGATCATCGGGTCGGAGCGGTCGGCCATGAGCGTGGTGCCGGCGTGGTTTCCCTGGCCGGAGAAGGACAGGCGCCAACGGCCGTGGCCCAGGATGGAGTCCCCCACCGCGATGGCCGGGCCGCGCCCGGCGGCATCGGTGTGCTCCTCGGAGTTCAGGCCCTTGCCCTGCTCCACGTGCAGTTCGATGAAGTCCCCGATCCGGGCCAGCGCCGCGTCGTCCCGGCCCATGCGCGCCGGGTCCAGTCCGTGGGCGGCCGCGACGTCGGCGAAGGTGTTGCCGGCTTCATCGCGCAGGTTCAGCGCGCGCACCGGGTCGATGGCGCCGGTGAGCAGGCGCGAGCCCAGGCAGGCCACGCCGAAGCGCGAGCCCTCCTCCTCGGGGAACACCGTGATGGCCAGGGCGCGGTTGCGCACCAGGGAGCCGGCCCGCTCGCGCTTGGCGAGCTCGTCGTAGGCGGCCAGCGCGCTGGCCACGCCCAGCGGGCCGTCGAACGCCCCGCCGCCGGGCACCGAGTCCAGGTGGGACCCGGTGACCAAGGCGCCGCGGCGCGAGGCCTCGTCCCTGGCCAATCCGGGCATATCCCACCAGGCCCAGATGATGCCGTTGGCATCGGTGGAGACCTCCAGGGACCGGCCGGTGGCCTCGGCGATGAACCATTCGCGCAGCGTGGTTTCGGCGGCCGAATACACGGGGCGCGAGTAGCCGCCGCGCTTGGCGTCGCGGCCGATGTCTTCGATGGCCCCCAACAGGGAGTTGACGGTTTGGGTGTGCACGTTCGTGTTTCCTATCTGCCGACCATGAGGAAGGCAATCGGGCTGGCGAGGAGGATGGTCAGGGCCACGCGTTGGGCCCAGATGACGACCAGGTGCCAGACCTTCAACGGTATCCGGGTTGCCAGGATGCAGGGCACCACGGCGGAGAAGAAGATGATGGCCGAGACGCAGACCACGGCAATGACCAGGCGCAGGTGCTCGGATTCGTGCCCGGCGACCACGGTGGCCGGCAGGAACATCTCGGCGATGCCCACCGCGGAGGCCTTGGCTGCCAACAGCGGATCGGGCAGGCCCACGACCCAGGTGAAGGGGAGGAAGAGGTAGCCGAGCCAGTCGAAGATCTGGGTGAAGCGGGCCAGCAGCAGCCCGATCAGCCCCACCGAGAGGATCGAGGGCAGGATGGCCATGGCCATCAGCAGCCCGTCGCGGAAGTTGACCCAGATATTGCGTCCCAGGGAGGGTGCGGAATCGAGCATTTCCATGGCCTCGTTCCACGCGGTGGCCAGGCGGCGGGTGGTGACCGTCTCCTCCGGGGAAGCGACGGCCTCCGGGTAGTACTCGTCCTTGATGCGGCTGAGCGGGGGGATCCGCACGCAAATGGCGGTGACCAGGAAGGTGACGCCAAAGGAGAGGAAGAAGTACGGCAGCCAGAGGTGCATGATGTCCAACGTCTTGGCCACGATCACCATGAACGTGACCGAGACGGTGGAGAAGCCCGTGGCGATGATCGCCGACTCCCGGGCGGTGTAGCGCCCGGACTGGTACATCCGGTCGGTGATCAGCAGGCCCAGCGAGTAGCTGCCCACGAAGGAGGCGACGGCGTCGACGGCCGATCGTCCCGGGGTGCGCCAGATCGGCCGCATGACCCGCTGGACCAACACGCCGACGAACTCCATCAACCCGTATCCCACCAGCAGTGCCAGGAAGATGGCCCCGACCGGAACGATCATGCCCACGGGAACCACGAGCTTGTTGAAGAGGAAGGGCCCCAGGTCCGGTTCGAACAACAGTGCCGGGCCCGCCTTGAAGACCAGCATGGTGCCGACCACCAGGCCGATGATGTTCAGGAATGCGAACACCTTCTTGACACCCGACTCGCGCCAGCGTCCGGAGGCGAAGGGGTAGACGGTTCCGGCGATGATCAGCCCCAGCGCCACAAAGCGCACGGACTCCCCGAGCCCGGTGATGATCCAGCCGACCAGGTGGTCAAGCGGGATCGTCTCCTTGCCGCCAATGTTGATCGGTATGAAAAACATGAAGACGCCGATGAGGCTGTAGACGAAGAATCGCCATTTGCCCCGCGGCTGCGCGGAAGTGCGTTGGACGTCGAGCTCGGTGTTGTTTGTTCCAGACATGGGAGTTGTCCTGTTTCGAGTGGGTTCTAGGTGGTCTATTGCGCCATCGGGATGCGTACGCCGCGGTCGCGGGCGACCTCTATGGCGCGCTCGTAACCGGCGTCCACGTGGCGGATCACGCCCATGCCAGGGTCGTTGGTCAGCAGCGCCTCGAGCTTGGCCGCGGCCAGCTCGGTGCCGTCGGCCAGCGAAACCTGTCCGGCGTGGATGGAACGGCCGATGCCGACGCCGCCGCCGTGGTGGATCGAGACCCAGGTGGCGCCGGAGGAGGTGGCGGTCAGGGCGTTGAGCAGCGGCCAGTCGGCGATGGCGTCCGAGCCGTCCTTCATGGATTCGGTCTCGCGGTAGGGTGATGCCACCGAGCCCGAGTCCAGGTGGTCGCGGCCGATGACGATCGGCGCGGAGACCTTGCCCTCGGCCACCAGCTGGTTGAACAGCAGGCCGGCCTTCTGGCGTTCGCCGTAGCCCAGCCAGCAGATGCGGGCCGGGAGGCCCTCGAATTCGACGTGCTCGGCCGCGGCGTCGAGCCAGCGGTGCAGGTGCTCGTTTTCCGGGAAGAGTTCCTTCAGTGCCTCGTCGGTGACGCGGATGTCTTCCGGGTCGCCGGAGAGTGCCACCCAGCGGAACGGGCCCAGGCCCTCGCAGAAGAGCGGGCGGATGTAGGCCGGGACGAAGCCCGGGAATTCGAAGGCACGGTCGTAGCCGCCCTGGCGTGCCTCGTCGCGGATGGAGTTTCCGTAGTCGAAGACCTCGGCCCCGATGTCCTGGAAGCCGACCATCGCCTCAACGTGGCGGGCCATGGAGACCTGGGCCTTCTTGGTGAAGCCCTCCGGATCGGCCTGGGCCTCGGCGTCCCACTGCTCCAGGGTGTA
This sequence comes from Paeniglutamicibacter psychrophenolicus, assembly GCF_030812255.1. Lineage (GTDB taxonomy): Bacteria > Actinomycetota > Actinomycetes > Actinomycetales > Micrococcaceae > Paeniglutamicibacter > Paeniglutamicibacter psychrophenolicus_A. The sequence goes on along the minus strand of NZ_JAUSSH010000001.1, from coordinate 692,721 downwards.
CTCGACCGGCAGGTAGCTCAGCGGGTCGTGTGCGGAGGTCTGGTCGGTGACGATGTCGATGGCCACTTCGCCGGCCTTCTGGCGGCGCAGCAGTTCCGGGAAGACCTCGGCGGCGTTGCCGACGTAGCCGACGGAGAGCCCGCGGCCCTCGTTCTTCGCGGCGGTGACCTTGGCGATGGCCGCATCCAGGTCCAGCTCGACGTCGTCGAGGTAGCGCTTGCCCAGGCGGCGGCGCAGGCGGTCCTCGGAAACATCCACGATCAGGCAGGCGCCGCCGTTGAGGGTGACGGCCAGCGGCTGGGCGCCGCCCATGCCGCCGCAGCCGCCGGTCAGGGTCAGGGTGTTGGCCAGCGTGCCGCCGAAGCGCTTGGCGCCGATGGCGGCGAAGGTCTCGTAGGTGCCCTGCAGGATGCCCTGGGTGCCGATGTAGATCCAGGACCCGGCGGTCATTTGGCCGTACATCATCAGGCCCTCGGCCTCGAGCTTGCGGAACTCGGGCCAGGTGGCCCAGTCGCCGACCAGGTTGGAGTTGGCGATCAGCACGCGCGGGGCCCACTTGTTGGTGCGGAACACCCCGACCGGCTTGCCGGACTGGACCAGCAGGGTCTCATCCTCTTCCAAGTCGGTAAGGGTCTTGATGATTGCGTCGTAGGCTTCCCAGGAGCGCGCGGCCCGGCCGGTGCCTCCGTAGACGACCAGGTCCTCGGGGCGCTCGGCGACCTCCGGGTCGAGGTTGTTCATCAGCATGCGCAGCGGGGCTTCGGTCTGCCAGCTCTTGGCGGTCAGCTTGGTGCCGCGGGGGGCGCGGATGACACGGGAGGGATCATGTTGGGTGAAGCTCATGGGTTTGTTCTCCTTATCGGTGATACTGAAATGTGGTGTTGCTTGAGGAAATTCTTATGGGTGGTTCGTGGTTGTGTTGCCGGATTCGCCCCGGGTTCAGCTGCCGACGGCGGCACCCAGGAGAGCCCGGGCCTCGGCGGCGACCAGTTGTCCGATGCGCTCGATCTCCGCCGGATTCATCCGGTAGCTGGGTGCAACCACGGATATCGCGGCCACGGGCCCGTCCTCCTCGGCATTTCTGGTTGCCCCGAGCTGCCGCAGCGGAGCGGCAATGGCCGTCACATCGGCTTCGACTCCCTTGTCGGAGACCGCAAAGCCGGATTCCGGGGTTCTTCCGGCGAAGACGACGCCCAGGCTGGAGCCCTTCAATGGCACGCTGCGGCCCACCCAGGAGGCGTGGCGCACCGAGTGGGTGCCCTCGGCGATGGCCAGGTACACGGCGTGATCGCTACCGGTGCCGTGGTGGCCGCGCACCGAAAGGTAGGCTGATTCACCCGTCGCATCGACCAGGCGCTGCAGGGCCGGGGCTGCCAGGTGGATCAGCGATTCGTGGCTCAGCGCCTGGGCGCCAAGCTGGACCAGGCGCAGTCCCGGCCGGTACTCGCCCACCTCGTCCTTGCGAACGAAGCCGCTGTTTTCCAGGGTGCGCAGCAGGCGCAGTGCGGTGGACGCGGAGAGCTCGGTGCCCCTGGCAACCTCAGCCAGCGTTACCGCCCCGGCATCGCAGACGGCGCCCAGCAACTGCAGTGCCCGCTCCACGGTGCGTGTAGACGGTTCCGCCACGGTTATCCTCCATCTGGGTGGTTCTTGCTTGAAAGTGTTGGCTTGAGAGGCCATTTGGCACCCCTGGACTAAATTCAAACGTCCGGGGGCTTGCCCCAAGGCCAGTGATGCGTTTCACTTATTGAAACGCTAATTTCACCCCTTGGCAAGTGTTCGCGAGATTTGGCTCACACGAAACCACGGAAACCGACCCCTGCGAGAAGGAAACACCATGAACGCCAGCATCACCCTGTCAAGCGACAGCATCACCATTTCAACCGGCGCACTGCGCCCGCAGGACGTCGTGGCCGTTGCACGCCACGACGCGAAGGTGGAACTGGGCGCCGAGGCCCTGGCCGCCATCGAGTCTTCCCGCGCCGTCATTGAGGATCTGGTCAGCGACACCGTCCCGCACTACGGCGTGTCCACCGGCTTCGGTGCGCTGGCCACCAAGCAGATCCCGATCGAATTGCGCGCCCAATTGCAGCGCTCGTTGATCCGTTCGCACGCTGCCTCGTCCGGCGCCGAAGTGCCGCGCGAAGTAGTCCGCGCACTGATGCTCAACCGCATCTCCACCCTGGCCACCGGCCGCACCGGAGTCCGCCCGGTCGTGGCCTCCACCTACGTGGATATCCTCAATGCCGGAATCACCCCGGTCATCGGCGAATACGGGTCACTGGGCTGCTCCGGGGACCTGGCTCCGCTCTCGCACGCCGCGCTGCTGCTGATGGGCGAGGGCCCGGTCCGCAACGCCGAAGGCGTGGCCATGGACGCCTCCGAGGCCCTGGCGACCGCCGGGATCGAACCGGTGGTGCTGGCCGAGAAGGAGGGCCTGGCCCTGGTCAACGGCACCGACGGAATGCTCGGCATGCTGCTGATGGCCGCCGCCGATCTGCACGTATTGGTGAGCATCGCCGATATTTCCGCCGCCATGAGCGTTGAGGGCCTGCTGGGCACCGACGCCGTCTTCGCGCAGGACCTGCACGCCCTGCGCCCGCACCCGGGCCAGCGCGACTCGGCCGCCAACATGCGCAACTTATTGGCCGGCTCGACGCTGATTGAGGAGCAGAAGGCCGGTGCCCACAAGTTCACCCGCGTACAGGATGCATATTCGCTGCGCTGCGCCCCACAGGTGCACGGAGCGGTGCGCGCCACGCTGGCCCACGCCGAATCGGTGGCCGCGATCGAGCTGGCTTCGGCCATCGACAACCCCGTGGTCACCCACGACGGCCGGGTGGAATCCAACGGCAACTTCCACGGCGCCCCCGTCGGCTACGTGCTGGACTTCCTGGCCATCGCGGTCGCCGATTTGGCCTCCATCTCCGAACGCCGCACCGACCGCTTCCTGGACAAGGCCCGCAACCACGGCCTGAACGCCTTCCTGGCCGACGACCCGGGCGTCGACTCCGGCCACATGATCGCCCAGTACACCGCTGCCGGCATCGTCTCGGAGCTCAAGCGCCTGGCCGTTCCGGCCTCGGTGGACTCGATCCCCTCCTCCGCCATGCAGGAAGACCACGTGTCCATGGGCTGGCACGCGGGGCTGAAGCTGCGCAAGGGCATCGACGGACTGGCCCGCGTGCTGGCCATCGAGCTGCTCACCAGCGCCCGCGCGCTGGACATGCGCGACGGCGGGTTGGGGTCCTCCAAGTCCTCCCCAGTGATCACCGCGGTGCGCGAAGCCATCCGCACCAAGGTCGAAGGCCCGGGCACCGACCGCTTCCTCTCCCCCGAGATCGAGTCCGTGTTCCAGCTGGTGGCCGACGGTTCGCTGCTCGCTGCAGCCAACTCGGCGCTCGACGCCCCGTTGGCCTAATGACCGATTCCGCAGCCGTCCCGCAGCGCGGCACCGGCACCGGCACCCAAGGTTCCCGTGCCCTGGTTCCCGGGACCGTCATCGCTTATTCCGGGCTCCGGCCCGTACCCTGGCGCAATGGCGGCGGCGTCACCCGGCAGATCGCGGCCGGCCGTCTGGATTCCTCCGGCCACCCGGAGGAATCCACCGGGGATGACTGGAGCTGGCGGCTGAGCATTGCCGATGTCGGCGAGCCGGGGGAATTCTCCGTCTTCACCGGGATGGCGCGGATCCTGACCGTCGTCGAGGGCGCGGGCATGGTCCTGCGCACCGACGGGATCGAGCGGCGGCTGGAACCCTACGCCCCGTTTGCCTTCGACGGAGCGGCCGCCACCAGCGCGACGTTGCCCGAGGGACCGATCCGGGACTTCAACCTGAACATCCGCAACGGGTCGGTCCATGGACGGGTGGAGATCATGGAGCTGGCGCCGGGGCAGCCGCTGCCGCTGGCCGGCGGCAGCCTCGGCGTGCTTCTGGCCGGCACCGCCACGCTGCCGGCCAACGGCCACCACCGCCAGGAGCTGGAACGCTACGACACCGTCGTGGGTGGCGGGGAATCCGCGCCCGTCCTGGAGGGCCGCGGCTCCCTGGCCGTGGTCTGCCTGACCCCGGCATAGCCCACGGCGGGGCCGGTGCCCCTGCGAGGTACCGGCCGGCCGTGCCGGGCGTCGTCGGGATGTGGGCCCGGCCCCAGGCCGCGAGATCGCCCCCGTCAAATTGGCGCGGGCAGGTGTCTGGCCCGGATAATTTCTTCCATGCCGACTTCATCTCTCCTTGGCTTTGCCGGGGTCGCCCTTGTCGTGGTGCTTGCCCCGGGGCCCGACACCTTCCTGACGCTTCGCTATGCGTTGAACCGCCCGCGCAACGGGGTCGTCGCCGCATTGGGCATGATGGTCTCCATCATGGGCTGGGCGGCGCTTGCGGGACTGGGTGTGGCAGCACTGCTGCAGACCTACCCGGCAATCCACCAGGCAATCGCCATCATCGGCGGCATCTATCTGCTTTACCTGGGGCTCGGCTCCCTGATCAAGGCACGATTCCTGGCCGGTGCCTCGGCGGCGACGGCCCGCACCGCCACCCGGTCGGTGGCCGCCACCGGCACCGAATTCACCGTGCTGCAGTCCCTGCGCGCCGGGATGCTATCCTCGGCCTTGAACCCGAAGCTGGGATTGCTTTTCCTGGCATTGATGCCCCCGTTCATCCCCGTCGGCTCGAACATGCTTGGTTCCGCGCTGTTGCTCGGCGCGGTGTTTGCACTCATGGGTGGCACGTACATGATGGTGCTGACGGCGATCGCGGCCCGGGCCATGGCCTGGTTCAAGAGCCCGACAGTGGGCATCTGGCTCGAACGGATTTCTTCCGGAGCCCTGGCGATCATGGGAGCCGTGGTGCTCATCGGGGCATTTATCTAGCCCGTTAGACTTCTTTTCATGACAACCACGAACCGCGCGCTGGCCACCGGCACCGTCTTGCACCTTGCCGATTCCCCCAAGAGAAAATGGGCCCACGGCGACGTGCGGGAAATCGCCGCCGGTCGGTTGGGCCCGGATTCCGGCTTGCTGCCCGCCGAAGGCAGCACGTGGGATTGGCGTCTGAGCGTCGCTTCCATCGAGCGCGCAGGGGAGTTCACCCCCTATGACGGATGCGACCGCACGCTGACGGTGATTTCCGGGGAGCTGCTCGAGTTGACCGTCGACGGCGCCACCCAGGCGGTGGAGGCCCTGCGGCCCCTGAGGTTCTCCGGCGGCAGCGCTGTCACCGCCGCATTGCCCACCGGAGAGGTGCTGGCGCTGAACCTGATCACGCGGTCCGGAGCGGTGCGGGGCAGCGTGCGCATCGTGGAGCTGTCCAAGAAGCGCGAGCAGCACCTGTTCGGTGCCCAGTTCGGCGTGCTGCTGCAGGGCAAGGCCGTCGTGCGGCATGCCGAGGCTGAGAGTCCGCTGGAACTGCGTGACACCGTCATTGGCGGCGAGGAGGATTCCCCGCGGATTTCCGGCCGCGGCTTCATGGCCGTGGTGTCACTGGACCTGCCATAGTTCCCGGCCCGGGCAACGGCGGCGTTGCCCGGGGCCGCCGTCGAACCCCGACCGGGCCTTGGACTACTTGGTGAGACCCGGCGAGACCGGCACGAACTCGATGGCGTTCTTGCGGTGGATCTTCACAGGCGAGCGCGAGAAGCCCTTGGCGTCCATGTTGTTCCCCACGCGGAAATCTGCCAGGGCCACGTCATAGAGCTCGTTCATCCGGCGACCGCTGACCTCTTCCTGGGTCCCGTCGGCGAAGGTGACGGTCAGGGTCATCTTTTCGGGAAAGTGCCGGTTCATCCGCACGAATCCGTCGGCGTCCTGCTTGAGGTTGATCATGTGCATCCTTCAATCGATTGCGGGTGTCCCCCCAAGTCTTCACCATGTCCCGCCGATTTCTGCAGCGCCTTGCAAGGCTGCGGCAGGTTTTTCGTGCCGGCCTTTCACTCCAGGTGCGCCTCCAACGCCTCGCGCATGATCTGGGAACGGGTCTTGTGTTCATCCCTTGCCCGGGCGTCGATGGTTGCAAGCTCCTCCACGGTCAGCCGCACCGGGACCACCTGTGACGGCAGAGCCCCACGACCGGGTCGACCGCGCCCACGCTTTTTGAGGGCCTGCACGTCGTATCCGCGCTCAGCTTCTGCAGCCCACGCCTCTATTTGCTCCTCGGAGACCGGAACCCCATTGATCATCTCGTGTTCACTCATACAGATATTGTCATACGGAAAGATCATTGCTGGAAGGATTGCACCAGCCAGGCCCAGCTTCGCCCCAGGCGACCCGTGCAGGTGTCACGGATCGGGGGCATCCCACGGCATGACGCTTCGGGAACGGAAATCTTCCTGCCTGGTGCCGGGCCAGTCCGACCCGATGGAGCGGTTGCAGTGGCAGCGCCCCGGGATATCAGGGATCCCAATCACGCGGAAGCGCGGCGGCTTAATGCGCGCACTGCAGTCGAGTGTGGCGGAGGACAGCAGCGCCGCGGCCCTGTGGCTGACGACAAGCTCGCCCCCCCCGGGCAGCCATAGGCGATGTCCCTCGGACCACCAGGTTCGAGGGTGAACACGTAGGTGTCCCTGCAGCACCCTCCGGGCTCGACGTCGATCCGCACCGTCCCGCCGAAGGCCTCGAGCTGCAGGATCGCGGCCGGTGTGACCAGGAAGGGTGGGAACACAGTTTTGCTCATGCCCGCCAGCCTTGACACGGCTGCCAGGGGATCCCCTGCCTCTCCACCCCGAGGCCAACATGCATGACACCAATTTGTTGGCACTGACCATTGACCTGACGTCACCATGGCGCCACTCTGGCATTGTGAACATTTCCCGTTACGTCAAGAACCTGCAGAACCAGCTCTCGGCGGCCGCCCAGGCTTCGGGCGACGAGGCCCAGACCGTCGCCGAACGGCTGGCCCCGACGCTCGATGCATCGGTGAGACTGCTGCTGCTTGAGGTCCTCTCGGACGCCGCCGCAGAAATCACCACCGACCTGGCACCGGGCTCGGTCGATGTGCGCCTGCGCGGAGCCGACCCCGAATTCGTCGTCACCGCTCCCCCGTCTTCCCTCGATTCCGCCGACCACGAATCCCCCCGGGCCGACCCCTCGTTGCCGGAGCCGGGCCAGGACGCCGATTCGGCGACCTCGCGCCTGACCCTGCGGCTGCCCGAAGGCCTCAAGGCCCAGGTCGAGGCCGCCGCCGCGCACGAGGGCCTCTCGGTCAACACGTGGCTGGTGCGTGCCGTCTCGGCCACGCTCAACATCCCGCCCGGCGTCGCCGCACAACGCCAGAAGAACTCCGGCCACCGTTTCACCGGCTGGGTCAGTTAGGACAACGCCATGTACACCTTCAAGCCATCCGGCCCCGTTGTCGCCTCCATCGACCTGTCCATGGGCAACATCCGCATTCTCGCCGGCGACGGCGAGATCCTCACCGTGCGGGTCGAGCCGTCCAACCCCGCCAAGGCCGCCGATGTCCGCTCGGCCGAGTCCACGCACGTCGAATTCTCCGGCGACCGGCTGGAAGTCACCCAGCCCAAGTCGCTGCGCACCTACACGTGGTTCAGCTCCGGCAGCTCCATCGACCTGGTCGTCCATCTTCCTTCCGGCTCCCGCATCGGGGCAAACACCGCCTACGGGTCCATCCGCACCGAGGGAGCCCTCGGACCCTCGAGCCTCAAGACCTCCTACGGGGACATCGCTGTCGAGGAAGGCGAGGACCTGCGGCTGCGCACCGCTTACGGGAAGGTGGTCCTGGACCACGGCAGCGGACACACCGATATCCGCGGCGGGAAGGTCCGCGTGGGGCAGCTCGACGGCACCGCCGCAATCCGCAGCGCCGAGCACGGCACCCACGTGGGCCTGGCCACCGGCGACCTGCGGGTAGCCTCCTCCTACGGCAACATCGAGGTCGACCGTGCCCTGGCCACCGTCGTGGCCAAGACCGCCTACGGGAAGGTGCGCATCCACGATGCGCTGCGCGGGGCCATCGAGATGCGCAGCTCCTACGGCGAGCTGGAGCTCGGCATCCGCGAGGGCAGCGCGGCCTGGCTGGACCTGGAAACCGGCCACGGCACCGTGCGCAACAACCTCACCGCCACCGATTCGGCTCCCGGGGCATCGACGGACACCCTGCAGGTCACCGGCCGCACCTCCCACGGCGACATCACCATTGGCCGCGCCCGCCCGGTGCGTTGAACGGCACGGGACCATACACCCCGCAGCCTGTCCCTGCCTGGAACGGGCGGGAACCCCCGGGCAGGCCGTTGCTTCCGCCCGGTCAAGGGGTCTACATTTAGAGAACGCATAGTTCTCTAATATGTTCCGGTTCCCGGCCGTGCGGCGTGGATCCACATCCCCAGGAGGAAACATGGGCACCACGACGGATTCCCGCCCCGTGGCCGTTGCACCGCTGGCCGAGTTCGGCTCGGCAGACCTCCAGGCGGTCGGCGGCAAGGCGGCAAACCTCGGCGAGCTCATGCGTGCGGGACTGCCCGTGCCCGACGGATTCGTTCTCACCACCGACGCCTATGCGCAAGCAGCGCAGCTCGCCGGACTCGAGGCTCTCTTCGCCGAGGCGGCCGCCACGCCGGCGGCCCTGCGCGAGGCGATCCTGTCCACCGGGATGCCGAAGGACATCGGCCACGCGGTCACCGCCGCCTACCGCCGGCTCGGGGAAAGCGTCCCGGTCGCGGTGCGCTCCAGCGCCACGGCCGAGGACCTTCCCGGGGCTGCCTTCGCCGGCCAGCAGGACACCTACCTCAACGTCGTCGGGGCCGAGGCGGTGCTCGATGCGGTGCGCCGCTGCTGGGCCTCGCTGTTCACCGACCGCGCCGTCGACTACCGGCGCCAGCGCCTGATCACCCCGGACGAGGTCCGCATCGCCGTGGTGGTTCAGGTGATGGTCGCATCCGACACCGCCGGGGTGATGTTCACCGCGGACCCGCTCAGCGGGGCACGGGACCGCATCCTCATCGACGCCGGCGCAGGACTGGGCGAGGCCGTGGTTTCCGGGTTGGTCACACCCGACCACTACGTGCTCGAGACCGGCGGGAAGCTGCTGGACTGGAGGCCCGGACGCGGCGAGGTCGTCATCCGCCCGAGGGCCGGCGGCGGAGTGGCCCACACGGCGCTGACGCGGGATGCGGCACCGGCCGGCGGCACCGATCTTCACGGCGCGCTGCTCACCGCCGCGGATCTGGCGTCCCTGGCATCCCACGCGCGCACCATCGCCAAGCACTTCGGCCGCCCGCAGGACATCGAATGGGCGATCGCCGCGGGCAAGACCTGGATCGTGCAGGCCCGGCCCATGACGGCACTGCCCGAGCCCACCGCACCCCTGGGACGCTTCGGCCGTCTGCAGGGCGCAATCCTGGCCGAGTACCTGCCCGTGCGGCCCTACCCGCTGGACATGACCACGCAGGTCGCCCACGGACCGGCCGAGATGATGCGCGAGATCGCCCACCACTTCGGGCTGGAGGGCGCCTTCACCAACTACCTGCGCGAGCAGGAAGGGGTGGTCGTTGCCCTGGTCCCGCCGTCCCCGCGCCCCACCCCGCGCCTGCTCCTCACCCCGGCGAAGCTGGCCCGCAAGGCCCGCCGCTTCAAGCCCGCGAACTGGTCCACCGATCCCCGGCAGGCCGCCTTCCTCGCCGAGGTCGACGCGCTCGAGTCCCTCGAGCTTGCGGCGCTGCCCTGGGCCACGCTCCTGGATGTGCCGGCCCGGGCCATGGCCGCCGAGGAATATTGCCGGGACCTGCGGATCGACTACCTGCCCGGAAGCGGGCTTGCCCTGGCGCGACTGGTCGTGCTCACCGCCGTGCTGGGCCGCCGCAAGCTCCTCGCCGACCTGCTCGGCGGCGCAAGGACCCGCACCGAGGATTCCAACCAGGCCTTGGCCGGGCTCGCCGACGAGCTGCGGGCCGACCCGCAGCTGCGTGGGGCACTCACCGGACTCGACGCGGAACAGGTTTCCCTCGCGCTGTCGCGGGATCCGCGGCTCGCCGGATTCGCCGCCCGGCTGGAAGCATTCCTGGCCGAGTTCGGCCGCCGCGAAACCACCTCCCCGTTGCTGGTCAGCCCGCCGACCCTGGCCGAGTCCCCGCAGATCGTGCTGGGCATGGCACTGTCCCTGGCCGGTGCCCCGGCCGCGAAAGGCGCAGCGGATTCGCGCTCCGCCGCCGCCCTGGAGAACCTGCTGGAACACCGGCTGCTGCGCGGCCCGCGCCTGGCCAAATTCGCCCGCGCCCGGGTCCAGGCCGCCCGGGAAGCGGTGGCCTTCCGCGAGGACACCCATTTCTACTTCACCGCCGCGCTGCCGGTGCTGCGCCGCTCGCTGCTGCAGATCGGGGCCCGGCTGCAGAAAGCGGGGGTGCTGCACGAACCGGAGGAGGTCTTCCACCTGCGCTGGGAGGAACTCACCGGGATCTTCGACGCCGCGGCCATCCCCGCCGGGCAGGCCGAGCGGCTGCGCGCCGCCGTGGGGGCGCGCACGGCCAAGCGCGCCGAGCTCGCCGGCGTGCCGATGTTCGACGCCTCGGTGTTCTTCCCCGCCGCGGCCGCCTCGGATGCCCTGGCCACCGGCACCCCGGCGGGCTCAGGCACCGCCACCGGCATCGCCCGGATCATCCGTGACGCCGCCGACTTCGAGCGGCTGGGGCACGGCGAGATCCTGGTGTGCCCCTACACCAACCCGGCCTGGACGCCGCTGTTCCGCCGGGCCGCCGCCGTGGTGGTGGACACCGGATCCGTGGCCTCGCACGCGGCGATCGTGGCGCGCGAGTACGGGATCCCGGCCGTCATGGGGACCGGAAACGGAACCGCGGTGATCTCCGACGGGGAGCAGGTCACCGTGGACGGGACACGCGGGCGCGTCACCCGCGCCGCGCAGGCAGCGGCCACGGCATGAAAACGGAGCCCCTGGACCACCGCACGCTGCCGCGCCGGCGCGGGCAGGAACTGGACGAGGCCATCCTCGCCGCGGCCCTGGCCGAGCTTTCCGAGCACGGCTACCCGGCCTTGACGATGGAGGCGGTCGCCAAGCGGGCCGGCGCCGGCAAGGCCTCGCTGTACCGGAGGTGGCAGACCCGCGCGGCACTGGTCATGGACGCCGTCTACACGCTGGCACCTTCCCCGCAGTCCCTGCCCGACTCCGGCACGCTGCGTGGGGACCTGCTCGCGGCCCTCCGCCTGGGCGCGGCCGCGCTGCGGGGCCCGGCCGGGGAGGCAATGCGCGGGATGCTCGCCGAGGCGCTTCCGGATGCCGATCGAAGCACGGCGCTGCGGACCCGCTCCCAGGGCAGGAACCGCCAGCTGATGGCCGAGGTGTTGCGCCGCGCGAGCGCACGGGGCCAGGTCCCGGACGGCGCGGTGACCCCCGCCCGGCTGGAGGTCGGGGCCGCACTGCTGCGCAACCACTTCCTCTTTCGCGGGGAACCGCTGGACGATGGCACGCTCGTGGGCTTCGTGGACGAGGTGCTGCTGCCGCTCTTCGGCACGCTCCCGAACCAGCGAGGCTGAGCCGCGGGTTCCCTGCAGCGGCCCGGATAGAATGGCTGCTTCACCGCCAACCAGGATTGGGCGCCGACGGGCATGGACTACAACGACTTCGAGCTCGTTGCCTTCTGGGTGCTCTGCCTCGCCGCGGCACTGCCGCTGGTGGCCATCGGGATCCACGTGCATGTGCGCCGCGGTGCCAGGGCACTGGACTGGTACATGTTCCTGGGATGCCTCGGTTCGATCGTCTACGGGCTCTTCGCCGGACTGGCCGTCGGGGCGGTGTTCCCGCCGCCCCATGTCCCGGGCCTCTCCGGGGGCAAGGGCCTGGACCTGCGCGGAATCTCCCTGGTCTTCGGCTCCTGGTTCGGCGGAATTCTCGGTTTCCTCGCCACCCTGGCCAGCTTCGCGGCCTCCAAGGCCGTCCGCTGGCGCCGGCACCGCCGGGCCGCCCACGTGCACACGCCACGCACCGGGAAGCAATAGCGCCCCTTCCGGACTCAGGCGCGCAGCACCCGGTCCTCGATCCGATCGGGCACCCAACCATGCCCCTCCCGGACCAGGTTCACCGCCAGCGGCAATTGGTGCGAGGCGCTTTCCACGATGTGCATCAGGTAGCCCGCGGTGTTGGGAAACGCGACCACGTCCCCCGGGGCGGCCCCTTGGGGGAACTCGAACCGCCGGCGCAGGATCAGCTCCTCCTCGATGCAGTAGGCACCCACCAAAAACCCGCTGAACGGCTCGCGGGCCCGCCGCGGCCGGGCCGCGTGCAGCAGGATCGGGTCCAGCAGGAAGTCCGCCGAGGTCGAGCGGCACTGGGTCCTGTTCATGTGCAGGCCCAGCAGCGGGACCCCGTCGCTGCGTTCCTTCCCGAAGGCCACCGCGGCCAGGGTCAGGCCGCACCCGTCCAGCAGTGAACGCCCCGGTTCGCAGCGCAGCTGGAGGTTCCGTGCCACCAGCAGCTGGGCGATGGTTTCCGGGGCTCCGGCGGGCCGGAAGGCCAGGACCGCGTCGAGCCACGGTCCGCGGACCGGCTCCTGGTGGTAGGGGTAGACGCCGGTGCCCGGGTTCGTCCCCACGGACCCCAGCGAATCGGCTTTCCAGGTGACGTCCTCGCTCCCGGCTCGCTGGCCGGCGAGCGCCTCCCAAAACGCCGTCCATTGCCCGGGGTCATCCAGGTAGGACATCGGGATGCCGCCTCCCATGTCGATGAACCCCGGTGCATGCCCCAACCCGGCCAGCGCGTCGACGAGCCGGAGGGATTCGGCCAGCATCAGGGCGCGATGTTCTGCGTTGTAGCCGTTGAGGTGGAAGTGGATCCCGGCGATCTCCAGTTCGGGGGTGTCGTGGTGCCCGCCCAGGAACGCGAGCCAGCGATCCGCCCGCAGCCCGAAGCGGGTCGGCGGCAGCAGGGGGTTGGCCGAGGCCAGGCGCAGCGCGACCCTGGCCCGCACCCCGCGGGCGGCGGCGGCCTCCAGGAGGTCCTCGGCCTCGTCCCGGTTGTCCAGGCTCACCACCACGCCGTTGTCCAGGGCCAGCGCCAGCAGCTCGCGGGACTTCACGGCCGCCGTGACGATGAGCTGGTCGGGGTCCACGCCGCGGCGCAGGGCCTGGTCGAGCTCGTGGAAGCCGGCCACGTCGATCCCGCAGCCCGCAGCCACCGCCGCATCGATGGCGCCGATGGTCTTGTTGGCCTTGCGCGCCAGGTACACCCGGAAGTCCACGCGGTGCCCGGCGGCCGCGGCACGCAGCTCGTCGGCGTTGCGCCGCAGCGCGGAGAAGTCGTGGAGGTTCACCGGGGATCCAAAGGTGTCGATCAGTTCCCGGCACCCGGCGGGGTCGGCGAGCAGGGTCTCCATCCAGGGTTCGAGGCGGGCGGTGAGCGGAACGGTTCCGTGCATCAGGGGTTTCATGTTCGTTCTCCAAGGTGTTGGGGCAGCCGTTGACGCGCGATGCGTCGGGCCCACCGCACATGTTCGTCGTGCAGCGAGCGGTTCAGGGTGTCGTGGCCCAGCGTGGGGCCCTCGGTGGGGCGTCCGAGCGCGGCCAGGGATTCGTTGCGGTTGCCGCGCGCATCGAGGCAGGTTCCATCGGTGTCGGTCAGCAGCCCGGTTTCGCCCGCGCGCACCGTGACCTCCCCGGCGGCCAGCAGGCCGGCCATGACGGGCGAGAAGGCCGCTCCGCCGGGTGCCGGGGCCACCAGGACGCCGGGGGGCGGCGTGATTGCATCAACGACCACGGTGTCGGCCGGCAGGTGTGGCGGGAATACACGTTGGTCCAGCAGTCCGGAGTCGAAGAGCGCCAGCAGCTTCAAGGCCGTGCTTTCGGGAGGCCCGAAGGCCAGGCGTTCCAGCGACCTGGCCACGCGCCGGAATACCCGGGCCTGCGCGGGATCCCAGCGCACCCGGGAGACCGCGCGGACCAGCTGGGGATACAGTCCCGACCAGACCCTGCCCCAGATCCACGCCGTGCCCGGAGGCGTGTGCCCCCGGTTCACCGCGATGCTGCGGCGCAGGTGTTCGGCGGCCGTTTCGGTGCCGCGTCCCGGTTCCGCACGCCCGGTCAGGGCCGTGCGCCACAGGGCCAGGGGCGTGGCCGGTGCCCCGGAGAGTTGCGCGCATTCCATGGCGCAGGCCAGCAGGAGGCCAAAGAGCCCGGTGCATCGGGCGCCGGGCCCGCCCGGGCGTGCGGCGAGGCCGGCGCCCCACGCCAGGACCTGGTCCCGGTACGCGTCGAGGCACCGGTTGATCGTTTCGGGCACTTGCGCGGGCTTGGGTTCCATAGGCAGGTTGCCCAACGATCCCATGGTGATCCTTGCCGGTTCCCGGCCGGCGGGGACATAGCCCAGCGACGGGCCGCCGGCACCCTCGATCGGCATCCATTGCCCGCCGCGGCCCTCGGTCAGCAGGAGCACCGCATCGTAAGCGGTCAGCGCGGCACCCCGGATCAGGATCGCGCTTCCGGCCGGGACGGCTTGCTCCCCCAGCGCTCCGTAGTCCCCGATCAGTGCGTCCGGGTTGCACGCGCCGGCGAGCGGTGGCCCGGGGGCCTCGCCGGGCAGCCCGTGGCCGGTCGCCAGCACCACCTCGTCATAGAACCCGGTCCCGGCGTCGCTGGCCACCTCCCATTGATCCCCGGCGCGTGCCACGCGCGTGACCCGGGCCGGCACGTGGGCCAGCGGGAACCTGGCGGTGTCGGCCAGGGTCCGGAACCGCTCCTGCAGGTACCTGCCGACCACGGCCCGGGGCGGGTAGGGCTCGGTGCCGTACCGGGGCTCGACCCGGGCCACCCAGGAAGCGAAGGACCCGTCTCCATCGGCGGATGTGGCGTCAACGATGCCCGCCGCCACGTTCAGCCGCACCTGCCTGGGCTGGCCCGCCTGCCAGACCCGCCCGGCACCGGGCGGGTAGGGGTCGAAGACATCGACGACCGGGCCTTCGTCATCCACGAGGGAACATCGGTCATTCAGTTCCAGCAACGCAAACAGGGTCTTGGGCCCTCCCCCGATGAAGGCTATGCGTGTCATCGGGTGCTGGTGCCCTGCACCCGGTCCACGGCGCTTGGTTCCGGCTCGCAGCCGAGGTTGTTGCGGACCCAGTCGTCGTCATAGACGGTGTGCAGGTACGGCACGCCCGAATCGTGGACCAGGAAGCCGAGGCGTGAGCCTTCCCCGAGGTCGGGCATGTGCCGTTCCATGGCCGCAACGATCGCCCCGGTGGAGGCGCCCGCGAGGATCCCTTCGCGTTGGGCAAGCCTGCGGCACCCGCGAACCATCTCGATCTCCTCGATCCTGCACACCACGTCGGGGTCCGCCTGCAGGGACAGCTCCGTTACGATGCCGGCGCCCAGCCCCGGGAAGCGCCGCTGGCCTTCCTCGCTGCCGAACAACACCGATCCGACGGCGTCCACGGCCACCAGCTTGGTTTCCGGATGGTGTTGGCGCAGGTACCGTTGGCAGCCCAGGAGCGTGCCGGTGGTGCTGGTGGCCACGAACAGCATGTCCAGCCGCCCGCCCACCGCCTCCATGAATTCGGGCATCGTCGTGTTGAAGTGCGCGTCCGGGTTGGCGGGAGATCCGTATTGGTTGGTGGTCACCGCCCCGGGGTTCTCGTTCAGCAGTTGCTGGACCCGTTGCCGCCGTGCGGCGAGCTTGTTGCCATCGGGAGGCGTTGGCACCAGCTCGATCCTGGCCCTGTAGGCGCGCATGATCTCGAGTGCCGAGCGGTTGGCGTTCTCGTCGACGACCGCCACGAACCCGATCCCGCGGACCACCGATTGCCGGGCCAGCGCGATGCCGAGGTTTCCGGAGGTCGATTCCACGATCAGGCCCCCGGGTTGAACCCGTCCGGAAGCCACGAGTGATTCAATGAGGCTGTTGGCAGTTCGCTCCTTGGTGCTGCCCGAGAGCTGGAGCAGGTCCAGCTTGGCAAAGACCTCCATCCCGGAGCCCCCAAAGAGTCGCTTGAGCTTGGCCGTCGGGGATTTCATCGGGCTCAGCGTTCCGTCGCTGTACATGTTCGCTCCTTGTATCTGGTTGGTCAGATCATCCGCCCGGCGACCTTGGAACGGAAGGGACCTGGCTGGAACCGGGGCCATCCGGCGTTGCGCCCCGGCGTGGGGAACGCCGAAACCGACATCACGAACGTACCCGTAGCGGCGGGTTAAGGCTGAGGCCAGTCTAGGAGCGGGGTGCAGGTTCTGAACAGGAAATATCGACGGAATCGACTTTCCCCGGGAAACTCGTACAAAGCAGGTGTCCGACGTGGCCGGAGGTTGGCCCGGCGCCGGTTCCGGACGCACCAAGCCGTGTGGCGGGGGCAGTTGCAGGCAAGCCGTCAACGGCTGCCGCCGGCGCCCGGCGTGGCAAGATGATGGACATGCCCCCAACCATCCCCGCCGAGCACCTGCTCGGAGAGCAATTCCCGTTGCTCGCCTTGCCGTCAACCACCGGGGAGGTCATGGGCCCCATGGATTTCGCCACCGGCAACTTCGTGCTGTTCATCTATCCGCGCACCGGACGCCCGGACCGTGTGGAACCGCCCGAATGGTCGATGGTCCCGGGTGCCAAGGGCTGCACGGCCGAAGCCTGCGAATTCCGCGACCTCGCCGCCGACTACGGGTCAATCGGTTACCGCATCCTGGGCCTGTCAAGCCAAGACACGGACTACCAGCGTGAGGCCGCCGAACGCCTGCACCTGCCCTACCCGCTGCTTTCGGATCCCGGCTTCGTGCTGGCCACCGCGTGCGGCCTGCCGACCTTCGGCTTCGACGGCGAGCTGCTCCACGTCCGCAGCACCCTGGTTGTGCGCGATCGCATCATCACCCACGCATTCCTCGGCATCACCGATGCGGCAGCCCATTCAGCGGCACTTCTGGAGGAATTGCAGCGGTGGGTTCCGGGTGCTGGCCGCCAGCGGGACGACCAACTTACGTTCATGGAATATCAATCGCTTCAAATAAGTAATTAATACCAGCTCAAGAATCCGAAAAATGTCCTTATCGGCTTATTTTGGCCCGACATCCACCTCGATACGAAATACCGATCGGTAGGTTTCCCGCGGGTAATTCAATTGTATCTCGGATCGTATATTAAATGGACCTCTGCAGCATTGGCGGACCTCCGCAACCGGCATTACACAAAACGACACCGAAGGTAATAATCGGAAGTCTTCTAGTTGACCCCAAATCTTTGCGATTGATTTTATTCCGCGATGCATCAACGGACCACCCCCCGCCGGGAAAGGATGAGCGCGGCGAGCCGGCAGTAGCTGTTAAAACTTGCATTGGTCCATGTCGCCCATGAATTCGCGGAATATATGGAGGCTGCCCCGTCACCGTCTCCCGACTTGCGATGCCACTCATTGCGCACGCTGGCTCGCCCGTCGCGCCAGTCGTCCGTTCCGGGATTCGTTCGTTCGTGGCACGTGTCACAATCACCTTCCGTACACGCGCAATTCACTTTTCCGCACTACGTTTGCTGAACTTGATCATTGAAATGGTGAATCCGAAACGACCATTACGCACCTGTGTGTGTAATTCGGTCTTGGGGGTTGGTTCTCACCTTGGTGCCATATTCCTGGGCATTCCGGACTAGACCGGAATGCTCGGGAACACGGCGCCGCGGAACTACCTGCCTCTGTCGGATTCGACCAAGTAACGACGGAAGGAGCAGGAAAATGACCGCGAATGCGAACAAGTCTGGCGGCAAGGAAACTCTGCTGCGGAGCCAGACCACCACGACGGTGGCCAAATCCTCTTCAAGTACGAGCACGGTTGCAAAAAGCCCTGCCCCGAAGAAGACCGGCACGGCTGCTGCCAGCCCGAATACGCCCGAAGGTTCGAAGCAGGCACCGGCACCGCGGCCGGCGGCGGCTGTCAAGCCGGCGGTCTCGGGCGCGGCTGTGCCCACCGCGGTGAATCCGGCCAAGGCCGCCAAGGCCGCGGCCACGCCGGCCGTGAAGCCAGCCACCAAGCCCGCTGCCCAAGGCACAGGACGCTCGAACGCTGCGACAGCCGCCTTTGAAAAGCTGGCGGCAAAACCGGCAGGTGGTGCCACCAAGGACGCCGCCGAAACCAAGACCTCCACCGGTTCCGCATTGCTGGGCAAGTCCACCGAGCCCGCCAAGCAATCCTCCACAAAACCGGCAACACAGAAGGCCAACGACCCAATCAAGCAAACTTCTGAGGCCAACTCCATGGCGCAGGCGCCCACCGCCATCAAGTCGGCGGCCACGACGGGAACCACCAAGGACCAGGCCGCTGTCCCGGCGACCAAGCCCACCGCCGCAAAACCGGACGGCCCGGCAACCGCGTCCGCCGCCAAGACGTCGGAGGCTGCCCAAACCGCAGCTCCTGCGGAATCCGCCCCGGCCTCCGCAGCCGCTGTGGCGCCCAAGGCAACCGTTTCCACGCGAGCGGAAACCAAGAAGAACCCCGCCCCGGCCAAGACTGCAACAACGGACACCGCCAAGGCGGCGACCGCTGCGGAAACCGCAGCTCCGGAGATGTCCGCCCCGAAGTCTGCACCCGCCGTGGCTTCCAAACCGGCAGGTGCGCGCAAGGCGACCCTCGCCAAGCAAGCGGAAACCAAGAAGAGCCCTGCGTCGGCCAAGGCCAAGACCACGGCCAAGAGCATGTCGGCGACTGCGAAGGAACCTTCCTCGGCGAAGACCCCGGCGGTGCCACAGCAGCGAGCGGCGACCACTGCCAAGCAGACAGCGGCGACCACCTTGCCGCGTGCCCTCCCGACCGGGCCCGAGGCGCCGGAGGCAACCATCGGCACCGACGCCGCGTTCGCCGCTGCGGTCCCCGCGGAGTCGATTCCGCACACGTTGCACAACATCTCCGAGGTCCGGCACTTCTTCCGCACCAATGACGTGCCGATCTTCTTCATTGGAGCCACCCCGTTCAACCTCTTGGGGCTGGACCGCTGGGTCCGGAACTTCACCTACATCAGCTACTACGATGCCTGGGACGGGGCGCACCCGCGCGTGTTCACCCCCGTGGACAAGCCCTACCGGGTGTTCAACTCCGGCGAGGAAATAAACAACTGGCTCCTGCTGAACCCCGAGGTCCGTGCCCGCATGGGCAAGGACCTGAGTCCCGGCGTGCGCCCGAAGGTCGCCATGGTCTTCTTCGACGAGGAAACCCAGCAGATATGCGACGAGCTGGGTTATGACCTGATCCTGCCCGCGGCCGCACTTCGCAGCCGGCTCGATTCCAAGATCGTCACCACCCGCCTGGGCAACGAGGCCGGTGTGGCCTCCGTGCCCAACATCTTGACCGAGGGCTCCGACTGGAAGACCCTGCGAGCCGAGGCCGACGCGGCCGGGCTCGGCGACGAACTGGTCGTCCAGACCCCCTACGGGGATTCCGGCAAGACCACCTTCTTCATCAACACCGAGTCGGACTGGGACGAGCACAGCGCGCAAATCGTCGGCGAGGACATCAAGGTCATGCGCCGGATCAACAACCTGCCGTTGGCCGTCGAGGCTGTGCTCACCCGCTCGGGAACCGTGGTGGGCCCGTTCCTCACCGAGCTGGCCGGGCACGACGACCTCACTCCCTACCCGGGCGGCTGGTGCGGCAACGAAATGCACCCCGACGTGCTCACCGACCGGCAGCGCGCACTGGCCACCGATCTTGTCAAGCGCATGGGCGGCCGCCTCGCCAAGGAAGGCTACCGCGGATTCTTCGAGGTCGACGTGCTCGTTGACGTCGACAGCGACGAGGTCTACCTCGGTGAATTGAACCCGCGCATTTCCGGGGCATCGGCTATCACCAACGTCACCGCCGGCGCCTATGCGGATGTGCCGCTGTTCCTCTTCCACCTGCTTGAATACATGGACGTGGAATTCGAGCTGGACATCGATGAGGTCAACAAGCGTTGGGAGGCGCTCTCCGGGGCCGACACCTGGAGCCAGATGATCATCAAGGAGACCTCCGATACCGTCGAGCTGCTCACCGCCACCCCGGCCACCGGCCAGTACTACCTGGACGCCAACGGCGCGATGGTCTTCAACCGGGCGGCCCTGGACTGGCACATGCTGCAAAACGAGTCCGAGGCGTTCTTCCTGCGCATCTACGGCCCCGGCGACTACCGCTGGAAGGGCGCGGACCTGGGAATCCTGGTCACCAAGGGGCGGCTGCAGGTCGACAGGAACGGTGCCCCGAAGCTGAACATCAGGGCTCAGCACTTCATCGACTGCCTGCGTGCCGGCTTCACCGGCATGCCGCTGGGCGAGGGCGCGCGGCCGCACGGGTCGGAGCCCCTCGGTGTGAAGTCCCAGTGGTAGGGTCCGAATAATTCCATAGGGTGGTGCGGCATGCAGATGCCGCACCCCCGCGGACCTGCATCCGCCGCCGGCGCGCGGCAACGAAGAAGCCGCACCGTTGCGGCCACGGAAGGAACCAGTCATGGACGGCACAAACCTTGAGCACGGCAACCCGGACATCGACATGAAGAACTGGCAATTGCCCCAGAACGTTCGTTGGTCGTTCCAGCACATCGCCGATTTCCTGCCCACCGCGATGATCTCGCGCGGACAGGGCCCGGCCTCCGTGCTTCCCGTGGCACTGCGCGACCTGGATTCGATTCCCATTCCCGCCGCCTGGCCCGATGAACCGCCGATGAGCGTCGGCTCGGTCATGGCCACCACCGATACCGACGGGTGGATGCTGGTGCACCGCGGGACGGTGCTTGCCGAGCAGTATTTCGGCACCATGTCCGCCGCGGCCCCGCACCTGCTGATGTCGGTCAGCAAGTCTTTGGTTGGAACGGTGGCCGGGTCGCTGTGCGACTCGGGGCTGTTGGACCCCGAAGCCCCGTTGACCAGCTACCTTCCGGCCTTGTCCGGCACCGGCTATGACGGGGCAACGGTGCGCCACCTGCTGGACATGCGCTCGGGCATCGAGTTCTCGGAAGACTACCTTGACCCCCGGGCCGAGGTGCGGATGCTCGAGCAGGCGATCGGCTGGGCCGATCCCGACTCGGCGGGCCCGATCGGGATGTACACCTTCTTGATGACGCTGCGCCGGAAATGGGAACACGGAGGGGTATTCGAGTACCGCTCCTGCGAGTCCGACATGCTCGGGTGGGTCTGCGAGGCTGCCGCCGGCGCCCCGATGCCCATGCTGCTCTCGCACCTGGTGTGGGGCAAGCTGGGGGCCGAGTTCGATGCCTCGATCGGGATCGACCAATACGGCACCGGCATGTTCGACGGCGGGATCAACGCCACGCTGCGTGATATGGCCCGCTTCGGCAGCCTCTTCCTGAACGAGGGCACCTCCCCCACCGGCGAGCGCGTGCTCTCCCGCAAGTGGATCCACGAAACCCTGGCGGGGGCCCCGGACTCCAGGGTTGCCTTTGCCCAAAGCCCGGGCGACAACCGCATGCCCGGGGGGATGTATCGCAACCAGATGTGGTTCCCCTACGAGGGGAACGACGTATTGCTCTGCCTGGGCATCCACGGGCAGATGGTCTACATCAACCGGCCCGCCCAGGTGGTCGCCGTGAAGTTGTCGAGCTGGCCGCTGCCGCAGGATGCGGCCAAGCTCTTTGGCACCTTGCGTGCCTTCGACGCGATTGCCGCGCTGCTGTCTTCGGAAACCCCGGCGGCATCCCAGGCGTTCCTGCCGCTGTTCGCCGTCCCGGGGCGGGAACACCCGCTGCCCGCCGACAGCGAACCCAGAACATCAGCCTGACTTGTGCTGCCCGAAACGGGCACACCCGATGATTGGAACAGACGTGACAGCGCCACTGGCGAAAATTGATGCCACCCCCTATGCCACACCCTCCAGCGTGTGGCGACTGCGCACCGATGCCTGGGAATTCCTGGGCTACGGCTCCAAGCAGCTCACGGCACTGGCCACCCCGGGCAAAGGCGTGACAGCGGCCCACCAGCAAATGCTGGTCGAGGTCAATCGCAAGCTCAACGTCCTCGAAGCCATCGAGCCCTATTGGGCGGTGCCGGGCAAGGCCCACCTGGCGACGCTGCGCGCCCGCATCGAGGACGGCGACTACCCCGCCGCCCTGGACCTGGTGGAACCGGTCACCCGCGGCTTCGCCCGCTTCAGGCACGAGGTCGATGACCGGGCCACCGACCTCGATCCCGAGGCCCAGCCCAACGACCAGACGCCGATGGCCGACCGCCGGCCGCGCTTCGAGGTCCTGGTCGTGGACGACATCTCCGAGACGGTGCGCGAGGAACTCTTTGCGGAAATGGCCGGCCAGCGCCGGGAATCGGATGCCTTCACGTACCAGGTCAACGTGGTTCCGTCCCTCGAGGACGCCCTGATTGCGGTGATGCTCAATCCCACGATCCAGGCATGCATCCTTCGACCAGGGTTTGCCGTCTCCGCCAGGAACCGTCCCGGCGAGGACCTGCGCCGGTACCTCGACGGCCTCCTTGACCCCGGGCTGCCGCAGTTCACGCCCAAGGCCCGCATCCTGTCCCTGGCCGACACCCTCAAGGAGCTGCGCCCCGAACTGGATCTCTACCTGGTGGCAGATGTATCCATCGAAGACCTGGCCGGGTCCTCGAACCGCCGCTTCAATCGGCTCTTCCGCCGCGAGGAGTCCATGGAGCTGCACCTCTCGTTGCTGGGCGGGGTTGCCGAACGCTACGAGACCCCGTTCTTCGACGCCGTGCAGCACCATAGCCGCAAGCCCGCCGCGGTATTCCACGCCCTGCCCATCTCCCGCGGCGGATCGGTGGTCAATTCCCGCTGGATCAAGGACATGGGTGAGTTCTACGGTCTGAACCTGCTCCACGCCGAGACCTCGGCCACCTCCGGGGGGCTGGATTCGCTATTGGACCCGCACGGCTCCATCAAACGGGCCCAGGACCTGGCCGCACGAGCCTTCGGGGCGCGGCGCTCCTACTTCGTCACCAACGGCACCTCCACGGCCAACAAGATCGTGCACCAGTCGATCCTGGCCCCCGGGGACGTGGTCATCGCCGACCGAAATTGCCACAAGTCGCACCACTACGCCCTGATGCTTGCCGGTGCGCAGGTCGCCTACGTCGATGCCTACCCGCTGAACGAGTACGCGTTCTACGGGGCCGTGCCGCTGAAGGCACTCAAGTCCATGTTGCTTGACTACCGCCGTGCCGGGCGGCTGGACGAGGTCAAGATGGTCACGCTGACCAACTGCACCTTCGACGGCATCGTCTACGACGTCGAGCGGGTGATGGAGGAATGCCTGGCCATCAAGCCCGATTTGGTCTTCCTCTGGGACGAGGCCTGGTTCGCCTTCGCCGGCTTCCACCCGATCTTCCGCCGGCGGACCGCCATGGCCGCGGCCGCGCGGCTGCAGGCAAACTTCAAGGACCCCGCCTACCGGGCACGGGCCAAGGCCCAGCGGGCGGCCCTCTTCGACCCGGAAACCGGCGAGCCGGTGGACGACGCGGCATGGCTCAGGACCAGGTTGCTGCCGGATCCGGACGCAACCCGGCTGCGCGTCTACGCCACCCAGTCCACCCACAAGACGCTCACGGCGCTGCGCCAGGGCTCAATGATCCACATCTTCGACGAGGACTTCAGCCACCTCAACGAGGTGACGTTCAATGCCGCGTACATGACGCACACCTCCACCTCGCCGAACTACCAGATCCTGGCCTCGCTGGACATCGGCCGCCGCCAGGCGGAACTGGAGGGCTTCGAGTTGGTGCAGCGCCAGGCCTATCTGGCCCTGTCCGTGGCCCAGGCCGTGGCCCGCCACCCGCTGCTCAAGAAGTACTTCCGGGTGCTGAACACCCTCGATCTGATCCCGGAGGAATACCGTGAAACCCGCCGTCCCATGCCGCTGCGCGACGGGATCGCCGCGATGGACGAGGCCTGGCGCACCGACGAGTTCGTCATGGACCCCAGCCGGCTGACCCTGCACATCGGCAACACCGGCGTGGACGGGGACACCTTCAAGCACAAGTACCTGATGGACCTGCACGGGATCCAGGTCAACAAGACCAGTCGGAACACCGTCCTGTTCATGACCAACATCGGGACCTCGCGCAGCGCCGTGGCCTACCTGATCGATGTGTTGGTCAAGCTTGCCGAGCACTTCGAGACCGAGCGGGCGGAGATGTCCCCGCGCGCGCTGGCTGCCCGCCAGGCGAAGGCCGCCCGGCTGCTGGCCACGCCCCCGCCGCTGCCCGACTTCAGCCGTTTCGCCGACAAATACCGCAGCGGTGCGCACACCGTCGACGGGGACATCCGCACGGCTTACTTCACCACCTACAAGAACGATGCCTGCGGCTACATCATGCCGAAGGAACTGATCGACCGGGTGCGTGCCGGGGAGGAAATCGTCTCCGCGGGGTTCGTGACCCCCTACCCGCCCGGATTCCCGATCCTGGTCCCGGGACAGGTGTTCACCAAGGAGATCCTCTCCTTCATGGCGGCGCTCGACACCCGTGAGATCCACGGATTCGACGCGGAATTGGGATTCCGGATCATCAACGACGTTCCCGCGCCCAGGGAACGGGGCTAGAGGCACCGTCCGCCGGGGGCTGCCCGGCGGACGGTGCTGCAGCCGGCCCGCACCCGGCACCGATCCCCCGGCCTCAGTCCCGCGGCCGCACCACCAGCACCGGGCAGGCGGCGTGCCGCACGCATTGCTCGCTGACCGAGCCCAGCAGCATCCCCTTCAGTCCCCCGCGCCCGCGCGTTCCCACCACCAGCATCCGCGCGTCGTGCGAGATGGCCACCAGGCTCTTGAGCGGCGGCGCATGCACCGGGCTGTAGCTGATCTCGACGCCGGGGAACTTCCCGGCTACGGGACGCGCGTCGCGCTCCATCTCGTCCTTGACCGCGGCGGCGAACTCCTCGAACGGCGGGACGTATCCGGAGGTCCACTGTGCCGGCTTTGGTGCCGTGACGATGGACCACGCCCGGGCGACGACCACCGGCAGCGCCAACTGCCCGGCCAGTTCCACGGCCATCTCCAGGGCGAGCTGTGCGCCCTTGGACCCGTCGTGCCCCACGACGATGCTGCCTGCCGGTGCGGGCTGGATGGGGGGTGTTGCGCCAAACGGGTTCTCGGTCTCCATGATCGTTTCTCCTTGCTGGTCGGTTTCCTGCCCGCTGGCAATGGCTATTGCCGCGGGTATTCATCGTGCTGCCGGTGTGCCTCGGCCACCAGCGCGCGGATCTTGTCGACGTCCTTGGCCTTGTTGCGGTATTTCAGGTCCATCGCCTGGATTTGCGCCTCCTCCTGCGTCAGCAACCGGTAGACGCGCTCGCGCTCGGCGGGATCGGCGGTGTAGCCGAGGTCCACGAATTCAACGGCATGCCGTCGCGCACTGTTGATCGCCGTCTGTGCCTTGCCCGCCTTGCTCAGCAGGGACACGGCCACCGTCACCACCAGCACCCCGATGATGAAGCCCAGGGACAGGGCCGTGGTGATCTCGATGACCGGGACGGGTTCGCCCTCGTTGATGAAGGGCAGGTTGTTCTCGTGCAGCGCGTGGAGCACCAGCTTGACGCCGATGAACGCCAGGATCGCGGCCAGCCCGTAGGAGAGGTAGATGAGCCGGTCCAGCAGGCCATCGAGCAGGAAGTACAACTGGCGCAGCCCCATCAGCGAAAAGGCCGTGGCGGTGAAGACGATGTAGACGTTCTGCGTCAGGCCGAAGATCGCGGGAATGGAGTCCAGCGCGAACAGGATGTCGGTGCCGCCGATCGACACCATGACCAACAGCATGGGGGTCAGCGCCCGCTTGCCGTGGTGCATGGTGAACAGCTTGTCGCCGTCGAAGTGGTCGGTCGTGTGCAGGAACCTCTTGGCCAGGCGCATGATGAAGTTCTCCGACTGGCCCCTCGCGTGGTCCCCGGGCTTGAGCAGGTTGCCGGCGGTGAGCAGCAGGATCAGGCCAAAGAGGTAGAACACCCAGGCGAAGGAATTGATCAGCGCCGCACCCAGGAAGATGAACCCGGTACGGGCGATCAGCGAGAACACGATGCCGAAGAGCAGGACCTTTTGCTGGTCCTCGCGCGGGACCCGGAAGCTGGCGATGATGATGAGGAAGACAAACAGGTTGTCGACCGACAGCGCCTTCTCCGTGATGTAGCCGGCGAAGTACTCCGAGCCCATCGTGGTTCCGCCGAAGACCAGGACCAGGATTCCGAACAGAATGGCAATCCCCACATAGACCGATGACCAGATCGAGGCTTCCTTGAGCGTGGGCACGTGGGCCTTGCGGATGTGGAAGAAGTAGTCGAAGGCAAGCAGGGCCAGAATGGCGGCGACCGTGATGCCCCAGATGAGGGGTGAAACACTCATGTGTCCCTGCTTTCGGACGGCCGTGCGCGGATCGGGCGCCGTGGGCTGCGTGCCGGGCCTGGGCCAGGACACACCCATCGGGGCCGTGGGGGAATCCGTGTTGCCTGGCAACGCAGCAAGTCCATTGCGACAAAAGTAGCATCTGGGCTGGTCGTTTGTTAACCCCTTCCGGGGTGCGAGAGGCCCTTTGGATCCTTTCTCCGGTCGGGGCGGCAGGATCGCCGGCCGTTCCACGCGAAGGGTGTGACCGTCCACTGCAACGTCACCGGGAAGGAAAATTCCCCGGCCGACGCGGAATGGCCTACAGCGCCCCGCCGGCGGCTTCCGGGGTCCCGCCCGATCCGCCGGACTGCCCTGAATCCCCCACCGACTCGCGGGCCAGGAATGTCTCGACATCGAAAAGGTTGCTCGCCCTCCGGGCCACGTTCAGCAGCGTCGACATCGAGGCCACCTCCTCGACCTGCTCCTTGAGGAACCACAGCATGAATTGCTCGCCCAATGGGTCGTCCTCGGCACGGGCCAGGGCAAAGAGCTCCTTGATCCGCTCGGTGACCTCGAGCTCCTGCTCGAGCGCCAGCACCAGCGGATCCTCCGCCGATTCGAAGTCGTTGCGTACCGCCTCTACGCCCGGGATGCTGGTCCTGATGCCGCGGTCCAGCATGTACTGGACCATCATCATGGCGTGGTTCCGTTCCTCCAGGGATTGGCGGTAGAAATGTTTCGCCAGCTGTGGCAGGTCCTTCCCGTCGTACCAAACAGCGACGGCAATGTATTGCTGGGAGGCGCCGAACTCGTTGCCGATCTGGTGCGTCAGCATGTCGTTGAACTTCGTGCCCATGATGCTCTCCTTGGCTGGATGTGCTCGGTTGGGTCCGCCGGCTCTCAACGCTCCGGGCCGTGACAGACAGAGTGCCTAGTTCGAGGTTCCCCGTCCGCGCCTGCCTAGTCAAGGGGGTCGGAAACCCCACGGACCTCGGTGGCGCGAAGATCTGCCGCCCCTTTGCACCTCGGCAGCGCAACTTCTCAACCGTCCCGGGACGGTTTCTCCCGGGGCGAATCCGGCATCATGGAGTGCACGCGCCCGTATCCCCGCCTTGGCGTGTCGCCATGCGGTTCCCCGCCGCCAAGAATTCGACGGCCACGGCCCGTCGACAAGGCGCGGGCGCCCTTAGGGCGCCTAGCCCAGGTCGAGCACCAGGCGTTTGCCCTTGCACCGCGACACGCAGATCATCATGGTGTCCCCCGCCTCGCGCTCGTCCTCCGAAAGCAGGGAGTCGCGGTGGTCGATCTCCCCGGAAACCACCGGGGTCTCGCAGGTGCCGCAGATCCCCTCGCGGCAGGAATTCAACGGGTTCCGTCCGGCGTCCTCCAGTGCCTGCAGGATGCTCACCCCCACCGGTACGTTGATCTCGGTCCCGTCGGTGCCCTCCACCGTGAATTCGTGGTCGCCCTCGTGCGGGGCCACGGCCGCGCCGGCGGCCTCGGGGTCCGCGGCGAAGCGCTCGAAGTGCAGGCGGGAGGGATCTGCCCAGGTCCCGGCCAGGGATTCGATGACCTTCAGCAGCGGACCGGGGCCGCACGTGTACACATGGAAATCCGCGGCGTCGTCGGCCAGCAGCTCGGCCAGCGGATAGAAGCCGCTCTCGTCGTC
Organism: Paeniglutamicibacter psychrophenolicus; assembly: GCF_030812255.1. GTDB lineage: Bacteria > Actinomycetota > Actinomycetes > Actinomycetales > Micrococcaceae > Paeniglutamicibacter > Paeniglutamicibacter psychrophenolicus_A. Next base: position 664,816 of record NZ_JAUSSH010000001.1, on the reverse strand, counting down.
GGCGTGGATGTGCACGTTCTCCCCGTAGCCGGCGAGCTCGTCGAGGAAGGCCATGTTCTTCCGGCTGCGGCCCATGTAGACCAGTCGCCACGGCTTGTCCCCGGCGGCGGCGGCCCGCACCATCGGCATGATCGGGGTGATGCCGATGCCCCCGGCCAGGAACACGTATTCCGGGGCCGGGGCCAGCGCGAAGTTGTTCTTCGGCCCGCGCACCTGGATCTTGGTGCCGGGACGCAATTCGTCGTGCACATAGGCCGAACCGCCGCGTCCCGCCGGCTCGCGCAGCACCGCCAGGCGCCAGCTGTCCTTCCGTCCGGGGTCCGAGCAGAGCGAATACTGCCGCACCAGGCCGTTGGGCAGCAACACATCGAGGTGGGAGCCGGCGTCCCAGTCGGGCAGGTCCTGGCGCAGCGGGTGGCGCAATTCCAGGGACAGCACGCCTTCGGACTCGCTGGTGATGCGGTGGACTTCGGCTTCAAAGAATTCCAGGGTCGACATTGGTCTGTGCCCTTTCAAGAGTGCGTGGATAAATGGTTGATGCGTGCCTCAGCGCACAGAGGCGAGGAAGGCGCGGGTGCGTTCATGCTGCGGGTTGCCGATGACGTCCTTGGCCGGACCCTGCTCCACCACATGCCCATCGGCCATGAACACCACCCGGTCGGCAACGTCCCGGGCGAAGTTCATCTCGTGGGTCACCACCACCATGGTCATGCCGGTGGCCGCAAGGTCCTTCATCACCTTCAGCACCTCGCCCACCAGCTCCGGGTCCAGCGCGCTGGTCGGCTCGTCAAAGAGCATCACCTTCGGACGCATGCACAGCGCCCGGGCAATGGCCACGCGCTGCTGCTGGCCGCCGGAGAGCTGGCGCGGGTAGGCCTTGGCCTTGTCCGCCAACCCCACCGAATCCAGCAGCTCCAGGGCCCGCGCCGTGGCGGTGGAACGCTTCTCCTTCAACACCAGGCGCGGGGACTCGATCAGGTTTTCCAGCACCGTCATATGCGGGAACAGGTTGAAGTGCTGGAACACCATCCCGATCTCGATCCGGGACCGGCAGACCTTGGAGTGTGACTGCTCGTGCAGCTTGGTGCCCTTGAGGTCGTAGCCCATCACCGAGCCGTCCACCCACATCCGGCCGCCCTCGATGGTCTCCAGGTGGTTGATGCAGCGCAGCAGCGTGGATTTTCCCGACCCGGAGGGACCGATCAGGCACACCACCTCCCCGCGCTCCACCTGCAGGTCGATGCCCTTGAGCACCTGCAGCCGGCCGTAGTCTTTGCGGATCGCATCGGCCTTGATCATCGGTTCCAGCGTCTTGGCGGCGGCGGAGGCCTCCATCATGGTCGCACTCATTTCTTGGCTCCCTTGAGGGTCAGGGGGTCGTGGACACGCACGAAGCGCTTGAGTTGTTGCCACGGGGTCGCCGGCAGGCTGCGTTGCCCACCCTTGGCGTAGTGGCGTTCGAGGTAGTACTGCCCGACGCTTAGGATCGAGGTGACCACGATGTACCAGATGCTCGCCACCATCAGCAGCGGAATCGTCTCAAAGTTCCGTGCGTAGATGATCTGCGCCGAGTACAGCAGCTCCGGCACCGAGATCACCGAGACCAGGGCGGTGGTCTTGAGCATGCCGATGGTCTCGTTGCCCGTGGGCGGGATGATCACCCGCATGGCCTGCGGCAGGATGATCCGCCGCATGGTCTGCAGGCGGTTGATGCCCAGCGCACCGGCCGCCTCCGACTGGCCGTTTTCCACCGACAGGATCCCTGCCCGCACGATCTCGGACATGTACGCGGCCTGGTTCAGCCCCAGGCCCAGGATCGCGGCGGTCATCGGGGTGATGATCCGGTTCGCGTCCAAATCCACCCCGGGGATGCCGAAGGTGATCGAGGGGTAGAGCGCTGCCAGGTTGTACCAGAACAGCAGCTGCACCAGCACCGGGGTGCCGCGGAAGAAGTTCACGTAGGCGAAGGCGGCGGTGCGCACCACGGGGTTCGCGGAGATCCTCATGACGGCCAGCACCACGCCAAGCACGATGCCGATGGCCATGCAGATCGCCGTCAGCTGCAAGGTGATCCCGATGCCGCGCACGATCGAGATGTCGCGGATGTACATCCCGACGGTTTCCCACCCGAAATTCGGGTTGGTGACCACCGAGCGGGCCAGCAGCAGGCCCAGGAACACGATCACGGCGGCGGAAATCCACCGTCCCGGGTGCCGGGCCTTGACGATGCTGAAGTCATCGGCCGTCGTCGCGGTCTTTTTTGGTTCAGTCATTAGTGTCATGGCGTGGTTTCCGGGCTACTTCAGGACAACTTCGGCAGGGGTGATTTCCGTGCTGGCCGGAAGCTCCCACTTGGTGTTGATTTCCCCATAGGTCGGGGATTCCAGCACCGCGACGGTTGCTGCCTGGACGGCCGGCAGCAGCCCGCTCTTCTTGCCCAGCGCCGTGGCGGTCAGTTCCGGCTCGTAGTCCGGGCCCTCGGCCAGCTCGAACTTGCCGTCAGCCAGCGTGCCCTGGTAGGCCAGGGACACCGAGTCGGCCATGACTCCCGCGACCCGACCGGAGGTCAGGGCGAGGTTTGCATCGTTCTGTGTGGGGAAGAACTGCATGTCGATGGCGCTCTTGCCGGCCTCGGTGCATTCCTTGGAGAACGCCGGCAGGATGTCCAGCGACTGGATCGAGCCCTTCTGTGCGGCGATCGCCTTGCCGCACAGGGAGGTGGCTTCCACGGTCAGCGCCTCCGGGTTGCCCGGGGCCACGGCCAGGCCGGTGCCGCCCTGCAGGTAGGGAACGAAGTCCACGACCTTGCGGCGCTCATCGGTCACGGTGAAGGTGGACATGCCCATGTCGTACTTGCCCGAGGCCAGGCCCGGCAGGATCGTGTCGAAGGTCGCCGGGACGTGCTCGACCTTCAGGCCCAGCACCGCACCGATGGCGTCGCCCATGTCGGCATCCCAGCCGATGATGGTCTTGTTGTCCGTGTCGTAGAACTCAAACGGCGGGTAGGTCGGGTCCGAGGCGATCGTCAGGACGCCCTTGTCCCGGATCTCCGCCGGGAGCAGGGCCCGGGCTTCCTCGTTGACGGCCAGTGCCGTGCCGGATCCGGCAGCCGGGGCGTCGGTGCCCTGGGTGGTTCCGGCCTCGGAGACGGTGGTGCATCCGGTGGCGGCCAGGGCAAGGAGGATGCCGCCGGCCAGAAAACGTGAGGTGCGCTGCGAGATCATAATCTGTCCTTTTTCGGGGTTGTCCGGGCCGCGAGTGGCGCCGGGCTTGGTGGGGGAACGGGATTTGCTACGACTGGGGGGATTCCAGCAACTCCGCAACGTGGAGAAGATGGGCCCCGGGGTCCACCAGCGTGGGCCGGCGCATGATCGCGACCACGCCGTCTATCCGCGCATGGAACACCCGCGGTTGCCGGTCCAGCTCGTCGATGAAGTGCACCCGCGCCACCGGTTGCCCGGCGAGCACGGATTCACCCAGGTCCACGAGCGGTTCAAAGAGCCCGGCCACCCTCGAGGTGACCGTGGATTCGGGCACCAGTTCCAGCCACTGCGGCTCGGCCACCGGTGCGGCGTCGCCGGCGTCGGTGTCCCGGCGCATGATCCCCAGGTCCGCCAGCATCCGCGGCATGCCGCCGCGGATGGTGGAGAGCACCTGGCGGTCAACGGTGCCGGCGCCGCACAGCTCGGTGGAGATGGTCAGGACCCCGGCCAGGTCCCCGGCGCTGGAAAGCGATGCGGGTTCCAGCAGCGGGGCGACCACCATCACGTAGGGCAGTCCGAGCAGGCGGACGGCCCGCAGTTTCGCTTCCCACAGCTCCTCGTCCGGGCCGCGGTAGATGAAGGCGCTGGGCAGGTAGGTGGCGTTCGAGCCGCCCGAATGCATGTCGATCAGGAAATCGGCACGCGGCAGCAGTTCCCCGGCAATCAGTGCGGCCACTTGTGCGGTGGGCCCGCCATCGGCGTTGCCGGGAAAGCTGCGGTTGAGGTTGCCCGCGTCGATGGGCGAGACCCGCGCAGCGCCGCGCACGGCCGGGGAGTTGGCCGCCGGCACGATGATCACGGTGCCGGTCAGCTGCTCCGCTTCCAATTCACGGATCAGTTCGTGGGCCAGGATCTGGCCCTCGTACTCGTCCCCGTGGGTGCCGGCGACCAACAGGGCCACCGGTCCGGGGCCCGAGGAGATCACGGCCACCGGGACCGGGATGACCGAGCCGTCGTGCACATTGTCCGAATGCACCACATGTCCGTAGCCCAGCTGTTTTCCGATGGCGGAGAAGTCGATTCCGGTGAAGGAGTCGCTGACCGCGGCGAGCTGGCGCAGCTGCGCCGCCCCGGCGCTCACGGAACCCACCTCAGGGCCGCGGCGCGGCGCGGGGCCAGCACCGTGACGGAGACCTTGGCGTCGGGGGCGGTGAGCGAAACGCGCAGCGCTTCGTCCTCCTCGCCTTCGACGATGAACACGTCGCCGGGCTTCAGCCAGCGTTCCCACGGGCCGTCGACCGCGGCAATGAGCACCTCGCCGTGCAGCGAGGTCACCACCAGCTGGTGTCCGGCGGGGCGTTCGACGATCCCGGTGTGCCCGTCGGTGTAGACGGAGGTCTGCACCCCGATGTAGTCGGGGTCGGCATCGATGAGCACCTCGGGCCCGGAGTCGCGCTCGGCCAGCCGGGCGGTCCAGCGCCAGGGGTCTCCTCGTTCATCGGTGTCCGGGTTGGCGGCCAGGGTTCGTTGCCCCTGCCCGGCCTCCCAGTAGTCGTCGAGCGAATCGGCCCGTACCAGCATCCACATGGCGTTTATGCCCTTGCACCGGCGACGGGCCGGTCCGCGGCTGCTGCCTGCTCGCGCTTGAGCAGCGTGGAGAGGATGCGCCGGGCCTTGGCCACGCCGCCGTCCTGGGCGATGAGCACGTCGAACTCACCGGCCGGGCGGGTCTGCATGCCGATTTCCTGGGCTTCCAGGGCCTCGGCGTCTTCCTCCAGCACGGTGTTCAGGCCCACGCGCAGGTCCTCGGTGGCCTGCGAGTCGTCGACGGCGAAGTTGCGGCTGAAAGCGTAGTAGTACCAGGAGTTGTGCTCGTCGATGGGGGTGATGCCGTTGAGCACCTTGATCAGGTAGCCCTCCTCGCGGGGACGGCCTTCCCCGGTGATTCCGGAGTGCAGCACGTGCAGGTTGGGGACGAAGAACTCGGTGCAGTGGAAGCGGTCGAACAAGCCGCGGGCATCCATGGTGTCGGCATACAGCGGCGGGGCGGCCACCGAAGGCATCAGACGGTCGACGCTGACCACCGAGCCCTCGACTTCCACGGTGATGCCGTGCTCGTAGATGTAGTCGTCGCCCACGGTGGTCTTGTGCAGGAAGGATTCGTGGGTCAAATCCAGCAGGTTGTCATGGATCAGCCCGGCGCGGCACTTGAAGTGGAAGGAGTGGGTGACGGTCGCCCACTCGGGATCGGTCATCCAGTGCGTGTCCGGCACGTCCGCGGGATCGGCCAAATCGGCATCGCCCATCCAGGCCCAGATCCAGCCGTCCTTTTCCACCAACGGGTATTTGCGGACCTTGGCGCGCTCCGGGATGGTGCTTTGCGCCGGGACCTTGGTGCACATGCCGTCCGCGCCATAGGTGAAGCCGTGGTAACCGCACTCGATGGAGTCCCCGATGGTGCGGCCCTCCGAGAGCGGGAAGGCGCGGTGGGCGCAGCGGTCGGCCAGGGCCACGGGCGTGCCGTTCTGGGTGCGGAAGAGTACCAGGGGTTGTTCGCAGATGACCCGCTTGACCGGCTTGCGGTCGACCTCATTGCTCCAGGCCGCCACGTACCAGGTGTTCAAGACATACATGTTTTTCCTTTTCCAGAAGATCGACAGTGACTGACTGCATTCACCGTATACAGTGGATACAGATAGGTCAAGGGTTTTTTGTGATCTCCGCCACCAGCTCCTCGCCATGAACCGAAAACCGCACGATAGAATGCTGGGAACGGCGAATAGACACTTTCAGGGAGACGCATGGCTACGGGAGTCCACGACGCAAGGCCGCTGGCGGTGCGCGTCCATGAACAAATCGCCTCCGAAATCGTCAGCGGAACGCTGAAGCCGGGGGCATCCCTGGTCCAGGAGCAGGTTGCCGCCCAATACGGGGTCTCACGCACCCCGGTGCGCGACGCGTTGGCGCAAATCGCCATGGAGGGGCTGGCCACGCTGGTGCCCGGAAGCGGGTACGTGGTCAACGACCTCACCGCCCAGGATGTACACAACGTCTTCGAGGTGCGTTACCACCTGGAGCAGCTGGCAATGGCACAGGCCATCGGGAAGCATTCACCGGCGCAACTGGTGCGGCTGCGGGCACTCATCGACGAATTCGAGACGGTGGAACCCACCGACGCTGAGGAACAGTTCCGCCTTGGCAAGGAATTCCACCTGAGGCTCTTGGACCCCTGCCCCAACCAGTACCTGCGCGAAACCCTGGGAAGCATCTGGGGACACCCGATCCAGCGGCGGATCACCCGCGCCTACCAGCTGGGGCCGGAACACCAGGCCTCCATCGCACAGGCCCACCGCGACATCCTCCAGGCGCTGCCCGCGGGCGACCTGGAAACGATCATCCGGGTCTTGGGCTACTGCCACGACGCAGGCGAGATCGACCCGCAGGCGCTTCCCTCCCGCGGGTGAGCCCGCGGAACCAGGCGGCTATGATCCGGTGGCTTGGGCCCTGATCCGCAGGATCTCCTCCTGGTAGGCGAGGTAAAGGTTGGCGATCAGGCCCGGCTCGTCCAGGCCCCCGCCGAGGAGCTCGCCCACCTTCTTGACGCGGTAGCGAACGGTGTTCGGGTGGACGTAGAGCCAGGCCGCGACCTTGGCGACATCCTGGTCCAGCGCCAAATACCCCTGGATCGTGTCCACCAATTCCTTTTCCTGTCGCAGCGGCTGCACAAACCGGGTCAATCGCTTGCGGTCCGCGGGGCCCTTGAGCCGCGCCAGCAACCAGCTCGCGGGATCAACCTGCTCCATCTTCACCATGCACCCGGTCCCACCCGCCTCGCCGGAAGGCCGCCGCCGGGCGATGCCGGCGGCAAGTTCGGCCTCCGCGAACTGCTCCGGGACCTGCGCGAGTGAAGCGAAGGGCTCACTCAACCCAATCGCCAGGCCCTGCGCAACGGCTTCCAGCCATTGCCCGCCGGCCCTGGACTCCGGAAGCAGGGCATGGAACCCCGGAGGCACCTCTGGCGTCTTTCCGTTCTCGGCGAAGAGCAGCGGAACATCCAGCCGACCTGCAACATCCATCAGGGCCTCAACCCGGGCCGGGGTCAGCAACGCCTCCCCCAGCGTGGTGGCCACCACCACGCGGACCGGCTCGAAGGCCGTGAATCCCAGGGGCTTGAGCGACTCCCAGTAGCGCAGTTCCCGCGAGACCTCGATCCCGTCCTGCAGGCTGGTCAGCAGCCGGGCATTCTCATGGCGTTGGCGCGAGGTGTCGAAATGGCTGATGCCCTCAATCGCCCCGAGCATGCGCTGGGTGGTTTCCAGCAGGACATCGCCCAGGTCATCGAGCAGCGCCCCCTGCCGCGTGGCAATCGCCAAATGGTAGCCGCGTCCGCGCAGCACCATCGAACGGTACATCACTTCCCAGCGGCCAATCGAAATCCTGTCCAGGGGCGAGGGCCCGCTGGCGATCGCCGAGAGGATCAGGTTCGTGGGCCCCTCGCCCGTGGATTCGACGATGGCCCCGGAATCATCGTAGAGCACCGCGGTCCCGCGGCAGGCGGTGCCCACCCGGCCGATCAGCGACTTCACCGGGGTGTCGGAGGAGATGCTGTCCAGCAGGTCATTGGTCAGCCAAAGCATGCGCTTGATGCCGTACTCCTCGGGCACCGCAGCGTTTCGATTGACGTGGTTTTCGATCTGCCGGAAGGGGACCTCCGGGGCGACGGCCACCAGCGGCAAGCCAAGCTCGAGGCAGCTCTCGCGCAAGGCCCCGGGAACCGCGGGGAAATACAGGCCGATGCCGAAAAACAGCGCTGAAATCTCCGCCCGGAGCAGTGCCTCCACCAGCTCGCGCGCCGCGGCCTCCGGACGCGCTTCGGTGATGAACCGCATGCCGGTGGTCAGCATGATGTTTCCCGGTTCAAACCAGCGGGCCGGATCGTGGATCTCGGAACTATGGGCTCCGGTGACCCGCGGATCAAGGGGGCCGGCCACCACGAGTTCCAAACCCAGGGTCCTGTCCTTCACCAAGTCACTTAAGTGCAACACCGCGATTTCCTTCGTTCGATCCACTCTTCGTTTTCGAGGCCGTGGGGCCCCGAATCATCCCGAGCCGTGCGGGTGTTTGTAGAAATTCCAATGATAGGCCCGCGAGCTTTGAAATCCACTAATGACAGAGATGTGCATCACACTGCATGGTTGTGGGAAGCGAATAACACGAACCCTGCAAGGAGCGCAGAATGGCTAATTTACGAGTTGCCGTGGACGTGGGAGGCACGTTCACCGACGTCTGCATTTTCGACGAAGAGACCCAGGAAATGCGGGTCACCAAGGTTCCCTCCACACCCCACGACCCGATGCTGGCTGTCATGGGCGGGGTGGAACGGGCGAACATCAATCTTGCCGATGTCTCACTGTTCTCACACGGGACCACCGTGGCGACAAACGCCCTCATCACCCGCAAGTTCCCCGCTTCGGCCATGATCACCACCCGCGGATTCCGCGATGTGATCGAAATCCGGGACGGAACCAAGGACGATCTTTGGGATGCGTACAACGATGTCTCGGGCCCCTACATCCGACGCCGCGACCGCTTCGAGATCACCGAGCGCGTCGACTTCTCCGGGAAGGTCGTCACCTCCCTGGACGAGGTCGAGGCCCGGCGGCTTGCCGCCCTGCTGCGCAAGCGCGGCACCACCACGATCGCCGTGTGCTTCATCAACTCCTACGCAAACCCGGCCAACGAGATCCGGATGCGCGAGATCCTCCAGGAAGAGCTCCCCGAGGCCACCGTCTCGGCATCGGCCGAGATCCTTCCGGAGATCTTCGAGCACGACCGCTTCAACACCGCGGTCTCCAATGCCGTGCTGGCCCCGCTGGTGACCGGATACGTGGACCGCCTGGCCACACAGCTCAAGGACGGCGGCTACGCCGGGGACCTGCTGCTGCTTCACTCCGGCGGCGGATCGATGACCCCGCGAATGGTCAAGCGCTACCCGGTGCGGCTCGCCGCCTCCGGCATTGCCGCCGGCGCCATCGCCGCCAAGCACGTCGCCCAGCAATGCGGCTTCGAGAACGCCGTCGGGCTGGACATGGGCGGCACCTCCACCGACATCTGCCTGGTCTCGGGCGGTGAACTGCGCATCACCAAGGAATGGCAGGTCGAATACGGCCACCCCATCGTCTTCCCCTCCATCGAGGTCATGACCATCGGTGCCGGCGGCGGCTCCCTGGCCCACATCGACATCGCCGGATCCCTGCGCAACGGCCCCCAGTCCGCCGGCGCGGCACCGGGCCCGGCCTGCTACAACACCGGCGGCGAAGAACCCACCAACTGCGACGCCAACGTGGCGTTGAACCGCCTGGGAACCTCCCTGGCCGGCGGCGCCAAGTCCCTGGACCGCACCCTGTCACTGGAGGCCATCAAGCGCGTCATTGCCGAGCCGCTGGGCATGGAAGAGGCCGAGGCCGCCCACGCGATCCTGCAGGTCGCCAACGCCAACATGGCCGATGCGGTCCGCCTGATCTCGATCCGCCGGGGCTACGACCCGCGGGACTTCGCGCTCATCGCCTTTGGCGGGGCCGGGGCACTGCATGGCGCCGAGGTGGCACGCGAACTGAACATCCCCACCGTCGTGGTTCCGGCGAATCCCGGGGTCACCTCCGCACTGGGCTGCCTGCTGGTCGACATCCGCCACGACCTCTCGGCGATGTTCACCGGCCTGGCCTCCGAGACCGATCCGGCCGACATCGAAGCCCGCTTCGCGACCCTGGAAAGGGAAGCCTCCTCGCGCCTGCGGCATGAGGGGGTCAGCGACGACAACGCCGTACTGCAACGCGAGATCTCCATGCGCTACGCGGGACAGTGGCGCTCGCTCTCGGTGCCCATCGGGTCCGGACGCGGCGCCCTGGACACGGCCATTGAGACCTTCCACCAGGAACACGAGCGCGAATTCGCCTTCCGCCAGGACGACCAGCCGGTGGAGATCTACCAGCTGCTGCTCAGCGCCGTCGGCAAGACCCCGAAGCCGGCCTTCATTCCGGCCACCGAACTCAACGCGGCCCCGGGTTCCCCGGTCTCCACGCGGGAAGTGTACTTCGGGGACGCCGGATGGCTGGACACCCCGGTCTTCGACCGCAGCCGGCTCCCCGCCGGAGCCACCTTCCCCGGACCGGCCATCATCGACCAGCTCGATTCCACCACCGTCGTGCCACCGCGCACGACCGCCGAAATCGACGGCTGGGGCAACATCCGCATCCACCTCCACGACCTTCCCTCAAGCAAGGAGTCCTAGTCATGACCGATACACTCGTTGCCCCAGATACCCTGGCCAACACGGCGAAACATCCCTCGCTGGACCCCGTCACCTTCGAGGTGCTCAAGAACGCGTTCGCGACCTCGGTCGACCTGATGAGCGAACAGATCCTGCGCACCTGCTACTCCTTCGTCATCTACTCCCGCGACTTCTCCTCGGCATTGTGCGACGCCCGGGGCAACACCGTGATGCAGGGCTCCGGCGACATCGCGGTGCACGTGGGAACGCTGCACTTCCAGTGCAAGGCCGTGCTCGAGGAGTTCGGCACGGACATCCACCCCGGCGATGTCTTCGCGATCAACGACCCCTACCGCGGCGGGACGCACTTCAACGACGTGTCTTTCATCCGCCCGATCTTCGCCGACGGCGAGGTCATCGCCTTCGCCCAGAACAAGGGGCACTGGGCAGACATCGGCGGCAATGTCCCGGGATCCTTCGATGTCAACGCCAAGGAGCACTTCGGCGAGGGACTGCGCATCACCCCGGTGCGGATCTGGTCCAAGGGCGTCTTCCTGCACGACGTCGCCCAGCTGCTGGTGTCCAACACCCGCGCACCGCGCCAGGCCATGGGCGACCTCCATGCCCAGTCCGAGGCCACCGCGGTCTGCGAGCGCGAAGTGCACCGCCTGGTCGGCAAGTACACCAAGGGCACCGTGCTGGCGGCCATGCAGGAAACCCAGGACTACGTGGAGCGCACGGTGCTGCGGCAGCTGGAGTCCCTGCCCCGCGGCGAATGGGAAACCACCGACTACATCGACGTGGACCCGGGCAAGGGCGAGGGCCTGGTGCCGATCAAGATCAAGCTCACCCTCGACGGCAACGGCATCCACTACGACCTGACCGGTTCCGCCCCCGCCGTGGCCACCTTCCTGAATTCCGGGTACGGGACCACCCACTCGGCCATCTACGCCGGCACCAAGACCTTCTTCCCCGATGTCCCGCTGAACTCCGGCTTCTACGCCGCGGTCCGTGCGGAGATCGGCCCGGAAGGCACCGTGGTCAACGCCGGATGGCCCTACGCCGTCACCGGGTTCTGTTCCGGTCCGTACGAGAAGATCATGAACGGGATCTTCGAACTGTGGAGCCAGATCATGCCCGAACGCGCCATGGCGTGCGCGTTCAACCTCGAGTACCTGCTGGTGGGCGGCAAGGACGCCCGGACCCCGAACAACGAGTACTTCATGTGGTACGACTGGATGGCCGGCGGCTGGGGCGGACGCGCCAGCAAGGACGGCTCCTCGGCCACCGCACCGGTCTTCGGCCCCGGGCTGGCCGTGCAGCCGGTCGAGGGCCAGGAACGACTCTCCCCCGTGCTGACCACCCGGCACGAGATCGCCATTGACTCCGCCGGGCCGGGCCGCTACCGCGGCGGACTGGGGATCGAAAAGGGCGGGGTGCTCACCGACGCCTTCGACACCGTCATGAGCTACTGCTGCGACCGTGCCCGCTCCATCACCTGGGGCATCGAGGGCGGCCTGCCCTCCATCCCGCACGGCGTCTGGCTGAACAAGGGGACGGAGCAGGAACGCTACCTCGGTTCGAACTTCTCTTCCGTGCCGGTGCAGTCCGGGGACACCTTCACCCGTCCCTCCGCCGGCGGCGGCGGCTTCGGCGACCCGCTGCTGCGCACCCCCGACGAGGTCCGCGAGGACGTCATCGACGGCTACGTCTCGCTCGAACGGGCCGCCAGGGACTACGGCGTGGTGATCCGGGAGATCGACGCGGAACTCGACGAGTTCGAGATCGACGAGGCCGCCACCACCGAGCTGCGCGGGCAGATCCGTGCCGCGCGGCAGGGCTGGCTCACCGAGGATGCGCACGCGGTGGCCGAACGCTACCGCAACGGCACCACGGACATGCTCGATGTCATTCGCCGCCACGGCGTGATCCTGGACTGGGGCACCGGCGAACTGTATGAGAACACCACGGCCGAGTACCGGCAGTTGATGAAGCGCCGCTCATCGGCCCACTGGCAGTAGCCGACGGCCCACCGCCGCCGGGCGGAAGGGGGAATGCTCGAAGCCGCCGGGTTTCCCGGAACTCTTCGCCCCCCCTTCCGCCCGGCCGCACCACCCCCCAGTGCGGGGCTCGAGGTAATCGGTGCCGGTGTCCCCCTGCCGCGGCGGGGGACACCGGCACCGACACCCGGGGCGCGGGGATCGGCTGCCGAACCGCGCACCAGCACGCAGCAATTGTTCGACTTCACACACAGGGCACCGGCTGACCCCCAGGGGATGGCCTCGACCCCATTCCTTGTCACCCACCCCCGGCACCAGGCACCCACCGGATCGCCCCCTTGGCCCTGCCGTGCCCTTTTGAAGGAGAAGTCCCGTGTCAACGCAAGCAACGGCCGAGAACCCGGCCACCGAAAACACCAAGATGGGTGCCGGCTCCCTGTCCATGGCCTGGTACGGCCTGGTGTCGGCCATGTTCTTCATCTACATCGGCGCCTCGCTGGCCCAGGCCTATGGCACCATCGACACCCTCATCGGGCTGGCGATCACCATCGTCCTCTATGGGGCGATCAACCGGGTCCTGGCCGGGTATGCGCTGAAGCATTCCCTGACCGTCGCCCAGTTCTCCCGCACCCTGCTCGGCAGCAAGGGCGCCCTGCTGGCCACCCTGGTCTTCGCCGCCACCGCCATCTACTATGCGGTCTTCGAAGGTGCCATCCTCGGCTACGCCTTCCAGGCCCAGTTCGGCGGGCCCCTCGAGCTCTGGTACGCGCTGGTGGTGCTCTACACGATCCCGCTGATCGCCGGTGGCATCCAACGCTGGCTGGACAAGATCAACGGCTGGCTTCTGCCGGTCTACTGGGGCGGCCTGCTCGTCGCCGTCATCTGGGCGTCCATCGCCCACCCCGATGGCGGTGCCTGGCTCACCCATTCCCCCGGGGCCCTGCCGTTCACCGCCGGCGGTCCCGGCTGGCTGGCCACCTGCGCCGCCTTCATGGGCGTGTGGATCCTGATGATGTACACGATGGACTTCGCCGCCCTGGGCCGCGCCAAGGACGTCAAGTTCCACCAGCGCTACACCTTCGGCTGGCTGTTCTACACCCTGGCCTTCGGCGTGAACTCGCTGATCGGCATCTACCTGACCTTCACCATTCCCGGCGCGGAAGCCACGGAAACCGGTGTGGCCGGGGCCCTGGTACAGCTCATGGGTCCGCTGGGCCTGCTGGTGATCTTCGTGTCGCAGACCCGGATCAACACCGCGAACTACGCGCTGGGCATTGCCAACCTGCGTGAATTCGCCCAGCGCGCCCTGCACCTGCGCCTGCCCTCGCTGGCCTGGGTCGGGATCGGCGCCACCATCATCTACCTGCTGATGCTGCTGCCGGTGGTCAAGTACCTGCTGCTGGCCCTGTCCTGGCAGGGTGCCCTGGTCACCGGCTGGGTGGCCATCGCACTGGTGCACATCCTGGTCCAGGAGCGCCGCGGCGGCATCGTGCCGGCCGGATCGCTTCCCGATTCCGCCTTCCCCGCGCTGAACCGGGCCGGAGTCGCGGCCTGGGTGATCTCGGCAGCGGCCGGGATCACGCTGATCCAATCCGGCAGCCCCTGGGCCTCGAACATCGGCTCGCTGGCCACCCCGGTGCTGGCGGCGCTGATCTACGGGGCCTTGATCCGCCGCTCCGGCTCCGAAACCGTGACCCCCGCGGCGAGCCTGGCCGGCCGCTAGCACCCGGTCATTTCCGGTCGCACCGGGTCGCACCCGGTCGTTCCCGGTCGTTCCCGGTCGTTCCCGGAGGCACGGTGGCCACCCCGCCTCCTTCGGCAGGTGGCCAACCGCCGCAAAAAACAGGCATCGCCCGCACTCCCCCGGCATGGGGAAGGCGGGCGATGCCTGTTGTGCGATCAGCGGCTGGCGACGAACGCCTGCACGCAGGCCTCGATGTCTTCGTCCGAGTGGGCCGCCGAAAGCTGCACGCGGATGCGTGCGGCGCCCTTGGGGACCACCGGGAAGCTGAACGCGGTGACGAAGACGCCCTGCTCGAGCATCTTGCCGGCCACCTCTGCGGCCTTGACGGCGTCACCGAACATCACCGGGACGATGGCGTGCTCCCCATCGAGCAGGTCGAAGCCCTCCTCGGTCATCCGGCGGCGGAAGAGCGCGGCATTGGCGAAGAGCTTCTCGCGCAGTTCGCCCGAGCCCTCCACGAGTTCCAGGGCCTTGAGCGTGGCGGCGACGATGGCCGGGGCCAGCGAGTTGGAGAACAGGTAGGGCCGGGCCTTCTGGCGCAGCATCGCCACGATCTCGCCGCGGCCTGCGACGTAGCCGCCCGAGGCGCCGCCCAGGGCCTTGCCGAAGGTGCCGGTGTAGATGTCCACGCGGTCCGAGACCCCGGCGTGCTCCGGGGTGCCGGCGCCGGTGGCACCCATGAAGCCCACCGCGTGGGAGTCGTCGACCATCACCAGTGCACCGTATTTGTCGGCCAGGTCGCAGATGGCCTGAAGCGGGGCGATGAAGCCGTCCATGGAGAAGATGCCGTCGGTGACGATGATGGTGCGGCGGGCGCCCTTGCCGTCGTTCAGTGCGGCGGCTGCCTCCAGCTGGGTCTCCAGGTCCGCCATGTCCTGGTTCGCGTAGCGGAAGCGCGCGGCCTTGGACAGGCGGATGCCGTCGATGATCGAGGCGTGGTTCAGCGCATCGGAGATGATGGCGTCCTCGGCGCCGAAGAGCGACTCGAAGACACCGCCGTTGGCGTCGAAGCAGCTGGAGAACAGGATCGTGTCCTCGGTGCCCAGGAACCTGGAGACCGCAGCCTCGAGTTCCAGGTGCAGGTCCTGGGTGCCGCAGATGAAGCGGACCGAGGCCATGCCGAAGCCGCGGGTGTCCATGGCGTTCTTGGCGGCCTCGATGATGCGCTCGTCGTCCGCCAGGCCCAGGTAGTTGTTGGCGCAGAAGTTCAGCACCTTCTTGGCACTGGAGCCGAGCTCTCCGGCGGAAATGCGGTTGGACTGGGCCGAGTCGATGTGGCGTTCGGACTTGAACAGGCCGTCGGTGCGCAGCTGGGCCAGTTCGGCTGCCAGCTCGTCCTTCATGGTGGTGTACACGGGGCTTCTCCTAAAGGTCGCGGGAATGTGGAAGATGCTTGGGGGAAAGTCTAGAAGACGGTCCAGTCCAAGACGACCTTGCCGCCGTGGCCGGAGCGCGCGGCGTCGAAGCCGGCTTCCCAGTCCGTGGCCGGCAGGTAGTCGGTGACCACGGAGGCGACGCGCTCGCGCAGCACCGGGTTGGAGGTGAGCATGGCGCTCATTGCGTACCAGGTTTCGAACATCTCGCGGCCGTAGATGCCCTTGAGCGTGAGCATGTGGGTGACGACCTTGCCCCAGTCGATGTCGATGGAGCTGGAGGGCAGGCCAAGCATGGAGATGTGCCCGCCGTGGTTCATGTTCTCGATCATTTCCGGCAGCGCCGTGGGGTGGCCGGACATTTCCATGCCGAAGTCGAAGCCCTCGCGCATGCCCAGTTCGCGCTGGGCGTCCTTGATGCGGGTCGCCGAGACGTCGATGGCCAGGTCCACGCCCATGCCGCGGGCCAGTTCCAGGCGCTGCGGGGAGACGTCGGTGATGGCGATCTTGCGGGCACCCGCGTGGCGGGCCACGGCGATGGCCATCAGGCCGATGGGCCCGGCACCGGTGATCAGCACGTCCTCGCCGACCAGCGGGAAGGACAGCGCGGTGTGCACGGCGTTGCCGAACGGGTCGAAGATCGCGCCGAGTTCCGGGGTGATCGAGGGGTCGCGGTGGACCCAGACGTTGGTCTCGGGAATGACGACGAATTCGGCGAAGGCGCCGTCGCGCTGCACGCCGACCGAGACGGTGTTGATGCACATCTGGCGCCGGCCCGCGCGGCAGTTGCGGCACATGCCGCAGACCACGTGGCCCTCGCCGGAAACGCGGTCGCCGATCTTCACGTCGGTGACTTCGTCGCCCACCTCGACGACCTCGCCGTAGAACTCGTGGCCCGGGATCATCGGGGCCTTGATCATGGCCTTGGCGGCGTCGTCGTAGGCCTGGATGTGCAGGTCGGTGCCGCAGATGCCTGCGGTCATCACGCGGATCTTCACGTCGCGGTCGCCGGCCACGGGCTCGGGGCGGTCAACCAGCTCGAATCCGGCGTGCGGTCCGGACTTGTACAGTGCCTTCATCGATGGCTCCTCAATTGCGCCGCCTGGCGCGCGTTCATGGACGATTCGCCTCCAGTCTGGCATCTCGCACCCGACATAGACACCTTAGAAGATACGCATGTTTCTCAATCAACGAATTAGGATTGACTACATGGAAGTCCACCAGTTGCAGATCCTGCGCGAACTCGGCGACCTCGGCTCGGTCAAGGCCGTGGCCCGCGCCATGTATGTCACGCCCTCGGCCGTCTCCCAGCAGCTGGCCCTGCTCCAGCGCAACATCCAGGTCCCGCTGACCCGCAAGGAGGGCCGGAACCTGGTGCTCACCGAGGCCGGTCAGGTGCTGGCGGCCGCCGGCGCCACGGTGGTCTCCTCGCTGGCCGCGGCACGGGCCGCGATCGGCGAGTTCCAGGAGAGCACCGCCGCCCCGGTCTCCGTGGCCGGGTTCCACTCCGTGGGCCAGGTGCTCTTCGCCCCGCTGCTGGGCAAGCTCACCGCCCCGGGCTCCCCCGCGCCGCGGTTCTTCGACGAGGACGTGGCCCAGCAGGATTTTCCGGCGCTGACCGCCCGCTACGACCTGGTCCTGGCCCACCGCATGGACCACACCCCGCACTGGCCCGCCGAGCGGGTCGTCGTCACCCCGCTCGCGCACGAGCCCCTGGACATCGCCCTGCCTGCCGGCCACCGGCTGGCGGCGAGGGACACGCTGCGCCCGGCGGATTTGGTCGGCGAGCACTGGGTGGTCAGCCGCGAGGGGTTCTCCCCGGCCGATGTGCTCGGCGCCATCAGCGCGGTCGCCGGCTCGGCCCCCGACATCATCCACCGCGTCAACGACTACGCCACGGTCGCCGCCCTGGTCGCCGCCGGGGACGTCATCGGCATCATTCCGCGCTACACCGCCGGCGCCGCGCTGGGCGAGAACGTGGTGCTGCGCCGGCTCGAGGGCATCGCCAACCGCCGGCGCATCGACCTGCTGGCGCGGCCCGAATCCATGCACCGGCGCAGCGTGCAGCTGGTGGCCACCGCCATGGGCCAGGCCATGGCCGAGCTCACCGGCGACGCGGTTCCGGGACCCACGGCCTGATCCCGACGCGGCCCCTCCCACGGAAGGTCGTTCCGTCGATTTCCTGCTGCGGCCAGGCGACCAACCGGGGCAAGCTTCCAGGAGAACCGCGCATGGACGACCCGACGCCGCAGGCCTCCGCATGGCAACCGGAACCGGGATTCGCCCAACCGCCACGACACGAGCTGGCTTGCTGGCTGGATCCCCGTACGTCGGCTGCGGTCCCGGCCGAGGCGGGCTCGGCCCTACGCTCCACGGCGCAAAACCTCGGCGCCCGGCGCGGTGCCGCAAGTGTTCCGGTGGGGCTGGGCATCACCCTGGCCCGGGCCGCACTCGTCAACGTGGTCACCTCCGATGCGCTGCCGGGCGCCCTGCCGTGGCTGGTCCCTGCCTCCGTGTTGTCGACGGGGTTGGGCCTGTATCTCTGGCGCCGGGTCAACTCGGCCACGCCAAGGGCCAGCCACCTCGCCACCATGTATGCCGGCCGCAGCGTCGCCGGCGGATGGATCATGGCCGCGGTGCTCGGCGTTCCGCTGTGTGCCATCGTGCATGTGGTGCTGGTGTCCCAATTCGACGACTCTGTCCCGGGCGCGCTCGCCTGTGCCGGGCACCAACTGGCCCTGCTCGCCGGCATGACCGGTGACTTCTTCCCGCCCGGTTACTTTTCCGCGCATTCCCGGTGGGACCTGCGCCGGCTCATGGCCGGAAAGCCCCGCGTGCGCGCCGAGATCGAGAAGCCGTCTCGGTCCCGGGTCGATCCGATCGGAACCATGTCCCTCGGCCCGCCTTAGGCCTCGGCCAGCAGCTGCCCGATGCCATGGACCCCCACGCCATGCAGGGGATCTCCCACCGGCAGCGCGGCCATGAGCACCGCGTAGTTCACCGCCCAGGCCCGGGCCCGTTCCCAGGTGCCCGGCGAATAGAGCCCATGATTCTCCAGCTGCCGTCGGAACTCCGCGCGCGCAGATGCGCTGAAGTGCAGCCACGCCACGGCCAAGTCGCTGGCCGGGTCCCCGGCGGTCAGGTCGCCGAAGTCGATGACCGCGCACAGCCGGGACTTCCCGGTGCCCGCGGCATCGCGCACCAGCATGTTGTGCGGGTGCGGATCCCCGTGCAGCCACAAGCGCGGCCCGGCGTGCGGGACCTCGGCGAGCCCCCGCTCCCAGATGTCCAGCAGTGCCGCGCGCTCGGGCTCCTCCACCGCCTCCAGCCGCCCGCGCAGCGCCTGGTCCCGGTCCCGCAGCGGAACCCCGCGCACCGGGTTGCGCGGGGCATCGGCCGGGGCCGGCACATGCAACGCCCGGAAGAACGTGGCCAGTTCCCCGGCGTACCCGTCGCGCACCTGCACGCCCACCGAGGCCGCGCTGGAACCGGGCAGCCACGGCACCACCGCCCAGTGGTACGGGTAGCCCTCTCCCGGCCTGCCGCGGTGCAGCGGCACCGGGACCGGCAGCGGCAGCCGCGGCGCCAGGAACGGGAGCCAGCGCACCTCGTTGAGCAGCAGCGCATGGGCAACGTCCCGGCGCGGCAGCCGCACCGCGAGCTCGGTCCCCAGCCGGTAGATCACGTTGTCCCAGCCGTCGTCGGCGAACCGAAGTTCCAGCCGGGCCAGGTCCGGGTGCTGGGCGCGCAACAGGGCCCGCACCAGTGCCGGATCGACGGCCACGTCGGCAGCAGGCACGGGCGTGGGGGTCATTCCCCCGGTGCCTGGACCATCGCGGCGATCTGGATCAGGTTCCCGCAGGTGTCATCGAACACTGCGGTGGTCACCGGCCCCATCGCGGTCGGCGGCTGGGTGAACTGCACACCCAGGCCCACCAGCCGCTCGTATTCCGCCTGCACGTTGGTGACGGCGAAGGAGGTGAACGGGATTCCGTCGGCCACCAGCGCGTCGAGGAAGGGCCGCACCGCCGGGTGGCTGTCCGGTTCCAGCACCAGCTCCACCCCATCCGGGTCCTCCGGCGAGACGACCGTCAGCCAGGAGAACTCCCCCATCGGCACGTCGTTCTTCTTCACGAACCCCAGCTTGGTGGTGTAGAACTCAAGCGCCTTGGCCTGGTTGCTGACCAGCACGCTGGCAAGATTGATCCTCATGGTTTTTCCCTTTCGATGCCGGCAATGCGCCCGGGCGCGGCGCGTCCGGGTCCGTGGTGCTGCCGAGTCCGTCGGCTTCCCTTGTGGAGTCCTGCGCCTCGGTGTCCGGCCAGCGCTCCGTGATCGCACGCAACGGCGCGGTGTCCACGTAGTGGAACTTGTAACGCCCCGAGCGCTCGCTGCGCACCAGCCCCGCCGCCTCGAGCACCGCAAGGTGCTGCGAGATCGCCTGCCGGCTGGGGTTGATGCCATGCCGCGACGACAACCGGTTGCAGATCTCAAAGAGCGTCTGGCCGGTGTGTTCCACCAGCTCGTCCAGGATCACCGCCCGGGTCGGGTCCGCCAACGCCTTCAACAGCTCCTCCACACCCACCATTAAGGCAAGTGGTCGCTTGCCTGTCAAGACCCGGCCCACGTTATCCACATCCCCGCGCACCCCCTCCCGCCGCCGCATCCGGGGGCGCATGCTTGAACCATGACCACAGCAGCAGCCATCGCCCTGCTCACGAACGATCGTGAGGATCCGAGGTACCCAGTGACCCCGGACGATGAGCTGCGCGCCTACACCGCACTGGCGTTGGCCCTCGAGGAACTCGGGCCGCGCATCGCCGAGCACACCAGCTCCCCCACGGAGGCGGCATACTTTGTCCAGGTGGTCGAACGCACCCACCGCGCCACCGGATTCGCCCAGCTCTCGGCCACCGACCTGGCGCAGCGCACCCTGGTCCACGAGCTGCCCGAGGACACCCTCGTCGGGATCAACCGGTGCCTCGCGGACCCGGACGCTTACATCGAGGGAACCATCGATGTGCCCGAAGGCCCCGCCACCCCGCCGAAGGGTCGGCCCACCTTCAAGGACACCACCGAGTTCCTGCAGCGCACCTTCCGCATCGGCTTCATTGAGGCCCGCGACCGAGTGCAGGCCGCCACCCGATTCTTCCCGCACACCGATGTCCATGGCATCGAGCAGCCTCCACAATTCCCGTTGCTGGCCGAGGCACTCGCGGGCGGCCAGGCCTCACCGGACCAGCTTGCCGAGGCCGCCAAGAAGCTGGAGCGGTTGCACCCGGATATCAAGCAGTATCCGAACGCCGAGGAGCTTGCCGCCCGGCTCGAGGCCCAGGTGGCCGACTCCGTGCGGGAAGAAGACCCCCGCAGCACCAACAAGTTGTTCAGCGCCCTCGGGGTCGAGCTCGCCGGCGGCGTCAAGGAACCTTCCGAGGAAGTGTTGCGCGCCAAGCTTGGCGCGTTCTACCGCGGTACCAACGCCGGGATCGCAGAGTTCCTGCTGCGCGTCCGGGCGGCCGATGCCGAGACCCTCCTTGCGCTCTTCGCCCAAATGGACAACCCGCGCACCAAGGCCGGGGACCGCGACAAATTGCTCCAGCAGGCACGGGATCTTTGGAACGGTGCCGAGGCCTCCAATACTTCCAACGGTTCCACCGGTTCCAACAGTTCCAACAGTTCCAACAGTTCCAACAGTTCCAACGGTTCCAACGAATCAGATGCGGCCACCCCCGAGGACGGAAACGGCACGCAAGCCGGCACGGCACCCTCGACTCCGGACTTCCCCGACTTCCTGGTTGATACAGCTACGGGCCTCCCGCTGACCGACCCCGTCGAGGCAGACAAGCTCACCCTGGACCCGGCTCCCTCCGAAGCCAACATCCTGGAAGCCATGAACAACACCGAATACGGCTCCGACGGCCTCACTCCACCGCAGCGGCATCTCCAGGGTTTGATGAATCTGCTCAAGTCCAGTGGCCGCCCACCCAAGGGAACCAGGACGGCGGGGCTTCCTTCACCGGAAATATTCATCATCACGACGCTGGCCGAGCTCGAGGGTCGGGTGGCGCAATCCGGGCTCACGCTGCACGGGCAAAAATACAACCCGGCCGAACTCAGGCATGCCCTGTGCATTGGCGGGGCGATCCCGATCACAATGAACGGGGAAAGCCGGATCCTGGATCTGGGCACCGAGCAGCGCTACTTCCCCGACTACATGCGCAAGACAATCCTCGCCGTCTACGGCGGGTGCATCTTCCCGGGGTGCACCGTGCCGCCGGAGCACTGCGAGATCGACCATGAGGACGAATGGGCCAAGGGCGGATCCACCAAAATCGACGAGGGCAGACCGTTTTGCTCGAACCACGATCATGCCAAGCACACCGGACTCATCGACGTGGTCCGGGATGCCGACGGGCTCTTCTCCGTCATCTTGCCCAAATTCATGGACCCCGAACAACGACCACGACGCAACACCTACTGGCGGCAGTTCAACAGCAACCCGCCGCTGTTCTGAGTCCAACAGCCGTTCTGCGCCCAGGCCGTCCATGCGGCGAAAGCCACCCTTAACGAGGTCGAGCCCCGGCTCCCACACAGTGGGTGACCGGGGCTCGACGCCGTCTCCAGCGGAAAACGGGGACCTAGCCCTCGATGCCCAGCTTCTGAAGCACCAGCTCGCGCACGCGGCCGGCGTCGGCCTGTCCGCGCGTGGCCTTCATGACCGGGCCCATCAGCGCACCGATGGCCTGGAGCTTGCCGCCCTTGACCTTGGCGACCACGTCGGGCATGGCCTCCATGGCGGCGTCGATCGCGGCACCCAAGGCCGAGTCGTCGTTGACGACCGCCAGCGAGCGCTTCTCCACGACCTCGGACGGGGTTCCCTCGCCGGCAACCACGAACTCGAGCACCTGGCGGGCGATCTTGTCGTTGATCTTCTTGGACTCGATCAGCGAGTTCAGCTCGACGATCGTTGCCGAGGTGACGCCCAGGTCGGCAACGTCCTTGTCGGCGTTCTTGGCCAGGCGGGCGATCTCGCCCATCCACCACTTGCGGGCCACCGCTGCGGTCGTGCCCGCGGCAATGGTTTCCTCGATCTGCTCGGTGACACCGGCGTTGACGACGTCGCGGAACTCGGCGTCCGAGTAGCCCCAGTCGGCCTGCAGGCGCTTGCGGCGCTCGGCCGGCGGCTCGGGCAGGCGGGCGCGCAGCTCCTCGATCCACTCGACGGTGGTCACCACGGGAACCAGGTCCGGCTCCGGGAAGTAGCGGTAGTCGTCCGCGTCGGACTTCGGGCGGCCCGAGGTCGTGGTGCGGGTGTCCTCGTGCCAGTGGCGGGTTTCCTGCACGATGGCAGCCCCCGAGTTCAACACCGCAGCGTGGCGCTCGATCTCGAAGCGCACCGCGTGCTCGACGGCGCGCAGCGAGTTCACGTTCTTGGTCTCGGTGCGGGTGCCGAACTTCTCCGCGCCCTTGGGCATCAGCGAGACGTTGGCGTCGCAACGCACGTTGCCGCGCTCCATCTTCGCGTCCGAGACATCCAGGGCCTTGACGATTTCGCGGATCGCCGCGACGTAGGCCTTGGCCAGCTCGGGGGCGCGCTTGCCGGCACCCTCGATGGTCTTGGTGACGATCTCGACCAGCGGCACGCCGGAACGGTTGTAGTCGACCAGCGAGTAGTCGGCGCCCTGGATGCGGCCGGTGGACCCGCCCATGTGGGTGAGCTTTCCGGCGTCCTCTTCCATGTGCGCGCGCTCGATCTCCACGCGGAAGACCTCGCCGTCGGACAGCTCGATGTCGATCCAGCCGTCGTACGCGATCGGGTCGTCGTACTGCGAGGTCTGGAAGTTCTTCGGGGTGTCCGGGTAGAAGTAGTTCTTCCGGGCGAAACCGCACCGCTCGGCGATCTTGCAGTTCAGCGCCAGGCCGATCATGATCGCGTATTCCACCGCGGTCTTGTTGACCACCGGCAGTACGCCGGGCAGGCCCAGGCACACCGGGGTGACGTTGGTGTTGGGCACATCGCCGAAAACGTTCGGTGCGGAGGAGAACATCTTGGTCTTGGTGTTCAGCTCGACGTGGACCTCGAAGCCCAACACCGGGTCGTACTTTTCCAGGGCGACATCGAAGTCGACAAGTTCTTCTTGGTGCATGGCCATGTTAGGCAACCCCTCCGGTGGTGGCGGCGGACAGTTCGGGGGCCGAATCCAGCAGACGGCCGCCCCACTTGTCTTCCAGCAGTTTCTCAAGTGCCGCTCCGGCACGGTACAGGCGGGCATCCTCGCGTGCCGGGGCCAGGAACTGGATGCCGACCGGCAGGCCCTGCGACAGGCCGCCGGGCACGGTGATGCCCGGGATCCCGGCCATGTTGGCGGGGATGGTGGCCACGTCGTTGAGGTACATCGCCAGCGGGTCGTCGGTCTTCGAGCCCAGCTCGAAGGCGACGGTCGGGCTGGTCGGGGAGATCAGCACGTCGGCCTGCGCGAATGCGGCGTCGAAGTCGCGCTGGATCAGCGTGCGGACCTTCTGTGCCGAGCCGTAGTAGGCGTCGTAGTAGCCTGCGCTCAGCGCGTAGGTGCCCAGGATGATGCGGCGCTTGACCTCGTCGCCGAAGCCCGCGGCACGGGTTGCGCCCATGACGCGTTCGATGGTCAGCGGACCCTGGGTGGGAAGCACGCGGGTGCCGAAGCGCACGCCGTCGAACTTCGCCAGGTTGGAGGAGACCTCCGAGGGCATGATCAGGTAGTAGGCGCCCAGCGCGTACTTGAAGTTCGGGCAGGAAACCTCGATGATCTCGGCACCCGCGGCGCGCAGCGCCTCGAGCGATTCGTTGAAGCGCTCTTGGACACCGGCCTCATAGCCCTCGCCCTGCAGTTCCTTGATGACGCCGACGCGCACGCCGGTCATGTCGCCGCTGGCGCCCTGCTCGGCGGCCTCAACGAGGGCCGGCACCGGCTCGTTCAGCGAGGTGGAGTCGGCCGGGTCGTGCCCGCCGATCAGCTCGTGCAGGTACGCGGAGTCAAGCACGGTCCGGGTGACCGGGCCGATCTGGTCAAGCGAGGAGGCCATGGCGATCGCCCCGTAGCGCGAGACCCCGCCGTAGGTCGGCTTCACGCCGACGGTGCCGGTGACGGCTCCGGGCTGGCGGATCGATCCGCCGGTGTCGGTGCCAAGGGCCAGCGGTGCCTCGAAGGCTGCCACTGCGGCGGCGGAACCGCCTCCGGAGCCGCCCGGGATGCGGTCCAGGTCCCACGGGTTGCGGGTCGGGCCGTAGGCCGAGTGCTCGGTGGAGGACCCCATCGCGAACTCGTCCAGGTTGGTCTTGCCGAGCATCGGCAGCTTCGCGGCGCGGATCTTTTCGATCACGGTTGCGTCGTAGGGGCTCATCCAGCCTTCGAGCATCTTCGATGCCGCGGTGGTGGGCTGGCCCTTGGTGACGATGAGGTCCTTGATGGCGATCGGCACGCCGGCGAACGGGTGCAGTGCCTGCGCGTCGGCTCCGCCGGCGGCGCGGATGGCGTCGACCTCGGCGGCCACGGCCAGGGCTTCGTCGGTGTTCACGTGCAGGAAGGCGTGGACGCCGCGGTCTCCGCCGTCAACCTCCGCGATGCGGTCCAGGTGTGCCTGCACGGCCTGCACGGACGTGATCTCGCCTGCGCGCAGCTTGGCCGCGAGCTCGGTGGCGGAAAGTTGGATGATCTGGTTCATGAATTACTCTCCATCCAAAATGGCCGGCACCTTGAAGCGGGTGTCGACCGAGTCCGGTGCGTTCATCAGCGCTTCCTCGGCGGTGAGCGTCGGACCCACGATGTCCTCGCGGAAGACGTTCGACAGGGCAATGGGGTGCGTGGTGGCCGGGACGTCGGCCGAGGCGGCCTCGGAGACCGACGCGATTGATTCGACAATGACACCGAGTTCGCCGGTCATTTTGTCCAGCTCGGCATCGCTCATCTCGATGTGGGCCAGCTGCGCCAAATGCGCAACGTCCTCACGGCTGATGGCAGACATGTATCTCCCTAGGTGGGCGGATGGGGTTTCCCCCCTAGTCTAGTACGCCCGGACCCTGCCCATGGCTTCGCGCGGCCCGCCAGCAGGGCCCTCCCCGGCCCCGTTCCCCCCGGGGCCGGAGCGCCTTGTGGCTAGGAGAATTCGATGACCGCTCCGCGCACCGGCTCACCGGCTTCGGTCCATGGTGAGCTGACCCACGCCGCGGCGCCCGACGAGCCCGCGCCACCGGCAACCGGGCGGCGGATCACGGTGGTCTTGCGGTTTCCGGCAGCCTCGCCGGTTCCCTGGCCGGCGGCGCGGTCCACGCCCACCAGCGGCTCGAGGGTGTGGGAGATGTTCTGGTGCTGCGCCGCCACGTCCCCGGCCAGCAACGCACGCACCTGCGCCTGCCACACCGGGTCGCCCTCGCCGTCGTAGATCCAGCGCACGCCCAGCACCCCGTGCTCGCTGGTGCCCAGCAGCGATGCTTCGGCACCGGGCAACTCCGCCCCGCGATAGCTCAGCGGCACATGGTAGATGACCGGTTCTGCGGGTGCGGTGTCGGCCACGACGATGAATTCCATGCCCACATCGCCGGCCGGGTCATCGAGCCGGAAGCCGCCGAGGGTCTGAAGCACCGGCTTGCCCTCGCCGGCGAACCAATCCTGGCGCGGCAACCACGCCGCGATCAGCTGGTGCTTGGTGGGATCCATGGTGGTGGCAAAAATCTCGCTCATGTTGCGCTCCTGCACGACGTCGACGGATGGAACAGGCGGCCCAGCGCCGTCCGCCCGTGCGGCGGCATCCCGGCCGTGGCCCCACCCTATCGAATCGGCCCATGTCGGTGTGTGGAACCGCGTCACACACCGGATTCACCAGGCGCCAAGGACTAGGCGCTAGAGCGCGAGGGTGTAGACGACCAACACGATCTCGGTGTTCGGGACGTACCAGTCGCGCGCCGAGGCGTGGATGAACCCGTCGGCCTCGTACAGCGCGCGGGCCGCGACCCAGTGCCCGCCGGTGGTCAGCGAGACGGTGTGCACGTCCTCGAGCTCGCCGGCGCGGGCAATCACCGCGTTGAGGAGGGCGCGTCCGGCACCGGAGCGCTGCACGGCCGGGTCGACGACCAGCATCCGGAATTCGAGCTCGCCCTTCAGGGCGATATCCGCGTATTCGCTGCCCGGGCGCACCAGCGTGACCGATCCGATGACCACGCCGTCGCGCTCGGCGACCAGGATCTCGGAGTCGGCATGGCGCTTGGCGACCTGCTGCACGAACTGCAGGTACTCGTGGTCCGGGTCATCGAAGTGCCCGGCATGCAGGTACGAGTCAACGGTGATCCGCGCGATGTGCGGGTAGTCGGCTTCGGTGGCCGGACGGATCAACAGGGTGCCGGCGGGGGCGAGGGTTGCGGTAGTCATTACCTTCCAGTGTGCCAGCCGGCCACACGGCTTGGAGCCCGGCTGCGGCCGCTTGTTGCCAACCTCACCCGGGAGACAACAGCGGACGCGGTGCCCCTCCGGCCAACCCCGTCCCCGCACCGCGCGGCGCCAGCGCCCCGTTGCCTCGCCACCGCATCAAAACTCCGGCAACGGTCCCCGGCCTCTGGTCTTTTGCCCGTTGGTGCCGTTGGCTGGTTGCCATGGCCAACCCACGCACGCCCCGGTGTTCCCCGGCCCGCCCGGGCGAACTCCCGCACTCCCGCACCTGCGCCGCCGGCCGCTCCCGGGCGGTGCTGCGCTGATGTCGTCCGGGACCCCCTCTCCATTCCGCCTGCCGGAGGGCTTCATCGCCACCACGCCGACGACGGCCAAGGCCGCGCCCCGACCCGGCGAGGCCCGACCCGGCGAGGCCCGGCTGCGCACCCTGGCCGCGGCCACGCTGATGCCCGGGTTCACCGGCACGCGGATGCCTGGCTGGATCGCCGACGCGCTGGCAGCCGGGGTGGGATCGGTGTGCATCTACGGCACCAACCTCACCTCCCCCACGCAGCTGGCAACGCTGGTGGCCCGGTTGCGCGCGGCCTCCCCCACGGTGCTGCTGGCCCTGGACGAGGAGGGCGGGGACGTCACCTGCCTGCACTACCTCACCGGTTCCAACCAGCCGGGCAACGCGGTCCTCGGGCGCATCGACGATGCCGCCGCCACCGAGGCCTGCGCCGCGGCCATCGCCGCGGAACTCGTGGCCCTGGGCTTCAACCTGAATCTGGCCCCGGACGCGGACGTGAACTCCACCGCCGCCAATCCGGTGATCGGGGTGCGCAGCTTCGGCGCCGACGCCGCCCTGGTCGCCCGGCACATCGCGGCCTTCACTTCCGGGCTGCAGCGGGCCGGGGTCGCCGCGTGCGCCAAGCACTTCCCGGGCCACGGCGACACCGCCACCGACTCGCACCTGGCCCTGCCCACCATCGCGGTGGACGCGCACACGCTGCGCACCCGCGAGCTGGTGCCCTTTGCCGCCGCGATCGCCGCGGGCACCGCCAGCGTCATGACCAGCCACATCATGGTCCCGGTGCTCGACGCGGAAAACCCCGCAACGTTCTCCCGGGCGATCCTGCAGGATGTGCTGCGCGGGGAGCTCGGCTTCGAGGGCGCCATCATCACCGATGCACTGGACATGGCCGGGGCCTGCGCGATCACCGGCATCAAGGCCGCAGCGGTGCGGGCCCTGGCCGCCGGCGCCGATCTGCTCTGCCTGGGTTCGGAAACCACCGCGGAGCGCTACGCGGGGATCCTGGGGGCCATCGTCGATGCCGTGTACGCCGGGGACCTGCAGGCCGCCCGGTTGGAGGACGCCGCAAGGCGCGTCGCGGTGCTGGGCGCCGCCTACCGGCCGCGGGCAGCCGGTTCCCCGGTTCCCGCGGCCATCACCGCGGGCGCGGTCCCGGATGCCGCGGCCATCACCGCGGCCTTCGACATCGGGCCGGCCGCACGCGACTGGCTGGCGGACCCTGCCGCACCGCTGCTCATCCAGGTCGACAGCGAAGCGAACATGGCCGTCGGGCACGTCCCGTGGGGACCGGCCTCCGCCGGGGCGGCGGGCACCCTGAAGCATGCCGATCCGTCGGCGAAGATCGCCCTGGTCGGCCGCGGGCTGGACGCGGACCACCGGATCTGGCAGATCGCCGACGGGCTGCGCGCCGATGCCCGCACGCTCATCGTCGTGGAGTGCGGCTGGCCCCGCGGCGGGGCGGACCTGGTGACCTTCGGCGCCTCGCGCACCGTCTCGCGAGCGCTGGTCGAGCTTTTGGCCCCGGGCCCGGCTGGAATGCCCGGCCACGATCGGGATACGCTCTAGGTTCGCCATGCGTGCCCGCACGGCCGCACCGCTGGCCCACATTCCCGCACCACCTTGAAGGAACACCCACATGGAAGTACTGATCGCCGCCACCGCCGAGGAAGCCGCGGAGTTCGCCGCCGAGGCGGTGCTTGACGGGCTGCGTTCGCGCACCGAGGGCAACACCGTCCTGGGCGTGGCCACCGGGTCCACCCCGCTGGGCCTCTACAGCGAGCTGGCCAAGGCGGTGGCCGGCGGCGAGGTCGACTTCGGCGACACCCTGGCCTTCGCGCTGGACGAGTACGTCGGCCTGGAGGGCACCCACGAGCAGTCCTACCGCCAGACCCTGGTCCGCGAGCTGTGCGAGGTCATCGGCATCCGCGAGGAAAACCTGTTCACCCCCAACGGCTTCGGGGATTCCGAGGAGCAGATCCGCGCGC
The DNA here is from genome assembly GCF_030812255.1 of Paeniglutamicibacter psychrophenolicus. GTDB lineage: Bacteria > Actinomycetota > Actinomycetes > Actinomycetales > Micrococcaceae > Paeniglutamicibacter > Paeniglutamicibacter psychrophenolicus_A. Next base: position 635,529 of record NZ_JAUSSH010000001.1, on the reverse strand, counting down.
AGTCCGCCGCCTACGACGCGGCCATCGCCGCCGCCGGCGTCGACGTGCAGATCTTGGGCATCGGCGCCAACGGCCACATCGGCTTCAACGAGCCCGGTTCCTCGCTGCGCTCCCGCACCCGCATCAAGCGCCTGTCCTCCAAGACCCGCGAGGACAACGCGCGCTTCTTCGACGGGCTCGACGCGGTCCCCACGCACTCGGTGACCCAGGGCCTGGGCACCATCCTCGAGGCCCGCCGCGTGGTTATGGTCGCCACCGGTAGCCACAAGGCCGCCGCGGTGGCCACCGCGCTGGAGGGGCCGCTGTCCTCGGCCTGCCCCGGCTCGGTGCTGCAGCTGCACCCGGACGCCGTGGTGGTGCTCGACGAGGCCGCCGCCGTGGGCCTGAAGAACCGCGACTACTACGACGACTCGGCCGCCGGCCTGCAGTTCGGCATCTAGCACTCCGCCCGGCAGCACGCACCGGGTCCCGCAATCGGGGCCGACGACGAAGCCCGCCGCCCCCGTGGTCCACGGAGGCGGTGGGCTTTTGCGTGTCCGCTGCGCTACGTTGCGGGTTCCCCGGCGGGCAGCGCGTCGAAGTCCAGGTGGCCGGCGGCCTGCCAGCCCGGGTCGGTGCGCGGGCGCAGCACCGGCAGCCCGGCCTCTGCCGCGATCAGCGCGCCGGCCGCCCAGTCGAACTCCTGGGTGCCGTACTCCGCATACGCATCGAGCGTGCCGTCGGCGACCAGGCACAGATCCAGCGCGGCCGAGCCGATGCGCCGCACGTTGGCGAAGCCGGGCATCAGGCCCAGCAGCGCGCCGACCTGGAACTGGCGGCGGTCCGCGTCGTATCCGAAGCCGGTGGCCAGCAGACGCCCGGCCTCCTCCCTGTCGCCGCCGGCCAGCCGCTGCGCCCGGGTCGCGCTGCCGCCGCGGCGGGCGTCGGAGCCCACGTGCAGCGTCGAGTCCACCAGCCAGGCACCGTCCCCGGCGGCGGCGTAGTACTCGGTGCCCAACGCCGGGGCGTTGACGGCGGCGGCCAGCCAGCCGTGCGTGCCCGCATCCATGGCCGCGGCGTCGGCGGCCAGCGAGTTCCCGCCGGGTGCCGCCGGATGTCCCGGGACATCGGCAGCATCGGTGGTGGCTTCGGAAGCGGCCTTCTCGGCGGGCGTTGCCGCCGCGGTCTCGTCGAGCGGCCCGAAGACCGCCACCGAGGTGCAGTAGTACACGATGCCGCGCACGAAGTTCGCGGTGCCGTCGAGCGGGTCGATGGACCAGCGATAGCCCGAGGGTTCCGCCGGCACCGTGCGGCCGTATTCCTCGCCGGTGATCGCGTCGTTGGGGCGGGCCGCGGCGATCACGTCGCGCACCGCCATTTCCGCCCGGCGGTCGAAGTCGGTGACCCAGTCGCCCGCGGCACTCTTGGTGTCCGCGGCAACCCGGCCGCGTCCGCGTTCGGCCAGCACCGCGGCCCCGGCGGCGGCCGCCTCGCGGGCCACGGCCAGCAGCTGGCGGCGCAGCGAGGGGTCCTGGCCCTCGGATGGCTCGGCGGCACCCTGTGCCGATTGCTTGTGTTTGGGGTTGGTGTTCATGTGCTGCTCCTTGGTGACGTCGGGACCGGGACCTGCGAACAGGACGGCGGGGATTGCGGGCCGGGCCGGCGTGGGCCCGCGGCGCTATGCCTCGGGGTTGGGCCGCCCCTGAACCGCCTCGGGTCCGCCGTTGAGCAGCAGCACGAAGCCCTCCTCGTCGAGCACCTGCACGCCCAGGGCGACCGCCTTGTCCAGCTTTGACCCGGCGGCCTCGCCGGCCACCAGGTAGGCGGTGTTCCTGGAGACCGACCCGGCGGCCTTGCCGCCGCGGATGATGATCGCTTCCTTCGCGGCGTCGCGGCTGTAGGTCGGCAGCGTGCCGGTGACCACGATGCTCATCCCCTCCAGGTGCTTGACGATGGACTCATCCTGCTCGTCCTTCATCAGGACCCCGGCCGCCGCCCAGGCCGAAATGATGTCCCGGTGCCAGCCAACGCTGAACCAATCGATCAGTGCATCGGCGATGATCGCGCCGACCCCGTCGACCTCGGCCAGCGCCTCGCGGGCGCCCTCCGCCTCCAGCGCCTCGATGATCTTGTCCATCGACCCGTACCGGGTGGCCAGCGAGCGCGAGGCGGTGGGCCCCACGTGCCGGATGGACAAGCCGACCAGCACCCGCCACAGCGGCTTGGCCTTGGCCTTCTCCAGCTCGTCGAAGAGCTTTTCGGTGGTCCGGGTCGGGCCCGAGGGCTTCTTGGCGGTGGCCTTGGAGTAGAAGTACGGGACCAGCTGAAACTTCCCGGTGCCCTCGCCCTTGGTGCGGATCTCCCGCCACACCTGGACGTCGGCCAGTGTCTGGCGCAGCGCGGGATCCGGGTTGCCGGCGGCCAAATCGAAGATCGCCGCCTCGTTGCGCAGCGGGCCGGGGCCGGCCGGGACGATGACCCCGCCGTTTTCCGCCGGGTCTTCGCCGGGGCCGATGGTCAGCGCCTGCGCTGCCTCGTAGCCCAGCGCCTCGATGTCGAAGGCGCCGCGCCCGCCCAAGTGGGCGACGCGTTCGGTCAGTTGCACCGGGCAGGATTCGGCGTTGGGGCAGCGGATGTCCACGTCGCCCTCCTTGGCCGGGGCCAGCGGCGTCCCGCAGGAGGGGCAGGTGGTGGGCATCACGAACTCGGTCTCGGTGCCGTCGCGCAGCGGCAGCACTGGCCCGACGATTTCCGGGATCACGTCCCCGGCCTTGCGCAGGATCACGGTGTCCCCGATCAGCACGCCCTTGGCCTTGACCACGTCCTGGTTGTGCAGCGTCGCGCGCTCCACCGTGGACCCGGCGACCAGCACCGGTTCCATGATGCCGAAGGGGGTGACCCGGCCGGTGCGGCCCACCTGCACCTGGATGTCCAACAGCTTGGTGTTGACCTCCTCGGGCGGGTACTTGTAGGCCACCGCCCAGCGCGGGACCCGGGAGGTGAAGCCGAGGTTGCGCTGGATCTCGAAGGAGTCGGTCTTCACCACGATGCCGTCGATCTCGTGCAGCAGGTCGTGGCGGTGCTCCCCGTTTTCGGCGATGAACCCGAGCACCTCATCGAGGGTGTCGACGACGCGCGAGTACGGGGAGACCGGCAGGCCCCAGGAGGCCATCAGCGCGTAGGTTTCCGACTGGGTGGCCGCGGCCAGGCCGGCGCGCACGCCGAACCCGTGGACGAACATCTGCAGCGGGCGCTTGGCGGTTTCCGCCGGGTCCTTCTGCCGGATGGAGCCGGCCGCGGCGTTGCGCGGGTTGGCCAGCGGGGCCTTGCCCGCTTCGATGAGCGCCTCGTTGTAGGCGGCGAAGTCGGCCGAGGGGATGAAGATCTCCCCACGGACCTCGACCTCCTCGGGCCAGTTCTCCCCCTGGAGCTGGGTGGGGATCGACTTGATGGTCAGCACGTTGTGCGTGACGTCCTCCCCGGTGGTGCCGTCCCCGCGGGTGGCGGCGCGCACCAGCTTGCCCTGGCGGTAGAGCAGGTTTACCGCCAGCCCGTCGATCTTGACCTCGCAGAGCCACTTCAGCTCGTGCCCGGCGGCGCGCAGCGCGGCGTTGGCCGCGGTCTTTTCGCCCCAGGCGGTGACCTCCTCCAGGGAGAACACGTCCTCCAGCGAGTACATGCGCGAAAGGTGGACCACCTCGGCGAAGGCCGCGGAGACCTCGCCGCCGACCTCCTGGGTGGGCGAGTCGTTGGCGACGATTTCGGGGTGCTGCGCCTCGAGCAGCTCGAGGCGGGAGTACAACTTGTCGAACTCGGCGTCGGAGATCAGCGGGGCGTCGTCGTTGTAGTAGGCGGCGCGGTGCTTGCGGACCTCGTCGGTGAGCTGTACGTATTCGGCGCGCAGGGCCTCGTCGGGGACCACTGCCCCGGCCTCCAGGGCTTCGGCCAGGACGTGGGCATCCTCGGGCGGGCGGGCGGCAACGGGCTGGTGCGTCTCGGGCTGCGGGGTCGGTTCTTCGTGGCTCACCCCTCCATTTTGCCCCAGAACGTCCCCGGGTTGGTGTCCGGGGCCGGTGCCCGTGTGGCGCGTCGTGCCCGGCGTGCGCCCGATCAGGCCGCGGGGCCCTCGATATCGACGATGACCACCGAGATGTTGTCCCGTCCGCCGCTGGCCAGGGCGGCGTCGATGAGCCGGCCCACGGCCTCGGTGCGGTCCGGGGTGTTGGCCAGGATCTGTTCGATGGCCGCGTGCTCGACCTCGCCGGTGAGCCCGTCGGTGCACAGCAGGTAGCGGTCCCCGGGGCGCGGGTGGTGGAACTGGGTGTCGGGGACCGAGTTGCCGCCGGCGCCCAGCGCCCGGGTGATCAGGTTGCGCTGCGGGTGGATGCGGGCCTCGGCCTCGGTGATGATGCCGCCGTCGATCAGTTCCTGGACCGCGGAGTGATCGCGGGTCAGCTGCCTGAGCACGCCGGCGCGCAGCCGGTAGCCGCGCGAGTCCCCCACGTTGAGCAGCATCAGCCGGACCGTGTCGGCCTCCGCCGGGGTGCCGGCCCCCGGGAGCGGGATCTCGGTGACCTTCGCGGAGGTGGCGGCAACCGCCGGCGGCACGGCGCCGGCGGCCAGTGCCGCGTCGGCCTGCGCGCGCGGGAGCACATCGGTGGTGGGCTCCGGGTCCCCCGCCCCGGCCTGGCCGGCCGCGTTGGATGCCTCGGGCCCGTCGCCTGCTTCGCGGGAATCCCGGGATGCGGCCGGCTCGTTGGATTCGCGGGTGCTGGACAGGTAGCGCGGGGTGCCCAGCGCCGGAAGCGGCAGGTGCAGCGCCTCGGTGGTGTCAGGATCCTGCCCGGCGGGCCCGGCGACGGCCGGAAGGGCCGAGGTTTCGGGCGTGGCCGGGGTGCCGGAGGTCTGCGCGGGCCAGGTGCCGCCGTCGTCCTCCACGCGCACCAGCGCCAGCGCGCACAGCGTGGTTCCGCCGCGGGCACCGATGGCCTGGCGGATGCGGACATCGGCCGCGGTGACCTGCGCCAGCACGTCGCGGGCGTGCGGCAGCAGCGTTTGCTGGTCGCCGGCATCGCAGGGGCCGGCGGCGATCTCGTTCAGCGTCCCGATGCCCAGGCGCGAGGCCAGGTCGCCGGCCTCGTGCCCGCCCATGCCGTCGGCCACCGCAAAGATGGTTCCGGCCTCGAGCACCGAGTCCTCGTTGACCGCGCGGCGCAGCCCGATGTCGGTTGCCGCCACGGCATGAACCTGCCCGAATCCGAAGCGCATCTAGTCCAGCACCAGCCCCGAGCCGGTGCCCGGTGCCAGGAGCACCGGGTTGATGTCGCCGAAGCCGCGCACCGCGGTGGTTTCCTGCGGCTGCAGCACGAAGCGGGCGTCCCCGGCCAGCGTGGAGGCGGTCAGCTCGTCGGTGAGCACGGTTCCGGGCTCGGCCAGCGAGGTCAGTCTCGCGGCCAGGTTCACCGTGGGCCCGTAGATGTCGCCCAGGCGGGAAAGCACCCGGCCCCAGACCAGCGCGACCCGGGTGTTGGGCAACAGCTCGTCGGCCGCAAACTCCCGGGACATCGCCAGGGCGATCTGCGCGCCGGCCTGCGGCGTCTCGGCCACGAAGAGCACCTCGTCGCCGACCGTCTTGACCAGCCGGCCGCCGCCGATGGAGATGATTTCCGCGCACTTGGATTCGAAGCGCTGCACCAGCTGGGCCAGGGTGCGTTCGTTCATCCGGCGCGAGAGCGAGGTGTAGGAGACCAGGTCCGCGAAGCCGACCGCGCGGGCCAGCGGCAGCGGGGCGTCGTCCTCGGAGCCGTCGCGACCCTCGGCGGAGGCGGCCAGGCCGGTCTCGGCGCGCACGGCCAGGCGGTGGACCGCGGCGTTCAGCTGCCGGCGCCAGGAGTAGACCAGCAGCTCCTCGAGCGGCGAGATGAGCTCGGGCAGCAGGTTCACCAGGTTGCGCCGCGCCTCGGGGTCGCTCATCTTCTGGTTCTGCACCATGTCCTCGACCAGTGCCTCGACCTGCCAGACCACCATGCGGTCGGTCATCTGGCCGATGGAACGGGTCAGCGAGATCGCGGTTTCCTCGGTGAGGATGCCGTCGCGGACCATGTTCAGCATCAGCTTGAGCGCGTCCTGGTCGACGGTGGTGAAGAAGACCTCTTCGTCGCCCAGGTTCGGGAAGCCCATGGCGCGCCAGATCTTGCGGGCCGAGAGCAGCGAGACTCCGGCCCCCGCGGCCATTTCGCGTCGGCGCATGGTGCGGTCGGCGCCCAGCAGGCGCAGCTCCAGTTCGCGGACCGCGTCGCGTGCCGGTGCCGGGGTGGACCCGTCGACCTGGTCCGGGCGCTTCATCGCCTCGACCAGTTCGGCAAGCGGGTCATCGAGCGCCGGTTCGATCTCCGCCGCCCGGTGCACCGTGGCGGGGTGGACCGTGGCCGGGTGCGTCGCGCCGTTGGCCTCGGGTGCCGGGGTCTCGGACGACTCGGCGGGATGGCGCTGGGCACGGGCCGCGTCGCGGGCAGCGGTGGGCGCGGCGGGTTGGGTGCCCGTCGCCGGCGACCGCTCACTCATGCTGCGTCCATTCTCTTCGTTCGTGGTGGTGTTGCTGGTCATGCTGGTGGGGCGCTTCGTTCGTCGGCTTCATCGGCGGCCCGCTGCCGTCGGCTTCTTCCATGTTTACACCATCGACCCGGGGGAAGTGCGGCAGTGCACCGATCGCCCCGATGCAGTATCCGCGCATGCGGGCCACCGCCGGGACGTGCGGGATGTTGAAACGTTGTTCGGCCAGCACCAGGGTCAGCGTCCCGGGGGCAAGCTCCGGCGCTTTGGGTCTCACCACGGCAACGATATCGTGGATTGCGTACAACCCGATGGAATGTTGCCCCGCGGCCCGGCGTCCGCGCTTGGTGACGATGCGCTCGGTGGTCAGGTAGATGAAGCTGTTGGCCCAGCGGATCCACGGCCGCAGGCACCAGATGACCAGCAGCACGGCGAACACCACGGCCAGCAGCGCCAGCGCCAGCGCGCGTGCCTCGACGACCCACCCGGGAAGGTCCTCGCGCAGCAACAGGCCCAGCAGGTAGCAGGTGCCGGCGACCAGGAGCAGGAAGCGCAGCAGCGGCCCGCGCAGCACCCGGCGGTGCGCACGGGTCTTGACGAGGACTCGCTCGCGCTTCTCCAGTATCAATTTCACGTCCCGGCTCCTTCAACCCACACACCGGTTGTGCGTGCCGGTCTTGCTCCTTCCATGGTAGAGCCAGTGCACCCACGTTTCGGATCCGGGCGCCGCACATCGTTGCGTGATGTGTCCTGCATTGGCGCCATTGCTTCGATGCCCGGGGACTCGTCCCGCCGGTTCAGGGCACCGGCCGGCCGGTGGTTTCGCGAACGCCCGCCGGGAGTATCCGGCCCCGGGCGTTCTAGGCGTAGGAGCCGTCGGAGCGGCGCAGGTGCGTCACGTCCCCTGCCATCACGCTGTGCACCGTGCCGTCGTCCTGGCGCACCTTCAGCGATCCGTCGGCGTCCAGGTCGATGGCGGTGCCGCGCAGCACCGTGCCGTTGGGCAGGTGCGCATCGACGCGGTGCCCGATCGTCACCATGACCGAGCGCACCACCTCGCGCAGCGTGGCTTCCGGAGCCTCCGGCGTTTCCGCGTCAGGCGTTTCCGCATCCGTTGCCCCGGCCCCCGCCGTGTAGCGGGCCTTGGCGGACGCATTCCCGCCGGCGCTCTCGAAGGTCCGGAACAGTTGCGCGACCCGGCGCAGGTAGCCGTCCAGCAGCGCGGTGCGATCCACCGTGGCCGCACCCAGCATCCCCAGGCTGGCGGCGGTGTCCACCGGCAGCTCGGCGGCGGTGAGGCTCACGTTCAACCCGGCACCCACCACGACCACCGGGCCAGCGGGCCGCATGACCAGCTGGGCCAGCACACCGCAGACCTTCTTGCCCTCGGCCACCACGTCGTTGGGCCACTTTAGCCCGGCAGCCAGGGAGGCGTCTTCGCGCAGCGTCTGCACCATGGCCGCGGCGCAGAGCATCGACAGCCAGGCCAGGCCCGAGGAATCGAACCCGGGGCCCGGGCGGAAGTAGATGGACGAGGCCAGGGCGCTGCGCGCCGGGGTCTGCCAGTCGCGCCCGAGCCGCCCGTGCCCGGCCATCTGGTGCTCGGTGGTTTCCACCGACAGGTTGGCCAGGTCCGCGCCGTGGGCACGTGTGGCCAGGTCGTCGTTGGTGGATCCGGTGTGCTCGGAAATCCACAGCTCCCCCAGGCCGGCCGCGGCCATGCCCCGGCGCAGGGCGGCGGCATCCAGCGGCGCGCGGTCGGCCTCGGAGATCTCGAAGGCGCTGAAAGTTTCGTGCTCCGGCCCGGGGACCTGTGGGTTGCTCATGAACCCAAGACTAGCCAGTCTTTCTTGGCATTCGCCACGGCGGCGGCGGGCACCGACGGGTTCCTAGAGGAAGATGTCGCCGATCAGGTCGGATTCGTCCGCTCCCATGGAATAGCCGGACAGGTCGGTGGTCCCGGCGGCGGCCAGCACGGCCTCGTCGGTGAAGAAGTTCCCGCTGCAGGTGCGCGCGTCCGAGGTGAGGATCGCGTGTGCGGCATCGGCCACGATGCTTGCCGAGCGGGCAGCCTTGACCATCCGCTCCCCACCGGGCATGTTGCGGATCGCGGCGGTGTCGATCAGTGTGGCGGGCCACAGCGAGTTCACCCCGATCCCGGTGCCGCGCAGCTCTTGCGCCAGCCCCAGGGTGGTCATGCTCATGCCGTACTTGGCCATGGTGTAGGCCAGGTGCATGCCCGCCCACTTGGGGTCCAGGTTCAGCGGCGGGGAGAGCGTGAGGATGTGCCCGTTGGCGCTTTCGCGCAGGTGCGGCAGGGCGGTCTTGGACAGCAGGAAGGTGCCGCGGACGTTGATGTCCATCATCAGGTCGTATTTCTTCATGGACACCTCGTCGGTCTTGGACAGGTCGATGGCCGAGGCGTTGTTGACCACCACATCGATGCCGCCGAAACGCTCTTTTGCCTGCGCGACGGCGGAGATCACGTCTTCGTCGTTGCGCACGTCCCCCACGATGGCCAGCGCCGCGCCGCCGGCGGCGGTGATCTGGTCCGCGGCGGTGAACACGGTCCCGGCGAGGTTCGCCTGCGCGGTGGCGGTCTTGGCCATGATGGCGACGTTCGCCCCGTCGGCGGCCGCGCGCAGCGCGATGGCCAGCCCGATGCCGCGCGAGCCCCCGCTCATCAGGATGGTCTTGCCCTTCAGGGGCCTGGCGTTGGCTGCGATCTTCCCGCGGTTCAATTCACTCATGTGAGCCACATTACGGGAACCCCCGGTACTAAGGCTACTCACCAGTAACTTGTTTTATGGACGACTTGGCCCCCGGCGCGACACGATTTTGTAGCTTTCCTACACACGGAAGCGCACAAAGCCTCATTAGACTGGCCAAGGTGGCATGGTTGTTGTGCCTTTCCTACTACGTAACTACTTCAAGGGAGCCATGGGATGACCCAGAGCCGCGTCGCTGACGCCACGGAATCGATCGACCTGTCGACAACTGCCGGCAAGATCGCCGAGTTCCGTCGCCGCGAGGCCCTCGCCCAGGCACCCTCGGGCCAGGAAGCGATCGAAAAGCAGCACGCCCGCGGCAAGCACACCGCCCGCGAGCGCATCGAGATGCTGATGGACGAAGGCTCGTTCGTTGAGTTCGACGCCCTGGCCGTGCACCGCACCTCCGCCTTCGGGATGGACAAGAAACGACCGCTGGGCGACGGCCTGGTCTCCGGCTACGGCACGGTGGACGGGCGCCAGGTGGCGGTCTACTCGCAGGATTTCACCGTCTACGGGGGTTCGCTGTCCCAGGTCAACGGCGAGAAGATCGTCAAGGTGCAGGAATTCGCGCTGCGCAACGGCTGCCCCGTGGTCGGCATCCTCGACGGCGGCGGCGCACGCATCCAGGAGGGCGTGGCCTCGCTGGCGATGTTCGCCGACATCTTCCGCAACAACGTCCATGCCTCGGGCGTGGTCCCGCAGATCTCGCTGATCATGGGCCCGAGCGCCGGAGGCGCGGCGTACTCCCCCGCGCTGACCGACTACGTGATCATGGTCGACAAGACCAGCCACATGTTCATCACCGGCCCTGACGTGATCAAGACCGTCACCGGCGAGGAAGTGGACATGGAGACCCTGGGCGGGGCGCGCCAGCACAACGCCACCACCGGCACCGCCACCTACCTGGCAACCGACGAATCCGACGCCATCGAGTTCTGCAAGGAACTGCTCGAGTTCCTGCCCTCGAACAACATCTCCGACGCCCCGGCCACCGAGTTCGACGAGGAGCTCGAGCTGACCGCCGAGGACCTCGAACTGGACACGCTGATCCCGGACTCGGCCAACCAGCCCTACGACATGCGCAAGGTCATCGAGCACATCGTGGACGACGGCATCTTCCTGGAGATGCAGTCGCTCTACGCGCCGAACGTGATGATCGGCTACGCCCGCGTCGAGGGCGCCACCATCGGCATCGTGGCCAACCAGCCGATGCAGTTCGCCGGAACGCTCGACATCGCCGCCTCCGAGAAGGCGGCCCGCTTCGTGCGCAATTGCGACGCCTTCAACATCCCGCTGCTCACCCTGGTCGATGTGCCGGGCTTCCTGCCGGGCAAGGACCAGGAGTTCCAGGGCATCATCCGCCGCGGTGCCAAGCTGCTCTACGCCTACGCCGAGGCCACCGTGCCGAAACTGACGGTGATCACGCGCAAGGCCTACGGCGGGGCGTACATCGTGATGGGCTCCAAGAAGCTCGGCGCGGACATCAACCTGGCCTGGCCGACCGCGCAGATCGGCGTCATGGGCGCCCAGGGCGCGGTCAACATCCTCTACCGCCGCGACCTGGCCGCGGTCGAGGCCGAGGGCGGGGACGTGGAGGCACGCCGCACCGCGATCATCGAGGGCTACGAGGCCGAGCTGCTGAATCCCTACCAGGCCGCGGAGCTTGGCTACGTCGATGCGGTCATCGCCCCCTCGGAGACCCGCCTGCAGATCGTGCGCGGGTTGCGCGCCACGCGCGACAAGCACGCCTCGCTGCCGGCCAAGAAGCACGGGAACATCCCGCTGTGACCGGCGGCCGGAACATGCATCCCGCTGCCCAGGCCCGGGCCGCGGCGCTGTCCATCACCCGCGGGAACCCCACGGCCGAGGAAATCGCGGCCCTGGCCGCCGTGGTTTCCGTGCTGGTGTCCCAGGAACCCTCCGCAGCGCTGCCCTCGGGCACGGAGCTGCGCCGCGGGCGCATCCGCCGGCGCCGCGAACTGACCGGGGCTCCGCTGCCCTGGAAGGTCGGGCGGCACTAGCCAGGTCCCCGGCTCCCCCTCGAACCGGGGACCGGCAACGGCATGGCGGGGGCGGAGCACGGCACGTAGGCTCGCCCTGCGTGCCACGCACCGCCCTCTGCTCGTGGAATCCGGTGCGTGGAAACCTGCCCCGAGGTGCTGCCCGGCGTGCCCGGTGGTGCCCCCCATGCGAAATTGGTCGTGGAATATCTTCAACAACGCTTTCAGAAGCGTTTAGGCTGGTGCCATGACCAACACCACAGCCGTGCGCACCCCCAGCGCCATCGATGCCGTCGCCAACGAGTACTTCGCCCGCCTGCTCGAGCTCGTCCCGGAGTTCGCCACCGAGCTGGGCCTGCCCGGCAACGAGGCCGCCTACTCCGACTACTCGCCCTCCGGCGTGGCAGCCCAGACCGCCGCGGCCCGCGAGGCCCTGGCCAAGCTCGAGCCCCTAGCCCCGGTGGACGCGATCGATGCGACCACGCTCGACGCGATGAACGAGCGCCTCGGGCTGGACATCGAGATCGCCGAGACCCGGCGCACCGAGCTGAACAACATCGCCTCCCCCGCCCAGGACCTGCGCGCCATCTTCGACTTGATGCCGCAGGAGACCTCCGCCGACTACGGGTTCATCGCCGAGCGGATGCACAACCTGCCCGCAGCGATGGACGGGTACATCGCCTCGCTGCGCGATTCGGCGGCCCGCGGACTCGTCGCAGCCTCCCGGCAGGTGAAGATCGTCATCAGCCAGGGACGGGAGTACGCCAAGGAAGGCGGCTTCTTCGACGCCCTCGCCGCCGCCGGCACGAATGTCGACCCCGGACTTGGCGAGCGCCTGGCCGGCGGGGCGGCGGCCGCCAACGCCGCCTACCTGCGCCTGGCCAAGGTGCTCGAGTCGGAGCTGCTGCCGCTGGCGCCGGAAACGGACGCCGTGGGCCGGGAATACTATGCGCTGATGTCCCGCCGCTTCCTGGGTGCCGCGGTCGATCTGGAGGAGACCTACGCCTGGGGCGTGAATGAACTGGCGAACATCATCAAGGAGCAGGAGCGGGTGGCCGAACAGATCCGCCCCGGAGCCTCCATCGCCGAGGCCAAGGAGGTCCTGAACCAGGATCCCGCACGCCAGCTGGCCGGGACCGACGCGTTGCAGGCCTGGATGCAGGAGAAGTCCGACGCGGCGTTGCTGGCGCTGGCCGGCACGCACTTCGAGATCCCCTCCCCCATGGACCAGATCCAGTGCATGATCGCCCCCACCCAGGAAGGCGGCATCTACTACACCGGGCCCTCCGAGGACTTCAGCCGCCCGGGCCGCATGTGGTGGTCGGTGCCCGAGGGAGAGGACCAGTTCACCACCTGGTCCGAGCTGACCACCGTGTACCACGAGGGCGTTCCGGGCCACCACCTGCAGGTGGCCACCGCCGTCATGTCCCGCGACACGCTCAACGACTGGCGCCGGCATGCCTGCTGGGTCTCGGGGCACGGCGAGGGCTGGGCGCTGTACGCCGAGCGGCTCATGCACGACTTGGGGTACCTGGCGGATCCGGGCGACTACCTGGGCATGCTCGATGCCCAGCGCATGCGCGCCGCGCGCGTCGTCTTCGACATCGGCGTCCACCTGGGGCTTCAGATTCCCGAGGCCTGGGGCTCGGGGACCTGGGACAGCGAGTCAGGCTTCGCGTTCCTGGAAAAGAACCTGGACATCTCGGCCGGACAGCTGGAATTCGAGTTCAACCGCTACCTGGGTTGGCCGGGCCAGGCGCCGGCGTACAAGGTCGGACAGCGCCTGTGGGAGCAGATCCGCGACGAGCGTGCCGCCCGCGCCGGGGACGGGTTCGACCTGAAGGCGTTCCACACCCAGGCGCTGGGGCTTGGTTCGGTGGGGCTGGACACCCTGCGCCGGGCCCTGCTGGCGTAGCCCGGGGGTCCTGTCCTCCCCCGGTTCGGACAATCGGTGCCCGGCCGCAGCCTTGAAGGCCGGGCACCGATTTGGCGGCATCTTGGCACCGAAACCCGTCCTGGTGAAATTTTCGAGCCTGATTAGGTGTTTTGCATGCGTTCCGGATACCCTGCCGGACATTTTATCCATTTGCGTTGGTTTGAGGGTGAAGGCAAGGGTGAAACCGCGCATCGACACTGATATCCGGCTTGATTACCTGCGATAGTTGGTCATGTTGCTGCAGAACACGTCGAGGTGACCACAACCCGGGAAACCGGAAAACTCCACTTCGCGTACAAAAGCGTTCACCGCTGGGGAAGTTCGCAGTGCGGCATGGATGCATTGCTTGGGGGCTGCATCGGTGCCGATGGGGGAATGTTTCGAGTTGTGTTTGGTGGAAACCCTGCCCCCGCCCGGGGCACCGCATGCCACCGGGCCCTTCGGATTTCACCTTGCGGACCGTGCCGCTTCCGGACCCACGGTCCGCACTTTCCTAATCGGCCGCTTCGACGTCCTTGCTCGGGATCAGCCCCTGCACGCGTGCCGCTTCCAGTGCGGAGGCGCGGTCGGACACCCCCAGCTTCCGGTAGATGCTACGCAACTGGCTCTTGACGGTGTTCACGGAGACGAATTGCCGCTCGGCGATCTCGGCAGCGCTCCCGGTGGAAACCAGCTCCCCCAGCACCGCCAGCTCGCGGGCGCTGAGCACCGCACGTCCCAGGCCGCCGGGGATGTTCGAGACGGTGTTCGGATCGACCTTCAGCGTGATGCCCAGTTCCCTGGCTTCGGCGAGTATCCGCTCCAGATCCGGGGCGGGCAACAGGTTCAGGGCCATGCCCAGGCCGTATTCCTCGCTCAGCGCGGCCACCATGCGAAGGGCCCCGCCGACGGCGCGGCGGTTGTTTTGCTGCAGGGTTGCGGCCAGGACCAGGACCGCCTGCCGGAAGCGGGTGCGTGGTTGCACGACCGCTCCCAGCGAGGTGCAAAGCCGCAGGACTTCCGCGGCATCCCCCTGGGCCAGGCGCACGCGCGCCTGCATCAAGGTCCGCGACGTTTCCGAGACGGACTTGGCGGCGACCCTCAACGCATTGACCGGATCACCCACCGCCAGGTTCAGCAGGCAGGAGGCCGAAACCAGCATCTGCTTGCCGTATTTCTGCGCGACGGGTTGTTCGCGTTCGCGCCCCAGGTAGCCCTGCATCCGCACCAGGGACGCCGTCGTTTCGCCGGTGACCACTGCCAGTATCGCCTCGGCCAACCGGATGGCCGGCCAGAACTCGTTGTTGTGCTGGTCGATGCGCAGCAGTTCCACCCAGCGTGCGGCATCCTCGAAACGCTGTTCCTCCATGGCGCACACGAAGGACGCGGCCCTGAAGGGGGTGGCGAAGTAGGCGCTGGTGGCGGGATTGGCCCAGTGTTCAGGCAAGGACTCGGCCAGCAGTGCCGACGCCTTGTGGATGTCCCCGCTGAGTGTATAAAAATAGGCTTGGACCGTGGTTGCGTAGTGGTCGTTGTCTGCCCGGTTGTGCCGCTGGTCTGCGGAGACCCCCAGCTCGGCGGCGATGAGCGCCTCGTCGTGGGCACCGCCGGCCTGCAGGCCCAGTGCCAACTGGACGAGCATCGGGCCCTCGAACGGCCCCAGGTCGTCGCGCTGCCCCGGGTCCATGTCGCGGTGCAGGGCGAGGGCGCTGCGTGCGGTCTTGACCGACAGCTCGCCGATGCCGCTGAGCCTCGCCGCGACCGATTCGATCAGGACCATGACCATCTTGTCCGCGGGCGGGGCATTGCGCCCCACCGTGCGCGCACCGGTGGCGGCCAGGGCCAGCAATTCCAGGGTCTTGAGCTTGAACTTGCCGGTGGCGCTGTAGGCGATGGCCAGGCAGATGGCCAGCAGCGGGTACCGCGCCAGCACCGTCAGGGGCAGTTCGTCCAGCAGCACCGACCCGCGGGTGCCCAGTTCCCCCTCGAGGTATTCGTCCGCATGCATGCGCAGGATGTCGGAGGCCAGCTGGTGGTCCGGCGCGGCCAACGCGTGGCGCAGCGCCCGGAACGCGGACCCATGGGTCATCTCGTACCGTGCGCAAATCTGGTGCAGCGAGCGCAGCCGGTCCTTGTCCGAGGCCAGGCAGGTGCTTGTCAGCACCCGGCGCAGCACGGGGTGCAGGCAATATTCGTCGTCGGGGTTCCTCGATGAGCGATAGACCAGGCCCCTGCTCTCCAAATCCGGCAGCCATGCCGCGAGGTGGTCTTCGGCCACGAGCGGCAGCAACTCCCGGGGCACCGTGGTGGGCACGGCGAGCACCGCAAGGAAGTCGAGCTGTCCGGGCTCGAGCGCTTCGCCTTCCAGCATCGCCTTCAGGTCGCGGTCCACCGCGGCATTCACTTCGGCCAGAAACGCCCGGGCCGGCGGGTCCAGTTCCAGCAGTGCAGGCGTCGGCTGGCCCAGTGGCGAAGCGTGCTTGCCCGGTTTAACCCGCGCCGGCTCCGGAGCGCGCATGGTCTGCGCCCGGAGCTTGGCCATGCGCATGAGTTCCGGTGTGCCGCACAAATCTAGGCACAACGGCTCGGCGAAGCGCTCGAGCACGCTACCCCGAAAATAGTCCGCCGCCTCATCTGGGGTAAAGCGGAATTCATGTGGCGGAACCACGGCCACTTCGAACGGCAGCAGCGTGCGCCGGCGCTCGAGGTCAAGGTATTCGTTGGTGAGCACCAGCGCGCGTCGCCCGGGATGCCCGTGTGCCATCTGCTGCACGAAGCCGGTGAGCCAGCCGTTGAACGCGGCGGTGCAGTCCTCGAGTACGACCAGGTGCGAGTCCGGGGCGGCGGCCGCCTCATAGTGCTTGGCCAGCACGAGATCCAGCGGCTCCTCGAGTTCGCTGCATTTGATCCAGCTCCAGCTCCGGGCCTGGGGATCACGCCGGGACAGCCAGTCGCGAACGGCGACGCGCTTGCCGGCGCCGCGCGGTGCCCTGGCGATCACCGCCGAAGATGCCACCGCCTGTTCAAGCAGGCGCTCGAGGCGTGGCCTGGACAGCGTGTCGTCGAATTTTCCCCAGGTCATGCGTTCCGGCCTCCGTTCCCCAGCTGCGATTCATCGGGCCCGGAGTACTGCATTTTCCGCGGGCACGAACAAATAACACACAAACCGATTGGTTGAAAGCCCAGCTTAACACCGGGGCGCATCGCTATGTAATGGAACACAAATTCCCCGAAACAATCCGCTGGGGAGGACTTTTGCGTAACATTGCTCAATGCTGGCTGTCCTTTGCTAGGGTCCACCGCCTAGCTTCTTATCGTGACTACCTCCAATACGACGCCCACGAGGCGCATCCCGGCTTGGGCCACCGCGTTCGGCCCGCAAATCATCGTCGCCCTGGTCCTGGGCCTGGTCCTGGGCCTGCTGGCCAAGTACACCGGGCACACCAAGGAGACCCCCACGGGCCTGGGCACGACCCTGGCCACGCTCGGCTCCAGCTACATCTCGCTGCTGAAGGCGGCGGTCATCCCGCTGATTTTCTTCGCGGTCGTGGCTTCCATCGCCAACCTGTCCAAGGTGACCAATGCGGCACGCCTGGCCTGGCAGACCATCCTCTGGTTCGCCATCACCTCGGCAATCTCCGTGGTCATCGGCATGGTGCTGGGCACCGTGCTGCGCCCGGGATCCGGCACCGGCCAAGGCGCCCCTCCCGAATACGACGGGCGCACCGGTGACTGGTGGGCGTTCCTGACCGGGCTCATCCCCTCGAACTTCCTGGGCCTCGGAGCAACGACCAAGATTGCCGAGGGCGGGGACGCGACCACGGCGCTGAGCTTCAACGTGCTGCAGGTGCTGGTCATTGCCATCACCGTGGGCATCGCGGCACTCAAGGTGGGCGACGCCGCCCGCCCGTTCCTGGACTTCTCCGCCGCCACCCTGGCCGTCATCCAGAAGGTCCTCTGGTGGATCATCCGCCTGGCCCCGCTGGGTACGGTGGGCCTGATCGGCAACGCCGTGGCCACCTACGGCTGGGACACCATCGGCGCGCTGGGCAAGTTCACCCTGGCCATCTACATCGGACTGGCGCTGGTGATCTTCGGCCTCTACCCGGTGCTGGTCCGCGCCCACGGCCTGAGCATCAAGCAGTACTTCTCCGGCGTGTGGCCCGCCGTGCAGCTGGCCTTCGTCTCCCGCTCCTCCATCGGCACCCTTCCGCTGACCCAGCGCGTGACCGAACGCAACCTGGGCGTACCCTCGGGCTACGCCTCCTTCGCCGTGCCGCTGGGCGCCACCACCAAGATGGACGGCTGCGCCGCGATCTACCCGGCGATCTCCGCGATCTTCGTCGCGCAGTTCTTCGGCATCGACCTGGGCCTGACCGACTACCTGTTGATCGCCATGGTCTCGGTGCTGGGCTCGGCCGCCACGGCCGGAACCACCGGCGCGGTGGTCATGTTGACCCTGACGCTGTCCACCGTCGGACTGCCGCTGGCCGGCGTCGGACTGATCCTGGCCGTCGACCCGATCCTGGACATGGGCCGCACCGCGGTCAACGTCGCCGGGCAGGCCCTGGTTCCGACCATCGTCGCCAAGCGCGAAGGCATCCTCGACGAGGAGCTGTACAACGCACCGCGCCACGGCGACCCGTTCAACGACGAATTCAAGGCGGCCACAGAAGCCGCCGAATCCACCGATGCCCAGGCGCGCGAGCTGCAGCCGGCCCAGGCCAATTAGCCGCAACGCCGTGCGGTAGTCACGATTTTTCCACCAGGGCGGGTCGCCTGGTTCCCGGGATGCAACATCCCCGGGCACCGGGCGGCCCGCCCTTTGTTGTGCCCGGGAACTGCCCCCTGTCGGGGAGCCGACAGGAAATCGCCAAGAAAATTGCACGGCATGCAAGTTTGCACGTAGTGTAGAAAGGTGAGTCCCTCCCCCACGCCCCCGCCCTCGCGGCGCGAACTGAACAAGGCAGCCACCCGGGCGGCCATCGTGCAGGCGGCCTTCGGCCAACTGGAATCCGCCGGCTACGCCGCACTGACCGCGGAGTCCGTTGCCGACGCCGCCGGGGTCTCCCGCCGCACCTTCTTCAACTACTTCCCCTCGATCGAGGCGGCCCTGAACGAGCCGACCAAGCTCTTGCTGGAAAACGCCGTGGCCGTGCTCGACGAGCTGGACCCGGAGCTGGACCTGCTCTCCGCCGCGGTGACGACGGTCGAATCCCTCGTGGACCCGGCCCTGCTCGAACCCATCGCCAACCTGTACCTGTTGGCCTCCGAGCACCCGCAGATGGCCCGAATGCAGCTGGAGGCATGGAACGACTGCGCCGAGGCGCTCACCGGGATCATCACCGCCCGCGCCCGGCACGGCACCCCGCTGGCCGCCACGGTCTTCGCCCACTGCGTCATCGGCGCCGGCAAGGCCGCCTTCGCCCAGTGGTCCCGCGAGCTCGCCGCCACCCCGGACCCCGCCGATCCGCGCCGCACGCACCTGCTGCGCGCCACCCTCGCCGAGGCCATCGCCCAATTGCGCGACGGCTTCCCCTCCCTGCAACAACGTGCACAGCACACACGAAAGGCCTAAGAGACCATGGCTTCCTTCCTTTACCGACTGGGTGCACTGGCCTACCGCAGGCGCTGGGCCGTGGTGGGCATCTGGGCCGTCCTGCTGCTGGCCATCGGCCTGTGCGCCGGCGCCTTCATGGGCAAGCTGTCCAACACCTTCACCATCCCCGGCACCGAAACCCAGCGCACGCTGGACCGGATGAAGGTCGAGATGCCCGAGCTGGCCGGCGGCAGCGGGTCGATCGTCTTCCGTTCCCAGGACGGCGAGGCGCTGAGCCCAACCCAGCACCGGGCCATCGAATCCTCGCTGGAAGACTTGGCCTCCCAGTCCGGGATCACCGAGGTCGCCAAGCCCTTCGAGCTGCAAAAACAGCTCGACGAGGCCAAGCCGAAGCTCGCCGAGGGGCAGGCCAAGCTCGACGACGCCGCCAGGCAACTGGCCGACGGCAAGAAGCAGCTGGCGGACGGCAAGAAGCAGCTGGCCGAGGCGCAGGACGACCTCGACTCCGGGCGCCTGCAGCTGGGCGATGCCAAGAAGGAAATCGCCGAAGGCCGCACGAAACTGGCCGCAGGACAGGCGAAGCTCGATGCCGCCGCCAAGGAACTGGCCACCGGCGCCGCCGCGCTCAGGAACGGGCAGGGCCAGCTGGCAGCCGGGCAAAGGAAGTGGGATGCGGGCAACCGCGAGTACCAGGCCGGGGCGAAGCAGATCGCCGATGGCCGCAAGGCACTGGCCGCCGGCCAGGCGAAGCTCGATGCCGCTGCCAAGGAACTGGCCACCGGGCGGGCACAGTACGACGCCGGCATGAAGGCCATCCTGGAGGGCAAGTCCCGGGCCACCGTGGAGAAGCAGCTGGCAGCCGGCAAGCAGCAGGCCGCCGCGGGGCTGGCCACGCTGGATGCGGGGATCAAGGACCTCGATGCCGGGATCACCTCGACGAAGCAGCAGCTCCAGGCTGCGAAGACGGCGCTGAAGAATGCCGACACCGACGCGAAGAAGCAGGCCGCCGAGCAGGACATCGCCACGCTGGAGGAAACGCTCACGACCTTGAACGGCCAAAAAGCCGAGCTGCTCAAGCAGAAGGAGTCCCTGGAAGCCATGCTGGCCCGGGTTACCCAGGGCCTCGAGGGCCTGAAGGCCCTGGACGCCGCCAAGGCGAAGCTCGATGCCGGGGCCAGGGAACTGGCCACCGGGCAGGCGACGCTGAAGGCCAAGCAGGCCGAACTGGAGGCGGGCGCCGCGAAGCTTCCCGCAGCCAAGGCGAAGCTGGACGCGGGGGCCAAGGAACTGGCCACCAACCGCTCCAAGATGCAGGCCGCAGCGGCCGAGATCTCCGCCGGCCGGGCGCAATTGCGTGCCGGGCAGGCCGAGATCGACACGAATGCCGACAAGCTGGCCGCGGGCCAGCAGGCCATCGAGGAGAACCAGGCCAAGCTTCTCGCCGGGCAAAAGACCGTGGACGAGAAGACCGCGGCCCTGCCCGATGCCGAGGAGAAGCTTGAGGCCGGCGCCAAGGACCTGGCTTCGGGCCGCGCCGAACTGGCGTTCGCCGAGCGCCAGGCCGGTGCCTCGGCGGGCATGCGCTTCATCTCCGCGGACGGTTCCACCGCCGTGGCGCACGTGACGTTCGTTGGCTCGACCGACGCGCTTTCCACTGCGCAGCGCGCCGACATCCAGTCCATTGCCGCAGCACCCGAGGCCGCCGGCGTCGAGGTGCTCTTCTCCAAGGAGATCCTGCAGGACCTCTCCTCGATCTTCGGGGCCGCGGAAATCATCGGCCTGGCCGTGGCCGCCGCGGTGCTGCTGGTCATGCTCGGCACGCTGGTCGCCGCCGGGCTGCCGCTGCTCATGGCGGTGCTCGGCGTGGGCGCAGGCGTCGGCGGAACCCTCGCGCTGTCCTCGCTCATCGACATGGCCTCGATCACCCCGGCCTTGGCGTTGATGCTGGGGTTGGCGGTGGGCATCGACTACTCGCTGTTCATCGTGCACCGGCACCGCCGCCAGCTGCTTCAGGGCGTGCCGCTGGGCGAATCCATCGCCCGGGCAACCGGCACCAGCGGCAACGCCGTGGTGTTTGCCGGGCTGACCGTGGTCATCGCGCTGTCCGCGCTGGCCGTGCCGGGGCTCCCGTTCCTGGCCGTGCTGGGCTTCTCCGCCGCGTTCACCGTGATGATGGCGGTGCTGATCGCCATCACGCTGACCCCGGCGCTGCTGGGGATCATCGGCAACCGTCTGGTGTCCAAGCGGGCCTGGGCCCGCCGGGATGCGGCCGGCGCGGCGCAGACCCGGGCGCCGCGCAACGACGCGGGCAACCGCGGCTGGGGCGCGGTGGTCACCCGCCGCCCGTGGATCGCCGCCATCGCGTCCATCGCGCTCCTGGCCATCGTGGCGCTGCCGGCCCTGCAGCTGCGCACCGCGCTGCCCGACGGCAGCGCCGAACCGGTGGATTCGGGCGCCTACAAGGCGTACGAGCAGATGAGCGACGCGTTCGGGGCCGGCTACAACGGCCCGCTGCTGGTGCTCGCCGACCTGCCGGCCGGGCTCGATGCCCGTGGCGCGGATGCGGCGAACCTCGATGTTGCCGACGCCGTGCGCAAGATCCCGGGCGTCGTGGCCGCGATCCCGGTGCAGGTCAACGACGCACGGAACCTCGGTGCGATCCAGGTGATCCCGGATGCGGGGCCGGCCAGCGCCGAGACCGAGGCCCTGGTGCACGCGCTGCGCGACGCGTCTCCCGGGATCGAGCAGGCGACGGGTGCGCACATTGCGGTCACCGGACAGGTCGCCGCGCAGGTGGACGTCTCGGAGAAGCTCGCCGAGGCGCTGCCGATGTACATCGGCATCGTCGTGGGCCTCTCGCTGATCCTGCTGCTGCTGGTCTTCCGCTCGGTCGTGGTGCCGCTGCTGGCCACCGCCGGCTTCCTGCTCTCGCTGCTGGCAGCCTTCGGCGCCACCGTCGCGGTCTACCAGTTCGGCTGGCTGGGCGACTTCTTCGACGTGAACGTGCCGGGGCCGATCATGAGCTTCCTGCCGATCCTGCTCACCGGCATCCTGTTCGGGCTGGCCATGGACTACCAGGTGTTCCTGGTCGCCGGCATGCGCGAGTCCTTCGCACACGGGCAGCCGGCGCGCGCCGCGGTGCGCTCGGGCTTCGCCCACTCCGCGCCGGTGGTCACCGCCGCCGCGCTGATCATGACCTCCGTGTTCGCCGGGTTTGTGTTCTCGCACCTGACGATGATCCGCGCGATCGGGTTCTCGCTGGCGATCGGGGTGCTCTTCGATGCGTTCATCGTGCGCATGACGCTGACCCCGGCGATCATGCACCTGCTGGGGCACCGCGCCTGGTACATCCCGCGCTGGCTGGATAGGATCCTGCCGGACGTGGACGTGGAGGGCTCGAAGATCGCCGCGCTCGCCGCCGATGGGCAGGACGGGCACGCTGCTCCGGATCCGGGCCACGGCGACGGGCACGGGCCGCAGGCGCCCTCGGCCCGGGATACGGTTGATGCATGAGCCAGAACCTGAACCCCAGCACCAACGCCACCGCCACCGATCCGCGCGGTGAAATCGAGAACCCCGAGGACCTGCCCTTGCTGGTTCTGGCCTCGGCCTCCCCCGGACGGGCCAAGGTGCTCACCGACGCCGGCATCGACTTCGCCGTCCAGGTCTCCGCGGTCGACGAGGACGCGGCACTGGCAAGCGCCGTCGAGCGCCTTGGCGAGCTGGGACCGGCCGACACCGCGCTGCTGCTGGCCAAGTCCAAGGCCGAGGACGTCGCCTCCACGGATGAGGCCGACGGTGCGGTGGTGCTGGGCTGCGACTCGGTCTTCGAGTTCGAGGGCGTCATCTACGGCAAGCCGCAAACCGCGGAAGTCGCCACCGAACGCTGGGCGGCGATGAGCGGGAAGTCCGGGATCCTGCACACCGGGCACTGGCTCATCGACAACCGCTCCGAGGAAGACGGGGACGGCGGCTCCGGGGCGACCATCGGCGCAGTCTCCTCCACCCGCGTGGACTTCGAGCAGGTCGATGCGGAGGAGATCGCCGCGTATGTGGCCACCGGCGAGCCGCTGCCGTGCGCCGGCGGGTTCACCATCGACGGGCGCGGGGCCGCCTTCATCCGCGGCATCGAGGGCAACCCGCACACCGTGATCGGGCTGAACGTGGCCACGCTGCGCGAGCTGCTGCACGAGGCCGGACTGTCGATCTCCGACGTCTGGGTCTAGCCACGCCTTGCACCGTCCGAGGGGCCCGCACCGACACCCGGTGCGGGCCCCTCGGGCGGTTAACGCGCCGAAGCGGGTGCCCAATGCCCGAAGCGGATCCCTCACACGATGAGCCGTGAAATATTTCCAGAAACCGATTTCCATGATGGCAAGTGGTTTCTGGGTTGGGTGGACACGCCAACCGGGAGGACCGCCCGCATGAACACGCCCACCAACACCAGGAACAGCAACCGGGGCCGCAGCAGCGCAGTGCGCCTGGCTCAGCTTCGCCGCGGGAATTGCCTGCATGGCGGTCCCGGTCACCTGTGGACCGTCCAGGGACAGCGCCGGAATGGTCGTCATGGGCTCCTCGATGGGGGCCATGCTCGGTGCGGTGTGGGCGTCAACGGGCGCCGCCACCCGAATGAAGGCACCGGCACAGCCCTGGGCCCCTCCCCGGCCTCGGGAGCCACCGGCCGCAACGCGCGACTCCGGGGCGCTTCGCACCTCGTGCCGCAGCAGTTGCTGCAACGGCTGGCTCTTGTAGGACTCCTACAAAGAAATCACGACCTACTCCCGACACAGGGGGTTTTGGGGGTGCACATCCCACAAACGCAGGTAGGCTCCACAAGAGCATATTTAAGGAGATAGCCCCTGCCATGAGTCAGTTGACGAAGGTTCTCATCGCCAATCGCGGAGAAATCGCCGTACGCATCATCCGCGCCGCCCGCGATGAGGGGATTGGATCGGTTGCCGTGTACGCCGAACCGGACCGCGATGCCTTGCATTCCCGTCTGGCCGACGAGGCCTACTCCCTGGGCGGTTCCACCGCCGCGGAGTCCTACCTGGACATCGCCAAGATCCTCGAGGTCGCCAAGCGCTCCGGCGCGGACTCGGTGCACCCCGGCTACGGGTTCCTGGCGGAGAACGCCATCTTCGCCCAGGCCGTGATCGACGCCGGACTGACCTGGATCGGCCCCCCGCCGGCGGCCATCGACCAGCTGGGTGACAAGGTCCGAGCCCGCCACCTGGCCGAAAAGGTCGGTGCCCCGCTGGTGCCCGGCACCAAGGACCCGGTCTCATCGACCGACGAGGTGCTGGCCTTCGCCGATGAGCACGGGCTGCCGCTGGCCATCAAGGCCGCCTACGGCGGCGGCGGGCGCGGCATCAAGGTCGTGCGCAAGCGCGAGGAAATCGCGGAGTCCTACGAATCGGCGGTCCGCGAGGCGGTTGCCGCCTTCGGGCGCGGCGAATGCTTCGTCGAACGCTTCCTGGATGCCCCGCGCCACGTGGAGACCCAGTGCCTGGCCGACGTGCACGGCAACGTCGTGGTGGTTTCCACCCGCGACTGCTCACTGCAGCGCCGCAACCAGAAGCTCGTCGAGGAGGCCCCCGCGCCGTTCCTCACCGAGGAGCAGAACACCCGCCTCTACGAGGCGTCCAAGGCCATCATGCGCGAGGCAGGCTACGTAGGAGCGGGCACCTGCGAATTCCTCGTGGGCCAGGACGGAGTGATCTCCTTCCTGGAGGTCAACACCCGCCTGCAGGTCGAACACACGATCTCCGAGGAGGTCACCGGCATCGACCTGGTGGCCGAGCAGTTCCGGCTGGCCCGCGGCGAGGCGCTGGGCTACACCGACCCCGAGGTGCGCGGGCACTCCTTCGAGTTCCGCATCAACGGCGAGGACCCCGGGCGCGGCTTCATGCCGGCGCCGGGCACCATCACCACCATGAACCTGCCCACCGGGCCGGGCGTGCGCATCGACTCGGGCGTCGAGGCCGGGGAAACCGTCTCGGGGAACTTCGACTCGATGATCGCCAAGCTGATCGTCACCGGCGCCACCCGCGCCCAGGCCGCCGCCCGCGCCCGCCGCGCGCTGGACGAGTTCCGCATCGAGGGCATGCCCACGGTGCTGCCCTTCCACCGCGCCGTGATGGCCGATGAGGCGTTCACCCCGGAGTCGGGCCCGTTCTCCATCCACACCCGCTGGATCGAGACCGAGTTCTCCAACGAGATCCCCGCCTGGGACCCGGCCACCGCCGGCACCCCGGGTGAGGACGAGGGCCGCAACGCCATCACCGTCGAGGTCGGCGGCAAGCGCCTGGAGGTCGTGCTGCCTTCGTCGCTGGGCACCGTGTCCTCCTCGTCCAACGGCAAGACGCGGAAGAAGAAGCGTTCCTCGCGTTCCACCGCAGCCGCCGGCAGCTCAGGGGCGGACCTGGTCTCCCCCATGCAGGGCACCATCGTCAAGGTTGCAGTGGCCGACGGGGACACCGTCTCCGAGGGTGATTTGATCGTGGTCCTGGAGGCCATGAAGATGGAACAGCCGCTGACCGCGCACTGCGACGGCGTGGTCTCCGGGCTCAGCGCCGTTCCGGGCGACACCGTCTCGGCAGGGGCCGTGCTGGCCTCCATCGGCGACTGACACCGCACCGAACAACGCACCGAACAGGGCGGCCCGGTCTTCCTCGTGGAGACCGGGCCGCCCCTTTCGCGCCATCGTGCCACCGCTTGTCTTGTTGACGCCGGTTCGCTGAATTCCCGCCAATCCTCCGCGCGCGTTGCCTCGGGGGCGGGCATTCGGCCATAGGCTGGTGCCCATGTCAGCACAAGAGATGGCGGCGCCTGCGCCGGACCCGCGCACCGACCCGCCGCCGTGCGGCAGCGAGCGCGAAACCCTGCTGGGATTCCTGGACTACCAACGCCGCACCCTGGAGCTCAAGTGCACCGGGCTCGGCGCGGCGGAGCTGGGCACCCGCGCGGTGCCGCCCTCCGGGCTGTCGCTGCTGGGCCTGGTGCGGCACCTGAGCGACGTGGAGCGGTTCTGGGTCCGCGCATGCCTGGCCGGGGACCCGGCCCCGCCGCTGTACTGGGGCCCCGACGGGAACGACACCGATTTCGACTTCCCGGCAGCCGATGCCCGGATGGTGGCACTGTCCCTCGCCGCGTGGAAGGACGAGATGGCCTTTGCCGATGCCGCCCTGGGCTCCGAGCCGTTGAAGCGCGCGGTGGAGGCCGGGCACCACGGGACGGTGACTGTGCGCTGGATCCTGGTGCACCTCATCGAGGAGTACTCCCGGCACAACGGACACGCGGACCTGCTGCGCGAATGTCTCGACGGGACCGTGGGCGAGTAGCCCCGGCGTTAACGCACGCTGCCCGCCGTCCGTGTGGGGAAGGCGGGCAGCGTCGGCAGCCGGTGACTAGGAGACGTTGTTCTCGTAGTCGACGTCCTTGGTGTCCTTGGTCAGGAACAGGGCGACGAGCGTGAGCACCGCGGCCGCGGCGAGGTAGACCCCCACCCAGACGGTGTTGCCGCCGCCGAACTGCCACAGCGCGATGGCCACGAACGATGCCGGGGCCGCACCGATGACCGAGGACATGTTGTAGGCCACTGCCGATCCGGTGTAGCGCACATTCGAGGGGAACAGCTCGGGCAGGTAGGCCGCCATCGGCCCGAAGGTCAGGCCCATGAGCGTGAAGCCGATGACCAGGCCGGCCATCGCCGCGCCCTTGCCGGGGCCGAACATCAGCGTCCAGGTCGCGCCGAAGAGCAGGATGCCCAGGGTGACCCAGATCAGGAACTTGCGGCGGCCGAACTTCTCGGCCAGCGGGCCCGAGACCACGGTGAAGATGCCGAAGAAGACCACGCCGATGATCAGCATGGTCAGGAACTCGGGGCGGGCGATGCCCAGGCCCGGGACGAAGGCTGCCGCGTCGAACGCCTTGCCCTTGGCCTCGGCGGCGGCGCGGGCCACTTCCGCGGTGGCCGGGGAGGTGCCGTAGGTCAGCGTGAAGGCTGTCATCAGGTAGAAAAGCACGTACGTGGCCAGCATGATGAACGTGCCGGCCAGCGTCGGGCGCCAGTGGTACTTCATGGTGGTCTTGAACGGGGACTTGGCGACCTTCTTCTGGTCAACGACCTTGGTGAAGGCCACGGACTCGACCAGCTTCAGGCGGACCCACAGGCCCACGGCGACCATCACGGCCGAGAGGATGAACGGCACGCGCCAGCCCCAGGACATGAACTGCTCCGGGGTCAGGCCCAGCTGCAGGCCGACGAACATCAGGTTGGCAATGATGAAGCCGATGGGCGCGCCCAACTGCGGGAAGGTGCCGTAGATGGCGCGCTTGTTGGCCGGGGCGTTCTCGGTGGCCAGCAGCGCCGCTCCGGACCACTCCCCGCCGAGGGCCAGGCCCTGGGCGAAGCGCAGCAGCACCAGCATCAGCGGCGCCAGCACCACGAAGTTGCCCTGCGCCGGGGGCAGGAAGCCGATCAGGAAGGTGGCGATGCCCATCAGGAGCAGCGAGGCCACCAGGGTTCCCTTGCGGCCGATCTTGTCGCCGAAGTGCCCGAAGAGCACCGAGCCCACCGGGCGGGCCACGAAGGCCACGCCGAAGATCGCGAACGAGGACAGGATCGCGTTGACGTTCGAGGCGTTCGGGAAGAACAGCGTCGGGAAAACCAGCACCGATGCGGTCGCATAGGCGTAGAAGTCGAAAAATTCAATGGTGGTGCCGATGAGGCTGGCAAACAGCACGCGTCCGCGTGTGTTTTCCTTCGGTGCGACGACCGCGGTCTTGTTGGACATGGGCTCGTGATTCTCTTGGTGGGTTCCGGCAAGTTACTAGGGGACAAGTTTAGGCTGGATGTCCACCCTTCGGACAGTCCTTCCACTATCTGGACAAGTGTGCTGTGGGTCTCACCCGTTCCGAGGACCAGCATGCCACGTGACGGCCCCGATTGCGGGCTAAAGAGAACGAACCGCCGCAACGGGCACCAAGGTTGGCGCACATTGCGGCGGTTCGGCCACGGTGCCGGCGTACCGGCGGAAGGTCCCTAGAGGTGGACGTGGAGGCGGCGGGCCGCCTCGGAGATGGAGCCCGATAGCGAGGGGTAGACCGAGAAGGTTTCGGCAATGTCGTCGACGTGCAGCTTGTTGTGCACAGCCAACGCGATCGGGAAAATCAGCTCGGAGGCACGCGGGGCGACCACGACGCCGCCGATGACGGTTCCGGAGCCGCGGCGCGCAATGATCTTCACGAAGCCTTCGGTCACGTTCATCATCTTGGCCCGGGCATTGGTCGCCAGGTCCAGCTTGATGATGTCGGCCTGGTACTTGCCCTCGTCGACCATGCGCTCGGTGACGCCGACCGTGGCGATTTCCGGGGAGGTGAAGATGTTGGAGGAAACCTCGTTGAGCTTCAGCGGCTTGACCGAGTCGCCCAGCAGGTGCGCCATGGCAATGCGGCCCTGCATCGCGGAAACCGAGGCCAGCGCGAACACGCCGGTGCAGTCGCCCGCGGCGTAGACGTTGGTGGCGGTGGTGCGCGAGACGCCGTCGACCTGGATGTGGCCGGACTCGCTGAGCTTGATGCCTGCCTCTTCCAACCCGATGCCTGCGGTGTTGGGGATCGAGCCGACGGCCACCAGGCAGTGGCTGCCCTCGATGACCTTCCCGTCACCCAGTGTGACCTTGACGGAGTCGCCGACGCGTTCCACGGCCTCGGCGCGCGACTTGGCCACGACGTTGACGCCGTTGTTCTTGAACGCCTGCTCAAGCACTTCGGCGGCGTCGGCGTCCTCGCCGGGCAGCACGCGGTCGCGCGAGGACACCAGGGTGACCTTGGTGCCCAGCAGGTTGTAGGCCGAGGCGAATTCGGCGCCGGTGACACCGGAACCGATGACGATCAGGTGCTCGGGGATTTCCTTGAGGTTGTAGATCTGGGTCCAGTTGAAGATGCGTTCGCCGTCGGGAATCGCGGTGGGCAGTTCGCGCGGGTGCGCGCCAACGGAAATCAACAGGGCGTCGGCCTCGAGTGTCTCGGTGCTGCCGTCGGCGCGGGCAACCTCGACGGTGGAGGCGTCGAGCAGCCTGCCCTCGCCGATGACCACGCGCACCCCGACGCGCTCGAGGCCCACGTGGATGTCCGAGGACTGTTCCCGGGCCAGCTGAAGCAGGCGGGAGTTCACCACCGAAAGGTTGGTGGCCGTCGCGGTGTCGGAGTTGCCGACCTCGACGCCGAACTCGCGCGCCCCGGAGACCCGGCGCATGGCGTCGGCCGTGGCGATCAGCGTCTTGGACGGGACGACGTCGGTCAGCACGGCCGAGCCGCCCATTCCCGCTCGTTCGACGATGGTGACTTCGGCGCCGAGTTGGGCGCCCACCATCGCGGCCTCGTAGCCGCCGGGGCCACCGCCAAGGATTACCAGCCGGGGGGACTTGAATTCGCGTTGTGCACTCACGATCCCCCATTCTTCCCTACCGTGCGGTTAAGTGCACAACGCACACGCTGGGGGCCGCGCGGCAATCGGCCGCGCCCGGGGCCGGCGGGGCGCACCGGGCACCGGCCACCTGACAAGGCGGGGTTCCGCCGGTAGGTTTAACCCCGTGATCAACAACGAATCCGCCCCCTTTGACCTGGCCACCGCCGCCGCCGCCAAGATCGCCGAACTCACCGGCGTCCCGACCCACGACATTGCCCTGGTGCTCGGCTCCGGCTGGGGCGAGGCGGCGAACCTGATCGGCGAAACCACCCACCGCATCGACGCCACCGAACTACCCGGCTTCCACGCCGCCGCGGTGCCCGGGCACGTGGGCACGATTTCCTCGGTGCTCACCACCGGCGGCAAGCGCGTGCTGGTGCTCGGCGCACGCACCCACTTCTACGAGGGCCGCGGCGTGCGCGCCGTGGTCCACGGGGTGCGCACCGCCGCCGCCGCGGGAGCCAAGACCCTGGTGCTGACCAACGGCTGCGGCGGGCTGAACCCGGCCTGGGCCCCGGGCACCCCGGTGCTGATCTCCGACCACCTCAACCTCACCGGCACCTCCCCGCTGGAGGGTGCGACGTTCGTGGACTTGACCGACCTGTATTCCCCGCGCATCCGGGACCTGGCCCGCCAGGTGGACCCGTCCCTGGACGAGGGCGTGTACGCGCAGTTCACCGGACCGCACTACGAGACCCCCGCCGAGGTGCGCTACGCCAAGGTGATCGGCGCCGACCTGGTGGGCATGTCCACCGCGCTGGAAGCCATCGCCGCTCGCCACGCGGGCCTGGAGGTCTTCGGGATCTCGCTGGTCACCAACCTGGCCGCCGGCATCTCCGCCACCGCGCTGAGCCACGAAGAGGTCATCGAGGCAGGCCAATCCGCCGGCCCGCGGATCTCCGCGCTGCTGGCCGACATCGTCGCCAGGCTCTAGCCGCCGCTTCGCACCCCGCACCCAAGAACCCGTCGCACAAAGGAACCAACCCCATGAGCAGCCCCGCACCGGATACCGCTTTGCTGGATCGCGCCGCCACCTGGGCGGACCAGGATCCCGACGCGGCCGCCGCCGCACAGCTGAGGGCCCTGTGCGCGAAAGTTGTCGCCGGGGACCGGGGCGCACACGCCGAGCTGGCGGACCGCTTCGCGGGGAACCTGGCATTCGGCACCGCGGGCCTGCGCGCGGAGCTCGGCGCCGGGCCGAACCGGATGAACTCGATGGTGGTGCGCCGCACCGCCGCCGGCATCGGACGTTTCCTGCTCGCCGCGGCCGACGGCGCCTACACTCCGCGCGCGGTCATCGGCTACGACGCGAGGCACAACTCGGACGTCTTTGCCCGCGAGTCCGCGGCGGTGCTCACCGCCGCCGGGATCCAGGTGCAGCTGCTGCCCGCCGCCCTGCCCACCCCGGTGCTGGCCTGGGCCGTGCGCGAGCTGGGCACCGAGGCCGGGATCATGGTCACCGCCAGCCACAACCCGCCGGCGGACAACGGCTACAAGGTCTACCTGGGCGGGCGCGCCGAAACCGGATGGGGCCAGGGCGCGCAGATCGTCGCGCCGGTCGATGCGCAGATCGCCGCACGGATCAACCACGACGAGCCCATGGCGGACATCGCGCTGGCCGCCGGCGGCTGGGAGGTGTTGCCCGGCGCCGGGGAGCCAGGGGACGTGGAGGGCGCGTACCTGGATGCCATCGCCTCGGTGGTGCCCCGGACCGGCGGGACGGCCAACGATGCGCTGGCGGCGGCGCGGGAAAGCCTGCGGATCGTGCTGACCCCGATGCACGGGGTCGGGGGGCACACCATGGCCCAGGCCCTGGGGCAGGCGGGGTTCTCGCGGGTGCGCCTGGTGGCCGAGCAGGCCGAGCCGGACCCGGACTTCCCCACCGTCGCCTTCCCGAACCCGGAGGAGCCCGGCGCCCTGGACCTGGCGCTTGCCCTGGCCGGGGCCACCGACGCCGACCTGGTCATCGCCAACGACCCCGATGCGGACCGCTGCGCCGCAGCGGTGAAGTTCGAGGGCACCGGCTGGCGGATGCTGCGCGGGGACGAGCTCGGCTGGCTGCTGGGCGACCGCGCCGCCGCGAACGCCGCGCCGGGCACGGTGCTGGCCAACTCCATCGTTTCCTCGCGCATGCTCGCCTCCATCGCCGCGGCCCATTCCCTGGCGCACGAGAACACGTTGACCGGGTTCAAGTGGATTTCCCGCGTGCCGCACCTGGCATTCGGCTACGAGGAGGCGCTGGGCTATTGCGTGGCCCCGGCCCTGGTGCGCGACAAGGACGGGCTCTCCGCGGCGCTGCTGCTGGCCGACTACGCCGCCGAGCTCAAGGCCGCCGGGTCCTCGCTGCCCGAGGTGCTCGATGCCCTGGCCGTGGCACACGGGCTGCACGCCACCGACCAGCTCTCGGTGCGCGTGGCGGACCTGGGGCTGCTGGACGGCATGATGGCCGCGTTGCGCTCGGCCCCGCCGGCCACCCTGGGCGGGGAAGAAGTCACCGGGTTCGAGGACCTGTCGCTGGGGGCGAACCTGCCGCCGACCGACGGGCTGCTCTTTGCCACCGCGGCCAACACCCGGGTGATCGTGCGCCCCTCGGGTACCGAGCCCAAGCTGAAGTGCTACCTTGAAACCATCACCCCCGTAGCCGGCCCCGCCGGGCTCCCGGCGGCCCGTGCCGCGGCCACCCGGGCGCTGGGGCGCATCAAGCAGGAACTTGCGGACCTGCTCCGCCGGTGACCCGCTCCCCCGCACCCCGACCTTCCTTCATCTCGACCAGGAGCCTGATACACACGCCATGAGCACCAAAGACACCTTCATCGCCTCGTACATCGACCACACCATCCTGAACGCCGATGCCACCGGCGCCGACATCGAACGCATCTGCGCCGAGGCCGCCAAGTACCGGTTCAAGTCCGTGTGCGTGAACCCGATCTGGGTTTCCACCGTGAGCGCCGCACTTGCCGGTTCCGGGGTGCTGACCTGCTCGGTGATCGGCTTCCCGTTCGGCGCGACCCCCACCGCGTCCAAGGTCTTCGAGGCCCGCGGGGCCATCGCCGACGGCGCCAACGAGATCGACATGGTCATCAACATCGCCGCGGCCAAGGCCGGGGACGAGGAGACACTGGTGGCCGACATTTCCGCCATCGCCGACGCCGTGCACGAGGGCGGAGCGATCCTGAAGGTCATCATCGAAACCTCGATGCTGACCGACGACGAAAAGATCCTGGCCTGCCGCGCCTCGGTGCGCGCGGGTGCCGACTTCGTGAAGACCTCCACGGGCTTTGGCGGCGGCGGCGCCACCCTTGAGGATGTGGCGTTGATGCGCGCAACCGTCGGCCCGGATCTGGGCGTCAAGGCCTCCGGCGGGGTCCGCTCGCTGGAAACCGCCCGTGCCATGATCGATGCCGGGGCCACGCGTCTTGGTTCCAGCTCCGGAGTTGCTATTGTGGAGGGTGAACAAGGCGACGAGGGCTACTGACCACCCACCCTCGAACGCGCATTGCAACAAGACCATTTTAGGAGAATCGCTGTGTACTCGAACGGCAAGAACGTAGCCCACTCGGGCCAGGGCCGCTTGGCCGGAAACCTCATCGCCTTCGCGGTGTTCTTCATCCTGTTCCTTGGCTGCCTCTACTCGCTGTCGTTCTGGACGCTGGAAAACGCCTGGATCCCGGGCATCTCCTGCTTCGTGCTGGCCATGCTGGCCTTCGGCATCCCGCAGCACATCCTGGGCATGTCGGACAAGAACCCGTCGAAGACAGCTTCACAGCGGGACTAGCTTTCCGCACGGTTTTCCCCGAGGAGGCCGGAGCACCATGCAGCATCAAGACCCGCGCACCACCAGGTGCACGGGTGTTGGTGCCGGCGGCGCCCCGGCCTCCTTTTTGCATGCGCCGCGCCGGTGCCGCCGGCGGGACCGGTATCGGGTGTCCCGGCAGCGTGAAGCTTCACCGCCTGATTTCTACAATTTGTAGAAAGTCACTGGTGGGCAAGGGTATGATGAATCCAACAGGGCCCTTGGGCCCCGTTGGACCAGCCTTCCCCGATTGAGGAAAAGAGCGTTTCACCATGGAAAAAACTGACCGCAGCAAGATCGTTGTCGGCATTGACGGTTCGGCGCAATCGATTTCCGCGCTGCGCTATGCTTCGTCCCTGGCAGCATCCCTGGGCCACGACCTGGTGGCCTTCTCCTCGTGGCTGCCGCGCATCGCGCTGGAGGACTACACCCCGGAGTGGGCGCCGGAGCAGGACGCCCGCGACGCGCTGGACAAGTCCATCACCGAGGCCTTCGGCGAGAACGTCCCGGCCAATCTGGAGCGCGAGGTCACCATGGGCCCGGCGGCCCCCAACCTGATCGAGGCATCCAAGGACGCGGCCATGCTGGTGCTGGGCACACGCGGCCGCGGCGGCTTCAAGGGCCTGGTCATGGGCTCGGTGTCCAGCTCGCTGGCCGCCCACGCCAAGTGCCCGGTGCTGATCCACCACGGCGAAACAGCCGCCGCCTAGGAACCGCCCCGCAGATCCGACGGGCACGGAGGCCGGGCCGGCCGCCCCACCAGGGGCTGGCCCGCCCGGCATTGGCGTGTCCGGCACTTATCAGGCCCTGGCGCGCGGCGCCTCGACCTCGAAGATGTTGGACAGCACGGACGAGACCCACTCCAGGATCTGCTCGTCCACCAGGTCCCGTCCCCCCACCGGCGAGGTCTGCGGCTTCGGGATGGTGATGGCGTTCAGCGCCGGCTTGTCGGCGGCGCCCTTGTACATCCGCGCAAGGCGCAGCTGGCGCGAGTCGGGCAGGTTCGCGATGGCCGCCGGGGCGAACTTGATCGCGTTGCCCATCATCGCCACGTCGGTCAGGCCCAGTGCCCGGGCGCGGATGCGGATCCGGGCAACCTCCAACAGGTTCACCACCGGGGCCGGCGGCTGCCCGTACCTGTCCACCAGCTCCGCCAGCACATCCTCAAGCGCCGCGAAGTCGGTCGCCGCGGCGATCTTTCGGTAGGCCTCCAGGCGCAGCCGCTCCCCGGGCACGTAGTCGTGCGGCAGGTGCGCATTGACCGGCAGCTCGATCTTCATCTCCGCGGTCTTCTCGTCGGCCTCCCCCTTGAAGTCGGCCACCGCCTCGCCGACCAGGCGCAGGTACAAGTCGAAGCCGACACCCGCGATGTGCCCGGACTGCTCCCCGCCGAGCAGGTTGCCGGCGCCGCGGATCTCCAGGTCCTTCATGGCCAGCTGGTAGCCGGAGCCGAGCTCGTTGTGCGCCGCCACGGCCTTGAGCCGTTCCAGGGCGACCTCGCCCAGCGGCTTCTCCGCGTTCCACAGGAAGTAGGCGTACGCGCGCTCGCGGCCGCGGCCCACGCGTCCGCGCAGCTGGTGCAGCTGGGACAGGCCGTAGTTGTCGGCCCTATCCACGATCAGCGTGTTGGCGTTGGAGATGTCCAGACCGGTCTCGATGATGGTGGTGGAGACCAACACGTCGAACTTCTTCTCCCAGAAGTCCTGGATGATCTTCTCCAGCCGGGACTCGCTCATCTTGCCGTGCGCCACCTCCACACGCGCCTCGGGGACCAGTTCGCGCAGCTCGGAGGCGATCTTGTCGATGGAGGAGACGCGGTTGTGGACGAAGAAGACCTGCCCGTCGCGCATCAGCTCGCGGCGGATGGCGGCGGAGATCTGCTTGTCGGTGCGCGGGCCCACGTAGGTGAGCACCGGGTGGCGCTCCTCCGGCGGCGTGGCCAGCGTGGAGGTCTCGCGGATGCCGGTCAGGGACATCTCCAGGGTGCGCGGGATCGGGGTCGCGGACATGGACAGCACATCCACGTTGGTGCGCATCTTCTTGAGCTGTTCCTTGTGCTCGACGCCGAAGCGCTGCTCCTCGTCGACCACCACCAGGCCCAGGTCCTTGAACTGCACGGTGTCCGAGAGCAGCCGGTGGGTGCCGATGACCACGTCGACGGTGCCGTTTTTCAGCCCTTCGATGATGTCCTTGGATTCCTTCGCGGTCTGGAAGCGCGAGAGCGTCTTCACGCGCACCGGGAAGCCGGAGTATCGCTCGGTGAAGGTCTGCTGGTGCTGGGAGGCCAGCAGCGTGGTGGGCACCAGCACGGCGACCTGCTTGGAGTCCTGCACGGCCTTGAACGCGGCGCGCACCGCGATCTCGGTCTTGCCGAAGCCCACGTCGCCGGAGACCAGCCGGTCCATCGGGATCTCGCGCTCCATGTCGGCCTTGACCTCGTTGATGGTGGTCAGCTGGTCGGGGGTCTCCACGTAGGCGAAGGCCTCCTCCAGCTCCGACTGCCAGGGGGTGTCGGTTCCGAAGGCGTGGCCGCGGCTGGCCATGCGGGCGGAGTAGAGCCGGATCAAGTCCCCGGCGATCTCCTTGACGGCCTTGCGCGCCTTGGACTTGGTGCTTGACCAGTCCGAGCCGCCCATCTTGGACAAGGTCGGGGCCTCCCCGCCGACGTAGCGGGTGACCTGGTCCAGCTGGTCGGTGGGGACAAAGAGCTTGTCCCCCGGTGCCCCGCGCTTGGACGGCGCATACTCCAGGACCAGGTATTCGCGCTTGGCGTCGGCCCCGCCGGCGACCTTGCGGGCTATCAGCTCCACGAACCTGGCGATGCCGTGCTGTTCGTGGACGACGAAGTCGCCCTCGGTGAGTGTGAGCGGGTCCACGGCGTTGCGGCGCTTGGCGGCAAGTCGCTTGGCCCCGCGCGGGGCGTAGGCGCTGGAGCGGCCCAGGAGGTCCGCCTCGGTGAGGAAGCCGAGCTTCAGCGAATCCAGGGCGAACCCGCGCCCGGCCTGGCCCGTGGTGATCTCGATCAGCCCGGGGGTGGGTGCCTCGTCCAGCGAATTGATGCGGTGGGTGGGGATGTCGGCGTCGTGGAAGAGCTCGGCCAGCCGTTGGGCGGGGCCGGGGCCGTCGGTGGCCACCACGATCGACCAGTCGTCCTTGATGCGCCGGGAGATGAACTCGAGCATCTCGGCCACATCCCCCTGGTAGCCGCGCGGCTCGCGGGCGTTGATGCGGATCGTGTCGGCCTCGGGCAGCAGCTCCGCGTCGGATCCCAGCGAGGTCAGCGACCACCAGGACACCGCGGCGGCCTGCGCGTGCGTGCGGGTGGCGGCCAGGGAGGTGAAGTCCCCGGCCTCAAGTTCGTCCACCGCGGCCTGCGCCTGGGCCTGGGACAGGTCAAGCGGTGCCGCCCCGCCGTCGGAGGCCGTGGCCCAGGCGGCGGCCAGGAATTCGGCGTTGGTGGCTTCCAGGTCGTGGGCCCGGGCCCGCACACGTTCGGGTTCCATGACCACGGCGATGGATTCGGCCGGCAGCACCGAGAGCAGCGGCACCATGGCATCGACCAGCAGCGGGGCCAGGGACTCCATGCCCTCCACCGCGACGCCCCCGGCGATCTTGGCGAGCATGTCGCGTGCGGCGGGCATTTGGGTTTGCAGCTTCGCGGCCCGGGACATCACCGCGGGGGTGATCAGCAGCTCGCGGCAGGGCGGGGCCTGGATCGCGGTGGGCGCTTCGCCTTCCAGCGAGCGCTGGTCGGCGATGGAGAAATAGCGCATGGCCTCGATCTCGTCCCCGAAGAAGTCGATGCGCACCGGGTGGTTGGAGGTGGGCGGGAAGACGTCGAGGATGCCGCCGCGCACGGCGAATTCACCGCGGTGCGTGACCATGTCCACCCGGGCATATGCGGCGTCGGCCAGGGCCCGGACGACGGCGGAGAACTCGTATTCGTCGCCCACCGCCAGCTCCACGGGTTCCAGCTTGCCCAGTCCCGCGACCAGCGGCTGGATGACGGCGCGGATCGGGGCGACGATGACCTGCAGGGAAGGGTCGCGGGTTTCCAGCCGGCGCAGCACGTGCAGGCGCCGGCCCACGGTGTCCGAACGCGGGGAGAGCCGTTCGTGGGGCAGGGTTTCCCAGGAGGGGAATTCCGCCACGGCGTCGGCGGGCAGGAACCCGTGCAGCCCGGCCACCAGTTCCTCGGCCTCGCGGCCGGTGGCGGTCACCGCCAGCAGCAGGCCGCCGGCGACCTTGGTGCGCAGGGCCTCGACGGCCTCGGCGGTGATGACCGCGCGCATCCCGGCGGGGGCCGCGATCTCCAGCTCGTTGGCGCGGGCAGCATAGGTCGTGGCCGCATTGGATCTGACGCGGGAAAAGGAAATGTCTTCTCGCAGGGCGGTGCGCAGGCCGTGAAGCGCCATCGACTGGGGTCCTTTCCGAAGACCGGGTACGCGCACAACACAAGTACCCGAGATCCATGCCGGGTCCCGGGGTGCGCCATTCAAGCGTACCGCCGCGCGCGCCCATGCCCGGTACGCTGGTGGGGTTGCAAGAACATTTGGTTCGGCCAATCTATTTTACGGAGTTTTGCCCCATGGCCCTTAACGCCACCACTGATTTGATCCATGCCCCCGAAGCCGTCATTGCCACGCTGGCAGACCGCGACTTCGCCGAGCACCTGACCGGTTTGGTCGGCGGCACGCTGAAGAGCTTCGAGGTCGCCGGCGACACCGCCGCGGCGTTCACCCTGACCACGGTGCGCACCCTGCCCACCGACCGGGCCCCGGAAATCGCCCGGAAGTTCGTCGGCCAGACCGTCGACGTCACCCAGGTCGAGTCCTGGTCCGCACCCGCCGCCGACGGATCGCGCCAGGCCACGCTGAAGGTCACCGTAGGTTCGCTACCGGTCTCCGTCGCCGGCACCGAGTCGCTGAAGGCCACCGATGCGGGCTCCGCACTGGGCGTGGAAGCCACCGTGTCCTCCTCCATCCCGTTCGTGGGTGGCAAGATCGCCTCGGCCGCCGAGCCGTTCATCTCCAAGGCGCTGGCGCTGCAGGGCGCCAAGGTGTCCTCCTGGATCGAACGCGTCTAGGGGTCGGACCGAACCAATCCGCCGATTTCTTCGGTGGGCTGGTTCCTTCGCCCGGGACCGGTGCGTGCGTGTCCGTTCGGGCACGTCAGGCACCGGTCCTGTCGTCTCTTACGACTTCCCCGGAGATGCAGCCGGCTGCCACGGGACACCCTGTTCTCAAGGTCATGCGGTTGCCTCGGTGTGCATCGGGACACGTTTAGGCGTTAGTGTGGTTCTTGGTGTGCCGGGAAGTCTGGTCGGCGATAACTTCAGCGTCCCCGAAATGAAAAGAAGTAGACCATGAGCCAATCCCCCACACCCACACCGAAACCCAAGACGGTTTTTGGCCCCGGCAGTTACGCCGAGTCCCTGCGCATCGGTGAGATCCTCCGCAAGGAGACCGTTGGCGGACTCGTACTGATCATCGGTGCCATCGTGGCGCTGATCTGGGCCAACTCCCCCGCATCCGACAGCTACTTTGCCCTGCGCGATTTCACCATCGGTTTCCAGGCCTTCGGTATCGACCTGAACCTCTCCCTCGGCCACTGGGCCGCAGACGGCCTGCTGGCGGTGTTCTTCTTCCTAGTCGGCTTGGAGCTGAAAAAGGAATTCGTCGCCGGGGACCTGCGCGACATGAAACGTGCCATCGTCCCGGTGACGGCGGCCTTCGGCGGAGTGCTGGTCCCGGCCCTGATCTTTGCCGCCCTGAATGCTTCCACCGGCGGGGAAACCCTGCGCGGCTGGGCCATCCCCACCGCCACCGACATCGCCTTTGCGGTTGCGGTGCTTGCGGTCATCGGGTCGAACCTGCCCTCCCCGCTTCGCATCTTCCTGCTGACGCTCGCGGTGGTCGATGACCTGATTGCCATTGTCATCATCGCCTTCGTCTTCACCGATGACTTGCGCCCGCCGTACCTCCTGATGGCGATCGCGCCCATCGGCCTCTACGCATTCCTCACGCACATGTGGCCGAGGTTCTTTGCCGCGAACCTCTGGGCACCCTGGGTCATCCTGTTGCCGCTGGGCATCGCGAGCTGGGCCCTGGTCTTCGGCTCGGGCATCCACTCGACCATTGCCGGCGTTGTCCTGGGCTTCTGTGTCCCGGTGCTGCGCAAGAACAAGCACGAAATCGACAAGCCGGGCCTGGCCGAGCAATTCGAACACCGCTTCCGCCCGCTCTCCAGCGGTTTCTGCGTCCCGGTCTTTGCGTTCTTCTCGGCCGGCGTGGCCGTCGGTGGCGCCGAGGGCTTCGCCTCGGCCCTGGGCGACCCGGTGCTCTGGGGCATTGTCTTCGGACTGGTCTTCGGCAAGCCCATTGGCATCCTGGGCGCCACCTGGCTGGTGACCCGGTCGTCGAAGGCTAACCTCGATCCCGACACCAAGTGGGGCGACCTCCTGGGCGTGACGTTCCTTGCCGGAATCGGCTTCACAGTGTCGCTGCTGGTCTCGGAACTGTCCTTCGGCCTGGCTTCGCCACACTACGACCACGCCAAGGTCGCGATCCTGACAGGTTCCCTGCTGGCAGCGATCCTCGGCACAATCTGGCTGCGGCCACGCGACCGTCGCTACCGCCTGGTGAACGAACGCGCCGCTAGGGACGAGAACAAAGACGGCATCCCGGATGTTTTCCAGGCTCCGGAGAACAACGCCTAGCCCGACTCCGCACGAACAAGGGCCGGGTTGGCGGGCCACAGGATCTCCTGCGGCCCGCCAACCCGGCCCTTTGCCATACGGGGGCGTGCGTCCTAGTCGTTGGCTGCCAACAGGGCGGCCTCCGCGGCCACCCAGGAGAGCATGGCGCACTTGACCCGGGCGGGGAACTTGGAGACCCCGGCAAAGGCCGCTCCGTCGCCCAGGACTTCTTCGTCACCGGCACGGGATCCGCGCGAGCGCATCAGCTCGCGGAACTCGTCCAGGATGACCATGAATTCATCCCGTTCGAGGCCTTCGGCCATCTCGCTGAGCACCGAGGCCGAGGCCATCGAGATCGAACACCCGTCCCCCTCCCAGGAAACGTTCTTCACGGTGCTCCCCTCAAGCTGGATGCGCAGGCGGATATGGTCACCGCACACCGGGTTGTGCTGCATCGATTCGCCGCTGGCCACGCCCTCGGG
Organism: Paeniglutamicibacter psychrophenolicus; assembly: GCF_030812255.1. Lineage (GTDB taxonomy): Bacteria > Actinomycetota > Actinomycetes > Actinomycetales > Micrococcaceae > Paeniglutamicibacter > Paeniglutamicibacter psychrophenolicus_A. The sequence continues at coordinate 595,306 of NZ_JAUSSH010000001.1, read as the reverse complement.
CGCCTCGACCAACCCGGCACCGTGCCGGGCCTTGGCATGGTCCAGGATGATTTGTTGGTACAGCTGGTCCAGATCGCTCATTTGCCGACTCCGAAGTATCCGCGCACATCGGACACCGCGTTGAGCAGGCGGTCGATGTCGCTGGTGGTGTTGTAAAGGTAGGTGCTGGCACGGGTACTGGAGACGACGCCCAGCGCGCGGTGCAGCGGTTGGGCACAGTGGTGCCCGACCCGCACGGCCACGCCGCGCGAGTCCAGGAACTGGCCCACGTCGTGCGGGTGCACGCCTTCGACGACGAAGGGCGCGGTGCCGATGCGGGCTGCACCGGGGGCCGGGCCCAGGACGCGCACTCCGGGGATGGATCCCAGTCCGGTGAGCATGCGCTCGCCCAGCAGTTCCTCCCAGGCGGCGATGCGGTCCATGCTGACCTCCTGCAGGTAGGAAACGGCGGTGGCCAGGGCGTGGGCCTGCGAGATCCGTTGGGTGCCGGCCTCGAAGCGCATCGGGGCGGGCAGGTACTCGGCCTTCTCCATGGTCACCGAGGTGATCATGGACCCTCCCGTGAGGAAGGGCGGCATGGCGTCCAGCAGCCCGGCGCGGCCGTACAGCCCGCCGATCCCGGTGGGGCCGAGCATCTTGTGCCCGGAGAAGGCCATGAAGTCCACGTCGAGCTTCTTGACGTCCACCGGCAGGTGCGGGACCGACTGGCAGCCGTCAAGGACGGTCAGCGCCCCGACGTTGCGGGCCAGTGCCACCAGTGCGGGGACATCGGTCACGGTGCCCAGGACGTTGGAGACATGGGTGAAGGCGAGCACCTTGGTGGCCGGGGTGATGATCTTCCCGGCCAGGTCCATGCGCAGGGCACCGGACTCATCCACGGGAATGTACTTCAGGGTGGCGCCGGTGCGCAGGGCCAGTTCCTGCCACGGGATCAGGTTCGCGTGGTGCTCGAGCTCGGTGACCACGATCTCGTCCCCGGCACCCAGGGCAAAGGCCCGGGCGGCTTCTCCCCCGAGGCCGGCGCTGGCGTTGCCGAAGGAATAGGTGATGAGGTTCAGCGCCTCGGTGGCGTTGGAGGTCCAGATGACCTCGTTGTCCTTGGCCCCGATGAAGCCGGCAACATCCGTGCGGGCCTGCTCGAAGACGTCGGTGGCCTCGACGGCCAGCGAGTGGGCCCCGCGGTGGACCGCCGCGTTGAAGTTCTCGTAGAAGTGCTGTTCGGCTTCGTATACGCAATTTGGCTTTTGCGAGGTGGCCCCGGAATCCAGGTATGTCAGCGGAACACCGTTGACGCTGCGCCCCAGGATGGGGAAGTCGGCCCGCAGTCGGGAGACCTCCACGTCATCCAGGTGCCGGGGAAGGGTATCTTGCGTCGTGGGCGAAGCACTGGACACGTTGGGATCCTCCGAAGGTTGTTCCATGCCGGATGTGCCCGCGGGTGCATCCTCGCCCGTCGGGCGGCGGTCTTCGCGGGCCGCATCTTGAATACGGCATCATTTGCTTCGCTAATTCTCCCACGTCCGGGCCCTCAAGGCATATAAGTGGACCCTTACCACTGCACCATGGGGCCCGTTCCCGGGCACAAAAAAGAGGTCGGCAGCGGGTGGGGGGTGGCCCAGTCTCGGAGGCCTCCCGCTGCCGACCCCTCGTTTTGGGGCCAAAACGGCACTAGAACAGTGTATGAGTCGCAAGATCGTTGAACAAATCGCGGAAATCACGCAAGATGTTTCACCGAACGGCTCACGTTCCTATGGCGCAATATGGAACTTGCGCTGCGCCACTTCCAGCCCGTGGTTCACCACTTCCTCCACGGCGTCCGCCGCCGTGTCGGTCAAGAACGGAAGGTCCTTCTTTTCATCCTTCGAGAAGTCCTTCAACACGTAGTCCGCGGTCTCCATGCGGCCCGGGGGCCGCCCCACGCCCACGCGCACCCGCAGGTAGTCCTTGGTGCCCAGGGCCTTGGAAATGTCGCGCAGCCCGTTGTGTCCGCCCTCGCCCCCGCCGAGCTTGAGCTTGACGGTGTCGAAGGGGATGTCAATCTCGTCGTGCACGGCAATGACGTGGGCGGGGTCGATGCCGAAGAACTTCGCCAGGTTGGCCACGGGGCCGCCCGAGAGGTTCATGTAGGTCATCGGCTTTGCCAGGACGAGACGGGGGCCGCCGATTCCCATGCGACCTTCGAGGATCTGGGCGCGGGAAGCATGCGTCTTGAACTTTCCCCCGATTCGGGAGGCGAGTTCGTCGAGGACCATTTGGCCAACATTGTGCCTGTTATGCGCGTAGCCGGGCCCGGGGTTGCCGAGCCCGGCTACAAGCCAGGTTTCTCTAGTCATGCGAGAACCAATATGAGGATGATTACTCGGCGGAAGCTGCCGACGCTGCATCCTCTTCGGACTCGACTGCTGCGGCGTCGATGGTTGCAACGACGACGTCGGCTTCGATGGCCAGTGCGGTGCCCTCCGGGAGGATCAGGTCCGAGGCGAGGACCTGGGTGCCTGCCGGCAGGCCGGCGATGTTGGCAACAACGTGCTCCGGCAGTGCAACGGCTTCTGCCTCGACGGCGATGACCGGGTGGTCAAGCGACAGGGAGGAACCGGCGGTCAGCTCGCCCTGGATGAGCACGGAAACCTCGACGACGACCTTCTCGCCCTTCTTGACGATCAGAAGGTCAAGGTGGTCAACGGTCTGGCGCAGGGCGTGGCGCTGGATGTCCTTCACCAGGGTGACGGTTTCTTCGCCGTCGACCGAGATGTTCAGCAGGGCGTTGGCGCCACGAACGGCAAGGGTGGTTGCGGCGATCGGGAGCAGAACGCGAACCGGATCGGTGCCGTGGCCGTAGATGACTGCCGGGATCTTGCCGGCGCGGCGTGCCTGGCGTGCGGCACCCTTGCCGAAGTCGGTGCGCAGTTCGCCGTCAAGCTTGATGGTGTTAGCCATGGTGTTCTCCTTGTGGAAGATGATTGATTGTTTCCTGCCCCGCTCGGGCCTAGAAGCATCATCATCCGATTCCGGTGAAGGAGAAGGACGCCAAGTGCGTTTCTAGCCTCGTCGATAACGGACCTCCACTCGCGTGAAGTTCCCTCGCCTGGGCACAAGTAAATATTTTAGCAGGAACCGGGCTCCTGACAGAAATTGGCGGCCGTCCGTCGCTCTGGACCGCAAACGGCATCGGGCCCCTGCGCCGCTCCGGGAACGGAGCAGCACAGGGGCCCGAGGACAACTTGCCGTCGCGGCAAGGGCAGTTGGTTAGGCGTCTCCGTCAAAGAGGCTGGTGACCGAGCCGTCCTCGAAGACTTCCTTGATGGCGCGGGCCAGCAGGGGTGCGATCGAAAGCACGGTCAGGGTCTCGAATCGCTTGGATTCCGGGATCGGCAGGGTGTTGGTGACCACGACCTCGCGGGCACCGGACTCGGCGAGGCGCTGCGCGGCCGGGTCGGAGAACACCGCGTGCGTGGCGGCAATGATGACGTCCTTGGCACCGGCGTCCTTGAGGACCTTCACGGCACCGGCAATGGTTCCGCCGGTGTCGATCATGTCGTCGATGAGCACGCAGGTGCGGTCCTTGACCTGGCCCACGACGGTCTTGGAGACGGCTTGGTTCGGGACGGTCAGGTCGCGGGACTTGTGCACGAAGGCCAGCGGGGCGCCGCCGAGGCGCTCGGCCCACTGCTCGGCCACGCGGACGCGTCCGGTATCCGGGGAAACCACGGTGACCGGGTCATCGCCGACCACGCCGCGGATGTAGTCTGCGAGCAGCGGGATGGCGAAGAGGTGGTCGACCGGGCCGTCGAAGAAGCCCTGGATCTGCGCGGTGTGCAGGTCAACGCTCATGATGCGGTCCGCGCCGGCGACCTTGAACATGTCGGCGACCAGGCGGGCGGAGATCGGCTCGCGGCCGCGGCCCTTCTTGTCCTGGCGTGCGTAGGGGTAGAACGGCGCCACCACGGTGATGCGCCGGGCCGAGGCGCGCTTCATGGAGTCGACCATGATCAGCTGTTCCATGAGCCAGTTGTTCAGCGGGGCCGGGTGGGCCTGGATCACGAAGATTTCCTTGCCACGGACGGATTCGCCGGAGCGGACGTAGATCTCCCCGTTGGCAAAGTCGTAGGCGCTGATCGGGAGCAGCTCGGTACCCAGCTCCGCGGCCACCTCTTCGGCAAGCTCCGGGTGGGCACGCCCGGAAGCCAGCACCAGCTTCTTATCGACGTTATAGCTTAGTTCGCTCATGGGATCGCTTTCTCGCTCAGACGGGGATCGGAAATGATGTGGAGGGTTACTTGACCTGGTCCGCGGATTCGGCGGCTGCGCCGGAATCCAGTGCGGACCTGAATGCGGCCTCCGCGGCGGCGGAACCGGGACGCTTGGTGATCGTCCAGCCCTCCGTGTTGCGTTGCGGGGCCATGGAAAGGGCAAGGGCCCCGGCCGGAACGTTCTTGCGGACGATGGCACCGGCACCGGTGTAGGCGCCGTCCCCGATGGTGACCGGGGCGACAAACACGGTGTTGGAGGCGGTGCGCACGTGCGATCCGATGACGGTGCGGTGCTTGTTGACGCCGTCGTAGTTGGCGGTGATGTTGCCGCAACCGATGTTGGTGTATTCACCGATTTCGGCATCCCCGGCATAGCCCAGGTGCGAGAGCTTGGACCCACGGCCGACCGTGATGTTCTTGGTCTCGTAGAAGGCACCGATTTTGGCGTCGGGGCCAAGGTTGGTCTTGGGCCGCAGGTAGGCGAAGGGGCCGACGGACGAGCCTTCGGCAATGGACGAGTCGGTGACGTCCGAGCGGACGATCTTGGCTCCGCGGCCGACATGCGTGTTGACCAGGGTGGTGTCCGGGCCGATGACCGCGTCGGTGCCGATCGCGGTGCTGCCGTGAAGCTGGGTCCCGGGCTTGATGGTCACGTCGTTGGACAGGGCCACGTCGACGTCGATCCAGGTGCTGTCCGGATCAATGATGCTCACCCCGGCGCGCATCCACTTTTCCAGGATGCGGCGGTTCATTTCCTTGCCGAGCGCAGCGAGCTGGACGCGGTCGTTGGCGCCCTCGACCTGCCAGGCATCCTCGGTCACGACGGCTGCGACGCGGCCCCCGGTGGACCGGGCAATGCCCAACACGTCGGTCAGGTACATTTCGCCCTGCGCGTTGTCGGTGGTGACCTCGGCCAGTGCGGAGCGCAGCACCTGCGCATCGAAGGCGTAGATGCCGGAGTTCACTTCGCGGATGGCGCGTTCGGCGTCGCTGGCATCCTTGTGCTCACGGATGCCGGTGACGGTCCCGTCCTCGGCGCGCAGGATGCGGCCGTACCCGGTGGCATCCTCAAGCAGTGCCGTGAGTACCGTGACGGCGTTGCCCTCGCAGTCGTGGGCGGCAACGAGTTCGCCGAGGAGTTCGGTGGTCAGCAGCGGGACGTCGCCGTAGGTGACCACCACGGTGCCTTCGAGCGCGGGATCCAGCTTCTCGAGGCCCTGCTGCACGGCTCGGCCGGTGCCGGGGATATCGTCCTGGTCGGCGATGATCACATCGGGCTTGATCTGCAGGAGGTGCTCAACGACGCGTTCGCGCTCAAAGCGGACTACGGCAACGAGCGTTTGGGGCTGGAGTCCCTCTGCCGCGGCCAGCGCGTGCCCCACCATGGAACGGCCACCGAGTTCGTGCAGGATCTTGGGTTTTGCCGATTTCATTCGGGTTCCCGCCCCTGCGGCAAGAACGATGACAGCGGCTGGTGCGTTGGCGTGAACGCTCAAGATTGGTACTCCCTGTACATTGGCTAGCCGGACCGGCCGGGCCAGGCCTCACCATTCTATCCCGGGAAAATTCCCGGAAATTCAATGGGTGATGTGTTCCGCCCATAGGATTCGAACCTATACTCCACAGCTCCAAAGGCTGGGGTGCTGCCATTACACCAGGGCGGAATGTGCGTTGAGCTCGCCTCACCGGCACAGTGAACTATTCTGCCACGACTGGGGCCATGGATGCGACTTGGACAAAGGCCCGTGTCAGTCCCACGGTCACAGCTTCGCGACTAGGCCCCGTTTGGACCATACCTGTGGTTACCATGATCACTATGAGCCCCACCGCACGCCCGCGCACGCGCATGACCGGAGTACAGCGCCGGTTGCAGCTGATCGACATTTCACGCCACCTCTTCTCCCTGCGAGGGGTGGACGGGACCACGATCGAGGAAATTGCCCGAGCCGCAGGCGTGTCGAAGCCCGTGGTTTATGAGCACTTCGGCTCCAAGGAAGCGCTCTACATGGAAGTGGTCACCAACGAATACCGGGAGCTGCTGCACCGGATCACGGAGTCGCTTTCCGGCGAGGAGGATTCCTCGCGCGTGCTGCTGGAAAAGGCTGCACTCGCGATGCTGACCTATATCGAGGAGTGCACGGAGGGTTTCCGCATCCTGGTGCGCGACGCCCCGCCGTCCCAGCCCGAAGGCACGTATTCCACGCTGCTGACCAAGGTGACCGAACAGGTCGAGCACATCCTGGCGGACGAATTCACCCACCGGGGGTTCAGCGCCGAGGACGGCTCGATCTACGCACAGATGCTAGTGGGCATGGTCGCCATGACGGCCCAGTGGTGGCTGGACGCCCGGCACCCCGACAAGCGCACCGTTGCCGCCCACGTGGTCAACCTCGCCTGGTACGGGCTGACCGGCCTGCGCAAGGAACCTGGCCTGCGAGAGGGACAAGCCGGACCGCAATAGCGGATTTCCCGAGCCGGCGCGCGCAGGCCCACCCGCATCGACACCCGAAGGACGATTCCCGGTTCCGCACCCCGGCTTGGCCACCGCAATGCAGTGCGCCGGACTCTGCCCCCGCGGCACCCGCCCTTGGAAGGGGACCCGGTCGTCGGGCTGGCCGCGACCGATCTCCATCGACACACCCCCGCCGCCCGAGCACGACGCTTTCCCCTTGTAGAGGGGGCGCGGCACCGCAGCCCTTGGCACGGGCCACGCATGCAGCACGCCTGATGCGCCCGGCGCCGACCACGCTGGATGCATGTTCCGCCGAATCCCGGGCATCCTGCCGGGCCGCGCCGGACCGGCCTCACGGGTACCGCCGCCGCTGCCCGGCGCGGTGAGTGCCGCACCGCGCTTCCCCATGAGTTGCGTCACTACAACCGGGTCGCGATCCATCCAAAACCCGGCCCCGAAGAGGCCACCGCGACAGCGCTCCACGCAGCGCGCGGCCGCCGGTGGACGACACTGGTCAGGACGAATTTAGAATCCGATCCAGAACTGGCCGGCGGCGGCAGGCATAGGTGTTTCGTGCGCGGAACGTGAAGGTGGAGGGAGGTGCAAATCCGTCAGTGCAACGATTTGCTAACGATCCTGAGCGCGTGCCACGATGATGGCACCCGCTGCAGTGGGGGGCCGCCGCAGCACCAAGACATCTTCCGTTTCCCGAGTTCCATGCCTGTACTCGCCATGTGCAACGACCGGGACGAAACCATGATTTGAGATCCCCGTTGACGAATAACGATACACAGCCGGTGCTTCCGGAGGCCCGAAAAAACAAGAAGCGAACCATCCAGGCCGTGACCGCGGCCGCTGCCTTGGCCACCGCGCTCGGCATCATCGCCCCGGTGCTGGGTGCACCCACCCAGGCCGAGGCCGCCGTCTCCTACACCTCCGGCACCCCGGTCGTGTCGGACTCCATGAGCCGCCTCGTTTCTTCGGGCTGGGGCAAGGCCTCTTCCTCCGTTTCCTACATGAGCAGCGGTTCGGAGTTCTCCGTGAATGGCTCGCGCGCCCAAATTGCCTTGCCGGCTTCCGGCAAGACCAGCAGCGTGACCGCTTCGTACAACCTCCAGGACGTGGCGGCAACCTACAAGGTGTCCACGAACAAGCTGGCCACCACCGGAGCCGGGATCTATTCCTCCCTGCATGCCCGAAAGTCCGTCGCGGGCGACTACCGCGCGACCTTGCGGGTGTCCCCCGGCGGCGTCGCCTATCTGGAGCTCAACCGCTGGACCAGCAGCGGCATGAAGAGCCTGCGCACCCCGGTCAAGCTTCCCTTCAAGGTTGAAGCGAACCGGCAGATCAATGTGAAGCTCCAGGTCACCGGAAAGCCCTCGGTCGACATCCGGGCCAAGGCCTGGCCGGTGGGCACCACCGAACCTTCAGCCTGGTCCGCCACGGCAACCGACTCCTCGGCGCAGTCGCTGACGGGTGTCGGTGCAGTGCAAGCCAGCGCGTTCCGCGGCTCCAACAGCCCGGTGGCCGTGCTGTCCTACGACGACCTGGTGGTTAAGCCGCTGACCGCCGGCACTTCTGTCGCGCCGGTACCAAGCCCCACGCCCACCCCAACGCCGACCCCCGCGCCGACTCCGACTCCGACGCCGACCCCTGCTCCGGAGTCCGGATACCTGCCCAGCTGGGGCAGCCCGGTGTGGCAGGATGAATTCTCCGGGTCCCTGTCCAAGTGGACCGTGCGTGATGATGCCACCCACGGCGTGCTGTCCTACGACCGCGCCATCATCAAGAAGGAAAACGCCGCCACCAAGGACGGTGTGCTGAACCTTCAGGGCCGCCGCATGAGCGAGCCGGTCAACAAGAGCGGCCTGCGCGAGTTCTCCACCGGCTACATCGACAGCATCGGCAAGTTCTCACAGAAGTACGGCCGCTGGGAAATGCGTGCCCAGCTGCCGCTGACCAAGAACAACTCCAAGGGCATCTGGCCCGCGTTCTGGCTTCGCCCCGACGGCGCAGCCACCGGCGGCGAGATCGACATCATGGAGGCCTACGGCACCCCGATCACCGCCAACACCAGCTTCGACCCGTTCAACCGAAGCGAGGGCACCCTCCACTACGACCAGACCGGCAAGTCAAAGACCAACTCCTGGATCCCAGTCACCGATCTCGCCGGCGGCTACCACACCTGGGCCTTCGAGTGGACCCCGACCGGCATGACCTGGCTTTTTGACGGGAAGCCGTACAAGACCGTCAACCGTGCCGGGAACGCGGCCTACGAGGCTGCATTCGAGACCTCCGCCAAGTTCCATGTTCGCCTGAACATGCAGTATGGTTCGCCGTACTGGGGCATGCCGGATTCCACCACCAAGGATTCGGCCGACTACAAGGTCGACTACGTCCGCGTCTGGTCCTACAAGGGCTAATCGCTGCCGATCCCCCGGCCCGGTGCCGCACCTGCCCTCCGGCAGGTGCGGCACCGGGCTTTTTCGTGCCTGCCGGGGCTATGGGATCCCGGGGATCCCGGCGGGCTTCGGGGCTTTCTTTCCCAAGGCCCGGCGCAGCTGGCCGGTCAGCCCATCGATCCCCAGCTGCCTGCCGAATTTCAGGCAGATGAAGCCATAGGCGGGCAATCCGACCGCAAGATTGAGGCCAAGCCCGGCCAAGCCCGGCCCCAGGGCCAGGCGCCAGGCCATCCCGCCGGCCCCGAACACCGCCAGGCAGAGAACCGCCAGGGCCAGCAGCTCGCGGGCCGGCGCCCAGAAGCGCATGGAAAGCCCCACCTGGAGGGTGGCCAGCGCGTAGTCGACGGCGACGGCCGCCGACCACGCGGTGACGGCGCCCAGAAGTCCCCAGGCCGGGACCAGCCAGAGGTTCAGCGCCACGGCCACGCCGAGGGCACAGGCCTTGTTGAGCAGCTGCCACCGGCTTTTACCGCCCATCAGCAGCATGCTTTGCACCCCCCCGGCGGACACCGCGAACATCATGACGATGCAGATGACCGCCAACGGCCCGGCACCGGCCTGGAACCCGGGGCCGAACAGCGAGAGCACCGCCGGACCGAAGATCGCCAGGGTCAGGTAAAACGGCCACGCGCAGACCACCAGGACCTTGGCGGTGTCGCCAAAGAGCCGCTGGGCCCCGTCGTGGTCCCCGGTGGCCAGCGAGGCGCTCATCATCGGCCCGGTGACCAGCCGGGCGGTGTGCTCCAGCATCACCCCGAGCCGCACGCACCTGTTGACCGCGCCGTAGATCCCCGCGGCGGCGGGCCCGAGGAAGACCGCCACCGCGATGACATCGATCCACTCGAGGAGGGTCTCGACCAGCGCGCTGGCGCCGCGGGCCGAGGAAAAGCCCCAGAACACGCCAAAACCCGCCCGGGGGGCCTCGTCGGAGGGTTCCGCGCCCGCTCCCTGGCGGCCGTGCACCGCCCGCCAGGTGGCGATGGCCGCGAGAACCACCACCAGCAACACCGGCAGGGTCCATGCCGCGGTGAGTTGCAGCAGGCTCCCGCCGGCCAGCACCGCCAGCGCGGCCAGCGCGAACCGGAGTGCGGGCAGCACCAGGTTCTGCAGGGCGCTGAAACCCGCCACGTGGCCCGTTCCGCGCATGGCCCCGAAGCACAGTGCCATCACGGCGGCCGGCAGCAGCAGAGGCGCAGCCAGCCGGATGGCGGCGGCCAGCCCCGGCACCCCGGTGCGGGCCGCGAGGGCGTCGGCGCCGAACCACAGGGCCGCGGCGAGCAGCCCCGTGGCCAGCAGCACCGGCCAGAGGGCGATGACCAAGGTGCGGCGCAGCTGCCGGTTGCCGCCCAGCGCCAGCTGCGCCGAAAGGGTTCGCACCAACCCGGTATCGGCCCCGAAGGTGCAGGCCACCACCGCAATCGAGAAGAACGCCATGACCTGGAAGAACATGCCCGTGCCTGCGTCCCCGAGAGTGTTGCCCAGGTAGAGCGCGGTGGCAAAGGCCAGGCACGCTCCCCCGAGCACGCTGGCGAAGGTGAGCAGCGTGGTCCTGGCCGTGGAGGCGCCGGTGCCGGCGGCGGCCGGGGCCTCGGCATGGCTACGCATCGGTTGCCCGATACCGCTGGCGCAGCAGCAGCGACATGACGATCCCGATGACGGACATCTGGATGACCGAGAGGCTGTAGAAGGGGGTCATGGCCAGTCCGCCGAGGAGCACGCCGTGGAGCCAGATGTCACCCGTCGACTCGACAACGCGGGTCCGCAGGATGCCGTTGACCATGAAGTAGGCGAAAAGCCCCAGGCCGACGAATCCGTAGGAGAACAGCAGCATCCACACGTACCCCTGGGTCCCCAGGGAGACCCCGATCGTCGGGTCGAGCCGCGGAGCGCCGTATCCCAGCAGCGGCGATTGCACGCTCAACTCCCACGTACGCTGGTACAGCGCCAGGCGCCCCCCGGTCGAATCGCTGTAGTCCTGCCGGCCCAGGATCCGGTCGACGGCCCCGGAAGCCACCAACGCCGCCGCCGCGGCCAGGCCCGCCCCGCCGATGAGCGCGACAAGCCCCCACCGCCCCCGGCCCGCGAAGCGGAGAAGCGCATAGCCGACGGCGACGCCCAGGCCCAGGAACATCCCGCGGTTGCTGGTGGCCACCGCAGGAATGAACGACAGCGCCACCAGGCCAAGAAGCAGCAGCCGGGGCCCGCGGCGGCGCAGCGTCGCGACCCGGGAGAGCACCACCGGTGTCAGCACCACGAAGGCCACGCCCCAGCTATTGGCGTACGGGAACGGCGCCGATGGACGGATGAACGGTTCGGGGGCACCCCAGGGCTGCTGGACCTCCGCCAGCGGGGGCAACACCAGGTTCCGCACCAATTCGTTGGAGGCAATCGAGTCCGGCACCAACATCGAGACGGGGGTCTTCAGGCGCACCTCGGGCATGAGCAGGGCCAGGAATCCGAGCAGGACGATGGCAACCCACATCAACACCAGGTAGTTGACGACGCGTTGCTTGGGAAGAGAGAGCGGCGCGTTGGCGATGTAGAGCATGAACACGCCCACGGCCACCAATTCCCCGGCGCGCATCCCGAAGCCTGCCAGGTCACCGGCCCCGCGGACGTTGACTGCCGCGGCCAGGACCCAGAGCACAAAGAAAACCCAGGGCATGAATCCCGGCACGATCGTGAGCCGCCCGGACATGAGCAGCAGCATGGCCATGGCCAGGAGGATCGGGGCGATCGGTGTCGCGCCCAGGGCCCACCATGCGGGGAAGCCGACCAGCAGCACCAAGATGGGCCAGCGGGGCAGGTCCCTGCCTGCGGGCGGGGGCCCCTGCGGATCCCCTGCCACGGCAGGGTCCGCGGCCCGGTGCCGCGGGGGCACAACGATGCGCGGTTCGGCGGTCATCAGAGCCCCCGACCGGTCTTTTGCACCTGCCGCACGATCCATGCGGCATCGACCAGCCCCAGGGAAACCGCCCAGGCGGCGTAGGCCCGCATCTGCCCGCGGTCCCGCGACAGTGCGCTTCTGGCCCAGGCCCGGGCGGCGGAGTGGTTGCCCAGGGCCGCCTCGGCGAAGGCCACCTGCCCGGCGATCCGGGCCAGTCCCTTGGGACAGCTCTCGAATTCGGGGAACTTGCGCAACAGGTAGCTCAGGCCGCCGGAGATGTTGGCCCAGCGCCCGGCAAAGAACGAGGGCCTGTCCCAGAGGATCCCCACCAGGGGCTCGGGCGTGGAGACCACGTCCCCAAACCGGGTTGCCCGCAGCAGCAGGTCGTAGTCCTCGCCGTAGCCGGCGGGAAGTTGCTCATCGACGGGCCCGATCCTGCCCAGCAGGTCCGCCCGGCGGTATAGCATGGTGGAGGGATGGAGCGCGGTGATGCGCGAGCGCAGGAAGTCACCGAACGCCACCCGATCCGGGGGCAGCCGGACGATGTCCGTTCCCCCGGTGCGGATCCGGATCCCGCTGGCCACAGCCACGGCCGCGGGCTCAGCGCCCCACGTCTCCAGCTGCCGGGAGATCTTCTGCCGGTGCCAGTGGTCGTCGTCGTCGCAGAACCCGATGACATCCCCGCCAGCCGCGGCGATGCCGGTGTTCCGTCCCCCGGCCAGCCCGGGGGTCCGGGTGTTGGCGATGGCCTTGAGACTGCGCCCGGGTGGAACGGCGACGTCGCGCAGCGCGTCGACGGCGATCCGGTCGAAGACCACCACGACCTCGATGTCCCCGGGGTAGTCCTGGTCGAGAATGGAGCGGACGGCCTTGCGCAGCAGCTCGGGCCGCCCGCAGGTGGTGATGACGGCGCTGACCGGCCGCGGTTCCCGGTCCGAGGCCCGGGAGCCGGGCGTCGGTGCGATCCCGGTGTTGTTCATTTGGCGCCCCCGTGTAGCGACTTGAACTTCCTGGCCGCCGAGATGCAGGCGAACACCAAATGGACGGCGAAGAGCAGCGCGTAGCAGGCGGTGAACAGGGCCGGGCTGCCCCAGAGCACAAAAAGCCAGCACATGGTTCCGGTGTCCACCGGCAGCATCAACACCGACCAGGCCGGGCCCTTGCCCAAGGACGCCTCGGCCGGGGCTGCGGTCCTCCGTCCCGGCGTCGCCGAGGCAAGTTGGCGTCCCAGCTGCTCGGCCAGGATCTGGCTCATGAAATGCCCAACGGCCAGCAGGCTGAACGCCAGCGGAAGCAGCAACAGCGCCGGGCCGGCATCAAACCAGCGATGGAACCCGATGAGCACCACCAGGTGCAGGGCCGGGGTCCGGACCGCGTCGATGACGTGGTCCAGCCATTCGCCAGCCGGGCTCCCGGTTCCGGTGACCCGGGCAACCTGCCCGTCCGCCGAATCCATGATGTAGCCCAGCGCCAGCAGGCAGGCGGCGGCGACACCGACGGTCCAGCCCGCCGGAACCAGCGCCAGCAGCGCCAGGCCGGCAAAACTCACCAGCGCGCTGAGCAGCGAGACCACATTCGGGCCAATCCCCGCGTGGACCGCCGCGGCCGCGACGACCCGCGCGGCCCGCCGGTTGACCCACCGGGTGTAGGCAGGCACCCCGGCACCGGGCTTTTGCGCGTTTTCAAGGTCCGCCAACACGGCCCCGAACCCGGCGCGGGCGCCGGTGTCCCCCCCGATCTGACTTGTACTCATTGTTTCCCCCCCGGTTTCCCGCGGCCCGCAGGCCGCGATGTTGCTGTGTTTCCCCGTCTAGTCGTTCAAGAGATCCTGTTTGGCAAGCCCCTTCTTCATCAGGTGTTGGGCCGCCGCCACGCCGACGACCTCGGCCTGCAGCTCGAAGCTGGCATTCGGCGTCGCCCGATAGTTGGAGTGCACCTCGGCCGCGATGACGTTCGTGCCTTCCACCAGGACGCTGCCGGGCACCGAGACCTCCACCGGCGCGTTCAGGGCGGCGGACGTCGAGGGCGCGGCCGTGGCATAGCTGAGGTAGGTCAGGGCAGAAGTCGGCAGGTTCTTCCTGGCCACCTCGGTGCCGTTGAGATACACCGCCACCCCGTCGTCGGCCCGAGTCGTGATCTTCAGTTCGGCCACGTCGTCGGGGTCCGCGATGGTGAAGGACTTGCGGTAGTAGCTGGCCAACGGCTTGGTGCCCGCCGCCACCAGCTCGGTGCGGATCGAGGAGCTGCCCCAGCCCAGCGGCGCCGCCCCCTGTTCCCAAGAGCTGTCCGACGTGCCTGGCTGCATCCAGGCTGCCGCCGGGGCGGAGTTCTCGAAGCGGTGCTTCCAGGTTGCCCCTGCGTCGATGGCCATGGCCGGGTCGGCGTTCGGCGGCTCGGCCGGCGGCGCCGGCTGCGTGCCGAGTGTCGCCTTGACCTGCAGGTCGAACGTCGAGTCCGGGGTGCTGCGGTAGTTGGAGTGCACCTCCACGCTGACCACGTTTGCACCGTCCTGGACGGCCCATCCCGGCACCGTCACCGTCACCGGGTTGCCCAGGGCCGTCGTGGTCCGCGGGGCGGTCGTGGCATACGAGTTGTAGGCGATGGTTCCGGTGCCCATGTTCGAACGCAGGACCTCGACCCCGTTGAGGTAGGCCACGACCCCGTCGTCGGCCCGCGTGGTGATCTCCAGGCTCTCGACGGTGCCGGCATCAGCGACATTGAAGGACTTGCGCAGCTGGTAGGCCAGCGGCTTGGTCCCGGCCGCACTGAGCGTCGTCACCACCGATGCATTGCCCCAGCCCAGCGGTGCCTTGCCCGATGCCCAGGCGGCATCGCCAAAGGCACCGGTGGTCCAGTTGGCCGGCGGCGCGCTGTTCTCGAAGCGGTACTTCCAGGTATCCCCGTTCGCGACCAGCTGCGTTGACCCCGCCGGCGGCTGCACGGCGGCGGCCACGGCGACGGAAGAGGAAGCGGAGTAGTTCCCTGCCGCATCGGCGGCCCTGACAAAGTACCTGGCCCCGTCTTGGTGGTCGACGCTGAAGGTGCGCGCCGTCGTCGTGGTTCCGATGACCCTGTCGTTGCGCAGCACCTGGTAGGCGGCCGGGGCCCCGGTGGCGGCGGCCCAGGTGACGGTGTCGGTGGTCCCGTCGCTGGTGGCCTTGACCGTGCCGGGAACCCCGGGCGCGGTGGAGTCGTTCAGCGCGAATCTGGCGAATCCCCCGGACCACTGGCCCGAACCGTTGCTCCGCGCCGAGGAAACCAGATCCCCGCCGCTCCAGAGCACGCCGCGGCTGTCCACGAAGTTGCCCCAGATTCCGTAGCCTCCGCGGCCCTTGATGGTGGGGTTGAACTGCGGCAGGTAGGCGCCGGTCTTGGCGTCCCAGATCCCCACCAGGTTGATCTTGTCGGCGATGGTCCAGTTGGGGCCCGGGCCGGGCCAGATCGTGCCGTCGGTGTAGTTCCAGTTTCCGCAGTGGCAGCCGGCGTAGATCAGTCCGTTGCTGCCGGTGACGTCCTGGAAGTCGCCGCCGGCACGGGTGATGTTGGTTGACAACCGTTCGAAAGTGGAGGGGTTGAAGCTGAAGAGGCTGTGCTCCGAGCCGCCCAGCCAGACCCGTCCGCCCTCATCCGCAACGCCGAACTGGAAGTGCGCCGAGGCGCTGGGCGTCCAGTTCCAGGTGTCAAGCGGGGCATTGGCGGTGGTCCTGACGGCCGCCGCCGCGTCGGCCGGCGTGCCGTTGGAGGCGGTGAAGTAGCCCGAGGCGTACACGCGGCTTCCGTCCTTGGAGGGTGCCACGTCAAGCACCGTCCCGTTGAAGGCCGGGTTCCATTCCCTGTCCGCGGTTCCGTCGAGCACAGACACCCTCGCGGCGGACCTGGCATAGACCGGGCTGGTGTTGGTTCCCCCGGTCAGGTGCGTGAAGGCTCCGCCAAGGTACAGCCAGTTCCCGTGGACGCCCATCGCGCGCACCGAAACCGCCCCGCCCGAGATGCGGTTTTCCATGGTCACCTTCCACGAGGCGGAGGTGTCCCCGGTGGCGGGATTCAGGGCCACCAGGCCCACGGCGGGCTTCCCGTTCACCGTGGTGAATTCGCCGCCGACGGCCAGCAACCCGTTGGGAAGGGCCACGAGCTCCTTGACCTGGCCGTTGAGGGTCGGGTTGAATCCGGGCACGAACTCTCCGGTGTCCACGTTGAAGCCGGCCACATAGGATTGCTCGACCCGGCTTCCGCCTGCCGAGGTCTTTTGCACGTACCTGAAGTTGCCGCCGACGAAGACCGTGTTCCCGACCTGGGCGAAGCTTTGTGCCTCGGTGCGCAGTTCGCCGCTTCCCGAAACCAGGCCGTTGACGCCCCACACCGTGGGCATGGCGCCGGTTTCCTGCATCGAGCGCTGCTCGTGCTTGGCCGTTCCGGCATTGGGAACCGTCGCGAAGGAAACATCGGCCTGCAACAGCTTGGGCCGCAGGTACATCTGCGTGAAGGGGCGCGCGTTTCCGACGCCGGCGGTCGCGGACCAGAGGTAGGAGCTGCTGGAGTTGGTCCCGGCGATGCTTGAGCCGTAGGCCCACCCCTGGGTCCAGCCCTGCGCCTGCGCCTCGCTCGTGACGACCCGGCGGGTGCCCTGGTCGGAACCGAAGCTCGCCGTCGCCCCGCCGCTGCCGGAGGAGGCGTCGAACTTGTATGTTGTCACGGGCGTCTGGGAAGAGAACGCCCAGGTCCACCGCTCGCGTTTGGTGGTCTGGAAGCGGACCTCCTGCCATTGGCTGCCGGTGGTGTTCAACGCGCGCCGCAGCCTGATTCCATCGGGCAGGCTTTGGGCGGTCTTGCCGTTGAGCAACCCGTCGATGGTGCTCGAGGACAGCTGCCGGGGGCTGAAGGCCCCGGTCCCGGTGACCGTTGAGCGCAATTGCGCCGCGCTGCCCAGGCCCTCGTAGGTTTCCTTCCAGCCCTGCCTGCCCCTGCCGACCAGGACCCATCCGCCCCCGTCGGTCTCCTGGTCGCAGTAGAACTGCTCGGGCGCGGCCATGGCCGGCGTCATGAGCCAGTAGATGCCCGAGCCGGCCGCAGGCCGGATCGTCTTGGCCTCCCAGCACGATGCCGCGGCACCTTCCTGGCTCAGTCCGTCGTGGACCACGGTTCCCGCTGCCTGGGCCGCCGGGGCGGCCACTCCCACGCCCGTCGCGGCAAGCGCCACGCCTGTCAGCACGCAGGCGAGGCGGCCGAGCATGCCGGTCCGCCCCGGTCTTGTTGTCATTCTCATGGTTTTCCCCAAGGTTGAGTTAGCAATTTGGGTCTTCTGGAAAGAGGTGATTGACGACGACAAGCTGCCCGTCGTGTTCCTGAAGATCGTATATATTCAGTGCGGTCCGGGTGCCCGGCTTGGCCTTGGGCGTCACCACGAACCCGTCCTGCTCGATCACCTGCAGGGCGCTCGAGTCCAAGCAGACGAAAACCCGGTGCGTGGCCACGCCATCCACCGTCAAGTCCTGGACCTTCGGCTCGCCGCGGACCACCACCGCGCCCGTTTGCTTCCAGTTGTTGTTTGCGTATTCGGTGAACTGCGCCTGAAGCTCGCCAAGTGCCGCCCCGGTCGCCACCGACCGGTAATCCGGCGGCTTCGGCAGCGCCTTGTTGGGCTCCTTGTCCTTCTTGCCGAAGTCGGGAGAGGTCATCTGCTCGGTCTTGGCCACAAAGTGGTCGGTAGCCGACTTTTCCTTCTCACTGCTCGCGCGGGAATCCTTGGGCCAGGTCTTCGGCGGCTTCCCCGGGTTGGCGAGCGGTTTGGCCGGCGGGTCCGCCGGGTGCGTGGCCGAGGGCTTGGTCGCCTTCGTTTTTGCGGCAGGAGCCGGCGACTGGGCCGCGGCAGGCTGCGCGGATTTCTGGCTCGGCGCCACGGATACCGCGGGTGGTGCAGGGCTCCCACCCGTCGCGGAAACCGTCGGCCCGTCTGCCAGGGAACCCGGGCCCGGTTGCGGCACGCAACCCGAGGACCCGGCGAGCGCCACCGCCGCAACCACCAGCAGGGGCAGCGGTCCTTTCCACTTCTTGTTCATCATTCCCACTCGATTCCGGTTATCCATCGTCCTTGTTGCGCATGGGCCATGCCGCGGCGGCTTCGAAGCCCAGGGCTTCCCCCGCGGGGGTTTCCAGGGGTGCGGCCCGCCGGGGGTGGTCCTCTGGTTTCCGGCGCCACAGCCGCCAGGTCCTCCGCAGGGCCTGGGGATGCCGGGGTGCTGCCATGATTCGCTCAATTTCCGAGCCCAGGACGCTGGCCGCGTCCTGGGAATGGTTTACCCGTGCGGCCTTGCGCATTGATTCGGGATTCGCCATCGCCCGTTCCAGCACCGTGCGCAGTTCCTGCTCGGTTTCGGCCATCAGGGCTTCGCCGTGCTCCTGCATCGTCTTGGTGAACGCGATTTGGTGCCCGTCCACCACTTCGTGCATCTCCGGCCGGCGCGGGACGGCAATCGGCAGGATCCCGACCTCCCGGGCGTCAAGGATCGAACCCGGGCCGCCCTGGACGATGACGGCCTTGGCGCTGGCATAGAGCTCCAGCAGCTCGTTTCGCGGCAGGCGCGAGATCCCCAGGGCGTTGGTCGGCTCGCGGCTTGACCCGTATTGGACCACGCATGAGGGCGGTGTGCCCTGCTCGGCGAGCCAGTCGTCCACCCAGTCGATGAGCCGGTTGAAGAGGTGGAAGTCCGTGCCCACGGAGACGACGATCTCGGGCCCGATGTCCGCGGGCGTTTGCTCCCGGGGGTTCATAGCAGGTGTCCGATGTTCACGGAGCCCGGATAGAACTCGGACTGTTCCTCCCACTGGATGCAGAACAGGTCGCTGAGCGGGTAGCAGATCCGCCCGCTCAGTGTCGGCAGGGTGATCCTGTCGAAGCACTCGATGTAGACGGTCCTGATCCTCATGATCTTGCATACCAGGAAAAAGGGGACGCTGACTCCTGCCCCGTTGGAAACCACCACGTCGGGGCGAACCCTGCGAAGCGTGGGCCAGGCCAGCCAAAAGTTCTTGATGGCGTTGCGGGCGTTGCGCGTCGTGGGAAAGTGGGCCCAGGTGATCTGTTCACCTGCCAGGGTGGATTCGACCTCGGATTGCTTGAACGTCACCCATTCGTGGGAATAGTTTTCCCACCAGGACCGCAGTGACAGAAGCTGTGCCAGGTGCCCGCCGGGCGACGTTACGAAAAGGATTTTCATTTGCTGTATTCCTCCTTGGTTGTGATGGCGTTCCCCACGGCCATCGTCGCGGCGGCTGGCTCCCGGTCTTCCGCGGGACCTCGATTCTTCGGTGCCCATTCCTCCGTGCCCCCGCGCCGGTGGCGCTTGTTGACAAAGACGAGGCATACGGATTCCGGTGGCAGTCCGTCAACCACGGCAAGCCTTCGATCAACGCTGGCCAGGTCGGCCGAGTCGTCAACGAAGACGATGGCCGATGAGAGCACCCTGTCGCACAGCACGGCGATCCGCGCGTCCTCGATCCCGGAGGGGAATCCCAGCAGCAGCGCGTTCAGGTTCGACCATGCGCTGCGTTGGACCGGGGTTGGCCACCCGCGGTCGACGACCCCGGGTGCGACAGCGGCCAGGGATTCGCTGCGGAAGTTGACTTCCTGCTCGGCCAGCACGTGGGCCAAGACTGCCCGGAACCGGTCCTCGGCGATCTCCCCGAGGCCGAGGATCCCGATGATCGTTGGTTCTTCGCTGTGCAGCGGACGCGACCCGATGCGCAGGAACCGGATGATCCACCGGACCCCCTCCGTGTCTTGCGTGTCTTCCATCCGCAGCACCCTCCGTCCGGTGTGCGCTGCCAGCCGTTCGGCAGTGCCGGTCTTGCGGCTCAGCCGGTCGCGGGAAACCGCGGTGACAAGTCCGGTGATCAGGCCTCCGAACAGGCCCGCGGCCAGGTACACCGGCAGTCCGGGTGTTGAAGGTGTGGCGGAGCCGTCGGCGACGCCGATGACCCTGCCCGGATTTTCCGCGACCAGGGACAAATCGTTGCGCTGGTTGACCAGATCGGTCAGGACGACGGAGCTGACCGAGCCCTTTGTCGCCTTGGTGTCGAGTTCGGCAATCCGCTTGTCGATGGCTTCGATGTAGGTGTTCGCCACGTCCGCGGCGCCCTTGGCCCTGAATGCCAGATAGGCCGTGGCCAGGGCGTTGGCGTGCCGGGCTGCCCGTTCCGGGTCCCGGTCGACAACGGTGACGGAGAGCACCTGTGATCCCTGGGGCGCCTCGATGCTCGTGTTTTGCACCAGGGTTGCGGCGCTGACGTTTTCACCGAGGCTCGCCGCAGCCATCCGTGCGACCTCTCCCGATCCGAGGATGGCACGTTCCGTGGCGATGTTGATTTGCTGGTTGACCGCCGCCGTCGAGAAGGGATTTGTCGTCATGGGGCTCACCGTCAGCACGGCCGTCGCTGCGTACTTCGTTCCCACCATCGCCCAGATTCCCACGGCGGCGATGATGGTCACCAGCAAGGCGATGCATCCTGCCTTCCAGCGTCTTTTGACGAGTTTGCCTAGGTCGCCCAGCGTGACGGGCTGTTTGGTTTCTTGCATGGCGTGTCTCCTCCCCCTGATTCGGAGCCATCCCGGTCGCCTCGTAGACGTTTCGTGGTCATACGCGTCGCACCTACCGAAGTTCTTTCCAGCCTATGGAGGCTCTGGTGCCCCGGCACGGGCAACTCGATACTCCACTTGCCAGGGGATTACGCAGTTGCATCCCCCGCGTCACTCGGTCCACCACTTAGGGCCGAGGCGGGAAGCGCCAGGACCATGGAAGTTTGCGTGTTCCTGCCTCATCGGCTCAGTAAGTGTTTCGGCTTGGATGCCCGTCCCCCAGGATGCACCGGGCGACCGTGGACGCTCAGGCTGCCGGAAAACCGGATCCGCCAAAGATCGAACGGCGGGCCCCGCAAGGGGCCCGCCGTCGTGGGCCGAGGTTCCCGCACCGAGTTTGCGTCGGGCGGGTGGCCCTGGTGAAGGGGTCGACGGCAGCTGGGGGGCCGAATCCCTGCGTTCAGGAACTCGCCTGCCGCCGACCCCGCTATGGGGAGGCTGATGCCTCGGCAGCCATGCCATGCATGGCTGCCAACGGGCCTGTTAGAGGCTTCGTGAAATGCGATCCAGGTTCTCGAGGGCCAGTCGCAGTTTGGTTGATGAAGTGTGCAGGGTATAGGGAAAATACTCGACCGATACGCCGACCTGGCGAAACCGCTCTTCAAGGTCGAGCCCGCGGGGCGTTCCCCGCCAGTCGTCGCCCTTGAAGAAGACCGTGAAACCGATTTCCCGCCAGGTATCGAGCTTGTCCGGAAGCGTTTCCAGGACGGCTTCGTCAACGAAGCCGATGTTCCGGACAATTTCCAGCCGTTCCCGTTCCGGGATCACCGGCCTGATCCCCTTGGAGTACTCGCACATCTCGTCCGAGACGACCCCGGCAATCAGGTAGTCGCACCGTTGCTTGGCCAGCCGCAGGATATTGAGATGGCCGATGTGGAACAGGTCGTAGGCCCCCGCCGCGTATCCGATGCTCAGCATCTCACTCTCCCTTTGTCGGCGCCGTGCAACCGGGCAACCGACGGTTCGTCGGCTACGGCGGTCGCCTTGGCCAAACGGGAGCAGGAATGCATGCGTTTCCCCATTCTCTCGGTTCCCGCCCTGTGGTTTCGCATGGGCGCAACCGGATCCGGCCAACGCGCAATCCGTGCTTGCGTACTCACGTAGGATCCCCCAATGCCACGAATGCCGTCCCCATGCCCCGGACCGCCGGCACTTCAAACAGCCCTTGGGACTCACCTTAGATTTTCCCGATGCGCGCGGCACCGTGATCGACTACTCGACTTCGCCCTCTGGACTACTTGCAATTTCACGACACCACTTGATGCCGAAGCCTGGTACTGGTCCCGGCACTCCGGCTGTGTGCGCAGCCGCGGCCCGGGAAGGCTTGCCAAGTCGCCTGTGCCTGCTCCACAGTTGTCTCACGTGGCCGACACTGGGGAGGCCTGTTGCAAAGGAATCCACCCGTGAACATGATCATGGAAAGCGCAGATGTTTCCGACCAGGCAATGATCGGGCAGGGAAGCCGGATCTGGCACCTGGCCCAGGTCCGCGAAGGTGCCGTCATCGGGGCCGAATGCAATATCGGCCGCGGGGCCTACATCGGCCCCGGGGCAAGGCTCGGGGATCGCTGCAAGATCCAGAACTACGCCTTGGTGTATGAGCCTGCGGTGCTGGCCGACGGCGTCTTCAT
The DNA here is from genome assembly GCF_030812255.1 of Paeniglutamicibacter psychrophenolicus. Classification (GTDB taxonomy): domain Bacteria; phylum Actinomycetota; class Actinomycetes; order Actinomycetales; family Micrococcaceae; genus Paeniglutamicibacter; species Paeniglutamicibacter psychrophenolicus_A. Next base: position 572,993 of record NZ_JAUSSH010000001.1, on the reverse strand, counting down.
CGGCCCCGCCGCGGTGCTGACCAATGACCAATTCCCCCGGGCCATCAACCCCGATGGTTCGCTGAAGGACGGCAACGATTGGGACGTGGTGGGTGTGAGCATTGGAGTCGGGGCGGCCATCGGTGCGCGGGCGGTATGCATCGCGCCCTTGGTCATCGGGGCCTGGGCAACAGTTGCGGCAGGGGCGGTGGTGACCCGGGATGTGCCCGCGTACGCCGTGGTCGCGGGGGTGCCGGCACGCAGGGTCGGCTGGGTGGGTGAGGCCGGGCACCCCCTGAATGCCGCTGAGGGGCATTGGGTCTGTCCGGAAACCGGCCGCCGGTACGAGGAAACGGATGGAAACCTGCGCCCCATGTGAGCAGCTTGGTCTCCCTACAGCGCCTGTCGCCTGCGGTGCTCTGGGCGCAGTGCCTTGGAACGCTACGTGCGGGGTTCGCCGTGGATTCCTGGGTCGGTGAGGGCTCGTTCACACCCGGCGCCCGCAGAATGCCATCGGGCATCCTGTCCTCAGGCAGCCACTGCACGGCGGCAACCGACGGCAGCCCCCCTCCGGTGAACCGAACCACGTACTACTTAGGCCGATACTGAGGTGGAGTTGGGTATGGCAGTGCATCGAATCCGCTGGCCTCTTTCTTCGCCCTCCGTTATGTTCAAGAGGCGACGTCGTCGTGCAATCGATGGCGGCACCTTACTTGGGGGCTTGGGGTCACTTTGGGATGGGTAATCGGAGCGGTGGTGCGAACACGCCGAATCGGCTGTGTTCCGGCGGTCAATGGAACGCAGGCTGGCTCTGTGTCCGACCCCGGAAACCTGGATGGCGGCCACTTCCACGCGCGCGAGATTTCCTCGCTTTGGCACGCGGTGGATGGTGGTGGGGCAACTACGGCCCCGCCCGGAACCGTAATGTCCCGAGTCCGAAACCCGGCCGCCGTGACTATCGCCGAGTGCCGGGAGTCTCTTAGACATGGCGCAAAATCACCCAAAGAAGTCCGTTGCCCCGTGGTTATTCCTGTACCTCGTGCTCGTGGGGGTATTGGTGTTCAGCGCCCGCATAGCGGACCTCGGCATACCCCAGGTTGCGGAGTCCGCACTGAGCCGGCTGCATTCCGTGACGGGGCTTTCGGGCATCCGGTTCGGCCATCTGGAGGCCACAGCAAATGTCGTGCTCTTCGTTCCCATTGGATTCATGCTCGGGCTGCTGATGCCCCGGCGTCGGTGGTGGCTGGCGGTCGCCTTCGGCGCCGGCCTCTCCGTGCTGATCGAGTTCTTCCAGTTCGTGGCGCTGAGCCAACGAAGCGCCACGGCGCGCGATGTGTTCTGCAATCTCACCGGCACGGTCATCGGGGCCGTAATTTCCGTCGTCTGGGTTTCAATGCGCCACCGGACGCGCAACTCGATCTCTGGACCCAAGACATGAGCCGGGTATCTGTCTTCCGCAGTCCCGTTCCTGCTACTGCCAACCCAACCAGCTACTCCCGGAGGGACCGAAATTGACCAATGAACACCTGAGAGTGGACTTGGCCGACGTGGTCGTTGATCTCTTTGATGAATCATCTGCCATCCAACGGCTCATGGGGCGCACCCACCGATTTGACGATGAGGGCCGGCCCAAGTCACTGCCACCGATTTCGGTGATCTCGGCAAACCTCGACCACATTGCCCAATTCGGCAAGGGCGGCCGATGGCACGGAACGGTGGGTAATTCCTTGCGGCCCACGAGTCAACCCCCGTCGATGGATGCCGCTTCGTCCGGCATGCAGGGAACGATGGAGTGGCTCACGCTTTTGGACGGCGCACCGCTGGTGGCCCAGGCCAACCGGTTGACGGGGCGGAATTGGCCGCGGCTTGCCGGCAGCGACGTGATCGGCCCCCTCTTGGACGCGGCAGAGGAAGCCGGTGTCTCGGTGGGCTTTCTGGGTGGCTCCTACCTCATACAACGTTTGTTGTCGCGGCGCCTCACCATTACCCGGCCAAAACTGATCATTGCCGGAATGTGGTCCCCCGAACGGGCGACCTTGGCAAACCACAACGACTCCTTGGAATTGGCACGCACGATCCGCGAAGCGGGGCCCCATTTGCTGGTGGTCGGTTTGGGAAAGCCCCGGCAGGAACTGTGGATGGCCAAGTACGGCGTTGAAACCGGGGCGAATGTGCTGCTGGCCTTCGGCGCCGTTGTGGATTTCCTGGCCGGCGCGATGATGAGGGCCCCAGCCTGGGCCAGCGGAAACGGACTTGAATGGGCTTGGCGACTGGCCCTCGAGCCACGACGGCTCGCCCGCAGGTACCTGCTGGATGATCCACCCAGCCTCCTGCAGTTGCGCCGCCACAGCTCTGTGATCCAGACCGGGGTGTCGGACCTCGTTCCCCGGCAACCTGCCGCCCCGTTGCTGACGGGGATTCCCGACGGCAAGTTTGTGCCGGACGGTGAACCGGCGGATGTCGTGGTGTACGTCGTCACCTACAACAGCGAGCCGGCAATCCACACCCTGATGGCGAGTCTTCGGCGCGAGGCTAGGTCGCTGCGCCTTCGCGTGATCGTCGCCGACAATGATTCCACGGACGGCACCCTCCATTCCCTGAGCAAGTACCCGGATGCATATGCACTTTCAACCGGTGGCAACCTCGGCTATGCCACCGGGATCAATGCCGCGCATCGCGTCTCCGGCCAGGCCAGCTCCGTCCTGGTCCTGAACCCGGACCTGGAGGTCCTTCCGGGGTCGATCGCGGCTCTGTACCGGCGCCTCGTCACCTCGGACGCCGGGTTGGTCGTGCCCCAGCTACTCGAGTCGGACGGTTCGACCAGCATGTCGCTGCGGCGTGAGCCGACCGTGGCTACGGCATTCGGTGATGCCTTCCTCGGCTCCAAGTTCCCCACCCGCCCCGGTTGGCTGGCCGAAACGGACTACGCGTTGGAAAGCTACCAGAATGCCCACCGCATCGAATGGGCCACCGGAGCAGCAATCATGGTTCGGGCAGACCTGGCAGAGCGAATCGGCGACTGGGACGAGCAGTTCTTCCTGTATTCCGAGGAAGTGGATTACTTCAAGCGGGCCCGTGAAGCCGGCGAAACAGCGTGGTACGAGCCGCTCGCGCAGATGGTTCACCATGGCGGCGGCTCAGGTACGTCCACCGAACTCAATGCCCTCCTTGCCGTAAACCGGGTCCGGTACGTACGCAAGTACCATGATGCCCGTTACGCAACATGGTTTCGCAACGGCGTGGCACTGACCGAGCTCCTGCGCTTCTACAAGCCAACCCGCCTGTCGATATTCCGCACCATCATGGACGAAGCCAGCTGGGAGTCCCTCCCCGGCCCGACAGCCACCGAACATATGGTGCGTGTGCTCGAGGCCTTTCCCGTCGGAACCGTCATAATTCCGGCCCACAACGAGGCCGCCGTCATTGGACGCACCCTGGCCTGCCTCGCCCCGGTCCTCGGGACGGGCCGCGTAGAGGTCATCGTCGCCTGCAACGGTTGCGATGACGACACTGCCGCCATTGCCCGGACCTTCACGGGAGTCGTCGTCTTGGAAGTGGAAACAGCTTCCAAGGTCGCAGCCTTGAACGCCGCTGATAAGACCGCGTCGCACTGGCCCAGGCTCTACCTCGATGCTGATATTTCCATGAGTCCAACCACCTTGCGCATGGTTTTCAGCCGGTTGGGGAAGGGCGACGTCTTGGCGGCCCGGCCCTCATTCCGCTACGACGACTGCAGCGCCAGCTGGCCGGTCAGGGCCTTCTACCGGGCACGGCGCCGCATCTCATCCACCCATGAAGCCCTCTGGGGAGCCGGGGCCTACGCCCTGACCGAGCAAGGCCATGTCCGATTCGCCGAATTCCCCGCGGTCACCGCCGACGACCTGTTTGTTGACCAGCAATTCGGGTGGAACGAAAAGGCAGTGCTCCACACCCCGCCGGTTATCGTCGTCACACCACGAAACGTCAAGGGACTCATGGCTGTGCTGAGGCGCAACTACAGGGGCAAGGCGGAATTGGGTCGCCTAGCCGCACCGGAACCAAGCGGCGCGGCACCGAGCCAGACGGCACACCATACGTTGAAGGCATTGCTCTCGTCCGTTCGCAGTCCTGCCAGCGCCATCGATGCCCTCTGCTATGCGGGGTTTGCCGTGGCGGCACGGTTGCGCCGCGGTCGAGTCGGCGCCGCAGGTCCCACGGCCTGGGAACGGGATGACAGCAGCCGGGATGGCACCGGGAAGCGGTGACGTGGCAGGACTTCGCGGGATGGAACATGCTTCGAAGCTGCAATGGCTCGTCGGAAACTTCGCTCCCGCCGGCGCGAAGGCAATGCAGACACCCAAGCCAGGCGTAACACCGTGCACTTGGGTTCCTTTCATGCCCCCGGAAGATTGGGGACCGCAGGTTCCGGCCGCAGGTTCCGGCCGCAGGTTCCGGCCGCACGCGTCAGGTGCCTGGGATGCAACCTTTCCCTGCGATCCGATAGATCCTCACTGCATCGCCCCCGGCGAACCCATCCTCGAGAATGCCATCCTTCAGTCGAACGGAGCGGTCTTCCCCCACCACTTGTGCGCTGTCTTGCGATGAACATGCCACGGTAATGCGGAAGGCCTGCGTGCTCGCTTGGGTGGGTGCTGCCAGGATGTATATGTCTCCCGCGTAGGCCTTTGCGGAAGCATCGATCCGGCCCTCGGGAACAATTGCGTTGTCCAGAAACGGCGCATTAAGGATGGGGGCAGCCCGGGAAACTTCGCTGTTGATCTTCGCTACGCCGCCTCGGAGCTTTTCGCCGCAGTCACGGAGAACGTTCTGTGATGCGCAGTCGCCGCCGAAACTGTGGTTGAAGTAGACGATTCCGCGGGCACCGTGGATCAGGCTGCTCCACACCGCACCTCGAATCTGCTCGATGGTGATTGCCGGGCTATCCTCTTCCGAAAATGGGTGACCAACCTCCACGAAGGCCCAGACCGGCTTCGAACCGGCAGGTTTCGCCAATGACCGAAGCCGCTCGACCGTCCAACCGTAATTCGCCGCCCGCCGGCATTCGACCGCAGACAGCTCGGCCGGTACTTCAAGGAGGGTCCCGCCCTCGGCGGGATTACAAATATTCGGATCCGTAAACCAATAATTGTCGGCGGAGACGATGTCCGCATACGAATTAACGAACTTCGATGCGCTCTCGTCGGGTTCCCAGAACGTTACTCCCTTTCCAAAGTTGGCATACACCGCTATATCCTTCGGCGCCTGCTCCAGCGCCTTGGCTAGTACGGTGAACCCACACGTGCTCGAGGACGGCACGCAGATGTCCCCTTCGCCCGGATAGTTTCCACTCCACTGTGCGTCGCCTGCCCTGGCCCACATGTCCACCTCGTCCGGCAAGACGAATCCGGACGCCGCCCCGGACGCGGTACTCGTCAGGGCCTGCATCCCGGCACGCCGGATGAGGTCCACATCCGAGTCCGGAGTCAGTTGGACATAGGTGTTGATCCCGACCGCACGGTCCAGCTCTAGTTGTCCCGCGTCCATCACGCTTGAATGCCACACCGCAACAGGAAAGAAGGATTCCTGGTCGGGAAACGGGTGGACTTTTCCGTCAAGATAGCCGTCGCCGCCGTCCACCGGACGCAGTGACGGCAGGGTCCGGAAAGGATCAGCGGACTCGGCCGTGGGCACCCCGGAGGGCACCACACTCGATGCCGCGGGCGTGGGAGTCGGCTCCGGTACGACCTGTGGCTCGCTGGGAACCTGTGTGCAGGCGGCGGTCGCTGCCACCAGCATGGCCAGGGCCAGCCCGGGATGGGCACGAAGCAGCGTCCGGTTCAAGGGCTCATCGCCCCGCCGAGACAGGGCGCTGGCGGGTTCCCGGCTTCACCGTTGTCCATGGTCCTTCCCATCTTGCCGGCACGGGAACTCGACCAATGCCGCCAGCACCTTGGCACTGCGCGAGCTTTGAAAACTGTCCACCACCCTTTCCCGTGCGGCCCTCCCCAAGGCCGTGGCCAGTGCTGGCGATTGCGCCATTCGAGTGACGGCCTCCACGATCCCGGCGGGGTTTCCGGGTTCAACCAGAACACCACTGACACCGTCTTCGACTAGCTCCGGGACTCCCCCCGTTCCGGTCACGACCACCGGAAGTTGCATCGACATGGCTTCCATTATCGCAACGCCAAGCGGCTCGGAATGGCTGGCAAGAACGAAGACGTGGGCTTGCTGGAGCTGCGCCACCACTTCGGTCTCCGGCAGGGAACCCAGCAGTTCAACCGAGTCCCCGATGTCCAGGTCCATGATCAGTTGTTCGAGAACGCGACGGTAGCCCCCGCCTCCGGATTCGTCTTCACCAAGTATGTGCAGCTTCGGCGAAAGCCCGCGTTTTCGCAATTCCGCAACTGCGCGGATCAGCTGGTCGTGCCCCTTGCTCTCATTCAGGCGTCCGCAACTGACCAGTCGCAATTCCCCTCCTACTTGAAACGCCTGGTAGGGGCTTGAACGTTTGAAGAGATCGGTCTGCACCCCCATCGGTGCAATGGCTACTTGCGCAGGAAGCGAACCAAGCAGTTCCACTTTGATCGATTCCAAAAGCACCTTCGTGATGATCAGGGCGAACGATGCATTGCGCCATTTTGACGGCTGGTTTGGCCCGTAGTCCCCCAGGGAACCATGCAGGGAAAGGCTGTATGTCAGTCCCGAGATGACCTTGGCGTACAGCGCCACCTGGGCGGCGTTGGCACAGGAATGGACATGGACATGCGCTATTCCCCTGGCCTCGGCCAGCCGTGTGAGGTCCGCCCCGGCACATATCAATCCCGCCTGTATCACAAGGTTTCGGGCCAGTCCTCCGCGTGGTTCGGCTCGCGCAGCCACATGCATTTCGGACACCAAGTGCCTCAACTTGTCCCTCGCCCGTCGGTCCCACAGTGCCGGTGCCAGACCTCCGGCAAGTGCAAGGGCCGCCTGCACCTTCAACGGCATCAAGTAGTAGGCGTGGGCATCCGGTTCCGTCTCCCAGTCATGCCCGACGCTTCCTGACCGTGGAGGACGGGTGGAGACCACATCGGCAAGAATGCCCATGCGCCTCAGCTCCAGCAACTCCCTCCAGAAGAAGCTGTGGGTTTGTCCGGGGTATTCAGGAATGAGGTAACCGATCCTTGTCATGGCATTGTCCTTCATGTATCCGTCTATCGATTGATGCGATACCGCTCCCCGGGCCAAGCCACCGGCGGCGGCCTTGTCGGGAACCCCTGGAAAATCTAATCGCCACCGCCGGCGGCTGCTTGCCGTCGGCTACGGGCCGAATTTGCAGGAGATTTCGAAGAGGACTCGTTGGCAGTGGTTGCATCGGCGATTCGTTGAACATTCGACGGCTCCTCAAGCTCCATGGATTCCGAACGCAGCCGCGCACGCTCCGCTCGCGATCGACCAACGGACGTCGCCACGGACAACGTTCCCAGCAGCAGGATGCCACCACCAAGGGCAACCATGATCAGCGAGCGCAACCGGCTGGAGAACTGTTCCACCGGTTTTCCGGGCTCGACAATAACCAGTGAGGTGAACAGGTAGGAATCGTCGGCGCCGTTCACCTTCTGCGCGCTGTACAGGTCTTCTTGCAGGCGCTTGCCCAGGAACCGGGCGGTGGCACCCGCCTTTTCCGGGCTGCTGCCGATACCGTTGATATCGATGACGAATCCGTTGCTGTTCACGCCCTGCCCGACTGCATACTCGGGCCCCAGCCCGGCCGCCTCAACGTCCTTGGCCGTCGATGACGAATTCAGCCTCGTAACGATCACATCGGTAATCAACGAATTGTCGAAGGAGCGAAGATAGGGGTTGTCCTTGTTCACCTTTTCCAGTTTGGGGTTCCTCTCAATGTCCCGGTCCGAGGGGATCGTTGGGTTGACGATGGCCACGCTCATCGTGGCCTCGTAGGACCTGGGGCCAAATTGATAAACATATGCCCCGGCAACCAGCGTCAACACAACCACGGGCAAGACCCAAAACCTGTACGTCCAGATTGTTTTTAGAACTGCTATCGGGTCCATGGTCGTCCTCCAAATTTTTTCGAGACCGGCATTGAGGTAATTGATGTATTTTTAGGTCCAGGTTCCGCGGATGCCATCGGCAGCATGTCCAGCCCTTTCTTCTTGCACAAGTTTCCAGATCCCGCCGCCGAGGCCGACCAGCATCGGAAAGGTAAGGGCAAACACCGGGAAGGACAGGGAATCGAATGTCAGCGAGCAGGCCGTGGCCACCAACGATCCGGCTGCCACAGCACCGGCCAAGCACCGCAGGACCCCGGCCGTGGCAGCCCTGGCCGCCACCAGAGCAGCCAGGCCCGGCACCGAAAGGTACACGATCGTGGCGCCCATCCCGACAAGTCCCAGCGTCACGGCGGAGTTCAGGAACTGGTTATCAAGGATGTAGATGGCGAATTCTGGCATGAAGTTTCCCGGACCTGCGCCGAGGATCGGCTGCTCCCCTATCATTCGGGCAACCCGTGGATAGTTGTTGGTTCTCGTGCTTATGGAGGGGTCTGAATTTCCGGATGTCAAGGCGTCCCCCAGCGTGCTGACCACACCCGGGATCGTGAGGAACACCAGCGCGATGGCTATCGGGACCACAACAACAGACCACTGACGGGCAATACGCGGCAAGAAGGGGACGAAGACAATGACGATGATCATCAATCCGAGGACGCTGGAACGTGAAATTGTTGATACCAGGGAAAACCCCAGCAGGCAGGTTCCCAGCCAATGAAACCATTTTCTTCCCTTCTTGTCGTACAGCGCCCTCCATACCGAAAGCGGGAGAAGCATCGCCGATACGACGGCCAATTCAATCGATGTGAATGTTGTCCCGGCCACTCTCAAAAAGGTACCGCGGACCTGGAATGCCGTGTCCCCGCCGTTGTATGTGAATCCGACCATGAGCTGTTGGATCCATTCAACGGGATTGATCCTTAGGAAGAACTGGATGACCGCGATCACCGAACAAACGAATGCCCCGGCCAGGAGGGGCCTGACAATGCGCATGACATCGTCGAGGGTCTTGATCGATTGGGAAGCCACCAGAATGATGCCCGCGCTGCCAACTAGAAGCAGCACCCAGCGGTCCGCCGCCGCCCTGGCAGCGACGGTGCTCCCCCCGGTCCATCCCGAGAACATCGCGGCATAGGACGCGCATGTCGCCAGGGCGAGGACGCAAAATGCCATCCGGCCCGGGTTGCCGGAGGCCAGCGGATTCTGCATCCCGAACAACACCGCGGCGCCCCAAAAAACGAACAACAAGATTGCCAACATCAAAGGGACCGTGCCTGCGGCTCCGATGGGCGCGATGACCATGCTGGACGGAAACGCGAAAATTGAAAAGGCCACCGCTTGAAGCAGCCAGAGACGGCCCACGGTTCCGGCGCCGGGGCGCTCGCTTCCGGCCCACGCTCCGGTCCGGGCGAGCCCGCGTTGTTTCCGCCGTTTTGCCCGGACCACACGTCCACCGGGTACAGATGGCGTGCTCATGGTCGCCAGGTTTCGGACAGGTACCCCGGAGGGTGGCCCGCTCGGTGGCCCAGCTGCAGGCGCGCGGGAACGGTGAGGCTCCACCGGTTCCCGGCAGCCCACATGGACTCGATCATTATGCAATCCCCAGCGTTCATGATTCCCCCAATATCAACCAACCCTATCCGTTCGATGGAGCAACCGAAAGGGCTCGAAACCTCCCACATCCCCGGCCCCAGGCCGCGTCCCTTCCATCACCCGAGCGTCCCGCCGGATGCGAATCCAAACCGCCCCATTTTTCCGGGCCTGGTACGCTTCCTTGCCGGCGGATTCGCTTTGTCCGTCCCATGGCCGCAGCGACCTAGCGCTGGATGCGCGTGAGCATCCGTTGCCGAAGCGCAAGGGAAACACCCGATTTCGCGGAGATCATCACGGCCAGGTCGCGCTCGTCGATTCGCCTGAGGAAGGATCTGACGCCCGCTTCATCCATGGGTATCTCCTCTGAATAGTTCAGGCACCTCATGGAGTCGGTCGAGACGACCTCGGAAGTCCGTGAATGGATTTGATCGACATACACTCCATACAAAATCATTTCCGAAAAATGGATTTCGCGTCCGATGGCGGTTGCCCAGTGCTGGCCCGTCACCTCGGAAACCCGGTCGAGCATCCTTCGCACGATTGCCGGGCTCCACGGGCAGGGCCACGCCACGTAGTCATGCAGGAACCCCGGAGGCGGCGGGGCCAGCCCCAGCAGGCGGTGGGCGACCTCATGCCATTGGCGGTGCCGCGGCAGCGTGTCATCCACCCCGTTCTCCAGCCGGTAAAACGAGGCCGTACCCATGTGCGAGAACGCCCCTGCTTCCACGCGGTCGATGAACACCATGTCCGAATCCGTGAGTAGGGCAATGTCTGTATCCAAGGATGCCGCAAACGCGAGCTTCACTAGTTGCTGAACGATCCAGCCGCGCAGCGGCGGAAAGGGCCTGACCACATTGATCCACCCGTTGACCAAGGGCAGCTTCAGCATCGTTCTGGGCAGCAGGGCGTTGACGCCGTGGATCTTGGTGCGCTCGCCTGCCAGGCCGGCAAAAAGCGTAAGGTCCTTTTCCGGAACGATGACGTGATGTTCGATGTCGGCCGCGGAGTACCTCAACACCGATTCATTCAGCTCACGACAAAGTTGCATGTCAGGTGCGTAGCTTGGGGTGACCACGGCCATGGATGGCCTCCGCCGTGGTGGTGTGCTGTTGCCGAACATCGATTCCCTCATTTCGCTGCTGTGGATATTCCCTGCCGGCCGGATCCGGCGCCCTGGCACTTCGGGCGCCGGTCCCGATAATGGAGGAAAAGTCTGCCGCTCGATGCGCCCAACTGTGTTCCCCGGCAAATTGCCGACGGCGGCGCTCGGCGGACCTTGTCCACCGTCCGTCCAGCTGCACAGCGATCTTGGCCAGGAAATCCTCGGTGTTTGCGGCGGCCTGGACGTGGTCCGAGTCGAGCCATCTTACGGCCGGAAGATCCGTTGCGACCACCGGGACGCCGGCGGAGAGGTACTCAAGGGTCTTCAGGGGAAAGCTGGCGCGGTTGAACGGGGAATCGACGTATGGAGTGACCCCCACCTTCATCCGCGCGAAGTACTTCGGCAACTCCGCCGCGGGCACCGATCCGGCCCAGTCAACGTTTTTTGCCGCCAAGAAGCTGTCCAGCCGTTTGCCGAATCCGGCTCCCCTGTCACGGCGCGGCCCCACCACAAGTATTTGTTCACCGGTTCGACACATCGCCTCGAGCAGGTCCATGTCGAGGCGCTCATTGAGCTGTCCGACCAAGCCGATTTCCCGGCCCCGAACTGTACCCGCCGGGCTCGGGCCCAAGGGCAGGCACCCGTTGGGCAAGACCACGCCGTGCCGGACGGGGCCCAGTTCACCGAGCTGTTCCAGCAGGCCCGGTGTCACCGCCGCGACGATGTCCGCGGATTCGATGTTTGCCGCAAGGACGCGTTTGACGTGGGAGCCGGAAAACCCCATCAACGAGGATCCGCCGAGCCAATCGTCGGTCACGTAGAGGATCTTGGTGCCGGGGAGGCCGCGCGGGAACTCGGCGATCGGAAACGACACCACCACGGCCGTGGGCTCGGTCCCCGCCTCGGCCACCGCTCGGCGAACTGCCCTGTTCAGGCGCAGCGTTGTCAGCTGTCTGACTACTGGCTTGGTGATCCCCGGAAGCGTATGGACCGGCACCCGGATGATGTTCTCCCCGATGCTTCCGCCTTGCATGCTGACCGGATCCCGTGGCCGTCCCAGCGGGAAGCGGATCGGGGGATCGACCCAAATGAGTTGGTGGTCGCTCGCCAGCTCCCCCACCAGGCGCTTGTCGGTCCCGGGAACCGAATCCCAGCCCGTTCCGGCGATCCAGACGATCATGGGGGCTCTCTCCGCTGCTTTCTCAACCATGTGCCACGACCTCGGGACGGGAAATGGCGACGGGATTGGCGTTGAAGTCATCCGAGGTCTGCCTCCCCCGCAGCCTGGCCAGGCGGCGGCGCGACTCGTAGCGAAGGAATTTCAGGGCGGCGGCCGAGTCCATTGCCAGCTGGTGCGAGGGCTCCGGCTTCCGCTCCAGTGCCGCTTCGTAGACCCCCAGCTGGATCTCGGCGGCCTGTTTCAGCGAATACCGCTCACGGGCGGTTTGCAGGCCAAAACGCCCCAGTTCGGTTGCGCGTTCGGTGTCCGTCAGCAGGCCATCGAGTATTCCCGCCAGCCTGGCCTGCCCCTCGGAGGGATCCTGGCCAATCCCATACCACCCTTGCCACAGGAAGTCCGGGAGCGAACCCGGCGTCAGCAATCGCCAGAACCCCTTTTCGCCCTGCACCACCAGGGGCTTGCCGAAGGCGAGCCCGCGCAGTGCCGATCCACCCATGCCCAGGACTACGTCCGCCGTGCCATAAGCCGGACGCGGGTCGTCCATTTCCCCGGTGAGGACCACGCGGTGGCCGGACAGTTCCTTGTTGGCTTTCTCGGCCGCCAGCCGGATCTCTGTCTCGGCCGGTCCTCCTCCGACGATTACCAGTTGGATCTTCCGGTCCGCCGGCACCAGAGCCAGGGCCTGGATCGCGGCCAGGATCCCCTCGCGCTTGAGCTCGTGGGCGAGCCGGGAAACCATCACGACAATGGGCGCGTCGTATCGCAGGCCCCACCTCCGCCGAAACTCGGTCTGGCCCCCGCGGCCATCCGGTCGGTTGAAGTCGAGGTCGACCGGCGGTTCCTGCACCACCACGGTCTGCCTGCCTTGCAGCCTTTCGTAGTGGGCGATGGCCTGCGTTCCGACTAGCAAGGGAACCGCCATGGGAAGGAAGGGTGCCACCGACATCGACATGACGGTCGACACGCTCCTGGTCCGCGGCCGAAGCCTGGATGCAATGCTGCATTCCAGTGCGGGGGGCCATTCGTAGCCATGCAGGATATCGATGCCGCGCTGGTCGATGGTCCTTGTCAGGGCCCGGACAATGCCCGGCGAGGGCCGCCCCCGGTGCACGGGCGCCTCGATGAATTCCAGCCCCAGCTCGTCAACCCTTTTGTTCAGTGGCCCCGGGCGGCCAAACAATATGGTTTCCTGTCCCATGTCCCGCAGGGTGGCAGCGATCTCGATGGCGTTCAGCTGGCTTCCGCCGACGCCGTAATCATGGGCAAAGACAAGTATTTTCACTGTGGACGCTCATTTCCCGCTGCTTCTGGATGCGACACGTGTTCTTCCGCGGGTCTTCCGATTCCCCGGAGTTCGAAAATATCCCTGCGGCGGACGTACAGGAGGGAAGCCGAGGCGATGGCCACCAGCGCCCCTCCCACGGCGAGAGTTGCCAGCGGGGAGCTGAATTCGGTGGACATCCAGTACGAGGATCCACCCACCAGCAGGCCGACGCCGGCCGGCGTCGCACAGCGGCGCGCCACCGCCCGGAGACCCACCCCGGCGCGGGACAACTGCACCAGGTACAGGGGAAGGATGACGGCCCACGACACCACGGCCTGGGCGATGGCCAGGCCGACCAGGCCACCGATGCGGGCACCTGCCACCAGCGCCGGAACCATCACGACGAGGCTGGCACCCTGGACGAGGAACACCGTCCCCGACTTCCCCAGCACCACCAGATAGTCATAGACCATCTCGTACAGCAGTTTGCACAATGCCGAGAAAACCAGGAAGGACAGGATTGCAGCAGCCGGGAACCAGGCGTCCCCGTAAATGAACCGTACCAGCGGCGCCGCGGCCCCCGAGACGAAGGCGAACAGCGGCAGGGTGCAGGCTGCCAGCAAGCCGAAAATCATGGTGACGGCCCTGCGCAGGGCTTGCTTGTCGGCCTGCAGGTGGGAAAAGGTTGCCGGGGCGACCCGTCGAAGTGGCTGCGAGAGCAGGCTCATCGGCCAGCTGGAGAGGTTGAAGGCCAGCACGTAAAAGCCCAGGGCCGTGGAACCCAACAGCGACCCGGCAATGAGCTGGTCGGCGTACCCGACGGCAAAAACAATGATGCTGGTTCCGGCCAGCGGCAGGCCAAAGCGCAGCAGTGCCGGAACAACGCTCCTGTCCCAGCCGAACCGGTAAGGCAGCGGCGAGGACCTGACGAACATGATTCCCGAAACCGCGCTTCCGGCCAGCCGCCCGACGGCCAATGACATGGCGCCCATGCCGGCGATGGCCAAGACGACAGACACTGCCGCCCCGATCCACACGTTCGCCTGGTCGATGGCCATACGCGTCCGTTCGCGGAACCTGCGCTGCAGCAGCGCGGCGGGTGTCGCCACCGCCCCGTTGACCAGGACGCTAAGCAGCAGCAACCTCACCACCTCGACAGCACCGGGGTCGCCCATGGCATTGGCCAGGGCGGGTGTGGCCGCATAGGCAGCGGCATAGACCACGAGGCTGGCCAGTACCGAGATCGAGTTCACGGTCGGTGCGATCACGGCGGGGTCGCCCGGCCACCGCACGATCGCCAGACTCACGCCCAGCTCGTTGAAGCTCAGCACGGCCATCAGGACGACCAAGGCCACGGCAAAGGTCCCGAACTCACTCGGTCCCAGCACCCGGGCCAGCACGATTCCGATCCCTAGGGTCGCAAAGCGCGATGCCATGGTGTTCAGCAGGCTCCATCCCAGGGCATTCGAGGCTCCGGGCGGCCCTGCCCGCCGCGGCTGCACAGTGCCCCTCCTTCGTCCGCTCATGGCCGCACTGCCGATTCGAGTGCCTCGGCGACCCGCTGCTGCTGATCCTCGGTGATGTGCGGGAACAACGGGATCGACAGAATCCGTCCGGCGGCATCCTCGGCCACCGGGAATGATCCGGCACGAAGCCCGAGGTGGGCAAGCGCACCGGTCAGATGCACCGGGCTCGGGTAGTGGATCCCGGCATCGATGCCCGCCTCGATCAGCGAGGCCAGGACCGCGTCCCGGTTCTCGACGCGCACCACGTACAGGTGCCACACGTCGTTGTTCCCCGCCGCCACTGTGGGCAACTGCAAGCCCTCAATGCCCGCCAGAAGTTCGTCGTAGCGGGCCGCGGCCCGGCGTCGGAGCTCGTTCCAGGCGGCAAGCCGGGCGAGCTTGGCGTTGAGCACCACGGCCTGGATCGTGTCCATGCGGGAATTCATGCCCATGGCCTCGTGGCGGTATTTCTGAACGCTGCCGTGCGCCGAAAGGAGCCGCACCCTCGACGCCACGGCTTCGTCGTTGGTGATGACCGCCCCGGCGTCGCCGGCCGCACCCAGGTTCTTGCCCGGATAGAAGCTGGTTCCCGCGGCGGTACCAAGTGTTCCGGCATTGCGTCCGTGCCTGGTTGCGCCCTGCGCTTGGGCCGCATCCTCGACGATCTTCGCGCCGCAGCGCGCGGCGATCGGCTCCAACAACTCCACGAAGGCGCTTTGGCCGAAGAGATGGACCGGCACGATGGCTTCGGTCCGCGCCGAGACGGCCATCTTCACGCATACCGGATCGATCAGCAGGTGCTCGGGATCAACGTCCACCGGCACCGGGACCGCCCCGATGCGGCAGATCGCCTCTGCGGTGGCAATGAAGGTGTTGGCCGGCAGGATCACTTCCCCGCCCGGCCGCACGCCCGAGGCCCGCAGGGCAAGTTCCAGGGCATCGGTGCCGTTGGCCACCCCGATGCAGTGCCGAGCCCCCAGGTAGCCGGCGTAGGCCGACTCGAACCTGCCCACCGGCGCGCCGCCGATGAAGGAGGTCGTGGCGAAGACTTCCTTGAGCCCCAAGGAGACCTCTTCATCGATCTCAAGTTGCTGGGCTCCCAAATCCACCAGCGGAATGCGGTTCGCGCTCATGCCGTGGCCCCCTGCCGCGCCCACTTTTCGCGTTCGACGACGCCGCCGAGCTGCATCGTGGCGAAGTACTTTGCGCTGGTCGCCGCGCTGCGGGCCAGGGACATCGTCGTTTCACCGAGGCGCCGCGGACGCATGGCCGTTTCGACGTAGATGCCCGAGAGCTCCGCGGCCGCGTGCGAGAGCCCGTAGCGCCCTTCCACCAGCGAGCGCCCCAGGACGCCCAGCCGGTGGCGCTTGCGCTCGTCGCCGACAAGGTCGGCCAATCCCGCCAGCAGGTCGCGTGCACCGGCGCCGTTGCTGCCGAACCACCCTTTGTCCATGAACCCGCCGACGGTCGTTTCGTCGGCCACCTTCCAGAATCCGCCCTCGCCCTGGACGATAAGGGCCTTGCCGTGGGCCAGGCCCTTAATCGCGGAGCTTCCCATGCCCAGGACGATGTCCGCCGCCTCGTAGACCGGCACCGGGTCGAGCTGGAAGCCCACCGGCTGGATCACGGTGCGACCGTGGCGCAGGTTTACCTGCTCGGCACGCTCGTTCACCGTCGCGGCGCCTTCCCCGTCCCCGGCGACCAGGAGCCTGACCGGCGTGGTGCCGGCTAGCCGGTCAACGACGGCGATGGCCGAGAGGATTCCCTGCAACTTCTCCAGGTCGGTGGTCAACATCGAAACGGCCGAGATGACGATCTCCTTCCGGTCGATTCCCCACCTTTTCCTGGCGCCGTCCACGTCGCGTGTCGAATACCGCTTCATGTCCACCGGAGGTTCAAGCAGGTACGCGGTCCGTCCCTCGGCCATCATCCGCCGTTGCAGGGCCGGGATGCCGACCACAAGGGGCAGGTGCCGGGGCAGGAAACGTGGCACGTCCATGGCCATGACCGACATCAGCATGGGGGTGCGCAGTCCGCCGGCGAAGGCGGCTTGCAGGCAGGGGCGCCACTCGTAGGAGTGGACCAGTTCCACGCCCTCGCTGCGGATCACCTGGCCCAGTCGCGTGGCCCACCGCCCGCCGTGCAGGCGCGCGTCGTGGGCCGGTATCCAGGGAACGTCCATGGACTCCAGGGCGTCGGTCAGGATCCCCTCGGGGGCGTAGACGACGGCCTCGTGCCCGTGGCGCTTGACCGCCACCGCCATCTCCACCGCATTGAGCTGGCTTCCACCCATGCCCATCTGGTGCGGGCAAACCAGGATCTTCATGGCTATCGCTCCCCTGCGGTCCCGGCCAGCGCATGGCGCTGCATATCCGATGAGTTGTGTGGTGCCGGGCCCAGCCAGTGCGCCGGGTTCCCGGCCCAGGTGCAGTTGGCCGGCTGGTCCTGGAGCAGCACGGCGCCCATGCCAAGGATCGCTCCGTCACCGACCTCCAGGTCCTGCCGCACGCTGGCGTTCATCCCCAGGTAGGCGGCGGCCCCGATGCGTGTTCCCCCGCCCAAGACGACGCCTGCGGCCAGTGTCGCGAAGTCGCCCAGGTGGTTGTCGTGGGTCAGCACCACCCGGGGCATCAACACCACGTGCGCCCCGAGGGTGACATCGCAGGTCAATACGCACCCGGGCAGGACGATACTGCCGGGGCCTAGCGAGCACCTGGCGCCCCGGCTGGCGCTGCGGCTCACGTGGCCGGCGTATCGTTCCGGTCCGACTCCCAGCATCCGCAGCCGGTGCACGATGACCCGGCGAATCTGGCCGTTGCCGGCACACACGAGCAACAGCTCGCTGCGCCCGGCCGCCAGATCGATGCCACCGAGCACCCGGACCCCGGCCACCAGGCCGCCGTGCAGTGCCGGGGAGTCATCGAGCAGGCCGACCACCTCGTGGTCGCCCGTGTCCGCGATGGATGAAGCGGTCTCCCGCGCCAGTCCACCGGCGGCCAGCAAGAGGATCCGTGCCATGGCCTACTCCTTGGGGTTCGCGAGCGCGTCGATGACGCGCTGCTGGTCGGTGTCGGATAGCTGGTGGTACAGCGGCAGGATCAGTGTGTCGCGGGCCAGTGCCTCGGTGACCGGCAGCTCGCCGGCCCGTATATGGGCGTAGGCGGGTTGCAGGTGCGCGGCCATGATGCCGCGCCGGGCCGAAATCCCGCGTTTTGCCAGATGTGCCAGCACTCCCTCGCGGTCAAGCGGGTAGCCGGGCTCCACCCGGATCCAGCAGGACTGGAAGTTCGAGGTACCGTAATCCGGGTCTGCGACGAGTTCCAGGCCATCGATGTTCTCCATGGCCACCCGGTATTTGCCCACGAGTTCGCGGCGCCGGGCCACCATCGCATCCAGCTTGCCCAGCTGCACCAGCCCCATGGCCGCCTGCAGGTCCGTCATGCGGAAGTTGTAGCCGATCTCCGCATAGCTTTCGGCCGGGGCGACGAGCGCGGTGTGGCGTTCAGCGGCCGAAACCCCCATGGCATGCTCCCGCAGCTTCCGGGCCCGCTGCGCCCAGGCGGCGTTGTTCGTGCTCAGCATGCCGCCCTCGCCTGTGGTCAGCAGCTTGCGCGGGTGGAAGGACCAGGCGCTGACGTCCGCGCCGCGACCCACCGGTTCGCCGTGGTAGGTTGAGCCCGCGGCGCAGGCGGCGTCCTCGATGAGTTTCAACCCGTGGCTGTCGCACCAGCGGCGGATGGGCGACAAGTCGACAGGCATGCCGCCCTGGTCGACGACGATGACGGCGCTCGTCGCCACGGTCAATCCCCGCTCGAGGGTTTCAACACTGACGTTTCCGGTGCCGGCTTCCACGTCGACGAAGACCGGGTGTGCACCCACATAGGTCGGCGCGTTGGCCGTGGCGATGAAGGAGAAGGAGGGAACCAGCACGTCGTCTCCGGCCTTGACCCCCGCCACGAGCAAGGCCAGGTGCAGCGCGGTGGTGCAACTTGAGGTGGCAACAGCGTGTGCGACCCCCTGGTGCTTGGCAAACGCCGCTTCGAAGGCGGCGGTCCTTGGGCCCTGGGCCACCCAACCGGAGGCCACGACCTCGACGATGGCTTGGGCTTCCTCCTCGCCCAGCCACGGCTTCATGACATTGATGCGTTCAAGGGTTGCCGGTGCGGCGACCGACGGGACGGTGTTCATTTCAGCCCCGCCCCCGCCTTGGACCCGGCCAGGCGTCCGGCCGCGACTTCCTCGCGCAGGGGGCGCCACCATGTCACCAGCTCGCGCAGGCCCTCTTCCAGGCCGACCGAGGCGGTGAAGCCGAGGTCGGCGCTGGCCGCGGCGGTGTCGGCCAGCCGCCGCACCACGCCGTTGACCGCGCGCTCCGGGCCGTGTTCCACCGCAAGGTCCGATTCCATGACCCGCAGCAGCGACGTGGCCAGTTGCAGCAGGGTGGTTTCCTCCCCGCGGGCGATGTTGTAGGTCCCCTCGGCGACCGGGGACGCGGCCGCCAGCAGGTTGGCCCGGGCGATGTCCCGGGTGAAGATGAAGTCCATGCTTTGGCTGCCGTCCCCGAAAACCAGCGGGGGAAGCCCGTCGGCGATGCGTTCCATCCAGCGCACCAGCACCTCCGTGTAGGCCCCGTGCACATCCATGCGCGGCCCGTACACGTTGAAGTAGCGCAGCATCACGTAATCGATCCCGTACATCGCGCGGAAGCTGCGCGCCATGCCCTCGTTGAAGGTCTTGGCCGCGCCGTAGAAGGTGTCGTTGTTGTACGGGTGGTGGCGTTCGCCCGTGGGAAACTCCTCGGCCGTGCCATACACCGAGGCGCTGGATGCGGCCACGATCTTCGGCACCCGGGCGGCAACGGCGGCCTCCAGGACGTTGAAGGTCCCCTGTGCCAGCACGTCGAAGGCCAGGCGCGGCTCCTCGGCGCACTGGGTGATCCTGATGGCGGCCTGGTGGAAGACGATGTCCTTGCCCGCGGACAGTTCGCCCACGAGCCGCACGTCCCTCACGTCGCCCTCCACGAGGGAGACCCTGCCAGAGGCCAGGGCTCGTTCGATGTTCTCGCGCCGCCCGCGCACCAGGTTGTCCAGGACATCGACGTGCCCGGCCCCCGCGGCGACCAACTGGTCGACGATCTCCGAGCCGATGGTGCCGGCCCCGCCGGTGACCAGGATGTCCTTGCCGGCCAGCTCCCTGGCCGGGTCCCTTCCGCCTTGTCCGGCCGTTGCCTTCCGATGCTGTTCCATGTCCATCCCCCGTTTCACCGCAGTACCTCCTGAAGTTCGATTCCCGACCCGTCGACCGCCGCGTTGCTTCCGCCCTCGGCGAGGCTGCGGCTCGCGGCCTCCAGCACCGCCAGCACCCGCAGGGCGGCGCTGCCGTCGGTCGGCGAGGGCAGCTTCGTGGTGATGCTGGCGTGGAACTGGGCCACCATCCGCCCGAGCGGTTCGAATTCCTCCAGCGAGGGCGACCAGGTGTCGCCCAGCCGGTAGGAGATGGCCGCCTCGGTGCGTTCGGTGACATCTCCCCTGACCAGTTCCTGGCAGTCGAGGTTCACCCCGCGGTCGTACACGCTGATGCGCTGCTGCGGGTTCAGGTCGTCCCAGATCAGCGTCTTGCGGCTGCCGCCGATGACCATCTTGCGGATCTTGGTCGGGCTGAGCCAGTTGACGTGGATGTTGGCTATCGCCCCGCCCGCCAGCGGCATCGTCAGGTACCCGACGCAGGCCTTGCCGGCCCCGAGCGGGTCCGCACCGTGGGCAGAGACCTCCAGCGGCCGCAGGCCGCCGGGCAGGATGAAGTCGAGGATGGACAGGTCGTGCGGGGCCAGGTCCCAAAAGACGTCGACATCCGGCTGCACGAGGCCGAGGTTGATCCTGACCGAGTCGATATAGAGGATCTCGCCGAGTTCCCCACCAAAAACCAGGTCCCGGATCTTGATCGCCGCCGGGGTGTAGCAATAGGTGTGGTCGGCCATCAGGACCAGTCCGCGCTCCTGTGCCAGGGCGACCATTTGCCTGCCGGCGTCCCCGCGGTCGGCCAGCGGCTTTTCAACCAGCACGTGCTTTCCCTCCGCCAGCGCCTGCATGGCGATGGCGTGGTGGGTGCGCGCCGGGGTGGCAATGGCCACCGCGTCGACGTCGTGGCCCGTGAGCAATTCGTCCACGGACCCGACGACGGCGGGGAAGCCGACCTTGCGGGCCAGCGCCGCGGCGCGCGCGGTGTCCTTGTCGCAGATCGCCACCAGTTCCCAGTCGAGGGCGGCGGAAAAGTTGCGGGCCAGGTTCGGCCCCCAGTACCCCGCGCCAATGACCGCGACCTTCAGGGGGTTTGTGCCGTTGTCCATCAGAATGCTCCCACCGGATTGATCATGACCTTGAAGGTTCGCCACATGATCATCAGATCTCCGGTGACGGACCAGTTGTCGACGTAGTAGAGGTCCAGCCTGACGCTTTCCTCCCAGGTCAACAGGCTTCGCCCGTTGACCTGCCACAGCCCGGTGACCCCGGGCTTGATGTATAGGCGCCTGAACGTGCTTCCCTCGTAGACCGATGTCTCGTCAGGCAACGGGGGACGCGGCCCGACCATGGACATGTTGCCCAGCAGGACGTTGAGGAACTGCGGCAGCTCGTCCAGCGAGTGCTTGCGCATCCAGGTGCCGACCTTGGTGACCCGGGGGTCGTTTTCCATCTTGAACAGCGGTCCGGCGGCTTCGTTGCTGCCGCGCAACCCGTCCTTGCGGCTTTCGGCGTCGACGCCCATGGAACGGAACTTGAACATCCTGAATGTCCGGCCATGGCGCCCGACCCGGTCCTGGACAAAGAACACCGGTCCCGGGCTGTCGGCCTTGATCAGCAGCGCCAGCACCGCAAAGACGGGAAGCAGCGCGACCAGGGCCAAGGCCGAGAGCCCGATGTCCATGGCCCGCTTGACCAGGTGGTGTCCCCCGTCGAAGTTCGGCAACTCGACGTGCATCAGGGGCAGCCCCTCGACGGGGCGCATCCGGATGCGCGGTCCGGCGACGTTGGTCAGGGAGGACACCAGGATGAATTCGGTTCCGGACTCCTCCAGCCTCCAGCCCAGGTCCCTGATCGCGCGGTGGCCGCCCTCCAGGTGTCCGGCAACCACCACCGCGTCAGCGCCGGATTCCGCCACGGCCCCCGCCATCGCGTCCATGCCGCGATAGGTCGGTACCGTCGTTGGCCCGAGCAGCGTGTGGTCCCCGTGGTCAAGCACGACGCCCACGACCTTGTAGGCAGGTCCGCACTTCTTCTCCAGTTGGTTCACCACGTAGTTGATGTCGTGGGGTTCCCCGACGATGAGCACCTGGGACAGGGCATGGCCCCTAGCCTGCGCCCGCACCAGCCAGTGCCGCCAGAGCCAGCGCTCGGCCAGCAGCCCGGCAACCCCCAGGGGGAAGGCCACCAGCAGGTAGCGCCGCAGGCCGGGTGCCCCGCCCACCACGGCCAGTGCCGCGACCCATCCCAGGGCGACGCAGGAGGTGTCGATGACCCGCTTGTATTCGCGGGCCCCCACCCCGATGCATTGCGGCGAGCGGGTGCGGTAGACGACCAGCAGGGTCAGCCAGAACAGCGCCAGCACCAGACCCGTTGCCAGGGGTGCGGGTTCCCCCTCCGCGGCGGTCAGGGCCACTGCGCCGCAAACCGCGGAAACGACCACGGAGTCGGAGACGGCCAGCCGCGTCGTGTACCGCTGGCGCCAGCGCCTCGCCGGCGCGCCGGCAACGGCTTCCCCCGACCGTGCGGGCCGGAAGGTGCGCGCCGAGCCGGCCAAAAGGTTTCCGAAGGCACCGGTATTGTCGGCCGGTTCGTTCAGGTGCACCACAACAGATTCCCCCAATATGTGCGCTTCCGCGCGTTCCCTGACCCGCCCAGCCCCCAAGGCCTGCGGGCGATGCCCCCAAACGGCACCTGCGTGGACCGACCGTATCCGGACCACAATTCGAGACTATGCAGCTTTGGGTCCTGCCACACCCTGATACGCCACTCGACTTTGGGAAGCGGGAATGGCGGTTGGCAGTGTCCCCTACTCGATTGCGCGTTTCGCTACTGAGGCGGTACTGGGGATCGGCAGACCCGCCGGTGCCCCTGCATCTTCGCAGGTTCCTGCAGGAAAAATGCCGGAAATCCACGGGATTCGAGGGAACCCCGGGCCTGGTTCCGTGGCGTCGCTGCCCGGCGCGGGGAATCCGGACCGGCGGCGGGCTTCGTGCCGCGGTGGCTTGCGTGGGTCTGCTTAACGTGGGCCTGCCTGGGCGTCCCGCGCGGCGGGCTCGCACGGTGGAGACGATCCGGCGGCGGAGAAGATCCGCGCCGCCCATGGGAACAAGACCGCGGGCGGGGGCGGACTCCTTCTGGGCTTCGGCTACGGCATCGAGCGCTTCGGGACCCGCCGGTGTTATCGGGCAACCCCGGGCCCCCTCGCCGTGCGTCCCCCCTCCGATGGACAAAAAAGAAGGGGACCGGCGGCTGCTGGGGGATGAATCGCCACCTGGTGGTGATTCGATAGCCGCCGGTCCCCGCTCACTGCGGCACCGGGTCATGCGCTGGGGGCACGGTGGCCCGCGGTGCCTCTCACCGGCCGCATCCCGCATCCCCGCAATACTGGCTGCATGGGTCACGGGTAGTGGCTCGGAATCGAACGATCCCGCTACGGGAGGCGTTCTCCTCACAAGCTATGAAGAACCCCGCCGGGAAGCACGCGTAGGAAGTACTCCAAGTGCAGGGACAACTACTGCCAGGCATACTCGCGGGTGCTTCGGCGCAGTGGTGGTGGGCCCGGCTGGTGACCGGCGTCCTACCGGAGCTCGGAAAGCTGTGACCGATCGGTGATCCCGCACTTGGCAAAGATCCGGTACAGGTGCCCCTCGACCGTGCGTTGGGAGACGATCAATTCGCGCGCAATTTCGCGGTTGCTTTTCCCCTGGGCCGCGAGGTCGACGATTTCCTGTTCGCGCACCGTCAGCTCGCTTCCCGACAGCGCTTCGGCCAATACCCCCCAGCGACTTCCGCCCAGGTCGCGCAGCCAGTTCCCCAGCCGTCTCACGGCGATGCCGCGGCTGCGTTCCCCGCGGGTGCCGGCGTTGCGCAGCACCGCGTGCGCCAGGAGCTCCAGGGCCATCCCCGATTCGCCGCGCGCATGCAGCTGCACGGCAACCTCCTCCAGGCGTTCGGCTCCTCCGTCCTCGTAGGCATCCAGTGCCAAGGCCATGGCGGCGGAGCGTGCGCCTTCCACCGCCGCCGCCGAGCCGGCCAGCCTGGCCGTCGCCGCACCGTTGCCGCGTCCGGCGGCCAGTGCCGCGCGCCAGCCCAGGTAGTCGATTTCCCGCTCGGCAACGCGGTTGCCCCATGTGCGTACGGTTGCGGCAAGCTGCTCGTAGCGTTCCGCCGCGGCAGGATCGTTCGGATCCGTCAGCCAGGCCCGCGCCATCGCATCGCGCGCGTCCCCTTCCCGCAGCGGCTCCTGTCCCAGCTCGGCCAGCGCAGCGTCAAGGCCGTCCACCTGCCCCGCGGCCCCTGTCCTCCCGAGTTCGCGGGAGACGAAGACGCGCAGGCCCAGCGCCAGCGGCCGAAGTCGCAACGGGTCGAACACGGCCAGCTCCTCGGTTGCCTCCGCCAGGATTTTCCGGGCAGCCTCCATGTTGCCTTCCACCGCTCCGGCCAGTGCCAGGATCAGCTGCCACGAGCCGTGCGTCTGGATGAGCTCCTCGGGACGACCGTTTCGCTCGCCTTGCACCACACCGCGGGCCAGGTCGTAGCGGCCCTCGTAGATGTGCACCAGGGCCAACGTGACCGCGCCCTCCATCCGCTGTGCCCGGTGGGCCGCGGGGGAATCATCGGCCATTTCCAGCGCTTCGCGCAGCAGGACCGCGGCCTGACCGAGGATTCCCTCCCCGGCAAGGACCATGGCGCGGATCGTCCTTGCCCCCAGCACCGTGGCCGGATCCAGGCGATGCTTCTGTTCCAGGGCTTCGGCGCGGTGCAGGAGCCCCGGGCGGAGCATCGGGTCGCGGTATCCGATCCAGAGTTCCTCCAGCTCCAGCTCCGTCGCGTTGCGCAGGGCGAGCGCGTCCTTGCCGGGACCCTCGGGCACCCCCCGGAGCAGCTCCGCGGACTTTGCCTGCCAGCGCCGGTGCATCCGGACCAGCGTGGCAGTCGGTTCGCCGGTCTGCCGGGCGGCAATGCCGCGCAGGGCCATGATCGCGGGAAGCTGTGCCGGATCGCCGAGCGTTTCGAGCAGCGATTCCAGGATCGAGTGGGCGGTGTGCGGCTGGGCCATGCCCAGCACCGCCCGGGCTTCCTCCAGGGTCCCCTCCACGTTCCCCGAGGCCGGGGACAAGACCTGGACCAGCTTCCATGCGGATTCGTAGGCCATGGCGTTGTTGGCCTGCCTGGCCGAGTCCAGCAGGACCTCCTCGCGGATCCTTTCGCCGCATTCCACGGCCCACAGGACCTGGAGGAAGGTCTCGCTCGGTGCCGCATCGCCGCGGTCCGCCAGCCAGAGCTGCCGCAGTTGGTCGCTTCGCCCCGGCGGAACCAGGGAACGCAGCACCTCGGCATACAGGGGGCTGGCAATGTGCACGGTGTGGTCCCCCAGCGTCTCGGTGATCCCGAATTGGCCCAGGCTCGCCGGGTCCACCCCCGTCAGGCGGTGCAGCGTGGCGGGGCCCTGGTTTCCGGCCAGGGACAGCAGTTCCAGCGCATGCTGCATCGTGGCGGGCATCCGCTGCTGCAATCCGCGGACCATGTCCCGCAGGGCCGTGTCCGGTTCCGGCCGCACGCGCGTGAGCACCCAGATCCCGGCGCGCTGCACCAGCACGCCCTGGGCACGGGCGCTGAGCGCGAATCCGTTGACCAGCAACGGGTTGCCGGTGGTCGCGGACCTGATGATGGACGCGGCCCCGGAACTGACCCCGCCGCCGAGCACGAGCCGGCATTGTTCGGCCACGGCTGTGTCGTCCAGGCCGTTCAGCACCAACCGATCGAGTTGTGCTCCGTCGGAAATCGCGTCCAGGGCGCCATCGACGCCGCGGATGTCGGTGCTCAGCAGCAGGATGCCCACCGTGGCCGATTGGACCAATTGGGAGATCACGAAGCTGCTGGCCGGGTCGAGGAACTGTGCGTCGTCGATGACCAGCAGCGGCAAGGCCCCGCCGTGCTCGTGCGGTCCCGGCCTGAGCGAAACCATCAGCTCGCCCAGCACGCGGGCCTCGTCCAAGGCTCCGCCCAGCGAGCCAAGCAGCGGAGCCAGGGCGCCAAATGCCATGCCGGAGAGCACGGGACTGCCATGGAGCCGTAGCACCCGGCGCACCGCGGTTCCCTGCTGCCCGAGTTCGGACTCCAGCGCGGCCTCGACCAATGCCGTCTTCCCCATCCCGGGTGACGCCACAATGATGCCGCTGCGGTTCCGTCCGTCAGCCACCAGTGAGCGGACCCAGCGCAATTCCGCAACCCGGCCGCCCAACACGGGGCTCATCGCGAGGACTCCGCGTCGCCGCGTCCCAGGGTGGAGATGTGGGTGACCAACTCCCGTCTCCCCTTGACCCGGAGCTTCGCGTACACCTGATAGAGGTGCCCCTCCACGGTGCGTATCGACACGGCGCTGCGCTTGGCGATCTCCAGGTTGCTCAGCCCTTCCACCACTGCCGCGGCGATGTCGCGCTCGCGCTGAGTGAGCAATCCCAGCTCCGCGACGTCCCCGAACTGGCTGTGGCGCGGAACCCCGTCCACGGGGTGGGGGCGCCACCGTGCGCGTGCCCTGCGGTGCTCGAGGACGATGTGGGCCAGTTGCCGCCGATCGGGCATCGTGAGCATGGCCGCAAAGGTGTTGTGCTGCGGCATCGCCATGCGCGAGTAGCCCGCCTCGACAAGGATCCGCAGGCCGGTGGCCACGGTTGCCGGGTCTTCGAGGATCACCCCGTCCGCCAGCAGCCGCGTGCCGTCCGCCAGGCGCCCCTGCACCGTGGAGGCAGCCGCGGCCAGCAGCGCCGGTCCGTCTTCGCACCCCAGTTGTGCGGCAAGCCCAAACGCCAGCATGCGCAGCATCGGGGATTCCACCTCGCCGGCCAGCACCGCCAGTTCCCGGGTCCGCTCGAGCGTCGCCTGCGGAGTGCCAATGTAGGCACCGGCCAGGCTCCGAAAGAGCATTCCCAACGTCGGGCCCGCTCCGCGGTCCGGGCTCTTACTGCTATCGGGGCGGTCATGCAGCAACACGGCGGCCTCCGCAGTTTGTCCGGACTCGGCGCGGCACAGGGCCAGGGCGCTCCCGACCAGGTGAAGTTCCCCCTCGTCCCCCGTAGCCTCCAGTTGCCGCATGGAAGTTTCGAGGTAGGGAAGTGCCGTTTGCGTGTCGGCGTCCAGGAGTGCCAGCAGACCCTCCCATGTTCCGGCCATGGCGATGGCCTCGGGGTGGGGGCAGCTTCCCGAAAGGATCGATTGCGCCAGTTCGCGTGCCTGCGTCCACGCGCCGGCCGCCACGAGTGCCCCCAGCAGCGAGCGGACCAGCGCCGGGACGTGCCGAGCGGCAACAGCCGGTTCCCCTCCCCGGCCCGAACCGTTCTCCCGGATCTCGGCAAGCACCTGTCCGACGAGCCGGACGGCCTTGTCCTGACCGTGGCCCAGTGCCTCGGCCTCCGCCATTTGGGCGGTGATCAGGTACCTCTGGCTGTCGGAAAGGCAGGCCCTCGACGAGGCGCCCTTGGCGCCGAGCAATTCGCCGGCCAGCCTGGACTGTCCCGCCGTGTCCCCGCTCCGGCCGGCCAGGGCCGAGCGCAGCAGCAGCATGTCCGAATTCATGGCGCCCCATTCCGGAGACTGTCGCGCCGGCCCGGGTTCGGCCCTTAGCTTCCGGTGGACTTCTGCCACAACGCGCTGTGCCTCGTCGAGCCGGCCACCACGGACCAAGCGGCGCACCTCTCGTTCGCATGCGTCGTAGCGCATCACCCAACGCGCCCCCGTGACGTCGGTTGGTTCGGCCAGGAGCATGGCCTGTTCCGATTCGGCACCGGCGTCCGCATACGTGTCCACCAGCCGATATGTCACGCCACTGGTTTCACGGATGCTCCAGCGCAGCATCCGGCTGGCAAGCCGAACCGTCCCCGCCTGCGTGGGCGATGCCTGGATGTATCCGGCCGCAAACAGGGAGTCCAGCGCATCCGGGAAGGAATGCCGCAACAGGCCCGTGGGGACGTGCCGCTGCAGGGCCAGGATGTGCATCACGCGGCGCTCCTCGGCGCTCAGCCGGGCAATCCTGCTCGCTGCCAACTGTCCCACCGCGCCGCCGAGCGGCACCCGCTCGCCGGTGAACACCCAGGTTCCACCCATGCAGCGCAGGACCCCGGTGTCCACGGACTCGCGGATCAGGGCGTCAAGCCACGACTGGTTTCCCTCAGCGGCATGCCAGAGCGTCCCCGCGGCCAAATTGGACACCGGTCCCCCGAGCATCCGGGCCATGTGCGCACCGGCCTCGGGTAGGCTCAGCGGACCGACCTCGATGGTCAGCAGCTTGCTCGACCTCATCAACGCGTCCAGGTCGGCCCCCAGGCCATGCTGGTTGTCGCAGATGGCAACGATGAAGATGGAGCCGTGCAGCGCCAGCTGCGACATCAGGTTCCCGGTGAGAGGATCAAGTTCGTCGGGGTGCTCGATGAACACCAGCGGCGGTTTGCGCTGCTGATTGAAGTAACGGGTCAATCCGGTCATGATGGCCCCAATGGAACTGTTTTCGTCCGATTCCACCTCCGCCTCCGCCAGCAGGAACAGGATGGCGCCGTAATCGATTCCCTTGCCGTATCTGGTCCCCACCACGTTGATGTGCGAACGGCCGGGTGCGTATTTCTGTGCGGCGGTGTCGGCCAAGGCACGTCGGCCGCTGCCTGACTCGCCCTTGATCAGCACACCTGCATAGGTGCTCTCGGCAAGCGCCCGCCCCAAGCGGGCACTTGCCGTTTCGCGTGGTTCTGTTTCCGACCCTGGCTCCCCCAAAAGCAGGCTTCCAAGACGGGACCCGTCCTGAAAGACGTAGCCCTCACCTGTATTCATGATTCTCTGACATCCGTTCCCCAATAGCGGTTCGGCTCAAATCAAGGCTGCCCCCAAGACAGCCAACCGATAACTACTCTTCTACATGCTAGGCACAAGCACCGCGACTATCACCAGTAGTCTCTGTGAAACGGTACTTGAGTCAAGCAATTGTACTTAAGTAACTACGCAAGTGATTCGCGCTCATTCACCTGTTCGGGCGAGCGCATTCTTGAGTTCTTCACGCCTGGTGACGCCAAGGCGCGAGTATATCTGGTACAGGTGGCTCTCCACGGTGCGTACCGACAGCTCCAAATCGTCGGCTATCTCCTTATTGCTCTTTCCCGACGCAGCCAATCCCGCGATGTCGACCTGTCGCGACGTGAGCGACAGGGACTTGAAGCGGCCAGCAAGGCCCGTGGGGCCAGGTCTGCCTTCCGGCACATCTGGTCCACGTCTGGCGGGCTCCGCAAGGATTCGGTTCCCATGCCGGTCCGCCCTCGTGCCTGGCGCGGGCACGGGCACGGATCCCTTGGCCGCGCTCGCCAATTCCGGGTGCCCCAGCAGTTCAAACGTACGAGCCGCCACATGCAACTCCTCAAGGTCACGGTGCCGGTGGGCCGCCGCGTATTGCCGGCAGGCTGTGGCAAACCTCCCGGTCGAGGCCCCGGCCCGCTCCTCGAGCAGCTCGAACGCCGGCTCATGCTTCAGCATCGCTGCTGCCGACAGCGCCAACAGTTCCCACGAAATCCGACCGCATTCCCGGTCCTGCGCCGCTACCGACATCAGATCCCCGATCCCCTCCCTGAAATGCCCCAATTCCGCCTCGGTCAGGGCACGGAGGTGCCTGGTCGCCCGCACCACGTCCATGGGAGGCCTGCAGAGGGTGTCCTCCACGTCGTTGAGCGCATACAGAAGGCGCTCGGCGTCCTCGAAGTCCTTGCGGCGGGCGCTGGCATAAGCGGCCGCTGCCAGGCCGACTCCGTGGACGCCCTCGGCGTCGAGGAACTTGCGCTGGACAAGTTCGTTTTCGAGTCTGGCCAGGGCCTCGTCGGGACGGCCCTGCAGCGCCAGGACCACTCCCGCATACAGGTTGCTGGTGTCGTCCAGGCGGCTGGATTCCCGTCCGCCTATCCAGGATCCATCGATGACCTCGGCCGCTGCCGCCCATTCCCCGGCGACCATGCAGAGCGTGAACAGGCCCACGTGCGTGGCCAGCCGCTGGGAGCCCGACGAGGCAGTCTGGTGGACCAGCAGGGTCAGCTCGCGCCCTCGCTGGATGCCGGTTTTCACATCGCCGAGGGAAACCGCGGCGGAATTCAGGAGCAACTGCCACCGCCACAGGCGGTCCCCCTCCAAGGAGGCGTCCGAATACTGGAAATCGGCGCACCAGGACGGTTGGCCGTGCCGGTGCGCCAATTCCAGCAGATGTAGGCGGGCGGTCGCGGAGCGTTCGTCGAGCTCCTCCGGATTCGGGTTCCCGGAGGTGCGGGCCTCTCCGATGCGGTCGACGAGGCCGCTGAAGACCTCGTGCAGGACCGTGTCGGAAATGTTGCGCGCCTCGGCGGCGACCTGCAACGAGGTCAGTGCGAGCCGGAAACCGTGGCGGGATGCCAGCTGCCCGGCCAGCTGCCCGGCATCGTGGTCGCCGCCGTCCAAGACCCAGTCGGCCAGCCCGTGCAATTCCAGCTCGTCGTGGGCCCGCTCCACGTGGCCCGCGGCATGCAGGGCACGCATGTAGGCGTCGAGATACCGGGGATCCGAGGACAGATCGGCAACACCGTCCAGGAACCCGAGCGCGCCCTGCACGTCCCCCGTTCCCAAACAGTGTTCCGAAGCCTCAACGGCCAGGTCATTCCGGGGGTTCATGCCAGCGACAACCTGCCAGGAATACAGGTGGGCGGCGCCGACGGGCAGCGGACCCGACACAGTGGTGCTCAGGCGCTCGAGCAACATGGCAGCGCGCCCCGGCGGCACCTGTTCTGCCACTGCGGCGGCCGAGCAGGTGCCGCGCAGCTTGACGGCCCGCAAATGGTCTCGGCCGAACCGGAGGTAACCCAGATCATGGATGACATCGACGTCATCGATCGAAACCAGGCCCAGTAAATCATGCAGCGGGATCCTGCCGGCCAAGGCGACCAGCTCAACCAATTCCCGTTGCTCCTCGGGCAGGACCTCAAGCATCTCCCGCCATGCCCTGGCGGTCCGCTCCCCCACCGGCGGATGGTTCCCGGCCACCACCCAGACGCCATCCCTGCGGGAGAGGAAACCTGCGTCGTGCCAGTCCAAGGTCAAGGTTTCCAGCAGCCTGCGATGCCCGGCCGCCCCGGACCAAAGGGCGAAAACGGCCGCCCTGCTCGGTTCCCCGCCCAGTACGCGTTCCAACAGCCACTGGGTCTGGTCCAGCGAGAGCGCTTCAAGATAGATCCGTTTCAGCCGGATGGATTGCACCAGCTTGGAGATGTTCTCGCCCACGTGGTTTCCGGAGATGGCCAGGATTGAAAAGGTGCCCGACAGCGCAAGCCCGGCCAGTACTCCGGCTACCTGTCCGGCAAGAACCTTGAAGTCGGGGATATGGAGCAACACGGGCATTCCCCCGGAGGAATCGGCGACCAGCCGGCGGATCGCTTCCATGACCTCGCGCTCGGACCCGGGGTCGTCGGCCGAAAGGCTCGCCAAAAGGCCCCCAAGCCCCTCGTTCCCGTCTCGGAGCTCGTGGCTACCCAGTTGGATCACGTGGACCCTGTCGCGGATCCGTGCCAAGACGGCGGCGGCCAACGGCGCTTTTCCAGTGCCCGGTTCCCCTTCCAGCACTGCGCCCGACTCCTGCAGCACGGCGTGACAAACCTGATCGACGAGGTCGTCGCGGATGAAATGTTCCCAGCTCGCTCCGGAAACGATCGTTTCCGGAGTTTTCCCCCCGGCATATGCGTCGTCGGCCGCCCCCCGGCCAATCTCCATTGCGTTTTCCCCCCTTGCACCACGTCAATGTTGTATATGTGATTCTAACCACGAACGGGTGGGATTCGGGCATGTCGGTCCCTGTGGATTCCTCCCGGGCGCAGTTGCCCGAGGCTGCAGGTGGCCGCCGGGATGGAGCCCGGTGCCTTGGTCCGGCCGGGTCACCGCGGCCACGGCGAAGGCTCACGGCACCCGCCGCGCCGGGCGCGGCCGGTTGGGATCCTGGGTCCTGCCGCGTTGGTTGATGTCGGCGCAGACCAGGCTTCCGGACTTGCTGGACGCGGGCCTCGAGCCCCCGGCCCCGGGCAGCGCACCGGCACGGGCAATATCCTGACCGGATCGTCACATGGCCTGGAACCGGGGGACACGACGCTGTTCCCGGGCCGTCCAAGGCGATGCTCCTGGCACCTCCCGGGCCCCTCAAGGACAAATGCGCATTGATTGCGGGGACCCTTGCGCACGCGTGCCGCCCGGTGGGGCGACCGGGCTACTCCCCGAGCGTCTCCGCGGCCTCCAGCCAGGCCATCTCCAGCTCGTCCTTCTCGCTCTGGGCACCCTGCAGGGTGGCGTTGAGCGTGGCGACGTGGTCGAACTTCATCGCCTCGGATGCCACGGCCATCTCGGTGTGGAGCTTCTTGATCAGCGATTCGAGCTTGCCCATCTGGCGCTCGACGCGGTTCAGTTCCTTGCGCGCCTCGCGCTTTTCGGCCTCGGTCGGTCCGGCGGCCTCCGGGGTTGCGGCGGGACCGGTCTTGTCCGTGGGGGCCCCGGTGTTGGTCGTGCCGTGCACCCCGGCGCGCAGTTCCAGGTACTGGTCCACGCCGCCGGGCAGACCGCGCAGCTTGCCGTCGCCCAGCAGCGCCAGCTGGTGGTCGGTGACGCGCTCGAGCAGGTAGCGGTCGTGGGAGACCACCACGAGGGTTCCTGGCCAGCCGTCGAGCATGTCCTCGATGGCGGCCAGGGTGTCGGTGTCCAGGTCGTTGGTCGGCTCGTCGAGCATCAGCACGTTCGGCTCGCCGATGAGCAGGCGCAGCAGCTGCAGCCGGCGGCGCTCGCCACCGGAGAGCTCCTTGACCGTGGTCCACTGCTTGTCGGTGCCGAATCCCAGCTGTTCGGCGAGCTGACCGGCGGAGACTTCCTTGCCGCCGACCTCGAAGGACATCCGTTCGGCCTTGATGACCTCGATCAGGCGCATGTCCTTGATCTCGTCGAGCTCCTTGACCTCCTGGGTGAGGATCGCGGTCTTCACGGTCTTGCCGCGCTTGATCACCCCGGAGGTGGGTTCGATCTGCCCGTTGAGCAATTGCAGCAGCGTGGATTTTCCGGCGCCGTTGACCCCCACGATGCCCAGGCGTTCGCCCGGGGCCAGGCGCAGGGTGATGTTGTTGAACAGCGGCTTGCCGGTCCCGAAGTCGAGGGAGACGTTCTCCAGGTCGAGCACGTCCTTGCCCAGGCGGGCGGTGGCCATCTTGTTCAGTTCCACGGTGTCGCGGGCGGCCGGCACGTCGGCGATGAGCGTGTTGGCTGCCTCGATGCGGAACTTGGGCTTGGCGGTGCGGGCCGGGGCACCTCGGCGCAGCCAGGCCAGTTCCTTCTTGACCAGCTGCTGGCGCTTGTTCTCCACCACGGCGGCGGTCTTGTCGCGCTCGGCGCGGGCCAGCACGTAGGCGGCGTAGCCGCCGTCGAACGGGTCCACGGTGCCGTCGTGGACCTCCCAGGTGCGCGTGCAGATCTCATCGAGGAACCAGCGGTCGTGGGTGACCACGAGCAGCCCGTTCTGGTTGGCGCGCCAGCGGTTCTTCAGGTGCGCCGCCAGCCAGGCGACGCCCTCGACGTCGAGGTGGTTGGTGGGCTCGTCGAGCATGATGACCTCGTGGTCGCCGATGAGCAGCTTGGCCAGGGCGACCCGGCGCTTCTGGCCGCCCGAGAGCGAGTTGACCTCGGCGTGCCAGTCGACCTCGCCGACCAGCCCGCCCATGACCTCGCGCACCAGCGGGTTCGAGGCCCATTCGTGGTCCGCGGCCTCCCCCACGATGGCCTCGCCGACGCTGAGCGCACCGTCGAGTACGTCGGTCTGGTCCAGGTAGGCCACCCGCACGTCCCCGCGCTTGGTCACCCGGCCCTCGTCGGGGCCCATGCGGCCGGCCAGCAGGCGCATCAGCGTGGACTTGCCGTCGCCGTTGCGCCCGACCATGCCGATGCGGTCCCCGTCCTCGAGTCCCAGCGAGAGCGAGTCAAGGACGGTACGGGTGCCGAAGGACATCGAGACGTTTTCGGCGCCGAGCAGGTGGGCCACGGTGTGGTGCTCCTTTTGTTAAGGGGTTTCGATGACGGCGGGCAGGATGCTGGCGCCGGGGACCGGGCCGTGGACGCACAGCGTTGCCACGCCCGCCTCATCCGAAAGCTGGGTGATGATTTGGGCTGCATGGTCCGGGTTGCGAGCCAGCAGCGCCAGGGTGGGGCCGGATCCGGAGACCAGGGCGTGCAGCGCGCCGGCGGCCTCGCCCAGGTCGCGCACCACGCCGAGTTCGGGGGCCAGGGCCAGGGCGGCGCGGGTCATGTCGTTGGCCAGCAGCGGCGCCAGGGCGTCGAGGTCCCCCTCGAGCAGCGCCCCGACCATGGCCGGATCGACCTCGACGGGGGTGGTGACCTCCTCGTTGGCCCGCAGCCGGTCGAGCATGCCGTAGACCCTGGGGGTGGACAGCCCGTAGGAGGCCGGGACCAGCACCCAGTCGGTGCGGGTGCGCAGCAGCAGCGGGGCCAGCTCGTCGCCGACGCCCAGGCCGACGGCTGCGCCCCCGTGCATCGCGAATGGCACGTCCGCGCCCAGGCGTGCGCCCAGCCTGGCCAGTTCCTCGCGGTTCAGCCCGGTGCCCCACAGGGCGTTGCAGGCCACCAGGGTGGCGGCGGCATCGGCCGATCCCCCGCCCATGCCCCCGGCGATCGGCACGCGCTTGGTGATGCACAGATCGACCCCGGCGTAGTGCCCGGTGTGTTCGCGCAGCATCAGTGCGGCCTTGACGACCAGGTTGTCCGGGCCCAGCGGGAAGGACTCGGGGTCCGCGACCGCGGTGGAATCGGGGTGCAGGAACACCTGGATTTCCTCGTCGGCGCGTGCGGTGGCCGAGACGTCCTCGTAGAGCGAGACGGCCAGGTACAGGCTGGCCACCGAGTGGTAGCCGTCCGGCCGGGGCGGGCCGACCTTGAAGTAGCAGTTGATCTTTCCCGGGGCACGGGCAACGACGGTGTGGGTCATGGGGTACCGGGTACGGATGCGACCTTGGCCTCGGCAATCGCGGCGAATTCGGCGATGCCGAGCTTTTCGCCGCGGGCCTGCGGGTCGACTCCTGCGGCCAGCAGCGCGGCCTCGGCCATCGCCGGGGATCCGGCCCAGCCGGCCAGGGCGGCGCGCAGCGTCTTGCGGCGCTGGGCGAAG
This sequence comes from Paeniglutamicibacter psychrophenolicus, assembly GCF_030812255.1. Classification (GTDB taxonomy): domain Bacteria; phylum Actinomycetota; class Actinomycetes; order Actinomycetales; family Micrococcaceae; genus Paeniglutamicibacter; species Paeniglutamicibacter psychrophenolicus_A. Next base: position 537,904 of record NZ_JAUSSH010000001.1, on the reverse strand, counting down.
GCCGCGTCGATGACGGCGAAGACCTCTTGGCGGGTGGCGGTGGTGGCCGGCGGGTTGCCGCGTTCGAAGCCGACCAGCCCGGAGTTGATCTTGGGGGCGGGCCAGAACACGTTCATGCCGATGACACCGGCCTTGCGCATGGTGCCGTACCAGGCGCCCTTGACCGAGGGCACGCCGTAGGTCTTGTTGCCCGGGCCCGCGGCCATGCGGTCGGCGACCTCGTCCTGGACCATGACCAGGCCGTGTTGCAGGGAGGGGAAGTGCTCGAGCAGGTGCAGCACCACGGGCACCGCGACGTTGTAGGGCAGGTTGGCCACCAGTGCGGTGGGCGCGTGCGGCAGCTCGGTGACCTTCATGGCATCGGAGAGGACCACCGTGAGGTTTTCCGCCTTCTCCGGACGAATTTCGGCAACGGTCTGCGGCAGCCGCGCGGCGAGCTTCGGGTCGATTTCCACCGCGACCACGCGGGCGGCGGCATCCAGCAGGCCCAGGGTCAGCGAGCCGAGGCCCGGCCCGACCTCCAGCACTGTTTCGGCGGGGTCCAGCTTGGCGGTGGCCACGATGCGCCGGATGGTGTTTCCGTCGATGACGAAGTTCTGCCCCAGCGTCTTGGTGGGGCGCACGTCGAGTTCGCCGGCGAGGCGGCGGATCTCGGTGGCGCCGAGCAGTGGTGGCGGGGTCGATTCTACGGAAGTCACGGTTCAATCTTAGTTCAGGGCCCGGCGCCCGCGGACCGGGGCGTTTGCCCGGGCGGGCCAGGGCACGGTTGGCGGAAATGGCCAATGGGCCCCGCCCGGTATTGGCGGAACCCATTGGTCAAGGTGTTCTGGTGTGCACCGGAGCCTCCGGCGCCCGGACCCGAGGGCCCTGGGTGTTGATGTCAGCGCAGGCCCAGCTTGCTGGAGCAGGCCGGCCAGTGGCCCCAGCCGCCGCTGCGGCGCAGCACCTCGGCGGTGGCGACCTGCTCGGCGGGGGTGGCCTGGTGCGGCAGGGCGGCGTACTTGCCGCCGCCGGCCCCGCGCCAGCTGCTGGCGGAGAACTGCAGCCCGCCGTAGTAGCCGTTGCCGGAGTTGATGGACCAGTTGCCGCCGGACTCGCACTTGGCCAGCGCGGACCAGGTGGCCGAAACGCTGCCGGGCGTGCTGGTGGACTTGGGCTTCGGCTTGGGCTTGGGCTTGGTGCCCACCGACACCTCGGCGTCAACGGCCTTGGTGGTGAGCTTGTCGGCCTCGAGCTTGCGGTCGGTTTCCTTGCCGTCGCGCAGCGTCACGGTGTAGGTGAGGGTCCGTTCGCCGTCCTTGCCCTTGACCAGGGTCTTCTTGGAGCCAACCAGGGCGTCGGAGTCCTTGGTGGTGTCGGTACCGTGGGCAACGACCTTGGTCTTGGTGACGGTCTTGGTCTCGACGCGCACGATCTTGAGCTTCATCTCGTCGGTGACCGCGTCGGTGGCCTTGGCGTTGAGCTCGTCGTCCTTGCCCAGGGTGAGCTTGGCCTCTTCGAGCACCGCCTCAACGGTCTCGGCGGTGGTGTTCAGCTTCTTGGTCTTGCCGTCGACCTTGATCGAGACGTCCTTGGGAGTGGAGATGTCGATCGGGGTGGACAGTGCGGCCAGGGCGAGTGCCGGGCCCTGGGCGATCTGTGCCTTTTCCGAAACGTTCAGCTGGTCCACGACATCGGCGACGGTCAGTCCGGTGGTGTGCACGACGCGGTCGACGCCGTCGATGCTCACGTTCACGGACTTGTTGCGCTTGATGTCGATCAGGGCGCCGTCGGCAACCGGTGCATCCAGTGCCGGGGTGACCACGTCGCGGTCCCCCACGGGGATTGCGGAGTCCTTCAAGACATCGCCGACGGTGGCGGCGCGCGTGGAAACGGACTGGCTTTGGCCGTCGATGGCCACGGCAATGGTCTTGCCGGCACCGACGAACATGACCAGGCCGAGGATCAACGCGGTCAAAACGGCTGCTTGCGCGCCGACTTTCACCCAGCGATTCTTAAGGGCATTCTGCACAGGATTCCAAACTTCGGTCGATCCCGGGCACGGGGGCAGCAATGCCACACGGCGGGTGAACGGTTGCCCCCGGCAGAAACCGGGCGCAGCCCACCGTGTGCTCATTGGTTGGTGCGAGCACAATCCAATTCTTTGTCATCTCATCGATGTTGCGCCGGGGCGCTTGCGAACACGCCCCGTGCAGAATCAAATGCACCCGGGAACCTTCCCCGATCCCGGCTACTAAAGAACTACCGTAACCGAATCGTAATAAGGCCGCAAGCACTTCGTGCTTGCCTTGTGCATGAAACCGGCTAGAAGTCCCCGTAGACGCGCCGGGTGTTTGCGGCCAGGGCACGGCAATATTCCTCGAGGTCCACCCCCGTGGTTTCGGCCATGAAGCGCACGGTTTGCGGGATCAGGTAGCTGGCGTTCGGCCGTCCCCGGTAGGGGTGCGGGGTGAGGAACGGGGCGTCCGTTTCCACCAGCACCAATTCCGGCCTGGCCACCAACAATGCCGCACGCAGGTCGTGCGAGTTCTTGAATGTCACGGTGCCGGAGAAGGAGAGGTACCAGCCGTTTTCGTTGCAGATCTCGGCCAGCTGCGCGTCGCCGGAAAAGCAGTGGAAGACCACGCGCTCGGGAAGCGGTTCATCCCGCAGGACGCGCACCACATCGAGATGTGCGTCACGATCGTGGATTTGCAGGGCCTTGGAATGCTCGCGGGCAATGCGGATGTGCTCGCGGAAGGAGTGCTCCTGGGCCGGGCGGCCCGGCTCCCGGGTGCGGAAATAATCGAGTCCGGTCTCCCCCACGGCGCGCACCCGCTCGTGGGCGGCGAGTTCCTCGATGCGCGCAATGGCCGCGTCAAGGTCCCCGGCCTCGGCCAGGCGCGCGGCGTCGTTGGGGTGGATCGCCACGGCGGCCAGCACCCGGGAATCCTCGGTGGCCGCACGCACCGCGAACTCGGAGGATTCCACGTCGCAGCCGACCTGGACGACCCCGGGCACACCGACCGCGCTGGCCGCGTCGAGGGCCTGGGCGACGGTGACGTGCACCGAGCCGTCACGGAAGTCCAGGTGGGTGTGGTTGTCCGGGACGCCGAAGGGCAGCGGCGCCGGTGCCGGAGGGTAGGAGAGGTTGCGCTTCTTGCCGTGCTCGTCCTGGGCGCTGCGGTTCGGGGCGCCCGGTTCGTGCCCGGCATCGGGCCGAAGGTAGGCGGTCGGCACACCCAGGGTGGCGCCGAGGTCCGCTTGCTGTTTTGAGACTGGCATGGGTGCCTTCTCCCCCTTCGTTTGGTGTCCCGGTTTTACGGGCCGATGGCCGTTGGCCCATCCAGCGTACGCGGCCCGGCACTCCGGTGCCCCCCAGCGTGACGCAGCGCACGCCAATGACGGTATCGTTGGAAAGGAGATTCACATACCTTCCACCGTACGGATGCGTTCCAGGAGGACCTTGCATGTCGCTTTCCACCGAGTCCCAGATTCTTCCGGCCGATGAATTCGGCCGGGTCTGCGAAGAAGTGCTGGCCGGTATTGCCACGGTGATCGACGGCAAGGCGGAGGTGGCGCGCACCGCGCTGATCGTCCTGCTGGCCCAGGGCCACCTGCTGCTGGAGGACGTGCCGGGGGTCGGCAAGACCATGCTGGCCAAGACCCTGGCCAAGTCGGTGGACTGCACGGTGCACCGCATCCAGTTCACCCCCGACCTGTTGCCCTCGGACGTGACCGGGGTGTCGATCTTCAACCAGAACACCCACGAGTTCCAGTTCCGGCCCGGACCGGTGTTCGCGCACATCGTGATCGGCGACGAGATCAACCGGGCCAACGCCAAGACCCAGTCGGCGTTGCTTGAATGCATGGAAGAGGGACAGGTCACCGTCGACGGGACCACCCACATGCTTGAAAGCCCGTTCATGGTGATCGCCACGCAAAACCCCATCGAGCTGGAGGGCACCTTCCCGCTGCCCGAGGCGCAACGCGATCGGTTCATGGCCAAGATCTCCATGGGCTACCCCGATGCCGCCGCCGAGATGGCGATGCTCGAGACCCACCAGTCCACCTCGCCGCTGGATGACCTGCGCCCGGTCCTTGACCTGGCATCGCTGCACACCCTGATCAACACCGTGGCCGCGGTCTACGTTTCCGACCCGGTGAAGGAATACGTGGTGGCCCTGGGCCGGGCGACCCGCGAGCACGCGGACATCCGCCTGGGCGCCTCCCCGCGGTCCCTGCTGCAGCTGCTGCGCGCAGCCAAGGCCGAGGCCGCACTGAACGCCCGGGACTATGTGTTGCCCGAGGACGTGCGCAACATCGCCGCGAGGGTCCTGGGGCACCGGCTGATCCTGCACCGGCGGGCCGAGGCCGCCGGCTCGAACGCCGAATCGATCCTGGTCTCCATCCTCAACGCGATACCGGTGCGCGCCGGGGCCCGCGGCTAGCCGGTAGATCACAGGCCAAGGCAGCGACCTCCATGAGCATCCCGTCGGCGGAACCCAACGAGTTCCGCGAATCCCCGTCCGGCAACCGCTGGATCACCGCGGAAAAACCCGCAACGCTGCGCGAAAAGGTCCACCTCGGGTTCCTCACCGCGCGCGGCTGGGGGTTCTTTGCCGCCGGGGCGATCGCCCTGCTGCTGGCTTTCCTGATGGGCCGGCGCGAGCTGCTGGCCATCTCCCTGTTCCTGCTGCTCACCCCGCTGCTGGCCGCCTTCCTGCTGCGCTTTGGCAATTCCGAGCTGGACGTCACCAGGACCTTCAACCCGCAGCAGGCCACCACCGACTCCGGGGTGCGGGTGCGGCTGCACATCACCCACCGGGGCAGCGGGGCCGGGCCGGTCACGCTGCGCGACACCCTGCCGGAGGATTTCGGGGCGGGCCCGGAATTCCGCTACCCCTCGCGCACCGCCATCCCCGGCCCCGGGGGCTCGGGCAGCTGGTACGAATACCGGCTGCGCTTGGCCACCCGCGGCATCTACTCCATCGGGCCGGTCCGAGCCCAGGTCGGCGACGTCTTCGGGCTGGCCTCCCGGCCCGCGGCCCTGGATGCGCCCAGCGCGCTGCTGGCGCTGCCGGTGTGCGAGATGCTCGAACCCACCGGCATTCCCGGCGAGCACGGCTCCCACGGGCAGGCCGCCTCGAACCGCCGGCTGACCCCGGACTCCTTCGAGGTGATGACCCGCGAATACCGCCCCGGGGACACCGTGCGCCGCATCCACTGGCCGGCCACCGCCCGGAAGGGCACGCTGATGGTGCGCCAGGAGGACTACCGGGCCACCCCGCGCGCGGTGCTGATGCTGGACCGCTCCCGCGCCGCGTTCCTCGCCCAGGGCGTGGGCGCCGAACCGGTGCTGAAGATCCCGCAATTCACCTCCACCCCCAAGGACTCGAGCCGCCGCTTCGAATGGGGGCTGCACGCGGCCCTGGGCATCGGCGCCTACCTGGCCCAAACCGGGTTCGGCATCGACTTGATCGACCACCGCGGCACCTCGATCAACGCCGTCTCGGCCTCGGGCACCGAGGACTCCGCGGAACTCTTTGCCGGGCCCCACGCCACCGCGCGGATGCAGCAGGCACTTGCAGCGCTGGGACTCGAGGACGCAGCCGGGGAACGCCGCGAACCGGCCCGGGCCACGCTGGCCGCGGCCCTGAAGGAACGCCTGCGCGAGCGCGGGGACCGGCTGGTGCTGATCCTGGGCGAGATCACCGAGGCGCAGGCCGACAGCTGGCTCGAGGTGGTTGGCGCCCGCAGCAAGGTCACGGTGCTGTGCGTGGCCAACCGCGAGGGACACCTCGCCCCGGTCATCTCCCGCTTCCGGCAGGCCGGCTGGGCGGCCGTTGCCGTCAACCCGAAATCCAGTCTCGCCGAAGCCTGGGCCGAATTGGGGCGCACCTCATGAGCACACCAACCCTGGACAAGCCACGGGTCCCGAACCCCGACCCGCCGGCGCCACGCCGCCGGGCACCGGCCCGGAGACTGCCGGCCGCGGCCTTCTGTGCCTTCGCCGTGCTGGTGGCCGTGCTGGGGGCCGCCGCCTCGCTGCACGGGGTCGTCAGCGACTGGGGCTGGATGCTGCAGGTCACCGCGGTGGTCGGCGCCATCGTGCTGGCCACCAACCTGGTCCGGGCCCTTGGTGCCCGCCGCTACCTGGGCACCGCGGCCGGAGCCGTGGTGGCGGTGGCCGTGCTGACCTTCCTGTTTTTCGCCAACACCGCCTGGCTGGGCGTGGTGCCCACGGCCTCGACCTACCGCGCACTGCTGCGGGTGTGGGCGCTGGCCAACGACCAAATGGGCTCCCAGGTGCCCCCGGTGCAAAGCACCGGGGTGATCGTCTTTTCCGTATGCGTGTGGGTGGCCGCGGTGGCCCTGGCGGTGGACGCCCTGGCCTTCGAGATCCGGGCCGCGGCCCTGGCCGGGCTGCCGCTGGCCATGTTGCTTTCGATCTCCTCGCTCTTCGAGGCGAACGGGGCGGGCATCGGCACGGTGTCGGTCACCGCGGTGGGTTACCTGCTGGTCTTGGCGGCTTCCCGCTGGCAGGACGGTTCCGGGTCCGGGCGCCGGGCCATGGAGCTGCCGGATCCGGGCTCCGGCGGGCGGGGAACCCCTGGGCCGGGGACGCGTTCGGCACTGCTGCAGGGCACCGCGATCATCGCCGGGGCGCTGGCCGCCTTGCTGGTGCTGCCCTCGGCCATCCCCGGCTTCTCCAAGGGCATGCTCACCGAGGGCACCCGGCCCTCCTGGGGCCAGCTGGCCACCAACATCGACCCGATGATCGCCCTGGGCAACGACCTGCGCAACCGGACCTCGGGCACGGTGCTGCACTACTTCACCGATTCGCACACCCCCGTCTACCTGCGCACCTCGGTCACCGGCGACCTCACGACCGATCGGTGGGAACCGGATCCGGACATCTACCGGGTCCCGGCCACCGAGAACCTGGTGACCCGTGCCTTCCCGACGGTCTTCGAGGCCGCCCAGCCGGCCTTCACCCGCGTGGTCACCGACAAGTACCGGGGAGCGTGGATGCCCCTGCCGGCCAACGCCATCACCCTGAGCGGGCTGGGCGGTTCCTGGGGCTGGAGCCCCGACACCGGGACGCTGCGCGCCGCCAAGGGCGCCACCCCGGAGGCCGAGGACTACACAGTGATGAGCGTGAACCCCGAGATCACCGCAAAGTCGCTGCGGGAGCTGTCGGCCTCCATGCCCGGCGGCTTCTTCGCCGAGGTCGACCAGGAGTACCTGGCGCTGCCCCAGGACACCCCCGATTCGCTGGCCGAGGCCACCAACACGGCCGTGGCCAAGGCCGGGGGCGTGGCGTACGGGCAGGCCGTCGCCATCCAGGACTACCTGCGTTCCACGGTGTTCACCTACTCGGAAAAGACCCCCGTGGAGGACGGCTACGACGGCAGCGGGATGAAGGTCATTGACGCGTTCCTGCGGGAAAAGGCCGGGTACTGCATCCACTTTGCCTCCACCATGGCGCTGATGGCCCGTGAGCTGGGCATCCCCAGCCGCCTGGTCACCGGTTACTCCCCCGGCACCCCCACCGGGGTGAAGATCACCGGGCAGAACGGCGCGGAACTGAACGAATACATCGTGAACTCGCGCAACGCCCACCTCTGGCCGGAACTCTACTTCCCCGGCGCCGGCTGGGTCGCCTTCGAGCCGACACCCGGGCGCGGGGTCCCGCCGGCCTACGCGCCGGCGCTTCCGGCGTCCACCGCCAGCTCCGCCGAAGACCCGCGCCTGACCAACCCTTCCAACTCGGCCTCCGGGCCGTCATCGGCCGAGTCCTCCGCGAGCACCCCGGCCGCGGCCCCGGGCTCCGGCCCCGACTCCGGGACCCCCTTCTCCGGCCTGCTGCCGCTGGTGCTGATCGTGCTGCTGGCCGGTGCCGGTCCGTGGGCGGCCCGCCGCATCCAGCGCACCGGACGGCTGGCCCGCATGCGGCGGAGAGGTGAATTCGACCAGCACTACGGCAGGGAAACCGGCGCCGCGGCGGCGTGGGCCGAACTGGTGGCCCTTGGCCTGGACCATTCGACGCCCATGCGCCACGACGAATCGGCCGGGGACTACTCCCGCCGGCTGGCCCGCATCCTGCCGAGCGCTGCCGGGGACCTGTCCGTCCTGGCCCAGGCCTACGAACGGATGCGCTACGCGCCGGGGCACGGGCAGCCGGACACCGCGGTGTTGGCCGAGGCGCTGTCCGGGGTGAAGCACGCCCTGGCCGCCGGCATGGGCCCCGGCGAGCGCCTGGGCCGGGCGCTGTGGCCGCGTTCGCTCTTTGCCCCGCGCCCGCTGGAGCCCTTCGGCTACGCCTCGGGCAGGCCGGCGGCCAGGTAGTCGGCCAGGGCCTCGAACTGGTCCCGGGGCGTGAATCCGGTGGCCTTGAGCTTGGACAGCTCCAGGGTGCTGTGCAACGGGCGCGGGGCCATTGCGGGGTGCCCGGCCCGGTAGGCATCGGTGCTCGTGGCGGTGATGCGGCCCGGGTCGTGGCCCAGGGCCTCAAAGACCTCGGCGGCGATGCGCGCCCAGGAGACCGCATCACCCTCGTTGGTCAGGTTGTAGGTCCCGTAGGGGGCCTGCGAATCGAGCAGGTGCAGGATGCCGGCGGCCAGGTCCCTGGCGAAGCAGAGGCGTCCGTATTGGTCGTCGATGACGCTCGGATTCACCGACGCGCGGGCCAGGCGCGCCATGGTGGACACGAAGTTCTTCCCGTCCCCCACCACCCAGCTGGTGCGGACCAGGTAGTGCCGCGGCACCTGCGCCACCACCGCGTCCCCTGCGGCCTTGGTCTGCCCGTAGACCCCCAGCGGGCAGGGGGCGTCCTCCTCGGTGTAGCCGGGCTTGCGCCCGTCAAAGACGTAGTCGCTGGATAGGTGCACCAGCGTGGTCCCGTGTGCGGTGCAGGCTGCGGCCAGCTGCCCCACGGCGGTTACGTTGGCTGCCCAGGCGGCCCTGCGCCCGGCCGGGGTTTCGGCCTCGTCGACGTGGGTGTAGGCGGCGGCGTTGATCACCGCCCGGTACCCGGAGAGGTCAAGGGCGGCCAGCTGGCGGGCATCGGTGATGTCCAGTTGCCCGCGAGCGGCGAATTCGAAGCTGTCGTCGGCTGGTGCCAGGGCGGCCAGGGCGCGGCCCAGCTGCCCGTTGGCGCCGAGCACCAGGGTCTTGCGCGGGCCCACCGGGGTGAGCGCGTCCAGCATCGGGTGGGTCCGATCGGCATCCGAGACGGTGGCCTTGGCCAGCGGGATCGGCCAGGGGATGCCGGCGGACGGGTCCGCCAGGTTCAGGAAGGTGTATCCGGAACGGGCCCTTTCCGACCAGTGTTCGGTGACCAGATAGCTGTATCCCGTGTCCGGTTCCAGGGTCTGGAAGCCGTTGCCGACCCCGCTCGGCACGAAGACCGCCTGCCCGGGGCCCAGCGTGGCGCTGAAGCTCGCCCCGAAGCCCGCCCCGGCGCGCAGGTCCACCCAGGCTCCGAAGATGGATCCGCCGATGACCGCCACGTACTTGTCCCAGGGCTCGGCGTGGATGCCGCGGGTGGTCCCGGCCAGGCGGTTGAAGGAGACGTTGTTTTGCACGGGGCGGAAATCGGGCAGCCCGGCCGCCACCATTTTTGCGCGTTGCCAGTTTTCCTTGAACCAGCCGCGGGCATCCTCGTGGACCGGCAGGTGGACCAGCAGCAGGCCGGCGATCCCGGTTTCCTGCACGATCGGTGCATTGTTCACTCCCCCGCCCCGTTCTCCGGTGCCGCGATGCCTTGCGCCGCGTGGGCGGCCTCCTGGAGCAGGTAGCGCTGCTCGGTCCCGGCCTTGGCACCCTCCCACCACCACGCGTTCTGGCGGTACCAGGAAATGGTTTGGCCCAGGCCGGCGGACAGGTCCTGGTGTGCCGGGCGCCAGCCCAGTTCGGTGCGCAGCACCGAGGCATCGATCCCGTAGCGCAGGTCGTGGCCCGGCCTGTCGGCGACGATGTCGTACGCGTCGGGGTCCTGGCCCATGAGCCCCAGGATCGACTGGAGGACCTCGCGGTTGGACTTTTCCCCGTCGGCGCCGATGAGGTAGGTCTTGCCCAGGGTGCCGTGGCGCAGGATTTCCCACACCGCCGAGGAGTGGTCCTCCACGTGGATCCAGTCCCGGACGTTGGCCCCGGTGCCGTAGAGCTTGGGCCGCACCCCGGCCAGGATGTTGGTGATCTGCCGCGGGATGAATTTCTCCACGTGCTGGTAGGGGCCGTAGTTGTTGGAGCAATTGCTGATGGTCGCCCGCACGCCGAAGGAACGCACCCAGGCCCGCACCAGCATGTCCGAGGCGGCCTTGGTGGCCGAGTACGGGCTGGAGGGGTTGTAGGGGGTGGTGTCGGTGAACCGGTTCGGGTCATCGAGTTCCAGGTCCCCGTAGACCTCGTCGGTGGAGATGTGGTGGAAACGCACATCGTGGCGGCGCACCGCCTCGAGCAGCGTGTAGGTGCCCACCACGTTGGTGTCCAGGAACGGCCTGGGGTCGAAGAGCGAGTTGTCGTTGTGGGATTCGGCGGCAAAATGCACCACGGCGTCACAGGCGGCGACGAGTTCGTCGACCAGCGGCGCATCGGTGATGTCGCCGATGGCCACGGTGAGCCGCGGCCCGGTTATTCCCTGCAGCGAGGCCAGGTTTCCGGCGTAGGTCAGCGAGTCAAGGACGGTCAGATGCGTGTCGGAGTGCTCGATCAGATAGTGCACGAAGTTGGCCCCAATGAATCCCGCACCCCCGGTAACCAGGATTCTTTTCATGATTGCAAGGCTATCGCCCCTCCCCATCCGTGACTAGGTGTGCCTAGGATGGGGCCATGAAGGGGATCATACTTGCCGGGGGAACGGGATCGCGCTTGCATCCGATCACGCACGGGATTTCAAAACAGCTGGTGCCTGTCTACGACAAGCCCATGATCTACTACCCGCTGAGCACGCTGATGCTCGCGGGGATCACCGAGGTGCTGGTGATCACGACCCCTGCCGATGCCCACCAGTTCCGCGGGCTGCTGGGGGATGGATCGCAGTTCGGGATCACCATCGACTACGCCATCCAGCCCTCGCCCGACGGGCTGGCCCAGGCCTTCATCATCGGCGCCGGGCACATCGGGGACGGACCGGTGGCACTGGTGCTGGGCGACAACATCTTCTACGGTCCGGGCTTCGGGTCGCAGCTTGCCGATTTCCATGCCGATTCCGGGGCGTCGATCTTCGGGTACTGGGTCAAGGACCCGGGCGCCTACGGCGTGGTGGAATTCGATGCCGCGGGCACCGCGGTGTCGCTGGAGGAAAAACCGGCCAAGCCGCGCAGCAACTATGCGGTGCCCGGGCTGTATTTCTATGACAACTCGGTGATCGACCGGGCGCGGGACCTGGAGCCCTCGGCGCGCGGGGAACTGGAAATCACCGACATCAACCGCCAATACCTGGAGGAAGGCTCGTTGCGCGTGCACGTGCTGGCCCGCGGCACCGCGTGGCTGGACACCGGGACCTTTGATTCGCTCAACGACGCCTCGAACTTCATCCGCACCATCGAGGCCCGGCAGGGGCTGAAGGTCGGGGTTCCCGAGGAGGTAGCCTGGCGCCGCGGATTGATCGACGATGGGGCCTTGGAGGCCTGTGCGGCGAAACTGGGCAAGAGCGGCTACGGTGCCTACCTGCGCACGCTGTTGGCCCACGACTTCGAGGACCCGTACCACTAGGGATCGCCGGCCGGGGTGCGCCCCGGGCAACAAGAAAACGGCGGCGCCCCTTGGTCCCCCTGTGCCCAACCGGTGGGTGGTTGGGCGAAGAAGGGCGGGAAGCGCCGCCGTCGGCGTGCCGGTGGGCCGCTTAGCGGGCCGCGTACGGGTCGGCGATGCCGATGTACTGGGTGGTGGTGTACTCGGCCAGGCCCTCGGCGCCGCCTTCGCGGCCCAGGCCCGACTGCTTCACGCCGCCGAAGGGTGCCGCGGCGTTGGAGATGACCCCGGCATTGAAGCCGACCAGGCCGAACTCGATCTGCTCCGCCACGCGCAGGAGGCGGTTGATGTCGCGCGAGTAGAGGTAGGAAGCCAGCCCGTACTCCGACGCGTTGGCCAGTTCGATGGCGTGCGCCTCGTCGCGGAAGGTGGTCACCGGGGCGACGGGCCCGAAGATCTCCTGGCGCAGGATCTCGGCGTCGTTGGCAACGTTCGACAGCACGGTGGGTGCGTAGAAGTAGCCCGGGCCCTCGACCGGGGCGCCGCCGGTCTCGGCCACGGCGCCGGCCTCGACCGCCTTGGCAACCAGGGCGTGGATGTCGTCGCGTGCGCCGGAATCGATGATCGGGCCAACGTTGGTGGTGGCCTCGGTGCCGCGGCCGGTCTTCAGCGCGCCCATGGCGGCGGAGAACTTGGAGATGAACTCCTTGGCCACCGACTCGTGGACCAGGAAGCGGTTGGCCGCGGTGCAGGCCTCGCCCATGTTGCGCATCTTCGCCGCCATGGCGCCCTCGACGGCGGCGTCCAGGTCGGCATCCTCAAAGACCAGGAACGGCGCGTTGCCGCCCAGTTCCATGGAGGTGCGCAGCACCTTGTCGGCGGCGTCCTTCATGAGCATCTTGCCCACGGCGGTGGAGCCGGTGAAGGAGACCTTGCGCAGGCGGTCGTCCTGCATCAGCGGGCCGGAGATCTTCGAGGCGCTCTTGGAGGAGACCACGTTCAACACGCCGGCCGGAAGGCCCGCTTCCATCATGGTGGCGGCGAAGAGCTGGGAAGTCAGCGGGGTGAGCTTGGCGGGCTTGAGCACCATGGTGCAACCGGCGGCGATCGCCGGGGCGACCTTGCGGGTGGCCATGGCCAGCGGGAAGTTCCACGGGGTGATCAGCAGGCACGGGCCGACCGGCTTGGTCTGCACGATCATCTTGTTCTTGCCCTCGGGGGTGGTGAGGTAGCGGCCGTAGTCGCGCACCGTCTCCTCGGAGAACCAGCGCAGGAACTCGGCGCCGTAGGTGACCTCGCCGCGGGCCTCGGCCAACGGCTTGCCCATTTCCAGGCTCATCAGCAGCGCGAAGTCCTCGGCGCGGGCGGTGACCAGGTCGAAGGCGCGGCGCAGGATCTCGGCACGCTCGCGCGGTGCGGTCAGCGCCCAGGTCTTCTGCACGGCGTCGGCGGCGTCCAGGGCCGCCATGGCGTCCTCGGAGGTGGCCGAGGCCAGGGTGGCAAGCTTTTCTCCGGTGGCCGGGTCAACGACGTCGAAGGTGCCGCCGTCGGAGGCGTCGCGCCATTCGCCATTGATCAGCAAACCGGTCGGGACGGAGGCCAGTAGTTCGGCTTCGCGCTCGGGGGTAATGGTCATTGGGGCGTTCTCCCTTGAACGGTGGGGTGTTGCGAAACGTGCAGGTTCTTGTTGGTCTCCACGCTAGTGCCGCGGCAAGTCACTGTAAATTTCCAACTGCACTATGACGCAGCCCCCGTTTTGTGCAGGTACCCCAAGGGGCGCACCGACGGCGATTCCGGGGCGCAGGGCTCAGGCGCGGGCCTCGAGCACCGCCGCATAGAGTTCGCGCTTGGACACCCGTTCGGTCTCGGCCACCGCAGCCACCGCTTCCTTGAGCCGCAGGCCCTCGGCGACCAGCTGCTGCACCTGGGCCACGTGGTCCACCGCACGGGCCGGTTCCCCGGCAGGCGCACCGGCGACAACCACGGCGATTTCCCCGCGGACCTCGCCCTCGGCCCAGAGCAGCAGCTCGTCGAGGCTCCCGCGGATGACCTCTTCGTACATCTTGGTCAGTTCCCGGGCGATGGCACCCTTGCGTTCGGGTCCGAAGGCGTCGCGCAGCGCGCGGATCATCGCATCCAGCCGGTGCGGGGCCTCGAAGAAGACCATGGTGCGTTGCTCGGCGGCCAGGTCCTCGAGGCGCTTGGAGCGTTCCCCGGCCTTGCGGGGCAAGAAGCCCTCGAAGGTGAAACGGTCGGTGGGCAGCCCGGACAGGGCCAGGGCGGTGAGCACGGCCGAGGGCCCGGGCACCGCGGTGACCGTGACGCCGGCGGCCACTGCGGCCTCGACCAGCTTGAACCCGGGGTCCGAGACCGCGGGCATGCCCGCGTCGGAGACCACCAGAATCGTGGCGCCGCCGGCCACCAGTTCGAGCAGCTCGGTGAGCCGGTGGGTTTCGTTGTGTTCGTGGTAGCTGATCAGCCGCCCGGGAACCCGGACGCCCAGCCCGGTGGCCAGGTGCAGGAAGCGCCGGGTGTCCTCGGCCGCCACGATGTCCGCGCTCTTCATGAGCTCGATCAGGCGTGGGGACGCGTCGGAAAGGTTGCCGATGGGGGTCGCGGCAAGGACGATCTGGCCCGGGGTTTCTTGAGTTTCCACGCCCCAAGCCTACTGCCCGCGCGTGCCTCCAAGTCCCGCAGGGGGCCGCCGGTAGAGTATTGACGGTGACTACCGCTTCCATGCACAGAACGCGCCGCTGGGTCCAGACCCCGGCCGACGCCTTCGGGATCCAGGCCCTGGGGGACCGCTTGTCCGGCCCCTTGCACCGGGCCGGGGCCTGGGGCTGGATCGTTCCGCTGGCCATGGCGATGCTCGGGGCGGTGCTGCGTTTCACCAACCTCGCCCACCCCCACCTGCTGATCTTTGACGAGACCTACTACGTCAAGGACGCCTACACCATGATGCACGCGGGCTACGAGCTGGAGTGGGGCGAAAACCCCAACGAGGCGTTCATCTCCGGACACCCGGAGCCCAAGGAATCGGCTTCATTCGTGGTCCATCCCCCGCTGGGCAAGTGGCTGATTGCCGCCGGAATGTGGCTTTTCGGGACCGACAACGGGCTGGGCTGGCGTTTTTCCGGAGCGCTCTTTGGCACGCTGTCGGTGCTGCTGTGCGCGCTGGTGGCCCAGAAGCTGTTCTCCTCGGTGCTGCTGGGCGGGATTGCCGGCCTGCTGGCCGCGGTGGATGGCCACCAAATCGTCATGTCCCGCACCGGGCTGTTGGACATCTTCTTGATGTTCTTCATCCTGGCCGGCTTCCACGCGCTGCTCCTTGACCGTTTCCACGGGCGGGCGAAGCTGGCCCGGGCGCTGTCCACTGCGGATGGTTCACGGCCCTCCGACAGGTTGCTGGCCTACGGGCCATGGCTGTGGTGGCGCCCCTGGCGGCTGGTCGCCGGGGTGATGCTGGGGGCCGCGGCCGGAGTGAAGTGGTCCGCGCTGTCCTTCATTGCCGTCTTCGGGCTGATGACCGTGCTCTGGGACCTGTCGGCACGGCGCCGCGCCGGGATCCGACACTGGGTTATCGCCGGGCTGTTCCGCGACGGGATCCCCGCATTCGCGCTGATCATTCCCACGGCCGCGGCGGTGTACCTGGCCACCTGGACCGGTTGGCTGCGCTCCGCCGATGGCCGCTACCGCCAGTGGGCGGTGGAAAACCCCTCGGACATCTGGGGTTGGGTGCCCGATGTGTTCCGCTCCCTGGCCGAGTACCACCGGGCCGCCTTTGCGTTCCACCAGGGACTGGGTTCGCCGCACGGCTGGGAATCCTCGCCGTGGAGCTGGCTCTTTGCCGGTCGCCCGGTGCTGTTCTTCTACGAGTCGCGCAGCAACGGCGAATTCGGGTGCACCCGCGCCAATTGCGTCCAGGCGATCACCGATCTGCCCAATCCGATCATGTGGTGGTCCGCGACCCTGGCCCTGCTGCTGGTGCTGTTCTACTGGATCGGGGCGCGGGATTGGCGTGCCGGGGCGATCCTTGCCGCCGTTGCCGCCGGGTTCCTGCCGTGGTTCGCCTACCCGGACCGCACCATGTTCTTCTTCTACACCCTGCCCTTCGCCCCGTTCATGGTCCTGGCCCTGGCCTACGTGCTGGGCAGGTTCCTGCCCACCGACAAGCAGGTCCCCTGGCACCGGCGGCGTGTGCTGTGGGGCGTGGGGATCTTCCTGGCGCTGGTGGTGGCCGTGTCCGCGTTCTTCCTGCCGGTGTGGACCGGGGACATGATCACGTACGAGAATTGGCGCATCCACATCTGGATGCCCAGCTGGGGATAGGCCGTTGATTACTCGTCAGTAACATAGACTATGGTCCACACCACATGACGACCACCACGGGAACACACCACACCATGCGCGAAGCAAGCACCGGACTGATCATTGACCTGCCCGAGGATTCGAACACCACGGACCTGCTGCTGGCGCGCCTGGCCCGCGGGGATTCGGCACCGCTGTTCAGTGTCAAGCGCGGCGCCTCGTGGATCGACGTGTCAACCGCCGATTTCACGGCCTCGGTCCGGTCCCTGGCCAAGACGTTGCTCGCCCACGGCCTCGCCCCGGGGGACACCGTGGCGATCATGTCCTCCACCCGCTACGAATGGGCGCTGGCCGAACAGGCCATTTGGTTCGCCGGCGCGGTGTCGGTGCCCATCTACGAAACCAGCTCCCCGTTCCAGGTCGAGTGGATCCTCCGGGATTCCGGGGCCCGGCTCGCCTTTGCCGAGGACCCCCGGCGCGCGCAGGTGATCGACCAGGCCGCCGCAGCCCTCGGCGAGCAGGTCACGGTGCTCGCCTTCGAGGACGGCACGGATGCCGATCCGCAGGGCATTCCGTCCGCCGGGCTCAGGGACCTGGTGGATGCCGGCTCCCGCAGTGCCTTCACCGACGAACAACTCGAGGCCGCACGGACCTCGGCCGGCCTGCAGGACCTGGCGACCCTGGTCTACACTTCCGGAACCACCGGGCGGCCCAAGGGCTGCATGATGACGCACGCGAATTTTTCCCTGATCGCCGTTAACCTGGCCCCGCACATGGCCCCAGTGCTGGGCACCGGTGAGCGCACCTTGATGTTCCTGCCGCTGGCCCACGTGCTGGCCCGCGCCGTGCAGCAGGTCTGCGTGCACGCCGGCTCCACCATCGCCCACACCTCCACCGCATCCACCCTCGTGGAAGACCTGGCCGCGGTGAAGCCCGGTTTCCTGCTGGCCGTGCCCCGGATCTTCGAGAAGATCCGCACCACCGCGTCCAACACCGCGCAGGCCGCCGGCAAGGGAGAGGTCTTCGCCCAGGCCGAGTCGGTGGCCATCGAATACTCCCGTGCCGCCGACGCCCGCGCCCGCGGGAATCGCACCCGCCGCTCCCCCGTGCTGCTGGCCAGGCACGCCCTGTTCAACAAGGTGCTCTACCCCAGGCTGCGGGCGGTGTTCGGCGGCCGGGTCCGCTACGCGATCTGCGGCGCCAGCGCACTGAACACCGAGCTGACGCACTTCTTCCGCGGCGCAGGCATCGGCCTGTTGGAGGGCTACGGGCTCACCGAGACCACGGCCCCGGCCACGGTGAACATGGCCCGGGACGTGCGGGTGGGCTCGGTTGGGATCCCCGTGCCGGGCACCACGATCCGCATCGCCGAGGACGGTGAGATCCGCATCAAGGGCATCGGAGTCTTTGCCGGATACCACCGCAATGCCCGGGCGACGGCCGAGGCCTTCGACGAGGACGGGTTCTTCAAGACCGGGGACACCGGGTTCCTGGACGATTCCGGGTTCCTGGGCATCACCGGCCGCACGAAGGACATCCTGGTCACCGCCGGGGGCAAGAACGTGGCCCCGGGCCCGCTGGAGGAAATCATCCGGGCCTCGCGCCTGGTCAACCAGGTCGTCGTGGTTGGTGAGAACCGCCCGTTCATCGCGGCCCTGGTGACGCTGGATCCCGACGAGCTCGGCCCGTGGTGCCGCGCCAATTCGCTCGGCGGGCTTTCGCTGGCGCAGGCAGCGGTGCACCCGCGGGTGCTGGCGGAGATCCAGGCGGCCGTGGATGCGGCCAACGAGACGGTGTCCAAGGCCGAGGGCATCCGCAAGTTCACGGTCCTGGACGCCGAGCTCACCGAGGAATCCGGGCACCTGACCCCGTCCCTGAAACTCAAGCGGGCCAGCGTCATCGCCGACTACTCCGCGGTGATCGACGCACTCTACGAGCGCTGAGAACCACCCGGGAACGCACAGATCCTCCCGGTGCTGCCGTGGGGCACCCCCGGGGGGGGGATCGTGTCGTGGTCCGCCGTGGCGGCGGCTACAGTCCGAAGACGCGCTTTTCCTGGCGCAGGCGTGCGGCCTCGCGGCGCTTGGCCGTGGGCCAGGTGCGGATCAGCGTGATGAGCGCGGTGAGCACCACCAGCCCGGCGATGCCGATCGCGGCGTCCACCCAGAACTGCGGCGGATACAGGCGGATCAACGTGTCCGAGTAGTTGAATGTCCAGTTGCCCTGGGCGAAGAAGATCTCGTGGAACGTGGTGAAGAAGCTGTCCCAGCCCAGGATCGCCACGGTGGTCAGCCCGGCCAGCAGCACCAGGGTCACCACGGATCCGGCAAAGAGCCCGCGGCGGATGCCGCCGGCATATCGCTTGCCCAGGTAGGCCAGCGCAATGACCGCAATGACGCCCAGGACGATTCCGCCCAGGTAGGTGAAGGACATGACGTTCTTGACGTCGGCCATGTGCTGGACCTCGGTGCCCAGGAAGAGCGGGTTGCCGTTGGGGAACCGCAATTCGCCCAGGTACCGGTTGTCGGCGACGTTGTTCAGGAAGTCCACGCCGTAGGACCCGTAGGTCAGCCTGTCGGCGGTGGTGAACCCGAAGCCGTCGGCCGGGAAGCCGGGTCGCTGGTAGGCGATCCAGAGGAAGATCGGGCTGGCGATCAGCCGGATGGCGAGGATCAGCAAGATGAAGGGGTAGGCAATCGCCAGCAGCACCTGCAGGGTGCGGGCCAGCGGAGGCTTGGAATCCAGGGCGGCCTCGCGGGCGGCACGGCGTTCGCGCGCGGCCGGGGTCGGCTCGGGCACCGGGGTGTAGGCGCCAAAGACGCGGCTGCGGGCCTCGGCGATCGCGGAGGCAGTTTGCGGAGGCGTTCCGGCACCCGGTGCCGCGGCACCCGGGCGCGGCAGCGTCCGGGTCTTGTCGTCGCCCACCGGTGCGGCAGCGGTTGCCGGTGCCGTGGACACCGAGACCTTGGTGGTCTCGGGCAGTGGTTCCACCGGGATCTGGGCGATGATGTCCTCGACCTCCTCGGGTTCCTCCGGCTTCGGCTTGGCCGCCGGCTTCGCGGCGGGCTTCAGCGGTGCGTCGGCCTTGGCGACCGGGGGCTTGGCCGCAGGAGCCGCGGTTGCCGGAGCCTGTGCCGGCTTGGCCGGTGCGGCGGCGGGAGCAGCGGGGGAAGACGTTGCGGGCTTCGGCGCGGCAGCTGCCTGCGGGGCGGCGGCCGGCTTGGCGGCCTTCTGCGCGGCGGCGGCGCGCGTTGCCACCAGCGAGGCCTCGATCTTCGCGGCGGCGGCCGCGGCGGCGGCGCTCAACGAGCCGGAAGCCGGCTTCGCCTCGGCCTTGGCAGCGGGACCGGGCACTGCCGGTGCGGTCGCCGGCGTACCCGGCTTGCCGGTCTGCGGTTCGTCCTGCTCAGCCATGCTTCTCCCTCAAAACTCTGACATGCGGTGCGCGTGCGGTGCACGGCAGCACCGGACACTTGCCGACCACTGCCAAACACACAGTCCCAAGACTATCGAGCCAACGGTTCCCCCGGGGCCCACTGGCGGCTTTGGCCCCCGCGTGTCGGCAAGGTGACCTGTCCGGAACCTGCCTGGCCAACGTCGGTTGACGTCCGGGATCGCGGTGCGCACGGCGGCACCGGAAACCCTCCGGCGGCCACGGTTGGCGGCCGCCCGGAGCCATCGCTCAGTAGCGGTACGTTTCCGGTTTGTACGGCCCGGAGACCCCAAGGCCCAGGTACGCGGCCTGGGCCTCGGACAGCTCGGTCAGCTCCACGCCCAGGGCCGCCAGGTGCAGGCGGGCCACCTTCTCGTCGAGGACCCTGGGCAGCACGTGGACGGCCTTGGCGTATTCCCCGGTGCCGGCCTTGGTGAACAGCTCAATCTGCGCGATCACCTGGTTGGCGAAGGACGTGGACATCACGAACGAGGGGTGTCCGGTGGCGTTGCCCAGGTTCAGCAGGCGGCCCTCGGAGAGCACGATGACCGAGCGCTCCGCCGCGGTCCCGGCCGCGAAGGTCCATTCGTGCATCTGGGCCTTGATCTCGACCTTCCGCACGCCCGGGACCCGGGCCAGGCCGGCCATGTCGATCTCGTTGTCGAAGTGGCCCACGTTGCCTACGATGGCCTTGTCCTTCATCCCCTGCAGGTGCGCGGCGGTGATGATGTCGTGGCCGCCGGTGGTGGTCACGAAGATGTCCCCCTGCCCCAACACGGATTCCAGGCGGGCGACCTGGTAGCCGTCCATGGCCGCCTGCAGCGCGCAGATCGGGTCGATCTCGGTGACTATGACGCGGGCGCCCTGCCCGCGCATGGCCTCGGCGGCGCCCTTGCCCACGTCACCGTAGCCGCAGATGACCACGACCTTGCCGCCGATGAGCACGTCGGTGGCGCGCATGATCCCGTCGGGCAGCGAGTGGCGGATGCCGTACTTGTTGTCGAACTTGGACTTGGTCACCGAGTCGTTGACGTTGATCGCCGGGAAGAGCAGCGTGCCGGCGGCGGCCATCTGGTTCAACCGCATCACCCCGGTGGTGGTTTCCTCGCTGACGCCCTTGATCCGGGCGGTGATGCGGGTGAACTTTCCCGGGTCGCCGGCCAGGGAGGCGCGCAGGGTGTCGAGCACGATGGCGTGCTCGTGGCTTGTGGCGGCCTCGGGTCCGGGCACCGCGCCGGCGGCCTCGTACTGCGCCCCCAGGTGCACCAGCATGGTGGCGTCCCCGCCGTCGTCCAGGATCAGGTTCGGGCCAAGTTCCGGGTGCTGCCCGGCCCCCGGCCACGTGAGGATCTGTTCGGCGGTCCACCAGTAGTCCTCCAGGGATTCGCCCTTCCAGGCGAAGACCGGGACCCCTGCGGGGTTTTCGGGGGTGCCGGCGCCCACGACCACCGCGGCGGCGGCCTCGTCCTGGGTGGAGAAGATGTTGCAGGAAGCCCAGCGGACCTGCGCGCCCAGGGCGACGAGGGTTTCGATGAGCACGGCCGTCTGCACCGTCATGTGCAGGGAGCCGGCGATGCGGGCACCGGCCAGCGGCTGCGCCGCCGAGTACTCGGCGCGCAGGGACATCAGGCCGGGCATCTCGTGTTCTGCCAGGCGGATCTGGTGGCGTCCGGCCTCGTGCAGGGACAGGTTCGCGACCTTGTGCTCGAGTCCCATCCCGCCACCCGCCTAGCCTTGGGCCTTGGCCGGGATGCTCGTGGCCTCGGAGGCCAGCATCACCGGGATGCCCTCGATGATGTCGTAGCCGTAGGTTTCGCCGTCGGCACCGGTGCCGGTGGAAACCAGGATGTCCCCGTGCTGCACCAGGGTGGAGCCGGTGACGGGGCAACGGAGCTGGGCGATGAGTTGCGCTGAGAGGTTCGACATGGAACCCAGTTTAGGGCTCCAGGTTCCCTTCGCGCAGCACCCGCAGGTGGCGACGGGTCGGGGATTGGGAATCGCCGGGCTCGATGGCCGGCGGGGCACTGCGCGGGGAGGGGACCTCAAGGGGCGGGGCCGCGACGGTGTGCGCCTCGTCTTCCCGCACCGCGTTGGCCAGGGCGTAGAGGTCGTCATTGCGCAGCCGGCCCTGCTCGGGCAGTGCCAGGCGCAGGACCTGCCAGCCCAGCGGCGCGGTCAGGCGCTGCGCATGGAGGTCGCACAGGTCGTAGCAATGCGGTTCCGCGTAGGTCGCCAAGGGACCGAGCACCGCCGTCGAGTCGGCGTACACATACGTCAGGGTGGCGATGGCCGGCTGGCGGCACGCCGAACGTGAACAAAGTCTATTGGATCCCACGGTTACACAGACTACCGCAGCGCGGTGCCCGCCACGGCCGCGCACCGCCGTGCGGGCCAACTGATCCGCAGCGGGCTTCGGGTGGCTTAAGCTGAAGACATGTCCGGAAAACTGTGGATCGATTTGGACGGGCGCGATCCTGCCTCGTTGAACAGCGGCTCGACCCGCCGGTTCGCCGACCGCAAGCGCAACCGGCACGGACGCGGCCGCCGCGGGCCGCTGCTCCTGGCGCCGATGCCCGGTGCACGCACCCGGGCCGAACGCTTCGAGGACCTTTTGATCGAATCCGCCGAGCGCCTGGCCGATCGCTGGGGCGAGCGGGTGACCTCGATCGATTTCCGCATCCTGATGGTCCCCAATGCCAAGGTGCTCGAGCGTGCCAGGGCCGAAGGCACCCGGGTGCCGTGGGCGACCAACCGCTCCGCGCGTCCCGGGCGCCCCGACCGCATCACGCTTTACCGCCGTCCCATCGAGGAGGCGTGCGTCCACGGACCCGAGCTGCTGCCCGAGCTGGTGCATTTCTCCATCGTGGAGCAGCTGGCCGACCTGTGGGCCATGGACCCGCAGGCGATCGATCCCGAGTACGGGATCTGGGGCGCCGGCCCGGGCGCCTGAGCGGGCCCTAGTCGCGCAGCACGACCTGGACACCCTCGCGGCCCAGCGGTGCGGCGCTGACCGGAAGCGCGGCAATCCCGTAGGCCCCGTCGGTGAGAACGGCCGCGGCATAGCTTGGCGCGCCGGTGGCCGAAAGCACCAGGGCCGCCGCGCCGGACCCGAAGTCCTTCTCCCCCAGCGCCACGGACTTGGAGCCGGACAATTCAATGGTGCGGCTGGCCGAGAGCTTCCCGTCGGCGCCCAGCGAACGCACCGACACCGTGGCGGTGTCTTCCGGTGCGCTCAGCACCACGGTGGCCTTGCCCGCCGCCGGCAGCACCATCAGGTGTTCGCTGCCCAGCCGGCTGGCCGCACCGGCCCAGGCCAGGTCGATCGGTTCGTTGGCCTTGGTGCCGCGGACCATTTTCACGCTCGCGCTCACCGCGGAGTCGCCCTCGACGACGACGGTGTAGTTCCCGGCCGGGAGCCCGCCCAGCGGCATGCGCGCGGTGGCGTTGGAGGCGATGACCACCTCGCCGCCTCCGGGGATTGCGACCTCGCCGTTGGGGCCCAGGGCCCGCACCTGCACGGTGGCTCCCTCGGCAGAGGTGGCGGCCAGCACGAGTTCGGCGACCGCGTCGGCGTTGGCCGCGGGCTTGCCCAGCTCGCCGGCCAGCTTCGGGTCCAGGATCGCCACCCCGGGGATCACCTGGGTGTTGTTGGCGGTGGCCGCGGAGCCCAGGTAGTCAAGGCCGCCGGGGACCAGGCCGCGCAGCGTGGACTGCTGGATGGTCGCGTTGACGCGTCCGCCGCTTGAGGTGACCTTGGCCGAGAGGGCCTTTTCGTTGGGCGCGTACCCGGCCAGGACGATGGATTTGGATTCGCCCGGGGCCACGGCCAGCGCTGAGAGGTTGGGGGCCTGGATCATGCCGTCGGCGCCGCGCAGGTCCACGCGCACCTGGGCCACGGAGGCGGTGGGGTTCACCAGGTTCAGCACCGCGGTGGACCCGGGCGTGGTGACCGCGCCGGTCAGCCAGGTCTCCGCCGCCGGTGCGGTGCAGGCCGCGGCGGCGAGCCCTGCCAGGTCGCCGTCGGTGGCGCGGTAGGAGCGCACGGCCGAGACCGGGGACTGGACCCCGCCCAGCGGCTGGGCGTGCACCGTGAGCGGTTCGGAGTACTTGCTCGCCGGGCCCAGGGCGCCCTTGCGCTGGTTGGTGCCGTCCGCTCCGGCTCCGGTCAATTTTTCGGCCTCTTGCGCCGGCAAGCGCGGGGCGATGGTCTTTTCGACCGCCAGGTCGCCCTTGAGCATCTGGGCGCCGGGAATGCGTCCGGCCGAGTCGGAAAGCACCGCGGCGCGGACGGAGGACTGGGCGTCCTTGGAGGCCGGGGCGAATTCCGGGTCGACACCGGTTCCGGCGCCGGTGAACAGCTTCATGGTTGCCGGGCAGGAGGCCAGTGCGTCGCCCGCGGGCAGCGAGGTCACCGGGACCTCGGAGCCCGGCGCGGCGGTGGCCGGCGGGAAGACGGAACCCGCGGCGATGGCGGCGGCGCCCAGGCACAGCACGCCCACCGAGCCCAGTACGCCGAGGGTCCGGCCGCGGGCCTTGGAGCGTTGCCCGCGTGCCCCGGCCTTGGCGGTGGATTCCCGGGAACCGGCCGGTGAAGCGGGAACCCCGGTGTCCTTGGCCTTTCCGGCGGTGTCGGCCGGAGCGGGCTCCGCACCGGTTGCCGGGGCCTTGGGTTCCTGCGTGCCGGCGGTGGCCACGGGTGCCGGGGACGGCGCAGCGGCGGGATCCTTGCCCGGGGCTTCGTCGGCGGGCAGCTTCGCGCCGGGAGCGAGTCCCGCTGCCTCGCGGGCGGCCTGGGCTACGCGTTCGGCCTCGCGCCGGGCCCTGCGGGAATCGTTTTTCACTTCTTCTCCTTGGCCGCCGCGGCACGGTGTCCGCGATCGAGTTCGTCAATGCTTTCGGCGTTGCCGCGCGTGCGGTACTCGTCAAGGCGGCGCGCGGCAAAGCGGCGGCTGCGCGGGATCGGGATGACCAGCAGCAGGGCCAGCACCAGCACCGCGAGCTGGGCGATGACCACGGGCACCTGGTAGGGGCTCTGGTAACGCAGTTCCAGGGTGCCGCCGGCGGCACCCAGCTCAAAGCCCTGGGCCCACTGCGCGGTTTCGGCACCCGTGCCGGTGGCATCGGCATCCTTGCCGGCGGCGGCGCCAACGGTGGTGGGTTTCAGGTCCACCCCGTCAAGGGTTGCCTTCCAGCCCGGATCGGCGCGTTCGGCCATGACCAGCATCCGGTTTGCCTCCCCGGCCGGGAGCTTGGCCCCGGAGACGGCCCCGCGGTGCGAGGGCAGCAGGGCCAGGGTCTTGTCATCGGCCATGATGCGCACCCGGGCGGTCGAATCGGTGGCGTTGTCCACGCCGGGGATCTTTTCCTTCGGTTCCACGCGCCACAGCCAGCCGGACTCGGTTTGCCCCACGGCCACCAATCCCGGCACGGCGTCCAGCCGTGCCACCAGTGCCGAGGCGGTCTGGCGCTGGTCCTGCAACACCACGAACCCGGCGCCCAGGGCAGCCAGCTCCGTCCGCGGATCCAGTGCCGAATCGGACACCAGGGTCGCCACGGACTGTTCGACCAGGCGTCCGGCGTCATCGGATTCCAGCAGCGCCGGGTCGATCAGGCCGCCGACCAGGCGATTTGCGGACACCGTCTGGGACAGGGCATCGGCGGTGGTGCCGGCCCCGTTCATCAACGCGGCGCTGACGGCTCCGTCGCCGTTTTGGGCCAGCACCAGGGTGCGGTCCTCGTAGGCCCCCAGCCCGCGGTCGGCAGCGGTGGCCGGCAGGGTGCGCGGGGCCACCGGCTGCAACAGGCTTGCGGCACCGAAATCGGTGACGGTGGCGGTGCCGCCCTCGGCCGTGGCCGGAACCGGGTTCTGCGCCACGATCCAGTGGGCACCGGCCACCAGGACGGAAATGCCCAGCAGGGCCGAGGCCCACGCCAGGGGTCCGGTGGCGATGCGGGGCGCGCGATCCGCGGAGCCGGTCGGCACGCCGGTGCGCTCGCCGCGGAAGACGGAGATCCCCAGGCCCGCGGCGAAAAGCAGTCCCAGGATGAAGAAGGAGACGAAGGGGCCGTTGAATGCGGTGACAAAGGTGTCCCCCGCCACGGCGGAGGGCACCAGGGAAGCGCCGTACCCGGCGGCGAGCATCAGCACGCCGCCCAACCACAGCGCGCGGGCCAGCGGCAGCGAGGCGTTCCGCCCCCCGGCAAAGAGGCCGATGACGGCGAAGACCAGCAGCGGTGCCCCGACCAGCAGGACCAGGACCAGGGCCCAGGGTCCGGCGGGCAGGAAGTCGAATCCTGCCGGGATGCCGCGGAAGTCAAAGGCGTTCGGGAAGCCGAGGGCCTGGACCCACAGCGGGGCCGCATCGTGGGGCAGCGCCAGTCCCGGGTCGGTGAGCAGCACGCGCGGGTTGCCCAGGGCGGCGACCACCAGCGGCAGGTGGAAGACCAACATCGGCAGCGGCACCCACCACAGGGTCTTGGCCCGTGAGCGCAGCACGATGGCGGTCAGCACGATGAGCACCAGCAGG
Organism: Paeniglutamicibacter psychrophenolicus; assembly: GCF_030812255.1. Taxonomy (GTDB): domain Bacteria; phylum Actinomycetota; class Actinomycetes; order Actinomycetales; family Micrococcaceae; genus Paeniglutamicibacter; species Paeniglutamicibacter psychrophenolicus_A. Next base: position 511,957 of record NZ_JAUSSH010000001.1, on the reverse strand, counting down.
GCCAGGCCCGCGGCGGGGGATCCTGCGGCGAGGGGAACCAGCAGCAGCGCGGCCGCCGCGGCGGCGGTCCACGAGGGGACGGAACCGACACCGGGATGCGAGGTGCCGCGCGCCTCGGGGCCGCGGCGGGAGCCGAAGTCGACCCCGGCGCCCACGGAGCGCAGCAGGGCCAGCAGCAGCAGCGGTGCAAGCACGTGGACGAGCACGGCGCCGGCGCGCCCCGAACCCAGGGAAACCTGCAGCACCGGGGCCAGGCCCCAGAGCAATCCGCCGACCATGCGGGCGGCACGCGAACGGGTGACCGCCCCCAGGCCAAGCCAGGCACTCAGTGCCGCCAGCGGCATGGCGGCCAGGGTCAGCACCACGGCCGCGGCATTGGCGTTGCCGCCGCCGGCCAGGGCCAGCAGCCAATGGAAGTAGTCGATCGGATCCCCGCCCGCGGGGCTGCCGGATCCGAGGTTGGCCCACCATCCGGTGGCGTTGGCGAAGATCTCGGTCGCCTTGGTGGACAGCGGCAGCAGTGAGCCTCCGGCCACGGCGCCGGCACCCAGCAGGGCGCGCAGCCCGACGAGGGACACCGCGAGGGTGGCCAGCGCGGCGATGATTGCGCTGACGAAGGCGGAGGTGCGGTTGGGTGCGGCCATGGCCGCGAAGTCGTTGCGGGCATCCCCGCTGGGGTCCTGCGAGGTCGTGGCCCCGGTGCCGTCGCCGTAGACGGTTGCCCCGTCCAGGGAGTCGATCATGTGCTTGCGGTGTTCGCGCACCAGTGCCTGGTCGGTGAGCAGCCGGGAAATCGAGTTGCGCGGGACCTTGCGGGTGGCCGCCGCAGCGGCCCGGGAACGGGACAGCTTCACGGGGGTGCCCACGGCACGGAAGGTGGCACCGAGCTGGCCAAAGGCGTATGCGGGGTCCTTGGCGAGCACCGAAAGCCCGAAGCGGTGGATCCCGCCGAGCACCGCGCCGAGCACCAGGAACGGGATGGCCCATCCCGGGGCGTGCTTGAGGCGCATGAAGACCTCGGCGCGGCGGGTTTCGGCCGGCCCGGCCAGGGCGCGGACGACCGCTGCCTTGTGGTGGATCTTGGCCGCGGGCACGATGACCACGCGGTTGCCCATGAGGCGGTTGCGCCAGCACAAGTCCATGTCGTCGCCCAGCCCCGGAAGCGCGGGGTCGAAGCCGCCCAGGGCCTCGAAGACGTCGCGGCGGATCAGCATTCCGGCGCTGGTCACCGCGAAGGAGTCGGTGCGCGCGTCGTACTGGCCCTGGTCCACCTCGTCGATCTCGATGAGGGTCAGCCGCTCGGCATACTTGTTCACGCCCAGGCCCACATCCAGCAGGCGGCGCGGGGAATCCAGGTCAAGTTGCTTGCAGCCGGCTATCGTCACCGATTCGGTGGCCTCGACGACGTTCACCAGCTTTTCCAGGGCGTTCAGTTCCGGCACCGAGTCGTCGTGGATCAGCCAGAGCCATTCGGTGCGCCCGGCCCGCGGGGCCCCGAGGGACTGGACCGCGGCCATCACCGAGTGCCCGAAGCTGTGTTCCGGCACGTTCAGGATCGTGGCGTCGGAGGACAGGTGCTGGCGCAACAGGTCCGCCGAACCATCGGTGGAGGACGCGTCGACCCCGACGAAGCGGTCGATCAGGCGAGTCTGGGCGCGCAGCGCGGCCAGGGTCCGTGGCAAAAAATCTGCGCCATTGTGGGCAGCCACAATGGCGGTGATGTGGATCGTGGGGAGAATTAGACTGCTCGCTTCCGCAAGCGCCGACGTTCGCGCTCCGACAACCCGCCCCAAATCCCAAAGCGTTCATCGTTGGTCAGGGCGTATTCCAGGCATTCGGACCGCACGTTGCAGGCGCCGCACACGCGCTTGGCGTCCCGGGTCGATCCGCCCTTTTCGGGGAAAAATGCCTCGGGGTCGGTCTGTGCGCACAGGGCCTCGGACTGCCAGCCCAGCTCGCCTTCCTCGTCCTCGGACCCCAATCCGATCCAAATGGCCTGGGCCGGGCTCTTGCCGTTGGCCGATGCATCCAGGCTTGGCGCCCAGGACGGGGTCGGTTCGGTGACCAGGTCGTTGGCGGCGTCATGCGCCGCAAGGAAGGCAGCGGTTTCCTCGGCCGGGGTCAGGACCCGCGAACCGTTGGATTCCTGTTCCGGGCCGGGGGCCGCAGGGTCCACGAACCAGTCCGCCGGCACACCCCGGCCGCCGTTGAAGTTGGGCGCATTTCCCGTCGTTGCGGCTTCGTTGAAGCTTCGATCCACGTTCCCCATGGTTTACCAACCTTCCGCCGTTACGAACTAGACACAAAAATGACCGTAAAATGAGCGACATCGACGGCCTTCAATAAAAAGCCGTCGAGGGACAATTTCGCTCCCCCAGACGGTGCACTATCTAATTACACTGGTGTAACTCCGGTCGCGTCAAGTGCGGCCGTCGATTTTAGCCACACATGTCGTAGATTTAGAGCCACGCCACGCCCGAGACTTCTGCGGGATCGCACAGCAATACGCCTGCCCGCGGATTCCCGGGGAATTCACAGGCTTGACAAGGAGCAACACATGCCCATTGATACCAACTCGTTATCTCCCGTCGAATCACTGCTGGCACCGGTGCGCCATTCCACGCACCCGTACCTCACCTGGTACTCGCGGTCCGGGGAGCGCGTCGAGCTCAGCGGACGGGTCTTTGACAACTGGGTTGCCAAGAGCGCGAACCTTTTGCACGAAGAATTTGATTTAGCCCCGGGCAGCGTTGTCGCCACCGACATGCCCGGCCACTGGAAGTCCGCGGCGCTTGCCCTGGCCTGCTGGCACCTGGGTGCCGAAGTGCGCTGCGTGGCCCCCGGAACGGATCCCGGGAATGTCGATGTATTCATTACCGCCGATCCGCAAACCCTAGCAGTCAACGGCTCGGTCGAGGTCATCGCCGTCCCCTTGCCCTCGCTCGCCATGGCCTTCGATGGCCCGCTGCCGGTAGGCGCCACCGACTACGCCTCCGAGGTCCGCTCCTACGCGGACTCGTTCTCCCCCTCCCCCATCGACACCGCCGCCACCGCGCTGGTCTCCGGAACCGGGACGCTGGCCTACACCCAGCTATTCGCCGCCGGCACCGATCCGGTGGCCGCCGGGGCCACCCTGGTGAGCACCGCGTGGCCGCTGGAGCGGATCCTGCCGGCGCTCCTGGCACAGTGGATCGGCGGCAACCCGGTGGTCATGGTCGAAGACGGGGTCAACATCACCGATTCCCTGCTCGGCGGCGAACGGGTCGTCACGCGCCTGGACGCGCAGGACTAGGAACCGGCCCCCGGCACCTGCCGGCACGTTGCCCGCCCCGGGTTCCGGGCATGAAAAAACCCCGGCACGATTTCTTCCCGGTTCCATCCGCCCGGTGGCCGGTGGTGGATTCCCCGAAGGTTCGTGCCGGGGCATCAGCTGCCCGGCGGGCGGGCGAAGCCCTCAGGCGGCGCCGTCGGGGGCGCGCAGCGTCCGGTTGCCCCCGGCAACTCCATGCTCCAGCGAACCGGTTTCGGGACCGACGCTGAGCAACTCGCGATCGTGGGCGAATTCCTCTTCGTCATCCATGGCCGCGCCAAAGACCCAGAAGCGGTAGGCGAAGAAGCGGAAGATGGTGCCCAGCACCAGGCCGACCACGGACCCGGCAATAAACAGGCTGGTGGTGTCGGTCAGGCCCATCCAGTACTTGGTGACGAACACGCAGGCCGCGGCGATTCCCAGCCCGATGGCGTTCATGATGAGGAACATCACCAGTTCGCGCACGACGTTGGCCTGTCGGCGGTGGCGGAAGGTCCAGAAGCGGTTGGCAACCCAGGAGAACATCGTGGCCACGACGCCGGCAACGATCTTTGCCTTGACCTCGGAGTCGTGCATGGGGCCTTGCAGCATCCACAGGTAGATGCCGGAGTCGATGACGAAGGCAACACCCCCGACGACGCCGAACTTGGCGACCTCCCGCCACATCATGGACACCAGGCCCATGAGCTTGTCCCAGATCCTCGTCAGCATGATCCTCCATGTATTCGTTTCAATGCGTTTCGCCGCCCCACAAGGACGAAGATCCAAGTCGCGGCGATGGAGCTGATCCGCGACTTCTTGACCCGGTCAACCAAGCCATTCTAATGCGATTCGCTGAAAGTTCACCGACAAAGGTGTCCAAACTCCCTTTGCCGGCAACCCGCGGGCGCGTAGGTTGGGTAGGCTAGGCGGGTGACGTTTCCAGTGATTGGCGTTGTTGGCGGAGGCCAACTCGCACGAATGATGGCCCCCGAGGCATTGAACCTCGGCTTCGAACTACGCATCCTGGCCGAAGGCCCCGATGTCTCAGCCGCGCGCTGTGTTGCCGACGCACCAGTGGGTGATTACAAGGACTTGGCAACGCTTCGGGAGTTTGCACGCGGACTCGACGTGCTGACCTTCGACCACGAACACGTGCCCAATGAACACCTGCAGACGCTGATTTCCGAGGGCGTGAATGTGCAGCCGCGACCCGCCGCGCTGATCCATGCCCAGGACAAACTGGTCATGCGTGCGGCCATCGCGGAGCTCGGCCTGCCCAACCCGGCCTGGGCCGCGGTCCAGACCGTCGAGGAACTGGTGGCATTCGGCGAGCGGATCGGCTGGCCGATCGTGCTCAAGACCCCGCGCGGCGGCTACGACGGCAAGGGCGTGCGCATGCTCGATTCCGCCGGCGAGGCCCGCGCCGCGGCCGACTGGTTCGGCAACGGCGCCCTGCTGGCCGAGGACAAGGTCGCCTTCACCCGCGAGCTGTCCGCCCTGGTGGCCCGCACCCCCGGCGGCGAGGAAAAGGGCTGGGACGTGGTGCACACCATCCAGGTCGACGGCGTCTGCGACGAGGTCATCGCCCCGGCCAAGGACCTGCCCGGGGACGTCGCCCGGGCCGCGAAGGACGCGGCCCTGAAGATCGCCGACGCCTTCGGCGTCACCGGCGTGATGGCAGCGGAACTCTTTGAGACCCCCGGCACCGGTGCCGGGTTCGTGATCAACGAACTGGCCATGCGCCCGCACAACACCGGGCACTGGACCATGAACGGTTCGATCACCAGCCAGTTCGAGCAGCACCTGCGCGCGGTCCTTGACCTGCCGCTGGGCGCCACCGACGCGCTGGCCGAAACCACCGTGATGAAGAACTACCTCGGCGGGGCCAACCAGGACCTGTTCACCGCGTTCAACGCCGCACTGGCCGCCGAACCGCGCGTGAAGGTCCACGCCTACGGCAAGTCCGTGCGCCCGGGACGCAAGATCGGCCACGTCAATGTGGTTTCCGAGCCCGGCGAATCGGTCGATTCGCTGCGCGCCCGGGCCAACTCCGTGGCCTCCCTGATCCGTGACGGCGTGCCCTCCGCGGCACCCGCCACCGCCACCTCCGTCGAAGGACACACATCTTGAGCACTCCCGCACCCCTGGTTTCCCTGGTCATGGGCTCGGACTCGGACTGGCCCGTGATGAAGCTGGCCGCCGAGGCCCTGCGCGAATTTTCCATCCCCTTCGAGGCCGACGTGGTCTCCGCGCACCGCATGCCCGAGGACATGATCGCCTACGGCAAGGCAGCCCACACCCGCGGCATCCGCGTGATCATCGCCGGAGCCGGCGGCGCCGCCCACCTGCCGGGCATGCTCGCCTCGGTCACCCCGCTGCCTGTCATCGGCGTCCCGGTGCCGCTGAAGACGCTGGACGGCATGGATTCGCTGCTGTCCATCGTGCAGATGCCCGCGGGCGTTCCCGTGGCCACCGTGTCCATCGGAGGGGCGCGCAATGCCGGCCTGCTGGCCGTGCGCATGCTCGCCGCCGGCACCGACGAGTTCGCCGCCCGGCTCCAGGAACAGCTCATCGACTTCGCAGGGACCCTGCGGCAGGTCGCCGCCGACAAGGGCGCCGCGCTGCGGGCCGCCGTCGCCGCCGAAACCCCCGGCACCTAAGGACCCCATGACATCGAGCCGCCACCACTCCCGCAACCCGGACCTGCTCCCGGACGCCATCTCGGCGCCCGCGCCGGTGCGTTCCAAGCGTGCACTGTTCCTGCTGCTGCTGACGGTCTTCTTCCCCGGCAGCGCCCAATGGGTCTCGGGCAAGCGCGCCCTGGGCGGGTTCGTCATGCGCATCACCCTGGCCTGCTGGGCGCTGGTGCTGCTGGTGCTGGCGCTCGCGCTGTTCAAGCGCGACTGGCTGCTGGGCTTCTTCGCCCAGGCCTGGGTGCAGCTGGGGGCCTCGGTGCTGCTGGTGGTGCTGGCCGCCGGCTGGCTGTTGATGTTCCTGAACACCCTGGCAATCATCCGGCCCAGGTACCTGGCCCCGGGGGCCCGCATCGGGCTCACCGCCACGCTGTTGGTGTTGGCCCTGGCCATCACCGGGTCGCTGGGCTACGGCGCGTTCGTGCTGAACAAGGGCCGCGAAACCATTTCCAACGTCTTCTCCGCAGGACCGGCGTTCAAGCCCGTGGACGGGCGCTACAACATCGCGGTGTTCGGCGCCGACTCGGCCGGGAACCGCGAGGGCGTGCGCACCGACTCGATGTCGCTGCTCAGTGTCGATGCCAAGACCGGCAAGTCGCTGCTGATCTCGATCCCGCGCAACTTCCAGAACGCCCAGTTCTCCAAGAACTCCCCGATGCGCGAGGTGTACCCCGACGGGTACAACTGCGGCGACGAGTGCCTGTTCAACGCGATCTACCGCAACGCCACCGACAACCACGCCGACCTCTACCCCGGCGTCGCAAACCCCGGGGCGCAGGCCACCATGGAGGCCATCGAGGGCACCACAGGCCTGAAGGTCCAGTCCTACGTGATGATCGACATGGCCGGGTTCGCCGGGTTCATCAACGCCATGGGCGGGGTCACCGTGGATTCGGGCGGATGGGTCCCCTACAACGGCAAGGCCTGGCCCAACTCCTCGGTGAACACCCACTGGTTCGCCCCCGGCGAGCACCACTTCACCGGCAAGCAGGCCCTGTGGTTTGCCCGCTCCCGCGACTTCACCACCGACTACCACCGCATCGCCCGCCAGCAGTGCCTGCAGCAGGCCATGATTTCCCAGTTCAGCCCCAAGACCATCCTCACGCGCTTCACCTCGCTCATGGATGCCGGCGAGCAGCTGGTGGAAACCGACATCCCGCAGCAGCAGCTCGGCTCCTTCCTGAACCTGGCCGACAAGGCCCGTGCCACCCCGTTCAAGCGCCTGACCCTTGGCGCACCGGACTTCGGGTCGGCCGCGGACAAGTTCTCCACCTACCCGGACTTCGATGCGATCCACACCCGCATCCAGGACATGATCGCCGCGCAATCGGGCGCAGCGGCCTCCAAGTCCCCGGCCAAGAAGAGCGCCGAGGCGACCAAGAAGTCCGGTTCCGCCGAATCCCCGGCCTCCTCGGGCTCGGATTCGGGCAGCAAGCGCAACTCCGAGCCCGGGAAGATCGCCGTGGTGCCCTCCGACGCGCCCACCGCACAGGCCGACGGCTCGGAGTTGACCGAGAGGTACCTGGTGACCCTGGAACAGATCGGCCGCACGGATTTGCTGGAAAAGATTGCCGCCAACAACAACGAGTGTTCCGTGCCCTGACCCGGGCCCTTTCCATTCCAAAGGACCATGATGTATCGCCTGACAAACACCATCCGTGATTATGCCTGGGGATCCACCGGCGCCATTGCCGGTCTTTTGGGAACCGCTCCCAGCGGCAGGCCCGAGGCCGAGATGTGGCTCGGAGCCCACCCCTCGGCTCCTTCCCTGACGTCGGACGGCGGCGAGGCCACCGGCCTGGACCGGTTGATTGCCGTCGACCCCCAGGGACTGCTTGGCCCGGAGGTCGCACAGGCCTACGGCCAGCTGCCGTTCCTGATGAAGCTGCTGGCCGCGGGCAAGCCGCTGTCCATCCAGGTGCACCCCTCCGCGCAACAGGCGGCCGCCGGCTTCGAGGCCGAGAACGCCGCGGGCCTGCCCGCCGACGCGCCGCACCGGAACTACCGGGACGGCTCGCACAAGCCGGAAATGATCTATGCCCTCTCCGATTTCGCGGCCCTGAGCGGCTTCCGCTCCCCCGCCGAGACCGCAGTGCTATTCCGTTCCCTGGGCGCCGTGCTGGATGGGCCAAACGCGGCAACCTGCGCACGGATCGTGGAGCTGCTCTCCAACCCCGTCGAGGCCGAGGCACTGGGCTCGACCTGCGCCTACCTGCTGGGCGGGACCCCGGAACCGGGAAACCTGGTGGCGGCCGCCGTCGCCGCGGTGAAGGCCCACCCGGCGCTGGCCGAACATGTCTCGCTGGCGGAGCTGCCGCGGATCAACGAGCACTACCCGAACGACATCGGGGTGCTGGTCTCGCTGTTGCTTAACCTGGTGGTGCTGGCCCCCGGGCAGGCCATCTACCTGGATGCCGGGAACGTGCACGCGTACCTGCGCGGGCTGGGCGTGGAGGTCATGGCCAACTCCGACAACGTGTTGCGCGGCGGGCTGACGCCCAAGCACATCGACGTGCCCGAGCTGCTGCGCATCACGCGTTTCGAGGCCCGGGGCGTCCCGCTGCTCGAGCCCGAGACGACCACGTACGGCCAGCAGGTCTTCACCCCGCCCTTCGCCGAGTTCCAGCTCCAGCACATCGAGCTTGACGCCGTCGCGGACTCCGCCGACATGGGCGGCGGGGACGTGCCGGTGGCCGCCAACGGCCCGGTCATCGTGCTGTGCGTCTCCGGCGAGGTGCTCATCGACACCCCGCGCGGGGACGAGCTGCTGCGCCGCGGCGACTCGCTGTTCATCGGAGCCAACGAGGCCCCCGCCATGGCCCGGCGCAGCGCGAACTCCGCGGGCCGCGCGTTTGCCGTGACCCCGCAGCCGGTGCCATAGGCGCCCAAGGCACAAAAACGCCGCGGGGCCCGACAGGAATGAATTTCCTGTCGGGCCCCGCGGCGTTAGCGGCAGGGCCGCCATGGGTTTTAGCGGGTGTAGGCTTCCCACTTGTCGGACTGGTGCTCGCCCTCGACGAAGCGGATGGTGCCCGACTTCGAGCGCATCACGATCGACTGGGTGTGGATGCGGCCGTTCTTGTAGCGCACCCCGCGCAGCAGGTCGCCGTCGGTGATGCCGGTGGCGGCGAAGTAGCAGTTGTCGCTGGTCACCAGGTCGTTGGTGGTCAGCACGCGTTCCAGGTCGTGGCCGGCGTCGATGGCCTTCTGCTTCTCGTCGTCGTCCGTGGGCCACAGGCGGCCCTGGATGATCCCGCCCAGCGACTTGATGGCGCACGCGGTGACGATGCCCTCGGGGGTTCCGCCGATGCCCATCAGCGCGTCCACGCCGGTGCCCTCGCGGGTCGCGGCAATGGCGCCGGCGACGTCGCCGTCCATGATGAACTTGGTGCGTGCGCCGGCGGCACGGATCTCATCGACCAGCCCCGCGTGGCGCGGGCGATCCAGGATGCACACGGTGATCTGGGAGACCTTCTTGCCCTTGGCCTTGGCGATCAGGTGCAGGTTCTGCTTGACCGGCAGGCGCAGGTCGACGAGCTCGGCGGCCTCGGGACCGGTGACCAGCTTTTCCATGTAGAAGACCGCGGAGGGGTCGAACATCGAGCCGCGGTCGGCCACGGCCAGCACCGAGAGGGCGTTGTTGATGCCCAGGGCGGCCAGGCGGGTGCCGTCGATCGGGTCAACCGCAACGTCGCATTCGGCGCCGGTTCCGTCGCCCACGCGTTCGCCGTTGAACAGCATGGGGGCTTCATCCTTCTCGCCTTCGCCGATGACGACGACGCCGTTGAAGGAGACGGTGGACAGCAGCGAGCGCATGGCGTCGACGGCCGCGCCGTCGGCGGCGTTCTTGTCGCCGAACCCAACCCAGGGGCTTGAGGCAATGGCAGCGGCCTCGGTCGCGCGCACCAGCTCAAGGGCAAGGTTGCGGTCCGGTTCGGCGTCGCCAACCGAGAGTCGTGGGGACAGGTGGGCAAAATTCGTGGCTTCAGTCACGGTCTTCCTCGTCGTTGAGATCTGTTCGTTTGCCGGGGGCCAACACCGTCCATCATATCTCCCGAGGTCAATTACGCCCTTTCGGCACCGGCTTGCGTTACGTGCCGCCCCGGGGCCGCGGCCGGTGCCGGTCCTGTTTAGATTCTGCGGGTGCCATGGGCGAGAATGGAGGGGTGAGTGAACACCCCGAAAGCCCCGCCGTGCCCGCAAACACCCCAGAGCCGACCGAGACCCCGGCCGCGGTGGACACCGCCGTGCCGTCGAATGCCGCCGGCCAGGTGCCCGATACGGGCCGGGAACCGGCCCCGAAGCCATTGTTGACCCCCGCACAGGCCAAACGCGCCAACCAGACGCTCAAGGGCATGATCATCTCGGTGGTGCTCACCGTGGCCGTGGCGATCCCCGTGATCCTGATCAACCCGCCGAACAAGGCCGACACCTACCGCGCCCCCGTTGACATCTCCGCGGTCGCCTCGCAGGCCGCCCCCGACGCCGATTTCACCCCGTGGGCCCCGAACCTGCCCGAGGGCGACTACGTGAACTTTGCACGCTGGATCACCAAGAACGTCGACGGGATCAAGTACTGGGAGTTCGGCGTCGTCACCAAGGACGACAAGTTCGTGTGGGTCCGGCAGACCGCCAAGACCAACCCTTCCTGGCTGGCCGCGGTGACCCAGGGCGCCACCCCCGCGGGCACCCACACCGTGGACGGGACCGAGTGGGAGCTGCGGAAGAAGGAGAAGACCCAGGTGTTGATCACCACGCGCGGCCAATCCACCATCGTGCTCTCCAGCGACAGCGGCACCGAACCCCTGGAGAAGCTCGCCGGCCTGGCCCAGCGCGAGATCCCGGCCAACTAACGGTCCACCGCCCGCTGCGTTCCGGACACGGCGGGCAACGGACACCATGGCAAACATGAGACCTTCCCCACAGTCGGCGTCCCCGGCGCGCCGCGGGGAAGCGTTTCCACGGGGCTTCACGAAACACGGGCGTTTCAACCCGGCACCGATGTTGCGTCTATGCTGAAAAACATGAACCCACCCGAAGCCGAGGCACCCGCCGACCACGTGCAGTTGACCCCCGCCCAGGCCTGGCGGAAATTGCGTGAAGGAAATTCCCGTTTCGTTGCCGGGCACACCGACCACCCGAACCAGGATGCGTTGCGCCGCCAGTTCCTGGTCGACAAGCAGCACCCCTTCGCCGTGATCTTCGGCTGCTCGGACTCGCGCCTCGCGGCGGAAATCATCTTCGACCTCGGCCTGGGCGACGTCTTCGTGGTGCGCACCGCCGGGCACGTGATCGACTCCGCGGCACTGGGCTCGCTGGAATACTCCGTGGACCTGCTCAACGTGCCGCTGATCGTGGTGCTGGGCCACGACTCCTGCGGCGCGGTCACCGCCACCATCAATTCGGTCGAGAGCGGGGAAATGCCCCCGGGCTTCATCCGCGACCTGGTCGAGCACATCACCCCCTCGGTGATCACCGCCCGCCGCAACGGCATCCGCGACGTGAACACCACCGTGGTGGAGCACGTGCAGCAGACCACCCACCGCCTGGTGGAACAGTCCCGGATCATTTCCTCCGCCATCGACGAGGGCCGCACCGCGGTCATCGGGGTGACCTACCGCCTGGCCGAGGGCAAGGCGGAAATGGTTTCCGGTTTCGGCGTGCTCTAGGCACCACCACCCTGGAACCGGCCGGCCCCCACGGGCCGGCCGGTTTTTTCGTGCGCACGAGGTGCAGCAGGCGGCCTTTTATTCCCGTGTTCGCCGTTCGCACGAACTGTGCGCCCGGCCACTGCCGAAGCGGGGGCTTCGGGCGTACCGTGGGTGACATGGACACTTCCGCAGACTTCCGCATTGAACACGACACCATGGGCGAGGTCCGGGTTCCGGCCGCGGCCCTGTACCGCGCGCAGACCCAAAGGGCCGTGGAGAACTTCCCGATTTCCGGCAAGAAGCTGGAGCCCGCGCACATCCGGGCGCTGGCCCAGGTGAAGAAGGCCGCGGCGCTGGCCAACCTGGAGCTCCGGGTGCTTGATGCCGAGCGTGCACTGGCGATCGTCGAGGCCGCGGACGAGGTCGCGGACAACAGGCACGACGGGCATTTCCCGATCGACGTGTTCCAGACCGGTTCGGGCACCTCGAGCAACATGAACATGAACGAGGTCCTCGCCGAGCTGGCGACCCGCGCGCTCGCCGCGGCCGGATCCGAGACCATCGTGCATCCCAACGACCACGTCAATGCGTCCCAGTCCTCCAACGACGTCTTCCCCACTTCGGTGCACGTCGCGGCGACCGCCGGGCTGCTGGGCGACGTCGTCCCGGGCCTCGAGGCCCTGGCGGCCTCGCTGGAGGCCAAGGCCGTGGAGTTCAAGGACGTGGTGAAGTCCGGGCGCACCCACCTGATGGACGCGACCCCGGTGACCCTGGGCCAGGAATTTGGCGGCTACGCCGCACAGATGCGCTACGGCGTCGAGCGCATCTTGGCCTCGCTGCCGCGGGTGGCCGAGGTGCCGCTGGGCGGCACCGCGGTGGGCACCGGCATCAACACCCCCGCCGGGTTCCCCGGGCGCGTCATCGAGCTGCTGGCCGAGGACACCGGGCTGCCGCTGACCGAGGCCCGGAACCACTTCGAGGCCCAGGCCAACCGCGACGGGCTCATCGAGGCCTCGGCCCAGTTGCGCAACATCGCGATCTCGCTGATGAAGATCAACAACGACCTGCGCTGGATGGGCTCGGGCCCGAACACCGGGCTGGGCGAGATCTCCATCCCCGACCTGCAGCCGGGCTCCTCGATCATGCCGGGCAAGGTCAACCCGGTGATTTCCGAGGCCGCGATCATGGTCGCGGCCCAGGTGATCGGCAACGACACCGCGATCGCCTGGTCCGGGACCAACGGCGCGTTCGAGCTGAACGTGGGGATCCCGGTGATGGCCTCGAACCTGCTCGAGTCCATCCGCCTGCTGGGCAACACCACCCGGGTCATGGCGGAAAAGATGGTCGACGGGATCACCGCGAACGTGGAGCGTGCCCGCTTCCTGGCCGAGGCCTCCCCCTCGATCGTCACCCCGCTGAACAAGGTGATTGGCTACGAGAACGCCGCGAAGATCGCCAAGAAGGCCGTCGCCGACGGGCTTACGGTGCGCGAGGCGACGGTGGCGCTGGGCTTTGTGGAGCGCGGCGAGGTGACCGAGGCGCAGCTCGATGAGCTGCTCGATGTCACCACCATGACCGGGAAGCACTGACGCCCGCGCAGCATCCCCGGGCCGCGGCGGCCCGCCGGGGAGGGTTCCATTTCCCTTCCCCGGCGGGCCGCCGCTTGCCTGCTCCGGCACCAGGCCGACGGGCCATCGAAGGCCGCACGGTGGGCAATCCCACTTAAGTTGCACTCGACAACCAATAGTGCAAAACTGCACTCTGTGAAGAATAGTGCAAATGAGGTTCCCGCCGAGCCGGCCACCCCGCCGACCCTCAGCGCCCGCATGCTCAAGACCCGCCTGTCCATCTCGCGGAACGCACGCGAGCTGACGGCCGAGCACGGCTTTGCCGGATTCACCGTCGAGGAACTCTGCGCCCGCGTCGGGATCTCCCGGCGCACCTTCTTCAACTACTACGCCACCAAGCTCGACGCCGTCTTCGGGCACGCCGAGGACGGGCTGTCCGCCGAGGCGCTCGAGCGGTTCATGAACGCGAGGCCCGCCGGGACCACCGGGATCTCCCCCACGCTGCTGGCCGACCTGGTGACCCTGGTGCTCGAGCAGCTGCGCCTCGACGACGCCGAGATCCGCGGAGTCCACGGGTTCTTCACGATCCTGCACCGCGAACCGGAACTGCTGGCACGCATGATGAAGATCGGCCCCGAACGCCAAGCCGAATTCACCGCCCTGGTGGCCAAGCGCGAAGGCGTGGCGGCCGACCACGGCGGCATCGGCGTGCTGGTGCACGTCCTGCAGTTCGCCACCCACCGGGCCATCGAGCGCTACCTGGGCTCCCCCGAAGGCCCCTCGCTGGAGGAAGAATTCCTCTCGGTCATGAACCAGACCCGGGAGCTGTTCGGCCAGCACCTGCTGCACGGGCCCCAGAACCCCGCGTCCTGACCCGGCACTCCGTCCCCGCCACGCAACTTTCCCACCACACGCAAGGAAATCCCCTTATGGCCACCACCACCGCGTCCCGGAAATCCCCGGACCCGGCACCGCTGCTGCTGACGCAACGGCGCATCTGGATCATCTTCTCCGCGCTGATCGCCGGCATGATGCTCTCCAGCCTCGACCAGACCATCGTCTCCACCGCCATGCCCACCATCGTCGGACAGCTCGGCGGCGTCGAGCACCAGGCGTGGATCACCACCGCATACCTGCTGGCCACCACCATCGTCATGCCGATCTACGGCAAGTTCGGCGACGTGCTGGGCCGGCGCAACCTCTTCCTGATCGCCATCGCGCTGTTCACGCTGGCCTCCGTGGGTGCGGCGTTCGCCGGGACCTTCTGGATGTTCGTCTTCTTCCGCGCCATGCAGGGGCTGGGCGGCGGCGGGCTGATGATCCTCTCGCAGGCCATCATCGCCGACATCGTCCCGGCCTCCGAGCGCGGGAAGTACATGGGCCCGCTGGGCGCCATCTTCGGACTCTCCGCCGTCGCCGGACCGCTGCTCGGCGGCTTCTTCGTGGACCACCTGACCTGGCAGTGGGCGTTCTACATCAACATCCCCATCGGCATCGGCGCCTTCCTGATCGCCTGGTTCGCGCTGACCATCCCGAACAAGAAGTCCACCAAGAAGATCGACGTGCTCGGCGTGCTGCTGCTCTCGATCGCGACCACCTGCCTGATCTTCTTCACCGACTTCGGCGGCTCCAGGAACCACGGCTGGGCCGCGACCGAGACCTGGGCCTGGGGCGCGGGCATGCTCGCGGCCATCGTGCTCTTCGTGGTCACCGAGGCCCGCGCCGAGGACCCGATCATCCCGCTGTCGCTGTTCAAGAACCCGGTCTTCGTCAACGCCACGGCCATCGGCTTCACCCTGGGCCTGGGCATGTTCGCGGCCATCGCATTCGTCCCGACGTTCCTGCAGATGTCCTCTGGCACCTCGGCCGCCGTTTCCGGCCTGCTGATGCTCCCGATGATGGTGGGCCTGATGGGCACCAGCATCTACTCGGGCATCGCGATCACCAAGACCGGCAAATACCGCGGCTACCCGATCGTCGGCGCCCTGGTCACCGCCCTGGCCATGCTGGCCTTCACCACGCTCTCGGCAACCACCCCGCTGTGGCTGATCTGCGTGTACCTGTTCGTCTTCGGCGCCGGGCTGGGCTTGATCATGCAGGTGATTGTGCTGGTGGTGCAGAACGCCGTGGACCCGTCCATGGTCGGCACCGCGACCTCCACGAACAACTACTTCCGCGAGGTCGGCGCGTCCCTGGGCGTGGCGATCTTCGGGGCGATGTTCACCAACCGGCTCTCCGAGAAGCTCACCGACGTGTTCACCGGCGCGGGAGCGAGTGCCGCCGATGCGGGCAACGCCACCGCGACGCTGGACCCGCAGACCATGGCGCAGCTGCCCGACGCCGTGCGCGAGGGCATCGTGAACGCCTATGCGGACTCGCTGGCGCCGGTGTTCTGGTACCT
This sequence comes from Paeniglutamicibacter psychrophenolicus, assembly GCF_030812255.1. Taxonomy (GTDB): domain Bacteria; phylum Actinomycetota; class Actinomycetes; order Actinomycetales; family Micrococcaceae; genus Paeniglutamicibacter; species Paeniglutamicibacter psychrophenolicus_A. Next base: position 496,352 of record NZ_JAUSSH010000001.1, on the reverse strand, counting down.
GGTCCCGTTCATCCTCATTGCCTTCGTGCTGGCGCTGTTCCTCAAGCAGGTCAAGCTCTCGGACACCGCGGGCATGGTCGCCCGCGGCGAGGCCATCGGCGGCGAGGAAGCCAAGGTACTGGAGGACGCGGCACGGTTCGGTGGCCAGGCCACCGCCGGCGTCGCCGGGGACCCGGAGGCGGAAGACCGCGAACCGGGGACGAACCGCTAGGGGTTTTTCCCCACCGGGCCTCGGTGCCCCGCAAGACGCCCGTCCATTCCCGCACGGGGAATGGATGGGCGGGTCTTGCGGGGCACTTTTGCGTTCTGCAAGGCCGCCGCGGCTCAGGTCCGGTCCGCGGGGCCGGTGATGAAGTGCCCGGTTTCCTTCGGCTCGAGTGCCCAGGCGATGGCACGGGAGTGCTTGGGCGGCAGCACCGGCAGCTGCCCCAGGGCGAACCACCCGACCTCGAGGTTCTCGTCGTCGTTGACCGTCGCCTGGCCGCCCAGGTATTCCCCGGCCAGGATGATGTCCAGGTATTGGGCGCGGTCCCCGTTGGGGTAGAGCGCTTCGTCGGTGGTGGCCACCCCGACCAGGCGGGTGATGGCGCAGTGCACCGCGGTTTCCTCGAACACCTCGCGCACCGCCGCGACGGCCGGCTCCTCGCCGGGCTCCAGGATGCCGGCGGGAAGCGTCCATTTCCCGTTGTCGGCCCTGCGGACCAGCAGCACCCGGTCCTCGTGGATCACCACGGCCTTGACCCCGGGCAGCCACAGCGGGTCGTTGCCGATCTTTTCTCGCATCTTCACGATGAATTCGGGAGTGGGCATGGAAGGCCTCGGGCACCTTTCGTGGCTTGGTTTGGCTTGCTTCCGGGCTATCCGGCCACGGCCAGGGCGACAGCGGCGCCCACCAGCATGAACGGGCCAAAGGCCACCGAGGAACGCAGCGTGACCTTGCGGGTCAGCAGCAGCGCGATCGACCACAGGGCCCCGACGATGAAGGCGAACGCCGTGGCCCACAACAGGTGGCCGTAGGACAGGAAGCCGAGGTAGAGCCCCAGCACCGCGGCGAGCTTCACGTCCCCCAGGCCCATGCCCGCCGGTGCGATCAGGTGCAGCAGCAGGTAGCCGGCAAAGAGGATCACCGCGCCGAGCACCATCCGCAGCAGGGTCATCGGCTCCCCGGCCAGCAGCGCGGCAGCACCCAGCAGCACCAGCGCGGCAATGAACCACGGGCCCAGGATCCGGTTGGGCAACAGGTGCGAGCGGAAGTCGATGACGGTCAGGCGCACGGCGTTGTAAAGGTACAGCGCCAGGGCCAGGGCGGCCAGGATTCCGGCCACCGCGGACAGCGCCGGCGGGGAGGCAAACCAGTGCAAAATGAGTTGCGGCATGGGCCAAACCTTACGCGGTGGGGTGCCCCGGTGTCAGCGACGGCACGCTGGCCACCGGGCAAAGCCGTGCGGTGGGGACCTCGCTAGACTGAAGCCATGGAACAGCTCAATGGTGCGTCCCCCTTCCCGGATCCGGACCGGGCACCCGGCAAGGAACTCATGGGGCATTTCCGCCGCCTGGCCCGTTCCTCCCCGTGGCTGTGGAACACCGTCCAGATCACCATCGGCGTCACCGACGCCGAGCAGCATGCGATCGCGTTTTCCGCCCCGAACCTGCCCAAGCACCTCACGGTGCTGATCAGGCGCCCCGATGCCATCCGCGTCGAGGATGAGTCCGGCGCGGTGCTCTTCCGCACCGAGCACATCAACGACTCCCGGGATGCCAGCTTCGTGGCCGCCACCCGCAAGAGCTGGTTGCTGCCCCCGCAGTTGCTGGCCCCGGTCTACGGGGACGATGGGCTGGTCTCCCGGCGTCCGGAGGCCGACTACGTCAACGAGTTGATGCCAGTGGGGCTGTGGAGCGCGTTCCTGGACCCGGTGGAGGTCGCCGGTTTTGCCCCCGGACCGGCCGATATTGCCTTCCCGCATCCCAGCACCATCCATTCCCTGCGGTCCATCGGGGACGATTCGGGACGCGAGTGCCTCGAGGCGGTGCTGTCCCGCGGCCACTCCTACGCACCGATCATGCCCGAGGCTCCCCTGCTGGGCGAGGGGCTGACCCGGATCCGGCTGGATCGTGCCACCGGAATCTGCGTGCTGCGCCAGGTGCTGGACGGGGACGAGGCCGGGGTCGAGCACCGGATCGCAATCACCGCCGTGGACGAATACATGATCGACGGGCTGTTCACCCAGCCGCTGTCCTCGCTGTCGGACGTGCGCCGGGCCCCACTGTGGCCGATCCCCGGGTTGGCCGACTATCCCGGGCCCCCGGCGCCGCAGCACGCACGGCACCGGGGCGGGCCCGCGGCCTGAACCGCGCGCCCGCACCCGGGGATCCCCGTCCCCTAGTGGATCCGGTCCTCGAGCAGCTCGGTGACCAAGGCGGCGATCTCGGAGCGCTCGGAGCGGGTCAGGGTCACGTGTCCGAAGATGTGGTGGCCCTTGAGCTGTTCGACCACCGCCGCGACGCCGTCGTGCCGGCCCACCCGCAGGTTGTCGCGCTGGGCCACGTCATGGGTCAGGATGACCTTGGAGTTCTGGCCGATCCGCGAGAGCACCGTGAGCAGCACGTTGCGCTCCAGCGACTGGGCCTCGTCCACGATCACGTAGGCGTCGTGCAGGGACCGGCCGCGGATGTGGGTCAGCGGCAGCACCTCGAGCATGCCCCGGCTCAAGACCTCGTCGATCGCATTCTTGGACACCACCGAGCCCAGGGTGTCGAACACCGCCTGGGCCCACGGGTTCATCTTGTCCGCCTCGGCACCGGGCAGGTAGCCCAGTTCCTGGCCGCCGACCGGGTAGAGCGGTCGGAAGACCATGATCTTGCGATGTTCGCGGCGTTCCATGACCGCTTCGAGCCCGGCACACAGCGCAAGCGCCGACTTGCCGGTCCCGGCCCGGCCGCCGAGCGAAACGATGCCGATTTCCTTGTCCATCAGCAGGTCCAGGGCCAGGCGCTGCTCGGCGGAGCGCCCGCGCAGCCCAAAGGCCTCGCGGTCCCCGCGCACCAGGCGCACCAGGTGGTTGCGGTCCACCCGGCCCAGTGCCGAGCCGCGCGGGGAGTGCAGGATCAGCCCGGTGTTCACCGGCTGCTCCGCGGCTTCCTCAAGTTCCAGGGATTCCTCGGCGTAGAGCGCCGACATGTTTTCCTCGGACACGTTCATTTCATGGACGCCGGTCCAGCCGGAATCCGCGATGAGCTCGTTGCGGTATTCCTCGGCGATCAGGCCCATGGCCGAGGCCTTGATGCGCATCGGCATGTCCTTGGAGACCAGGGTGACATCCAGCCCCTGGTCCAGCAGCGACTTGGCCACGGCCAGGATCCTGGTGTCGTTGGCCGAGTTGCGGAAGCCCACCGGCAACACGTCGGGGGCAATGTTGTTCAGCTCGATGCGCAGGGTCCCGCCCTGCTTCCCCACCACCATGTCCTTGGCCAGCCCGCCGTGCCTGGACCCCAGGTCCTCCAGGGTCCGCAGCGCCTCGCGGGCGAAGAACCCCAGGGTCGGGTCGTTGCGCTTGTGCTCGAGCTCGCTGATCACCGTCAACGGCAGGACCACGTGGTGCTCGGCGAAGCGCAGCATGGCGTGCGGGTCCGCGATCAGCACCGAGGTGTCCAGCACGAAGGTGCGGGGACCCTCCTGCGGGGCCGGTTCGGTGGCGCCCTCAACGGATGCGGCGGGTGAGGTGGTTGGGTATTCCTGGTTCGCTGCCAAGTCTCGCTCCTCGCGGGGAGATGCTCCCCGAATCGGCGGGCGATGACGGCCTCATCACCCGTTAATCCCCAACATACGCGCACATCAACACGCAATCCTAGGGTGTGTGGCGAGTCGTGATGAAGACGAGATTAAGGTTCCGGGACTCCGGGGTGTCCGGAAGGTTGCCGCGACGGGCGCTGCAACCTCAGGAACCGAAGCGGCGTTGCCGGTCGGCGAAGTCGCGCAGCGCGCGCAGGAAGTCCACGCGCCGGAAGTCCGGCCACAGCGCCTCGCAGAAATAGAACTCGGAATAGGCACTCTGCCAGGTCAGGAATCCGGAGAGGCGTTGTTCGCCCGAGGTGCGGATGACCAGGTCCGGGTCCGGCTGTCCCTTGGTGTAGAGGTGGGTGGCCAGCTGTTCCGGGTCCAGGCCCTCGGCGATCTGTGCCGCGTTCTGCCCGTTGGCGTGCCCCTGGAGCAGCAGCGCCTTGACCGCATCGACGATTTCCTGCCGGCCGCCGTAGCCAACGGCCACGTTGACGTGGATGCCGGTGACTGCCGCGGTGGAGGCTTCCAGCTCGCGCAGCTTGTTGGCCAGGTAGTCCGGCAGCAATTCGAGGTTCCCGACGGGCTTGACGCGCACGGTCTTGGTTTCGCCCAGCCGGTCAAGGGTGTTGGCGATGATGCCCATCAGGTCATCGAGTTCCTGGCTGGAACGGTTCATGTTGTCGGTGGAGAGCATGTAGAGCGTGACCAGGTTGATGTCCAGCTCCTGGCACCAGCCCAGGAATTCCAGGATCTTGTCCGCACCCGCCTGGTGCCCGCTGGCGGTGGTCTGGCCCGAAAGCTTGGCCCAGCGGCGGTTCCCGTCCACGAGCACGCCAATATGCGCGGGCAGCTTTTCCGGGGCCAGGAGACCCCGCAGCTGCCGCTCATAGAGCCGGTAGACGAATCCCGGTAGTTCCACGGCGTTACTCCTGCTTTGGATAGGGTGTGCATGCGGGCGGCCCCCAAGGACCGCATCCGTTGGTTAACGCTACCGGGTTCCACCGCCGGCGGGGCGTCATGACTCGGGCATTGTCCCGGGCAATAACCCACACCGTGTTCGGCGGGGCGCAGTGCACCCGGGGAGCCTTGCGGCAAGGAAACAGTCAACCTACCACTTGGCAAGTTAGGCTGTTGGCATGATTCAACCCTCCGGAATCCACCCCCAGCCACTGGTTCCGTCGCAGCCGGACAAGCCCTTGCTGCGCGGCTGGATCCACGCCGTCACCGCCCCGCTGGCCCTGGCAGCGGGCATCGGGTTGGTGGTCCTGGCCCCGGCCGGGGCGGGCAAGATCACCAGTGCCGTCTTCGCGTTCACCGGGGTGTTGCTCTTCGGGGTCTCGGCGTTTTACCACCGCGGGAACTGGTCGCCGCAAACCACGCGGTTGCTCAAGCGGATCGACCACACCAACATCATGCTGCTGATCGCCGGCTCCTACACGCCGCTTGCCTGGGCGTTGCTTCCGCCGAAGTCCGCCACGATCCTGCTGGTCTCGATCTGGATCGGCGCACTGGCCGGGGTGGGCTTCCGGGTCTTTTACACCGATGCCCCGCGTTGGCTCTACACCCCGGTGTATGTGCTGCTGGGTCTGGCCTCACTGCTGTTCATCGGGGATTTCCTTGCCGCGAACCCGGCCGCGGCAATCCTGGTCTGCACCGGCGGGGTCTTCTACATCGTCGGGGCGGTGTTTTACGCGCTCAAGGCCCCGAACCCGGTTCCGGGCGTCCTGGGGTTCCATGAACTTTTCCATGCGTGCACGCTCGTTGGCTTTGCCTGCCATTTCACCGCGATCAGCATGGCGGTGCTGGGCACCGCCTAAGCGCGCTGCCCGCCGCGGGCAAGACCGGGCACGATCAGCGCGGCCAGCGAGGGGATGTCGCTGACCGGTGCGTGGCAGATGCCGCCGCGGCACACATAAAGCCGCAGCTGGCCCTTGGGCCCGGCGGGATATTTGGCCGCGTCCGCTTCGGCGCTTACCGAGCCGCGCTGGGACAGCCCCGCCAATACCCCCAGGCGCACGGCGGACCGCCGCTCGTCCTCGGTTCCGCCGGCCACGGCCAGCTCGGTGCTCGAACCGTGGAGGAACCGGGCGACCACACCCAACGCACTGCCGACCGCCTGCGGCGCCCGTTCAGCCAACGCCGGGACGAACCCCAGCAGCATGCGAACCACACCCAGGTCTGCCTCGCTGCGCTCGAACCCGGGATCCGTTTCCGCGGAGCCAAGTTGCAGGCGGCCTGCCCTGTCCAGCAGGGCCGCGGCCAGCAGCGAGGTGGCCGCCGGCACCGCATCGTCCAGCGCCTCGGCGCTGCCCGCTCCACCGCGCACGGCCCGCACCCGCGGGTCGTTGGCTGCGCTGTCGCGCGGCTGTCCATCCTGCAGGAAGATTTCCTGCGCGGAGGCCAGCACCTCGTCGGCCCGCGCGAACCATTCCGGCTCGCCCGTGGCAACCCCCAGCGCCTGGAATCCCAGGGCTGCCCCCGCATAGTCCTCCAGCACTGCGTCGATGCCCGTGTTTGCACTGCCCTGGTGGCTGATGCGGTGGAGCACTCCCCCGGCGCCCGCGGTCGCGGGAACCCAGTGCACCGCATGGAGGTAGGCGGCCGCCCCGGTGGCCAGCTCCAGCATCCTTGGCTCGTGCAGCAGCACAGCGGCCTCGGCCAGCGAGGCGATGGCCAGGCCGTTCCACCCGGCAACGACCTTGTCGTCGCGGCCCGGCTGGACGCGCTTGGTTCGCTCGGCATCCAACATCTTGAAGGCCCTGTCCAATTCGGGCCATTCGAACAGGCTTGGGGTTCTCGAAAGCGCAATTGTCATGGGTGCATCCTGCGGCGGGAGGCCTGCCGCCCGGGCATCCCCGGCGGGAAGCCTGGCCCCCTCCCACAGCTGCCAGAAGACGTTGCCCTTGCCCGGAAGCGCATCGGGACGCGGCCCTGCGGGGTTGCCGCTTGGTTCGCCCAGGATCCGGGCGACCTCGGCCCGGCTGAAGACGTAGGTGGCGCCCTCGTGGTGCGTTCCGTCGGGCATCACGGTGTCGGCGTCGAGCGAGGAGGCGAATCCGCCACCGGGAAGCAGCATCCGGGTCTCCAACCACCTGGAAATGCCCATGGCCGAGACCCGGCACAGCTTGGCCACCTCGGGATCGGGCAACTGCACGGCTGCCCGGGCGCAGAGGCCCAGCAGCTGCGCATTGTCGTACAGCATCTTCTCGAAGTGCGGGATCTTCCACCCTGGATCCACGCAGTAGCGGGCAAAGCCGCCGCCAACGTGGTCGGCCAGGGCGCTGCGGGCCATGGTTTCCAGGGTGTCCGAGGCCAGTGCGGTGGCCTGGCCGGCCGCCGATCCCAGGCCCAGGCCCGCGCGCAAGAGGAAATCCAGCACGGGGCTGGGCGGGAACTTGGGTGCCGGCGCGAACCCGCCGGTGGGATCCTGCAAGGTGGCCAGCTTGTTCACGGCCGCTGAAACGACAGGGGCCAGCGCGGAGCCGTTGCCGCCGGTGGGCAACGGCAGGGCACGGGAAAACATCTTGGCCTGTCCCCCGGCCACCGATCCCAGATGGTCGGCGAGGGTCGTCGCCTGCAGTTCGAGCGCATCGCGCCGGTTCACCCAGGCGTCGGTGACCGCTTCGAGCACCTGCCCGAAGGAGGGCATGCCGGGGCGCGGGACGGGCGGGAAGTAGGTCCCGGCGTGGATGGCCCGGCCGTCCGGGAGCGTGAATACGCTCATGGGCCAGCCGCCGGCCCCGGTGAGGGTCTGCGTGGCGGCCATGTATGCCTCGTCGACGGCGGGGTGTTCCTCACGGTCGACCTTGATCGGCACGAAGTGTTCGTTCAGGTAGGCGGCGACCCGGGGATCGTCAAAGGATTCGGCGGCCATCACGTGGCACCAGTGGCAGGCCGCGTAGCCGATGGACAGGAACACCGGGATGTCGCGCGCCGCGGCCTCGGCAAACGCCTCGTCCCCGTAGGGCCACCAGTCCACCGGCTGGTGGGCGTGCTGGCGCAGATAGGCGGAGGCGCTGGAGGCGATTCGTTGTCCCATGCATCCAGTCTCCACCACGAACGCCCTTCACGTCGTGGCCCGCGAAATCCTGCGTATGCGGATGACCTGTTGCCCGCCAACAACGACTGGGACGATTCCGGGGCCAGCTGCCTGGACTCCGGACTGCCGGCCTTCGACCTTCGGCACCGCACCTGGGCTCGTGCCCGTTGGGCGGTCACGACGAACGGCCCCGGCGGAGGAATGTCCGCCGGGGCCGTGCCTTGGATGGCCAAGCGCGCTTAGCGCGCGGGGGTGTCGCCCGGTTCGTCGGGCTGGATGTCCTTGCCCTTTTCGACCAGCTCCTGCTGGCGGGCTTCGGCCTCGCCCTGGTAGCGGACGCGGCGGATGCGGCGGGTCATGTCACGGATCAGGAAGATGGTGACGATGACGACCGCTGCGGTGGCAACAAAGCCAACGAAGCCCGGGCCGATGTTCTGGGCGGCGTCCCCCACGGGCGCGCCGGGTACCGGGGACGGACTAACGGAGGCTGCATACAGCAGGAACGAATACACGCGTGGGGCTCTTTCTGAAAAAGTTGGCGGCCGGATTCACCGGCACGCTACCTATCTTAGACCGGCAAACAGGTCGGTCTCTGGGAGTGTGGTGGGAACCGAGGATTTGATCAAGGTGAAATCCTCCCACGGCCATGCCTTGGCGTAGATCGCCTCAGGCACGGCAAAGAAGAAACCGCTCGGATCGATCTGCGTCCGGTGCGCCAGGAGCGCCCGGTCCCGCTGCTTGAAGAAGTCGGCGCAGTGCACCTGCGTGGTGGTCTTGTGCGGCGAGACCCACCCGAAGAACTGCTCTTCCGGGTGTTCCTCCCAGGCGGCAACGCGCTCGGCATAGGGCGAATCGATGCCGGCATCGACCATCGCGTAGTGCAGGGTCCGGAAACGTTCGGGGGCAAAGGCACGGTCGTAGTAGAGCTTCGAGGTTTCCCAGGGCTCGCCCAGCTCCGGGGAGCTGTCGGCCTTTGCGGCTTCCGCGAAGGCATGCACGGCGACCTTGTGCGCCTGGATGTGGTCGGGGTGGGGGTATCCGCCGTTTTCGTCGTACGCAATGACCACGTGCGGCTTGAACTCGCGGATCAGCTTGATCAGCGGTGCGGATGCGCGGTCCAGCGGCTGCAGCGCGAAGGAGCCGAAGTCGAGTTCCGGCAGCGGATCGCCCTCGGGCAACCCCGAGTCGGTGAATCCGAGCCAGCGGTGTTCGATGCCCAGCACAGCGGCGGCCTCTGCCATCTCGGTGCGCCGCACTCCGGTCAGGTCGCGGTGCGCGTGGGCGAGTTCACCGACGGCCGCGTTGAGGATGTCCCCGCGCTCCCCGCCTGTGCAGGTTGCCACCATCACCCTTGCCCCGGCGGCAACGTATGCCGCCATGGTGGCCGAACCCTTGGACGCCTCGTCGTCGGGGTGTGCATGGACCGCCAACAAACGCAGGCCCGATGAATCAGCGATATGCTCCACGTTTTGTACTTCCACCTAGGTGACTCCAACTTCCTCATGCTCGGTGAAGGGTTCTCCTTGCCAAGGCTTAGACTGGTAGGGATGATTTCCCGGCCGCGACGCCCATGAATCGAAAGAGGCGCCATTGTCCAGCTTAACGAATAGGTACGGTTCGCCCAAGCGCGGCCTGGCCAAAAGAACCCGCAAGACGCTGATCGTCCTCGGTCTGGCCGTTGGCATCCTGTTTGCGTTCTACCTGGCCATCGCCACCAATTCGAAGGTGGATTTCAAGGACAACTCCTTCATGGTCCACTCCCCCACCAGCACCACCGCAATCGTGGACATCTCCAAGGATGCCGGCGACACTGTCCAATGCGAGATCCGGGCGATGAACGAGTCATATGCCATTGTTGGCTGGAAGACGCTGGTCGTGGGCCCCACCGAGGGCAAGGGCATGACGACCACCAGATTCGATGTGAAGCTCCGCACCGAGTCCCTGGCCACCACCGCAGGCGTCGAGGAATGCCGGTTGGTCAAGGCCTCCTGACCACCGCGGGACCACCGCATCCGGGGCGTCGCTGAATGTTTCGCCTGCACGACGCGCCACTACGCCAAAAGCTCAAACTCTTGGGTAAATAGCCGTTTGGCGGCTAATATCTTTCTAATACGTTAATGCCCCGCTACAGACCGTGACGGACAAAGTTCTTCACCTGCTGTGCGGGGTCTTTGCTTGCAAGATGTTCGTCGCATCATCGGGCGGGACCGTCTCGGCATGTTGTTCCCCAGGGAGTAACGGCCCTGATTACACAAGGAGTACCACGTGACCACGACCAATCACGAACCAGTTGTTTGGCTGACCCAAGAGGCCTATGACCGCCTTGCCGCCGAGCTCGAGCACCTCTCGGGCCCGGGCCGTGCAGAGATCGTTGACCGCATTGAGCAGGCACGTTCCGAGGGTGACCTCAAGGAAAACGGTGGCTACCACGCAGCCAAGGAAGAGCAGGGCAAGGCCGAGGCACGCATCACGTACCTCAAGGACCTGCTGCGTCGTGCCCACGTGGGCGAAGCCCCCGCCGATGACGGAATCGTCGAGCCGGGCATGCTGGTCGAGGCAATCATCGCCGGCGACAAGACCACCTTCCTCTTCGGCAGCCGCGAGGTAGCCGGGGATTCGGACCTGGAAGTGTACTCGGAGAAGTCCCCGATCGGCTCGGCCGTCCACGGCGCGAAGTCCGGTGACACCCTCACCTACTCCGCACCGAACGGCAAGGAAATCACCGTCGAGATCGTCTCCTGCAAGCCCTACAGCGTTTAATTGCATTTCCCCGCGCCATGGCGCGGGACTCGGCTTGGCGGCCGCCGATCCTTCACCCGGATCCCGTCCTTTCCCCGTTGGGGCGAAGGCCCGGGGGGGTGGACGTATCGGCGGCCATCGGCCGTTAATGCAGGCTTCGGCCCGCCAAAAAAGCGCCCTCCGGGTTCCTGCTTATGCCCAGGACCCCGGAGGGCGTTGTCATATGTTGTCGGGCTTCAGCCCATGATCATGGGCTGGAAGCCCTCGGCGCGCAGGTTGTTGAGCACCAGTTCCGAGTGCACATGTCCCTTGGTCTCCATGTCGATGGTGATCGCCACGTCGCCCATGGACAGCGAGCCGCCCACGCGGGTGTGGTCCAGGCGGGTCACGTTGGCATCGGACTCGGCGATGACCCGGGAGATGGTTGCCAGCTCGCCGGGACGGTCGTCAAGCATCATGCGCACGGTCAGGTAGCGCCCGGCCGCGGAGAGACCGCGCTGGATGACCTTGAGCATCAGCAGCGGGTCGATGTTGCCGCCGGAAAGCACCACCGCGGTCTTGGCGGGGGTGATCCCGAGCTCCTCCAGTTTGCCCTCGAGCAGCGCGGCCACGCCCACGGCACCGGCCGGCTCGACCACCAGCTTCGAGCGTTCCATGAGGAACACCAGGGCGCGGGCCAGTCCGTCCTCGGAGACCGTGACCACCTCGTCGACGAGTTCGCGGATGATCTGGAAGGGCAGCTGGCCCGGGCGGCCCACGGCGATGCCGTCCGCGATGGTCCGCACGGTGTCCAGCGGGACCAGCGCGTCGGCGGCCAGCGAGGGAGGGTAGGCCGCGGCGTTCTCGGCCTGCACCCCGATGATCTTGATGTCCCGGCCCAGTTCCTTGGCACGGGACTTGATGGCCACCGCGACCCCGGCGAGCAGGCCGCCGCCGCCCACGCCCATCAGCACGGTGTCGACGTCCGGGAGCTGCTCGAGGATTTCCAGGCCGATGGTTCCCTGCCCGGCGATGATGTCGGGGTTGTCGAAGGGGTGCACGAACACCGCACCGGTCGCGGTCGCGTAGCGCTCGGCCTCGGCCAGCGCCTCGTCCACGTTGTGCCCGTGCAGGATGACCTCGGCCCCGTGGTCGCGGGTGGCGGTGAGCTTGGGCAGTGCCACGCCCAGCGGCATGTAGATGCGGGCCTTGATCCCCAGTCGGCGGGCGGCCTGGGCCACGCCCTGGGCGTGGTTGCCTGCCGAGGCCGCCACGACGCCGCGGGCGCGTTCCTCGGCGGTGAGCTTGGCCATGCGCACGTAGGCACCGCGGACCTTGAAGGAACCGGCACGCTGCAGGTTCTCGCATTTCAGGTAGACCTCGGAGCCGATGTCCAGGGACAGCGCGCGCGAGTGCTCCATCGGCGTGCGGACGGCCACACCCTCAAGCAGGTCGCGGGCCTCTTCGATGTCGGACAGGCTCACCGGGAGTTGGGTCTTCTGGATCATGGGAGCGGCTTTCTTCTGGGCGTGTTCACACGCGGTGCAATCAGGAATGGAAGTCTTTCGGGGCCAGGACCTTGGACCGGGGGTGGGCGGTGCAGGTGCGGATCAGGAACCGGGGTCAGGTTCTTCTCCGTCAAGGTCGGCGGGAGCCGGTTCCGTGGAGCGGACCGGCTTGGTAATTCGGGAACCGTTCACGGCCGCCATGGCCGCGGTCTCGGGGCCAAAGAGCGGATCGTGCTCCCAGCCCCGATCGGAAATGTACTTCACCACGGTGTTGGCCACGGCCAGCACCGGGACGGCGAACAGGGCGCCGGCGATGCCGGCGACGATGGAGCCCCCGGCCACGGCCATGACGACGGCCAGCGGGTGCAGGCTCACGGCCTTGCCCATGACCAATGGCTGCAGGATGTGGGATTCGGCCTGCTGGATGAAAAGCACCACCAGCAACATGATCAGCGCGTTGACCCAGCCGTTGGCCACCAGGGCCAGCAGCACGGCCACGGCCCCGGTGACCAACGCACCGATGACCGGGATGAACGAGCCGATGAAAACGAGCACGCCCAGCGGCAGGGCCAGCGGCACCCCGAGGATCAGGGCACCCACGCCGATGCCCACGGCGTCGATGAAGGCGACAAAGAGCTGGACGCGGACGTAGCTGACCATCGAGCCCCAGCCGCGATGGCCGGCCCCGTGGGCGGCGGCGCGGGCCCGGCGCGGCAGCAGGTTGATGAAGAACCGGCCGATGCGCGGTCCGTCGAGAAGCAGGAAGATCAGCGAGAAGAGCACCAGCAGCATGCCCGTCACCAGGTGCCCGAGGGTGGTTCCCCAGGACAGCGCGCCGGAGAGGATGGAGGAGGAGTTGTTCTTGAGCGTGTTCAGGGCGTCCTGGAAAAGGGTGTCGAGGTCCTGGTTGCTCAATCCCAGCGGGCCGGTGGAGAGCCAGTGCTGGATCTGGCTGATGCCCGTCAGGGCCTGGGCCCACAGAGAAGCGAAACCGTTGGCCAGCCGCTGCCCAACGACGGAAAGGCCTCCGACGATCAATGCCAGGAAACCTACCATGGTCACCCCGACCGAAAGCCCCTTGGGGAAACGCAGGGTGCGGGTCAGGAACTTCACCACGGGGCTGAGCAGCCCGGCCAGCAGGGCCGCGATCATCAGCGGGATCACCAGCAGGGACACGTGGGACAGCAACCAGACGGCGATGCCCACGGCCAGCACGATGACGATCAACCGCCAGGACCATGATGCGGCGATCCGCACGCCGTAGGGCAGGTCCTCGGCCTCGGCATGGGCGGCGTAGCTGATCGCCGGGTTCTCGTCGGCCCCGGGCGCAGCGGCCATCCGTTGCTTGGTGGCCTGGGCGCTTTGCTGCACCGCTTCGGTGGCCGCGGCCAGGCGCCGCAGGGGGCGGGGCAGCTTCATGCCTTGGCTCCCCGGGGAAGGGGCCCGGGGGTCGCGAGCCTGCGCGCCGTCTTCCCGGTCGATCCCTTGCTGCCTGTCAATGCCATGAACATACGTTATCCCTTGAAAGTTGCCGGTGCGGCATAGATGACGCACATATTGCAGAAAAACCGAGGGGCAGTACCCAAATCATGGGTACTGCCCCGCGGTCACACAGCAGATTGACTAGTCGTCGCCACGCAGGATAGCCAGAATGCGCAGAATCTCAACGTACAGCCAGACCAGCGTCACGGTCAGGCCGAATGCGGCGGTCCAGGCGGCCTTGGCCGGTGCGCCCTGGCGCACGCCCTCGGAGATGCTGGTGAAGTCCAGCACGAGTGCATAGGTGGCCAGCAGCACGGCGAGCACGCCGATGCCGACGCCCAGCATGCCGCTGCGCATGCCGAACATGCCATCGACGGCGCCGAACATCATCAGGCCGAAGTTCAGCAGCGAGAACACACCGTAGCCGATCATCGCGATCATGAACATGCGGGTCATCTTCGGTGTCGCGCGGTACTTGCCCGAGCGGTAGAGCACCAGGGTCACGGCGAAGACCGAGAACGTGGCAAGCACGGCCTGTACGGCGATGCCCGGGTACATGTTCTCGAAGACGCCCGAGAGGCCACCGAGGAACAATCCCTCGAAGCCCGCGTAGAGAAGGATCAGCGCCGGCGAGGGCTGGCGCTTGAAGGAATTGACCAAGCCCAGGCCCAGGCCGACGAGTGCGCCGACGAGCATCAGTGCCGGCAGCTGCCAGCCGATGGCCGCGCCAATGAGGACCACGCCGAGGCTCAACATCGTCTTGTTGATGACGTCGGCGTAGGTCATGCGGCCGGTTTCCTGCGGTGACGCGGAAGGCTGCGAGTACAGGTCCTGCAGGGCCTGTGCGCTCATCGGCTGGGCATAGGTGGTGGACGCGGCACCCGTGGCGCCGGCCGCACGGGTCTGCTCGCGGTAGTTCTTGGACTTAAAGACCGGGTTTCCGCCCAGGGCCATGGTGTTTCTCCTCGGTAGGGTTGTTAGTAAATAGCCTACGTTGGTTCAACGTTCGGTGCAGACCAATAAATCCCCAAATCAGGACCTTTTTGGGTTTAAGTTTGCGGTACATGGTTTTCAGGTGCCGGGGCGGGGCCGGAATCAATGATTCCCAGCTTGCCTGTCGGCACCGCGCCGTTCACGTTGGGCCCGCCAGTGGCGCGACCGAAGCTCGGCCAGCGCGGCGATAGACTCGAAGAAGCCCACCCAGATAGGACCCCCATTGAAGCAGTTTGCCCTGATCATCGTGTTGCTGCTTGCCGCGCTCGGCTTTGCCGGGTGCAGCAGTGGATCGGAGATTGCGGGAGTCCCTCCCGAAGTGGCACGACAGGCTTGGGCCGACGAGAAGATCGACCAATGGATCGGTGAAAGCGGCGCCAACGGCATTGACGAACTTCCCGCACCTTTCAGCCTCGTCGAATCGTGGGAATCCCCGGAAGCGGGTGTGCTGGTTGTTCGGGCCCGGACCAAGGACGTGCACCAGGTCGCCCAGGAGTTGCTGCGAAGCATTCGGGCCTCCGGCGGCGGGATTGTCTCGGTCAAGGTCGTGAATGATGCGGGCGACAGCGCGAAGTATCCCGAGATCATCTAGGCGGACTTGGCCGACCGGCCGGCGTTGACTGGTTACGCATAGGCGGCCCAATCACCAAAGGACGTTTGCAGCTCTTGCCGTGGGCAGGTGCAGCAGATATTGCTGCACATTTATGCGTCGAATGCTTGAAGCATGGAAGCGGTTCCGACGTCCCGGCGTTTCCTGCCACCTTGCCCTCCAGATGCCCGCAGGCAAGGCAAACGGCCCCTGCTTCCCTGTGAACAACGGGAAGCAGGGGCCGTTCATTTGGTACCCCCAGTGGGACTCGAACCCACAATCCTTTCGGCAGCTGATTTTAAGTCAGCCGTGTATACCAGTTCCACCATGGGGGCCTACCCGACCAAGCGTACAAGAACGTCCCCGCCCTGGGGAAACGAAGCAGGTGCCTGGCATGGGAAGGGGCGATGCCACCGTGTGTTCGCGGATCCCGGGCCGTGGGCCTATCACGTTGGGCCCGGGAACCGTGGCACGGTGCCACCGCCCCCGCTCGCTGCTGCTAGGCGCGCGGCTTCGGGGTTGCTGCCTCCACAAAGGTGGAGCGCGGGTTTTCGAGGTTGTTCAGCTGCAGCGAGTCGCGGGTGAAGAAGAGCGCCACCATCCAGTCGCCCAAGACGCGGAACTTGCGCTCGAAGGTCGGCATGGCCATGCCGTGGTAGCCACGGTGTGCCATCCAGGCCGGCCAGCCCTTGAGCTTGACGCCCATGACCTTGGCGACGCCCTTGTTCGCACCGAAACCGGCAACCGCGCCGAGGTTCTTGTGCTTGTAGTTCTTGACCTGGCCCACGCCGTAGCGGGTGGAGTACAGGTTGTGTGCCAGCAGTTTGGCCTGGCGCACTGCGTGCTGTGCGTTGGGCACGCAGGTGCCGTCCGGCAGGCCGCCGGTCACGTCGGGCACTGCCGACACGTCGCCTGCGGCCCAGGCGCCCTCGATGGCTACGCCGTCCTCGCCGGTGATGCGCAGGTCGGTGCCGGTCATGACGCGGCCGCGGGGCTCGATCGGGAAGTCGGTGGAGCGAACCATCGGGTTGGCCATGACGCCAGCGGTCCAGATCAGCGTGTCGGACTCGAAGGTCTCGGCAGCGGACTTGTCCGGCATGTTGATCAGGGCCAGCTTGCCTTCCGTGGCGTCGGCCAGCGAGGTGTTCAGCAGGACCTCGATGCCGCGGCTGCGCAGGTGGTCGACAACCCACAGCGCCTGGTCCTCGGTGACCTCGGGCATGATGCGGCCCATGGCCTCGACCAGCACGAAGCGCAGCTCGTCCTTGCCGATGCGGCCGTTCAGGGCTGCGGCGTGGCGGGCCATGTCCTCGATCTCGGCGATGGTCTCGATGCCGGCGAAGCCGCCACCGACCACGACGAAGCTCAGGGCGCGCTTGCGCTCGGAGGCATCGGTCATCAACGAGGCAGACTCGATGCGCTCGAGGATCCTGTTTCGCAGGGCAACGGCTTCCTCGATGGACTTCAGGCCGATGCCCTCATCCGCAAGGCCCGGGATCGGGAAGGTGCGGGTGACCGCGCCGGCAGCCAGGACCACGTCGCGGTACTCGAGCTCGAACGGCTCGCCGACAACCGGCACGACGACGGCCTTGTTGTTCTTGTGGTCGATGGCCGAGACTCGGCCATTGATCAGTTCGGCGTGCTTGAGGTGCTGGCGGTGCGACACCACGACGTGGCGCGGCTCGATCTGGCCACCTGCCACCTCGGGGAGGAACGGCTGGTAGGTCATGTACGGCAGCGGGTCCACGACGGTGACGATGCCGCCGTGGTCCTTGACCTTCTTCTGCAGCTTCATTGCGACGTAAAGGCCAACGTAGCCGCCGCCAACTACAAGAATGCGCGGGCGATCGGAAAATTGTTGAGTGATAGGCATGTACCCATCATATCCCCAAAAACATCCTTTGTGAAAGTCTTCACTAACACGCCGCGGGGTGGCGCAGACCACTTTTCGGCCCGCGCGGTCAGGAGTTTTCGCCGGACTCCGGAAGCTCGTCGAAGATGTCCTTGCGACCGGTGCGATCGCCCAGTTTCAGCGCCGAAACCGGTGCGCTCTTGGTCGATTCGGCGATGGCCAGCCGGCGCCTGGCACGTGTGTAGTGCAGGGTCCCGCCCAGCATGGTCAACAGCAGCAACCCGCCGAAGCCCAGCACCAGCAGCGGCGGCAGGAATCCGGAGCCGTCGCTCGGCGGCAACGGTGCGGGGGCGGCGATGGGCTTGATGTCGGACTTCTCCGTGGAGATGCCCGGGGCCTCGGTGGGCCCGGCGTTGACCTGGGCTCCGCGGCGGTGCACCCGGATCCATTCGGTGATGGTGTTCATCGGGTTCGCCTCGACCTGCGGCACGTCGGCGGTGAGCGCGGCATGGGCATCGAGGATGCCGTGGCCGTAGAGGTTGTCCACGCCCGGCTTCCCCGCGTCGCGCGCGGTGGCCAGGATCCGGTTGATGACCTGCGGGGCTTTCATGTCCGGGTACTTGGAGCGGATCATCGCGGCCACCCCGGCAACCAGGGGCGCGGCGCCGGAGGTGCCCGACCAATCCGCGTAGCCGCCGCCGGGCAGCCCGCCGACCAGCGGGTCGGCCGGGGCCGCCACGCCGATGCTGATGCCCTCGGTGGAGGAATCGACGCTGGCCTTGCCCTTGCGGTCGATGCCGGCCACGGTGAGCACCCCGGGGATCGTTGCCGGGGCCCCGACCTGCTTCATGCCGCCGGCGCGGTTCCCGGCCGCGGCGACAATGACCACGTCCTTGTCCTCGGCGTACTTGAACGCCGTGTCCCAGCTGGTCGGCCAGTCCGGCTGGGTGGAGCCCAGCGAAATGTTGATGACCTTCGCCCCGTGGTCCACGGCCCACTTCACGGCCGCGGGCACCTGCTCCTCGACGGAAATCCCGGCGGGGTTCTCCGTGCCCATCCACAGCGAGAGCGAGAGCAGGTTGGCCTCCGGCGCCACGCCCAGCATGCCGTCGGGCCCGGCGGCGGGCTTCGGGATCTCGATCGGCTCGGGTGCCGGGGGCGGATCCTCGTCGGCTTCCTTGGCGGAGGCGACGGCCCGCTCGTAGGCGTTCTTCTGCGCCTCGGCATCGGCCTTGGCCTCGGCGATCGCCGCGCTGTTGTTGCCGCGCCCGGCCAGCAGCGTGGCCACCAGGGTCCCGTGCTCAGGCAGCGTGCCCAGCGGCTTGGAGCCGTCCGGGATGCCGGCGCCGGAGATGTCCTTGCCGCCGGTGACCACGCCGAGCAGATCGGGGTGGGAGGTGTCGATGCCCGTGTCAATGACCGCCACGGTGACCCCGGCGCCCTTGGAGACCTCCCAGGCCTTGGTAATGCCGGAGGATTTGAGCCACCATTCCCCGTCGCGGGCCGCATCGGCTTGTGCAGCAGGGGCCACGGCCAGTGCGGCCGTGAGGCCAAGCACCAGGGTCAATGCCGTGGCGGCGATGCGGCGCAGTCGTTGGCTCAAGTGTTCTCCTAGCGTGGGGCGTGGGGGACGCATGGGGGTTTCGGGCTGCGGTGCTTAGTTCCCCGGGCCAAGTCCCAGGGCAATTCCGTCCAGAATATCGTGCTCCGAGGCGGTGGCGGTGCCGATCCTGCCCGCACCCGCGCCGGCGACCCGTTCCAGGATGCATCCGTAGATCAGCGCGCCGGCGGCAATCACGTCCACCCGGCCGGGGTGCATATAGCCAAGTGAGGCACGGGTTTCCCGGTCGGATTCGAGCATGAACGCAATGGCGGTTTCGAGCTTGTCGATGCCCAGCTCGGCACCGTGGATGAGGTTCGAGTCATAATTCGCCAGTCCCAGCGCGGCGGCGGTGAGCGTGGTGATGGTCCCGGCCACGCCCACAATCCGGTCCACCGTGGAAAAGTCGACGGTTTCCTGGACCTCGTCGAGCACCGTGTTGACCTGTGCGCGGGCGGCGGCAATGGTCGCAGGTGTGGGCATGTCGTGGCGCCAGAAGCGCTCGGTGAGCCTGACGCAGCCCATGTCCATGGACCGGGAGGCCAGCGGCCCGTTCTCATCCCCCAGCACGAACTCGGTCGATCCCCCGCCCAGGTCGATCACCAGTATGCGGGTACCCGGCGCGGCAGGCGCCACGGAGGCAGCCCCGGCAAAGGACAGCGCCGCCTCGGTGTCCCCGGGCACGACCTCCGGGTCCACGCCCAGGCGCGCGCGGACCCCTGCGACGAATTCGTCGCGGTTCGACGCATCGCGCGTGGCCGAGGTGGCCACGAAGCGGATGCGGGTGGCCCCGTGCTCGCGGATCATCGCGGCATACTCGTCGATCGCGGCGAAGGTGCGCTCCAGGGCCTCGGGCGCGAATTCGCCGGTGGCATCCACGTCCTGGCCCAGGCGCACCACGCGCATCTGGCGCAACACATCCTCCAACGCCGGGCCCGTCGGGGTCCTGCGGGTGTCGGCGATGAGCAGGCGGATGGAGTTGGTGCCGCAGTCGATCGCGGCGACGCGACTCACGCGCCGGGCGTTTCGGTGGAACCGGATGCCGGGTCGCTGGCCTCGGCCTCGCGGGCGGCGCGGGCAGCCGCCCGCTGGGCCTGCTTGATGGCCGGGTCCACGGACTGGGTCTTCACGTGGCGCGAGCGGTCCCGGCTGGGTGCCGGGCCCTCGGTGTCCCAGGCCCCGGCGCAATAGCACTTGTCCTTGGTCCACCATTCGGCGATGGCCCCCAGGGCGCGGTCGCCCAGCGGGTTCACGCCCGGGCCGGCTGCCAGCGAGTGGCCCACCAAAACGTGCAGGCACTTCACGCGGGTGGGCATGCCGCCGGCGGAGACCCCCGCGATTTCCGGGACGGCCCCGGTGCCCGAGCGCTCGCCAATGGCGTCGCGCACGGCCAGGTACCCATCGTGCGCGCGCGCGTAGGCGGCGGCCAGCTCGGCGTCCTGGCCCAGCTCCGCGTTCATCTCATTCATGACCCCGGCGGCCTCGAGGCGCGAGACCGCGGCGGTGATCACCGGGTGCGTGAGGTAGTAGGTGGTCGGGAACGGGATCCCGGAGGAGAGCCGGGGTGCCGTGGTGGCCACCAGCGGGTTCCCGCAGATACAGCGGGCGCCGATCTCCACCACGTCGCGCACCGGGCGGTTCAGTTGGCGGGACAGGGTTTCCAGGTCCGCGGCGCTGGGCACCCGGGCTGAAGCATCGAGTGCTTCGTGGTTTTGGTTCGCGGCGTCCACGGTTGGGAGCATCTCCTCGCGTTGATGTGTCATAAAAAGCTGTGTGTGTGTGTGTGCGCGGCCGTGCGGCTCAGTCGGTGGCGGCGCGCTGCGCCGAGTCGAAGAGCGCATCGACCCAGGGCAGGTCGGTGCGGACTTCCTTGGGGCTTTGGTTGGGCTCGCCTGGTGCCGTTTCCTCGGGCCGGGTGCCGACGACCATGTAGTTGCGCTCGCCCGGCATGACCAAGTTTATCCGGTCGCGGGCCTGCTGCTTGATGTACAGCGGATCGTCCCAGCGGGCGATCTGGTCCTTGAGCGCCTCCTGCTCGGCCTGCTTGGCGGCAATCGAGGTGCGCAGCGCGGCAATCTCGTCGCGCTGGCGCGCATAGGTGCCGATGCTGGGCACCAGCAGCACCGCGAAAACCGACAGCGCGATGCTCAACGCCAGCAGGCGGCCGGAAAAGCTGCGCGCCGGAATGGGCTTCTTGGGGCCCGCGGGTTTCTTGCGGGGTTCGGGCGGGGCGGCCTGGCCGTCCTTGCGCACGGCACCGGAGAGCAGGTTCCGGTCCTCGATGCGCCGCTGCGAGGCGCTGGCCTTGGTCTTGGCCTTGGGTTTTGCGACAGGCCTGGAATCGGACTTGGGACCGGTCCGCGGCTTCGGGGCCGCCTTGGACGCGGCAGGCCTCGCTGCGGCAGGCTTCGGGGAAGCCGGGGCAGGCTTGCCCGCGGCGGTCACCCGGCCCAGCGGAACGACCTTGGGACGCGGAGCGGCAGCCGCCGGTCCGGGCGCCGCCTGTGCCTGGCGGGGTTCTTCGCGGTGCGGGCGCGGGCGCTTGGGCGGTGCCTCGGAGGCAGCTGCCTCGGGGCCCGGGGCCTGCCGCGGATCGCTGTCGGCCCCGCGAGCCGGACCCTTGGCCGGGGTCCCGGAGCGCGGCATGGGAGGACGTCGCGTGGCCATCGTGCTCCTTTGCCCTTTCGGTCCGGAGCCCTTGTCAGATGGCCCCGGGTTCTTCGTCGTCTCAAGCTTTCGGGGGTTAACACAAAAACTCGTGGGGGAACCAAGAATAGTTCCCCCACGAGCCTACGTGTAATTACGGCTGGTTATGCACCGAAACGCGGGAAGGCGCCGGCACCGGCGTAAACCGCCGCGTCGCCGAGTTCCTCCTCGATGCGCAGCAGCTGGTTGTACTTCGCCACGCGCTCCGAGCGGGCCGGGGCACCGGTCTTGATCTGCCCGGCGTTGGTGGCAACGCAGATGTCGGCGATGGTGGTGTCCTCGGTCTCGCCCGAGCGGTGCGAGGTGATCGTGGAGTAGCCGGCACGCTGGGCCATCGAGATGGCGTCCAGGGTCTCGGTCAGGGTGCCGATCTGGTTGACCTTCACCAGCAGCGAGTTGGCGGTGCCGGTCTCGATGCCGCGGGCCAGGCGCTCCGGGTTGGTGACGAACAAATCGTCGCCCACCAGCTGGACCTTGTCGCCGATGGCGTCGGTGAGGGTCTTCCAGCCTTCCCAGTCGTCCTCGTCCAGCGGGTCCTCGATGGACACCAGCGGGAAGTCGGCGACCAGCTGGGCGTAGTAGTCGCTCATTTCCTGGGCGGTGATCGACTTGCCTTCGAACTGGTAGGTGCCGTTCTCAAAGAACTCGGAGGAGGCAACATCCAGGGCCAGGGCGATGTCCTCGCCCGGGGTGTAACCGGAGCGGGTGATGGCCTCGGTGATCAGCTCAAGGGCCGCACGGTTGGAGGGCAGGTTCGGGGCGAAGCCGCCCTCGTCGCCCAGGCCGGTGGACAGGCCCTTTTCCTTGAGCACGGACTTGAGGTTGTGGTAGACCTCAACGCCCCAGCGCAGGCCCTCGGAGAAGGTCGATGCGCCGATCGGGGCGATCATGAATTCCTGGATGTCCACATCGGAGTCGGCGTGCGAGCCGCCGTTGAGGATGTTCATCAGCGGAACCGGCAGCACGTGGGCGTTCGGGCCGCCCAGGTACTTGTACAGCGGCAGGTTCGAGGACTCGGCTGCGGCGTTGGCCACGGCCAGCGAGACACCCAGGATGGCGTTGGCGCCCAGCTTGGACTTGTTGCTGGTTCCGTCCAAGTCGATCATCGCGGCATCCAGTGCGCGCTGGTCGGTGGCGTCCATGCCCTCGACGGCGGCACCGATGTCATCGATGACGGCGTTGACGGCGCCAAGGACACCCTTGCCCTGGTAACGCT
Organism: Paeniglutamicibacter psychrophenolicus; assembly: GCF_030812255.1. Taxonomy (GTDB): domain Bacteria; phylum Actinomycetota; class Actinomycetes; order Actinomycetales; family Micrococcaceae; genus Paeniglutamicibacter; species Paeniglutamicibacter psychrophenolicus_A. Next base: position 473,871 of record NZ_JAUSSH010000001.1, on the reverse strand, counting down.
TGGGATCTTCGTCGCGGCGCTCTGCTGCCTCGAAGGCACCGGTGGAGGCACCGGAAGGAACCGCTGCGCGGCCCATCGAGCCGTCGGAGAGCAGGACCTCAACCTCAACGGTTGGGTTGCCGCGCGAATCGAGGATCTCGCGGGCGTGGATGGCTTCAATCAATGCCATGGGAAGGTACTCCTTCAAGGTGTGGATGTTGGTCGAACGTGTTCTGCATGCTGCAGGCGCCGTTGCCTGCCCCTAGCCTAGCTTGGGCGAGAGCCAGTTCACGAAGTTGTTTCCTGCGTTTCGCCCTGCGCCAATGCAATGCGTTGCTGCACGACGTTGCGCAGGGCACGTTCGGCGTCGAGGCCCCGGGAACGGGCCGCGTCGCACAGGGCGAGCAGTTGCTCACCCAGTTCCTGTTCGTCTTCCGGAACGCCACGGTGCGGCGCATCCGGCGGAACGACGGAATCCTGGTTCGTCCGCGTATCCGCGCCGGGCGCGGGAGCGGCATCGGTGATCGCCGAGTGCCTCGCGGTGCGGGAGAGAAAGGTTTGGGCATGGAGCAGCGCCGGCAGGTTCTTGGGCATGCCCGCGGTCGGCGACTCGTTCAGCGGTTTCTCGGCGCGCTTGGCACGGTCCCAGGACTCGATGATCTCGGCGATCGAGTCCGGGAAGCTGTCCTTGAGGCTGCCGTCGGGGTGGAAGACGTGGGTGTTGCGGCGCACCATCTTCGCGGCCAGGAAGGCGGCGATGGAATCGAAGTCGAAGGCCCGGCGTTCGGCGCCGATCGAGGCGTGCAGGAGAACCTGCAGCAGGATGTCGCCGAGTTCGGCTTCCAGCTCGGCATCCGGGGCGTGGGTCTCGATGGCCTCGGTGAGCTCGTAGGATTCCTCGAGCAGGTACTGGACCAGGGATTCGTGGGTCAGCGCGGCGGTCCAGGCGCAATGGGCGCGAAGCTGGGAAATGATCTCGACGAGGCGGTCGACCTGCTCACTCACTGCTGTCCTCCAGCATCCTCCGATTGTGGTTATCGGATTTCCTCGGGGTTTTCACGTCACCATTTAGCCCATCCAGTCGGATCGCAGATGAACATTCTGTACTCATCAACTCCAGCTGGTATGCGTTAGCCACGATGTCGTGAAAGTTTGCCGAGACCCCCTTGGGGGCCAGCGATTCAATGACAAGAACGCCGACGGGGACCATCAGCCCTCCCTCAACCCGGTCAATACGCCTGCACAGATAGCTGCGTGACTGCATTCGCAGTCTCTCAACGACTTCCAAAGGTAAGCGATAATCGTCCACTATCCGTCGGTTCCACAAGTCGCGGTCCTTCGGCAAATCTGTTTTGAGGGACTGTCTGCCTGCCCATGTCTCGGCAACAATGCCTTGGTCTTTTTCATGGTGCATACGGATGGTGGTGGCGAAGGTTGCATTGTCGGAGTAACGTCCGATTTGAACGAACTGGCCACTCAAGCACGGGGCAAAAATAGATGCCCTGACATCAACGGTGTTGATTCCGAGATCCTGCAGCAATCCGCGCAGGAGGAATTGCACACGTTCATTTCTTGGACCAGCCAACGTTGCAAGTTCAGTTCGCAATTGCTCAACTAGCTGCTCGGCCCGGCGACTGGCGCTTGCCCACACCAATCCCCAGATGGTTCCAGCCAGAACAACTAAGCCTGGCAGCCACCATAATCCCGAATGCGTATTTCGCGCGAGCAGGACGCTGAGCCAGATGGTTCCGGCAACCTGTACCGTAGTGGGCCCGAATTGTTTGATAAGCCGCCAAACCAAAGCGGCTCTCAATTCGCCCGGAGTAAGACTATGCAAGCGCCAATTCCGTGCCGTAATTTTCGAGATGTCGCTGACCGCGCGAAGAAGGAACCGTAGCTGGTACGAGCTGGTCGTCGTCTTCTACCACGACCCCGGCATCCGTGAAGGTCCTTCGAATCACATCATCGCAATGTGATTGGGCTTCCCCCCACGATCCAGCCACAATATTAAACGAAATTCGTATCAGCTGGTTCGCGGCGAGTCGAACGCCGGCTTCCCCTATCACGGGGTCGTTTTGGATCACGGCGTTGAATGCGGTCGAGATGTCTCTTGCAAGAGCATCGACTTCCGCAATTCCAGTAGCCAAAACCTCGGTTTCGAACTGGAACTTCATTGGGAGGGCATTACCCATCTCAGTTGCTCCTTTTACGCCGAATATTGGTTCTCGTGCCACCATCGTAACCCTTTGCCCTTTGGGTGCCTTGTCGTTGACCACAGTTGCCGGTAGCCCGGCAGGCTCCCTGCAGTCAATGTGTTACATGCCGCCGCCACCCGTAGTTCGGTTCGCAATTGCCCATAACCGCGTTTACAACCTTTAGTTCCTTAAGCGCCGAAGCCGGTGCACCGGTGCCCCAAGACGGGCACTGATGCACCGGCGGCCGGTGCCGGGGAAGCGGCCGATCCGCTCCCCCGTAAGGCGGACGGCTGGTTAGTCGTCGTCCTCGTCGTCGAAGTCCTCGAACTCGTCGTCGTCGCCGTTCTGCTCGTCGGACATCTGCTCGTAGGCCTCGTTGATGAAGTCCACCAGGGCCTCGCGTTCCTCCAGCGGGAGGAAGGCCGCCTCGGCGGCGTTCAGCGTGAGGTCCAGCAGGTCCTCGAGGTCGTAGTCGAAGGCCTCCACGAGCAGCTCGAACTCGTCCGAGATCGTGGTGCCGCTCATCAGCCGGTTGTCCGGGGAGATGGTGACGTTGAACCCGGTCTGCACCAAAAGGTCCACCGGGTGCGACTCGATGCCGTCGCCGAAGGCGGCGGTTGCTCCGGTCTGCAGGTTGGAGGACGGGCAGATCTCCAGGGCGATGCCGCGGTCGCGGACCCAGTTGGCGACCGGGCCGAGGTTCACCAGGCCGGTGTCGTCGCCGACCTCCTCGCCGTCGTCGTCGAGCCCGCCGAACTGGATCTCGATGTCCTCGGCGATGCGCACGCCGTGGCCCAGGCGCTGGGCCCGGCCGGTGATCAGCGCGTCGCGGATCGAGTCAAGGCCCGCGGCCTCCCCGGCGTGCACGGTGGTGGGGAAGAAGTTCTCCGCCAGCAGGTCGAAGGCCTCCTTCATGCGCGAGGGCGGGAAGCCGTCCTCGGCGCCGGCGATGTCGAAGCCCACCACACCGCGCGAGCGGTGGCGCAGGGCCAGTTCGGCAATCTCGACGCCGCGGTCGGCCTGGCGCATGGCGGTGACCAGCTGGCCGACCTGGATCGGGGTGCCGGCCTCGGTCAGCCGCGCGCTGGCCTCCTCGAGTCCCGCCTGCACGGCCTCGACGGCGTCGTCCAGGGACAGGCCTTCGCGCTGGTGCTGCTCGGGTGCCCAGCGCACCTCGGCGTAGACCACGCCGTCGGCGACCAGGTCCTCGACGAATTCGCCGGCGACCCGCTTGAGCGCGTCCTTGGTCTGCATCACCGCGATGGTGTGTTCGAAGGTTTCCAGGTAGCGCTCCAGCGAACCGGAGTCGGCCGAGGCCCGGAACCAGGCACCGAGTTCCCCGGCATTGGTGGAAGGAAGCTTGTGGCCCGCGGCGGCGGCCAGCTCGATGATGGTTTGCGGGCGCAATCCCCCGTCGAGGTGGTCGTGCAGCGAGACCTTGGGAAGGGCCTTGAAGTCGAAGGAAGGGTCATAGGCAATGTGGATCATCTCGTCAGTCACCCGCCCAGCCTAGCGGGGCCCGGCGGCTTCCAACAGTGGATCGAGGTGGTGTTGGGCCGAATGTTCACGCAACACCCACCGAGTGTTCAATTGCCGTCCGAGGCCATCGCTTCGGGTTCGGGGTCCTGCCCGGGCACCCGCACGGGGCGCTGCGCTTCCACGCCGCGGTGGTCCCCGTTGGCGTCCGGGTTTTCGTGTTGTGTGCCGCGGCGGCCCAGGCGGACCAGGATCGCGTGCGAAAGCTTGTCGATCAGGTAGCCCATGACGATGGCCAGGGCCACGGAAAGGCCGATGCCCAGCAGCTGGTTGTCGTGGAACCAGGCCCCGGCCACCACGCCTATGGCCACCGAATAGCTGGCCCAGGTCAGGCAGCCGGCAACGTCCAGCAGGGTGAAGCGCCGGTGCGAGAAGCCGGTGGCTCCGGAGCTCAGGTTCACCACGACCCGGCCGATGGGAACGTAGCGGGCGGTGAAGATCAGCATGGCCCCGCGCACGTTCAGCTCGCGTCTGGCAAAGGCAAAGAGCTTCTGGGTGCGCGGCCTGCGCATCCAGCCAAAGCGTTCGGTGCCGATGCGCCGCCCCAGCAGGTATGCCATCTGGTCCCCGGCGATCGCACCTGCCGCGCCGGCCAGGATCAGCAGGTAGACATTGGGGATCCCGGTGCCGGCAGCCACGACCCCCAGTGCCACCAGCAGCGTCTCGGACGGAAGGATGGGCAGGAAGCCGTCGATGAAGCAAAAGAGGCAAACGACCGGCAGAATCCACCACGCGTTTGCAGCGTGCACGATGGCTTCGTTGATCAGATCCACTAAGAAACCGGCTTTCGATTATTTGGTGCGGGCCAGGTCAAGTACCCCCAAGGAAATACGTGTCTTGAATCCAGGCTCCGCGTGGTTCCCATTCTCCCGCATGTTGCGTGCCGCGCGCATCATTCCGCAGGCTGAATCGCGCAGCGTTGCACCTGGTCCTTTCGGACCAGGTGCAACGCGGGTCCACGGTTGCTGCCGCGGCGGCGTCCCCGAAGGGACCGTGGCGTCAGGAAGCGGTGATCCGCTCGTGGATCAGCACCATGTCCGGTCGGCTTCCGGCCGGGGCGATGGTTGCGGCCTGCTCGAGGATTTCCCGGGCCCGGTCGAAGCGTTCGGGGGTGTCGGTGAGCATGGTGGCCAGCGGGGCCCCGCGGCGCACCAGGTCCCCGGGCTTGGCGTGCAGGCGCACGCCGGCACCGGCCTGCACCGGGTCCTGCCGGCGGGCACGTCCGGCGCCCAGCCGCCAGGCGGCGACGCCCACGTCCATGGCATCCAGGGAGGTGATGACGCCGTCGGCCTGCGCGTAGATGGTTTCCGATTCCTTGGCCACCGGCAGCGGGGCGTCGTTGTTCCCGCCCTGGGCGGCGATCATGGCCCGCCACTTGTCCATGGCCCGGCCGTCCTTCAGGGCGGCGGCAACATCCACGTCCGTGACGCCGGCACCGGCGAGCATCTCGGTGGCCAGCGCGATCGTCAGTTCCACGACGTCGGCCGGTCCCCCGCCGGCAAGCACCTCGATGGATTCCTCCACCTCGATGGCGTTGCCCGCGGTCAGGCCCAGCGGGGTGTCCATGTTGGTCAGCAGCGCCACCGTGTGCACCGACGCATCGGTGCCCAGGTTCACCATGGTGCGCGCCAGTTCCCGCGCATCCTCCAGGGTCTTCATGAACGCCCCGGAGCCGACCTTCACGTCCAGGACCAGCGCGCCGGTGCCCTCGGCGATCTTCTTGCTCATGATGGAGGAAGCGATCAGCGGGATGGCCTCGACGGTGCCGGTGACATCGCGCAGCGCGTAGAGCTTCTTGTCGGCCGGGGCCAGGGAGGCGCCGGCGGCGCAGATGACGGCACCGACCTCGGAGAGCTGGCGCATCATCTGAGCGTTGGACAGATCCGCACGCCAGCCGGCGATGGCCTCGAGCTTGTCCAGGGTGCCGCCGGTGTGCCCCAGCCCGCGGCCCGAGAGCTGCGGGACGGCCACGCCGAAGACGGCGACCAGCGGCGCCAGCGGCAAGGTGATCTTGTCCCCCACCCCGCCGGTGGAATGCTTGTCGGTGGTGGCCAGTGCCCGCCCGGCCGGGGTGCGCAGCGTGGAGAAGTCCATGCGCTCCCCCGAGTTGATCATGGCGGTGGTCCAGCGGGAGATCTCCGCCCGGTCCATGCCGTTGAGCAGTATGGCCATGTTCAGCGCCGCCATCTGCTCCTCAGCGATCACCCCGCGGGTGTAGGCGTCGATGGTCCAGTCGATCTGCTCGCCGGACAGGGTGCCACGGTCGCGCTTGATGCGGATGATGTCAACGGCGTCAAAGTTCTCGGTGCTCATGAATGCTCCCTTGTCGAAAAAACCTTGCCCCGCCCACCCTCCAGGGGGTGGGCGGGGCAAGTGGTTTAGAGGTTGTGCGGCCCGAACGCGTCGGGCAGCACCTGTTCCATGGTGTGGATTCCGTGTGGTGTCATCAGCACCATTTCGGAACCGCGGTGCTCGGAGAGCAGCTGCCGGCAGCGCCCGCAGGGCATCAGCGCCCTCCCGGAGGAATCCACGCAGTAGAAGGCGTGCAGTTTCCCGCCGCCGGTGGCAAAGAGCTCGCCGACCATGTTGCATTCGGCGCACAACGTCGCCCCGTAGGCGGCGTTCTCCACGTTGCAGCCCGAGACGATCCGTCCGTCCTCGGTCAGCGCCGCGGCGCCGACCTTGAACTTCGAGTACGGCGCGTAGGCCCGTTCCATGGCCGCGACCGCGGCCACGCGCAGGGTTTCCCACTCGGGCTCTCCCACCACCGGCAGGGCGCCGGAGGATTCATTCATGGCAGTTTCCTTTCCTAGCCCTTGACGTACGGTTCGCCGTCGGCGGCAGGTGCCCGGGACTTGCCGACCAACCCGGCCACGGCAAAGACCGTCACGACGTAGGGCAGCATGGCCATGAACTGGCTGGGCACCGGGGTGCCGATGATGGTGAGGATCGACTGCAGGTTGTCGGCGAAGCCGAAGAGCAGTGCGGCGAAGAAGGCACCGATCGGGTTCCAGCGTCCGAAGATCACCGCGGCCAGGGCGATGAATCCGCGGCCGCCGGAGATTTCCTTGGTGAAGGAGTCGATGGCGACCAGGGTGAAGAAGGATCCGCCGATGCCGGCGATGGCCCCGCCGAGGACCACGTTGACGAAGCGGGTGGTGTTGACCTTGATGCCCAGGGTGTCGGCGGCCTTGGGGTGCTCGCCCACGGCGCGCACGCGCAGGCCCCAGCGGGTCTTGAACAGCCCGATCCACACCGCGGCAACCGCGATGTACATCAGGTAGCCCACGATGGACTGGCGGAAGAGGATCGGGCCGATGATCGGGATGGCCGAGAGCCCCGGGATGTCGATGACCGGCAGTCGGCCCGGGGAGTTGTAGAGCTCCGGGTCTTCCTGCATCACGGTGGTGAAGAGGAATCCGGTGATGCCCGAGACCAGCACGTTGAGCACCACGCCGACGATGATCTGGTTGACCACGTACTTGATGGAGAAGATCGCCAGCACCACCGAGACCAGGGCACCGGCCACGGCTGCGGCCAGCAGTCCCAGCATCGGGCTGCCGGTGACCGAGGCGATGATCGCGGCGCTGAACGCGCCGCCGAGCAGCTGGCCCTCGATGGCGATGTTGACCACGCCGGCGCGCTCGCACAGCACCCCGGAAAGGGAGCCGAAGACCAGCGGGACGGCCAGGGTGACCGAGCCGGCGATCAGGCCGGCCAGGGAGATCTGCGGGGTGCGGGCCCCGGAGACGACCCAGACCAGGAACGCGAAGATGAACAGCGCGGCAAAGACCATGGGCACCCAGCCCGGGGTCGGGCGGTGCTCGCGGGCCAGGAAGATCGAGTACCCGGCCAGCACGCACATCCCCAGGCCGAGCACGATCCCGGTTGCCATCCCCGGGACGACCAGGTCGGGCAGGGTGAAGACGTCGCCGCCGGTGGAGATGCCGAAGGTCGCACTCTGGTCGGATCCGGCGAAGCCGAAGAACACCAGTGAGAGCAGCCCGATGACCGAGAGCATGATCGGGGTCTTCCAGCTCACCGGGGCGAGCGGCCGGATCATGGCGGGCAGGGTTGGGGCCGGCGCGCTCATGCGCCACCTCCTTGGCTGGCAGGTGCAGCGGGCGCGGGTGCCGCGTGCTTGGGCGTCTTCGGGTGCTTGTTCTTCGATTTGCGGTTCAGCCCGAACATGGCGCGCACCAACGGAGGCGCGGCAATGAACAGCACGATCAGCGACTGGACGACCAGCACGATGTCGATGGGGGTCCCGGTGGAGATCTGCATGGTCACCGCACCGGCGCGGAAGGCGCCAAAGAGCAGGCCGGCAAAGAAGGTGCCCCACGGGGTGGAGCGGCCCAGCAGGGCCACGGTGATCGCGTCGAAGCCCAGCGAGGCGGCGATGCCCGCGGTGAGCACCTGTTCGGTGCCCGCCACCTGGGCCACGCCCGCGGCCCCGGCCAGCGCACCGGCGATGGCCATGACCAGGATCGTGGAGCGGGCCACGTTGACGCCCGCGGTGCGTGCGGCTGCCGGGTTGGCGCCGACGGCGCGGAACTCGAAGCCGATGGTGGAGCGGTTCAGGATCCAGGCCACCAGGATGGTCAACAGAATCGCCATCACGAAGCCCAGGTGCAGGCGGGAGCCCGGCAACGCCGGGAAGACCGCGCTGGGATCCAGGATCGGGGAGATCGGGTTGGTCTCCCCCGGGCGCTGGAACGCCTTGGTGTTCAAGAGGAAGTCAAGGAAGTACAGGGCCACGTAGTTGAACATGATCGTGAGGATCACCTCGTGGGCGCCGGTGCGGGCCTTGAGCAGGCCGACCAGGCCGCCCCAGACGGCACCGCCGAGCACACCCATGAAGATGACCACCAGCAGGTGGATGCCGAAGGGCAGGTGCCAGGCGAATCCGGCGTAGGCGGCCATGATGGAGCCGATGATGATCTGCCCCTGGGCGCCGATGTTGAACAGCCCGGCGCGGAAGGCCAGGGCGACGCCCAGGCCGGCGCAGATCAGCGGGGTGGAGACCGTCAGGGTCTCCAGGAAGGGTGCGAAGCCCTGCCGGGAATTGTAGATCGAGCCTTGGAAGAGCGAGACGTAGGAGTCGGTCCCGGCCGCCCACAGCGCGGAGAAGAAGTCCGAGGGGCGGGAGAAGAGGTAGCCGGCGGTCGTGGCGACCTTGGCGTCGGTGGCGGCGATCAGCAGTCCGCCGAGCACCAAGGCGACGAACACGGCCAGCACCGAGACGAGACCGGGGCCCTGGGTGATCCTCACCCAGATGCCGTGCTGCTGCTCGTTGATGGTGTTGGCGTGGGTCGGCGGCGGTACGCCGGGGGAAAGTTCGCTCTGGCTCACGCGAAGTCTCCTTCCATGTCGTCGGGGTTGTCCTGGTGGGAGCCTTCGGCCTCGCCCGGCGAGACGCCGGCCATCATCAGGCCCAGCACGTCGCGCGGGGTGTCGGCACCCACGATGCCGATCAGCCGGCCCTTGTAGAGCACCGCGATGCGGTCCGCCAGCTGCATGACCTCGTCGAGTTCGGTGGACACGATCATCACCGGGGTGCCGCCGTCGCGTTCCTCCACGATGCGCCGGTGCAGGAACTCGATGGAGCCCACGTCCACGCCGCGGGTGGGCTGCGAGGCGATGAACAGGCGCAGCGGGCGGGAGAGCTCGCGGGCCATCACGACCTTTTGCTGGTTGCCGCCCGAGAGCGAGGAGGCGAGGTTCTCGGCCGAAGGGGTGCGCACGTCGAATTCTGCGATCCGGGACTCGGCGTTCTTCTTGACCTCGGCCGGGCGCATGGAGATGCCCTTGGCGAAGGGGGCCTTGTCGTAGAGGTCAAGGACGAGGTTTTCGGCAATGGTGAATTCCGGGACGAGCCCGTCGACGGTGCGGTCCTCGGGTACGAACCCGATCCCGGAGCCGAGCACCTGCTTGACGCTGCGGCCCAGCAGTTCCTTGCCCTCGAGGGTGATGGAACCGGTGACCCGGTCCTGGATGCCCAGGATCGCCTCGGTGAGCTCGGTCTGCCCGTTGCCCTGGACCCCGGCAATGGCCAGGATCTCGCCCCGGTGGATCTCGAAGCTCAAGTCGTCCACCACGCGTTGGCCGGTGGAGGAGATGACCGAAAGGTTCTTGACCTTGAAGGTCGCCTCGCCGGGGTTCGCCGGTTCCTTGTCCATGGTGAGCTTGACCTCGCGGCCAACCATCATGGAGGCAAGCTCGGTGGTCTCCGCCTCGGGCGGGGCATCGCCCACGACGCGTCCGCGGCGGATCACGGTGATGACGTCGGAGACGGCCTTGACCTCGCGCAGCTTGTGGGAGATGAAGACGATGGAGGTGCCGTTGGACTTGAGTTGGCGCATGATGTCCAGCAGTTCGTCGGTTTCCTGCGGGGTGAGCACGGCGGTGGGCTCGTCGAGGATCAGCACCTCGGCGTTGCGCACCAGGGCCTTGATGATTTCCACGCGCTGCTGCACGCCCACCGGAAGGTCCTCGACAATGGCGTCTGGGTCGACGTCGAACCCGTACTTGTCGGAAATTTCCCGGATCTTTTTCCGGGTGACCTCGAGGTCGAGGATGCCGCCGGCCTTGGTCGATTCGGCGCCCAGGGCGACGTTTTCGGCGACGGTGAAGACCGGGACCAGCATGAAGTGCTGGTGCACCATGCCGATGCCCGCGGCCATGGCGTCTCCGGGCCCCCGGAAGACCACCGGCTTGCCGTCGACGAGGATGCGTCCGGCCGTGGGTTCGTAGAGGCCGTAGAGCACGTTCATCAGCGTTGACTTGCCGGCTCCGTTTTCGCCGAGCAGGCAGTGGATCTGGCCTTCTTCGACGACGAGGTCGATGTCCTCATTGGCGTAGAACGATCCAAACGCCTTTGAGATTCCTTGGAGTTCGAGTTTCACGACACCACCATTCTTGGTTGTCAGGTATCGGCTCGCCGCCCTGGCGGGCGTTGAACCGTTGTGCCCGAGCCGGTTGGTTCACAGACTATGCAGGCCAAAGGCGCACCGCCAGCCCCGCGCCCCGGTTCCGTGGAAGGAATCGGGTGCCGGGCCGGCAGCGCGCCGGTTGGTGCTTGGTCCGCGGACCCGCCGAAAGCGGTGCTAGGACTTGGGGCTGGCCTGGGATACGACCTTGATCGACCCGTCGATGATCCCGGCCTTCAGGGCTTCGAGCTCGGCCTTGGTCTCGGCGGAGACCTTCGAGTCGAAGTCGTGGAACGGTGCCAGGGCGACACCGGTGTTTTCCAGCGTTCCCACGTAGGCGGTGGCGTCGAACTTGCCGTCCTTGTCCTCGGTGACGACCTTGTCAACAGCGGTGTCCATAGTCTTGATGACCGAGGTCAGCATGATGTCCTTGTAGTCCGGGGCGGTGAGGAAGCCGTCGGAGTCTACCCATACCAGGGAGGCGGACTTGCCTGAGGCATTGGCTGCCTTGACCGCTGCGCCGGCACCCTTGCCGACGGGCCCGGCCACGGGCATGATGACGTCGGCGCCCTGGTCCAGGAAGTTCTTGGTGACCTGCTTGCCCTTGTCCTGCTTCTCGAAGTCGCCGGTGAAGGTGCCGTCCTGCTTGGCCTTGTCCCAGCCCAGCAGCTTCACGTCCTTGTTCTTGTCGGTGTTGTACTTGTCGACGCCGTCGGCGAAGCCGTCCATGAAGATGGTCACGGTCGGGATCTTGATGCCGCCGAAGGTGGCGACGGTGCCGGTCTTCGACTGCGCGGCAGCGGCGTAGCCGGCCAGGTAGGCGGCCTGGGCAGTGTCGTAGATGATCGGCTTGACGTTCTTGATCGGCTCCGCGTATTCGAAGTCGACGATCGCGAAGTGCTTGTCCGGGTTGGCGGCGGCAGCGGCCTTGGTGGCGTCGCCGAGCAGGAAGCCCACGGTGACGGTGAGGTTGCAGTCCGCGGCCATCATGCCGTTGAGGTTGGTGGCGAAGTCGGAGTTGGCCTTGGACTCGGCGCTCTTGGGGGTGAATCCAAGTTCCTTGCCGGCGTTGGTCAGGCCGCGGTAGGAGGATTCGTTGAAGGACTGGTCATCGAATCCGCCGGAGTCGGAAACGATGCACGCCAGGTAGTCGGAGGCGCCGGCCGAGCCGCTGGGGCCGGCCTCGGGGGCCGCGCCGCAGCCGGAAAGAACGAGTGCAGAAATGCCGAGCATGGCTGCGGCCATGCCGGTCTTGCGCGAGATGGTGCGCATGAGGGTTTCCTCCATTGAGTTACGAGCTACAAGTACCGTGGCTTCGAAACCCCCAGGATTTCCTGTCGATTCCGTGCCCGCGATTAAGGGGTGCACTGCCGCTAGCCACCTGTGGTGCCAGCATGAAACCGGGGATCCAAGCACCCGCTGCGCATCGCTTGCGCGGTGCCGCGGAGATTCGGAAGTGTCGGCTTCACATCCACATAGCCTAACTTGTAAAACGCTTGACGCGGGAAGGAAAATGTTACAACCAGATAACTCTGCGCGTGTCGGCTAGTCGTCCCCGCCGGCCCTGAGTTGGGCAATGGCCCGGATGGCAGCGGCGGACATGACCGTCACGCCGACCTCGATGGCCGATTCGTCGGGGATGTAGTCCCCGCGGTGCAGGTCGTAATCTTCCCCTCCGGGGGTGCGGGTGCCCAGGCGCATCATGGCCCCGGGGACCTTGTTGGTCATCCAGGCGAAGTCTTCCCCGCCCATGGATTGCGGGGTCAGCACGATCGCGGCCGAGCCGATCTCGGCGCGGGCCGAGTCCTCGATGAGGTCGGTTTCCTCTTCGGTGTTGATCACCGGGGGCACCCCGCGGATGTGCTCGAGCTTGACCTCGACCCCGTAGGGGCTGGCGACCTGGCGGACGACCTCGTCGAGCAGGTCCCCGGCGCCCTTCCAGGCCTCGCCGTCCAGGCAGCGCATGGTGCCGGCCAGGTAGCCGGTGGCCGGGATCGCGTTCGGTGCGCTGCCGGCGTGGATCTGGCCCCAGACCACCGAGACCGCCGAGCGCACGTCGATGCGCCGTCCCAGCACGGCCGGGACGTTGGTGGCGATCTGGCTCATCGCGAAGACCAGGTCCTCGGTCAGGTGCGGGCGGGATGTGTGCCCGCCGCGGCCCACCAGCTCGATCTTGATGGTGTCACTCGCGCTGGTGATGGCCCCGATGCGGGTGCCGATCTTCCCGGCGTCGATGCGCGGTTCGCAGTGCAGGGCCAGGATGCGCGGGACCTCGTCCAGCACCCCGGCCTCGATGACGGCCAGCGCTCCCCCGGGCATCTTTTCCTCGGCGGGCTGGAAGATCACCCGGATGCGGGCGCCCAGCGGGGATTCGTCGTCGATGGCCTTGAGCACCTTGGCAACCCCGAGCATCACGGTGGTGTGGATGTCGTGTCCGCAGGCGTGCGCGACCCCGTCCACGACCGAGGCGTACTCCAGGCCCGTCTCTTCCAGGATCGGCAGCGCGTCGATGTCGGCGCGCAGCCCCAGGGCGATCGGGCCCTGCCCGATGTCGACATAGGCTCCGGTTTCCTCCAGGGCGACCGGCTCCAGGCCGGCCTCACGCAGGCGCGTGAGGATGCGTTCGGTGGTCCGGTATTCCACGAACGAGAGCTCCGGGTTGGCATGGACCTCGCGGCGGAATTCCACCAGCTCGCCAACCAGGGGCTTGACCCATGGCTTGACGGAGGGCAATTTCAGGTCTTGATTCATACTCGTGCGCACCTGACCGACAATACGCGTTGGGACCTGCCCTTGGGCAGTCCGCTTCCAATTGTTGCCCAGGACTTCGTGGGGATCCTCCCTTGTCTTGACAAAGGGCAAGGGGTCCGGTGCAGGCGGATGCGGGACCTGGCAGCTGGCTGCACCGACCGCGCGTGGGAGCACAAAAAAATGCCCTCCCGGGACCGGCCGGGAACCGCGTCGCTTGCGCGTGCGGTTCCCGGCGTGTCCCTGCGGGCGGGGCATCGATGTCCCGGCGGCTGCCGGGCAAGAACTACAAGACGTCCACGACGCCTTCCTCCTTGAGCTTTTCCACGGTGGCCTTTACCGACTGCGCATGCTCCTTGGTGGTGACCAGCAGCGCGTCGGGGGTGTCGACAACAACCACGTCGTGGATGCCTATCAGGGCGATCACGCGCTTGGAGTCGGTGACCACCACGCCGGTGGCATTGTCCGAGTACACGCGCGGGTTCCCTCCCACCACGGTGACGCCGGTCTTTTCGCTGGCGGGGTTCAGCCGGCCAATGGCGGCGAAGTCGCCCACGTCGTCCCAGTTGAAGACGCCGGGGATCACCGCCACGTCGCCGGCGGCCGCGGCCGGCTCGGCCACGGCGTAGTCGATGGCGGTCTTGGGCAGGGTCGGCCAGATCCGGTTGATGGTATCCACCCGGTCCCCGGTTTCCCAGGCCTGGGCGATTTCCATCAGGCCCGCGTAGAGCACCGGTTCGCTGCGCTGCAGGTGCTTGAGCATCAGGGCCACCGGGGCAACGAACATGCCGGCGTTCCAGAGGTAGCCGCCGTCGGCCAGGTAGCGGCGGGCCGTGTCCTCGTTCGGCTTCTCCACGAACTCGACGACGTCGCGTGCCGTGGGCGCTCCGGGGACCTGGAGTTTTTCCCCGGCCCGGATGTAGCCGAATCCGGTGGAGGGCGTGGTGGGGCGGATGCCGATGGTGACGATCTTGCCGGTGGCAGCGGTGTGGATGGCCTCCCGGACCGACTCCTGGAAGACCTCGACCGGGACAATGACCTGGTCGGCGGCGAAGGAACCCATGATGGTCTCGGGATTGCGCAGGTAGAGGATGGCGGCGGCCAGGCCAATGGCGGCCGCCGAATCCTTCGGGTCCGGTTCCAGGACCAGGTTCAGGTCGCTGATTTCCGGCAATTGGGCCAGCACCGCCGCGCGGTGGGCGCGCCCGGTGACCACCATGATGTTCTCACCGGCCAGCGGGATGAGTCGTTCATAGGTGGCGCGAATCAAGGTCGATCCGGAGCCGGTTAGGTCGTGGAGGAATTTCGGGGCCGCGGCACGCGAGAGCGGCCAGAGTCGGGTGCCGACACCTCCAGCGGGGATGACCCCGTGGAATCGTGCCAAGAGTTCAGCGTTCATCCGACTAAGGCTAGTGGATGAACCCGAGGAATGCGGTGTTGGCCGCCAATGAAATAGGGCATCGGAATCTATTGTATTTCGCATGATTCCCGGATGTTTAGCCGATCCACCCTTTCATCCGGTGAGCCTACTCACACGGCACGCGGAAAGAATGGGCAGCCCCGTCCAAGGTGGTCTAAGATCGGGCAAGGAACGCTCGCACTAAGGCGTCAATTTATTGTGTGGAAGATACACATGCGCCCTTGTGAGTCATGGAGGTTAATTCAGTGTCGAAGGCTTCGTCAGGCACCCTCTACCGCGGCCATGAAGGCATGTGGTCTTGGGTAGGGCATCGCGTAACAGGTGTCGTTATTTTCTTATTCCTTTTGGTCCACGTGCTCGACACGTCGCTGGTCCGGGTTTCCCCCGGCGCCTATGACGCGGTCATGTCCACCTACAAGAACCCGCTGATGGCACTGGGCGAAACCGCTCTGGTCGCCGCCATCGTCTTCCACGCGTTCAACGGCCTTCGCCTGATCCTGGTGGACTTCTGGAAGTCGGGAACCAAGTACCACCGCCAGATGCTTTGGGGCGTTTTGGCACTGTGGGTCATCACCATGGTGGCATTCTCGATTCGCCACCTGTCTATCGCCTTTGGAGGTCACTAACCCATGTCGGCAGATATCGCTGCACCCCGCAGCCAACGGCTCGACCCGAAGTATGTCCGCGCGCGCAAGTCCCGCGGCAGCTTTGAAATGATCGCATGGCTCTTCATGCGCCTGTCCGGCGTCGCGCTGATCGTGCTGATCTTCGGTCACCTCTTCGCCAACCTGATGCTCGGCGAAGGCATCTCCGGCATCGACTTCGGCTTCGTCGCCGGCAAGTGGGCCGACCCGGTCTGGATGTTCTGGGATCTGGCAATGCTCTGGCTTGCCATGCTCCACGGCACCAACGGCGTGCGCACCATCATCAACGACTATGCCGAGAAGCCCGCCACCCGCGTGTGGCTCAAGGGCATCCTCTACGTCGCGACCATCGTCATTGTCGTCCTGGGCACCCTGGTGATCTTCACCTTCGATCCGTGCATCCCCGGCAGCACCCTTTCGGTCTGCCAGTAATCTTCGGTTCCCGTTCACCGAAGTAGAGAATTCAAGAAAAGAGAGCATCAGGTATGCAGGTACACAAGTACGACGTCGTGATCGTCGGTGCCGGCGGCGCAGGCATGCGCGCGGCCATCGAATCCGGCCAGCGCGCACGTACGGCCGTTCTCACCAAGCTTTACCCGACCCGTTCGCACACCGGTGCGGCGCAGGGTGGCATGTGTGCAGCACTGGCCAACGTAGAAGAAGACAACTGGGAATGGCACACCTTTGACACCGTCAAGGGCGGGGACTACCTCGTTGACCAGGATGCGGCGGAGGTCATGGCCAAGGAAGCCATCGACGCCGTGCTCGACCTGGAAAAGATGGGCCTGCCGTTCAACCGCACGCCCGAGGGCAAGATCGACCAGCGTCGCTTCGGCGGCCACACCCGCGACCACGGCAAGGCCGCCGTGCGCCGCGCCTGCTACGCAGCCGACCGCACCGGCCACATGATCCTGCAGACGCTGTACCAAAACTGCGTCAAGCACAACGTCGAGTTCTACAACGAGTACTACGTCCTGGACATGCTCATGGTTGAGGAGGATGCCTTCCGCGAGGACGGCACCGCCTACAAGCAGAAGCGCGTTGCAGGCGTGGTTTCCTACGACCTGGCCACCGGCGAACTCCACGTCTTCCAGGCCAAGTCCGTGGTCTTCGCAACCGGCGGCGCCGGCAAGGTCTTCAAGACCACCTCCAACGCCCACACCCTGACCGGCGACGGCATGGGCATCGCCTTCCGCAAGGGCATCCCGCTGGAGGACATGGAATTCGTGCAGTTCCACCCGACCGGCCTGGCCGGCCTGGGCATCCTGCTCTCCGAAGCCGCCCGCGGCGAAGGCGCCATCCTGCGCAACTCCGAGGGTGAGCGCTTCATGGAGCGCTACGCCCCGACCATCAAGGACCTCGCACCGCGTGACATCGTCGCCCGGTCGATGGCCAACGAGGTGCGCGAGGGCCGCGGCTGCGGCCCGAACAAGGACTACGTGCTGCTCGATTTGACGCACCTGGAACCGGCGCACATCGACGCCAAGCTCCCGGACATCACCGAGTTCGCCCGCACCTACCTGGGTGTGGAACCGTACACCGATCCGGTGCCGGTCTTCCCGACCGCGCACTACATCATGGGCGGCATCCCGACGAACATCGACGCCGAGGTCCTCCAGGACAACGACACCGTGATCCCGGGCCTCTTCGCCGCCGGCGAGGTCGCCTGCGTCTCGGTGCACGGCTCCAACCGCCTGGGCACCAACTCGCTGCTGGACATCAACGTGTTCGGCAAGCGCGCCGGCATCTCCGCGGCCAAGTACGCCCTGGGCGCCGAGTACGTGGATCTTCCCGAGGATCCGGAGAAGTTCACCACGGACCAGATCGATGCCATGATCAACTCCACCGGAACCGAGCGCGTCGCAGTGCTGCGCAAGGAACTGCAGGACATCATGGACGCCAACGTCCAGGTGTTCCGCGACAAGGACTCGCTGAACCGGGCACTCGAGGTCATCGAGGAACTGCGCGAGCGCTACAAGAACGTATCGGTCCAGGACAAGGGCAAGCGTTTCAACCTTGACCTGCTTGAGGCCATCGAGCTTGGCTTCCTGCTGGACATGGCCGAGGTCATGACCGCAGCCGCCATGCACCGCAAGGAATCCCGCGGCGGCCACTACCGCGAGGACTTCCCGAACCGCGACGACGAGAACTTCATGAAGCACTCGATGTCGTACCGCGATGCGACGGCCACCACCGAGGGCATTCCAGGCATCCGCATGGAAACCAAGCCCGTTATCTTCACCCGTTACCAGCCGATGGAGCGTAAGTACTAATGAGCACGGAACTTCCGGAACCAGCATCGAAGATTGAGCTGAAGCCAGGTGTTGGCGGCGGCGGAGAAATCCCGCAGTTCAACATCACCTTGCGCGTTCGCCGGTACCTGCCGGAGACCACCGCGGATGCCTACTGGGAAGACTTTGAGCTGACCATGTACGGCACCGACCGCGTGCTGGACGCCCTGCACAAGGTCAAGTGGGACCATGACGGTTCGCTGTCCTTCCGCCGTTCCTGCGCCCACGGTGTCTGCGGCTCCGATGCCATGCGCATCAACGGCCGCAACCGCCTGGCCTGCAAGACCCTGCTCAAGGACCTGGACCACTCCAAGCCGATCACCGTTGAAGCCATCAAGGGCCTGCCCCTTGAAAAGGACCTCATCGTCGACATGGAACCGTTCTTCCAGTCCTACCGCGAGATCATGCCGTTCCTCATCAACAAGGGCCACGAGCCTTCGGCGGAGCGCTACCAGTCGGCTGAGGACCACGCCACGTTCGAGGACACCACCAAGTGCATCCTCTGCGCCGCGTGCACCTCTTCCTGCCCGGTCTTCTGGACCGACGGCCAGTACTTCGGCCCGGCGGCCATCGTGAACGCACACCGCTTCATCTTCGACTCGCGCGACGATGCAGGGGACATGCGCCTCGAGGTGCTGAACGACAAGGAAGGCGTGTGGCGCTGCCGCACCACCTTCAACTGCACCGAAGCATGCCCGCGCGGCATCCAGGTGACCAAGGCCATCGCCGAGGTCAAGCAGGCCATCCTGGCCCGCTCCATCTAGTTTCCAGCTAGACCTGTTGTGGTCCGGTTTCCCCTCGGGGAAGCCGGACCACAGTGCCTTAAGGGCCTCTTTGCGGCCCTGGCAGCTTCCGGTGGCCCACTTCCAAGAAGGTTGGGATGGGGCCAAGGACCAAGGGAGCACGAGATGGGCTTGGTTCAAGTTGCCGGGGAAGCCATCCAGGAGCTCCGCATGGAGCGCAGGGAACGCGGGCGTCTTCGGCCCAGGCGGTGGAGCGCCGCGCGTCAGGCGGTTCTGGCCAGCTGCCGCTGGATGTCTGCGGAGCGCACCGCGACGATGGACGCCCCCAGCAGGTACACGTTGCTGAGCAGGTTGAACCAGACAAACAACCCAAGGATCACCGCGAAGGGCGCCAGCAGCGCGTTGTTGGTCAGCGAGGCCAGCAGCATGGCCGAGAGGAAGCGCAGGATCGTGGCCCCGCCTCCTGCCAGCAGCACGCCGGCCCGCAATCCCCCGTCAATGACCTTGGCCCGCGAGGCCACGCGCAGCAGCACCCAGGCCGTGGCGCAGTCCAGGGCGAACATGGCCACGACAAAGCCCACCCGGGTCAGCGCATTGGTCCACCAGCCGTTGAGGTTCAGCACCCCGGCCACGGTCTCGATCATGGAGGATGAGGCAATGGCCAGGGCGCTGGAGGCGACCAGAGCTATGGCCAGCACAACCAGCAGCAGGGCGTCGCGCAGCTTGGAGAGCACCGGGTTGGACCGGTCCCGCTTCAGGCCCAGGACCGTGCGGATGCCCTCGCGCAGCCCGGCCAGCCAGCCCAGGGAGGTGAAGACCAGGGCTATCAGTGAGATGGCCAGGGTCAGTCCGTAGCTGTGGAAGCCCAGGAGCTGGTCGGGCGTGGCCAGTCCCCCGTGCCCGGTGTCGATCAGCCCCGGGGTGGTGCCGGCGACCATGTCGATCACCCCGTCGCGCAGCACCGGGTTGTCGGAGGCAAACAGGCTCAGGAGGGTGAAGCCGGCCACGAGCATCGCGGCAATGGAGAAGAACATCCGGTAGGCGCCGCCGGCGGCCAGCAGCGGGCCGCGGCGGCGCACATACAGGTTCCACACCCGCAGGGGGTAGAGACTGTAGAACATGGCGGTGAGCAAGATGCAGAAGGCCTTGAAGCGCAGCCAGGGCGTGCCGGTGGCACGGGCCACGTAGAGTTCCTGGGCCTTTAGCCGGATATAGGCGCGCAGCGCGCGCGGATCCAGCGGCGAGGGCGGGGCCGTGACGGGTGCGCCGACAAAGCGGCGGGCCACCACTCCGGGCGCGCGGGTTCCGCGTTCCTCGGCCACGGGATCGTAGCCGGTGGGTCCGGGGTCGGCAGGCTCGACGTCGTCGGTGGCGTCCCAGGCCGGGGCGCGACCGACCTCAGCCCGTCGGCCCGCCAAGTCCCAGCTCCTCGCGCAGCGACCAGGCCCCGGTGTCGTCAACGCCAAAAAGGCCAATGCTCTGGACCATGAATTCCATGGATTCGCCCTTGAGTTCTTCCTGGGCCAGGTCCATGGCGGCGTCGTCGACCTCGTGGGCAATGGTCAGGTGCGGATGGTAGCCGTAGCTCAGCTCGTGCAGCAGCGGACCGGCGACCAGCGCATCATGCAGTTGCCCGCAGGCCTCGGCTCCCTCGAGCACGTTCAGGAACACCACCGGGGAGATGGGCCGGAAGGTGCCGGTGCCGCGCAGGGAAACCTTGAAGGCGGGGCATTGCGCGGCCACCTTGCGCACGTGTTCCACGGCGGTTTTCCAGTTGGTGGTGGAGCCGGAGACCAGGGTGATGTGCGGGGCCACGGCCGCGGCCGCCTCCCCGCCGTAGCGCCGGCGCCAGCCGCGCAGCGAGGCCTCAAGCGGGGAAGGGATCTCAATGACGACCCCCAGTGCCGTCGCTTGCGCGACGCCACTTTCGGCCCTCTCCCCCGCTTCGGCAGCCATTGCTAGCGGATCCCGCCCACGGGGGCCATGAAGCCGACGCGCTCGTAGACATCGGCCAGGGTCTTCGAGGCGACTTCGCGGGCCTTGTAGGCACCGGCGGCCAGGATCGAATCCAGTTCCGCCGGGTCCTCGAGCAGCTCCAGGGTCCGGGTGCGCACCGGGGTCAGCGCCTCGACCACGGCTTCGGCCACCGCCACCTTGAGGTGGCCGTACATCTTGCCCTCGAACTCGTTGACCAGGGCCGGGATCGGGGTCCCGGACACGGCCGAGAGGATCTCCAGCAGGTTCGTCACCCCGGGCTTGTTGGCGCGGTCGTGGGCGATGACGGTGTCGGCATCGGTGACGGCGGACTTGATCCGCTTGGCCACCAGCTTGGGCTCGTCCAGGACGTTGATCAGGCCGTTGGGGCTGGAGGCGGACTTGGACATCTTGGAGGTCGGGTTCTGCAGGTCGTAGATCCGCGCCCCCTCCTTCTGGATGAAGGGCACCGGCACCACGAACGTCTCGCCGAAGCGGTGGTTGAAGCGGGTGGCCAGGTCGCGGGCCAGCTCCACGTGCTGGCGCTGGTCGTCGCCCACCGGGACGCCCTGCGGCTGGTAGAGCAGGATGTCCGCGGCCATCAGCACGGGGTAGGTGAACAGGCCGACCGAGGAAACGTCCGCGCCGCCCTTGGAGCTCTTGTCCTTGAACTGGGTCATCCGGCTGGCCTCGCCGAAACCGGTGATGCAGTTCAGCACCCAGGCCAGCTGCGCGTGCTCCGGGACCTGGGACTGGACGAAGAGCGTTGATTTGTCCAGGTCGATGCCCCCGGCGATGTACTGCGCGGCGGTGACACGGGTGCGCTTGCGCAGCTCGGCCGGGTCCTGCGGCACCGTGATGGCGTGCATGTCCGGGATGAAGAAGAACGCCTCGTAGTCGTCCTGGGCCTTGACCCAGTTGACCAGTGCGCCGAGGTAGTTGCCCAGGTGCAGGGAATCGGCCGAGGGCTGCATCCCCGACAGGACGCGCGGGCGGGTGGAAGTGGCGAGTGCTTCGCTCATGGAATGAAGGAGTCCTTTAGAACTGGTAGTCGACGACCAGCGGTGCGTGGTCGGAGAAGCGCAAATCGTAGGCCGAGGCGCGGTCCACGTGGGACTTGACGGCCTTCGCCGTAAGGTCCGGGGTGGCCATGTGGTAGTCGATGCGCCACCCGGCGTCGTTGTCGAAGGCCTGCCCGCGGAAGGACCACCAGGTGTATGGGCCCTGTGCGTCGGGGCCGGCCAGCTCCCGGGCCACGTCCTTGTAGCCGATCTCGGCGCCAAAGAACCCGTTGAAGTAGGCGATCTCCTCGTCCATGACACCGGCGCGCTTGTTGTGGTTCGGCTTCCAGTTCTTGATGTCCTTCTCGGTGTGCACGACGTTCAGGTCGCCCACCACCAGCACGTGGTCCTTCTCGTTCTTCAGCTCGACCAGGCGCACATTCATGCGCTCGAGGAAGCGGTACTTGTCCACCTGCTTCTGGGTGTTCAGCTCACCGGAGTGCACATAGGCGGAGACAACGCACAGCGTGCTGCCGTCCTCCATGGTGAAGTCCGCCTCCACCCAGCGCCCGGACTCGGCGAAGTACTCCTCGCCGATGTGCCCGCGCACAGCGGCCGGCTCGGCGCGCGAAAGCACCGCAACCCCGGCGCGGCCCTTGTCCTTGGCCTCGGCGTGCAGAATGTGCCATCCCTCGCCGACCAGCTCGCGCACGATCGCATCCGGCGCGCGCACCTCCTGCAGGCAGAGGATGTCGGTGTCGCGGGCGTCGATCCAGTCGGCCATGTTGCGCTTGTAGGCGGCACGGATGCCGTTGACATTCACCGATGCGACGCGCAGCGCGTTCTCGGACTTGGCCAGGATCTCTTCTGAGGTAGGTATCACGCCATCCACCTTATCGATATTTGTTGAAGGGTTCTCCCCGGCACCGCCGGGGGTGTCGCCGTGCCGCGGGCGTCACCAAAAAGCTAGTCGATGACCTCGCCGGTCATGGGCTCGCCGCGGCCGGAGGACTTCATCATGTCGCGGGCGTTGGAGGCCGTGATCTCGATGGTTTCCAGGGCGCGGTCGACCATGCCCTTGGCGTCCTCGCCGGACTGGGGACGGTACTCGTTCACGACGCCGACCTGCACCTGGATGATCTTGAAGGAGTGGTCAAGTTTCAAATCGCGGTTCTTCGTGGCCTCGTCCATGACCAGCGGGCCGGCGGAGGGGCTCGGCTGGTTGCGTGCCGCGGCGGCCGCGGTGGCGGCCTTGAGCTGGCTGGTCATCTTGGCCGCGCCGCGCTTGAGCCCGAAGACCAGGAATGCCGACAGCAGCAGCCAACCCAGCGAGATCACCACGACGATCCAGCCAATGACATCGTTCTGGTTGGCCGCAAAGACGACTGCCACCAGGAAGATCGTGACCATGACGGCCAACGAGAGGGTTGAGGCATTGATGGTGATTTTTTTGCCCTGTGCCGGGGCCGAGCTGCTACCAAGGGGTTCCATGCTCTTATTCTCTCAAACACGCGGGGGCAGGATCGAATCCGAGTATGAATTACGCTTGTTAGCTTAATCGGCCAACTTCTACACTCAAGCCAGTTACGTGGGACTGGGGACGTGGTGCGGCAAGACCGCATGCGCATAATTCTTGGGGTAAAGAAGATGGCATCGTCAATTGGATTTTTTCGGCCCATCCGTCGCATTTTTGCGGCTCCGAACCATCCAAAGGGCAGTCCACCGCCCCAAGCCCGAAAATCCCGACGGTACCTCGCCCTGGCCAGTGCACTGGCCATGGTCGCAGTCACTCTCACGGCTCCCAGCACGGTGGCGGCAGATCCCTGCGCGCCCGGGGCCAACAAGATTGTCTGCGAGAACTCGAAGCCGGGAACCGATCCGGACGTGTGGGACATCCAGGGTGCGGGAGACGCCAGCATCCAGGGCTTTGCCACCGACATCAGCGTCAATGTCGGGTCCCGGGTCGATTTCAAGATCGACACCAACGCCAGCGCCTACACCATCGACATCTACCGCACCGGCTGGTACCAGGGCCTGGGTGCCCGCAAGATCGCCTCGGTGACCCCGAGCGCCTCGCTGCCGCAGAATCAGCCGGATTGCCGCAACGACGTGGCCACCGAATTGGTGGACTGCGGCAACTGGGCCGTCTCCGCCGGCTGGAACGTGCCCGCGGATGCCGTTTCCGGGGTCTATGTCGCGAAGCTGCACCGGGCGGACCGCGACGATTCGAGCCACATCACCTTCATTGTCCGGGACGACTCGAGCCACTCGGACATCCTGTTCCAGACCTCGGACCCGACCTGGCATGCGTACAACACATACGGCGGCTCCGACTTCTACCAGGGCGCAGCCAACGGGCGCGCCTACAAGCTCAGCTACAACCGCCCCTTCAACACGCGCGGCGGGATCGAGGCCCGCGACTTCTACTTCGGCAACGAATACCCGATGGTCAGGTTCCTGGAACGCAATGGCTACGACGTGAGCTATTTCAGCGGGGTCGACACCGACCGCCGCGGCAATCTGCTGACCAACCACAAGGTCGCGCTCTCGGTGGGGCACGACGAGTACTGGTCCGTGAACCAGTGGAACAATTTCGAGAAGGCACGCGACGCGGGCGTGAACCTGCAATTCCTTTCGGGCAACGAGGCCTACTGGCGCACCCGTTACGAGGCCTCGGCCACCGACGGCACCGCGTACCGCACCATGGTCAGCTACAAGGAGACCTGGTCCAACGCGAAGATCGACCCGAACACCCAATGGACCGGCACCACCCGCGACCCGCGCTTTGCCCCGGTGAGCGCCGGGGCGGCAATGCCGGAGAACGCGCTGACCGGTTCCCTGTATTTCGTGAACAACGGGGACCTGCCCGTGACCGTCAACGCGCAGGAGGGCAAGACCCGGCTGTGGCGCAACACCCCGCTGACGACGCTGACTTCGGGAACCAAACGTGCCCTGGCACCGCACACCATCGGCTATGAGTCCAATGAAGCGCCGGACAACGGCTACAGGCCCGCCGGGCAGGTGTTCCTGTCAACGACCACGGGCCCCGTTCCGGAGTACCTGCAGGACTTCGGCAACTCCGTGGCCCCGGGCACCACGACGCACCACCTGAGCCTGTACAAGGCGGCCAGCGGCGCGCTGGTGTTCTCCGCCGGATCGATCCAGTGGACCTGGGGACTGGATGCGGAACACGACGGGGACGGCGCGCCCGCGGACCCGATCATGCAGCAGGCACAAATCAACCTGCTGGCCGACATGGGGGCACAGCCCTCCACATTGATGTCCGGCATGGTGGCCGCGACCAAGTCCACGGACACCACCGCACCAAGCATCAGCGTCACCACTCCCCCGCCGGCGAGCGCAAGGAACGGGACAAAGTACACCGTGGCCGGCACCGCGGTTGATTCCGGGGGCGGCGTGGTCGCCGGCGTGGAATACTCCACCGACGCGGGGGCACATTGGCACCCTGCCCAGGGAACCACCAGTTGGTCGTTTAGCTACATCCAGCACGGCATCGACGGCGAGGCCCTGTGGGTCCGCGGCATCGATGACAGCGCCAACTACCCGGCAACCGCCACCGTCATTCCGCTGACCGTCACCGGCCCCTACAGCGTCTTCGGGGAAACGGCGCCGGCCACGGCCGACTCCGGGGACACATCCGCGGTGGAACTCGGATTGCGTTTCACCCCGACCACCGACGGCTATGTTGCCGGTGTCCGCTTCTACAAGAGCAGCGCCAACACCGGCACGCACACCGGTTCGGTGTGGTCCCTGGACGGCCAGCGCCTGGCCACAGTGGCCTTCTCCGGGGAAACGGCCAGCGGTTGGCAGGAAGCCAGGTTCTCCTCTCCCATCGCCGTCACCGCCGGAACCGAATACGTCGTTTCCTACTCGACGAGCACCGGGCACTATTCGGCCAAGAGCTACCTCTTGGCATATTCCGGGATCAGCGTTGATCCCTTGCACGTGGCCGGTGGCTTTGGGGCCAATCCGGCCGGGGTCTACGACACCAATGGATCGATGCCCACCAGCAGCTTCGAACAAGGCAACTACTATGTGGATGCCATCTTCGAATCTGAGGATTCCTCCCCGCTGCGCGCCTACAGCCAAAGTCCGCTGGACACCGCCAAGAGCGTGCCGGCCGGCACGCCGATCGCCGTGACGTTCTCGCGCGCCGTGCAGCCGGGCACCGTGAACATTTCGCTGAAGACCGCCGCGGGCGCCTCCGTGGCCGGGACCACCGCCTACGACTCGACCGCACGCCGGGCGACATTCACCCCGGCCAACACCCTGGCCGCGGGAAGCGGCTACACCGCCACGGTGTCCGCACAGGATGCCCAAGGCAGTCCAGTCAGCAGCGGAACCAGCTGGAGCTTCACCACCGTGAAGGCCGACACCGCGGCCGGGGACTGCCCATGCGGGCTTTACCAGGACTCCGCGGTTCCCACGACCGGCCTGATCGACGACCGCACCCCGCTGACCCTGGGCATGCGTTTCACCCCCACCGAGGGCGGCAAGGTCACCGGCGTCGAGTTCTACAAGGACGCGGGGAACCTCGGAGCCCACACGGGCAAGCTGTTCTCCTCCGGCGGCACCCTGCTGGCCAGCGTGAACTTCACCAACAACAGTGCCTCCGGATGGCAGTATGCCGCGTTCTCCACACCGGTGTCCGTGGTTGCCAATGCCCAGTACATGGTTGCCTACACCACCGATGGAACGTATTCGGTGACACCCAACGGGCTGCAAGACGCCAAGAGCTTCGGTCCGCTGCGCACCGACGCCAATGCCGGCGCCTACACCTATTCATCGGGTTTCCCCACCAACGGCACCAGCACCGACTATCTCCTTGATGTGGCATTCGTGCCCGACGGAGCCCAGGCGATCACGGTGGTCTCGCGGTCCCCGCAGCCGGGGGCACTGGAGGTTCCGGTCACGGCAAAGGTCGTCACCGTCCTGAACCAGGCGGTTGCACCGGGGTACCAATACACCCTGAGCAATCCTTCCGGCTCCGTGGCCGGCACGGTGGCCACCTCGAGTGACGGAAAGACCCTGACGTTCACCCCGTCCCAGGCCCTGGCCAACGGCCAGGCCTACACTGTCTCGTTGAAGAACGTCACCAGTACCGGCGGCGCGCTGCTGGCCGACCAATCCTGGTCCTTCTACACGGCCAGCTCCGACGGTTCGGTCTCAACGTTCCTGGGCACCCAGGTGCCCGCCAACCTGGATCCGCAGGACCCGGGATCCGTGGAGCTGGGCCTGCGCCTGCAGACGTCCCAGGACATCGATGTCTCCGCCATTCGCTTCTACAAGGGAACCGTGAACACCGGCGTCCACACCGGCTCGGTGTGGAGCGAGACCGGAACACGGCTGGCGACCGCCACGTTCACCAACGAGACCTCCACCGGCTGGCAAACCGTGGTGCTCAGCAATCCGGTGCGCATCGCGGCAAACCAGACGTTCATCGTTTCCTACCTTGCACCCAACGGCGGCTATGCATTCACCTCCGGCGACTTTGCGCAGCCGCGCACGGTGGGCCCGCTGAGCACCGTGGGAAGCAACGGACTCTACGTCTACGGGGCAGGAGGGACCGTCCCGAGCAACAACTGGGGCAACACCAACTACTTCGTGGACCTTGTCTACAGCACGGTGAGCGCACCGACAGCTTCGCCCACGCCCACCCCGTCACCGACGGTGACGCCCTCACCCACTCCGACGGTGACGCCGAGCCCGACGCCAACTCCGACACCGACACCGACACCGACCGTGACGCCTACTCCCACGCCGACGCCAACCCCGTCACCGAGCCCGACGCCGGTGAACCTGTTTGGTTCCACGCTTCCGTTGCTAACGGATTCGTTGGATACCAGGTCGGTCGAGGTCGGGCTGCGGTTCAGCACCACGGTCCCGATCACGGCACACGGGGTGAGGTTCTTCAAGGAGACCACCAACACCGGCACGCACACCGGGAGCATCTGGAACAACAGCGGGCAACGGCTCGGCACGGTGACGTTCACGGGTGAAAGCACCCGGGGATGGCAAAGCGCCACCTTCGCCACGCCGTTGGCCCTGCCCGCGGGGACCTACACGGTCTCCTACCTGGCACCCCGTGGACATGTCTCCACCACGGCGCTGTTCTTCTCCAAGAAGTTCACCGACGGGACCGTCACGGCCAACACCAGCAATGGCAGGTACCGCTACGGTTCGGGAGGCGTCATGCCCGCCTCCACCACGACGCTGCGCAACAACTACTTCGTGGACCTGATCTACTCGCGGCCGTAGGGGCTTGGGGCCCTTACGGCGGCACCCTCAGTGGTCGCCCTTCTTCCAGTTCCTCAGCGCTGGATGGAGGGCGACCACGCATGTTCAATGAACATCTTCGGGGTCGCTCCGGGAACCAGATCCAGGGAGAAGATGTCGGCGTCCCCGGGCGTTTCCTCCCGCGGCTGGCCATAGAGCAGCGTGTCCGCATCCAGCCATTCGAGCTGGTCGTCAAAGCCCGCTTCGAGCGGGTAGATGGCCTCGGTCTTTTTGGCGATGTCCAGCACCGCAATGTCCCAATGCGCCGGGTCGGAATCCGCCCGGCGCTTCTTGTAGGCAATGAGCTTGCCATCCGGGGAAATCGAGGGGCATTCGGCGTTCTCGCCGATCGCGGTCAGGGTCTTGTCGCGCAGCGAGCCCTGCACCAACCAGGTCTGCTTGCCCGAGGCCGCCGTCGCATAGAAGGTCTGGGCATCCTTGGCAAAGGTCACGCCCCAGACGTTCCGGTCCTCGGCGGTGAGCTTTGTCCCGCCAACAAGGATGTCGAAGTCCTGCAGGTTTCCGTATTTGGTGCCGCCGGGCACGGCAATGACCGTCTCGGTGGAGAAACCGACAAAGTCATAGGATTCGCCGGTGATGAAGGCTGTGACCCCGACCATGCCGGTGGGAGAAACCCGCGTGCGGCTCGGTTCCCCGGGCAGGGCCCTATCGGCCAGCAGGTGCCCGCCGATGCTGTAGACGGTCGAATCGTAGCTGGTGCTCATGGCGCGCAAGGCGCTGAGGCACGAGAGCATCCCACCGGTGCGGTACACCCGGTCGCAGGACAGCCCCGTGTCGGTTCGCGTCCCGTTGGGGCTGTCCAGCGGCGCCCAGGCGACCTTGCCATAGTCGTCGCTGGCACGGGTGTCACGGAAGACCACCGCACCCTCCATCGGGATCTCGGCGATGCCGTCCGGGTTCTCTTGCGCCGCGACCGCGGGGGCCTGGGTTCTTTCCTGGAAGCCCATGAACGAGTTCACCGCGAGTCCCGCGGCAACCAGAACGGCCACCAAGACCAGGGCAGCGAGGATGTACTGTCGTTTGGGTTTCACTTCGGCTACTTCCCAACCACGTAGGAACCGAAGGCGGCGACGGTCGTGGCGCCGGTGGGTGCGGTGCGTACCGTGGCAACCATGGAGTCATCCCCGAAGCCGACCGTAATGCTCTTGGCTCCGTCTGCCGCGGTGCCCCGGGTGGCAACCCAGCCTCGCTTGGCCGCCTGGGCCTCGTAGTACTTCAGGACGGCTTCGACGCCCAACGAGGTGCGGTAGTTGACGGCCACCTGGACGTTGCGCTTCTGCGTGCTCACGGAGGAATCAACGATGTGCGCGCCCTCCGGGATCGGCATCGCCTTGGTGGGGAATCCCGAGGTGAGTTTCCCCTTGGCCGTCCCGTCCTTGGGAACCGTGCCGGAAAGCACCGGGGCCTTTTCCACGGATTTCGGCAACGTGGTCACGCTGGGCTTGGCGCTGGCGGGAACCTCAAGCTTGGGCGATTCGATCGCCGATCCGGGAGCCGAGGTACTCGGTGCCTTCGAAGACGCGGGTGCCTTCGTCGATGATGCCGGCGGCTCGGAAGATGGGTCCTTTGCGGTGGCCGAGGTCGACTCCGAGGAGCTTTCACTGCCGGGAACCGTCAGACTTGGACTTGCCGAATCTGTGGGTCCGGCTGCGCTGTTGGACGCACTGGCACTGGGTTCGACACCGGTTTTGGTCGCTGCCGGTGTTCGTGCAGCCACATTGAACGCGATGGAAGCCCCCACGAGCACTACGATGACGGCGAGCGCCCAGGCCAGCCACTTCTTGTTCTGCATTTTCCCCCACCAATGCGATCGGCCGCATCCGGGTTGCCACGGCCACAACCCCAATATTCCCTGTGGTTAGCCTACAACCCGGCGCCGGGGTACGCCATGGTCGGGGCTTCCGCACAGTGGCGCTCGTGACATGAATTTCACCTCCGTATCGGCCGAGTGCCCCGAGAGCGCAAATCGTTCGTGAGAAACCGGCTCGATAACGGAAATTATCTTGGCGAAGACACCCGCAAACTACAGCCTGACCGCATAGCGCTTCGCGCTGATGACGAGGCCTTCGAGAGGCGAGTCGTCGGCTTCGTGGGCCAAATTAGCCAGGCCCATGTATGCCGCTTCTTGGGCCGACCGGGCAACCACTGTTGAGGTCCAAGTGACCAAATGTGCCTCATCCACACCCGTGATTTCCACGGACTGCATGGAATAGGAATCCTCGTCGCGTAGGGGAAGCTCATCTGTTGTGGCGCTCAGGCCGAACCAGTCGAAGTCTCTGTTCTTGAGCAATCCGCGGAAATTCTCACGAGGCCCTTCAAGGTCATCCAGCTGAAAATCGCATTCCACCCGGACGGTGTACGTCTTCTGGGGATAGTCCACGGCAGCCCATGTCGGCATGCGCTCCGAGATGGCGTCCCATTGGGCTTCGGTGAGGGTCCACGGATTCTTGCCTTGGGCACCCCCCTGCTTGAACATGACAAATCCGTCGAAGCGCGGGTCCACTTTCAATTCCACCCTCGTCACCCGATCATCGCGGAACCAGTGCGTGAAGTGCATGCAGACTGACTGGCGGAGCTTATCTTCCACCGTCTTCTGGTGATAGCTCTTATGGTGATAATCCGGGTCGTGATATCTCATACCGATTTTTGCGACGGTACCGAGTGCGACGACACCGGCGATGTCGCCGGCCCCCATTTGCCAGAGCACCAATCGGTCACCAACCTGTGGATCCTTGCCGGACTGATCTGCCGGCGGCCAAAACGGCTCAAAATCTTCCCAAAGCACGATTTGTTCCGCCAAGTCATAAACCAAGCCATATACGGTTTCGACGTCGACCTGAATCAACCAAACGTCTGTTGCTTCCATATTGAAACTCCCCCAAGTTTGTGGATCCGTAAGACCGGACCCTCAAAGCAATAATGACATTTATTTCAAAATTTGAATAGGCTCTGAAGGTGATTGCTAAACATCCTTGACAAACCTCCGGTGCAAGAAGTACGAAGGGCATGAGGTCGGTTGGAGCTTCCCGGCCCTTGGCCTTCTATGCGTAGGAGGCATGCACCACGGCCGCGCTGCCTGCTTCGAAACGGACACGGTAGTCTGAGCAAGTCAGCGCGTGGTCCAGGACTTGGTGAAGAAACGGGAAGCCGGCACTTAGTGGTGTAAACCCCTCAATGACGGTCCGCAATTGAATTCCTACCAGGCTGAGATTCAGTCCATCGGCACCGCGCACCTCGACTTCGTGCCCCAACGACCCTGCGGTGAATTCCCTGCGAACAGCCTCCACAACAATTTTCTGTCCCCGGGCTGATATGGCATTCGGGTCTGCCAACGCTCCCTCAGGATTCGGCACGGTGGTACAGGCAGCCGCGGTGGGCACCTTCGCTGGACCGGTTTCCATGGTTCCCAGCGCACAGTACGTCGCCAAGAATTCGGTCAGAGTCTTAGATCCGCAAGCCTTGTAGCCAAGTTGTGGGTATTCGCTGCGCAAACGGTTTCCCAACTCTGCGGCGTTGACCTTATTGTCGAGCACAAGCTCAGGGCACTGCTCGATGATCTTGTAAATCGCGCGCCGGAACTCTGTGATAGCCGAGAATTTGCTCTGGTCCGGAAACTGCCTCGTTCGAACCACCGTGAGTTTGGGTTGCTTGATGGACGTCTTCTTCGCAGCCGCCGCGGAAGCCTTGGGAACATTGGGAATTTTGGGAACCGTCTTCACAGCCGGAGCAGCCGATGATGCGGGTGCTTTCAGCGACTGCTCCGAAACCGGCACGTGCACCGTTGACATCGAAATTTGGTGGTATTCATCGGCAACGGACTTCAAGAGCGAATTGACAATGCCGGATTCCGGATCATTGGTAGACACCACAATCACGAACTTGTTAAGTGCATGAAGCCTGCGAACCAAGGGAATGAACCCTCCATCCCCGGTGGCAATCACAAACACGTCAATCCACGGCGACTCGTGCGCAACGGAAAGGACATCCACGCACAACTCGATGTCGGCAGCGTTCTTAACCTGCTTGTCAAAAGAAAAAATCTGAACCGGCTCGATACCCAGCTCAAGGATCTCTCGCTGGAAGCCGGCCATCACGGGGCTTCCCCAATGTGCATAGGCGCGAGCCAAGGCGGTGCGTGAGCCGACGCCCGTTTTCCGCACAATGCTTTCGATTCCGCTCATGAGCTCACCAAGCCGCAGCCCGGTGCTCCCCACTGTTTTGCCGCCAACAAGGTTTTCCATGTCGATGAACACGGCGACATTGCGCTGCAAAGTGTTGGCATCCCCCATGCCCATGATGTCCGATCCCCCAATCGTTCGCACATTGGATTCCTTCCCCAAGGTCCATGTTGTGCGATTCTTTGTTCCATTCATCTTGGCAGAGAATCCGGGCAATCACCGCAATCGTGGGCAGGATTCTGAAAATGGTTTGCTTTGTCAGGACGTGATGGACGGCGGCTTCGCGCCACAATACCGTTGCTCTGGCAGAAACCCCGCCCCTGCCCAACCAACGGCATTGGCTCAATCGTCGCGGGACTCGTTCACCCGTGTCACCAGCTGGGTCGGGTTCACAAACCGCAGCGCAACAACCAGGACGATCAGCATCATGGCCGTATAGAGCACGCCTATGCCGATAACCAGCTGCCGGGCCTCGCCGCCTCCTGAGGACGTCATGGCGCGGTAGATGAACACCACCAAGGTGTCCGAGGTCGGGCCGGAGACCAGGTAGGTCAGCTCAAGCATCCCAACTGTCCGAACCAACACCAGGATCGCAGCGGCCAAGATGCCCGGCACCAGCAACGGCGCGAGAATTCGGGTGAACACCCGGCGCATGTTCGCCCCGGACATGCGGGCGGTATTGTCGATGGCCGGGTTGATCTGTTCGATGGACGGGGTCATGGTCAGGATCAGGAACGGGACCGACTGCACCAGGTTCAGCAGGTTCAGCAGGATGACAGCCAACAGCATGCGGCACAGGCCGAAATTCTACTTCATCGTGGCCAGGGGATGCCGTAGGTGATTGGGGCAACAGCGCCGGCAGCAGAAACAGCGTCTTGACCAGCTTAGAGAACGGGAAGTCCCGTCGAGAGCACGTACGCACTGGAAACCCCGATCAGGACCGACGGGACGACAGTAAAAGACGAACCGAGGGTCACCAAGACGATCTAGTGGTTGTTTCTCTACGCAGCGGCCCATGTTGGACCGATTCTTCAGGCAGGGATTCCGTACCCAAAGCGTCCGTTGGACCGAGGAACTCGACTGTCTGAAGCACATGCTCCAGCGAAAGTCATCGCCTGTTGCAGCATGATCGGCGGCGAATGTTCCTGCAATGCTGCGCGCTTTCTCGAACGCTCAGGAATGAAACCTTCCGGGCCCTGTTCCCGATCCCGACGTAAATCCGCACGCACTTCTCTTGACGTGAAAAATCTGCTCCGAGCACACATCATGCCCTGCTCTGGCTTGCCGTGGTCTTGGTCAAAATCGAGGCATAAGCCAAACACCGGTGATTCAAAAGACTCGGCTGGTCGTGACGAGACCCTCGTTGAACTTACCTACGGGTCACATCGACCACCTTGGACAGCGTCGATTCACTGTGGGATACCTTCACGTCAGCAAAAAATCTGCTCGTAATCAATGATTCCTGGTTACCAACTCACCAGGCAAAACGGATGCTTCTGCGGGTCGAGGTACACACGGTAGCTTTTGGACCCGGCGCCCATCGAAGTCGCACCCATCGAAAGTACCTCAATTTCGGCAATGTCAAGATCCTTGACCCTGACGTCGATGTGGGCTTGTTGCGGATGCACGTGTCCGGGCCACTCCGGCGCCACATAGGGATCCACCCTCTGGAATGCGATCGCGGGCCTATCCGGAGCGTCTCCGATACCCACCCAGTCATCATCGTCCTCCACTCGAACCATGCCGAGCAGTTCCTCGTAGAAACTCGCCAACGTATCGGGGTTTTCACAGTCAATAACCAATGCTTGCCACGAGCCAACCACGACCGCACGCCCTTCCAGACAATGGTGAGTAGATTCCAATGCTCCATCATTATGCGCCGTTCGGTCGAGCACGGCCATAGCGGCAGGAACCCGGCAACACCCTTCACCGCATCAATTGCTCATGAGGCAATTGAAGATCAGCCCATGGCTCCATCCGAGTTTAAGCAAAGACTTTTCGTCCCAACCTCGAGTGTGCTGCCAAGGGACGAGCGACGGAGTCAGTTGAATCCGCGATTCTACCCAGCAGCATGTGAACCAAATCCGGCTCGAGCCATCCCTAACTCGATAGTCCGAAAAGCCAAGAAAACAATTCATCCGCGTCGAGTGCTTTACAAGTTCAAAAAACTCTCCTAGACTCCAAATCAGATGCCAGCGGTTGGGGAACCGCCTGGGGGGATTACAAAATGTAATTGGTATCTAATGGGGTCTAATTAATCTTGGGGACCACTTCATTTCCTCCAAAAATTTCTCATCAAGAATGATTCGCTGGGGGGCGAAAGAATTTCGCACCTTCTTGACGTAGAAAATGGAGTTTCATCATGAACACCTTGTTCGCAAACATCTACCTTGGCCTTTCCACTGTCGCAGGCAAGCTGCGTCGAGAGGAGAAGGGCGCGACCGCCGTTGAGTACGGACTAATGGTCGCGCTGATCGCGGTCGCCATCATCACCGCGGTCGCGCTTATCGGCACCAACATGGACCTGCTCTTTGATAAAGTCGCCGGCAAGATCCCCACCGTAATCCCCTAGCCAGGGCTGCCGCTTGGGGGTGAGCGCCTTGACTGCGCTCACTCCCAAGCGCAACAAACTCACAATTGCTCTTCTCGATCTTCGCTTTTGGCCCAGAGCAATTGTCGCAATACCGCCGACGCCAGCTGACTTACAGCGGTCCAGCCAGTGAATAACCGCCAGTACTTCTGACCCAAGGATCGCAAGATGCGACATCGACTCAGGGATTCCAAAGGTGCATCCGCCGTGGAGTTCGCTCTCGTACTTCCCGTTCTGATAGCTATCCTCTTAGGCATCGCGGAGTTGGGCTTTCTGTTCAACCAACAAATTTCACTCACTCAGGCAGCACGTGAGGGCGCGCGCGCCTACGCAATCCACCACGACGAAGAGGGCTTCGACCTAACCGACGCTGTTCAGCTGGCGGCTCCGTCCGTCGCCGGGGTGACAGCTTCGTCAAATCAGACGGCCGGCGTTTGCAATGACGGCTCAACAGTTGTCGTCGTTGCTTCGGTCCCATACAACTCCCTGAGTGGCTGGTTCGACTTTCTCACTGATCGGGACACCCTCTGGGGACAAGGAGCAATGCGATGCGGGGGATGACGGTGTCCAAAGAAAACGGTGCAGTATCCGTCGTTGTTGCCTTCATGATGGTTGCGCTGCTCGGATTCGCAGCGATCTCAATCGACGTCGGGCGGCTCTATTGGGAAAAGTCCCAACTCCAGGCTGGAGCCGACAATGCAGCGTTGAGCATCGCAAATGCGTGCGCTACAGATATGGGGTCGGACGATTGCAAGGATCCAGTCGGCACGGCAGCAGAGATCGCGGGCTTTAGCGCCAATGAGGGAAGCAGCGGTGTTGACGAAGATAAGACAAAGGTTACACCGGGAAGGGTGACCGTCATGACTACTGCCGACGAGATCCCCGACAAAGACTCTGTCGGACTCTGGTTCGCCAATATTTGGGGCTTCGACGAAGCACTCGTGAACGCCACTTCGGTCGCAGCTTGGGGAGGGCCCACGGGAGGCACATTCGCATTTCCGTTGGCGTTTTCGGAATGCGCTCTGCACGAATTCATCGCTGCAAATGCTGCTTCGTCTGGGAAGTCGTGGCTCAAGTACAAGGACGACGCTGACCAGCTCCCCTGCAGTTCAATCTATCACGCAGCAAACATCGTTCCAGGCGGTTGGGGATATCTGGATCCCACGAAGGACGTCTCAGGTACATCAGACGGAACCTGCGTGCTGACGCTAGACCTGACGGTCAAAACTGTCTATGAGGGCTCGTCCGGCAACTCCATTCCGAGCAACGCGTGCAAAACAAAACTGCAAGACTGGGTCAACGAAGCAGATGCCAATGGCTACGCTGAAGTCTACTTTCCCATCTTTTCTAAAGCCACAGGTACCGGTGGCGGCGAGTTCACCATCCAGGGGATCGCCGCATTTCGTATCTACGCTTGGAAGCTCTCTGGTGGCGGTACACCCGACACCTTCAAAGATTCTTCGTACCCGGGATGCTCGGGAAATTGCCGAGGCATTTACGGGGAATTCGTTCGCATATTGGAAGAGGACGAGCTAACGGGCGGGGGCGGAACGGATCTCGGCGTCACACGGCCGCCATCGCTCATCGAATAGCTACTCGTGACCGACACTTAGCTAAACCAAAATACGTAATAGCCATATCAAGCCTTGGGGGCACAAAATGAAGACTCGGCTGCTTGGGGGCATAGCAGCGCTCGTACTGGCCATAGTCGGTACGGTTCTACTCCTCACCTACGTGCAGGGCGCAGACGCCCGCGCACAATCCTCTCTCGATCCTGTGAAGGTGCTGGTCGCCACACGCGATTTGCCTGCCGGTACCCCGGTGGCCGAACTGGCCACAGCATTCAAGGAGCAGAGCCTGCCGGCAGTCGCCGTGCCGAAGGATGCGCTGGACAAGCTCACGGACCAGGATGGCAAGGTCTTGGCCCAGGCAGTCACCGCTGGCGAACAGCTCCTTGCGGCCAAACTCGTCACAGAGGATTCACTGCTCACCCCCGGGACCGTCGATGTCCCCGAAGGCAAACAGGAGGTCACAGTACTTCTGGAGCCCGAGCGCGTGGCCGGCGGCAACCTCCGCGCCGGGGACACAGTGGGCGTCTTTGGCAGCTTCACCGTCAAGGAGAAGAACAACAAGGACGCCGACGAAGTCGAGATCACCAAGCTCCTCAATGAGCAGGTCCTGATCACCGCCATCCAGATCGCGGCAGGTGAGGCGGAAAGCACCGCCGAGGGAGCTGCGGCACTGCCGGCCGGTTCCGCATATGTCACCTTCGGCGTCGACTCCGCCCAGGCGGCGAAGATCATCCACACCCGCGAGTTCGGCCTGGTATGGCTGACGAAGCAGAACGAGGACACCGCCACGGGCGACACCCGCGTGTGGGAAATCAACCAGGTGCTGAAATGAGCCGCTTCTTACTCCTGACCGACTCCGTCGAGTTCGAACGCCGCGTCCTGGCCGCCGTCAAGGGCGCCCTGCCCGGCGCCGTCCAGCGCATCGCAGCCGGGGCCGCGAACCTCTCTCCGCACGATCTGCTCGCCCGCAGCATAGGCGATCAGACCGACGTCGTCATCTTGGGCCCAGACACGGACCGTGAGGCAGCCCTCCGACTGGCCACCGCGCTGGACCTGCTGAACCCCGACATCTCCGTGGTGCTCACCGCCGGCGCGGATCCGCAGTTGGTCGTTCTTGCCATGCGTGCTGGTGTCCGGGACATCACGGAACCCGATGCCGACCCCGCCACCCTGCGCGTGCTCCTGGAGCGCGCCTGCCTGTCCACGGACGGGCGGCGGCGCCTGGCCGGCGACGGCGGTTCCAATGAACGACGCCGTGGTCGCGTGGTCGCGGTCATGTCGCCCAAGGGAGGCGTGGGCAAGACCACGGTGGCCACCAACCTGGCCGTCGGGTTGGCGAAAACCTCCCCGATGGGTGTGGTGATCGTGGACCTGGACCTGCAGTTCGGCGACGTCGCCGGTGCCTTGAACCTGGAACCTGAGCACACCATCACCGACGCCGTGTTCGGCGCGGCAGCCCAGGACTCAATGGTCCTCAAGGCCTTCCTGACGGTCGATGACACGGGTGTCTACGCGCTCTGCGGGCCCAAGAGCCCGGCCGATGCTGACCTTATCACCCCGGAACAGGTCGCCGTGCTGATCAACCAACTCGCTGCCGAGTTCCAATACGTCGTCCTCGACACAGCCCCCGGCCTCGGCGAGCATCTGCTCGCGGCGCTCGAACAGGCCACCGACGCCGTATGGGTATGCGGAATGGACGTGCCCAGCATCCGCGGGCTGAATACGGGGTTCGGCGTCCTGCGCGAGCTACAGCTCATCCCGCAGGGGCGACACGTGGTGCTGAACTTCGCGGACCGTCGCAGCGGCCTTACTGTTCAGGACGTCGAGGCCTCCATCGGGGTCCCGGTCGACGCCGTGGTCCCCCGGTCCCGCGCAATCCCGCTCAGCACCAACAAGGGGACGCCGTTGCTGACCGACCGCTCGCACGATGCCGCGGCACGCGGCCTCACGAAGCTTGCGCGCCGCTTCGACGCCGATCAATCAGCCAACAACCGCAAGATCCACCGCAGGGAAGTAGTCCGATGAACCTCGCAAGCCGCCTCACAGCAGCCCGCCGCGGCGAGCCGGAGCCCGCCACGAATCCTGCCGGGGCAATCCCTGGCGACGCCGTGGCGACGCCGCCGACCTCGGGTTCCGTCCCCACGGGGCCGGGTCCAGTCGATGCCCATCTTGGCGCCTCTCCGAGCGGTGGCGAGGAACCCGGCATCGTGCCGTTGCCCGAATCAGATCTCGCCGCGTTTGCTGTGGCAAAGTCCGCGCCGGCGCAGCGAGGGACCGTGGACGCCCTGGCCGGCCTCAAGGCACGTGCCGCCGAGGCGCTGTTCGAGCGCCTCGGCTCGCGCATTACCGACCCTTCGCTCACCGAAGAACAGCTACGCAAGCTGGCCCGCGACGAACTCAGCCAGGTTATCGACGCCGAGCAGGTGCCACTCTCCCCCGAAGAACGACGACGGCTAATCCGGGACATCGGCGACGAGGTCCTCGGGCTGGGACCCCTGCAGCGGATGCTGGACGACCCCGAGATCAGTGAAATCATGGTGAACCGCCGCGATCAAATCTACGTGGAACGCAACGGCAAGCTCGAGGCTACCGACGCCACTTTCAGTTCCGAGGACCAATTGCGGCGCATCATCGAGCGTATAGTGTCAAAGGTTGGACGGCGCATCGACGAATCCTCGCCATTGGTGGACGCCCGGCTCGAGGACGGGAGCCGAGTCAACGCGATCATTCCGCCGCTGGCTGTCAACGGACCGTCGATCACGATCCGCAAGTTCTCCAAGGATCCGCTGACGGTACGGAACTTGATCGAGTTCGGTACCTTGACTCCGGACATGGCCCACCTGCTGGAAGCCTGCGTCAAGGCGAGGCTGAACATCATCGTCTCCGGCGGCACCGGCACTGGCAAAACCACGCTGCTCAACGTCCTGTCCAGCTTCATTCCGATGGACGAGCGCATCGTCACCATCGAGGACGCCGTGGAATTGCAACTCCAGCAAGACC
The DNA here is from genome assembly GCF_030812255.1 of Paeniglutamicibacter psychrophenolicus. Classification (GTDB taxonomy): domain Bacteria; phylum Actinomycetota; class Actinomycetes; order Actinomycetales; family Micrococcaceae; genus Paeniglutamicibacter; species Paeniglutamicibacter psychrophenolicus_A. Next base: position 434,754 of record NZ_JAUSSH010000001.1, on the reverse strand, counting down.
ACGTCGTCCGGCTGGAGAGTCGTCCGGCGAACATCGAGGGCAAGGGCGCCGTAACCATCCGCGACCTGGTCAAGAACTCCCTGCGCATGCGGCCGGACCGCATCGTGGTGGGCGAGGTCCGTGGTGGCGAATCGCTGGACATGCTGCAGGCCATGAACACCGGCCATGACGGCTCCATCTCCACCGTCCACGCCAACACCCCGCGCGACGCCGTCGCCCGCCTCGAGACGCTGGTCCTGATGGCCGGCATGGATCTGCCGCTACGCGCCATCCGCGAGCAGGTCGCCTCCGCCGTGAACCTGATCGTGCACCTCACAAGGCTCCGAGACGGCACGCGCCGGGTGACGCACCTGACCGAGGTGCAGGGCATGGAGGGCGACGTCGTCACGCTCCAGGACGCGTTCCTCTTCGACTATTCGGCCGGAATGGACGCCCAAGGACGCTTCCTCGGCAAACCGATACCGACCGGCGTGCGTCCCCGCTTCCTGGACCACTTCCACGAGGTCGGCGTCAAGCTTCCGCCGGGAATTTTCGGCACGTCGGGCGGCGCCGGAGCAGGAACCGGCGCGCAAACGGGCACCAGCAAGGGCCGGTGGTAACCATGGAGGGGATCCTGCTCGCAGCCGGCTTACTTGCTGGGCTCGCCGCCATGCTGTTGCTGTTGTTGGTGGTGTTGAGGCCCGTCAGCGCCGAGGTGCCCATCGAACGGCGCCGGATGGGCGAGGCGGCCACTCAATCGCCGTCCCTGTTCAGCCGCTTCACCGGTGCGACGGTCAGTGCCGTGGGGCGCAACACGACAACAAGCGCGGGCGGGCCCTTTGGCCGGGACGCGCTGCAGGCCGCGGGCGTCAAACATGATCCGGCGGAGTTCCTGGTTCTTGTAGGGTCCGCGGCGCTGGCCGCCGGCGTTGTTGGCCTGCTCCTGGGCGGAGCCGGTCTTGCCGTGCTCCTTGCGGTACTTACCCCGGCTGGTGCCTGGGCGTTCCTGCAAGTACGCGCGGACCGGCGCCGTGCCAAGTTCGAAGACCAGCTGCCGGACATGATCATGACCCTCTCCGGCAGCCTGCGCGCGGGCCACTCGGTTATGCGCGCGCTCGACGGTGCAGCCCAGGAATTCGATTCACCGATGGCAGAGGAGTTAGGTCGGATCTCCAATGAATCACGAATGGGGCGCGACGCCGAACAGACGATGATGGAGACCGCGGCGCGCATGAAGTCTGAGGACTTCTCCTGGGTGGCCGAGGCGATACAGATCAACCGAGAAGTCGGTGGGGACCTTGCCGTGGTGTTGGACCAGGTCGGCGAGACGATTCGCGAGCGTTCCCAGATCAAGGGACAAGTGAGGGCGCTGTCCGCTGAGGGAAAGTTCTCGGCATACATCCTGGTGGGACTGCCGTTCGGGATCAGTGGCCTGCTGTTCGTTATGAACCCGGGCTACATCGGGACTCTTTTCGGCCATCCACTGGGCATCGGCATGCTCGTGGTGGGTGGCATCATGATGGCGATCGGCTCCTTCTGGATGAGCCGCATGGTCAAGATCAAGTTCTAGGGGGAAGACCATGGGAATTACAGCCATCGGATGGATATCCATAGCGTTGGTGGTGCTGCCGCTCTCGTTCATCGTGTGGGGACTGGTCTCGGTGGACCGCAACCAGCTGGTGTTGGTGCGGCAAAACCTGTCGAGGTCCGCTGTGACACCCGGCGAAGAAATCATAGGGAGCGGCGACAACGAATTCGCGGCACTTGCCCGGCGCCTGACACCCGGTAGCTACGCGGCGAAACTGGACCGGATGCTGTCCATGGCCGGCAGGACGGCATCGTGGCCGCTGGACCGGGTGTTGATGATGAAACCGTTGTTGGCGCTGGGCGGTGCCCTGCTGGGTTTCCTTTTATTTTCGTCCAACCCAGGAACGGGCATATTCGTTCTCGGCGTGGCCCTGACGGCATTCGGCTATTTCCTGCCGGACCTTCTGGTCTACAACAACGGCATCAAACGCCAGCAGGCGATCCAGTTGGAGCTGCCCAACACGCTGGACCAACTGCTGATCTCGGTTGAGGCTGGGCTGGGTCTGGAATCCGCCATGGCACGTGTGGCCGCGGGAGGACAGGGGCCCCTGGCGGAGGAAATGGGACGCACACTCCAGGAGATGCAGGTGGGACGTTCGCGCAGGGAAGCCTACGCCGCGATGGCCGACCGCTCCTCCGTTGCGGACCTCAAGTCATTCGTGCGGGCAGTAGTCCAGGCGGACAAGTACGGGATTGGCATCGCCAGGGTGTTGCGGACGCAGGCTGGCCAAATGCGCATCAAGCGCCGGCAGCGGGCCGAGGAAACGGCGATGAAGTTACCGGTCAAGATCCTGTTTCCGCTTTTGGTTTTCATTTTCCCAACGCTGTTCATCGTAATCTTGGGGCCTGCGGCCATCAACATCATGAAGAGCGGGATCTTCGGCTGACCCAGCCCCACTTGGGCGGGCCACGGCCATTTCCGTGTTTCCTATTCGGCGGCGAAGGCAACGCCTTCGCCGATCACGCGCAGGTTCAATTCCATGCCGGGGCGCGCCATCGACGCGTTCCAATGGCGGATGGTGATGACCTCGCCGCCGCCGGCCAGCCCGGGCACCGGGGACAGCTTGATCCGCACCGTGGTCTCCGGCCCGAAGAACACCGTGTCCACCACGGTCCCCTTGATCGGGCCGTCCGCAGTGATGCGGATCTGCTCCGGGCGCAGCATGAGCCGCACCCGGCCCTGGACCGTTGCATGCCGCACGGGAATGCCGCCCAGCGAGCAGGTGGCCAACGAGCCCTGCAGCAACGCATCGAGCATGACTGCATCGCCCAGGAACTCTGCGGTGTCGAGGTCCGCCGGGCGGGTATAGACGGAGAACGGCGTGCCGGTCTGGGCCAGTCTTCCCCCGCGCATGACCGCCACCTGGTCGGCGAAGGACAATGCCTCGCCCTGGTCGTGGGTGACCAGGATCGTGGTGATCTCCGCGGCATGCAGGACATCGGCCACGGCCTTGCGCGTGGCCACCCGCAGCCCGGCATCCAGGGCCGAGAACGGCTCGTCCAGCAGCATCAACTTGGGCTTGCGGGCCAGCGCGCGGGCCAGGGCCACGCGCTGCTGCTGCCCGCCGGAAAGTTCGTGCGGGCGCCGCTCCCCCATGGAAGCCTCCAGGGAGACCATCTCCAACAACTCGTCCACGCGCCGGGTGTTCGCCCTGCGCCCGGCAAGGTTCCAGGACCGGTCCAGGCCAAAGGCAATGTTCTGGGCCACGCTCAGGTGCGGGAACAGCGCACCGTCTTGGGCCACGTAACCGATCTCCCGCTTGTGCGCGGGCACCCACGCATCCCCGGCCACCGTGCGGTTGTTCAACTCGATCGTTCCGGCATCCGGGTTCTCGAAGCCCGCGATCAGCCTCAGCAGGGTGGTCTTGCCGGATCCAGAGGGCCCGACGATTGCGGTGGTTCCGCCCTCGTTGAGGGCGAGGTCGACACCCTTGAGGACTTCTTTGTTGCCAAAGCTCTTGACCAGGTTGCTGGTGCGCAGGAACTTGACGGCCGGCATGAGCCCGTAGAACTTGTGGGCCTGGGGAATCTGGGTGGTCACTGTCCGGCTGCTTTCTTTGACTGTTGGAACAGCAGGTAGGTCATGGGCAAGGAAATAAGGATCATCAACAACGCGTATGGTGCGGCGCCCGCGTAATCGATTTCGCTGCTCTTGGCCCAAAACGCGGTTGCCAGGGTGCGGGTGCCGTTGGGTGCCAGCAGCAAGGTCGCCGTCAATTCATTGACAATGGCCAAGAACACCAGTGCCGCTCCCCCTGCCGCCGCCGGAGCGGTCAAGCGGAGGGTGACCCGGAAGAAGGCCAGGGCCGGGGACCTGCCCAGCGATCGGGCAGCTTCCTCGAGTTCGCGCGGTGCCTGGGAGAGCCCGGCGCGCAGGTTCACCAGCGCGCGCGGGAGGAACAGCAACACGTAGGCGGCCAGCAACACGTACGCGCTTTGGTAGATCCCGGGGACAAGCCGGATGGCAACGGTGACAAAGGCCAAGCCGACCACGATCCCGGGCATCGAGCTGGTGATGTAGTTGGACAGCTCCAAAAGCTTGCTGAACCAGTTGGGATGGCGCACGGCCAGGAACGCCATGGGGAAGGCCACCACGCAGGTGATCAGGGCGCCTGTGAGCCCGTAGCCCATGGTTTGTGCCAGCGCAGGAAAGAACTCGGTGGGGTCCCAGATTGCCGCGCCCCCGGCAACCAGCCAGCGCACCACCGAATACAGCGGCACGCCCAGGGAGAGCACGAACAGCGCGAGCAATGCCAGCTGGGCGGCGATCTCGTGGCGTCCCAGCCGCAAGCGCGTGGCCAGTCCCTGTGCCCCGAACCCGACGCGCGAATACCTTGCGTTGCCGCGGGTCTTGGCCTCGGCCAGCAGGAGCAGCATGCACAGCAGGACCAACACGCTGGCGAGCATGTTGCCCGCGGCCCCGTTGAAGGTGGACTGGAACTGGATCATGATCGCGGTGGTGAAGGTGTCGAAACGGATCATGGCAAAGGCGCCGTATTCCGAGAGCAGGTGCAGGGCCACCAGCAGCGAGCCGCCGGCCATGGCAATGCGAAGCTGCGGGAGCACCACCCTGAAGAACACTGCCCAGGGTCCCAGTCCCAGCGAGGCCGCGGATTGCTCGATGGCCGGGTCCAGCCGTCCCAGGGTCGCCGCGACGGGGATGTACACCAGCGGGAAGTAGGACAGCGTGGCAATCAGGGTGCCGGCGCCAAGGCCGGCCAGCGAAGGAATGGTCGATGCCCAGGCATAGCTGTTGACGAAAGCAGGAATCGCCAGCGGGGCGGCCAGCGCCAGCGCCCACCAGCGGTGGCCCTGCAGGTTCGTGCGTTCCACCAGCCAGGCACCGCCCACGCCCAGCACGAGGCACAGCGGCAGCGTGACGAGCACCAGCAAAATGGTGTTGAGCAGCAACTCACCCACGCGCGGGCGGACGATGAGTTCGACAACGGTGTCCCAGCCGGTGGCCACCGTCATGTAGATGACGTAGCCCAGGGGAACCAAGGAGAACAAGGCAATCAATGTTGCCAAAATGACGAGCGTTGAAACGCCCAATGGCGGGCGGGGCTTGGTGCCCCCGCCCGCCATCTTCGGTTCCCGATATTTCGCGGGAACCAATTGAGTCTTGCTCATCTGGGTTACAGCAGTCCTGCCTTGGTCATGAGGTCGGTGACCTCGGCCGAGTCGAGCTTGGCCGGGTCAACGGTCGGAGCCTGGAGCTCCTTCAGTGGTACCAGTTTCTCATTGGAAGCCACCTCGGAACCAACGGCGTATTCAAACGAGGTGCCGTCCTTGAGGATTTCCTGGCCGTTCTTGCCGGTGACGAACTTCAGGAATTCCTGGGCCTGCTCCGCGTGCTTCGAGGAGGCGAGGACGCCGCCGCCGGAAACCGAGACGAATGCTCCCGGATCCTGGTTCTTGAAGTAGTACGGGGTGACGTTCTTAGAGTTTTCGCCGGTCTTGGCCTGGTCGCCATAGTAGTAGTAGTGGTAGATCAGCGCGGCGTCGATTTCGCCGGCGTTGACTGCCTTCATGGCGGTGGAGTTGCCCTTGTAGGCGGTGAAGTTTTCCTTCATGCCCGCAAGCCACTGCGTCGTGGCTTCTTCGCCCTTGAGCTCCAGCAGTGCTGCAACGATGGCCTGGAAGTCGGCTCCGGTCGGGGAAGCGGCCCACTTGCCCTTCCACTCCGGCTTGGCTAGGTCCAGCATGGACTTGGGCAGCTGGTCTGCGCTGATCTTCTTGGGGTCGTAAACGAACACGGTCGAGCGTGCTGCGATACCGGTCCACTTGTTGGTGGACGGGCGGAACTCGGCAGGCACCTGGTCGATGGTGGCCTTGTCGATGTCTGCGAAGAGACCGGCATTCTCTACCTGCGTCATTGCGGGAGAATTCTCGGTCAGGAAGACGTCGGCCGGCGAGGCCTGGCCTTCCTGGATGATCTGGTTGGACATTTCGGTGTCCGAGCCGTTGCGCACGGTGACCTTGATGCCGGTCTCCTTGGTGAAGGCGTCAATCCATTCCTGGGTCAGGCTTTCGTGCTGTGCGTTGTAGACCGTGATTCCTCCGGTATCCGATTCTCCGCCGGCCGGTGCGTTTGCGGAGCATGCGGTCAAGCTGAGGGCGGCGGTGGCAATGAGGGCCATGCCAGCCAGCACGTTTTTACGAATCGTCATGGATCGGCGCTTTCTTATGGAGTGAAGGTATCCGGCGGGCCAGAAAGATTCCTGAGTGAACCCGCCCACTTAGCTTAGGTATGACTTACCTAATTCACCAAACAAAAGAGGGGCCAATGGTCGCCGCGCGCGGAAGCCCGAGCCTAACCTAACGCGACAGGCTCGGAAACCCATTCAATGCGCTGAATTTAGCGAATATTTTCGTTTTTGAATTCAGCCTACTGAGCCGACCTTTTTGCGCAAACTCCAAGGTCGCGCTCCGAGCACTTTGACCCACCGACAGGCGAAGCCGTGAAGTGGGCCACACAAATTGTCACATTGTCACAATTTGCCGAAAACCACCGCCAGGGACTGCTGGTCAGCAGATTGCACAAAGCCCCCGGAACCAAATGAAAGGCGCCGGGGGCAATGTGAAATATTCAAGTTTCGCAGTCAGCCGAGCGATCGGTCGACGACGCCAAGATCCGCCTACTTGTAGGGGCGGAACTCGCCGACCATCGGGCAGTCGAACGGGTCGCGGGCCGAGAGGCCGACCTTGTTCAGGTAGGTGATCACCTGTGCGTAGGACTGGCCGACCGAGGTGACCGTGTACGGGACCTTGAGCTCGTGGCAGTATTCGCGCACGATCTCGGCGACGCCGGCGAGGTTGGCGCGCGGCATCGAGGGGAACAGGTGGTGCTCCACCTGGTAGTTCAGGCCGCCGAAGACATGCGAGAGCACGCGGTTGCCCCAGGTCGAGCGGGCCATGACGTTGCGGCTTGTCAGCACCTGGCGGGAGAAGAAGTCGATACGCGACTCCTTGGGGATCATCGGCATTCCCTTGTGGTTCGGTGCGAACGAGGCACCCATGTACACACCGAAGACCGCGAGCTGCACGCCCAGGAAGGCCGAGCCAATGCCAACCGGCAGGAAGATGTAGATGGCCGCCACATAGAGGGACAGCCTGATGATGATGGAGATGATTTCACGTCGACGGTCCTTGACCCGGTCGCCGGTGAACAAATAGATCATCGAGCGCATGTGCAGGTTGAAGCCCTCGAGGGTCAGCAACGGGAAGAAGAGGTAGCCCTGGCGCTCGGTGATCCATTTCAGGAAGCCCTTCTGCTTTTGGGCGTCCTCGGTCTGGAACGAAATGGTGTCCCATTCGATGTCCGGGTCCTTGCCAATGGTGTTGGGCATGGCGTGGTGCTTGTTGTGCTTGTTCATCCACCACTGGTAGCTGATGCCCACCACAAAGTTGGCCAGGAAGCGGCCGATCTTGTCGTTGGCCGGTCCTGATGTCAGGATCTGGCGGTGTGACGCCTCATGGGCAAGAAATGCGAATTGGGTGAGGATGACGCCAATGACGGCGGCTATGAGCAGCTGATACCAACTGTCCCCCAACAGGACAAAGCCGGTGACGGCTCCGCCGAGAAGTGCCACCAGAACGCTGACAAGCCCAAGGTAGTGGCCCTTGCGGCGACCGAGCAGGCCGGCATCGCGAACGCGGATCTTCAGGTGGCGGTAGTTGTTGGCTCCTGCGGAACCACGCGATATACGTTGTTCCGGGGCCGAGGGGGACAAAGTGGAACTCATACTGCTCAAGGGTCACTCCCGATTGGCGAGTAGGGCGACGATTTCAGTCGTAAGAACTGAAAATCTCGGTTCCTATATTGATGAGCTTACGTGCTATGCATGTGTAGCACCTGATCGTTGCAAGGTGACACCAAATATCCTGATTCATTTTCGGGCATGAACTTCCCGCAATCCCGCGGCAATAGGCGCGTTGGCCCGTATTTCCGGGCCTTTTTGCAACCCTGCCCAAGTCCCGACATATAACACTTTCGGCATGTGTTGCCTGCGTCACCCAGGTACTTTTTGCCCCGGCACACACCGAACCACGGGTGGATTGCCCCCGTGGTTCGGTGCCGGCCTACGGCGCTCGAAGGACTTATTTCCGATTCGCGCGCAACACTTCCAGGCGTTGACGGTACTCGGTCTCATCGGCCTCTCCGCGTGCGTAGCGCTCGCGCAGCACGCCCTCGGCGCTCATGGGATCACCCTGGACGCGGTGGCGCCAATACATGCGGCGGCTGAAGAAGATGAAGAAGCCGATGAGCAGGATCCAGAAGATCGGGATCAGGACGAACCAGCCCGGTCCGTATCCCGGTCCCCAGGCGTGGACCGGCATGGCTGCCAGTGCGGGAAGAATCGTGGTTGTCATTTTGGGTTGCTCCTCAAAGCATCGATTGCGGATTCCGAGGCCACTTGCCCCATGCATCCACTTTCGTTCCTTGGGGTCCCCTGCCGCATCGGCCGGGTGGAGACACCTTGGACTGCCCGGCGTACTCCACCCGGTGCAGTTGCCGGTGCCACGCGGATTAGGGTCGGTCGCGTCGAGGCGCCTGCGTGGCCGGCAGCGCGCCGGGAGTGATCAGTCCGCTTTCGTAGGCGATCACCACAAGCCCCGTCCGGTCACGCACGCCCATTTTCCCGATGATCCGGGAGACATGGGTCTTGGCCGTGAGCGGAGTGATGAAAAGTTGCTCGGCGATTTCGGCGTTGCTCTTGCCCGTGCCAATGAGCAGCAACACCTCACGCTCGCGTTCGGTCAGCACGTCCATGGCCGCAGGCCTCTTGGTGGTCGGCGGGGCCTGGGTGGCGGCCACCTGGGCCAGGAGCTTGCGTGTCACCGAGGGCGAGAGCAGCGAGTCCCCCGCCGCAACGATCCGCACGGCCTGGATCAATTCCTCCGGCTCGGTGTCCTTGACCAGGAATCCGGAGGCCCCGGCACGGATGGAATCGAGGATGTAGTCGTCGAGTTCGAAGGTGGTGAGCATGATGATCCGGGTGTGGGCCAAGTCGGGATCCGCGGTGATTGCCGCCGCGGCCGTAATGCCGTCTCCCTGGGGCATGCGGATGTCCATGAGCACGATGTTGGGTTTCAATGCCCGTGCCTGGGCCAGGGCTTGTAGGCCGTTGGAAGCCTGGCCCAGTACCTGCATGTCGTCCTCGGCGCCCAGCAGCGCGGAGAAGCCTGCCCGGATCAACGATTGGTCATCAACAATGAGAAGGCCGATCATGGGACTCCTTGGCTTCGTATCGTGGGGTGCCCGGGTATCAGGCACGCGTCGTTCCCGGTGCCGGCAGCCAGGCGCTGATCCTGGTTCCGGGAGTCGGTGCTCCCGGTGCATTTGCCGCGTCGATCGTCAGTGTGCCGCCGTGTGCACCCAGACGTTCGCGCATGCCGCCGATTCCGTTTCCCTCGTTGCCAATGCCAATACCAACTCCGTCGTCGGTGACGGTGACCGCGGCGTGCGCGTCGTCCAGGTGCACGGCGACCACCACGCGGCTCGCCTTGGCGTGCCGCACGACATTGGTCAGGGATTCCTGCACCACCCGATAGAGGATGTTCTCCACTCGCTCATCGACCCACCCGGGCGGCGGCAACGCCGGCGGAGTGAAGATGATGGACAAGTTGGCGCCGCGGACCCGCTGCACCAGCTCGTCGAGTTGTTCAAGCCGCTGGCTGGGAACCCGTGGCGCGTCCTGGCGCAGGACGGCCAACACCTCACGCACCTCGGAGAGGGCTTCCTTGGAACCGGTCTTGATATTTTCCAAGGCCTCGTACATGCCTTGGGTGTCGCCGCCCTTCTTGGCCAAGTGAAGGGCCACGGAGGCTTGCACGTTGATCATCGACAGCGAATGCGCCACGACATCATGGATGTCTCGTGCCAGCACCAATCTTTCCTCGTCGCGCTGGTGCCTGGCGCGTTCCATGGACGCCCTGCGGTACTCGTCCCGCCGGGTCTTGGCGCTGCGCCCCAGCTCACCCACCAGCAATACGACTATGAGCCACACCAGCACAAAGAAGACCCGTGTGCTTTCACCATGCTGCATGGCCAGCAACAGGAATCCGATACCGGCAGCCGCAGCACTCCCCCACGCCCACCACCGGGCACCGGCAAGGACGGCCACGACGAGCCCCACGGCAAAGGAAAAGGGGAAAGGCCCCCAGGGGAAACCTGCCGCTACGTAGCCGACGGTCACCAAGCCGATGCCGGCGACCATGGGGCCGGGGGTGCGTCGGCGCAAAAGCAGCAGGGCCGGACCCGCCAGCAGCAAAAGAACAGCGAACCAGGGAAGCGATTCGTTAAATCGCTGCGCTGCAAAGTGAGTGCCCACGACCTGGACAACCGCCATGGCCACCGGCAGGATGCCCAGCGGCGGACGACGTCGATTGATCATGAGATGAGACTACTCGCAGTCGCTATCGGTCTTCATCCGGCTACGGCCGTAGCGGGACATACAACATGGGGAGTACATGCCACAGTGGACTTGGAAACCTTGCATGCATGGTTCCACGGACGGTTTCAACATCAGGGCGTCACGGATCCCGCTGCTTGTTTCCGTTTCCGCTGACGCAATCGGATTTGCGAGACACGTTTCGCCATGCAGCGCCGGATCGCCAACGACTCACCGATGGAGTCTTCACCACGTGAGAGTGGTTCATTGGATCATGCGCGTGCCGAAGCAGGGAAGGCAACTGAATACGTCGGTCTTACTCAAGCAACACTCGAATTCCCTGGCAGGAAAGGACCCACGGTTCGGAATCTGTTTTCAGGGTGCAGTCTTCGCTCTGGACATATTTTCCCGTCCGGAAGCTGCTGTCGGGCAGTTCCGCATACATGAACCGCGAATGCGGAACCCAGATGGAGAGGACATCTCCATCGACCGCACTGCGGTCCAGGAGTACCCGTTTGCCATCCGTTGCGGTGACCGGATCCATCGAACCCATCCCGGCACCCATCATGATGAGAAGGCACGCCACCGCCCAGATCAGCAACGCCACGATGCCCACGGCAAAGAGCAACAGCTGAACAATGACAAAGACTGCGGTGTTGCGTATTCCTGCGACTGGTGGCCCGACCAGCAGCAGCAACACCGTCCCGACGGCCAGTCCCCCGAGTACGAAAGCCAGTGCCGCGAATTCCCTGTCTTGCCAACCCAGATAAAAGACCAGCCGGTTGCCCGACTCGTCGTGGATCCTTCGGTCAAACAACCAGCCGAAGACCGTGTAGCAAACCGCTGCGAACGCCAGCAGCCCGATGACCCACCGAAGGCGTTCCGGCGTGGTCCGTCGAGGGGCCTGCGCGGTCTCGGTGGTCATGGAGCAATCCTAGGCAAGGATCCCCGGCGTCGTTTCCATGAAAGTGCCCGGAGGGTGCCTCTCGGGTGTGCTGCGGCTACCGGTAGGTCGCCGTGTACGTTCCACTTGCCCCGGTGAAGATTGCGTAGTCGACGCCCTTGATCGTTTCCCTGTCTAGGTCGATTGCCAGTCCCCCGGACCGGATACCGGTGAGCGTGCCTTGGTTCGACTCGATAGGCAGCATCGTCTTGAGCATGCCGTGCGTCTTTCCGTTGATATCCAGTTCGAACGACAACTCGCCATCTTCCCAATTCATGGTTTTGAAGCTCGATGCGTTCCTGGCATCCGTCCATTCCAGGGCCTGCTTGGCGGAGATCAGGGGTATGGATTGGCGGATGGCCATGTCAATCAGGTCGATATCGAAACCCGTGCTGAAATCCACGTGTGTTCCGAATGCTCCGTAGAAGCCCTCGGGACCCGTGGCGCGTTCCAGCAGTTGTTCCACCGCTTCGGGATGATCCGCAAAAACCTCATCCACCAGGTGGGTCTCTTGCTGGTACACGTTGATGAGGTTTCCTTCCGGGTCGCTGAAACGCATCGGGAATCCCGATCCGGTCATGAATCCGGCCCGCTGCCGGATCCAGTCGCCCGGCCAGTAGTAGTAATTCATGTCGATGCGCATGCCCCAGCTGCGCTCGGTGCTGGCTTGCGTCGACCACTGGCTCCAGGCGATGCAATGCAGCCGGTTTCCCGTTTGGGCAGGAAGTCCGGGGTACTTCTTCCTGAACTCCCCCAGGGATTTGGAGAACGCCAGTGTCAGGGACTTCGCGTCCCAGTCCTCACACCCCGTCGTCACATGCGCACCGATATCGAATCCACTAGCGGAGTAAGACTCGGCGTTTGCGGGAGTCAGCCCCGATTCCGGATACAGCCACGATGTTGCCCGCAGGCATTCCCACTGTTCGACGGAACAGTCCTTCGGGCTCAGCTCGCTGAGCCGCTCAAACATCCTGCGCGTTCCATCTACGGTGCCATGGTCGTCCGCGGCCATGACCAACGCCGCCTTGGAGAAATTCGGGAGGTACCAGAATTTCGGCATGGGCCCGTTGCCCTGATTCACATATCCAATGAGGTTGGAGAGCAACCGCAGATGCTCGTCAGCCTGCGGGATGTGCACCTTCTCCAAGTCCAGGTAGTCGCTCTCATCGCCACCAAAGAACAAATCATCAGGGCGTATGGGCGCGATGCCGTCCCGTTCCTGGCCGGCCCATTCGGGGTTGCCCTGCCGGGTCAGGACCGTTGACTTGGCCAGGTTGAAGGAATATGCGGCCACGGTGCCTCGCCCGTCGATTCCCGGCTTCACCGTGACCGCCGGGCCGCCGTCGGTACTCCACGCGGTGGAACCTTGCGAAGCGATGGCACGTGTGCCGCTCTTGAGCTCCAGCCGCGAGGAGTCGCCGTGGAATTGGAGGGAATCGGATGTTATGCCCTTGCCCGGTGCTTGGGACGTGTCGATGTGGATGTATCCGTCGGAGACATCCGGTCCGTGGTTCACGACGCCGGCGAGCTCTGCGATCTGTCCGGTTGGCTCCATGGCAATGAGGTTGCCGTTTTCGTTTTCGACCCAGTCGGAGAACATCTTGGCCGTTCCCGCGCCCACCGTGCCGGCGGCCAGGATTGCCAGCTCGTGGGCTTCCAGCAACTGCGGCGTGAGGTCCTCAACCGTGGTGGTTTCGAAGCTGTTCAGTCCCTCCATGCGGAGTATCTCGGCGTACTGCGCCGAGAATTCACTGGATTCGTCGACGACCAGCAAGATCGAGCCATCGGGCCCCTGGTCGAGGGACGGTTTTTCCGGCACGAAAAAAGTCCATGTACCGAGCGCAGCGCCGCTTGCGGACGGTGCTGCCGTGGCATTCAGCGAGGCGAGGTAGCTTCCGGGGGCCAGTGCCGCGGCCGGCTCGAAGATGATCGATTCCCGATCAGCACCGACCTCGAGTGCGCCATCGACCGCATTCCCCTGCTGGTCCAGCAACTGCAGGCCCAAATCACCGGAAACCTCATCGATCGGTCGGTCCATCCAAGCGACCACAGCGGCTGTCCGGGACACGGCCATTGCCCCGTCACGGGGGAAATGCGACACAATCTGTGCTTCACGCGGCACTTTGGGGTACCCCGCGGTCCCGGCAATGACCGCCACGAATCCCAGGCACACGACGATCAACAGGACAATTCGTTTTGCTGTTCCACGCAAATGCAGACTCATGACGTAATTTCCCCAAATTCACGACAAGCCCCGTCCCCCCAAGGGACCGAGTCACCTAGAGATTATCCACCGAACGCACAATTATCAACCTTGCGTCCAAGGTCATGCATGGACTCCGGCGATGCTTCGACGATCCCGGAAAGCTTTGGCGCGACGGAAAACAAGCGGCCCGTGTATGGTCCCCTTCGGTTGAAGGGGACCATACACGGGCCGTCGTCGTTCCGTGGCGGACTTGTTTACAGTCCGGCCGCGCGCTCCGCGGACTCGACCACGTTGGCCAGCAGCATCGCACGGGTCATCGGGCCCACGCCGCCCGGGTTCGGGGAGATCCAGGAGGCCACCTCGTGGGCTGCCGGTTCCACGTCGCCGGTGACAACGGCCTTGCCGTTCTCGTCGTTGACGCGCGAGACGCCCACGTCCAGCACGATCGCGCCTGGCTTGAGGTCCTTGGCCTTGATCATGTGCGGTTGTCCCGCGGCGGCAACCACCACGTCGGCCTCGGCGAGGTGCTTGGCCAGGTCCTTGGTTCCGGTGTGAGCCAGGGTGACCGTCGCATTGATGTCGCGGCGGGTCAGCAGCAGCCCGATCGGGCGGCCAATGGTCACCCCGCGGCCCACGACCAGCACGTTCTTGCCGTTCAAATCGATGCCGTGGCGTTCCAGGAGCACCACGCAGCCCTTGGGCGTGCACGGCAACGGCGAGGTCATCGGACGGTTGACGTTGGCGACCAGGCGGCCCAGATTCATCGGGTGCAGGCCGTCGGCGTCCTTGGCCGGGTCCATGGCCTCGAGGACGACGTCCGTATCGATGTGCGCCGGCAGCGGCAGCTGGACGATGTAGCCGGTGCATTCCGGGTTCTCGTTCAGCTCGCGGACCTTGGCCAACAGTTCTTCCTGGGTGGTGTCCTCGGGCAGGTCCACGCGGATCGACTTGATGCCGACCTCCGCGCAGTCCTTGTGCTTGCCGCCGACGTACCAGGTGGATCCGGGGTCGGATCCGACCAGGATGGTGCCCAGGCCGGGGGTGACGCCGCGTGCGGCCAGGGCCGCGACGCGTTCGGTCAGTTCGGCCTTGATGGCCTTTGCGGTTGCCTTGCCGTCAAGGATCTGTGCAGTCATGGGTGGTGGTGCTCCGTTCGGGAAAGTGGTTGCAGGCGCACGCTGTAGCGGCGGCCGTGCCGGGTTGGGGGCCGGTGGCCGATTACCAGTCTTCGAGGCCGTCATAGAGCGGGAAGGCCTTGGCCAAGGTGTCCACGCGCGCGGCCAGTGCGGCCGTATCTGCGTTCTGCCCGTCGCGCAGCGCGACACCGATGACGTCGGCGACCTCGGTGAAGGCCGCGGCGTCGAAGCCGCGGGTGGCCAGTGCCGGGGTGCCGATGCGCAGGCCCGAGGTGGTCATCGGCGGGCGCGGGTCGAAGGGCACCGAGTTGCGGTTCACGGTGATCCCGATTTCATGCAGCAGGTCCTCGGCCTGCTTGCCGTCGAGCTCCGAGTTGCGCAGGTCCACCAGGACCAGGTGCACGTCGGTGCCGCCGGTGAGCACCGAGACGCCGGCCGCGGTGACATCCTCGGCGGTGAGGCGCTCGGCCAGGATCTTGGCACCCTCGAGGGTCAGGACCTGGCGCTGCTTGAATTCCTCGCCGGCGGCGATCTTGAAGGCCACGGCCTTGCCGGCGATCGCGTGCATCAGCGGTCCGCCCTGGTGCCCGGGGAAGACGTTGGAGTTGATCTTCTTGGCCAGGTCCGGATCGTTGGTCAGGATCAGGCCCGAGCGCGGACCTGCAAGGGTCTTGTGCACGGTGGAGGTGACCACGTCGGCGTACGGGACCGGGTTCGGGTGCAGTCCGGCAGCGACCAGTCCGGCGAAGTGGGCCATGTCGACCCAGAGCTTGGCGCCGACTTCGTCGGCGATGGCGCGGAACTCGGCGAAGTCGAGCTGGCGCGGGTAGGCGGACCAGCCGGCGATGATGACCTGCGGCTTCTCGGCGATGGCCTGGGCACGGAGCTTGACCATGTCCACGCGGAAGGTTTCCGGATCGACCTCGTAGGCGGCCACCTTGTAGAGCTTGCCGGAGAAGTTCAGCTTCATGCCGTGGGTCAGGTGTCCGCCGTGTGCCAGGGACAGGCCCAGGATCTTGTCGCCCGGTTCGATCATGGCCGAGAGGGCCGCGGCGTTGGCCGAGGCACCGGAGTGCGGCTGGACGTTGGCGAACTTGGAACCAAAGAGGGTCTTTACGCGCTCGATGGCCAGGTTCTCGGCCACGTCCACGTGCTCGCAGCCGCCGTAGTAGCGGCGGCCCGGGTAGCCCTCGGCGTACTTGTTGGTCAGGACCGAGCCCTGGGCCTCAAGGACGGCGCGCGGGGCGAAGTTCTCGGAGGCGATCATTTCCAGGGTGTCGCGCTGGCGGCCCAGCTCAAGCCTGAGGACCTCGGCGATTTCCGGATCGAGCTCTGCGAGGGATTGGTTGGTCACGGGATTCTTGCTCATGATGTTGAACTCCAGTGGGTGAGGGTTGGTCTTCGGGCAGGTACACATTGCGAAACATTCAACCCCCGGACCCAGGCGCGCGGTCCGTGGTTAGCTCATGTGCCGTTCCCCGGTGGTTCACCCCACCCAACGCCAGTCGCGACACCATTCAATATTAGTCGGAATAGGACCGTGGTTGGGACTGTTACACACTAAGAACGTTGAATCTTCAACTGATACGTCCTTGAAGGAGGGACCCGGGAATGCGGTCCACGAGCAGGAAAATGAGCACGGTCGTCATCGGTGCCGGGCAGGCAGGGCTCTCGGCGGCCCACCATTTGCGGCGCAGGGGCCTTGTTCCCCACGAGGACTTCGTGGTGCTGGACGCCAACGACGGCCCGGGCGGGGCATGGCGCCACCGCTGGGATTCATTGACTTTTGACCGTGCCCACGGGCTGCACCCGCTGCCCGGCATGGACCTTGCAACCCCGGACCCCCGGGAGCCGGCCTCGGCAGTGGTTGCCCGGTACTACGGGGCCTACGAGTTGGCCTTTGCCCTGCCGGTGGTCCGTCCGTTCAAGGTGCGCAACGTCACGGGTTCCCTCGAGGACGGATTCACGATCACTGCCACCGACGGACGCGCCATTCGCGCGGCCACGGTGATCAATGCCACCGGAACGTGGGACAAGCCGTATTGGCCGTTTTACCCCGGGCAACGCGAATTCACCGGCCGCCAGCTGCACACCCGCAACTTCAAGGCGCCGGAGGAGTTCCTGGGACAACGCGTGCTGGTGGTGGGCGGGGGAACCAGCGCCGCCCAGTTCCTCCTGCAGCTTTCCACGCTGGGCATTGACACCCTATGGTCCACTCGGCGAGCGCCGCAGTGGAGGGAAACGCCACAGAACAAGGCGTGGGGCCTTGAGGTTGAGAACAACGTCAATGCGCGTACCCGTGCCGGATTGCCGCCGCTGTCCGTGGTCTCGGTGACGGGCCTCCCCCTGACCGATTTTTACCAGGAGGGCATCGATTCGGGGGTGCTGGTCTCCCGCGGTGCGATCGATTCGCTCTCTGCCCGCTCGGTCACCTTCGCCGACGGCAGCACCGAGGAGATCGACGTGATCCTGTGGGCCACCGGGTTCCGTGCTTCACTTGACCACCTGGTTCCGCTGGGCCTGCGCGAGCCCGGCGGCGGGATCCTCATGGGTCAGGATTCGGTGTCTGTTCCCAAGGTGCCGGGCCTGTTCCTGGTCGGGTACGGCGCCTCGGCGTCCACCATCGGGGCGACCCGTGCCGGGCGTGCCGCCGCCGTTGCCGCCGGCAGGCTCCGGGAAGCCGCGGCCACCGATACCGCCACGGCCGATTCCCGGTAGTAGCGTCCGCATTCCCTTCACCGGATTCAGCCACGGCGATACCTGCATGTAGCGTGAATACGTGACCACCAACGAATTCATTGTCTCCCTGTCTTGTCCCGACCGTCCGGGCATCGTCCACGCCGTTTCCGGAGCCCTGCTCAGCGCGGGTTGCAACATCACCGAGTCGCAGCAATTCGAAAGCCCCGAGACCCACAACTTCTTCATGCGCATCGCCGTGGCCACAGCCCAGGACCTTGATGCGGTGTGCAACGCGCTGGGTCCGGTCCGCGAGGAATTCGGGATGGAACTGGGCATCACCGCGGCCGGTTCCCGGGTGAGGACCCTGATCATGGTGTCCAAGGAAGGCCACGCGCTCAACGACCTGCTCTTTGCCCAGCGTGCCGGGACCCTGCCGGTGGAAATCCCGGTCATCGTCTCCAACCACCTTGATCTGAAGCCCATGGCCGACTTCCATGGCATCGAATTCATCCACATCCCGGTCACCGCAGCGACCAAGGCCCAAGCCGAGGCACAGCTGCTGGCCCTGGTGGACGAGCACAACATCGAGCTGGTGGTACTGGCCCGCTACATGCAGATCCTGTCGGACGATTTGTGCCGCGCGCTGAGCGGACGGGCCATCAACATCCACCACTCGTTCCTGCCCTCCTTCAAGGGGGCCAAGCCCTACCACCAGGCCCACGCCCGCGGCGTGAAACTCATCGGCGCGACCGCCCACTACGTCACGGCGGACCTGGACGAAGGCCCGATCATCGAACAGGAGGTCATCCGGGTGGACCATGCCCGCACTGCCGGACAGTTCGTGGCCATGGGACGCGACGTGGAGGGGCGCACGCTCACCCGCGCCGTGGCCTGGCATGCCGAGCGCCGGGTCATGCTCGACGGCTACCGCACCGTGGTGTTCTCCTAAGGTCCCCGCAGCCTTCAAAAAGCCATGGGCCGGCAGCAGGAACTCTTCCTGCCGCCGGCCCATGGCTTTTGGTGTCCGGCTCAGCGCACCACTGTCGATCCAGCGGGTGCCGGCCTGCTCACCGGGGCCTTCTTCTTCCGTCCGCCCTTCAGGGCACGCAGCGCGGACAGGATCGCGACCAGGTCCACGACCTCCTGGCTCAGCGCTCCCGCCACCGCCGGCAGCACCCCGGTGGCGGCCACCAGCATCAGCACCACGGAGAAGACGATACCCAGCCAGATGGACTGCACCGCGATGCGCAGGGTGTCCTTGCCGATCCGCACCGCGTGCGCCACCTGGGAGATGTTCTCGGTCATGATGACCACATCGGCGCTTTGCGAGGCGGCGGTCGAGCCGCGCGCCCCCATGGCCACGCCCACATCGGCCGCGGCCAGCACCGGGGCGTCGTTGACCCCGTCACCGACCATCATCACCGGGCGGTGCTCCAGCTTGCGCACGTGCACGACCTTGTCCTCGGGCAGGCACTCGGCGTACACCGTGTCCAGGCCGATCTCCGCAGCGATGTGGTCGGCCGTGGCCTGTTGGTCGCCGGTGAGCATGAGCATTTCCTTCACGCCCAATGCGCGCAGCCGCTCCAGCGTCGCTCCTGCGTCTTCGCGCAGCTCGTCGGCCAGCAGCAGCACCCCGGCAAAGACGCCATCCACCGCAACGTAGACGGAGGATTCCCCCGGACCCAGCTCCCGGCGCACCACCCCGGCGGCCAGTGACGCCACCCAGGCCGGCTTGCCCACCAGCACCCGGCGCCCGCCCACCAGGGCGCTGACTCCATGGGTCGCTTCCTCGCTGGCATCCTGCACCTCGGCGATCGGCAGCGCGCTTTTCCTGGCTGCCGCAACGATCGAGGCTGCCAGCACGTGCGAGGAGTACTGCTCAGCGGCGGCCACCAGGCCCAGGAGCTCATCGGCACCGAACCCTTCCACCGGCTTGACGCCGCGCAGTTCCGGGGTGCCCCGGGTCAGCGTCCCGGTCTTGTCGAAGGCCACGGATTGCACCGCGGCAAGCTTTTCCAGGGTGCCGCCGTCCTTGACGATGATTCCTCCCTTGGCCGCGCGACTCATCCCTCCCATGAAGGCCACCGGTGCGGCAATCAGCAACGGGCAGGGCGTGGCGACCACGAGCACCTCGGCAAAACGCACCGGGTCCCCGCTGGCCCACCACGCCGCACCGGCAATGACGTAGGCCAGCAGCGTGAACGGGACAGCGTACCGGTCGGCCAGGCGCACCATCGGCGCCCGAGAGCTTGAGGCTTCCTGGACCAGTTCGACGATGCGCGAGTACTGCGAGTCGGCGGCACCGGCAGAGGCCCGCATGCTGATGGCGCGGTTCCCGTTCACGGAACCGGACATCAGCCGTTCCCCCGCGAGCTTTTGCACCGGCAGCGATTCACCGGTCAACGAGGACTCGTCGAAGTCGGCCTCGCCCTCAAGCAGCACCCCATCCACCGGCAACACTTCCCCGGGCCGCACCAGCAGCACGTCCCCCGCAGTCACCGCCTCCACCAACACCTCGGTGAGGTTCCCGGCGGCGTCCATGAGCCGGGTCCGGGTTGGCACCCGGTCCATGAGCTCGGAAAGCGATTGGGTGGCGCGGACCTGGGCATAGTCTTCCAAGGCCTCGCCCCCGGAGACCATCAGGCAGATGATCAGTGCCGCGACCCATTCCCCCACGAACACCGTGGCCAGGATGGCGGTGAACGCCAGGATGTCAATGCCCCAGTGCCCCCGGGCGATATCCTTCACCATGCCCCAGCCCAGCTGCAGCGCGATCCCCAGGGCAAAGATGCCCGCGATCCAGCGCGCAGCCTCGCCCATCCCGAACGGAAGCAGCAGCAGCGTGCCGGCCAGCACCACGAGTGTTGCCACCACCAGCGGATAACGTTTCATCAGGCCCACGGGTCAATCTCACCTTTGTCTGTAGACAGGGGAAAGGTTCCCCACCCCCATCCTCGACGGTTACGGGGTTCCTTGCCAGCGTGGACAGGCTCACCTTCCCACGGCGCACCCCACCCCAAGGGGACGGAACGGGGCAAACACGGGCAGCGCTTCAGGCACTGCCCGGCACGAACCGGCAGGCACGGCGGAGCACCCGATGCCGTCTCGGGTTGCCGGACAGCGACGCAGCGGGCGGGGCGCTGCCCGCCGGTGGTGCCCCTACGGCCGTCCTGGCTGCCCGTTGTCCCCGAGCCCCACGTGGACCTCGTTCGTGACGGCAGTGCCGCGTTCCACCGTGCGTGACACCGTGCAGTACTTCTCGTGCGAGAGGTCCACCAGGCGTTCGACCATGCCCGCGGCCTTCTGGCCTTCGGTCGTGTCGGGGAATTCCACGTTGAAGGACAGGTGCAGCCCGTCCACCCGACTGGCGCCGTCCTCAACCACCTTGCGGCCGGTGGCCGCCACCTTGAATGACGTGGGCTTTGCGCTGCGGGCGGTGACCGTGTCCACGTCGATCGACGAACAGCCGGCGATTGCCGCCAACAGCAACTCCACCGGGCTCAGCAGCCCTTCGCCGTGGCCGAATTCGATTTCCGCACCCGCGGCATTGCGCACGGTGTAACGGCCGGTTGCCGTGCGGGTCAGCTCGACGGAACGCAGCATGGGATCTTCGTTTTCGCTCATGCGTTCATCATGCCACCGGCGAACCGGGCGATTCCGCACGCGACAGGCGGGGCGTGGTGTACAACGTTCCGCCTGGACGAGCAGGCATCCGCCCCGGCTGGCGGAACATTGCGGCGCTGCATCCCGGCGGGCCAACCCATCTTCTTCGGGTCCACCTCCGCCGTTGCGGTATTTGGGACCTGGGATGAGGATTCGTCCCAGGCAAAATCAGCCGCGCTTCCGGCTAGCTTTCGGTGGCCCACTGTTCGTGCTCGTCCAGGTGGTGACGCTCGCTGGCATCCGGTTGGGTCCCGGAAGCGGCCAGTTCTTCCATGCGCGCCATCAGGTCCACCGCGACCGTCCAGGTTTCCAGCGTGGAGGGCGGATTGACGCCGGCCGCCCGGGCAATCTTGTTGCGCCACTTGTTGGTGAAGCCCAGGACCTGCTCGCCGGTGATGTTGCGGTCCCAGAGCCAGCGGGCCAGCTGCCTGGCCTTGGCCAGCCTGTTGGCCTCGGCGTGTGCACCATGTCGGAAGGGATCGACGGCGGGCTTGGCGGCGGCCGGGGCGGGTTCAGCCGGTTCAGGTTCAGCCACCACGGGCTCGGCCACTGCGGAATCCACCGGCGCCAACTCGACCGTCTCAGGTGCGAGGTCCGGGAGACCCACCGCCACGATTTCGGCGCCGGTTTCGATGGTGCGGACCGCGCCTTGGATGATTCCCTCCAACCGCTCGCGGACCTGGGGCGGGATGCCCTGCGACTGCCCCTCGAGGGTGCGCCGGAGTTCTGCGACCATCCGCTCGTAAACCTCAACCTTGTGCTGCGGCCACATTGTCCCGGCTGCTCCTGTTCTGCTGTGTCCGATCCCCATGAAATACCCTGCAGTCCCATGGTGCGGAGCCAAGCATCAACACTATCTGCTTGCCCCGTGAAGTGGCCACCACGCACCGGTCCCGCGCATCCGCCCGACCGGGCACGGCCCTCCGGTTACCGGCCGGGCAGGCTCCCTGGGCCCATGGCCCCGGCACGGTCTCCCCGGTCCCGCATACGCCATCGACAACGTCGTGTCGCGCAACCAAAGCACCCGCAGGGCACCGGCTAGAGTGGGTGCCATGGCCCACATCATCACCATTGATTCAGTAACCCCGTCCGTCGATCCCACCGCTTTCGTGGCACCAACCGCAACGCTTTCCGGGGACGTGTCCCTGGGTGCAAATGCCAGCGCCTTCTATGGCGTCTCGGCCCGCGGGGACTCCGACACCATCACCGTCAAGGAGGGCACCAACCTCCAGGACAACGTGGTGCTGCACGCCGACACAGGATTCCCCTGCACCATCGGCGAGCGCGTTTCGGTGGGCCACTCGGCCGTGGTCCACGGGGCCACCGTGGGCAACGACTGCCTCATCGGCATGAGCGCGACCATCATGAACGGTGCGGTCATCGGGGAGAACTCCCTGGTTGCCGCCGGTGCCCTGGTGCTCGAGGGCACCCAGGTACCGCCGCGCTCGCTGGTTGCCGGGGTTCCGGCCAAGGTGCGCCGCGAGCTCAGCGACGAGGAAGTCGAATCCCTGAAGGAAAACGCCGCCCACTACCTGGTGCTGGCGGCCAAGCACCGTGAGGCAAACGCCGCACGTTAGGTCCACCCACCCAGCCCAATACTGCATAGGGAGCACACGTACGATGGTTCGTTACATCCAGGCACCACCCGCCGCCCATTCAAGCGCCCCCTCACCAATCAGGGCCACGGGCCGCTCGCTGAACTGGGGCATTGTCTCCACCGGGCGCATTGTTGAAAATGTCATTGCAGATCTCCAGTCCCTGGAGGACGCCAACGTCATTGCGGTGTCCTCCCGCAGCGAGGAACGCGCCCGCGCGTTCGCCGACAAGCATGACATCGAATGGGCCTACGGCTCCTACGAAGCCATGTTTGCCGAGCCGGAGATCGAGGCCGTCTACATCGGCACCCCGCACGGGCAGCACTTCGAGATCGCCATGGCCGCGTTGCGGGCCGGCAAGAACGTGGTGTGCGAGAAGTCCTTGACCATCAACGCCGCCGAGGCCCGCGCCCTGGTCGCCGAGGCCGAGGACCGCGACCTGTTCCTGATGGAAGCCGTCTGGTCGCGCTTCACCCCCGCATTCGCCCGGGCCATGGAGATCCTGGAGTCCGGCGAGCTCGGCGAGCCGTCCTGGGTCCAGGCGGACCTGGGATTCCTGGCCCCCTACGACCCGACCTGGCGCCTCTACGACCCGGAGGCCGGCGGCGGCGCACTGCTGGACATGGGGGTCTACCCGCTCACCTGGGCCATCGGGGCCATGGGCTTCCCGACCTCGGTGCAGGCCAGCAGCGACCTCAACGACGACGGAGTGGACATCCAGACCGCCATCACCCTGGGTTACACCGGGGTGCGCCACGCGCAACTGATGGTTTCGCTGACCAGCTCGCCGACCAAGGAAGCCCGGGTGGCTTGCACCGGTGGATGGCTGGGCACCAACGCCCCGCTGCACAACCCCACCAAGCTCTTCATCCACCCGGTCAACGGGCCGGCGCGGACCGAGGTCTTTGAGCCGGTGGGCGGGAACTACACCTACGAGTTCCGCGAAGCCACCCGCTGCATCCAGGAGGGCCTGAACGAGTCCCCCACCATGCCGTGGGAGCACTCGGTGAACACCATGGCCATCTTCGACGGGATCCGCCACCAGCTGGGGATCCGCTACCCGAACGATGCCTTCGTGAAGTAGTGGCAAGCAAGGCAAGACGGGGTTTCGCGGTGTCGGAGAATTTTTCGGCACCGCGAAACCTTTTTTCTTCCCGGTTCCCTCCCCGAAAAAGGAAGACTCCATGTTGGCCCGTGACTACATCGGCGGGGAATTCCGTTCGCTGCACCTGCTGCGCCTCTTCCTGCCCGCATACGACAACCACGAGGCCCCTCGCCGTTGGTCATCCCTGCTTCCGCCCGGGGCCGGGTTGGAGGCCTCGGCGGATTGCAACGAGCTGTGGAGCGCGTATCTGGAGGAGCATCCGGACGCCTATCCACCAGATGCCCCCTTGGGCCGGTTGGACCGGGAAACCGCCGCTGCCCTGCGTGAGATCCTGGGCGCACACCTGGGCACGGATCTTCCGCTGAACACCCGCACATGGGTCGGGCGCTCGCGGCCCTTCACACCCGGGGCCACGACCAGCAACTTTTACGGCCAGGAATACCTCCACGAAGACCTTTGCCTCGAGGAAATCATCTTCCGCGGTGTACGCGACCGGGTCCCGGATTTCGTCGAGGATCCCAACCACTCCTTTGCCTGGGGCACCGGACTGTATCCGGATTCCCTGGTCATTGCAGCTTCGCCCGATTTGTTCCGGGCGTTGCACCAAGACCCGCGGCTGGAAGTGGTGTCCATCGTTCCGCACCGCGATATGCTGCCTGCACCGTTTGAAGGCTAAACGACTCCGCAGGCTGGTCCCGGCACCGGTTCAGGGTGCAGTCCGGGCCGGGAGCGCCTTGACGGCAGGGCCCTGGATGACGGTGCCGTCGGTGGTGAAGCGGGAGCCGTGGCAGGGGCAGTCCCAGGTGGTGTCCGCGGGGTTGAATTCCACGGTGCACCCCTGGTGCGTGCAGATGGCCGAGACGGCGTGAAGGCCGCCGAGGGCATCCTTGTAGACGGCAGTGCTCTCGCCCCCGGCCTCGATGACCGCACCCTGCCCGGGATCCAGCTGGGCACCGGTGCGGAGTCCGGCAGGTTCCTCCGCCGCGGCGGTGCCCACGGCCAGGGGTTCCTGCCCGGCGGACGCTTCCTTGGTGCCCTCGGGGAGAGCACGGTTGCTGTTGAACATCGCCGCCCACGGGTTTTCCCGGCCCATGAGTGTATCGGCGAGGATCAATGCCGCGGCCGTCCCATTGGTCAGCCCCCACTTGCGCAGCCCGGTGATGACGTAGAAGTGCCGGGCCCCGGGTGACAGGGGACCGACGTAGGGCAGTCCGTCGACGGGGATGCCGTCCTGCGTGGACCACCGGTAGGCGATGCTTGCCGCACCGAGCTTCTCGCGGGTGAACGTGGCCAGCCGGCGGTACCGTTCGGCCGAGTCCCCGGGTTCCGAGGCTCGGTGGCCCTCCCCTCCGGCGAGCATGTAGTTCTTGCCGTCAACGGCGACCGTCAGGATGGAACGCATGGGTTCATCGACGCTGATGAACGTGGCATCCAGCGGTGCGGAGTCGATAAGCCCGGCGACAAGGTAGGAACGGTGGGCGTAACACCGCTCATCGAAACGGCCGTGGTCGCCGAAGGGCGCATTGGTCGCGACGATGACGTCGTTTGCCCTGATGCTGCCGCTCTCCAAGGTGATGACGCACGGGGAACCATCCTGGATGTCCTGGGCACGCGACTGCTCAAAGACGAAACTGCCCTCCCCGTGGACCGCACGGGCCAGTCCCTGCAGGTACTTCACGGCATGGAGCTGCGCCTGCCCGTCAAACCGCACGGCACCCTTGACGTCGAAGGGCAGCGGCACCTCGGTGGTGAACGCGGCGGGAAGGCCCAGTTCTTTGGCCAACTCCGCCTCGGCCTGCACCTTCGCCAGCGCGTCGTCGGATTCGGCGTAGGTGTAGTTGGCGACGCGGCGGAAGTCGCAGTCGATGCCTTCGGCCGCCACCACCTCCGCGATGTGGCGCAACGCCGCCTCGTTGGCCTGGCCGTAGGCTCGGGCCGTATCGATGCCGTGGCTCTCGCGCAGTCCCGTGTAGGCAAGCCGCTGCAGGGAGGTGACCTTGCCGGTGGTGTGGCCGGTGACCCCGGTCCCGACGCGGGCGGTCTCAACGACGGCTACGCTCCGGCCGGCGCGCTTGAGCGCCAGAGCCGCGGCCAACCCGGCGATGCCTCCGCCGATCACCGCGACATCCACCTCCATGTCTCCGCGCAGGGGCGGATAATCGGTGGTTCCGCCGGTGGCCACCCAGAGGGAGACGGGTTCGCCTTCGGGCCGTTCACTGTTCGCTGCGGTGGTCACGGTGTCTCCTTCGGGTTGTCCTGCACAATTCCATGGAATTCGGGTCGCCTCGGACCTGAGCGTGTTTCGGCCCGGCCCGATGTGCGCGGGGCCAAAGCATTGCAGTTCGTCGAATCCTTCCCCGGACACGTGAACTGATCGCGGCCTTGCCCTGATCATGGCCTTTGGCTGGGGCTTTATCAATGGCGCGCTTCGGCCCGGGTGTGGTGCAGCGTTGGTTCCCTTCCTCTATTTGGATCCTTCCGCGGCGCACCGGGCAACGATTAGACCCGAGGCGGATGTGGCACGTGGAACCAATTCGGTGTGTGGTCCGGGGATGTTGTCCTTGCATAACGGCCACTGCCCGGCCGAGAATCAGCATGTAACCAACGTGCGCCGGCACAGGAAGGAACCACAAAAGCCCTGGCTCGGAATTCCCGAGTCGCAAGGAGTATCAACCATGGACACAGGGACAGAGCTGTTTGACAGGCTCAACACATGGTGCAAGGACCACCGCCACGGCGTGCGCAGCCGCAAGCAGTGGAAGTCCATGACCTATGGCGCAGCCGAGGACATCCACCGGGAACTGGTCGCCAGCGGGTTTGCTCCGCTCAGTGCAGACCTGCTGCGCCGGGCCGCCTCGCACGCCGACTGGTGGTGGTGGAAGCAGAACTCACGCAGCCCCTATGGGCGCGCACGCTCACGCCACGACAAGGGCAACCCGGTGAAGCCCACGGTCTTGGACGACGGCATCGAATGAACCAAGATGCCGGGCATTGGGCCACTCGCGCCGATCACCCTATCTCCAGTGCGATCGGGACCTTGGCCATCGCGAGGCGCTGACTTTCAATGGGGATGCTCAACGGAAAACTAGCTGCGCTGCGGTGGGGTCCTTGGCTCGGAATGGGACTTCCGAGGCCGCTGCGCTTGGCACATGCACGTATGTTCCTCAGTTCCCCTGGAGCCGAAAGAGCATTATTAGATGTCTGGGGTTGGGGACGAGTGACGCTGCAGCCGGACCTTCTGATAGACGCAATACCTACCCGCGTTCTGTCCCACATGACAGATCGGCCTGATGAGCGTTAGTCCGACGGGGGTTCGTGTGGCTGCTCGCCGTCTGGTGATTGTTCAACGTGCCAGTAGGCCGTGAAACTGGGCGTCCTTGTTCTTTTTTGTGCTGCGGTGAAGTCCTCGTCGGTGGCGTGGGCAAACTCCGGTTTCGCCCAATCGCGAATAGTATCCGCGGTCTCGTCCTTCAGCCAAGCCCACAGACGCTCCAGAACCGGCTGGGTTGCTTGGTCGACGACGTCCTCCATCGAAGAAACCAGGCAGGAGAAGCGTTCGGCAAGGATGAGTGGCATCTGATGAATGATGGATATGCCTTTGACTTCGACCGCCAGGCCCTCGGCGTCCAGGATGGCAACGGGGAGCGGCACGGCCAGGTCCGATTGCGAGTGGGCAATGGTGGTGTTGCGATACTTGCGAATGGTGTCGTGCACCGTTTTGAGAGCGGACGACATGGCCGGGATGCCAGGCATTTCGTCAAGGCGGGTGCGGACATTGGAGTGAATAAATGGGCGGACGTATGCCGTGACCGCGTGCGACGTCAGTGGCAACCACAAGCCGGAACCCTCACCCGCCGCGAAGGCCTCGCCCAGGGTATGCGAGGCTTCTGAAAGGTCGCTTGCGTGACTCGTGAGGTCCGCCAGCAGCCTCGCGTCAGGTGTATTGGGTAGAAACGCTATGCGCGGTCGAGGGATGTTCATGGGTGGCGCTGCTCCTATTCCCCAGGTTGGTGGGCCTGCCACCAAGCTTAGACAGCCTGTCTAGTCTGACTGACGTCCTTGCCGGGATGGCCAACGATTCCCGCAAAAAGGTTCAGGACGCGCTTAGATTGCCGAAAACTCAAGTGCTCAGGTCTCGTCAAAGGACAAATTGGGCTGCAACGCGGGCCGCCCGTTCCACGACTGCACAACCATCTGCGATGAAAAGACACGGTGTTTCGCGATGATTGCTCAGCGCGAAACACCGTGCCTTACTTCGTGCCTTTGTTGATTACTTGGCCACGAGTTCCGCTTCGGCGGCTTCGCGCTCGGCATTCTTCGCGCTGCTGCGGCGCCAGTAGGCGGCAATGACCGCACCGGAGAGGTTGTGCCAGACCGAGAACACCGCGCCAGGCAGTGCTGCTTCCGGCGTGAAGTACGTCTTGGCCAGGCCCGAGGCCAGGCCGGAGTTCTGCATGCCAACCTCGATGGCCATGGTGCGGCGCGTGGCGATGGGCTGCTTGAACAGCTTCGCGGTTCCGTAGCCCAGGGCCACACCGCCGGCGTTGTGCAGGATGACGGCCAGCAGGATCAGCGCACCTGCGCTGAAGATGGCGGCGGCGCTTCCGGCCACCACGATGAGCACCACGCCGGTGATGGCGATGACCGAGACCCAGGGAAGGGCCGGCAGCACCTTGGCGACCAGGCGCGGCAGGATCACGCGGAGCACCAGGCCCAGGACCACGGGGATGAGCACGATCTGCACGATCGACTTGGCCATCGACCCGGCGTCAACCGGCAGATACTGTCCGGCCAGCCACAGGGTCAGCAGCGGTGTGAAGATGGGTGCCAGCAGGGTGGAGATCGAGGTCATGGTCACCGAGAGCGCGACGTCTCCCTTGGCCAGGTAGGTCACCACGTTCGAGGAGGTGCCTCCCGGTGCGCAACCAACCAGGATGACACCGGCGGCCAGGGCCGGGGGCAGCTGCAGCAACATGGAGATGCCCAGGCCCAGCAGCGGCATGATCACGTACTGCGCCACCACGCCCAGGAGCACCGGCAGCGGCTTGCGCACGACCAGTGCGAAGTCGGGAAGCGTCAAGGTCAGGCCCATGCCGAACATGATGACCATGAGCAAGGGGTTGATGGCCTTGGAGAATCCGCTGAAGGTTTCCGGGGAGAACAGGGCGAACGCCCCGCCGGCCAGGACCAGCAGCGGGAAGAGCGTCACGGCAATCTTTGCGCTGCGCTCTTCGGCATCCAGTCCGGGCTTTGGTTGTACGTTTCGATCAATTGACATGAATAGATCGTGACAAACTGATCAGTCACTGTCCATTTGTGACAACAATCCGTTCACCGCTTGCCGCTCATCGCCAACCATCTACCGCTTATCGCGGCAGCACGGCTTCATTTGCTTCACGCATTCCCGCCGCCTTCGTTCCGGACGGGTTTGCGGTGGCCCCTCCCCAGCCCCCTCAGACCTTCACAAGGGACCACCGCAAGTCTTTATCTGGCTCCCGCGTACTGGCGCGAGGCGTTCCGGGCTGCGGACAGTCCGAGCTCGAGGTCCTGGAGAAGGTCCTCGACCTGTTCGATTCCCACGCTCAGGCGCACCAGGTTCCGCGGCACGGCCAACGGGGTGCCGACCACCGAGGCATGGGTCATTTCCGCCGAGTAGCAAACCAGCGACTCGACCCCGCCCAGGGACACCGAGAGCGCAAAGAGCTTCATCGACTCGGCAAACGCCCGGGCCGCGGCTTCCCCTCCGGCAAACTGGATCGAGACGATCCCGCCGAAGCCGTTGGACTGCGTCTTGGCCAGCTCGTGGCCGGGGTGCGATTCCAGGCCCGGGTACAGGACAGTTTCGACTTCCTCGCTGGTGCCCAGCCAATCGGCAAGGGTCGCGGCGTTGGCGCAGTGGCGTTCCATGCGCAGCCCCAGGGTCTTCAGCCCGCGGGCGGCCAGGAAACAGTCCTGCGGCCCGGCCACCGCTCCCCCGGCGAATTGCTGGAAGCCCACGGACTGCGCCAGCTCCTCGCCGCGGAATTCCTTCCGGGCCACGATCACCGCGCCCCCGAGCACATCCGAGTGCCCGCCGATGTACTTGGTGGTCGAATGCACTACCACGTCCGCGCCCAGGGACAGCGGGCGCTGCAGGAACGGGGTGGCGAAGGTGTTGTCCACGACCAGCAGGGCACCTGCCGCATGGGCGATCCGTGCCCAGCCGGCCACGTCCGCGATGCCCAGCAGCGGGTTCGACGGGGTTTCGACCCAGAGCAGCGCGGTCTTTCCCGGCTGCACGGCCGCGGCGACGGCTTCAAGATCGGTGATGTCCACCGGGGTGTTGGTGATCCCCCATTTGCCGTGCAGGCGGTTGACCAGCCGGTTGGTGCCGCCGTAGCCGTCGGCGCCGAGCACGATGTGGTCACCGGGTGCCAGCACCGCGCGCAGCAGCGCGTCCTCGGCGGCGATCCCGGAGGCGAACGCGAAACCGGCATGCCCGCCCTCCAGGGCGGTGAGCTGGGTTTCGAATCCGTTGCGGGTCGGGTTGGAGCCGCGGGAGTACTCGTGCCCGCTGCGCAGCACGTTGATCCCGTCCTGCACGAAGGTGCTGGTCTGGTAGATCGGCGGGATGACCGCCCCGGTGAGCGGGTCGGGCGCCTGGCCCGCGTGGATGGCTTGGGTGTTAAAACCCTGGTGGCTGGTGGTTCCCATGATTCTGCTCCCTGGTCCCTAGGCGTTGACGGTTTCGCGCGGCGCGTTGGCCACGGTTTCGGTGGTGGTGTTGTTCCGGCCCAGGGCGTCGAGCCCGGAGATGAGGTCGGCGACCAGATCGCGGGCGTCCTCGAGTCCCACGGACAGGCGCAGCGTGCCCGGAGCGATGCCTGCGGCCGCCAGCTGCGCATCGTTGAGCCGGCAGTGGGTCATCGCGGCCGGGTGCACGATCAGCGAGCGGGCGTCCCCGATGTTGGCGGCCAGCGCGAAAAGCTTCAGCGAATCGACCAGTTGCGGCACCGCTGCCGGGTCCTTGAGGTCAAAGGAAAACACGCAGCCGGTGCCTTCCGGGAAATGTTCCTTGGCCAGCTCGTGGTCCTGGTGGGTGGGCACCGAGGGGTGGTGCACCCGGGCCACGGCCGGATGCGCGCCCAGGGCCTCGACCAGTTCGAGCACGTTGGCCTGGGCCTTGGCCACGCGCAGCGAGAGCGTCTCGATGCCGGTGAGGATGGAGCTGGCCGAGGCCGCCGAGAGAGTGGGGCCCAGATCGTGCAGGAACTTGGAGCGTGCGAGCATCAGGTAGGCCTTGGCTCCGTAGCGCCCCAGCAGCGAATCCCCGTAGTAACGCGCCTTGGGTCCGGCGATCTGCGGCCAGCGGGCGGCATCGGTGAAATCGAAGGTGCCGGCGTCAATGACCAGTCCCCCAAGAACCGATCCGTGGCCGGACAGGGCCTTGGTGGCCGAGTGCACCACGATGTCGGCGCCGAACTCGATGGGCCGGTAGGCGGCCGGGGTGGCCAGGGTGTTGTCCACGACCACCGGGATCCCCGCGGCGTGGGCCAGATCCGTGATGGCGCGCAAATCCACCAGGGTGGCCAGCGGGTTGGAGACCGACTCGAGCAAAAAGCCGCGGGTCTTCTCGGTGATGGCCGCGGCCCAGTTCGCCGGGTCCTCCGGGTCGACGAAGGTCACGGTGATGCCGAAGTCGGCGAAGGTGTCGGTGAGCAGGTCGACGGTGCCGCCGTAGAGCTTGGACGAGGCCACCAGGTGGTTGGGTCCCTGCAGCAGCGCCAGCAGCGACAGCGCCACGGCGGCCTGCCCGGTGGCGGTGGCGATGGCCCCGATCCCGCCCTCCAGGGCGGCGGCTCGCTCCTCGAGCACCGCGACCGTGGGGTTGCCGGTGCGCGAGTAGGTGAAGCCCGGTTCCTTGAGCGAGAAGAGCTGGGCGGCGGTGGCGTAGTCGGGGAACTGGTAGGCCGCGGTGTTGTAGATCGGCACGGTCATGGGTCGGTGTTCTCCCGCCGGGGAGTACCCGGCGTGGATTTCGGTGGTGGCGTTGTGCCAGGAGCTGGAGGCCATGATCGTGCCTTTCGGGCCGAGGGAGGTAAAAGTGCGTGTTGGGGGATGGTGTGCGGGTGCGGCACCGAATGGCTCGGTGCCGCACCCGCACACCTGCGTGCTGGCTAGACCGCGACGCCCAGGGCGGCGCGGGCGGCGACGGCTGCCTCAACCAGGTTGGCCAGCGAGGCCTCGGTCTCGGCGTAGCCGCGGGTCTTCAGGCCGCAGTCCGGGTTGATCCACAGCGCCTTGGGATCCAGCGAACCCAGGGCGATGTCGATGAGCTCGGCGACTTCCTCGGTGGAGGGAACACGCGGGGAGTGGATGTCGTACACGCCCGGGCCGATGCCGCGGGAGTAGCCGTAGCTGGTCAAATCCGCGGTGACCTCCATGCGGGATCGGGCGGCCTCGATCGAGGTGACGTCGGCATCGAGCGCGTCGATGGCCTCGATGATCTCGCCGAATTCCGAGTAGCACAGGTGGGTGTGGATCTGGGTGGCATCAACCGCGCCGGCGGTGGCCAGACGGAAGGAATCCACGCTCCAGCCCAGGTACTTGGCCTGGTCCGCGGCGCGCAGCGGCAGCAGCTCGCGCAGCGCCGGCTCGTCGACCTGGATGATGGAAATCCCGGCGGCCTGCAGGTCCGCGATCTCGTCGCGCAGCGCCAGGGCGACCTGGTTGGCGGAGACGGCCAGTGGCGCATCGTCGCGGATGAAGCTCCAGGCCAGGATGGTCACCGGTCCGGTGAGCATGCCCTTGAGCGGTTTGTTGGTCAGCGACGCGGCGTAGGAGATCCACGGGACGGTGAAGGCCGCCGGGCGGGAGACGTCGCCCCAGAGGATCGAGGGACGGGTGGCGCGCGATCCGTAGGACTGCACCCAGCCGTTTTCGGTCTCGGAGAAGCCGTCGAAGTTCTCGGCGAAGTACTGGACCATGTCGTTGCGCTCGGCCTCGCCGTGCACCAGCACGTCCAGGCCCAGCTTTTCCTGCAGCTCGACCACCCGGGTGATTTCCTCCTTGAGGAAGGCCTCGTAGCCGGCGTCATCCAGGGTGCCGGCCTTGTGGGCGGCGCGGGCGGTGCGGACTTGGGTGGTCTGCGGGAAGGAACCGATGGTGGTGGTCGGCAGCGGCGGCAGCGCCAGGGCCGCCTCCTGGGCTTCCTTGCGGGTCTGCGCGTCGGAGCGGGAGAAGTCGGCGGTGGTCAGGTTGGCCAGGCGCTCGCGCACCGCGGCGACGGTGGTCCCGGCGAAGCCGGCGCGGTGGGCGATGGCCGATTCGGCGGCCGAAAGCTGCGCGGCGATCGCCGATTCACCCTCGGAAAGGCCCTTGGCCAGGGTGATGACCTCGGCGACCTTCTGGTTGGCGAAGGCGAGCCATTCGGGAAGGTGGGCCGGAAGGTTTGCTTCCAGGGCGACATCGTGTGGGACGTGCTGCAGCGAGGTGGCGGTGCCCACGGCCAGGGTGCCGTTGGCCTTCTCGACCTCGATGCGCAGGGACTTGAGGATCCCCAGCGAGGCGGAGAGGTTGTTGCGCCAGATGTTGCGCGAGTCCACGATTCCGGCCATCAGGGTGGAGCCGGCCAAATCGCCGAGGAATTCGGCGGTCGGGAGGGCGCCGCGGACCAGGTCGGCGTGCACGGCTTCGACACCGGCGCGGGCCAGCAGGCCCTGGGTGGCACCCGGGCGGGTCGGTTCCCCGGCGGTGCCGTAGCCGAAGGTGACCAGCAGTGCCGGGCGTTCGGTGGCGGCTGCCAGCTTGGTGTAGACGGTCTCGGCGAGCTCGCCGGGGACGGCCAGTTCGGCGCCGCGGTCGGTGACCAGGCCAGGCTCGTCCAGCTGCACCCATGGTGCGCCGGCGGCGGACAGTTCGGCGAGGATCCGTGCGTAGGCCGCGACGACCTCATCGATGCGGGTCAGCGGGTCGAATCCGGCGGCGGCGCCGTCCTCGGCCTTGGCCAGCAGCAGGTAGCTGATCGGGCCGACCAGTGTGGGGCGGATGGTGGTGCCGTTGGCGGCGTGGGCCTTGAAGGATTCGACCAGCGCGGCGGCGTTGGCCTTGACCGGGGTGGCTTCGCCGATTTCCGGGACGAGGTAGTGGTAGTTGGTGTCGAACCACTTGGTCATTTCCAGCGGGGCGCGGGATTCGTCGCCGCGGGCCAGGACGAAGGAGGCGGCGGTGTCGATGGCGCCGTTGGCGTCGGCCAGGTCGGCAAAGCGGGTGGGCAGGGCCGAGAGCGCGACCGTGGCGTCCAGGATCTGGTCGTAGTAGGCGAAGTCTCCCGGCAGCGAGGCGTCGTCGGGCTTCAGGCCCAGGGCGGCAAGCCTGGAAAGGTTCGCCTTCTGCAGCTCCAGGGCGGCGGCGTGCAGCGTGGCTTCGTCGGTCTTCCGGGCCCAGTGGGCCTCGAGGGCCTTTTTCAGTTCGCGGTTCGGCCCGATGCGCGGGTAGCCGAGGATGGATGCGGCGGGGAAGGTTGGCTTCGACATGGTGTTTCTCCTTGGTGTTGTTGACGTTGCTGAAGTTGGAAGGAAGGTGCGGGTCAGACCGCTGCGCGGGTGGCCCAGGCGTTGGTGAGGGTGGCGCGGGTCCGCGGCAGTTCGAGCTGCTCGATGACATCGAGGGAGCCGCGGTGGTCGTTGAAGGTGTAGAGGTGCACGCCCGGTGCCCCGTCGTCGAAGGCCCGGCGGGCCAGGTTGACGGCGGCGTCCACGCCGATGCGGTGGCGTTCGGCCTCCGAGCTTGCGGTTTCCAGGGCATGGGCCAGGATCGGATCCGGGGCAATCCCCGTCATCGACGCCAATCGGTTCAGGCGCCGCAGCGAGTTCAGCGGGATGACCCCGGGGATCACCGGGATGGTGACCCCGGCCCGACGGGCGGATTCCACGAGTTGTGTGTATTCCTCGGGCTGGAAGTACACCTGGGTGATGGCGTAATGGGCCCCGGAGCGTTCCTTGGCCAACAGCACCTCCACGTCATGCTCGAAGGACGGGGATTCGGGATGCCGGATGGGGTAGGCGGCAACGCCCACGCCCAGCCGCCCGCCGGCCAGTGCTGCCGAGTGTTCGGCTTCCACCTCCCGGATCAGTTCGATCAGGTAGCGGGCGAAGGGGAATTCCCCGCGCCATTCCTGCGGATCGGTGGGCAGGTCCCCGCGCAGTGCCAGCACGCCCCGGACACCGAGGGAGATGAAGTGGCGAATCAGGTTCTGCAGCGATTCGCGGCTCTCCCCCACGCAGGTCAGGTGTGCCAGCGGACGCAGCCGGGTGTTTTGGATGAGGTGCTCGATCAGTTCCAGGGACGCGTTGCGGCGGGCCGGGGACCCCGAGTAGGTCACCGACACGTAGTCGGGATCCGTGGATTCCAGTGCGGTGATGGTGTTGAAAACACCCTCGGAGGCATCGCGGTTCACCGGCGGGTACAGCTCGTAGGACAGTGACGGCGGTGCTGTTGTCGGTGCAATGCTCATTGAAATTACTCCTCGTCGACACGAGGGAGGCCTCAAGGCTCACCACAAAAGCCCCAGGCGCCCGTCAACGGGTTTCCTGCGGCGATGTGAGTGAACGCCGAAAGCGGCTCCATCGCTTCTGGCCTTAGCACCCTCGCCGACCGGATTCCCGCACGGGGAATTCCATCGGACGATGGTTGCTGCGGCGTCAACGAGCCAGATCTCTCAGCCGCTCTTGATGGTTGATGTATCCATCTTGGGCCCGCCGAAACCACGGATGCAAGGGGCCTGCCGGCCGGGCTGTCACGAACGGTTAAAGCACTTCACATGACCCCGCAGCGTCATTTTTGCTCGCCGTGAGGGTCACATTGTTACGGGAGGAAATTCGACTGCTTCCCTTGGATTTCAAGGATTTTTGCATCGAGTATGACGACCGAGGAATTTCCGTGAAGCTTCCGTGACGTCCCCCGGCACTGCCAGCGGGAGCAGTGCCGGGGACCGCGAGGGGTCGCAAGCGGCGGCCGGGTCACCGGATTCGGGCAGTGGGGCAGCCGCCGGCGGGGCTCCCTGGCCGGGCGCGGCAGGACCCCTGGATGGGCATGAGGGGTGCGTACGGAACGCGACTCGGGCGCCGTGGCCGGCAATTCGGTCCGCGCTTCGGTTTGGCGCAGGGCAGCGTCAGGAGGTTTCGTCCGCCAGGAGCTTGCGCATTCTCTCCCCGGTCGGGGTTCCGGGCACCGGCACGTACATCACCAGGTGCAGTTCCGGGGCGTCCGAGGGCACCAGCCGGTGCTGCTCAAAGACCAGCTCGCCGGCCACCGGGTGCAGGAACACGCGCTGCCGGGAGGCAAAGCGCTCCACGCCGCGGTCGGCCCAGAGCTTGGCGAATTGCCCGCTGGCTTCGCCCAGCCGCTTCAGCAGTGTTGTGTGGGCGGCCGATCCCAGGCGGGCGCCGGCCTCGGCACGGAACTCGGCAACAAAGTGCCGCGAGGTTTCTTCCCAGTCGGGCAGCATCTGGCGCAGGTGCGGATCGGTGAAAATCAGCCAGAGCAGGTTCCGGTCCTCCGGGCCCACCGCGCCGATGCGCGTGTAGAGGCCCGCGTAGGCACGGTTCCAGCCGGCGATGCCCCAGTCCGGGGCGACGGCGAACGCCGGGAAGTCAAAGGCATCGAGCAGCCGCTGCAGGTGGTCCGGCGCCTGCTCGATCGCCATGACCTCGGTGGCGGGGACCGGGGTGTAGCCGCCCATGGCCAGCAGGTACGCCGTTTCCGCAGCGGTCAGGGTGAGCACGCGGGCGATGGATTCGAGCACCTGGCGGGAGGCGTTGATGTCCCGCCCCTGTTCAAGCCAGGTGTACCAGGTGACGCTGACCGCGGCGAAGGCGGCGATCTCCTCCCGGCGCAGGCCCAGCGTGCGGTTGCGCCCGATCGACGGCAGCCCCAGTTCCGCGCGGACCAGGTTGCCGCGCCGATCCCGCAGGAACTGCCCCAGTTCCCGCCTGCGTTCAACACTCATGACCCTAAATCTATCACTGCCACTACTAGTACTAGGAGCGTCTTCCGCCGTGTGGAAGGTGCTGGTTGACTTGGATCATGCCTGAATTACGTTCACGAACAGTCACCCATGGCCGCAACATGGTCGGAGCACGCGCGCTCCTCCGCGCCGCCGGCGTCAAGGGCTCCGACTTCGGAAAGCCGATCATTGCCGTCGCCAACAGCTTCACCGAATTCGTACCCGGCCACACCCACCTCCAGCCGGTGGGCCGCATCGTCTCCGACGCGATCATCGAGGCCGGCGGCATCCCGCGCGAGTTCAACACCATCGCCGTGGACGACGGGATCGCCATGGGCCACAGCGGCATGCTGTACTCGCTGCCCAGCCGCGACTTGATCGCCGACTCGGTCGAGTACATGGTCAACGCGCACTGCGCCGATGCGCTGATCTGCATCTCCAACTGCGACAAGATCACCCCGGGCATGATGATGGCCGCCATGCGACTGAACATCCCCACCGTGTTTGTCTCCGGCGGCCCGATGGAGGGCGGCACCGCGGTGCTCGTGGACGGCACCGTGCGCAAGCGGCTGAACCTGATCTCCGCCATCGCCGACGCAGTGAACGACTCGGTCTCCGACGAGGACCTTTTGAGCGTCGAGGAAGCAGCCTGCCCCACCTGCGGTTCCTGCTCGGGCATGTTCACCGCCAACTCGATGAACTGCCTCACCGAGGCCCTGGGCCTGTCGCTGCCGGGCAACGGCACCACGCTGGCCACGCACACCGCCCGCAAGGATCTGTACGAGGACGCCGGCCGCGCGATTGTGGACATCACCAAGTCCCACTACTTCGACGACGACGCCTCCGTGTTGCCGCGCGCCATCGCCAACCGTGCCGCGTTCGAGAACGCCATGACCATGGACATCGCCATGGGTGGCTCCTCCAACACCATCCTGCACCTGCTCGCCACGGCCCAGGAGGCCGAGCTCGACTTCACGTTGGACGACATCGACGAGATCTCCCGCCGCACCCCCTGTCTGACCAAGGTCGCACCCAACGGCGACTACCTGGTCGAGGACGTCCACCGCGCCGGCGGCATCCCCGCGATCCTGGGCGAGCTGGACCGCGGCGGCCGGCTGCGCCACGACGTGCGTTCCATCCACAGCACCGATTTGCGCTCGTGGCTCGATGACTGGGACATCCGCGGCGGCAAGGCCACCGAGACCGCCATCGAGCTGTTCCACGCGGCCCCCGGCTGCGTGCGCTCCGCCGAGGCCTTCTCCCAGTCCGAGCGCTGGGACACCCTGGATCTGGACGCGAAGAACGGCTGCATCCACTCGATGGAACACGCCCACTCCGTGGAGGGCGGCCTGGCCGTGCTGCGTGGAAACATCTCGCTGGACGGCTGCGTGGTGAAGACCGCCGGGGTTGACGAATCGATCTTCACGTTCTCCGGGCCCGCGGTGGTCTTCGAATCCCAGGACGATGCGGTCACCGCGATCCTGAGCAAGGAGATTATTCCCGGTGACGTCGTGGTGATCCGCTACGAGGGTCCGCGCGGCGGGCCCGGCATGCAGGAAATGCTCTACCCGACCTCGTTCCTCAAGGGACTGGGCCTGGGCGCCAAGTGTGCGCTGATCACCGACGGGCGCTTCTCCGGCGGCACCTCCGGGCTGTCCATCGGGCACATCTCCCCCGAGGCCGCGGCCGGCGGCGCGATCGCGCTGGTGGAGAACGGGGACACCATCTCCATCGACATCCCGTCGCGTTCCATCACCCTGGAGGTCAGCGAGGACGAGCTGGCCCGCCGCCGCGAGGTCTTGGAAGCCACCATTGGCTACCAGCCGCGTGACCGCGACCGCGTGGTTTCCCCGGCGCTGCGTGCCTACGCTGCCTTCGCCCAGTCCGCGGACAAGGGTGCGGTGCGCTACGTACCGGAAATCTCGGTTCCGCTGCCCGCGCGGGTCTAAGGACAACCGCGTCCGCGCGATGTATTGATTCCACGAGCGGGTGCCCCTCCGAAAAGATGGGCACCCGTTGGTGTTTTCCCCTTGATGACGCTGGGGGTGCGGCTATCTTCAGCACCTGTGCCCCATGATGTGCCATGCTGCTCTGCCTGCACTGCTGGGCATTGCTACCTGGCGCATCGCCGTCCATGACAGTCTGATCCTGGAAGGATTGCATATCTCTACCTTAAAAAGACGTCTGTACCTCGACGCTCGGTGAATCCAGGAGCCTGCGAGTGGCTGCCCTGCGTTTGTCCTTGGCACATCGCAAGCCATGCCCATCTTTTTCCGGGTCGAACTGTTAGCCGCCGGGTTGGTTCCCTTGGTTCATCCAGTAGTCGTTGAGTGCCTGGATGGCCTGCTCCTTCGTCATCGCTGCAACGACTTCCTCTGCAATGCCTGCCGTCCGGGTGAGCTGCCAGACCAATGCCAAGGGAAGCGCCACAGAAAGCTCGGGCATGGTCCCGCGCGCAGGCAACACCCCGCCTTCCACACATGCCCAAAACTCATCGTCATCGACCATGAGCTGATCCTGGAGAATGTGGTTCCAGATGGAATTCGAGTAGGTGGTCCGGTCGATCGGGCGCGAAATTCGGGTCCGCAGGATCCTTCCATCCTCGAGAACCAGACGGTACGTTGCGTGGTGACGCACGGGCTTCCCACGTGCGTTCTTCAGAAGTTCCCACCGTTCAGTCAGGCAGAACTTCTCATGGTCATCCCGTCCACCGAGTCGGCGGGCGTTCATATCTCAGAGCCAGTCAGCCATGATGTCAACTGTTCATTCGAGGAAAGTCCAACAAGCTGGACCAAAGCCCAATTTTCGCGATGGTTTGGTGCGACGTGCAAATGGTCTTCCCAATCCTCGGCATACTCCCGCAAAGCAACTACAAAGTCCATCAGAGCATCGTCCAATTCCGTGGCCTCCGTGGCAAAGGGTTGCCCAGGCATGAAGACTACCCAGGCGCCATCCTCGTTCACTACCTGAACGTTAGGCACAACAGTTAGCGCCAGATAGCGGCGAAGACTCTCACCATTGACCACGGCGGCTGGTGCCCGGTCGGGACGGCTGATCATGGACAATCCGCCCCGCTCACTGGAATCCAGAATCGCTTTCAGTGATTCCCTCGCTTGGGTAAACCCGTAGGCGTGCGTGCCGACGTTTTCATGTGTTGGGGTACTCATACAATCCATGATCCTCAAGTACTTCATGTACGTCAAGTACGTCGTCATAACGCGCGCATTTCCGGATGCCCGATCGTGAAAACCACCCCCGAGCAACTGCATACCTGAACTTCCGACACTTGCAGTCGAAGCCCGGTCGTTGCGAATGAGATCGGATGAACAGCTTCCCGAGGTCGAAGGTGCACTTCCCGGAAAGCAGCCCCACCTGGACGCAGCACAGGGAAGACGTACCTGCGCCAAAGAAGCCGTTGAGCAAAATATTGGGTGTCACCCTTCGGCTACGCCGTGAGTCGTCGGTTACCCGCACCATGTGCCCATTAGGCTGGAGCGCACCATGGACTACAGGAACACGACACACCTCAGCGGCGGACGGGACCGGGACATCAGCGAGGAATCGCGGCCCGGCGAAGACGAATTCCGCGTCGACATCGAACGCATCCGCTTCTCCCCCTACTTCTCCCGGCTCTCGGCGGTTACCCAGGTGATCCCGCAGGCAGGCGCCGGAACCGTGGTGCACAACCGGCTCACCCACTCGTTGAAGGTCTCCGCGGTCGCCCGCTCCATCGCCATCGGGTTGCGCAATGCCAATGAACCCACGCAAAGGCTCGTGGAGGAACTCGGCGGCTGCGACCCCGTCGTGGTGCAGGCCGCCGCCGCGGCCCACGACCTGGGCCACCCGCCCTTCGGGCACCTGGGCGAACAGGAACTGGACCGGGCCGCACGCCAGATCCTCGGGCTGCCCGACGGCTTCGAGGGCAACGCCCAGTCCTTCCGCATCCTCACCGCGCTGGACAGCTGCGATGCCAGCGCCCGCGGGCTGAACCTGACCCGGGCCGTGCGGGCCGCGGTGCTGAAGTACCCCTGGACCCGCAACGAGTGGCGTTCCCTTCCGTCCCGTCCCCCGGAACTGCTGCCGCGCGGGGTGGGCGCCGGCGGCGGCAGCCCGGCGGTGAAGTACTCGGCCTACGACATCGAGGCGGCCGAGATGCGCGACGTGCTCTCGGTCTTCGGGCAGATCGCCGACCACCAGCAGACCCTGGAATGCTCGGTCATGGACATCGCCGACGACATCGCCTACGCGGTGCACGACCTGGACGACTTCTACCGTGCCGGGGTGCTGCAGTATTCCCTGGTGTCCTCCGAGCTGCGGCACTGGCTCGATTCCGGGCCCGCGCTGTCCATGCTGGATGCGCGCGAGCTTGACCTGCGCATCCCCGGCCACGGGCTGGAGCGCACCTGGCGCAAGGTCGCGGCCAAGGACCCGTGGATCGCCAACGCCGAGGCCTTCCGTGCCTCCGTTGAGCGCGTGGACCACGACCTGGTCGAGGGGTTGCTGGCCCTGCCCTACGACGGCGGGCTTGATGCCGACCGTGCCGTCACCGCCTTCACCCGGCGCTGGATCAACCGGCTCCAGGCCTCCATCGCGGTGGAGAAGGACCCGGTGGTCCGCAGCGGGCACGTGCGCCTGGCCGACGAGGCCTGGCACGACGTGGTGGTGCTCAAGTTCGTGCACGAGCGCTTCGTGCTCGAGCGCTCAGACCTGGCCCTGTACCAACGCGGGCAGACCCGCATCATCAGGTCGCTGGCCGAGGGGCTGGCGGCGTGGCTGGATGACCCGCAGGATGCCGCCCGGGCCCCGCGCCGGCTGCTGGACTCCGTCGAGGCCGCAACCGGCGAGTACCGCCTGCTGCGCACCGAGTCCCCCAAGCTGTTTACCGAGGCCTCGCGCGGGGAGATCGAGCGGCTGGGCCGGGCCCGGGCCATCGTCGACTACATCGCCTCGTTCACCGACGCGCAGGCGGCCTCCGTCAATGCCCTGCTCACCGGCACCTCCGAGTCCATCTGGGAAGTGGGACGCGGGCTATAGCCGGGAGTGGTGCAGACAGGAACAAACCCAAGGTGTCGACTCCGTCGGCTCGCCGACCTAGTTCTCTTCCGAGGAGATCTCTTTTGTCAAGACTTGAGTATTGAGCCGTCGACTCGCTGAATTCCACAAATCAATGTTGCACATCGCATATGAAGAACAAGTGGGCACCAATGCCAGCAGGTAAGTCTCGGGGTGCGATCATTCATTTTCTGCGATGTCAGGGGTAGGGGCGACCAGGACTGCGCATGAGGCGTGCGCGATTCAGTACGAGCTGACCGAACCAATGAGCAGGCCAGCAAGCATACCGCGGCCCTTACGCCCGACTATGAGCAGGTCGGCATTCCTTCCGGCTTTGATGAGAACGGACCTAGGATCCCCCTGTACCAAGCTGACCGTGAGGTTGCGTGGCGTATCGGATCCGAAAACTCTAGTGATCGCCTGGTTCACGACTTTCTCCGCGCTTTCCTTGGACCCCTCAGTGCCCGCGAGTATGTAGCTGTCATACATCCGGGGGTAGTCCCAACAGCCGATTGCCTCGATGTGGGCGTTCAACGAGCCTGCCAGGTATTGGGCGTGCCGGAGTGCTTCAAGCGAAGCGTACGACCCGTCCACCCCCACTACAATTTTCGATATTCCGTATCCAGGTCTCATGGAAGCCTCCAATGCCTAGGGGTTGATCTTCACAAGCTACTCACCGCTCAGTTGGAACACCAGGGGCCCCTTCGGAGAGATCCGCCGGTGCAGGTTGCCCCGAGCATTCTTGAGAATCGTTACGTCACGATCTACAGGGGCCTGCCGAGCGGATACTAGAGGCCGCAGGATCAGCGTGCCGGATATCGCGACAGGTCATCCGCTAACAATGTGGACATCGTTGCAACGGAGAATCCCTGGGCGTGCCCACCGGGAATCCGTCACCTGGTATTGCCTAGTGGTGGAGCGCCTCCTATTCGCCGTGGTGGATCAGCACCGGGCACGAGGCGTGGGCGGCCAGCGAGCTGGAGACCGATCCCATGACCAGGCCCTTGAAGCCACCGCGGCCGCGAGTGCCCAACACGACCATTGCGGCATCCTCGGAGGCCTTGAGCAGGTTGGGGGCTGCCGGTCCCACAATGACTTCGCGCTTCAGATCTTCCGGGATGTCCGCGCCGAAGGCCTGCTCGATTGCCTTGTCCAAGTTCTCGTGGGCGTCCCGCTCTGGATCCCACTCGGGGGTGTAGTCCTCCAGGACAAGGCGCGGGAGCCAGGAAGCGAAGGCCACCAGATCGTGGCCCATTGCCGAGGCAAGGACCGATGCGTAGCGTAGTGCGTTGACCGACTCAGATGACCCGTCGACGCCGACAACGATATTGCTGCGCGGGGATTGTTCCATGGTGGTTGACTCATTTCCTTACAAGGGCGGAGTGCTCAACGAAACCACTCAACGGTACCGCCAGGCCTCACTCTACCTCCGAGTATCCTGGCATTCGTGACGTGGTCGTTTTAGCTGTTCTGCGGTTCCAACGGCAACTGCATCCGAACGGCGTTAGCCGAAACTTCCCTGCCGGAACGGACTGACAAACGGTCCGACTGTAGCCGATCGTCCCGGAAAATGGAGTGATCGGTGTGCGGTTTGATTGAAAGAGTCTTGGTGTCGATGCAGCTGAGCAGCAAAGACCTTTCAAAGCCCCGGTCGCAATTCACCCCGGAGGTCTCCCTCATGGCTGGGCGACATAGATCGGCGTCAAGTCTCGGACAGGGCAGGCTGATTCCGATGGGGCCGTAGCGGCCGCAGGTAGGCTAAGACATGATGAATGCCCGCGGCGAACAGATTCCCCTCGAACAGTATTTCACTGGCAGTGACCAGCGATCGCGCGAGATCTTCGACCTCGTGCGCGTGGCGATCGAATCAATCGGTACCTGCGAAATGCGGGTGACAAAGAGCCAAATAGAGTTCCGCCATCGGGCCGGATTCGCGTGGACATGGATGCCTGCAAAATACCTGCGAGGAAACGCCGCCCCACTTGTCCTCACCATCACATTGAATCGACGGGACGAATCGCACAGGTGGAAGGAGATTCTCGAACCACGGCTCGGTCGGTTCACCCACCACCTTGAGATTCGGTCGAAAGAGGATATTGACGGGGATGTGCTGAACTGGATCCGCGAAGCGCGGAGCCTGGCCGGTTGAAATCTCGTCCTGGATCACCGAGAGGGTTGGAGTTCGGCTAATCGGATATTACCGCTGGAGAAGATGTGTGATTCAAGTTCCTCTGGATTTCCGGCGAGGTTGCCGAACG
Source organism: Paeniglutamicibacter psychrophenolicus (assembly GCF_030812255.1). Classification (GTDB taxonomy): domain Bacteria; phylum Actinomycetota; class Actinomycetes; order Actinomycetales; family Micrococcaceae; genus Paeniglutamicibacter; species Paeniglutamicibacter psychrophenolicus_A. The sequence goes on along the minus strand of NZ_JAUSSH010000001.1, from coordinate 390,672 downwards.
CGACCTGGAACAGGCGCTCATGGACCGCATCGTCGAAACCCTGCGCGAAATGGGACCCGGATTCGCCTTCGTCGGACGCCAGGTCCATTTGGAAGTAGACGACGATGATTTCTATGTGGATTGCTGTTCTTCCATATCAAGCAGCTGCGCTATTTCGTCATCGAGCTGAAGACCGGAAGATGCCAAGCCGAATTCGCTGGAAAGCTGAACTTCTATGTGGCACTGGTGGATGACAAGCTCCGCCGCGCGGCCCATTCCCCCACCGTGGGCATCCTCATCTGCGGCAGCAAGAACCCGTGCGCTACGCACTGGGGCGCTCCACCTCTCCGATGGCCGTCGTCGCCTACACCTACGACCAGCTCACCAACGCCGACCGCGCGCTGATCCCGGCCGAGGACCAACTCACCGCGGCCCTCGACGCGCCCACGGACGACACAAAATAGCTTTCCCCGCGAAGAGTCGGGTCCGTATTGCAGGATGTGGCGCGCTGCATCTACCTTGCACCGTCCCGGTGAGCCGTCCGCTTGCGGACCGGCCAGAGGACGAAATTCATGCGTCCATCAACCAGAATCCAGCCACCGATTATCGACTGGCTTGCGGAGGTCGTCGGGTCATTGTCCGTGAGAATTGGGGACATGGCTGGCTCATGGGAGCAACGAGTGAACTCGTTTTGGACTGCTGCGAACGAGGAGTGACTCGTCACCGTCGATCTGGATCCATCATGTGGCGCTCTGGCTGATGAAAGTAGTCGATCTCGAGATCATCGGCTGGATAATACGTGCCTGTGCGAGGTTCGGTGACGCCGCGCGCCAGTCTCTGCACACTCGCTTAGACACACTAGTCGAGGTTTCGTCGTATCTCGTCGAATCGTAGTGTCGCCAGGTCACTGGCTTTGCCAGCCCGGCAGAAGGCAAACGTACTCAGCTTTGGATGCGGACGTTGTACGACAATCCGCCCAGCAGCCATGGTGGACTCCAGGGCGAGCAGCGCCTCCATGAACCTGCGGTCTCCCCTAGCACGTTCGAAGAAGGAGAGCACGTACACGTAGAAGAATAAGTTGTAGCTGGCGAACGGGTAGGTCACTTGCATGAATAATGTGCCAATTCCGAAATGGCATGGCCCGAGTGGCGTCCGGGTAGTCCAATGATCGAGCAAGAACTCGACCGCGCTGTCAATGCTGGGCGAGCGATCATGCCGACCCGCAAGCCTGAAGATGTCAAGCGCCGCCAACGTCGGGCCGGGATTTGAGGCACGGGTCTCCGGTCCACGACCGTAACTGAATTTGCGACACTGCCAGCCACCGTCGTTGTGTTCGATCGCCAGTAGGTGATCGAAGGTCTTTTCGAGACGGTCATCACCGGCGAAACCCAAGTAGCTAAGGGCCCTTGCCGCATTGACGGTGTGACAGGGGTATATCGCGCCTCCCGGGGCAAGCTGGAAGCGCCCGTCCTCCCGGAGTGCGTCGAAGATGACATCTGAGGTCTGTTTCAGCACCGAGTCGGTCGGATCAACGCCTAGGTCGCAAAGCATCACCGCGCAATCGAGGGTCGTGAATGGGCTGCCTTTTGCTATCCGACCATCGAGGGTGGCCCAGCAATCGGCACCGTTGTCGTGTCGTTTGGCCAGAATCGCGACGACATCGGCTTCGTATTGTGTGGATACGACCATGTGTCTACCTCCGCTCGCGCTACGACGTCTTCTCGGTAGGGACGTTGACTCTACCCGGGGCACGTCTCGAAGGCTAGTATCGCGGTATGGCAGACATCGAAATCACCGAGCACTCCGAACGGCACACTGCAGGTGTCAGGGCGCAAATACCCATGGCTGGATTGACCGACTTCTTCTCTCGAGCGTTTGTGGAAACGATGGGGGTGCTCCAGGCTCAAGGCGTCAGCCCGACGGGTGCGCCGTTCGGCAAGTACTACGGTCGCCCGGATGAGATGGTGGATGTCGAGGCAGGCTTCCCTGTCGCCGCGACTATCACTCCCGCCGGCGCCGTCACGCCCGGTATTCTGCCTGGTGGCAGCGTGGTCCAGGCGATCCACATCGGGTCATACGACACGATGGAGCGCACCTACGCCGAAATCGAACGCTTCTTCAGGGACGCCAAGCTAACTCCGAGTGACGTCATGTGGGAAAACTACCTCACAGATCCAGCAGCCGAGCAAGATCCAGCGAAATGGCGCACCCAGATCTGCTGGCCCGCAAAATGATCGGCGGGAGTCGACTTGGATGACGTAGTGAAGACGGCGACAACGTGGCCTTGTCGCGCAGCGCGAGCTCTACTCGTGAACGCATTGGGACTCCGCACGTCCTAGGTGGAGTCATTTCGAGGATCCTTGCGCATCATGAGTCACCTACGCGCTATTTCTCGCAACGGTCTTGTGCTCGCCGCATATTTCCTAGTTGGTATTCGGCTTGCGGGACGGTGGGAAGATTCGTGCATGATTCATCCCGATCGGGATAGATTGCGACCGTAAGTATGGAAAGCATCAAGGTCTCCCCCGTTGATCCGCGCTAGGCCCACCTGATCGCGGCCTGCGAATTGCTCGGAATTCTCAATGACCACGGCCTGGATCTGCGCACTGTGCCCCCGCGCACCTTCGCGAGCTATGTGGCAACACGCGGCAGTGCCGGCAAACAACCCACGCCGTTCATCCGCTGCGCAGGCGCACCAAAGGATTGACGCGCCTGCGCAGCGAATGCCTGAAAAGCAACTTGGGAACCTCGGGTGCTACCGAGGACGAACGATGGGCCTGGGCAAGAGAACCTGCTCATCTCCGAGGACCTTAGGCTCGAGGTGCGTGTCGGCGGGTTCCTTGCCATCATCTACGGCACGACAATGACCCGCGTTGTCTCACTTCAACGCGATGCTGTCACGTTGGAGGGCGACACCACCTGTCTCTCGCTGGGAACCGAACCGATCAAGCTTCCCGCAGCGCTGGGCGCGTTACGACGGCGGCTCCTGGACGCCGGAACCGCCTCGGATCGGGAGAGCAACATCTGGATCTTCAAGGGTCGGCGAGCAGGCCGCCACCTCACGACCGCGATGCTCAGGGTACCTCTCGCGCGCAGAAGCATCAGCCTTCGCGCCGCCAGGAATGGTGCGCTCATGAGCCTCGCCCGCGACCTTCCGCCCTCGGTCTTGGCCGAACTCTTGGGCATCTCCATACATACCGCGGAACGCTGGAGCGGCCACGACTGGACCGACTACCCCCGAATCCGCCCTACGACAGGATCCGGCTAGGCACCCCTGTCAAATTCCATACGTCATCCGCGGGTGTTTGGCTACCCACTACAGCGTCCCGTTTCACGCCCGGAGGAGCCGGTTCGAACACAATGCTTCCCGGGCCCAATGCCCCTACCGGCAGCCAAGGACCTGTTGCCAGACTGGGGAGCGGACCCGTTTGCGGACGATGCCGCCCGCTTCCGTCCTCCAGGTGGTCCTTTGCCAAGTGGCCGTCGCAATCTTGACAATGGCGAAGTGGCATCTCAATTTCCTAAGGATAAGGACGCAGCCATGGATCGCTTGAATGGAAAAACAGCCCTGATCAGCGGTGGTGCCCGCGGAATCGGGGCGGCGATCGCCGAGAGGTTCCTCGAGGAAGGAGCAAAGGTCGTCATCGGCGACATCTTGGACCAGGACGGAAGAAAGTTGCAGGATCGACTGGGAAAGCACCTACGTTACATTCCTCTGGATGTAACAAAGCCCTCGGACTGGGACCGTGCCGTGGGCGAGGCCGTGGAGGCCTTTGGGTGCCTGAACATCCTGGTGAACAACGCGGGCATCGTGGACTTCGGCAGGATTGATGCGTATGCCCACGACCGATGGACGAGAATCATCGATGTCAATCTCACCGGCGTTTTCAACGGCATCAGGGCAGCTGTCGCCGATCTGGCGACTGCCGGGTCCTCTTCCATCATCAATATCTCCTCCATTGCCGGGCTGCGCGGCTATGAACAGCTCTGCGGATATACGGCCTCCAAATTCGGGGTTCGCGGCCTGACCAAGAGTGCCGCCCTGGATCTGGGGGGCTACGGAATCCGAGTCAACTCCGTGCATCCGGGAGTCATTGAAACTCCCATGACCGCTGGGATGGTCTTTGACACCGCACCTGTCCCCTTGCACCGAACAGGCCAGCCAATGGAAGTCGCCAACTTGGCCGTCTACCTGGCAGCAGACGAATCATCGTTTGTCACAGGCGCGGAATTCGTCATTGATGGCGGCGAAACGGCGGGCACGGTTGCACCGTCGACAAAGTGAGGTCACGCCGTCCGACCACGGGCCAACCAACATCTGTTGCCTCTCTGGGCTTCTCCAAGCCGCACCCTTGCGCTGCTTCCGCAGATCATATCCACACCTGCTGGACACACTAGCTGGGAGGGCGAGAAGCGGCGCCCCACCACGGGATTACGAACCGTTCAGGCAGGTCATCGAGTCAATCAAGGACACCCCCTCGCGCCGGCTGGACCTCAAGTCTCATAAAGGGCCGACGCATTGGTGTTAACCGTTTTCCGCTCAGCCGGAGGGACTGCCAAGAACTTACCGCAGCCCCCGCCTCCGGCGGCACCCAGCCAATCGACGAATCGAATCCTTCCAATAACACTGCTCTAGGATTTGACCACCCGGTTCTGACTCAAAGCGGCGACTCGCCCCGGAACGCTCCTCTGCATCGTCTCTCTTGCAGTAAGTGAGCCGGCCGGGCCTTGGCGGGACCAAAGACCCTGACACCACCCGGGAGCAGCGTCGATAGTGGGTATTGGGGTGGTGGCGCATTGAGGTACGGAAGGAAACGGCGATGATGTATTGGAACGAAGACATGGGCGGGTTGGGCTATGTCCTGATGCTCCTCAGCTTTGTGTTGTTTTGGGGTGTCATCATTACGACGGTCATCTTGTTCGGCCGGTCCACGGGCGCCTCCAACCGGCGATACGAGGGCGAAGCGCCGGGTCGCAGCATGGCAGAAGATCTGCTCGCCGAGCGGTTTGCACGCGGCGAAATCGATGAGGATGAATACACCGCCAGGCTCTCCACGCTTCGGCGCGGCAGCGGTGCACCGCGGTGAACGGTTCCGCGATTCCTTACCCAGAAACACCGCTGGATACATGTTCTTGGTGTTGGACGACAGACTGCATTGCGGTGACGGCCCCTACGCCCTAATGGTTCACCCGCGGGCGCACCGCCCCGCTCTCGCCTGGACCCAGCCCACACATCTGGACCAAAGATCCTCAGGCCGGCCAGCGTCCTTGAAGGTGCCCGCGCTAGTCAGCGATGACGGCGGCGGCTTCATCCAGCGTGGCGTCGAAACCGCCACGCTGAAAGTGCCGGCGTTGGATGCTGGCACCGGTTCCGCGCTGCAGGATCCCCGCGAGCCCCGCGGCGACGTACTCATAGTCGCCATTGCGCCTCAATGCGCCATGGATGTACTCCACCAGGCGGTGAATCATCCGAGAAGCAGAAGTCTTTGTCCCGTCCGTGGGCTCGAAGTTATTGCCCCGCACGCCGAACTTAGCCGCCTGCCACTGGTCCAGGTCAAGCGCCTCGGGCATGGGGGTGGTGGCCGCCGGGTTCTCCGGTGAGGCTCGAATCAACCAGCGACCTGACGATCAGGGCCAACAGGATCGAATGGGAGGCATCCAGCTGGGCATCTGCCACACGGACCTCGGCTGTCGGGTGCGAGGAGGACAGCCGGGCACCCCACCGGACGTGGCCCGGGTCCAGAACCACATCAGCGTCGAGTATGAATCGCATCCGCTTTGCGTATTCCTGGGCATCGGCGAAGTAGGGCGGGATGCCCTGGAGCGCCCACTGCCGGTAGCGAATGGTCCGCCAGGAGGCAAACCCTGTGTCGCATCCGCGCCAGTACGGCGAGTTTGCCCCGCACGCCGTCAATGCCGGAAGCCAGTGCCGCAGCTGGTTCAACGCCACGATGCCGGAGTCCACATCCTCCACGTGCACATGCACGTTCAAGCCGGAGAGGTAATGTTCGGCCGCGAGTCCCTCACACAAAGAATGGATGGCGTGGTACCTGTCACCGGAGCTCACGACGGCTGGAGAGCTCGGGATGCGCGGTGGGGTTCCCAAGGCCAGCGCCTGATAACCCCAGTCCCGGGCAACACGGTCCGATATGCTTGCGCCGACTCGAGTGCCTCGGCGCCCTGGGTGCAGATCGGACCGATGCCTTCGAGCTGGCAGGCGAGAAACTCACTGTGAGTCCTCGTGCCACCTGCAGTTAGTGCCAGGAGTTCGGCCCGCGCAGAGGCAATCGGCACTCGGGGAAGCCCGGCCAGCGGCTCCAAGATGAAGAATTCTTCCTCAATGCCGAAGCTGCGCATCATCCGACCTCCTTTCACGTGGCGATCTTGTTCACCCGGGGTTGATCCTTACGGGTTGCTTCGTCGATCGCGGTACGGACGGCAACGGGGAAGCTGCACCACAGCGTGTTTGCGGAGTTACCGCAGATCTCCCGCTGTGCGCAATCCCCTGCACGCCTGGTGTCGAATACACCCGTGCGGCCGAGCGTCCCCGGCCGCACAGTCAGGTCATTCCATTCCGATGGTGATGTTGTTCTGAACCGATCCCACGTGCGGAGCCGCCCAAGCAGCAAGCCCGGCCTGCTTCTTCTCAAACCAAGAGGGCAGATACCCGCTCAGGGTGACGCGGTCGCCCTGGACGGAAACGTTGATGTTCCGGGCCGCAAGTGCGGCATTCCGGGCCAGCGCGCCCTTGATCCTGTCCGCCAAGACGGTCGCGGAGGGCTGCTGGGGCAATCCGACATGGTTCTCCACATGGTTCACCCCGGCGACCGTTCCGACGGCCTTGGCAGCCTCTTCCCGCTGGTAATTCCAGGGCACCGTTCCGGTGAGTGTCACCACGTGGTTGCGGACCGTGGCCTTGACCGATCCCGGGGGAATGCTCGCGTGGTTGTTGAGCACGTGTCCCACGGACTCGGCGATGTCCCCGTCTGTCTTCGGGGCCCCGGCGTAGTGGACCGTGAGCTCGTCGGCCACCGCGGAAACCCCCTTCACGCGCAGTGCCGCCCGCCGGGCGGCCAGCCGTTCGGGGTAGTTGGCAACCTCACCGGTCAAGGTGACGGCATGGTCCTGCACGCTCACCCCGATGTGTGCTGCCTCCACGTCAGGTGTCCACCGGAGTTCGGATTCGACGGCGGCTTGAACGGTGCGATCTGTGGGGGCGGGATGATTGGCCATGGTGTCCTTCGTCTTGGTGGGCTGCGAGTCGACTCGGCGGGCGATGGCGATGCCGTCCTAGTCCCGGGTGATGGCCACCTTGGTGGTCTCGGGGGCGGACTTCTGGGCCGGCATGGGTGAGCGGACCTCCAGGATGCCGTCCTTGTAGGAGGCTTTTATCTCGGACTCTCCCACGCCTTCCGGAAGCGCAATCCTTCGCAACATGGACCCGTAGCGGAACTCGGAGCGGTACCGGCCCTCCGACCGGGTCTCCGAGGTGTCCTCGCGGCGGGCACTGATGCTCAGGACCCCGTCGGCGACCGAGACCTCCACGTCCTTGTCGGGGTCAATGCCGGGCAATTCGGCCCGAACAACCAACGTGTTGTCCTCCACGAACTCCTCCACCCTCATGGTGGTTTTTTCGTCTTCCCCGTCAAAGAGCCGTTGCAGGGAATCGAGCATCCCAAACGGGGACTTTGAGAGTAGGTCGAAAGGGGAACTTGACGCCGCAGACTCGCGCGGTGACCAACTGAGGATTTCGTTCATGGTATTTCTCCTACTTGGTGTGGGTTGTTGCCGCAGGAAAGCGGCGCGTTGACCACCCCCAGCGTGGGCCACCGGGCTTCTGCCCACTAGGGCCGAACGTCCCGCTCATCATTCCCGGGACACGAACCCCGGCATTGCACAGCTTCGGCCCGGGTCACCCCGGGCCCTTTGCTGGAGTTGCGGGCCGCGCGGGGGTAGCGTGTTGGCTATCCCCGGTCAAGACGCGGCACCCCGGGAATCCCCTGCGGAACTTGGACGGAGAGACCATGGAGTCTTCATCGGCGGAACCCCGTCCCCTAATAGTGGGATCCTCACTTCCGGCCCCTGGTCTTGAGGATATCCGCGCCGCCTTGATCGCCAGCACGGAGGAATTGGTCCAGTTCCAGGCGCGCATGCAGGGGCTGCTGGCATCGGTCATCGCCATTTCGCAGGACCTGAGGCTGGATTCGGTCCTGAGGCATGTTGTCAAGTCGGCATGCAAGCTCACCGATGCCAGGTACGGTGCGCTGGGCGTCCTCGGGGAAAATGGGATGCTGAGCCGTTTCATCACTGAGGGGATTGAACCCGAAACGGCCGAACGCATTGGCCCCGTGCCCCGCGGTGAACAGGGGGCCCTTGGCATGCTCATGAGCGCCCCTCGCCCGATCCGGCTGCAGGACCTCCACACGCATCCTGCCTCCGTCGGATTTCCGCGCTCCCACCCTCCTACGCGGTCTTTCCTGAACGTTCCCTTACGCATCCACGATGTCGTCTTCGGCAACCTGTATCTCACCGATAAGCGCAACGGTACCCCGTTCACGGCCGACGACGAGAATCTGGCCGTGGTCTTGGCCGCAGCGGCAGGGTTCGCCATCGAAAACGCGCGGCTATTCGACGAGGCTCACCTGCGCACCCGCTGGATGGAAGCGAGCATGCAGGTGGCCGTGCAGATGCTGGACCGGAACGAATGCAACGCCGAATCCGGGGAGGCCATTGTCGCCAACCAAGCCCTGGAAGCCTCATCATCCGCGCTGGCCATGGTCGCCATCCGTGATGGCAAACAGGGAACCCTCCGGGTTTCCACAGGCTCTGGCCTGCTGACGCCGGACTTCCTGCACCGATCCCTGCATCTGGGGGAAAGCCCGATCCTCTCGGCCCAGGAGTCGAACCACCCCATTGCCCTGGACCTGGCCCCGCATTTGTCCCGCGCCGGGAAGGAATCCGGGATCGGACCTGCCCTGCTGATCACCCTGGGTTCAGGCGCAGCAGGTGATGCCTTCCTGATCCTGGCACGCCCACCCGGGGCACCCGCTTACAGCGACCTCGAAAACGCCCTGGCGGGGAAGTACGGCCGCCAATCCGCCCTCGCCCTGGAACTGATGCGCGTGTCCGGGAACCGGGAGGAATCCGCCGTGTTTGCCGACCGGGACCGCATCGCCAAGGACCTGCACGATCTGGTGATACAGCGGCTGTTTGCCGCGGGCTTCAGCGCCAAGAGCCTGGCCCGCTTCACGACCGAGCCCGTGGCGCTGGAACGCATTGATTCGATTACAGATGAACTCGACTCGACCATGGCCGACCTGCGCGAGACCATCCATGCGCTTCAGGAACCGCAGGACACCGCCATGCCCCTGAGCACCAGGATCAGCCAGGTGGTCCGGAAGCTATCCAGTAGCCTGCCCTTTGCACCCGACCTTCACGTGGCAGAATCCCTCGACAGGCTGGTCCCGTTGGCCATGGAAGGGCACGTTCTCGCTGTCGTCTCCGAAGGACTCAGCAATGCCATAAACCACGCCAAGGCTGCCTCCATCAGTGTCCGCGTCGACGTTGACACCGAGAAGATCGTGGTGTCAGTGATTGATGACGGCGGCGGGTTCCGCCGGGTCAAGGGCCGGAACGGTCTTGACAACATGAAAGCCCGGGCCCAAAATCTCAACGGGAACTTCCTGGTCAGGAGTGCCCCCAACCGGGGGACCACCTTTGAGTGGACTGCCCCCTTGCCCGGCGACATAGGGAAAACAGCCAGGCCATAAGGGCATATCGACCGCATGGAAAGATCGTTCAGAGTCCGGCATTGACTTGAGAAAACAGCGGCAATTCGGATCAAGTAGGCACTGTTGCGGCCGCTGTGGACCAGTCGTGAAGCACCCCAAGGTCTGACCGGAAAGAGGAGCCACTGCCCAGAACGCTCGGTCGATGCGTGGCGGGTATCATCCACCGCGGGCAGGGGCTCCAAGTCATGTAGAAGGAGCGGATTGCGCGCGATTCAGGCGAAGCAGGCTACCGGGATTCACCCTCACTGACGCGAGATACGCGCCACCGTTCAAGACGAGGCACGCCAAGACGCCCAACCACGTGGAGCTGCTGAACAAACCCAGAAACATCAGTCCCAGTCCCGGGAGGAGACAGAGGAGATACAGGAACCCGATGCCCAGCATCCAACCACTGCCGGAGAGACTTGCGAAGTGCTTTAGTCTTCGTTCAAGCACGGGATACTGGTCTGACAAATCCTCTTCCAAGGACTGCAGGATCTCTTCTTCACGAGCCGAAAGCGACACGGTCCCCCTCCTCACACTAGCGGGCCAGAACCCTGGCGCCGGCATACCACCTCAACAACCTGGCACCTCAACACTCCATGGTTCACCGGACGGACGGAAGGGTCTAAAGCCACATGATTGGGTCCTGGATCACAGAGATACTCGAGGTCTTCGCAGTACTGAGCAAGACCACCCCAGTTGGGAGCCAGGGGGGTCTGAAGGGACACCTCCAGTCACGAAAGGCAACGTACCCGCCGGTCGCCAGGGCACGGTGCTTGCTCTATCCGCGCCACTGATTACAGGATGATTGGAATGAGCGAGTGTCTCCATCACCCGAGCCGCAACCGAAACAATGCACTCCACCACCGGCAAGAACTGGCTAACAACTTTCCTTGAACACCAAGAAACGAATCCGGCCGGAGCAACCACCAGCGTGCCCGCAGTGCCTGGAGTCACTTGGCTGGCAGAAAGCCTTCTTGCGGTCGTTTTGGGAATCCACATTCATGTTGACAGAGATGTCTGGATCACAGTGTCTGGTTCGCGCTACTGATTGCCATCGTGATGCTGGGAACCGCCCTTGCACAGCACTTGATCATCCGACGCCAACATCGAAATGGCCCTTGCGCACGGATAAATCCGTTTCTACGTGGAAGAAGGCAACGAGGCAGCCGGACAGGGTGGCGATCATTCATTCCCGTCATCATCCGACGCGTGAGCCACCAAGACGGGGCACTTGGCGTTAGCGATGCAAAAGGAACTGACCGATCCAATGAGCAGGCCGGCGAGCCGGCTGTGGCCCCTTCTCCCGATTATGAGCAGGTCGGCATTTTCGCTGGCTCGGGTGAGAGCAGGCCTCGGATCTCCCTGAACCAGATTGATCTGGAGGTTGGCCGGAGCATCGGATCCGAAGACTTGTGTGACAGCTTCTTTGATTGTCTTCTCGGCGCTCTCCTCGAGCTCCGCCATACCCGCCATCATGTAGCCATCATTTGTCCGGGGATAATCCCAGCAACCGATAGCTTCAATGCGTGCATCTAGGGCTCCCGCGAGATACCGCGCGTGCCTGAGCGCTTCAAGGGCAGCATCCGAGCCGTCTACTCCCACAACAATTTTCGAGATTCCTGATTCGTGTTTCATGGAATTCTCCAATCACCAAGCTGAGTTTCCTAACGCTACTCGCCACACCATTGGAAAGCCAGGCCATTCCCAATCCCTGACTCAATGGCCTCTGTCCGACATTCCAGTTGAACAGAACGCGACCATCTCTTCCTTGGACTCGCTCGGATTCACGTGCCGGCGCAAAACCGAGACGGCCGGGAAAACACCGCCGTCCTTAACATCCGGAGCCACAGTTCGAGCTCTTTACGTGATTCCCCTCAATCCCACGAATCCTCTGTTGAGGGATCGCACCGTTGGCAAACCCTGACGTCATACGCGCGTGCAAGTGGTCACCCCGCATTGGAACGACGTTCGTAAGCTTCGTTCCGTCAATGAGATAAGGGTTGGGGATTCGCCGCACAGATATCCGCGGTCAATACGGCGCATCGGAATTTGGAGTGGACGTCCGGAGTCGGTTAGTAGCGGTGGCCGTCGGCGGAGAGCACGTGCGGATGCGGCGCCCCTCGAAGTTGCGGAATCACGCGCAATCCTGCGGTCGATTTCGATGACGATGTTGATGAACTCGGTGTGGCCGCTGGAGGCATTCTTGGTGGAGAAATGGGCGCAGGGCTGGTTCTGCCATTCCTCGAAGGTCTTGCCGAGTCGTTTGATCTCTGGGATCGGGCAGTCGCTGAAATTGCTGAGTAGCGCCTGGCCCTGCTCGGGTGCGTCGGCGTGCTGGACGTAGTAAATCAGTCGCATTTTCTGGTGGGCGTTCCACACGATGGCCGTTTCCCCGGCCACGTCGCTGGACTCAAGCAGGTCGTTGAGCAGCGTGCTTTGCTGCGTCTCTTTGGGATGGTCAGCCCTTGCCCTAGGAACCGGCGGGACCCGTATAGGAGTGGTTTTCAGTCCGTGTAGCGCCAGTCGAATAGGCCACTAACGAAACTCGGCTGTACCGGTAGTTTTGGCGATCCCACGCAGACCGGCAGTCCAAGGTGGTCCATCACGTCCTGCTTCATCCGTCGGGCCAGGGCTTGCAGTTCCGGCAGGGTTCCGCGGACGCCCAGGAATGCCTCGTCAATGCTGTAGACCTCAACCCAGGCCGAATGCCGGCCCAGAAGTTGCATGGTTCGGGCCGAGAGGTCCCCATAGAGCTCGTAGTTGCTGGATTTGGCGACCAGCTATAGGGAATCGGCGGTGGGGGCGAGCTTGAACCAGGGGGCACCCATTTCGATGCCCAGGGCCTTGGCATCTTCCGACCGGGCGACGGCGCAGCCGTCGTTGTTTGACAGCACGATTACCGGACCTTTCGCTTTCTCATGCGGGCGACGATGTTGCATGTCCTCACGTATCTGGTGGTTGGGATCGTCGCGTCGATCGTGCTCGATTACGCGTCGTTGCTCGCCCGGCCTGTTATCCGTGATTACATGGTCGAGTTCGGGTCGGTGTCTCTGTTCATCGGCCCGGTCATTCAGGTATTCTGGGGCATCATCATCGCGGCCGTGTTTCGATCCACCATCCTGTAGAGCATTTTGCGCAGCTCGTCGAACCACAACACGCTCGAGGCCATGGCGATGCACACGGCCCACTGCATCGGGTTCAGGGAGGCCGTCCCGAAGGCGCGCTGCAGCAGCGGCAGCTCAACCACCGCCAACTGAAGTGCGGCGGCCGCTAGCACCGCGCCCCACAGCCACTTGTTGACGAACAGCCGGTGGAAGGCGCTGGCCGTGCCCGAACGCGAGCTGAAGGCGTTGAACAACTGAGCGAGGACCAATGTGGTGAACCCCGCCGTCCGGGCGACGTCCAGGGAGCCGGACCCGTTGACGAGGCCGCCGGGCAGGAAGACGTCGATGGTCACCAGCGAGGCGAGGCCCATCACCAGCCCTATGCCCAGGATCCCGGCCCACATCCGCCGCCCGAGAATCCGGTCCGTCAATTTTCGCGGCGGCCGGGCCATCACGTCGCCCATTTCCGGGTCCATCCCCAGGGCCAGTGCCGGGCCCGAGTCGGTGACAAGGTTGATCCACAGGATCTGCGTGGCCAGCAGCGGCAACGCCACGGCCTCGCCGCCGGCACCGGCCAAACCCATGGTGCCGGCGAAGACCACCCCGAGGAAGACCGTGAAAACCTCCCCCATGTTGGAGGAGAGCAGGTAGCGCAGGAACTTTTCGATGTTGTCGAAGATGACCCGGCCCTGGCGCACCGCGGAGACAATCGTGGCGAAATTGTCATCGGCGAGGATCATCTTCGAGGCTTCCTTGGTCACCTCGGTCCCCGTGACGCCCATGGCGATGCCGATGTCGGCGGACTTCAGGGCTGGGGCGTCGTTGACGCCATCCCCGGTCATGGCCACGACGTTTCCCTGCGCCTGCAGCGCATCGATGATCTGAAGCTTGTTGTGCGGGGAAACGCGCGCATAGACGGAGGTGGACGCCGTGACGGAGCGCAGTGCCGCGGCGTCCAGCTGATCGAGCTGGGCCCCCGTGACGGCACGCTGCCCCGGTTCGCAGATGCCCAGGTCACTGGCGATGCGCGCGGCGGTCACCGGATGGTCCCCGGTAATCATCACCACGCGAATGCCGGCGCGACGGGCCTCGGCCACAGCCACGGCCGCTTCGGTGCGCGGGGGGTCGATGATGCCCGCCACCCCGAGGTATACCAAGGCGCTTTCATCCTGCTCGTCGACCACCTCCAATTCGTGGCGCTCGTGCGCCGCGTACCTCCGGTAGGCCACGCCCAAGGTGCGGAAAGCCTGCGCCGACAGCGCCTCCACGTCGGCCAGAGCCTTGCTGCGCAGGGCTTCGTCCAACGGGACAACGTCCCCGCCGACCTGCATCCGGATGCAGCGCCTCAGAAGCACGTCCGGGGCGCCCTTGGTGACCAGGGTGAGGTCATCGAGCTTCTTATGGCGCGCCAGAGCCGACATCAGCTTCCGCTCCGAGGTGAACGGGACCTCTGCCTGCCGTTCAAACTCCCCGACGCGTTCGCTCACCCCCTTTAGTTTTCGGGCCGCAACCAGGAAGGCCGCTTCCGTGGGGTCACCCTGGATCTGCCACTCGCCGTCGACATCCGTCAACTGGGCGTTATTGGCGAAGGTGCCGCCCGCCAGCACCATGAGGGCCTCCTGCAGTACCCGCGGGTCGTTGGCCTCCTGCCCCTCCTGGAGAACCTGGCCTTCGGGACGGTAGCCAACGCCGGTGAGCTCGATGTGCCCCGAAGCCGTGGAGATCCGGCCGATCGTCATCTCATTCCGGGTCAGCGTCCCGGTCTTGTCCGAGGCAATGACCGTGGCGCAGCCCAGGGTTTCCACCGAGTGAAGCTGCTTCACGACCGCCTTGCGTCGGGCCATGCGTTGGACACCGATTGACAGAACGACCGAGAGGACGGCCGGGAGTCCTTCGGGCACGGCGGCCACCGCAAGGGAAACCCCCAGCAGGAGGACCATTACCAAGTCCGGCAACGAGGAGACATCGTTGACGAGAATGACGGTGGCCATCACGACCACGGCGATGACCACGACCGTAATGCCGAGCAGTTTGCTGACTTCCGCGATTTCCCTCTGGAGTGGAGTTGGGTCGGCTTCGGTCCGTTCCAGCAGGCCCGCGATGGCTCCCACTTCGGTGCCCATTGCCGTCCCTGTGACGACCGCGCGGCCGACTCTTTGGACGACGCAGGTCCCCTTGAAGACCATGTTCTGGCGGTCACCGAGCGGCACCTTGCCGCTGAGGGTCCGGGGGTCCTTGGTGACCGATTCGCTCTCTCCGGTCAGCGACGCCTCGGATATGCGCAGCGAGGCTGCGGTGATCAACCGGGCATCGGCCCCGACCGCATCCCCCTCGCTTAGGACCAGGATGTCGCCCCGGACCAACTCAGCCGACGGGACCGATTTCAGCTCGCCATCGCGCCATACCGCGGAGTTGGCCGCCGTCATGGACTGCAGGGCAGCGACGGCGTTCTCCGCCTTGCTCTCCTGAACGAATCCCAGCATCCCATTGAGGAGCACCACCACCGCGATAACCACCGCATCGACGGGCACACCGATCGCGCCCTCCACCGCCCAGGCACCCAAGGAGATGGCGATAGCCACCAACAGCAAGTAGATCAGCGGCTCCTGAAACTGGGCCAGCACCTTTAGCCACAGCGGCACCGGCGTCGCGGCGCGAAGTTCGTTCGGTCCCTCCAAGCGGAGCCGGCGTGCGGCTTCGCCTGATTCCAAACCCGTTGCCGGAACCACACGGAAGGCGGCAAACGCCTCCCCCGTGTCCCGCAGATGCCAAGCTTGTTCGGGGGCGGTGGCTGCTGCTCCGGACAACATGAGACTCCTTGAACACGGGTATAGGTCTCGCGGACATCCCCGGCACTGTGTCGTCGGGAGACAGCTTCGAGTCTATGTGGTCCCAGTCGCCTTTACCGCCGCTGGAACACACCGGCCTTTCCACGTTACTCACTGCCACGTTGAATCGGCCCCGCCTGATGCACTAATACACACACCGGGCGGGGCCTCCCGGCAGATCGCCGGAATGCCGGCCGCTCCCCGGCCTTACGGGTTAGAGCGATCGATTCGGCCTGCCGAAAACATTGCCATGATCTTGTGCAATACCAGATGGCGATCTTGAGGTAACCCCAGGATAGTGATTGATGTAGCCGGTCTTGGGGGCCGGCTAACCAAGTGCAGCGGCCTGCCAGCCCTGATTCCCTTTCCCTGGGACCTCGCCCCGCGGATTTATGAAACCTGCGGAAAAACGCAGCCTCGAAAATATCCGAAGCCATCTGCACGAGTTCCGGTGAACGACCGGCATGCGGGAAGCCAAGGAACCTGTTGCATGAGGAGCGCGTGGGCTAGCAGCCCGCGTACACGCGCGATGACAATCCGAACACTTTCGTGGCGAGACGGCCGAGGCCCAAGCTCAAGGCGCGTTTGATAAGCAATTCTGCCGGGACCTTCGCCTCTCGCGGTCCGTCGGTACGCGGGCTTGACTACTCGCATGAACACGAAAGTGGAACCAAGAGCGCGGACCTTTCGCTTTCTCATGCGGGCGACGATGTTGCATGTCCTCACGTATCTGGTGGTCGGGATCGTCGCGTCGATCGTGCTCGATTATGCGTCGTTGTTCGCCCGGCCTGTCATCCGTGATTACATGGTCGAGTTCGGATCGGTGTCTCTGTTCATCGGCCCGGTCATTCAGGTGTTTCGTGGCATCATCATCGCGGCCGTGTTGCTGCCCTTCCGTGAAATCTTCGCGCAGCGGTTGGGATGGCTCTGGTTGTGGTTGATCCTCGTCGGCATCGGGATTTTGTCCACCTCGGCAGCAGCGCCGTCCTCAATCGAAGGCATCACCTACACGCAGCTTCCTCTGTGGTACCACGCGATCGGGATGCCGGAGATGCTTGTGCAGACACTCACTTTCAGCGTGCTCGTCGCCCTTTACGAACGTCACCCGGAAGGCCTGCTCGCAGGGCTTCCACCAGTCTTCGAACGTCTTGCGCGCGCGCTGGTCTCGGCATCGCTAGCCTTCGTCGGCTACGCCTTGATATCGGTGGTATTCGCCGTCTTGTCCGGCGCTACCATCGACGCCGAACAGTCTTTGAGCGTGCAGGTCCAAGGATTGTTCGTGGGACCCTTCCTCATCAACTTCGCGCTCGCTTTCATCGCCGCGGGGGGCCTCACCCCCGCACGGCGCATTATTGTCGGAGTCGGGTCATATGTCCTGAGTGCCGCGATGATCCTGACGTACCAGACGATCTTTCTCAGCATTCCCAACATCGTATACGCGTCGGTCGCACCGATCCTTCCAGCGGTCATGGTCTGGATGCTCGTCCCCAACCGAGAACGGGCTGAGCCCAACCCGCCAACAATCTCGGCAACCCAGCGCGATCTTCGATAACGGGGCACGGCTGGATTACCAGTCCCGGGGCCATGCTAGAGATTCGCTTTTCAGGCAACGCTGGAGGATTGAGCGGCACGTCCAAGAAGGCACGGCGCGCATCAAGCTGTCACGGACGGGCGCCCACGTACGACGACGCTCTACCACTCGAATGACGAGATAATGAAGCCATCGGCCCCGAGCTTTAGTTGGTCGTTGGCGGGACCATCAGCCCTCCATCGGCGGACACGCGTGGTGTCCGCCGGCCGAGCAAGATGAGTGCGACCCCGACTGAGATGAACCAGCCCCAGAGCAGGATGCCGTAGCCCCAGTAAAAAAATGGCGCGGCGTACCGGAGTGCTTCGCTGAGCATGCCCAGCGCCCCAGTCACCACTCCGAGCCATCCTATTGCGCGCGGCATGACACCTCTTGTCATCACGACAGAGATCAGGAGGATGCCCGCGGCGGACAGGACAGCGACAATCGCCGGGGTGTTGTTCTCGGCCACAATCGCCTCCGCAGCGATTGCGAACCGGTCGCGCTCCGCGACGGCTGCAGCCATATACTGATCGCTGAGGTACACGAGGGTGAGCGAGCCACGGCTGGTGACAGGGATGGCCAGGAACGTGGCCCACGACAACGCCCCGAGGAGGGCGCCGACCAGGGCGAAGCTCTTGTTGATGGGTTTCAGCGCGATGAAAAGAGCGACGAAGACCAGCACAGCGAGAACATTCGGGAGGATCCACAGCACCTGTTCCAGCACATAGGGCACCTTATTTGCGGCGATGAACTCCAGCGTCTCCGCACCTCCATCCACCGGCGGCGGAGCGACGAAGTCCACGACAAGCGCGCCGATCAACAGCAGCACAAAAGCGATAGACCCGATCCCGGCCACCAAGTAGAGGGAACGCCACGTTGGCATCCCCGCCTCGCTGAGCGTTCCTGACGCGTTCACGGTCATTTTCCCAGTCCTTCACGCCGGCCTAGTCAGACCCATCGGCGCAGGTAGCGTGTTCGGGGCGGTCGACCGGTTCGGTTCTGTGTGTTCCTATCGTCGTCCTACTGAGGCTGTTGGTGAAGTGGCTTAGGTCCCATGAGCAATAGATACAAACCATACGGCGGCAAGTGGGCGGTCGAGCCTGAGGCCTACTGTCTGCTGGCTGAACTTGCTTCACAGAGGAACAACTTGGAACAGACCCAAGGACTCTGAACGGGATCAAACACTATTGCTCGGTAAGGTACGGATGCGCATACGATCGCCGAACAACTGATGTTCCATGTGCCCGATGGGGGTGGCGAATGGATCTTGCTGTCGAGCCTCTAGATCGCATACTCCTCGGTCGGCCTTGGGGAGCTCGGGTGCGTACTCGCATTGTCTCTCGTCTCAGGACGGATTAGGGGGATCCGACCTCTTTGGCGGTGAGCCGTTTCCGCGCGGACTCCTGCTCGAGGGACTCCCGATCAAATGCCTCCAAGACACGGAGGGCGTCCGCGAAAAGGCCGGATCCATAAATGTCGTTACCTTCGCACAAGCTGGAACGGTTCACTCTCAGACGGGCTTCTTGATGGAAGCGGTGTCGGCGATGCGCCGGCCTTGATTGCACAGCGACTGTGATACTGGCGGTATGAACACCACAAGATGCTATCGTCGAGGAGTCCTACTGGATGAAGGCTTCCCGCTGGAGGGGCTCGATGAACATCTGATTCACGAAGACACCGTCATCTGGGTCGACCTGTACAGGCCCACGCCGCAAGACCTGCAGACCGTTGCCGACGAACTCAGCCTGCATTCGCTCGCCGTCGAAGGCGCTACGACGGTGCAACAGCGACCCAAATTCAACCGCTACGAGCATCATGACTATCTCAGTGCTTATGCTGTCCGCCTTGATACGGCCTCGGGGGAGCTGAGTACGGCTGAGATTGCGGCTTTTATCACTCCCAAGGCCCTTATCACTGTGCGCAAGGATGATGCCTTCCCCATTCGGGATTTGATTGACCACCTAGAACAGAACGCCGAACTCATTACGCATGGCATCAGTGCGCTCCTATACGGGCTGCTCGACTTCATAGTCGACGGGCACTTCGACACCGTGCAAATGCTCGATGAACAAATAGAGACCCTCGAGGACCTGCTCTTCGACGAACGATCCCACGACACTGACGTGCAACGCCGCAGCTTTGAACTGCGAAAGAGTCTTGTTCGACTACGTCGGGTGGTGCTTCCAATGCGCGAGGTTATCAACACACTCATTCGACGTGACGTCCAGCTGGTTCCCCGCGAAATGGCACCGTACTACCAAGACCTCTACGACCACGTGCTGAGAGCCACCGAGTGGACCGACAGCTTACGGGATCTGGTCTCCACGATCGTGGAAACCAATCTGACCATCCAAGGCAATAGACTCAATATCATCACCAAGAAGGTCACAAGTTGGGCCGCCATCATCGCCGTACCGACCGCTATCACCGGTTTCTACGGCCAGAATTTGCCCTACCCCGGCTTCGCCCACGAGTCAGGCTTTATCGCATCAACGCTTTTGATTGCGGTGCTGTCGGTAGGTCTCTTCATGATCTTTCGGCGCAAAGACTGGCTATGAGCCCACACGCTTCGCCGCAGTGGCGCGTTGGGGTTTCCGTGCCCGCGAAGATCTCCATGGACAATGAGCCCTCGCCTCCATCAGCGGCCGGGCATCACCATTGCCGACCTTGCACGACTCGAGAGCGTGAGCCCACGGTCGATGAGCTCGACAGTCGGTTCCCTCATCCTGGGCGGCCTCGTGCTCGCAACCCCGTCTGCGGAAGACGGCCGGCGGCGCGAGTTGCATCTCACCGATACCGGGCGTGACCTCCTAGAGGCGGTGCGCCCTGAAGAAGTCCTGAGCAGCTGCACTGGATCTCCATCCCTACTGCCAGACTGGGCGTGTCTGTAGGCTCAGGCTATGGATACCGCGGAGCCAGGACCCGAAACCAATGTACTCAGGGTGCATGACTACTGGAGGTATCTTTGCTCTGCCTCCGATTGCAGTGGAGCCTACCTCTTCGGGGCACAGAGACGTCGGCTCGAGCACATGGCAGGCCGCACTGTCTGGAGTGGACACCGGAAAGCGGTAGGCGCATGACAGGCTCATTCATGCGGCGGTGGGTACTTGCCGTTACTGCAGGGGAAGCCATCGGATTCATGGTCCCGGCCGCAGTGGGTGGACTGTTGGCGCTGGCAGCAGCGCCGGGCTTTGTGGTCTACCCTTTGATGATTGTTGCCGGCGCGTGCGAAGGGGCCCTGCTCGGGGCCGGTCAGTCGATCGGTTTTGGTCCTTCGGTCGTAAGACGTTCCTCGTGGGTCGTGGCTACCGCAGGGGGCGCTGCAGTCGCATGGGCCATTGGTATGCTGCCCAGCACGATCGCCGGCTTCGACCCAGGTTCTCCGTCAGCCCTGCCCTGGATTCTCGTGGGCGCGGTACTGCTTCTGGTTTCGATTCCGTCTTTGCAATGGCTCGTCCTGCGCCGCCTGACCCCGCGTTCCTTCTGGTGGATCCCCATAAACTTTCTTGCGTGGTCAGCCGGTATCCTCTGGACATTGGCACCGTCGCCGTTCATCGACGAAAAGACACCCTTTCCCGTGCTGTTGGTGGTCTACCTATTGGCGGGGATTCTTATGGCTGCCACCGTAGCTTCACTGACCGGCTTCGCTGCGCGGCGCGTCGTGGAATCCGCTACTACCAAGGGAGCAGGAGGCACCGAGGCCGTTGCATCCGAGTAGCAGAAACGACCCCTCTGGAGCTGGATTCGGCCCGCGGCCATGGGCATCGAAGGCGTCGAGGATAAGGCCGAACAAATCCTCGCCGAGGCCGTGCAGGCTGCTTTCGGAATTACTCTCTCACTCGCGGAACGCCACGGAGAAACATGCTGTTCTCTGGCAGGCGTAAGAGGAACGGCGCGCAAAGCCCGGCTTCGCTGTGGCTTTGTGCTTCTTGACGGTTGGCTTGCTCGAGCCATTCGTCCTGCTGAGTTACCCTTCAAAACCCATGCTTCACAAGATCGCCGCAGCCCCGACTTTTCCGATTCTTGTCTTTCGCCCCAGGCATCCAACCTTGTCCAGTATGGCCATACAAAATGCTGTCGAATGGCGAGAAAAACAGGAGCTTGCGCTTCGGGCGCCAAGGCTCGAGGAAGGCATGCGATCGGTCAATGACGAAACTGTATGTTGACTTAATGACCAGAGGGCAAACCTGCATGAATCGATCTGCGGTCGTTCTGGCATCTCGGGCGACTCCGTCATTGTTGACTACGGTTCGTAGCATCATTCAGAACTCTCCGAGGAGATTGACGCAAAAGAGTTCCACTAGCAAGGGAAGGGACTAAGAGCAATAAGCCGCTCCACAACGCCTCTAAAAGACAGCAACGGCCGCCACGATCCAGGATCGTGGCGGCCTCTGCCGTACTTCCCTGTGGAAGGGAGGGACTACTTGGTGAGCAGTTCCAGCGCGGTGTTCAGCGTGGCGCTCGGGCGCATGATGGCTGCGACCTTTTCCTCGACCGGGCGGTAGTAGCCGCCCAGGTCGACCGGGGTGCCCTGCACGGCTGCGAGCTCGGCCACGATGGCTTCCTCGTTGCCGCCCAGTGCCTCGGAGACGGCCGTGAAGTCCGCCGCCAGCTCTGCGTCCTTGGTCTGCGCGGCCAGTTCCTCGGCCCAGTACTTGGCCAGGTAGAAGTGGCTGCCGCGGTTGTCGAGCTCGCCGACCTTGCGCTTGGGCGACTTGTTCTCCAGCAGGAAGGTGCCGGTTGCGGCATCCAGGGTGTCTGCCAGGATCTGCGCACGCTTGTTGTCCGAGGTGTTGGCCAGGTGCTCGAAGGAAACGGCCAGGGCCAGGAACTCGCCCAGGGAATCCCAGCGGAGGTGGTTTTCGCTCACCAGCTGCGAGACGTGCTTCGGGGCGGAGCCACCGGCACCGGTTTCGAAGAGCCCGCCACCGGCGATCAGCGGCACGATGGAAAGCATCTTGGCGCTGGTGCCCAGTTCGAGGATCGGGAACAGGTCGGTGAGGTAGTCGCGCAGGACGTTGCCGGAGACCGAGATGGTGTCCTCGCCGCGGCGGATGCGCTCGATGGTGTACTGGGTCGCGGCCTCGGGCGAGAGGATCTCGATGACCAGGCCCTCGGTGTCGTGGTCCTTGAGGTACTCGTTGACCTTGGAGATCAGCACGGCGTCGTGCGCGCGGGTCTCGTCCAGCCAGAACACGGCGGGGGTCTGTGAGGCGCGGGCGCGGTTGACGGCCAGCTTGACCCAGTCGCGCACCGGCACGTCCTTGGTCTGGCAGGCGCGCCAGATGTCGCCCGGGAAGACCTGGTGCTCGATGAGCACGCCGCCGGTGGCATCCAGGACCTGGACGTGGCCGGAGGCCTTGATTTCGAAGGTCTTGTCGTGGGAGCCGTATTCCTCGGCTGCCTGGGCCATCAACCCGACGTTCGGGACGGTGCCCATGGTGGTCGGGTCGTAGGCGCCGTTGGCGCGGCAGTCGTCGATGACGACCTGGTAGATGCCCGAGTAGGAGGAGTCCGGCAGGACTGCCAGGGTGTCGCGTTCCTTGCCCTCTGCGTCCCACATGTGGCCCGAGGAGCGGATCATGGCGGGCATGGAGGCATCCACGATGACGTCCGAGGGGACGTGCAGGTTGGTGATGCCCTTGTCGGAGTCGACCATGGCGATGGCCGGGCCGTCTTCGAAGCCCTTGGCGATCAGTGCCTCGACACCGGCGCGCACGTCGTCGGAGAGCTCGTCGAGCCCGCCGAGGATGGCTGCCAGGCCGTTGTTTGCGTTCAGGCCGGCGGCCTCGAGCTGCTCGCCGTAGGTCTCGAAGAGCTCGGAGAAGTAGGCCTTGACGACGTGGCCGAAGATGATCGGGTCCGAGACCTTCATCATGGTGGCCTTCAGGTGTGCGGAGAAGAGCACGTCATCGGCCTTGGCCCGGGCAATGGCTTCCTTGAGGAAGGCGTTCAGCGAGGCGGCGTGCATCACGGTGCCGTCGATGATTTCGTCCTTGAGGACCGGCAGTGCCTTCTTCAGGACCTTGACTTCGCCGTCTTCGCCGACGAAGCGGATGGACAGGGTCTGGTCCTTGTCGATGACCACGGACTTCTCGTTGGCACGGAAGTCGTCTTCGGCCATGGTGGCGACGTTGGTCTTGGAGTCCGCGGTCCAGGCACCCATGGAGTGCGGGTTCTTGCGGGCGTAGTTCTTCACGCTCAACGGTGCGCGGCGGTCCGAGTTGCCTTCGCGCAGCACCGGGTTCACGGCCGAACCCTTGATCTTGTCGTAGCGGGCGCGGATGTCGGTTTCCTCGTCCGAGGACGGGTTGTCCGGGTAGTCCGGCAGGGCGTAGCCGGCGGCCTGCAGTTCCGCGATGGCCGCCTTGAGCTGCGGGATGGAGGCGGAGATGTTCGGCAGCTTGATGATGTTCGCATCCGGGCTCTTGGCCAGTGCGCCGAGCTCTGCCAGGGCGTCGGGAATCTGCTGCTCGGCGGTGAGGTAGTCGCCGAAGACGGAAATGATGCGGCCGGCCAGCGAGATGTCGCGGGTCTCGATCTCTACACCCGCGGTCGAGGCATAGGCTTCGACAATCGGCAGGAACGAGTGGGTTGCCAGCATCGGAGCTTCGTCGGTGTGGGTATAAATAATCTTGGCCATAGGTGAGGCGTCTCCCTGAACGGTCTTATCGGATACGTGTGGTCCGAACTGATCTCAACGTCCCCAACTTACCCGACTTTCCGCCCGCAAACACTTTTTGTGGCAAGGATCCCGTCACCTTGCGGGACCGTTTCGCCGCGCATTGGCGGGGCAATCGGGGCTTCCGCGCCCGGGACGAGTTAAGTTAACGCGTCATAACTGAATGGTCCGAGCCGCCCACCTCAGCCTTCGTGAAACAACTTCCCCAATTCGCAAATGGTTTTCTCGAAGAGTTCCACCGGGTCGGAATCCACGCCGTCGACTTCGTTCCGCGCAAAGCTTTGCCAGGCGACCCGCCAGGCGGCCGTGACCACCTCGGCCACCAGCAGCGCCTGGATCGATTCCAGCTGCCCCCGCCCGACGAGCGAGGCACTCAGCGCCTCAACCAGTTTCCGTTCTTGCCGAACGACCACCCTCGTCATCGCCGGCTCCTGCACCATCAGGCGGGAGATCCTCCGGAAATCACTCTGCTCGACCTCCTGAGCGAACAGGTCCCGACACACGGCCAGCAGGTCCCCCAGGATTCCGGAGGAAGTTGAATGGGCACTTTCGCTGCCCACCAGGGTGTCGATCAGGCTCTGCTGGCCGGGCATGAGCGCATGTTCCTTGGATGCGTAGTAGCGGAAAACCGTGCGCTCGGAAATTCCCACGCGTGCGGCGATGTCGCCGATCGTCGTGGCGTCAAGGCCCTGCTTCTCCACCAGGTCCAGCGTGGCTCCCTGGATCTCTCGGCGCATCCGTGCGCGGCGTTCTTCGCGGATCCCCACAGTTCGTCCCACTCCTTGACGCGGCGGCGCCCCGGCGGGTTCCGGGGCCTGGAAAAGTATATCTTGTGTCACACTCTGACAGCTTTAGCTTACCAAACGTGTCACACCGTGACATGATTTGGTCTGTTCACTTTTCACAGAAGAAGGTATTTTCGATGGCCCAGACCGCAGAAGACACGATGCCGCCGCCCCCGACCACGTCGCGACAGGCCCCTCCCACGTTGCCCACCAGGCAGCTCACCGGCATCATCGGGGCCCTGGCCCTGGCCGCCTTCCTGATGATCCTGAACGAAACGGTGCTCAGCGTCGCCCTGCCGGCCATCATGGCGGACCTGTCCGTCTCCGCGGCCGCCGGGCAGTGGCTGACCACCGGGTTCCTGCTGACCATGTCCGTGGTCATCCCCACCACCGGGTTCCTGCTGCAGCGTTTCAGCACGCGAGCCCTGTTCATCTTCGCGCTGTCCAGCTTCGTCGTCGGCACGGCCATCGCCATCGTTGCCCCGACCTTCGCGGTGCTGCTGGTGGCCCGCATCATCCAGGCCGTCGGCACCGCCATCGTGCTGCCGCTGCTGATGACCACCACTTTGCAGCTGGTCCCCGTGCACAAGCGCGGGGCCGTCATGGGGCTGAACTCGATCGTGATCTCCGTGGGCCCGGCCGTGGGCCCCACCGTTTCCGGCGCCATCGTCAACTCCTTCAGCTGGCACTACATCTTCATCCTGATGGCCCCGCTGGCCGTGGTCATCCTGGTGCTGGGCATCGTTTTCATCAAGCTCCCGTCGACGGCCCGCAAGCTCCCGGTCGATGTCTTCTCCGTCGTGCTCTCCGCCTTCGCCTTCGGCCTGCTGGTCTACGGCATCTCCACCCTTGAGCATGCCGCCGAGAACCCCGTGTTGGTCATCGCCTGCTTCGTCTTCGGCCTGCTGTCCCTGGCACTGTTCATCAAGCGCCAGGTCCACCTCACCCGCGACGGCAGGGAACTGCTGAACCTGACCCCGTTCAAGTCCCGCAGCTTCGCCTTCTCCGTGCTGCTGATCATGATCGCCTTCGGCACGCTGCTGGGCACCATCGTGATGCTGCCGATCATCCTCGAATCCGGCGCGGGCATCAGCACGCTGGCCATCGGCATGATGCTGCTGCCCGGCGGCCTGGCCCAGGCCGTTGTCGCACCGATCTTCGGGCGCATCTACGACCGCTTCGGGCCCCGCCCGGTCGTGATTCCGGGTGCGGCTTTGCTGGCACTTGGCCAGTGGCTCTACGTGACAGTGGATTCGGACACCGCCCTGTGGGTGTTCATGGTCAACCACGTCATCTTCTCCATCGGGCTGGCGCTGCTGATGACCGGACTGATGTCCTCGGCCATGGCCAGCCTCGAGCCCCGGCTGTACGGCCACGGCTCGGCCATCTTCAACACCGGCCAGCAGCTCGGCGGCGCCATCGGCACCACCGTCTTCATAACCGTGATGTCGCTGCTCTCCACGGCACGGCTTGAAGCGGGGTCCGACCTGGCCCACGCACTGTTCTCCGGCGCCCACGTCGCCTTCATCGTCGGTGCCGTCCTGGCCACCGTCGGCCTGGCAATCTCGTTCTTCGTCACGGTCGACAAGCGGCCCTGACCTGATCACGGATTCGGGTGAGAAGACTGTTTTAGAGAGGCACTTTTGTTCCGGGTCACGCCCGATTGCCGTGAACGGCGTAGCGGACAGGAATTCACGCAAATAGCAGGCCTGCCGGAACTGGAGATACCCTCGCCGATTAACGCTGCACGATTAGGGCAGCAGCTTGTCTAGCCGCGCTTTGATTCGGCTACCTTCCCTGCGATTTGACGGGCAGATTTTTAGCCAACGACGGAGGACTGCGATTTCTTCGTCGTGTTGCCCTAGTTTGCGGTGGATGATGGCCGCCTGTTCGGTATACCAGGGCGCTGGCTCTCTCCCCTCCCGCCCTCGTTCTGCGCCTTCGATTGCGGCGCTGCAAAGCGCGAGCGCTTCTTCTAGTCTGCCTTCGCGCTTTAGTTGCTTGATGGGCTCGACCAATTGAAGATAGTGGACTCCTTTGACCATGCCTGCTTTGAAGGATGTCGCTCGCGCACCTCCTTCAGCGAGAGCCTCGTTTACGATGTCGTGGGTTTCGCGGTGGCGTGCGGCCGCCTTGGCACCAGACGACATCGGTGGTCTATCTAACTCGGACCATTGCCATTGTGCAGTTCCATTGCCCAACCATGCCCATGCCTCTGCGCGCGGCCCCTTTGGGAGCATCTCGAAGAAAATCTGCACTGGGACGGCGCGTGCTCCGTCGACAGAAATGGCTTGCCCTCGAGCAAGGTAACCGGGCAGGTACCCGATCCGTTCACCTTCGACAAGGACAGCTACCGCAAGCGGATCAGCTTTGTTCTCAGGCTCGCGTTGAAGGGTACCCGTACCTTCGAAGTATCCGTCGCCCTCGATCCCATGCCGTAAGGCGAGGTCTGTGACGGCCTCTTTCGCGAAAGTTGTGGTCCCCGTCAGCTGAACCAGCGTCTGCTCCCCCATCGAGACCGAGAGTTCAACCCCAGTTGGAGACTGCGAAATATCGTTTGCCTGGCTATACCCCGGTGGAACATGAGGTGAGGGCGTTTGGTCAGTTCTGCCACCAAAAATTCTTTTCAAGAATCCCACGATGTAGTCCCTTCTGATCTAAGCACGATCCTATTCGAAGTCATTGAGAAGAATCTCTTACTGATTTTCATCATGCCGTTATAACTGCGCCAAGTTGTCCGAATTGCGGGCCCCGTAATCCTACGGGCGTTCCATCAAAGGAACTGCCTGATCGTCTGGAATTCGGTACATTGGTTTGCATATCGATGGGATCCGTTAACGAAAGGCTGCCTCCGGCCTTCCCCTTGCGGGGAATGCCGGAGGCAGCCTTTTCACTGGCTGGCCAGTGGAGCTTTTCCTAGTGGAAGAAGTGGCGTGCACCGGTGAAGTACATGGTGACGCCGGCTGCGTTGGCAGCGGCAATGACTTCCTCGTCGCGGACCGAGCCGCCGGGCTGGACCACGGCGCGCACACCGGCGTCCAGCAGGATCTGCAGTCCGTCGGCAAACGGGAAGAACGCATCCGAGGCGGCAACCGCGCCGCGGGCGCGCTCCGCCGAGGTGCCTTCGGCACCGGAGGCCCCGCCCGCGGCATCCACGGTCGATTCGACCGTGACGCCCAGGGTGTTGGCGCGCTCGACCGCGAGCTTGCAGGAATCCACGCGGTTGACCTGGCCCATGCCGATGCCCACGGCCGCGCCGTTGTTGGCCAGCAGGATGGCGTTGGACTTCGCGGCACGCACCGCGGTCCAGGCGAAGGCCAGGTCCGCGAGGGTCTTCTCGTCGGCGGCCGCACCGGCGGCCAGGGTCCAGTTCGCCGGGTTGTCGCCGTCGGCGTCGACCTTGTCGCTCATCTGGACCAGCACGCCGCCGGAGACCTGGCGGATTTCGCTCGGGTAGCGGCCGTAGCCCTCGGGCAGGGCCAGCAGGCGGATGTTCTTCTTGGCCGCGAGGATGGCCACGGCTTCGGCCTCGAAGGCCGGGGCGATGACGACCTCGGTGAAGATGTCCTTGACGGCGTTGGCCATGGCCACGGTCACGGTGCGGTTGGCTGCGATGACGCCGCCGAAGGCCGAGAGCGGGTCCGTGGCGTGTGCCTTGGCGTGTGCGTCGGCGATCGGGTCCACGGCATCCGGGGAGGCCACGGCGACGCCGCACGGGTTGGCGTGCTTGATCACGGCGACGGCCGGGGCGTCGAAGTCGAAGGCTGCGCGCAGCGCGGCGTCGGCGTCGACGTAGTTGTTGTAGCTCATGGCCTTGCCGTGCAGCTGGTCTGCCTGGGCAATACCGGCCGGGGCGGCCTTGTCCACGTAGAGGGCAGCCTGCTGGTGCGGGTTTTCGCCGTAGCGCAGCACCTCGGAGCGTTCCAGGGCCAGGCCGGTGTACGCGGGCCAGTCGATGACGCCGTCGCCGTCCTCGTCCAGGAACTGGGCCGCGGTCCAGGAAGCGACAGCCGTGTCGTAGGCCGCGGTGTGCGCGAAGGCCTTGGCCGCCAGGCGCTGGCGGGACTTCAGGTCGAAGCCGCCGGAGGCAGCCGCGGCGATGACCTCGCCGTAGGAGGCCGGATCCACCACGATGGACACCGCAGCGTGGTTCTTGGCCGCCGAGCGGACCATGGCCGGTCCGCCGATGTCGATCTGCTCAACCACGGCGTCGTTCCCGGCGCCGGAGCGCACGGTCTCGACGAACGGGTAGAGGTTCACCACGACGAGGTCGAAGGCCTCGATCTGCATGTCGGTCAGGGTCTGCATGTGGGCCGGGACGCGACGGTCGGCCAGGATGCCGCCGTGCACGCGCGGGTGCAGGGTCTTGACGCGGCCGTCAAGCATTTCCGGGGAACCGGTGACTTCCTCGACCTCGGAGACCGGGATGCCCGCGGCGGCGATGCGCTTGGCGGTGGAACCGGTGGAGACCAGGGCGACGCCGGCTGCGTGCAGGCCCGCGGCCAGTTCCTCCAGTCCGCTCTTGTCATAGACGGAAATCAGGGCCCGGCGAATCGGGACGAGATCAAGGACGGTCTGGCTCACAAAAGTCTCCCAGGGTGCGGAATTGAGGGGGTGCACTGCCCATCTTATCCCGCACCGTTGGGAGCGGCCTTCTTCCGTGTGCTGCGTGAACTATTTGACCATTTCCCCCGCAGGCGATGCCACGTACCAGACGCCCTTGACGCCTTGTCCCTTGACATCCCCGGGCTTGGAGTCCGCGGCGTAGTAATACAGCGGCATCCCGTTGAGCGTGAGCTGCTTGGCGCCGTCCGGGCTCGTGATTGTCCCGACCTTGCCGGTCACCCCTTCCACCGTGGGGGTGGCGTTGGTGGTGGTGGCGATCGGCCATGCGGCCAGGCACTCGCCGGTGCAGGCACTGGTGGTGGTGTCCTTGGCGTCCTTGGTGAAGTAGTACAGCGTCATGCCCTTGGAGTCGACAACGATGTTTCCGAGGGAGGTGGATGCGGTCTTCAGGTCCGTGGTTGCCGCGGCCGGGCTCGAGGCGGTGGCGCCGGGTGCCAGAGCCCCGTACCCGTCTCCCCCGGCGGAGGAGCTGGCCGCGGAGGTTGCGGCGGGATCTTGCGCCGGGGTGGTGCTGTTGCCGCAGCCGGCCAGCAGCAGGGCAGCACCCAGGAGCACCGCGGCGGTGGAAGCGAATTTCGGGTGGTTGTTCCGGATCATGATGCAATTCCTAACACTTGGGGCGGGACTTGGGCCCCGGTGATCTTCGGGGCCAGGGATCCCCCCGGGGCACCAAACCTGTGCCTCCGGAAGACCTCTCACCGGCTAAGACGCACGAAAGCGCAAGGTGGTTCATGGTGTTGCAGGTTTTATTGCGCATACTTGGAGGGTGTTTGAACCTTTTGCCGTCCCGATGCGTCTGAATGGGTGAACCCATGTTCCCGAGAAGACCCAATGGAGCCCATGTGCCGCTAGATGCGCAAGTGGTGTCGGATATCTACCGCGACCACGGAGATGCCCTGCGCCGCTTCGTGCTGCGCGTGGCCTCCGACCGCGACGAGGCCGACGACGTGGTGCAGGAAACCGTGCTCAAGGTGTGGAAGGCGGCGCCGGAGTTGACCGGTTCGCTGCGCAGTTACCTGTTTGCCACGGCCCGCAACGTGATCATCGACCGGCACCGCCGCGCCGCGGCACGGATTTCGGCCACCGGACTCGGCGAGCAGGACCCGGAGGCCGCCGGGGCTTTCGCGGGCATGGAAGCGGTGCTGGACAAGATCCTCATGGAAGAGGCCCTGATGCGTTTGACCCTTGAGCACCGGCAGGTGGTGGTCCACCTGCACTACCTGGGTTCCACGGTGGCGCAAACGGCCACCAGCCTGGGGATCCCCCAGGGAACGGTGAAATCACGGGCGTACTATGCGATGCGGTCCCTGCGCGGGATCCTGGCGGAGATGGGGGTGGAACAGTGAACGATCACCTGGATCTGGGTGCCTATGTGCTGGGCGGGCTGGACCCCGAGGCGGCCCGGAACTTCGAGGCACACCTCGAATCGTGCGCCCAGTGCCGCTGGGAGCTTGCCTCCTATGCCCCGGTGACGACGCGCCTGGGTGCCTTGGACCCACAGGCCGCCCGGGCAATGCTTGAGGCCGAGCCGGCGGCGCCGGCGGCCGAGCCCGGGATTCAGCTGCTGGACCGGCTGCGGGCCAGGCGCCGGACGCGCCGGGCCGCATGGGGGTCCGCGGCGGTCCTCGCGGTTGCCGCGTCCGTGGCCGGCGGAGTATTCCTGGCACCGGTGTTGAACCCTGCCCCGGCACCCGATGCCAGCTACCAGGTCGTTTCGGCCGCCGGGCCGCGCGTGGACGTGGGATTGAATGCCAAGGCGTGGGGCACCGAGGTGCAGTTCAGCGGCACCGATCTGCCCACCGACGGGACCCTGTCGCTGTGGGTCATCGATGGTTCGGGCCAGGTCGACCGGGCAGGATCCTGGAACGCGACCAAGACAGGTACGGCCCGCCTGAGCGGGGCCGTACCCACGCAGCTGGGGCACATCTCGGTGATCCAGCTGCGCGACGTGGATTCAAGGATCCTCGCGCAGCTCAATGTTCCCGACGGGCCTGCGCAGCTGCCGGGCTAAAGCGCCAGTTCCGGGAAATGCTTGGCCAGCTGTGCCTCGGTGAGGCACCTGCGCAGCAGGGCATCGCCGTGGTCGTCATCCGAGAGGTAGACGACCATGTCCTTGTTGCGGCCCTTGGCCAGGGAGTTGCGCACCGACTCGGTGACACGGATGAGCATCTCGTAGTACAGGCGGTTGGTCTTTTCCCACCCGTGGTCCTTGGCGACGTTGGTCAGCGCCTGGCTCCACAGCTCGGTGGCCGACTCGTCGAAGAGCTCAATGGGGCTCCACTGCCAATCGGCGGGGTTCCACTTGGATGAGTAGTAGCCCTGCTCGGCGCCGGAGGCCAGCTCATCGAATGCCTTCAGGACCGCGTCGATGTCTTCATCATCGTCCTCGTCGGTGGCTTCGCCCTCGTCTTCGTCGTCATCGTCCGAGTTGCTGTTGTTGTCGTCGCGATGCAGGTCCCTGTCGGACCCGTCGTCGTCGGCGTCGGCGCGTTCCTCGAAGTCTTCTTCCCCGTCCTCGTCGTCGAAGTCCTCTTCGTCGTTTTCCTCGTCGTCGCCGGCGAGGGAACGGGTCAGGGCTTGTTCGGAGTTCAGGGCCAGCACGGGCAAATCGATGTGGTCGGTTTCGTCCGCGCTTACCCCGTCAAGGGCAACGGCATAGAACACTTCGTCCGGGTGACGGTCAATTATTTCTTCCGCCTGGCGAAGAGCCGACACCCGTATCGCCTCTTCGAGAGCGGTCCAATCTACTCCCATAACCAGAGCCTACCCCGGGTTGCCCCGCACCGGAACAGCCCCGGCACCCGGGGCTTCGGCGGATGCGCCGGGGCCGGAATGATGCCGATCGGCGCAACACAAAGCCACAAAAAGTCAAGGCCTATTCTGTGGTTTTCCATTCCACCGCGTAGCGTTGTTCCCGGCAGGCGCCGAAGGACTTCCTCCGCCCTGCCGCTTTGCCTCCATGTTGTCCTGGCTGTACCCCGTCCTGCGTCGGTCCGCACCTTTCCGAAGGCCAATTCCTGATGAACAATTTCCTGAAGCTCCCCACCGGCGAATCGGTCGTCCAGAACCTTCCGTGGAAGTGGGGTGTGCAGGGAAGGATCTTCATCATTGGCGGGCTGGGTTTCATGTTCGACGCCTGGGATGTCACGCTCAATGGCGCCCTGATCCCGCTGGTCGCCGCCGAGTGGGGCCTGGACCGGACCACCGCCGCCCTGCTGGGCACCGGCAACCTGGTGGGCATGGCCCTCGGCGCGTTCCTCTGGGGAACCATTGCCGACAAGATCGGGCGCAAGAAGGCCTTCACCTGGACACTGCTGATCTTCTCCATCTTCACCGTCGCCGGGGCCCTGGCCCCGGGCTTCGGCTGGTTTGTGGCCTGCCGCTTCATCGCCGGGGTGGGCCTGGGCGGGTGCATCCCGGTGGACTACGCACTGGTCGGCGAGTTCACCCCGGCCAGGCAACGCGGCCGGGTGCTCACCGCGATGGATGGCTGGTGGCCCATCGGTGCCGCGCTGTCATTCTTCGTTTCCGGCTGGGTCCAGGCGACCACGGGAAACTGGCGGCTGATCCTGGTGGTCATGGTGCTGCCGGCGCTGCTGGTGTTCTGGGTGCGGCGCAGCGTCCCGGAGTCCCCGCTCTACCTGGTCCGCAAGGGCCAGCGCGATGCCGCGGCCAAGGTCATCGACGACCTGGTGGCGCGCACCGGAGCCACCGCGGCGCCCTACACGCTGCCCGAGCCCCAGTCCGTCCCGCGCCTGTCCGCGGGGTCCTGGCTGGAGCAGCTGGTGAAGATCTGGCGCTTCAGCCCGCAGATCACCATGGTCTCCTGGTCGCTGTTCCTGACCATCCTGCTGGTCTACTACCTGGCCTTGACGTGGATGCCGTCCATCCTGGCCGACACCGGCATGGTCCAGTCCACGGCGTTCTTCATGACCTCGGTGATGGCGCTGATGGGGTTGATCGGCGTGGGCATCGCGGCGCTGCTGGTCGAGCGGGTCGGGCGCAAGTGGCTGCTGGGCATCACCGGCCCGCTGTCCGCGATCATCTTGGTGATGGTCGCGGTGACCATCAACGCGCCCACCCTCGCGTTGGTCTGGCTGCTGGTCTTCGGCGTGGTCGTGCAGATCGCCGTGCCGGTGCTCTACACCTACGTCTCCGAGCTGTACCCGACCGAGCTGCGCGGATCCGGCTTTGGCTGGGCGTCCTCGTTCAGCCGGCTGGGTGCCGGGTTCGGGCCGTTGGCCTTTGCCGCGTTGTGGCCCGTGGTGGGCCTGGGCAACCTGTTCCTGGTGGCCGGGGCCCTGGTGCTGGGCGCCGTCATCCTGATGGCGTTCTTCGCTCCCGAGACCAAGGGCCGCGCCCTGCAATAGGTCTTGCCAAGGTCCGGATCGGCGGAGCCTAGACGGTTTTTGCGGGCAAGGGAGTGTGGTCGGAAATGAACTTGGTCCCTTCCACCGGGTCAAGATCCAGGAAGCGGATCCCGACAAGTCCCAAGTCTCCCAGGGCCTGGCGCAGCATCTCCTGGTAGACGGGCTGGTGCGTGCCCAGGCCGCCGCCGATGATGACGGGTCCGCGGGTATCCAGCAGGTCCGAGAGATCCCCGAGCATCCGGCAAACGTGCTTGACCGCATCCTCAACTATCACCGCACTATCCGGGTCCCCGGCCGCGAGGGCCTCGAAGACCAGCGGGGACTGCTGGGCCCAGTAGCGGCGGTCGGTGTCGCCGTGGAAGAGCGCAATCAGCTCGTCCGGGGAGGAAACCTTGTTGGCCGCGAGCACGCGCCGGCCCAGCTCGCCCGGGGCCAGTCCACGGTTGAACTCGCGCAGCGTGTGGCGCACCGCCTCGCGGCCCATCCAGTAACCGCTGGCCTCGTCCCCCAGCAGGTAGCCCCAGCCACCGGCCCTGCCTTCCTTGCCTTCGGCGTTGACTCCCCAGGCCGCCGAACCGGTGCCCAGGATGACAGCCATGCCGGTGGAGGCGTGGCCCGCGGCCAGGACCAGCCGGGTGTCGTGGACCACGAGGATCTCGGCATCCGGGGCGTGGACGGCGATCATGGAACGCAGGAACCCGGCGTCCGCCTCGGTGTCGATGCCGCCGGCTCCTGCAACGACCCGGTCGATATGCCCGGCCCCGAGCGCGGCGAACACTTCGGCGATGTTGGCCCTGGCGGTCTCCACGCTGACGTTCTGCACGTTGGCGCTTCCGCTCTTGGCCTCGGCGAGCCGGGTTCCACCGTTCCAGGCCATGGCGTGCGTCTTGGTGCCGCCGATGTCCAGGCCCACCAGGGCCAGTGGTTTCTGCCGGGTGCTACTCATGAATGTTCCTTCTCGTGGGCGATGCCAATGCCTCGCCTTGGTGATGATTTCTGCCCATTTTCCCCCGGCTGCCTGGTGCCCCGGCCGTTCACGGAGAGGCTGAACGGCGGCATGTCCGCGGCTCCCCGCCAGCCACGGTCGGTTCGGCGGGCCTTGCGGCAATGAGCGTCGCGTGCGGGTGCAAGCCCTGAATCATGATGGCATCGTATCCGCCATTGCCTGTTCTTGCCCGTCCGCCACGGTGGGCGGCTGCCGTCCCATTGCTGGACATCACTGCCCGGGAACCGGTGTATCCCTCCGGGACACGCCCACGTGGCGGTCCGGCACCCGAACCCCCGCGGAGTCGTCTCCCGGGTTCTCGCCCCGGACGGAGGCAGGTTCGGCACGGCCTCCCGTTGGCCTGGACCGGACCTTCCGGGACGGTGGAGGTCTTCTCGGATACGCTGACAAGACAGGTCAACGACGAAATCCTTGCAGAGCACCCCCGCCCGGCCCCTTGGACACCATCCTTCGGGCCGCGGCCCCGCGAAAGGCATTCTTCATGCATGACGACATCCCCCTGACCCTCGGACGTGTTGCCCGGGTCCTTGGGGAACGCATCCGCCCTGCCATCCACCCCGTTGCCCTCCCGCTGGAGGTTCAATGGCACGAACTTCCCGGCGAGCCCATCGCGCCGGCCGAAGCCATGGGCCTGGACTACACCGATTATTCGGTCGGCACCGCCTGGGGCGCGGCGTGGGGAACGACCTGGTTCCACCTGCGCGGCACCGTCCCGGCCGCATGGGCCGGCAAGCGCGTCGAGGCCCTGGTTGATTTGGGCTTTGACAAGAACATGACCGGCTTCCAATGCGAAGGCCTGGTCCACCGG
The DNA here is from genome assembly GCF_030812255.1 of Paeniglutamicibacter psychrophenolicus. Classification (GTDB taxonomy): domain Bacteria; phylum Actinomycetota; class Actinomycetes; order Actinomycetales; family Micrococcaceae; genus Paeniglutamicibacter; species Paeniglutamicibacter psychrophenolicus_A. The sequence goes on along the minus strand of NZ_JAUSSH010000001.1, from coordinate 355,138 downwards.
GCCGACGGCAGCACCGTAAAGGCCATCAACCCGCGCAACCAGTGGATCCCCGTTGCCGACACCGCCGCGGGCGACGAGAAGGTGGACTACTTCATCGAGGCCGCCGCCAACCCGGTGCTGCTGGATTACCACCCGTTCCTCCCGACCCGGGAAGGCGATATCCAGACCTCGTCCTCGCGCAGGCTTTACACCACCGCACGCATGGACCTGGCGATCTTCGAACCCGAGGTCCACGAGCTCTCCCTGGACCTGGAGGTGCTGCTCGAGCTGCAGGCCGAGCTGCCCGCGGGCCCGCGCCGCATGCGCATCCTGCAGGCCATGGACAACGCCCTTGACGTGCTGGACCTGCAGCGGATCACCGAAACCGCGCCCGCGGCCCGCGCCGAACTGGCCGGGGTGCTGGCCACGCGCGCCGACGAATCCGCGCACCGAATCTCCGCCGTGGGCCATTCCCACATCGACTCGGCCTGGCTGTGGCCGGTGCGCGAGACCATCCGAAAGGTCGCCCGGACCTCCGCCTCCATGGTGGAAATGCTCGATGACGACGAGGACTTCCTCTACGGCATGTCCAGCGCCCAGCAATACGCCTGGCTCAAGGAGCACCGCCCCGAGGTCTACGTCCGGGTCAAGAAGGCCGTGGCCTCCGGACGCTTCCTGCCGCTGGGCGGCATGTGGGTCGAGTCCGACACCGTGATGCCCTCGGGCGAATCCATGGTCCGCCAGTTTTACTACGGCCAGCGCTTCTTCCGCGAGGAATTCGGGATCACCTGCGCCGGGGTCTGGCTGCCGGACTCCTTCGGGTACTCCCCCGCGCTGCCGCAGCTGATGAAACGGGCCGGCTTCGAATGGTTCTTCACCCAGAAGATCTCCTGGAACCAGCAGAACACCTTCCCGCACCACACCTTCAACTGGGAGGGCATCGACGGCTCGCGGGTGTTCAGCCACTTCCCGTCCATGGACACCTACAACTCGCAGCTCTCCGGCGAAGAGGTGGCCCGCGCCTCGCGCCAGTTCCGCGAATCCCGCCACGCCACCGGCTCCATTGCCCCGGTGGGCTGGGGAGACGGGGGCGGCGGCACCACCCGCGAGATGACCGGCAAGGCACGCCGCCTGGCCGACCTCGAGGGCAGCGCCAAGGTGAAGTGGGAACACCCCGACGAGTTCTTCAGGCGCGCCAAGACCGAGCTGGCAAACCCGCCGGTGTGGGTGGGCGAGCTCTACCTGGAGCTGCACCGCGCCACGTTGACTTCCCAGCACCGGACCAAGCAGGGCAACCGCCGCACCGAGCAACTGCTGGTGGAGGCCGAACTCTGGGCCGCAACCGCCGCCGTGTACTCCGGCTTCGAGTACCCGCACGAGGAAATCGACGCGCTGTGGAAGCAGGTGCTGCTGCACCAGTTCCACGACATCCTGCCGGGCACCTCGATCGCCTGGGTGCACCGCGAGGTCGTTGTCGAATACGCCCGCATCTCCCGGGCTGCCGAGGCCATCATCGCCGCCGCGCAGGGCGCACTGGTCGGCGCGGGCGAGACCCCGATCGCGCTGAATGCGGCCCCGTTCCCCCGCTCGGGAATCCGCACCGGCGCCGGCGTGCCGGCGGCCGAGCTGGCCCCGGCCGGCGACACCGTGAGCGCCACCGAGTCGGAGGAGGGCTTCGTGCTCTCCAATGGCTTGGTCACCATCGTGATTTCCCGCAGGGGCTTGGTCACCTCGGCGATCGAGAACGCCACGGGCCGCGAAACCATCGCTGTGGGCACCGAGGCCAACCTGCTGCAACTGCACCAGGACTTCCCGAACAAGTGGGATGCCTGGGACGTTGACAGGTACTACCGCAACCAGGTCACCGACCTGCGCGAACTCGATTCGATCACCCTGTCCACCGATGCGGATGGCACCGCCCGGGTGGTCCTCGAACGCAGTTTCTCCGCCTCCACCGTGCGCCAGGAACTGACGCTTTCCCCTGGCTCACGGGTGCTGCAGATCGAGCAGGTCACCGACTGGCACGAGACCGAGAAATTCCTGAAGGTCTCCTTCCCGCTGGATATCCGTGCCGAGCACGTGATAGCCGAGACCCAGTTCGGCCACCACAAGCGGGTCACCCACGTGAACACCAGCTGGGAGGCGGCGAAGTTCGAAACCTCGATGCACCGCTTCGTGCTGGCCGAGGAGCCGGGCTTCGGCGCCGCGTTGGTCAACGATTCCATCTACGGTTTCGATGTCACCCGCGATTCGACCGACAGCGGCGTGATGACCAACGTGCGCCTGTCGCTGCTGCGTGCCCCGCGTTTCCCGGATCCGGAGACCGACCAGGGCCTCCAGACGCACCGCTACGGCCTGGTCATCGGCGCCGACATCGCCTCGGCCACCGAGGCCGGCGCCCTGCTGAACTCCGCGGAGCGCACCCTCACCGGCGCCCACGGGTTCGACCCGCTGGTCACCGTCGAGGGTGCGGGCATCGTGCTCTCGAGCGTAAAGCTGGCCGGCGACAAGTCCGGCGACCTGGTCGTGCGCGTCTACGAGTCGCTGGGCCGCCGTGCCACGGGCACCGTGAACATCCACCACCCGGTGGCAAGCGCCTCGGCCATCACGCTGTTGGAGGATGACATCGAAGGTGACGGCGGTATTGCCGAACACACCAACGGGACGGTAAAAATTTCCTTGACGGCCTTCGAGGTGCGAACCTTGCGCTTCAGCCTCAGTCGCTAGCATTGGATTCATCGTTTTGGCTCAGGTCCCGAAGGGCGATGGCCGGTGGGGTCAGGACCAGCAGTGACTACGTGAACAAGTGGATGCGTTCCATCAACGCGAAGCTCGGCTTCCTCCCCGCTGAAACGGAAATGGTCATGCACAAGGAACGCGCCCGGAACCGACGATGATCCACGGTCACGGCAACAAAAAACGCCCTCTTTCCGCACCGGCGGAGGCCGTCCCCGCCAGGCTTCCGCCGCCGGGCCCGGGATCGTCGTCACCACGCGTTCGGACATCGCAGGAGTAACGGTGCATACCCCGGGAACGATCACGTTCCGGCGGGCGTCCCCGGTCCAAACCAGAGCGTGAGCGCGTCAGCAAGCCCTTGGTCGGAGCCTTCACCCACCCAGGCGACGTAGCCGTCCGGGCGGACCAACACCGCTGTGGGGGCCGCCACCTCACCCAGGAGCGGAAGCTTCAAAGGACCGTTGAGCCGGGCTTCGACATGCTGCACCCGGTCTGCCCGCGGCGCGGTCTCGAGGCGATGGGACCCGGCCAGTTTGAGCAGCACCGGCTTGGCATCATGAAGCAGGTCGTAGACCCTTAGCGGTCCGGTGGCCGTGTCAAGGTCAAGATCGGGCATGCGGCGTCCGAGCAACGGGTGCCCTTGGCCGAGGTCGTAGGCGATGTCCAGGCCGTGGATCAGCGCGGCGAGGTGCTGGCGTGGTTGGTCCATGTGCATCAGCTCGCTGACGGTCTCGGCGAGCGCCGCGGTACGTGCGTCAATGCACTGCAGGGCCGTTTGCGCCATGGAGTGCTTGAGAGCGCGGAGCCCCACGGGATGGCGCTCCGCGTGGTAGCTGTCCAGCAGGGACTCGGGCGAAAAGCCCTTGAGGACCATCGCGAGCTTCCAGCCGAGGTTGACGGCGTCCTGCATGCCCAGGCCGATCCCCTGGCCGCCGGCGGGATAGTGCACGTGCGCGGCGTCCCCGACGAGCAGCACCCGTTCCTTGCGGTATGTTGCCGCCTGCCTGGTGGCGTCGGTGAACCTGGAGATCGAGGTTGGGCTGTGCACCCCGAAGTCCGTCCCGTATGCCGCGACCAGGGAATCGACCAGATCATCCAACGTTGGATCGTTGCGTGAACCGAGTTGCGGTTCCGTGGTGATGACCCGATAGGTGCGCCCGTCCTCGAGCAGGCTGAAGCCGTGGACGCCCGACTCATCCTGGTGCATGCCAGAGGGTGGTTTCCCGGACACCTCCACTTCGGCGATCAGGTTGCTGCGGGTCGCCTCCCATCCGGGGAATTCGATGCCGGCCGCCTTGCGGACCAGGCTGCGTCCGCCGTCGGCCCCCACCAGATATGTCGTTCGGGCTGTGGCACCCCCGGAGGTCCGGACACTCACCCCGGTGTCGTCCTGGTCGAAGCCGATGACCTCCCGCCCATGGTGCACGGGCACGCCGAGCTGGTTGACCCAGTCTTCGAGGATTGGCTGTATCTGGCTCTGCCACAGTCCAAGCCCATAGGGGTGCCGCGTGGGAAAGTCGCTGATGTCCAGCACAGTGCTGCCGAAGCGGGCGGTCTGCACCGTTGTTCCCGCCGCCAGGAAGCGATCGGCGATCCCGCGCTGGTCGAGGATCTCAATGGTGCGGCAGTGGAATCCTCCGGCACGGGATTCGGCCAATGCCCCCGTCTGCCGCCGCTCCATGATCTCCACGTCGATGCCCGCCAAGGCCAATTCCCCGGCCAGCATCATTCCGGCCGGACCGCTGCCCACGATGAGGACATCCGCCATGTTATTCCCTCCCGATGGTGCCCCGCCAAAGAGGGCACTTTCGAGCAGTGTATGGCACGCCGCGGGGCTTGCGGCAAGCCCCATGGAAGGCGATATCCTGAAAATGCACGACGTCGCCCACGGCGGCTTCCTCGGTGATCCCAGGGCGATCCGCCAGGCCGCGCGGCTGGCCCTCCCATTGGCAGTCCGTACCCCCACTCCGCAGCGGCTCCCTCGCTTGCGTTGAACAAAGACGGGCTGCTTCCCCTCGCCGTGCCACCTCCCGGAAAAACTGCAAGCTTCGCCCCGGACCCCGTGCCCTGGAACTTCGTGAAGCGTATATTGGCAGCATGCCGATCCTTCCCAAGGAGCGCGATCCCCGGCTGGTCACCATCCGTCGCGGGGGCACACTGAGCGATGAAAACCACCGGCTGCTTGCCGCCTGGGCGCTGGACTGCGCCGAGCACGTGCTGCCGCTCTTCGAAGACAGGCAACCTGGCGACACCCGACCCCGGCACGCCATCGAGGTCGGCCGGGCCTGGATCCGTGGCGAGGTGCCGATGCGCGAGGCGCACCGAGAGGCTTTCGTGGCCAATTCCGCCGGACGCTCAAGGCCCGACCCGGTGAAATTCGCTGCCCTGGCGGCCGGGCAGGCCGTCGCCGTCGCCCACGTGGCAGCCCACGACCTGGGAGCCGCCGCCTACGCCATTCGGGCGGCCGGTGCCGCTGCGGAATCCCGGGACGCCGCTGCGGCCCGTGCTGCGGAACGCGAGTGGCAGCGCTCCCAACTGCCTACAGCGGTCCGTGAACTGGTTCTCGAGGACCAGAAGCACCGCAATGCCATTTGCTGGAACGCCTTCACCGATTGACCCGGCGGGTGGACCTCAGAGTCGAGACTGGGCGCCTCTGGAGCCGTTTTGCAGTACCTTCATCAATTTCCCCAGACAGGCGGACTCACCAGCTATGTATCAATAGTGTCGTTTCAGATATGATTGAATCATGGATCTCTACACGACCGTCATGGCATCCGAGGAGCTTGGCGTCACCCCGGCCGCCGTGCGACGCCTGGTGGATAGCGGTCGGCTCCAGGCGACAAAATTGGCTGGGGCGCTACTTTTCGAGCCGGCATCCATCCACAGGCTCCAACGCTGTTCACGGTCACCGGGACGTATTTGGTCTCCGAGAACCGCATGGGCAGCGTTGGAAATACTGCACAACCAGCAGACGGAACTCATCGACCAGCCCCGTCGGTCCAGGCTCACCAGGCAGTTGCGCTCGCTGGAAGCTGCCGAGTTGCACCGTTTGGCACGAAACCACAGCCAGCTGAGGCGGTTCCGCGGGGGCTCGCGAGTTCGGTCCAGTCTTGCCGGGAAGCTGCTGCCAACCGGCGTAAGCTCGATCGCCCAGGACACCATTGCTGACAGGTTCGGCTTGGCCGGAGCATTCGAAGAGGACCGCTTGGAAGGGTATTGGGTCGGTTCCATCGAGTCACTGCTTGATCGAATTCCGATGGCGCTCGACGAAGTTGGCGGAGTGCTCGTCAGGTTTGTAGACGACCACGAACTGATTTCGGGTGCAGTGGGTTCCGATGCTGTCATTGCACTGGATTTGATGGACTCCGACGACATCCGCGAACGCGGGGCAGGGCGGGATGCATTGCAGCGGATGATCGCCAATGCCTGAGCAACGACCTCGCCAAAGTGTCCATGTGCCTGGGGACATCTGGCCTTCGCCCTGGCCAAATGTTTTCGAACTGGCTGATGCCGTCCCAAGCCGGCATTGGTCGTTGGTCGGCGGCTTGATGGTCCAGTTGCACGTGATTGCCGCTGGCAAGTTGCCAACCAGGTCAACAAGTGACGTTGATGCCATGGTTCACGTTGAGCTCCCGGGCGACAGCATGTCCGTGTTTGCCGATGGATTGAAGCGCCTCGGCTATCGACTGGAGATGCCCATCGACCACAGGCAGGCTGCACATCGCTACAGGCGAGGCAACGACCAAGTCGATTTCTTGGTGGCGGACCATTTGGCTCCTTCAATCCTCCAACGATTCAAGGCTCCGGGCGTCATTCAAGCTCCTGGCGGCACCAATGCCCTGCGCAGAACCATTGAATTCGAACTAATTCATGAGCAAGGATCGTCCATCGTCTCGGCCCCGGATATCGTTGGTGCGCTGATGCTCAAATCCGATGCCTACCGAGCAGACTCCAGGGATTCACAAAGACACCTACAGGATGCCATTTCCCTGGCGGTGCTGCTCTCCGACACGAACCGTGGACAAGCGCTCTTTGGCAGGGGGCCCTGGCGCATTAGGCGCCTCATCAAGGACCTCGGCTCGCAGCATCCCCACCGCCTCGGCGTAGGCCAAGATGAACTTGCCGATGCCGTGCATGCCCTGCGCGAGCTGCTCAAACACGAATGAGGCCGCTAGACCTGCAGGCTGACCCACACAAAAGCAGGAGGCCCGCCCGGAACCACTCCGGGCAGGCCTCCTGCTTCGAAAAGGCGGGTGTTATTTCCCGGCCAAATCGGCCAGCGTGGCGATGAGCAGGCGGCGCTCGACGACCTTGATTCGCTCGTGCAGGGTTTCCTCGGTGTCGTCGTCCTCGATCACCACCGCTTCCTGGCGCAGGATCGGGCCGGTGTCCACGCCGGCGTCGGCGATGTGCACGGTGCAGCCGGTGACCTTGACCCCATAGGCCATCGCGTCGCGGACGCCGTGGGCGCCGGGGAAGGACGGCAGCAGGGCCGGGTGCGTGTTGATGTAGGTGCCGTCGAAGGCGTTGATGAATTCCTCCCCGACGATGCGCATGAAGCCGGATGAGACCACGTAGTCCGGCTCGTAGGACAGGCATTTTTCGGTCAGCGCGTGGTTCCAGTCCGCGCGCTCGGCATAGTCCTTGAAGTTCACCACGAAGGTCTCGATGCCTGCGGCCGCGGAGCGTTCCACCCCGTAGGTGCCGTGCTTGTCGGCGCCCACGGCTGCGAGCTCCACGTTTTTCAGCGACCCGTCGGCGACGGCGTCGATGACGGACTGGAGGTTGGACCCGGTGCCGGAGACAAGAACTACGATGCGCATGGGCTCAAGTTTAGTGGGCTGCATGGGGGTAGCTGCACACGGCGCTTCCCGCCGGCCACGGGTGGCGAATTCCGGGGCTCCAACTTCCAGGCCCTGCACCCTACGGGTTCGGCGCCAGTTCCTCGGCCAGCTCCAACGAGCTGGCCACCAGCTGCGCGGTGTAGGGGTGGGCGGGGTTGTTGTAGATCTGCTCGGTGTCCCCGGTTTCCACGATCCGCCCGTCCTTCATCACGATGACCCGGTCGCACAGGTGGCGCACCACCGACAGGTCGTGGGAGACCATCAGCAGCGTCAGCGCGTACTCGTCCACCAAATCCGCGATCAGGTTCAGCACCTGGGCGCGCACCGAGACATCCAGCGCGGAGACCGGCTCGTCGGCCACCAGGATGCTGGGGCGGTTCACCAGGGCCCGGGCGATGGAGATGCGCTGGCGCTGCCCGCCGGAGAACTGGTGCGGGTAGCGGGACGCGGACTCCGGCTCCAGGCCCACGAGCCCCAGCATCCTGTGCACCGCGGCCTCGCGCCCGCGGGCATCCAGCTTGTGGCCGGGCACCAGCAGCGGCTCGGCAATGATGTCGGCGACCTTCATCCGCGGGTCCAGCGAACCCATCGGGTCCTGGAAGACGATCTGCAGCTGGCGGCGCAGCGGCGCCAGGTCCGCCTCGCTGGCCCCGGCGACCTCGGTCCCGGCCACCACGGCGCTGCCGGTGCTCGGGGCATCCAGCCCGGCCAGGATCCGCAGCAGCGTGGTCTTGCCCGAGCCGGACTCCCCCACGATGCCCACCCGTTCCCCGGCGGCAATGCTGAAGCCGACCCCGTCCAGGGCCTTGACCACGGGCCGCGGGCCAAAGGCCCTGATGCGGGCGCGGTGGTAGGTCCGGCCCAGGTTCGTGGCGGTGATCAGCCCGTCCCCGGCCGGCCGCACGGAACGCTCCGGCGCACCGGCGGCGGGCTCCTTGGCAACCTCGGTGCGCAGCGCCGGGGGCACGTAGCCGGCGGCGGTGTCCACCGTGAACAGCCGGCCGCGCGCATCGGTGGCCGAGATGTCGCTGGCGGCCAGCAACGCCCGGGTGTACGGGTGGGCCGGTGCCGTGAAGATCGTGTCGATGTCCCCGGACTCCACCAGCCTGCCCTTGTTCAGCACCAGCACCCGGGTGCACATGTTGGCGACCACGGCCAGGTCGTGGGTGATGAACAGCAGCCCGGTGCCGCGCTCACGCACCTGGGCGGAAATCAGCTCCAGGACCTGGGACTGCACCGTGACGTCCAGGGCCGTGGTCGGCTCGTCGGCCAGCAGCAGCTGCGGGTCGTTGGCCAGGGCCATCGCGATCATCACGCGCTGGCGCTGCCCGCCCGAGAGCTGGTGCGGGTAGGCCCCGGCAGCCTGGGCCGGATCGGGGATCTTCACCGAGGCCAGCAGCTCGACCGCACGCCGTTGGGCCGCGGCCCGGGTGGGCACGGTGCGGTGCACCAGCATCACCTCGGCGACCTGCGCACCGACCTTCATCAGCGGGTTCAGAGCCGAGAGCGGCTCCTGGAAGACCATCGAGATCTCGTCCCCGCGCAGCCCCCGCATGGCCTTGTCCCCGGCGGTGAACAACTCCGGTGCGAAGCCGCGCAGGTGCGCGCTGCCGGTCAGCGCCAGCTCCTCGGGGAGCAGGCCCAGCAGGGCCGTGGCGGTCAGGGACTTGCCGGACCCGGATTCGCCGATCAGCCCGATGCGCTCGCCGGCGGCCATGGAGAAGGACAGCTCGGAGACCAGCGGCGTGGACCCGGCGGCGATGCCCAGGTTTTCGACGCGCAGCAGCGGCTCGCCGTGGAATTCATGGCCCTCGCTCATGCCTTGCCCCTGCCCAGCTTGGGGTCCAGCCAGTCGCGCAGCCCGTCCCCGAGCAGGTTGAAGCCCATCACGGCCAGCGCGATTGCCAGCCCGGGCCAGATCGCCATGGCCGGGAAGGTGCCCCAGTATTGCTGGGATTCCTGCAGCATCCGCCCCCAGGAGGGCACCGGCGGGGGCGTGCCCAGTCCAAGGAAGGACAGCGCGGCCTCGGCCAGCACGGCCAGCGCGAAGGTCACCGAGCACTGGATCAGCAGCATCCCGGTGATGTTGGGAAGCACGTGGCGGGCGGCGATGCGCACCGGGCGCTGGGCCGCGGCCCGGGCGGCGAGCACGTATTCGGCGTTCATGACCTGCAGCGTCCCGGCGCGGGCCACCCGGGCGAAGCCCGGCACCGAGGCCAGCCCGATCGCCGCCATCGCCGAGACCGTGGAGGCGCCGTAGATCGCGGCGAACATGATGGCCAGCAGCAGCGCGGGGAAGGCCAGCAGGATGTCGGCGCCGCGCATGGTGAGCTCCTCCACCGCTCCGCGTTTCATCCCGGCCCAGATGCCGACCGGGGTGCCGATGAGCACCGCGATGCCCACCGAGACCACCCCGACCAGCAGCGTGATCCGCGCCCCGACCAGGATGCGGGAGAGCAGGTCGCGGCCCAGGTTGTCGGTGCCCAGCCAGTGCTGCAGGCTCGGGCCCTGCAGCCGCGCCGGCGCATTGACCTGCAACGGGTCAAAGGGCGTAAAGACGAAGGAGAGCAGGGCCGCGGCCGCGATCAGGGCCACGATCGCGGCCCCGGCGAGCAGGGCGGGGGTGCGGCGGGCGTTTCTCATCGTTCTCCCTGGGCGGCGGCGCGGATGCGCGGGTCGACGATGGTGTACAGCACGTCAACCAGCAGATTCACCACGAGGGTGAGGGCCACCAGCACCATCACCACCGACTGGACGGTGAGCAGGTCCCGGTTTGCCACAGCGGAAAGCAGCATCGAGCCCAGGCCCGGGATCACGAAGACCCGCTCGATGACCACGGCCCCGATGATCAGGGCGGAAAACTGCACGGAGGTCACCGTCAGCACCGGGATCGCGGCGTTGCGCAGCCCGTGCCGCACCAGCGCCCCCAGCGGGGACAGGCCCTTGGCCCGGGCGGTGCGCAGGTAGTCCTCGTGCATGACCTCCAGCACCGCGGAGCGCACGTAGCGCACCAGGATCGCGGACTGCACCCCGGCCAGCGCGATGACCGGCAGCACCAGCCGGGAGGCGAACCCGGCGAAGTCGACCCCCGGGGCCACCCAGCCGTTGGCCGGCAGCCAGCCCAGGCGCAGCGCGAAGAAGGAAACCAGCACGATGCCCAGCAGGAAGCCGGGGATCGCGATGCCCAGCTGGCTGGCCGCGGAGATCACCGCGCCGGAGGGCCTGTTGTGCCGCACCGCGGCAATGGTCCCGGCCGGGATCGCGAGCGCCAGCGCGAGCGCCATGGCCAGGGTCACCAGGATCAGCGAGACCTGCACCTTGTCCGCCACCAGCGGCGAGATGTCTGTCCGGGTCACGTAGGACACCCCGAAGTCCCCGCGCCAGAGCCCGGAGAACCAGTCCCAGTACTGCACCGGAAGCGGCCGGTCGGTGCCGAATTGCCTGGCCAGGCCCGCAACCACCTCGGGGGTCGCGTTTTCCCCGGCGGCGATGGCCGCCGGGTCCCCGGGCAGCACGCGCATCAACGCGAAGACCGCCAGGGTGGCCGCCAACAGGGACAGCACGAAGCGTGCGAGGTTCCCCGCAATGCGCACCAGCATGTGCGCCGCCCTAGGACCAGGCGATGGGCGCGAGGTTCAGCGCCTCGGTGACCGAGTTGGCCCCCAGTCCGCTGATCCCCGCCTTGGCCACCGAGATGTTCGGGAAGATGAACAGCGTGTCCACCGGGGCGTCCTCCACGATGGTTCGCACCACGTTCTTCATGCCCTCCACGTAGGTCGCCTCATCGCTCGCGTCCGCGGCGGCGGCCTCGTCCTTGATCTTGGAGTTGTCGTAGCCGATGTAGTAGTTGGGGTTGTTGAACATGGTCAGCAGGTCGCGGGCCTCCACGGCCAGGATCACCGACATCTGGTAGTCGTGGCGCGTGAACACCGTATCCAGCCACACGGCCGGGAACTCCGCACTCTGGATCTTCGCGTCGATGCCCACGTCGCGCAGCTGCGACTGGACGATCTCCGAGACCGCGGTGGCGTACGGGCGGGTGGGCACCGTGAAGGTGATCTTCAGGTCCTGGGCGCCGGCTTCCTTCAGCAGGGCCCGGGCCTTGGCCGGGTCGAAGGGGTAGCGGTCGTTGAGGTCCTCGTAGTACGGATCGGTGGGCGGCACCGGCCCGCCGACCAGGGTGCCCAACCCGTTCCAGGCGGTGTCGCGCACGGTCTTGCGGTCGATGGCGTAGAGCACCGCCTGGCGCACCCGCTTGTCGTTGAAGGGCTTGGCCTTGTTGTTCATCGAGAGGATGACCTCGCCGTTGGAGGTGCCCTCGATGACCTGGTAGGCGGGGTTGGACTCGAAGGAGGAAAGCAGCTCGGGTGCCTGCATGTTGTAGATGACATCCACGTCCCCGGAGGACAGCGCATTGGTGGTCGCGATGGCGTCGGCGAAGTAGCGCAGGGACACGTCCTTGATGCCCGGGGCCGCACCCCAGTAGTCGGGGCGGGCCTCCAGGTTGATCGATTCCCCGCGCGCCCAGGAGGCAAGCTTGTAGGGCCCGGTGCCCACCGGGTTGTTGGCCAAGTCGTCCACGCCCGAAGGGTCGAACATGGCCCCGACCAGTGTGGTCATCGAGTACAGCCAGGCCTGCGAGGGACGGGCAAGGTTCACCGTGACCGAGGTCGGCGAGTTGACCACCACCTCCTCGACATCGTCCATCTTGGACTTGAGCCCGTTGAGCCACGCGGCGGACTTGACCCGTTCGATGGAGAACTTGACGTCTTCGGCGTCGAAGGCGGCCCCGTTGGAGAACGTGGCCCCCTCGACCAGGGTGAAGGTGTAGGACTTGTTCATGTTGCTGGTTTCCCACTGCGTGGCCAGCAGCGGGCGGATCGCGCCGGTCTGGTCCAGGGTCACCAGGCCCTCGTAGACGTTGGCCATCATGGCCTGCGGGATCGCTGCCCCGGCCGTGGTGGTGAAGTCCAGGTTCACGGGCTCTCCGGTCAGCGCGACCACGAGCTTGTCCTTGTCCGCCGGTGCCCCGCCGGTGGATCCTGCGCTGCAGGCCGCCAGCATCAGCAGCGCAGCAAGCACGGCGGCGAGCCGTGCGCCCCGCCTGCCGCGTCGGGCCGTCAAGATTGCCTGCATCGAACCATCATTCCTTCGAAGTGCCTGGGGTGGGCCGGCGCCGGGCGCCGCCCCTGGTGCGAAAGCACCGCTGACAAACCATTATCGTACGCACAGGGCCCCGGCGCTAACCCGCCCCTGTAACGATCGCGGCCACCGGGTCTACTGTGGAAGATATGGGCAGCAACACCACCACCGGGGCATCCGATCCCGCACGCCCGCTCCTGGGCTGGGTCGCGGGCACCATTGCGGCCATGGCCTGTGCCCTGGGCTTCTGGTACCTGCCGCTGCCGTGGCGGCTGGCCGGCCTGCCCTTCGCGGTGGCCGGAACCGTCGTCGGGGCCATCACCTGCGTGCTGGCGTGGCGGAACCCCGCCGCCGGCATGCTGCGGTTGGCCGCCCCGGTCGCCACGCTGGCCTGCGGGCTCTTCGCCCTGCCGCTGGCCGGGCAGCTGGCCTTCTACGGGCCGTCCCTGCAATACCAGCAATGCCAACGCGACGCCTTGACGCTGCGCTCCCAGGCGGCATGCACCCGGGAATACGTCAAACAACTGGAACCCAGTGGATTGAGGATCTTGAAATGAGCGAAAACATCATGCCCGACACCAAGGACTGGACCCTGGTGCTGAACGAAACCTGCGACGAGTGCGGGATCGACGTGCGGGCGCTGAGCACCGCGCAGGTCGCCGCCTTGGTGCGCGAGGCTTCCGGACGATTTGCCGAGGTCCTGGGCTCCCCCGGCGCGGGCACCCGTCCCTCGCCGATGGTGTGGAGCGCGCACGAATACTGTGCGCATGTGGCCCAGATGTACCAGGTGATGACCGAGCGCCTGGCACTGATCGTCGAGAAGGACGCCCCGTCGTTCGCGAACTGGGACCAGGACGCGGCGGCCGTCGACAACGACTACGCCTCGATCCCCGCACTCGAGGTCGCCCGGATGCTCGAGGAGGCCTCACTGGCCTTCGCCGGGGCTCTGGAGGCGCTGACCGATGCGCAGATGCCGCGGATGGGAACCCGGTCCAACGGCGCGGTGTTCACCACCTCCACGCTGGCCCAGTACGCCTGGCACGACGCGGCCCACCACCTGCACCACGACCTGGGCGTGGCCCGCAGCCGGGGATAGGACCGAACCCTAGCCGTCAAGCACCGGGTCGTGCTCGAGCAGTGGGGAGATGAGGTATCCGATGGCGGTGCCCAGGGCGACCTCGGCGGCCAGCAGCAGCGCGGTCATCAGGACATCCGGCCCCACCTCGGTGAACCGCCCGATGCCCAGCGAGCCGCCGGCCAGCCAGGAGCCCACCAGGGACAGCGCCCCGGCGAAGGCTCCGACGAACACGCCCAGGGCCACGGTTGACAGGCCCAGGGAGGCCCAGCGGGAGTGGATGCGCTTGGAGACCCAGTCATCCAGGTGGTTCTCCCCCACCCGCAGGAAGTACCAGCCGGCCAGCATCCCGGCCAGCACCGGCAGGCCCATGAACGCCCAGGCGTAGGCCAGGTCCCCGGAGGGAAGGGCCGCGAGCACCGGGACCGCCGGCAGCGGCCCGACGGTGGTTTCCAGCGTGGACAGTGTGCTGCCCACCCCCAGGGTGAAGCCGCCGCCGGTGATCCAGGCCAGGGTCCACAGTGCCAGGTTGGGCATGATGCCCAGCTGGCCCAGGGTCAGCACGGCCGAGCCGATGGGCCCGGGGCGCAGCTGCTGGTAGACGTTGGAGACATCGACCCAGTGCACGCCCAGGTTGATGGCCAGCAGCAGCGAGGACAGCGCAAAGGTGAGCATGTAGGCCAGGGTGCCGCCGCACAGCACCGCCCACACGTAGGACCCGGCCCAGCGCGAGTGCTGGGAGGTCTTGGAGATCCAGGCCGCGGCGTCGAAGCCGATCAGCCGGCCCCAGGATCCGGCCTCGCGGCGGGCTCCGATAACCACCCCGGCGCCGGCCGGGATGGCGGGGATGAGGGTGGCGGCGAGCAGCGAAACCGAGGCTTCCTCGTTGTTCACCAGGAACCCGGTGAACAGCCCGCAGAGCAGGTAGACGCCCAGCGCCCCGAGGATGCCCTGCCACAACGAGTCGGTGTAGGAGGCCCGCGCGATGCGCCGCCCGGCGCGCCAGCACAGGAAGAACGGGATCAGCGTAAGTCCCAGCGGGGTGAAATCCAGCAGCCCGGAGCCCTGGGAGGGGTCGGCGCCGGTGCCCACCTGCAGCAGGTGCAGCGGGACGGCGTGGATCAGCAGCCAGATCTGCCCGCCCATCTTCAACACCGATTCGATGCTGCGGTCCGCGAAGCCTCCGCTGAACCACACGGCGAACCACGGGATGACCACGAGGAAGGCCGAGAACAGGGCGGCCTGCAGGAACTCGAAGGCCCCCTGCAGGAACAACGGCATGGGCCAGCCGGTGCTCAGCCGTTGGCGTGCCGCGTTCAATGCCGCCGCGGCGGGCGGCTGCTTTTTCTTCTCACTCATTGCTTCCAATCGTGCCATCGATGCGTGTCTGCGGCCCTGATTGACGCGTTTGCGCGCACCCCGGCGTTACAGGGCGCGCAATCCGCTGGCCAATGCCGTTACAGCACCGAAGAAGGCAAAACACAGCACGAAGAACCGCGCGTGCCGGTCGGTGACCACGCGTTGGACCTGCTCGCCGATGAGCACCCCGCCCCCGATGAATACGGCAACCGCGATCCAGGCCCATCCGGGCAGCGGTGGCAACTGGTCGGGGGTGGTGATGAATTTCATGGCCACGGTGACCGCCCCGGTCACCACGAAGAAGGGCTGCAGGGTCGCGGCGAAGGGGCGCTGGGGCCAGCGGGCGAGCACCGCGTAGGCGCTCACCGCCGGTCCCCCAACCCCGGCCAGGGAGTTGGTGAGCCCGGAGAGGAACCCGGCACCGGCCTTGGGGACCTGCCCGGTGACGGTCACGTTTGCGCGCACCAGGATCAGGGAGAGCAGCAGTGCGGCGAGCACCGTGGCGCCGACCACGATCGACAGCGGGGCCTGGGGCAGGCCCCCGGCCAGCAGCGCGCCGGCCACCGAGCCGACGACGCTGAAGGAGCACAGCCAGCGGAACATCGACCAGTCGATGTCCTTCCAGACCCGGGGGACGATGATCGCCGAGGAGACCACTCCGCAGATGTTCACCAGGAACACCCCCTGGTGGGCGCCCAGGGCGAGGACCAGGAACGGGGAGATGAGCATCGCGAAACCGAGCCCCGCCACGCGCTGCGCGATGGCACCGAGCACAACCATGCCAAGCACAAGCAAGATGAGGGGAAGTTCCATTCGATCGAGCCTATCTCTTGTGGCCGCGCGTTTGTGTCGGCCGGCCAGTCGCCGGCGGACCGGCCGGCGTCGCCCAATCCGAAATCCCGAATCGACCGATCCAAATTCTTTTGATTTCTACGAACTGCCCAAAACCCCGCAATCCCGGGCTTGGATCGACCCTGGATTTAAATGTTGGTTTTGCGGAACTAAAATGTTGCCGGTTTTGCACCGGAGGCCGGAAGCCTTCCGGGCATCCGTGAGGGGACAGGTTGCAAGCGGCCCCGCAAGAGGAAAGGACCTCCCGCAGGACCGCTCGTCTTGCGCTCCGGGCCCCGGCCCTGTTCGGTCAGTAGCTGGCCGGTGTCCCGGCCTGGCTGCCGGCACCGGGCCGGAACTTGGCGGCCAGTGCCTCGGTGCCGCGGGCCAACAGCGCAACATCTGCCCCGACACCCACGTAGTGGGCACCGAGCTCGATGTAGCGCTTGGCGGGCGCTTCCGCGAAGGCGTTGACGCCGACGTATTTTCCGGCGGCCTTGCCCGCGGCGATGGCGGTCTCCACCGCGGCGACCACGTCCGGGTGGTCCTGCTGCCCGATCACGCCCATCGAGGCGGCCAGGTCGGAGGGACCGATGAAGATGCCGTCCACGCCCTCGGTTTCCACGATCTCCTTGACGTTCGCCACGGCCTCGGCCGATTCGATCTGCACCATCAGCGTCAGGGTGTCCCCGGCGCGCGTCAGGTAATCGGGGATGCGGTTCCAGCGGGCCGAGCGGGCCAGCGCCGACCCGACGCCGCGCACGCCCGTCGGCGGGTAGTGGCAGGCGGCGACCGCGGCGCGGGCCTGCTCGGCGTTGTTGACCATGGGGATGATCAGCGACTGCACGCCCAGGTCAAGGTACTGCTTGATGACCACGGTGTCGTTGACCGGGGGGCGGACCACCGGGATGACCGGGTATCCGCGCACCGACTGCAGCTGGCCCAGGATCGACTCGAGCCCGTTGGGCGAGTGCTCGGCGTCGATGAAGATCCAGTCGAATCCGGCGCCGGCGCAGATCTCCGCGACCAGCGGGGATCCCGAGCACACCCAGATCCCCGACAGGGCGTGATCTGCATGTTCCAGTGCATCCTTGAAGGACGGGTCCGGTTCTATGAGAAATGGCATGTCACGGTCCCCATTCGTCCGTAGTCGGCAAAGACGGTGTCGCCCTTGTCCACCCACATGGGGCGGGTGAAGGAGCCGGCCAGGATGATTTCCCCGGCGTTGAGCTTGTCGCCGTGGGCGGCGATCTTGTTGGCCAGCCAGTAGACGCCTGCGGCCGGGTGGTTCAGCACGCCGGCTGCGACGCCCGTTTCCTCGACGACCTGGTTCTTGAACAGGATGCCCGAGACCCAGCGCAGGTCGATGTCCTGCGGCTTCATCGGGTTGCCGCCGATGACCATGGCGCCCATGGCCGCGTTGTCGGAGATGGTGTCCACGATGGTGCGGCCCTCCATCTCGATGCGCGAGTCCAGGATCTCCAGGGCCGGGATGACGTATTCGGTGGCGTTGAGGACGTCGAAGATGTTGGCGTTGGGGCCTTCGACGTCCTTGTTGAGCTTGAACGCGAGTTCCATTTCCACGCGCGGGTGGGTGTACTTGTCCCACTCGATGGTGCAGCCCGAGTCGAGCACCATGTCATCGAAGATGATGCCGTAGTCCGGTTCGGTGATGCCGGTGGCCATTTGCATGGCGCGGGAGGTCAGCCCGATCTTGCGTCCGGCCAGGACGCGGCCGTTGGCCTCGGAGCGCTGGCGCCAGAGGTTCTGGACCCGGTAGGAGTCCTCCACCGTCATTTCGGGGAAGCGGGCGGTCAGGCGCTTGACCGGCACGCGGTCGTGGCCCGCCTGCACGAGTTCATCGGCTATCCGGGTGATGGTCTCATCGTTGAGCATGCTGGCCTGGGCCCCTTCTGAAGTTCTGGATGCACGTCACGTGGCTCCCCGGCCATGGCTTGCGGGCACGGGGTCGCACCCTGAACATGTTAGCCAATACGTCACCGGCGTCACATTCGGGCTATCTTTGTGTCTGCGCAGCGCGGTGCCTCCCCGGGTTTCCGGACGGTTAGCGGCATGCGGCCAGGGCAGCGGCGGCCGCGGAGACCAGGTCCGCGTTGGTCACGTCGAACGCCGATTCCCCGCCGCCGGGACCCGAGGCGCCCCGGGTGGTTTGGGTGCGCGCCGAGAGGTGGATGCCATCCAGCGAAGCCAGGGCGGGGATGTCCTCGATCCGCACGCCGCCGCCGGCCTGGATCTGTGGGTTGCCCGCCGCCTCGGTGCGCAACCGGCGCAACATCTCGGCGCCGGCGCCCGAGGCCGGGGCCCCTCCCGAGGTCAGGATCCGGTGCGCGCCCACGGTGCGCAGCTGCGCCACGAGGTCGGCAATCGGCAGGCCGTTTTCCAGCAGCACATCCACGCAGCGGTGCACGGTGATTTCGATGTCTTGGTTCACCAGGTGCGCCGCGGCCACCAGGGTGGCGAGCACCTCGAGGTCCAGCGCGGCGTCGCCCTCGGCCAGTGCGCCGATCACGATCCCGGCAGCCCCGGCCTGGGCTGCGTGGGTGATGTCGCGGGCCATCAGCTCGACCTCGTCCGGGGTGTAGTTGTAGCCGCCGCCGCGCGGGCGGATCAGCACATGCACGCCGATCCCGACGGCGACTACAGCCTCGATGGTGCCCAGGGTGGGCGTGAGCCCGCCCATGCCCAGCGCGGTGCACAGCTCGACCCGGTCAGCGCCGTTCCCCAGGGCGATCCTGGCTCCGGCGGCGTCCTGGACCGCGATCTCAAGTTTGGCGTGAACTGCCATGCGGCCGGATTCGGATACCCTGCCGTCCACTGGGCGGGGCAAGTCCCCGGCGCGGTTTTCGATGCTTGCGGGCACTGTCGCTCGATTCTCGTATTTGTGCCCGGTTCCGGGCGGTGGGCATGGGCCAGGGGACCAAACCGGCTACCCGGGGCCCGGAGGAGTCCGCCCCCGACCCACATTTGCAAGGCTATCGGGTCGCCGCGCTACACCTGCCCGTCGGCCGGCAGGACCGGGACCGAGGACTTGGGCTTGATGATCCGCGGCAGGACGACCAGCAGGAATACCACCGCCAGCATCACCAGCCCGCCCACCAGCGCCCCGGCCGCCCAGCCGTAGAGGACCTGCACCACGAACCACACGCAACCGGCCACGAGGACTCCCACCCCGATGATCACGATCTTGGAAATCAGGTGGCCCATGCGCACCGTGGTGACCTTGACGCGCTGGCCGAAGAAATGCCGGTGCACCGCCACCGGGGTGACCAGCAGGACGATGAGCAGTGCGGAGAACACCAAAAGAACCAGGTAGAAGGTCCGTTCCGGATGTCCCAGCGAGGCGAACCCGGTCTGGAACGGCAGCACCACCAGGAACGCGGCAAGGATCTGGGCACCGGTCTGCATGACCCGCAGCTCCTGCATCAGCTCGTTCCAGTTCCGGTCCAGACGCTCCTCGACACTTTCATTGCGCCCGTTCATTGCGCTCCCTCCCGGGCAACCAACCCATGGACCGGGGCACGAAACGGATCCGGGAGGTCTTGCCGGATTCGCCTTTTGCCCTCTTGGCTTCCCAACCTACCGAAGAAGCCGCCCCGGGGGCAGAAGAAAAGAAAAACGGCAGGCGCATTCGCCGGCGAACGCGTCTAAGCTGGCTAGATGAGCGCCCACCCATTCGACCTGCTGACCGTTGACCAACTGCGCCAGACCGGATCGCTGAAGTGGTCCGAGTACCGCGGGTCGCTGGGCGCCTGGGTGGCGGAAATGGATTTCGGGACCGCTCCGGGCGTCATCGCGGCGGCCCAGGAAACCCTGGCCAACGGCCTGATCGGCTACGCGCCGACCCGCCTGATCCACGACATGCAGGAGGCCACCGCGGCCTGGCTGGACAACCGGTTTGAGTGGAAGGTGGACCCCGAGCAGGTGCGGCCGCTGAACTCCGTGGCCTCGGCCCTGGATGCGGCGGTCATGCACTTTTCCCCCAGGTACCGCCCGGATGCCCCGCTGGTGCTGCTCACCCCGGCCTACATGCCGTTCATTTCCACGGCCTCGCGCTTCGGGCGGGATTCGATCCAGGTGGCCATGGTTCCCACGCCCTCCGGCTGGGAGATCGACTGGAGCGCCCTGGAGCGCGCCCTGGCCGGAGGCGCGCTGCTGGTGTTGGTCAATCCGCACAATCCCCTCGGCAAGGTCTACACGCGCGAGGAACTGCTGGGGATCGCCACGCTGGTCGAGGCCACCGGTTCACGGGTGTTTGCCGACGAGGTCCATGCGCCGCTGGTGTTCGACGGCGCCACGCACATTCCCTATGCCACGGTGTCGGATGCCGCCGCGGCGCATTCGATCACGGCGGTCGCCGCCACCAAGGCGTTCAACCTGCCGGGGCTCAAGTGCGCGCAACTGGTGCTGACCAACGACGTGGACCGCATGGTGTGGGCGCGGGTGGGCGAAGTCCCCGAGCACGGGGCGGCAAACGTGGGGCTGGCGGCCACCACCGCCGCCTACCGCACGGGCACCGGCTGGCTCGATTCGGTGATCGGCTACCTGGACGAGTCCAGGATGCTGCTTGGCGAGATCATCACCGAGCACCTGCCGCAGGTTCGCTACGCTCCCCCGCAGGGCACCTACCTGGCGTGGCTGGACGTCTCCCGACTGGTGCTGGAGCCCGGCCCGGCCCAGTTCTTCCTCA
Organism: Paeniglutamicibacter psychrophenolicus; assembly: GCF_030812255.1. Classification (GTDB taxonomy): domain Bacteria; phylum Actinomycetota; class Actinomycetes; order Actinomycetales; family Micrococcaceae; genus Paeniglutamicibacter; species Paeniglutamicibacter psychrophenolicus_A. The sequence continues at coordinate 334,464 of NZ_JAUSSH010000001.1, read as the reverse complement.
AGGAGGCGCAGGTCGCGTTGATCAACGGAAGCGCCTGCGGCAGCGGTGGCCGCGGGTTCGTCCGGCTGAACTTCGCCACCCCGCACCCGGTCCTGGGCGGGATGATCCACCGCATGGGGGCCGCGGTCGACGGCTGCGACAACAAGGACGCAACCGACCCGGAGTTCGCCCAGTGACCCGGGTGCCGGCTCCTTAGCCCGCCTGGATGTTGGCCAGCAACTGCTCGAAGGGCAGCGAGGTCATGTTGTCCCGCGGGTTCGCGGTCTCGCTCACGCGCGGGGCGATTGAGCGGGTGTCGCCCAGGTCCTGGGTGTGTGCGGCTGCCCCGTTGGGTCCGGCAATGGCCTGGGCCAGCTCGGCCCCCGCCCGGCGCTCGCGCTCGGCCAGAGCTCCATGGCCCTGGTCCGCTCCCCAGTCCTCGGGCGAGGCGAAGATGGAGGTGGGCATGATCCGTGCGCGCAGGTAGGCGAAGATCGGGCGCATCGCGTAGTCGACGACCAGGTTGTGCCGCGCGCTTCCGCCGGTGGCGGCCAGGATCATGGGCTTGTCGTCGAGCGAGGCGGGGTCGAGGACGTCGATGAACGACTTGAAGAGCCCGGAGACCGAGGCGGTGAAGACCGGGGATACCGCGATCAATCCGCCGGCGGTGCGGACCGCCTCGATGGCCTCGGCCAGGCGCGGCGGGGCGTAGCCGGTGAGCAGGTTGTTGGTGATGTCCGCGGCGTAGTCACGCAGCTCCAGCACCGTCAGGTCCGCCTGGACGCCCATGGCGGCAAGTTCCTTGACGGCGGATTCGCCGAGCTGGCGGCCCAGCAGGCCGGAGGTCGATGGCGTGCCCAGGCCGCCGGAGATGACTACGATGTTTTGGCTCACGGTGTGTGGCTCCCTTTCATGGAGTACATGTGTTTGCATGTAAAACCACGACGGCCCCCAATTCATTCCCGGGCGGTTTCTTGGACCTTTTCCACCGGTAGCACATCGATGGTCGACAGCGCGCACGCGTCGCCGAAGCAGCGTCCGCGGATGGCCGCCAGCAGGCAATAGGCTGCCGCGGACCCGGCGCCCAGGGCGGCAACCCACGCATCGGTCCACAGCGATGCCGCCATGGCGGCAAGGACCACGCCAACCACCAGCCAGATCACCCGATCCCGCATTCCGCCACGTCCCGCCATTGCCGCCTGAAGTCCCCGGAAAGCCCGAGATACATACCCCCAAGGGTATACCGGGGTGCGACGGCACGGCTACGCGGTGCGGCGCCGGACCCTGCTGACCCACAAGACGCCCGAGCCGACAACGCCGATGACCATGGCGATCAGCACCACGTAGAAGCCGACGGAGTAGTACCCGTTGGGGCTCGTGTTCGGGTCCAGGAACGGATAGGGGTACCACGGCTTGTCCGTGCGCGGGTCGGGAACCATCACGCCACGCGCCAAGGTGTACCCGGCCCACAGGACGGGGAAGGCGACGATCCCCCAGAGCGCCTTGGCGTGCAGCCGCCGGCGCCCGGGGGCGATGAGCCAATCGAGCACCACGATGGCGGGCCCCACGACGTGGAGGATTTCATTGGACCAGGGAACGGTGGCGCCCTGGGGAAGCTCGATGCCGCGCAAGAGCAGGTTGTAGACCACCCCGGTGGTTGCCATGTATGCGGTCACGGCCGCCCGGAACATGCTCCAGCCGCGGGGCTCGGGTCGTCCGGACAAGGTGAAGATGCCCACGAACAGGACGATCGCCGCCAGGACGTTGGATTCAATGGTGAAGAACGAGAAGAAGTTCTGGATGACAAAGCCGACTTCCCCCTGGCCCGAACCCTCATTGGTGATGCTTCGTTGCAATTGCACAACCACTGCGGCGCTGATGGCGATGCTTCCGCCAATTCGCAGCAGGTAGGCCAAGACGCGTCTCATATCAGGTGCAGGTCCCTTTCTAGGTACTGTGCTGCCCAGCCTAAACCGCCACGGCGCTACACCTTGGCCAAGACACTTTGGCTTTCACAAGTACTTTCCCCACGCCGGGCAGGGGAAAGGCCACCGTTCGGACCGGTGAGTGCCGAACGGTGGCCTTTCGCGGTGGTGTGCCCGAACGACGTCATGCCGTCGGGTGTTTGTGCTCCGTGTCGCCCAGGCCGAAGGCCTCGGTGCCGCCCACGAGGCGGAAGACTCCGAGGAGCGCGACCAGGATGCCAATGATGAATCCGATCCACAGCGGGCTGACCGCATCGCCCATCGTGGCGCCGCCGGTGATGATGAACAGCAGGAAGAGCAGTGCGGTGAGTGACCCTCCTACGATAAATCCGCGGGCAGGGTGCGTCTTCGGAATCCTCGGCGTTGCCTCGGGTTCCTCACGTGGTGCCGGAATGTGTGCATCTTGAGTCATGACTTTTCACTCCCTTCATGTTTTCCAGGCAGGATGTTGCTGTCACTCGCGACTATCGGGCGCGAGGCCTCGGTTGTGATGCGGGGCTATCCCGCGTCGAATCGGTTTTCGTCGCCAAGTTCCGGGTGCTTGGGTGCGTCATTGCCCGAGCCGTCCGGCAGTTCATCCGGCGACAGCCTCCTGGGCCGGGCTTCCGTGGAGTCGCCGGGCAGGACGTCAGGGACTGGCTGGACCTTGGTTTCTTTGCTCATCATGCGCTCCTTAGTCGCCAAAGCATGGGCAATGATTTTCGGTGGTGGTTTCCGGGCCATCCCGGGTGGGTGCCGACAGTTGGGCCCGTCCGTGGAATCAAGGCAATGGGCCGGGGATCCTGCGGGGCCAAGGCGCTCCGCCAAAGAAGGAAGCCGTAAAACCCCGAACTCAAACGGGGGTCCACATTGCGCACACCCCGGGCCTGGCTACGGCCGAATGGCCGTTGGCACCGAGTTCTTTGCGTCATCCATATGAAGTTCCCGCGTTCCTTTGGGTGGCCGCTTGAGCGCGCGTTCGCTACAACGACCTACATCCGAGACTACGCCGATATGGCTGTGCTAGCTAGGTTTATGGTTGCCTGGGGCCTGGATCAGGCCGGTACGGCAATAGCCAGCGGCAACCTCCCGCAGCGGCCGACGGCAACCTTGTCAAAACCAAGGTCCTTGTCGGCAACCGACAGGTTGGCAGCGTCGGATCCCTGCCAACCGCGGACCAGCAGCGCTCCGGCGGCCAGTTGCGGATCGGCCAAGGCGATGCGGCCGCTGCCGTTGACCAGCGTGGCCCTCGGGTCGATTTCCTTGACCCGGTTCCATGGGGACGCTGAACCATTCGCGTCGCGAATACGTCTCGCCGGCCGATTCAATGGTGGGCATGAGCAGGCGCTCCCTGGCCGGCCCCTGCCACCAGGCCATGTGCCACGGCGTACCGGCCAATACGTCCCGGGCGGCAACGAACCCGGCACCAACCAGCGGCAGCTCCCTACGATCCAGGAACTCGTCGACCAGAGGATGGATCGCCGCATCGAGTTGTCGCGGAGAGGGGGGCCGCGTCGTGGGATTCAAGGACCTTGCCCATCCTGCCGGCCCACTCGTGCAAGTCGGGAAGCAGGGATTCGAAGAAGTAGGGAACATCGGCACCTGTGCCGGTGGTCTTGTCTTGGCTCATGAGGCCCTCCGGACGGGGCGTCCGGGCTTGGTCTTCTATGGCTTCATGGCCGGGATCCCGGACTGGGACTGGTCGGCAATGAGCCAGACGACCCCCTCCCTGACAAAGTCACCGACCAGCTTTCCCGCCCTGGCCGGATCCCTGGTGGAAATCGCATCAAGAATGTCACCGCAAAGCTGGATCATCCGGGCGTCAAACTCCGGGTCCGCGTGCGCCAGGGCCAACAACGAACCAAAGTCCGTGGGTAGCCTGACTGTGATCACGCGTGAGCCGCGCCGACTGGCTCGGCGGCCAGCTGAAGCAGGAAGCCACCCACCACTGTTCCGCGTGCGCCATGGCCCTCCATCCTGCCTTCCAGCACCTGACGCCGGATCACCACGTCGTGTTCGTCGGCGGCATTCGCCGCAAGCTCGGCCCCCGTGGAGGCGATGGCCGCGTAGTGGATCGCCAGGTCCCGCAACTCAACCCGGCTCATGGCCGCCAGCCGGTCTTGCAGGATGCTGGTCCGGTCGCCCCGGGGCAGCGTGATGAAAGTGCCGATCTCACGTCCTCGGGTGGCCTTCACCAGCCCCGGGCGCGCAGGAAGACCAGCGCTTCGCGTGCTGTCATGGTGGCCACCCCGAGGGAGGCAGCCAGCTCGGACTCGCTGGGCAGCCGGTCCCCATCGAGCAGTCTGCCTGCGGCGATACCCGAAACCATGCGGTCCTCGACGCGCTTGGCACGACCCTCGTCTCCCGGCGACGCGAAGACGGAGGAGAGCTGGCGCTGGTACGCAGCAGGGCAGGTTCGGTCGCCACCGGTACCGGATTTGCCGAGGCCGGCCACTTAGCCAACCGAAAACTGGACGCGCTGCCATCCGCTGGATCCATTGGGTGCCGGGTTTGCCTGCTCGCTGGTTTGCATTTCACCCTGCCCGTCAAAGGCCCGGACGCTGACCACATGGTTTCCCGAGGATCCGCCGTCCCACACATAGCGCCACTGGCGCCAGGTGTCCACGGAGGCCTCGGCGCCCAGTTCCGCATCGGTCCAGTCTCCGTCGTCGATTTGCACTTGGACCTTGGAAATGCCGCGGGTCTGCGCCCAGGCGGTTCCGCCCATGGCAACCTTTCCGGCCGGGACGCGGGCGAAGGACCGCGGCACATCGACCCGCGAGGAGAGCTTGATGGGACCGTGGTCGGACCATCCACGCGTGGTCCAGTAGGCGACCTTGTCCGCGAATCGGGTGACCTCCAGGTCCACGACCCACTTGGTGGCCGAGACGTATCCATAGAGGCCTGGAACCACCATGCGGACCGGGAACCCGTGCTCCAGCGGCAGCGGTTCCCCGTTCATCCCCACCGCCAGCAGTGCCATGCGGTCGTCGGTGAGCACCTCCAGCGGTGTCGAGGCGCTGAAGCCGTCAATCGAGGTCGACAGCACCATGTCCGCGCCGTCCCGGGGCACCGCCCGCTCCAGCAGCCTGCGCAACGGGTAACCCAGCCACTTGGCGTTGCCCACGAGCTGGCCGCCGACGGGGTTCGAAACGCAGGTCAGCGTCAGGTAGCTTTCCACCAGGTCCTGGGCCAGCAGTTCCTCGAAGCCCATGGTGAATTCCTTCTCCACCATCCCGTGCACCCGCAGCGACCAGTCGGCCGGGTTGATCCGCGGCACCGAAAGTGCGGTGTCGATCCGGTAGAAATCCTTGTTCGGCGTGATGAATTGCGGCATGCCCGCGACCTCGACCTGTGCGTCGGCCGGCGGGGCCTTGGCCGGAACCTTGGCCGCGGGCAGCCCGAGGGCGGACCGGGCCGAATCCGCAATGTTCCTTGCGGTGGCCAGGGATTGCCCGACCCCGGCGGCCACGGCCGCGCCAACCAGGGACAGCGCGGTGCCCAGCAGGAAGTTCCGGCGCGAGGAGCCCGCGACCGGAACCGCCCCGGAAGCCGGCGCCCGGTCCTTGGCGGCAAGCGTGGTCAGCCAGCGCAGACAGGCCAGGCCCGCAACCGCGCCCAGGATGATGGGGGTCAGGTCGACAAGTCCGGTGGCGGGCCGGGACAGGACCGCACCTCCAATGGCCACGGCGAGCAGCACGATGCAGGCGGCGGCCGCGGCGAAACTGCGTTTGGCCAGGATCCCCAGGAGGACCGAGGCGACCGCCACGACAACGCCGATGGAGACGAACAACGCCAACTTGTCGTTGGTGCCGAAGACGGAAATGGCGAAGTCCTTGAGCCATGGCGGGGTCAGGTCGATGAACGTCGAGCCCATGGCCACCAGGGGCGCCGACGCGGTGGCGAAGAAGGCCGACACCAATTGGGCCACGGAAAAAAGCACCGCGGCCGAGGTGAAGCCCGCGAGCCCGTAGGCCCCCGTGCCCCGCGGCCTTGTCGCTGGAAACTTGGTCATGATTTCACCCACCCATACGTTGTGATGCTTTGTCCCCTGCGTTCGAGAGGAACAGCCAACCACTACGTATTCGGAACGCTACCACCGGCGGATTGGAAACAACCCATCATTTTCCGGCGGCAGGTCAGAGGGCCTGGACCAGGATCGGATCGGTCGTCGGTGCCGGCGAGCCGGATGCCGGTTCCACCGTGATCCCGAAGTGCGTCACGCCCTGCATCGAGCCGGAAACCATCACCATGCCGTCGGCCTTGGCACCGTCGACCATTCCCGCGGAGACGGCTCCCGTGCCGGAGATCAGCCAAAGTTCATACCCCTTGTCGCTGGGCAGCGCGGGCAAACCGGCGGTGGTCACCGCCATCATGCCCTCGGTGGCCGAGTAGGCCAGGGTGACCCTGGCCCCGTTGTCAAGTTCCTGGGTCTTGGACCTGACATCCGCGGCACTCAGGATGCGGGTCAGCTCGGCCTGCTTCGTGTTCAGCGCGGCCAGTTGGTCCTCGAGTTTTTGTTGCTGGGCGTTCTGGTTTGCCACCACTCCGCCCAAGGCGCCTGCGGCAACCAGCAGCACGCCGGCCGCCAGGGCAAACATCCGCCGGCTGCCCCTCGCCGGGGCGGGTGGCGAGATCCGCACGAGTGGATCCGGGCCGGTTTCCGTCGCGGATTCCGGGGCGTGGTCCGTTGCGGCCTGGGCGGCCGCGTCCTGCGCCTGGTGCGTGGCGGCAGCGGGCGGCAGCTGCGGGGTGTTGCGGATGGCGGACATGATGTTCGCCTTGACCCGGGCCGGCGGTGCCACGGGTGCGGCGGAAAGCCCCAGAAGCGCGGCGGTTTCCTGCATTGCCTCCACTTCCTGGCGGACGTCCTGGGAGGCTTCGGCGTCCCGGAGCAGTTCCTCGCGTTCCGCGTCGCCCAGGGCGTTCAGGGCGAAGCTGCCGGTCAGCTCGTTCTTCTGCTTGTCCATCACGCCACTCCCATCAGGTCTCGAAGTTTGTTCATTCCGTCGCGTATTCGTGTTTTCGCGGTTCCCACCGGGATCTTGAGCAGCTCGGCCACCTCAAGGTGGGTGTATCCGCCAAAATATGCCAGGTGGATGGCATCGCGCTGATTCTCGCTGAGCTGCTCCAGGGCACGGACCACGCGGCGGCCTTCATCGTGCGCGATCGCCGTTTCCTCAACGTCATCGTAGCTCGCCTGGAAGTCCTTGATGCCTTCGCGCAGGTCACGGTCCTTGCTGGCTTGGCTGGCCCGAACCCTGTCAACCGCCCGGCGGTGCGCCAGGGTCAGCAGCCAGGTGATCGCCTTGCCGCGGGCCGCGTCATAGCGCGCCGCCTGCTGCCAGGCTTCGACAAACACCTCTTGGGCCACTTCCTCGCTTTGCGCCTGGTCCTTCAGGATCCGGCGAACCAGGCCGAAGACCTGGGGTGCGTGGCGGTCGTAGAGTTCCTCGAAGGCGTTCTCGTTGCCTGTCGCGATCCGGAGCATCAGGTCTTCGGTGGAGGGCACGGCGGTTTGGTCCGTTCCCCCGGGTAGATGTGAGCTCATGCGATAAAGCGTCTCATGCATGCCATTTCCGATCCCTCATCCCTTCTGGTGCGGCGGGAAAGAATTCTTCTTTCCGTCGCGCCGAATCTCCCCGTCGAATCAGGACGACCGCTGGGGGCTGCCGATGGACGCATCCATCGGCAGCCCCCAGGGTCTGTTGCCATGCCCTTGTGCGGGGTGCGGTGGCTACTTCTTGGCCGGGGGCATCAGCACGGTGTCCACCAGGTAGACGGTGGCGTTGGCGGTCTGGACGCCTCCGCAGATCACCGATGCGCCGTTGACCATGAGCTTGTCGCCGCTGCCGGTGACCTTGAGGTCCTGTCCTTCGACGGTGGTGTGACTGCCGGCGATGTCGCTCGGGGCGATCTGGCCCGGAACCACGTGGTAGGTCAGGATGGTGCTCAGGGTGTCCGCGTCGGCGACCACTGCCTTGAGGTCCTTGTCCGGGATGGCGGCAAACGCCTCGTCAACGGGGGCGAAGACGGTGAACTCGCCGCCGTTGAGGGTGTCGACCAGGTCGACCTTCGGGTTGAGCTTGCCGGACACCGCCGCGGTGAGGGTCTTGAGCAGAGGGTTGTTCGAGGCTGCAACGGCCACGGGATCCTTCGCCATGCCGGCAACCGACCCCTCGCCGCTGGGCACGGCCTTCGCGTAGGTGGAGCAGCCGGCACCCACGAGGTTGGCTGCCGGGTCCATGGCCGCTTCGCTGGACATGGACGAGCCGCTCGGGGCAGCCGATGCGCTGGAGGGTGCCGCCGCGGAGGACGGTGCCATCGACTCGCTGGTCCCGGTGCCTGCCGAGCAAGCGGTCAGTCCCACGGTGGCAATCGCGATCAGTCCAAGTGCTGCGGAAAACCTGCTGTTCATGCGCTTCATGTCATGCTCCTTGCTTGGCGTCGGCCTCCTGGGCCTCCGCGCCGTCCCGACCACTGTTGGTTCGGGCTGTCATGGAGCATTCGGTGCCGCGCGGCAAACGGATTGGAATCATGCCAAGAAAGTTTTTCGCCGGCGCAGGGGACGCGATCCCGCTTGTCGGCGGACATGGAAGAAGCGGAGAAGATGTCTGTTCTTCTCCGCTTCCCTTGAAGATATCTCCAATCATCAAGTTGCTCAGTGTTTCTTGATGTGGGTTACCTGCTCGGTGTCTGACTCCGGTGCGTTCTTCGAGCGCTTCTCCGCGCGCCGCGCCTTGATCGACTTGCCTGCAGGCTTTTTGTGTTCGTGTCTATGTGGTGATTTGTCTGGCATCAATTACCTCTCACCCTGGGGCGGGGATCGCTTATGACCGATGCTGGTCTCCCAAAAATCACGATACTCCTGAGCCCGCGCGGAATCCAGCACTTTTTGAAAGTGCCCGGGTTCCGGGGCATCGGCCTTCCGACTCACAGGCGGCTGCCGGGCCCCGCCCTTTACCCGCACCCGCGTCCGGCCATAGGCTCAACACTATGCCGGTGATGCTCAGAACCATCCAAACAGCCGTTCCGCCCACGATCCTGTACCAAGACAAGGCCAGGGATGTCTTTGGCGCCCAACCAGGGCTGACCCGGTTGGGCCAGCGCCTGATCAGCACGTCGTTTGATTCGGCCCAGATCTCCACCCGGCACACCGCCGTCACCGAGTTCACGACCGAGACGGTGGCCGAGAACCCGCTGTTCTTCGACGCGGATTCCGGGCTCCTGCTGAGCCCCAGCACCAAGGAACGCAACGAGGTCTTCGTGGCCACCGCCCCGGGACTCTACATCGAGTCGGCGCAAAGGGCCCTCGATGCCTGCCCCGACCTCGGACCGGGCGATGTCACCCACGTGATCACGGTTTCCTGCACCGGCTTCTACAATCCCGGGCCCGACTACCAACTGGTCAGGGCGCTCGGCCTGCGCCCGTCCACGCAGCGCTACCACCTGGGATTCATGGGCTGCTACGCCGCGTTCCCGGCCCTGCGTGCGGCCAAGAGCTTTTGCGAGGCGGACCCGGACTCCGTGGTGCTGGTGGTCTGCGCCGAGCTGTGCTCGATCCATGTGCGCAGTTCCAACGACCCGGACACCATCATGGGCTCGGCACTCTTTGCGGACGGGGCCGCCGCGGCCATCGTCACGGCCCGTCCGCATGCAGGGACGGGCCTGCGGCTGGACCACTTCGAGACTGTCCTGACCCCGGTGGGCGAGGAGGCCATGGCCTGGAACATCGGCGACGAGGGCTTCGAGATGGTCCTGGGGACCTACGTCCCGCACATCATCGACGACCACATCATCGGCGCCCTGGAACCATTGCTGGCCCTCGACGGGTCGCTGGGCCCCGACTATGCGGACATCGAGCACTGGGGCATCCACCCCGGTGGCCGGGCGATCCTCGACCGCGTGCAAAAGCGCCTCGAACTGAGCGACGAGCAGCTGATGCCGGCCCGCCGGGTGTTGAACGACTACGGGAACATGTCCAGCGCCACGGTGATGTTCGTGCTCAAGGACATCATGGACGAGAACCTCTCCAGGGACTCGGCATCCGGGCAGCGCGTCTGCTCCATGGCCTTCGGCCCCGGGCTCACGGTCGAGACCGCGTTGATGACCCTTGACACCGGGCAGCGGGGCTAAGCCGACCACATGCAAAGGGACATCTCGGCCACCGAGGAAATGGAGCGCCCCGACGCCGATCCCGCCCTGCTCGAACGCACCTACGCCCAGTTCCGGCTGGTGAACCTCGTCGTTTCCGGGTGGCGCGGCGTCTATGTGCGCCTGGTCCGCCCGCAGCTGCCGCGCCGGGGAACCGGCACCATCCTGGACATCGGGTGCGGCGGCGGGGACCTTGCGCTGGCGTTGCTGCGCTGGGCGCGGGCCGACGGCTACGAGGTCAGGGTCCTGGGCATCGATCCCGATGCCCGCGCCCACGATTTTTCCACCCGGGCCGCCGCGTCCGCCGGGCCCGGGGAACCGGGGATCGAATTCCGGCGCACCACAAGCTCGGTGCTGGTGGCCGAGGGCGCTCGCTTCGACGTGGTGGTTTCCAACCACGTCCTGCACCACCTCGATCCCCCGCAGCTGGCCGGTGTCCTGGCCGACAGCCAGCACCTCGCCCGCGGCCTGTCGATCCACAGCGACATCCGGCGCCGACGCAGCGCACTGCTCCTGTTCGGGTTGGCCACGTTGCCGCTGGCCGGTTCCTCCTTCATCCGGCGCGACGGGCTGACCTCCATCCGGCGAAGCTACACGCCGGGTGAACTGGCCCGCGTGCTGCCGCCCGGTTGGCACGCGCACACCCAGGGCCAATACCGGAACCTGGCAATCTGGCGCGCCGAGGCACGGATGGCCCCATGATCGATGTGGCCATCGTCGGCGGCGGGCCCAGCGGGCTGGCCCTGGCGATCCTGCTGCTGGAATCCGGACACCGGGTGAAAGTGCTCGAATCCCGGACCGCCATCGGCGAGCATTCCCGGGCCATCGGCATCCACCCCCCGGGCCTGGCGGTGCTTGACCGGCTGGGCGTCGGTGCCGAGGCGGCGGCACGCGGGATGCGGATCGGGCACGGGGTGGGCATCTCGCGGGGCCGGATCGTGGCCGAATTGTCCTTCGGTTCGATTCGGGCGGAGCACCGCTTTGTGCTCTCGCTGCCGCAAAACGACACCGTCGCGCTGCTGCGGGCACGGCTTCACTCGCTGGACGCCGGGGCGCTGGCCACCGGAACCGCGTTCGCTTCCGTGGATGCGCACCCCGGTCACCTGCTCGCGCACACGCGGGACACCGGCGGGAACCCGGGCACCGTGCGGTGCCGCTTCCTCGTCGGGGCCGACGGCACGCGCTCGGACGTGCGCCGGGGTGCCGGGGCGCCGTTTGCCGGCCACCGGCTGCCGGACACCTACCTGATGGGAGATTTCCCCGAAAGCACGGAATTCGGGTCCATCGCCGCGTTGTTCCTGCACGAGCACGGGATCACCGAGTCCTTTCCGCTGCCCGGGAACAAGCGGCGCTGGGTGTGCTGGATCCGGGAATCGGAGACCGCGTCGCTGCCCGAGCTCATCGTCCGGCGGACCGGGCACACGGTGGATGCCGGGCGGAACTCCATGCTCAGCCGGTTCACGACCGCGAACCTGGCGGTCCGCTCCATGAATCCCGGGGACGTGCTGCTCATCGGGGACGCCGCCCACGAGGTCAGCCCCATCGGCGGGCAGGGCATGACCCTTGGCCTGCTTGATGCCGCCGGGCTGACGGGGATCCTGGATGCCGCATTGGGTGGACGGATATCCGGGGCCGGCCTCCGGGAGGAATTGGATGCCTTTTCCCGGCTCCGGTTGTCCGCGGCCCGCCGCGCGGCGGTGCAGGCACGGGTGAACATGGCGCTGGGCAGGCCGATGTGGCGCCCGGCAACGGGTGTGCGCGATGCCCTGGCCCGGGCGCTGTTTGCCTCGGACAGGTTTTCCGGCGCGGTCGCCTCCACCTTCACGATGACCCGCGGCGAAGGCGGCCGGTAGCCAGCGCTCCCGCACTTCGGTTGAAGGGATGACAGGGAAGGCAACTGTTTCGGCGGTGCGGCCCCGGCCAGGAGACGGCCAAGCGATGCCGACAACTCCCGTGCTCCGGGAAGTGCTTTCTATCCACACGACGGAATATTTTGGGTAGCTTTGGGAGATGGGGGTTTCCGGATGCGGAAATGCCCGAGCGCCGAACCGAGGAGGAGACCATGCAGACACCACGCCCCATGCCTCCTGCCATGCGGTTCATCCCTGCTGTCCAAGCGGTCACCGAACGCTCCGGGGTCACCGTCGAGGTGGTGCCCCACAACCAGAACCTCTTCTGGGCCGTCGTGCGGACCCGGGCCGTCGAGGTGGTTGGCCAAAGGAACGGGGTGCTTCCCGTCCACGAATCCGGGCAAAATCTCGGCGTGCTCATGGCGCATATCGACAAGGCCATTCGTGCGGTCCGTTGCAACGCGGCGGAGTCCGTCTTTTGCGACAATGTGCTGCTCGAGGGGCACCTGCGGTTGCCCGAGGCGCTGGCACGGATGGGTTTCGAGGTCTCCGAGCAATTCCGTCCGCTGGTTGGAGCCCGCGCCGCCACCGCACTGCTGCGTGAAAGCATCGACGACTACCATTCCGTACTGACGATCACCACCGACGCCTCGCGCAGTTGGCACAGCCCGTTGATGGGCCATGGCTGGATCCTTGACTACGGCAGGGGCTCTTCGCCAACGATCAATGCCTATGCGGCCACCGGCAAGGAAATACTGCAAGGCGAATTGAACTCGATCCACTACGCCCTGCTGGATGCTAGCAGGTACCGCGAGGATCTGTTCACCGGACGGGTTCGGTTCCACATCCGATCCGATTCCCTCATGGCCATCGACCTGCTCAACAATCCGGCCAGCCACGCACGCAGCAGGTCGCAGGCGGCCCGGTCCATCGTCCACAAGATCCACGAGCTGCTGTCCCGGTCCGAGGTGCGGTACAGCTGGGTCAAGGCACACTCGGGCGATCCCATGAACGAGCTGGCCGACAGGTTGGCGCTGGTGGCCAGGCGTTGCCATGCGGCGGACATCACCACCGGCGAACGCCAGCGCTTGATGCTGCAAATCGCCGCGGAGGGCGTGGACCTGGGCAAGGTGCTCCCCTTGCGCACCGGCCGCCACTTCCAAGTCCAATAGCCCGCGTTCGATCCGTGGTCCCCGGCTGCTTCGGATTGGCGGGTGCGGGGCGCTTGCGATGGTGCCCACGCCATCCATTTTGATACCCCTGGGGGTATATGAGATAGTTGGTTTGGGCGTCATCCAATCGGTCTTCGCCTTGGACTTCCCCCTGGAGAACGAATATGTGTCGAGCAGTCACCTGCCGCAAATGCTCAAAGAGCACCTGGGCCGGCTGTGGACAACACGTCCAGCAGGTCATGAAGCACGTGCCGCGCACCGAACGATGCAGCTGCGACCCGAATGTGCCCAAGGAAAAGAAGGGCGGTTGGCTCGGGCGGCTTTTCCCGGCCAGGTAGTCCCGGGCCAACCGCGAGATGAAGCGAAATTGCCGCCCCTGCAAATGCATGGGCGGCAATTTCACGTTCGTACCGGAACAGAACGGCGATTGGGTGCGGGGGCTAACGCCAACGCAACCGGGTGTCGGAGCTGCTGGTCTTGCACGTGTACCTCTTGCCGTTCGTCTTGCCGATGCCCCTGGCACCCTTGTCGGCCTTCGCGCAGTAGGCGCCGGGCGACACCTGTTTGGGCGCGGCCACGCTGGTTGGCTGCTTCTTGGTCGGTGCCGCGGTGTTCTTCGGTGCGGCGGGCGGAGCCTTGGCCGCAACCACCTTGATTGGTGCCACCTTTGCGGCTTTTTGCTTCGGGCAGGAGTTGAGAACGCGCTTCATGGAGGCCTTCTCGGCAGCGGTCACCGAAAGGGCATACTTTTTCTTCACGCTGACCTGGGTGGCCACGTACTGGCAGCGGAAAGGCTTGTGGGTCGGCAACCATTCGGCGGCATTGGCATCGCCCTTGGACCTGTTTGCGGAGGCCTGCGAAGCCATCAGGTTCAACGGGTCGTTGGCGACCGCCAGCCGCTGGTCCTGGGAAAGCTTCTGGCCCCCGGAGATCCAGACGTTCTTCAGCGCAACCACGTGGTCGATGTCAACGGATCCGCTGTTCACCTTCCACTTGATCGAGGTTCCGGTGTAGGAGTCGGCCAGGACGCCCGAGGCCAGCTGGCATTTTCTGGCGTCCTTGTACTTCACCTTCGACATGTCCCGCTTGAGGGTGTCTTGACGCTCGTCGCACTTGTTTCGGTTGAAGTCTTTCCAGCCGTTCCCGAACTTCTTGTTCCGGTCATACCCGGTAGTCGGCGCCTTGCCCTTGATCGGCAAGGTATTCAGGACGGTCACCGCGGCAGGGCCATCAAGCCTGGCGCCTGGGAGGACCTTTGCGACCCCCGCGGGCGCCTTGGCCTTGGCCTTCGCGGCGGGAACGCTGATGGATGCCGAGGTACCGCTCGCGGCGGCCGGAACACGGGCCTCCGGCGGTGCAGCTCCGTCCATGACGGCGGGGTCCACGACCAGGGATCCGGTCAGGATCAACACGGTGAGAATAAAGGAAATCAGGTGTTTCAAATCGCTCTTTCAACATGACTCAACGAGGCACAACGCCAAAGGTACATGTAAACACCCGTGGCCCACGGTTTGACTGCGGGCCACGGCGTCATTCAATTGCCGGAACGGCTTTAGCGCTTGGAGACGCGGTATCCGGCCTTGCGTGCGTCGGAGGTGTTCTTGAAGCACTGCTCCGGGGTCGTGCGGCCATAGAACTGGCCGCCTTCAACGTGGTACTTCCATTCCTTGTTGCTGCCGGTCTTGTTGCCCTTGACCGGGAACCCTGCCGGGCAGCTCTTGCCCTTGGGTGCGGCCCACGACTTCTTCGCCGCGGCCTTCTTGACGGTCAGGGTTTGCGTCTTGGAGATGGTCCCCTTCTTCTTGCCGACCTTGTAGTTGACCTTTGTCGTCACCTTGTAGGTGCCGGTCTTCAGCTTGACCGAAGCCTTGTTCTTGGCAACGGTCTTCTTCCCCTGCTTGACGGTCAGCACCTTGGAGGTGATTTTCACGCCCTTGGCCGCCTTGGCCAACGGCTTGATGGTGGCCTTCGCGGATCCCTTGACGGTCTTGGTGGGAATCTTCCCGATCGCAACGGCCGGCGCCTTCTTGGCAGCAACGACGCTGACCCCCTGCACGGGCGCCACGGGTGCGGCCGTTGACACGGCGGCCCCGGAAAACGCGATCGACACCGCCGCGGCAAGGGCAGTGAGCGTGCGAGTGAAAGTCTTCATGAATCCCCCCATGTTTTCGGGCGCGTTTTCTCTGCGGCCCATGATCTCGATGCAAACTTCAATCAAACCATGGCAACGCCCGGAATAGGCGCTCGACATGAGGCAGACCGGCGACAGCCCCGAACAGACATCGCAAGCGTCCTGACCCGCCGCGACCAGGCATCCGTCCACCGCTTGCCCCGGGGATCCAACTCAGGCTCATTTCATTTTCTTGACGCACGTTGAGATACTGATACGCTGTTCCCATGGCCTGCCCACACGCACAGACACCCGAGGGTGCACGCGAAATCGAAGACACCGTCCGCACCGACTTCCACAACGCCATGTCCTATGGAAGCTACTTGGACCTCGAGCGCCTGCTCTCGGCCCAGCACCCGGTCAGCGTTCCCGAGCACCACGACGAAATGCTGTTCATCATCCAGCACCAGACGAGCGAACTCTGGCTCAAGCTGATGCTGCATGAGCTCATGGAGTCGCGCCGGCTGATGGACAACGACGAAATCGGCAAGTCCCTTAAATGCCTGGCCCGCGTCAAGCACATCCAAAAGACCCTCACCGAGCAGTGGGCGGTGCTGGCCACACTGACCCCGCGCGAGTATGCACAGTTCCGCGGCTTCCTCGGATCGTCCTCCGGCTTCCAGTCCTTCCAGTACCGGGCCGTCGAGTTCATCCTGGGCAACAAGCACGAGGGCATGCTCAAGGTCTTCGAATCCGATCCGGAGGCGCACCAGCTGCTCACCCAGGTCCTGCACGAACCGACCGTCTACGACGCCTTCCTGCATGCACTGGCCCGCTCCGGATATGCGATTCCCGAGGAAATCCTGGGCCGCGACGTCACCAAGCCATGGGTGTTCCACGAGGCCCTGGTGCCCATCTACAAGGACATCTACGAATCCGACGACACCACGTGGAGCCTCTACCAGGCCTGCGAGGACCTCGTCGACCTGGAGGACAACTTCCAGGCCTGGCGCTTCCGCCACATGCGCGTCGTGCAGCGCACCATCGGCTTCAAGAAGGGCACGGGCGGATCCTCCGGCGTCGATTTCCTCAAGCGCGCCCTGGATCTCACGTTCTTCCCGGAGCTGTACGCCGTGCGCACCGAGATCGGCAAGTAGCCCAGACACGTGCTTTCCGAACTCGATGACCTCGATGCCCGCCCGGGCAGCACCACTTCCCTGGTGCGCACCATCGTGGGTCTGTACCTGCGCGAATTGGGCGGCTGGATCTCCTCGGCGCACCTGATCGCGCTGATGGACGCCCTGGGCACCAAGGCGCAGGTGACCCGGACGGCGATCTCACGCCTGAAGAAGAAGGGGATACTGGAGCAACGGGAACGCGACGGGGTTTCGGGGCTCGAGCTCACGGCCACCGGCGAACGCATCCTGGCCCGCGGGGATCGGCGCATCTTCGAGCCGCGTTCCATGGGCGCGGACGACTCGTGGTGCCTGGCCTCCTACTCCATTCCGGAGTCCGAACGCGAACGCCGCCACCAACTGCGCAAGTACCTGCAGGGTATCGGTGGCGGGTTGGTGGCCCCGGGGCTGTGGATCTTCCCGGACTACCTGCGCGCCGAGGTGTGGGAGATCCTGCGCGTGCTCGGCCTGGAGGACCACGCGACCATCATTGTCTCCAACACCCTGGAGTTCACCGGCACGCCGCGGGCCCTGGCCGCAGCATGGTGGGACCTGGATGCGTTGGCCGCTCTGCACCAGATGTTCCTCGAACAGAACGGGGCGATGGCCGAGACCGGTTTCCCGAGCGCCGGCGACAGCTTCGCGGCCTACGTTCGCGCCATCGACTCCTGGCGTACCATCCCCTATCTGGACCCCGGCTTGCCCGAGGACTACCTGCCCGGCAATTGGCCCGGACACCGAAGCGCAGAGCTGTTCCTTGGAATCCAGGGGCGCCATGCCGCCGCTGCACGCGAGTTCATGCGCTCTGTCGCATAAATGGAGCCGCGCCTGGTCGCGGGTGCTGCCCGGGAGATTCCCCATGGCAACACCCGCACAGGCTGGGTCTTGAATTGTGCCGGATCGGGAAATTTCCCAGATTTCCCTGGTCCACCCCTTGACTACGGAAGGGCATCGGAGCAATCTTGTAATCAACCGAAAGGTTGATAAAGAAATGAGTTGAATACGCGATGTTTGACGAGCAAGACCTCAACAGGGCGTTCCTCGCCCTCGCTGACCCGACACGGAGGCAAATCATCGTCCGGCTCTCGGCCGGACCGGCCACCGTCAACGAACTCGCCGAACCGTTCAAGATGTCCATCCAAGGCATCTCGAAGCACATTCAGGTCCTGGAACAGGCGCACTTGGTGACCCGCACACGCGAGGCGCAACGCCGCCCGGTCCACTTGAATCCTGCACTTCTCACGGAACTGACCGGCTGGATCGACAAGTACAGGATACTTGCCGAGGCAAAATACGACCGCTTGGATGCCGTGCTCCAAAAGCATTCCGCACGCCGCGGATAATTCCAGGAAAGTCTCATCATGAGCAACCCATTGAACCTCACCGTCCCCGAAGGCGCGCCCTTCATTGATTTCACCCGGGAGTTCGATTTCCCCGTTGACGCCGTGTTCGAGGCGCATCGCGATCCGGCCCTCGTCGCCCAATGGCTTGGGCCGAACAACATGAAGATGGAAGTCGAGCACTACGACTTCCGCACCGGAGGCTCCTATAAGTACGCCCATTCCGATGAATCAGGAACCTACGGCTTCAGCGGGGTGTTCCACACCGTGCGCGAGAACGAGTTCGCCATCCAGACCTTCGAGTTCGACGGATACCCCGACGTCGTTGCCATGGATTACATGCGCTTCGAAGCATTGGAGGGCAACCGCTGCCGGCTGGTGGGCCACTCCGTCTACCCGACCCAAGAGGCTCGGGACGGCATGGCCGCCTCGGGAATGGAAGAGGGCATGTCGCAGGGCTACCAACGGCTGGAGGCCCTGCTCTCCGCCCGCTGACCACCACGTGTCCCGGGGTGGCCGCCCTGCCGCGGCATCCCCGGGACGCCACCAAACAAGACCCTGCCAAACCCAAAGTGGACAGTGAAGGGGAATCCGTCGGCCGGAGCGATACCGGCGGCAACATCCGGTGCAGAAGGAAGCTGCCCCAAGCTGCGCTCCGGGTCAGCATACGCGCTTGGTCCTGGTCCGAAATCCGCCACAACGCCTGCGGCAACCTATTCCGGCAGAACGATTTAACATTTCAGTATCTGTCAATTTACCCATGTCAATGTCTAAATTGTTACCTTTGCATGCGGACGCCCGGGAATGCCTTTCCAGCTGCTGCCCCGGCCCCGGATCCCGGGCAATATGCCAACATATAAGTATTTGAAACTCTTGTTTTTGGCTGGGTTCCCGGCCTTGAATTAGGGCACAAGATTTGACTAATTGGCCCGCTACTGCTGTTATGGAGAGAGAACCAGTCCACCCACATCGGGCCGAACGCTGGTTCATTCGGAACCGCAATGACCGCTATCTGCCGGTCCTTTTCTGTTATTGCGGTGCCTCTCCCCCCTGCGGGGATCGAGGCCCGGGAGCATTTGACCTTGCGGCGCACGAAGCGCCGGGCCTCGTATTCGGAGGAGAGCTTTGCCTCTATTAAGGGTCGAACTTCCATTGTCGCCTTTCATTGGCGCGGTCCCGAATTGCCCTTTGCCACGGGTAATTGAATCGGCCCTGGAATGAGGAGAAAAGCATGAGCTTGCGAGTCGGAATCATTGGTGCAGGACCCAGCGGAATGGCACAGCTGCGGGCATTTGAGGCCGCGCGCGCCAAGGGTGCGGACATGCCCGAAATCGTTTGCTTCGAAAAGCAGTCCGACTGGGGCGGCCAGTGGAACTACAGCTGGCACACCGGCATCGACGGCTCGGGGGAATCGGCCCACTCGTCGATGTACCGGCACCTGTGGTCCAACGGCCCCAAGGAATGCCTGGAGTTCTCCGACTACACCTTCGATGAGCACTTCGGCCGGCCGATTTCCTCGTTCCCGCCGCGCGAGGTCCTCTTCGACTACATTGCAGGCCGCGTCGAAAAGTCCGACGTGCGCAAGTACATCCAGTTCAACACCGCCGTTCGCTGGGTCAACTACGACGAGGCAACCGAGGAGTTCACGCTCTTCAGCCAAGACGTGAAGACCGGGGAATCCAAGACCCATGTCTTCGACAAGCTGGTCGTCTCCACCGGGCACTTCTCCACCCCCAACATCCCGGAGTTCGACCGGATCAACACCTTCCCCGGCGAGGTGCTGCACGCCCACGACTTCCGCGGGGCCGAGCGCTTCGGCGGCAAGCGACTGCTGATGATCGGGTCCTCTTACTCCGCGGAGGACATCGGCATGCAGGCGCACAAGATGGGCGCCGCCTCGATCACCCTGAGCTACCGCAGCGGACCCATGGGATTCGACTGGCCTTCAACCACCGTCGAGCGTCCGCTGGTCACCCGCTTCGAGGGCACCACTGCGCACTTCGCAGACGGTACCAGCGGCGAGTTCGATGCTGTCATCATGTGCACCGGCTACCTGCACAAGTACCCGTTCCTGCCCTCGGACCTGGCGGTGAACTCCCCCAACGTCCTGTACCCGGGAAACCTCTACAAGGGCGTGGTGTGGCAGCAGAACACCAACCTGTTCTACCTGGGCGCACAGGACCAGTACTACACCTTCAACATGTTCGATGCGCAGGCATGGTTTGCCCGCGACGTCATGACCGGCAAGATCGCCATGCCCTCGGCCGAGGAACGCGCCGCTGACATCGAGTCCTGGCTCGATATGCAGGCCGCCCTGGCCGACCACGACGCCGAGGCCGATTTCCAGACCGACTACGTCCGCGAATTGATCAACGCGACCGATTACCCGGAATTCGACCTTGATGCCGTCAGCACCCTGTTCAAGGACTGGATGCGCCACAAGTCCGAGGACATCCTGGGCTACCGCGACAAGGCCCACCGTTCGGTGATCACCGGAACCATGGCCGAGATCCACCACACGCGCTGGATCAACGCCATGGACGACTCGCTGGAGCGTTTCCTCAACGGCCCGTCGCAGAACATGGACACCAATGCCATGGCGACCGTGGATGCCAACGCCATCCTGGCCAGGGGCAAGTAGGCAACCGGCGCCATCTCCGGGCAGCCTCGCGAAGGTCCCGTTGCCCCCCGCAAGGTGGGGCAACGGGACCTTTGTCGTTGAGCCGAAACCGCCTTCGCTTGCTTTCAGGGACACCCGGGCGTTCAATACATAGAAGATCTATGTATAGGAGGAAGTGTGCGCATCGACAAGGACCTGGTCGCCGCATCGGCGACCCCGCTCGTGCTGGGGATCCTCTCAGAGGGCGAGCTGCACGGCTATGCCATCATCAAGAAGGTCGGCGAGCTTTCCGGCGGAGACATGCAATGGACCGACGGGATGCTCTACCCCTTGCTGCACCGCCTCGAGCGGCTCGGCCACCTCGAGGCGAGGTGGGGCCACTCCCCCGAGACCGGGCGCCGGCGCAAGCACTACGCCATCACTCTGTCCGGACGCGAGGCCCTGGCCGAGCGGCGGGAACAGTGGAGCGTGGTGGCCAAGGCGCTGCGGCAGGTGTGGCACAACGCGCAGCTCCCGCCGGCAATGGAAACGGGGTGGGCGTGATGGAACCCCAAGAGGGGCTCGAAGCCCAGATCGATTACTGGCGCGGCTACGTCGCCCGGCGCCGGGCCATCTCGCCCGCGGACCTCGACGAGCTCGAGGACCATCTGCGCGAGCAAATCGCCGAACGGCGGGCCGGCGGGCTGGACGAGGACGAGTCCTTCCTGGTGGCCATCAAGCGCATGGGCAACCTGGACGCGGTTTCACGCGAGTTCGCCCGGGAACACTCCGAAAGGCTGTGGAAGCAGCTTGTGCTGCTCCCCGAGCACCCCGCGGCCGCAGGCGTTCCGCCATGGCGCGAGCTTGCCGTCGTGCTGTCACTGGCAGTGGGTGCGGGTCTGGCGCTGAAGGCCGGGCTTTCCTGGCTGGGTGGGGATGAGGTGCTGTTGCGCAACGCGGGCCTGCTGGTCTTCCCGTTCCTGGCCGCCTACTTCGCGTGGAAGCGGCAGCTCTCCGGCCGGCTTCTGCTCGCGCTGGTTGTTCCCTTCGCCGCGCTGGCCGTGGTGCTGAACGCCTACCCGTTCGCCCCGGAGGGTTCCACCGGGATGTTGGCGGCATTGCATGCCCCGGTGCTCCTGTGGCTGTTGGCCGGGGTCGCGTACGTCGGCGGGCGCTGGCGAAGCGACGGGCGGCGCATGGACTTCGTGAGGTTCACCGGCGAGTTGGCCATCTACTTCACGCTGCTGGGCCTGGGCGGAGGTGTGCTCATCGGGCTCACCGCCGCGGTGCTGCAACTGGTGGGCCTGGACCTGGAACCGGCCATGGAGGCCTGGATCCTGCCCTTCGCCGTGCCCGGCGCGCTGGTGGTCGCCGCTTGGCTGGTGGAGGCCAAACAGGATGTCATCGAGAACATCGCCCCGGTGCTCACGCGCATCTTCACGCCGCTGACCATCGCCATGCTGCTGGCCATGCTGGTCGTGCTCACCACCGCGGGCGGGCTCATCGATGTGGACCGAGGCCTGCTGATCCTCATGAATGCGGTGCTGGTGCTGGTACTGTGCCTGCTGCTCTACGCACTGTCGGCGCGCGAGCCGCTGGCTCCGGCGGGCATCTTCGATGTCCTGCAGCTGGTCCTGCTGGTGGCGGCGCTGGCCGTGGACGCGGTGATGCTCACCGCCATGCTGGCGAGGATCGCCGAGTTCGGATCCAGCCCCAACAAGATCGCCGCGCTGGGGCTGAACCTGCTGCTGCTTGTCCACCTGCTGTGGGCGGCCCGGCTTTCGGCCGGGTTCCTGCGCGGCCGGTGCCGGTTCGCGGTGCTTGAACACTGGCAGACCAGGTACCTGCCCGTCTATGGCCTGTGGGCGGCCCTGGTGGTGTTCGTTTTCCCGCCGGTCTTCGCGTTCGCCTGAGCCGCTCCCGCGGCCCCGGCGTCGGGGAGCGGACACGCAAAAGGACTGCTCCCTAGCCACTTGGGGGTTTGGCTAGGGAACAGCCCTCCTGGCCGTTCGTCCGCTCGTACGAGGGACCGGTTTACTTGGTTGGCAAGTCCAGCGACTGGCCAACAAGAATGAGGTCGGCGCTGGGAACGACGTCCTGGTTCAGCGAGTACAGGCCCTGCCAGCTGCTCAGGCCCTGGGCCTGGGCGATCTTGAACAGGGTGTCCCCGGTCTTGACGGTGTAGTTCTTGCCCGAGTCCTTGACGTTGACGCTGATGACCGGGGCCTTGGCCACCGGGGCTGCGGCGCGCTTGCCGGAAGAGGCGTAGCTCTTGGCCGGAACCGACTTGGTCTTGTAGGTCTTGGCCGAGGTCGACTTGTAGGTCGAAGCCTTGGCGGACTTCTTCACGGTGTCCTGCTTCGGGGTGGACTTGTAGGTCTTGGCGACAGACCCCTTGCCCCCGGAGAGCCCCAGCTTGGCGGAGCATGCGGGCCATGCACCCCAGCCCTGGCCTGCCTTGACGTTCTCGGCAACACGGATCTGCTCGGCCTTGGAGGCGTTGGCGGCGCTGCCACTGCCGCCAAATGCCTTCCAGGTGGAGTCGGTGAACTGCAGTCCGCCCTTGAAGCCATTGCCGGTGTTGATGGACCAGTTGCCGCCGGACTCGCACTGGGCCAGTGCGTCCCAGGTGCCGGTGCTTGCTGCCGAGGCCGGTGCCACCGACATTGCCATGGCTCCCCCGGCCAAGGCGATTGCGGCGATGGTTGCTGCGCCACGGCGAATGTTTTTGGTTTTGGTGTTCTGCTGGATCATGTTTCTCCAGTGCCATCCTCCGCTTAAGTCGTCCAGGACCATCATGGCGGCGTTGTCCGGCGTCGCAATCGACGTTCGAGTGGCTACCGCCGTCATGGACAACGAGGGATACTCGGCGGTAGTTGTGACGCGTTCCGTAACCTGCTGTTATAGAAACGTTACTCAAAGACCGTACGACACCACCCCGGGGCCGAGTCAAGCCGGGAGCCCCATCGACATGCATAACACCTAGTCAAAACATGGAAAAAAGTTAATCACACGCCAAAAAGCGCCCCGGGAGCCGCGCTGGCCTCCGAGGCGCTGTTACCAAAACGATATTATTAGCGGCTGACTAGTGCAGACCCGAGAACGCTGGGAAGGTTCTTGGCGCCCTCCAACACCCAGCTGTGCGGATACTGCTCGAGTTCCTCGCGGCCCAGCGCCCCGGTGAGCACGCCCAGGCCCTGCACGCCTGCATGGTGTGCCGCCAGGAGGTCGACCACGGTGTCCCCGCCGGCCACGACCGCACGTACATCATGCACCCCGGTGGCCTCCATGACCCGGTGGATCATGTACGGCGCCGGCCGGCCGGCGGCCACCTCGTCGCTGGTGACCACGGCATCGAGCAGCTGGCCTTCGCCGATCCCCCAGCCCAGCGTCTCCAGGATCGGTGCGGCAACATCGCGCGAAAAACCGGTGGTCAGGCCTACCTTGATTCCGCGGGCCTTGAGTGCGCGCAGCGCGTCCTCGACGCCCGGCAGGGCCACCGGCGGGCTCGCCGCGTAACGCTCGGCCAGCAGGGCCCGGAAGTGGTCGAACTGCGCGGCAACGACGTCGGCGTCCGCCTTCACTCCGCCGAGTTCCATCAGTGCGGCAATGGCCTCGGTCTTGTCCGCCCCCATCCAGGTCTGCAGATCGGCCGCATCCACGGTGGCCCCCGTGGCCGTGACCGCGTCCTCTAGGGCGCGGTAGACGATCCCGTGCTCGTTCACGGTGGTGCCGGCCATGTCCAAAACGACAAGTTCAATCATGGTTTTCATCCTTATGTTGTTGGTTCAGGTTTCAGGCGACCAGCGGGACACGCACCAACGCGGCCCTGGCTGTCCTGGTGTTTTCGATGACGAAGTTCGCAAGGTGCGGCAGGTACCGGTCATCAGAGCATTCAAGGATGCGTCCGTCGGCCGCATAGGTCAGCCGGTGCTCGCGCAGCAGTGCCGAGCCCGGCTCCACGCCCAACAGCTCGGCGTCGGTCGCGTCCGCGCCGACCGCATCAATCACGTGCCTGCCCCGGGTCAGGTCCACGCCCCGGCTCGTCAGGTATCCGAAGATCGAGCCGCTGTCGGTGTCGAAGCCAAAAAGTGCGTTGCCGACCTCCACGATGAAGTTGCTGCGTTCGACCATGGTCGGATTCCCGTCAAGGGACCGCAGCCGCAGCACCT
The DNA here is from genome assembly GCF_030812255.1 of Paeniglutamicibacter psychrophenolicus. Lineage (GTDB taxonomy): Bacteria > Actinomycetota > Actinomycetes > Actinomycetales > Micrococcaceae > Paeniglutamicibacter > Paeniglutamicibacter psychrophenolicus_A. The sequence goes on along the minus strand of NZ_JAUSSH010000001.1, from coordinate 309,949 downwards.
GGATGACCGGCTCCCCGGGCCGGAGCCCCATCTTTCCCGCCAGGTCCTCGTCGGCGGGGCGCCGGGCGATCTCCAGGGTCCGTTGGCCCGGTTCCCGGCCCAGCGAATGGGCCCACTCCGAAAAGGACATGAAGGTGGCAAACGACTGGGACGGGACCGGACGGGCGACCACCGGGGGCTTTCCCCGGCCGCCGGTGACCATCCCCTCGCTGCGCAGGCTTGCCAACGCCTGGCGGACGGTTCCACGGGAAACGCCGTGCTGGGTGCAAAGCTCCGCTTCGCTGGGCAACGGCTTGCCCTCTTTCCAGTCGCCGGAAGAGATCTTCTCGCGGAAGAGGTCGCTGAGTCGCTGGTGGATGGGTTCATCGGATATTGACGGCACGTACTTGAGCATACAAGTGGAATCCGCGGCAATCCGGGGGCCTGGGTGAACTGTAAATGAACAGGTCATGAAGGGATTATCGACCAAATGAACCGTTGGTGAACTTGTTTGGACAAGTGCCGTTCTGGCTTGATCCCGGGTGCCCCGAGCGGCAACCATCAATGCCGTGAACATGATCAAAACGAATTCCGAGGCCACCGCAGAACCGGTGGCAAGCACCGACGTCCTGGTCGTCGGGGCAGGCATCATTGGCCTGGCCCACGCCGCGCTGGCCCTGCAAGCGGGCCTGAGCGTCACCGTCATCGAACGCGACCACCGTGCGGTGGGCGCCTCGGTGCGCAACTTCGGCCATGCCTGCATCACTGCCCAGCACGGCGAGCTCTACGAACTGGCCCAGGCCGGCCGGAAGCACTGGCTCGACTTCGCCGACAAGGCAGGGTTCTGGGCCATCGAGTCCGGCGCCCTGGTGGTCGCCGCGACGGAGACCGAGCTGCAACTGCTGCGCGAATTCTCCGCCTCGCGCCCCGAGGGCCAGGTCACCGTCCTGGACCCGGATGCCGTGCGGGCCAGGCTCGGCCGCGAAAACACCGACGGCATCCGCGGCGGCGCCTTCCTGGCCGATGACCTGCGTGTCGACCCGCGCACCACCGTCGCCACCCTGGCCGGATGGCTCGACGCCCAGGACGACGCAGCGGTGCACTTCAACACCGCCGCCCTGGGCTTCGGCAGCGGCACCTCGCGCAGGGCCCGGGTGGACACCGGCCGCGGCGCCTTCGAGGCGGACCGGGTATTCATCTGCGTCGGCCACGACGTGGATTACCTGTTCCCGCAGATCGCCGCCGAGCACCGGATCACCCGCTGCGCCCTGCAGATGGCCGCGGCCCCCGCCCCGGAAAGCACCACCATCATCCCGGCAGTGCTCACCGCGACCTCCATGCTGCGCTACGACGCCTTCACGCAGCTGCCCTCGGCGAGCGCACTGCGCGCACAGGTCGCCGCCGCACGCCCGGACCTGCTGGAGATCGGCGCCAACGTGATGTTCACACAGCGTCCCGACGGCACCTTGCTGCTCGGGGACTCGCACTCCTACGGCCTGGCCCAGGACCCGTTCCTGAACGAATCCACGACCCAGACGCTCCTGCAGGCCGCGGCGAAGGTGCTCGATGTCCGGTCCTTCGACACTTCCGAACGCTGGCAGGGCATCTATGCCTCCTCCGAGGTCTCCCCGCTCCTGGTGCGCGACATCACCGAGGCCATCACCCTGGTCTCGGTGACCAGCGGCATCGGCATGACGCTCTCCTTCGGCCTGGCCGAGGCAAACCTCAACTCCCGTCCCGTCTCCCGGCCCACCGCCTCCACCACCACCCGCTAAGGACCAGGCTTTCCATGAAAACCACTCGCACCCTCGCCCTGTCCCTGGCAGCGCTCGCTGCCTTCACGCTGGCGGGTTGCTCCTCCACCGAGGCCCCGGCCAACGCCGATTCCAACGCCTTCTGCCCCACCGGGGAACTGAAATTCGGCATAGAACCGTTCGAAGACCCCACCAAGCTCGAACCCGCCTACCAGGTCCTGGCCTCCGCACTGGGCAAGGAACTGGACTGCATGGTCGAAGTCCAGGTCGTGGAGGACTACGCCGCCGAAGTGCTCTCGATGCGCAACGGCAAGCTGGACATCGGCCAGTTCGGTCCCATGGGCTACGTCTTCGCCTCCACCAAGGCCAACGCCGAGCCGCTGGCGTCCTTCGGCACCTCCGATGGCTTGCTCTCCTCCTACACCGCCGGCATCTGGGTACCGGAGGACTCGGACATCCGGTCCATCGAGGACTTGCGAGGCAAGGACCTGGCCCTGGGCTCGGTCGGTTCCACCAGCGGGGACGTGCTTCCGCGCTTCGGCCTGAAAAAGGCCGGAATCGCCGAGGACGAACTGAACATGAACTACGCCGGCGGGCACCCCGAGGCCCTGCTGGCCCTGGCCAAGGGCACCGTGGACGCGGCCCAGATCAACTCGCAGACCCTGGCCAGCGCCACCGAATCGGGCGACTTCGACCCCGCCGGATTCCGCCAGGTCTGGGAAAGCGAAGCCATCCCCAACGACCCGATCACGGTCTCGGCGGACGCCGACCCGGCCTTCAAGGCCGCGGTGAAGGACGCGCTGCTGAACCTGGCCCCGGCCGACATCGAGGCCGTGGGCAAGTTCCTGGACGTCACCCCGGCCGGGCCCCTGATCGAGGTCACCAGGGAAACCTACAACCCGCTCTTCGACCTGGCCGAAACCATGGGCCTGACCGAGAAGGACATCTAATGACCACCCTGCACCTTCCAATCCCCCGGCTGGCCCAAGCCGCAGTGCCCGGCGAACCCATCCTTGAGGTGGAAAACCTCACCAAGTCCTTTGGCGGACGCACCGTGCTGGACGGGGTCGATTTCACCCTGTCCCGCGGCTCCGTTGTCGCCTTCCTGGGCGCCAACGGCTCGGGCAAGTCGACCACGCTCAAGTGCATCATGGGCCTGGAGACCCCCGAGGACGGCTCCATCAAGTTGGCCGGAACCGAGCTGTCCGCGCTGCGCGGAACCGAACTGGCCAAGGCCAGGTCCGCGGTGGCCATGGTCTTCCAGAAGATCCACCTGGTCCCGCGCCGCACCGCACTGGACAACGTATGCGCCGGCGCCCTGGGCAGGCTCGGCGGCCCGGCCTCCATCAGCCCGATGTTCTTCCCCCGCGAGCTGAAGGAGGAGGCCATGGCTGCCCTGGCCCGCGTCGGCATGGCCGACCGTGCCCATGAGAAGGCCGGCCGGCTTTCGGGCGGGCAGGCCCAGCGTGTGGCGGTCGCCCGCGCCCTGTGCCAGCGCGCTTCCGTGGTGCTGGCCGACGAGCCGGTCGCCGCCCTTGACCCGCGCGCCGCCGAGGAAGTCATGGCACTGCTGGCCGAACTGGCCCACGAGGAAAACCTGGCCGTGGCCGCGGTGCTGCATCAGCCGGATTTGGCCCTGCGCCACGCCGACACCGTTATCGGCCTGATAGACGGCCGCATCGAATACTCCGGGGACATCTCCGGGCTGGATGCGTCCATGCAGGCCCGCCTCTACACCCCGCACCGGGCAGCGGCATGAGCGCACCGGTCGCACGGCTCTCGGTTCCCAAGCTCCCCAACGCCGGGTGGCGGATCACCTCGATCCTCACCGCCATCGCGGTGTTCGTCGTGCTGCACGTCTTCGCGCTGCGCGGCACCGACTTCGAGGTGGCGGCACTGGTCACCGGCGCCGAGGGCATGGCCTCCTTCCTGGCCGACGCCTTCCCGCCGGACCTGGACTGGGAAGGGGTGCTGGCCCCGGCCTTGAAGGCCACCACGGTGACGCTGTGGATCGGCCTGTTGGGCACCACGCTCTCGATTCCCAGTGCCCTGCTGCTGGCGGTGTTCGCTTCACGCACCACCACCCCGCACCGGGCCGTGTACCAGCTCTCCCGCGCGATCCTGTCCTTCTTCCGCGCGGTCCCCGACATCGTGTTCGCGCTGATCTTCGTCACCGCGGTGGGCCTTGGCCCCTTCGCCGGGGTGCTCGCATTGATCTGCCACAACACCGGGGTCATGGGCAAGCTCTGGGCCGAGTCCATGGAGGAGACCGACAACGGTCCGCAACAGGCACTGTCCACCGCCGGTGCCTCGCGCCTGCAGCAGGTCACCCACGCGGCCCTGCCCATGGTGCTGGGCCAATTCGTCGGGTTGCTGCTCTACCGCTTCGACGTGAACGTGCGCTCCTCGCTGGTGCTGGGACTCGTCGGTGCCGGCGGCATCGGGCTGCTGATCAACCAGTCCATCAAGTCCTTCCGCTTCGATGCGATGGCCACGCAGATCATCGTGGTGCTGGTGCTGATCATCCTGGTCGACCAGCTCTCCTCGTTCATCAGGCGCAAGCTCGAGGTCTAGCAGGACTTTCCGGGCCTCGGGCTGCGTGGAGGAGTGGAGGAGCGCAAGCTTGTCCAAGGCCAACGGGCCATATGAAGCAGGCTCCGCCGTCCACAGGGGCATGGCAGGCACCAAGCGAACCTTGCTCCCGAACGGTATACGCGCCATGCACTGGTTGCCGCGCGTGGCTGGCCCGTTATGCCATGGCGGGCGGGGCTGCTGAACCCACCGGGACTTCCGACGAAGAACGGATTTGGGTGCCCCGGTGCTGCCGAGGCTTGCTCTGGTGCCGGGAATTGCCGTGAACGGGCCCGCCGCTGAAATTTCGGTGCCGACACCACCTTGCACGTGGCAAGAAGCTTCGTCGTGACCCCTCCGGTGTTTAGCCTCCATTGTCCTCCGACGCAGATTGGTGGCGCTTGCCGAAGCTGGGCAACCCTGCCGAGAAGGCACACCAGTGAGCCCACGCCTAGGCCTGCACACGATGATTCCGCAGCGCCAAAAACCCTTGGAACCATCGAACGACATACCTTCCACGCGTATGCCACTGCGTGAATCAGGACGCGCGGGCACCACCCCAGGGTGCGGACCGGATCCTCCAACCTTTGGCACCGGTAACAGGATCAACCACTTCAGCTTGCACCTGGGCTCCATCGATTGCGGCGGCACACCGTCGGTTGAGCCAGCACATTGTCATCGTTGGGCCACAGGATCCCCACCATCCGGTCCTTTGGCATGCAGAATCCTGGAAAGCCCGGCCTGGGTTTCCTCTATCCCGACAACAGGAACAACGCGTATACGCTTCCGAACGAGCTCGGCAGCAACATCGCCCTGGGTTTCTGGAAGGCAGCGCGGTTCGCGCTGCCTTCGTCTTGGGAATCGTGTCCGGCTCCATGCTGGCGGCCGATTCCGATCGGTGCCATGATCGAGGTATCGCCGAAAATGAAAATCTGGATAAGGGTAAGACGACCCTCCTGCGATTACCACCTGGGGTCGCGAGACCTCGTCATAGGAGGACAACAACGTGCTCATATTGGTGCTGAATTCCGGCTCATCGTCAATCAAGTTCCAGCTGCACCGGTTACAAGAACCGAGCACCGCGAACCGGTCCACGGTGCTGGTCGCCGGCCAGGTCGAGAGGCTTGCCGGGGTCGAAGCTCCGAGCGAGTATGGGCAGACCCTCAGCCAAGTCAACCAGCAGGTGATTCGGGTCTTGTCTGGGCAGAAAATCGATGTGATCGGACATCGGGTGGTCCATGGAGGCGAACTCTTCACGGAACCCACCGTGCTTACCGACGAGGTCATCGGTGCACTGGAACAGCTGACTCATTTGGCGCCGTTGCACATACCCCAGGACGTTGCCGGAATCCGTGCTGCTGCCACCATCTGGCCCGGAATCCCTCAGGTTGCCGTCTTCGACACTGCGTTCCACCGGACCCTGCCCGAATCTGCCTGGCGCTTTGCCATCCCGGACGACCTCTACCTCGACCACGGGATCCGACGCTATGGCTTTCACGGTATCTCCCTTGCCTTTGTAACCGACCAAGCGTCCAGCTTCCTCGGGATCCCTTCCGAAGCACTCGACGGCATCGTCGCCCATTTGGGCAATGGCGCCTCCGTAACCGCCATTCGCGGAGGACGGAGCATCGATACGTCCATGGGCTTCACTCCCGTGGACGGCCTGGTCATGGGAACCCGGTGCGGGGACCTCGATCCCTCGGTGATCTTGTTCCTGCAACGCCGGGGACTCGACGCCGATGCGATCGAGGAACTTCTCAACCGGAAGTCCGGCCTGCGGGCCCTTTGCGGCACCAGTGACATGCGATCGGTCGAGGAAGCGGCCCAAGCCGGCCAGGCCAGGGCCGTCCTCGCCATGGAGATCGCCGCCTACCGACTCGCGAAATACATTGGCGGCTACCATGTGGCTGTCGGCGGAGCCAAGGTGCTGGTCTTTACCGGTGGCATCGGGGAAAATTCGGCCCCTTTTCGTTCGTTGGTTCTTGGCAAGCTGGCCCCGCTGGGAATCGTGCCGGACGGCTCCGCCAACGAGGGAGGTGCCACGGGGACGCGGTTGATTAGCTCCGCATGTTCTTCGTTCCCGGTTCTCGTTGTTCCCACCGATGAAGCATCCGTCATTGCAGCAGCCGCTGCCTCGCTGTTGCCGATTCCCTAGGTCGCCCGGTGGTCCGCGCTGGACCGGACAACTTGCTTGCTGGCCACACGCGCACCTCCCGGCCCCAGGGGCCCGGCAACGCTGAACCGAGAAGCGCGCCGATGCACATGGTGGGGCCCTTCGCGTTTGCGGCTTGTCGGTGCCCTGCGCTCCGATCTTGAAAAGAACCAGCTCTTGGCAATTTCGACCAAGACGAGGTACACCACCGTCAGCCCAAGCAGCGACAGGAAGAACGGGGCAGGCAACGGATCAAAACCCAGCAGGCCAGCCACCGGTGACAAGGGGATAAAAATGCCCAGCGCGACCACTCCCAAGGCGGACCCAAGCAGTCCCATCGAGGGTCGGCTGCGAAGGAACGGCACACGGCGGGTCCTGATCGCAAAAATGATCAGAGTTTGCGTCGCGATGGATTCAATGAACCAACCGGCCCGAAACTCGCCTTGAGCCGCATGGACTGCGAAGATCATCAGGCTGAAGGTCGCAAAATCAAAGAGCGAACTGATCGGTCCGAACAGGAGCATGAAGCGCCGAATAAGGGAGATGTCCCAATGCGAGGGTGCGAACATCTGTTCCTTGTCCACGTTGTCCCCGGGGATGGCAAGCTGTCCGGTGTCATAGAGCAGGTTGTTGAGCAGGATTTGCCCCGGCAGCATGGGCAGGAAACTCAAGACAACGGAGGCTGTAGCCGCACTGAACATGTTCCCGAAATTGCTTGAGGTTCCCATCAACACATATTTCATGGTGTTGGCAAAGATCCTCCGTCCGTCTCGGACTCCTTCGGCCAGAACGCCCAGGTCCTTGTCCATCAGGACAATGTCGGCCGCGTCCTTCGCAACGTCCGTAGCGCTGTCAACAGAGATTCCTACGTCTGCCTTGTGAAGTCCGAGGGCGTCGTTGACGCCGTCCCCCAGGAATCCGACGGCGCTTCCGTCTTGCCGCAGAAGCCTGATAAGTCTTGCCTTCTGTTCGGGGGAAACCCTGGCAAAGATGTTTGCGTCCCGGGCAGCAACGATCAAATGCTCATCCGTCATCGCGTCCATCTGGATTCCGGTCAGGGTTCCGCCCAATACCAGGCCCAGCTCCCGACACACCTTCTCGGCCACCCTGGCGTTGTCCCCCGTGGCGATCTTCACCGTGATGCCCAACGCTGCCAGCTCCACGAGCGACTCCTTGGCATTCGGCTTCGGGTTGTCCTGGAAGGTAAGGAATCCGGCCAGGCGCAATCCCCGTTCGTCGGCGATTCCAAGTCCGGGCAGGTTGACGGTGGCACGGGTAGCCACAGCGACCACTCTCGCGCCCTGATCGTATAGTTCATCAAGTCGGGAATGCGCATCGGGAGGGACGTCGACACACAAGCGCATGAGATCTTCCGGGGCACCCTTGCTGATGATGCGTTGGTTCCCGGCCGGGTCCGACACCAGAACACTGGACATCCTGCGTTGGTGGTCAAAGGGAACAATGTCCACCCGCTTCCAGCTGCCCGGCACAAATTCACGGGCTGCCGGAGCATTCCATAACGCGGTGTCCAAGGGATTGTGTCCTTCCGTGGAGACCACTGCACCGGAAAAGTCCATTTCCGTGGAGACCAGTCCCAGGAGGAACAGTTCCGCAACGGAGAGGTCCGGAAGCACCGGCAGTGCCTTCGAGAAGCCGATGCGACCCTCGGTCAGGGTCCCGGTCTTGTCGGTGACCAGCACGTCCATGTCTCCCAGGTCTTCGATGCAGACCAGACGTTTGACCAGGACATTCCGTCTGGCCAACATCCTGGTCCCGGTGGCTAGGCAGGTGCTTACCACTGCGGGCAACAGCTGGGGCGTTATGCCCACCGCAATCGCCAGGGAGAACAGCAATGACTCGATGAACGGACGGCCAAGTAGCAGGTTCGCGATGAAGATGAGCGTAGTCAGGACGACCGCCACCTGCAGAAGAAGGTACGAGAAACGCTTGAGGCCTTGCTGGAATTCGGTTTGCGGCTGTCCTTCCCCCAAACCCAAGGCGATTTGGCCAAACTCGGCGCGGCCGCCCGTGGCCACAACCACGCCGGTGCAACTGCCGAATTGGATGACGGTTCCCATGAAGGCGCACGAACTCATGTCCCCAACGGAAACCTCACCGCCAACGGGGGCAGGATCCTTTCGAACCGGCAGTGATTCCCCCGTGAGGATGCTTTCGTCGCACGACATCTCGTCACAAACCAAGAGCCTGATATCGGCAGGCACGATAGCGCCCAAGAATAGCCGGACGACATCGCCGGGAACCAACCTCACAACGTCGAGTTGGCGCTCCTTGCCATCCCGCAGGGCCACAACGGTGTGGGTCACGCGTTTGTGAAGTGCCTCCGCTGCTCGTTCAGCCCGGAATTCGCTGCTGAAACCCAATCCGATACTGACCGCCAAGATCACGGCAATAACCACCGAGTTGGTGATGTCCCCCAGAAAGACGGATAAACCGGCAGTGGCCAATAGGAGCCTGAGGATCGGACTACGCAGTTGCCTCCACAGCACAGCCCCAGGCTGTGCCTTATGGGTTCGCAATGCGTTGGGGCCCACCACGGCTAGCCGTCGTGCCGCTTCCGGCTCGCCCAGCCCCACCTTGGTCGTGTCCAGGTCAAGCAGGACACGTTCCGTTGGCCGGCGGGCGGCGTCTTGGATCGAAAGTGCCGGGCTCGCCGCCATTCCCAGTCCGGCTACTTGGACCCCCGCCGGCTTCATGTTCCGATCGATTCTTCCGTTGGTGGTTGCGACGGTGAATGGACCACGAGCACCGGACACTTTGCATGCTCCGCACACGCCGAGCTGACGGATCCGAGCAACAAGCCGGCGAATCCTCCATGACCGCGCGAACCGACGACCAGCATGCAGGCTGAAGCGCTTCGCTCAATCAGGATGCGCGCGGGCATGCCCTGGCAGCACTGCGCAAACAGGCCCTCAGGCATATTGTTTCCGAAGGCCTCGGCCAGGGAATCGTCCATCACCTGTTGCGCGTCTGTCTCCGGATTCCAGGTCGGGGATGCATAGGCACCCCAGGCGTTTTCAAAATGCCACACGTTGACGGCAACGACTACCGCCCCGAGGGAAGGAGCCAGCTTGGCTGCCCATTTGAGGGCTTCCACGGAACCGGCAGATCCATCTACTCCCACCAGGATGTGTGCACGATCAATGCTGGCCATGTCTTCCATCGTTCTACCGTTCGTCGTCAACGCGGCACGGGGCAAACGACATGTCATGAGCCAGGGGCCACCGCCGAGACCCTCCGTCCCCGGATATCAATCATTGGCCCTGTGCGACGCTGCCGAACAGGGTACAACGTCCCTAACCGTCCTACCGGATCCGTGCAACAGTGGAAGCACCGCAGCATCCGCCACTCGATTCGAAGCACCGGTCGGGTGAATCCGGATCAGGCAACGGCCACTTGGAGCAGTCCTTGAAGAATCGGTTCAATCCCGTCGATCCCCCGGCAGTGCAGGCTCCGGTCCCGGCCATGGATGCAGGAGAGCTCGACCTCCTGAACCGGTACTGGAATGCGGCAAATTACCTGACCGTTGCCCAGATCTACCTCCAGGACAATGCGTTGCTGCGCGTTCCATTGGCCGCTGGACACATCAAGCCGCGACTGCTGGGGCATTGGGGAACGAGTCCCGGATTGTCCATGATCTATGTGAATCTCAATCGGCTCATCCGCATGACCGGCGCCCAGGTCCTGTTCATGACCGGTCCCGGACACGGCGGACCCGCAGTGGTAGCCAACCTGTATCTGGAAGGAACCTATTCCGAGATCTACCCCGAGGTCGGCCGGGATCTTCCGGGGCTGCAACGGCTGGTCCGTCAGTTTTCCACTCCGGGCGGCATCCCCAGCCATGTAGGGCCGGCCACACCCGGTTCCATCCACGAAGGCGGGGAGTTGGGCTACTCGCTGGCACATGCAACCGGTGCCGCAATGGACAACCCCGACCTCATAGTCGCCTGCGTGGTCGGCGACGGGGAAGCCGAAACGGGCCCATTGGAAGGAGCATGGAAGGCTCCTTCGTTCCTGAACCCTGACCGGGATGGGGCCGTCCTGCCGATTCTGCACCTCAACGGTCACAAGATTTCCGGTCCCACGATCCTGGGCCGGCGTTCCGACAGCCAGGTCATGGCGCTGTTGCGCGCTCACGGCTGGGAACCGGTCATGGTCACCGGTGACGACCCTGCCCTTGTACATACGAGCCTTGCCCGGGCCCTCGCCGACTCCCACACCCGGATCATCCAGATCCAGGAGCGGGCCCGCAGTCATGGAAACACAGGGCCTGCCCCGTGGCCTGCCATCGTCATGCGCACCCCAAAGGGCTGGTCGGGCCCGGCCTTCGTGGATGGAGTCCCGATCGAGGGCACGTTCCGTGCCCACCAGGTTCCGTTGGGCTCGGTCCGGGAGAATCCCGCCCACTTGGCTCAGCTGGAATCCTGGTTGCGCTCCTACAAACCGGAAACGCTCTTTGATGAGGACGGACGGCTGGTTCCGGAACTTGCGGCACTCGCCCCCCCAGGGGCACTTGCGCATGGGCGCCAATCACTGGGCCAACGGCGGTTCGTCGGCCCCGCTGCCGCTGCGGCCGCTGGAAGACTATGCCCTCAAGGTGGGTGCTCCGGGTTCCACCAAACACGAAACCACCAGGCCGTTGGGTGAGATGTTTCGCGACATCTATGCCGATACGGCCCAGGATCCCCGGTTCAGGCTGTTCAGCCCGGATGAAACCAACAGCAATCGACTTGGTGCCGTCTTCGAGGTCACCGACAGGTGCCTGATGACTCCGTCGTTGGACGGCGATGACCATTTGTCCCGGAACGGCCGCGTCATGGAGGTCCTTTCGGAGCACCTCTGTCAGGGCTGGCTCGAAGGCTACGTCCTCACCGGACGGTATGGATTCTTTGCCACCTATGAAGCGTTTGCCATGGTGAGCGCCTCCATGACCGTCCAACACGCCAAATGGCTCCAGCACGCCCGTGAACTACCCTGGCGGCACCCCGTGCCCAGCCTGAACATCCTGCTCACATCGACGTGTTGGCGCAACGACCACAATGGCTTCAGCCACCAGGGACCGGGCCTGATCGACACCGTGCTGTCCCTGTCCGGCTCGGTGGTCCGGGTCTATCTTCCCCCGGACTCCAACACCTTGTTGGCCACGGCCGAACACGTCCTACGCAGCAATGGCCACCTGAACCTGGTCGTCGTGGACAAGCAACCCCACCCCCAATACCTCGATCTGGAGGAGGCCCGCCGACACGCCGCAGCCGGTGCCTCGATCTGGCGGTGGGCGGGCAACGAGGATTCGCCCGGAAACACGATCAGCGGCCGGAGCACAAGGACCGGCACCGAATCATCCGTCACGGCTGCCGACGGGCAGTTGCCGCAGGCCGAGCCGGACATCGTCCTTGCCTGCGCCGGCGATGTCCCTACCGAGGAGACGCTCGCCGCGGCATGGTTGTTGCAGCGCTATGTACCCGGGCTGCGGGTCCGGGTGGTCAATGTGATGGATGTGTTCGTGCTTCCGCCCCATGCCGTCCATCCCCATGGGCTCACCGACGCCGGTTTCGAAGGCCTGTTCACCGCTGAGCGCGATGTTGTCGTGGCATGGCATGGGTACGCCCGAGCCATACACCAACTGCTGCACGGACGCTCGAATCCGGGCCGTTTCCACGTCCGCGGCTACAACGAACAAGGAACTACGACGACGCCGTTCGACATGGTGGTCCTCAACCGCATGAGCCGCTACCACCTTGCCCTCGAGGCGTTGAACCGGGTCGACGGCCAGTTCGATGGCGCCCTCGAATTGGTGGAGCACTGCCGGGCCATGCTCGTGAAACACGAAGCCTACATTCGCCGGCATTTGGAAGACATGCCCGAAATCCGCGACTGGGTCTGGTCCCCGCCTCGGGGCTGAAACCCCTCGCAGGTAAAGGACCATCACTGTCCTGGTCCTGCGGCGTTCAAGACAGATTCCCGCTACCGCCGAAGGGTTCGCCCCCGGGCGGGAAGCATCTGCGGCCGGCTCATAGTCCCGGCACGATTCCTGCTTCGATCCGTGCCAGCACCTCACGATAGTCCAGCTGGGCCAGATCCACCGCGTCGATCTCCTCCCAACGCCGCGGTGCAGCCACGGTCGGGAGCGCCGAGCCTCGCAAGGAGTATGGAACAACCGTCGTCTTTCCCGGCCAGTTTTGGCTCCAGTCGACCAGCACCTTTCCCCGACGCAATTCCTTGTCCATGCGGCTGACCACCATCTCCGGATATTCACTTTCCAAGGACATGGCCAGTTCATGTGCCAGGCGTGCGACCTCGTCCGACGTCCTCTTTCCGTCAAGCTCGGCATACACGTGCAAGCCCTTGCGTCCGCTGGTGACAGGGAGGGAGACGACGCCCATTTGGGCAAGCGATTCCTTGACAAGGAGGGCCACGGCGGCGCACTCGGGCAAGCCTGCACCTTCTCCCGGGTCCAGATCCAGCACCATGCGGTCGGGGTGCTGCGGAGTGCCATCCGGGGAAAATCGCCATTGCGGCGCGTGGATCTCGAGGGTCGCAGTCTGGGCAAGCCAAACCAATGTCCGGGCATCGTTGACCATCGGATAGATATTCACATGATCCTTGTGCTGCATTCTTTGGCGCAGTACCCACTCGGGCGTGGAGGCATCAAGATTCTTCTGGAAGAAGCTCTTGCCGGGATCTGTGCCGGTTCCCACTCCGTCAATCCATCGTTTACGGGTTGCGGGCCGGTCCCTGGCCCATGGGATCATTACCGGGGCTACTTGCATGTAGTACATGGCCACATCCAGCTTGGTGGTACCGGTTTCCGGATAGAGAACCTTCCCGGGGTGCGTGAAACGGACAGCTCCACCGTCCACATGCAATTCCTGCGCGCTCATGGTGAGCCCCGGGTTCCACAACGGTTCGGGTTACCGACAGCTTGGCTTGGAGGCCGTCCGCATCCGGGTCCCTGGCCAACCACGGTCTCGAGCCCGGCACCGTCGTTCATTCGAGGATCACCTTTCCTCTGCGATCATTGACTCTCGATTCTGATGCCGGGATCGACAGATGTCCAGAGCTATCACGAGCCGAATAGCTTGTCCGGCCCCGCCGCCGCCCTATGCCCTGGGCCACCATCAGGGCTACGCTGTCGATCATGTTACTGGTCTGTTCTGGGGTTCCCGTCCTCGGTTGCTTCCTCCGTCCGGCCGAAGCATCCAAGCCCAGGAGTGAACCGTGACCTCGCACTTTGAACGCTATGCTGAAGTTGCGGAAATCCTCGTCAGGCATGGTTTCGAATCGTTGGTGAACGTTCTAGGACTGGAACGGCTGCAGTTGCGTTCGATACCACGCGCGTCCGGACCGTTGAGTAATCCGGATCGCCTGGTTCTGGCCTTGGAAGAGCTGGGGCCCGCCTTCATCAAACTTGGGCAAGTGCTTTCCACGCGGCCGGATCTACTTCCGCCAAACTACCTTGCGGCGCTTTCCAGGCTCCAAGACGGTACACTTCCCGTTCCGTCAAACATCATTCGTTCCTTGATCACACAGGAATTGGGCGCATCTCCCGAGGAAGTGTTTGCCGACTTCAGTGATGCTCCCTTGGCCAGCGCGTCCATCGGCCAAGCCCATGCCGCGACCCTGCACAACGGCACCGCTGTGGTCGTCAAGGTTCGGCGGCCCGGCGTTGTCTCACAGGTGCAGGAAGACCTGGAGATCCTGCAAAACCTGGCCCACCAGGCAAGCCGCAATTGGAGCGCCGTGGCGGACTACAACGTGGAGTCGATAGCGGCTGCCTTTGCGGCAACGCTTCGGGCCGAGTTGGACTACCTCAAGGAAGGCCAGAACGCAGAAAGATTTGCCAACAACTTTGCCGGAGACGCAAGTATCCACATTCCAAAGGTCTTCTGGGAAACCACGACGTCCCGGGTCCTGACGATCGAAAGGATCCACGGACTGAAGATCGATGATGCAAAGATCCGCGCCATGCCCGTGGCCGCACGGGACCAATTGGCCGAGCAGGCCACACGAGCAATCGCGCAAATGATCTTCGATGATGGGTTCTTCCACGCAGACCCACACCCCGGAAATCTGTTCGTTGAATCCACCGGGTGTATTGGGTTGATCGATTTTGGAATGGTTGGCGAGCTGAGCGAGCGTCTCCGAGACCAACTCGGCAAGCTACTCCTTGCGTTCAGCAGGAACGACGCCGACCGGATTTCCCGCTGCCTGATTCAGCTCTCGATCAACACGAACACCACAAACCGGGAACGACTCGTGCAGGACATCGGACACTTCATGCGGCAATATCAGGGCAAGCTTCTTGGCGAAGTCCAGCTCTCGTCCCTCGTCACCGAGCTCCTCGCCATCCTGCGCACCCACCGGCTTCAATTGCCCAGCGAAATGGCGATGCTGGCAAAGATGATCCTGATGACCGAAGGCATGGGCGTTCGGCTCAATCCCGAGTTCAATCTCGGTGAGGTGCTCAAGCCCTATGCGGGCAGGCTGGCCCTCGAACGGCTCAATCCGCGCAGACTACCTGGCATGCTCAAGCAGTGGGGATTGGATGCTGCGGACCTCGGCGCCGACCTGCCCGAACTCCTGGAGCGCGTGCTTCGAAACCTCGACGACGGCCCCGAGGTGCGACTCCGTTCCGACGACCTCCTGCCGTTGCTTGCCCGGGCGGAACGCATCGGAAATCGGCTCGTGGCAGGCATGATTCTCGCAGCGTTCATCCGCGGAATCGGGGATCTAACAACTGCTGACCGTGATCGATTGAATTCGTGGCAAAACTGGTTGCTTGCCGGCGGTCTCGGCGCCATGGGGGCCATGGGCGGTTACCTGGCGTGGACCTCCAGACCGAAGGCGCGACGCCCCGGGCCGTAGTGATGCGCTGCGCCTCTCAATCAAGATTGGGATGGCCTTCTGCCCGCTACACGATGTAATCTTCGGGAAAGGTCACTCGAACCCGAGCAGTGCCATCGCGGGACAATGGAACAGACCAAAACAATCGCGTGCCCTGGACTGCATCGCCTTCCACCTGAAATACGCCGTTAAGCTTCAGGGCCCGGGTTTCGAGGTTTTCCAATCCGCTCCGTCCGGCCGGATTGCCAATTCCGCGGCCGTTATCGCTCACCGTGACGTTCAATCTGGCTTCGTTTATGGCCACGGCGACGACGATTTCGTCCCCCTGAGAATGCCTGACGGCATTGCTGACGCCCTCGGTGACCACCGCGAGGAGGTTCTGCGCAACATTCGGCGAGACCTGTGAGTCAAGGGGCCCGGACAACACGATGCTCGGCGTAAACGAAAGGGACTTGGAGACTTCCCGCACGGCATTCAGGATTCGGCTGCTCAGCAGTTCCCTCTCACCAGTGGAGACCCTCAGCGAATAAATGGTTTCCCGCAGTTCTTTGATCGTTGCGTCCAGTTCATCGGTGATTGTCCGGATGCGCGAAAGTCCCTGTGGGTCGATGACGAAACGACCCAGACTCTGTACGTTCAGTCCTGCGGCAAACAGGCGTTGGATGACGACGTCGTGAAGATCTTGGGCGATTCGGTCTCTGTCCGTATACAAGATCAGCTGTTCACGGAGCTGGTGGGCCTTGGCCAATTCCAGTGACAACGCCGACTGAGCACAAAAAACGGCGACCATTTCGATAACCACCGTCGAGAACAACGCACCGCCGTTCCCCCGGAGGAGCACCAACAATCCCTGGGCAGCGCTCTTGGTACCAAGACGAGCCAAGAGGGCAGGACCATCTGCCGAGGAGAAGTCCGGTCCAAGCAAGCCAGATGCTTTTTCAAAGGCCACGGGCTGGCCCGAAGCCAGAACACTTCGAACAGCCCCCGGATCCAGTTTCAGCGGGAGCCGACTCACCCCGGGCAACAACCCCGCCGATTTTGCGACTACCTCAAATTCTTCTCCGTTGTCCGATGGGCTGCAGATCAGGACCATGGCCGATTCCGAAGCTTCAAGGGCCGCTTGCGCCACGAACTCCGGGCCCGACCCGATGTTCTTCGTTGCCGCGCCCATCATGTGGACGGCAACTTTTCTACCGGCTTCCAGCCATCGGGTTCGCAATTGGGCTTCATCAAATAGTTTCGCGTTCTCGATGGCAAACCCGGCTGCACCGGCAAGGGCCACTGCCAGCTCCTCGTCTTCAGCCGTAAAAAGTTTTCCATCCCTCTTTTCGGTCAGGTACAGGTTCCCGAACACCTCGTCATGGATCCGGATTGGGACGCCCAGAAACGTACGCATTGGTGGATGGTGCTTCGGAAACCCGTATGATGCGGGGTGCTCATGCAGATCGGGGAGCCTGATTGGCCGTGGATCACGGATCAAGAGCCCGAGAACGCCATGACCGGTGGGCAACGGCCCGATGAGGCGCCCCAGTTCCGCGTCGATGCCTTCGGTAATGAAGTGGCTCAATTCCTTACCGTCTCCAAGGACTCCAAGCGCGCCGTACTGGGCGTCCAACAGCTGGCAAGCGGACTGAACCACCCGCCGAAGCACTGCTTCGAGGCTCAGTTCTTCCGCAATGGACAGCACTGCCGAGAGCAGTCCCTGGAGTCTCGCGTCCGGATGCTGGGCACGCGAAACCGATTCTTCCATTGGTCGCCTCCATCGAATGTTGGCTACTGAAACCGTGACATGATCCGTTTGCCGACCCCTTGGCCCACGATACGCCCCAAGGGGCGTAGCCACCATGCCTGCGCGAGTTGCCACAAGGTCATCCACCGACCCCGGCGGCGCCCTTGGCTCCCCACGCTGTGAAGCAGCGAAGACCCACTGGCCGATCATGCCCAACCCTGCATGGATTCGAATCGGATTCTTGCGTGACAGCACGGAGCGTCCCGGGCTGCCTCGGGTCAGGGGACGGTGCGCGAACAACAGGAACGTTGGTTGAAGGCAGCCACAATCGCTTTCCAACCCCCTGGGGGCCATTTCCCACACCAGCGACCTCACTTCGCTGGGCACGGCTACACCATGCCTGGATCGAACTTGGAATTCCTTTTGCGAACAACCTGCATCGGATCCCTGAACCAAACGGTCGATGGCATTCGCCGATCCCGATCCAGCTTGCGCGTATTTGGAAACGGTACGGGCCCTAAGACCCTTGCCCGCGTGACCGGCCCCACGTAGCGTCAATTTCACCGGTACCAGGGCGGTCTTCCCTGCCGCCTATCCCTAGCTCCCAAGGATCCATCATGAAGGCATTGATCTACCATGGTCCGGGTGACAAGTCCTGGTCGGATGCTCCAGACCCGCAAATCCTCCATGCCGGCGACGCAATCGTCAGGGTGGATACCACAACGATCTGCGGAACCGACCTCCACATTCTCAAGGGTGACGTTCCGGCTGCCCTGCCCGGACGGATCTTGGGTCACGAAGGCGTTGGAACCGTGATGGAGACGGGGCCGGGCGTTCACGACCTGACCGCGGGCGACCGGGTCCTGATCTCCTGCATCAAGTCGTGCGGACACTGCCCCAATTGCCGTATCGGGCTGTACTCCCATTGCCTCGGCCAGGAGGGACAATCCGGCATCGGCTGGGTTTTTGGCCACCTCATCGATGGCACCCAAGCCGAATTCGTCCGGGTGCCCTACGCAGACAACTCGCTGTACAAGCTGCCCGAAAGCGTCAGCAATGTCGAGGGAGTCATGCTCTCGGACATCTTGCCCACGGGCTTCGAAATCGGGATCCTCGCCGGCGGGGTCAAGCCCGGGGATGTGGTCGCAGTCGTCGGCGCCGGACCGGTTGGGCTTGCCGCCATCGCCACCGCCGGGCTCTGCGGAGCCGGGACCGTCGTGGCCATCGACCGGGATGCCAACAGACTCGAGCAGGCCCGGGAATTCGGGGCGACGGATACCGTTGACTCCACCGCTGTGGATTGGCGCAAGCAGGTCATGGCCCTCACCGATGGCGCAGGGGTGGATGTGTCCGTCGAGGCCGTTGGGCTGCCGGAAACCTTCACCATGGCGGCGGGGCTTGTCCGTCCGGGCGGCCGAATTGCCAATGTCGGGGTCCACGGCACCAGCGTTGAACTGGCCTTGCAGGAGCTGTGGATCCAGAACATCAGCATCACCATGGGACTGGTCAACACCAATACCACCCCGATGCTGCTGAAGCTCGTGGCGCAGCACAAGATCCCGGCCGCAAAGTTCGCCACCCACACGTTCACGTTCGATCAGATCATTGGCGCCTACGACACCTTCTCCCGGGCTGCCGAGACCAAGGCGCTGAAAGTCATCATCAATCGCGTCAACTCACAATCCTGAAAGGCAGAATCATGGAACAGGTCACCATCATCGGCAACGGGCACATGGCCCGGTCCATCGCCGTCCGAATGCTCCAAGCCAGGCGCTCCGTGCAAATCCTTGGCCGCAACGGCGAAAAGACCAGGGATCTGGTGGAGTTCCTCGGCGCCGGCGCCCGGGGCGGCGCCGAGGGCGCGCCCATCGACGGAGGTATCGTGTTCCTCGCAGTGCCCTACAACGAAGGAAAGGACGCCATGCTCGTCTATGGCGACGCCCTGGCCGGAAAAGTCGTCGTAGACATCAGCAATCCCGTGGACCTGGCAACCTTTGACAAGCTGCTGGTCCCGAGCGGAACGTCCGCGGCCGAAGAGATCGCCGTGCATGCCAGCCCGGAAGCCCATGTTGTCAAGGCGTTCAACACCTGCCTGGCCAAGCCCCTGGAGGCGGGGTCCGTGGCCGGGTTGCTGCTGGATGTCTTCATCGCGGGCGACTCCGAGCAGGCCAAGGTCGAGGTCAGCGCCGTCGTGGCGGCCTCGGGGCTGCGCCCGATTGACGTCGGGCCGTTGCGCCGGGCCCGCGAGCTGGAGGCCATGATGTTGCTGGTCATGGGCCTGCAGGTCAGCCCCGACCAGGACAACTTCAATTGGGATACGTCCCTGAAGCTCCTTCCTTAGGAAGACATGAAAGCACCGTCGGAAAGGCCGGACCGCATCGTCGTAGGAATCGACGGCTCCGGATGCTCCAGGTTGGTCTTGCAGACCGCAGCAGCGGTTGCGGCGGCCTTGAAACTGAACCTGCAGGTCATTAGTTGCTGGAGCCGCCAGGATTTCCTCTTTGCCTCGCAGTTTCCCGGTGGCCGGTTCCCAGACCCGGATCTGGTCGAAAGGGAAGCATCGCATCTGGTGAATGACACCATCAAGCGCGCGTTTGGCCCGAACCGACCACCCGGACTGACCGTCAGAATCAGGTACGGGCATCCGGCAGCGGTCCTGATCGAGGAGATCGCCAATGCGCGAATGCTCGTAGTGGGCCGGCGCGGCCGCGGAGGATTCAACGGCTTGCCGATCGGATCCGTGGCTTCCGCATGCACCGCCTATGCCCATTGTCCGGTGGTCGTCGTCAATGACCCGGATCAGGACGGATTCAACCGGTCATAACCGGCAAACACGGAACGGTCCGATGCGGTCCATTCGCCAACACCTCATGATCACGGCCACCCTTCTGGTGGGGGTGCCTCGTGCTCCTGCTCCTGCTGTTCGGCCACGGAGGCAACGCGCAATTGCTGGCCGGCGTCTTTGCCGCGGCCGCCGCCGTACAACGGGGTGCGGAAATGATCCGCGAGATGTCCCACGGCCGCTGGGGCGTGGACTTTCTTGCCGTCACGGCCATCGCCAGCACCATCGCCGTGGGTGAATACCTCGCGGCCTTGATCGTCGTGTTGATGCTTTACAGCGGGTCGGAGCCGGAAACCCATGCCTCAGGCAGGGCAAAGGCGGAACCGGGTGCGCTGTTGAGCCGCGTACCACAAACCGCCCACGGGGAAGAAGGGGGCTCCTCGAAGACGTGTCCGTCACGGAGGCCAGGCCCGGGGACGTGCTGCTCATCCGCCCGGCAGAAGTGGTGCCGGTCGACGGGAGGCTGCTCTCCGCGGGAGGGTCCTCCGACGAGTCTGCGATCGCCGGTGAAAGCCTCCCGGTCGAAGCGGCCAAGGGCGATGAGGTCCTGAGCGGTTCGGTCAATGGTGCCGCAGCCGTGCGAATGAGGGCGATCGCTGCTGCGGCCGATTCCCAGTACAGCCGGATCATCGCCTTGGTCCGGGACTCTGCCGAAAGCCGTGCCCCCGTCGTGCGCCTCGCAGACCGCCATGCCATTCCCTTTACGCTGCTTGCCCTGGCGATTGGGGGGGTGCCGCCTGGTTGTCCAGCGGCGAGGCGCTGCGCTTTGCCGAGGTGATGGTCGTTGCCACCCCTTGCCCGTTGCCTATCGCGGCCCCCGTGGCATCACTCGGCGGCATGAGCAGGGCGGCCAGGAACGGGATCATCGTCAAGCACGGGGGAACCCACGAACAGCTGGCAAGGATCCGGACGGCCGTCTTTGACAAGACCGGGACGTTGACGCATGGCCGGCCCACGCTCGTGGAGGTCAGGTTGGCGGGCGGAGCGGGCACGCGCGCGGGCGAGTCGGAGCTGCTTGCGTTGGCGGCAGCGGCGGAGCTCCACTCCTCCCACGTCCTCGCGGCCTCGGTGGTCGAATCAGCCCGAAACCACGCCCTGGAGATATCCGCCCCCGACGACGCGGTCGAACACGCCACCGACGGCGTTGCCGCCAGCGTTCGCGGGCACCGGGTACTCGTGGGAAAGCGGGAACTTGTCGAGACGAGCGCCGGCGCCATTGGCGAAGAACCGCTGGCAAGCGGCGAGCTTGCCGTGTAAGTCGGGTGCGACAACGTCTATGCCGGGGCACCGATCATGAGCGACCCGCTGCGGGGAAACGTCGTGCCGATGCTGGCCAGGCTGTCCGGCCTGGACGTCCGCCGGACCCTGATGGTGACGGGCGATGCCCAGGCAACGGCAAAACACATCGCGGCATTGGCGGGCATGCCCGAAGTCCTCGCCGGCTGCCGTCCGGAGCAGAAGGTCACCGTGGTTCGGTCCTTGGAACCCCGGCCGGTCATGATGGTCGGAGACGGCATCAACGACGCGCCCGTCCTGGCGGTGGCCGACGTGGGCGTGGCCATGGGCGCCCGGGGATCCGCTGCCGCCAGCGAGTCCGCCGATGTGGTGATCATGGTCGATGACCTGTCCAAGGTGGCCGATGCCGTCCGCATCGGCAGGGACACGGTCCGCATCGCGGTGCAAAGCATCTGGATCGGCATCGGTCTGAGCTTGGTGTTGATGGTGCTTGCCGCGGTGGGTCAGGTCCCCGCCGTGGTCGGCGCCCTGAGCCGGGAATCGGTCGATCGGGCAACCAGTCCCAACGCGCTCAGGGCCTTGACGTTCAATGAACGAGCCATCGGCGGCCAACCGGCAGCCCCTCGAGCGGCCACCGCGCTGAACATGCCGGAATCAAGTTAGTTGTTCCCGGACGGAGCAAGGGCATGATCCGGGGTCCGAAGCATTGCCCGAGATCCGGTGCAGGATCCGCTGCACGCAGGGAATCCGCCAGCATGCGTTCGAGCGGGGCAAGCCCCTGGCCGGCGCAAGGCAACGCTTCGCTCGGGTCCGTCTCCCGGACGACTGCTGCTCCTCCAAGGGCCCGACCGACGGCTCAGGATCCGTCCGCCGGTTCGCCGCTCGATCTCTTCGCTGCATCAGTGTTGTCTTCTCCCGGGGATTCAAGGGCCTTCGCCGCCGGGCGAACCACAAGCACCGGACATGATGCATGCGCCGCACACGACGAGCTGACCGATCCGAGCAGGAGGCCGGCGAACCCTCCATGGCCCCGTGAACCGACTATGAGCATTTGCGCGGATTCGCTCTCCTCCAGCAGGATCTCCGAGGGACGGCCCGTGCGGCATTCCTCAACGAGACCTTCGGGTGGATCATCGCCGAAGGCTTCCGCCAGGGCATCTTTCAGGACCTCCCGCATGATTGTCTCGCCATCGTGTGCGGAGATGGAAAAAGGGCCGAAGAACATGTCGAGATGCCACACCGATACGGCCTTGATGCCCACTCCCAACCGGCCCGCCAGCTTCTTCGCCCAGCGCAGGGCCAATACCGATTCGGGCGAACCATCCACACCAACCAAGATGGGCAAGTTTCCACCTGCCGTTGTCTCGTCCATCGAAACCACCATTCCTCGATTGTCTTTGGCCGGTCTTCGCCACAAGGGCGACTGCCGGGGCACCGCAGACCGCGGGAGAAGCCATGCGATCCGGCGATTGCCCGGTTCCAATGCTGGACATCCTGCCATGGCGGTGCATGGGGCACAAGGTCCTCGGGCATCCGGGCGTCTCGGCGAGACCACCGGCCACCAGATCCCGCCGTGTTTCCGGTCAAGGGCCCAAATGGCAGCGAAGATGCGCCGCGCCGTCCCCCGCCAACCGGATTGACCTGATCATCGGGATCACACCGATGTCGAACTTGCAGGGCCGGACCCCGTGGATTAGGGGCCTTCCCGCGCAGGGCCTTCCGCGGGGATCTTGCCCCTGCAATCACTCGGCTTGTCGTGAGGTGTGTGTTGCGTCGACGCGTCGACGCACGGACTTGAATAGTTCATCGCTGCCCCAGACCAGGAGCGGGAAAGGAAGCAACATCAGAAGTTGCCACCATTCCGGCATCACCGTGCCGAACACCAGGCGCAAGGGGGCAATGACCACCACCGCGGCGCTGAAAGCCAACTCAAAGAAGATTCCTGCCAGCAGCAGGCGGTTGCCGGAGAACCCGATCTTGAAGAGGGAGACGGTCTGAGTGCGTGCCGCCATGGCCGTGCCAACCTGGCAGGCAACAATTCCCAGAAAGGTCATGGTCGTGGCCTGCTGCCAGAGGGTATGCATTTGGCCGCTACCAACGTCTGCGCCGAACGTCCATCCACCGGCGCGGAGCGTCACCAGGAATCCCGCCGTGACCAGGATGGCCGATGTTCCCCCCAGTACCGCCCAGGCCCGTACCAGCATGGGCCCGGTAATGACCTTTTCCGTCCTCGGCCGGGGCGAGCGTTGCATCAGGCCCGGTTCGGGAGCTTCTCGCCCGAGCGCCAAGACCGGCAACGTTTCGGTGAAGAGGTCGATGGCGAGGATCTGCATAACGGTCAGGGGCAGCGGAATGCTCCCGCCGGAGGTGGCATAGATGAGAAATGGGATCACTTCCGGGGTGGCGTGGGCGAAAATGTACACGATGAACTTGCGCACGTTGTCATACACCCGGCGTCCGGCTTCGACGGCGCTGACGATGGAGGCGAAATCATCGTCCGTGAGCACCATCGTCGCTGCCTCGCGGGCAACATCGGTCCCGGAGCATCCCATGGCAACACCGATGTCGGCCCGGCGCAGCGCCGGCGCGTCATTCACACCGTCCCCGGTCATGGCAACCACATGGCCGAGGTCCTGGAGCGCGTCGGTGATTCGAAGTTTCGCCTCGGGCGAGCTTCGGGCGAAGACCAGTTCGCCACCGGTTTCCAGCAGCTGGTCCAGCTCGGCCTCACTCAATTCGTCCAACTCGGCGCCGCTGATGGTGTCGAGCCCGGCGCCTCCGATCCCGACGTTGCGGGCGATCCCGGCCGCCGTCAGCCCATTGTCCCCGGTGATGACAATCAACCGGATCCCGGCCGAGTGGCACCTCGCCACGGCGTCGAAGACCTGTGGACGAGGCGGGTCCAGCATGGCGGCAAGCCCCAGGAATGTCATGTTCTTTTCCGCCTGCTGCCGCGACATGCCGGAAGCTTCCATCGACGCCAGCGGCTTGTCGGCCAGCGCCAGGATTCGCAGCCCCTCGGCCGCCCAGGTGTCGACGACGCTGCCGATCAGCTCGCGGTCTTCGTCGGTCATGGCACGCTCGTGTCCTTCGACGGCAAGGTGCGAGCATAGCGGGAGGATGTCTTCGGGGGCGCCCTTCGAATGCACTTCGGTTGCAGGGCCGATTCGGTCGATCGTGGACATGCGCCGCAGTGCGGGGTCGAAATGGAATTGCCTCAGCTGCACAGCGCCGAGGCTTTCAGCGGTTGTTCCCAGTTCGTCCGCCAGGTGGAGAAGCGCCAGCTCCGTGGGATCGCCCGCTTCCCCGTGCCCGTCGGGGCCCGCAAGCTGGGCGCTGGTACACGTCGCGGCCGAGGCCGCGAACCGTGGCACGGGGGCGCGTTGGGCCCGAACGTTTCCGGCGGCCAGTTCCTGCTCGCCTCCGGTGGTCCAGAACTTGAGGACTTGCATGCGGTTCATGGTCAAGGTGCCCGTCTTGTCCGTACAAATCACGCTCGTTGACCCCAGCGTCTCCACGGCGGAGATCCGTTTTACCAGGGCTCCGCGCCGGGCCAGCGACCGCACGCCCACGGCGAGCGCCAAGGTGATGGTCGGCAGCAGTCCTTCCGGAACATTGGCAACCAGAAGACCAATCGAGAAATTGAGTGCGTCTCCAAACGACAGTCCACCCAGAAGCGTTCCCAGCGGAATGAAGGCGAGACCCATCGCCACGGCAACAATTGCAATCAGCCGCGCCATGTGTGCTACCTGCTTTTCCAACGGGCTTGGCTCGTGCCCCATGCTCTGGGTGAGGGCAGCGATTCGCCCCATTTCGGTGCGCATTCCCGTCGCATAGACCACCGCGGTTGCTTCGCCCCCGGTGCAGGAACTGCCGCTGAAGACTACATCCTGTGCCTGGAGCAGGGGCACGCCCTGCACTCCCACCGGGTCGGCGCTCCTGACCACCGGCAGTGATTCGCCGGTCAGCGTGGACACATCCATTTCCAGGGACCCGGAAAGCAGGCGGCAATCCGCCGAGACCTGGTCGCCTTCCCTGATGACGATGACGTCTCCTGGAACGAGACTGGTTGCGTCAACCAACACTTCGCTTCCTTCACGCCTGACCCTGGCCTGGGCGGGCAGGTATGCGGACAATGCTTCAACCGCATGCTCCGCATGCCGTTCCTGGAAGAAGGCGAAGAGCGCATTCAAAACGATTACCGCAACAATCGCCACGGACAAGGCGGCGCTTCCTGCTGCAAACGCCAGCCCCGCGGCGACCCACAACAACAGGGCCAAAGGATGAATGAATTGTCTGCCCAACTCGCGCGGCCACTGGCTCCGGCCCCGCTTGGTCAGCTCGTTGCGGCCGAAAACGATCAGGCGCCGTTCGGATTCCCTCGCCGAAAGGCCTTCCGGACGCCCGCGCAGATCGCGCAACAGCCGCTCAAGGGGCTCTTGGGGGTTGAGGCCCTCCGAGGTTGCGCTCGAGATTGCGTCCGGGCTATAGAAGTCCATGTCATCTTGTCCATCGCTGGAGGTCGCGAACCATCTCGGGGCCGGCACATCGCGCTGTCAGGCAAGCGAGGCGGATTGTTCCCAAGCCTCTTCATGATTGCAGCGCCGCCGAACGGAGGGAAGGGGCTTTCGGCTCTATTCCCCTCAGCCGGTGCAGGATCTACTGGAACTGCCCCGCCCCGCCTTAGCATGCGGAGCCACACCCCCCCCCACAGGAGAAATGACATGACTGAGATCTTGAGCTGGTCCCCACTGGATGCAGCACGCTGGGCAGCTCCCTTCGACCTGTTCACGAAGTCGCCTTTCGGTGTCCTGGACACCTTTCAGCGGCTGTTCGACGGTGGCACCGAGAACGCCTCCATCCGCGTCGAAGAAACCATCAAGGACAACACGTTGGTGGTCCGTGCCGAACTCCCTGGCGTGGATCCGGACCGCGACATCGATGTGTCCATTGCCGACGGGGTCCTGAACATCAGCGCCAGGCGCGAGCAGAAGACCGAATCCAAGACGGAGAACAGCTATCGTTCCGAGTTCCACTATGGTTCGTTGCAGAGGAGGATTGCTCTCCCCGGGGGAGTCACCGAGGACGACATCAAGGCCAGCTACAAGGACGGCATCCTGGAGATCCAGGCAACGCTTCCTGAAGAGCAAGCACCTGCCGCCCCTGCAAAGGTGGCGATCACCCGGGAGTAGCCATCCCCGTCCCGCCCATAACATCCTTGAGTGGATCCCCAACCGTTCTTGATTGGGGATCCTCCCTTGCATCGGCCAAGATGCTGGTTTCTGGTGCTTCGGCCCCGGGCCGAGGGCGCGCTCCGGGGTCGGTGCCTCCAACACGATATCCCGGGAGCGGCAGATGTCCGGGCCTTCGTGCCCTGTTCCCCCGGCAGGCATCCCCGTACGATCATTCCCATGAGAGAGAACTCCTTGGTTCCAAAGACAGAAATCCTCACCGCAGGGCAGTGCTGGAAGCTGCTTTCCGAGACGTCAGTCGGGCGGCTGGCCGTGTCCACGGACGGCGCTCCCGACGTCTTTCCCGTGAACTACAAGGTCGATGGGGAATCGCTCCTGTTCAGGACCGGTGGCGGCAGCAAGTTCACTGACATCAAGAACGACGCGCGCGTCGCCCTTGAAGCCGATTCCGTCAGCGGTGAATCCGGACGGGCCTGGAGCGTGGTCATCAGGGGCCGGGTGGAAATCTCCACCTCGCCGGATCCCATTCTGGAGACCGTCGGCCGTGGACTGTTTCCGTGGCAAGGCATCGGCAAGGACCACCTCGTGCGGATCCTTCCGGAGAAAGTGACCGGAAGGCGCTTCACCTTGGAACCGTCCACGACGTGGAAAGTTCCCTTGGACGAGGCGACGCGCGCGGGGCTTGAATAAGGGCATCTGGATCCGCCGGGCCCTGCAGCGAACAACGCCCGGGACAAGGACGCAATGAAACTCGAGAATCTCCCCACGGCGCGTGGCAGAACCGGTCCGGGAGGAATGTTCGACGCAGTGCTCCTCGACCTGGACGGCCTGCGCATGGCTTCTCCCCTGCGTCCCCTGCTGCGGCAACTGCATGCGGACGGTGTACACACTGCGGCGGTCACCACAAGCCGGAACGGCCGCCTCTGGTTGCGGGTCGCGGGAATCGAACCACTGGTCACGGTGGTGGTGGACGGAGCGGATGGCGCACGGATCTCGTTGCCCGCGGCACCTGACCCCGCCATGTTCCTGGAGGCCGCTCGCCGGATGCGAACCCACCCGGCGGCCATCGTGGTCTTGGGCAGTTCACCTGCCGGAATCAGGGCAGCAACGGCAGGAGGGTTCGGCTTGGTCATCGGCATCGAGGTCCCGGGCAACGGCGAGCCCCCGCGCGCCATCGATGCCGATATCGAGCTCGCTACGCTTTCCGGCCTCGACTTGGCTGGCATCGGCGCCCCCGAAACCGCAATTGCCCAGCCTCGCCTCCTGACCGGCCCCGATGCCTGGACCCTGGCCAGCCACGGATTCGACCCGGCGCATGAAGGATTAAGGGAGTCCTTGTTCACACTCGGAAACGGATACTGGGCCACACGTGGTTCTCAGCCAGGGGCCACGAACGACGGGGTCCACTATCCCGGAACCTACTTTGCAGGGATCTACAACAGGCTTGTGACCGTGGTGGATTCCGTTCCGAGGGAGGACGAACACCTGGTCAATGCCCCCGACTGGACGTACCTGACGGTTGCGCGAACGGGAGCACCCGCCTACAGCGCGCGTTCTGCCTTCTTGCAGGAGCACTCCCAGCGGTTGGACCTTCGTCGCGGACTTTTCGAAGTGGATGACAACTACGCCGATGGCGAGGGCAGGACCACGGCCGTTTCGTCGCGGCGTCTCCAGTCACAAGCCGACCCTCGGCTCGCCGCCATGGAAACCAGAATCGTGGCGGGGAACTGGTCCGGAAGCATCAGCATCCTTTCGGCCATCAACACATCCGTCACCAACGGCAACGCAACCGTCGACTCCATGCTCGCCAAGACGCATCTGCAGCCGGCCAGAGCAGTCCCGGCGGGCCCGGACACCGTCATCGTGGACGTCCAAACGAATCAATCCGGGCTTGCGATCGCCATGGCCGCACGCACCCGGGTTTTCGACCAGAACGGAGGACCCGTCGTCCACAGCTCGCGGTTCGTGTCCGTCGATGGATTGTCCGGCATCGAAATAACCTGCATGCTTACGGCCGGTGAACCGATCATCATCGAGAAGACGGTGGCGGCATCGACGTCGCGCGACAGCGCCATCTCCAGGCCGTCATTGGACGCCGCCGCGCGACTGGAGCGGGCTCCGGATTTTGCAGCCCTGTTGGCCAGGCACACGCACGCCTGGGGTGCCCTGTGGTCCCGCTTTGGCGTGAAGCTTCCTGCCGAGACACCTGCGGCCCTTGCCATGAACCTGAACACCTTCCATGTTCTCCAGTCCGTGCCGGTCAATGCCGAAATCGATGCCGGGATTCCCGCCCGCGGATTGCATGGCGAGGGATACCGGGGCCATATCTTCTGGGATGAAATGTTCGTCTATCCCATGCTCACCCTTCGGCGTCCGGAGCTCACCCGCCAATTGCTGATGTACCGCTACCGGAGGCTGGACCAGGCTCGGGCAGCGGCCACGGCAGCAGGCTACGGGGGTGCCATGTTTCCGTGGCAGAGCGGCAGCAGCGGCAGGGAGGAGACCCCCAACCAGCTGTTCAATATCCTCGACGGCAGGTGGATGCCCGACCATTCCCACCTTCAGGTCCATGTGGGGCTCGCCGTCGCATACAGCGTCTGGCAGTATTACCAGGTGACGGCCGACGACGGTTTCCTGGCCAGGTACGGGGCGGAGATCCTGGCGGAGGTCTCCCGGTACTTTGTCTCGCGCGCAAGCTACGACCAGAGCTCGGACCGGTTCGACATAGCCGGTGTCATGGGCCCCGACGAATTCCATGACGCCTACCCGGACAGCGTGGAGTTGGGCATCAGGAACAACACCTACACAAACGTCCTGGCTTCGTGGGTTCTTGCCCGGACCGCGGACGCACTGAAGATCGTCAAATCGCTGGACCTCCAAGATGCGGCGGCACCCTGGCTACCCGGCCAGGAAGAAATGCGGCACTGGTGCCACGTGGGCCAACGCTTGCGCCTGCATTTCCATGCCGACGGCATCATCAGCCAGTTCGACGGTTATGAGGATCTCTCCGAATTCGACTGGGACACCTATCGGGCCAAGTACGGCAACATCGGGCGTCTGGACCTGATTCTGCAAGCCGAGGCGGACACCACCAACCGCTACCAGATCTCCAAGCAGGCGGATGTCCTGATGCTGTTCTACCTGTTTTCGGCCGAGGAGCTACGCTCGCTGTTCGAACATCTCGGCTACGCGCTGCCTCCCGAGTTGGTCCGTCGCACCGTGGGCTACTTCCTGGCACGCACCAGCCACGGATCAACGCTCAGCAGGCTGGCACACAGTTGGGTCCTGGCCCGCAGCGACAGGGAGAAGTCGTGGTCGCTCTTCAGCCAGGCGCTGGAATGCGACCTGTCCGACGCCCAGGGAGGCACGACACGCGAGGGGGTGCATCTGGGTGCGATGGCCGGAACCGTGGACATGGCGATCCGCTGCTACGGGGGCGTGGAAACACGCCAAGACGAACTGCGGATTCACCCCAGGCTGCCCGCGGAGTTGCCACGCATCGCGTTCCAGATCAGTTACCGCGGACAGCCCATCGACATCGAGCTGGACCATGACCGCGCGGTCCTGCGCCTGCATCCAGGCTCGGCGCGGCCCATCCACGTCCACGTGGAGGGGATCCGCAAGACCCTCCATCCCGGTGCGGTGTTCGAGACCCCGCTTCGCAAGTAGGCCTCAGGGCGAGACCTCTGGCCGAACACCGCCAGCGGCCTCGGCCGCCGCAATGACGGGCACCGTGCGCAAGAAGCTGTCCGGGTTCAGCGAGATGGAGTCGATCCCTTCATTCACCAGGAACTGCGCAAAGTCCGGGTGGTTGCTCGGACCCTGGCCGCAAATCCCTATCCGGATTCCGGCGGCGTGTGCCTTGTCGATGGCCTCGCCGATCATCGATTCGACCGCGGCGTCACGTTCGTCGAACAAGGTCGAAAGTTCCGCCGAATCCCGGTCAACGCCAAGCACCAGCTGGGTCAGGTCGTTGGACCCGATCGAGAATCCGTCGAACCTGGAGGCGAATTGCCCGGCAAGAACGACATTCGATGGAACCTCGCACATCATGTAGACCTTGAGCCCGTCCGTGCCCCGGACCAGCCCGTTCTCACCCATGACGGCCAGCACCCGATCGGCCTCGTCCAGGGTCCGGCAAAAAGGGACCATGACGATGACGTTCGAGAATCCGCAATGCCCCCGCAACCGGACGATGGCCTTGCACTCAAGCTCAAAGCCCGCGCGATAGCGTTCGTCGTAGTAGCGGGATGCCCCGCGGAAACCAAGCATGGGGTTGGCTTCCTCTGTCTCGAACGAAGCGCCACCGACCAGGTTGGCGTATTCGTTGGTCTTGAAGTCGCTGAAGCGCACGATGGCCGGTGCCGGGTGGAACGGTGCGGCGAGCTTGGCCAATCCGCGCGCGAGCGTCTGCACGAAGTAGTCGGCCGGGTCGGCATAGCCCTTGGCCATGTCCTCGATCTCGCCCCGAGCCGCGGCGTCGGCCACCCGCTCGGGGAAGGCCACCGCCATCGGGTGGACACGGACCATGTCGTTGATGACGAATTCCATCCGTGCCAGCCCCACTCCCCGGGCGGGCAGGCGCCACCATTTAAAGGCCGTCGACGGGTTTGCCATGTTCACCATGAGCGCGGTGCGTGTGGTTGGCAATTCGCCCAGATCGGTATCTTCCGCAGTGCTTGCAAGCAGGCCTTCGTAGACGTTGCCCTTGTCCCCCTCCGCGCAGGAAACGGTCACAGCCTCCCCCTCCGTGATCACGCGCGTGCCGTTGGAGGTTCCCACCACAGCCACGATTCCCAGCTCCCGTCCCACAATGGCTGCGTGGCTGGTGGCCCCTCCCTTGTCCGTCACGATGGCGCTGGCCCGCTTCATCACGGGCACCCAGTCCGGGTCGGTTTGCTCAGTGACCAGCACCGCCCCGTCGATGAAGTCCCCGATGTCCGCCGCGTCCTTGATGATGCAAGCCCGTCCCGAGGCAATGGCTTCGCCCACCGCGGCCCCCGTCGCCAGCAGGGTTCCCTGCTCGGTCAACCGGTGCACCCGCATGAGAGTGCCGCTCTTGCGCGCCTGCACCGTCTCCGGCCGGGCCTGGACAATGAACAGTTCCCCAGTGATCCCGTCCTTGGCCCACTCCATGTCCATGGGCCCCCCATAGTGACTCTCGATCCGCACGGCCCACCGACCCAGTTGAACGATGTCCGCGTCGTCCAAGACGAAGGAGCCCCTTTCTGCTTCCGTGGTGTCCGCCATCAGCGTTCCGCTGCCGCCACCGGGGGCATAAACCAGCTTGCGCAGCTTGGAGCCACGGGTCTTTTCGATGATCGGCGAACATTCGAGCTCGGCAAGCAACGGCTTGAAAACGCAGTACCTGTCGGGGTTCACGGTGCCCTGCACCACCGTTTCACCCAGCCCCCAATTGGCGCTGATGACCGCGGCCCGGGGAAACCCCGTTTCGGTGTCCAGCGAGAACATGACGCCGGAAGAACCCATATCCGACCTGACCATGAGCTGGACTCCGACGGACAAGGCAACGTCCAGCTGCCCAAAGCCCATGATGTCCCGATAGCTGATCGCCCGGTCGGTGAACAGGGAGGCATAGGCCCGTCGGCAGGCGTCAAGCAGAGCCGGTTCGCCCCTGATGTTGAGAAAGCTTTCCTGCTGTCCTGCGAAGCTTGCTTCCGGGAGGTCCTCGGCCGTTGCACTGCTGCGGACCGCCACGGCCGGGTCGGTTTCGTCGGTACGCGCGGCAAGGTCCCGGTAGAAACGACGGATCCGGTCCGTGATTTCAGCGGGGAATTCACCGGCAAGCACCAACTCCCGGATCGCGGACCCCGCCTGGCGCCAGGTGAGGTTTCCGGATTCCCGCTTGGCCAGGATCCCGGCGATCCTCGGTTCCAGGCCGTTGGCTGCAACGTACTTTCGGTAGGCGGACGCCGTCAGCGCAAAGCCGTCCGGAACTCCCACACCCTCGGTGAGAAGCGAGCCGATCAACTCCCCCAACGAGGCGTTCTTTCCGCCCACGACGGACACATCCGCCCGACCCACATCCCCCAGCCACAGCACGTTCTCGTTCATCGCGTCCATTATTTCTTCCTTGTTGGCTCCCGAATCCACATTCCTCTTCACAGTCAACTCCGCGGACGCGGGTGTCGGCTAGGGGATTAAGGCACTGGACCGCCTGCCGGGCGTGGCGATCGGGCTCTCACCGGTTTCCCGGGCCCCGCGTAGGACCTTGTGCCCTAGCCCCGGGGACGCCGGACCGCCAAGCTCGGTGGTATCCCGGGGGCGGAAAGGAAGAACTCGTGCTTGCTTGGTGGGTCGATGAGCCTGGAGTTGCGGCCTCGCGCCCGATGGTCATGGGCGAACGACCAGAGCCGATACCCGGTCCGGGAGAATTGCTGTTGGAGGTCAGCGTGTGCGGCGTCTGCCGCACCGACCTGCACCTTGCCGAGGGGGATCTGGCCCCGCGGCATCGGCAGGTGGTGCCCGGGCACGAAGTGGTGGGCTTGGTCCGGGAATTGGGGCCCGGGTGCACGTTGTTCAGCCCTGGCGACCGGGTCGGCATTCCATGGCTGGGGAAGACCTGCGGCTCCTGCCGGTTCTGCAAAAGCGGGAGGGAGAACCTCTGTCTTTCCCCGACATTCACCGGTTGGGACAGGGATGGGGGCTATGCAGAGCTTGTCACCGTTTCGGAGGCATTTGCCTACCGGATCCCGGAGATCTTCACCGACGAGCAGGCAGCTCCGCTCCTGTGTTCCGGAATCATCGGGTACCGCGCGCTCAAGCGTGCGGAGCTTCCACCCGGGGGCCGCTTGGGGATCTACGGGTTTGGCGGTTCCGCACACTTGACCGCCCAGATGGCACGCCATGCCGGTGCATCCGTATACGTCATGACGCGGTCGGAGGCCGCCCGCTCACTCGCGCGAAGCCTCGGCGCGGACTTTGTCGGGGGACCGTCCGATATCCCTCCGGAGCCACTGGATTCAGCCATCCTGTTTGCCCCGGCCGGGGACCTGGTCCCGGTGGCCCTGCGTGCGCTGGACCGCGGGGGGACCCTCGCGGTGGCCGGCATCCATCTTTCCGACATCCCGCCGCTGGATTACCAATCCGAACTTTTCCAGGAACGCCAGCTGCGCAGCGTCACGGCCAACACCAGGGCGGACGGCCAGGAGTTCCTGTCCCTGGCCGCCCAAATACCATTGCAGCCGACCACCGCCATGTATCCGTTCTCGGCCGCCGACGTGGCCTTGGAGGACTTGGCCGCGGACCGGGTCAACGGGGCGGCGGTACTGCGCATCGGTGGGAACGCCGCCACGCCCGCCACTTGATGCACCAGCCGCCGAAGGCGGCTCGTGGCCCGCATTCCCACACGCACGGCGTAACTCGATCCAGTTTCCGCCGCCTCTTCCCCGCGAATCTGCGGGCCTTTCAAAGGAACCTTCATGATGGAGCACTCGAAACATGTCGAACCCGTCAATACTGTCCCGCGCAGGGAACGACCGGGGGCTTCGGCCGAAGAAACGGACGTTGATTACGCGCGGCAGATGGGCACCCGCCTGGGATTCTGGGCAGCGGTGATGACGGCTGCCTCCTCGGCGGTGGCCCTCGCGGTGGCAGTCACGACCCCGCCCCGTTCGGGTCCGTATTGCAGGTCAGGGTGCATTTCATATCCTTATACAGACGTCGCCGAATACGTCCCGCGTGATTATCTGTGGATGTACCCCGCCATTTTGGGCGCCATCGCATTTGTCGTGTTGGCCGCATCCGTCCACTCCTCGGCGTCGGGTCGGTGGAAAGGATGGACTCTTGCCGGAACATGCCTGGCGGTGGTCGCGGCGGGGGCGCTGGTGATCGATTACGGCTTGCAGCTATCGGTGGTGCAACCCAGCCTGCTCGCCGGCGAAACTTCCGATCTGTCGTTGTTGTCCCAGTACAACCCGCACGGGATATTCATCGGTCTCGAGAACCTCGGATATGCGACATTGGCCCTGGCCGCGATGTTCCTTGGCGTACCTTTGGCCAACACCGCGCTGAAGGCGGCGCCGGCCGCCGGCAGGGTCCTTTTCCTTGGCGGGGTCTTGGCCTTGGGCCTACTGGTGTTTCTTGGATTCCTCTACCAAGAACAGCTGGAGTATCGCTTTGAGGTGTTGGGCCTTCTGGTTATGGACTTGGTGCTTGTTGTCTCCGGGGCGTTGCTGGCTGTCGCGTTCTTCAGACCGAGGCCACTGCCTTACGAACGCCGCGACTGGCGAGGGTACCACGGCAAGGTGGTGCCCTCGTAGTGGCATTGCAAGGAGCCGCGCCCGAGAGGAGCTTCCGGGGAACGAACAGGCATCTGGCAATCCGGGATGGATTTCAGGGCGCCGGCGGCGCTTGGTCGCCACTGCCGCCGAAACACCCACACATCGAGATGGGGGAACCCGGGCCCTCGGATATTCCTCCGCAATCTCAGACACGGCTGCTCTGGAGGGCTGGAAGCCGTGAGGTTTCACGGAAGCACCACCTTGCATGGGTGGCTTGTGAAGAAGTGCCTCCGAAGGCAGCCCGCACGCCTCGTCCCGGAGCAGGCGCATGGGGATGCCGGTGGGTCCTCTAGACGATTCCACTGGCTCCGAGAAAGGTACCGACGAGATATGTGGCCGCAAGGGCGAGCGCCCCACCCACGACCAGGCGAACGGCCGCAACACGCTTGGAGCTTCCTCCGATGTAGGCGCTGAGCATTCCCGCCAGGCCCAGGGCGACCAAGACGGCAACAAACGTCACCGGCACGCGCAACCCCGCAGGAGGCAACAAGATGGCGAGCATCGGAAGCACGGCACCCACCACAAAGGCGGCCGCCGAGGCATATGCCGCATGCCACGGATTGACGACTTCGGTTTCGTCTATGTTCAGCTCCGCCGAGAGATGGGCGGCCAGGGCATCATGTTCTGTCAGTTCCTCGGCTACCAGTGCGGCCGTGCCCCGGCTCAGGCCCTTGGCTTCGTATATTCCCGCCAGTTCAGCCAGCTCGGCTTCGGGGTCTTCGGCCAGTTCCCGACGTTCCTTCTGGATCAATGCGTGTTGGCTATCGCGCTGGCTGCTTACGGAAACGTATTCGCCCAGGGCCATGGAAATCGCACCGCCGACGACAGCGGCCATGCCCGCCACCAGGATCGGGGCTGGATCGTTGGTGACTCCTGCGACGCCGACAACCGTCGCAGCCACGGAAACTATTCCGTCGTTGGCTCCGAGCACCCCGGCGCGAAGCCAATTCAGGCGCTCAGCGAAATTCGCGTCGTGTGGCTCGTTGGGGTGGGTACTGGTCGTATCGGTCATGCCATCAGCTAACCACGCGGGGGCCCGCGCAGCCACCACCGCCGGAACAGCCAAGACGCAGCAACACCTCCTTTCGCGACACGCCATGTCGATGGGTCGGCGATTCTGCCGCAGTTCTAGGCACCGCCTCGGGCGGAGTGCCTGGAACTCCGGCGCGGTGCAGTGCCCCGCATCGCGAACACTGCAATGTCCAAACGGGGACTGCCGAGATGGTGCAGCGGGGCGGTACGCTCCCTGCACACGAAGGAATCCACCTGCCGAAGGTCGCGCATGGTCTGCGCGAAGGCGAGGGACGGACGGACACCGTCAGGCCCGGCGGCGGCATTGCGCTTCCTGGGCATGGCACTGCTTGTGCATGGGGCAGGAATGGCAGCCTGACATGTTTGGCCACATCGAGCGGCCGCGAAGGAACGCGGTACGGTAGCCAGGGCGGCCACGGACCATATACTTCAGATCATGGCCGAAGAACACAGCGTACTGGTGGTGGAAGATGACTCCGCACTTGCCTCCATGCTAAAGGAACTCCTTGAGTGGGAAGGCTACGACGTCGTGGTGGCAGCTGACGGACAACGCGCCCTCCACCAGGGACTCACCCGGGACTTCGATGTAATGGTCATGGATCGAGGCCTTCCGGGGCTCGAGGGGCTTGACGTGTTGGAGCGATTGCGCCGGAAGGGGATCTCCACTCCTGCGCTGGTTCTCTCCGCGCTGGGCAACCCCGCGGACAGGGTCGAGGGCTTGGACCGGGGAGCCGAAGACTACATGGGCAAGCCGTTCGACCTCGACGAGTTGCTGGCCCGCATTCGCTCCCTCATCAGACGCCACGCAGACACCTCAGCCATGCTTCGAATACCCGGCGGGGTCCTTGACGTCGGCAGCAGGACCGCGACGGTCGACGGCACCGGACGCGTGGTTCTCTCCGAAAGGGAGTGCGATTTCCTGGAGCACCTGGCCCGCCGGCCCCATCAGGTCTTCACCAGGACAGGGCTCTTGGAATCGATCTTCTCCGATGCGGACGAGGGCGGCGTGGTCGACACCTATGTGCACTATCTGCGCAAGAAACTGGGCCGTACCTGCATTCGGACGGTACGCGGGCTGGGCTATGTGTTGGGCCCCCTGGCATGAATACGCGCGATGTGGCCGAACTTCGTCGCGCAGCCATCCGCTTGTCCGTGCAATTCACAGCCCTGACGGTGGTCTTGTTGGTCGTCATGGGGGCCCTGCTGTATTCGATCGTTGCGGCGAGCACAATCGAATCCACGACCAGGGCCCTGGAGGATGCGAGCCGGATCGATTCACCCCGCGATGCCCCCTTGGGAGTATTCGTTTCGTTCCTGGAGCACCAGGGGGTTGTCAGCTCACATGTCATGCCGCGGGGTCTCCCCGACACCGCTGTGATGAACCGGGTGGCAGATACCGGGGTGGAAGAACGTGAGGGCTTTTCCGCCGGCGGGCGGACGTACGAGGTTCTTACGACCTTCCGCGGAGACCGGGTGGTCCAGGTGGCCGTGGACACCCACGAGGGCCGGGAGTCGCTGGACCGCTTGGCGTGGGCAATGGTGCTTGCCATTGCCGCGGCGACGGTGCTGGCCGTCGCCGCATCGGCGTGGATGGCCAGGCGTGCCATGCTCCCCCTGTCCGAAAGCCTGGCCCTGCAGAGGCGCTTTGTGGCTGATGCCAGCCATGAGCTTCGGACGCCACTGACCTTGCTGAGCACCCGGGCCCAACTGCTGCGCAGGAAACTTTCAGGCCCTGAATCGGATTTGTCCCGTGATGCTGTCTCCGCCGAGGTGTCCCGACTTGTCGAGGACTCCAAACTGCTCACCGCCATCCTGGACGACTTGCTTATTTCGACCGATCCCCGGGAGAACACCGCGCAAACGGCAGTTGACCTTGTCAAGATTGCGGCTGACGCCGTGGAGTTGGCGGCACCGCAGGCATCGCAACGCAATATCGGGATTCACTTGGAGGGTTCCGACGGTTCCGTAACCGTGAAGGGTTCGCCCGTGGCACTCCAGCGTGTGCTGACCTCGCTGATTTCAAACGCGTTGGACCATGCCAGGACGGTTGTCGGTGTCGCTGTCGAAATCCGGGGAAATGAAGCCCGCGTTGTCGTTTCCGACGACGGACCCGGTTTCGCCCCGGGAACCGAGAAACGCGCCTTTGAGCGGTTCTCTTCGGCACGCCCCGGATCCTCCGATTCGGATGCCACTCGCCACTACGGACTCGGACTGGCCTTGGCAGCCGAGATCGCAGCCCACCACCACGGCAAGATCCTGATCGAGTCGGCAGAGCGCGGCCGGGGCGCGACAGTTGTCGCGGTCCTGCCCTTGGCCAGGACCTAACGGGAAATTCCCATCCCGTCTAAGAAACCGCAAAGAATCCGTGTAGATGATGGTGGAAAGGACTTCACCAACAGCTAAGGGACAGGAGCAGGCCATGGCCACTCGAATCAGCGGAAAACAGACGGCAGCACGCATCACCGCAGTCGTTGCAGCAGGTGGCATTGCGGCGGCGGGGCTCGGGTTTGTGGCCTTGCAGAAGGCTCCGACGAGTGCCGCCGCCACCCCGGTTTCGAGCCTCAGCCAGCATTCCGGGACGCCGCAAGTGCGTGGTTCAAGCCAGGACGACGACGCGTGGCAAACTCCAGACGTCGCCAAGAACGATGAGCCGCCGGCGACCGCCCACGTCAAAAAGACCATCGTTCGCCAACAGACCAAGTCGGCCGCGAGCCCCGTCAGCCCGGGCAACGGCGGTTCCACCAGCGGCAAGTCCTCGGGATCCTGACATGGGCGGCACCGCTTCCTGGCCGGTCTGGGGGCTTGAGGCCTCCATCGCCGTCGAAGATCCCGGCATGGCTTCCGACGCCGAGCGCCTGGTGCGCGGGGTAATCGCGCAAATCGACGACGCCTGCAGCCGCTTCCGGCCGGATTCGGAGTTGATGCGCCTGCAACCGGAACTTGACTCCGGAGCGGACGCCAGCCCCCTGCTGGCCGCATTGGTTCGAAGCGCCCTGGATGCCGCCCGTTGGACCGGCGGCGACGTGGATCCCACGCTTGGCAAGGACATGGAATCGCTGGGTTACGACCGTGACATTTCCCGGGTGCGGCTCGGTTCCGCCGGCTCCGTGACCACCCTGTCCCGGCCACGACGTCGGACGCCGGGCTGGCGGCAGGTGGACCTAGAGGGACAGAAACTGACTGTTCCCCGGAACCTGCGGCTCGACCTTGGCGCCACGGCCAAGGCCGTCGCCGCCGACCGCGCCGCATCCCTGGTCTTCGACGAGATGGGCTGCGGGATCCTGGTCTCCCTCGGCGGGGACATCGCCACGGCCGGGCCCGAACCGGAGGGCGGGTGGCAGGTTCTGGTGCAGGACCTGCCCACGGACCCGTGGCAACAAGTCACCCTGGGTGCCGGGCAGGCCATGGCGACCTCGAGCACCCAGAAGCGCCGCTGGAAGCACGAGGGCCACGACATGCACCACATCCTGGACCCCAGGTTCGGGCTTCCGGCGGAACCCGTCTGGCGCTCCGTCACCGTGGCCGCATCGACCTGCCTGCTGGCCAACGCATACAGCACCGCGGGCATCGTGCGCGGCTTTGCCGCCGTGGCATGGTTTGAGCGCGGGGGAATCGCCGGGCGCCTTGTCGACCGGCAGGGCAGGATCGTCACCACCGGCGGCTGGCCCAGGGAAGACGACGTGTTGACCGGAGTGGATTCACATGGATAGCGCGCTCTGGGCCCTGGGCCGGGTCAGCGGGATCGTCTCCCTGGCGATGCTCACCGTTACCGTGCTGCTGGGCATCGTGAACCGCTCGGGCAGGCCGTTGCCGGCCGTCCCGAGGTTCTCCGTGGCATTGATCCACCGCAACATCTCCCTGCTGGCCACGCTGTTTCTGCTGATGCACATTGGATCGCTGATGCTGGACTCGTATGCGAAGCTCAACCTGGTCGACGTGTTCGTTCCCTTCCTCGGATCCTTCAAGCCGTTCTGGCAGGGACTCGGGACGGTGGCCTTCGACCTGCTGGTGGCCGTGGTGCTCACCGGGCTGCTGCGCCACCGGCTGGGCCAGCGGACGTTTCGCGCCGTCCACTGGTTCGCCTACGCGATGTGGCCGATCGCCCTGGCGCACTCCATCGGCAACGGCACCAACGGAACCGAAAGGTGGTTCCTGGCCCTTGCCGCGGGCTCCGTCGTCGCG
Source organism: Paeniglutamicibacter psychrophenolicus (assembly GCF_030812255.1). Classification (GTDB taxonomy): domain Bacteria; phylum Actinomycetota; class Actinomycetes; order Actinomycetales; family Micrococcaceae; genus Paeniglutamicibacter; species Paeniglutamicibacter psychrophenolicus_A. Next base: position 270,115 of record NZ_JAUSSH010000001.1, on the reverse strand, counting down.
GTGGGCGGCGCATTGGCCTGGCGCCTGTCCTCGAACTTCCTGGAAAATGCCAAAATCCGACAAAGGAGCCTGTCATGACGCACATGACCTCGCAGATGCCCGTGACGTCCCAGCACCTCGGCCCCTCGGGGAACAACCGGCTTTTCGCCGCCGGGTCCAACGCAACGTTGGCCGACCACGAGCGGGCCTACGGCCCGCTTCCGGAGCACTGCATCGACGCGACCTTCATCGGCGTACTGGAACAATCCGGCCTGACCGGTAGGGGCGGGGCTGCCTTCGCCTCGTGGCGCAAGGTCTCCGCAACGGGGCAGGGCCGTGACGGGGCGTTGCTGCGGAGCAGGCCCGTGGTCATCGCCAACGGCGCCGAGGGGGAACCGCTGAGCTTCAAGGACAAGACGCTCCTGCTCCATGCGCCGCATCTGGTGCTGGACGGGCTTCTGGTGGCTGCCCGGTCCGTGTCCGCCTCGTCGCTCTACGTCTACACCACGGCCGTGGCCATGCCCGCCGTGGAAGCAGCCATCGCCGAGCGCCGCGACGCCCGCCGCATCCAGGTGATCGAGGCACCTGAAACCTTCATCTCCGGCCAGGCCAGCGCGGTGGTCAACGCTATCGGCGGCGGCAACGCACTGCCGCTGGACAACCGCCGCCGGCTCAGCGACTCGGGGCTCAAGGGTCGGCCGACACTCGTGTTGAACGTGGAGACCCTTTCACATGTGGCGCTCATCGCCCGCTACGGTGCCCAATGGTTTCGTTCTGCGGGATCGGACCGGGACCCCGGCACGCGGCTGGTTTCCGTATCCGGCCGGGGTGCCGACCAGGTCCTGGAAGTCGCAGGCGATGAGGGCCTCGGGTTTGTCCTGGCCCATGCCGGCATTGACCTCTCGGGTGTGCAGGCGGTGTTGGTTGGCGGCTACCACGGGCGCTGGGTGAAGCCGCTGGACTACCGGTTGACGCCGTCGGGCCCGGCAGGCCAAACCGTCCGTCCCGGCGCCGGTGTGCTGCATGTGCTTTCCACCGGGCAGTGCGGATTGGAGGCAACTGCCTGGATCGTCGAGTACCTGGCCGGGCAATCCGCCAGGCAATGCGGTCCGTGCGTGTTCGGCCTGCCGGCGATGGCCAAGGTCCTGGCTGCGATTGCCGGCGGTGACCGCAATCCGAAACTTGTCGGCGAGCTGGAACGGCTGGGCACTCTCGTCGCCCGCAGGGGGGCCTGCCACCACCCGGACGGGACCCTGCAATTGATCCAAAGTGCCTTGGAAATATTCTCCGAGGATGTCGGGGCACATCTAACCGGGAACTGCACACGGATGGGCGGAAGGGCAGCATGAACAAGAAACTCCACATCGACTGGACAAGGTGTGACGGTCGGGGGCTTTGCACCGAGCTGTTGCCCGCGGTGCTGGGGCGCGATGACTGGGGATACCCCGTGGTCAGGCACCCCAGGAACGGTGATGGTACGAACGCGACTATCGGGCCCGACGAGGCACAGGCCGCCAGGGATGCGGTCAAGCTGTGTCCGAAGCTTGCCCTGGTATTGCAGGCCTGAGCGGCCATCCAACAGTCCCGCGATGAGGGTGCTGCCGTGCACCAACCCGCGGCCGGAATCGGCCGGGAACCTCGAACCGATTCCATCCCGCTTGCCGCGAGGATTCGACCGGGTCGCCGGAAACCCGGTCCGGGACCGCCGTCGCAAGGGTGCCCGCCACGAATCCCGTTGACATGCCGGGAGCCACGGCGGGAATCCTCGGGACCGGTGGCGTCTCGTGTTGTCCCTTCACTGGCCTCTTCCCTTGCCGGTGCCCAGATCCGTCGAATGCATCCATGGTGTTCCAGCGGCGTGGGGAGTAGCTTGGAATGCACATCTCGTTAGCATTGGAGACTCTCATGGGGCGAAGTTCCAGCATAAACAGGATCATTGTGGGCGTCGACGGCTCGGAAGCATCCCTCGAAGCACTGCGGCGGGCCAACGACTTGGCCGGGGCCTTGAACGCCCAGGTCGAGGCGATCGGTTGCTGGGATTACCCGCGCATGTACGACGGCTACATGGTGGCTGGAATCGAGGGGTTCAAGGAGGGCGCCGAGAAGGTACTCAACGACGCTGTCAAGAATGCCTTCGGATCCGATGCACCCGTCAATCTCAAGGTCAGCCTGCTGCGGGGCGACCCCCGGTCCCTGCTCATCAAGGCCAGCGAGAATGCCGACCTGCTCGTTGTCGGACGGCGGGGCCACGGACGCCTCAGCGGCATGCTGATCGGGTCGGTCAGTTCCTCGTGCATTGCGCACGCCAAGTGCCCAGTCATGGTCGCCCATGCGCCGGAAGAAGAAGACAATTGACCACGGCAATGCGGAGATCCGGTTGAGGCCCGCGACAGCAACCCGATGCCCGAAAGGTCAGGCAACTCCCGGGTGGGGCCTCTGCCCCTCCCCCACACGAGGTGGCTCGAGAACGCACCGAGGACATCGAACGCGGCACCACCTTGGAACAGGATCCAAACGTTCACCGGGGAGGTGGCTGCCGGTGTTGGTTCCCGCGGGGACCCGCTCCACTGCCGTGCACGTCGCCCTCCTTGGGCGTGGACTGGGCCTGTACCGCCGTGATGGCAACGGTGTTGACGATGTCCTCGACCGTTGAGCCCCGGGACAGGTCGTTGATGGGCCGGCGCAAGCCCTGCAGGATCGGACCCACCGCAACGGCGCCGGAGGACTGCTCGACGGCCTTGTAGGTGTTGTTGCCGGTGTTCAGGTCGGGGAACACGAATACGGTGGCCTGTCCGGCCACTGCCGACGCAGGCAGCTTGAGCGCCGCAATGGAGGCATCCACGGCGGCGTCGTACTGGATTGGCCCCTCGACGGCCAGATCCGGACGGGCGGCCCTGACCAGTTCGGTGGCCCGGCGCACCTTGTCCACGGAGCTTCCCGTGCTTGAAGCCCCCGTGGCATAGGAGAGCATCGCGACCCGGGGTTCCACGCCGAATGCGGCTGCGGTATCGGCTGAGGCCAAGGCGATGTCGGCCAGCTGCCGGGCATCCGGTTCGGGATTCACGGCGCAATCCCCGTATACCAGGACGCGGTCGGGAAAAAGCATGAAGAACACCGATGACACCGTCCCGGCACCCTCCCGCGCCTTGACGAATTCCAGGGCCGGACGAATGGTGTCGGCGGTGGTGTGCGCTGCACCGGAGACCATGCCGTCCGCGAAACCCAGCTGAACCATCATGGTGCCGAAGTAGGCCCCCTCCAACATGATCTCCCGGGCACGGGACAGCACCATCCCACGGTGTGCACGCAAACGCTGGTATTCACGGGCGAACCGTTCCCCCAGTTCCGAGGTCGCCGGATCAACCAGGGCCAGTCCGTCCAGGCCAATGCCGGCGCTGGCGGCCAGCACCCGGATGTCGGCCTCGTTGCCCAGGATCGTCAGATCGCAGACGTCCCTGCGGTGCAGGATCTCGGCGGCCCGAAGCACCCGGAGTTCTTGCCCCTCCGGTAGGACAATCCGTCGTCGCGGGCTTCTGGCGCGTTCGACGAGTTCATGCAAGAAGCGCAGCGGCGTGGTGGTGGCGGGGCGCGGAAGGGCCAGGCGTGCAAGCATCTCGGTCTCGTCGACGTTGCGCGCCCATGCGCCGAGTGCGGCGGCCACCTTGCGTTTTTGGCCGGCATGGATTTCGCTTCTGACCGCCGCCACCAGGTGGGCAGCGGAATACGTGTCCTGCTCGCTGGCAAGGACGGGGAACGGCGCCCGGGCCAGGAACTTGAGCACCTCGGGTCCCGGAGCAAGCCCGTCGCTCAGGATCATCCCGCTGGGGACGGGGAACTCGAGGGAGAACGCCGAGGCCAAGCTGGCAACCATCACATCGACCCGGTCCCCTGGCACGATCACCAGATCGCCCGCGCCCAGGACCTGCAGGAAGGTTCCCACCGTCATGGCGGCCACCTTCACCGAGTGGACATCGCGGTCCAGCTCGGTGCTGCCTGCCACGTGCCGCAACTCCAAGGCGGCGGCAACGTCGCCCATCGTCGGCCGGGCTATCTCCGGGATCTCGGGGATCACATACACGGGCCAGCCGCTTCTTCCGGGCCGGATTGCCGCCTTCGTCCGGGCTGCCCCGTCGGCTTCGGCCCGATTGACCAGCACGGCCAGGAGCGAACAGTGCGCCGCCGCAAGCTCCTTGCGCGCCACGTCGACGGCGTCCGCGGTCTCTTCCGGGCCCAGGCCCTCGGCACCGACAACAGCCAGGACCGGCAGCCCCAGGCTGTTGGCCAGACGCGCGTTGAGGCCGAACTCCACCGCCGCATCGCGGCCGCGGAGGTCGGACCCCTCGACCACCAGGACATCGCATTGCTTGGCCATTTCGCTGTAGTGGGCGATGGTTTCGGCTTCGATTTCCTCGCTGCGCCCCGCCGCCAGCAACCCCCTGGCCTTGCCGAGAGTCATGCCGCCCCGGCACACCGATGGATCGAGGTTGTATAGTTCTCGCAGCGTCAGGAGCATCGGGTCCAGCTTCGGATCCGTGCCGCCAACAATCGGCCTGAAAAAGCCGATCGTGTCGGCATGACGGTGCAGGGCATCAACCAGGCCCAGTGACACCAGGTTCTTGCCTGATCCCGGAGCCGAAGCACAAACGTAAATTCCCCTGCCCAAGATGAATACTCTCGCCTTCAGAAGCTGATTCCGGATTTCGCGGGCCAGTGCCGAACGCAGTGGCAATCGCTGCGTGTCCGAAACTGTCCTTCCCTCTCAGGATGACCGCAAACCCGATCATCGGCCAGTGCCCTAAGTCACGGGCCGGCGGCATGGTGGAAGAGCAGGTTCGGCGAGCGCCGTCATCGGGGCTGGAGCAACGCTTCCATCCAGGTCAACGGTTTGATCGTTGACGGTTCCACCATCGGGCATTCAACCCTTCACCGCCAACCAGAGCTGCGAGAACCCTCAAATCACTTAATCTGACGTAGTCTGGCCAACACCCGCACCCGCGGTCATCCCTCGGAGGATTCTCATGCGCAAGCTGCAGGACACCAAGCCCATCGGGCATGCACTGATCTGGATTGCGATCTACATCGTAGCCGTCAACATCGGCGACTTACTCGGGGAGGAACTCGGCTTCCCCGGGTTTACCAGCTTCGTGCTCATCGCCCTGTCGATCGTGCTGGTCGTCTATCTGCGGGTTGGCGGTCGGCTCGCGTTCTACGGAGTGCGATCCGTGCAGAGCGGCACGCTGCCAGCCGTGCTTTTCTACCTCCCGCTCTTGGCGATCGCTTTTCTGGAGTACGCCAAGGGATTGGCAGCCGATCTTGACCTGCAAATCATTGTCTACGCGATTCTCCTGATGGCGGCCGTCGGATTCATCGAGGAGCTCCTGTTCCGTGGCTTTCTGCTCCAGGCGCTCAGGATGCGCGGCAGCCTCAATCGCGCGATCATTATTTCGGGAGTCACCTTCGGCCTCGGGCACATCGTCAACCTCCTGCGCGGGTACTCGCTCACCGACCAGGCCCTGCAGGTGGTCGCGGCAGTGCTCATCGGCATCGCCCTGGCATACTGCGTGGCGCTCACCGGAAGCATCATGCCCGGCGTTGCATTCCACGTCTTGTTCAACATCAGCGGCACGATCACCGCACACTCCGTGCTCGGGGATTCAATCACGGTGGGGATCATCGCGGTCGTGATGATCCCCTACATTCTGTTCCTTCGGAATCGTCTTGCAAAGGTCGGGCCGGCGGTCAGCACACCCGTCTCCTATATGGCTTGAGGCCAGGGAAACACCCCACACTTTGCCGCCCGGTTCCCAAGGCCGATTCCTTCCCCACACCGGGCGACCAGAGGCAATGGCCTATTTCCGGCACAGGCACCGAGGTTCCGGTCACGGGAATGCAGAAGTCCACGAAATCGCGGCCCTGCGGAGAGGGAGGCAACAGGCCGCTTGTGGTCTGGGTTAGTGGTTGCACCGGTCACGACCGACGGCACACCCGAAGGACGATGCACCCAGCCGTGCCGCGATCTTGCTGCGGTTCGACGGATCCACGCCGTAGCTGCCCCCAACGGCCCAAGTCCTGTGCGGCGGCGCGGGACGGGCGCTAGAGTTCACCTCGTCTTGAAGCATTTCCGTTACGTCGCCGGCATCCGGACATATTCCCAATCCAAGGCCGCAACCGCCTGGAGAATCCCACCTTGCCCTTTGGGACCTTGGTCCCTTCTGCCCAAGGCTGCCACCCGGCACGCTGGGTCCCATGACACAGGAACCAGGAAACCCACCCGCAGGGAACCCGGGGCCTGCGTCCAGACAGCCGTCGCCCCGGGGCAACGGAACGCAGGGTGCGCTGCTCCTTGCATTCGGAATCCTCTTTACCCTTGTGGGCGGCGCGGTGCTGACCGGGGGCATCTTCGCCGCCAGCGCCAACCAGTTCCGTGACAGCGAAGGGTACTTCTCGGTGCCGACGGAGACCTTCAGCACCCCGGGATACGCATTGACTTCCCCACCCGGGGAGGTGTCCGGAACTGATCCGGCAGCGCGGAACTTGCCCTTCGACCTTGCAACCCTTCGATTGGGTGCCAAATCGACCGATTCCAATATCTTCATCGGAATTGCTCCCATGGCCGACATCGACCGCTACCTCGCGGGAGTCAAGCATGCCGAAATAGGCAGCGTCAGCTACCACCCCTTCGCCGTCGAGTACCTGGATTCCGCCGGCACCCGGACTCCTGCGCCACCGGCGAAACAGCAATTCTGGGCGGCGTCGGCCACGGGCCCGGGCTTGCAGGAGATCCAGTGGAACCTTTCTCCGGGGCAATGGGGCGTTGTGGTGATGAATGCAGATGGTACGCCCGGCGTCACGACAGACCTTGCTGTCGGAGTGCGCAGCGATCTGCTCGCTCCGATCGCCTCAACCCTGATCATCGTGGGCGCGGTGCTGCTGGCCATTGGTGTGCCGATGCTAATCATCGGCGCTGTCGTCTTGGGACGCCGCAACCCAGCCATCCGCAACACGGCGCGTGCTGAGTCCTTCCCCGCAATACCTTCCCCGGCGGCCGCGCAAGGGGGCCAGGTGCACGCGACGGGCGGGGTCTTCCCCGCGCACCTTTACGGTCGGCTTGACGGGAACCCCTCACGGGGGTTGTGGCTGGTGAAGTGGCTACTCGCCATCCCGCATTACGTGGTGCTGGCGTTCCTCTGGCTCGCCTTCGCCGTCACGACATTGATTGCGGGCTTCGCGATTCTCTTCACCGGCAGGTACCCACATGCGCTGTTTGGCTTCAACGTCGGGGTGCTGCGCTGGACCTGGCGCGTGGGTTTCTATTCGTATTCGGCCCTCGGCACAGACCGATACCCGCCCTTCACCTTGGCCAGGACCGACTACCCTGCCGACTTCGACATCGATTATCCTGAGCGGCTCAACCGAGGGCTGGTCCTCGTCAAGTGGTGGCTGTTGGCGATTCCGCACTATCTGATTCTTGGTGCAATCAGCGCACCGGTCGCTACTGGGAATTCCGGATGGAGGCACGGCTGGAATTATGGCTGGGACACCGACACCGAACGCAACGGCATTTCACTCGTGGTCGCGTTGGTCGTCATTGCCGGCTTTGCGTTGCTGTTCACGGCACGATATCCCGTGGGACTCTTCAACCTCGTGGTCGGCATCAACCGCTGGATCTTCCGTGTGGTGACATACGCCGCGCTGTTCCGCGACGAGTACCCGCCGTTCCGGCTCGACCAGGGACCTGACGAACCGGCACTTGCCCGGCCCCACCCGCCCGGGACGGAGAACCCGGCGTCCTGAGGACCATTACCGGGGCAACCGGGGTCAGGCCAACCCGGGATTGCGCCGCTGGTACCCGCGATGAGTGGGCCCTGATATGACCTTCGGCCCTATGGTTGGCCGCGGTTCACGAGCACCATGGTGCATATGGCCAAGGACATGGGGAATCGGGCAAGCTGGGGGCCGAAGGATCGAAATCGCGGTGGAGCCCGGAGGGGCGGCTACCTTGTCGCCGTACTGGTGAACGTCGTGTTGGTGTTCCTTGTCACCGGTTCGCCGGGCTGGCATGCATTGGGTTTCCTCACCGAGGAAACCCAGCAGGTCATCGGCTTGTTGGTGGCCGCACTGATCGCCGGCGCAGTGGTGAACTTCATCAATCTGGTCCTGGACATCGCCTGGGTCAAGGCCATGGGAGACATCGTCACGAGCGTCTTCGCGTTGGCCGTGCTAACCCGGTTGTGGAGGCTCTTTCCATTCGAATTCGACAGCCTCGGCATCGACTGGGGTCTGGTGACACGGGTGCTGATTGTGGTGGCCATCGCCGGATGTGTCCTCGGTGTGGTCGTGGAGATCATTGTTCTCCTGCGAACCGCCGTGGCCTCAGGTCCACGGCTCGGGAACCAAAGATAGTCCCTTTATCCCTTACACACCGATCAGGAGCGAAAGATGCGTGCAATCGTTGTTTACGAGTCCATGTACGGCAACACACGGCATGTCGCCGAAGCCATTGCGCGCGGCATCGACCCGGCAGGAAACGTGCCCGTTCTACCGGTGTCCAACACCGAAGCAATCGACCCCGGGGACCTCGATCTGCTCGTCGTGGGTGGCCCCACCCATGTGCATGCCATGAGCCGGGAATCGACCCGCAACGCAGCCCGGACTGCAGCATCCGACCTCGCGGGTGGTTTGCTGCTGGAGCCGGACGCGGCAGGGGAAGGAATCCGCGAATGGCTTGCTTCCTTTTCCCGTGCGGGAGGCATGGCAGCAGCCTTCGACACACGCTTCGACGCGGCGCCCCTGCTGACCGGCCGGGCGTCCAAGGGCATATCGAGGTTGTTGCGGAAATCGGGATTCGAGCTGGCGGCCCCGCCCGAGAGCTTCCTTGTTGACAAGGCTACGCATCTGCTCGCGGGTGAAGAACAACGGGCGCAGGAATGGGGCGCGCGCTTGCGCACGACACCTCCGGACGCACCGGGAGGCAGCGAATGAACGGCGGCGCCACACGGACCGCGCTCCTGGTGCTCCTGCTCTTTGGCTCGGTGTCCGCCTTTGCCGGTGCTGTAATGGCCATCGTCTTCAAGGGCGCGGGTGTTCCCCTGGAATACCTTCAGGGCAGTCCCTTTGGCTCTTTCCTGGTTCCCGGGATCATCTTGGGAGTGGTCGTCGGCGGCACCCAGGTTGTTGCGGCCGGCTCGCTGATGGCCCACCGCCGCGCATCCATGCGATGGGCCGCCATTGCGGGATTCGGGATGATCATTTGGGTGTTTGTGGAACTGGCGATCATCCTCGAGTATTCGTTCCTGCAAACCATCTACTTCGGCCTCGGCACGCTCGAATTGGTCTTCGTGTTCCTCATGCTCGAAATCGCACCGGGGACCGGCCGCACCTCCAACCGTGACCTGCCGCCGGACACCGGTGGACGCGGCGCCCAGGTTTAACCCGAAGGTTTGCGGCCGCCAAGGTCCGGCCAGGGACTCCGCTTGCTCCGGTGGCCAGGCGGCCCGCACGGTCACTCTCCCCGCCCATGCCCGCGCCGCCGTGAAAGCGATGCGCCGCAGCCGAAGGTGCTTCGGAGCGCGGCGCCGCAGGCATCAAGGTGCCCCACAATACAAGTCAGCCAGCTTCCCCAAGCGGAGGGAAGAAGGCTGGCGTCCGCGAGGACACAGGCTCGCGGGAACGACGGGCAATCCAGTCGCCTCCCGAAACCCCGGAAGCCCGGTGAGGCGCAAGGCGGCGGTGTTGCCCCAAGGGGCCAATCCGCGCACCTGCGGCCTAACGCCGGGATTCCTCCCCCGCGGAACGAAGCTAGACTGAAAGCCTTGGTCGATTCCCGTCTTGTGTTGGAGCGTCATATTGAATCGTGGCGTTCTTGCCTCCCTTGTTGCCTCGGCGTTGTTCGCCGCGATCTTCCTGGTCTCCGGGTCCCTCAAGGACATCGGGCACACGGAGGTCTACGGCTGGCGGATCGTGCTGACCCTGGGGATCATCGCCCCGGTCTACGCCTTGGTTCCCTCCCGCCGGGCCCAGATGCTGGCCCTGCTCGGACGCATCAGGGCCCGGCCCTCGCTGCTGTTCTTCGGGGTCATCGCCAGTGCCCTGGTCGGCGTCCAGCTCTGGCTGTTCATGTACGCACCCATGAACGGGTATGCCCTGGCAACCTCGCTGGGCTATTTCCTGCTGCCGCTGGTCATGGTCGTGGTGGGGCGGGCGGCCTTCGCCGAGCGGATCTCCCAGGGACAGAAGATCGCGGTGGCGCTGGCGGCTCTCGGGGTGGCACACCAATTGGTCTTCGCCGGAGGGCTGGCCTGGCCCACGTTGCTGATCTGCCTGGGCTACCCCATCTACTTCGCCGCCAGGCGACGGGCACGCTTCGAATCCAATGCCGCCTTCACCCTGGAGATCCTGCTGCTGACCCCGCTGGCGCTCTGGTTCATCCTCACCGGGGCGCGCGGGACCGGGGCCGAACTGCTGCCGGTGTTCTCCATCGGAGTGCTGGGGGCAGTGGCCATGTTCCTCTACCTGGGCGCCGCCTCGCTGCTGTCCCTGTCGGTGTTCGGGCTGCTGAGCTACGTCGAACCGGTGCTGCTGCTGGTGGCCGCGGTGGCCATGGGCGAACAGCTCGTCGCCCGCGATGCCTTCACCTACGCACCGATCATCCTGGCCCTGGTCCTGCTGGCCGCCGACGGATTTCGCGCCACGCGTTCCCTGCGCTGAGGCGTCCAAGGCCGTAGGGTGGGAAAAAGCCCAAGCCAAGCCCTCCGAAAGCCGGTGATTTCCCCAGTGGAGAAACCACAACACCACGATCTGACGTTGCGCCGGGATTCATGGCTCTATGCCGTGAAGCGCACCGTGCGCGAGTTTTCCCGCGACGGGGCCACCGACCTGGCCGCCGCACTGACCTACTACGCGGTCCTGTCCCTGGTGCCCGGGCTGCTGGCGATGCTCTCGCTGCTCTCCCTGATCAGCGGCGGGGCCGAGGCCCGGGACTGGATGGTCCAGGCCATCGGCACGGTCAGCACCCCCGAGATGCAAACGAATGCCGAGGCGCTGCTGAAGCAACTCGGCGAGCAGACCGGAGCGGGATGGGCCTTGCTCGTTGGCCTGCTCGGTGCCCTGTGGTCGGCCTCCGCGTACGTGGGTGCCTTCGGGAGGGCGCTGAACCGCACCTACGCCACCACGGAGGGGCGCCCGCTGTGGAAGCTGCGGCCGCAGATGTACCTGTTGACCCTCGTGATCGTGGTCCTGGCGGTGCTCGCCCTGGCCCTGCTGGTGCTCTCCGGGCCGGTGGCCCGGGCCATCGGGGATGTGCTGGGCCTGGGCGAGGCGACGCTGCTGGCCTGGAACATCGCCAAGTGGCCCGTGCTGGTGCTGATCGCCGTGTTCATGGTCGCCCTGCTCTACCACTTCACCCCGAACATCCGCCAACCGAAGTTCCGCTGGATCAGCGCCGGGTCCCTGGGTGCGCTTTTTGTGCTGGCGCTGGCCACCGCGGGGTTCTTCTTCTATGTGGCGTTCGGGACGTACCAGAGCGGCTACGGGGCGCTGGCCGGGGTGATCATCCTGCTGCTGTGGATCTGGCTGGCGAACATCTCCCTGCTGCTGGGCTCGGAACTGGACGCCGAACTCGAGCGCGCCCGGGAACTGCGCCAGGGCCTGGCCGTGGAAGACGAGTTGGCGTTGCCTGCCCGCGACGACACCGGGATCGCCAAGGCGCGCCTGTCGATGCTCGATGACCACCAGGACGCCCGGACGCTGCGGATGCGGGCAGGCGGTGAGGCCCACCCCGACGTGGATCTCCCCGGGCCGCGCATCCCCTGGGGACTGTTGGCCGGGACCCTCGGTGCCGTGGGCGCGTACCTGGCCGGGCGGCGGCACGGCGCGGGGCGTTAGCAGAGCCCTTGGCTCAGGACCGGCCCAGCACGTGGCGCAACGCCGATTCCAGGTCCGGCTGCCGGAATTCGTAGCCGCTGGCCTCGATTTTTCCGCTGTCCACCAGCTGGTTGGCAAATGCCAGCTCGGCAGCGCCCTCGCGGCCCAGCAGCAGCCGGGGCCCGAAGGCCGGGACCGGGACCCGTGCCGGGCGGCGCACCACCTTGCCCAGGACCCTGGCGTATTCGCCCCCCTGCACCGGGTTCGGTGCCACGGCATTGACCGGCCCGGACAGTGAATCGGTCAGCAGCGCGTGCGCGTAGATGCCCACCACGTCATCGAGCCCGATCCAGGACTGCCAGGCGTCCGCGGCCAAGGGCCCGCCCAGGCCCAGGGCGTAGAGCGGCAGCATTTGCGCCAGGACGCCTCCGGCCGGGGACTGCACCAGCCCGGTGCGCACATTGACCACCCGGACGCCCGCCGCGGCGGCCGGCGCGCAGGATTCCTCCCAGGCCGTGCAGACCCCTGCGAGGAAGTCGGTGCCGGGTTTCGCGTTCTCGGCCAGCGGCACGGCCGGGGACGTGCCGTGCGGGTTCGCCCCGTAGATGCCGATGGCGGAGGCAACGATGAAGCTGCGCGGCTTCCCGTCCCCGGCCAGCGACGCCAGGGAGCGGGCAAGCAGACCGGTGCCCAGCACGCGCGAGGAGCGGATCGACTCCTTGGTTCCCTGCGTAAACCGGCCTCCAATGGTGTGCCCGGCCAGGTTCACCACCGCGTCGACCCCGCGCAAATCCTCCGGGTCCAGCACCGCGTTCTCGGGGTCCCAGAAGATCCGCTCCTTCCCGTCGGCCGCGGCCCGGTCCCGGACCAACCGGATCACGCGGTGTCCTCCCCCGCCGAGCAGGGCGCAGAGCTGGGTGCCGATCATTCCGGAGGCCCCGGCCACGGCAACCACCAGGGGCCGGGCCCGGTGGCCGGCGTGGAAGGCCAAGTCGGCCCGGAGCATCCGTTCGCGGTAGCGGAAGACCTGGATCAGCTCGTGCTTGAAGGCCCTCTCGGTGAGCCGCTGCGCCTGCTGCCACGGCAGCCGGTTGAGCACCGGCAGCTCGTACTCCACCACGTCGCGCATCACCGTGCCGGGCGTTGCCGGGGGGCCGTCGTCGGCAAAGAGGTGCCGGTGTTCCCAGCGGGCCAGCGGGCCCGATTCCATGATGTCGGTGAAGTCGTGCCCGGGGTTCAGGGCGATGTGCTTGGCGTGCCACGGGACTTGTGCGCGCACCCACCCGGGAAGCCCGAGGGTCCGGGCGCCGGTCTCGACGGCCGCGGCCAACGAGGTGCCCATGGTTCCGGGGGCCGCAATGTCCATGACGGCGCGCGAGCCCACGGCCAGGCCCTTGTCGGGTTCCTGCCTGATGGTTCCGGTAAAGGGTGCGGCCAGCCGGGGCAGGGCCCCGGGGCGGGCAAACCAGTCGAATACCAACTGGCGCGGGTGGGGCAGATGCGTGGTGTACTCAAAGATTGCCATGGCCGTGCCCATCCCTAGGTGTCGTGTTCGTTGCCCCTTTCCACCCACACTAGGCGAAATTCGTCTCTTCGGTCGGGCCCCTGCGGCGGCGGGGCTCCGGCGGAACCAAATTGTCCTAGCCGTGTGGTTTGCTGGTGGCATCGATCCATCATCAAGTCAGGGGGAGCGAAAATGGGTATCGGCATGCCGGCCTATCCAACCCTCATGGAGTTGCGCACCGCCGGGTGGACGCTGGAACAAATAGCGAGCACCTACGGGGTCGAGGAACCTGCGATCCAGGACGTGCTCACCTGGCATTTCCTCCATGGGGCCCCGGCCGGCAGGATTCCGCCCGCCGGAACGTAGCAAGGCTTCCGGGCCCCGGTATCAGATGCCGAAGGTGTCGTGGGAGACGAGCTCGTGGAGTTCGATGCGCCCGTCGGGCAGCTTCCAGTAATGCACGCGGCGGGCCGCGGCCACCCCGATCTCCACGCTCATCCGCCAACAGGTCGCCCCGTCCGTCTCCCGGATCTCCTGCGGGTCGTCCCCTCCGGGTCCGGTCCGCTTGGGGTGCACCTCGCGCGCGGCCATTCGGTCCGCCCTCCCGGTCAGCAGCTGGGTCAGGGCCTTGAGGGTCTTGCCGCGCAGCGCGGCACCGTGAGCGTAGAACGAGGCGGCGAACTTCGGGCCGATGACGAAGCCCGGGTCCCAGGGATAGACGGCCTTCTCGTTCGCCGGGACGCGTTGGGCCCACTCCAGGTACAGCTCGTGGCGCAATGCCGCCTCCGCGGTGGTGAACAGGTCCCGGGCGTCGCTCGGCGCCGGCTCCACGGTGCTGCGGGCCTTCCGCCGGGCCACCCGGTGGTTCTGGTTCAACGCTTCGGACTTGTTGCGCAGCAGGGTCCTCAGCTTGAGCGCCTCGGTACGGTACCGGCCCAGCTGTTGCAGCACGGAGGCCAACTCGGATTCCGCGTTGCCGGCCTGCCGTTGGCGCAACGCCTTCAGCTCGGACTTGAGCGCATCGATCTGAAGCAACGCCTGGCGCAGGGCCTCGCGCTGCTTTTCCGGCGTCTGAACCACCGGCATTCCGGTCGCGGATTCTGCGGCCGGCGGTTCCCCGGGTTCCGGGACGTGGTCCCGGTCGACCACCAGCCAGGGGGTGCCGCCGCGCACCAGGGCCGGGGCAACGGCCACCGGTTCGTTGTCATCGACATCGACCAGCACGAGCTTGCGCACCCCGGCGGCGTTGACCAGCCGCGCCGCAACGACCTGCCCCGGTGCCAGCAGCGAGTCGACGTCGTCCAGTTCGTTGGAGGAGACATCTGCGCGGTGCACCGTGATGTTCTCCCCCGGCACCGGGACCAGCACCGCTGCCTCTTTCCCGGCCTCGAGCACCAGGCACGGGACGACCTGGTTCCAGGAGTAATGCTGCAGCAGGCGCGGGTGCAGCAGGGATTCGCGGATCAGCAGGCGCCCGCTGCCCGGTTCGCGGGCACCGGTGAGACGGCTTCCGGTTTCCAGCATCCAGGTCAACGGGGCGTGCGGATAGATGTCCTCGCTGTGGATCTGCGCGCTTGCGCCGTTGTCCAGGGCAATGACTGCGGTGAAGCCGTGGTTCCGGAATCCGGCGACCGCACCGGCCACCAGCACCGAGTGGCTTCCGGTGCCCGTCGACACCGGCCCCGGGGAGCCCACGGTGCGCACCGGGTCCGCGGCGTGCCGCCCGGGTCCGGGGGTCGGGGACGCGGAAACCACCAGTGTGCGGGGGTCGGGCAGGAAGAGCACCTCGTCGATCAGCTCGTTGCTGATCCGCTCGATCGAGTCCCCGGCGCGCACCACGTGCGGCCTCCCGGGCGCGATCCCTTGGCTGCCGGGCCCGGTGGGATAGACGCGGGCAGCGGTGCCGAACACCTCCCACCCGTAGGGCAGGTGGTCGCGCAGCTCGTAGGTCAGCCGGCCCGTGGGAACCACGATGACCTCGGCCCAGTCCTTGACTTCCTCGTAGATCGCCTGGGCATCGAACCCGGCCGCTTCCGCCCGTGCGCTGAGGGTGATGACGACCGAATGCAGGCGTCGCGGTTGCATGAGGTGCAGGGCGAGGTCTTCCCCGGAGCGCGTCCAGCGGTGGACTCCCATCCGGTTTCACCTCCCTGGCTTCGCCCGGCACCTTTCCCGTGTGTTTCCAAACCTACCGGAGCGACGCGCCGGATGGATGGGCCTGGGTTGTCTCAGGCCAGCATCCCCGCGAGCATCCAGCCGGAGAGCACGACCGAGCCGCCCACCACCACGGTGAAGCCCAGGAGCCAGAACCAAGCCGGCAGCCAGCTGCGCGTGGCCAGGATGTACGCGTCGGAGGAAGAAACCAGCTCGCGCCGGCGGGTGTGGACCCCGATCACCTTGAACAGATCGCGCACCGAGCCGACCAGCAGCATCAGCCCCAGGCCGAGGACCACCCAGCCCATGGCCTGGGCCGGGGTGTAGAGCACCAGCAGCTGGGCAGCCAGCGCGGAACACAAGGCCACCGCAATGCCGGCCCAGTTGCGCAGGAACACCAGCGACCCCAACAGCACCAGCGCCCCGATGGACAGGGCCGCGGAGGCATGGCCGAAGTACGTCGAGGCAACCAGGCCCAGGCCGACCACGGCGGGTGCGGGGTAGCCCCAGAAGCCGCTGAAAACCGCGGAGAAACCGGGCTTTCCGCTGCTGACCAGTTCCCCGGAATGATCCAGCCGGATCTTCAGTCCATGGACAAAGCGCCCGGTGGCCAGCGCGGCAAAGGCGTGGCCCAATTCGTGCACGAAGGTCACATACAGCCCGAAGATCCGCCAGGTGGCCCGCGGCACGGTCAGCAGCACGCACAACGCCAGCAGGCCGAGCACCGGCCACGTCGCCAGCACCAACGGTTCGGTGCCGCCGAACCCGGCCAGCACCGCCTGCCACCAGCGGTCAATGATTTCCATCCCCCAACCCTATGCCGCGGTCCTGCATGCCGTTTGCATCCGGGCCGCCCGCGCCCGGGTCTCCGCACCTGGCTCACAGCAAATGCACATCTCGCATTTATATCGTTGGCTCCTCAACCAACATCTGATCCGCGATCCGAAGGGCGGCACACGTGAAGCGACTGCTGGGGCTGCTGCTTGCCCTCTGCGTCCTGCTTCCGCTGTGCCACACCCTGGCACCGGCATCGGTGGCCGATTCGGCCGCCCACGCCGGCATCTCGGCGAGCGCCTCCGCGGCGACCGGGGCCACCCATTGCCCAACGGATGCCCCGGACAAGCAGCACTGCGCCCCGAGCGCGGATCCGCAATTGAACATCGCCCAGATCGCCCCGCGCCCGGACACCTCCGGGGCCTTCGGCGCGCCACCGGCAACCCTTGCGCCATCGTCCGGGACTCCGCGGGCGCAACAGGCACGGGCCCCGGACTTGCACGCGCTGTCCATTTCACGCACGTAGAACGCGGCTTCCTTCCCCCTGCCGCCAGCGCGCCGCCTTGCGGTGCACCGCCTCCGTTTCTCCAAGGACCGCCCATGTCCGAACCCAAGACTTCCCGTGCCCTGCTCATCGCCGTGGTGGTGCTCATGCTAGCCATGGCCACCGGCGGCTGGATCCTGGGCTCCGCCAACCCACGCAGCGCCTTCCCCTCCGAGGCCTCCCCGGAGGCCGGCTTTGCCCGCGACATGCAGACGCACCACCACCAGGCCGTGCAGCTGTCCATGATCATCCGCGAGCACTCCGCCAACGAGGCGGTGCGCTCCATGGCCTACGACATCGCACTGACCCAGCAACAGCAGTCCGGGCAGATGTACGCCTGGCTCGAAATCTGGGGCCTGCCCCAGACCGGCGAATCGATGACCTGGATGAGCGATCTGCTCACCGACAACGGCACCCATGCCGCGCACGGGACAGCCGCCCCCGGCAAGGCCCACACCATGGCCTCAATGGGCATGGCCAGTGCGGCAGACATCG
Source organism: Paeniglutamicibacter psychrophenolicus (assembly GCF_030812255.1). Taxonomy (GTDB): domain Bacteria; phylum Actinomycetota; class Actinomycetes; order Actinomycetales; family Micrococcaceae; genus Paeniglutamicibacter; species Paeniglutamicibacter psychrophenolicus_A. The sequence goes on along the minus strand of NZ_JAUSSH010000001.1, from coordinate 252,803 downwards.
ACAGGCTCAGCGCCGCGCGCGGGAGCACTGCCGACCGCCAGTTCCTGACCCTGATGATCGCCCACCACAAGGGCGGGGTCGAGATGGCACAGGCCTACCTGCAACGCGGAAACGACCCGATGGTCACCGCATTCGTCAACAAAATCGTCATGACCCAACAGGCCGAGATCTCGGCCCTGACCCAGCTGCTCGCGCAGCTGAGCTAAAGGATCCCCCTTCCATGAACAAGCGCCAAGAAGCCCAAGAAGTCCTTGCCAAGGCCCAGGCCAAGGAAAAACGCACCAAGCTCCTCACCGTTGCGCTGGTCGCCGCCGCCGCCTTGGCCATCATCGTTCCCACCACGGTGGTGCTCACCGGTGCCGCCCAGGAGAAATCCGCGGTCGCCGCGGCCGCCGCGAGCCCCATCGAGGGCGTGAAGGACTACAAGGTCGCCTCGGCCAACCACGTCGATGCCAAGGTGGCCTACGCGCAGAAGCCCGGTGTCGGCGGGGACCACAACCCCGTCTGGCTCAACTGCGGCATCTATGAAAAGCCGGTGCCGGAAAACAACGCCGTGCACTCCCTGGAACACGGTGCGGTGTGGATCAGCTACGACGGGGTGTCCGACGCCGAACTGGCCACGCTGAAGCAGGACGTGGGCGAAAAGACCTACATGCTCCTGAGCCCGTATCCGGACCAGGGCGCCAAGATCAAGCTCACCGCCTGGGGCGAGCAGCTCAGCGTGGATTCCGCCGACGACCCGCGCATCGCCGCGTTCGTCAAGAAGTACCGCCAGGGCCCCCAGACCCCGGAGCCCGGTGCACCGTGCACCGGCGGCATCGGCCTCTAAGCTTGAAGGACAAGGAATAAGGAGAACACCAAACCATGTCACTGCTTCCCTCCATACTTGCCGGAACCGGACTCATCGGCGGCTTCGCCACCGCCCGCACCACCAAGAACCGCCCCGCCGGCGGAGCCGTGCTCGCCGTCGCGGGAACCGGCGCCTTCCTGGCCTGGAAGGCCAACGTCGGGGCCCCCAGGGCCGCGGCGCTGACCGGGCTCTACCTGGCCGCATTCGGCGCCTCGCACCCGCTGGCCAGGAAGATCGGTGCGTGGCCGGCGGTCAACGCCGTCACCGCGGCGGTGGTGCTCGCTTCCCTGGTGGCGGGGCGCCGCAAATAGGTTCACAAAGAGTGGTTTTGCCTCCCCGCGCTGGTAGCTTTGGCGGCGGGGAAGCAATCCCCGCCTCACGACCCAAGGCAGGCAACAGGCATGCATTCATTCAATATCCCGGTCATCTCCACCCTGCCGCGGGACGTGCAACCGGCGGTGCTCCTGTGCGACAGGCACCCCGGCGACGCGGTCGCCTTCACCGTCATCGATGCGGACCTGGGCTCGGTGGACCTTGACTATGCGACGCTGAAGCTGCGCTCCGAGCAGGCCGCGGCGCTCTTTGCCTCCCGCGGCATCAAGCCCGGGGACCGCGTGGCCACGCTGATGGGCAAGAGCGCCGAGCTGCTCTACACGCTGCTGGGGCTGTGGCGGCTGGGTGCGGTGCACGTGCCGCTGTTCACCGCATTCGCCACGCCCGCCATCGAGGTCCGGGTTGCCGGGGCCGATGCCAAGCTCATCGTCGCCGACACCGCCCAGGCCCCCAAGCTCGCATCCCTGCCCCACCCGGTGCTGGACACCGGGGAGCTGGCGGCCCTGCTTGAGACGCAGCCGGCCGGCTTCGCACCGGCAACCCGGTCGCTGGATGACCCGCTGGTGGAGATCTTCACCTCCGGCACCACCGGAACCCCCAAGGGGGTTGCCGTTCCGGTGCGCGCGCTGGAAGCCTTCGACACGTACTTCCGCTACGGCCTGGACGTCACGGCCGATGACACGTTTTGGAACGTGGCCGACCCCGGCTGGGCCTACGGCCTGTACTACGGGATCCTCGCCCCGCTCTACGCCGGGAAGCGGAACCTGCTGCTGTCCACCGGGTTCGGCGCCGAGACCTGCTGGGCCGTGCTGGAAAAATTCAACGTCACCAACTTCGCCGCCGCCCCCACCATCGTGCGCTCCCTGCGCGCCGCCAAGCCCGAGGGGGTTCCCGGGCTCACGCTCGCCAAGGCCTCCTCGGCCGGCGAACCGCTGGACGCCACCACCATCGCCTGGGCCCAGGGGGTGCTCGGGGTCCCGGTGCGCGACCACTACGGACAGACCGAGATGGGCATGTGCATTGTCAACGGCTGGGCACCGGAGGTCATCGACACCGTCAAGGCCGGATCCATGGGCCGGCCCATGCCCGGGTACTCGGCCTGCGTGCTGCAGCCCGACACCGACGAATGCGCACCGGCCGGAACCCGCGGACGGGTCGCGCTGAACGTCGCCGGCTCCCCGATGCTCTGGTTCAACGGATACACCGGGGACCCGGCACGCACCGCCGAACGCTATTCCGCCGACGGCCGCTGGTACCTCACCGGGGACGCAGGGACCATGGACGAAGACGGCTACATCTTCTTCTCCTCGCGCGACGACGACGTGATCATCATGGCCGGCTACCGGATCGGCCCGTTCGAGGTCGAGTCCGTGCTGGCCGAACACCCGCTGGTGCTCGAATCCGCGGTCATCGGGATCCCCGACGAGCTGCGCGGCGAGGTCCTGGTCGCCCACGTGGTGCTCAAGGACGGGGCAACCGGCAGCGACCAGCTCACCGCCGAGCTGCAGGCCCTGGTCAAGACCCGCTATGCGGCCCACGCCTACCCGCGGAAGATCACCTACGCCGCCGAGCTGCCCAAGACCCCCTCGGGGAAGTTGCAGCGATTCATCCTGCGCGAACGCGAATCGTTGCAGGATTGAGTCCGTCCCGCACGTTCCCGGGCACGGTGCACCCTTAGGCTTAAAGGCCAGGAAGGGGGCAATACCTTGGGAACCCGCAAACCCTTGCTCATACTCGCAATCGTGTCCGTCTTTGCCGGCCTGCTCGGCCTCTCCGGAGGCCCGCGCGCCGATCAACCGGTCCCGCAGGCCTTCGCCCTGCCCGCCGGCGGGGTCCAGGTGGGATTCATGGTCGCCGGGGACTCGATCACCGCCGCCGGCAGCCACACGGTGGCCGACGGGCATGTCGGGGAGGCCTCCTGGATCAACTACGTGAACACGCCCGGGGCACCCCCGGCCCTGGCCTGGACCGGCGGGTGGGCCCTGGGCGGGGCCCAGACCGGGGACATGGCAGCCGCCCTGCGCCACGGCAGCGCCGACGCGCTGGTGATCCTGGCCGGAACCAACGACCTGGCCCGGCACACCAAACGTGAGCGGACCGCGGCAAACCTCATCCGGATCTCACAGATCGTCCAGGCCCCGAGGGTCCTGCTCTCCAGCGTCCCCCCGCGCGACGACGCGGTTCAGGCCACCGTGGAGTACAACGTCTTCCTGCAATCCCTGGCCGCCGAGCGCGGATGGATCTTCGTGGACGCCGCCGCCGGGCTGCGCAGCGACGCCAACACCTTCGCCGCCGGACTCAGCGACGACGGGGTGCACCCCAACGTGGAAGGCGCGAAGATCCTGGGAGCGGCCATCGGCCAGGCGCTGGGCACGAAACCCGTCGTCGCAATCGCCGACACCGAGGCGCCCCAGCCCCTAGGCTAGGAGCCATGCGCTCCCCCATCGACAGCTACCTCGCCGACCTGCACGCCGACCTGCTTGGCCGTTCCTCCGGCACCCCCTACCAGGGCATCCCGGCGATGAAGGATGCGGACAACACGAAATTCGCCATCGCCATCGCCACCGTCGACGGGCACGTCTACCAAGTCGGGGACGCCGAGCTGGAATTCTCCATCCAATCCATCTCCAAGCCCTTCTCCTACGCGCTGGCACTGGACGACATCGGGCTGGACGCGGTGGATACGAAGATCGACGTGGAACCCAGCGGGGATGCGTTCAACGAGATCTCGCTGGCCAGGGACTCCGGTCGTCCGGCCAACGCCATGATCAACGCCGGGGCCATCGCGACGATCTCACTGATCCGGGACACCGAGGCCCCGCGCTTCGGCCGCATCCTGCAGCACTTCTCGGCGGCCGCCGGGCGGCAGCTGGAACTGAGCGATTCGATCTACGCCTCCGAGGCACTGACCGGGCACCGCAACCGCGCACTGGCCTACCTCCTGCGCTCCTTCGACATCATCGAGACCGACCCGACCCCGGTGCTCGAGGACTACTTTCGCGCCTGCTCGGTCATGGTCAACACCCGGGACCTGGCCCTGATGGCCGCGACCCTGGCCAACGGCGGCACCCAGCCGGCCACCGGGGTGCAGGTCATGGGCAAGGAAGCGGTCCAGCGCACCCTGTCGGTCATGACCACCTGCGGAATGTACGACGACGCCGGGGCCTGGATTTCGGCGGTCGGGCTGCCGGCGAAATCCGGGGTCGGCGGCGGACTGATCGCGGTGCTGCCGGGCCAGCTGGGCCTGGCCATCTACTCCCCGGCGCTGGACGCGCACGGCTCCTCGGTCCGCGGGGTCGCGGCCAGCGAGCGCATCAGCGCCGACATGGGCCTGCACTTCGTGCGCGCCGCGAGACTGGGCCGCTCGACGATCCGCGAAAACTACGACATCACCGAGGCCCCGTCCTACACCCGGTACAGCGATGCGGCCAACCGGCTGCTGGCCGAGTACGGCGAGCGCGCACACGTGGTGGAGCTGGCCGGGGACCTGCTCTTCGCCGGCACCGAGTCCATGGTGCGCGAGGTCAGCGGGCTTGCCCCGACCGTGGAGCTGGTGATCCTGGATCTGCGCCGGGTCGATGAGATCGACCGGATCGCGGTGCAGATGATCCACCAGCTGGGCCGGGAGCTGGAGGCCGAGGGGCGCACCCTGGCGCTGGTGCAGGAAAAGGCCTTCGAGCCGCTGGCGTCCCTGCGCTGCTTCCCCAGCCGCAACGACGCGGTGGAGTGGGCCGAGACCATGCTGCTGCAGCGCCACGGCAGCGAGGACCTGGTGCCCAGCGAGGTCGCGGTCCGCGACTTCGCGGCGCTGGACCCGCTGGACACGGCGGACATCGACCTGCTCGAGTCCCTGATGGAGGAGAGCCGGATCGAGGACGGACGCATTATTCGCCGGCCCGGCCAAGAATTCGGCGGCGTGTACTTCATCCTCAGCGGCAAGGTGGTCACCTCGACCCTGCAGAACGGCAAGCCGGTGCGGCACGCCAGGCTCTCGGCCGGCATGACCTTCGGCGAGATCGCCCTGGGCGGCGAGGGCGAGCAGACCACCCGGGTCACCGCGGTGGGCAGGCTGCACCTGAAGGTGCTTTCGGCCGCGTCGATCGCCAGGCTGGAGGCCGATGACCCGGGAACCGCCTTGCGCTTCTGGAAGGCAGTGGCGCGCGATGCCTACACCCGGGTGGAGGCGAACATCAAGGACTCCAGCTACCCGCTGCACTGATCTCCTCGGCTTCAAGCACCGCGTCGCCCACGTGGGTGGGTTCGTGGCGTTCGGCACGGGACGGGGCAGGGCGATCGGTTCGATCCAACCCGCCGGCACGAACGCTAGGCTGGAAGGCATGAGCCAGGAACTGACCATCCCGTGGGGCGACGAAACCCTCACCGCGTTGCTTGACGAGGCCGAGAACCCCCGGGCCTTCCTGGTCCTCGCCCACGGATCCGGCGCCGGCAAGGACCACGACTTCCTCTCCGGCTACGCCCGGGCAGTGGCCAACCAGGGCGTCTCGGTGTTGCGGTTCAACTTCCCGTACATGGACGCCGGCAAGAAATTCCCCGACCGTGCACCCGTTGCGGTCGAGGTATGGAAAAAGGTGCGCGAGTGGGTCGGTTCGAACCTGTCGGGGGACCTTCCGGTGTTCGCCGCCGGCAAGTCCTTTGGCGGCCGCATGGCATCCCTGGCCGTCGCCGAGGGCATGGACGTCCGGTCCCTGGTCTTCCTGGGCTACCCCCTGCATGCCCCTAAAAAGGAAGACAAGCTGCGCGACGAACACCTCTACCCGTTGGCGGTGCCGATGCTCTTCCTCGAAGGCACCCGCGACCCGTTCGCGAACCGGGACATCATGACCCGCGTGTTCTCCAACCTCAACCGGGACAGCGAACTTCTCTGGTTCGAAGGCGGCGACCATTCCTTCAAGGTTGCCCGCTCCGGACGCACCGTTTCGCAGGACGGTTCCGGGCTCGCCGAGGCCACCGCCGAATTCATCCGCGGGCAACTGGCCAAGGACTGAACACCGCGTCCCGGGGCATGCCCGGTGCGCTACGGATAGAGTTGCAGCCATGACCCAAAGTCCCTCCACTCCGCGAGGGCCCCGCAGCGCCGTGTTTACGCCGCTGGACGGGGCTACCCGGTCCCTGCAGGTGGCCCGGCGCCTTACCGACGCCATCTTGCTGGGCGTCATTTCCCCCGGCGAGCGACTTCCCACCGAGGCTGAGCTGGCCCAGCGCTTTGGCGTTGCCCTGGTCACCGCGCGCGAAGCGCTGAGCGAGATCCGCAGGGCAGGGCTGGTGGAAACTCGACGCGGACGCGACGGGGGCTCCTTCGTCCTGGCCTCGAGCGACACCCCCACCCAGGTGCTCACGGCGCGGCTGCGCGGCATTTCACGCATCGAGCTGGCCGATGTCGGAACCTACGAGGCCACGCTGTGTGCCGGGGCGGCTGAACGCGCCGCCGAACTGGCTTCCGGCGAGGAAGCCACCCGGCTCGCCGATTGGCTAGCGGATGCCGATTTCACCACCGCACGTACCGCCGCACGGAACCAGGGCGGATTCCTGCTGGAACTTGCGGTGATCTCCCAATCTCCGCGCTTGGTGCGGGAGCAGATCCGTTTCCAGGCCGAGTTCGGCCAGCTGCTGTGGCTGGGGCTTGGCGAGCAGGCCATCCGCCATGAGGTTTACGGCTGCAACGAAACCATCGTCGCGGCCATTTCCGCCGGGGACATAGACCTGGCGCGCAGCACCGTGCGCCGGCTACTCAAGACGCTGACCACATGGCTGCTGAAGACCAAGGAACGATTGGAGCGCGCGGCATGACCACGACCCAGGAAACCGCCGAGCGCATCGGCGCACTTTTCAACGAACACTTTTCCATGCTTGACGCGTTGCGCACCCAGGTCGAGGGCGGAATGGAACGCGGTGCGGATCTCGACGCCCTCGTTCTTGGTTTCGTGCAGCCCAGGCTCATGATCGAAGGGGCCACGGTGGCAGGGGCCGGATACATCGGCGGTCCCGGCTCCTCGCCCACTCCCGGGGTCGGAGGCGCGAAGGCCATGCACTTTGCCTGGTGGCTCGGCCCGCTGGCCGAGAACCCGCTGTCCGGCACCACCACCGAGGTCACCCGCCTGGACCTTGCCGCCAGGGAATACGCAGACTATTTGCGGGACTTCAGTTCGCTGGAATGGTATTCGGTCCCCGAATCCACGGGTGCCCGACACATTACCGGACCCTATGTCGACCACCTGTGCACCTGCGACTACATGCTCACCCTGACCACCCCGGTGGGTGCCCGGGGAGCTGGCATCGTGGGCCTGGACATCCTGGTACGCAAGATCGAGCCCCAAATCCTGCGGCTACTGCGCGCCATTGACGGACCCGCGGCGCTTGCCACCGCCGGCGGGCGCATCATCGCCTCGACCGCCGACGACTGGGATCTGGGTTCAAGCCTGAAGCAGTTTTCGGGATGCCCTGTCCCGGGAACCACACTGGTGGTGGCCACCGGAGAAAATAATCATTCTATTTAGGATGATAAGCGTGTAGCCTGGCTCTTGTGACGACGGTCACGAGGCAGGCTCCCGGTGCTACGCAGGCCATGGACCACCGCCATATCCCACTCGCAGCCACCAAAGGTCCCACACGCCATGAGCAGCCAAAATATCGAAGACGGCAACCACCTCGCCGTCCTGGGATACGAGCAATCCTTTGATCGCTCGATGTCCCTCTGGGCGAACTTCGCCCTCGGCTTCACCTATCTCTCCCCCTTGGTCGGGGTCTACTCGCTATTCGCCATGGCCCTTTCCACTGGAGGTCCGCCCTCGATATTTTGGATCCTCGTCGTGGCCGGCGGCCAGTTCCTGGTGTCCCTGGTCTTCGGCGAGGTCGTCTCCCAGTACCCGATCCATGGCGGCATCTACCCCTGGACCCGGCGGCTATGGGGACGGCGCTACGCCTGGATGGCCGCATGGATCTACATCTGGGCGATGGTCGTCACCATCACCGCGGTTGCCCAGTTTGGCTCAGGATTCGTGGCCAGCACCTTCGGGGCGGAACTGAACCGCGGAACCACACTGGCGTTCTCCGTCGCGCTGCTCCTGATCGCCCTGGTGCTCAACTTCACCGGCACCAAAACCCTGGCCCGGGTGGCCCGCATCGGCCTGGCGGCCGAACTCATCGGCGTGATCGCCGTGGGACTCTACCTGCTCATCTTCGCCCGCAAGCAGCCCTTCAGCATCTTCATTGATTCGATGGGGGTAGAGGGCAGCGGAAGCTACTCTGCGGCCTTCATGGGCGCGGCCTTGGCCGGGCTGTTCCTCTTCTACGGCTTCGAAGCCTGCGGCGACGTGGCCGAGGAAGTCAGCAACCCGGCACGCCGCATCCCCACCGCCATGATGATGACCATCCTGGTCGGCGGCATCTCCGCCCTGCTCTCCTTCGGCGGCTACGTGCTAGCAGCCCCGGACCTGCAGTCGATCGTCAACGGCGAGGACACCGATCCCATCCCGGCCATCCTGGAGTCTTCCCTCGGCCCGGTGGGAGCGAAGATTTTCCTGCTCGTCGCACTGACCGCGTTCTTGTCTTGCGTGCTCTCCCTGCAGGCGGCCGCTTCACGGCTGATGTATTCGTTCGCCCGCGACGGCATGGTTCCCGGTCACCGATGGCTGGCGCGGGTCTCGCCAACCACCAAGGTGCCCACCAACGCACTTATCGTGGCCTGCTCCATCCCGTTGCTGATCTGCGTCATGATCTACTTCGGTCCCGAATCCCTGCTGACCCAGGTAACGAGCTTCGCCATCCTCGGTATCTACGTCTCCTTCCAGGCCGTGGTCCTGGCCGCGCTGCGCCAACGCCTCAAAGGCTGGAAGCCAGCCGGGCCCTTCAGCCTGGGAGCAGCAGGTCTCGTGATCAATGTCCTTGCCCTGGTCTACGGTGTCTTTGCCATGGTGCTGCTGGCCAGGCCCGGGGCCACCGGTGACTTTGTCGCCGACTGGATCGTGCTGATCGGACTGGCTGTCGTTGCCGGATCCGGCGCCCTGTACCTCTTTGTTGCCCAGCCTGACAAGAAGTCCGACGCCCCCAGCGGAGACGCAATCGAGGTCGCCCAAAAGCTGCGTTCTGCCCAGCCCGTCCGCTGACCTGTCCCCAGGTGGAAAGTCCCGGCGTGCACCGCATGCCGGGACTTTCCGCCTCGCTGCACCAGTACCTGGAACCGTCCCTGGAATCCAATGTGTGGCGGACAGGTGCTAGCTTCGAAGCTACGCCACTTCGCCAAAGGAGCACCGTCCCCGTGTTTTTCCTCGATCAGGATTTGATCTATTCCGCATCCGACCTCGTGACGGCAGCGGGCTGCGAGTTCGCTTCCCTGAGCAAGCTCGACGAACGCCTGGGACGCAGCGCCAAGGCCGACTTCGGTCCCGACGAGATGCTCGAACGCACCGCGGTGCTCGGCGACGCCCACGAACACAAGGTACTCGAGGAACTCCGCGCGCAATTCGGCGACTACGACGCGGCGACCGGGCGCGGCGTCAAGATGCTCGCCGCCGGGGTCCGCGGGGACCGCGCCTCCCTGGTGGCCGCCCACGAGGAAACCCACCAGGCGCTGCGCAAGGGTGCCGACGTGGTTTTCCAGGCAACCTTCTTCGACGGGGAATTCGTGGGCTTTGCCGACTTCCTCATCCGCGAGGCCGACGGCTCCTACGCGGTGTGGGACACCAAGCTGGCCCGCCACGCCCGCGTCACCGCCCTGCTGCAGCTGGCCGCCTACGGCGACCAGCTCATCGGCGCCGGGATCCCGGTCGCCGAGCAGACCACCCTGGTGCTCGGGGACAAGACCCACTCGGTGCACCAGATGCACGAGCTGCTGCCGGTGTTCAGGGACCGCCGCGCCCGCTTCAAGGCCCTCACCGCCGCCCACCGTGCCGGAGACGACCCGGTCACCTGGGGCCAGGACGGCATCGGGGCCTGCGGCCGCTGCGACTACTGCGCCACCCAGGTCGCGGCCCACCGCGACCTGCTGCTGGTCGCCGGCATGAGCTCCACCCGGCGCAAGAAGCTCCTCGAGGCGGGCATCACCACCATCGACGAGCTCGCCGCCTCCAACACCAAGGCCCGGGATCCGCACCACAAGCTCGCCGAACAGGCCCGCATGCAGGTCGGTCTCGGAGCCACCGACGGAACCATCGGCGGGGTCGCCTACAAGGTCAACGCCAACCAAACCATTTCCCGGCTCCCGGAGGCCGATCCCGGGGACATCTTCTTCGATTTCGAGGGCGACCCGCTCTGGCAGGACCCCTTCGACGAATCCTGGGGACTGGAATACCTCTTCGGCGTCATCGAGATCGACACCGCCGAACCGGTCTTCAAGCCCTTCTGGGCCCACTCGCGGGCCGGCGAGCGCAAGGCCTTCACCGACTTCGTCGCCTACGTCGAGGCCCGGCGCGCCATCTTCCCGAAGATGAAGATCTACCACTACGCGCCCTACGAGAAGAGCGCGCTGCGGAATCTCTCGCTGCGCCACGTGGTTGCCGAGGACACCATCGATGCGTGGCTGCGCGAGGGACTGCTGGTGGACCTCTACGACACGGTCCGCCACTCGCTGCTGATCTCCGAGCGCTCCTACTCCATCAAGAAGCTCGAGCCCCTCTACATGGGCGAGCACCTGCGCGGCGGGGACGTGAAGGACGCCGGGGCCTCCGTGGTCGCCTACGCCAAGTACTGCGAGCAGCTCGAGGTCGATGCGGCGGCGGCCGCACGGATCCTGGAATCCATTCGCGACTACAACGAATACGACTGCCTCTCCACGCTGCGGCTGCGGGACTGGCTGCAGGGCCTGGTCCCCCACCAACCGCACACGCAGTGGGTGGACGAGGCGGCCCTGCCAGGGGTCGACGACGTGGAGCCCAGCGCGGAGGAAATCGCGCTGCGCGAATACCTCGAATCCCTGCCCGCGGACCGCGCCCTGAGCAACGACGAGCGGGCCATTGCCATGGTCGCCGCCGCCACCGGCTACCACCGCCGCGAGGCCAAGCAATTCTGGTGGGAGCACTTCGACCGCCTCGACCAACCCTTCGACGCATGGGCCGACACCCGCAACGTGTTCCTGGTCGATGACGCCCAGGTGGTTGAGGATTGGCACAAGGCCACCGCCCGCGCCCAGGTGGAAACCCGCGTCACCGAGCTGACCGGCACCATGGCCGAGGGCTCGGACTTCAAGGTCGGCAGCTCCTGGTTTGCCATGTATTCTGCTCCGCTGCCGCCGGAGCTGGAACCCAGCAACGCGCAGCGGGCCGGGCTGTTCAACGCCGTGGTGCGGGAAAACGAGGACCGCTTCGTCGTTGCGGAGAAGTCCAGCAAGAAGGTGGCCCCCTTCGGGACGCTGCCGGTGGCGCTGACCCCGGACCAGCCGATCAACACCACCTCGTTGCGCGAGGCCCTGGCGGAGCTCGCACGCACCGTGGGCGGTGCCCTGCCCTCGCTGCCCAGGCACCCGGGAATCGACATCCTGCGCAAGTCCGCCCCGCGCTTCAAGACCCTTTCCGCCCCGCCTGCCCCGGCGCTGGCCAACGGACAACGCAACGTCGTCGGCGCGATCGTCGAGGCCCTGAACGACCTGGACCATTCCTACCTCGCGGTCCAGGGACCTCCCGGGACGGGCAAGACCTTCGTGGCCTCCCACGTCATTGCCGCCCTGGTCAAGCAGGGCTGGAAGGTCGGGGTCGTGGCCCAGTCCCACGCGGTCATCGACAACGTGCTCACCAAGGCCATCACCGGTGCCGGTGTGCACCCCGAGCAGGTCGCCAAGAAGCTGAAGGCCGGGGACAAGACCGAGGTCCCGTGGGCCGGCACCACCGACGACGCCGTGGAGGAACTGCTGAATTCCGATGAGGGTGCGCTGATCGGCGGCACCGCCTGGACCATGACCGGCAAGCGGGTCCCGGAGGGCTCCCTTGACCTGCTGGTCATCGACGAGGCCGGGCAGTATTCGCTGGCCAACACCCTGGCCGTCTCCCGCGCCGCGACCCGCCTGCTGCTGCTGGGCGACCCGCAGCAGCTGCCGCAGGTCACCCAGGGCTCGCACCCGCAGCCGGTGGACGAGTCCGCGTTGGGCTGGCTCAGCGCCGGGCACCCCACGCTGCCCGGGGAACTGGGCTACTTCCTGGCCGACTCGTGGCGCATGCACCCCGAGCTCTGTGCCAAGGTCTCGGCGCTGAGCTATTCCTCCAAGCTGCATTCGGCCCCCGCGGCCGCCAAGCGCTCACTGTCCCACGTGCCTGCCGGGGTATCCACGGTCTTCGTGGAGCACCGGGGCAACACCACCCAGGCGGTGGAGGAGGCGCACGAGGTCATCAACCAGGTCCGCGCCCACATGGGGCTTTCCTGGATCGGCGACGAAGGCAAGGAACCCCGGCCGTTGCTGGCCGAGGACGTGCTGGTGGTCGCCGCCTACAACGCCCAGGTCAACCTGCTGCGCACCGAACTCGACGACGCCGGGCTGGCGGATGTGAAGGTCGGCACCGTGGACAAGTTCCAGGGCCAGGAGGCACCGGTGGTGATCGTGTCCATGGCATGTTCCTCGGCCGACGATGCCGCCCGCGGCATCGACTTCTTGTTAAACCGCAACCGGATCAACGTGGCGGTCTCGCGCGGGCAATGGCGCGCCGTGATCGTGCGCTCCCCCGCGCTCACGCACTTCCTGCCCGGCACCCCCGCCGCCTTCGCGCAGCTCGGGGCATTCCTGGCCCTGGGGTCCTAGTCTCCGCCCACCCGTCCGACCCCGTGGTGCCCCGTCGAATTCACGCCCCCTTCTCCCTTGCGCCATCTTTCCGGGGGAAGGTGGGGGCATGATGATTGCCGATTCCGCGCCGCACAGCCGTTTCTTCACCACCAATCCCATCGCCGGCAGGGCCCTGGCCGCCGAGCTGCACCGCAATTCCCCGGCCTGGGACCTTGCGGGTTTCCGGTTGCCCTGCACCGATCTCGGGCCCGTGCCCAACCGGAAGCATGCCGGTGATCCGGAGCCGGTCGCTGCGGGCATCGGAAGCACGGTTTCCGTGACGCCGTGAGGCGGCAAATTCCCCGCCGGCCCGTGCCCGCGTGCTAGAAATGAAGTCATGACAACGCGCGCACTGGCCGGAAAAAACGTCAACCCCCTGGGCTTTGGCGCCATGAACATCACCCATGGCTACTCCAACTTCCCCACCGACGACGAAGCCGGGCGGCTGCTGCACGAGGTGCTGGATGCCGGGGTCGACCACCTGGACACCGCCACCCTCTACGGCGGGCACCGCAGCGAAAACCTCATCGGTCAGCACCTGAAAAAGCGCCGCGACGAATACTTCCTCGCGTCCAAGGGCGGCCTGTCCCTGGTCGAGGGCCGCGGGAAGATCGACGGGCGGCCCGACACCCTGCGGGCCCAGGTGGATGCGTCCCTGCAGCGGCTGCAGACCGAGCACATCGACCTCTACTACCTGCACCGGCTGGACCCCGCCGTCCCGGTCCAGGAGTCGGTCGGCGCGTTGGCCGAGGCCGTGGCGGCCGGAAAGATCGGCGGCATCGGGCTCTCGGAGATCTCGGCCGCGACCCTGCGCGCCGCCCAGGCGGTGCACCCGATCGCCGCGGTGCAAAACGAATACTCGCTGGCCACCCGGAATCCCGAACTGGGGACCCTCCAGGCCTGCGCGGAGCTGGGCACCGCGTTCGTGGCCTTCTCGCCGCTGCACCGGGGATACCTCTCGGGCAACCTGCGCGAGACCGCCTCGCTTCCGGCCGGGGACATGCGCCACTCCATGCCGCGCTTCGAGGCGCAGAACTATGCGCACAACCTCGAACTGGTCAACCGGCTGGTCCTGCTGGCGACCCGGCTGGGCACCACCGCCGCCGCACTGTCCCTGGCCTGGGTGCTGGCGCAGGGCGATCACGTCCATGCCATTCCCGGCACCACACGCGGCGACCACCTGGCCGAGAACCTCGGGGCGCTGTCGCTGTCGCTGGCCCCCGCGGAGCTTGCCGAGGCCGGGGAGATCATCAACCAGTCCACGATCGCCGGGGACCGCTACAACGTCCACCAGCAGAAGACCATCGACACCGAGGAATTTGCGCCGGTCCCACAGGGAAAATACTGAACCGCCGTAAAGCGTTGGGGAGCACCTCCGGGGTTCCCACAGTCCGTGGATCTGAAATATTCGGTCCACCTTTCGGGGATCGGTTCCCATTCCGTCGTCCAGGGGTCCCGCGTATTCGAAGACGCCACCGCTAAAGCCAGAGAGCCCCTTTGCGGCTAAAATGTCGCACCGGGCGCCGTCGTCCACACGGAAGGTTGGATGGGCTACGCGAAGCATCCCAGAAAGGGTTTCGACCGCCGACCACGCCCCTGGTCCATGATCCCATCAGCAACTTCGAGTCTTGCCTGCGATGCACCCACCGTGCCGACAGCACCGGGCAACTACGGGTCAAACGGGTCGGGTTCACCTTCCGCTACCCCCATGCGGCACACCCTTGGTTACGTTTCCTCGGCTGCTTGGCCTGGAATCGCATCACGAACCAGCCCGTCTGCGCCAGCTCACCAACGAAAGGCCAAGGAGCTGCCAAAGGTAATCCGGGCTAACCGGCCATGTGCTGCTCAGGTATTCTCAAAGCAACACATGATCGGGATCACTGCAGGCGTAAGTCCCTCGGATAGACTAGGAATAATTCGCGGTCTCACCAGATGCTTCAGACCGCATTAAATCTTGGGGGATACATATGGGCAGACTCAGCACGCGCCCGAAAATGACCATGTGGGCGGGTATGGCGATTTCGGCAGCCCTGCTGCTCACCGGGTGCGGCCAGGCGGCTACGTCGCCAGGAACCACGGTGCCGCCATCGGCGGCACCGGCGTCCGTGACAGAAGCTTCGAGCAGGCCGTCGACTCCAGAGGCGATAGAGAGCAGTCCACCCAGCCCCACCAAGGCGACGCTGGAAACGCACAAGATCGCCAACGCCCACTTCCAGATAACGATGCCTTCAGACTGGAAGCTCGAGAAGCTCACCAATGTTGCCGCCCAGGTTCACAAGGACAGTACCGCAAGCTTCAAGATCGTTGCAGCCGACGGCCGACAGCTTGCGGAGATCCGCACCGGTGGTGAAGAAATCTGGGACATCGTCCCCTTGGCCGGACTGGCAAAGAATACGGTTTTCGATTCAGCGGGTGATGGCGAGTTCGGGGGCCTGAACTATGAATTCCTTTCCTACGATGGCCAGGCGGACCAGGCAGAAATGATGCTCACGGCGCTTGATAGCGATTCTGCCGAGACCTGGGGAGACAGGCTCGAAAGTCTCATTTACGCCGGCGGTTCGGGCGAGTTCAGCGCCGCACTGACCAGTAAGTCTGTGCTTCCCGGCGTAGCCGATTCGGTGAAGGGCGCCGAGCGCTTCAAGGCGTATGCCAAGACGGAGGAGTACTCCCAGCTCAAGAAGGCAATGCTCTCGTTCAAGCAGCTCAAGGACGTAGTTCCGGCCGGCTCGGAATCAGCAACTACTGGCCGATGCGCCGGTGCCAAGTTCACCTACGAGCTGGGCGACTCGGGGCTCTCCTGCGATGAGGCCAAGGCCTTGTTGACGCGGCTGCTCAAGCAACCCATCCACACCGGCGCGGTGGAACTCACGGGGGTCGGCGCCTGCATGTTGCCCGGTCCTACCCAGCCTGGGCACTGCAACGTCGAAAGCACTGGCGGCACCTTTGAATTCTCGATGAGGTAACCCCTCGCTGCCATCCAAAAGCACCCGTGGAGCACTCGTCACGGACGCTTTTGGATGGCAGTCGTGCGAGTGCCTCCACTGCAAGTGGATCAGGGTCGGTTGAACCAAGCCGCATCTCGACGATGGATAGCGTCCTATTTCTCAAATAATTTAGCTGACCCGCATTTATTGAATCAACGCAGCATCGTCATTGAAAGGCACCACTTTGAAAACACCTCGTATCCTGCCCATCCTGGCTCTTTCTTTTGCCGGCACCATGCTTTTCGCTGGCTGTGCTGCCACCGGGGCTGCAACGCCAGAGGAATCCCCAACAACTTCAGCCTCAGCATCCGAGAAGGTGCCCACCCCGATCGAGCTTGTGCAGAAGACCGACCCTGACAACCTTGGTGAGGGCCTGGTCTACACCAAGATTTCGAAGAACAAAGCGGGCCAGTACGTTGAACTGGGTGCCGACAAGGAGTCGGACTTCGCAACATTCGACCCCACTCTGTGGACGAGCACCGGCAAATCATGGACTGAAGCTGACATGGCCAAGGCACAGCTCACGGCAGTGGACTTCGTGTTCGTTGACATCCTTTCGGGCCCTGCCATCGGTGGAAACAAGGAGGATATTGCAGCTCAAATGGAAGGCTTCAGCAAGCGGCTTACTAAGTCGGATCAGGACCGGGGTGGTGCCAAGGAGTGGGCATCACTTTTTGACGGTCCAGTGAGCGAAAACGGACTCGTTGTATGGGCCGAGCCATCTTTGAACTACTTCTCCGGATACGAGATTTACCAGGCGAAGGACTCCAGCCGCTTCCTCAACCCGACGGTTAAGTTGACCTCAGCCAACTCGTACGACAAAGGCGACTTCCTCGATTCGTCCAAGTCCGAAACCGAGATTGACGGTGCCACCGTCACTGTCGAGGCCTACGTCGATTTGAAGCTCACCAAAGACAAGACTTCTTATTCCAAGCCGGTGCAGGTCACTTACGATGTGTTTTTCATGAAGGACAAGGGCGTGATCGGTGTCCACGGTGCCTCCCTTACGAGTGGCCCCACAGAAAACGAGCCAATGACAGCAAACTTCTAGCCCCGGCGGCTACTTCGATGTGGGCCGGTCGGGGTCGATGACGTCCTTGACGTCGAAGAAGTGCTTCAGCACGGGCCGGTCCCCGCGGTGTTCCTTGGCGAATTGCAGCCCGTCGATGTTGATGCGCGCCTGGCGCAGGTAGCCATCGCCCTTCTGCATCCAGGCCGGGGTGGTCCCGTCGACGCCGTAGAAGAAGTCGAACCCGTCCTTCTTGAGCATGTCGTACTTCGTGCCCTTGTACTTCGGGACCCCGGAGATATCGGCACCGAAGGGGTAGATGAACTGGTCGGTGTCCCCGAGGATGGGGCGCACCTCTTCATCCCACAGCAACAGGTCGTGCTTGATCCGCCGGATCGAGCTTGTGGTCATGTTGATGTGTCCCCAGGCGTGCGAGGCAAAGACCCACCCGTCCTTCTTCAGCGCGGTGGCGACCTCGGTGGCCGTGGCGATGTCCGCATCCAGGGACTTCGAATCCGGGTACTCGCTCTTCGAGGTGCGGTAGCCCAGCACGCCGTTGTAGCCGGTCAAGGCGAGGATGCCCTTGGCCCCGCGGTAGGAAAAGTCAGGGTGCTTCTGAACGAACTCGTCAACCACCGGGGGCATGTCGTAGGCGCCGAGGTGCTTCTTGCCCGCCGCATCCACGTATTCGTTCGTGACCTTGCCGTCGTCATCGATCAGCAGCTTAGAGGCGAACCCGTCACCCTTCATGTATTCGTAGTAGCTGACGTCGTCCTCGGAGAGCACCAGCGGCTTCTTGCCCTTGGGCAGGTGGATGTCCCTGTACTTCATCTTCCCGTTGGCATCCAGGGACGCGATGTCCGCCGGGTTCACCAAGACGTAGTCGCGTGCGTAGAGCTCCGCGAGGATCTTCTTGAATTCGTCCAGGGTGACCATGTAGTCGAGGTAGCCCTGCTCCTTGGAATCCCCGTCGAAGGCCCGCTTGGTGTCAACCACCAGGGAGTGGACGAAGAGGTGGGAGATCTTCGAGTTGTCTTCCCACACCACAGTCTTGGCTGCGGCGGCCTCGATGTCCGCCAGTGCCGCCTCGGCCTCGGCCCCCTCCAACCCGGCCAGCGCCTTTTTCGCCGCCGCATAGTCGTAGCCGGCGGCCAGGGCCTTGGCCTGCTCGATCCGTTCGGCCTCGGTGGGCCCCTCGGCGTGTTCGCTGGGGGAAACCAATGATTGCGGGGCAGAGCCCACGGACGTGGGGTCGTACTGGCTCGGGGGCATGTAGGGCGGGGTGGTGCACCCCGCCAGGACCAGCCCCGAGGCAGTCAAGAGGGCCGCGGCTGCGGCCAGGCGTATCCGAAGTTTCATGGCGTGCCCCTCACTTTTCGTCCCGGTGCGGGGATGGACAGTCCCTCGCGCCTCGGGTCACCGGTGTGGTTCAAACGACCTTACCCAGATTGGGGGCAACCTTAAACGGGCGCGCCGATGGACTAGGATTGTTTGGTCAATCCCCAGCAAAAGGACCGTGATGCGACCTACCCACCAGGCGAGCCCGCTGTGGAGTCAGACGCAACAATTCAGGTCGTCCGCCGCCTGGAAATTGCTCTCCACCGCACCCTGGGCCGTGGCTTTCCTGCGCGCCGAATTCACCAGCGCCAAGCCCCGCGTCGGGCTGGAGGTCTTCCATGCCTCCCTCGAATCCTTCCTCAAGGTCGTGCGTTCCGAGGACCCGGCCTTCAACGACTCGATGACCGCCGCCCAATACGCCGATGCCTGGGTGCGCAACCAGTTCCTGGCCCGCCCGCTGGTCGACGGGCACTTCGTCTACGAACCGACAGCGCAGACCGCCCGCGTGCTGAAGTTCCTCTCGGACTTCTCCGGGGACCGCACCAACCTGAACTCCTCCCGGTTGAACACCCTGCTCACGTCCCTCGAATCCCTGGCCCACGAGACCGACCCGGACCCGGCCGCGCGCATCCGCGCGCTGGAGGCGGAGATCGCGCAGCGCCAGGAGAAGATCGCCTCGCTGCGCGACGGCACCACCCCGGCGGTGCTGCCCCGGGAGGGCGCACTGGCCGCGACCCGCTCGGTGCTCGACATGGCTTCCGGGCTGCCGGCCGATTTCAAGCGCATGCGCGACGGGGTCCAGGAGATGCTCCACGCGCTGCGCGGGGAAATCATGGAATCCTCCTCCGTGAAAGGCGTCGCGGTCGGCGCGGTGCTCGAGGGCGACAAGCAGCTGCGCAGCACCCCGCAGGGCGAAACCTTCCGCGGCTTCACCGAGTTCCTGAACTCCCCCGAGGCGCAGGCGCGCTTCCGCGAGGCCGTCAACGAGGTGCTCGAACGCGACTTCGTCGACGCGCTGGACGCGCAGGAACGCCACACCCTGGCCAACATGCTGCGCGAGCTGCGCCGCCAGGCCTCCGAGGTCCACCAGTCCTACGGCCGGCTCTCCGAGTCCTTGCACGCCTACGTGCAATCGGCCGAGTTCAAGGAGGCGGCGATCCTGCGCGAGGCCGTGCGGGCCGCGGAGATCGCGGTGTCCTCCTCCCGCGTGCTGCACTCGCGCACGCCGGTGGCCCCGATCCGGCTCTATGCCCCGCGCTTCACCTCCATTGCCGCGCTGGGCATCTACGACCCGGACGAACATGTCGCCCCGCCCAAGCTGGCTGCCCCGCCGCCGCTCTCGGTCGCCGACATCCGCCGCACCCCCTCCACCCCCGCCCCGGACATCCCGGCGCTGCACCAGGCGATTGCTTCCTCCCGGGCCAAGGCCGGCGGTTCCGTGGGGTTGCGGGACACGTACGAGACGCTGTCCGCGGAACACCGGCACCTGAACACCATCAGGTACCTGATCGAGACGGCTCGCAACGGCGGGGATTCGATCGACGAATCCTCCCTCGAGGAAATCAGCTTCATCCAGGTCAACGGCGCCACACGCACCGCGTTGGTGCCGTCCATGAGCTTTACGAAGGATCCCGCATGAGCAGCACACTTCCATCCGGCGCCGTCGATGAACGCCGCCTCTTCACCGGCGACACGGGTTCCTTCGAACTGCCGCTGCGCCAGCTGCTGGTGCGCCTGCTGCGCGGTCCCTACCTGGACGGGGTCGCCGACCCGCGGCTCTGGCAGCTGCTGCTGGACCGGCGGGCCGACATCGCAGCCTACGTCGCGGAGATCTTCCTGGTGCTCGAGGTCGATGCCAACCGCAAGATCGCGCTGCTGGCCCCGGTGGACCTGGAGGCCGCGCACACCACCGCGATCGCCCCGCGCC
Organism: Paeniglutamicibacter psychrophenolicus; assembly: GCF_030812255.1. GTDB lineage: Bacteria > Actinomycetota > Actinomycetes > Actinomycetales > Micrococcaceae > Paeniglutamicibacter > Paeniglutamicibacter psychrophenolicus_A. Next base: position 232,601 of record NZ_JAUSSH010000001.1, on the reverse strand, counting down.
GGGCCCTGAAGCGCGAGGAAACGCTGCTGGCCCTGCGCCTGCGCCTGCTGCTGGAACGCCACGCGGGATCCGGGACCGACGCCGTGATCACCCGCGCGGCCGCCCGCGAAATCCTGCTCGAGCACCGTGTGCCCGGGGACACCGATGACAAGAAACTCGAGGAGAACACCGATGCGGCCCTGACCCGGCTGCTGAACCTCAAGCTCATCCTGCCCACCGAGCTGGCCGACGAGTACAAGGTCTCCGGTGCGCTGGCCCTGGCCTTGCCCTTTGCCGCGATCGAGGAAATCCCCGACTACATCAAGGCCATCGAGCGCGTGGGCACCGATGACACCGACGAATTCGAGCTGGAGACAGAAGAGCCATGAGCATTGAAATGACCCTCCCGCTCTCCGATGCGTTGAACCCCGGACAGCACCGACTCACCCAGATCCAGGTCATCAACTGGGGCACCTTCCACGGCCGGCACACCCTGTACGTGGACCGCGCCGGAACGCTGCTCACCGGGCACCCCGGCGTGGGCAAGTCGACCCTGTTCGACGGCATCGGGCACATCTTCCATGCCGCCCCGCGGCTCAACGAATCCGCGCACGAGGCCTCAACCCGCAAGGACCGCCGCACCACCTACTCGTACATGCGCGGGCGCCGCTTCAAGACCGAGGCCGGGACCCTGTACCAGCGCCCCGGCGCCACCTGGAGCGCCCTGGCCCTGGTGTACGAGGACGGACTGGGCTCGAACGTGTGCATCGGCGCGATCTTCGACCTGCCCGCCAACGGCCTCGAGGGCCAGGTCGGCAAGCACTACGTGATGGGCGACCGGGTGCTGGACACCGCGGCGCTGGAGGAGCACGGGGCACGGCGCTTCACCCCGTCCTCGCTGCAGAAGTCGCTGCCCGGCTTCGAGGCCTTCGACGTGCACCGCGCCTTCGCCGAGAAGTTCCGCCGCCGCCTGGGCATCGACAACGACAAGGCGTTCTCGCTGCTGCGCACGCTGCAGAACGGCAAGGGACTGGACAAGGGCGTGAACCAGTTCTTCCGCTACGAGGTGCTGGAAATCCCCGCGACCATCAAGGCCGCCGCCGGGGCCATCGAGGACTTCTCCCACCTGCGCGGCATCCACCGCCAGCTCGAGGAGGCCCGCGCCCAGCGCGACGCCCTGGCCTCGGTGCCCGAGCAGAAGCTGCGGCACGACGAGCTGAACGCCGAGCTGGCCACGCTCAACGCCCTGGTTTCCACGCAATTGCCGGCCTACGGGGCGCAACTGGCGACCCGCGCCCTGCAGGGCGAGACCGGAACCCTCACCGCGGCGGTCGAGGCCAACTCCGCGCTGATCGAGGAGAGCGCCGCCCGCAAGGAGACGCTGGAGGCCAAGGTCTCCTCGCTGAACGAGCAGCACGAGGCCGGAGGCGGCGCCGGGCTGGCACTGCTGGAGCGCGAAGCGCAGGCCGCCCGCAGGAACCTGGCCGACCGCGAGGCCGTGCTGTCCACGCTGCGCGAAAACTTCGAGGCCGTGGGGCTGAACTTCACCTTCACCGCCTCCGGGCTGCAGGCCATGCGCCGGCAGGCCGCGGTCAGCGCCGAGAATCTGGCCTCCATCGCCAAGGACGCGCGCACCATGGAGTACGAGGCCATGGCCTCGGTCATGAACCTGAGGGACCGCGCCAAGAAGCTGCGGCTCCAGATCGACTCCTACGCCAAGCGGGGCTCCAACATCGACGACCGGTCGATCGCCGCCCGCCGCGCCATCGCCGCGTCCACCAACCTGGACCTCGAGGACCTGCCCTTCGCCGGGGAACTGATCGATCTGTCCCCCTCCCACGGCCAGTGGCGTCCCTCCGCCGAAAAGGCGCTGCGCTCCCTGGCCACCACGCTGCTGGTGAAGGGCGAGGACATCAAGTCGGTCACCCGGGCCATCGACTCGCTCTCCGGGTTGGGCCGGATCCGCTGGATGGACATCTCCAAGACCCCGCGCGAGGTCGTCTCCGGCCCCGGGGACCTGGTGGGCAAGCTCGACTTCAAGCACTCGGAGGCAGGCATCTGGCTGCGCGCGAAGATCGCCGCCGACTACCCGCTGGCCTGCGTCGAATCCGATGCCGGCCTGCACATCCACGACAAGGCCATCTCCCTGGCCGGCACCATCAAGACCGGGTCGGGCACCTTCGAGCGCGACACCCGCGGCGTGGCGGCCTCCGACTACCTGCTGGGCTTCACCAACGCGGAGAAGATCTCCGAGCTGGAAACCAAGCTGGCCGCCCTCGAGGCGGAGACCACCCGCGCCGCCGCGGTGGCCGATGACCGCTCCGCGGCCAAGGACCAGCTCGCCGCCAAGCTGGCCCTGCTCGGCTCCCTGGCCGGGGACGACCGCTCCTTCGCTTCCCTGGACGCCTCCGGCGCGCTGAACACGCTGCAGGACCTGGAGGCCCGCATGGCCGAGGCGCTGTCCAAATCCGGGGACCTGTCGCATGTGCGCCGCTCGCTGGAGGCGGCACGTGCCGAACTCGAGGAATGCGTGGGCACCCTGGCGGTGGCCCGCGCCGAGGCAACCACGCTCGCATCCGCCCTGGACAGGGCGCAGAACGCGTTGCGCGCCGCATCGGTGCGCGAGACCACCACCGAGGCCTGGGCCGCCGAAAAGCTGGCCGCCAGCGAACAGCTGGCCCCGCTCATCAAGCGCCTGGACGAGGGGGCCGCGGTGTCCACCACCGAGCTGGAGGCATCGCTGAACGCGCTGGCCCTGGCCCTGTCCGAGTCCGGGGCCGAGCTCAAGCGCGAGGCCTACACGCTCGAGGCCTCGCTGAAGGACACCTTCAAGGCCTTCGCCCGCGAGTTCGGCAATTCCGCCGCAGCCTCCTACGGCACCTCGGTGGAGTCGGCTGAGCACTACGTCGCCCTGCACCAGGGCATCATCGAGCAGGGGCTGCCGCAGCACGAGGAGGAGTTCCGCGAATACTTCTCCAACCGCTCCTACGAGCGCTTCTCGGACCTGTTGCAGTTGCTGGAGGAGGAACGCCGGTCGATTGCCGAACGCATCTCCCCGCTGAACCAGATCCTGGCCGATGTCACCTTCGAGCACGGGTCCAGGCTGGCCCTCGAGGTCGCCACGACGGTCCCCGACGAGGCGCGGGCCTTCCGCCAGGCGCTGAAGGAGGCGCTGGCCGGCGCGTATTCCTCCCGCGGCGCCGGGACGCTGAGCGAGAGCTACAAGGCGCTCGAGGCCCTGGTGGATGCGCTGGATGATTCCTCGCGCGCAGCCTGGCGCGACACCGTGCTGGACGTGCGCCAGCACGTGACCATCAGCTGCAACGAGCACAAGCCCAACGGCGAGGTCGAGACCGGCCTGGAGCCCGGAACGCTTTCGGGCGGCGAGGGCCAGCGCTTCACCTCCTTCATCATGGGCGCGGCTCTGGCCTACCAGCTGGGATTCGCCACCGCCGGGTTCACCGCCTACGGCACCGTGATGATCGACGAGGCCTTCATCCAGGCGAACTCCGAGTACGCGGCCGCCGGCATCAACGCGCTGCAGGAATTCGGCTTCCAGCTGCTGCTCGCGGCCCCGGAGGACAAGATCGACCTGTCCCGGCACCTGGGATCGGTGTGCGACATCATCAAGCACCCCGAATCCAACGTCTCCGGATTCGTGGCCTCGGGCCGCTCCCCGGCCGTGGCCACGAGCATCATCTTGCGATAGGACCTCACACAATGGTGCTCCGGGGCGTTTACAGGGTGTGGAGATGACAACGAACCCCGCCTTCGAGCTGGTGGTGCGCAGGCACGGCACCTCGGTGCTGCGCATGTGCACCGCCCTGCTGGGCCCGGGACCCGATGCGCAGGACGCCTGGAGCGAAACGTTCCTGGCGGCCCTGCGCGCCTACCCGGCACTGGCCGCCGGAGCCAATATCGAGGCGTGGCTCATCACCATCGCCCGGCACAAGGCCATCGACATCCTGCGCGCCAACCACCCCGTCCCCATGGACGAGCTCCCGGAATCCGCGGTGCTCCCCGAGCTCACGGGGCAGCTGGAAATGCTGGATTCGCTGGCCTCGCTGAGCGAGCTGCAACGCAAGGTCATCGGCTACCACTATCTGCTCGGGTTCCCGTACGCGGACATCCCGGCGTTCCTGGGCGGCAATCCCGCATCGCTGCGCCGGGCCGCCGCGGACGGCATCAAGGCCATGCGCAGCCAACACCACGAAGCGGAGGAAGAATCATGAGCGAACTTGCCATGCACGAGATGGATGTCCTGCGGAGCCAGCTGGCCGAACGGGCCGCGGCCGAGGGGCTGATCGATGTTTCCTACCGGCTGGTGGACTCACCGGTGGGGCAGCTGATGCTGGCCGCGACGGAGCGCGGGATCGTGCGCGTCGCCTTCACCGCGGAGGACTTCGACGCGGTGCTCGGCACCCTGGCCGAGAAGGTCGGGGTGCGGGTGCTGCACCGTGCCGCACCACTGGATGCGGCGGCGGCCCAGCTCGACGAATACTTCGCGCATTCGCGGACGGGCTTCGAGTTGTCCCTCGACCACCGGCTGTCCAGCGGCTACCGCTTGGAAGTGCAGCTGGCCCTGCCGAAGATCGGCTACGGGCACACCGTCAGCTACAAGGAGATGGCTGCGCTGACCGGTCGCCCGGCGGCGGTGCGTGCGGTGGGCACCGCGTGCGCCACCAACCCGCTGCCGATCCTGGTTCCCTGCCACCGGGTACTGCGCAGCGACGGTTCCCTGGGCGGCTACCTCGGCGGCCTTGAGGCCAAGAAGGTCCTGCTGGACCTCGAGCATGACCGCTTGGCCGGCCCGTCGTCCTAGGCGGTGGATGCCGATGACAGGGCGCGCCCGTTTCCAAGGCCCGGATCCCGGGCAACCGCCGTGTCCAACCCGGAACGCCGCACGGCCAAGACCGTGACATCGTCGGGATTGCTGTTGCCGGAGGCCATCTGGTGGACCGCGTCCACGATGTCCTGGGCGCGGTCGGCGTTCAATGCCAGCGCCGCAACCTCGTCGATGGCGGCCAGGGTTCCGTCGTAGAGGTCCAGCACCCCGTCGCTGAAGCTCACGATCATGTCGCCCGGGGCGAGGGTGATTTCCCGGGACGTCCAGGTCGCATCGGGCATCAGCCCCACGGGCATCTCGCCCGACCCCAGCCGCTCCCAGGTGCCGCCGGCGCGCACCAGCAGGCTCAGGCCATGCCCGGCGTCCGAAAAGAGCACCCGGCCGTCTTCGGCCCGGAGCCTGGCGTGGAAAAGCGTGGCGAAGGCCGCAGCTTCGCTCAGCTCGGTGGCCAGGCAGTCGGAGGTCAGCATCAGCGCCCGCACCGGGTCCTCGCTGTTGCGGGCGCTGCGAATCACCGCACGGGTGGTCGCGGCGATCATGCCCGCCCCGGCACCCTTGCCCATGACGTCGCCCAGGGTGAACCCCAGGCCCCCGTCGATCGCGTACCAGTCGAAGAAGTCCCCGCCGACGGCCTTGGAGGGGATGCAGGCCCCGGCCGTCTCGTAGCCCTCCAGGATCGCCGACTGCTTCGGCAGCAGGAAGCGTTGGATCTGCGCGGCGCGGGCCAGCTCCTCGGAGGCCTTGGCCGCCTTCCTGCTGACCGAACCCAGGTGCCGCCGCGCCCGTGCCGCCAACTGGTTGATGACCAGCGCGGCAACGGCATAGACTCCCGCGGTGATCAGGCCGCGGGCCAGTTCGTTGGGGTTGTCCGCCACGCGGGCGCCCAGCAGGAACGGCACGCTGGTCGACAACGCGACCCCGAACACCGCATACAGCACATAGCGCCGTCCTTGCAGGGCCGCGAACCAGAGCACCGGCAGCAACAGCAGCGAGGAAAACACGGAGTGGCTTTCGCCGGTGCCGTGCCGCAGCAGGCCGACGGCCACGACGTCCAGCGCCAGGACAATTGTGCCGAAGCGTGCCAGCTTCGGCGGGCGAAAGACGATCGCCAGCACCGTCGCGGCGCCGACCACGCAGAGCCCGGCGACCAGGGACGGCACGCTGCTGACGACAAGCGACGGGATGACGGCGCTCATGGCCGCGGCGGCAAGGTAGAACACCACGAAGGGCAGCTGCTTGCTGAACGGGGACAGGTCGTCGAGTCCGGCCAGGACGCGCGGGGGGCCAGATGTCATGGAACTACCAGCCTCATACGTGCGGCGACGAGTCGCGGGACAGGACCCAGATGTTGGTGCCGTCCTGCCGGACAAAGGTGACGGTGCTGACCAGGGCCCGGATCAGCGCCAGGCCGCGCCCCGACTCTGCCTCCGGACCGGGCATGGACCCGGTCGCGGACTCCAGCTGGGGATCGGTGGCGCCGAAGGCGCTGATCTCCGCGCGCAGGTTGTGGGTCCTCACGCTGATCTCCACCCCCAGCTCCACGGGCGTCGGGTACTCGGGCATCGCGTGTTGGACGATGTTCGAGGCGGCCTCGATCACCGCGGTGGCAAAGGTCATGCGGTCCATGTCCGGGACGAAGGGTGCATCGGCCCATAGCTCGTCGAGCAGGATGTGGACGGCCTCGATGGACTCCGGGACGGCCTGGTCTCGGAAGCTGCGGGCGGCAATCAGCTCAGTCATTGCCGAATGCTTCCTCGGTCGTGGAGTACGAGGTCAGCACCCGGTCCATGCTGGTCAGTTCCAGCACCATCTTCACCTGCGGCTGCACCGCGGCTATGCGCAGGTCCCCGCCGGCCTGCCGGGCGGCCTTCAGGCAGCCGATCAGCGCGCCGAGCCCCGAGGAATCCATGAAACTGGTCTGGGCGAGGTTCACGACGATGCGGCTCGAGCCACTCGAAACGACCTCGCCGACATAGGCCCGCAGGGTGGGTGCCGAGACCATGTTCAGCCGGCCGGAGGCCAGCACCTCCGTATACGATCCCTTGGCCTGGTGGCTAAGCTCCATCGAGATTCCTTTCCGTTTCCACCGGGAAATCCGGCGACAAATTGCATGGATCTGTCGGGTTTGCGCCCGGGCCATGGCCGCGGTACCGCACGGCCTTGAACAGGACGCTGAGCACCAGCAGGTCGAAGACGACCCAGGCAACGTTCACCAGCGTACCGACCGGTTCGGCCAAACCCGTGGCAAGGCGCACGGTTCCGGCCACGGCGGCAACCACCAGAAGCGCGGCAACCGCAAGCTGCGGGCGGATCAGGCTCCAGCGCGGCCCGCCGGATTGCCGGGACTTCGGGGTGACTGCGAAGCCCAGCGGGCGTCCGAACCAGACGTTCCGGGCCGCGGTGGTGCAGGCCTTGATCCAGGTCGGGAACAGGGCCAGGCTGTATTGCTGGCCCCGCCACGTGGGGATGCCGCGCCCGGCGACGGCAAAGAGCACCTGGTTCACGACCATGAACGGAATGAACCGGATGAAGAAGTCAGCGCTGAGGCTGGACACCGGCAGGATGCCCAGCAGGAGATAGATGGCGGGGGCGGCGAAATAGACGATGGCTGCAAAGCCGCTGAGGTAGCTCCACATGGTGGAGAAGTACATCAGCCGCTGGCCCCACTTCAGGCCACGCTGGGTCAGCGGGTTTTCCCTCAGCAGCACCTGCATGGTCCCCTGGGCCCAGCGCAGGCGCTGGGTCATCATGGTGCCGATGTCCTCGGGGGCCAGGCCGTAGGCGAGGATCTCATGGTGGTAGACGCTCTGCCAGCCGCGGGCGTGCATCCGCATGGCCGTGGCCATGTCCTCGGTGACCGAGATCGTGGCCAGCGGCATGAGCGGCTGTGCCTCCCCGGCGCGCTCCACCGTCAGGGCATCCAGTACCGCCTGGACCGATTCCATGGCGCCCAGCGGGGACCACTCCCGCGCCGAGAGCCGTTGCACTGCTTCGTCGGTGATCACCTTCACCCCGGTGTCGCCCACGGCAGCCAGGTCCATGGCAGCGATCTCCTGAAGGTCCGCCTGCAGCGCGTGCACATCGGCCTGGACCAGGGTTCGGACAGCGGCGCCCACCTTGCGCTGGACCTCGTAGGTGAGTTCGCTCAGCGACTTTCCGGCCGCCAGCTGGCTGTCGGCTTGGGCGATGGCGGCCTCGACCTCGTCCAGCATCGCACCGACCAGCGGCGAGTCGGCATCGGCAGCCTTCCGGCCCTGCCGGATTGCCTTCTTGGAAGCGGCCAGAGCCCGGCGAATGCTCTTTTCGGTCTCCCGGACATAGCCGAGCAGGCCGAGTTCCATGAGTGCCTCGCGGCGCAGCACGGCGTTGGAGCCGCAGAAGAAGGCGGCGTTCCAGCCGTCCTTGCCCTGTTGGATGGGGCCGTAGAAGAGCGGGGCCTGGCTGCCCAGCGGGTCGTCACCGGGGACATTGGTGAAGTATTGCGGGGTCTGGACCAACGCGACCTTCCGGTTGTTGAAATACCCCAGGGTCTTTTCGAGGATGTCGGGTTCCGGAACCTGGTCGGCATCCAGGATCAACAGGAATTCGCCCGCGGTGACCATCAACGCGTTGTTCAGGTTCCCGGCCTTGGCATGCCGCGGTTTGTTGGCCCAGTCCTCGCCCCGGGTGACATACCCGAGCCCGTGCTCGGCCGCCAGCTGCCGCAGTTCCGGCCGGTCCCCGTCGTCAAGGATCCAGGTGCTGTGCGGGTGCCGGATGCGGGCGGCGGCCAGCGCCGTGTTCATGACCATCTCCAGCGGCTCGTTGTAGGTGGTGACGAAGACATCCACCGTCGCGTCCGGACGCGCCGGCGGCGCCCCGGTGCGTTCCTTCAAGCGCCACACCGTCATCCCGAACAAGAGCACGTCAATCAGGCTGTAGGTCTCGGCGACAATCAAGGGGACCGCGATCCACCAGGCGTCCCAGTTCAACGAGGCCGCCCAGCGCCAACCAATGTAGTTCACGCCCAGTATCAGCGTGAGTACCACCATCAGGCGTGTCCAAAACCGTGCCATGCCCAGCCTTCCAGCTGCTCCGTTTGACCACCTGCACGGACCTACCGCGCAGCACCCGGCGGCAGTGCTTGGACACGGCCCGGGCGTGGGAACAAGCCGAACATATCACGGTTGACCAGCACGAAGATGCCGGAATCGGGTCAGGTGGGCCTTGGCCGGCAGGGACCATCCGGCCCAGGGGCCGGAGAGCGGGAAGGCCCTGCCCGGATCGGGCAGGACCTTCCCGCTGTTTCACTGCGGTGTTATTCGCTGGCCAGCCCCTGCACCGGGGCCAGCTTCGCGGCCCGGCGAGCCGGGACGATCGAAGCGGCAAGCGCCGCAACCACCGACACCGCGATGACACCGGCCAGTTGCAGCCACGGGATGGACACGCTCATGGCCCCGAAGGCACCCATGACCGACTGGGCACCGAGCAGGCCGTAGGCCGATCCGAGCAGCACGCCCAGCAGGGCCGCGACCCCGCCGATGAGCACGGCCTCGGTGGCCAGCATCTTCTTGAGCTGCCCGCGGGTCAGGCCCAGGGCGCGCAGCAGCGAGTTCTCCCGGGTGCGTTCCAGCACCGAGAGGCTCAGCGTGTTGGCCACGCCGATCAGCGCGATCAGCACCGCGACGGCCAGCAGGCCCGAGACGATCATCAGCAGCATGTCGATGACGGTGTTGAACATCTGCTTTTCCATGACACCTCCGCCCACGGCGTACTCCTCGACGTTCAACTCATCGGCGATGTCGGCCTGCAGCGTGCGAAGCTCCGCATTGCCCAGCGAATCATCGACCTTAAGCCACAGCACGGTGCGGGCGTTGGCGTCCTTGGCCACCGATTCCCTGGTCACTCCCAGCATGGAGGTCGCGGTGTCCCAACCAACGGCCGGCTGCAGCGCGTTGCTTTCGGTGATGAGCATTTCCAGCGTGCCGGTCTTCCCGCCGAAGCCGGTGGCCTCCATGGTCTTGCCCTCGTTGTTGGAGGAGACCAGGACCTGGCCGGCGGCAGGGACCTGGCTGCCGTTGTTGAGCACGGAATTGAGTGACCCGGGGTCGGTGGCGAAGAGTTCCTGGCCGCTCTTGGAACTTCCCACTGCGGTGAGTTCCGCCAGGTCCTGGACGCCGTTCATGGCCTTGACCTTGGCCAGGGATTCGGCGGGGAAGGTGGTGCCGGAGTAGTCGTTGACCTCGACGTCCACCAGGTACTCGCTGCCCAGGGCAGCGTCCAGGGACGCCTTGGCCGTCTGCGCGCCGACCATCATCATTGACACGAGCGTCACGCCGATCAGCAGCGCTGTGGCCGTGGCGGTGGTGCGACCGGGGTTGCGGACCGCGTTGAGGCTGGCCAGCTTCCCGGGCACGGTTCCGCCGGAGGTGAGGGCACCGATCGCCGAGACGGTCTTGGGCAGGAAGAGCGAGCCGAGCATCAGCACGCCCGGGAAGGACAGCACGCCGCCGCCGAAGGCGATGAGGATGTCCCCTTCGGCTGCGCCGTAGGCAAGCGCCGCGGCGCCGGCGGCCACCAGCAGCGCACCGAACACGATGCGCACCTTGCCGGCCTTGTTTCCCACGGCGGCGTCGTCGGCCGGGCGCAGTGCCGCCAGCGGGGAGACCAGCATGGCCTTGCGGGCAGGCATCCAGGCGGCCACCAGGGTGATCGCGGTTCCGGCCACGATGGGCACGATGACGGCCTGCGGGTTGACGGCAAGGGTCGCGATGGACATCTCCGGCACCGTGGCGACCAGGACCTTGATCAGGGCTGCCATGATGCCGGTGGCCAGCAGCACGCCGGCGGCCGAGGCCAGCAGGCCGACCAGCAGGGCCTCGATGAGCACCGAGGAGCGGATCTGCGCCCGCAGCGCGCCCAGGGTGCGCATCAATGCCAGCTCGCGGGTGCGCTGGGCGATGAGCACGGCGAAGGTGTTCATGACCACCAGCCCGGTCACCACCAGTGCGATCAGGGCAAAGACCAGCAACACGATCGTCAGCTGGTCGTTGCCGCCGGAGAAGGCGGCGATGTCCTTGACGATCTGCTCGTCGGGGGTGTTGACCTGGAAGTACTTCAGGCCGGTTCCCTCGAGGGCGGAGGTGATCGGGGCCTTGAGCCCTTGCAGGTCGATCCCGTCCCGGGCGGCCACCACGATGCTGCCGTAGCTGGTCTCCCCGGGGCCGGAGAGCGCATCGAGCAGGGACTGGCCGATGGTCAGGTTCATGGCCGAGCCGGTCATCGGGTCGTTCGAGGCCGCCGTGATGCCCGAGACCTTGACCTGGCGGCTGATTTCCTTGCCCTCGGCGGTGGTGGTGCCGATTTCGAGGACATCCCCCACGGAAATGTTGTATTCACCGGCATAGGTGGCATCGATCGCCACCTGCTCGCTGCCGGTGGGCAGCGCCCCGGTTTCAAGCACCGTGGAGCTGAGCTTCTTGTTGGTTGCCGCGGTGTTGGCCGAGGCGTAGTAGTCCCTGCCACCGGCGTTGACGCCCACCCCGATATTGGCGGAGCCGTGGACGGCCGCCACGCCGTCGACGGATTCGATGGCTTTCAGGGCCGTGGGGCCAAGGACGTGGGTTTCGGGCTTGTCCTCGTCTCCCGCGGCCATGTCCATCATGTAGTCCTGCCCGATGACCAGGTCCGCGTTGGCGTAGGAGGAACCGATGCTGTTTTTCAGGGTTTCGGTGGCCGAGGCGTTGACCATGAGGGTGGCTGCCAGGAAGGCCGTGCCGATCATGACCGCAAGGGTCACGGCGATGAAGCGCCGCGAATAGGTCTTGAGGTTGGCCAGTGCGAGTTGCAGCAAGGCTTATGCACCCAACCCTGAAAGTGCCTGGGTGACCGTCTCGACGGTGGGGTCCTCGAGCTGGCCAACCAGCTCGCCGTCCTTCATCAACAGCACGGTGTCGGCGTAGGAGGCGGCCACTGCGTCGTGGGTGACCATGATGATGGTCTGGCCCATCTCGCGGGTGGAGGAACGCAGCAGCGAGAGCACCTCGGCTCCGGTGCGCGAGTCCAGGTTGCCGGTCGGTTCGTCGCCGAAGACGACCTCGGGGCGGGTGAGCAGGGCCCGGGCCACGGCCACGCGCTGCTGCTGGCCGCCGGAAAGCTCGTGTGGCTTGTGGTTCAGGCGGTCGCCCAGCCCCAGGGTGGCGACGATGGTCTCCAACCATGCCTTGTCGTGCTTCTTGCCGGCCAGCGCCAACGGCAGCAGGATGTTGGCCTCGGCGGTGAGCGTGGGGACGAGGTTGAAGGACTGGAAGACGAATCCGACCTTTTCGCGGCGCATCTTGGTCAATGCATCATCATTCAGCTTCGAGATGTCTGTCCCGCCAATAAGGATCTGCCCGTCATTGGCGTCATCGAGGCCTGCCAGGCAATGCATGAGGGTGGATTTGCCCGAGCCCGAGGGGCCCATGATCGCGGTGAACTTGCCGCGGACGAAGGAGACGTCGACACCGCGCAGCGCCTCGACGCGGGTGGTGCCCTCGCCGTAGATCTTGGTCAGGTTCGTGGCGTGGACAGCAAAATCGGTGCTGGTATGTGGTGCAGTAATGGTCATGGTTCCACGTTATGTTGCCGTTGGATGGTTTTGGATCATCCGCAGGGACCGTTTATTCCATCCCTTGGCTCATACTCGGGTATGAGACAGCACCTTCACAGGGTCCGGCGATAGGATCGCAAGCCTATGCTCTATTTCGCGGTTCCAACCGTTGCCCTGCTAGTTGTCCTCGGCCTGGCCGCAAGCGCGTCCCTGCTGGCGGCGCTGCTGCACTTCACCTCCCGCGGCCGCGAGCGGGCAGTGCGCAAGGTGCTGTTGGTGGCCCTCGCGGTGTGGGCGTTGGGGTTGGCCGTGGCGGTCCTGCCGGCGGCCCCGCAGCCGGATCCCTCGATACCGACCGGCACCTTCAATTGGATTCCGTTCCTCGCGCACCAGGAACGCGACCTCGGAGTGGAGATGGTGGCGAACCTCGGGCTCTTTGCACCACTGGGGTTGGTGCTGGCCTTTTACTGGCGCCGGTTCGCGGTGCTCAAAACCACGGTCTTGGTACTGGGGCTATCCGTCTGCGTCGAGACCACGCAGCTGTTGCTGCGCAACAACCGGGCCTCGGACATCACCGACGTCATCACCAACACCGCCGGTGGATTTGCCGCGGCCTTCATCGGCTGGGCCCTGGTGACCGCTGCCAGGCGCAGGCTGACCGTTTCCGATCCCGCCGCCCCGGAATCACTGCACCAGCGGTAGCAGCTCGCATTCCATGTCCACAGGATCCAGGAACGTGCTCCACAGCGAACTGGCCCGGTCGCATGCATGCGGGACATCCCAAGACAGGTCCGACTTCGGGTCCGCGTTCTCCGTCGGTGAGGGTCTCGATGTAGATGTAGTCCTTCACGGCCGGGAAGAACGCCGGCGGGTGCTTCACCAACCAGGCAGCGCTCCCCGCGATGCTGCCGGCGACGACCAGGCACAGCCCGGCAAGCACGCCGCAGAGCCTCCACGACGTCGGTTCAGTCGTGCCGCCCGTGCTCCGGGGTCTGGTGGCTGTGGGACTCGATCTGGAAGGTGGAATGCTCGATGCTCACCTCAAAGTGCTCGGCCACGCATGATTGCAATTCGCCCAGCAGGGTGGCCGCGGCACCGGTGTGGAACGCCGCGTCCTCGACCACCACGTGGGCCGAGAGGATCGGCAGGTTCGAGGCGATCTGGCTGGCGTGCAGGTCGTGGACCGCCAGGACCTGGGGGTGCGCAACCAGGTGGGCCCGGACATCCTCGAGGTCAAGTCCCTTGGGCGTGGACTCGAGCAGGATGTGCGTGGTCTCCCCCAGCAGCTTCAAAGCGCGCGGGATGATCAGGATCGCGATCAGCATGGCGGCGATCGAGTCGGCCTGCATCCAGCCGGTGGTGGAGATGACGATCGCGGAGATGATCACGGCGACCGAGCCCAGGGCGTCGTTGACGACCTCAAGGAAGGCAGCGCGCATGTTCAGGTTGTCGTCCTTGCCCGAGGCAAGGATCAGCATCGAGGCGACGTTGCCGAGCAGGCCGATGATGCCGAAAATGAGCAGCCCGCTGCCGGCAATTTCCGTCGGCTGGAAAAGGCGGCGGATGCCGTCCACGAGCGCGTAGACGCCCACCCCGAGCAGCAGGGTCGACTGGAGCGTTGCCGAGAGCACCTCGGCGCGGCGGAATCCCCAGGTTCTCTTGGCCGTTGGCTTGCGCATGATCAGGGTGGCAGCGGTGAGTGCCAGCAGCAGACCGGTGGAATCGGTGAGCATGTGCGCGGCGTCAACCAGCAACGCCAGCGAATTGGTCAGGAACGCACCGATGACCTCGGCCACGAGGATCGTCGCGGTGATGCCAAAGGCCCAGGCCAGTTTCTTCCTGTTGGTCGTTGCCAGGCCGTGGTCGTGGTCGTGGCTCATCGGCTGGCCCCTTCCCGTGCCGGGGCCGGGCCGTGGACCTCGGTGAAGTCGTGGGTGTCCAATCCGTTCTCGTCACTGGTGCCGATGTAGTGGTTCGCGTCGCCGAGCAGGTCCAGCAGCAGCCGCGGGTTGGCCAGCGAGAACATGCTGGCTCGTCCCTGCGCGCGCGAGGTCACCAGGCCGCAGTCGCGCAGGCACGACAGGTGGGCGCTGACGGTGCTTTGGGCCAGGCCAAGGTGGTCGGTGAGTTCCTTGACCTTGTGTTCCCCGGTGCGAAGATGGGCCAAGATCATCAGCCGCGTGGGGTCGGCCAGGCCGTGGAAGAGTGCTGCCGCCGCGGCATGGCCTTGGATGGCTTCGTGGCGCTCGTGGTTGACCCGATCTATCATCGTCATATTACGATGATATCGAATCATTGCGATAAAACAAACGGACGCAAGCCCGTGGCAGGATTGGAACATGAGCACCGGCATAATCATTGGCGACGACAACCTGGCCCGCCCGGCATGGGCGGCGACAGACCCGATGATGCGCATCTATTACGACACCGAGTGGGGCATGCCCGTGCGCGACGAGCACGGGGTCTTCGAACGGCTGAGCCTCGAGGCGTTCCAGTCCGGACTTTCCTGGGCAACCATCCTGCGCAAGCGCGAAAACTTCCGCGAGGCCTTCGCCGCCTTCGACCCCGAGGTCATCGAAGGCTTCGACGAGGCCAAGGTCGAGGAACTTCTGGGCAACGCCGGGATCATCCGCAACCGTGCCAAGATCCTGGCGACCATCAAGAACGCGAAGGCCACCATCGCACTGCGCGAGGATGGCGGACTGGCCGAGTTCGTCTGGGCGTTCCAACCGGACTCCACCCCGACGCCTTCAGCCATCGAAGAAGTTCCGACCACCAGCCCCGAGTCCCTGGCCCTGTCCAAAGCGCTCAAGAAACGCGGTTTCGCCTTCGTGGGGCCCACCACCATGTTCGCGCTCATGGAAGCGCTGGGAATCGTGGACACACATCTTCTCGGCTCCCACCGCCGCGGCACCTCGGGCGTCTGGCCGGCATGAGTTCGCGCTTCCTGGCATCCAAAGGTCCGCTGGATCCCGGTCACATGATGCGCACGCTGGGCATCCACTCGATCCCCACGCTCGATATCCACGAGCCCGCCGAGCATCGACACACCCGGGTGATCGCCGTCGACTCCGGCCCAAAGGCCGTTGAGTTGGAGTTCGCCGTGGAGGGAGTCCGACTGACCTGTGCCGGGAGCAATGCCGGCGACCTCGACCAGCTTGAAGCCGCGGTCCGCGCATGGCTGGACCTGGACACGGATCTATCCGGCATGCAGGAGTCCTTTTCCCCCGATCCCGTGCTCGGCCCGCTGGTCGAGGCTCGCCCGTGGCTGCGGCTGGTCGGCTATCTCAACGGGTTCGAAGCGGCCGCCACCACGATCCTGGGCCAACAGGTGACGCTGGCAGCAGGCCGGACGTTTGGCGGACGCTTTCTGTCAGCGTACGGAAGCGAGGGCCCCGGCGGACTGCGCATCTTCCCGACGCCCGAGGCCGTGGTTGCCCAAGGCGTTGGCACCCTGCGCGAAACCATCGGCTTGACCACGACCCGGGCGGGCACGCTGTTCCTCATGGCAGAGGTGTTCGCCGCCAAGGGTTTCACCGGAACGCCCGGCATCCCCCTGGATCGCCCGGAACTGCTGGCCTTGCGCGGAGTGGGCCCGTGGACCGCAGACTACCTGCAGATGCGCGGCCAAAGCGATCCGGATGCCTTCGTGCCCGGGGACCTGGTCGCGCGTCGAGCCCTGGACAGGATCACCGAACGCGAAGCTGCGGCATTGGCAAGCTCGTGGGCGCCATAC
This sequence comes from Paeniglutamicibacter psychrophenolicus, assembly GCF_030812255.1. Taxonomy (GTDB): domain Bacteria; phylum Actinomycetota; class Actinomycetes; order Actinomycetales; family Micrococcaceae; genus Paeniglutamicibacter; species Paeniglutamicibacter psychrophenolicus_A. The sequence continues at coordinate 216,470 of NZ_JAUSSH010000001.1, read as the reverse complement.
AGGTCCTACGCCATGGTCCACCTCTGGGCTTCGGACTCGATGGGCGGTACGCCGGCCCAATCCGTCTCGCATGGAAAACCCACTGGCACCCCGTGAGCACTTTGCCAGGGTCATGTACCCCCGCTTCGAGCAGGCGATGACTCCTCGATGCGGGGCCGCCGCGAAGCCCTGCCGGAGAGAACCCGCCCGAAACCCGCCTCAGGCGCTCAGTGACTCCGGGAATATCTGCCCGACGGGAGTCTTCTTTTCTGCCTGGAACTCGTCCTCGGCGCGGCCATAGGCCCAGTAGGCCGACAGCGACATGGCCCGGCGGTCAACGCCGCGCTCGCCATTGAGATAGGCCCGCAGCGACTTCATGGTCTCCCGTTCGCCGTGGGCAAAGACCTGGATGCTTCCCTCGTGCCACTGCGCGTTGCGAACGGTTTCCTCGAGCTTGGTGTTTTCCGGGGTGAAGTAGCCGCCGCGGTGCAGCCAATGCACGGTGATCCCTGCCGGCACATCCAGCTGGACCTCGTCCTCTGGTCCTGCGACCTCAAGGTAGATGTCCCCGACCATCTCCGGGGTCATGTCCTCGACCGCGGCGGAGATCGCCGGAAGCGCCGTCTCGTCGCCGATGAGCAGGTGCCTGTCGAATTCAGGGTTCGGCGTGTAGAGCCCACCGGGGCTGGCGAAGCAGATCTGGTCGCCGATCTTTGCGTTCTGCGCCCACGGGCCGGCCAGGCCCTGGTCGCCGTGGATCACGAAGTCGATCTGCACGGTTTGGGCGTCGAGGTCCACGTGCCGCAGCGTGTAGGTGCGTCGGACCGGGAAGTCTTCCGGGGCCAGCTGCTCACGGAGGGCATCGAGGTCGTACGGGGGCACCAGTCCGAGCTCGGGCTTGGTGAAAAGGATCTTCACGTAGCGGTCCGAGACGGCCTTGTCCTGGAAGTTCACGAAGCCCGGCCCCCCGAAAGTCAGTCTCATCATGTGCCGGGACAGCTGCTCGCTGGCCAAAACCTCGAGGACAACCTGGGGCCGAACCGGACGTACCGAACGCTGGATAGTCACCAATTACCGCCTTTTTGGATTAGGGAAGATAAGCCTAGCCTAATCGACCAAGCCCCTGCTTAGCCAATGCCAACGTCATGCGCCCAACCCGTTGGTCAGAGCCAAGCCGTCAATCATGATGTCCAGCCCCACGCCAAAAGCCGTGTCGGCACGCGATCCGCCCAGTGAGGCCTGGGCGGCCAGCGCCTCGACAAGTCCCGGCGTCTGGGGGGCATCCGCCCCGGGGTCAAACATGTCATCGGGCGCCACCATATCAAGTGCTGAACCCAGAATGAACGACTCCAGGGCCACAATGTCACTCATGACCCGGTTTGGCTCCCATCCAGCAGCCAAGAAGCCTTGCACCACACATTCATACATGGCCAGGGTGCGGGCCGCCCCGGCGATCGGCTCGGTGGCCAGTAACGCAATCGCGTTCGGATGGGCAGCGAATGCGTCCCGGTACGAGCGCGCCCACAGCCCCACAGCTTCACTCCAGGGCAAAACCCCAAACCCGCTGATGTCGATACTGTCGCTGACCACCTCGCGCATCCCCACCAATAGCGCCTGCTTGTTCTTGACATAGTGGTAGAGCGCAGGAGGCTTGACACCGAGTTCGCCAGCGAGCGCAGCCATGGAGAACTTCTCCGGACCCACGGAATTGAGCAGCTCGAGGGCAGCACCAAGTATCTTTTCGCGGTCGAGCACCGACTTGCGCGGCCGACCAGCGCGACGAATTTCCGACAAATCCACCAAAACCCCTTGCCTGTGACTCCGCCCACAGGTACGGTGGGCAAAGTTTATTTAATCGTATTAAATATCGTTGGGAGTTACCCCCTTGACATTGACAGTCTTTCACTCTGGCTCGATTGCCGGTGCCCCCACGGGGCACATGACTGCCGTGGCGGTCACAGACGGGATCATCACCGCGGTCGGGTCCTCCGCCGAGGCGTTGGTCCCGGCGGCCGACGTACTCCACGACCTGGGCGGAGGTTACCTGGGACCCGCATTCGGCGATGGTCATGCACACCCGCTCTTTGCCGGGCTCGAGGACGTCGGTCCGCAGATCCGCCAATGCACAAACCTCGACGAAATCCTTGACGCAATCGCGAAGTGGGCGGATGCGCACCCCGGGGACGGTTGGATCGTTGGTGCCAGCTATGACGCAACGCTGGCCGAAAACGGATACTTCGATGCCCGGTGGCTCGATCTGGTGGTTCCCGACCGCCCGGTGCTCCTACGGGCTTGGGATTACCACACAGTGTGGGTCAATTCCATGGCACTGGAGATTGCTGGAATCACGACAGATACACCGGAGCCCGAACGTGGCCGGATCATTCGTCGAGCAGATGGCACTCCCCTGGGAACATTGTGCGAGCCCGGCGCCATCGATCTGGTCACCGTCCATGTTACCGACCATAGCCAGGACACAATGGTCGCTGCTCTTTCCCGGGCAACGGCAACCTTCGCAGAGGCCGGTGTCAGTTGGGTGCAGGACGCATGGGTGGAAACCGGATCGCTGGACACCTACTTGGCTGCGGCGCGGCAGGGGGCCTTACACACGCGCATGAACCTTGCCTTTCGCGCAGATCCGACGCGTTGGGAACAACAGCTGCCCGATTTTGCCTTAGCCAAGGACAGGGTGCTTGCCGCCGATGAAAAGCTGCTCAGCGCACACACCATCAAATTCTTCCTGGATGGGATTGTTGAATCACACACGGCCCATATGATCGATGCCTACGCGGACTTCCCCGGCAGCCGCGGCCTGCCCAATTGGGAGGACCAAGCACTCATCGACGCGGCAATTGCCGTGGATGCCATGGGTTTCCAGTTGCACATCCATGCCATCGGGGACGCCGCTGTGCGCCAGGGGCTGGACACCATTGAAGCGGTCCTTGCTGCCAACGGGCCGCGTGACCGCCGTCCGGTCATGGCGCATCTTCAGACCATTGCCCCCAAGGACCTGGCGCGGTTCGGGGAGTTGGGCGTCATCGCGAACTTCGAGCCGCTGTGGGCGCAGCAGGATCCCGTGATGACCAATTTGACCTTCCCCCGGCTGGGAGACGAACGGGCTTCACGGCAATTCCAGATCGGCGAGATCGCCGCTTCCGGCGTCAGGGTGACTTTCGGCAGTGACTGGCCCGTCACCCACCACCACCCACTGCTGGGCATCGGCACGGCAATGACCCGCACCGGCGTAGCAGACCCTGGCGGGAAACCGCTGGCCGGGGCGCTGTACGACGTGACTGATGCCCTGGAATCCTACAGCACCCAAGTTGCCTACCAAGCCTTTGCCGAGCATGAACGAGGAACCCTCGCTTCCGGGCAGCTCGCGGACCTGGTATGGATGGCGAGCGACCCACGCACCAGCGCCGACAACGAAGTGGCCGGGCTCAAGGTCCTGGGCACCTGGCTTGCCGGCAAACCCACCCATTTGGCAATACCCGATCGGGTATCAGAAGGAACACGATGAAGATCAAGACCAATGCTCAGGCCCTTGCGGCCAGCGGAAATCAGGATTCCCGCCCCACCCAACTCAAGCGCGTCATGGGCATCCCGTTCCTGGTGCTCTTCGGGTTGACCTACATGGCACCAGTCACCGTGTTCACCACATACGGAGTGGTGACTGGTGTGACCAACGGGCATTTGCCCGCAGCCTACATCGTTGGACTGGTGACCATGTTGTTCACGGCATTCAGCTATGCTCACATGTCGCGGGCGGTTCCGCAGGCTGGATCTGCCTACGCCTACACCCAGCAGGCCTTCGGCGGCACCGTGGGATTTGCTACGGGCTGGACGCTGATGCTTGACTACCTGTTTATTCCGATGATCAATTTCCTGCTCATCGGGATCTACCTGAACACCCAGTTCCCGGCGGTTCCCGCGTGGGCTTTCTCGCTGGTGGCCCTCGTGCTGGTGCTCGGCTTGAACATCATTGGCATCAAGTTCATCGGGCGGCTCAGCGCAACCGTGGTGGCTTCATCGGTGCTCATGATCGGCATCTTCGTTGCACTGGTGCTCAACCAGATCCTCAACACCGATGCGCCAAACCTGCTGGCACCATTCTCCTTCGGTGCCGATGGCCTGGGACCGATCTTCTCCGGTGCGGCCATCCTGTCGCTTTCCTTCCTTGGATTCGATGCGATTTCAACGCTGTCGGAAGATGCGAAGAATCCGGGCAAGTCGATCCCCGCAGCGATCGTGCTCACAACCTTGGCCGGCGGGCTGATCTTCATCGTCGTCGGCTGGGCCGGGGCGCTGATCCATCCGGACCACACCACCTTCACCGACCCGGATGCCGCGGGTGTCGAACTCATGGCAGGCGTCGGCGGTGCGGCGCTCACCGCCATCTTCGTGGCAGTGTACGTCGTAGGATCCTTTGGCTCGGCAATGGCCTCGCAGGCCAGCGTTACCCGCATCCTGTATTCCATGGGGCGCGACGGGCTGCTGCCACGCCGCATGGGCATGCTCAACCGCCGCTTCTCCACACCTGTCTACGCGACCCTCGTGGTCTCCGCAGTGTCGTTGACCTACCTTTTTGTGAGTCTTGAGATGGCCGCCTCGGTAGTCAGCTTCGGGGCTCTGGTCGCGTTCTCCATGGTGAACCTTTCGGTCATCAAGATCTTCTTCATGGATGCCAAGGCGCGCGGCGCCCGCGCCGTTCTGCTGTATCTGCTGATGCCATTGATGGGTTTTGCGCTGACCATTTGGTTGTGGACGTCCTTGTCGGGAACCAGCCTCGTTGTCGGCCTGATGTGGTTCGCCGCTGGCATGATCTTCCTGGCTGTTCGAACCAATGGCTTCCGCTCCACCCCGCCGAAACTTTCCTTCGAGGACTAGCAACACCGTCCCGGAACCAGGGCTGCCGCCCGCACGGTCTTTCAAGCCCGTGCGGGCGGCAGCCCTTCTTGTGTGGAACTGCGACTGCTACTCCAGGCGCTGGCCCTGCCAGCTGCGCAGCCTCCAGCTCGATCCCGTCGCATTCTCCAGGGTCACTACACCGGTGTTGGCCAACGGCACGGGGGCCAGCAGCTTGGAGTCGAAGTTGGCGCTCCGGGACGCAAGCCAGGTCACCAGCATGGCCGCGTGGCTGACCACCACCAGCTTTCCGGTCCCGGCGTTCCTGGCCCCTTCGATGACCGCGTCGAAGCGATCCAGGGCGGTGCGGGCGTCCTCGCCGCCGGGCACCCGGGCCGAAAGGTCGCCCGAGAGCCAGCGGAAGAACACGTCGCGGTAGGCCAGTTGGGCGTCGCGGTCGGAGCGCATTTCCAGTTCCCCGGCGGAGATCTCGGTGAGCCCGGCATGCTCGGCCACTTCCAGCCCGCGGGCTTGCGCCAATGGACCGGCCGTCATCCTGGCGCGCAGCAACGTCGAGGAATACACCGCGTTGACGTCCTGCCCTTCGGCACCCAACCGCTCCACCAGTGCCTGCGCCTGCGCAATCCCGGTCTCATCCAGGGGTGCCCCGGGGGCTCCGGTGTCCAGCGCCTGCGCCACGTTCGAGGCGGTCTGCCCGTGGCGGATCAAGATCAGTCTCATACCTTCACCCTAAATCGTCAGCCCGGTTTTGGTACGATAAAACCAGCTTCACGAGATGCGCGCCAGATATGGGCTCCGACCCGGCGACACACCAACCCCATGCTTCACGGGTGGTTCGGATGACGAAGCGGTCCTTGGCGGCAACCGCCCCGGGGACAAGAGCACACGAAAGGCGCCATCCCTTGCGCAACCAGCCATGCCCGTCCGGATCCTGCATGTCCTTCCACCCCGGCCACCGCACCAATCCGCGGGCGGTCAAGTCCATGATGGCCCGACCCACGCTGTGGGTTCCGGCCGACGTGGAGGTCATGGTTTCCCCCGTCCAGGGGCTCACGCTGCACGTCTTTGCCGGCGGGGCGCACCACCAGGTCTTCACCCACGACCTTCCGGTGATCGCGCATCTCCTGCGCATTGCCCCCGCCCGTCCCGAGGGCGTCTCGCTGGGCCGGGTGAATTTCCACAACAAGGCGCTCGCGCTTCCGGCCGACCCGCGGCGCAGCGCGGGGCTGGGTTACTTCTCCTTCAGCACCGAGCCGCTTGAACCGTGCAGCTTCGAGCGGGACGAGGCCCTGGCCCGGGATTTCGACGCGTTGACGGCCGAACTACAGCGTTCCTAGCGGAAGATCGGCTCGGCCCCGAAGCGGGCCATTGCTTCCTTGCTTTCCGCGGAAAGCCGCAGCAGCCGCTGGGTCTCGACGGAAAAGAACGCCAGGGTCGTGGCGGCTCGCACGCACACCCCGCCGTCCACCGGATCGTGGAATTCGTAGCAGATGTCGAAGCTTGCGGCCTTGATGGCGCTGATCCACAGATCCACGTGCGCCGGGACGTTGCGGTAATCCAGCGGCCTGACGTAGCGCACCCGGTGCTCGACCACCAGGATCTGGGTGTTGTCCGGGACCGCGGAGAACAGGTCGGCCATCGGCTCGATCCCGGGCTTGCCGGTGCCGCCGGGCACGCCGAAGCCGGCGATGCGTGCCTCTTCCATCATGCGGACCAGGTTCACGTTGTTGATGTGGCCGTACGCGTCCATGTCTCCCCAGCGCATGGGTACCTCCACTCGGAGCTTGGGTTCGTTCATTGCCCCGGCCCCTGCTCGGCGTCGGGGCTGATGAGGCCCAGCGCCTGCAGTTTTTTGGCGATGCGAGCCCCGTCGGGTTCGTACACCCACGGCACCCCCGGGGTGGAGTTCAGGATCCCCTGGCTGCGCCCGCCTGCGAGCACGGCCTCCGAGGGGGTCAGCTGGCGGATCACGATCGCCGCGACGTGGTCGGGGTAGCGCCTGGCGAATTCGGCGTAGAGGTAGGGGTCGTGTTGGCCGTCGTCCCCGATCAGCAGCCACTTCAAGCTCGGGAACTCGTTGGCCAGGCGGCGCAGCTGGTCGGCCTTGTGCTGCATGCCCGACCGGAACCAACCCCTGTCGGTGGGTCCCCAGTCGGTCAGCAGCAGCGGGCCCTGCGGGTAGAGGTTGCGCGAGAGGAAGCGGGTGAGCGTCTGGGCGACGTTCCAGGCTCCGGTGGACAGGTAGAAGGTGGGGGCTCCGGGCTTGTCGCGCATCAGCTTTTCCATCATCACCGGCATCCCCGGGGTGGCCAGCCTGGCGTGCTCGGACAAGACGAAGGAGTTCCAGGCGGCCAGCAGCGGGCGTGGCAGTGCGGTGACCACGATGGTGTCGTCCACGTCGGAGAGCAACCCGAATTCGGCGGCGGCGTCGACCATCATGACAGGGGCGGCCACCGCGGCGGAACCCTCGGTGTGCAGGGTGATCTCGTGCCAGCCCGGTGGCAGCGTGGCGGCGACCCTGACGTCGAGCACTCCCCCGCGGTCGGCCCGCACGGCAAATCGTTCGCCGTTGATGTGCACTTCGAGCTGCCCGTGGGGGACGATCGGCGAGATGAAGTTCCGCCAGCCGCGCACCCCGTCGGCGATAACCTTGGCGCGGTGGCGCCCGGCATCGAACGCGCCGGGCTTGGCCAGCACCAGGCGGGCGAAGATCCGGACCCAGCCGTTGGCGGGGTCCGAGAGCCCGTAGCCGGTGTAGGGCAGGACGGTGGGTACCAGGCCGCGCTCGCGGGCCCGTGCCGCGCGCAGTTCCAGGGCGCGGTCCTCGAAGCGTGCAGCGATGTGCCGGGCGCGTTCGGCTCCTGTTTCCTTGACCATGAAACCCAGTCTTTCATGAGCCGGGGACCTGGAGTGGATCGAAAGGATGAATTGGGCCGCGTTGCCGGAAAGTTCACTTGCCGTTGTCAGCACTGGTATTTTTCTACGATTCGTAGAATTATGAAGGCATGATGTTTGACCATGATGCAGATGAACCCGTACTGGTACTGACCGAAGAGCAGGCCTGGAGCCTGCTCGAGAGGACCTCCCACGGCCGCCTGGCCACCGCGGTGGGCGGCGCCGTCGATATCTTCCCGCTTAACTTCGGCCTGGTGGGCAAGACCATATACATCCGCACGGCTCCCGGCGAAAAGCTTGCGGCCCTGACGGTGCACGATGCCGTGGCCTTCGAGGCCGACGGCATCCTCTCCGACGAAGCCTGGTCGGTGGTGGTCCACGGACACGCGCGCCAGCTGCAAACCAGCGCGGAGATCGAGGAGGCGCGTAGCTCAGGGGTCTCCCCATGGATCCCGACTCCGAAGGAATCCTGGGTGAAGATCGAGGTCAGGAACATCTCGGGGCGCCATTTCCGCCTCGGGGCGCAGCCAGAGGCCAACTAGGTACTTTGGTCGCGGTCATTTCGGGGTTCTCGGCGCTCCAACCGGCAAGGCTTGATTCGTCCGTGCAGCTTCGTGAAACAGGCCTTCTGGCCAAGAAATGCCAACCGCCTGCCAGTCCAGTGTCATGCCCCGGACATGCCGAGGCTGTCTTGCGTCACCCGCGGGTGGGGCAGGACAGCCTCCGCATGACCGACATGTTCCCGTCGGGGCATGAAGCTGCTCTCCAGCACCGCCTTCGTGCTTTCCCGGGGCCGGCATGTCCATGTCATCGGTCTCGATCTGGGCACATTCCGCCTGGGTGACCACCGGAACTTCGCGCCCTTCCCTGTCGATCAGCTTGCCGTCGGCATATTGGTCGCCGTCAAGCAAGGCGCGGATGTCATCCTGGCAAACGACCCGCGGCGGGGCCGCGGCAAAGACCGAGGCATCCTTGGCTGGCGTGCCAAATTTCATTTCGTTGAACAGCAGGTTCAGCACCACGGCCATGAGCGTGCCTGAAGAGATCCCCGAGGCAAAATCAGACTTTGACAGCGCCGACCTTGTTCATGCGTTTGAGCAGGTCTGCTGCCACGCTGACCGCAATGGTGGCCGGGTCCTTGCCGATCACCTCGGGGTCCCCAATGGGGCAGTTGATCCGCTCAATTGCGTTTGCCTCATGACCGCTGTCCACAAGGTTCTTGCGAAATCGCTGCCATTTGGCGTTCGACCCGATCAGCCCTATCGAGCCAAGTTTCGGATGCCGCAATGCGGCATCGCACAGATGGAAGTCCTCGGCGTGGTCATGGGTCATGATCAGCACGTGCGTTCCGCAGGGCAACCGGCTGAGCACCTCCTCGCCAATGACGGCTGGTCTCGGATGAATTCGCGCCACCGACGGTTCAAGCGCTTCCAAGCCCTGCAGGTTTTCCGCACGCGAGTCGCTCAGGTACAGGTCAATGTCCTGTCGTGAAAGGATGCGGGCAAGTTCGAGGCCCACATGGCCAACCCCGAAGATCGCCACCGCTTCGGGCACGGCCAACGGCTCCAACAGGATCGTCACCTCGCCTCCACAACATTGCCGGCCATAGGTTGCCGGCGCCTTGTCATTCAGGCGCAAGGTCATGGTTTCGGGCACGTCCTGCGAATCGGTGAGCATTTGCCGTGCCCTTGCCACCGCGGTCATCTCCAGGTTGCCGCCACCGATGGTTTCAAAAAGCTCATCAATGGTGGCAACCATCTTGGTTCCGGCCTCACGAGGTGCATGCCCGCGCACTTCAACCAGGGTGATCAACACCGCCGGGGCACGACGGGATCGCAGCCGCAGCACGGTGTCAATCCAGGTCATGACGATCGTTGGCTGACTAATTTGCTGGTCTCGCGGGCCGCCTGGATCGCCCAGAACACCGCTTCGGGGGTTGCCGGCGATGCCAGCTCCACGCTGGTTCCGGGCCGGGCGAAACCGGCAATGGCCTGGCGCAATGCCTCACGTACCGAGAAAGCCAACATCAACGGGGGCTCACCCACCGCCTTGGAACCGTAGATCGCGCCCTCTTCATGGGCCTTGTCCAGAAGCGAGACCTTAAAGACTTCGGGCATTTCCGACAGGCTCGGGATCTTGTAGGTGCTGGCACCCTGGGTCGCCAGCCGCCCCCGGGTGGGCCGGTCACTGGTATCCCAGCGCAGGTCCTCCAAGGTCAGCCAACCCGCGCCCTGCACAAAACCGCCTTCGATCTGCCCCAGGTCAATCAGTGGCGAGAGTGAATCTCCCACGTCATGGACCACATCCACCTGGCGAAGTGTGTACGAGCCATCGAAACGACTGACTTCGACTTCGCTTGCCGCCGCCCCGTATGCGAAGTACTTGAACGGAGATCCCCTCATGAGGCCCACATCCCAGTGCAGACCCTCGGTCCGGTAAAAGCCCGCGGCCGAGAGCTGGACCCGCTGGAAGTATGCGGCCTGGACCAGATCCTTCCAGCTAATGGATTCACGCCCGCCGAGGGTGGAGACCGTGCCGCGACTGAACCGGATCTCGTGGGAGGGAACGCCGAGTTTGACCGCCGCCACTTGGGCAAGCCGATCCCGGATCTGTTCGCAGGCATCCTTCACCGCTCCGCCGTTCAGGTCGCTGCTCGAACTGGCTGCCGTGGCCGAGGTGTTGGGGACCTTGTCGGTACGCGTCGGCGCCAGCCGAATGGTGTCCAGGGCGACCCCGAGGGTGGTGGCAGCCACCTGCAGCATTTTGGTGTGCAGCCCCTGCCCCATTTCCGTGCCACCGTGGTTGACCAGCACCGAACCGTCCTTGTAGACCAGCACCAGGGCACCAGCCTGGTTGAACGCGGTGAGGTTGAAGGAGATCCCGAATTTCACCGGGGTCAGGGCCAAGGCCCGCTTTGCATGCTCGTGATCCTCGTTGAACCGGGCAATCTCGGCCTCGCGACGTTCAATTTCCGCACCGTCCAGCAGCTGCTGCCAGACGGCTTCCAGCCGTTCGGGGTGGCGCACCGGCTGGTAGTACGGGGTGTCCTGACCCTGGACGTAGAAGTTTCGGCGCCGCAGTTCCCGGGCGTCCAGGCCGAGTTGCGGGGCCACCAGTCCCAGGATGTTCTCCAGGACCAGCATTCCCTGTGGTCCCCCGAAACCGCGAAACGCCGTCTGCGAGGTCTTGTGGCATTTGGCCACTCGGCCGCGAACACGGATGTCGGGTATCCAGTAGGCATTGTCGATGTGGCACATGGCCCGGGTCAGCACCGGCTCGGACAGGTCCAGGCTCGACCCGCCGTCAGCGGTCAGCGTTGCCTCCAGAGCCAAGATCTTGCCATCGTCGTCAAAACCGGCCTTCCAACTGGCATGAAAGCCGTGGCGCTTTCCGGTCATGGTGATGTCCACCGTGCGGTCCAACCGCACCCGCACCGGCCGCCCGGTGAGCAGGGCCCCGAGGGCCGCCACCGCGGCATAGCCGTGGGACTGCATTTCCTTCCCACCGAAGGCGCCACCCATGCGCAGCACCTGGACGGTGATCCGGTGTGCGGGGATCCCCAGGATGTGGGAGACGATGTCCTGGGTTTCGGTGGGGTGCTGGGTGGAGGAATGGATCATCATCTGGCCGCTTTCGTCCACCAAGGCCAGCGAGTTCTGGGTCTCCAGGTAGAAGTGTTCCTGTCCGGAGAATTCGAATTCCCCGTCAAAAACGTGCGCGGCGTCCCTCAAGGCGGCTTGGCTGTCGCCCTTGTCGATCAGCGGCTGGATTCCGTGGAAGCTTTGCGCGGCGATCGCGTCCTGCAAGGTGATCAACGAGTCGAGCGGTTCGTAGTCCACCTCGACGGCAGCCGCCCCGGCCTTGGCGGCTTCCAGGTCCTCGCCGAGAACCCACGCCACGGCCTGGCCGTAGAACATGACCTCGTCCACCGGCAGCAGCGGTTCATCGTGTTTGGCCCCTTGGTCGTTGACCCCGGGGATGTCCGTTGCCGTGATCACCCGGACCACCCCGGGAACCCGGTAGGCCCCGCCGAGATCAAGGTTCAGGATTTTTGCGTGTGCCTGCGTGGACTGGACCGGGTAGGCGTGCAGCACACCGACCATCCGCCGGTCCAGGTCGTCGGTGTACAAGGCGCTTCCGGTGACATGTCCCACCGCCGATTCATGCGGATGGACTTCCCCGACAACGGGGTGTTCAGGACGTTGGGATAACTGGCTCATGTGCCTTCTCCCTTCAACAGGTTGGTCTCTTGCAGTTGTTCGGCGAAGAACCGCTCCAGCGAGGATGCGAGCATCGCCCGCCGGTAGTCGGCGCTGGCCCGGTGGTCATCCATCGGGGTTCCCTCTTCCCCCATGACCCTGGCCGCGGCGCGGATGGTTTCCGGCTCCCAGACCCGGCCTTCGAGCATCATTTCGGTGGCGGTGGCCCGCAACGGGGTGGCCGCCACCCCGCCCAAGCCGATCCGTGCCTTGGTGATGATGCCGTCTTCGACGGTGAGCGCGTAGCCGATGGCCACGCTGGAAATGTCGTCAAAGCGGCGCTTGGATATTTTCTGGAAGGACGTCAGTTCGCCCAGTGGCAGCGGGATGCGGATGGCGGTGATCAGCTCGCCGGGCAGGCGGACCGTTTGCCGGTATCCGGTGAAGTAGTCGGCCAATGGCACCACCCGTTGGCGGCTCGCCGAGCTGAGCACCAGCTCGGCGTCCAGGGCCAAGAGGGCAGGAGGTGTGTCTCCGATGGGCGAACCGGTGCCGAGGTTCCCGCCGATGGTCGCGCTGTTGCGGATGAGCCGGGAAGCGAATTGGCCAAAGAGCTTGCCCAGCAACGGGATCCGGCCTTGCAGTCCGCGTTCCAGTTCACTGAGCGTGCAGGCCGCCCCGATCTCAATGTGCGTGTCGGTGACATCCAGTTGCCTCAGTTCATCCAGCCGGTCGATGGCCAGCAGGGATCGGGCCCGTGCCCCCTTGATGTTGACCTCCACACCCCAGTCGGTTCCACCGGCGAGGGGCAACACCTCGGGTTCCTCGGCCAGGATCCGCAGTGCTTCCTCCAGGGTTCCGGGCCGCCGGTAGCGCCCGAGCTGGCCCGTGGGGGTACCGGGGCGGGACAGGTCGGTGGTCGCCACGGTCGGTGCCGGCTGGTCCCTGCGGGCAGCCAGCGCGTCATCCACGGCCGGCGTGCCCAGGGCGAAAGCTGCATCGCGGATGGGCCGGTACCCGGTGCACCGGCACAGGTTGCCGGAGAGCGCATGCAGGTCAAACCCGTTCGGCCCGCAGTGCTGCTCCCCTGTGTCCTCGACGTCCGGCAGCGTTCCGGTGGGGGCTGCCCGTTCCGGCCGGTAGTATTCGGCAGCCATGCTGCAGACGAATCCCGGGGTGCAGTACCCGCATTGCGAGCCACCGCGCTCGGCCAGCTGCTGCTGGACCGGATGCAGGTCGGTGCGGTCCCCCAGCCCCTCGGCTGTAACCACTTCCTGCCCGTCGAGGGCTGCGGCCGGCAGGAGGCAGGCATTCATGGCGGTCCAGCGCGTGGCATCGCCGTCGGGCCGGGCCACCAGGATGGAGCAGGCCCCGCACTCGCCTTCGGCGCAGCCTTCCTTGCAAGAGGTAAGTCCTTCACCGCGCAGGAAGTCCAGGGCGTTGGTATGCGTTGGCCCGGTGAATTCCCGCACCGTTCCGTTTACGGTAATCAAACACTGGGAGTCTGGGGTTGTCTTGGCGGTCATGCCGCTTCCTCCTGCTTCCCACCAGGGCGGGAAGCGCTGTGAACGAACGATTGATGATGGGCGCGCAACAAAGCGGCCTGCGTATCAGCGCCAGGAGCCAGGGTCTGGTTCAGCTGGCTCGCTGCATGCAGGCCAGCTTAGTTTCCGTGGGCAATCTGCCCCTTCGACCATGCCGTCGTTCCACCCATGAGGGTCCTCCGGTGTTTCGGATCATCAATGTTGTTGGTTCACAAGACACATACGGCGTTCTTTGGGAGCCGGCCGCACCCAGCCGGCGTTTCTGTATTCCAAACCAGTTGTCCCGCTATTCATGGGCGTGGCTCCCGTGTGTTTCCCGCGAGTGAACCGGCACTCCGGTTTCGCCCGAAACCGCCGGCCACTCATTCAGCAACATGCCCGGTGGATGGCGACCATGGATAGGTTCCCGCCATGGGCATGCCCCGACAATAGCAGTGACTGTGATCCTTGTCATGCATTCGGTGGTATTCATTTCCCGCAATATGGATATTCCGGATTGGCACCGGGTCTTCAACGGCAACGAAGTGTTCCCTGTTCGGGTGGTTGGCCGCCGGATGCCATAGGGCACCCGATGCCAAACCCACCAGTGCCACTGCAATGCCAGCGGCCAGGTCCGCGGCAAACCTGGTCGGGCAGGTGGTCGACAGTGCGACAGCGCGAGCCGGCCCATTGGGCGGCCTTGAACAAGCGGGCCCACGCCAGGTCGTCCATTGCCCGACTTGGCGGCGCAATCGCCGACACCGGGGCACCGTTATGCCGTAACCGGGCCCGCGGCGTCTCCGGGCGCCATGCCCGCCCGGGGGGCCCGATCCGGGTAGGACGTGGTGCGGGATCACGCTACCCGGCGTAGTCGTAGAAGCCCGCCCCGGACTTGCGGCCCAGCTTGCCCTCGGCGACCAGGGCCGCGATGCGCCCGTTGGGGGCGTCTTCGGCCGCGCCGGTCTCCGCGTGCGTGGCCTGGGCAATGAAGTCGATGACGTCGAGCCCGACCATGTCCATCAGCGCGAACGGGCCCATCGGATGGCCCAGCGCGGTGCGCGCGGTGGTGTCGATGTCCTCGATGCTGGCGATGCCCGCATCGGCCAGGAACAGCGCCTCGCGCTGGATGGCGCCCATCAGGCGGTTGGCGATGAACCCGGGGATCTCGCGGTTGATCAGCACCGGCTCCTTGCCCAGCCGGCGCGCCAGCTCCATCGCGGTGTCCACCGTGACGTCGCTGGTGGTTTCGTGGCGCACGACCTCCACGCACTTCATGACCAGGGCCGGGTTGAAGAAGTGCATGTTGCACACCAGGGCCGGGCGCCCGGTGGCCGCCGCGACCTTGGAGGAACCCAGGGTCGAGGAGTTGGTCGCCAGGATCGCGTGGGCCGGGGCCAGCACGCCGAGCTTCTCGAAGATCTGTGTCTTGATGTCCAGCCGCTCGGTGGCGGCCTCGATCACGAAGTCCGCCGTGGCGGCCGCGGCGTCCAGGTCGGTGCTGTAGGCCAGGGCTTCCAGGGCCGCGGTGGCGGCCCCCTGCCCGAGCTTGCCCTTGGCCACCCGGGAGGCGGCCCAGCCCTCGAGCTCGGTGCGCGCCGCGACCAGTCCCTCTTCGGAGATGTCCTGGATGGTGGTGGAGTACCCGGCCAGGGCCGCACTCATGGCGATCTGCCGTCCCATGGTTCCGGCACCAATGACCAGGATGGTGGAGATGTTTTCGATGCCGGTCCCTGCACTCATTCTTGGCTCCGCGCTTTCGTCAATTGTTCGCTGGCTCACGTTTGGCGGCCAGGCTCGATGTTTATCCTAGGCACGGGACGGGGCGCCGGCCGCATCCGGTCCTGCCAGATGACGGCGGGCGCCCCGAACCGGATGGTGTCAGGCCCCGCGCAGGTACACGGTGGTGGTGTGCGTGAAGAATTCCTTCGCGGCACCGCCTTGTTCCTTCGGGCCGTAACCGCTCTTCTTGGCCCCGCCGAAGGGCACGTGCGGATCGGCGCCGGCCGACTCGGAGTTCACGTGCAGGATGCCCACGTCAATGGATTCCATGGCGGCCAGGGCCTTGGACAGGTCCTGGGTGAACAGCGCACAACTCAGGCCGTACTCGGAGTCGTTGGCCAGCGCAAAGGCTTCCTCGGTGGTGGCCACGCGGCGCACCGCCAGGACCGGTCCGAAGAATTCCTCGCGCCACGCGTCGTTGCCCGCATCCGGGACCTCCAGCACCGTTGGGGCCACGAAGGCATCCCCCAGGGACGCGACATCGCCCTCGAAGCCCACGGTGGCACCCTGGGCCATCGATGCGGCAATGCCGGCACGGATCTGCCCGGCGGCGGCCGGGGAAACGACCGGGCCCATGTGCACCGACGGATCGGTCGGATCCCCGGTCTTCCACTGCCCCAGGCGCTCGCGCAGGCGTTCCAGGAACGGCACGGCGATCGACTCTTGCAGGATCAGCCGCGAGGTCGCGGTGCATTTCTGCCCGGTGGAACGGAAGGCCCCGAAGAGGACCTGCTCGGTGGCGAGTTCCAGGTCGGCATCCTCCAGCACGACCGAGGCGTTCTTTCCGCCCATCTCGGCCTGGATAGGCACCCCGGCACCGGCGGCGGCGGCGGCGAGCTTGCGCCCCACGCCCGTGGACCCGGTGAAGGTTAGCCCGTCAAGCTCCGGGTGGTTCACGATCTCGTTGCCCAGCGCCCCGGAGCCAAGCACGAGGTTCAGCACGCCGGCCGGCAGGCCCGCCTCCACCAGCGCCTGGGCCAGGCGCATCGCCAGCAGCGGCACCGTGGAGGCCGGCTTCCACACCACGGTGTTGCCGAAGACCAATGCCGGTGCGATCTTCCAGGCCGGGATCGCGATGGGGAAGTTGAACGGGGTGATGACGCCGACGACGCCCAGCGGCTTGCGGGTCACCAGGATCTTTTCGCCGCGGCGCGGGGAGGAGAAGACCTCCCCGGCCAGCCGGTCGGACTCGGCCGAGTAGTAGGAAAGGATCTGTGCGGCGCGCAGCACCTCGCCGCGGCCCTCGGCGACGGTCTTTCCTTCCTCGCGGGCCAGCTCGGTGCCCCACGCCTCGGCGTTGGCGGTGACGATTCCCGCGGCCCGGGACAGGTATCCCCCGCGTTCGGCCATCGGGGTGGCGGCCCAGCCCGCGGCCGCGGCGCGGGCGGCGGACATGGCGGAGCGCACGTCGTCCACGGTGGCGGTGCCGCCGGCTGCGACAACCTGCCTCGGGTCGGTCGGCGAGGTCGATTCCAGCTCGTGCCCGGTGCCTTCGACCCAGCTGCCGTCGATCAGCAGGCGCAGCGGAACAACGTCGGTCTGTGTGATGGTTTCAGTCATTTTTCCCTCGGGATGGATGTTGGGGAATCCTTAGCGGAAGGCCGGGACGCCGGTGAGCTTGTTGCCCAGGATCAGGGTGTGGACCTCGTCGGTGCCCTCGTAGGTGCGCACCGATTCCAGGTTGTTGGCGTGGCGCAGCGGCGAGTAGTCCAGGGTGATGCCGTTGCCGCCCAGGATGGTGCGGGCCTCGCGGGCGATCTTGATGGCCTCGCGGCAGTTGTTCAGCTTGCCCACCGAGATCTGGTGCAGGTCAAGTGTCCCGGCATCCTTCATGCGCCCGATGTGCAGGGCCAGCAGGTAGCCCTTGTTGATCTCCAGGGCCATGTCCACCAGCTTCTGCTGGGTCATCTGGTAGCCGGCCAGCGGCTTGTCGAACTGCAGGCGCTGCTGCGAGTACGCCAGGGCGTCCTCGAAGGCGTCGCGGGCCGCTCCCATGGCTCCCCAGATGATGCCGTAGCGGGCCTCGTTCAGGCAGGAGAACGGGCCCTTCAGGCCCACCACGTTCGGCAGCACCGCGGTGGCCGGAAGACGCACGTCGGTCAGCTCGATCTCGCACTGGATGGAGGCCCGCATCGAGAGCTTCTGCTCGATCGGGGTCGCCTTGAACCCGGAGGTTTGCGTGGGGACCACAAATCCGCGGATGCCCTCGTCGGTCTGTGCCCAGATGACGGCGACCTGGGCGACGTTGGCCAGGCCGATCCAGCGCTTGGTGCCGTTGATGACCCAGTCGTCGCCGTCGCGGCGGGCGAAGGTCTTCATCGCCGAGGGGTCCGAGCCGGCGGTTGGTTCGGTCAGCCCGAAGCAGCCGATGGCCTGCCCCGCGGCCATCTTCGGCAGCCATTCGGACTTCTGTTCCTCCGAGCCGTGCTTGTAGATCGCGCTCATCGCCAGCGAACCCTGCACCGAGACGAAGGTGCGCAGCCCCGAGTCCCCGGCCTCCAGCTCGGAGCCGGCGATGCCGTACTCCACGGCGGTGGCGCCGGCGCAGCCATAGCCCTTCAGGTGCATGCCCAGCAGGCCGAGCTTGGCCATTTCCGGGACGATTTCCAGCGGGAAGACCGCATCGGCGTACCAACCGGCGATGTTGGGCTTGATGGCCTCGTCGACAAAGGTGCGGACCTTGGCGCGCAAGGCGAGTTCCGGCGCGGAAAGCAGCGCATCGAAGTTGATCAGGTCGGCCGGGTCAAGCTGGTGGGTTTCGTGGTCGTGCAGGGTCAGGCTCATGGTGTTCTCCAAGGAAGGTCGTGGGGGGTGGTTCGGGGGTGCCCGTCAGGCTACTTGGCGGCGTCGGCGATGGCCCGGGCCAGGATGTCCAGTCCGTCGCGCAACAGTTCCTCGCCGATGACCAACGGGGGCAGCAGGCGCACGACGTTGCCGTGGGTGCCGCAGGTCAGGGTGACCAGGCCCTGCGCATGGCAGGCCGCGGAGATTTCCTTGGCCAGATCCGCGCGCGGTGCCAGGGTCCCGGCATCGGCCAGCTCGATGGCGAGCATGGCCCCACGGCCGCGGACCTCGGCAACAATCTCGGTTGAAGCCAACAGGGGCTCGAGGACTTCGCGGGCGATCTGCTCGATGCGGCGGGCGTTGGCCAGCAAGGTGCCGTCCTCGAACTGCTCGAAGACCGCCAGTGCGGCCTCGCAGGCCAGCGGGTTGCCGGCGTAGGTGCCGCCCAGTCCCCCGGCGTGCGGGGCGTTCATCAGTTCGGTGCGTCCGGTGACCGCGGAGAGCGGGACGCCGTTGGCCAGTGCCTTGGCGGTGAGGATCAGGTCCCCGGCGACGCCCTCGTGCTCGGAGGCGAAGAGGGTTCCGGTGCGGCCCATGCCGGCCTGGATCTCGTCGATGACCAGCACGATGCCGTATTTGTCGGCGAGTTTGCGCAGGCCCGGGATGAACCCGGGCGCCGGGACGATGAAGCCGCCCTCGCCCTGGATCGGCTCGATGACCATGGCGGCGAAGGTGTCGGCACCGTGTTCGAGGATGGTGGCTTCGACCGAGGCCAGCGCGGCCTCGGCGCCGGCGGCCAGGCCCTGGGCGGGGCGCAGCGGGTTGGCGGAGGCCGCGCGGATGATCTCGGCCGGCAGCGGGCCGAAGTTCAACTTGTACGGATTGACCTTGGCGGTCATGGCCATGGTGAGCAGCGAGCGGCCGTGGTACGCCTCGTCGAAGACCAGCACCTTCGCCCGTCCGGTGGCGGCGCGGGCGATCTTGATGGCGTTTTCCACGGCCTCGGCGCCGGTGGAGAACAGGCCGGTGCGCTTCTCGAAGTCGCCCGGGGTGTTCTCGTTGAGCCATTTGCAGACCTGGGTGAAGGATTCGTATTCGGTGACCATGAAGCAGGTATGCGTGAAGGCCTCGAGCTGGGCCGCGACGCGCTGCGCCACGCGCTTGTTGCCGGCGCCCAGCGAGGTCACAGCGATGCCGGAGGCGAAGTCGATAAGCCGGTTGCCGTCGACGTCCTCGATGATGCCGCCGTCCGCGCGGGTGACGAAGACCGGCAGGGCGATCCCGAAGCCGCTGGTTACCTGGGATGCGCGTTCGGCGTGCAGCGCGGTGGAACGCGGGCCGGGGATGGCGGTGGCGAGGTGGCGGGACTGGGGAATGGTGGCGGCGTCGAGGGCCGGGAGCGTTTCGGTCATGCGTTCCACGTTATGCCAAGGCGTGACACGCGTCATTGGACAATTCACCCAAGACAACCGTCCGTGTTGGATAATTCAACCCATGATCTCCTTGTTGCAGATGGGTGCCGAGCTCGGGCCCGAGCTGGTGCCCGCCCCGGGCGCACAATTCAGTGCCAATCCGGTCACCGGCGTGCACGTCTCCGAGCTGGAAGACCCAACCCCGTACCTCGAAGGCGGGGAGCTGCTGCTGACCACCGGCATGCCCTTTGCCAAGTCCGCCGCGCTCTCCGCCGCCTATATGGCCCGGCTCGGCGAAAGGGAGGTGCGTGCCGTGGGCCTGGGCCTGGGGCCGTGGCTCACGGAGGTCCCCGCGCACGTGCTGGCGGCAAGCCAGGCCGCGGGCATCGAACTGGCGATCGTCCCCGACGGCGTGCCGTTCCAGCACGTCTCACGCGCCTATTGGCGCCTGTCCGCCCGGGACGACACCGCGAACCTGATGGATTCGCTGGGCACGCAGACCGCGCTGGCTCGGGCGGCGATGCGCCCGGATGCCACCAATGCCGTGGTGCGCGGGCTGGCCCAGGCGCTGGGTGGCTGGGCCGCGTACCTTCCGGCGGATGCCGGAACCGAGACCGTGTGGCCGGTCTCGGCCGTGTCGCTGGTGGGGCTGCTGCGCGCCGAATCGATCCGCTTCCACAAGGCCGGTGTGCCGTCGGCCGCCACCTTCGAGGTGCAGGGCCAGCCGGTGGTGCTCTACCCGATCCTGCTGGGCTCCCGGATCCACGGGTTTCTGTGCATCGGTTCGGGGCGCACGCTGACCCGCGCCGACCGGCAGGTCATCATGACGGTCTCCACGCTGCTGGCCCTGCGCGCGCGGCAGCGCGAGGTGGTCATCGGCACGACCAACGCACTGGGCGCGGCGACCACCAAGCTGTTGCTGCACGGCCAGACCGAGGCCGCGCACATGGTTGCCGAGGATGTGGGACTGGCCGAGCTGCCCACACGGGTCCGGCTGCTTGGCATCAGGCTCTCCGACGGGGATGATCCCGGGCTGGCGGCGCGGGCCGCGGCGAAGCTGGTGGCCGATCCGGGGTTGCCCGATTTGTCCGCAGCGGTGGACGCCTGCACGTTGCGCCACGCGCAGGACGGGATCCTCTACCTGGTGCTTCCTGCCTCCGGGATCGGCAGCAGGCCGGCCGACGGGGGTGGGCGGTCCCTGGAGCAAGATGCGCTGCTGGGGATTGCCGGGGCCGCCGAGCCGGAGGCCTTTGGGTCGCTGGCCGCGGCGTTGGGCGACCCGGTGTCCCTGGGCGAGATCCCGGGGAACCTTGCGGTGTTGCGCCGGGCCGTGCTGCAGGCTCCGGCCGGGCACCTGGTGGCGGTGGACGCCAGCGAGGACGCGAAGGCCGTCGGCTGGGTGCGTGCGCTGGCAGAGTATCCGCGCGCCGACCTGCTGGCCACCGTCCGGGCCTACCTCGGGGCCCGCGGCACCTGGGAAGATGCGGCACGGGCCCTGGGCATCCACCGGAATTCGCTGCGCCACCGGATCTCGGTGGCATCGGGCCTGTTGGGCGTGGACCTGGACGACCCGGATGTCGCCGCGCACCTGTGGCTGGCGATGCGCCGCGAGGAATCAGGGGTTCAGCTGCGCCATGTCCCGTGACCCGGGGACGGGGCCGGCAGTGCTTCCCAGCCAGGAGCGGATGCTCTCGGTGTGTTCGCCCAGCTGCGGCGGGGCCACGGTGGGCGCGTCAAGCTCCGGGGTCCAGGTGATCGGGTGTCGTACCTGCTTGCCGACCGTCAGGCCTTCGGCATTGTGCACCTCGATGACAGGTTCGAGTCCCAGGGACTGTGCGTAGGCCAGGCCCTCGTCGATGCCGGCCACCTTTCCGGCCGGCACCCCGATGCCGGTGAAGCGGGACTGCCAGTTGGCGCCGGTGTCGGCACCCAGCGCGTCCTCGAGCAGCGGGATCAGCACCTCGCGGTGGGCCACGCGGGCCGAGTTGGTCGCGAAGCGCGCATCGGAGGAGAGCTCGGGGGTCCCGATCTCGGCGCAGAGCCTGGCGAATTGGCGATCGTTGCCGCAGGCCACGGCGACGGATCCGTCGGCGCACGCCAGCAACTGGTAGGGCACGATAGAGGGGTGCTCGTTGCCCATGCGGGTGGCGACCTTGCCCGCACCCAGGTACGCCTGGCCCTGGTTGGCCAGGGCTCCTTGCAGGCTGGAGAGCAGGTTGACCTCCACGTGCGCGCCGTGCCCGGAGGAGTTGCGGGCACTCAGCGCCGCGAGCACCCCGATGCTTGCGTCCTTGGCGGTGAGCACGTCCACCAGCGCAACCCCGGCTTTCATCGGGTCGGCACCGGCTTCCCCGGTGATCGACATGAGCCCGCCCAGGGCCTGGACGATGAAGTCGTAGCCGGGCAGGTGGGCTCCCCCGGCGGAGCCGAAGCCGGAGATCGAGGCGTAGACCAGCCCGGGGTTCCGTGCGGAGAGTTCCGCATAGCCAAGGCCCAGTTTGTCCATGCCGCCGGGTTTGAAGTTTTCCACCAGCACGTCGGCGCGCAGCGCCAGTTCCCTGGCCATCTCCCTGTCGGCGGGGTCGGCGAGGTCCAGGGCGACCGACTGCTTGTTGCGGTTCACCGATTCGAAGTAGGTCGAGCCGGTGGCGGAGAAGGGCGGCCCCCAGCTGCGGGTGTCGTCCCCGGTGCCGGGGCGTTCGACCTTGATGACCGTGGCCCCGAGGTCGGCAAGCGTCATGGTGCACAGCGGGCCGGCCAGGACCCGGGAGAAGTCGGCGACGATGATTCCCCCAAGGGGGCGGATCTTGCTCATGCTCGTTCGGACTCCTTCACGTTGTTGTCCACGGCGGCCTGCGGGGCCTGCCCGAAGCTTGCCGCCACCTTGGCGGCCCTGCGCATCGCCAGGCGTGCCAGCAGTTCGTCCTCGGCGTTGATGCCCGGTTCGATGCCGCGCGGCACCCGCAGCAGGAAGACGAAGCCCATGGCCCACCACGCCCCGAAGAGCAGCCACGGCTGGATCCCGATCGCTGCGGGCATGCCCGGCAGGTAGAGGCTGATCAGTGCCGCACAGAAGATCACCGAGGTGACGCCGATGGCCTGGCCGAGGTTTCCCTTCCCGCCGATGCGCAGCGGGCGCTCCATCATCGGTTCGCGCTTGCGCAGGATCACGAACGCCACCCCGACCAGCAGGTAGGCGATCACGATGGACGGGGAGCCGGAGTCGACCAGCCAGCCGAGCATGGCCGAACCGAAGAACGGGGCCAGCACCGAGAGCCCGCCGATGAACAGCAGCGCATTGACCGGGGTATGGAACTTGGGGTGCAACTTGGCGAACCAGGCCGGCAGCATGCCGGAGGAGGCCATCGCGTAGAGCAGGCGGGAGGCGCCCATCAGCAGCGAGTTCCAGGAGGTCAGGATGCCCGCGATGCCGCCGGCGATCAGCACCTTGGCCATCATGGCCGATCCGAAGAGCGCGCCCATGGCATCGGCGGTGGCGAGCTCGGAGGTGGCCAGCGCGCCCTGCCCCATGCCCGAGGAGGTCGCCAGGATGACCATGACGTACCAGGCGGTGGCGATGAGCACGGCGATCACGACGTACTTGCCGATGCGCCTTGGTTCGATGTCGCATTCCTCGGCGGATTGCGGGATCACGTCGAAGCCGACGAACATGAACGGGACGATGATCATCACGCCGAAGAACCCGGCGACGCCGTTGTTGAAGAACGGTTCCATGGTCGCGGTGGAGCCGCCGGCGAAGGACCCGAAGAGCAGGACGGCGCCGATGGCGAAGAGGAAGAGGACCACGAAGGTCTGCACGACCCCGGCGGTCTTGATGCCGCGGATGTTGATGGCCGTGATGACCACCCCGCCCAGGACGCCGACCAGTGCCCAGGTCAGGTAGACCTCGGATCCGGCGATGTCCCAGAGGTGGACCTTGTTCAGGTCGGGGAAGAGATAGAGCGCGGTCTTGGGCAGGGCCACGGCCTCGAAGGCGACAATGGTGATGTAGCCGCCCACGATGGCCCACGATCCGGCGAACGACCAGCGGGCGCCCATGGCGCGCAGCAGGTAGTTGTGCTCGCCGCCGGCCCGCGGCATCGCGGCCACCAGTTCGGCGTAGGTCAGCCCGACCACGGCCATGATGCCGCCGCCGACGACCATCGCCAGGGATGCGCCCAGCGGGCCCGCGGTGGTGATCCAGTCCCCGGTGAGCACCACCCAGCCGAAGCCGATCATGGCGCCGACGCCGATGGCGAGGGTGTCCCATCGGCCCAGGACCTTCTTGAGCGCGGGTGCTGCGGTGCTGCCTTGCGTGGGGGTGCTGGTCATCGCGGTTCCTTCCGTGAGTACGACGCAGCTCACACTACGCAAGGGGCGTGACGGAAGTCTCGGATGCATTATCCAAAGCCCGGGTCACTTCATCCGAAACGACCAGTCTTTGCCCACGTCAACCTGTGATAACACTCCTACACGGTCCGGCGCAGCGGCACTTCCTTGATGAACAGGATGCACACCAAACCGACGACGGCGACGATGGCCGAAGTCATGAAGACCACGCCGGTGGCATCGCCGAGCGCGTTTTCATACATGAGGCGCACCGCCGGCGGCATCTCCGTGAGGTTCAGCGAGGTGCCCCCTGCCGCTACTCCCGTGGAACCGTCCGGCGAGACCAGGTGCGCGGATTTCAACGCATCCAGCACCAGCACCGAGACCTTGTCCGAGAGCATCGCACCGAGCACCGCCACGCCCGCGGCGCCTCCGACTGCCCGGAAGAAGGCCACCGAGGAGCTGGCGGTGCCGATGTCGGTGACCTTCACGGTGTTCTGCACCGCCAGGACCAGGTTCTGCAGCATGAAACCCATGCCCAGGCCGTTGAAGAACATGCCGGTGGCCAGGATCCAGTAGTTGGTGTCATGGGACATCGTGCCCAGCAGGCCCAGCGCACCGACATTGAGGATGGCACCGATGACCAGGAAGATCTTCCAGCGTCCGAAGCGGGAGATCAACTGTCCGGAAAAGACCGAGCCGAAGAGGTTGCCGGCGATCATCGGCAGGGTCATGACCCCGGCCAGGGTGGGGCTCGCCTCGCGGGCCACCTGGAAGTACTGGCCCAGGAAGGCGCCGGAGCCGAACATCGCCACGCCGATGGAGATCGAGGCGAGGATCGCCAGGGCGGTGGTGCGGGTGGCGATGATGCGCAGCGGGATCACCGGTTCCGGGACCCGGCCCTCGACCCAGAGCAGCAGGGCGATGAGCACCAGCGAGCCGCCGACCATCGCGTAGGTCTGCCAGGAGTTGAACTCGTAGAAGCCTTCCTTGCCCACGTAGGACACCCAGATGAGCAGCACGGAAACCGAAATGGTCACCAGCACCGCGCCGGCCCAGTCGATGTAGACCTTGCGCGGGATGTGCGCGATGTGCAGGGTCTTGTGGATCAGCCACATGGAGATGATGGCGATGGGGATCCCGATGAAGAAGGTCCAGCGCCAGCCCAGCGGGGAATCGACGATGAGGCCGCCCAGCAGCGGCCCGCCGGCCGTCGCGGCCGCCATGACCCCGCCGAAGTAGCCGGAGTACTTGCCGCGCTCGCGCGGCGGGATGACGGTGCCGATCACCGCCATGCCCATGGCGGTCAACCCTCCCATGCCGATGCCCTGGATGACGCGGGCGCTCATGAGCATGGGGATGTTGATGGCAAATCCCGCCAGCATGGATCCGGTCACGAAGATGACGATGCTGATTTGCAGCAGCTTCTTCTTGTCAAAGAGGTCGGCGAGCTTGCCCCAGATCGGGGTGGTTGCGGCATTGGCCAGCAGGGCTGCGGTGATGACCCAGTTGAAGTCGGTCTGTGTGCCGTCCAGGGCATCCATGATGGTGGGCAGGGCGATGGCAACGATGGTGGTTGCCAGCATGGCGGCGAAGAAGGAGGCCAAGACGCCGGTGATGGAGCGCAGCACTTCCTTCTGGCTCATCTGCGCTTGGTCGCCGTGGCGCTCCCGCGTCAGGTCGACCGACTGCTGTTCAGACATTGGGGTTCTCCCCTGGGCCCTGGGGGGCCATGGTGGTCTTCCCTCCACGGGCATCCAGGCCAACGCGAAGCACGTCCTGGATTTCGTTCACGGTGGCTGCGGCAGCGGAGATTTTCGCCTCGTCCCAGTCCTTGAGCATTTCCGCGAGCAGGCCGGCACGCCTGGTGTAGGCCTGGCCGAGCTCTTCCGCGCCCCTGGGGGTGAGCGAGATCAGCTGGGCCCGGGCGTCGGTGGGGCTCGGCGCGCGCACGAGCAATCCCGCACCCTCGAGCTCGGCGACCTGGCGGCTCAGTGCGGCGGGGCCGATGCCGATCCATTGGGCGACGTCGGTGGCGCGGGTGGGCTGGTGGCGCTGGATGTAGGCCAGCACGCCCAGGGCGGCAAACCCCAGGGATCCACTGGTCTCCCCCGCGTACTCGACGCATCGCAGCGTGCGCCGCAGCGCCATGAGGCTTTCGACCAGTTCAAGGGTTGGTGTTTCGCCGCGCGACAAGGGATCGAGCTCCTTCACGAATATGGTTGACCAAGGCAAATGTTGCCTCAGGCAACCATATTGGCAATTTAGTTGCCAAGTCAAACTAATTTGATGCTTCTCACAGCGGCGCTAGGCTGGTGGATCGTGAGCACCGCAAACTTCAGCACCTCCGATATCGACCTGGCCGCACGATTGCGCATCATTGCACTGGACGCCGCGCGGTTGGCCGCACCGATCCTGCGCGACGCGTTCCGGTCCGGGGTGGAACGCGAGAACAAGACCAACGCCCATGACCTGGTCACGGCCTTCGACAGGCGCAGCGAGGCGGTGATCCGCGAACACCTTCTGGCTGCCGAACCGGATTCCTGGGTGCTGGGCGAAGAGTGCGGTCGCACGGGGGCCGGTTCCATCCAGTGGATCGTGGACCCCATCGACGGCACCAGCAACTTCACCCACGGAGTTGCCTTCTTCTGCATCTCCATTGCCGCGGCCCGCAACGGGGAACTGCTCGCCGCCGTCGTGCTGGACCCGATCGCCGATTTGGAGTTCACCGCCGATGCCGAGCACGCCTACCTGAACGGGAGCATCCTGGCCCCCTCGCCCCGGCCCGAGCAGCGGCACGCGAACATCATGACCGACTATCCCTCGGCAGAGGCTATCGCCCGCGACGGGGACTCGGCGCTGGGCGAGTTCGGATCCTGGGTCACGTCCTTTGCCACGGTGCGCCGAAAGGTCTCCGCGGCCCTGGCCCTGGCCCACGTGGCCGCCGGATGGTGCGATGCAACCATCGGCTTTGACACCAAGCCCTGGGACGTCTCCGCCGGCGCACTGCTGGTGCGCCGCGCCGGCGGTCGCTACCTGGGCTTCCGCTATGACGGGCGCACACTCCCGGACCACGAGGCCCCGTGCTTCTTGGCACTGGGTCCCGGTGCCGACTACCCGGTGCTGGATCTCTCGATCCGCCGGATCATCGAGGCCCGCCAGGACCGGGACGCCGGGAAATAGTCAGTCCAGCTCCCGCGCATTGACCTCGTCGGGGAACTCAATGTCCTCAACCTTGCGCACCAGCACGTCACTGAGCTCGCACACGGCCACCGCATGGGGGCCGGACTGCGAGTCCTCCACCAGCAGGTTTCCCGCCATGTCGTGGATGCGGCAGCTGACGTCCTCGTCGCTGCCGCCCGGGTTTGTCGCGGTGATGCCGCCGAAGAGCGTGGAGGCTTCCACCGTCTGCGCGTAGGGCTCGTGCTGGCTGGTGGTTTCCGGCGGGTCCGCGGTCTTGGCCACGGTGACCTGGTATTCCCCGGTCCCGTTGGCGCTGAATTCAAAGCTTTGGGTGTTGTCGAAGTACGAGAGCATCGTGGAGAAAAGCACCGCGTAAAGGATCGACACCAGCAACGCGAAGGTTCCTGTCACCAGGGCCGTGATGCTGAAGCCGCGGCTGCTGATCCGCTTGGCGATGCCCACGATGCCCAGCACCATCGCCAAGGGACCCAACACAAAGGAAACGAAGCCCACGAAGGGGATCAGCGAGAGGACCGCGGCCACGATGCCGGTGACCATCGCGAAGACCGTCATCCCGTGCGTGCGCGGGGGCGGGTAGCCGCCGGTGCCGTAGTAGCCCTGCGGAGGGTATTGCCGCGGGTAAGCCCCCTGGTAATGCCCCGGATAGGGCTGCTGATCCTGGGCGTATTGCCCCGGGTACCCGCCGGGGGTCGGCCACGATCCATGGTTCGGATCGCCACCGGGGCGGGCATGGGGGTCAGACATGGGGCTCCTGGAACGCGGGGACGGAAAGTGGCAAATGCCGGAAACCGTTCACAAAGAAATTACCTCCTGGGGACGGTTGGCACAATTTCCGTTCCTAGTCGGAGCCGTCGGCCAACCGATACACCGAGCCGTCCGGCTGGCGCAGCAGCATGCCGTGGTCGACGAGGTAGCGGCGCAGCAGCACCGGGTCGTCGGTGAACTCCCCCAGCCTGGCGGTCAGTTCCACCTCGGTGAGTTGCTGGCCGTGGCCCATCACCTTGCCTGCCACCACGCGCAGCAAACCCAGGCGCTCCTCTTGGTTCCTGGGGTAGCGATCGATGCGCCCGGCGGCGTCGAGGAAGCGGTCGACGCCTTCCTTCGGGGCCTTCCGTGCACCTGAGGCCAGGATGCGCGCGAACAGCTGGTCATCCACCGCTCCGTCCCGGTCCAAGAGCCCTGCGTTGGCGAGGTTGGCCCTGGCCTTGGCTGCGCGTTCGGGCCGCAGGTCGCTGTCCAGGCCCAGGACCTGCTGGGCGTAGTAGCGGCGGGTCTCATCGTTGGCCAGGGCACCAAAAACCTGGCGCCAGTCACCGGCCGTTTCCTGCATTGGATCCTTCATGATACTTTCCCTCGTATTTCCCGGTTCTTCGGCTTACCCTGAGGTTATGGCTACTCTATTTCATCGAAATGTACAGACTGCCGTGCACCACCACGGCGGCGGATCGATCATCCTCGGCGGAATCCTGGCGACCCTGCTGTTTGCGACGTTCGCCATCTTCCTGATTGCCGTCCAGGGAACCTGGGCTCCGATGATGATCGGTGTCGCGTTCAGCCTCTCGGCGATTCTCTTCGGAACGGTCTACCACTTCACGCACTGACCCTTCCGCCCACCTTCGAGCCACCGGCTCCCCGCACCTTCACGGGGAAGCCGGTGGCTCGACCCATGCCCGCGCCCGGGCCCGGGCCGCAGCGGCATGCCGGCCGGCCGCCCTTCCGCTGAAGAGGCAGCCGCCCAGGAACGTCCCCTCCAGCGCACGGTAGCCGTGGTATCCGCCGCCGCCGAATCCCGCGGCCTCGCCCGCCGCGTAGAGCCCGCCGACCCGGTTCCCCGCAGCGTCCAGCACCCGGGAGTCCAGGTCGGTCTGGATCCCGCCGAGCGACTTGCGGGTCAGGATCCTCAGTCGCACCGCTACCAGCGGACCTGCCTGGGGATCGGTGATCCGGTGCGGCTTGACGCTGCGGACCAGCTTGTCCCCCAGGTACTTCCTGACCGAGGTGATGGCCGCGATCTGTCCGTCCTTGCCAAAGGGGTTTGCCACCGCCGAGTCCCGGGTCTTGAGGACCTCGGCCACCTGGACGGGGTCCAGCAGATCGGATCCGGTGAGCCGGTTCATCTTGGCCACCAGTTCGTCGATCGTCGGCGCCTGGAGGAAGTCTTCCCCGTGGTCGAGGAAGGCCTGGACCGGGCCGGGAACATCCACGCGGGCCCGTGCCAGCACCGCGCGGATGTCCTTGCCGGTGAGGTCGGGGTTCTGTTCCGATCCGGAAAGCGCGAATTCCTTGCCGATGATGCGTCGGTTCAGGATGAACCAGCTGTAATCGTGCCCGGTGGCGCGCAGGTGTTCCAGGGTGCCCAGGGTGTCGAAGCCCGGCCACAGTGGATCGGGCAGCCGCTTGCCGGTTGCGTCCAGCCACAGCGAGCTGGGTCCGGGCAGGATGCGGATCCCGTGGTTCTTCCAGACGGGGTTCCAGTTGGCGATGCCCTCGGTGTAGTGCCACATCCGGTCCTCGTTGACCAGCCGTGCACCGGCCCTTTGCGCGATATCCAGTCCGCGCCCGTCCACGTGGGCGGGCACGCCGGACACCATGGTTTCGGGAGGGGTTCCCAGCCGCGGCGGCCACGCGGCACGCACCTTGTCCAGGTTTCCCCCGATGCCGCCGGTGGCGATGACAACAGCCGGGGCGAAGTACTCGAAGTCCCCGGCCTTGGTGCGGTTGCTGGCCACGCCCCGGGGTGCCGGGTCGGGTTCCAGCACCGTGCCGCGCACCCCGGTGACGGCTCCGTTCCCGGTGGTGAGCTCGTCGAGCCGGTGCCGCCAGAGCATGGTCAGCTGGCCCTTGGCCTCGGCCGTGCGGGCTGCTTGGATGAAGGGTTCGAGCAGGCCGGGCCCGGTGCCCCAGGTGATGTGGAAGCGCGGCACGGAGTTGCCCGGGCCCTGGGCCCCGGCCCCGCCGCGTTCGGCCCAGCCGACCACGGGGAAGAAGCGGATGCCTCGTTGGTGCAGCCATTCGCGCTTGCCCCCGGCTGCCCACTGCACGTAGGCGCGCGCCCATTTGCGTGCCCAGTCGTCCTCGTCGCGGTCGAAGCCCGCGGTGTTTTCCCAGTCCTGCAGGGCCAGGTCCTCGGAGTCCTTGACGCCCAGCCGTCGCTGTTCCGGCGAGTCCACCAGGAAGATCCCGCCGAAGCTCCAGTGTGCCTGGGCCCCGAGGTTCGTCTCGGGTTCCTGGTCCAGCAGCAGCACGCGCGCTCCGGCCGCCGTGGCTTCGGTGGCGGCGACGAGCCCGGCCAGGCCGGCGCCGACGACGATGACATCGAAGTGTTGCGAATGCGGGGTGTTCGACATGGATCCACACTATCGCCGAAGTGGTCCGGACCACACGCCTTGGCAGGCGGGGCATGCCGCCCCACCCCCTGCTGCTAGCGTGCAGGGGTGCACTTTGTTGAATCTGGCTCCGGAACACCGATCCTCATGATCCACGGGCTCTGCGTCGACCACCGGCTGCTGCTCGGCCTCGACCCGGTGTTTGCCGCGCGGGGCACGTGGCGACGGATCTACCTCGATTTGCCGGGAATGGGCGGCTCCGTGGCCGGGCCGGGCATCCGCACCAGCGATGACGTGGCGGCCGCGGTGGCGGCATTCGTGCGCGAATTCCTGGGAAGCCAGCGTTTCGCGATCCTGGGCAATTCGTTTGGCGGCATGCTTGCGCGCCACCTCGTGGCCGAATTCGGCGACCAGGTGCTGGGCCTGGGGCTGCTGTGCCCGGTGGCCGTGGCCGAAAAGTCCGGCCGCACACTGCCGCCCCGGAGGATCCTGCGCACCGACCCGCAGCTGCTGGCCTCGCTGGACCCGGACGACGCGGCGGCCTACGCGGAGCTGGCGGTCATCCAGTCCCGCAGGAACTGGGAGCGCTTCCGCGATTGCGCGCTCCCGGGCCTGCGTGCCTTTGACCGCAAGGCCATCGGCCGGATTGCCGGGAACTACCCGCTGGCCGTCGAACCCGAGGACCGTGCGTCGTCATTCGGCGGACCCGTGGTTCTCATCGCGGGCCGCCAGGACCACGTGGTGGGGTTCGAGGACCAGCTGGCGCTGGCGGGGCGCTACGGCAACTGCACGGTATCGGTCCTCGAGGAGGCCGGCCACAATGCGCACCTTGACCAGCCGGGGCAAACCGGCGCGCTGCTCGATGGGTGGCTCGCGGACATGGCAGCCCGGCAGCGCCCCGCCACCGCCCGCGCGCGCTGAGCGCTGCCAATCAGGGCTTCCGGCCGCGGGCAGCAAGGGCCGCGGCCAGGGAACCGAACGAGGAGAAGTCCTTGTGCCCGGCCTCGCCCCAGACCACCAGCACGCGCAGCACGCCGTCCCCGGTGTTGCGCAGATCGTGCTCCACACCGGCCGGGGCCAGGACGCTGTCCCCGGCGCGCAGCTGGTGGTGTTCCGCCCCGACCTGCATCTGCGCGGTGCCCTGGAGCACCAGGTAGAACTCCTCAAGCGCCATGGTGTCCGGGTCGTGGGAGTGCATGCCCTCATGGCCGCCGGGGTCAAGCTCCCAGGTCTGGATGGCCACGGGCATGGCCATGGAATCGGCAAAATGGAACTGCATGCGCGTTGGGCTGCCCTCGTGGAGCGAATAGTCGAAGGTGTGTGCGCCGCGTGCTTCAAACATGCCGGGTTCCTGTTCGCTAGATTGCCGGGGATCCCAGGCGAAGGCTGATTTGCCGCGCTGCGCGCACGCAGGCGGCACCGAGCTGGTGGAGTTGTTCCTCGGTGACGCGGTAGTACGGGGCGGCGATCATGGCGCTGGCGACCACCGCGCCGCGGTGGTCGAAGACCGGTGCGGCCACGCCGACTTCGTCCGGCGAGGTCTCCCCGTGGTTGGCCGCGTATCCGCGCCGGCCCACCGCTTCGAGGCGTTTGAGGTAGGCGCTGCGGGCAGCGGCGGTGTTCTCCGGCAGCACCACCGTCCCGGATTCCAGCAGCGCTGCGGCGCGCCCCGGTTGCTCGTGGGCCAAAAAGACCTGCATCGAGGCGCTGAGCGCGGTGTTGTAGCGGCTGCCCATGGCCGAGGTGTGCTTGACCTGGTGGAAGCTGGGGATTTGTTCGACCGAGACGGATTCGAGCCCGTCCCAGATGGTCAGCACCGCGGTTTCCCCGGTTTCCCGGGCCAGCTCCTCCAGGAAGGGGAAGGACACCCGGCGCACGTCGAGGTTGGCCAGCAGCGGCCCGGCCACGGCGATGAGCCCCAGTCCCAGTGAGTACTTGCGCGTGGTCTCATCGCGGGCGACGATGCGTTCCTGCTCCAGGGTGGCCAGGATGCGCGAGACGCTGGATTTATGCAGCCCCACCCGCGCCGCGATTTCGGTCACGCCCACCACCGGCTGCTCCACGGTGAAGCAGCGCAACACGTCGATGACATTGACAATCACCGAGGCCCCGCGGGGTTCGACGGCGGTGTCGGTCACTTGGGCAACCATGGGGTTTCCTCCGGTGGGTGGGGAGCTGGTGGATTCGTTCACAGTTGTAGGCTACTGCCTCGGGTCGGACTGTGCCTGGTCGACGCCGATGTCTTCGTTCCAGAGTTCCGGATTCCGGGTGGCGAAGTCTTCCATCAGTGCGGTGGCCTTCGGATCGTCGATGACCACGACCTCCACCCCGCGGGACCGAAGCAGCTCGAATTCCCCGGGGAAGTTCTTCTCCTCCCCGACCACCACGCGCCGGATGCCAAAGAGGATGATCGCTCCGGTGCACAGGGCGCAGGGCGCCAGCGTGGAGTACAGGGTGGTCCCGGCGTAGGAGGTCCGGCGCCCGGCATTGCGCAGCGCGTCGATTTCCCCGTGCGCAGTCGGATCCCCGTTTTGCACGCGACGGTTGCGGCCGGCCCCCAGCATCACGCCGTTTTCGAAGAGGCTCGAGCCAATGGGCACTCCGCCTTCCCCGGCACCCAGACGGGCTTGCCCAAGGGCGGTGGCATATCCGGCGCGGTCGTGTTCGTGAAGGGTCATGGCGTGGGGCTCGATTCTTCGTCGGGGGCGGGAAGCGCTGCGTTAATCGGCAAGGGGCGGTGGTGCGCAATTGTGCGCTCCACCGCCCCTCATCATGCCAGCTCGATACTAGGCGTCGATGATGTTGTTCTCCGGGCCGAAGCCGAACTTGGTGATGTTCTCCACCCCGCCGTCCTCGCCGATCACCAGGATGTCGTGCTCGCGGTAGCCACCGGCACCCGGCTCGCCGTCAAGGACGGTGACCATCGGTTCCATGGAGACCACCATGCCCGGCTCCAGCACCGTGTCGATGTCCTCGCGCAGCTCCAGGCCGGCCTCGCGGCCGTAGTAGTGCGACAGGACGCCGAAGGAGTGGCCGTAGCCGAAGGTGCGGTTGGGCAGCAGGCCGTGGCCGATGAAGATCTCGTTGAGTTCCGCGGCGATGTCCTTGCAGACCGCGCCGGGCTTGATCAGTTCCAGGCCGCGCTTGTGCACCTCGACGTTCGCGTTCCACACCTGCAGCGAGCGGGCGTCCGGCTCGCCGAGGAACAGGGTGCGCTCCAGGGCGGTGTAGTAGCCCGAGGTCATTGGGAAGCAGTTCAGCGAGAGGATGTCCCCGCGCTGAAGCTTGCGGGTGGTGGCCCAGTTGTGGGCGCCGTCGGTGTTGATCCCGGACTGGAACCAGACCCAGGTGTCGCGGACCTCGCGGTGCGGGAAGGTCTTGGCGATCTCGTGGACCATGGCCTCGGTGCCGATCAGGGCGACCTCGTACTCGGTGATGCCCTCGCGGATCGCGGCCTTGATGGCCTCGCCGCCGAGGTCGCCGATGCGTGCACCGTGCTTGATGACCTCGATCTCCTCCGCGGACTTGATCATGCGCTGGCGCATGGCGTCCTGCGAGACATCCACCAGGGTGGCGCCGTCGAAGGTGGCGGCGATGGCCTGGCGGGTGAACAGGGCCAGGGCGTCGTCCTCGACGCCGATGCGGGTTGCCTTCACGCCGTTGCGCTTCAGGGCCTCCTGCAGGCCGTAGTAGAAGTTGTCGCGCTTCCAGTCGGTGTAGACGATGTTGTCGCCGTAGCTGGTGCGCCACGGCATGCCGGCGTCGATGTTCGCGGTGATGGTGGTCGAGCTGTCGGCGGTGACCACCAGCGCGTAGTTGCGCCCGAAGGTGGTGTAGAGGAAGTCCGAGTAGTACTTGATGCCGTGGTAGCTGGTCAGGATGACCGCGTCCAGTTCCTTGGCGGCCATGATCTTGCGCAGGCCGGCCAGGCGGCGCTCGAACTCGGCGTCCGAGAAGGTCAGCTGCTGCTTGGTGCCGTTGTGCAGGGTCTTCAGGCGCTCGAGCTCGGAAACGTTGGTTGCGCTGTTCGCGGTGGTGGTCATGATATTGGCTCCTCAGAAGTAATCAGGTGGCAATGGAGACCGGCCCAATCCAAAGGATTGCGTGGATTCTTGGGAACCGCCGGAGAAATTTTCGGTAAGTTGCATTCACTGCAACGCCGTTGCACTCAGAATATGTGTGTCTCACCTCACTGTCAAGTGCGTTTCGCCGGTCACCTAAAACTTTCCACCGCACGCCCTCCATTCCGTCGCGGGGAAGCTATTTTCCCTGGCCTTTCGTGCAGTGTCGCGACACAGAAAGGCCGTGCCATCCGCAACAAGATTGCGGATGGCACGGCCTTGGCCGCCTGGGGTTCTACTCCCGGAGCGTCAGGTCCTCCGGGTCCGCGTCGACCGAGGCCATGCGGATGGCTCCTTCCCCGCGCGGGTCGGGCACGATGACCAGGGACGGATCCGGGTTGTTGATGTCCTTCTCCATCCGCCTGATGGCCTTGTCGCGCTTGAGCAGGCGACGGATTAGGTTCACGATCATCAGGATGATCACGAAGGAGAACGGGAAGGCCCCGATAATGGTGCCGGTTTGCACGGTGTCCACCACCGCGGTCCCGCCTAGCGTCAGCAGCACGGTGGTGACCGTACCCACCGAAAGCACCAGCACCACGCGGAAGACCGGCCCGGACTTGTGCGGCGCCGAGACGAACTCGCTCAGCGCATAGATGCCCGAGTCCAGCGAGGTCACGTAGTAGGTGGCGACCAGGATGGTGGCCACCACCAACAGGATGGTGCCGACCACCGGAACGGCGTCCAGCATCGCAAACAGGCCGGCAGACGTGTCCGCCGCCACCGCTGCACTGATTCCGCGGTCGGACTTGTCGTCGTAGTAGATGGCGGCCGATCCAATCACCGCAACCCAGACCATGACGATCAGGGTGGGGATGACGGTCACGCCCAGGACGAACTCGCGGATGGTGCGTCCACGGGAAATGCGTGCAATGAAGCCGGCGACAAACGGTGAGAAGGCAATGACCCAGCACCAGATGAACACCGTCCACCAGCCGTTCCAGCTGTCCTGCCAGCTCTCCAGCGTCGTGGCGGCTAGCCCCGAATCCGTCCACATGCTCATGTCCACGAAGTTCGCCATGAAGCTGCCGAAGGTCTGGGACAAGTTCGAGATGATGAACAGCGTCGGGCCGAAGATCAGCACGGCACCGACCAGCACGATGCTCAGGATCGAGTTCACGCTGCTGATCCGGGCCATGCCCTTGTTGATGCCGACGATGGCCGAGATCGAGGTGATGCCCGCGAAGACCAGGATGACCATGAACCACATCACCGGGCTGGCCACGATGCCGGTAAAGGAGGTGAGGCCCGAAGAGAACTGCATGGCCGCAAACCCGAAGGAGGTGGCCAGGCCAAGCACCGTGGCGATGATGGCGAGCAGTTCAACAACCACGCCGGCACCGCGGCGCGACCAGCGCGGGAGGATATCGACGGTGGCTTCACGGAAGGTGAGGGTCTTGCCCAGATTGTGGTGGGAATATGCCAGGCACACGGCCACCACGCAGTACATTGCCCAGGCGGTCAGGCCCCAGTGGAAATAGGTCCACACGATGGCGCCCTCTGCACCCCCGCTGGGTCCGGCCGGGATGACCGGGTTTTCATCCCGCAGCATGATCGGTTCGGCGACCGACCAGAAGATCAGGCCGATGCCCTGCCCACAGGCAAAGAGCATCGAATACCACGCGAACTTGCTGTGTTGCGGCTTCGCACTGGGTCCGCCCAGGCGGATCTTGCCCACCTTGCTGGAGGCAAGCCAGATGCACACCACCACGGTGAAGGCCGAGTACAGGATGAACAGCCAGGTGAACCGGCCAGTGACGAAGGTGCGCATCTCGGAGATCACTGCCGCCGCCCCGACCGGGTTGGTCAGCACCCAGATCATGACCGCAACGATCAGCACCGGTGGAATGATGCGGATCAGCAATCGGTCAATGGGCGGGATATGCAGCCCGACGAAGCGCGGAACCTCCACCGGGGCCTTGGCCTTGTCGGCGGATCCGGGCTTGGTATGTCGTGGGGACTCCTGCTTTGTCTTGTCCATGGTCATGCTAAGACACCTCCAGGGTGGTTTTTCCGAGCGGCAGTTCGCCCTCCAGGGCGGCGGCGACCTGGGTGGTCACCGCATCGAGCAGCAGCTGTCCACGTTCCGCACTCGCGCCCATTGCGCTGGAGAGGCACCCGCTGGCCGGTGTCCGCGCCGGGTCCTCGGGAAAAATGTCATACGGGGTCAGCTTGGCCGGCGGGTGGTCCACGACGCGGGACATGTCCACCTTCTCCGGGTGGAGCAGCAGCATCAGTGAGGTTTCCAGCACCCCTCCATGTTCAATGTCCCAGCCCAGGAATCCCTCGGGGAAGACCTGCTCCAATGTGGCCTCGTCAACGAAGTCCCAGTAGGAAAGCAGCACCGCACGCGAATTTGCGCCGGCGGCACGGTCGCGGGCACGGGAGACTGCGTTGTCCAGTCCCTCGTAGATGAACTGGTAGTTCTCGAAGTGGCCGTTGAGGACCACCACATGCGAAAAGCCCTGGCCCAGGAACGAGGAAACCACATCGTCAACCATCCCGGTCAGCGACGCGGCACCCAGAGAGGTGGTGCCGACCCGGTGGTTGCCGCCACCCGAACGCGGCTGGGATTTGTACCCGTAGGCAAAGACC
The DNA here is from genome assembly GCF_030812255.1 of Paeniglutamicibacter psychrophenolicus. Lineage (GTDB taxonomy): Bacteria > Actinomycetota > Actinomycetes > Actinomycetales > Micrococcaceae > Paeniglutamicibacter > Paeniglutamicibacter psychrophenolicus_A. The sequence continues at coordinate 179,458 of NZ_JAUSSH010000001.1, read as the reverse complement.
GGGGCAACGACCGCGCCGGTCCGCTCGGCGACCACCCCGGCGATGGCCTTCGAGAGCATTGCATCCACGCCCAAGGGCATGTGCGGACCGTGCTGCTCGGTGGCGCCGGTCGGGATAATGACGGTCGATCCCTCCTTCGCCACAATGGCGGCGTAGGTCTCTGCGTCAAGGTCTTCAAGAAAAACTGAGGTCATCGTCGTCTCCTAGGTTGGACAGCGGACAGGCACGTTGGGACTTCGGTGGATCGGCCAGGATTCCAGCGAATGGAAAAGTGTTGCGTTCATTGCAACCTTGTTGCAACGGCATACTTTCAGTGATTCAGTTCACAGTCAACCGTGGCCGGCCAAGATGAAGCAGACCGGAGGGTGGATCCCCACCGGGCCATGGCCGACATCACGGTAACAACAGCCCGGCCTCAGGCCAATGGTTTTTTGCTGGTCTCCACCGAGCAGGCTACGGCAACCAGGGCAATGACCGCGGCACCCATGAGGTACCAGCCGGGCGCCAGCACACTGCCCGAGGTGGCAATCAGGACGGTCGCCACGAATGGCGCGGTGCCCCCGAACAGTGCATTGGACAGGTTGAAGCTCACGGCAAAGCCGGAGTAGCGAACCCGTGTCGGGAACATTTCAGCCAGGTAGCTGGGCAGCGTGCCGTCATTGAGGCTGAGCATTGCGCCGAGCAGGACCTGCACCAGCACGATGATCAGGAAATTGCCGGTTTCCAGCAGCAGGAAGGCCGGCACGGTGAGTACCACGAAGAGGATCGAGGCGGTCATCAGCACCTTCTTGCGGCCCAACCGGTCCGAAAGCAGCCCCATGAGGAAGATGAAGCCGATGTAGGTGGTCAAGGCCACCGTGGTCGCGACGTAGGCGGCGGACTGTGAGATTCCGATGTTTTCGTGCAGGTGGGTGGGCATGTAGCTGAGGATCAGATAGAAGCCCACGGCGTTGAGCAGCACCGCGCCGACGGCCTGGATGAGCTGGCGCCAGTGGTTCTTGAACAATGAGCTCACCGGGGCCTTGACCGCCTCGTCTTCCTTGGCAAGTTCGGCGAAGACGGGAGAGTCTTCGAGCTTGGTGCGGATATAGCGGCCGATCAGGCCCATGGGTGCAGCCAGCAGGAACGGAAGGCGCCACCCCCAGGATTCCATGGCCGCTGGTTCCAGCAGTCCGGTAAGCAGCCCTGCCATCAGGGAACCGAGCAGCAGGCCGGTGGCCGTGCTGGCCGGGACAACGGCGGCGTAGAGTCCGCGACGGTTGGCCGGCGCATACTCCACCAGGAAAGCCGAAGCGCCGGCGTATTCGCCGGAGGCGGAGAAGCCCTGGACAACGCGGATGATCAGCAGCAGGATCGGCGCCCAGATGCCGATGGTGTTATACGAAGGGATCAAGGCTATGCAGAAGGTTGCCGCGGACATGATCAGGATCGACCACGAGAGTGCCTCGCGACGCCCAACCCTGTCTCCGATATGGCCCCAAACGAAACCGCCCAAGGGGCGAACGAAGAACGAAACGGCAAAGAGCGCGAAGGTGAGCATCAAGCCGGTCGTCGGATCGGACTCGGGGAAGAAAACTGCGGTGATGGTGACTGCGAGGTAGCCGTAGACGGCGTAGTCAAACCACTCCACGAAGTTGCCGATAAAACTTGCGGCAACCACCTTGCGTCGGGTCTTTTTGCCGATCCCATCCGGGTCGGGACGCTCCTGGCCACTGAGCGTCGGGCCAAGGCCGGAAGGCGGGAGGTCGGTGAGCGTGCTCGTTGCAGAACGTGCGTTGGCGCCATTGCCGTTCGCGGAGTTGTTGCGCTGAATCATTTGGGAACCACCAAGATTTTTTGACGTTGCATTGATTGCAACACTGTTGCACCGACTCTATTTGTGTCCCCGGTCACTGTCAAGGGTTTTTTCCGGCAGTCGGCTTTCTGTCCACGATTCGGACGCGCGGACCGGCTCCGCAAGCAGCCCGGGAGCGGGCCGAGAAATCCCACGGACTCGCGGCTCGGGGCGCCGACGGCGAGGGCAGGCATTCACTGTGCAGGCGGATGGCTGCTGGCGCGGGTCATGCGGACCTTTCCAGGTTTCCGGTGAGCAAGGCAAATTCCAGCACGCTGCCGTATTCGATGACCCAACTCCAGAACCCGTCAAAAATGACCCTTCCCAACTTCACGACGTCAACGAATTCCCAGTAGAACAGCGGAATCACCCGAAACAAGCCCGGCTTCGGCATACTCGGTCCACTGCAGTTTTCCGCCTCCCGTCAACGAACCGGTGGACTTCAAAGTCGCCGTGGATGATGTCCTGCGTGGCGAACGCCTACCCAAGGAGGGAACGCCCCATTGCCTTCCACTAGTTTGATGGGTGCTGCCCGGATCAGATACTTGGATCCGAGACAACGTTTGTCGCTTCAACGGCGCCCACGTTCTTGGCAACCGGACCCTGCAGGCGACAGAACAGCGGGTCCCGCAGTGGACTTCTCCACCGAGCGACCCGCTGACTCACAGACGCAACTACGAACCGACATTGTGCTTTGTGGACGCAGCATCGGACGACGCTTCCGAGGGCGAAACCCCATCGTCGATCCGCTGTTCAGCGGGCTGGAACTCGGCACTGCCACGCTGGCGGATGAACTCCGCATCGGAGCAATCAGGCTTCAGCCCCAACGGAACACCCTGTTCGATGCGGGACCTGAAGCGGCGGTAGCCCAGTGCGTAGTACGGCCCGGCACTGGTGGCAGTTCGGTCCAGCCAGGAGAAATCGATGCCGGCCCCGAATCGGCAACAAGCGCGTGCCACCTCCCGTTCCGGGGAGCCTGCCGTGAAAGCATGACTAGGAACTTCATCATCCCTAGCCAAAAGGAATATTCTCTCGTGAAGAAACCCCTCGCCATCGTCGGCGTAGTCCTTCTTGCCATTCTGGCGAGTCCGTTGCTCGACCCGCTGACGCGGGCAAGGGTATTCACGGGGATCTTCCTTGGTGGCGGTCTGGCCCTCACGCTGCTGGTCGCAGGAATTCTCGTCGCCTTGTTCGGTTTGTTCTTTTCCAAGAAGCGGGGAGCCACACGCCTCGGCTTGCTGGCTGCTGTCGTGGCGGTGCCGTTGGCTTTGGCTGCCAGCTGGAATGCCAATGTGCACCTGCGCGACACCGTTGCGGTGGTTTCCGCCGAGGAAGAACTTCTTCCGGAAACCGGACTGCGCGCGCCCTATCTGGTTGCCGAGCGGCAGGCCTCATCCAACAGCTCGGGCACCGTGGGAGATATCACCGGAACCACTTATCTGGCCGGAAAGAATGTGTACTCGACCCTGGTGGAGCGTCGCGGTTGGCTGGGCCCGGGCTACGAGACCATGATCGTGCAGAAACTCGCGTTGACCGGCCAGGCAACCGGCGAGCGCTGCGATTTCGCCCCGCACGCCAATAGGCGGATGAACGGAATCTTCGGCAATAGCCTGACGAGGGCCATTGCCCGCATCGACACCGGCTTGATCGCCAAGGACGTGGATACCTGGGGCTACTGTGACAACGGCATCCCGAAAATCGTTGTCCCGGTGACGAAGCTCGAAAACTGGTTGGCCCCGCACGACGTTCCTGCCGGCGTCGTCATCTATGACGGAAGCACCGACGAACTGGAGTACCGACCCGAGGTCGCTTCCGGCCAGCTACCCGGCCCGGCCGTTTCCATTTCCCAGTCGCGCCGCATCAATGCGTCGCTGGCCACGCTGAACGGTGGCTGGTGGAGCACCAATATCCTGAAGTCAACCGGCATCACCGATGAGCCCAAGGACGAAGACGACACGAACCTTGGAAGCCATTCGAACTTCAGCTTGAACCATGGTGACGAGAAGTTCGGGTTCTTCTCGCCGTTCACCTCGCGTGCGTCCTCACGCACCATCGACCACGTGGCTGTGCTCGACAGCTCGCAGGTGACGGCCGGAACGAGCGCCTCGGCAAAGTTGTACGCCCTGCGCAGCCCGCGCCAGTCGAATGCAGCCACTGCCGACAAGATCAAGGCCGACTATTCCTCGCTGAGCGACTGGGCCACCGGCATGGCCGTCATGGAGATCGTGCCGGGTGGCGAAGGGATCTGGCACGCCAGCATCGGGCAGAAGCAGAACGTGAACTACCGCGTTCAACTGAACGCCGACGATTCCTCGTGCTTGCTCACCGCGACCGGCAACAAACTACGCTGCTCCACAGACGCGGCACCCTCCCCCGGAAACTTGCCCGAGGGAGAGCTCGAGAATGGGGTTGTCGACCCATCCGGCTTAAGCAACGACCAGCTCAAGACCCTGCATGAGGCCATCGTCAAGGAACTCCACGAACGCATTTCGGAAAAGTAACAACCAGCGGAAGTTGGCCGCTATTCCCGGATCTCTTCCCTGAGCGGCTTGAGGTCTGCCGGGACACCGACGTCAGAAATTGGCGGAAAGGTGCAGGAGAACTCGCCCCGGTACCCGAAGAGGAATCCAAATACAGGGTTTGCCACCTGCATCCGCACCGTGAACACCCCGCGCTCGTCGTCATAGCCTTCATACAGATCCGCGGTTCCGGTGAAGATTGCGGGAACCGTGAACGCCAGCGGACCTTCATAGAAGCGGAGGGCACCCGTTCGGAGGTGGAGCGTTCCATCGTCCAGGACCTCCAGCTGGAGATCGGTGGCCAGGTGCTGGCGCGTTCCCAGGTAATCGACGATCCCACCGCGTTGCGCACTGTGCACCATGGTCGCATCGAAACGGTGCTTCCTGGCGCGCGGGAGTTCCAGGGTGCGCACGAAGGTGACGGTTGGGCGACCGAGTCCGTCGGTGTACGGGTAGTTCTCTATGGTGAAGGGGATGTGCCGTCCCTGCCCGGGAAACAAGATGTTTCGATACGAACCCAGGCGCAGGAACGGCCTGGTCCACCAGGCGCCGCGCCGAACTTCGGAAAAGACGCCCTGCCCAATGCAGGCGTACCCTGCCGACGTGTCCACACCAAAACGCTTCCGGAGCATGGGGTGCAACCGCCCAAAATCCTGCCCAAGGGCAAGCTCAAAGATCGAGGCCATTTTTGCCCCCTTCCATGGGTAGGCCACCGGTTCCGCGTTCGCCGCTCGTCTTCAGCCCGGCAAGGATTGAGGGCGCACGTGCCGCTCGGGCATCGGGCGCCCGACGCAGGCACCGACGCGCCCTTGGCACCGTCCAATGGGACGGAATCGTGAATGACGACAAAACCGCGGCCACGCCGACCACGGCAGCGGTCGTGCTTGGGTTGATCGGGCGCGGCGCAGCAGGATCCCGGCAGCCAGCAGACTCCCCGTTCTCACACACGCATCCAAGAACCACCGGTTGCGGGCCGTGCGGGGATCCACGTCCGATTCGACCCAGAGACGCAGACGGTCAAAACCCAGGGCGGTCGCCCACCCCAGCGCCGGGCGGATCACGCTGGAATCCAAGGCCCTTCCCAACAACCCCATTCCCGGCTCGTAGTTGTAGCCGGTAATAAACCGCACGCCGTCCTCGGTGGGGATGTACCTCCAATATCCTGCTCCCTGGCCGATGGGCGAGAGCGGATCGGACGTGTCGAACCTAAGCACGGAGGTTGCCTGCCCATCGGCCCGGCGCCGATGTCCCAGGGACGCCTCCGTCCCGCGGATGATGTGAAGGGGAAGATGGAACTCGTAGCGGAAGTCGAGCACCCCGTCCGCATCTTGGCGCAGGGGGACGATGCGCGAGAACCGTAAATCCCACTGCGGGTGCATCTCGGTGTCCTGGCTCAGGTGCCACACCCGTTCCAGGGGAGCCCGAATGGGAATCTCCACGTAAATCGGGGTGCGCTTCAAAGCGTTGGCCCCGCCCGGTTCTTCCCGCATCAAACCATCATATGGTCGCTTGGCCCCGCTCCCTGAAACAGCTCGAAGGCATGCCGAGCGGGGGCTTCGGCATGCCCTGGATCTCGCCGGCCTCCCCCGTCCGCAATTCCTAGAGGACGGCCCGGATCGTCTGCTCGAAGCTGGTGATGTGCGCCAGCGCCATGGCTTCGGCTGCTTCCGAGTCCCCCGCCACGATGGCATCGAGCAGGTCCACATGCTCCTCGATGTGTCCGGAGACGGTCGGGACCTTGTCCAGCACCAGGCACCAGATGCGGGTGGCCAGATTGTCCAGGCGGATCAGCGTTTCCTCAAGGTGGGGGTTTCCCGCCGCGCGATAGATCAACCGGTGAACGCTGAGGTCATATTGCATCAACCCGCGCTTGTCGACCTTCTTGTCTTCCAGCCGTTCGATATCACGGGCCAGGTCACGCAGTGCGTTGCGATCAGCGTCCGAGGCGCTAAGCGCGGCCTTGCGGGCGGCCAGCGGTTCGAGCGAACGGCGGAGTTCAGAGACGTCGGCCAGCTCGGTGATATCCACGATCGTGGCAAAGGTTCCGCGCCGCGGATAGGAGATGACCAGGTGGTCTATTTCCAGGCGCTTGAGCGCCTCGCGCACCGGGGTGCGCCCGACACCCAGCTCCAACGCGAGCTGCCCGTCGTTGATGGGTTCCCCCGGGTGGATATCCAGCATGATCAACCGGTCCCGGATATCCCGGTAGGACTGTTCGGCCAGCGAAATGGGCTCGGCCAGCAACCCCGGGCCTACGGAGACTGCGCTCATGTGATTTTCTCCTTGTTGTCGCCGATCAACCTTAGTGTGACCGGCATGGCGACTCATTTCAGGCGGCTGTTGACACCGTGTGATCCTCATCATAACATTGTGTTTAGTTCTGATATATCAATCAGCAACAACTTGTACTTCAAGGAGTGAATACTGGATGACGGCCACGAACACCACGCTTGTCGAGTCGACGTTGACTGAAAGCATTGCCACCCTGGATCCGGAGATTGCGCAGCGCATCGACGCGGAGCTGGCCCGCCAGCAGCGCGGCCTGGAAATGATCGCCTCGGAGAACCACACGGCCCTGGCCGTGATGCAGGCCCAGGGCTCGGTGCTGACCAACAAGTACGCCGAAGGCTACCCGGGCAAGCGCTACTACGGCGGCTGCGAGGAGGTCGACGTCGTCGAGACCCTCGCCCTGGAGCGGGTCAAGGCGCTGTTCGGCGCACAGTTCGCCAACGTGCAGCCGCACTCCGGCGCGCAGGCCAACGCCTCGGTGATGCACGCACTGATCCGCCCGGGCGACACCATCATGGGGTTGAACCTGGCCCACGGCGGGCACCTGACCCACGGGATGAAGATCAACTTCTCCGGCCGGCTGTACAACATCGTCCCCTACGGGGTCGAGGAGGACAGCCTGGTCATCGACATGGACAAGGTCGAGGCCCTGGCCATCGAACACCGGCCCAAGATGATCGTGGCCGGCTGGTCCGCCTACCCGCGGCAGCTGGACTTCGAGCGTTTCCGGGCGATCGCCGACAAGGTCGGTGCGTACCTGTTCGTGGACATGGCGCACTTCGCCGGGCTGGTCGCCGCCGGGCTGCACCCGAACCCGGTACCGCACGCCCACGTGGTCTCCTCCACCACGCACAAGACCCTGGCCGGCCCGCGCGGCGGGATCATCCTGACCAACGACGCGGAGATCGCCAAGAAGGTCAACTCCGCGGTGTTCCCCGGACAGCAGGGCGGCCCGCTGGAGCACGTGATCGCCGGCAAGGCCGTCGCGTTCAAGATCGCAGCCACGCCCGAGTTCGCCGAACGCCAGGCACGCACCATCGCCGGGGCCAAGATCCTGGCCGAGCGCCTGACCGCGGCGGACGTCGCGGCGGCGGGCATCAGCGTGCTGACCGGCGGCACCGACGTGCACCTGGTCCTGGTGGACCTGCGCAACTCGGAGCTGGACGGGCAGCAGGGCGAGGACCTGCTGGCGAAGGTGGAGATCACCGTGAACCGCAACGCGGTCCCGTTCGACCCGCGCCCGCCGATGGTCACCTCCGGGCTGCGCATCGGCACCCCGGCACTGGCCACCCGCGGCTTCTCCGAGGCCGCATTCGTGGAGGTCGCGGACATCATCGCCGAGACCCTCATCGCCGGCACCACGGAAAACAACCAGGACACCCTCGCGGCCCTGAAGGACCGCGTCACCGCCCTGGCCAACGCCCACCCGCTGTACCCAAATCTCGCCCCGATTGGAGCATAAGAACATGGCTGACATCCTCCCCGAGCACCCGGAGTTCCTCTGGCACAACCCGGACCCCAAGCCCTCCTACGACGCCGTCATCGTCGGCGGCGGGGGGCACGGCCTGGCCACCGCCTACTACCTTGCCAAGAACCACGGCATGACCAACATCGCGGTCCTGGAGCGCGGCTGGCTTGCCGGCGGCAACATGGCCCGCAACACCACCATCATTCGTTCCAACTATCTCTGGGACGAATCCGCTGGCATGTACGAGAAGTCCCTGAAGCTCTGGGAGCAGCTCCCCGAGGAACTGGAATACGATTTCCTCTTCTCCCAGCGCGGGGTCATGAACCTCGCCCACACCCTGGGCGACGTCCGCGAATCCATGCGCCGCGTCGGGGCCAACCAGCTCAACGGCGTCGACGCCGAATGGATCACCCCCGAGCAGGTCAAGGAACTGTGCCCGATCATCAACATCGGGGACGACATCCGCTACCCGGTCATGGGTGCGACCTACCAGCCGCGCGCCGGCATCGCCAAGCACGACCACGTCGCCTGGGCCTTCGCCCGCAAGTGCGACGAAATGGGTGTCGACATCATCCAGAACTGCGAAGTCACCGGCTTCATCAAGGACGGCAACCGGGTCACCGGTGTCAAGACCAACCGCGGGACCATCAACGCCGGCAAGGTCGCCCTGTGCGGTGCCGGGCACTCCTCGGTGCTGGCCGAACAGGCCGGCTTCGATCTCCCGATCCAGTCGCACCCGCTGCAGGCACTGGTCTCCGAACTGCACGAGCCGGTCCACCCGACCGTCGTGATGTCCAACCACGTCCACGTCTACGTCTCCCAGGCACACAAGGGTGAACTGGTCATGGGCGCGGGCATCGACACCTACAACGGCTACGGCCAGCGCGGCGCCTTCCACGTGATCGAGGAGCAGATGGCAGCTGCCGTGGAGCTCTTCCCGATCTTCGGACGGGCCCACGTGCTGCGCACCTGGGGCGGCATCGTGGACACCACCATGGACGCCTCGCCGATCGTCTCCAAGACCCCGATCGACCAGCTGTACGTGAACTGCGGCTGGGGCACCGGCGGGTTCAAGGGCACACCGGGCGCCGGTTTCACCTTCGCCCACACCATTGCCAACGACGAGCCGCACGAACTCAATGCAGGATTCAGCATTGAGCGCTTCGAGACCGGCCACCTCATCGACGAACACGGCGCCGCAGCCGTGGCCCACTAGAAAGGGATCCACACAACCATGATGCTCATCGAATGCCCCTGGTGTGGGCCCCGAAACGAGACCGAATACGGCTACGGCGGAGAAGCCCACGTGGCCTACCCGGCAGACCCGAATGCACTAACCGACAACGAATGGGCCAAGTTCCTGTTCTACCGCAAGAATCCCAAGGGGCTCTTCGCCGAACGCTGGGTCCACTCCGCCGGCTGCCGCCGCTGGTTCAACGCCGTGCGCGACACCGTCACCTATGAATTCAAGGCCGTCTACAAGCCAGGCGAACCACAACCCATCGCCACCACCAACGCACCAGCACAGGGAGGAACCAAGTGAGCACCACTTCTTCGCACCGACTCGGCGCAGAAGCATCGGCATCCGCCCGCATCGACCGCGGGCGGGAAATCACCTTCACCGTTGACGGCAAGGAACTTTCCGGTTTCGCCGGGGACACCGTGGCCTCCGCCATGCTGGGAGCCGGGCTCAAGGCCTGCGGTCCCTCGCTCTACCTGGACCGCCCACGCGGCATCATGTCCTCCGGCGTCGAGGAATCCAACGCGCTGGTCAAGATCGGTGCCCGCTACGCAGGGCACGTGAACGAATCCATGCTCCCGGCCACCACCGTGGAGTTGACCGAAGGCATGGAAGTGACCCTGCTTTCGGGCCTGGGCCAGCTGGACCCGCGTGCCGACGAGGCCATCTACGACCGCAAGCACGTGCACACCGACGTCCTGGTCGTCGGAGCCGGGCCCGCCGGGCTGGCAGCTGCCCGCGAGGCAGCCAAGTCAGGTGCCCGCGTGATCCTCATCGACGAACAGCCCGAAGCCGGCGGTTCGCTGCTTTCGGCCTCGACGGAAACCATCGACGGCCAGCCGGCCGCGCAGTGGATCGCCGAGACCCGCTCGGCCCTGGACGCGGTCGAGGAATTCACCTACCTGGCACGCACCACCGCATTCGGCAGCTACGACGCCAACTACATCCTGGCAGTCCAGCGCCGCACCGACCACCTGGGCGGCGAGCTGGGTGCCGGGGTGTCCCGCGAGCGCATCTGGCACATCCGTGCCTCCCAGGTCGTGCTGGCCACCGGCGCGCACGAGCGCCCGCTGGTCTTCGAGAACAACGACCGCCCCGGCATCATGCTGGCCGCCGCCGCCCGCTCGTACCTGAACCGCTACGGCGTCCAGGTCGGCCAGCAGATCGTCGTGGCCACCACCAACGATTCCGCCTACGCCCTGGTTGAAGACCTGTTGGCCCGTGGCACCAGCGTCGCCGCGGTTGTCGACGCCCGCGAGGAGCCCTCGATTCGCGCGACGGAACTCTCCGCGCGCGGCGTCCGGGTCCTGACCGGCTCGGTGGTAGCCAACACCGCGGCAGGCGCCGACGGCGCCCTGGCCTCGGTGACCGTCAGCGGCATCGACGCCCACGGCGCCCTGAACAGCAGCGTCGAAACCATCGACGCCGATGTACTGGCCGTTTCCGGCGGCTGGAACCCGGTGGTGCACCTGCACTCCCAGCGCGAACGCCGCCTGGGCTGGAACGAGGCTCTCTCCGCGTTCGTCCCGGCGCACCCGGTGGCCAACCAGCAGACCGCCGGCGCCATGAACGGCCGCCTGGAGCTTGCCTCCGCGCTGGCCGAGGGCGCCCGCGCCGGAGCCGACGCGGCAACAGCCGCCGGGTTCTCAAGCACCGCTTCGGTGCCCAGCGCCCCGGTGGAGACCCCGGGTGCTTCCCGGGCCCTGTGGCTGGTGCCTTCACTTGACGGCGATGCCGCCGACTACAAGACCCACTTCGTGGACTTCCAGCGCGACCAGACCGTGGCCGATGTGCTGCGTTCGGTCGGCGCGGGAATGCGCTCGGTGGAGCACGTGAAGCGCTACACCTCCATTTCCACCGCAAACGACCAGGGCAAGACCTCCGGGGTCAACGCCATCGGCGTGATTGCCTCCGCCCTGGACATCAACGACGTGGCGGGCATCGGCACCACCGCGTTCCGCGCCCCCTACACCCCGGTGGCCTTCGCGGCACTGGCGGGGCGCGAACGCGGGGAGCTCTTCGACCCCGCCCGCCTGACCTCCATCCACCCCTGGCATGTGGAGCGCGGTGCGCTGTTCGAGGACGTGGGACAGTGGAAGCGCCCCTGGTACTACCCGCTGGAAGGCGAGGACATGGACACCGCGGTCTACCGCGAGTCCAAGGCCGTGCGCGACTCGGTGGGCTTCATGGACGCCTCCACCCTCGGCAAGATCGAGATCCGCGGCAAGGACGCCGGCGAGTTCCTCAACCGCATGTACACCAATGCGTTCAAGAAGCTCAAGCCCGGCCTGGCCCGCTACGGGCTGATGTGCAAGGCCGACGGCATGATCTTTGACGACGGGGTCACCCTGCGCCTGGACGAGGACCGGTTCTTCATGACCACCACCACCGGCGGCGCCGCCGGCGTGCTGGACTGGCTGGAGGAATGGCTGCAGACCGAATGGCCGGAACTTGACGTGAAGTGCACCTCGGTCACCGAGCAGTACTCCACCGTCGCGGTGGTGGGACCCAAGTCCCGCGCCGTACTGGCCAAGCTCGCCCCGGAACTGGACCTGGACAACGAGTCCTTCCCGTTCATGGCATTCAAGGAAACCGTGCTGGCCTCCGGCATCGAGGCGCGGGTCTGCCGCATCTCCTTCTCCGGCGAACTGGCCTACGAGATCAACGTGCCGGCCTGGTACGGGCTCAAGGTCTGGGAGGACGTCGCGGCGGCCGGGGAGGAATTCAACATCACCCCCTACGGCACCGAAACCATGCACGTGCTGCGCGCCGAGAAGGGCTTCATCATCGTCGGGCAGGACACCGACGGCACGGTGACCCCGCAGGACGCATCGATGGAATGGGTTGTCTCCAAGGTCAAGGACTTTGTGGGCAAGCGTTCCTTCGACCGCGTGGACAACAAGCGCGAGGACCGCAAGCAGCTGGTCACGGTGCTTCCGGAGGACAAGACGCTGCGGCTGCCCGAGGGCACCCAGCTGGTCAACTACGGAACCGCGCTGACCCAGGCCACCGAACCGGTGCCGATGGAGGGGTTTGCGACCTCCAGCTACCACTCGCCGGCGCTGGGCCGCAGCTTTGCGATGGTCATGCTCAAGAATGGCCGGGCCCGCATCGGTGAAAAGCTGCAGGCTTTTGTCGATGGAAGCCTCGTCGATGTTGTAGTTTCCGAAACCGTACTGTTTGATCCCGAAGGGAGCCGTCGAGATGGCTGAGCAAGTTTTGACTGATATTTCCGCATTGCGCACCAGTCCGTTGGCGCACATGGCATCCGCGTTCCAGCAGGGCGCGGTGGCCGGGAAACGCGGTGTGAGCGCACGCGAGCTTGCATTCACCACGCAGCTCGGCCTGCGCGCCGAGCCCGGATCCGAGGCCCATGCGGCCCTGGCTGCGGCAACCGGTGTCGGCCTGCCCGCCTCGGTGGGCGAGGTCGCCGGGAACGCGGAGGGCACCGCGGTGCTCTGGAACGGTCCGGACGAGTTCCTTGTGGTGGCGCCGGAAGGCACCGAGCTGCTCGACGACTTGGTTGCGGCGCTGGGCCAGTCCGCAGGACAGGTCCTCGACCTCTCGGCAAACCGCACGATCATCGAGCTCTCGGGCCCCAGTGCCCGGCTCGTGCTGGAAAAGGGCTGCCCGGCGGACCTGCACCCGCGCAGCTTCGGCGCGGGAACCGCGATCACCACGGTGCTCGGCCCGGTACCGGTGTTGCTGTGGAAGACCGCCGAAGACACCTTCCGGCTGCTGCCGCGTGCCTCCTTCGCCGACTACACGGCACGCTGGCTGCTCGACGCCATGACGGAGTTCGCCTCCCCAGAGGTCGACTAATGGCACTAAGTGCACTGGACCTTTTTTCCATCGGCATCGGCCCCTCCTCCTCTCACACGGTGGGGCCGATGAAGGCGGCGAAGCGGTTCGCTGATGATTTGCTGGCAGGCGGGCGACTTACCCAGGTCGCCCGCCTGCGGGCGGAGCTTTTCGGTTCGCTGGGTGCCACCGGACTGGGACACGGCAGCGACAAGGCCGTCATCCTGGGCCTGCAGGGACACGACCCGGCAACCGTGGACACCGCGCTGGCCGATTCCTTGGTTGCCGAGTCCATTGCGGCGGGCACCCTGCAGCTTGCAGGTGGACACCGCATTGGTTTTGACGACGAAAAGGACGTCATCCTGCACCGCCGCAAGGCGCTGCCCGGGCACCCCAATGCCATGACCTTTGCCGCGTTCGATGCCGCGGGCACGCTGCTTGAGGAGCAGACCTACTACTCCGTCGGTGGCGGTTTCGTGGTGGACGAGCACGAATTCGGGGCCGAACGCATCGTGAACGACGATTCGGCCCTGCCCTACCCCTTCACCACCGGGGCACAGCTCCTGGCGCACTGCTCCACCGAAAACAAGTCCATTGCGCAAATCATGCTGGCCAATGAACTCACCTGGCGCAGCGAGGCGGAATTGCGCGGGCAGCTACTGGAGATCTGGGCCGTCATGGAAGCGTGCGTGGAGAACGGTTGCACCCGCACCGAGGACCTGCTTCCCGGCGGGCTCAAGGTCCGCCGGCGGGCACCGGCGCTGCGCGAGAAGCTGCGGGCCACCGAGGCCGCAGCTGCAGGCCAGGTCCCCGATCCGTTGTGGGCCATGGAATGGGTGAATCTCTATGCGTTGGCGGTCAACGAGGAGAACGCTTCCGGAGGGCGCATCGTCACCGCCCCGACCAACGGGGCCGCGGGCATCATTCCTGCGGTGTTGCATTTCTTCATGCGCTTCATGCCGGGCGCCAACGAAGACAAGGTGGTGGAATTCCTGCTCACCGCCGCGGCCATTGGGATCCTGTTCAAGGAGAATGCCTCGATTTCCGGGGCGGAGGTCGGCTGCCAGGGCGAGGTCGGCTCGGCCTGCTCGATGGCCGCCGGTGCGCTGTGCGCGGTCTTGGGCGGCACCCCTGCCCAGGTGGAGAACGCCGCGGAGGTCGGAATCGAACACAACCTTGGGTTGACCTGTGATCCGATCGGAGGGCTCGTGCAGATCCCGTGTATCGAACGCAACGCGATCGCCAGCGTGAAGGCCATCAATGCGGCGCGGCTATGCTTGCAGGGCAACGGCGAGCACAAGGTGTCCCTGGATGCGGCGATTGAAACCATGCGGCAGACCGGTGCCGACATGAAGACCAAGTACAAGGAAACCTCGCGAGGCGGACTCGCCGTGAATGTAACGGAGTGCTGAGATGGATACGAAGTCCGAAGTTGAACACATCCTGACTGTCGCCTGCCCCGAGCGCCCCGGCATCGTCCATGCGGTGACCGGGTTCCTGCTGGATCAAGGCCGCGACATCGTCGAGCTCAAGCATTTCGGGGATCGCCGGGCCGGGCAGTTCTTCATGCGCCTCGACGTCGCGGGCCCGGACGCCGAGGGCCTGACCGAGCGCATGCGCGGCGGATTCGAGGCGCTGGCGGCGGAGTACGGCATCACCTGGACGCTGGCGCCCAAGGGCACCAGGAAGCGGGTGCTGATCATGGTCTCCAAGTTCGACCACTGCCTCAACGACCTGCTGCACCGGGCGCGGCTGGGCGAGCTGCCCATCGACGTGGTCGCGGTGGTCTCCAACCACACCGACCACCAGTCACTGGCCGCATGGCACAACGTGCCGTTCTTCCACGTGCCTGTCACCCCGGAGACCAAGCCGGCGGCCGAGGCGAGGCTGCTCGAGCTCATTGACGAGTTCGACGTCGAGCTGGTGGTCCTGGCCCGCTACATGCAGGTGCTCAGCGACGAGCTCAGCCGCAAGCTCACCGGCATGACCATCAACATCCACCACTCGTTCCTGCCCAGCTTCAAGGGCGCCAAGCCCTACCACCAGGCCTGGGACCGCGGGGTCAAGACCGTGGGCGCGACCGCCCACTACGTCAACGCCGAGCTCGACGAGGGCCCGATCATCTCCCAGCAGGTCCAGGACGTCGACCACACCTACTCCCCCGCGGAACTGGTCGCCGCGGGCCGCGACACCGAGTGCAAGGCGCTGTCCAACGCAGTGAAGTGGCACGCCGAGGGACGGGTATTCCTCTACGGCAACCGCACCGTGGTGCTGCGCTAACGACAGGCGCGCACGAAACCCTTTCCAGGCTTCGGGCCGGCGGGATCCTTCTTGGATTCCCGCCGGCCCGAAGCTTTTGGGCTGGAAGACCGACACCTTCACGGGGTCGGCGAATGCCGTGCAGGCCTGGTGGTGCCTGCAAAATGCAGTTTCGTTCCCGGCATTCCGGATCAGTCCCGCGCCGGAACCTCGGCGGCGGCGCCATCCGCGGCCGCATCCTCCAGCCCGCATCCGCCCAGGGCTTGACCCTGCCGGCTCTCTGCATGCCAGCTGCCCGGAGCCCCGTCCACAACAACGACACCGGTATTGGAACCGCGGTTTCGATGCCCATGGCCACGACTTCGGCAACAACCTCGCCATACCGTCCCGGCACCGCCGTCCCGTCCTCCCTGGACCCCGGGACCGTGGTGTTCGTGGCCCCTTTGGCCCATCCGAGGACCACGGACAGGCAAGCCTCAAGGGAGGCCTCATCCTGGGCCATCTCCAACGTCCCTGCCGAAATTTCCCGAAGCCCGGCACGAATACTTGCCTCGAGCCCGGGCGCGGCGGCGAGCGGCGCTGTCGTCTGTTGGGTGCGACGAAGCGTGGAGGCGTGGATCGCCTCGCTGCCGGCGCCAGCCAACGCCGCAGGCAGCGCCTGGGCTTGTTCACGACCGAGGCCGGTCAGGCTCGCCCCCGGTTCCCCGGTATCAAGGTGGTGCCCGACGTTCGATGGGCTCTGGCCGTGCCGAATGGGGATTAGCCGCATGTCCATCTTCATCCCGGCGGCCACGACGGTCCGGGGAATTGGTGTCCAGGCTTCGTGTCTCGATGCCCCGCGGGTCGGGCAAGGCACAAACACGCGTGGAGGCACGGAAACGACGTCCGGGTGCAGCCCTTGACAAGCCGTTGACCTATACCCCCATGGGGTATATGGTGGGCGCATGAGCGATCACCAACACCACCCAGGAACGATGCCGGTCGAACCCACGACGCACCCGCATCAGGAGCACGACGACGCGGCGATGGACCACGGGGGCCACGGGGGCCACGGGGGCCACGTCGCGGTCTTCCGGAAGCTGTTCTGGATCATGCTTGCCATCGCCATCCCGGTTCTGGCCTTCAACCCCATGTTCACCATGCTCATCGGCGTATCCCTGCCCGAAAACGCCTGGATCCCCTGGGTGTCCCCGATCCTGGGCACCGTGATGTACCTCTGGGGCGGGCGCCCCTTCCTAGCCGGGGCACGCGACGAGCTGGCGGCCCGCAAGCCGGGCATGATGCTGCTGATCGCCCTGGGCCTCACCGTCGCGTTCTTCTCCTCCTGGGGCGCGAGCCTGGGTCTCCTGGACCACGGCCTGGACTTCTGGTGGGAGCTGGCACTGCTGGTGGTCATCATGCTGCTGGGCCACTGGATCGAGATGCGCTCGCTGGCCCAGACCACCTCCGCCCTCGATTCCCTGGCCGCACTGCTGCCCGACACCGCCGAACGGCTCGTGGGCGATGCCTTCGAGCAGGTGGCCCCGGCCGACCTGGAATTGGACGACGTGGTGATCGTGCGCCCCGGCGGGCGGGTCCCCTCCGACGGGATGATCACCGAGGGCACCGCCGAAATGGACGAATCCATGATCACCGGCGAGTCCCGAACCGTGTCCCGCGGCCCCGGCACCCACGTGGTCGCCGGCACTGTTTCCACCGACACGGCCATCCGCGTGAAGGTCACGGCCATCGGCTCCGACACCGCCCTGGCCGGCATCCAGCGGCTGGTCTCCGACGCGCAGGCCTCCAGTTCGAAGGCCCAGCGCATCGCCGACACCGCCGCCGGCTGGCTGTTCTGGTTCGCGCTGGGCGCCGCCGCCATCACCGCCGCCACATGGTCGCTGCTGGGCGATCCGGACGCGGCGGTCATGCGCACCATCACGGTGCTGGTCATTGCCTGCCCGCATGCCCTGGGGCTGGCCATCCCGCTGGTGGTGTCCATTGCCACCGAACGCGCCGCCGCCGGAGGGGTGCTGATCAAGGACCGGCTGGCCCTGGAGGGCATGCGCCAGGTGACCTCGGTGCTCTTCGACAAGACCGGCACCCTGACCGTGGGCGAACCCGTCCTGACGAACATCGCGACCGTGGCCGGCCACAGCGAGGAGGCGGTCCTCGCGCTCGCGGCCGCCGCGGAGTCCGACAGCGAACACCCGCTGGCCAGGGCCATCGTGCGGGCCGCGGCAGACCGCTCGCTGCAGCTCTCGCCATCCACCGGCTTCCGTTCAGCCGCGGCCGAGGGCGTGCAGGCCACCGTCGACGGGACCGTGGTCGGGGTCGGCGGCCCGCACATGCTGGCCAACCACGTGCTGGATCCGCTTCAGGCCAGCGAACCGTGGAAGGATGACGGCGCAACCATCCTGCACGTGATCGCCGATGGCCGGGTCATCGGGGCGCTCGCGCTGGCCGACGAGATCCGTCCCGAATCCCGGGCCGCCGTTGCCGCCCTGCACGCCCGGGGCGTTGAGGTCGTGATGATCACCGGGGACGCGGCCGCGGTGGCCGAATCGGTGGCCCGCGAGCTGGGGATCGACAGGGTCTTTGCCGGGGTGCGGCCCGAGAACAAGGCCGCCAAGGTCGCTGCCCTGCAGGCCGAGGGCCAAAGGGTCGCCATGGTCGGGGACGGGGTCAACGACGCCCCGGCGCTCGCCCAGGCCGATGTGGGGATCGCGATCGGGGCCGGGACCGACGTGGCCATTGCCTCGGCCGGGGTCATCCTGGCCAGCGACGACCCGCGATCGGTCATCTCGGTGATGGATCTGTCGAGCGCCAGCTACCGGAAGATGAAGCAAAACCTCTGGTGGGCGGCCGGATACAACCTGATCTCGGTCCCACTGGCGGCCGGAGTGCTGGCCGGGATCGGCTTCATCCTGCCGATGTCGGTCGGCGCGGTGCTGATGTCGATCTCCACCGTCGTGGTGGCGCTGAATGCGCAGCTGCTGCGCCGGCTTGACCTGCGCCCCGGCGCCGGAACCAAAACCGAGAACATGTAGGGCCCAAAATGCCCACGTTGCCGGCGTCCACCCGCTTGAGGTGGGCGCCGGCATCATTTCCCCACCGGCTCTTGACATTGACGCAACGTCAAGCTTTACCGTTGGTTCCATGGAACGCTCGATTCAACAGGTTGCCAGGCTCGCCGGCACCACCAGCCGCACGCTGCGCCACTACGACGAGATTGGGCTGCTGCCGCCCAGCCGGATCGGGCACAACGGCTACAGGTACTACGACGAATCGGCGCTCATCCGCCTGCAGCGCATCCTGCTGCTGCGCGAGCTGGGACTGGGCCTGCCGCAGATCGCCGATCTCATCGCGGCGCAGGCCAACGAGGCCCAGGCGCTGACGACGCACCTTTCCCTGTTGCGCGCCGAACAGGACCGCCTGGCCCGGCAGATCGCCGCGGTGCAGCACACCATCAATTCACTCCAAGGAAGCGAAAAGCTCATGGCACAAGACATGTTTGACGGATTCGACCACACGGTGCACCGGGAAGAAGTGGAGCAGCGCTGGGGCAAGGAGGCCTACGCCAGCTCCGATGCCTGGTGGCGCGGGCTCGGCAAGGAAGGCCAGGACGATTGGAAGCGCCGGTCGAAGGAACTTGGCAATGACTGGATCGCCGCAGCCCGGGATCCCGGGACCACCCCGGATTCCCCCACGGCCCAGGCCCTGGCCCGGCGCCATGTCCAGTGGCTCACCGGCATTCCTGGTACACCGGCCGCGGACTCCCCCGAACACACCAGGGCCTACGTCCTGGGACTGGCCGAGATGTATGTGGCCGACGAGCGCTTCGCCGCGAACTACGGCGGAGCCGTGGGTGCATCGTTCGTGCGCGATGCCCTGCAGACCTATGTAGGGACCATGCCGTAGCCGAAAAAGCGGGCCCCGGACCGATGCATCCATCGATCCGGGGCCCGCGCCACAGCCGGGAGGCGGGCCGCCTGCTACAGGTGCGTGGGTGCGAACATCTTCAGCAGCGTCTGCACGACCACCACGTTGGGACCGTCGGCGGCGAAGGACTCCTCGAGTGCCTCGCGCACGTTTTCCGGCTCCACCAGGCGGGCCGGGATCCCGAAGGACTGCGCCAGCGCCACGAAGTCCGGACGGG
Organism: Paeniglutamicibacter psychrophenolicus; assembly: GCF_030812255.1. Lineage (GTDB taxonomy): Bacteria > Actinomycetota > Actinomycetes > Actinomycetales > Micrococcaceae > Paeniglutamicibacter > Paeniglutamicibacter psychrophenolicus_A. The sequence continues at coordinate 159,910 of NZ_JAUSSH010000001.1, read as the reverse complement.
CCAGCTCGGTGGCCGTGGCCTTCCCGAAGGCGCCCTCCATGTACTCGCGCAGGATCCCGTAGCCGCCGTCGTCGACGATCAGCCAGGTGACCGGCGCGTTGTGCTGCCTGGCGGTGGCCAGTTCGGCGATCGAGTACATGGCCGAGCCGTCTCCGGAGACGGCCAATACCCGTTCCCCCAGCCCCAGCGCGCCGCCGATGGCCGAGGGGAAGCCGAAGCCGAGCCCGCCGGCACCCTGCGCGGAGTGGAATTCCCCGCTCCGGGCATCCCAGCAGCTCCAGCCCCAGTAGGCGGAGATGGTCATGTCCCAGAAGGTCTGCATGTTATCGGGCACGGCGGCACGGATGTCGGCCATGAACGTGCGTTCCTTGGCCAGGTCCTGCGCGTCCAGGCGAGCCATGACCTTGGCCAGGGTGTCGGCCACGACCGCTTCGGGCTCCCGCCCGTGCCAGTCGGCCCCGGTCCCGCCCTCGAGCCTGCCCAGGGCCTCGCCCAGATATTCGAGCGCGGCCTTCGCGTCGGCCCGGATGCCCAGTGCGGGCCGGTTGGATTCGAGCACGCGCGGCTCGGCGTCGATCTGGATCAGGTGCCCGCGCGGTTCCAGGGTGAAGTAGTTGCTGGTGACCTCGCCCAGGGCGGAGCCCACCACGATCAGCACGTCCGCGTCCTCGAGGACCTCGGTGACGTGCCGGTCCTCGACCCAGGACTGCAGGGACAGGGGGTGGTTCCAGGGGAAGGCGCCGTTGCCGCCGGGCGAACAAACCACCGGCGCACGCAGCGTGTGGGCCACGGCCAGCAGCGCGTCCTGTGCCCCGGCACGGCGCACCCCGCCGCCGGCCACGATCACCGGGCGGGACGCCTTGGCCAGCCAGCGCACCGCCTCCTCGATGAGCTCCACGCGCGGCGGGTGCTCGTAGGCCTCGGCCAGCGCGTCGATGACCGGCGGCACCAGCACCGGGGCCAGCAGGACGTCCTGCGGCACCTCGACCCAGACCGGCCCCTGCGGCACGGTGATCGCATCGGCCCAGGCATCCTGGATCGCCGAGGGGATGCCCGAGGCGTGGTGCACGGTGCGCTGGGACTTGGTGACGTTGGCTGCGGAGGCCTTCTGGTCGTCGAGCTGGTGCAGCATGCCCTTGCGGCGGGCACCGAGCCCGTCCAACGGGATCTGGCTGGCCACCACGACCATCGGCACGGAAGTGGCGTAGGCCTCCTGCAGCCCGGCCAGGGAGGTCAGCGCGCCGGGACCGGTGGACAGGAAGAGCACCCCGACCTCGCCGGTGGCCCGGGCATAGCCGTCGGCGGCGAAGGCGGAGTTGTTCTCCACGCGGGAGGAGACGAAATGCAGCTTCGAGCGCGAGAGCGCGTCGAACAGGCCCAGGGCGTGCTGGCCGGGGATGCCGAAGACCGTGTGGGCGCCCAGCGCCTCGAGGGTCTCGATGACCAGGTCCCCGCCGTTGCGCGTGCCCACCTCGGCGATGTCGTCCGGGCTCATGCCTGGGCCGCTTTCTTGTCGTTGGCGCGCTTGTCCGCGATCAGCGAGATCAGGTCGTAGGCGACGTGCGATGCCGCAACGCCGGTCATTTCGGCATGGTCGTAGGCCGGGGCGACCTCGACGATGTCGGCGCCAACGATGTTCATGCCGCGCAGCCCGCGGAGGATCTCCAGCAGTTCGCGGCTGGTGATGCCGCCGGCCTCGGGGGTTCCGGTGCCCGGCGCGTGGGCCGGGTCCAGCACGTCGATGTCCACCGAGATGTACAGCGGGCGGTTGCCGATGCGGTCGCGGAGCTTGTCCACGATCTCACGCACGCCCTGGTAGTAGACATCCGAGCTGGTGACGATGCCGAAGCCGAAGCGCTTGTCGTCCTCGAGGTCCTTCTTGCCGTAGAGCGGGCCACGGGTGCCCACGTGGGAGATGGCCTCGGTGTCGAGGATGCCTTCCTCCACGGCGCGGCGGAAGGGGGTGCCGTGGGTGTATTCGGCGCCGAAGTAGGTGTCCCAGGTGTCCAGGTGCGCGTCGAAGTGCAGCATGGCCACGGGGTTTCCCGCGCGTTCGGCGGCGGCGCGCAACAGCGGCAGGGCGATGGTGTGGTCCCCGCCCAGGGTCACCAGGGTGGAGCCGTCGGCGGTGAGGTCCAGCGCGTTCTGCTGGATGGTCTCGATGGCTTCGTTGATGTTGAACGGGTTCACCGCCATGTCCCCGGCGTCGGCGACCTGGGTCAGCGCGAACGGCGAGACATTCAGGGCCGGGTTGTACGGGCGGATCAGTCGCGAGGACTCGCGGATGTGGGTGGATCCGAACCGCGCGCCGGGCCGGTAGGAAACCCCCGAGTCAAACGGCACCCCGACCACCTTGATGTCCGCGGAGGGCACCTGGTCGATGCGGGGGAGCCTGGCATAGGTCCCCAGTCCGGCGAAGCGCGGAATCTTGGAGGCATCGATGGGACCGATGTTTCCGTTGTCTTCAATGCGGATTTCTTCCACGATCTTCTCCCTCAGGGGTTTCCGGCGGTACCCACCGCCGACCACGTCTTGTTGCTCAATATGAAACAACCGTTGCCCTGTATGCTATTTGTGGTGCGGCTTACAGTCAAGGCTCCCGCGTGAAACCCCGCGCTACATCTCCTGCTCGAGCATGGCCCGCAGCGCAGCCACGTGCCCCACATAGGCCCTGCGGCCCTCCACCGTCAGTGCGACCCTGGCATGGCTCCGGCCGCCCTTGGTGAAGCGTTCGACATGGGCATAGCGCGCATCGACCAGCTGCTTGAGATGCTTGCTCAGCACCGAGTCGGCAACACCGAGCGCATCGCGCAGCTGGGCAAACTCCGCCCACTGCACCAGGGCCAGGGAAGCGCAGATGCGCAGGCGCAACGGCGCATGGATCAGTTCGTCAAACGCGGCAGGATTAGATGGGTCGCTCATTGGCGTCCTTGAGTCGATTCCTGATGGCGGCAGCCCGCATGCGGGACATGGCGTACCAGCAGATGGCAAACACGACGATCCACTTGGCGGCAACCTCCCACCACGATCGAGGCTCCCAGAACCGGCCGGCCTGCATGACCAGCATGAGCAGTAGCGCGTACAACATGTAGGGCCCGGAGTGGCTCAGGATGGGGCGCGGCTTGGGCCGTGCGCGCATTGCGAGCAGGTACCACGCAAGCAGGGGCGCACCGAGGGCCCCGATGCCCAGAAGGATCGGCCACGAAGCAACTCCGAGCAGCGCCATGACGGTGGACATGACCAGCACCAGGGCCAGCATGAACCCGCGAGGCGCCTCGGTGGAGTGCACCATGGCGCCGGAGGCGCCGTCGACCTCGGCGAGCGCCTCACGCGGATCGATGCCGGCGGGCCAAGTTTTTTCGTCGGACATGCACGTCCTCGCTTTCCGTTATGGAAAGTCTTGCCTTTCCATAACGGAAAGTCAATGATCAGGCGGGCCTGCCCGGCCTCTTGCGCACGGCGAAGGACGAGAACAGGGCGCGGTCGGCCCCGTAGATGCAGATGGAAATGCCCGCGGACAACGCAAGGGCCTTGATGGCGATCTCTTGCGGATTGGCCGGCAGGAGCATCACCTGGACGGGCCCGACCAGGAAAACCAGCAAGACCATCCACAACACATACGACAGGGACATCGGCGGCTCGAGAGCCTCTGGATGGAATTGCCTGCGCATGATCGTGGCCACGGTGATGAAGACGATGACCAGGGCCAGGGCGATGGCCCCGGGAATCACGAACTCCCTGGAGGCGCGCAGCAACGTCAGGGTAACGCCCATTGCCCCGCCCAACAACATGGCCAGCCACCAGGGTGCCCAGAGCCGCTTGGGTCGCCAAGGAACCGCAGCGGGATCTTCGGGCCGGGAACTCACAAGCAATGTCCTTAAACGAGCGGGCGCAAACCAGGAAACGACTTCCCTGCGTATCCCGCTACAAAATGGTTGCTTTTCGCCAGCTAAATGTCAAAGCAGAGCATGTCAGGCATGTCACTAAAAGCACTTGTCCCCAGCTATATCCCGTGATGCTCAACCAGGAGTAGGGTTCACACTCGTGAAGAAAACCACGGGCGCCAAATACCCCGTCCAGCCCCTGCGCCGAGCGGGCCGGACGAAGCCCATCGCGGCGTGGCTCAAGGACACCGACATCGGTCGGGAAAACCCCGAAGAGGTTGCCGCCAAGCCGGCCGGACACCGCTGGTGGCAGGTCATGTGTCTCTCGGGCCTGGACTACTTTTCGACCCTGGGCTACCAGCCGGCCATCGCGGCACTGGCCGCCGGCGCCCTGGCCCCGCTGGCCACCCTCATGCTCGTGGCAGTCACCTTGGGCGCGGCGCTGCCGGTCTACCGCCGTGTGGCCAACGAGTCCCCGCACGGGCAGGGATCCATCTCGATGCTCGAACGCCTGCTTCCGCACTGGAAGGGCAAATTGTTCGTGCTGGTGCTGCTGGGCTTCGCCGCGACCGACTTCATGATCACCATCACCCTGTCCTCGGCCGACGCCTCGGCACACATCATCGAGAACCCCTTCACTCCCGACTGGTTCAACGGACAGCAAATCATCATCACGATTGTGCTGATCCTGCTGCTCGGGGCCTTGTTCCTGCGCGGCTTCCACGAGGTCATCTGGCTGGCCGTGGGGCTGGTGGCCACCTACCTGCTGCTGAACGTCGTGGTGATCGCGGTGGCCGTGGCCTCCCTCGTCGCCGACCCGGCGCCCGTGGACCACTGGTGGCTGAACCTGACGGCCACCCATTCGAGCCCGTGGATGATGATCGCCATCTCACTGCTCGTGTTCCCCAAGCTGGCCCTGGGCCTGTCGGGCTTCGAGACCGGCGTGGCCGTGATGCCGCAGATCCGGCACACCCCCGGGGACACCGAAGAGAACCCGCGCGGACGCATTGCCGGGGCCCGGAAGCTGCTGCTCACCGCCGCACTGACCATGAGCGTGTTCCTGGTCTTCTCCTCGGTGGTCACCACCTTGCTGATTCCCGCCCCGGAGTTCCAGCCCGGCGGCGACGCCAACGGCCGGGCCCTCTCGTTCCTGGCCCACGCGATGCTCGGCGACGGGTTCGGCAGCATCTACGACCTGTCAACCATCCTGATCCTGTGGTTCGCCGGGGCCTCGGCCCTGGCCGGCATGCTCAACCTGATCCCCCGGTACCTGCCGCGCTTTGGCATGGCGCCCGAGTGGGCCCGCGCCATCCGCCCGCTGGTGCTGGTGCTCATCGGCATTGCCGTGGTCATCACGATCGCCTTCGAAGCCAGTGTCGATGCCCAGGGTGCCGCCTACGCGACCGGCGTGCTGGTGCTCATGGCCTCCGCCGCGGTGGCCGTGACCATTTCCGCCAAGCGCCAGGGCCAACGGTGGCGGACCATCGGGTTCGGCATCGTGTCGGTCATCTTCGTCTACACCACCGCGGCCAACGTCGTCGAGCGCCCGGACGGCATCCGGATCGCGGCGTTCTTCATCGCCGGGATCATCGCCGTCTCGCTGGTTTCCCGGTTCCGCCGCTCCACGGAGCTGCGGGCGACCTCGGTGACCCTGGATGCCGCGGCACTGGAGATCATCAAGACCTCCACCGAGGATTCCATGGTGCGGATCATCGCCCACGAACCGGTGCGCCTCTCGGCCTCCCGTTACCGGCACAAGCTGGCCCACGCCAGGATGGCCAGCCACCTGCCCGAGGAGGCCCGGGTGCTCTTCATCGAAATCAAGGTCTCCGACTTCTCGGACTTCGCCCAGGACCTCAAGGTTTGCGGGATCACCCGGCACGGCTACAAGATCCTGCAGGCCGAGGCCCCCTCGGTCCCCACGGCCATCGCCGCGATCTGCCTGGAAATCCGCGATGCCACAGGCGTGATGCCGCACATCTACTTCCGCTGGACCGAGGGGAACCCGGTGCGAAACCTGCTGCGCTTCCTGTTCCTGGGCCAGGGCGAGATCGCGCCGTTGACCCGCGAGGTGCTGCGCGAGGCGGAGCCGTCGATCGCACGGCGGCCCTGGGTGCACGTGGGCTAGGGCGCGGCCCGAAAACCGCGGACTGGTCCCCGGGTTGGCGGCACGCCCCCGGATTGCCTGGTTGCTGTCGTTCGTCGTGGAGTCTGCAGTGCCTGTTTCGGAAAAATGCCGCCCGGGTCGGCGGGCGCGTCCTGTTGGCCGAGCTGTTCGCGATCCACCCGGTCCTGCTCACCTGGATCGTGCCGTGGAAGCTCGAGGTCACCCAGGTCGGCGCCGGGGCGCTGCGCCAGGCCACGTTGGTCCCGTTCGCCCCCCGGTTCCGGGTTCGGTGCCAGCGCACCTGTCGAGGTTGTCGCGGACTTCGTGCTTCTTGTCCCCTCCGGCCTGCACCTTATGCTGCTTGCACCGCCCCTGCGGTGGTGGAAGGCCGCCGACCTGGTCGTCCACGCCGCCAGGGCCTGGCCGGGATCGGCATTTTCGCCCTGGTGCGCCGCCGGCTGCGGGCCCGGACCTCCCCCGTCATGACCCGGGTCTGCTCGATCGCGACCGCGCCCGCCCTGCGCCATGCGCCACCGCGCGATGTCGCGGGAGCACCCTTCACACCGGACGGGGACCACACCCGGGGAATCGATCGCCCCCCCGCGTGCCACGGCCACGGGGGGCTTGGCAACATGTCCTAGCGCGAAGCGGCCGGCACCAGCGTCCAGGTCACCACGGCTTCCTCGTCCGTGGGGTTGAGCCAGCTGTGCGGTTCCCGGCCCGGGAAGGTCACGGTGTCCCCCGCATTGAGGTCAAAGCGCTCGTTGGCGAAGATCAGCACGAAGCGCCCGGAGAGCACGTGGAGCACCTCGACCTCGCAATCCACCGCGTAGAGCTCCGTCTCGCCCTCGCCGCGCGGGGCGATGACCGCGCGAATGACCTGCAGGCGCCGCTCGGAGCGGGCCGTCACCAATTGCTCGACGATGCCTTCGCCGCCCAGGGAGATCCGCGGGGCCTCGGCGAGGCGCACCACGTGGGTGTCCGGCGCCGTGAACAGCTCGCCGACCTCCATCGAGAGCACCTGGCACAGGGTCACCAGCGAGGCGACCGAGGGGCTGGTCAGGTCGCGTTCCACCCGGGAAAGGAAGCCCTTGGTCAGGCCCGTGGAATCGGCGACCTGGTCGATGGTCAGTCGTTGGGCGTGCCGCGCCGCACGGATCCGCGAACCGATGGCCAATGCGGCACTGCTGGGTTCGACGGGCAGGGCTTTCATGGGCAAGGCTCTCCAGGGGTGCTCAAAGAAATATTTGGTCTGTCCAGCTTAGGGCAATTGACGTGTAAGGCATCTCACATTAGCCTATGAGACAACAAATGTTTACTAACAGGCATCACCTGATGGTTGTTGGCCCCGCTCCCGAAGCAAAGGCACCCCCTCATGGAATTCATCAATGGCACCATCGTCGCCGTCTACCTGGCGGCAATGCTCATCTTCGGCTGGTGGGGCAAATCGCGCACCAAGAACAGCAGCGACTACCTCGTCGCCGGCCGCCGGTTGGGACCTTTCCTCTACACCGGGACCATGGCCGCGGTCGTTTTGGGCGGCGCGTCCACCGTGGGCGGCGTGGGACTTGGCTACAAGTTCGGCATCTCCGGCATGTGGCTGGTCGTGGCGATCGGCACCGGAGTCATCCTGCTCTCGCTGCTCTTTGCGCCCACCCTGCAGCGCCTGAAGATCTTCACGGTCTCGCAGATGCTCACCCTGCGCTACGGCAGCAAGTCGGCAACCAACACCTCGGGCATCGTCATGCTCGCCTACACGCTGATGCTCTGCGCCACCTCCACCAGCGCCTACGCGACGATCTTCGTGGTCCTCTTCGGCTGGGAACGCTGGATGGCCATCGCCATCGGCGGGGTCATCGTGGTCATCTATTCCACCATCGGCGGCATGTGGTCAATTACCCTGGCCGACCAGGTGCAGTTCGTCATCAAGACCGTGGGCATCTTCTTCCTGATGCTGCCCTTCGCACTGAACGCCGCCGGCGGCATGTCCGGCATCCGCGAACGCGTCGGTGCCGAGTTCTTCACCTGGGACGGCATCGGCGTCCAGACCATCATCACCTACTTCGTGGTCTACACCCTGGGCCTGCTCATCGGCCAGGACATCTGGCAGCGCGTCTTCACCGCCAAGACCCCGAAGGTGGCCCGCTGGGGCGGCACCACCGCCGGCATCTACTGCGTGCTCTATGGCGCGGCAGGTGCCGTGATCGGCCTGGCCGCCCGCGTTGCCCTGCCGGAGATCGATGTCGCCAATCTGGGCAAGGACGTCGTCTACGCGGAGGTCGCCACGCAGCTGCTGCCCGTCGCGATCGGCGGATTGGTGCTGGCCGCGGCCGTTGCCGCGATGATGTCCACCGCCTCGGGTGCGTTGATTGCCGCGGCCACCGTGGCCCGCACCGACGTCACCCCGTTCGTGGCCAGCTGGTTCGGCAAGCAGGTGCAGGTGAACACCAACGAGAACCCGGAGCACGACGTGCGTGCCAACCGCATCTGGGTGTTGCTGCTGGGCGTGGTCGCCATCGTGCTGGCCATCATGGTCTCCGACGTGGTCGCGGCCCTGACCATCGCCTACGACATCCTGGTCGGCGGCCTGCTGGTGGCCATCATCGGCGGGCTGGTCTGGAAGCGCGGCAACGGGTTGGGCGCCGCCGCCTCCATGGCCGCCGGAACCATCGTCACGCTGGGCACCATGATCACCCTGGAGATCCAGGCGGAGAACCGCTTCGACGGCATCTACGCCAACGAGCCGATCTACTTCGGCCTTATCGCCTCGGCCCTGGTCTACGTGTTGGTCTCGCTGCTGACACGGCCCACCGAGCCGTCCGTCATCACCAACTGGAACGCGCGGGTCGCCGGCCAGGGCGACACCGAGGGCGCGGACCTCGAGCAGGTCGCCGGACGCTAGGGCGCATCCGCACCACCGATGGCCCCCCTTGGCGCGCACCGCGTCGATGGGGGCCATCGCCCTTTTGGCCTGCCGCCATTCCCAACCGGCCCCGGCGCTCCTAGGCTGGGGGCCATGGACGATCTCAAGGACCACCTGGCGACCTACCTGACCAATTCCCGCGAGGCCATGCTCTGGAAGGCCGAGGGGCTCAGCGACGGGGAACTGACCCGGCCGCTGGTGCCCACCGGCACCAGCATCCTGGGCCTGATCCAGCACCTGGCCTTCGTCGAGTACGGCTACTTCGTCCAATGCCTCGGCTTCACGATCGAGGACGAGTACTACGCGGCGCTGGAGGCCGATGCGGATGACAGCGCGGACATGTGGGTTGCGGCCGATGTCCCGTGCGCCGAGGTCCTGGCCTTCTACCGGAGGGCCATCGAGGCGGCAAACCGCAACATCGCCGCGCTGTCCCTGGATTCCCCGGCAACCGTTCCGTGGTGGCCCGGGGAACGGCGCCACACCACCCTCGGGCGGCTGATGCTGCACATGAACGTGGAAACCGCGCGCCATGCGGGGCACGCCGACATCCTGCGCGAGCTCATCGACGGGTCCACCGGCATGCGCCGGGACAACGACAACATGCCTCCCTATGACGGCACTGCGTGGAAGGAACTGCACGAAAAGATCCTGCGGGCCTCCGAATCGCGGTAATGTGGAACCCAGCTTCACGAGACGCGTCGGCAAGCTCCGACTAAGACGCGCACCAACCCCAGGTTCATGGGTGGTTCGGATGAAGAAGCGGCCGCGGACCACTTGGCCCCGGCAAGAGCTAGTGAAAGGCCGTCCCTTCCCGCCATGGCACCTTCCATCCCCGTCCTTCCCCTGCTCGATGTCCACCGCGAGGTCCTCGAGCTTCGCATCCGCGGCACCTGGCAACGTTTCCACGTCGCGGATGCCGAGGCCCTGGCCGCGGCACTGGCCAACACGGTCGCCTCCCCGCGCTGGGACACCGACGCCCGGGAGCTTGTGGTGCGCATCCCGAAGGCCGGTTGCGCCGCTGGCCAGGCCCGGATTTTTAGCCTCAGCGAATTCTCACGGCCCCTTCCGAACGCTACACTCGTGGGTTGAAGGGGAGTAGTTCCCAGCCCCGCCGGCAGCGGCGGGACAGCGGTGCGTCGACATACTGGTTACAACGTTGTAACCCGGCAATCCACCCAGGGCCCGAGGCGGCAACGCCGGGTCCGGGCGAACGAGACCTTCGGTCCACACACTGGTGGCCCGAGGTCCAACGCACCCCAGAAACAATCCCGCTGGGCCTCCCCATCGCATGGCCGCCTGAGGCCGTGAACGCCCACACGAGGATGAGAGCATGACGCCGCAAGCGCCGACCCCCACCCCAGCCCAGATCAGACGATGGCGCAAGTACCTGGCCGACGAAGTCGCCGAGGGCGCTGTCTACCGCGAACTGGCCAACAAGCGCCAGGGCGAGGAACGCGCGGTCCTGCTGGGACTGGCCGAGGCCGAAACCCGCCACGAGGAACACTGGCGGGCACTGCTGGGTGAACATGCCGGCAAGACCATGAGCCCTTCGATCCGCCGCACCATGCTCCGCTTCCTGGCCCGGCACTTCGGCTCCGTCTTCGTCCTGGCCCTGGCCCTGGCCCAGCGCGCCGAGGGCAACTCCCCCTATGCCGGGGACACCGACGCCAGCCGCCAGATGGCCGCCGACGAACTGGTCCACGAAGAGGTCGTGCGCGGCCTGGCCACCCGGGGCCGCAACCAGCTCTCGGGCAACTTCCGCGCCGCGGTCTTTGGCGCCAACGACGGCCTGGTCTCCAACCTCGCCCTGGTCATGGGCATCGGCGCGACCGGGGTGGCCACCTCGATGGTGCTCTTCTCCGGCATTGCCGGCCTGTTGGCCGGTGCCCTGTCGATGGCCGCCGGCGAGTACGTCTCGGTGCGCTCCCAGCGCGAGCTGCTCTCCGCATCCAAGCCCACGCAGGTTACCCTGGCCGCCGCCCCGGACCTGGATCTGGACGCCAACGAACTGGTGCTGGTCTACAAGGCCCGCGGCATGAGCGACGAGGATGCGGCCCACCGCGCCGCCGAACGCATGGGCATCTACTCCTGCGACTGCAACCCCTCGCTGTCGCTGCAGCCGGAGCTGTTGGACATCGCCGAGGCCCAGGAACACGAGGAAATCGGTTCGGCCATGGGCGCGGCCTCCGCGTCCTTCTGCTTCTTCGCCTCCGGTGCGGTGATCCCGATCCTGCCGTTCATCTTCGGCATGGGCGGCACCCCTGCCATCCTGCTCTCCGCCGTGCTGGTGGGCATCGCCCTGTTGCTCACCGGCGGGGTGGTCGGCCTGCTCTCCGGCGCCTCCCCGACCAAGCGCGGACTGCGCCAGCTGGCCATCGGCCTGGGCGCCGCGGGCATCACCTATGCCCTGGGCCTGCTCGTCGGCGGGTCCGTGGCCTAGCGGTCCGCTTGAAAACGACGGCAGGGTGCCACCGTCTCCCGGAACCAGCGATTTGGCGGCGCCCTTTCCTCCCGGTTGCCCAGCGAAGGGGCATTTGTACGGAGGGAAGTCGTCCACAACAGGACTCGAATATATTTTCTAAATTCTTTGAGAAGCTGTTCCCTTTCCCGATGCCCGGTTCTACAATGGAGGTATGGCAACGACGTCATCGAGCGGCATCCCTTCCGCTGGCACCACCACAGGTGGAGCCGGGAAGGACCTGGGCTACGAGGCGCTGCTGGCCGACGGCGCGGACATGGATGCACTGGTTGCCGAACACCTGGCCCGCACCGGCACCGCCGGGATCCTGTCCCTGGCCACCGCCGTGAACGCGGCCCCGGTGCTGACCGGCACCCATGATGCGGTGGCCGCAGTCGGTGCCCTGGAGACCTTGAAATGCGCCGCCACGGCGAAGCAAGCCGACCACAGTGTCGCCTACCAGGACTGCCTGGTTGCCGATCGGAAGCGCGCCGGGATCAGGGAGAAGACCCCCGCCTGGGGCTCCAGCGGGGACGTTGCCCTGGCGCTTCACTTGTCCCCGACGGGCGGGACCAACCGCACCAACGACTTCCGGCTTCTTGTCGAAGACCTGCCCCGGTGCCACCGGGGACTGCGCCAGGGCATCCTGACCTGGGACCAGGTACACGTGGTCATCAGCGGCACCCGGAACCTCAAGATCGAAAACCGCAGAATGCTCGATTCCCTGCTGTGGGAGGACACCCACACCTGCTTCGTGGCAGGGATTGCGACGCTGCGTGACTTGGTCGAATACTGGGCCCTCATCCTGGAACCGGAAACCGCCGAAAAGAAGGAAGAAGACGCTGCCGACAAGCGGTATGCCAGTGGCTACCAGCTGAATGAAAACACCGTGCGGATCGTCGGCGAGTTCCCGCTGGACCAGGGCATCCCCATCCTGCAGGTCCTCAACCGCGAAATGGAACGTCCCCGGGAGCCCGGGGACGAACGCACCAATGCCCAGGTCGCGGCAGACACAGTCTTCGAAGCGCTTACCGACACCAAGGCCACCGGCTCCAGGCCCGTGGCGCTGTTCCTGATCATGGAGCCAGAGAGCCTTACCGGCGACAACGACGAACCGGCGCTGATTCCGGGCCACGGCTACATCAGCGCTGCCAAGGCACGGTCCCTGGTGGCTGGCGATCCCGAGCACCCGCTGAACACCTGGTACCGGCGCCTCTACACAACCCCGGAAACCGGCAAGCTTGTCGCCATGGACTCGGCGGCCCGCCGCTTTGCCGGAAACCTCAAGCGATTCATCAGCCTCCGCGACCAACGCTGCCACACCCCGCATTGCAACGGCCGCATCCAGGAATTCGACCACATCGTGCAGGTGCGCCGCAACGGAAAGACCACCGAGAAAAATGCCTCAGGTCGATGCAGGACGTGCAACCAATCCAAGGAAGCGCCCGGCTGGCACGAGGAACCGCTGTCCGGGCAAGGAAGGCACTCCTTCAGGATCACCACCCCCAGCGGCCACAGCTACATCTCCACGGCTCCGCCGCTGCGGCCCGGCACCGGCATGAACCGGCCACCCCAGCGAAAATAGCCGCCCGCCGCCACGCGCGGGAAACCCTCACCCTTGCACCACCGGGGATGCGTCCACGCATCCCCGGCACACCCATGCACCCAGGGGGTGCAGGAGGCTGTCAACCAGTCGGCGGGCGCCCTACAACCCCAGCAGGAAGTCGATCGACGTGCGCACATCGGTCTTGGCAGCGGCGCCGTCGGCGGCCGCTTCGAGCACCGCATCCTGTTCCATGACATACCACCCCTTGTATCCGGCTTCCGTGAGCAGGCCCACGATCTGTCCGATCTCGCAGTCGCCCTGGCCCAATGGAACAAACATGCCGTCCTTGACGGCCTGCACGAATCCCAGCTCGCCGCTTGCCACCTTGGCGGCAATCTCGGAGCGCACATCCTTGAGGTGGGCGATGCCCACGCGCGAGGCGTGCTGGCGCACCAAGTCCAGCGGGTTGGTTCCCCCGACCAGCAAGTGGCCGGTGTCCAGGCAGATCTGCGCCGCGGTGGACTCCAGCAGGCGCTGCACACTGGCTGCCGATTCGACCATGGTGCCCACATGGGGGTGCAGCACCGCCAGGATGCCGGCTTTCGCGGCCAGGTCCACCACCGCCTGAAGATTGCGCCCGAATACCACCCATTGATCCTCGTCCATTTCGTGGTGTGCCTCGTAGTCACCGGTCCCGGCGTCGGCGGCCAGCACCAGCACAGAGGCCCCTGCAGCGGAGAACGCCTTCAGCTCCGCTTCGACCAGCGGCAACGGATCCACGGCCTGGTCGTGGAGCACCACCGGCAGGAAACCTCCCACGGCCTTCATCCCGTATCCCTCCAGATGTGCGGCGCGGGCGGAGGGCTCGGTCGGCAGGAAGCCCAGCGGCCCGAATTCGGTGGCCTTGATGCCCAGTTCCCGCATGTCCCCCAGGACCTGTTCGGGGCTTAGCTGCACTCCCCAGTCGGCGGCTTCGCACACGCCCCAGGAAATCGGGGCGGCTGCGAGCTGGTTGGCGATGCTGGTGCTCATGGATGAATATCCTTACAAATGGTGGCTGAGTGGTGATTGGCGGTGACTGGGCGGGGCACCTAGACGGAGGGAACCGGAGCAATGGAGACCGGCACCCCGGTGAGGAGGGATTCCTGGGCAGCGTCGGCAACGCGAGATGCGGCCACGGCGTCCCATGGCGAGCAGGGGTTTTCCCGTTCCCCCAGGACGTATTCGATGAAGGCCACCAGTTCGGCGCGGTAGGCGCCGTCGAAGCGCTCGATGAACGTCTGGTGTGCGGTGCCGGAGGGGAAGGTGATGCCTGCCTCCGCCGAGTGCAGGGCGGATTTCTCGTCAAGGCCCACCACCACGGTGTCCTTGGACCCCTGGATCTCCAGGCGCACGTCGTGGCCCGCCCCGTTGTAGCGGGTGGCTATCGCGGTGGCGACCGTCCCGTCCTCAAAGGTCAGCACGGCCAGCGCGGTGTCCACATCCCCGGCGGCTCCGATCCCCGGGTCCCCGTTGTTCGAGCCCTTGGCGTAGACCTCGACGATTTCCTTGCCGGTGAGCCACCGCAGGATATCGAAGTCATGGACCGAGCAGTCGCGGAAGAGTCCGCCGGAAGAGGCAATGAACTCAAGGGAAGGCGGGAACATGTCCCCGGTGATGGCACGCATCGAGTGGATCCACCCGATATCCCCGGCATCCAGGCGGCGCTTGGCCTCCAGGTAGCCCGCGTCAAAGCGGCGCTGGTGGCCGATCTGCACCCGGCCGTTGGCGGCTGCGATTTCCTCCAGCAGCGGCAGGGCGGCCTCCACGTCGCCGGCCACCGGCTTTTCGCAGAAGACCGGCAGGTTCGCGGCGATGCCGGCACGGATCAAGTCCGGGTGCGTCATGGTCCCCGTGGCAATGAGAAGCGCATCCACTCCGGAATCGATCATCGACTGCACGGAGTCGAAGAAGGTGGCGCCCAGGCCCTCGGCCACGGTGCGCGCATAATCGGCGGCAACGTCGGTGATCCACAGGTTCACGTCCAGGCCACGTTCGGCCAGCTGCGGGCGCAGCGAATTGAGGTTGTTTGCGTGCATGGTGCCGATGCGGCCGACTCCGATGAGTCCGATGTTCAAAGTCTTCAAGGTGTTTGCTTTCGTGTCGTGGTGTCCGGGAATTCCATGCCGGTCTGGCGTCGGATTTCGTCGGCCAGCTCAAGGGTCCTCAGTGTGTCTTCCAACGGGCGTTGCGGTGCCTCGGTGAGCCCGGCGGCAATGCTTCTGGCCACCGCCGCCGCTTCAAAGTGCAACCCCTCGAAGTGCGCCCCGGGGTCCTCATCAAAGCGCAGTTCACGTCCGTCTTTATGACGCAGGGTAAAGCCGCCGGGCATGTTGAAGGGGCCGTCGATGCGCAGGGTCGCTTCGGTGCCCACGATCACGGCCTCGGTCGGGGTGAAGTTGTACAGGTTGGTGTTCACGATTCCCTGGGCCCCGTCGGCGAACCCCAAGGCCATGGACAGTTGGCCGTTCACGCCCGAAGGATGGGGTGTTCCGATGGCGGCCACCGATTCCGCGGCGCCGAGCACCCTGGTGGCGAAGGCCAACGGGTAGGTGCCCAGGTCCATGAGCGGACCGCCGGCCAGCGCCGGGTCGAAGATCCGGTGTCCCGCCTCGAAGTGCTCTCCGTATTCGGCGAACACCGAGACGATGTCTCCCAGCGTTCCGTCCTCCAGCAACTGGGTGACCACGTCGAACTTCGGCAGGAAGAACGTCCACAGGGCCTCGGCGGCAAAGACGTTCCGCGCCCGTGCGGCCTCGGCCATGATCCGCACCTGTTCACCGGTGATGCCCATGGGCTTTTCCACCAGCACGTGCTTTCCGGCCTCGATGGCCGTCATGGCCGTATCGAAGTGTTGCGGGTGCGGGGTCGCCACGTAGACGATGTCGACGTTTGGGTCCTGTGCCAGTTCCTTGTAGCTTCCGTGGCCGGCGGGTATTGAGTGCTTGTCCGCGAAATCTGCCGCACGCGAGGCCGACCGGGAGCCGACGGCCGTGATGTTCTGCGCGGAATGCGCCTTGACGGACTCGACGAATCGTTCGGCGATCCAGCCAGGACCGGCAATTCCCCAGTTCAGCACGGGTGCATCTTGCGAATCGGGAACCCGGGAATCGGGAAGTGCAGCGGGGAATCCGCTCATGGGCGCTCCTGCGCTTTCTGGCGTTGCCTGTGTCGGGAATTGGGGAATCAGCTGGTCGCACCCGGTTTCGGTACGCGGTCCGGGTTCCGAAACCGGTGGGCGCCACCGGGCTCGGAGGCTAGGAGTGGCGCCCGGCGGCAGGGGTGTCCAGGGCATCTGCCACCTCGGCCTTGACCTCGGCAAGCACGTCGGCGTGGCCACCGGACTGCTCGAGCTCATGGGCGAGTTCGGCCAGTTCCGCGCCGCCTGCCATTTGGCTGGTCAATTCGTCGATGGTGATGTCCTTCTTGTCGTAGTAGCCGATCGACTTGCCGCGCTTGAGCAGCAGGAAGCGGTCCCCGACGGGGAAGGCATGGTGCGGGTTGTGGGTAATGAAGATGACGCCCAGGCCGCGGTCGCGCGCCTGCAGGATGTAGCGCAGCACCACGCCGGACTGCTTGACGCCCAACGCCGCAGTGGGTTCGTCAAGGATCAGCACCTTGGCACCGAAGTGAACGGCGCGGGCGATGGCGACGCACTGTCGTTCACCACCGGAGAGCTGGCCAATGGGCTGCTCCACGTCCCGCAGGTCGATCCCCATGGCGGCGAGCTCGTCCTTGGTGATCTTCTTCATTTTCTCCACGTCGAGGCTCTTGAACGGACCCAAGCCCTTGGTGAGTTCGGAGCCGAGGAAGAAGTTGCGCCAGATCGGCATCAGGGACACGACCGCAAGGTCCTGGTAGACGGCGGCAATGCCGGAGTCCAGGGCCTCGCGCGGGGAGTTGAGTTTGCGTTCGGCACCCATGATCTCCAAGGTGCCGGTGGTGTGCTGGTGAAGCCCCGCAATGATCTTGATCAAGGTCGATTTGCCGGCCCCGTTGTCACCCAACACGCAGGTCACGCGTCCGGTGTCCACGGCCATGGTGACGCCGGTCAGGGCGATGATGTTCCCGTAGTGCTTGCCCACGTCCTTGAGCTCCAGCAGGTGCACCGGGGTGTGGGTGAGCGGGTCGGTCTGTTCCTGCAGCAGCGTCGCCTGGTCGATGCGTTCGGGGGCTGGGGAATTATTGGTGTTCGTCATGGAATTGGCTCCTTGGTTCCTTGCGCTGCTACTTGGTCTCGGCACGTTTCTTCACGACCAGGTTCACGATCGTGGCCAGCAGCAGCATCAGGCCCAGGAAGAACTTGAACCAGTCCGGGTTCCACTCGGCGTAGACGATGCCCTTGTTGGCCATGCCGAAGATGAAGGCGCCGATGGCCCCGCCCACTGCCGAGCCGTAGCCGCCGGTGAGCAGGCATCCGCCGATGACGGCGGCGATGATGTAGAGGAATTCGTTGCCGATGCCCTCACCGGACTGGACCGTGGCGAAAGCGAAAAGATTGTGCATTCCCAGGATCCAGGCACAGAAGCCCACCCCCATGAACAGTCCGATCTTGGTGCGGATTACCGGTACACCCACTGCGCGTGCGGCATTTGCGTCGCCGCCCACGGCGAAGATCCAGTTGCCAATACGGGTTCGCAGCAGGATCCAGGAGGCCACTGCCACCAAGGCGATCCAAATGAACACGGTGATCTTCACTTCGACCCCGGCGATGTTCACCGATGAGGCGAAGATCGCCCGTGCCGATTCGAACCCATCCATGTCGGCGATCGAGGGGGTGGAAACCGAGCCTCCGATCAATCGGGTCAATCCCAGGTTCAGGCCGGTCAGCATCAGGAACGTGGCCAGCGTGACAATGAAGGAAGGAAGGTTGGTCTTGATCAAGATCCAGCCGTTGATGAATCCGACGGCCAGCGAGACGACGAGCGCGAGCACCACACCCACCCACACATTGGTTCCGAAGTACCAAGAAAAGAGGGAAGCACTCAGTGCCGAGGAAATCACCGCAACGCCGGTGGAAAGGTCGAATTCTCCACCGATCATCAGCAGCGAGACGCCCACCGCCATGATCCCGATGGTCGAGGACCCGTAAAGCACCGTGGCGAAGGATGAAGGCTGCAGGAATACGGGGGCCACGAAAGCGAAGAAAGCGAACATGGCAACCGCGCCGACGAGGGCACCGAATTCCGGGCGACCCAACAGCGTGGAGATGGCGCCTTTGGACGCCACCCGCTCATCGGCCACCTTGGGGGCGGTCGGCGGGGTGAGGAGTGTGTTCGTCATGATGTGAATTACTTTCCGTTGGTCCGTGGTGGCGGTGGTTTAATCCACCGCCGCCACGTGGGTCTTTGACTGTTAGCGGATACCCTGTTCGGCGAATTCGAGGACCGCTGCGGCGTTGTCCTTGGAAATGATGGCCGGACCCGTCAGCACCGGCTGGCCGCCGCCGATCTCGAAACCGCCGCGGGTGTTCTGCCATAGCGCATCCACGGCGCCGTATCCCTGCAGCCAGGGCTGCTGGTCAACAGTGAAAAGGACGTTTCCGTCGACGATTTGCTGGGCGAGTTCGGGGTTCATGTCAAAGGACGCAACCTTGGCATCCGAATTGGCGCCGGCAACCGACTTCAGGATGGTCAGGGTGAACGGTGCGCCGAGCCCGATGACGACATCGACGTCCTTGCTGGCCTGGAGCTTGGCCGTGACAGTTGACTGGACCTGGGTCATGTCGGTGCCTTGCACGTAGAGGATCTCCGATCCGGGGACCTTTTCCTTGACACCCGCACAACGATTCTCAAGGCCGACGTGACCTTGTTCCTGGATGACACAAACGGGGTGCTTGAAGCCGTCTGCCGCGAGCTTCTCGCCGACGGCCTCGCCTGCGAGTTTTTCATTGGAACCGAAGTGGGTGAAGGCGCCGAGTTCCTTGTAGCGGTCTTCGCCTGCGTTCAGGCTTACCACCGGGATACCGGCATCGCGGGCCTTTTTCAGTGCAGACGCCAGCGCGTCCGGCTTGGCTAGCGTGACGGCTATGCCATCGACCTTCTGGTCGACGGCTTGTTCGATGAGCTGGGCCTGGCGTCCGCCGTCCGGGTCCGAAAGGTACTGCAGGTCGACGTTGTCCTTGACGGACGCTTCCTCGGCACCCTTGCGCACGGTGTCCCAGAAGGTGTCACCGGGTGCAGCGTGGGTGATTAGGGCGACATTGATTTTCGGTGTCGCGGCAACAGCGCCTGCATCGCCACCATTGGCTGTTTCAGGTGCCCGTCCGCCGCCGCTTGAGCACGCTGCCAGGCCGAGGGCAGGGACAATGAGCGCTGCCACCGCGGCTTTGCGCCAGGAAAACTTTGACATTACAAGAATCTCCTTGAGTCGTGGGCTCGCCTCGTTGATCCAAGACGGCCAAAGGGGCTCCAGCCAAGTGTCGGAGGCGCCATTGGCGCCAACAAGCTTTTCCCTTTCCATCGATCATCGTGACTACAGTCACACATGTCAAGACATTGTCAGGACATATTTACATCAGCCCTTACCTTGGGGTGATTGTTACGCACGCGTGATGCCGCTCCACACCGGCCGGAACACCCATCAAGTCCCGGAATGTCAAGGATTCCCTGTGGCGGGATGCCCAGGAGCGCCACGGCCAAGGACGGGGAGGAAGCAAAACGAGGAGCTTCCCCACCCGTCACAGCCTTCTGCTAGCGCAGGCCTTCCTCGGCGAACTTCAGCACGGCCTTTGCGTTGTCCTTGTCCACGATGCTCGGGCCGGTCGGCACCGGCTGCCCCCCACCCAGGGCGAAGCCACCCACGGAGTCGAGCCAAATCGCATCGACCGACTCATAGCCCTGGAGCCATGGCTGCTGGTCGACGGTGAAGAGGATCTCGCCGTCCACGATCTTCTGGGCCATTTCGGCGTTCATGTCAAAGGATGCGACCTTGGCCGAACTGTTGGCCTCGGCAACGGATTTCAGCAGCGTCAGGCTGATGGGTGCACCCAGCCCGATGATGACGTCCACGTCTTTCGAAGTTTGCAGCTTCGCGGTCGTCGTCGACTGCACCTGGGTCATATCGGTGCCCTGGACGTAGAGGACCTCGGTGGCGGGGATCTTGGACTTCACCCCGGCGCAGCGCGCCTCGAGCCCCACGTGCCCCTGGACCTGGATGACGCAAATGGGCTTCTTGTAGTTCTCATCGAGAAGCTTTTGCCCCACGGCCTCTCCGGCTGCACGTTCGTTGGAGCCGAAATTCGCGAAGGCACCCAACTCCCTGTAGCGGTCCTCGCCGCCGTTGAGGCTGGTGATGGGAATGCCCGCCGCCTTCGCCTTGGCCAGGGCGCCGGCCACGGCGTCCGGCTTGGCCAGGGTCACGGCGATGCCGTCAACGCCCTGGTCCACGGCCTGCTCGATGAGCTGGGCCTGGTTCCCGCCCTCGGGGTCACTGAGGTACTGCAGGTCGATGTTGTCCTTGGCCGCCGCGGCCTCCGCACCCTTGCGGACAATGTCCCAGAAGGTGTCCCCGGCCGGGGCGTGGGTGATCATCGCAACCTTGAGACGCGGGGTGTCGGCGACGGCACCCTGTGCCGAGGCGTCCGGCTCGGGGGCTCGCCCACCCTGGCTGGAACAGGCGGTGAGGCCGAGCGCGGGAATCAGCAAGAGCGCAGCCGAAGCCGTGCGCCAAGAAAATTTTCTGGACATGGGAATGCTCCTCGAAATGAAAGTGAATTGATTGCGATTGCGATTGCCTCGGGAACTGGCAGGTGTGTGCGGCGGGACCTCGGGTCGGCCACTCGTTCGTTCACAATCGAGCATGATTTGTTAATTTCGAGAAGTCAATAGATTGTCAGGACAAATATTTTTACTAATATAAAATGGCATGCCAAAGAAACGCCATTCATCTATTCAATGATTGGCGCGCCTTGTGCGCTTGGGCGCGGCCCCCTAGCTAGCCACCCTCGCAGTGGATCCGCGCACCACGAGCCGGGGCTCAACCAGGCTTGTGGTCGCTTCCTGCTCCGCTCCGTCGAAGCGCGCCAACAATGCCGTAGCGGCCTGCCGCCCGACCTCGAGATTCAGGGCATCCACCGTCGTCAGCCGCAACAGGTTTGAGGATGCCAACGGGGAATTGTCGTAACCGAGCAGGGATATGTCCTCCGGAACCCGCAGCCCCAGGTCCTTGATGGCCGCGGCCGCGCCCATGGCCATCGAATCGTTGGCCGCAAAGACTGCAGTGGTCTCGGGGTTGGCCTGCAGCAGCATCTTGGTGAAGTGAAAGCCGTCCTGCTCGGAAGTTCCCGCATCCCCCAGCACCACCGGTTCAATCCCGTCCTCGTGGAGTGCGTTGACGAATCCCGCGGCGCGCTCGCGGGCCGAGCCGCCCCCGCCCGTCACATGGCCGATTTTCCGGTGCCCCAGGCCCAGCAGGTGGTCGGCAGCCAGCTTGCCTCCGCGTCTGTCGTCACTGGTGGCGACGTCCGCCCCGGGAATTCGCCGGAGCCGGTTTCCCGCCAGGACGGACGGCACGCCGATCCCATCGCCCATCTCTGGGCTCGGTTCGGAGGCAACGACGATCCCATCGACCCGCATGGCCAGAAACCCCTCCAGCGGCGAGGTGTCCACATGGGCGTTGAACGACCTGTCAGCCACCGCAACCCGGATGCCACGCTCGGCCAGCACTTCCTGCACGCCATGCAGGAAGTCGACAAACCACAGGTTCCGGTAGTCGTCGATGATGACCCCGATGGTTCCGGTGCGGCTTCCAGCCAGCGCGGCGGCAGCCCGGCTGGGCCGATAGTTCAGTTCGGCTATCGCCGACTCCACTGCGGTGCGCCGTTCCGCAGAGACGTTGGGTGAACCGCGCAGCACCAGGGACACCAGGGACTTTGACACCCCTGCCCGCTTGGCAACGTCGTAGATGGTGGGACGCTGCCCTTCCCGGAGCCGGGCAGATGTGGCGGTTTCGGTCATTTTCAAACCCTTCGCGAAAAAAGATTGACAGGACATATGGACAACCGTAACGTTCATATGGAGCGCTCCAACAGTCTAGGGCATCATCAGCAAATGTCACCACCATCCCCCCGCTTTTTAGTTTCCAAGGAGACACCCAATGTCGAATGAAATCAGGGTTGCCGTCATCGGCGCAGGCATGGCCGGCAAGGCCCACGCCGCCGCCTTCCGCAGCGCCTCCACGCTCTACTCCCCCGTCCTGCCGCCCATCAGGCTCGTGTCCATCGGGGACATGAACCCGGAGTTCGGTTCGCTGGCCGCGCGCCGCTTTGGCTACGAACGCACGGACAGCAGCTGGCAGGCCATTGCCGAGGCCGACGACATCGATGTTGTCAGCGTCGTCATCGCCAACTCCCTGCACCGCCAGGCCGTCGAGGGGCTGTTGGCGGCCGGCAAGCATGTGCTGTGTGAAAAGCCGCTGAGCGACACCATGGAGGACGCCCGCGCCATGGCCGAGCTCGCTTCCAAGGCCAGCGGGATCGCACGTGTCGGATTCACGTTCCGCCGCACCCCCGGCATTGCCTACATCCGCGATCTGATCCGCACCGGAGTGCTGGGCGAGGTCCTGCACTTCAGCGGCCGCTACTGGACCGACTACGGATTCGATGCCGCAGCGCCCATGAGCTGGCGCTACAAGGGCGGGGCCGGTTCGGGCGCCCTGGCCGACGTGGGAAGCCACCTGGCCTATGTCTCCGAGTTCCTTTGCGGTGACATCACCGCCGTCAGCGGCGGACGGCTGAGCACCGTCATCAAGGAACGCCCGCTGCCCCTGGGAGCCGTCATGGGCCACGACCACACCCCGGTCAGCGACACTTTCGAACCGGTGGAAAACGACGACTACGCCGCCTTCTCAGCGGAATTCGCCAATGGCGGCTCCGGCGGATTCGAGGTCTCCCGCGTCGCCGCGGGCCACGCCAACTCCCTGATCTTCGAGGTGTTCTGCGCCAACGGGTCAGCCCGGTTCGACCAGCGCCGGCCCGCAGAGATCGAGCTCTTCCTCAACGAGGGCACCAGCGCACAAAATGGCTACCGCCAGGTCATCCTCGGCCCTGAGCACCCGTACCTGGCCGGCGGCCTGCCCATGGATGCGCCCAGTGTCGGATTCGGCCAGAACGAGGCCTTCGCCTACCAGGCGCGCGCCTTCCTCGAAGAGGTTGCCGGAGTGTCCGAGGCGGAATCGCTGCCGCGCTGCGCCACGTTCGAAGAGGGCGTGCGGAACATGGAGGTCCTGGCCGCGGTCGCCGCCTCGGCACAGGCCAACGGAAAGCTCGTCACCATCTAGAAGGAACCGGTCCCCGCGGCGGGGGGCGCAGGACCTGGCCCGCCGCCGCGAACCAACACATGCCAGACTCCAAGGCCACTGCAAACACCGAAGAGGAAGTGCCACCGGAAATGAGTGAACAACCCGATGTCCGCATTGGACTGGTTGGCTACGGCTGGGGAGGAAGATACTTCCACGCCCCCGTCATCGAAGCCGCAGCCGGCGCCGTGCTGGCAGGAGTCGTGACAACCTCGGCCGCTCGGCGCGCCGACCTGGCGATCGAGCACCCCGGGGTCCGCGCCCACGACTCCCTTGCATCCCTGGTGGCATCGGGCATCGATGTCCTGGTGCTCTCGGTGCCCGCCCCTGGGCGGGAAAAGCTGGTCAGGGAGGCCTTGGATTCGTGCGCAGTGGTGATCCTGGACAAGCCCTTTGCCATGGATGCCGGTCAGGCCAGCGAGTTGGCCGCATACGCCGAGGCCTCCGGGGCACGCCTGGGCGTCTACCAAAACCGCCGGTGGGACACCAACATCGCAACGCTGGGCGCGGTGCTTGCCGAGGGCCGGCTCGGTCCGCTGCACAGCCTGGAATCGGTGTTCGACCAAAACGAACCACGATCCGTCGAATCGGCCTCCAGCGGTGGAGCCCTCCTGGATTTGGGGAGCCACTTGGTGGACCAGGCATTGTGGCTCTTTGGCCCGGTCGACAACGTCGCGGCCGGCATGACATGGACGCACACCTCATGGGGAGTCAACGACTCGGCATTCACCATTCGACTCGACCATGCCAGCGGCGTCACCAGCTGGCTGTCCGCGAACAAGCTGGCGGAACAGGGCCAACGACTGCTCCGGGCCCAAGGCGAGGACGGCCTGCTCACGCTCCGGGGCAACGACATCCAGGCCGAGGCCCTATTGGAGGGACAACGCCCCGCGGACAACCCGGGAACCTGGGGCTTCGACCCGGTCGATGCCATCCTGGCTGCCGGCGGCCGAACGGCGCCGGTGGCCTCCGCCCAGGGCAGGTACCACGCCTACTACGAATTGCTGGTCGACTCCGTGCGCCACCAGACACCCTTGCCGGTGTGCGCCTGCGAGGCCATTGCCTGCCTGCGGGTTTTGGATGCGGCCCGGCTCAGCGCCACCCTCGGCGGCACCGAGGTCCCCGTGCCACAGGCGGAAAACCAACCGTGCCCGACATGCTGAACCCCTGACCTGAACCGATGGGGAACCCGCCTCCTCCGCGGGAATCTGGACTGCTATGCTCAACTCAAGTTAGAATGTCTTATCAAACTATTCGTGCGTAATGCCGACGGGTTTCATGGAGGAAACAATTGAGCTTGGACCTGAATATCCAGATTGACCGCTCGTCTCCCGTGCCGCTTTACCACCAGATTGTCCAGGGCATCGAGACCGCCATCCACGACGGAACACTGGAAGCCGGCAGTCGCCTGGAGAACGAGATCGACCTGGCGCAGCGCCTGAACCTTTCACGGCCAACCATGCGCAAGGCCATGGACGAGCTAGTCCGTTCGGGGCTCCTGGTGCGCAAGCGCGGCGTGGGAACACAGGTCGTCTCCAGCCAAGTGCGTCGACACCTTGAACTGTCCAGCCTCAACGACGACCTGGAACGTTCCGGGAAAACCCCGACCACCGAGTCGCTGAGCTTCAGCCACGGACCTGCCGACAAACGCGTGGCCGACCTGATGAAGCTCCCGGCCGGGGTGCAGGTCTACCACTTCACGCGCCTGCGCAGCGTGGACGGCAGCCCGCTGGCGCTGATGGAAAACTGGGTGCGCGACGACATCGTCACCATCGACGAGGAGTCGCTCAACGAGCGCGGGCTCTACCAGATCCTGCGTGATGCCGGCGTGAATTTCCGTCTGGCCAACCAGCGGATCGGCGCCATGATCGCCAACGACTACCAGGCCCCGCTGCTGAAGGTCTCCGAGGGCTCTGCGCTGGTGACCATGGAACGCACGGCGGTCGATGACACCGGCCGCAGCGTGGAGACCGGCAGCCACGTGTACCGGGCTGATTCATACAGCTTTGAAATGACTCTCGTCCAGCGCTAGAAATGCCGGGCACCAAGAACCTCGAAAGGGCAGCACCTTGACAGATTGGGTATATCCGGCCGGAACAGCCACCGACGGAGCATGGCAAACATCGATCGGCGCAGCTGATTCACAGCTGGATGTCCCCGGTTGGGCGCATACCGGCATCAAGATCGCGGTCCTTGCACCCGGCGAATCGCTGTCGATGCCTGCGGCAGCGGAGGAACGCATCATCGTCCCGCTGCAAGGGGCCTTCACCGCCGCGGTTGACGGTCAGGATCATGAACTTGCGGGGCGCCCCTCGGTGTTTAGCGGGCCATCGGACGTCCTGTACACCGGCATCGACACCGCTGTGACGGTCTCTTCTGCGGCAGGTGGCCGCTTTGCCGTGGCCCTGGCACCGGCCCAGGCCGCCTATCCCACGCGACTGGTCACGGCTGCCCAGACGCCGGTTGAAATTCGCGGAGCGGGCAACTGCTCGCGCCAGGTCCACAACTTCGGCACGCCCGCGGCGCTGGAGGCCGACCGCTTCATCGTCTGCGAGGTCATCACCCCGGCAGGCAACTGGTCCTCCTATCCCCCGCACAAGCACGACGAAGAGAAGGTCGGGGAGTCCAATCTCGAGGAGATCTACTACTTCGAGACCCGCGTGGCCAAGGATTCACCCGCCCCCGAGACGAGCGATCCGGTGGGCTACGCCCGCGTCTACGCCTCCGATGAACGCCCCATCGATGTGAACGTCGAGGTGCGCACCGGCGACGTCGTACTGGTTCCCTACGGTTGGCACGGGCCGGCCATGGCGGCACCGGGCTACGACCTGTACTACCTCAATGTCATGGCCGGGCCGGGCCGGGTGCGCGAGTGGCTGATCAGCGACGACCCCCACCACGGCTGGGTTCGAGGCACCTGGGACCAGGAGTCGATCGATCCGCGGCTGCCCTTCACGTCCTAGGCAAGTTGCAGGCAAGGAGCCGGTGCCCCTTGCGGGGACACCGGCTCCTTGCCTGCTTGTTTGGTCTTGCGAAAGAGTTTTGCGCGGGCATTTCAGCCCATAAGGCCTTGGCCGTTCCCTGCCGGAATGCCCGCCGGCGCCCCGACGGGCAGCGGGCGGATCCGTCCCATCCAATGATCGTCAGGGCCCTCATCCAGCCGCGACTGCTTGTGGTGGGGGGCCCACCGGCGAGTCGTTGTTGCTCATGCCCCTTCGGGGGCAAGCACGATGTCAAATCGAACCCTCGACCAATCGCGGTCACCGAGTTCACGTCCATCGGGTGCGGGAACGCCTGGGACTTGCTCCTCGAAGTCCTTGATCAGGCTGTCCTTGACGCCAAAGACCGTGTCGGATTTGATCAGCCCGTCGCCGCGGACGAAGATGTGCGTCACCAGGGTGCGGAAGCCCGGTGCGGTCACCATGAAGTGGAGGTGGGATGCACGCATGGGCGAGCGACCGGTGGCTTCCAGCATCTGGCCGACCGGACCATCGTGCGGGATCGGGTACGGGGTCGGCGTCAGGCCCCAGAATCGATATTTGCCTTCGTCGTCGCTGAAGAGGTGGGCTCGGCCCGATACCCGGTGGTCGGTGTATTGGACATCGTAGAATCCGTCCTCGTCTGCTTCCCATACTTCAATGCGTGCGTTGGGAATGGCGTTCCCCTTCACGTCACTGACGCTTCCTTCGACCCAGCAGGGCTGACCGGCCCCTGCGCCGGCAATATCGCCGCCGTTCTCGATGAGGGGCGCATCGTCAACGAAGAACGGTCCGAAGACGGTTGCCTCCGTTGCGTTGCCCATGGCTTCGTTGTTGACGTTGATCGTTTGCATGGAAGCGCCCAGGACGTCGGAGAGCAGGATGAACTCCTGGCGACGGTCGTCGGTGATGTGGCCAACCGCCGTGAGGAATTCAATGGACTGCTCCCATTCGGCTTCGGTGAGCCGTACCTCACGGATGAATGCATGCAGGTGGCGTACCAGCGACTGCATCAACTGCTTAGACCGCGGCTCGGTGCATTGTTCGAAGGACCGGAGAACGTTTTCTATCAGCCGTTCTTCGACTTCCGACTGGGCCGGGGAAATCGCCGGCAGGCGGGCCTCATCCGCTGTGCGTGTTTCTTCGATTGAACTGCTCATGTTGTTTCCTTCCTCGTGGTTGGTGTCAACACACCAATGGTGTTTACGGCTGTGAAGCTTCGTCCAAAAGCTGTAGTTCGCATTCGGTCAAGGCCAAGTGCATGTTGGCCACCAGCGGCTGAAGCTGTGCCACGGTACGCGCACTGGCGATCGGTGCGGTGACCCCGGTTTTCGCCCTGAGCCAGGCCAAGGCGATCGGGGCGAAGGTACACGCGCGGCCCTCCGATACCTGCACGAGGGCAGCGAGCACCCTTTCGCCGCGGGGCGTCAGGTACTGGCCGGCATCTGCGGCCCTAACGCTGTCGACCTCTGCATTGCCCCGGTATTTTCCGGTCAGGAATCCGTGGGCCAGCGAATAGTAGGGGAAGACGTCGAGGGAGTGTTCTTGCGCAAGCGGCAGGAGCGAATCCTCGATACCGCGTTCCATCAGGTTGTAGTGGGGTTCGAGGGCCACGGGAAGGTGGAAGCCTTCGCGTTCACTGATCTCAAGCCACTGGGTGATCCGTTCGGGCGAATAATTCGAGATCCCGATCGAGCGGATCTTGCCGCTGTCCACCAGCCCTGACATTGCTTCGATGCTTTCCGCCAACGGGGTCGAAGAGTCGTCGAAGTGCGCGTAGTAGATGTCGAGGTGGTCGAGGCCCAGTCTGGCCAACGATCCGTCGATCGCCGCGTTGATTGTCGCCGGAGCCATCCCCGAGAGCTGCGGATGGTGGCTCACCTTCGAAGCCACCAAGAGCTCGTCCCGGTCATCGCGCCGCGCCAGCCAGGATCCAATGATGGTTTCGGCTTCGCCGCCCGAGTTCCCCTCGGCCCAGAATGAGTACGAGTCGGCGGTGTCAATGAAGTTCCCTCCCCCGTCCACGTACTCATCGAGGATCTTGTGGGAAACGTCAGCATCCGCTGTCCAGCCGAAGACGTTGGTGCCGAGCACCAGTGGTGAGACTTTGATTTGCTGTGAAACTGCTAGCCGTGAAGACATGATCAAACTCCAGAAAGAAGGGGCGTGCGATGGTTAGGCCGAAGGGTTTTCACGCGGCTTGTCCCCTGCCCATGCATCACGAAGGATCCCGCGAACCGCGGCCAGGTCGATCGGGCGGGGGTTTCCGTAGGAATAGCTGGTGACCTCTTCGGCAATCCGATCGATGTCTTCCTCGAGCATGCCCAGCTCGGCCAGCGAACGCGGCGCACCGAGTTCCTCGGCCAGGACCCACAATTTCAAGGCCGGGTCGTCCACATCGCCCAGGGCCCTGGACAATGCCTTCTTGGCCTGCGGAGCGGCCGGCTGGTTGAACGCCAAGGCGTAGGGCAGCACCACGGTGTGGGTCTGGGCATGGGGAAGGTTCAGCGTCCCTCCCAGTGCGTGGCAAAGCTTGTGGTGAAGCGACATCGTCGTCGCCCCGAGGCAAGCGCCGCAGAGCCACGAACCGTACAGGGCATTGCTGCGGGCTTCGAGGTCGCTGGGGTTCTTGACGATGGCCGGCAGCGCAGCCACCAGGGCACGGACCCCGTCTTCCGCCATCAGGGAAATGATGGGGGTCGAATCCGGCGCGTACAGCGCTTCCACCGCGTGCGCAATGGCATTGATTCCGCTGGTCACCGACATGGATGCCGGCAACGTCGCGCTCAGTTCCGGGTCGTAGACGACGCTGCGTGGAAGCACCCTGGGATCCCTGCCGGTCTGCTTCCGTCCGTTGGTGGTAAGTCCCCATACGGGGGTCATTTCCGAACCCGCATAGGTCGTGGGCACGGCAACGATCGGCAGGTTGTGGTTCAGTGCAATGGCCTTGCCCAGGCCGATGGCCGAGCCTCCGCCCACGGTGACGCACCCGTCCGCCCCCACCCGTTCGGCTTCGTCGCTTGCGCGTTGCGCGGCTTCGGCAGGCACGTGCATGACCGCTTCGGCCAGTACCCCGACCGCGCGGGAACCCAGGATCCGGGCGATTTGGTCCCCGGTGTCCTTTTGCTCGGGCGAGCACAGGACCAGGACCCGCGTCAGGCCGAGGTGGTCAAGCTCCGCGGGTAGCTCGGCCAGGGAACCCGTTCCGAACCGGACTCGCATGGGAAGTGCGTCGTAGGTGAATTTCGTGGTCATTGGTTTGACTCCTCCATGGGAAGTTTCTTGGGCAAGAAGATTATTCGATGCATTGTCGATGATGTTCCGGTCCTGTGGTGCGCGGGGCTAATGGGCGCCGGCGCGACGCTTGTTCCAGATGTCGAAGGCCACGGCGAGCAGGAGCACTAGGCCCTTGACCACCGACTGCAGGGACTGGTCGATGCCCATCAGCTGCATGCCGTTGCTCATGACCGCCATGATCAGGCCACCGGCCATGGCCCCGACAACCTTGCCGACGCCGCCGGTGACTGCCGCGCCGCCGATGAAGGCAGCCGCAATGGCGTCGAGCTCGAACATGTTCCCGGCCCCCGGCTGGGCTCCATTGGTGCGTGAAGAGAAAACGATGCCAGCCACTGCAGACAGCAGGCCCATGTTGACGAAGATCCAGAAGTTCACCGCACGAACCTTGACGCCGGAGAGCGACGCGGCGGCCAGGTTGCCACCAATGGCGTAGATCTGGCGCCCGAAAACGGTGTGCTGCATCATCACTGTGTAGGCCATGATCAGCACCGCCAACATGATCAACACGACGGGCAGCCCGCGGGCAGAGGCCAGTTTCCATGCGAATGCCATCACGAGCACACCCACTGCCAGGATCTTGAGCGCGAACAGCGACAGGGGCGGGACCGGCTGGTGGTAGCCCATGCGGGCCTTGCGGGAGCGGTACTGGCTCACGGCGAACCCGACAACGCCGAGCGCGAAAACCACCAGGGTGAAGACGTCATAGCCGTAACCACCGAGCCACCCGTTGATGAATCCCGAAGCGATGACCCCGTATTCGTCAGGGAACGGCGAAAGAGAGACATTGTCCAGGACAAAAAGGGTCAGGCCCCGGAAGAGAAGCATGCCGGCAAGGGTCACGATGAAGGCAGGGATGCCGACGTAGGCCACCCAGAAGCCGTGCCAGGCACCGATCAACAGCCCGGTGGCCAGTGCCGCCAGGACGCCGACCCACCAGGGCATGTCATATTTTATGACGGTGATTGCGGATATCGCGCCCGTCAGTGCCACCACGGAGCCGACCGACAGGTCGATGTGCCCGGCAATGATCACGATGACCATGCCGATGGCCAGGACCAGGATATAGGAGTACTGCAAGACGATGTTGGTGACGTTTCCGGCCGACAGCGACGCCCCACCGGTGATGAGGGCGAACAGGGCAACCAATGCCACCAGCGCGACATAGATGCCGCTGGTGCGCAGGTTGTGGGTCATGGCAAGGCGCAGCTCGCCCAGACCATTTTTTTCGGGGGGAGGGGCAATGGCGCCCATGGGTCCTCGGGGGGCTGTGACAGTCATCCTATTGCTTCCTTTTCTTTCGTCATGAGAGTCATGAGTTTTTCTTCATTCGCTTCCGACGCCGGGAACTCGCCGGTGATCCGCCCGCCGGAGAGCGCATAGATCCGGTCACAGGTGCCCAGCAGTTCCAACAGGTCGGAGGAAATCACCACGACGGCCTTTCCTGATTCCACGAACTCGTTGATCAAGGTGTAGATCTCGAATTTCGCACCCACATCGATCCCTCGGGTGGGTTCATCGATGATCAGCACATCCGGGCCAGTGAGCAGCCACTTGGACAACACCACTTTCTGCTGGTTGCCGCCCGAGAGCTTCCCCACCACCGATTGGACGCTCGGGGCCTTGATCCTCATCGAGTCCATCGAGTGCCTGGCCAGCTTCGCTTCAAGGTTCGCATCCACGAAACCCCACTTGGCCAAGTTTGGCAGCGCTGCCCCGGAGATATTGCGGGTGATCGTATCGAGCAGGTTCAGGCCCAGTTGCTTCCGGTCCTCGGTCACATACGCCAATCCGCGCCCGATCGCCTCGGCCACCGTGCGGGGAGCAACCGGCTTGCCATGCATCAGCGTTTGTCCCGAGATGAACCGTCCGTAGGATCGTCCGAAGACGCTCATGGCCAGTTCGGTGCGTCCGGCTCCCATAAGGCCGGCGATGCCCACCACCTCGCCGGCACGTACCTCGAACGAGGCGCCGTCAACCACCAGACGATCCTGTTGCGGGTGACGCACCGTCCAGTCCCGAACCTCCAAAACCACCTTGCCGGGGGTCGGGGTGCGCTCGGGGTAGAAGGATTCGAGGTCCCTCCCCACCATGCTGCGCACAATGCGGTCCACGTTGACGTCCGGTGCCTCCATGTCCAGGGTTTCAACGGTCTGTCCGTCACGGATTACGGTCGTGCGGTTCGCGGTCGCCTCAATCTCGTTGAGCTTGTGCGAGATGATGATCGAGGTGATGCCGCGCGCCTGCAACTGGCGCACCAAATCCAACAGGTGGGCGGAGTCGTTGTCGTTCAGGGCCGCGGTAGGCTCGTCCAGGATAAGGAGCTTGACGTCCTTGGCCAGTGCCTTGGCAATCTCCACCAGCTGCTGTTTTCCGACACCCAGCTGCCCGACCTGGGTTGTTGGCTCCTCGTTCAGGCCCACGGCCTTCAAGAGTTCCGCGGCCTCGGCCTGCGTCTTGTGCCAGTCGATGAGCCCGCCCCGGCCCCGTCGTTCATTGCCCAGAAAGATATTCTCGGCAATGGACAGGTGCGGAACCAGCGCCAGTTCCTGGTGGATGATGACGATGCCTGCACGCTCGGAATCACGGATTCCGGAAAACTCGCAGGGTTCTCCTTCGAAGAGAATCTCACCCCCATAGCTTCCATGTGGATAGACGCCGGAGAGCACTTTCATGAGCGTGGATTTGCCTGCACCGTTTTCACCGCAAATGGCGTGCACTTCCCCGCGCTGGGCGGAGAACGTGACATCCGCCAGCGCCTTGACGCCGGGGAAACTCTTGGTGATGGAACGCATTTCCAGAATGTAATCAGGCATGGCGCTGTCCTATCGATTCTCTAAACATTTGTGGTCCTGTGAGGGTCTGCTGGAAGACGTCAGAGCTGGCCGGCCTTGATCTGCTCCATGGTGTAGTAGTCCGAATCCACCAGGAGCTTCTGGATGTTGTCCTTGAACACCACCTCGATCGGCATCAGGAAGGACGGAACCACCTCGGCACCGTTGTCATACGACTTCGAGTCGTTGACCTCCGGCTCCTGGCCATTGAGCAGGGCCTCTGTAGCCTTGACCGTCTGGGCGGCCAGCAGCTTGGTGTTCTTGAAGACCGTCGAGTACTGAACGTCGTCGTTGATCAGCTTCACCGAAGCGATTTCGGCGTCTTGGCCTGTAGTGATGGGCATCGGACGAGCGCCCGCGCCGTGCTTCGGTCCATATCCGGAGTTGCTCAGCGCGGTAATGGCGCCGCGGGCGACGCTGTCGTTGGGCGTCAACACGCCGTCAAGGGTGGTTCCATCGGAATAACTGGAAGTGATCAAGTTGTCCATGCGGGACTGGGCTTCCTGCTGAGACCAATCCTTGGTGGCAATTTGTGAAAGCTTGGTCTGGCCCGACTTGATCACGATCGTGCCGTCATCGATGTACTTCTGCAATACAGACATGCCACCGTCATAGACAAAGGTTGCGTTGTTGTCATCGAGCGATCCACCGAACAATTCGACGTTGAACGGGCCCTTGGCCTTGCCTTCGGACCCGTCCTCATTCAGGACACCCAATCCGGTCAGCAGCGCCTTGCCCTGCTCGGCCCCGACCTTGAAGTTGTCAAAGGTCACGTAGAGATCGACATCAGGGCTGTTTCGGATCAACCGGTCATAGGAAATGATGGGGATCTCGGCATTCACCGCGGCCTGGAGCTGCGGCGCCAGGGCTGTTCCATCCAGTGGGGCAAGGATCAGTAGATCGGCCCCTCGCGTGATCATCTGGTCGACCTGCTGCTGCTGAGTGGGGATGTCATTGTTCGCGTACTGCAGATCCACCTGGTAGCCGAGGTCTTCCAGGCCCTTCTGGATGGCCCTCCCATCGGTGATCCAGCGTTCCTCGTCCTGGCTGGTCAGGGACACCCCAATTCGGATGTCAGTCGGTTCCTGGCTCTGCCCATTCGACGTTCCACCGGTGGCACCGGGTCCGCCACAACTTGAAACCAGCAACGCTGCCGCCACTGCGGCACCAGCCAAAAAGATTCGTCTTTGCATGTCTTCTCCCGAAGTTGAAACGAGTTGCTTGTCGTGATTGTGCTGTCTTCGGCCATCTCTGGTGCGAGCCACCGACCTCTAGTGTCATAGACTGGACAACGTGTTCAGACAGTATCACATGATCTGGATCACGGCGAGACCGTCTAGCGGAGTCAGGTCCCAAGATTTTCCCTTTCGGAGGGAACAGGTGAAACTGGACTAATCGCCACCGCAGGAATGGGTAAGCCGTGAATGAACAAGTCAAGGAGCAACGCATGAAGCCCGCAGCGAATATTATTCAACTGGTCACGAAGGCGACTCAGGTGGTCGATGAAATCTCCAACCTCGGGCCGTCAACTTCGGCAGAACTGGCCAAGGCGGTGAACGAGCCCCGCCCGTCGGTCTATCGAATCGTCTCCGCCCTGGAACAATCAGGGCTGGTCCGGCGCTCCGATGACGGACGCGTTGAACTCGGGACCCAGATCCTGCACCTTGGAGAGGCCGCGGCAGATGCAATCATCGATCGAGAGCTATTGGCCACCGAGCTAAGCTCCATCCAACGCCAGCTTGGGCTCACGGCATCTTTTTGGATCCCGCGAAACGACACCGCGGTGTGCCTGGAACAGGTCGACGCCACGGATGTCGACCTGTACGAACTTTCCTCCGGGCGCATCCTTCCCCTCCATGCGGGGGCGGCCTCCCATGTGCTGCTCGCCTTCCAACCGGCAGAGGTCTTGGAAAGCGTACTCGGCGCAGCACCGTACGAAAGGCTCTCCTCAAAGACCCCGACTGACGCCGTCACCCTGCGGAGCCACATCGAGGAAACCAGGCACCAAGGCTGGCGGCTAGAGGTCAATGAAGTCGTAGACGGGATTGCCGCCATCAGCTTCCCGGTACTGAACCCGGACGGGACGATTTTCGGCTCGCTCACCGCAGCCGGCCTCGTGGACCAGGTGCTTGACCAGCAGGAGGAAGCCAAGTCCGTAATCGCCAAGGCCGCACAGACCCTGACCAAGGCTATGCGGGACTTCGTTCCAAAACCGGCCGAGCGCGTGCTCAGCACATCCATCAACAACATCTCCTCGATCATCGCCAAAGCAAACGCACTCATGGAGGCCCTTGCCAACGAGCGCATCTCAACCTCCGCCAGGCTGACCGAGATCCTTGACGAGCCGGTAAGTTCGGTCTATCGCATGCTGGCCACCCTTGCCGAGGCGGGCTGGGTTGAGCAGCTGGGACCCCGCGGTGCCTTCCGGATCGGCAGCAAGCTCATCTCGCTGTCGGGAAAACTACTCAACGACCTCGATCTGCGCCGCGCAGCAGTTCCGGTTCTTCGCTCTATCCACGAAGCAACCGGCGAAACAGCCTTCATGTGTATCCGGCGAAACACCCGTGCCGTCTGCATCGAACGAGTCGATGGGAAGCGCGTGAACAGCCGTTTGCTGTCTCTTGGCGGTTCGCTCCCCCTTCATACCGGCGCAGCCCCCCGCGCGCTGCTGGCCTTCGAGGACCGCCAAACCTGGGACGACTACGCGACGGTCGTCTCACAGACCGCCGACATCCAGTTCGACGCGCGCGCCCGGACGAAGTTCTACGCGGACCTCGAAGCCATCCGCTCCGCGGGATACTCCGTGAGTGACGACGACCTGACGCCGGGCATCGCGGCCATCGGTGCCCCGGTATTCGACCACAAGGGGCATGTTGTCGCCTCCCTCTCCGTCAGCGGACTGCGCGCGGGCATCCTGACGGAAGCGGTAGACGGTCGCACCGTGATTGAACTGGCCAGGGACGGCGCCCGCCGCCTCTCGGAGTACCTTGGCGCCCCGATCCCGGCGCACAGCTAAGCACTTTCACCAGCCAACCTCGCTGTCCACTCCATGGCTTGACCCTCAATCATGTGACATGCAATACTTTGGACACACTGTCCAATAGATGCGACTAGGTCGAAGTAATTTACCTGGACACCGCATGGCCAGGACCGACCAGGATCCACGTGCCGTCGTACGAAGACGAAAGCGCCCGGGAAACAGCTACAGGAGAAAACTCGATGAAACCTATCGTTGTGGGACTACTGGGAATCACCCACCCGCATGCATCTGCCCGTGTCCGAGCACTGCGTGAAATTGAGAACGTGGAAGTGGTTGCCGCAGCCGATGGAGATCCACGACTGGGATACTTCGCAGAGAAGTACAATGTCGAGCTTCGGGACATCGACGGAGTGCTCAATGACGAGCGGATCAATGCCATCATGGTGCATTCAAAGAGCAAGGACATGGTCCCTCATGCCCTGCGCGCCCTGGCGGCAGGCAAGTCGGTAGTCGTCGAGAAGCCGGGTGGCGGAACGGTTGAGGACTTGCTGCAGCTGGCCGAGGCCGAAAGCAGGGTCCCCTCGAGCCAGGTGGTCCAGGTGGGCTACAACGTACGTCTGGCCGAATCGATTAGATGGGCAAAGAAGCTGATCGACGATGGAGCCGTCGGAGAGGTCGTCACCGTTTCGGCACGCGGTGCTGCGATGGTGGGCGAGCATGTCACCGACCACCTGAACCAGCCAGCCGATATGGGCGGCGTCCTGTGGATCCTTGGCTGCCACATGCTCGATTCATTGGTCCACATTTTCGGTGCACCGGAGTCCGTGAATGCCCGGGTACACAAGTCCGCGCGGCTCTCGGGTGAGGGCAGCAGGGAAGACTCCGCATCAGTGTTGCTTAACTACCCCGACATGTCAGCCACCTTCAGCTTCGACGGCCACGACAAACTCGAGTGGTTCGAAAGCTCCCGCATCTTCGTCTACGGCACGCGGGGAATGATTGAAATCGGCATCCTTCCCCAACGTTTGCGCGTCTATCTGGACGAAGCCGCCGCCGGGCTGCCGGCAGGCTGGACCGAGTGGACCGAAAGCTATTTCACTCCGCCCTTTGCCCGGACCGAGAGCAACAAGTTCTCCGAACTCCCCGAGTTGGAGAACATCAGCAATTTCCGCACCGAGATGCGCGGCTGGGTTGACAGCATCCGGACCGGTGCACCTAATGTTGCCCCGGTGTCCGATGCGCTCACCGTGGCCCGAATCGTGGATGCCTGCTACCGTTCGAGCAACAATGCCGGTGGCATGGCCAGCATCACCGAACCTACACTTATTGAGGTGCCTTGAGCATGCAGAGCAACGAATCCACCGGGCAGAACCCGCAGCTGATTGCCACATGCTGGACCAGCGCCGGGGATGCCGCGCCGCTGGGCCCCACCGAATGCAGCCCCTTGGCGATCTCGGAGCGCATCGCCGCAGTTGCCGAGACCGGATGGGCCGGCATCGGCCTGGTTCATGACGATCTGCTGGTTGTCCGCGACAGCATCGGCTATGAAGAGCTCGGTCGACAGATCAAGGCCGCAGGAATCGGCATCGTCGAGGTCGAATTCATCAACGGCTGGTGGTCCACAGGCGCCGAACGCAAGGCCGCGGACAAGGTCCAGGCCGAGCTTTTCGAGGCAGCGACCCTGCTGGGCGCCCGCCACATCAAGGTGGGGGCCGGCAACGCCGGTGAACCCCTGCCGATCTCATTGATGACCGGTGCCTTCTCCGATCTGGCGGACCAGGCGGCCGACGTCGGCATCCGCCTTGCCCTGGAAGCAACCCCGTTCTCGAACCTGCGCACCACTGCCGAGGCGATCCAGGTGGTGACGGCTTCGGACAGCCCCTCCGCGGGGCTGATGATCGATATCTGGCACACTGCCAAGTCGGGGCTCTCACACGAAGAGCTGTGGAATATCACCCCGATGGACCGTGTATTCGCAGTGGAAATCGACGATGGTTTCCACAAGACCGATGGAACCTTGTTCGAGGACACCATCAACAACCGCGCATACTGCGGCCGCGGTGATTTCGATCCCGCGACATTCATCAAGCTTGCCCTCGAGGCCGGATACCTCGGGCCATGGGGAGTGGAGATCATTTCCCGCGAGCACCGCTCAACCCCGCTGCGCGAAGGACTCCAGCGGGCCTTCGACACCGCGGTTGCTTCCTTCCCCGGTTAGCTCCACGGCTCCACCAACGCCCAGGGCATCGCATGTGCTGCCCAAGTCGAATCTTCAACACGTTATTCCCCTCCCTGAAAGGACTTATAATTCATGGCTTCACCACGACCGTTGCGTATGGCACTTTTCGGCTCCGGCCGCATTGGACAGGTTCACGCCCGCAACCTTGCCGCCCACCCGGACATTGAGCTGGTCCTCATTGCCGATCCGTTCATTGACGCCGCCCGCAAGCTTGCCGAACAGACCGGTGCCCGGGCCGTACAGGACCCTGATGAGGTGTTTGCCGAACCCGGCCTTGACGCCGTGATCATCGGTTCGCCGACAAGCACCCACGTCGACCTCATTACCCGCGCTGCGGCCCACGGCCTCGCAGTACTGTGCGAGAAGCCCATCGACCTGGACCTGGCAACCGTCATGGCGTGCCGCGACAAGCTGAAGGACACGACGGTGCCCATCATGCTCGGCTTCAACCGCAGGTTCGACCCAAGTTTCGCATCCATCAACGCCCGCGTTGAAGCCGGTGAGATTGGTGCATTGGAACAAGTCACCATCATCAGCCGCGACCCGGCGCCTGCTCCCCGCGACTACATCGAAACCTCGGGCGGAATTTTCCGGGACATGACGATCCACGACCTGGACATGGCCCGGTTCTTCGTTGAGGACATCGTCGAGGTCACGGCAGTGGGATCCAACCAGTTCAGCAGCTACATCGAAGAGCTTGGAGACTACGATTCCGTCGTGGTCACCCTGCGTGGCAGCCGGGGCGAGCTGATCACGATCACCAATTCGCGTCACTGCTCCTACGGATACGATCAGCGGCTGGAGGCCTTCGGCTCCGAGGGCATGCTTGAAGCCAAGAACATCACCCCGACCACGGTCCGCAAGTACGGCGCTTCGGGCACCGGCGAAGGCGAGGCCTTCATGCCCTTCTTCCTGGAACGCTACACGCAGGCCTACCGGCGTGAGCTCGATGCCTTCGCGCACGCGATCCAAAACGGCATCCCCTGCTCCCCGAGCTTCGAAGACGGAGTTGCCGCCTTGGTGCTGGCCGACGCGGCACTCGAATCCGCAAAGACCGGCAGGACCGTGAAGATCGGCAAGATCTGACGCCGGGCAATGGCTCGAGGCCACAGCACGGCACCACCGTCGGGGTGGTCCCACCGCCAAGGTGAGACCACCCCGACGTTTTTGCTGCCGGAGCCCCGCGTCTTGGTCAATGCGGAATCCGGCAATGTTCTGGTCGGCCCGCATCCCGGTGAATCCGAAGTGGGCTGCCTGCCCATCCCCGCGGGGCCCCGGACATGTCAACGAGCACCGCGTTGCGCGCAGGAATCGTTGGACCCTCCAGCACCCTGCCGAAAAGGGTTCCATCACTGGCTCGCAGGCCAGGTGCGAGGCAGCGCAGGTCGATGCTATTGGGCAGCGGCCGCCGGCAAGTTGTAGGGCGTGTGAATCTCGATCGGCGAGCGCTCGGGCTCATGGCTGCCGGGCAGCGCCCGGTGGTAATGCATCAAGGCCCGGCAGGCAGCATGCATATCGGAGCGCAGGTTGTGCCCCAGCACCGCATGCAACGCGCCACCCAAAAGCAACAGGGAATTTTCCTTGTTCAGGTCGTGGCCTATCACCACGGTTCCCGGTGAGCCTGCCCGCTGGATGGCACGCACCAGGCCGGAATTACCGCCTCCGATCGAATACACGCCGGCGAGATCGGAGTGCCGGGCCAGCATCTGCTCCATGTACTGTTCGGCAGCCCCATCCATGCCCTCGGAGTCCGGCAGCTCGTGAATGATCCGGGTCGGAGCAAGCTTTCGCAGTGTGGCCCGGAAACCCATTTCCCGTTCCTCTTCGCCGCGGAAGCCGTCTTTGCTCACGGTAAGGGCCACATCTCCGGGTCTGTCGCCAAGCCATGCGCACATCAGATAGGCGGCCGTGGACCCGGCCGCCCTGTTGTCCGGCCCCACATAGGTGATCCGGGCCGTTGACGGCAGATCGGTCACAACCGTCACGACGGGGATGCCCCTGCCCGAGAGCATCCCGACTGCCTCGGCCACCCCCGGTGAATCGGTTGCCTTGAGCAACACACCGTGGGATCCCCGGCGGGCAATCTTGTCCAATTGCTCGACGCATTCCCCCTCGCTCCAATGCTGGCTCAGGTGGAATCGGGCTCGGAACGCTGCAGGCCGCAGCAGGGGCAACTCGGCTTCCAAGGCCGCGCGCATCGCGTGGCTGAAGCGCGACGGCGCATCGACCACCACGTCGATCACGAAGGTTCGGCCCGAGAGTTCCAATTGGGCCTGCTGGGTTTCCAGCTCCTGGATGGCGCGACCGACTTGGCCAGCGGTGCTTGGGCGTACCCCGGTGCGCCCATGCAGGACGCGGTCCACCGTGGCCTCGCTGACCCCGGCCTGCCGGGCTATGTCCCGGATGGAAAAGCGATGTGCCATCGTTGGTCCCCTTGAGGTGTTTTTGAGGTGTTTGATGCTGGTTCAGCACGGTGCTTCGGAAGCAGAATTGATGGTGGCGACAATATCCACCTGGCAGTTCCGAGCCTATACCGTCACACTGCCGTGAGGGATCCGTGAGGTTCCCGCGATGTCGGTCCACGTCCCATCCTCATTTTTCGAAAGGCTTGCACCATGACCACCACCTCGACCTCCGCGAACGCCGTCCCACGCTGGTTCCGCGCCGAAGACTGCAACCTCGAGGATTTCAAGCAGGTCGTGTCCGCGGCAACGCGGTTGGAAGACTACCCGTATGCAGATGCCGTGGAGCAGAACGTGCTCATTTACGGCCCGCGACTGCATTCCTACCTGGATGACCCGGCCGAGCGCGCCGACGTCCAGGCCGAGTTGGCCCATGCACTCACCGAGGGCCCTGGCATCGTGGTGTTCAAAGGTGCCTTCCCCGATCTGGGCGTCGTGGACCGTGCCACCGACGCCTTCAACCGCTTGATCGCGGCCCAGAAGGCCGCAGGGGTCACCGGCGGGGACCACTTCGCCAAGCCGGGTGCCAACGACAGGGTCTGGGGTGCGCTGGACAAGCTGGCCCTGGCCGAACCGGAGGTCTTTGCCGAGTACTATTCCTCGGACATTTTGGCCCTGGTGTCCGAGGCGTGGCTGGGCCCCAACTACCAGGTGACCAGCCAGGTCAATGTGGTGAATCCCGGCGGCGTTGCCCAGCGCGCGCACCGCGACTACCACCTGGGCTTCATGTCCGCCGAGCAGGCTTCCGCCTACCCTGCCCACACCCACCTGCTCACGCCGGCACTGACGCTGCAGGGGGCCGTCGCACACTGCGACATGCCGCTGGAATCGGGTCCCACCCTCTACCTGCCGCACTCCCACAAGTATGCCCCGGGCTACGTGGCCTTCCACCGGGAGGACTTCACCGAATACTTCCAGGCGAACTTCGCCCAATTGCCGTTGGACAAGGGAGACGCCGCCTTCTTCAACCCGGCGCTGTTCCACGGGGCCGGCAACAACGTCTCGACCGACATCAAGCGCATGGCCAACCTGCTGCAGGTTTCCTCGGCGTTCGGGCGGGCCATGGAGACCGTCGACCGCACGGCCATGAGCAAGGCCCTGTACCCGGTGCTGCTTGGCATGAAGTCCTCCGGAGCCTCGCAGAAGGCGCTCAAGAACATCGTGGCATCCTCGGCCGAGGGGTATGCCTTCCCGACCAACCTGGACCGGGACCAGCCCATAGGCGGGCTGGCCCCGCAGTCCCAGGCCGAACTCGTCCTGGAACACCTGGGGCGCTCAGCCTCTCACGTCGCACTGGACGGGGCCCTGGACGCCCAGGAATCCCGCCGCCGCACCGGCGCACGCTGATCCAGGCGTCGTCTCGAGGCGGCCCGCCGGGGTTGGCTTGCCGAACCCCTTGGCAAGGCAAGCCTGGCGGGCCCTGTTCGAAACAGTCCTCAGGAGAAGGCAGCCCTGAAACCGGAGAGGGCGGCCTCCGAATCCCCGGAGGCCCAACCCTCCAGACCCACGGTCCCGGTGTAGCCCAGGGCACGCAGCTCGGCGGCGATCACCGGGTAGTTGATCTCCCCGGTGCCCGGTTCGCAGCGCCCCGGAACGTCGGCCACCTGGACCTCCCCGAGGTGGTCGATCGAGTCGCGCAGCAGCGCGATCAGGTTCCCCTCGCCGATCTGCGCGTGGTACAGGTCCAGCATCATCTTCACGTTCGGGTGCCCGACCCCCGACACCAGGGCCAGGGTGTCCTTGGCCCGGCCCAGCGGGATGCCGGGATGGTCCACGATGGTGTTCAGGTTTTCCACGGTGAACACCAGGCCGTGTTCGGCCCCGAGCTCGCCGAGCCTTTCAAGGGTGCGGGCCGCGGTCAGCCACATCTGGCCCGTGGCCCGGAACAGCGGCCGGGCCGCCTGCCCGTCGATGAGTTCGGCAGGGTGCACCACCAACCGCTTGATGCCCAGCTCCAGGGCGGCGGGGACCAATTCGGCGGCGGTGCGCAGCACCTCGCCGCAACTGTCCGGATCGATCAGGGAACCGGCGCTGTAGCCGGTCATCGAGGAAAAGCCCGCGCCGGTGGCCGCCAGCGCGGCGATGTCCTTGGTGCGCGAGTCCCACATTTCCACCGCGAATCCCAGCTCGTGGATCTTCTCGACCCGTTGGGTGAACGGCAGGTGAAGGAACACCATCTCGGCGCAGACGGCCAGGTCCAGGCTCACCGGGCACCGCCCGCGGTTTCGCGGACCAGTCGGACTGCTTCGCCGGTGCGCATGGATTCCACGCAGGCCAGCGCGATTTCCAAGGCGTCACGTGCCGCCTGGGCGCCCGGGGTGGGGGCCGTCGGAGGCTCGGCGTGGCCGTTGCGGGCGGCGATCAGCTGGGCAAAGTGGGCAAGTTCCGCGCGGTATGCCCCGGCGAAGAGCTCGATGTTCAGCCTTTCGGTGGGGGCCTGCGCACCGGCTGCGGTGAATGTGCCGGCGGCCAGCTGCACCGGGTGCCCGGCGGTGGCCATGCCGGCGGAGCCGAAGACCTCCCCGCGCACGTCGTAGCCGTAGAGGGCACTGAAGCTGGCCTCGGCCACGGC
The DNA here is from genome assembly GCF_030812255.1 of Paeniglutamicibacter psychrophenolicus. Classification (GTDB taxonomy): domain Bacteria; phylum Actinomycetota; class Actinomycetes; order Actinomycetales; family Micrococcaceae; genus Paeniglutamicibacter; species Paeniglutamicibacter psychrophenolicus_A. Next base: position 117,298 of record NZ_JAUSSH010000001.1, on the reverse strand, counting down.
GATCGCGCCGTTGTCGTAGCGCAGTGTCACCACGGCGGTGTCCAGCAATCCCCCGTCCTTGAAGGACGGTTCCACCAGGGCATCGGCCATGGCACGGACCTCGGTGACCCGGGCGCCCTCGTTGAACCAGTTCAGAGTGTCAAAGTCATGGATCAGCGTCTCCAGGAAGATGGTGTTGGGCTTGATGCGCGCAGCATGCGCGATGCCGTCGGAGGTGCCCGGGTCGCGGGTCAGCGAGCGCATGAGCTGCACGCTTCCGATGTCCCCGGCGTTGATGCGGTTCTTGGCTTCGGTGAAGTCGGCGGCAAAGCGGCGGTTGAAGCCGATCTGGAATTCAACCCCGGCGCGATCCACGGCATCCAGCGCACCTTCCAGCTCCGCCAGGTCCAGGCCCGCGGGCTTTTCGCTGAACACATGCTTCCCTGCGGCGGCGGCCTGGGTGATCAGCGTGGCGTGGAAGGCGGAGGGCGCGGCAATGAGCACCCCGTCGATTTCCGGGTCGGCAAACAGATCCACCGGGTCGGTGGTGTGCTTGGCGATCCCGAGCTCGGTGGCCAGCGCCGCGGCCGCACCGGGCGCCGGGTCGGCGACGGCTTCGAGCCGCACTCCGGGCAGGTGGCCGGCGAGGGAGCGGGCGTGGAACGCGCCGATCCAGCCGCAGCCAATGACCGCGATGCGGATGGGCTCCGGGATTGGCGGGGTGTTTGGGGAATAGGCCATGTGGTTCACGATCCTTCTAGAACGTTCTAGTTTCTGCTGTCCCGGCAACTATGCCACACTGTTAGTCAGTCGTCTAGATCGTTCTAGAAGAAATCCCGAAAGGCCCGAAATGAACCAACCCGCCCCGCCCCCACGCCGCACCACCCTGGCCGATGTCGCCAGGGAGTCGGGGGTGTCGGTGGCCCTGGCATCGATCGTGATGCGGGGGGCCGAAGGCGCCAGCGAAGCCTCCCGCCTCAAGGTCAAGGCCGCCGCCCAAGCCCTTGGCTACAGGCCCGACAGCCGGGCCCGTGCCCTGCGTTCGCTGCGCTCGGGCCTGCTGGGTGTCTCGCTGCGCCTGGACGAACCGTTCCATGCCGAGCTCGTCGACGAGATCTATGCCGCCGCCGAGGAACACGGCTACGAGGTCGTGCTCGGAGCCGTCGGGAAACACCGAAGCGAGGCCAGGGCGCTGGAGGGACTGGCCGATTCGGGGTGCGAGGCCATCCTGGCGATCGCAGCCTCCGGCACCCGTGCGGAACTCGCCGCGGTGGACGCCGGGCTCCCGCTCGTCAGCCTGCTGCGCGAGGTCCCGGGAATCGACTCGGTGTGCACCGATGATGCATCGGGGATGGACCAGGCCGTCGCCCACCTGGTCGGCCTCGGGCACAGAAGGATCTTCCACCTGGACGGGGGCGACGCGGTGGCCTCGGCCGAACGCCGGAGCGCCTACCTCGCGGCCATGGAGCGCCATTCGCTGGGCGATCTGGCACGCGTGCTGCCGGCCGGTGCGGATGAACGCGAGGGCGCCGCGGCGGCTGGACGCCTGCTGGCCGATCCACGGCACCCGGCGCCCAGCGCCCTGGTGGTGTTCAACGACCGCTGCGCCCTGGGGGTCGTGGACGCGCTTGAACGCGCGGGCCTGGAGGTTCCGGCCGACATCTCCGTCGTGGGGTTCGATGACAGCCAGTTTGCCCGGCTGGCGCACATCGGGCTCAGCAGCGTGCGCCAGGACGTGGCGGCCCTGGCCCGCGCGGCCATCGAGCGGGCCGTGGCCCGGCTGGCGGGCCAGGGGCCGGGGCTGCAATGGCATGCCCCGGCCCTGGTCGTGCGCAACAGCACCGGCATCGCACCGGTTTCCTGACCCCCCGCTCCCCGCCCGGGGCCGTGGTCAGGAATGGTCAGGAGACTTCGGCGCCCTTGAAGTGCTGCTCGAGTTCCTCCAGCGTCTTGCCGCTGGTTTCGGGCACCGAGCGCTTGACCCACACGATGGCGATGACCTGCAGCGCCACGAAGATCAGGAAGGTCGGTGCTATCCCGATCCCGGCAACGAGCTGCGGGAAGAGGAAGCCGACCAGGAAGTTCACGATCCACAGCACGAACACGCAGATTCCCATGCCGACCCCGCGCACGTGCATCGGGAAGATCTCGGACATCGTCAGCCAGGTCACGGTGCCGATGCATGACTGCATGGCGGCCAGGAAGGTCACCATGAACAGCAGCACCAGGAAGCCGCGCAGCAGCCCCTCGTCCACCAGCAGGGACACCAGGGCGATGGCCGTCAGCGAGATCGCGGTGCCGGTCAGCCCCATGACCAGCATGAACTTGCGCGGCAGCCGGCTCATCATCCAGATTCCGGCCAGCACCGCCAACACGCTGGTGACCCCGTTGAGCACATTGGCAATCAAGGCGCCGCGGTCCCCGAAGCCCGAGGACGAGAGGATCGTGGTGCCGTAGTACATGATGGCGTTGATGCCGCTGATCTGGTTGATCACGGCCATGCCCAACCCGATCACGAAGATCCGCCGCACCCAAGGGACCATCAGGTCCTTGAACCCGCCCATCTTGGATTTGTAGTCGTCGCGGGCTGCCTGCCGGACCTCTTCGAACTCCCCGGTGACGTCCTCGGCCCGGCGCGTGCGGCCCAATACGTCCAGGACCGCGTCGTAGCGTCCGGCCGAGGCCAGCCAGCGCGGGGATTCGGGCAGCACCAGCATCCCGAACCACAGCACCACCGCCGGCAGCGTGGCAATCACCAGCATGTAGCGCCAGATGTGGTTCGCCTCGGGGAACATGTTCCCCAGCACCGCGTTGAAGGTGAAGGCCAGGAACTGGCCGGTGACGATCATCAGCTCGTTCTGCGTGACGATGCGCCCGCGTTGGGCCGCGGGCGACATCTCGGCCAGGTACACCGGGACGATCACCGAGGCCCCGCCCACCGCCAGTCCCAGCACGGTGCGTGAGAGCACCAGCAGCCCGACGGTCGGGGAGATCGAGCATCCGATCGTGGCCACCGCGAAGACGATGGCCAGCCCCATGATGGTCTTGCGCCGGCCATAGGTGTCGGAGAGGCGTCCGGCAAACAGGGCCCCGAAGGCGGCACCGAGCAGCAGCGTGGAGGTGACCAGCCCCTCGGCCATCGGGCTGAGTCCCAGGTCGCGTTGCATGAACGGCAACGCCCCGTTGATCACCCCGGTGTCGTAGCCGAAGAGCAGTCCGCCGAAGGTGGAGAACAATGCGACCTTGCGCATGAATTTCTTGGGGTTGGCCTCCGCCTTGGCAGCAATTCCTGCCGTCACGGTGGCTTTCATCTCTGTCATCATCCGAAAATCCGCTTTCACCTTCGCCCTCGACTACAGGGTGCTTGAAACGTAGTCCTGCATGGTGCGCAACTGGTACCTTGCGACTTCCTTGGCGTTTTCGTTCTCCGCAAAGACACACGAGACCATGACGGTTTCCTCGCGCGAGGTGAACCCGTTCTCGGCCAGTCCGCCGAAGAACTCGTCCCAGTCCACATCCCCGTCACCGATCTTCAGGTGCTGGTGCACGCGCACCGCGTTTCCCGGGGGGTTGGTGATGTAGCGCAGCCCGTGCGAGGCGTGGTGGTTCATGGTGTCCGCCACGTGCACCACGCGCAGCCTCTCGCCGACCGCCGCCATGATCTCCAGCGGCTCGTCCTTCATGTGGAAGGTGTGCGCCGCGACGTAGGCGAAGGACAGGTTCGGGGAGTTCACCCCGCGGATGACCCGCCAGCCGGCCAGGCCTTCCTCCACGAAGTCGTCCGGGTGCGGGTCGAAGGCCACATTGATGCCCTCGGATTCGAAGAGCGGGACCAGTTCCTCCATGGAGCGGTAGAACGCGGCCTCGGATTCCTCGGGCTGCTCCGGGCGGCCGGAGAACTCGGTGTTCATCTGGTTCACGCCCAAATCCACGGTGATCTGGATGGCGCGCTTCCAGTAGCGCACCGCGGCCTCGCGCAGCACCGGGTCCGGGGAGGACCACTTGTGCACCGGCAGCACCGAGGCGACCTCGACGCCGGCCTTCCGGCACGCGGCCTTCAGGTCCGCGACCAGTGCATCGTCGGCCTTCGGGTGCTTGAAGAAGGGCAGCAGGTCCTGGTGCGGGGTCAGCTGCAGGTACTTGTAGCCGAGTTCCGCGGCCAGCGCCGGGAATTCGAGCAGCGAGTGCGTGTGGTGGAACGGTGTCGGGTCAAGGGCGATCTTCATTCTCTGGCTCCTGGGGTCTGGTGGCTAGCTGTACAGGGAGGGCTTGGCGTTGAGTTTCACGGCGACCTTCTGCCCGGTGCGCTGGGCCTCGACGCCGGCCTCGCAGCAGGCGGCGGTGGCGTACCCGTCCCAGGCGCTGGGGCCGCCCAGTTCACCCTTGGCCGCGGCGTCGACCCAGGCCTGGATCTCGGTGTCGTAGGCGGCGCCGAAGCGCTCCTCGAAGCCGGGGGTGACGTTGCCGCCCCACTTGCCCGCGGTGCGTACGTAGGGGCCCGAATCGTTGCCGATGGACACGATGCCGGTCTCGAAGGAAGCCTGGGTGGCGACCTCGTAGCCGAAGAGCGCGTTGACGTAGATCTCCACGTCCGCCAGCACCCCGGATTCGGTCTCGATCAGCACGTGCTGCGGGTCGTGCTGGCCCGCCGGCGCGTTCTTCGTGGCCTTGCCCAGGCGCACCTGCACCGAGGTGATTTCCTCGTTCGTGAAGAAGCGGATGGCGTCGAATTCGTGGACGACCGAGTCGTTGATCAGCATCTCGTTGGTGAAGCCGGCCGGGGTGTCGGGGTTGCGGTGCTGGTGGTGGAGCATCAGCAGCTCGCCCAACTCCCCGCCGGCGACCAGTGCGCGCAGCTGCGCGTATTCGGCGTCGTAGCGGCGCATGAAGCCGACCTGGATGCGCTTGCGGCCGAGTTTGGCCTCGGCCTGCACGATTTCCCAGGACGACGCAGCGTCGGGGGTCAACGGCTTTTCGCACAGGATCGGGATGTCGCGTTCCAGGGCCTTGAGCAGGATGTCGTGGTGCAGGAAGCCGGGGGTTGCGATCAGGAGCGCGTCCACGTCCGGGGAATCCAGGGCGGCCTGCGCATCGGTGAGCGCCACGGCGCCTTCGATGCCGGCGATGGCCGCGTTGGCCCGGGCCTCGTCGATGTCCACGACGGCGGCGACCTCGGCCCCGGAAATCCTGTGGTGCAGGCGCTGGATGTGGTCGGCTCCCATGCGTCCGGCCCCGATGACCGCTACGCGCAATGTTGGACTCATGCTGGTGTTCCTTTTCTGTCCGGCCCGCGGGCCGCGATGCCTGGTGGGGTGGGGTTTAGCGGACGCGGGTGCGCGAGCCGCAGGAAAGCAGGTGGGTGGCGGTGCGCTTGGCGATGGGCATCGGCACCGAGAAATCGGCGACCGGGTACATGTCCTGTTCCACGATCCCGTAGATCGGGCGGTTGAGTTCCTCGACGGCCTCGATGACCGCGCGCAGGTCGGGCAGCCCGTTCGGCGGCTCAACCATGACCCCGGCCAGGTTGGCCGCGGCCCAGGTCAGGTTCTGCTCACGCACCGTGGCCAGCACCTGGGGGTCGATCTGCTTCAGGTGCAGGTAGCCGATACGCTCGGGGTGCTTGCGGATCAGCTCCAGCGAGGAGGCCCCTCCGTATTCGGCGTGCCCGGTGTCCAGGCAGAGGTTGGCCAGCGCCGGATCGGTGTGCTGCAGGAACCGCTCGATGTCCTCCTGGGCGCATACATGGGAGTCGGCATGGGAGTGGAATTGCTGCTTGAGCCCGAAGTCCTCGGCCAGGATCTTCCCCAGCCGGTCGTGGCCCTTGAACAGCGCATCCCAGCCCCCGTCCGTGAGGTGCTCGTCCTCCACGGCCGCACCGGTGACGTCGTCGCGCCACATGGCCGGGATGACCACGATGTGTTCCCCGCCCATCGCCGCGGTCAGTTCGGCGACCTTCCGGGCCGGTTCCCAGGCCTCGTCCCAGGCATCGGCGGAGCCGTCGAGCCCGCGGTGGAAGGCGGTGAACACGGTGCCGGCGCAGACGTTCAGGTCGCGGGCCGCCAACTCGTCGGCCAGCCGGGACGGGTCGGTGGGCAGGTAGCCGTAGGGGCCCAGTTCGATGGTCTTGTAGCCGGATTCGGCGACCTCGTCCAGGAAGCGCTCCCACGGGGTCTGCTTCGGGTCGTTGGGGAACCAGACGCCCCAGGAGTCCGGCGCGGTGCCGATGACCAATTTGTTCGGTGTGTCCGGCATCAGGCGGACCTTTCTCTAGCGCAACGTGGCGTGGCATTGGTGAGGTTCGCCGTGCCGCGGGACAAGTATCCCGCGGCACGGCGTGGTGCTTCCCCCGGAAGGCGTTGGTCCCCAATGTCGGGTCCCCCGGTGGGAGGTTGGTGCGGCGGAACTAGTTGGACGGGAACGCGAAGGAGGCGTTCGAGTCTTCCTTGTGTTCGGGCCAGCGCTGGGTGACGGCCTTGCCGCGGGTGTAGAAGCGCACCCCGTCCGGGCCGTAGATGTGGTGCTCGCCAAAGAGCGAGTTCTTCCAGCCGCCGAAGGAGTGCCAGGCCACCGGCACCGGCAGCGGGATGTTGACGCCCACCATGCCGACGTGGACCTTGCGGGTGTAGGTGCGGGCGTCGGCCCCGTTGGAGGTAAAGATCGCCGTTCCGTTGCCGTAGGGGTTGGCGTTGACGACCTCGATGGCCTCGGCCAGGGTGTCTACGCGGATGACTGCCAGGACGGGTCCGAAGACCTCCTCGGTGTAGGCGGTCATTTCGCGCTTGACCTTGTCGATGATGGTCGGGCCGACGAAGAAGCCGTTCTCGTGGTCGGCGACCACCAGGTCGCGGCCATCGACGATGACCGCGGCCCCGGCTTCGGCGGCCTCGCCGACGATCTTTTCGATGCGGGTCTTGGAGGCCGGGGTGATGACCGGGCCCATGTCCGCCTCGGCGTCAAGGCCGTGGGAGACCTTGATGTCGTTGGCGCGGGCCACCAGCTTGTCCACCAGCACGTCGGCGGCCGAACCCACGGCCACGGCCACGGAGATGGCCATGCAGCGCTGTCCGGCCGAGCCGAAGGCTGCGGCGGTGAGGTGGTCGGCGGCCAGTTCCATGTCGGCGTCCGGCATGATGACCGCGTGGTTCTTTGCCCCGCCCAGGGCCTGGACGCGCTTGCCGTTGGCGGTTGCCGTTTCGTGGACGTACTTGGCGATCGGGGTGGAGCCGACGAAGGAGATCCCGTCGATGTCCGGGTGGTTCAGCAGCCCGTCGACGGTTTCCTTTCCGCCGTGCAGCACCTGGAACACGCCGTCGGGCAAGCCGGCTTCCTTGAAGAGCCGGGCCATGAAGACGGCCGCGGAGGGGTCGCGCTCGGAGGGCTTGAGGATGAAGGCGTTGCCGGCGGCGATGGCGACCGGGGCCATCCACAGCGGCACCATGACCGGGAAGTTGAACGGGGTGATGCCCGCGACCACGCCCAGGGGCTGGCGGAAGGAGAACACGTCGATGCCGGTGGAGACCTGGTCGGAGAATTCGCCCTTGAGCGACTGCGAGATGCCGCAGGCGTACTCCACGACCTCGATGCCGCGGCCGATCTCGCCCGCCGCGTCGGAGAGGACCTTGCCGTGCTCGGACGTCACGATGCGGGCCAGCGCGTCGGTGTTGGCCACCAGCAGTTCACGGAACTTGAAGAGCACCGCGGTGCGCTTGGCGATGGAGGTGTCCCCCCAGGAATCGGCCGCGGTGCGGGCCGCGGCGACCGTTGCGGCCAGGTCGGCGGCGGAGGCCAGGGCCAGGTTGGCGGTGACCTCGCCGGTGGCGGGGTTGTACACCGGCTGGGTGTTGCCGCCCTCGCCGGCGGTTTCGGTCCCGTTGATGAAGTGGTTGATGGTGGTCACCGCGGTGGCCTGGGTGGTGGTGCTCATGTCGGCTTTCCTTCTGTGGTGGGGGGAAGTTCGGGTGGGGGGCTAGCCCAGGAAGTTGCGCTGGCGCGCCTTGTGCCCGGTGTAGGTCGCGTAGGCGGCCCGGGTCGATTCGAGGTCGGATTCGCCGGAGACCGGCACGTCCCACCAGGACTCGGAGTCCGGGGCATCGAGCAGCGGGTCGGATTCGACGTGGATGAGGATCGGGCCGCTGCCCTCGGGTGCCGCCTTGGCCGTGGCGACGGCCGCGGCGAGCTTGTCGATGGCGTCGGTGCCCGGTTCGATCCTGATGACCTTCACGCCCAGGGACTCGGCATTGGTGGCCAGGTCGATGGGCAGCTTGGCACCGGCGTCGAAGGAATGCGTTTCTGCATCCAGCTGGCGGTATTGGGTGCCGAAGCGCTGGGAACCCAGGGATTCGGAGAGCGAGCCGATGGAGGCGTAGCCGTGGTTCTGGATCAGCACCGTGATGAGCTTGATGCCCTCGGCCACGGCGGTGACCAGCTCGGTGTGCATCATCAGGTAGGACCCGTCCCCGACCATGACCACGACGTCGCGGTTTGCCGCCGCGCCGCGGGCGGCCTCGTCGATGACCGCGCGCTTGACGCCCAGGCCGCCGGCGATCTCGTAGCCCATGCAGGAGAACGCGTATTCCACGTGGTAGCCGTGGGCGTCCTTGATCCGCCACATCTTGTGCAGGTCCCCGGGCAGCGATCCGGCGGCGCAGATGACCACGTCGCGTTCGTCCATGGCCCCGTGCACCGCGCCGATGATCTCGTTCTGCGCCGGAAGCGGGTTGTGCCGGGTGGCGAAGGCGGCATCGACCGTTGCGTCCCAGCGCTGCTTCTGCGAGGCGATGGCTGCTTCGAGGTCTGCCCCGACCCGGTAGCCGCCCAGGGCGGTGTTCAGCGCCACCAGGGCCTTGCGGGCATCGGCGACGATGGGCAGCGCGGTGCCGTGCTTGTAGGCGTCAAGCGGCGCGACGTTGATGTTGATGAACCGCAGTTCCGGGTTCTGGAACGCGGTGCGTGAGGCGGTGGTGAAGTCCTCGTAGCGGGTGCCGATGCCGATGACCAGGTCCGCCTCGGCGGCCAGCGCGTTGGCTGCGGTGGTGCCGGTGGAACCGATGGCGCCCAGCGAGTACGGCGAGTCCCAGGCGATGGTGCCGACCCCGGCCTGCGTGTAGGCCACCGGGATGCCGGTTTTCTGCGCCAGTTCCAGCAGCGCGTCCTGCGCGAAGGAGTACAGCACCCCGCCGCCGGCGATGATCAGCGGGCACTTGGCGGCCTTGATCTGCGCTGCGGCGCGGGCGATGTCCTCGGCCTCGGGCTCGGGGCGGCGGATCCTCCAGTCGCGTTCGGCCAGGAATTCGGCGGGCACCTCGAACACCTCGGCCTGCACGTCCTGCGGCAGCGAGATGGTCACCGCGCCGGTTTCGACGGGGTCGGTGAGCACGCGCAGCCCGTTCATCATCGCGGAGAACAGCTGCTCGGGGCGGTTGACCCGGTCGAAGTACTTGGACAGCGGGCGGAAGGCGTCGTTGACGGTGATGTCGTAGCCGTGGGAGTGCTCGAGCTGCTGCAACACCGGGTCGGCCGCGCGGGTGGCGAAGGTGTCAGACGGCAGCAGCAGCACCGGAAGCCGGTTGGCGGTGGCCAGGGCGGCGCCGGTGAGCAGGTTCGAGGATCCCGGGCCGATGGAGGTGGACACCGCGTAGGTGGCCCGGCGCCGGGTGTGCCGGGCGTAGCCGACGGCCTGGTGCGACTGGGCCTGCTCGTTGCGCCCCTGGTAATAGGGCATCAGGGCCGGGTCCTTGGCCTGGAACTGCTTCAGGGCCTGGCCGACGCCCGCCACGTTGCCGTGGCCGAAGATCCCGAACATGCCCGGTATCAGGCGTTCGCGGTAGGTTTCCGAACCGATGTTGTCCACGGTGTACTGCCTGCCCAGGAATTCCACGACGGCCTGGGCGACCGTCATTCTGCGTGTAGCCATTGCCTTGCGGTGCTCCTACTCGGCGGGGATGGTGTTGTGGTTCAGCAGGGAGGCGGCGGTGGCCACCGCGGCGGCGACGTCTCCGTCGGCCGGGTAGAGCAGCGTGCGCCCCACCGTCAGGCCCTGGACCCCGGGCAGCGCCAGTGCGGCCTGCCAGGTGGCGAAGACCTCGTCGGGCGAGCCGTCGGGGTCCCCGCCCAGCAGCACGGTGGGCAGCGTGGTGGAGGCCATGACGCGTTCCATCTCCGGGACCACCGGGAGCTTCATCCAGGTGTAGGCGCTGGTGCCGCCGAGCCCGGAGGCGATGCCGACCGATTTGATGACGGCGTCGGGGCTCAGGTCGTTGCGGACCCGTCCGTTGTGCCATTCGGAGAGGAACGGCTCGACCATGGCGTAGAGCTTGCGTTCGGCCAGCTCGTCGATGGCGTGGGCGGTGGCCTCGAGGGTCACCGCGGTTGCCGGGTCGCCCAGGGCGATGCGGGTGAGCATCTTCCCGCCGTCCGCGCCGATGTCCGCCAGCGCCTGGGCGGTGTGCCCGGTGAAGCGGTCGTCGAACTCGTTGACGTATCCGGACAGCCCGCCGCGGTTCATCGACCCGAAGACCAGCTTGTGGTCCAACGCGCCGAGCAGCAGCAGGTCATCGAGGATGTCGGGGCTTGCCAGCACGCCGTCGACGGCGGGGTTCTGCAGGGAGATGCGCAGGCGGTCGAGCAGGTCGCGGCGATCGGCCATGGCCAGCTGGTTCTCGCCGACCGACAGCGCTCCGCGGGCAGGGTGGTCAGCGGCGATGATGAAGTTCTGCCGTCCCGTGCGCGCCCCCACGTGGCGGATGCGGGTGGCGGCCGCACGGGCCACGGCTCCCGGATCCTCCAGGCGGATACTGGTCAGGTGCGCGTAGCGGCGCGGGTCCTCGCGGTCGATGGCTGGGCCGTTGCTCATGGGGAGACCTCGATGGTTGCTGGGCCCGGTACGGTGCGGCCGCGTTCGGCCAACAGCGCGTTGACCTCGGATGGGGTGGGCATGTCGTCGGAGCAGGCCAGACGGGAGGCGACGATGGCACCGGCGGCATTGGCGTAGTCCAGGACTTGCTCAAGCGGCCATCCGGAGAGCAGTCCGTGGCAGAAGGCGCCGCCGAAGGAGTCCCCGGCACCGAGCCCGTTGACGGTCTGCACCGGCACCGGGGCGGAGACCACCCGTTCGGTGCGGGTCTTGGCCATGACGCCCTCGGGTCCGAGCTTGACCACGGCGATTTCCACGCCGGCGGCCAGCAGCCGGTCGGCCTGCTCGTCGGGGGTTCCCGCCCCGACGGCCACGGCGCATTCCTTGTCGTTGCCGATGGCGACGGTGACGTGGGGAAGGACCTTGGCCACCTGGGCGCGGGCCGCTTCCTCGGATTCCCAGAACATGGGGCGGTAGTCCAGGTCCAGGATGGTGAACTGGTTTGCCGCGAGCGTGTCGCGGGACCTGATCTCGTGCGCAGCGATGTGGGCGCTGGCGCTGGGCTCCTGGCTCAGCCCGGTGACGGTGGACCAGAAGATCCGCGAGCTGCGGATGGCATCGACGTCCAGCTCGTCGGTGGCGATCTTCCAGTCCGGTGCGGTGGGGAAGCGTCCGTAGAAGTACAGCGGGAAGTCCTCCGGGGGCATGATTGCGCAAAAGGTGACCGGTGTCTGGAGCCCGGGGACGCGGCTGACATGCTTGCGGTCGACCTGGAACTTGTCCAGCTCGCGTTCCAGGTAGCTGCCGAACTCGTCATCGCCGATCCGGGTGATGACCGCGGTGCGGCGCCCATGGCGGGCTGCGGCCACCGCCACATTGGTTGGCGAACCACCAAGATACTTGCCGAAGCTGTTAACCTCGCCAAGGGGAACACCGATGTCGTTCGGGTAGACGTCGACGCTGATGCGTCCGATGGTGAGTACGTCGTGGGTCACGCGGATCGACGTCCTTTCTTGTCTGGTTCCTGGCTGGGAGGTTGCACATCAGCCCCGAAGGTCTCGCTGCTGTGAGTCAAGCCACAGGAAATACTCTGCACCATAAACTTTGTCCTGTCAAAAGTTTGTACTGTCATATTTACAACAAACGTCACGTAACGGCGGTCCGGGCCGCCCGGCGCCGGATCACGAAGCGTCCCGGGCATCGGGTGCGGCCAACTCGCCGGTGGAGTACTGGGCCCGGCCGAATCCGAACGACCAGTCCTCGGCGCCGTTTTCCACATAGCCAATAAACACGTCCTCCCCGGCCACGCCGACGCCCCGCAGCTCGCGTGCGATCGCTGCAAACAGAGCCGCCCTGGCCTCCCCGGAACGCCCGCGCTGGGTGAAGACCTGGATCATCACCACGCCATCGCTGCGCTCGAACCCGAGCCCGGCATCCAGCGCGACGACCTGTCCGCGCGGATGCTCGGTCATGACGTGGAAGTAGTCGCCCGCCGGGATGCGGTATTCCCCCACCACCGCGGCATGGATCGCCTTGCTGAGTGCGGCCAGCTCTTCGGGCGTGCGCCCCTGGGTGACATCAATGCGAATCATCGGCACGGCTCCGACGCTCCCTTCCTGTTCGACGCTGGGCGGCCCGCCGGGATTCCGGCGGGTCCTAAAAACAGTTTGTCCTGACATGTTTACAAAGTCAATAGAAGGCCGTCGGGCAATCCCGGGGGCCCCATTCCGCGCCCGCGGCGGAAGGGAATTTTTCTCGTCGGAAACTTTGTATGGACAACTTGACCTTGTGTGGATATATTTTAGGTGCGCCATCGTTTGGAGCGCTCCAAGAACTCGGTGCGGCCCCCACGTCCAGTGTCACAGGCCGACCTCGCCACGAACCGTGGAATGCCCTTCTCCATCCAAGAAAGCAAGGAAAGCCATGAAACTCGGTGTCTACAACGCCATTCTGCACGACCGCCCACTGCCCGAGGCGCTTGTTGCCATCGCCAAGGCCGGATTGACCGGCATTGAGATCAACTCCGGCGGATTCCTTCCCCCCGTGCACATCCCGACCTATGACGACATCCTGGCCAGCGACGTCGCCCGCGACGAATACCTGGGGATCTTCGAAGGCACCGGCGTCTCGATTGCCGGGCTCAACTGCAACGGCAACCCGCTGCACCCCAATCCCCTGATCGGCGATGCCCACGCCGAGGACATCCGCCGCTCGATCCGCCTGGCCGAACGCCTGGGCCAGGACCGCGTGGTCACGATGTCCGGCCTGCCCGGCGGGGAACCCGGAGCCACCACGCCGAACTGGATCGTCAACGCCTGGAACTCCGCATCGCTCGATGTCCTTGACTACCAAATGGGCGTGGCCGCCGATTTCTGGAAGGACATCGACAAGCTCGCCGTCGACCACGGGGTGAAGGTTGCCCTTGAACTCCACCCGCAAAACGTCGTCTTCAACCCGGCAGGCATTCGCGAGCTGGTCGAACGCACCGGCGCCACCAACGTGGGTGTGGAACTGGATGCCTCGCACCTGTTCTGGCAGCAGATGGATCCGGTGGCCGTCATCCGCGACTTGGGACCGCTGGTCTTCCACGCCGCCGCCAAGGACGTGCGGGTGAACCCGTCCGCCGCGATCTACGGGGTGCTGGACAACCGCTTCCGCAAGCTGGACCCCTCCGAGCCGCGCACGAACCTGGGCGGGGACGAATGGGCCAACGAGTGGCCCAAGGATGCAGCCTGGGACTTCGTGGCCCTGGGCAAGGGACATGACACCGCGTACTGGACCGAGTTCCTACGCGCCCTGCACGAGGTCGACCCCGAGATGTGGGTCAACATCGAGCACGAGGACGTGTCCCTGGGCCGCATCGAGGGCCTGGAAGTGGCCTCGGCCGTGCTGCGCGAAGCCAACGCCGCCCTCGAGGTTTCGGTCCGTTGATCGCTTGGGCGCGCTACCCCTACGAGGGCCAGGTCGTGCTGGTCACCGGCGCAGGTTCCGGCATCGGGCGCAGCATCGCCCGGGGCTTCCTGGAGCAGGGTGCCAGCGTCGCGGTGCTTGGGCGGTCCGCGGGGCCGCTTGAGGAGACCATTGCGGGATTTCCCCCAGAAGACGCCTTGGTCCTTGTCGCCGACGTGACGTCACGATCTGCGGTGGAGTCCGCCGTGGCCGGCATCATGGAGCACTTTGGCCGCATTGATGTCGTGGTATCCAATGCCGGCACCAGTGAGCCAAGCATCATCGAGGACTTCGAGGACGCGGCTTGGGAACGGATGCGCAGCGTGAACCTCGATGCCTTCATCACCCTTGCCCGGGCGGTGGTCCCTGCGCTGAAACTAACCCGAGGAAACATCGTTGCCATTTCCTCCACTGCCGGCATCCGAGGCGACTGGAAACAGTTTGCCTACAACGCCACCAAGGGCGCCCTCAATGCGATGGTGCAGTCACTGGCACTGGACATGGGTGCCCACGGTGTCCGCGTGAATGCCGTCGCTCCGGCATTCACCGCTTCCAGGCTCACCGTCGAGCGGCTGGAGAATCCGGAGTTCTCGGCACGCTTGATGGATCGCGTCGCCCTGGAGCGGGCGGGGGAACCGGAGGACATCGCCCGATCCGTGCTATTCCTCGCCTCCCCTGACGCCGGCTACATCACCGGCATCATCCTTCCGGTGGACGGTGGTACGACAGCTTCCTCCGGCACGCCGCGGGCACTGTAGCCGCGGAAATCGCAAGTACGGCCGCTCCACCTCAAACGGAAGGGGCGGCCGTGCTCGAGCGGATGACCAGCCGGGCACCGGTGAAGATCTCCCGAGGGAGTCCTGCGGAACCTGCCGCCCGTGCCACGGCCGCCTCGACCGCAGCCCGGGCCATCTCATTCGGATCCTGGCACACCGTCGTCAGATCGAGATAGGACAGTCCCGCAATGCGGTTGTCATCGTAGCCGGTGATCGAAATGTCCCGAGGACAGTGGAGCCCGAACTGCAGGAGGCGGTGGCTCAGTCCCGATGCCGCAAGGTCGTTGTTGCACATGACCGCGCCCGGCAGGTCCCCGCCGCTCATAAGCAACTCGGCAGCCCGCGCCCCGGCTTCCTCGGTGAAATCACCCGACAATTCGATGACCCGTTGCTCCAACCCGAGTCCGGCCATCGCCCTGCGGTAACCGCCCAGGCGCACGTCCGAATCGAGCACGTCCAGGCAATGCACGTAGCAAATGCTCCGGTGCCCCAAGCTCGCCAGATGACGGACCATGCCGTCCATGCCGTCGGCACCCTGTGACCGAACAACGTCAAAGTCGGAACCGGGCATGCCTCGGCCCACCACGACAACCGGCGTGGGGCCGATAGCCCGTCGCAATTCCACAAATCCAGCCTTCGGCGCAATGAGAATCAACGCCTCGCACCGGTATCCAACCAGTTCGTCGATGGCAACCTGCTCGGTCCGGGTCTCCGTTGTGGTGCTCACCAGGACGCGATAGCCGGCCGTCGCTGCGTGTTCATAAATCCGACTCAGGATATCCAGCGGAGTGAGCTCATAGGGATTGAAAATGACCCCTATGGACCGGGTGGAGGATCCGCGAAGGGATTGGGCTGCGGTATTCGGGCTGTACCCCAGTTGGCGCGCTGCGGCAAGGATGCGATTACGCGTTTCGACCCCGACCCCTGCCTCGTTGCGGAAGACCAGACCGACCAATTGCCGTGAAACGCCAACCCGGGCGGCCACATCGGACATGGTTGCCCTGCGGCCGATTCGGTCGGACCCCGAATTTCTGGCGTTGCGTGCGCCCGCACCCTCGTTGTTCATCGTGAACCACCCTACCTGCCTGGCATCTGTCGCTCCTCGAATGCCTCGTTGCTTCAGGTCACCAACGGGTTATTCGCCATGTTGATCAACGGTAGAAAATTGTATCAAAATACCTGTGACACAGCTCACTGGCTCGTGCTAGTATGTACTGACATTAGGCCAAAGATCTTTTCATCAAACCTCCTCCGCCATTCCGTGGGGTGACGGAATGAATCTCTCAAGGGAGCGAGACATGTCCAAACAACCAGTGGCCCCGAGCGCCGGCAAGACATCACTGCCACCGCTGGGCCAGGGCGCCTACAACAAGCGCATTGGCCAGGTTGCGGTCATCGCAACGTTCGGCGGCCTCCTTTTCGGCTACGACACCGGGGTGCTCAACGGCGCACTTTCATTCATGGTCGACTACTTCCAGATCAATGCGATCCAAGAAGGGCTCATCACCTTCATCCTGCTGGCCGGCGCCGCACTTGGCGCATTCTTCGGAGGTCGAATCTCCGATGGATTGGGCCGACGCAAGCTGATCATCGGCCTTGCAGTCTTGTTCTTTGTCGGTGCACTGGGCTGCGTGCTTGCACCGACCTACGAATCCCTGTTGGTCTTCCGCTTCATCCTGGGCCTGGCCGTGGGCGGGGCATCGGTCACCGTCCCGGTATACCTGGCCGAAGTCGCTCCCTTCGAGCGCCGAGGCTCGTTGGTCTCGCTTAATGAACTCATGATTGTTTCCGGCCAGTTCCTCGCCTTTGCGATCAACGCCATTATCGGCAATCTCTGGGGCGGACACGGTGAGGTCTGGCGCTACATGCTTACCATTGCCGTCCTGCCGGCGTTGGTCCTCTTCTTCGGCATGCTGCGCATGCCCGAAAGCCCTCGCTGGCTCGCCTCCAAGGGACGCTATGCCGAGGCCCTCGCGGCGCTGCGCACCATCCGCTCGGACGAACGGGCAGTGGCGGAGATCAACGAGATCCAGGAACTCACGCTCCTGGAAAAGAAGGAGCAGTCCGTTGGCTGGTCCGAGATCCTTTCCCAGCCGTGGTTGCGCCGCCTGCTGTTCATCGGCATGGGATTGGCTGCCTTCCAACAACTCACCGGCATCAACTCCATGATGTATTACGGAACCCAGGTCCTTGAACAGGCCGGCTTCACCCGCAATGCTGCATTGGGCTTCAACGTGCTCAATGGCGTGGTCAATGTCGGGGCGACGTTGGTTGCGCTGGCCATCATCAACAAGTTCAATCGCCGCACGCTGTTGCTCATCGGACTCTCGGGAACCACCCTGGCCCACGCCTTCGTGGGCTCGGTCGGCATTTTCATGGAGGACGGCAACCCGCTGCGGCCATGGCTGCTATTGATCGGCATCTTGGCCTTCATCGCTTTCATGGCCGGCACCATCGGCGCACTGGCCTGGCTCATGATCGCGGAGATTTTCCCGTTGAAGTTCCGTGGCCGGATGATCGGGGCCACGGTCCTGGTTCTCTGGTTGACCAACGCCGTCGTCTCGCTGGTCTTCCCCTCGCTGATCGAAGCCGTCGGCTTCGGCACCTTTTGGATCTTCGCGGCCATCGGGCTGGTCGCAATCACCTTCATCGCCACCTCCGTCCCGGAAACCAGGGGGCGTTCATTGGAGGAACTCGAAATGGAATTCCAAACCAAGTACGGGGTTCGCTAGGGAACCTGTGCGAACGGAGGCAAGAGGAAGGCCGAGGCACACCTCAGGGGGTGCACCTCGGCTTTCCTGCATTGCTGCACCGACACCGCATTTCGTCCTGCGGAACGAGACCGACCGCAAGCTGTCGAACCCGGTACTTGCACCGACTTTCTCCGCACCGCATGGGTGTGCGGAGGAAACCACCCCAAGGACACTGTCATTTTTGTATGAACTTCGGATCCCGAATCCATCGGATCGGCACAACCACTCCAGCGCAAAAGCCCACCTGCGTACACCGCCCTGAAACGGTGCGTCTACCCCGCAGGGGGACGCCCGGACGATTGCTTTCCATCGTTTCTTTGTAACCCTGCCGGAAGAAACCCAGCGCCCAGGACGCTGGCATCTGCTGCACCTTCGGCCAGGTTCAACACGCCTTAACGCGAACAGCAGGTTCCCACCGGAGCAATGTTTGCTCCGATGGGAACCTGCTGTTCAACGAGGCCTTCCCCCTCGCATTCCCCGTCGTAATCCCGGAGCAATCCGAGGTTCCAAGTAATCTCCGTAAACCGGCGAAGAGCCCCTGCATTGCCTTCTCACTGAAACGGGGCAGCTCGCCCGTGGCACGAAAACGACAGGGGCCGAAGGAACCAACTCATTCCCCCGCCTGGACTCCGATGCCTGCAGTGCCTTGGCTTTGGTCATCGACCGACCGGACCAACCAAGCAGCGAGATCTGCGAGCAGCTCCGGCGAGCGCGAGAGGTCCGCCAGTCGCGGGTCGGGCCCGAAGACTCCCCACAGCGGATGGCTTTTGTCATGGCGGTGGACGCCTTGGGAATCTCCGCCGGGGTCGGCCGCCGGATATGTGTCGACAGGGGGCAACCGGTCCAGGTGCACCAGCCCTGGGGCTATTGCCCCCAGCAAGGTCGTCTCGAACTCACCTGCGTGGTCGGCCTGCAACGATGCTGTTGGGCACCTGTTGACGGCCGAGGCGAGCACCCGCAGCGATCCGCCGGCGTGTTGGTTGAATGCCGCCGCAACGTCGTCGATCACTTGGAGCTGTTCGTCGGCAAAGTGACCGGAGAAGATCACGGCGGTGCGCACCCCGAAATCCTCCAATCGGGAAAGGGTCGCCGTCAGGTGTGCGGCGATGCCTTCGCCGTTCTCCATCATGATGGTCCACGGGTAGTGACCATGCCCGCCTCCGAACCCCTGGTAGACGGTCGGGAGCACGATGCCGCCGCCCAACCGGGCAGCGGCAAGACACACGCCGTGGGCGGTGAGCGCATCCAAGCCGATGGGCAGATGCGGTCCATGGAATTCGAGGGTGCCCAGCGGCAGGTAGGCGACAGCTGCCGCGGCGAGGCACGCATCCAGCTCGGCAGGGCTGAGCAGTTCGACCTGCACCGTTTTGGGATGGCTCATGCGTAGTAGTTCCTGATCCAGCCGTGTTCGGCCAGTGCCGTGCGGAGGTCCCCGGGGAACGGCTGGCCGTCGGAGTAGCTGACGTTGCGGGCGATGTTGCGCGAGCTGCTCATGCCGGCGATCACTGTGGACACCTCCGGCGAGGCCAGCACGTAACGCATGGCGGCTTCGGCCAACGACTCGTAGTACGGGGAAACAATCTTCTTCAGCTCCTCGACCCGGCGCAGCGTTTCGGCAAACCTCTCGCCGCGGAACATCTCGCGCTGCTGCGAGCCCGGTTCCCAACCTGCGTAGGTTTCAGGGGTCCACGAGCCGGAGAGCGATCCGGAGTCGAACGCGACTCGGTCGATGATGGCCGTATTGGTCTTGGCTGCCGATGGAAACAAGTCCTCGATGGGGCGCTGTTCGAACATGTTGAAGATGACCTGGATGGAGTCGACCAGGCCAAGTTCGGCCAGTTTGGCACCCTCTTCGGGGCGGTAATCGCGGATCGAGACGCCGATCTTGTCGATTTTTCCTTCCACACGCAAGTCGTTGAGGGTTTCCAGCCAGTCCAGCTCGTTGATGCCCGAGCCCAGCCAGCAGTGCAGCTGCAGCAGGTCCAGGCGTTCAACGCCCAACCGCTTCAGCGACTCATCAACGCTTTCGCGCAGGTACCACGCGGGATATCTGCCGCGCATCTGCGGATCGTCCAGTGCCGGGTCCGGCCACCTCAGCGGTTGGACCTTGGTGGCAACGTAGACCTTCGCCCTGCCCCATTGGCGCAGGGACTCGCCGATCACCGTTTCACTGTGCCCCGCACCGTAGGATTCTGCGGTGTCCACGAAGTTGATGCCTCTTTCGTAGGCTTCCAGGAGCGCCTGGACGGACTTTTTGTCGTCGACGGCGCCCCATTGCCCTCCCAGTTGCCAAGCGCCAAACGAAATCTCACTGACGTTCCAGCCAGTGCGGCCAAAATTGCGATACTGCATGCGTTTCCTCTCGGGGTTGTCCGCGCGCGTTAGCGAACGGTACGGATGGTTAGGGGTTCCAGTTCGGCTCCCGGGGCGTACACCCCGCCCAGGACGTGCGCACCGTCGCCTGTCAGCCTCACCGCGTCGGAATGTAAAAGCACCTCGCCGGACACTTGGACGCCGCTCATCGTGGCCATTCGCATCCGGTAGCCGGACACCACGGTCCAGAGTGTCGCGTTCGCCCCCTCGGTTTGGACTTCCAGCGATTCCAGCGTGATGTCCAGGCTCCCGTGGTGGCCTGCAAAGTGCAGCCAGCCCTCGAAGCCGAACCCACCGCCGGAAGCGGAGTGCCCGGGAAACATGAAGTTGCGTCCCTGGCGCCGCGCACCGTTCCCGGCTTCCACCATGCCGTCGGGGAGTGCCTCGATGTACGAGACGAAACTGCTGCGCAGTGGCCAGATGAGCGTGGCTGTGCTCATGAGATGAATTTGATGGGCAGTTTCTCAAACCCGCGCACCAACTGCTTTGTCCAGCGCTTCGGTTGCCCGACAATCCTGAAGTCAGGTCCCGGCAGGAGTTCTTCGAGCACTACCCTGGCAACCAACCGTGCGGCGGGGGCGCCCATGCAGGCATGGGCGCCTTCGCCGAAGGTCATGATCCGGTTTGCCGGGGTGAATCCACGGGTCAGGTCAAAGGTGTCAGGGTCCTCGTAGACGCGTTCGTCACGGTTGGCCGAGGCCTGTAGGAACATCACCCGCGAGTCTTGGGGGATCACCGTTCCGGCAATTTCAATCTCCTGGGTGGTTTGCCGCGACAGGTTC
This sequence comes from Paeniglutamicibacter psychrophenolicus, assembly GCF_030812255.1. Taxonomy (GTDB): domain Bacteria; phylum Actinomycetota; class Actinomycetes; order Actinomycetales; family Micrococcaceae; genus Paeniglutamicibacter; species Paeniglutamicibacter psychrophenolicus_A. The sequence goes on along the minus strand of NZ_JAUSSH010000001.1, from coordinate 96,834 downwards.
TGGCTGGGGGTTTCATAGCGCAGCGTCTCCTCGATGAAATCGGGAATCATCGAGGGATTTTCGCGGAGAAAACCCTGCAGCGCAGGAAACTTGTCCAACACCGCAATGCAGTTGGTGAGCAGCGCCGCCGGGGCGTCGCTTCCGGCCGAGAGCACCAGATGGGCCAGTCCGTCTTCCTCGCCGGGCAGGACCTTGCCGGCGTGGGCGGCCACCAGGATTTGGGTGAAGGCGTCCTTGCCAGTGGCTTCGGCACCCGCGTCGATGGCGGCTCGTCGTTCGGAGAATCGCTGGGCAATGATTTCCTCGGCTTCCCGGTTCGCGGCCGCGGCATCCGCGGGGACTCCGAGTTGGCCAACGATGCGCACCATGGACCGTTCAAGGAGTTCGGAAAATGCCGGGTTGTCCTCGGCCGGCGCGCCGAGCAGGGTCATGCCGGTGCCGATGCCCATGGGCACGGCGAATCGTGCGGCAAAGTCTCCGCCGCCGTCCTCGCGCAGCTCGCTCAGCAGGTGCCGGGCGAATTCGCGCAATCCGTCTTCCTTGGCGAGGATCTCGCGGGCGGAGAAAGTGCGGCGGATCGCTGAGCGGAGCACCGTGTGCCGCGGCGGATCGAGGGTAACCAGCATGCCGTCGCCGTAGGAGTCGTGGGTGCCGTCAATGTCATTGCCGTGCTTGTTGGACAAGCGTTCGTGGTCGCCGAGCCCGGCACGCACATCGGCGTAGCGCGAGACGACATACAGGTTGCGTTCGCGGTTGTGGAACACCGGGGCTGCATCGCGCAGCCGCTTGAACAGATCGTATGGGTAGTCGTAATCGGCGTAGGACAGCGGGTCGTAGTGAACGGTCAGGTCGCGGGGAACCGTGATAGCCCGGGCGTTGGCGGCGGCCGTGGTGATGGTCATGAGGCCACCTCGCTCAGCTGGGCAAGGACGGGAAGCGTTTCGCGGGACCAGGCAAGGGCGGGTTCGTTGGGCAGTGAGCCGTCGCCGGCGTCGTGCCGTCCGTATTCACCGACGCGCACGGCACCCAGGGCGGCCAGACGCTCGTCGATGCGCTCGCTGCCGCGGCTGTAGATCTCGTATGAGCTGTCGCCCAGGCCGAACATGGCGTACCGGATGCCGGACAGGTCGGGCTTTTCCTCGTCCAGCATTTCGGCGAAGGGCACGGCGCTTGCTGGCAGCCCGCCCTCGCCGTGGGTCGAGCACACGACCAAGTAGATGGAGGCGGGGTCCAGGTCCACGGCGGCTGCATCGCCCATGTCGAGGCCGGTGACCTCGAACTGTCCGTCGAATTCTTCGATGATGTCGTCGGCCACCGTCTCGGCGTTGCCGGATTCGGTGCCGTACAGGACCGTGATATTCATGGTTGCTCTTTCCTTGAAAGGTTGATTTGGAGGGTGACGGTGCAGGCGGGCTATCGAGCGACAGTGGCGACACTGGATTCGACGTCATTGATGATGGCGTTGGCGACCATCTTGGCGTCTGCCCTGTTGACGGGGATCGTGCCGACAGGGCCGCGTCGGAGCCATCCGACGCAATAGAGTCCCTCGGCCAGCATCCCGCGTTCAAGGTTGGTGGCCTCGCCTTCCAACGCGCTGCGCAACAGAACGTCGTCGCCGACTTCGGTGAAGCCCACTGCTGTACACACGCTGTCGGTTTCAAGCACCAACTGCCCGCGTTGCCCACCCGTATCGCGGAAGATTACCGAGGCAACCCGCTCGCTTCCCTGCAGGGTGTCGGGGGTCCAGCCGAAATGGAAGTTCACGCTACGGGTTGCGGCAACAGGCGATTGTTCGACCAGTTCGACTATGGCCGCCATCTTGGCCGTGGCGTCCCGGTCTCCATTCCCCGGAACGGCGACCGCGTCGCTGGTGAATCGCACATCCGGGAGTTTTCCCAGTTCGCGGATCATGGCGGGATCGAACTTTGCTTCGTCGGCCGCCGAGCGTCCGACGACATCGATCCGCGCCACCGGTCCCTCATGCAGCGCATTGATGGCATCGATGGGCACGTCGAGCCCGGTCAAGACCCCCGGATCGGTGAGCATCAGACGCACTAGGTCCACCGCGACGTTTCCGTTGCCCACGATTACCGTGTTGCGCCCGATGACCAGGTTCTCGGAGTCACGGTCCGGGTGGCCGTTGATCATCCGGGTCAGCTCACCCGAGCCGTGGACTCCGGCATGGGTGGCGTTGCCTTCGACATCGCGGAACCCGTCGATGCTCCGATCGGCCCACAGGCCGGTGGCCAGCACCACGATGTCATATTCGGCGCGCAGTTGGTCGAGGCCCAGGTCCCTGCCGATTTCCACGCCCCCGCGGAATTCCACGCGGTCCCTGGCAAAAAGCCTGTCGAATTGCTTGGCGATGCCCTTCGTGCCCAGATGGTCCGGGGCCACGCCGTAACGGACCAGGCCGTAGGGTGTGGTCAACCGATCAAAGAGCACGATCGGTGCCTCGGGCCAGCGCTTGCGGAGGAAGCCTGCAGTGTAGCAACCCGCGGGTCCGCTCCCCACGATGGCGATCCGCGGCTGCGGGATCTGGGTCTGGTTCACTGTGCTGGGCTCCTTCGGTACTTGTTTTCAGCTCTCGAACCCAACCTAGGGGTCGAGGTGTGCGTCAGGCCACGTTGGTGGGTAAAATAAGGGCCTGCTGCCCGCTAAGACGGACAGCTTTGGGCCAAGGCTGTCCGGGAAAGCAGACAACTTCGCGCCAACGGGACTCCCGTTTCGCTTCACCATCGGCTGTTGCATGTTCGGGGGGCGGTGTGGCATGGAAGGATATGTTCATGGAAGCGTTCACCGTCAAACAGGACTCGCCGTTGACCGTGTGGGGGCAGGTACAGCGAGACCTTCGCCAGCGCATCGAGCAGGGAGAATTCGCCCCTGGCGCCCGCATCCCGTCGGAGTCGGCGTTGGTGCCCCACTACGGGGTGAGCAGGATGACGGTGCGCCGCGCAATCGAGGCCCTGGCCACCGACGGACTTCTTTTCAGCCGACGCGGCTCGGGCAGCTTTGTCACCGAGCGCAGCGACCTGATTCGCTGCGAAGTCAATCTCTTGCGCCCCTGGCGCGAACAATTGCTTGCCACCGGCCACGTGGCGCGTTCACGACTGATCTCCTATTCACGGAACGGCGAGGTGCCGGAGGAATTGCTCGCCGTGATCCAACATGACGATGGGGACAGGCTCGGTTTCGGAGTGCACGTCCAAGAGGTCAACGGCGTGGCCATTGCCATCACGGAATCCTGGATGCCGGCCAATGGAGCGGCTGTTCTCGGGCGCAACGCTCGTTCGGCCGTCATCAGCGCCTCGAGTTCGATTCGCATCTGTTTCGCGGATGCAGGTCAGGCCAAGCTTCTGGGCTCATACCATGACGTCCAATTGCTGGAGATCATCACGCAGAGTCGGCTCAGGGAAACGGGCGAGCTGGTCGAGCTGGCACGCACCTCGTGGGTGGCCAGCCGGGTGAAGTTCAGCTATGGCCGGACGCTCACGGTGGGTCAGCTGGACATGTCCGAGCTGTTGCCGAATCGCTGACACCGCGGCACCATGCAAGAGCCCGCCGGTCACTTCGGCCGGTTCTCCTGCCCTGCGGCTGGGCAAATACGCCTAGCCGCGGGGCAGCCGGGCCAGATCGGCGGCACCGACCAGGCCGGCGTCGGGGCCCAGCTCGGCCCGCAGGATTTTCGCAAAGGGCCGGTACCCGCGCCCGCTCAGGGCCTTCTTGTAGGCGGCCGTGGCCACCTCGATCAGGGTGGGGGAGGCCGAGCCCAGTCCCCCGCCGATGACCATGATTCCCGGGTCCAGCACCGCGGCCAGGTTCGCCAGGCCCAGGCCCAGCCATTCGCCGGCCTCTGCGACCAGGTCGGCACAGGCCGGATCCCCGGCCTCCGCCAGGCGCGTGACCATTTCCCCGGTCACCGCCGAGGCGTCCCCGTGGGTTTCGGATCGAAGTGCGTGGGCCACCGGCGAGTTCGAACCGGCCAGGGCACGTCCCTCGCGTCCCAGGGCGTTGCCCGAGGCATATTGCTCCCAGCAGCCGCGGTTTCCGCAGGCACAGCGGTGGCCGCCCGGAACCAGGGTCTGGTGCCCGAATTCCCCGGCCACGCCGAACCTGCCGCGCTGCAGCTTCCCGCCCAGGACGATGGCCCCGCCGATCCCGGTGCCCAGGGTCAGGCACAGCATCTCGTTCTCGCCGCGGGCGGCCCCGAAGCGGTGTTCGGCCCAGCCGGCCGCATCGGCGTCGTTGCTGAGCATCACACTGCGCCCCAGCGCGCCCTCGAGTCGCGCACGCAGCGGCTCGTTGCGCCAGGCCAGGTGGGGGCTGAAGAGCACCGTGCTGCCGGTCGAATCCATCCAGCCCGCGGCACCAACCCCGACCGCTGCGTGCGGGGCCCGGGCGCCGAGCAGCGTCACCAGTTCGACGACCGTCGACTCGACGGCACGCGCGTCGTGGCCGGGCGTGGAACGACGGAGCCGGCCGAGGACCTTGCCCTCGGGGGTCACCAGTCCTGCCGCGATCTTTGTTCCACCGATGTCGACGCCGATGGCTAGTTCTTCCGCTGGCATGTGCCCTCTTCGGTCAATACGTGTGCAACTGCCTCGCGGGGACGGCCCGGGGTGCCGGGCAGGGCTTTTTCGCCAAGAACAGTCGTGGATGTGGGGAAATGATCTTCAACATCCTATCCGCTGCGCACCGGCGGTTGCGGCACTCAGGCCAGTCCCCGGACCCCGGAGATCGAGCCGTCGTTCAGGTCCACCAGGATCCGCACGGCCTCGGCCGCATCGTCGACCAGGAAGACCTTCTCCTCCATGGCCCTGCCGCGGGCCAGTTCGGCCAGCAACGGATAGGCCGGCAGCGTCCGGGTCCAGTGCTCGATGCCCACCAGCACCATCGGGCTGATGCTGCCTTCGGCCCCGTAAAAGTTCTCGCACGCGTCCTGGAAGATTTCCTGCACGGTCCCGGCGGCGCCGGGCAGGAACACGATGCCCCCGGGGCAGCTCTTCAGCAGCACGGCCTCGCGGGTGGCGTTGGCGAAGTACTTGGCGATGTGGGTGGCGAACATGTTCGGCGGCTCGTGCCCGTAAAACCAGGTGGGGATCCCCAGGTTCGCCAGGCCCGCGGGCCAGCGTTCGCGCACGCGTGCCGCGGCCCGCGCCCAGCGGGTCACCGACGGGGTGAACCCCGGCTCCTGAGCCAGCATGCCCAGCGCCTCGGCCAGGTTCTCGGTGCTGCCCGATCCCAGGTAGGCACCCAGGTTCGCCGCTTCCATGGCCCCGGGCCCGCCTCCGGTGGCGACGATGAATCCGGCCCCGGACAGGGCATGGCCCAGCCGTGCGGCCCGCTCGTACCCCGCCGATCCCCGTTCCTGGGCGTGCCCGCCCATGACCCCGACCAGCGGGGCGTGGGCCAGCGCGCCGTCGCGGATCTGCGAATCCAGCCGCGAACCGATGGCGTGGTCGTGCAGGGTGGTGGACAGCGCGGCGTTCAAGGCGTCGTGGGCGCCGGCTCCGTAGCGGTGCGAGGCCCAGGCGTAGATCCGTGCGTCGGGCACCGACTCGTAGGACCCGGCGTCCAGGCCCGCATAGAGCTCGCCCCCGGAATACAGCTCCCCGCGGTAGGGGTCGAAGGGCAGCCCGGGGATCTCGGGGAAGACCAGTGCCCCGCCCCCGCGCAGCCGGCGCTCGGTCTTGCCCTCGATGTCGCAGCCCATGAACACCGAGCCTGCCGAGCGCAGCTTTTCCAGCACCGCGCTGCGGGCGCGCAGGTCCACCGACTGCACGTGCCAGCCGTGCATGGAGGCCGCCAGGCGCTTGTCCGTCAGCGCCAGCGCCGTGGCCGCATGCCGGTCGAAGTCGCCCAGCGACGCAATCTCAATGATGCGCGGGAGCGGATGAAGGGCCGGAGTGCTGTTCATGACACCTAGGCTAGCGACTTTCGGGTCCCGGGCCGTATTCTTCGGCACGCTGGCCCGCCCGGGTTAGGGCTGGGGGTCAGGAACGTGAAACGATGGGAGGATGACCGAATCTGCTTTTCCCATGGTCGATGCGCGTGAAATCCTGCGTGTCGTCGGCGGTGTCTCCTTCACCCGCGGCAAGGTGCTGGCCACCGACGCCGCGCTGAGCGGGTTCGCGTGGGATCCGGTCGGCCAGGCCATGTCCGCCACGGTGTCCGGGGATTCCGAGCCCGCCCACGAGGTGCGCATCGCGCTGGCCACCAAGAAGGGCGAGCGCGTCATCGACGACGCCACCTGCCCGTGCGGGGCGGCCCCGGCATGCCGCCACGTGGCGGCCGTGCTCATTTACTCGAACTCCATGCACCTGCGCGCCAAGGACGTGGTGTACCGCAACACCGCCGTGGCCGTTCCGGCCTGGCAGCAGGCACTGCAGGAGCTGCTCGCCCCGGCGCCGGCCACCCCCACGTCCCTGGGCGGGGCCAACTCCAAGCACCCGGTGCTGCAGATGGGCCTGCAGTTCGAGCTGCAGGACACCACGCTCTCGGCGCACCAGCAATGGGCCCCCGGGTCCGGGGTGGGGCAGCTGAAGGTCGCCTCGAGGCGCTGGCGGCTGGGCGTGCGCCCGGTGGTGCGCGCCGGGTCCGACCGCTGGGCGCGGTCGAACCTGCGCTGGAACACCATCAGCTTCAAGACCTTCGGGCTGAACCTGGACATCGAGCAGTACCGCTGGTTCTGCCAGTTCGTGCCGCTCTACCGGGCCAAGGGCGAGCTCTACTTCGGCGAGGACAACGACTGGCTCTATCTCGACGAATACGCCTCCGCGCTGCTCTGGGAACTGCTGCCCACGGCCAAGGCCCTGGGCGTGGCGCTGGTGGGCATGCGCACCAACACCCGGATCCTGCTCGCCTCCCCGGCCCACGTCGCCCTGGGCGCGCAGGCCGGCGAAGACGGCCTGGCGCTGGCACCGTCGCTGTCGATGGGCGGGCACCGCTTCATCCTCGACGCGCATTCGCCGGCCGGATCCATCGGCAACCACGGCGTCTACGCCGCCACCGAGGACCAGAACGAGATCTTCCTGGGCCAGGTCCCCGGCGGGCTGAGCCACACCGAGCTCTCGATGCTGCACCACCCCGAAACCCTCAACGTCCCGGAATCCGAGACCGAGGAATTCTTCTCCCGCGTCTACCCGCGCCTGGCCCGCAAGCTGCGGGTCACCAGCCCCGACGATTCCGTGGCGCTGCCGGCGGTGCTGCCGCCCAAGCTGGTGGCCAGGATCCGCTACGGCACCGGCGAAACCGTCGACGTGGACTGGGTCTTCGACTACCAGGGCATGGTAGTGGACGCGGCGGACCGCGACACCGCGGTGGAATCCGCGCTGGAATCCGAAGTGCTTCAAATCCTGAACCACTACCCGGCCTTCGAGTCCACGGTGCTGGGCCCCAAGCACCTGGCGGGACTTGAGGTCATCGACTTCGTGCGCCGCGTGCTGCCGGCCCTGGCCGGGATCAAGGACCTGGTGCTCAACGAAACCGGCACCCGCCCGGTGTTCCACGAGCTCACCGAGGCCCCGGAGCTGGTCATCACCACCGTGGAATCGGACCGCCGCGACTGGTTCGACCTGGGCCTGCTGATCTCCATCGGCGGGCGCCAGATCCCCTACGCCGACATCCTGCGCGCCCTGGCCCAGGGCCAGACCAAGCTGCTGATGCCGGACCGCACCTATTTCTCCCTGGAGGATCCGCTCTTCGCCAAGCTCCGCGCCCTGGTCACCGAGGCCAGCGGGCTGCGGGACATGAAGGACAAGGAAGCGGACATCTCGCTGACGCAGTACCAGTACGCCATGTGGGAGGAACTGGACGCGCTGGCCACGCACATCGAGGGCCCGGACCAATGGGTCAGCGCGCTGAACTCGCTGGTGGACTTGAAGACCACCGCCGTCACCGACCTGCCCGAGACCCTGAACGCGACGCTGCGCCCCTACCAGGTGGAGGGCTTCGGCTGGCTGGCCACGCTGTGGCGCAACGGGCTGGGCGGGGTGCTGGCCGACGACATGGGCCTGGGCAAGACCGTGCAGACCCTGGCCCTGATGCTGCACGCCCACCAGGTGTGGGCCAACCCCGACGCCTTCGAGGGCATCACCGCCCAGGCCAAGGTCCGCGCCCCGTTCCTGGTGGTCGCCCCGACCTCGGTGGTGTCCAACTGGAAGGACGAGGCCGCGCGCTTCGCCCCTTCCCTGCGGGTCGTGGCGGTCACCGACACCGAATCGCGCGCCAGCGCCTCGCTGGCGGCCCTGGCCCGGGAGTACGACGTGGTGGTCACCTCCTACACGCTGCTGCGCCTGGACGACGACGCGTACGCGGACATCAACTGGGCCGGGCTGATCCTGGACGAGGCGCAGTTCGTGAAGAACAAGGCGACCAAGGCGCACCACGTGGCCCGTGACATGCCCGCCCGCTTCAAGCTGGCGATCACCGGCACGCCCATGGAGAACAACCTCATGGAGCTCTGGTCGATCTTCGCCATCGTCTCCCCCGGGCTCTTCCCCTCCGCGGTGCGCTTCGCGGAGAACTACCAGCGGCCCATCGAGCGCCAGGGCCTGCCCGAGCCGCTGGTGCGCCTGCGCCGGCGGATCCGCCCGTTCATGCTGCGCAGGACCAAGGACGCGGTGGTCACCGACCTGCCGCCGAAGCAGGAACAGGTGCTGCACGTGGAGCTGGGCGAGGCGCACCGGAAGGTCTACGACACGCACCTGCACCGCGAGCGGCAGAAGGTGCTGCGCCTGGTCGATGACATGGACAAGAACCGGTTCACGATCTTCCAGTCGCTGACCCTGCTGCGGATGCTGGCGCTGGATGCCTCGCTGGTGGATACCGACTATGCCGATGTGCCCAGCGCCAAGCTGGACGTGCTCTTCGAGCAGCTCGAGGATGTGCTGGCCGAGGGCCACCGCGCACTGATCTTCTCCCAGTTCACCTCCTTCCTGAAGAAGGCAGCTGACCGGCTGGATGCCGCCGGGGTGCCCTATGCCTACCTGGACGGCTCCACGCGCAAGCGCGCCGAGGTCATCGATTCCTTCAAGTCGGGCCAGGCGCCGGTGTTCCTGATTTCGCTGAAGGCCGGCGGCTTCGGGCTGAACCTCACCGAGGCGGACTACTGCTTCCTGCTGGATCCCTGGTGGAACCCGGCCGCGGAGTCGCAGGCCGTGGACCGGGCGCACCGCATCGGCCAGACCCGCAACGTGATGGTCTACCGGATGGTCGCCAAGGACACCATCGAGGAGAAGGTGGTGGCACTGCAGGATTCCAAGCGCCAGCTGATCTCCTCGGTGATGGACGAGGGCGCGGGCTTCGGCAAGGTGCTCAACGCGGACGACATCCGCGAACTGCTGCGCTAGGGCGCCGGTGCCTTCGCGGCGGCCTGGAGGGCGAATCCCGCCAGCAGGATCTCCAGGCCGTACTCGAAGGTCCGCTGCGCGCGGTCCCCGGACCCCAGGCCCGCCTCGAGCGCCGAGCCGAGCACGAACGAGTCCAGCACCGTGATCGCGGCCAGTGACGCCTCGGCGCCGAACCCGCCCGCGGCCAGGGCGTCGGCGAGCAGTTCGCAGACCTGCAGCGTCGCCGCGTCGCGCACCGTGTGGGCGGTCAGCAGCGGGATCAGCCTCGGGTGCCGGGCGTAGGAGCGCAGGTAGCCGGTCGCGATCCGCCGCAGCGTGTCCACCCAGTCGGTGCCCGGCCCGGGCAGCCCGATCTCCCCCATCGCCTCCCCGCGCATCAATTCGATGATGTCGGACTTCGACGCGACGTGGTTGTAGAGCGAGGACGGGCCCACGCCCATGGCCCTGGCCAGGGCCGGGATGGTGAACCCGCCGTGCGCGTCAACCAGTTCCAGGGCGGCGGCGGCAATCGCGCAGGCGGAGAGCTTGGGGGCGCCGGGCCGTGCCATGGATGGCTCCTGAAAGCGGGGGTCGGGGACCTGTTCCCCAAAGCCTAACGAACTACATTCGTTTTACCCCTTGTGCCACGTGACGCAAGCCACCATACTAAAACGAACGATATTCATTTATGTGGCGGCGACCTCCACGCGGGACCTTCCGCCTCGATCGCCTCCCACACACCCGGCACCTTGCAGGAGTCAGACGTGAACTGGACCATGCCCGCCGAGACCTCGGCCCAGAAGCGCGTGTGGATGGCCTTCCCCACGGGGGCTACACGCTTGGCGACACCGAGGCCGAAGCCCACGCGGCCCGCTCGACCTGGGCCAACGTAGCCCATGCGGTGGCCGAGTTCGCACCGGTCTCCATGGTCGTGGATCCCGCCGACACACAGATCGCCGCGCGATACCTCGACGAGCGGATCGAGATCCGCACCGTCGAGCTCAACGACGCCTGAATGCGCGACATCGGCCCCACCTTCGTCACCAATGCCGCGGGCGAACTGGCGGCCGTCGACTGGGTGTTCAACGGCTGGGGCGCCCAGGACTGGGCGGCCTGGGACAAGGACGCGTTGATCGGCTCCGCGGTGGCCGAATGGGCCGGGGTTCCGCGCATCGCCACCGCGCTGGTCAACGAGGGCGGCGCCATCCACGTGGACGGCGAGGGCACCGTGCTGGCCACCGAATCGGTGCAGCTGGACCCGGGACGCAACCCCGGGACCACCAAGGAAGAAATCGAGGCGGAATTCGCCCGCACCCTGGGGGCCACCAAGGTGCACTGGCTTCCCCGCGGCCTGGCCCGCGACTCCCAGGAGTTCGGCACCCGCGGACACGTGGACATCGTCGCCACGATCCCCTCCCCCGGCACCGTGCTCATCCACTCCCAGCAAAACCCGGAACACCCGGATTATGCGATCTGCCAGGAACTGATCTCCACCTTCCGCGGCGCCACCGACGCGAAGGGCCGCGAATTCAACGTCATCGAGGTCCCCGCCCCGACCGTGCTGCGCGACGCGGAGGGCTTCGTGGACTACAGCTACATCAACCACCTGGTCATCAACGGCGGCGTGGTGGCCTGCACCTTCGACGATCCGCACGACGAAGCCGCCCTTGCCGTGCTGGCCGCGGCCTACCCGGGGCGGAAGGTCGTGGGCGTGGATGCCCGCGAGCTCTACGCCCGCGGCGGAGGCATCCACTGCATCACCCAGCAGGAACCCGTGGCCGGGGACCGGCCATGAGCGTGTCCACCGCCCGGCGCGCCCAGGCGCCCGCACGCTCCTTCGGCACCGGGCGCATCCGCTCCAAGGGCTTGGCCTCCGGCCAACTGGGGCTCACCGCCCTGGCCTGCGTCTGGTACTTCCGCCACACGGCCCTGGACTCGCTGCGCGACTTCGCCCTCCGGCTGCTGGCCCCGCTGCTGGGCGGGATCGCGCTGGTGGCCGTCTTCATCCAGACCGCCGTCGATTTCTGGGACCCGGCCTACGGGTCCGGTTCCCAGATCTTCGGGGTCGGGCTGGTCTTCGTGCTCGGCGTGGGCATCATCGCCCTCGGTGCGGTGTTCCTGGTGGGGGCCGCGGCTCGCCGTCCGGAGTTCTTCTCCGGCCGCTCCCTGCCCCGGCGGGCTCCGGCCTCGGGGCGCGAGCGCGTGTAGGGACGGCAGGCCGGGCCCGGTCCGGCAGGTGGTTCAGGCTCCGGGGTCCAGCACCGGGGCACCGTCCTGCAGGGCGGCCCAGGCCCGGTGCACGATGTCGGTGCGGGGCAACGCTCCGGCGAGCGCCGCGATCCGTGCGCTGCGACTCTCCCCCAACCGTCCGCGGAGGCGTTCGCGCAATTCGGTCTGGCGCAGGGCATCGGGGCCCGCCAGCGTCGTGGCGGAGGTCGCGGCGTCCGCCGCGGCCAGCAGGAATTCGGCAAGGGCGTCGCGCCCCGTGGCGGCGAACGACCCGGCCAGCGTCCGCACCGTGGTCCAGAGCTGCGGCCAGTTCCCCTCCCGGAGCAGGCCCTCCAGCAGCGGCCCGGCCATGTCCAGCGCCTTGCGGTGCTCACCGATCGTGGCCAGGGCAGCGAGCCAGGCGATCCTGGCCACCAGCCCCACCTGTTGCGCCGCGATCCTGTCCGCCTGCAGCGCCGCATCGCGGAACACCGCAGTGGCCGTTGCCGGGTCCCGCACGGCCAACACCTCCCCGCTGGCGTAGGTGGCGAAGGCGCGGATGGCCCCGTGGACGGGCCCCTCGGCCGCCAACCGGGCGGCCCCAACCGAAGCCCGTGCGGCGGCCAGGTCCCCGGCGTAGCAGTGGACCAGGGCCAGCGAGGCGTGCAGCTCGGCGCGGTTCCCTGGTGTGGGGCCCGCGATGTCCAACGCCCCGGCGAAGTTCGCGGCGGCGTCGGGCAGCCGGCCTGCATACAGCGCGGCGATGCCCGACGTCAGGCCCGCCAGGTACGCCGGTTGCACCGTGGTGGCCAGTTCCCGGGCCCGGGCGGCGAGTTCCAGTGCCTCGCCCGGCGTCCCCTGTTGGGCCGCAGCCATCGCGGCGGCGGCCAGGCCCAGCGCTTCGGCCCGTTGCCCGCGCAGCCCGGGGGCGCGGCCCGCTTCGGTGAACAACTGCCACAGCCGCGGCCCCGGCATCCAATGCGGCACCAGGGCCAGCTGCCCGGTGATTCTCGCGGCCAGGGAGCACCTGCCGGTGTCCAGCGCGAAGCGCACCGCGGCGGCGAATTCCGCCTTGGCCCGGTCCAGCAGGCCGAAGCCGCGCATGCCGCGGGACACGGAGGCGGCGGCGAACCTGCCGGCCAGGGCTGCGGCCCAGCGGGCATGGGCGATCCGGGCGGCATCGGTGCGGTGCGCGGCCTCCAGCCTGGCGGCGGCATGCGCCCGCACCGTTTCCAGCAAGCGGTAGCGGGTGCCGGCCGGGTCCCGGATGAGTACGAGCATCGAGCATTCCACGAGTTCGGCCAGCCGCAGGTCCGCGGGGGTTCCCGGGCCCGGGGCCATCGCCTCGGCCGCGTCCAGGTCGAATTCTCCGCCGAAGACCGACAAGGATTCGAGCAGCTGCCGGGTCGCCGGGTCCAGCAGTTCCCAGGAGAAGTCCAGCACGCGGGCCAGCGATTCCTGCCGCCCGCCCCCGTTCCCGGAGACCAAATCCAGGCCCCGTTCCAGGCGTTCGAGCAGCGGTCCGGCCCCCAGCACGGCCGCCCGGCCGGCGGCCTGCTCGATGGCCAGCGGCAGCCCGTCCAGCCGCCGCACCAGCGCGGCCACGGTGTCCGCGGCGCCGTCCCGGGGCGGCCACGGTGTCCGCGGCGCCGTCCCGGGGCGGCCACGGTGTCCGCGGCGCCGTCCCGGGGCGGGTCGGTGCCGGATCGCTCGACGAACAGGCGCACCGCGGAGGAGGCGTTGATCTCTGTGCTTCGGGCGCCGAGAGCCGGGACGGGCAGCGGGTCCAGCACCAGCACCGCCTCGTGCTCAAGGCCCAGCCTGGCCCTGCTGGTGGCCAGCAGCGGGGAATCGGGGCAGGCGCGGGCCAAGGTACCTGCCAGCTCGCGGACCTCGGCACGCACGTGCTCGCAATTATCCAGCACCAGCAGCCCGGGGGCCGCGCGCAGCGCCTCGGCGATCGCCTCCAGGGGGTCGTCCCCGGTGCCCGGTTCCATGCCCAGCACCGCGCAGACCTCGGTGCCCACCGCGGCGGTTCCTCCGGGTGCCGGGCGGGCCACGCCCGCCAGGTCCACCAGCACGGGGGCGAGTCCCGTGCGGTCCCCCAGGGCTCCCAACGCCTCGGTGACCAGGCGGGTCTTGCCCACTCCCCCGGGCCCCGTCACCGTCACCAGACGGTGGGTGGCAACCATGTCAAGCAGCCGGGCGGTTTCCTGCTCCCGGCCCACGAAGCTGGTGGGAGGCGGCCCGCCGAAAGCCGGCAGGTTTCGCCGCCCCGGGCGCACGGGCCCCGTGGTTCCGGTGTTCCCCAGGATGCGTTGTTGCAGGCCTTCGAGGTAGGGGGAGGGATCCAGCCCGAGTTCCCGGGCCAGGGTCCTGCGGTACCCGCTGTACTCCTGCAGTGCCTCCGGCGTCCGCCCGGATCGGGACAGCGCACTCATCAGCAGTCCCACGGCCCGCTCCCGGAAGGGATTCTCCGTGACAAAGGGCAGCAGCCGCGCCGACGCAGCGTCCGCTGCCCCGAGTTCCAGATCGATGGCAGCCCGCTCCTCGAAGGCATCCAGCCGCAGCCCATCGAGCCGGGCGGCTTCCGCCCGGGCGAAGTCACGGTCGTTGTACTCCTGGTAGGCAGCTCCGCGCCACAGTCCCAGCGCGGCATCCAGCAAACGTGCCGCCGGCTCCGCGGGGCTGCGTGCGGCCCTGGTGCGCAGTTCCTCAAAGTACTCGGCATCGGTGCTGCCGGGCGGGAGGTCCAGCCGGTAGCCACCGGGAACCGCGTCGAGGCATTGTCGGCCCAGAAGCCCGCGCAGCCGCGAGATGACGGTGTAAAGCGCTGCCGGCGGAGACTCCGGCAGGTCCCGGCCCCACGCGGCATCGATGAGTGCGTCTGCTCCCACCATGTACCCGCGGTGCAGCAACAGGACCGCCAGCACCGCCCGGCGACGGCCCGCGGGCAAAACGACGGGGACACCGTCCACGGTGGCCCGCAGGGGGCCAAGCACCGCGAATCCAATGACAGGCCCGTCCATACCTGCCATTGTCCTGACTCACCGCGTGAAGTCCAGTGAAAGGTCGGTGAAAGGCCAACCGCGCAGGCTGGGGTCATGGAAGACGAATACCGCCGCGCATTACCGCTCGCCGGAAACCCCGAGTTCCTGCCCCGGAGAATCCGGCGGCCCACCCCGAAGGAGGAGCCATGAACGGCCCCGCAGAAAACACCATCACCCCGGACGCACCGGCGCATGCCGCCGGGCAGGCGGTTGAAAAGGACATCGAGGCCTTCGCCGGGCAGCTCGCCGGGGCCATGATCGGTGCGGCATCCCTGGCCGCCGTCGTGCTCGGCGACCGGCTGGGGCTCTACGCGGCCATGGCCGGCAAACCACCGGCCACCTCGGGGGAACTGGCCGACGCCACCGGGTTCGACGAGCACCTGCTGCGCGAATGGCTGGCCCAGCAGGCCACCGCCGGTTTCCTTCGCTACGAGGCCCCAACCCAGAGCTTCTCCCTGCCGCCGGCGCACGCCGCGGTGCTGGTGGACGGGGCCTCCCCGGCCTCGATGATCGGCGACATCACCATGGCGGCGACCCTGTTCCGGGACACCGAAGCGGTGGCCGGGGCCTTCGGCTCCGGGCACGGCCTGGACTGGGCACTCCATGATCCGCTGGTGTTCGAAGCCACCGAACGCTTCTGGGGCGCGCTACCGCGCGGGACTCGAAGGCTGGCTGGCCCTGCTTCCGGAGCTCGATGCGGCGCTGCGCACCGGCGCCACGGTGGCCGATGTCGGCTGCGGTCGCGGCTATCCCTCGGTGCTGCTGGCCGGGATGTATCCCGACGCGCGCATCACCGGATTCGATGCCCACGAACCATCGATCCAGCTGGCGCGGGAACGCGCGAATGCTGCCGGCCTCGCAGCACGGGTCGATTTCGCCCTCTCCGACGCGGCAGGCTACCCGGGCACGGGATACGACCTGATCACGTTCTTTGATGCGTTCCATGACCTGGGCGACCCGCTCGGGGCGGCCATCCATGCCCGGGACGCGCTGGCCGACGGCGGGACGCTGCTGCTCATCGAGCCGTACTCCGCCGGTTCGCTCGCGCAGAACCTGGCTCAAAACCCCGCCGCCGCCTTCGGCTACGCCGCCTCCACCTTCCTGTGCACGCCCAACTCGCTGTCCCAGCCCGTCGGTTTGGCGCTGGGTGCGATGTCCGGGGAGCAAACACTGCGCGGGGTCCTGGCACAGGCCGGATTCACCGCGGTCGAGAAGGTCGCGGAAACGCCGTTCAACCTGGTGCTGGCGGCCCAACGCCGGCCCTCCGATCAGTGAAAGGGGTGCGTCACCGTGACCACCACCTGCATCACCCCCGAAACCGCCGTCCAGGTCCTGGCCAACGAACCGAGGCTGTGGCCGCCGCAACCGCCGCTGGACCCCGGTCCGCGCGGGGTCGCGATCCGCGTGCTGGTGCCCGGCAAGGCGACCGGCTACCAGTACGCGTGCGTCGAAACGGCGCTGGGCCCGAAGCTGCTGGGCCCCGATCCCCACCTGCACCACACCCTCGACGAGCTCTCGCTGGTGCTGGCCGGGACGCTGAGCGTGTACGTCGACGGGACCGTCTACGAGGTCCCGGCCGGCGGCATGCAACTGCGCCCGGCCGGGCTGGTCCACACCTTCTTCAATGCCACCGACGAACCTGTCAGGTTCGCGGACATGTTCTTCAACCAGAACTTCGACGAGTACCTGGTCGAATACTTCAGGATCCTCGAGGCCGGGGACCGCAGCCCGCTGGGCCACGGGGACCCTGCCATCATCCGGCGCTTTGACGAACTCGATGAGCGCTTCGGCGTGGTCATGTTCCACGACCAGCGCCAGCACTTCCTCGAAACCTACGGGCTCAGGGGCTAGCGCCGGGCCGGGTGCGGGTCAGTGCCGGGCGTAGCCGCCGGCTCCGGTCCAGTCCAGCAGCACGCAGGGCTCGTCCCCGAGCACCCAGCCGTCGTGCCCGGGCTCAATGACAAACACGTCGCCCGGGCCGGCGACGGCCTCGGTCCCGTCGTCCATGCGCACCGCAAGCCGGCCGGAGAGCACTGCACCGGTGTGCAGCACCCGGCAGCTGTCGGTGCCCGCCGTCGGACGCATGTGCACCGACCAGCGCCAGCCCGGTTCGAAGACCATCCGCCCCACTGTTCTCCCGGCAACCTGCACGATGTCCATGTGCCCGTGCGCGAAATCGCGCACCTCATCCGGGGAGTCCAGGTTCTTCGCGGCCAGGACCGCGCCGAGGGTGCTCATGGCGCCTCTCCCGTCACCGGATCGATGATTGCGGAGACCTGCCGGATGCTGTCGCACGGGAACCCGCCGATGCGGGCGTGCTCGCGGATCAGCCCCTTGTCCCTGGCGTTGTACACACAAAAGAGCCGGTCCTCGGCCACGTAGCTGTGCACCCACTGGATGCCCTCGCCCAGCTGCCGCAGCACGCCGTTGGAGCCCGCCGCCAACTCCTGCAATTGACCCTCGTCCATCCGGCCGGCGCCCGGAACGGTCCGTTCGATGACAAACTTCGGCATCGTGCCCATCTCCTGTGGTTCTGCCGCGGTGTCCTTCACCGCATGCAACAACCGTAGGATTGCCGGCACCCGGGTTTCATGGGGCGTTTACCCCATCACCGAACTCCTGGAGCCGGTCCAGCAGCCCGTGCCGCATCGCAAACAGGGTTGCTGCCGCGCGGCTGCCGACACCGGCCTTCGCATAGATCCGTTCGATGTGGTTCCCTGCAGTCTTGGGCGCGATGCCCAGCCGTGCGGCGATCTGCCGGTTGGAGGCACCGCGGGCCAGCAGCACCAGCACCTGGACCTCACGGGCGGTGAGACCCGCGGGCCCGGAGGGCCGGCGTTCGGGGGCCTGCCCGGCGCAGGCCAGGACCGCGTCGACGGCCCCGGCATCCAGCCCGCCGGCGGCCACCTGGGCCACCAGCAGGCGGGCTGCCTGCTCGGCGGTGTGCGGAACCGGGCGCGGTTCGCACAAGCGCTGGTATTCGTTGGCCGCCGCCAGGATCCGGCCCGGCAGCGGGATCATCGTCGCGTTCAGGCCGCGGTGGTGCCCGGTTCCGTCGAGCCGTTCGTGCGCCAGCGCGGCCAGCTGCCCGATCTCGCGTAGCGGCGCGGGCCGCGCGAGCATGCGTTCGGTGTAGTACGGCAGCATCCGCAACCGTTCGGCCTCGGCGCGGCCCAGCGTCCCTTCCTTTTCCAGGATCGCGTTCGGGATCCCCGTGCGCCCCAGGTCGTGCAGCAGGGCGGCGCGCCCCAGCAACCTGACCTGTTCGTCCTCCAGCCCCAGCCGGCGGGCCGCGGCCTGGGCGAGCCGGGCCACGGCGCGGCTGTGCCCGCGTAGCTGAGGGGCCTTCAGGTCGGCGTAATCGGCCAGCACCCCAAGCACGGGGTCCAGCTCCGCGCCGGTGACTTCGCGGTGCAGGCCAGGCTCCGCATCGATCAGTGTCTCGAAGGCCGATCCGGAGGGAAGTGCGGCGAAGAGCTCCTCGGCGTCCCGGGTGAAGGCGGCCACCAGCTCCGGGTCGCACTGGGTGCCGCGGCGCGCCTCGGCCACCGCCAGTGCGGCTGCGGTGCCGCCCCGCCGATGGTGCACCTCCAGCACGTCGCACAGCTGCCAGAGCCGGGTGGCCACAGCGATCCTGTTCCCGCCAAGCCCCGCGGGCAGGCCGCGGCCGTCCCAGCGGGCAAAGACCTGTTGCAGCGGGCCGGAAACTCCCGCGCCCAGTCCCAGCCGGCCGGCGAACTCGGCCGCCACCAGGCAATGCGTCCGCAGCGAGGCCTTAACGCCGGCGGCTCCGGTGGCCAACAGCGTGGCCCGGGTACCCAGCCGTCGGGAGGCCGGGGAACCGGAGCCCGCGCTGCGCAGCAGGTAGCCCAGGAACGGCAGCGGGGCCATGTCCACGTCGAACACCCCGGCCCGGTAGGCGATGTCATCGCCGAAGCGGCGCGAAGACTCCGGGCTGTCGGCGATGCATCCCACCCAGCCGAGCAGCGCCACGTAATAGAGGTCGGCGCGGTCGTCGGGCCCCAGCCCGATCAGTTCGCCCAACCTGGTCGCCAACAGCGCGGAGCGGGCCACATGCTCCATGGGCTGGCCGAGTCCCAGGTCCACCGCCAGCGACAGCGTGCCCACCAGCTCGGCCAACCGGATTCCGCTTCCCACCGCCCGATGCGCGGCTTCGCCCTCCATGGGCACCACGATACGCCCCGGGGCTGCGCAGCGGCCAGCGCCGGGGCGGCTACGGCGCCGGGGTCCGGGCCTTCGAATCCATCGGAGCGCGCAGCGAGCCGTAGCGTTCCATGCGGTGCCAGCGCAGGCGCACGCCGGCCAGCGCGGTGACCACCGACTGGATCACCACCAGGTACATCAGCTGCCGGTACACGAACTGCTGCAGCGGCAGCGTCCACAGGGCGCGCAGCGGCTCGCGGTCGAGCCGGAACGCGTAGGCCGCCATGATGAACTGGATCAGCAGGAAGGTGCCCCAGAGCACGGCAATCCTGACGGGATCCAGGAACACCAGCCCGTAGATGGCAAAGATGTCGACCACGGGCGCGAAGAGCGGAAGCAGGACCTGGAAGAGCAGCAGGTAGCCAAGCCCCCGGCGCCCCAGCTTCCCGGCAGCACCCGATTGCGCAACGGCCCCGCGGTGCTTGAACATGGCCTGCAGCGTGCCATAGCACCAGCGGTAGCGCTGCTTCCACAAGGCCCCGAGGGTTGCCGGGGCCTCGGTCCAGGCCAGGGCGTCGTCCTCGTACACGACCCGCCAGCCGTCGCGGCACAGGGCCATGGTCAGGTCGGTGTCCTCGGCGAGGGTGTCGCTGCTGACCCCGCCCACCCTGGCCAGGGCCTCGCGGCGGAACGCGCCGATCGCCCCGGGGACCGTGGGCATGCATTCGGCGACGTCGAACAGGCGCCGGTCCAGGTTGAACCCGACGACGTATTCGATGTGCTGCCACGCACCGAGGATGCCGCCGCGGTTGGCGATCTTGGTGTTGCCCGAGATGGCGCCGACCCGCGGATCGGAAAAGCGCTGGATAAGCACGTGGACGGTGTCGGGCTCGAACACGGTGTCCCCGTCAACCATCACCACCAGCTCGTGGCGGGCCGCGGCGATCCCGGCGTTCAGTGCCGAGGGCTTCCCGCCGTTCTCCTTGCGGATGACCTCGACGCCGGGCAGTCCGAGCGCCTCGACGATGTCGGCGGTGCCGTCGCTCGAGCCGTCGTCGACGACGATGACCTGCACCGGATGGGTCGAGGCGGCGATGGACCGCACGGCCGCCTCGATGCCGGCCGATTCGTTGTAGGCCGGGACGATCACGCTGACCGGGTCGAGGACCTCGGTGCGCATCGGCGAGGTGAACCAGGCCCGGCCGCGCTCGGCCTCGCGGCTGCGCCGCACCGCCCGGCTGTGCCGGAAGGCGACCACCATCACCAGCACCGCCCGCGCCAGCGTCACGATCCCGGCCGCGACCAGGCCCCAGGAGATGGCCGTGGCAACGGCATCGGTGAAGCGGACACCGAAGACGAATGCGGTCCCGATCAAGGAATCGGCTACGGACGCCTGCCGGGTGCTGTCCACGCCGATCGAGTCGCCGACCGTGGTGAAGCGGTGGCCGGGCGCGTCCTGCTTCCCCAGCGCCGCGGACAGCGCCTCGACGGTCTGGGAACGGTTCCCCCCGCCGTCGTGCATCAGGAGCACCTGGCCCCCGGCCCCGTGCAGCAGCAACTGGCCGGTGATCACCTTGGCGCCGGGGGCGCGCTCGTCTGCGCTGTTGAGTGTGCTCAGCACGGTCAGGAAGCCCTCGTCCGCTGCCGTCTCCATGGCCGACCACTGTCCGTTCGTCGTGGCCGCGTTCCCCGAGCTGTGGGGCGGGCGCAGCAGCGACGGCGATTGGCCGGTGATCCCCGCGACGACCTTCTGGGCACCCCGGATCTCGAGCTCGCGCCGCCACGAGGGGGCCCCGGAGAGGTCGGCGTGCGTGAGGGTCTGGATGCCGATCTCGTGGCCCTCGGCGGCCATGCGCCGCAGCAGCCCGGGATGCCGGATCGCCGAGGTGCCGGTGACGAAGAAGGTGGCATGGACCCCGTGCTCCCGCAGGACATCGAGGATCTTCGGGGTCCAGGCCGGGTCGGGCCCGTCGTCGAAGGTCAGGGCCACGGTGCGGGCGGAGGGACCGGCCGTGCGGACATCCTGCCCGCGGGCATCAATGATCGGGCCACCGTCCAGGACTGCCTCCGGGACATTCCCGGCGGCGCGGCTCACGGGCGCGGGGCGATCGCCGATGCCTGCCAGGTGGTTCATGTATCCCTGGATGGCCAGCGACAGCCCCAGTGTCAGGACGACGACAACCATGAGTAACCAGTGCGCCGCGATGCCGCCGGTGCGGGCCACCCGGCGTCCGCGGCTCACGGAAGGGGCTCCCGGGTGGGCTTGGCCGGGCCGGTGCCGCCGTGTCCGGGGGCTGTTGCATTGCGGCCCGGTGCGTCCTGGCTCCTTCCCGGTGCGGTCGGCTCGCTGCCGGGGCTCGGCGCGGCACTCGCGGGAGCGGTGCTCGGTGCTGTTTGGGGGGCCGTGGTTTCACGGGGAACGGCCGAGCTGGAAGGGGCAGCGGATTCGGTTGCGGAAGAAGGCGCGGCGGTGGGCGCGGTTTCCTCAGGGGCGCTTGTGGCCGCCTCGGTGCCGGCGGTCGCATCGGGTGCCGCCACGGGTGGTTCCTCGGCGCGTTCGGATGCCGGGGTCGGGGTTGGTGTTGGCCGCGGTTTCGTCGAGGCTTCGGGCCCGGCCGCGACCGCTGGCTGCCCCCCTGAAACGGGCAGCCTCGGTGCCGCGGTTGTGGAGCCGCCCAGGAAGGCGACCAGGAGGAGTGCCACGTACAGCGCCATCAGGCCCACGACCACCATGCCGGCCTTCTTGAGTCGCTGCAGGCGCCTGCCGGAGGGGTCGACGAAGACGGGGTCGCTTGCGGCGTAGGACGATCCTCGGACGGGGTTTTGGGTAAAAGCTGGCATCGGGCCCAACGATAACGCACGCCCGCAAAGGTCACAAAATGGTCACGATGACAATTCCCGAGGCCCGTCGCCCTTGAATTGCGCGTCGCACGGGACTAAGGGAAAAACCTTCCGACGTGTGGTCCGACGGGTTGCCGGGCCACACGTCGGAAGGGGGCATCAGCCCAGCTTGAGCATGACCTTGATCGCACGTCGCTCGTCCATGGCCCGGTAGGCCTCGGGCGCCTGCTCCAGGCCCATGACGGTGTCGAAGACCAGGCCGGGGTTGATGAGGCCGGCCAGCACATCCTCGAGCAGCTCGGGCAGGTACGCCCGGGTGCTGGCGGCACCGCCGGCGACCGAGATGTTCTTGGAGAACAGCACCGAGATCGGCAGCCCGTCCTGGCCGTGTGGAACTCCCACGAAGCCCAGCGAGCCGCCGGGCCTGGTGCAGCGCAGTGCCTGGTCCATGGCCTCGGCGGTGCCCACGCATTCGAGCACCGAATCCGCCAGCACTCCCCCGAGCAGTTCGCGCACCTTCACTGCGGCCTCGGCCCCGCGCTCGGCAACCACGTCGGTGGCCCCGAATTCGCGGGCCAGGGCCGCGCGGTCGGCGTGCCGGGACATCGCGATGATGCGCGTCGCCCCCAGGCGCTTGGCGGCAAGGACCCCGCACAGGCCCACGGCGCCGTCGCCGACGACCACGACGCTGCGCCCGGGTGCCACCCTGGCCCCGAGCGCGGCGTGGTGCCCGGTGCCCATCACGTCCGAGAGCGCCAGCAGCGACTTGGACAGCACCTCGTCCGGTTCGCTGACGCCCGGGACCGGAACCAGGGTGCCGTCGGCGTTGGGGACCCGCACCGCCTCGCCCTGTCCGCCGTCCACCGGCAACCCGTTCTCGTCGTTCCCGCCCCAGGACGCCCGGTGCTCGCAGGCGACCTGGACGCCGTTGCGGCACGGCGGGCAGGTGCCGCAGCTATTGGCCCAGGGTGCCACCACGAAGTCGCCGACCTTCAAGGTGGCGACCTTGCTACCGAGCGCCGTCACGGTTCCGATGAACTCGTGGCCGATGCGCCGGGGCTCCGGGATCGGGTTGATCCCGCGGTAGGGCCACAGGTCCGAGCCGCAGACGCAGGCCGCGCCGACCTTCACGATGGCGTCGGTGTCGGCGAGCAGGACGGGATCGGGGCAGTCCTCGACGCGGATGTCCCGCGGTCCGTGGATCAGTGTGGCGCGCATGGTTGCCTCCGCAGGCTGGTCTTGGTGTTTTCGTTTTCCAGCCTATGCCCGTTCGTTGGACACGGAGCAGCAAAACGCTCCACGTGCCGGGCTCCCGAAACATATGACCCTGTGTTGCCCCCCTTGACCCGTGGTGGCAATGTGTCCCCGTTTCAACGTATGGTTGAAACAGCTTCACGAATTCTGGCTGCCGCAAGGCAAGGCTCCGACCTAAACAGATACCAACCCCATAGTTGCACGGTGGGTGGTTCGGATGACGAAGCGGCCCTTTCGCGCATCCCGCGCGCAGGGGCAAGGACAACGAATATCAAGGACGTGTGCATCTTGTACAGCCCCAGCCTGGCCACAGCTTCGCCCGCCAATCCCCTGCCGCGCTTTGCCGGCGACTGGATCACCGCGTGGCTCGACCTCGACAAAGACACCAGCCTGCTGCACGTGGGCTCCGGGCCCGACGAGTGGGTGCTCGAGGCGCTCGCCCCGCACAAGCTCTCGGCGGCCTTGGCGGGCCGCGGTCCAGTCGAGGTGCAGTTCAACCCCGAGCTCCTGGTGGTGCTGGTTCCCGGGGCCCACGAGCTGGTCGGGGACTCGTTCTTCCGCCTTCGGGCCTGAGCTGGGAGAGACCACGAGCGCTTAAACGACCGGTGGCGGCCACCTCGCTACGTGAGTAACAAGATGACCGCCACCGCTTTGGTGCACTCTATGGAATTAGAGGGCGGCGTAAACTTCGCGCAGCAGCGTTGCGGTTTCCGACGGGGTCTTGCCGACCTTCACGCCGGCAGCCTCAAGGGCTTCCTGCTTGGCCTGTGCAGTACCGGCCGAGCCCGAGACGATGGCGCCGGCGTGGCCCATGGTCTTGCCCTCGGGTGCGGTGAAGCCTGCCACGTAGCCGACGACCGGCTTGGTGACGTTGGCCTTGATGTACTCGGCGGCACGCTCTTCGGCGTCGCCGCCGATTTCGCCGATCATGACGATGGCCTTGGTCTCCGGGTCCGCCTCGAACGCAGCCAGGGCGTCGATGTGGGTGGTTCCGATGACCGGGTCGCCGCCGATGCCGATGGCGGTGGAGAAGCCCAGGTCGCGCAGTTCGTACATCATCTGGTAGGTCAGGGTGCCGGACTTGGAGACCAAGCCGATCGGGCCCTTCTGGGTGATGTTGTTCGGCGTGATACCGACCAGTGCCTCGCCCGGGGTGATGATGCCGGGGCAGTTCGGGCCGATGATGCGGGTGACCTGGTTGCCGTCGGCGTCGACCTTGGACTGGGCCAGGGCCCAGAACTCGGCCGAGTCCTGTACCGGAACGCCCTCGGTGATGACAACGACCAGGCCGATGCCTGCCTCGATGGCCTCGACGACTGCATCCTTGGTGAAGGCAGGCGGCACGAAGACGATGGAAACGTCTGCACCGGTTTCGGCCATGGCTTCCGCCACTGCGCCGAAGACCTTGATTTCCTTGTCGCCGTGCAGCACGGTGGTGCCGGCCTTGCGGGCATTGACGCCACCGACGATGTTGGTGCCGGCCTTCAGCATCAGGGCGGTGTGCTTGGTACCCTCGCCACCGGTGATGCCCTGAACGATGACCTTGGAATCCTTGTTAAGGTAAATGCTCATGTTCGCGTATCCCTACTTACTTCGCTGCGTTGGCGAGCTCGGCGGCCTTGTCGGCGCCCTCGTCCATGGTTGCTGCCAGGGTGACCAACGGGTGGTTGGCCTCGGCAAGAATGCGGCGGCCCTCTTCGACGTTGTTGCCGTCCAGGCGCACGACCAGCGGCTTGTTGGCTGCGGAACCGAGCTCGGCCAGTGCACCGACGATGCCCTTGGCAACGGCGTCACACGCGGTGATGCCACCGAAGACGTTCACGAAGACCGACTTGACCTGCTCGTCGTTCAGGATGACGTCAAGGCCTGCGGCCATGACCTCGGCGGAGGCTCCGCCGCCGATGTCCAGGAAGTTGGCGGGCTTCACGTTGCCGTGGTTTTCGCCGGCGTAGGCGACGACGTCCAGGGTCGACATGACCAGGCCTGCACCGTTGCCGATGATGCCCACTTCGCCGTCCAGCTTGACGTAGTTCAGGTCCATCGCCTTGGCCTTGGCCTCGAGCGGATCCGCTGCGTCCTTGTCCTCGAGCTCGACGTGGTGCGGGTTGCGGAATTCGGCGTTCTCGTCGATGGAGACCTTGCCGTCCAGTGCAACGATGTCGCCGGCGCCGGTGCGAACCAGCGGGTTGACCTCGACCAGGGTTGCGTCTTCCTTCTTGAAGACGTCCCACAGCTTCAGGATTGCCGCGGCGACCTTTTCGGTCAGCTCCGGCGCGAAGCCTGCTGCGGCAACGATCTCGTCGGCCTTGGCCTGGTCGATGCCTACGGCCGGGTCAACGGCGATGCGGGCCAGGGCCTCGGGACGCTCAACGGCGAGTTCCTCGATTTCCATGCCGCCTTCAACCGAGCACATGGCCAGGTAGTTGCGGTTCGCGCGATCCAGCAGCACGGAGAAGTAGAACTCCTCGGCGATGTCGGCGCCCTGGGCGATCATGACCTTGTTCACGGTGTGGCCCTTGATGTCCATGCCGAGAATGTCGGATGCGTACTTGAACGCCTCGTCGGCGGTCTTTGCGACCTTCACGCCACCGGCCTTGCCGCGGCCTCCGACCTTTACCTGGGCTTTAACGACCACGACGCCACCGATTTTCTCGGCAGCGGCCTTGGCTTCTTCAGGTGTGTAGGCAACGATGCCGGCCAGCACGGGTACACCGTGCGACTCGAACATATCGCGCGCCTGGTATTCATACAGGTCCACGGGCTTGTGTCCTTCTTGTCGAAGTCTATGCTGACTCAAGACACGGCTCCATATACACGGATCCATGCTTTGAGGGGGAGAGTCCATCCTGGAAACAGGGCGGGCTCCATCCCACAGCCTAGCGCCTTGGCGCCCAATGGCACAGTTCTACAAACGGTAGAGCCCAATGCGCCGTGACACCCGCCACAGGCCCCGCAAACATGGCGTTTTCGGGGGTATCCTCGCGCTTGGCAACGTAGCTAGTCAAGCTTGGCCAACGGGGCATAGCGCAGCAATAGCCGTTTCTCCGCGTCCGCGAACTTCACCTTGGCCACGGTCTTGTCCCCGGCACCTTCCAGGGCCAGGACCACGCCCTCGCCGAAGGTGCCATGGCTGACCTTGTCCCCCACCGACAGGGAAATGATTTCCTTGTTCGGCTGGACCCGGCCCTTGGCCCGCGCCGTGGGCGCGGTGCTCAGCGTGTGGATTTCCGGGGCGCCGGAGAGCCTTCCCCCGCCACCGGATCCGGCGCCCGCACCCCAGTAGGAGCCCGACTCGTAGCGGCTGGTGGCGAAGTTGCTGCTCCCGCCAAAGGACTCGAAGCTGGAACGCTTGGTGCCCTCGCGCTTCCACTCGACCAGGGCTTCCGGGATTTCCTCGAGGAACTGGCTGGCGGGGTTGTACTGCGCCTGGCCCCACAGGCTGCGGTACTCGGCGCGGGTCAGGTACAGGCGCTGGCGGGCCCGGGTGAGCCCCACGTAGGCCAGCCGGCGTTCCTCGGCCAGCTCCTTTTCATCGGTCAGGGACCGTTGGTGCGGGAAGATGCCGTGCTCCATGCCGGTGAGGAAGACCACGGGGAATTCCAGGCCCTTGGCCGTGTGCAGCGTCATCAACGTGACCATTCCCTCACGGTGGGCCATGTCCACGCCCTCCGCGTCGGAGGGCGCGTCGGGGATGGAGTCGGCGTCCGCCACCAGCGCCACGCGCTCGAGGAAGTCGGTGAGCGTGCCTTCGGGGTTCTCCTTCATGAAGTCCCGGACCACCGCCACCAGCTCGGCAAGGTTCTCCACGCGGGACTCGTCCTGGGGGTCGCTGGAGGAACGCAGCATCTCCAGGTAGCCGGTCTGCTCCAGCACCGCCTCGAGCGCCTCGGCCGGGCCGGATCCGTCGGCGACCACGGCCAGGTCGTCCATGATCTTCACGAACGCTCCGACCATGTTCTGGCCGCGGGTTCCCAGCCCGGGTGCGTCCTCGGCCCGGCGCAGCGCCTCCATGAAGGAGATCCGCTCACGTTCGGCCAGCGCGGCCACCGAGTATTCGGCCCGGTCCCCGATGCCGCGCTTGGGCTCGTTGAGGATCCGGCGCACGTTGATGTCGTCCTCCGGGTTCACCAGCACCCGCAGGTAGGCCAGGGCGTCCTTGACTTCCTTGCGGTCGTAGAAGCGGGTTCCGCCAATGACCTTGTACTTCAAGTCCACGCGGATCAACTGCTCCTCGAGGGAACGGGACTGCGCGTTGGTGCGGTAGAAGATGGCAACGTCGCCGGGACGGATGGACTCCTCGTCGTTCAGGCGCAGGATCTCCTCGGCGATCCAGCGGGCCTCGTCCGACTCCGACTCCCCCACGTAGCCGATGATCTTCTCGCCGTCGCCCTCGGCGGTCCACAGCCGCTTCTCGGGCCGGTCCGGGTTGCGCTTGATGACGTCGTTGGCGGCCGAAAGGATGGTCTGGGTGGAGCGGTAGTTCTGCTCGAGCTTGATGGTCACAGCATCCGGGTAGTCCTTGGCGAACTCGACGATGTTGCGGATGTCGGCCCCGCGGAAGGCGTAGATCGACTGGTCGGAGTCGCCCACCACGGTCAGTTCCCCGCCCGGGGTCGGGCCGTCGGGCCCGGTCAGCTCGCGCACCAGGGCGTACTGGGCGTGGTTGGTGTCCTGATACTCGTCGACCATGACGTGGCGGAAGCGCCGGCGGTAGTTGTCCGCCACCGCCGGGAAGGCACGGAAGATGTTGACCACGTGGGCAATGAGGTCATCGAAGTCCAGGGCGTTGGCCGCGCGAAGCCGTTCGGTGTAGCCCCGGTAGACCTGCGAAACCGCCGCGGCGAACGGGTCGTTGGAGGCAACGGTAGCCGCATATTGCTCGTCGTCGATGAGTTCGTTCTTCAGCGCGGAGATCTTGTGCGCCATGGACTTGGGCGTGAACCTCTTGGGGTCCAGTTCCAGGCCCTTGGACACCAGCGTGATCAGGCGCAGGGAGTCGGCGGAGTCGTAGATGGAGAAGCTGGACTTCAGTCCCACCGAGGCCGCCTCGCGGCGCAGGATCCGCACGCACGAGGAGTGGAAGGTGGACACCCACATCTTCTTCGCCACGTCCTCGCCCACCAGAGCGGAAATGCGTTCACGCATCTCGGCGGCGGCCTTGTTGGTGAAGGTGATGGCCAGGATCTCGTGCGGACGCGCCCTTCCGGTGGCCAGCAGGTAGGCCATGCGGTGCGAGAGCACGCGCGTCTTGCCGGAGCCGGCACCGGCAACGATCAGCAGTGGGGACCCGGCGTGCTTGACGGCTTGCTCCTGCTGGGGGTTCAGCCCGGCAAGCAGCGCCTGGGCATCTGGGAGGGGAGGGGCTTGGGCGGGCGCGACGAAGTCATCGAAAAGAAAATCCATGATGGCCCCAGTCTACGGCGGTGCGCCCACCCGTTGGCCTGGCCCCGATCATTTGGCGGCATAATTGGGGTCATGGTCAAGTCACAGAAGAAAAAGAAGCAGTACAACCGTCCCGCCCCGGCGGCACCGGCTCCCAACCCCTCGACGCAGCGCTCCCCGGAGAAGGCTGCCAGCAACGGGAGCCTGATCCTGGTCGCCGGGTTCGTCGTGGTGCTCTTCCTCTTTTGGTACTACCACCTGCTCGTGCTTAACCAGATGACGGATCTGTCCAACGGGTTGGCCATGCCGGACCAGATGATCGGCGGCTACTCCGCCGGGCACATCGAGGCGTTGCGCCAGGCCATGGATGCGGACGCCGTCGGACAGTTGAACTACGTGCACAAGACCGCTGGCCTGCTCTTCCCGCTCTTCCTGGCGCTGGTCACCATGCTGGCCGTGAACATCAACACCTCCCGCGGCATGGGCCGCTGGCTCCTGTGGGCGGTGCCCATGCTCTTCGCGGTCGTCGACCTGTGGGAGAACCGTGCCATCGATGCCTTGTTCACCGGTGCACTGGACCCGGCCGCGGTGTCCCTGGCCTCCACGCTGACCACCACCCGCTGGATCCTGCTCTTTGCCACCGCGGCAATCCTCTTCGGGGTGCTCATCGCCTCGTTTGTGCGCACGTTCCGCGAAAAGTGGGAATTGTCCAAGAAGGGTCTGCTCTAGCGCCTGGAAGTTTGCGGCCGCCAGACGGCGCGCTGCGCCACATTGACCAAGCTTCGCCAAATACCGTTAGGATTGACCCGGATCGTTTTTTGGCGAAACGCGCCCCTGTAGCTCAGTTGGATAGAGCGACTCTCTCCTAAAGAGTAGGCCATCGGTTCAATTCCGGTCAGGGGCACCAAACAAGAGCGCAACCTGCAAACCTGCAGGTTGCGCTCTTGCCGTTGGCCCTGTTTCGGGTGTGCCCGGATACCTGGGCCCCACCGCAGGTTGAACAAGTGGCAAGTGCCTGCCGGCCCCGCCGATGCCCGGTTTTCTCGGTCAGGCACATGCAGTCCGTGCTCGTCATGGCATCCATCGCCCCGTGTGGTTTCGGGCCGTGCCACACAATCCGGCGTTAAGAAAAAGGTGCCGCCGACCGGTGAAACCGTGGGATAACTCCCATTACATCCCACGGCACCGGTCGACGGCGTTAAGAGCCGGGTCCCCAGCAGCCGACCTGCCGTTCCCCCACGCGTTGGCTTTGCGGAAAATCAAGACTGTCACACAAACAACGGTGGGCAGCTCGGATGCAACCAACTCTTACCGGTCATCTAAATCCATTAGAGATAGATTGTCAACCGACCCACAAGTAGTAAGACATTGGGTCGTCAGATAGTCACATTCGACGACCCATCGACGCAATATATGACCGTTTAGCGCAACAATAGTGCCGCGGCCTTGGGCGAGAGGCTTTCGTCCATGACGACGCAGGCACCGCCAATCGCCCCCACTTCATGGCCCAAGGTCGAGGATCGGACCTCGACGGCATGGACGTTCTTGGAGCTGAAGCGTTCGTTGATGATTGCCCGCACGTCTTCCAGGCACCACTGGCCGACCTCTGACCACAATGGCCCGGCAAGGACCACCAGGCCTACGTCCAGGGTGTTGCACAGCTGTCCGGCGACCTGGCCGACGTGTCCCATGCATTCGCGGATCAGTTCCACGGCGATTTCATTGCCGGACTTCGCCAGCGCCACGATTTCGTTCATGCCTGCCGCACGCTGTTCCGCGGTGCCGTCGTCGGGCACCGTGAGGCCCAGCCCTCGGGCGCGGGCACGCTGCGCGATCAGGTTGAACGACAAGGAGGCGTGCAGGCAGTCGTTGCGGCTGCAGATCTCGCATTCCTGGGAAATGACACCGGTGGAGTAGTGCCCGATCTCGCCGGCGTTGTTGCTGATGCCGCGGTGGATTTCCCCGTTTAGGACCATGCCGGCGCCGATTCCGGCACCCACATACATCGTGACGAAGTTGTCGCGTTCGGCGTCGTTGCCCTTCCACTGCTCGGCGATGGAAGCGGCAATGGTGTCTTTTTCGATGACCACGTCGAGCTTGAGCATCCGGTGCAGCGGTTCGACCATGTCGACGTCTTTCCAGCCGTCGAGCAACGGCGGGTCGATCATGACCCCGCGCACGGGATCCAGCGGACCGGGGACCACCACGCCCACGCCAAGCACGTTGCTGCGCGGCACGCCGGATTCGGAAATGATCTCGTCCACGGTCTGTGCCATGGTCTCGATGGTTTTCTCGGGGACCTCGACGGCAGGGATGTCCAGGCGACGCGAGTGCATGATTTCGCCGCGGAGGTTCAGCATGGCCACGGTGATGACACCCGGGTCGAGGTGGATGCCCACGGCCACCATGCGGTTGGCTTCGAGTTCCAGAACGGTTCGGGGTTTGCCCGGACCGGAAACAATCGTGCGGTCCTCGCGGACGAGCCCCTCGTCCAGAAGACGGCGCACGACGTTTGAGATGGTTTGCGGGGAAAGCCCGGTGGAACCGGCAAGCTCTACACGACTGACCCCGTCGGCTGCACGGCGGATCGATTCAAAGATGACCGCCTGATTAAAATCCCCGAGTCGACCTAAGTTGGTGCCCCGCTGCATCAATTCTCCATTTGTAGATCCACATTTGATCCCCCGCTGGCCTTGCCCGAACCGTTAGTCCCCAATGACTAGGCCGGTTCGTCGGACGTGGCGCCTGGCCGATTTGACTCCAGTATCCACCGTTAAATGGAAAAACGCGCGACGAGGCTTGTCCACCAAGCACGTTATCACCCCCACCTGTGCTTTGAATGGTTGTTAAGCTCAAGTTGTGCCAAAGATTCTCACCATCGCCGCCCTGCAATTGCTCGACCCCTCCGGACGCATCCTCTTGGTGCGTAAGCAGGGCACCGTGATGTTCATGCAGCCTGGTGGCAAGCTCGAACCCGGCGAAAGCCCGATGGCCGCGGTATTGCGCGAAGTCCAGGAGGAACTGGGGCTGGCCTTCGCCCCTGGCCAGGTCGAATCCATGGGCCTGTGGAAGGGCCCGGCGGCCAACGAGGCCGACACGGATATCCATGCGCACCTCTTCGGGGCATGCACTTCCGACACGCCCAGGATCCAGGCCGAAATCGAACAGATGCTCTGGATCGACCCGGCGGCGGCACTCACCCGCGGCGATATCACCCCGCTGCTGCGGGACAAGGTGCTGCCGGGCTTGCTGGGCCGCTGAGCCCGGGGATCACTGCGCGAACTGGGTGTCGTGCAGCTCGGCGTAGCGCCCGCGCACGGCCATGAGCTCGGCGTGGGTGCCGCGCTCGGCGACCCGCCCGTCCTCGATGACCAGGATCAAATCCGCCGAGCGGATGGTGGAGAGCCGGTGGGCGATCACCAGCGCGGTGCGGTTCTCCAGGGCCTCGGCCAGGGCCGCCTGCACGGCGGCCTCGTTGGCGGAGTCCAGCGCCGCGGTGGCCTCGTCCAGGATGACCACCTGCGGGGCGGCCAGCAGCAGCCGGGCGATGGTCATGCGCTGGCGTTCCCCGCCCGAGAGCCGGTAGCCGCGCTCCCCCACCACGGTGTCCAGCCCGTCGGGCAGCGCCGAGATGGTCGGTTCCAGGCGTGCCCTTTCCAAGGCCTGCCAGATCTCCGCGTCGCTGGCCTCGGGCTTTGCCAGGCGCAGGTTCGAGCCGATGGTCTCATGGAAGAGGTGCCCGTCCTGGGTGACCATCGAGACCGTGGAGCGCAGCGAGTCGAGCTTGAGCTTGCGGATGTCGACGCCGGCCAGTTGCACGCTGCCCGAATCCACGTCGTACAGCCGCGCCAGCAGCGAAGCGATGGTGGACTTGCCGGCGCCCGAGGAACCGACCAGGGCCACCGTGGACCCTGCGGGGATTTCGAAGTCGATGCCGTGCAGCACCGTTTCCCCTCCCCGCGTGTCGAGCACCGAGACGTCCTCCAGCGAGGCGAGGGACACCTTCTCGGCGCTGGGGTAGGCGAAGGAGACGTTGGTGAACTTCACCGACACCGGTCCGGCATCCAGCACCCGGGCATCGGGTGCATCGTGGATCAGCGGCTCGAGGTCGAGGATCTCAAAGACCCGGTCGAAGCTGACCAGCGCGCTGGTGATCTCCACGCGGGCGTTGGCCAGGGCGGTCAGCGGGGCATAGAGCCGGGTCAGCAGCATGCCCAGGACCACCACGTCGCCGGCGGCCAGCTCCCCGCGCATGGCATAGACCCCGCCGAGCCCGTAGACCAGGGCCAGGGCCAGCGCGGCGACCAGGGTGAGCATCGCGACGAAGAAGAACTGGCGCATGGCCATCTTCACCCCGATGTCCCGCACGCGTCCGGCGCGCAGCCCGAATTGCGCCGATTCCTCGGCGGGGCGGCCAAAGAGCTTGATCAAGGTGGCGCCGGGGGCGGAGAAGCGCTCGGTCATCTGGGTGCCCATGGAGGCGTTCAGGTCGGCCGATTCCCGGCGCAGCAGCGCGATGGACTTGCCGAAGTGCCGGGCCGGGAGCAGGAAGATCGGCAGCAGCACCAGCGCCAGCGCGGTGACCTGCCAGGAGGTGGAGAACATGACCCCGGCGGTCAGCAGCAGGGCCACGGTGTTGGACACCAGTCCCGAGAGCGTGCCGGCGAAGGCGGACTGGGCGCCGATCACGTCGTTGTTCAGCCGGCTGACCAGCGCGCCGGTGCGGGTGCGGGTGAAGAAGGCCACGGGCATCTTCTGCACGTGGTCAAAGACCGCGGTGCGCAGATCGAAGATGATTCCCTCGCCCAGGCGCGAGGAATACCAGCGCACCACCAGCGAGACGACGGCATCGGCGACGGCCACGATCGCGATGATCCCGGCAAGCTTCAGCACCACCTGGACCCCGGTCTGGGCCACGATGGCATCGACCACGCGCCCGGCCAGCACCGGGGTGATCACCGCCAGCACCGCGGAGAACACCGAGAAGAGCACGAAGACCAGCAACCTGTTCTTGTAGCTCGCCGCAAAGGACAGCACCCGTCGCGGGGTCGTATCCGCGTAGGCCTTGCCCTTGTCTCCGGACATCCGCCACAGCGAATGCCAGGCCGCGTTTTCCATGCTCATGTGGTGCTCTTTTCATGCAGACGGGGCCATAAAGCACGCAGCGGGGATCCCGGATGCATGCCACTGGCCGATACTAGTCGGCAGGCGAACCGCCGACTGTGGTTCCAACCGATTCTGCCTCGTTTTTCTTCCCCTGTTCGCCACCGGCACCCCGGCCGACCCGCGGCCGGCCCGGGCCCAGGGCGGCCAGGAACATGGCGGCCAACACGATCGCGATCCCCACGACCGTCTGCACGTAGATGGCTGTGCCCTCGGCGGGCAGCAGCAGGTCAAGCAGCAACGCACCGATCAGCTGGCCGGCAATCATGCCCAGCCCGGTGACCAGGATCCCGATATGCCGAGTCAGGATCGCCGAAAGGATCAGGTTTCCGGTCCCCAGCGCCCCGGCCACATACAGCCACGGTTCGCGGGGCAGCACCGGGACGTGGCCGCCGAGGGCCAGCTTCACCAGCCATACCGCCAGCAGGACGGCCGCCCCGAGGATGTAGTTCACCAGGGTTCCGGGCAGCGGGGAACCCGCACGCGCGGCCACGGTCCCGTTGAAACCGTGCTGGAGGCTCATGATGATGCCCGAGGCAAACACCGCCAGGATGGGCACCACCAGGGCAGCGGGGTCGGCCAGCCCGGACAACCGCGGGGACACGGCCACCAGCACCCCGGCGATGGCCAGCAGCACCCCGAGTCCCCGGGCAGGCGTGATCCGCCGCCGTCCTCCGGGGCCCAGGCCGAGGCGGTCGACCATCAATCCGGACACCGTCTGGCCCGCGACCACGACCACGGTGTAGATGGCCAACCCGATGATTGGAGCGGTGGCCGCCATCACCACCACGAAGACCGCGCCCATGATCCCGGCCAGGTAGTTCCACCAGCCGATGGTTCCGGCGCGGGTTTCGGTGCGCAGGCGGTCCAGGCCCCGGCGCCCGCCGGGGGTACCGGCGGTGACGGCGAGGATGACCACCAGGGCCACCACCATGCTCACCAGCGCGGCCGCGACCGCGTCCTGGAGCCGAATCCCCATTTCCCCGTTGATGCGGGCCTGCAGGGGCATTGCGTGGCCCGCCAGCACGGCCAGCAGGACGCCGGCAACCATGATCGTGCGCGGGGAAAACCTGGTGGACATGGCGGTACCTTTGGATCTTTGGGCTGGACGGATCGATCAACCGCCCAGCCTAGCCATCACCGGGCCGGCATGGGGCCGACATGCCCAATGAATGGGATTGCCGGTGCGGCCCCCTGCCCGCCGGCGCCGGCTCAGCCGACCGCTACGGCGTCCTCGTCGAACATCCGCGCGGCCTCGCGGGTATGCGGCACAAAGCGCACCATGATGGCCTTGAAGCCCGGGGTGTTGGACTCTCGGGCCACCAGGTCCCGGTGCACCAGCGCGTTCGCTTCCGGGAAGTAGGCCGCGGCGCAGCCCTTGGCCGTCGGGTAGGAAACCAGCCGGAAGCGGTTGGCGCGGCGCTCGGTCCCGCCGAAGGTGGAGATCACATCGACCAGCGCCTTGTCTTCAAGGCCCAGCTCGGCCAGGTCCTCCGGGTTGATCAGGATGACCCGGCGCCCGTTCTTGATGCCGCGGTACCTGTCATCGAGCCCGTAGAACGTGGTGTTGTACTGGTCGTGGGACCGCATGGTCTGCAGGATCAGGTGCCCCTCCGGGGCCGAAAGCGCCTCGAAGGGCGAGACCGTGAACCTGCCCTTGCCGATGTCGGTGGCGAAGGAACGGGTGTCGCGCGGCGGGTTGGGCAGCACGAAGCCGTTGCGCCCGCGGACCCGGCGGTTGAAGTCCTCGAAGCCCGGCAGCACCCGGGAGATGTGGTCGCGGATGACGTCGTAGTCGTCGGCCATGGCCTTCCAGTCCACCACGTGGTCCTCGCCCAGGATGGCGGTGGCCATCCGCGCGACGATGACCGGCTCGGCCAGCAGGTGCTCGGAGACCGGCTTGAGCCGGCCCTGGGTGGAGTGGATGACGGACATGGAGTCTTCCACGGAGAGGAACTGCGGTCCGCCGGGGTGCTTGTCGTCGCGGTCGGTGCGTCCCAGGGTGGGCAGGATCAGCGAGGTCTGCCCGTGCACCACGTGGGAGCGGTTGGGCTTGGTGGAGATGTGCACGGTCAGCTTGGCCCGCTGCATGCCGGCCTCCAGGGCTTCGGTCTCCGAGTTCGCCAGGGCGAAGTTCCCGCCCATGGAGACGAACACGTCGACGGTGTCATTTTCGAAGGCCACCAGCGCCTCGGTGGAGTCGAATCCGTGGGCCCGCGGGGAGTTGATCTTGAACTCCTCATCCAGGGCCGCCAGCAGCCCCTCGCCGGGCTTCTCCCAGATACCCATGGTCCGGTCGCCCTGGACGTTGGAGTGCCCGCGCACCGGGCAGGCACCGGCGCCGGGCTTGCCGAAGTTGCCCTGCAGCAGCAGCAGGTTGATGATTTCCTTCAGCGTCGGCACCGAGTGCGGCTGCTGGGTCAGTCCCAGCGCCCAGCAGA
This sequence comes from Paeniglutamicibacter psychrophenolicus, assembly GCF_030812255.1. Classification (GTDB taxonomy): domain Bacteria; phylum Actinomycetota; class Actinomycetes; order Actinomycetales; family Micrococcaceae; genus Paeniglutamicibacter; species Paeniglutamicibacter psychrophenolicus_A. Next base: position 61,002 of record NZ_JAUSSH010000001.1, on the reverse strand, counting down.
AGATGGAGGCCTTGGACTTGACCAACAGGTTGGCCACCGTGGTGATTTCGGTGCGGGTCAGCCCCGTGGCTTCCTCGGTGGCTTCCCAATCCAGGGTGGCGCGGGCTTCCTTGTAGGCGTCAAAGCCGTCGGTCACCGAGTCGATGAATGCCGCATCTATCACGGTGCCGGGGTTCCTGGCCTCGGCCTCGAAGAGCAGGTGGCCGAAGGCCTGGAAGAGCGCCAGGTCCCCGCCGACCTTGATCTGCAGGAAGTGGTCGCTGATGTCGTCGGACTTGCCGAGCATGCCCCGCACGGCCTGCGGGTCCTTGAACCCGAAGAAGCCGGCCTCCGGCAGCGGGTTCACCGCGACGATGTGCGCCCCGCGCTTGCGCGCTTCGGCCAGGGCCGAGAGCATCCGGGGGTGGTTGGTTCCGGGGTTCTGGCCGATGACGAAGATCAGTTCGGCGTGCTCGAAGTCCTCCAGCGAGACGGTGCCCTTGCCGATGCCGATGGTGGGGTTCAGCGCGGAGCCCGAGGATTCGTGGCACATGTTCGAGCAGTCGGGCAGGTTGTTGGTGCCCAGGGACCGGGCCATCAACTGGTACATGAACGCGGTCTCGTTGGCCGTGCGTCCGGAGGTGTAGAAAACGCACCGTTCCGGGGTGGTCGCCTTGACGTGCTCGCCGATGGTCGCGAAGGCCTGGGCCCAGGTGATCGGGGTGTAGTGGCTTTCGCCCTCGCGGATGATCATGGGCTCGGTGATGCGGCCCTGGGAGCCGAGCCAGTACTCGGTCTTCTCGCGCAGCACGTTGATGGGGTGCTTGGCCCACCATTCGGGGGTCACGGTGCGGGCGCTGGCTTCCTCGGCAATGGCCTTGGCGCCGTTCTCGCAGAACTCGGCCGGCTTGCGGGCCCCGGTGATGGACTCGGGCCACGCACAGCCCGGACAGTCGAAGCCGCCGCGCTGGTTGATGCGCAGCATCGAACGCAGGGTCCGGCTCACGCCGGCCTCGGCGAAACCGCGTTTCATCGAGACCATCACTGCCTCGACCCCGGCCGCACTGCGTTTGGGCTCGGTGACTACCAGGTCGTCTTCATTGATGTCCTGCGTTGGGGCTGGCCGATGCATGTATCCTCCACGTTCAACAACGGTTTCGCGGACCGTGGCCGCTCGCGTGCGCTGAAGGGGAAACCCGGTGCTCGCTGGTTCCTAGGAACCGGATCCAACCCTGTCGGCATGCGTATATATGTTTACCGTACTACCCCGGGAGAATGCCGCAAGCGTCAACCCGGTTTCATCGGCCAATTCCACTGCCAGCGAAGACGGGGCACTGACAGCCGACAGCACCGGGATCCCGGCCATCGCGGCCTTCTGCACCAGTTCGAAAGAGGCCCGCCCGGAGACCTGCAGGACACAGTCATGAAGCGGTAACCTATGCTCGCGCAGCGCGGCCCCGACGACCTTGTCCACGGCGTTGTGCCGCCCGACGTCCTCGCGCAGCACCAGCAGTTCCCCGGCTGTGGTGAACAGGCCCGCGGCGTGCACTCCCCCGGTGGCGGAGAACAGTTCCTGTGCGTCACGCAGGGTGTCGGGCATATTCAACAGCGTCTGGACCGGCAGGTGGCCGCGGGCCGGATCCAGCGGGTAGGAGGATTTCTTGGTGACCTCGTCGATGGAGTTGGTTCCGCAGATCCCGCAGGCCGAGGATGTCACCACGTTCCGTGCGGCGGACGTATCCGGGGCCCGGGCCCCGAAACCGAGCTGCACGTCGATGACGTTGAAGGTTTGGTTGCCGTCCTCGTCGGTGCCGGCGCAGTAGCGCATGGACACCAGGTGTTCGGTGCGGCTGATGAGGCCCTCGGCCAGCAGGAACCCTGCAACCAGGTCGAAGTCGTCGCCCGGGGTGCGCATGGAGGTGGTGAAGGAGGTGCCGTTGAAGCGTATTTCCAGCGGTTCCTCGACGGCCAGCTTTTCCTCGCGGGTTATCCGGGCCCCGTCCAGGCTTGCCCTGGTGATGCGCCTGCGGACTATCTTCCGTCCCATGTCCTTCTCTTGCCCTTCCGGCCTTGGCTGTTGGTCTTACGTGTTTTCACGACCGGCTACCACGGTAACCGAAGGTAGGAAGCCGGTGCACCGGCAATCGCCCCGTCCGGCCCGACCACCAGGATCGCATCGGCTGCGGCCAGCCCGCGCAGCATGGCCGGGGAGACATGCTCGGCCGGGGCCAGGGCGTCGGGGCCGGCGGCTCCGGGGACCCAGCGGGCCGGGACCAGGCGGGTGCGCCCGGGCAGCGGGGCGAAGTCCGCGGCGCAGGTCGCGTTGCGCAGCCTGGCCGTTTCGCGCCCGGTGGCCCCGCGCAGCAGCGGGTCCAGCAGCGTGGCGACGGCCATGAGCGCGGCCAGCGGGTTTCCGGGCAGGGCAACCAACAGCCGGTTTCCGGGCAGTGTCGAAAGCATCGAGGGGTGACCGGGGCGCATGGCGATGGAGGGGACCACTTCCGTTCCGCCCACTTCGCGAACCGCGGCGCGCACGAAGTCCCGATCGGAGAACCCGGTGCCGCCGGTGGTGACGATGATGTTCGCCGCCCGGGCCGGCGCCGAGTCGATCGCCGCCACCGTGGCTTCGAGGCTGTCCCCGATGCGCACCGCGCTGCCGACCGTGCCGCCCAGCGCGGCCACGACCTGCGGCAGCACCGGGGAGAAGCCGTCGCGGACCTGTCCGGGGGCCGGGTGCCCCACGGCGATGACTTCGTCGCCCGTGAACACCAGGTGCACCGAGGGGGTTGCCGCCACCAGGAGTTCGTCGTGGCCGGAGACCGCCGCCGCGGCGATCACCCCTGCCCTCAGCGGGGTTCCGGCGCGGGCCAGCAGCTCGCCCTTGGCGGCTTCGGTTCCGGCGGGCCGGATGTCGGCCCCGGGGCGCAGTTGGCGGTCGCCGTGGAGCAACCCGCCCTCCAGCCGGGAGTGCTCGACGCGCAGGATGGCGGTGGTGCCCTCGGGAACCAGCGACCCGGTGACCACCGCGGTGGCTTCCGAGGAGGCAAGCACCAGGTTTTCGCCCGCGCCCGGGTTGCCGGCCAGCGCCCTGAGCAGTTGCCAGGGCCCGGTGCCGTTGACCGCGTATCCGTCCATGGCGGAGGTCGCGCAATGCGGCATCGGGTAGGCGGTCACCACGTCGGCGGCGAGGATCCGTCCTGCGGCAAGGTGCAGGGGAACCGTTTGGGGCGCGGCGGCGATCCGGGTGCCCAGCCGGTGGGCCTCGGTGCGGGCGCCGTCCCAGGAGTGGTCTTTCAACGCGGCGCTGCTCAGGCGTCGTCGGTGGAGGCGGGGCGTGCGGCCAGCACGGTGCGTGCCAGCGAGTCGGCCGACTCCATCGCCGGTTTCATGCCGGCCCGGCCGCTGCCCACGGCGAGGCCTGCCACATAGCCGGCCACGTAGGTGGTCAGCGGGGCGGCGGGGCGGACGATGGTGTGCGCGGCAACGCCGGCCAGCGAGAGCACCTGGTCGATGTCGATTTCGGTGTCGTTGAGTTCATACGCCGCCAGGAGTTCCCTGACCCATTGATCGAGCTGGGCTTCCGGCATGGTGCATTCTCCTTGTCAGTGGCCGTTGGCCACCGCTATCCCGTGCCGCCCGGCATCCCCGGGCGTATCGATGTCGCTGAAGTCCGCGTCGGGAAGCTTCAGCCGTTCCATCTGCACTGTAGCAAGCAGACGCATCATTGACGCATTCTCGAGACTTCCGCGGGGTTCGGAGGCCCGGCTGATGGCTTCGCGCAGGGACGAGGTGAGGACGGCGCAGGAGAGCGTCTGCAGCACCCCGGAGACATCCTGGGGCACCCATGCCTCGGTTCCCTGAACCGGGTTGTCGGTGGCGGCCAGCAGTGCCGCGACCACCGGGCCCGGATCCAAGAGGTCCGAGGCCAGCACGATGGTCAGCTCGGAAGCCTCGTTTTCGCGCTGCGCGCTTTCGTCGTCGGGTCCGTCGTCCAGGGCGGCCCGACCGGCGGCGACCGCCGCGGCGGGGCCCGCAAAGGTTGGATATTCGCGGGTGATGACCACGCGCTGGTGGTCCGGGGCACCGTCCATGTACCGGGTGACGGCTTCGGCCAGGGCGTGGGCGCCGACCACGGCGATGGCCTGGGCGTCACGGACGGCGTTGAGCGAATGCTCCAGCAACGTCTCGCCGCGGTGTTCAAGAAGGGGCTTGCTGACCCCGCCGAGCCGGGACCCACGGCCACCGGCCACGATGATCGCATCGAATTTCATGCTGCACTCCGTAAAAAGGGACTCCAAGCCTCTGCGGGGCGTTCCAGTTCGGTGATGAACCATTGGGCGCCTCGCGGTCGGCTCGGGGCAAACCGCAGCTTCCAGCCCAGCTGTGCCAGCGTCCGGTCTCCCTTGGCGCTATTGCAGCCTTGGCATGCCGCTACTAAATTCTCCCATGAATCCTCGCCGCCGCGGCTCCGCGGCACGATGTGGTCGATCGTGTTGGCGCTTCGTCCGCAGTACGCGCAGCGGTGCCCGTCGCGGCGCAGCACCCCGCGGCGCGAGACATTGACGACGGAGCGGTATGGCAGGCGGATGTAGCGGTTCAGCAGGATCACCGTGGGCCTGGGCACCACCTGGTTGACCCCGACGACCGGGTCCCGGTCGTCATCGGCAAGGACGGTGGCCTTTCCGGTGAGGACAAGGAGAAGTGCCCGGCGGAAGGTGATGACCGCCAGCGGTTCAAATCCTGCATTCAGTACAAGGGTTCGCATGTGCGCATCCTTTGATCCTGACCCGGCGCAACAGAGGGACCCGTCCACGACGGAAATCCCTCACGGTGGCGCACGCGGCACTCGGCTTTGGCTCCTGTGCCCTAGCCTAAGACAATGGATCACTGTTTTGCTCGCATTTGTCGGCAACTAGTTCAAAAATCCACCGGAAATTTGCCCGCGGTACACCCCTGGCGGCGCGTTTCGGCCGTTCCCGGATGCATCGGGCGCGGGCGCCACGCACCGCCCCTGCCGCCCCGGAGGCACCCCTGTTGGCGGGATTAACGGCAAGGGCCCCGGCCGATCCTTGCGGATCGGCCGGGGCCCTTGGAACGCTTACGCTTAGCCCTTGAGGGTGTAGTACCCGTAGAGCGGGTTGCGGGTCACGTCGTGAAGGATCGTGTCGACGGTCGGGTTCTGTGCACCGATCATCTTGCCGCCACCGAGGTAGATGCCAACGTGGCCGCCACCGTTCTGGAACACCAGGTCGCCCGGCTTCGGGCTGGAGGTGCGAACGAACTGGCCCGAGCCACGGATGGCCGAGGTGCCGCGGGCGATGTTGATGCCGTGCTGTGCGTAGACGTACTTGACGAAGCCGGAGCAATCCCAGCCCGACGGGGTGCTGCCGCCCCATACATAGGGAACGCCCACGTACTTGGCAGCGGTTGCCGCGATGCCGGAGAGGTTGGCGGTGTTGACCGAGTCGCTCTTGGCCTTGGGGGCCGGGGAGGTGGATTCGGTGGTGCCGCGGTTCGAGCGGGTTACCGGTGCAAAGGCGTCGGCATTGCTGGAACGCGTCGAGGAAGTCGAGGAAGTGGTGGAGCGCGGGGTGACCTCGTTGGCCACGGCGATCACGACGGGAGCCGGAGCTGGCTTGGAGGTGAACGCTGCGCGCTCGATATTCAGGTCCTTGGCACGTTCGGCCGAGACCGAGACGGCCTTGACGGCTACGCGCTCTGCGGAAAGGCCCTCAACGGGGACGGCGCTTGCTTCGCGGGATACGTTGCCCTGGGCTGCGGGAACGCCCAAGGTCAAAACGAGACCTGATGCGGCTGCAATGACTGCGGCCTGGCGGCCAACCGATCCAGCGTTCGAGGCGACGGCCTTCGAGATGGATTCTAGCGGGTTGGTCCGAACCGGGGTCGCGCGGTGGCGGCCCAATGCTTGACGTGTAGTCACGTAGTAATGCCTCTCCTGATGCCTGCGAGGTGAGCTGTCGGGTTCGAGTGGGAGTCACTCGGCAATCCGGCCGCCAGGCCGAACTACTTAACCCCAAGGCTTCCTGGTGTGGAAGCCGAAAGTGGGTCCCCCGCCACTGCCAAACGAGTACTTGAACGGACACCGTGGGCTGGCAGTGCTCGGCACTTCCCGCGGCGGTGATCAGGGTTGGTCCCTGAGCACTTACTTAGAATATATGAAGCGAATCCAAAAGTCACGTTCCGGTCACGGAACGGTGACAATTGTCGTTATAACCAGCCTTCGGGGTTTACCCACTTGCCGTTGACGATGACCTCGAGGTGCAGGTGCGGGCCGGTTGAGTTGCCCGTGCTGCCACTGAGCGAGACAACTTCCCCGCGCTTGACCTTTTGCCCCACGGTGACCTTCAAGGACGAGTTGTGGTTGTAGCTGGTGTGCAAGCCGTTCCCGTGGTCGATCTCCACGCGGAAGCCGGAGTGGCCCGCCCAGGCTGCCTGCACGACGGTGCCGGCGGCGGCGGCCTTGATCGGCGTACCCATTGGAACCGCGTAGTCCAGCCCGTTGTGGTTCATAAAGCCGGGGCCGGTCGGATTCTTGCGGTGGCCAAAGCGCGAAGTCAATCGAATGCTGTCGACCGGCTGGGCCAGTACGCCGCTCGTGGCGATCTTGGTGACATCGCCGCCGGCGGCCGTCATGATCGTGGCCAGCTTGTCTTCCTTGGTGAATTCGCTGGTCAGCGAAGCCCGTTCGATCTTGACCCCGTCACCGGTCGGGGCCTGGACATCCACAACGACCGACTGGGCGACGCGCTGGGCGTCGGCGACGGCGCTCTCGGGCTCCTGCCCGGGGGATGCGGCGGCGAAGGCCAGGCCCGAAACGGCGGCGACCGCGGCAATCTTGTGGGTGAACCCCATGCGGGAGCGCTGCGGCCGGGGAGCGAACTTGAGGACGTTGTCCAGCTCGTCTGCTTCGGCCGGGGCGGCCACCGGTGCCGCAGGTGCGGCCAGGGCCACGGGGATCTCGGTGGCGGCAATGGCTGCTGCGTCCGGGGATGCGCCGTACCGCAGGCCCGCATCGAAGCGTCGGCCGATGTACTGCAGGGAACCAGTTGCCTCGACGGCTTCCGGGACCACGCTCAGTGCGCGTCGGCCGGGACGTCGGGAAGTGTTTTCACCGCTCAGGGCGGTGTCTACGATCTGCTCCAAGGAGCCTTCAGCAGGCAAAGCATCAACGGGTCCGGACGCACGACGGCGGCCGGAGGTGTGCTGCTGAGTCAAATGTCAACCTCTCATATATCGCCTGCGAAGTTAGCTGTCGGATTCGAGTCATGAGATCAACTCGGCCGAGCCCACCTAGGCGGACTCAACTTCACCCCAAGATCCGTGGCCAATGGCCAGGAACGGTTGAAATGGGTCCTCCGCCCCTACCGGGCATTCTTGCTCCTGGATCCGCCGGTAGGGTTATGCGAACCGGATCAGGACTGGATTGCCTAAGTGCAACCCAACGAGAAACCCTACCGGGGTTTATGCCAAAGTTACAATTCCGTTATCAATCCATGCGGCGGACAAACACATGGGCGCTGACTTCGGTCGGAAGCTCCAGCGCGCCCTCGATGCCCTCGACCCGCACCACCACGTACTCCCCGGCCCTTTCGAGCGTGACTAGGGCCCCCGGGCGGATGCCGCCCTCATCGAGCTGCACCAGCAGCTCGGGTTCCACCTGGATGGTTTCGGCCAGGCGTTCGATGCGGACCGGGCCCACGTTTCCGTCCAGAAGTGCCGAATCGAGATTTTGGACACTCACGGAGATCTCGGTCAGTCCGGGCCCGCCCAGCGCCTCGAGCCCCGGGATCGGGTTGCCGTACGGGGAAGCCGCCGGCTGGCCCAGCAACTTGTACAGCCGCTGCTCCACGCGTTCGCTCATCACGTGCTCCCAGCGGCAGGCTTCCTCATGGACGTACTCCCACTCCAGGCCGATCACGTCGGCCAGCAGGCGCTCGGCCAGGCGATGCTTGCGCATCACACCGGTGGCGACTTCCGCGCCATGTTCTGTCAGTTCGAGGTGCCGGTCGGTGGTGACCACGACCAGCCCGTCGCGCTCCATGCGGGCCACCGTTTGCGAAACCGTGGGCCCGGAGTGCCCCAGGCGCTCGGCAATACGTGCGCGCAGGGCAATGATGCCCTCCTCCTGGAGTTCCAGGATGGTGCGCAGGTACATTTCGGTGGTATCGATCAGGTCTGACACGTTTGCAGCTCCCGCATGGGTTGATTTTTACAAGAGATCACTACGCTTCCCACTCTACCTGCGTTCACATTTCCGACTCGCTATTACGCATTGGGCGTCCGAGTGCGGGATTATTGAACAACTGGGCATCCCCGAATCGCATCAGACAGCGGATGCGAGGGTGTCAAAGCGTAAAACCCCCTTATGAGGAGCAACATGAGCACCGGCCTGACTATTCCCCAAGACCTCTTGCCCGTGGACGGCCGATTCGGTGCCGGACCTTCCAAGGTCCGCCCCGAGCAGGTCCAGGCACTGCTCGACGCAGGCACGCAGCTTCTGGGCACCTCGCACCGCCAGGCTCCCGTGAAGAACCTGGTCCGCGAGATCCAGGAGGGCCTCAAGTCCTTCTTCAACGCCCCGGCCGACTACGAAGTGGTCCTTGGCGTAGGCGGATCCACCGCGTTCTGGGACATCGCGGCCTTCGGCCTGGTCCGCACCAAGGCCCAGCACCTGTCCTTCGGCGAGTTCGGCTCGAAGTTCGCCGCCGCGACCAACAAGGCCCCGTTCCTGGAGCCCTCTTCGATCATCACCTCCGAGCCCGGTTCCCGCCCGGTTCCCGTGGCCGAGGTTGGCGTGGACGTATACGCTTGGCCACAAAATGAGACCTCCACGGGCGTTGCCGCCCCGGTGCACCGCGTTGAGGGTGCCGACGAGGGCGCCCTGGTCGTCATCGACGCGACCTCCGCCGCCGGCGGACTGGACGTGGACGTCTCGCAGGCCGATGTCTACTACTTTGCCCCGCAGAAGAACTTCGCCTCCGACGGCGGCCTGTGGATTGCGCTCTTCTCCCCGGCGGCCATTGCCCGCGCCGAGGAAATTGCCGCCTCGGGACGCTGGATCCCCGACTTCCTGAACCTGAAGACGGCGATCGACAACTCGCGCCTGAACCAGACCTACAACACCCCGGCCCTGTCCACCCTGGTTTCGCTCAACGCCCAGGTGCAGTGGCTCAATGCCAATGGCGGCCTGAAGTTCGCCGCAGCCCGCACGGCCGACTCGGCTTCCCGCATCTACGACTGGGCCGAGGCCTCCGAGGTCGCCACCCCGTACGTCGCCGCACCCGGGGACCGCTCCAACGTCATCGCCACCATCGACTTCGACGATTCGATCGATGCCGCCGCGGTGGCCAAGACGCTGCGCGCCAACGGCGTGGTCGACGTGGAGCCGTACCGCAAGCTGGGTCGCAACCAGCTGCGCGTGGCGACGTTCGTGGCCATCGAGCCCGAGGACGTCTCTTCGCTGCTCAAGTGCATCGAGTACGTGCTGAAGAACAGCTAGCGACTTCGCAAGGCAACCGGGCGGCGCCCCGGCACGGGCCAACACCACGTGCCGGGGCGCCGCCTTGCCGTGGACCGCATTGCCAACGGGCAAACCGGGCAAGGCCCGCCGGACACGGGAAAGGGGGCTGGCGGTGACCATTCGGTCACCGCCAGCCCCCTTCGACATTCCGGGGGACTAGTCCCCCATGTGCCTATTCGACTATTTGGCGTCCGGGTCTTCGGAATCCTGCGCTTCGGTGCCCTCGGGCGTTGCCGCCTCGTCGGCTGCCTCGCCGTCCGTGGGAGCCCCGGCATCGGCCACGCCGGGTTCTTCGCCAGGGGCCTCGACGCCGGCTTCCGCGGCAGCGGCCTCTTCGGCGGCGCGACGCTCGGCGTCCATTTCCTCCGGGCGGACGCGTTCGGCCCAGGGTACCCAGGCCGGGGCCAGCAGTGCGTCCTCGCCGGGAAGGATCCCGACCTCGCACACCGTGATGTCCTTGGCCTGGGCGCGCGGGATGCGGGTCAGCGTCGCGAACCAGCACCAGCCCTCGTAGCCGGTGCGCAGTGCCTCGAAGCGGTGGGTCACCAGGCGTTCGCCGTCGTTGACGGCCTCGAGGTGTTCGCCGATCATCGATTCGTCGGTGATCTCCAGCAGCGCGGCGCGTGCCTGGTCAACGGCCTTGGCCAGGGTTGTGTCCAGTATCGGTTTGCGTGCCATGTGATCAGGCGTCCAAGTCGTCGGCTACGGCGCGCAGCACGGCTGCGATCTTGGCGCCATGGGCTTTTTCCGGGTAGCGGCCGTGGCGCAACCCGTTGGAGACCGAATCGAGCACCTTGATGAGGTCCTCGATCAGCACTGCGGTGTCAACGGCCGGCTTGCGCTTGGCACGGGCCACCGAGGGTGCATCGTCAAGGATGCGCACGCTAAGTGCCTGCGCGCCCTTGCGTCCCTCGGCAATGCCGAATTCCATGCGTGTGCCTGCGCGCAGCTCGGTCACGCCCGCGGGCAGCGCCGAGGCGTTCAAATACACTTCCTGGCCCTCGTCGGTTACCAGGAACCCGAACCCCTTGGAGGGTTCGTACCATTTCACTTTGCCGGTTGGCACGTCTAGCTACCTCGTCCTTGCGTCACAATGGGCCAACCACGGGGGTCGAAAACCGTTCCGCGTTCCCATTTCTGGCGATCTCCCGGCGCGAAACCACACAGCCCGGCCCCGATGGGGCTTGTGGGCGGGCTCTTGCGTCCGGGGAAGTCTATATCTTCTAGGGTACGACATCAGCGGCTTGCCCCCTTCCATGTCCCGGGGCCGGTTCCCGATGTGGCTCTTTGCCCGGTGCGCGGTAGTTTTAAGGGGTGAACACCACCGCCCCGACCCCGGCTTCCCAGCGCATCCTGACCTTCCTGGCCGGAGGCATCGCCATCGTTTCGCTGGCCGCCCTGGCCGTCATCCTGATCCAGTACATGGTGCAGGCAGCCCCGGCCCCCGCATTGCTCGCCGTTGCGCTCTACGGCTTGCCGTTGGCCTTCATCCTGCTCATGGTGGTCCTGGTCCTGAACTTCCGCGAGCGCCGCCGCTCCCGCTAGCCTCCCCGCGGTCGCTTCCCGGGGTCCGTCTCCGGCAAGTTCCGGGCACCTTGGCGGCGTTCGTGCTGCCAAGAGGCCTTGCATGCACAACGAACACACAGGGTTCTTACAGATAGCGGTTGCAGACTGGTACCCATGAATGCCAAAACCCCCGAAGCAAAGCTCCTGGTCGTCGACGACGAACCAAACATCCGCGAATTGCTTTCCACCTCCCTGCGCTTTGCAGGCTTCGAGGTGGTGGCGGCGGCAAACGGCCGCGAGGCCCTGGCTGCCGTGGAGGCTGAGACCCCGGACCTTGCGGTGCTCGATGTGATGCTCCCGGACATGGACGGCTTCACCATCACCCGCCGCCTGCGCGCCGCCGGCAAGCACTTCCCCGTGCTGTTCCTCACCGCACGCGACGACACCGAGGACAAGGTCACCGGGCTGACCGTGGGCGGGGACGACTACGTCACCAAGCCGTTCAGCCTCGACGAGGTCGTGGCCCGCATCCGCGCCGTGCTGCGCCGCACCCAGCCGGCCGAGGAGGACAGCGCGGTCATCCGCGTCGACGACCTCGAGCTGGACGACGACGCGCACGAGGTGCGCCGCTCCGGCGAGGTCATCGAGCTCTCCCCCACCGAGTTCAAGCTGCTGCGCTACCTGATGATGAACCCCAACCGGGTGCTCTCCAAGGCGCAGATCCTTGACCACGTCTGGGAATACGACTTCAATGGGGACGCCTCGATCGTGGAGTCCTACATTTCCTACCTGCGCCGCAAGATCGATTCGCGCCCCGAGTGGCCCTCGCTCATCCAGACCAAGCGCGGTGTCGGCTACCTGATGCGAACCGCCGACCGCCGCTAAGACGAAAGACCGGTTCCCCCACGTGGAAAGCGCCCGCAGGTTCTGGCGACAGGTGTCGCTGCGCACCAAGCTCGTAGCGCTGATGAGTTCGCTGATGATCCTGGGAATCGTGGTCACGGCCGTCGGTTCGGCCCAGTCCCTGCGGCTGATGCTGACCGCGCAGCTGGACACGGATCTGAAGTCCAACACCTCCTCGATCACCGCCACGATGCTCAACGACTATGCGGGCATCGCCTCCATCAACCCCAAGTCCAACGGGCTTGCCCGGTTCTATGGGGACTTGCGCAACGAGTCCGGGGCCATCCTCTACACCATGCCGCGCAAGGCGGCCTCGGACAACAAGCCGCTGGACGCCCCGGACGTCGACACCCAGGCCCTCGACCGGCTGCGCGAGGATCCCGCCGCATCGCTGACGGTGCGCGGCAGCAACCTCGGATCGGCCGGCTGGCGGGTGCGCATCGTGGATCTGCCGCGCACCGACTACGACCTGGTCTATGCGCTGCCGATGACCTCGGTGCAGGACACCGTCACCAAGGCCACGATGCTGGTGATGTCCACCGGCATGCTCGCCACGCTGCTGATGTCGATGATCGCCTACGGCATCACCACCCGGGCCCTGCTGCCGCTGCTGCGTGTCGAACGCACCGCCGCTGCCATTGCCGCCGGAGACCTCTCCCGGCGCGTGGAGGAGTACCCGCCGGAGACCGAGGTCGGGCGGCTCTCGCGCTCGCTGAACGCGATGCTGGCGCACATCGAGCACGCCTTCCGCGGACGGGCCGCCTCGGAACGCAAGATGCGACGCTTCATCCAGGACGCCTCCCACGAGCTGCGCACCCCGCTGGTGACCATCCAGGGCTACTCGGAGTTCTACCGGCAGGGCGGGCTGAACGACCCGGAAATGCTGCGCACCGCCATGGGACGCATCGAGGCCGAGTCCAAGCGCATGGCCCAGCTGGTCGAGGACCTGCTGACCCTGGCGCGGCTCGACGAGCAGCGCCCGCTGGAGCGCAAGCCCATCGACCTGCTGCTGCTGGCCGGTGACGCCGCCGAGGACACCCGGGTCAACGCCGTGGACCGCAAGGTGCGGCTGATCGGCCTGGACGGCGGGGCCCCGCAACCGGCGCCCACTTCCGGGGACGAGGCCCGGCTGCGCCAGATCGTGGCCAACCTGATGACCAACGCCCTGCGCTACACCCCGGAGGGCAGCGACATCGAGATCGCCGTCGGCGTCAAGCCCGTCATCGACGGACGGTCCGATGCGGTGCTGGAGATCCGCGACCACGGGCCTGGCATCTCGGAAGAGGACGCCGGACGGGTGTTCGAGCGCTTCTACCGCGCCGATTCCTCCCGCCAGCGCGAGACCGGCGGCACCGGGCTGGGCCTGGCCATCGTCGCGGCGATCGCCGCGCAGCACGACGGGTCCATCAGGCTCAGCGACACCCCAGGCGGCGGGGCGACCATGTCGATCCACCTGCCCTACGTTGCTCCCGAGGACGACCCCGAGGACGACGAGGTGGACTAGGTCCACGCTCCCCACGCGTTATCCACACCCCGTTGCGGCCTTGCCCGCAGCGGGGTGTGCCGCTTCTAGCCTGAAGACGGAAGCACGCAACGAATACACCGGCGCGCTTCCCGCCGGGAACCGCACGGGGGCGAACCCCGTTTGCACGGCCCGGCGCCACGGAACCCATTGCACGGGAGTGAAAAGGAACATGAGCACGTTTGCCGCCAACACCAACGAGATGCAGGCCCGGTCCACGAACCTGCATGCCACCATCGAGCGCGTCCGGGCGGAGGTGAATTCGTTGACCTCCTCGCTGCAGGACCTGCAGGGCACCTGGCAGGGTGCGGCCTCGGCAAATTTCCAGTCCGTGGTCGCCGACTGGCGCAACACCCAGGCACGCGTGGAGGAATCGCTGTCATCCATCGGCACCGCACTGAACCGCGCCTCGGTGCAATACGACGAGGCCGAGGCCGCCAACGCCTCGCTGTTCACCTACTGAAGCCCCCCCCGGGTGCCGGAGCCGGTGCGTGGCCCGGGCGCGTATTACTCTGGGGACGTGTCCATCCTCATTGATCCCCCGTCGTGGCCGGCCCACGGAACCTTCTTTTCGCATCTGGTCTCCGATGCGTCCCTCGGCGAGCTCCATGGCTTTGCCCTGGCCCAGGACCTGCCGGAGCGCGCCTTCGACCGCGACCACTACGACGTGCCGCAAAGTCGCTACGCCGACCTGGTCGCGGCCGGTGCGCTCCCGCTCCCGGCCACCGAGCTGGTGCGCCGGCTGATTGCCTCCGGGCTGCGGGTGCGCGCCAGGGAGCGCCCCGAGCGCCTTGACGCGGTGCTGCTGGCCCGCTGGGAGTCGCTGGGTCTGGGCGCGCCGGGACTGGGACGGGAACTGCTGGCTCGCTGGTCCGAGCCGCAGCGGGTCTACCACGACCGTGCACACCTGGTGGCGGTGCTCGTGTCCCTGGACACCCTGGCCGGTCCACACCGGCAGGAGGCCGGTCACCTGCCCGTTTACCTGGCCGCCTGGTTCCACGACGCCGTGTACCGGGGCACCGCAACCGACGAGCTGGATTCCGCCGCGCTGGCCGCGGAACTGCTGCCGGGCGTTGGCGTTGCCGCAGAGGTGGTGGACGAGGTGGTTCGGCTGGTCCTGCTGACTACGACCCACAAGCCGGCGCCCGGGGACCATGCCGGGGCGCTGCTCTGCGACGCGGACCTGGAGGTGCTGTCACGCAGCGAATCGGCCTACCGCCGTTACACCGCGGCGGTGCGCCGCGAGTACGCCCACGTCCCGGACGCCGATTTTGCTCGTGGACGTGCCGCGATCCTGCGTGGGTTGTTGGCGGGCGGGTCGCTGTACTCCAGCGACCGCGGCCGGGAGCTGTGGGAGGAACGGGCCCGGGCCAACCTGGAATCCGAGCTTGCGGAGCTGGAGCCCATGGCTCGATAGGCTCGGGCCGAAATACCGGAACCGGGCTACGCACGCAGTGCTTGGGCCCAAAGGGTTTCATGTTCCTTCACGAACCGCGTGGCCCGCGCCCAATGTTGCCCGTGCCCGTCCTCGAACATCCGCCCCCAGGGCTGGACGTCGCCGCGATGGGATTCGCGCAGGAAGCCATGCATGGCTTGCGTACGCGCTGCCATGGCACCGGGCAGCTGGGCGCGCAGATCGGCGGCGGCCCGGTAGCCGTCGAGAACAAGCGCCCGCAGTCGCGCCGCCGCCCTCCCGGGATCCTCGTCGGCGACGAGGAAGGCAAACGACTGTGCCGCATAGGCCAGATCCCACAACCGGGTGCTCGGACCCGCGCCGTCCCAGTCGATGAAGGCCAGGTGCTCCCCGGCAACCAGGTTCCACGGGGCGAGGTCGTTGTGGCAGATCAGGTTCGCGTGGGGCACCGGGATCAAGGTGGACCAGGCATCGTCCGGGGACCGATCGACGCTTTCGGCGGCATCGTGGATCCGCCGGATCAGGCGCCCAACCTCTTCCAAGACCTCCAACGGCAGCGGCCGATCATGGGGTGCAGGTGTCCCGGGAACAAATTCCGTCACCTGTCGGCCCTGCGCGTCTTTGCCCAAAGGCTGCGGGACGGTGAGACCCTGTTCGCGGAGGTGGGCCATGAACCTCTGTACCGAGGGCGTGCTTTCAAGCCAGGGCTTGCGCACCGTCATGCCGATGCGCAGCACTTCGCCCGAGGCGTTCCCGCCGACCAGCGGCTCTTGGATTTCCGGCATGGCCCCATCCTATGGCGGCGCACCGCGCCCTGGGAGCAAGGAATTTTCGTGGCGCTCGCTTCCACCTCATGTCCTTGTTAACGCCGTGGGCCGCCCTCCCGTGCGGCGAACCTCCTCCGCAAGGGATGAGGTCCACCGCCGGGAAGGCGGCCCTGGTTTTGGCTGGTGAAGCCTACGCGCTAGGCGCGGTGTGTGCCAGGGGGATTAGAATCCGCCCATGCCACCCATGCCACCCATGTCGTCGCCACCCGGTGCTGCTGCGCCGGCCGGAACCGGCTTGTCAGCGACAACGGCTTCGGTGGTGAGGAACAGGCCGGCGATCGAGGCGGCGTTCTGCAGTGCAGAACGGGTCACCTTGACCGGGTCGTTCACGCCGGCTGCCAGCAGGTCGACGTATTCGCCGGTTGCTGCATTCAGGCCGTGGCCTGCGGGCAGGCCCTTGACCTTGTCGGCAACGACGCCCGGCTCCAGGCCGGCGTTGAAGGCGATCTGCTTCAGCGGGGCTTCGATGGCAACGCGCACGATGTTTGCACCGGTTGCCTCGTCGCCTTCGAGGTTCAGCTTGGCGAATGCGATGGCACCGGCCTGGATGAGGGCCACGCCGCCACCGGCGACGATGCCTTCCTCGACTGCTGCCTTGGCGTTGCGCACTGCGTCTTCGATGCGGTGCTTGCGCTCCTTGAGCTCAACCTCGGTTGCGGCACCGGCCTTGATGACTGCAACGCCGCCGGCCAGCTTGGCCAGGCGCTCCTGCAGCTTCTCGCGGTCGTAGTCCGAATCGGAGTTCTCGATCTCGGCGCGAATCTGGTTCACGCGACCGGCGATCTCCTCGGCGTCGCCCGCACCCTCGACGATGGTGGTCTCGTCCTTGGTGACAACAACCTTGCGGGCGGAGCCCAGCAGGTCGATGGTGGCGTTTTCGAGCTTCAGGCCGATTTCCTCGGAGATGACCTGGCCACCGGTGAGGATGGCAATGTCGGCCAGCATGGCCTTGCGGCGGTCGCCGAAGCCCGGTGCCTTGACGGCAACGGACTTGAACAGGCCGCGGATCTTGTTCACGATCAAGGTTGCAAGGGCTTCGCCCTCGATGTCCTCGGCGATGATCAGCAGCGGCTTGTTCGACTGCATGACCTTCTCAAGGATCGAAACCATGTCCTTGACATTGGTGATCTTCGAGTTGGCGATCAGGATGTACGGATCCTCAAGGACCGTTTCCTGGCGCTCGTTGTCGGTGACGAAGTAGGCCGAGATGTAGCCCTTGTCGAAGCGCATGCCCTCGGTGAGCTCAAGCTCGAGGCCGAAGGTGTTCGACTCCTCGACGGTGATGACACCTTCCTTGCCGACCTTGTCCAGTGCCTCGGCGATCAGGGCGCCGATTTCGTTGTCGCCGGCGGAGATCGATGCGGTGGCAGCGATCTGCTCCTTGGTTTCGATTTCCTTGGCGGAGGCCAGCAGCTCTGCGGTGACCGCGTCGACTGCCTTCTCGATGCCGCGCTTCAGGGACAGCGGGTCGGCGCCGGCAGCAACGTTGCGCAGGCCTTCCTTGACCAGGGCCTGGGCCAGGACGGTTGCGGTGGTGGTGCCGTCGCCTGCGACGTCATCGGTCTTCTTGGCAACTTCCTTGACGAGCTCGGCACCGATCTTCTCGTACGGGTCCTCGAGCTCGATCTCCTTGGCAATGGAGACACCGTCGTTGGTGATCGTGGGGGCGCCCCACTTCTTTTCCAGAACGACGTTGCGACCACGCGGGCCAAGGGTGACCTTGACGGCGTCGGCCAGGATGTTCAGGCCGCGCTCAAGGCCTCGGCGTGCTTCCTCGTCAAATGCAATGATTTTGGCCATAGCGGCTTATGTCCTTTCGGGACGTTCATGCGTATCTACGACCTGAGGCAACGCCCGCGACGGACGAAGAATCCACGATGTCATGGGACGATCGCAAAAGCTTCTCGTTGCCTTGGTCAAGGACTCACTCAAACAACATCCCGAAACCGCACGGATCCGGTCGAAACTTCGATCGAATTAGCAGTCGGGACGTGTGAGTGCTAATACAAATCTTGGCACTCAACCACCCGGAGTGCAAGCTGTGGGTCTTTGCCGACAGCGTAGTTCGCCACGCTTCGGCCTAGCTGTAGTTGCTTCCCAGCACGATGGCGATATTGCCCGGGATGTTTGTACTCTGCATGATCGAGGTGATGCCCAGTTCCCCGGCCGCCGCCTCCGCCGTGGCCCGCTGGGCCTCGGAGCGGTAGTAGACCGTGGAGTAGGTGACCTTCTTGGTCCAGTTCGATGCCGAGACATTGCTGAACCCGGCGTTCAAGAGTTCGGTGCGGGCCTGGCCGGCAAGGCCGCCGACCTTCGCCCCGTTGTAGACACCCATGACCATGGTCGTGTCGACGTCCTCCGGCAGCCCGCTTGCGCTGGCATCGGTGGATTCGGAGGCCTCGGTCGGCTCTCCGGGGTCCGGGGAGCCGCTTTCGGAGGGCGTTTCGCTGGGTTCCTCGGTGGCGGATGGCGATTCGGAGGCGTCGGGGGAAACCGGGGCCGAAGTCGAGTCCGAGGAGCTCGCGGCCACCGGTGCGGGGTCGTTCGAGGTGCCCATGAGCTTGGGCAGGACCATGAAGGAGAAGAGTCCCACCACCAGGGCAAGCGCCCCGAAGACCATCAGCCAGCGCAACCCGGATCGGGCTCCGCCCACGGATGCGGCGGCAGCCCAGCCGTTTTCGCGGTGCGAGCCGCTACGGTTGCTGAACTCAGGGACGCGATCAAATTCATCGCGCGGATAGTTGGTCATGCCCGTCCTCGGTGATGTGTCGTGCAATGTGGGCATGCGCGGGTGCAGGAACACAAGCGCCTCCGGGCCCCGAAACGCCCGACGTGCGTTGCATTCATGCCTCGGATTCGAGCCGTTTCGCCGACCGAGCGCGATGCCTCGTCGTTCGTAGTCTACGCAATCGCTTGACCAGCATGGGGTCATGGGCCAGCGCCGCGTCCGTGTCGACCAGCGTATTCAACAACTGGTAGTAGTTGGTTGGCGAGATGGAAAACATCTCTGCGATGGCTTGTTCCTTGGCGCCGGCATACTTCCACCACTGGCGTTCCAGCGCGAGAATCCGCTGGGAACGCTCATCCAGCTCGCTGGATTCATCAAGCTCAAACTCGAGCCCAAGTGCCTCGGATGACATTGCACTTCCCTCAACAATCCAGTTCCCGGTACACGGCGAACGACCGGGCAATCTGCCTCAACTGTAATTATTCTAACGCGTCTGCCCGACACTTCGGCTGTCCAACCGGGCCGCCATCTGCCCACAATGGATCCCATGGACACGCACGAAACACCCCTGTTCGAGCTCCCCGCCCCGGCCGTCGACACCGACCCCTTCCCCTTTGCCGCCGGGCTTGCACCCGCCGTGGCCGGAGGATTCGTGGCCGAGGACTGGGCGCAGGCGCTGGCCCCGGTGGAGGGCACGCTGGTTGGAATCGCCCGGGTGCTGGAGACCAGGCGCGCCTCCGGCGAGCGCATCCTGCCGGCTCCGGGGAACATCCTGCGGGCCTTCAAGCGCCCGCTGGCCGAAGCCCGGGTGCTGGTCATGGGCCAGGACCCCTATCCCACGCCGGGGCATTCGATGGGGCTGAGCTTTGCCGCGCTGCCGCAGGTGCACCCGTTGCCGCGCAGCCTGAAGAACATCTACCTCGAGCTGCACGAGGACACCGGCTTGCCGATCCCGTCGCACGGGGATCTTTCCGCCTGGGCAGGCCAGGGCGTGGTGCTGCTGAACCGGGTGCTGACCGTGGGTGCCTCAGCGGCCGGGTCGCACCGGAAGCTGGGTTGGGAGGCGGTGACCGATGCGGCGATGGCCGCGCTGGCCGCGCGCGGCGGTCCGTTGGTGGCGATCCTGTGGGGCAAGGACGCCCAGGCCCTGGCCCAGGCGCTGGCCCCGATCCCGATCATCGCCTCGGCGCATCCCTCGCCGTTGTCGGCGCGGCGCGGGTTCTTCGGGTCCAAGCCCTTCACCCGGGCCAACGCGCTGCTGGTGGAAGCCGGAGGGGCGCCCATCGACTGGGCCCTACCGATGGCGGCGCCCCGATCCTAGCGGCGGCGGATGTTGCGGCGCTCGGCGAGCGCCTCGGCGCCGATCAGCGGGCGCGCGAGCGTGTCGCCGAAGACCACCCCGCCGGCAATCGCCATCATGATGGTGAAGGCGGAAAACATCTCCACCATGGCCGAGGACATGTCCGCGACGTCAAAAACGATCCCGTACATGGAGCGGAAGATCATCAGGCCGGGCAGCAGGAACACGATCGCGGGGGCCGCGAGCACCAGCTGCGGGGCGCGCATCTTGTAGGCCACCCAGCGCCCGGCCATGCCGACGAAGGTCGCCGCGACGGCCGGTGACGCCCGCTCCCCCACGCCCAGGGCCTGGATGCCCAGCAGGATCAGGTAGCCCAGCAGGGCAATGGCCCCGGTGGGCAGCAGGAGCTTGGGCTCGGACTGCTCGGTGATCGCACCGGCGATGACGGCCACCACCACCAGGACGGCCAGCAGCCATCCGGGGTAGGCGATCGGGTCGATGGCGCTGACATCCAGCATCGGGGCGCCCAGCAGCTGCCCGGAGACCAGCGCGGCCATGATCCCGGTCAGGATCGCGGCATAGGTCAGCCCCGCGGAGAAGAAGCGCCCGGCGGCGGTGACGGGGAACCCGTTGATCGCATCCTGCAGGGCCGAGACAAACCGGGAGGAGGGCAACAGCAGCAGGATGCCGCCGGCGACCACCAGCGCCGCGTCGATGGGTGCATGCAGCGCATGGAAAAGCACGGCGATGGCCGTGATCACGAACGTGGCGGTGGCGACCGAGAAGAACTCTGGGATCCGCCAGCGGGCGGCGTACTTGAGGATCTGCCCGACGGCCACCGAGGAGACGAAGGCCAGGGTGGCGCCCATCAGCGAGCCGCCGATGAAGACCACGAAGAAAGCGGCAAAGGCTCCGGCCGCCGAGGCGATCATCCAGCGCGGGAACGGCTTGGGCTTGCGCGAGACCTCCCGCAGCCGGTCCACCGACTGCTGCCTGGTCACGCCGCCGGCAACGATGTCCGAAACCAGCCGGTGCACCTGCGCCAGGCCGGCAAAGTTGCTGGTCCAGGAGCGCACCACGCGCAGCATCGAGTACGACTCGCCCTCGGGTGGGGAGAAATTCAGGTGGATGGACTGGTTGGTGATGTCCACGTCGGTGTGGCTCAGCCCCAGGGCAGCGGTCACCGCGATGACGCTGGTTTCCACCTCCAGGGCCCCTGCCCCGTAGCGGAACATGGTCTCGGCCAGGTCCAGGGCGAATTCGAGGGTCTTGCGCGCCGAGGCGTCCTGGGCTGCATTGACCTTCGGGTTGGCATAGGGGGTTCCCTTGAGCCGCTCCACGATGTTGAACGCCTGGGTGGGTGGGGTGTCGGAGGCCAGCAGTCGCGAAATCATGCGCCGGGCCGCCGGGTTGGCCCGTGGAGGCAACGACGGGGCACCGGTGAAGGTGACGCCCACCTGTCCGGTCTTGGCGTTGATGGCGTCCTGGGCCAGCGTGGTGGGCCGCGGCCTGCGGGCGGGCCGAGCCGGCTTTGCGGGCCGCGGCGGCCGCGGGCTTCCCGGGCGCTTGGCGGCCGGCTTCCCCCCGGATCCGTCCGCGGACGCGGCGGAGGGCTTCGCGGGCACTGCCGCGTCCTTCGGCATGGCGGCGTGCGGGATTCCGGGGGCGCTTTGCGCGTGCGCGGCAGCGTCCTTCAAGGCCTGGGTAATGTTGACCATTTCCCGCGTCTGGACGCGTCGAATGCTCGAGACCTGCGGGTTGGGATCCTCGCCCGGGGACGCCGGCGTGGTGGTGTCCGGTCCCTTACCTGAAGACACGCTTTCTCCTGTCAATTGCGCTTGTTCCCACCCACCATACAGCCGCTTTATTGCCCTGCGATCCACCCGCCGCGCGCCCGGCAATTGCGGCTGTGTTTGATGCCGGCAATACAGCCGCGGGAATAACCGCAGGACCTCCGGCGTTGAGCTACTTTGAATGCAAACGCATATAAATTCTGTCGGAAGAAACACGGGAGACCATGAGTATTTCCACTGGCAACGTTCAGCCACTTGAGATCGGGATCGAGACCTTCGGCGACATCACCGTCGACGCCAACGGCGTGCCGCTGCACGCGGCACAGGTGTTGCGCAACGTGGTCGCCGAGGCCCGGGCCGCCGAAGCCGCAGGGCTCGACTTCTTCGGGGTGGGCGAACACCACCGCGACGACTACTCGATCTCGGCACCAGAGGTGGTGCTGGGAGCCATCGCCTCGGTGACCGAGAAGATCCGCCTCGGCACCGCGGTGACGGTGTTGAGCTCGGATGACCCGGTGCGCGTCTACGAACGTTTCGCCACCCTCGACGGCCTGTCCAACGGCCGGGCCGAAGCCATCCTGGGACGCGGCTCCTTCATCGAGTCCTTCCCGCTCTTCGGCTACGAGCTCACCGACTACGAGCTGCTCTTCGAGGAGAAGCTCGCCCTGTTCGCAAAGCTGCGCAAGGGCGAACCGGTCAGCTGGTCCGGCCAGACCCGCTCGGCACTGCGCAACCAGGCGGTCTACCCGCCCATCGAGCGGGGCACGCTGGATGCCTGGGTGGGTGTGGGCGGAAGCCCCGAGTCGGTGGTGCGGGCGGCCAAGCACGGACTGCCGCTGTTTCTGGCCATCATCGGCGGACAGCCCATGGCCTTCGAGCCGCTGACCCGGCTCTACAAGCGCTCGCTGGAGGAGTTCGGCCACCAGCCGCAGAAGATCGGCGCGCACTTCCACGGTCTGGTCGCCGACACCGACAAGGAAGCCATGGACCTGTTGTGGCCGCACTACAAGACCACCATGGACCGGTTGGGTGCCGAGCGCGGCTGGCCGCCGGCAAGCCGCATGCGCTTCGAGGCATCCACAGGACCCGATGGATCGATGCTTGCCGGCAGCCCCGAGACGGTGGCCGGGAAGATCGCCCGCTTCGCGCAGGGGCTGGGACTCTCGCGCGTCGACATCAAGTATTCGGCCGGCTCGCTGCCGCACGAGACCATGATGCGAAGCATCGAGCTGCTCGGCACCAAGGTCAAGCCGTTGGTCCTGGAAATGCTCAGCGACAAGTAGCCGCGCCCCGACGGCAGTGACTTCGGCGGCAAGCAGGCCCGATTAACGAAAAGAGCCCCGGAACCCGGGGCTCTTTTCGTTTGGTGGTTCTTAGCAGACTCGAACTGCTGACCTCTCGCGTGTGAAGCGAGCGCTCTAACCAACTGAGCTAAAGAACCGTCACGCAACTCCCGAAGGAGTACCTAGCAAGATTAGCCGAGCACTGCGGCACACACCAAATCGAATGCACAGATCCCTTGACCGGGCTTCACACTGGCCCCGGAACCGGCGCCCGCCGCACCCTTGTTTGCGGCCACGCCCGGGCATGAAACCCAAAGGTTAATTGTTGGTGAATCCACACCCCCGCGACGTCGCAAAAAACCGCGGTATTCCGGGCTATTTTGGCCCCGGCCCCGGTTCCGCGCGAGGGACGTTTCCGGGTGCCCGGCGAGTCGCTCGAAAGCCGTGTTTACAACGGGGCTTCCGGCGGGTAATAATTTCACTGTCGAATTCTTCGACGCCCAAACTGGGCCCTACAAGGAAGCTGCCGGGAGCCGCCGGCAGCGGTCCCCTGCCGGCCAAAGAACCGGCCCGGCGTAATTCCGGGAACCACTTCTTTTGTTCGCTCTATTTTTCCTAGAGGACCGCTCCCAGTGCTTCCCGTCATTGAGTATTCCCTGTCCTATTGCGCGCCCACCGGCACCGAACGTGATGCCCTGTCCGCACTCACCCTGAATCCCGATGCCCGCTGGCACGAACGCATGGACCATGCAAGGTTCGTGGCCACCGCGCTGCACGAGGGCACGCGGGTGGGTGTTGGGATCGTGCACACCTCAGTGACCGCACCGACCATGGTGCCCAGCCCCATGGAGCTCGGCGGCATGTTCGTGCACCCCGCCTACCGCCGGCTGGGCATCCGCCAGTACATGGCCGAAGCCCGGCTGACCTATGCCCTGTCCATGGGCGGCACCCCGATCACCGTCATCGACAACCGCAACCAGGCCTCGTGGGGCTACTACGAGCGCTCCGCCCGGTGGACGCCGGAACGCGAGTACACCGGCTACGTCACCGGGCTGCCCATGACCATCTGGGTGTCCACCGAATCGTCATGGTACCGCACGGGCATGGGCCTGAACCCGCTGGTCCCGGCCCAGCCCAACACCGTCCTGCCGCACGCTGCGTCCCCGCAGCGGCCACTGTCCCTCGGGCCGGGCCAGGACAACGCCGTTCCCGCGTAGGAAATAGCGGGCGGATGGCAATGGAAAGGGACTATGCCCGTGCGGCCCCGGGGCGCATGTCGCCGGTGTCGATGTAGCGCTGGTGCCAGGACAGCGACTCCCCCAAAAGGTGCGGGGTGTGCTTGCCGTAGCTGGAAACCTTGGCGCGGTCGAAGTAGTCCTGCAGCATCGGGCGGTACTCCGGGTGGGCGCACTTGTCGATGACCACCTGGGCGCGCTGCTTGGGCGAGAGCCCGCGCATGTCGGCCAGGCCGCGCTCGGTAATCAGGATCATGGTGTCGTGCTCGGTGTGGTCCACGTGGCTGGCCATCGGCACGATCCCGGAGATCTTCCCGCCCTTGGCCACCGAGGGCGACATGAACACCGAGAGGTAGCCGTTGCGCGCGAAGTCGCCCGAGCCACCGATGCCGTTCATGACGTGGGAGCCCACGACGTGGGTGGAGTTCACGTTGCCGTAGATGTCCGCCTCGATCATGCCGTTCAGGGCGATGCAGCCCAGCCGGCGCACGAGCTCCGGGTGGTTGGAGATCTCCTGCGGGCGCAGCAGGATGCGTTCGCGGTAGAAGTCGACGTGCCGGTTGAACTCCTCGATCCCCTCGGAAGACAGCGAGAAGGAGGTCGCCGAGGCGAAACCGATCGTCTCGTCCTTGAGCAGGGACAGCATGCCGTCCTGGATGACCTCGGTGTAGGCCTGCAGGCCCTTGTAGCCGCCGCGGGCCAGCCCGGCGAGCACTGCGTTGGCGATGTTGCCGACACCCGACTGAAGCGGCAGCAGCTTGTCGGTCAGGCGTCCGGCGCGGATCTCGTGGTCAAGGAAGTCCAACAGGTGGTCGGCGATCTGCTTCGAGGTCTCATCGACCGGGGCGAAGGGGCTCATCCGGTCCGGGGCGTCGGTTTCCACCACGGCGACGATCTTGGCCGGGTCCACCCGCAGGTATGGCTCGCCGATCCGCTGGTCGGCGGTGGTCATCTCGATCGGCTTGCGGTGCGGGGGCAGCGCGGTGCCGTAATAGATGTCGTGCATTCCCTCCAAGGCGGCGGACTGCTGGGTGTTGACCTCGATGATGACCTTGTCGGCCATGTCCAGCCAGGTCTTGTTGTTCCCCACGGACGTCGAGGGGATCAGCCGCCCGTCCTCGGTCACGCCGACAACCTCGATGATGGCCAGGTCGATCTTTCCGTAGAAACCGAACCATGCGTGCTGGGCCACGTGGGAGAGGTGTATATCCATGTATTCCATCTCGCCGTCGTTGATGCGACGACGCAGCTCAGGATCCGACATGTAGGGCAGGCGCAGCTCCATGCCGCCGGCGCGGGCCAGCACCCCGTCAAGCTCCGGGGCGGTGGAGGCGCCGGTCAGCACGTTGATCTTGAACGGGTTCCCCGCGGCCTGTTCCTTTTCCATGAGCGTGGCGAGCGCGCCCGGGACGGCCTTCGGGTACCCGGCACCGGTGAACCCGCTCATCGCCACCGTCATGCCCGGCTTCACCAGGTCTGCGGTTTGCTCGGCCGACATGCGGAGGTCAAGGAACTTGGAGTAGTGGATCCGATCGTGCATGGCTGCCCTTTCCGAGGAGTTGCGACACACCAGCTTCGTGTCATCTGCGCCACTTTATCCCTTGACTGCATCACATTTGGTCCGATTTGTCCCCGCATGGCGCCAACGGTTCCAACGCTCGGTGAGCCGACCCGATTTTGCGGTGACCGGCAGGTGAAAGCCGGTCGCCGGATAGCATTGCGGGATGACCGAGAAGCAGAAAATGATCTGGACCATGTCCGCCATCGGAATGCTGGTGGTTGCCGGTTGGGTGTTTGTCGGATCCGGTGGTCTGGCGCTGTTGCTCGATTCCTGACCGGTTGGCGTGGCAGACTCGGTCCCATGACCTGCCCCCTGACCACGACAGCCCGGTTGCGCCGTGCAGACGCCTTCTGCGGAAGTCCGGCGGTCGGCACGACCCACTTCACGCCCATCCTGGACGGCGGCGACCCGGTGTTGCTGGAGACTGCCGCGAGGCTGCGGGCAGGCACCGGCAGTGACCTGGAGTTCCTGCGCGAGGCCCACCGGTGGATCCAGCAGCGGATCCGCCCCGTGTATTCGCTCAACGAAACCCAGCCGGCCTCCGTCACCTTGGCCAAGGGACGGGGTTCGTGTTCGCAGCGCATCGCCCTTCTGGAGGCCTTGGCTCGAGGGGCCGGAATCGCCACCCGCTCGGAGGCCCTGCTGATCCATGGATCGTTTTGGCATCCGCGGTTCAGGTATTTGCGCCGTGCGGTTCCCCAACACATCCTGATCGTCTGGCCGGATTTCAGGCTCGATTCCGGGTGGCTAAACCTCTCGGACCTCTTCGTGGCGGATGCCAAGAACCCGGCCCCGGCTTTCGCAAACCAGGGAGCCGAGACCCTTTTCGATGCCATCGCCACCGGCTCCGCCCATTGGGTGGCAAGCGGCTGCGCCGAGGGCTCCTGCATGCCTGCCGAGCTGGCCCAGATCGATCGGTCGCTGGGCAGGTTCGCGGACCGGGACGCGGTCTTTGCCCGTTACGGCCAGAACCTGCCGGGCATCCTCCGCGTGGTCCTCGAACCCGTTTTCGGCCGATGGGCGGCCAGGGGCTAGATTTCCGGCCATTCCCACGGCCATTGGCCGGGACAAGAATCAGGCAGGTCCGAGCCGCCGCACGTATTGCCTGCACACATATACCCGTTTGAAGGCCCGGCGCATGCTTGCCTCGTCCTGGATGTCCGCATGCATGAAGGCCAGCACCGGCCGGGACAACCCCTCCGGGCTTTGGAACGCGTCATTCGGATCCTTGTATCCCTTGTACACGTGCAGGTATCGGTAGGCCTCTTCAAAGCCGTTGCGCTGGTACCAGCCGTTTGCCGCAACATCTTCCCGGGTCCAGGCATCCAGGGTCTTGGTGCCGAAGGGCAGGCGGGACAGGGCCTCGGCCAGCAATGCCGACGCAATCCCCTGCTGCCGGGCACTTGGATGCACTGCGATCGAATCAATGGTTGCCGCATCTCCGTCCAGTTCGATGTCGAGCAGGCCCACGATTGTGCCGTCGTCCTCCGCCAGCAGACTCAGGTTCGGGGCCTCGATGTCGCTGCGGTCGGTGCGGACGTCGTCGAAGTAGTTGCTGTCCAGGAAGCTGAGCAGCCGGCATTCGAGCCAGCCGCGTTCGTCTGCCGGCAGGTATTCACGGATTTTGAACATAACGGCAGGGCCTATCGTTGGATGGCGTGGATCGAGTATTGATCGTGCTGGCGGTAGTCCTGCAGATTCAGCTCACGCCGCCAAGCTAGCACTAGCTGGTCAAGCACTTCAAGAGCATCCCGCCGGGACCTACGACCGGCCCAACACAAAACGGGTGTGTCCGCCAATCCAGTGGCGGACACACCCGTTTGTACCGTGCATTGGCCCGGGCCGTTCATTCCCGGGCCAAGCACAAACCTATGCGGCCTGCTCGGCGCCCGGTTCTTCATGCTCGTTGTGCGCCTTGCGGTAACGAGCGACCATCGAAAAGGTCAGTACGCTCAGTAGTCCGATCATCGTGAAGGCCGTAATGATGAGTGCTTCATGACCTGGTGTCATTATGATTCGTCCTTTCATGACAGTGCGGCGATTTGACGGGCTCTTGCCCCTTCTCTTATCAACCGCCGGAAGTGCCGGGCTCGTCGCCGGGAGGCGTCAAGCCCTGGGCCCGTTCCGTTTCTTGCTTTGTTTCTGTTGCATGCCCCGACACCATTGGAGGGGCGTTCCTGCGTTTCGGACAGTCCTCGTCATGTGGCCAAGCCTGCAACTTGCCTGGCCGCTGCGCGCCCTCGATGACCCGCATCGATGCGCGAGCGAAACGTGCCGGCAATGAATTCCGGCAGGCTTGCCTCATCGAATCGCACGGCACACCCCCGGGGTTACCCGATCCAGGCGGCCGTTTGCGGAGCTCGGGATAAGTTGGCATTGCCATCAGCGCTGCATCCGGCCTTGACCAATGCATCCCGGGACCACCGTCCAAACCTCCCCTGGGTCCGCATGGGATTTTGAGCGGCTGTGCGAATCAATTCGACGGCTCACGCTCTTCTAGCAACCCTTGAGGAGGTCTTTAATTATCGCATATTTGTACTAAATAGACAAATCGATGGTCAGTTGAACGCGACATAATCATCCGGCCGGCCAAAGGCATTCACCATTCCAATTCCTCGAGCAGAAGCGACTCGTCGGCCGCATCGCGGGCGATGGCCATACCGAGCCGCCGGGCACGGAGGCGGTAGTCGTCGTTTCCCGAGACCGTGGTGATGGCCCGGGCGATGGTGCCGGCCGAGGCACGGCGGGACACTGCGACACCGGCGCCCCGCGAGGTGACGCGGATGGCGTTTCCGGACTGGTCGCGGCCGTGATGCAGGATGACCAGCGGCACCCCCGCCGCCAGCGCCTTGACCACGGTGCCGTGCCCTCCATGGGTGATGACCAGGCTGGCCCGAGCCATGGCCTGGTGGTGGGGTGCGGCGGCAACCACCGCCACGTTGGCCGGCGCATGGATCTGTCCGGGGTCGACTGCGGGGCCGGTGGTCACCAGCCCGCGCACCGGCAGGCTCCCGAGCGCGTCCACGATGCGTTGCATGCATTGCACGTGGTTCTGGAACGTCGAGGACATGGCCACCAGGACCAGCGGCTCCTCGCCTGCGGGCGGGGCCCACGGGGCGTTGGAGGTCCAGTCCGGGTCATCGAGGATCGGTCCCACGTAGCGGGCGTTGGCCGGAAGCTCGGCGGGGAAGTCAAAGGCCGAGGAGGTGAGGATCAGCTGGCGCCTGGCACGATGCACCTGGGCCCACGTGTTGGCCACCGGGGCCAGCCCGTGAGCGGCACGCAGCTCGTTCAACGGGGCAAGCGCGAACCTGTCGGCCAGCCTGGCGCCGCCGAAGGACGTCACGCGGTCGCGCAGTGCACCCAGCGGCCCCTTCGCAGGGGTGAAGCCGGTGCCGACCTGCGGCATGCCCTTGGCAGGCAGCGGGTAGGTGTTGGACATCAGCACGTCAAAGGGAACCCCGCGGGCTTCGGCCCCCACCATGGCGCCGAAGGCGAAGAACGAGGCCAGCACCAGGTCCGGCCGCACCTCGTCGATGGCCTCCGCGGTGTCACTGGCCTGCTGCGGGGCCGGGTGCCCGATCATGTTTTCGAACATGTCGCGGGCCAGGGCCATCGGGCTGTGCAGCGCCCAGTCACGGACCTCTCCGGTGTGGCCATCGGTCCAGGAACGGAACAAGGCCCCGGCAGCAGCCGCCTGGTCTTCCATGGAATCGTCGGCGAGCACCACGACCTCATGCCCGCGGCGGGCCAGCCGCCGGGCGACGCCGAGTTCCGGCGGAACGGTGCCGCCGGCGTCCTTGAGTGCGAAGAGATAGGTCCGGCGGGTCGCTTCCGGCGTTGGTCCTGCGCCCCGGGACCCTGCTGTTGGATCGCTCATGGCAGCCACGGTACGCCGCGGGTACGGCGTGCAACATCCGTGCCTGTACCCGTTTTTCCCGGTTCCGGGCGTGGTTCACACTCCCGTGGACTTCGGAAGGCTGCCTCGCGATATCCCCAAGTGCCGGAGCCGAGTAGGCTTCGGTGCATGAGGACCGCCGTCGGATTCACCGCAGTGCTCGCACTGCTGGCACTCTTCCAGCTGGCACTGGCGTTTGGTGCCCCGTGGGGCCGGTTTGCGTGGGGCGGGCGGCATCCGGATTCGCTGCCGCTTCCCCTCCGGATCGCTTCGGTGTTCTCCGTGCTGGTCTACGGGTTCATCGCGTTGCTCGCCCTGGACCGGGCGGGTGCCATCGAGTTGTTCCCCGCCGGGTTCTCCCGGGTCGGCATCTGGGTCGTGTTCGCCTACCTGGCCCTTGGGGTGGCGATGAATGCGATCTCCCGGTCCAAGCCGGAGCGCTACGTGATGACGCCGGTGGCGCTGGTGCTTGCGGTCCTCGCGCTGCTCATCGCGCTTTCGCCCGCGCCCGAGCGGGCGTTCGCCGGCATGGTGCTGGATAACGGAAGCGGTCCGGTGTACTGCATGACCGTCATGGAGTCCTATCCGCCGCAATGCGGCCATGACTCCCCCGCGGTACTCGGCTGGGACTGGAACGCCGTGGACCATCAGCAGTCGCAGTCGGTACGCTGGGGCGAATACGGCTTCAAGGGCGTGCGCGGGCGCGGCACCATCACCCTGGAAGGCGCGGCGGTGCCGCTGCGCTGAGCAGGCTCAGTGAAAGGTGGAACCCCCATGAAGAAGGCACTACGCGGACCCGGGATAGTTTCCGTCATGCTGGTTGCCCTGTTGCTGGCCGGCTGCGCGGCGCCGGTGAGCGTGGCGGAGCGCACCGCTCCCGAGTTTCCTGGTTCACTGACCCAGGCCCAGCTCGAGAACCTGGAACTCGGCGAACCGGCCGCCTTCTGGCTCCAGGCCGGATCCCGCTTAGCGCTGGTCACGTGGGGCAGTTCGTCCTGCCCGGCGGTGGTGACGCGGATGGATGCGAGGGGTTCCGACGCTATCGAGCTGCGCGTGGAGTCTTCCGGCGGGTCCGGTCCGTGCACCGCCGACATGGCGCCGACCACGCACGAGCTGGAAGTGCCCGAATCCGTCACCCGGCGCCCGGTCACCCTGGCCCTGCACTACTCGGATGGCCCTGACGCCAGGACAATGGTCCTGGACTGAGCCCCTGCCGCAACGCACAAGCGCCAGGGCCCTCCCGGGGAAGGGACCGGGAGGGACCTGGCGCATGGTTTTTGCCCGGCCCGCTCCCGGGGGATCGGGAACGGGCCGGGCAATCGGGCCGGGAACAGGCTAGGCGTTGAGCTTGGCAAACACCTCGGCGGCAGCCGGGTAGGCGGCCTGCGTGCCCTTCTTGGTGGCCGCCAGCGCGGCGCCCACCGAGGCGAAGGCGGCGGCCTCGGCCAGCGGGACGCCGGCGGCCAGTCGTGCGGCCAGCCCGCCGGTGAAGGCATCGCCGGCACCGGTGGTGTCCACCGCGTCCACGCGGGTCGGGGCGATCCGCACGATGCGTGCCCCGGCTTCCGCCCTGGAATCCAGCACCACCGAACCTTCGGCACCGAGGGTCACCACGGCGCTGGGCAGACCGCGGGCCACCAGGTGCTCCAATACCGGTGCCCAGGCCGAGGCCTCGGCCTCGGGCCCAGGGATTTGCTCCCCGTCCAGGAACTGGGAGGCCTCGTGCGCGTTGACCAGCAGGACGTCGGAAAGGGCCGCAAGGCCTGGGCTGATGGGTGCGTACGGGGAGAGGTTCAGCAGCACCGTGGCCCCGGCGTCCGCTCCGGCCTGGGCCGCGGCCTCGACGGTGTCCAGTCCCACCTCCAGGCACAGGCACAGCACCGCGGCGCCCTCGAAGGCGGAGCCGGCGGCCGCGACGTCTTCCGGGGACAGGGTCCCGTTGGCGCCGGCGGAAATCACGATGGTGTTCTCCGCGGAGGAGTCCACGGTCACCACCGCGACACCGGTCTCCACGCCCGGCACCCGGCGCACGTGCGACATGTCCACGCCGGCCTCAGTGCAGGATTCGAGCAGCATGGTGCCATTGGCGTCCCGGCCCACGGCACCCACCAGGGCGACGTCGGCCCCGAGCTTGCCGGCGGCAACGGCCTGGTTGGCGCTCTTGCCGCCGGGGTTCACCGTGAAGCCCTCACCATGCAGGGTCTCCCCCGGCTCCGGCAGGCGTTCGGTGTAGATGGTCAGGTCCGCGTTCAGCGAGCCGACCACCACGATCTTGCCGGGCTGGTGGTCCGGGGCTTGGGTATCCAACTACTTCACCTCTGCGTCGACGGGCTTGGGGATCAGCAACGAGGCGGCGAAGGCGGCCACGGTGATGAGCAGGCCGACCACCACCACGGTGACGTAGGAAGCGCGGTCGCCCAGGGACGAGGTTCCCACAAGCACTGCCGGAAGCACAAGGAAGCTCAGCCCGGCGCCCAGGTTGAAGGCACCGGCGTTCATGCCCGGCAGGAAGCCGGGGTTGCCCTTGGGCGAGAGCACCACGCCCAGGCCGTTGAGCATGATGTTGGCGGTTCCGGCGTACATGATGCCCAGCAGCGCGGTGCCGGCAACCATCAGGGGCAGTGAATCCATGCCGAAGAACACGATGACCAGCAGCGCGGCCACGGAGCCGAGCATGCCGATGCGCAGCACCAAGGTATAGCCCCAGACCGGGGCCAGGCGTCCGCTGACGGGTCCGAAGATCCAGCCCAGCAGCGCGTACGGGGTCAGGATCAGCAGCGCGGTCTGTGTGGGGCCGACGCCGAAGCCGGGGCCGGCTGCCTGCACGTAGGCCGGGACGATGCCGTTGATGACCGCGAAGATGCCGGTCATGGTCAGCACGGTGGTCAGCAGCGGGGCCCAGGTGGCGCGCTGGCGCAGGTGCTCGAGCTGCACCATGGGCTCGGCCACGCGCTTCTCGGTGGACCAGAAGCCGTAGAACGCCGCGGCGGACACGGCCAGCAGGACCAGCGACAGGATGACGGTGGCCGGGTCGAAGCCCGAGACCAGCTTGGCGGCCTCGTTCAGGGCCGTGAGCAGCGCGCCGACGGCCACCACGATGAAGAACACCCCGAGCCAGTCCATCTTGGTGCCGGCCTGCGGCTTGGACTCGCGGGTCAGCAGTGCCACCGCTGCGGCGGCAAGCACCGCCAGGACGACCATGAACCAGAAGATCGAGCGGAAGCCGTGGTTCTCGGCCAGGTAGCCGCCGAGGAAGGAATCGACGCCGGCGACCCCGCCGTTGACGGCGAGAATCAGGCCCATGAGGGTGCCGTAGCGGCGCGGGTTGGGCACGGCACTGCGCAGCATCAGCAGGGCCAGCGGGACCGTGGGCCCGGAGATTCCCTGGATGATGCGTCCGGCGAAGAGCCAGCCGATGTTCGGGGCCAGCGCCGCGACGACGGAGCCGACGGCGGTCAGCAGCATCATGATGACCAGGATGCGCCTGCGGCCCACGACGTCCGAAAGCCGGGGCAGGAACAGCGAGAACAGGGCCGCGGTGGTGAAGAACCAGGTCTGCGACAGGCCGATGGCGGCCTGGTCGGTGCCCAGTTCCTCGCCCATGGTGACCAGCGCGGGGCTGAGCATCGAGGCATTGAGCTGGAACGCCACGCAGGCGGTGAGCAGGGCGGCGGTCAACGCCGCGGCGCCGCCGCGGGTGCCGGTGGCTTTTTCGGTCAGCGTGCTCATACGGCGGCGAGCTCGACTTCGCCGATGCGCACCAGCGCATCGGTCACCAGGTTCCAGAAACGCTCGTGGTCAAGGTCCACGGCCACGGAGGTGTGGCAGTCGGCCGGGGCCGGGGCGCGGAAGTCTGCCACCGTCATGCCCAGGGTCAAGGTGCCCTGCAGTTCGATGTTCACCGGCACCTTGCGGGTGGTGACAATGGTCGGGTCGATCACGTAGGCCACGGCGCAGGGGTCGTGGACCGGCGGGAAGTCGAAGCCCTGGGCGTCCTTGTAGGTCGCCTTGAAGAAGTCCATGAGTTCGCGCACGAACCTGGCCGGGCCTGTGCCCACTGCCTCGATCTGCGCGACAACCTCGTCGGTGGCCAGCGCCTGGTGCGTCAGGTCGAGCCCGACCATGACGACCGGCCACTTCTCGTTGAAGACGATGTGTGCGGCCTCGGGGTCGATGATGATGTTGAATTCGGCCACGGCGCTCCAGTTGCCGACGTGGTAGCCGCCGCCCATGAGGACGACTTCCTTCACGCGCTCGACGATGCGCGGCTCCTTGCGGGCGGCCATCGCGATGTTGGTCAGCCCGCCGGTGGGGACCAGGGTGACGGTGCCCGGTTCGTGGGCCATGATGGTGTCGATGATCAGGTCGACAGCGTGGCGTGGATCCAGCTCGATCGCGGACTCGGGCTGCACGGGTCCGTCCATGCCGGATTCGCCGTGGATGTCGGGGGCGTTTTCGATGGTGCGCACCAGCGGGCGGTCGCAGCCCGCGGCGAAGGGAACGCCGGTGATGCCGGCGATGGTTCCCACCGACAGGGCGTTCTTGGTGACCTTGGCCAGGGTCTGGTTGCCGACCACGGTGGTGACTGCAAGCAGCTCGATGGCGGGGCTGCCGTGCGCCAGCAGGATGGCAACGGCGTCGTCATGTCCCGGATCGCAGTCCAGGATGATCTTCCGCGGCTCGGTTGTAGCGATGGGTGCACCCATTGTCGTTCTCCACATCTTCGGGGATACTCCTGCCCGCGGTTTTGCGGCCGTGGACAGGAAATGCTGTTTCACCGGAATTCTGGCACCTTTGCCACCCGCACGTCAAACGCTTAACTAGTCGCCCGGGAATACCCTAGTCAAACGCTTGACCCCAAGCGGGTCACGGAGCCCGGTCCTCGACTAAGATAAAAGCCATGCATTCGACCCAAAAGCCGCGGCCCACCCCACCGAGCCGACGACGGGTCACGGCCGCCATGGTGGCCGAGCGGGCGGGAGTTTCCACCGCGACGGTGTCCCTGGTGGCCAATGGCAAGGCCAGTGGCCGGGTCTCGACCACCAACGAGGCCAAGGTCCGCGAGGCCATCCGCGCGCTGGGCTACGTGGTGGACGGCATCGGAAGCTCGCTGGCCAGGGGCGTGAGCAACACCGTGATCATGGTGGCGCCTGACATCTCCAACCCGTTCTTTGCCACGGTCATTGCCGGGGTGCGCTCCGCGCTGGGTTCCAAGTACCAGTTGCTGCTCTCCGTCACCGATGCCGGCCAGCTGCCCAGCGCCGATGACACCCGCCGGCTACTGGGCCTGCGCCCGGCCGGCCTGCTGGTCGACGCTCCCGAACTCTCGTTCCTTGAGGAGCTTTCGGCCCCCGGCCCGCTGGTGCTGCTCGACGCCCCCGGCTTCGGCCCGGAGGTCCCGGCGGTGAACCTCGATGTCGCCCACGGCGCGCGACTGGTGGCCGGGCACCTGGCCGCGGCCGGCCACCGGAAGGTCGCGTACCTCGACGGCACCACCGGCACCGCCACCTTCGAGCTGCGCCGCACGGCATTCCTTGAAACCGCCGCCGAACTCGGCATGGAAATCCCCGCCGGCGCACTGGCCGCCACCACCATCAACGTGGGGCTGGCCGCAGATGCGTTTGCCGCGGCCTGGCCCCGCTGGAAGAAAGCAGGGGTCACCGCGGTCGTCTGCGCCACCGATACCCACGCCTACGGAATCCTGCAGGAGGCGCGTGCCGCGGGGATCTCGATCCCCGGCGAACTCGCCGTGACAGGCTTCGACGACCTGCCCTACTCGAGAACCAGCTCCCCGTCCCTGACCAGCGTGAACCTGCCCGGCGAGCTGTTGGGCCGGAGGGCCGCCGAGCAGCTGCTGCGGCTGATTGACGGCGAGGAACTCCAAACGCAGCAGGTCACCCTCGAGAGCACGCTCATGGTGCGCGGTTCCACGCTCGGGACCTGACCCGGGACTTCAGGAAGCGGGCACCGCACGCAAGCGGACCCTGGTGCCGGCGGCCAGATCGTGCGGACCGCGCCCGGTGGCCAGCACCATCACGATGTAGACGATGGCTGCCGCCGTCGCCGCATTCATCCCCACATAGATCCAGGCCCGGGGATCTGCTTCGGCGCCGTCTCGGTAGACGACGCCCATCAACTGCCAGATGAAAAAGTGGGCGGTCTCCCACGGCAGGAGCTTCACGATGGTGCGCAGCAGGATCTTCGTCCGCTTCGGCACCGAGCCGTCATTTCCGAGGACCTCCAGGCCCATCCGGCGCTTGCCCCAGGTGCTGCGGTGCGGGCCGGACTCGGTCCGGTAGAGGTAGACGCCGACCACGAAGGTCAGCAGCAGGAAATACAGGATTTCGCTGCCGATCGGACCGAACATGCCCAGCGTGTCGGGCAGCTCGCCGCGGGTCAGGAAAATGATCGCGGTGACCAGGCCCAGGACGATCATCCATGCCAGGATGACCAGGTAGTCCAGTCCCAGGGCGGCCAAGCGCCGCGTCCGCTCGCTCATCCGCCCAGCCTAACGGGCGCAGACCCCGGTGCCAACGGCATTTCCGGAAAGAACTGCTATATCCTCGGTATTCATGAAGACATCGACGATGTTCACCGGTCTCAGTGCCTTTCCGCTGACCCCGCTCACCGATGACGGCATTGACGAGCCCGCCTTCGTACGTCTCGTTGAACGGGTAGCAGCCGCGGGCGTCGATTCCGTCTGTGTCCTCGGCTCGACCGGCAGCTACGCCTACCTGGACCGGACCGAACGGGCCCGCGCCGTGGAACTGGCCGTGGCCGGCGCCGGAAGCGTCCCGGTGCTCGCCGGCGTGGGCGCCTTGCGCACGCGCGAGGTGCTGCGCCACGTCGAAGATGCCCAGGATCGCGGGGCATCCGCCATCCTGCTGGCCCCGATGAGCTACCAGCCCCTGACCGATGACGAGGTCTTCGGGCTATACGAGGATGTCACGGCAAACCTCTCGGTGCCGCTGGTCGTATATGACAACCCGACGACCACGCGCGTGGTCTTCGGCGACGAGCTGCACGCGCGGATTGCGGAACTGCCCGGCGTTGCGTCGATCAAGATCCCCCCGGTGCCGGCCGATCCGGCGGAAGCGGCTCAACGCGTCGCCTCGCTTCGGTCCCGGCTTCCCGGGCATGTCACCCTCGGCGTCAGCGGCGATGGTGCCGCCGCGGCCGGACTTCTTGCCGGTTGCCATGCCTGGTATAGCGTCATGGCCGGCATCCTGCCCGGGCAGTGCTTGGCGATCACCCGTGCGGCAACGGCCGGAGATGCGGAATTGGCGCGTTCCCTGTCCAGGGAAATGGAACCCTTGTGGCAGCTCATGGTCCGGTACGGAAGCTACCGGGTCGCCTCCGCCGTGGCCGAAGACCTTGGCTTGGTCTCCGCGGGGAACCTTCCCGCCCCGGTCCGGGGACTGGATGGCAACGGGCGGGCTGCAGTGGCAAGGGCCTTGGCAGAAATGAAGATCCTCGGGTAGGCCACCGGGAAAACCGCGTCCTGGCCCGGCTTGGCTCTGGCTCCTTGCCACAATGACAGATACAACAACTATGACCGGCAACCGTTCCGAGAGGCGCCGGAAAAGAGCGGAATGTGATGACCGGGGAATCCGGAACTACACCAACCAACGGCGTGCTGGCCGACAAGAAGGTGTTCCGGCTTCGGCTGGCAGCACCGGCGTGGGCCCTCGCCGCGGTCACCGCCCTCTACCTGGCGCAGTAACCGAGTACGTGCACGGCAGAAAATCGCTCTTCCAATTCGGGATGACCCACCGACTTCTGGGTGGAAAACCCTGCGATCACTAGGTACGACGGGGACCCGCCAAGATTGTCCACAACCTGTTGCATCCATCCCCGGTGTGCGATCGACCGTGGAATAATCGCTGTATGGCCGCCGAAATGTCTTCAGGTACATACCGCATCACGACAGCGACTGGCAGCGTCTACGACTTGGTGATCGGGCCCGAGGGGCCGACCCTGACCCGCAGGCCCGGGGAGCTTCCGGTGCATCCGTCCATGGATGGTGCCGAGACCAATCCCTTGCGCCGCGACACCGAGGCAATCACGGTACTGGCTGTCCACCAGTTAGCGGTGGGCCAGCCAGCTGTTTTTGTCCTGGATCTTCGCCGCGACGGCATCCCAACGCTTCGAACCACGTCCACCGTGCTCACAATCAACCATCTGAGTTGACCATGCAATTTCGAAAAGGGCCTTCTGGGCCGCAATTCGATGCACAAGGAAAAGGTAGGCCATCTTCATATTGCAAAGGACACTCAGAAAGCCCTACCTCCCTTTAGGTGAAAGGAAGTAGGGCCTGCGGTGTGGAGCCCCCTGCCGGATTCGAACCGGCGACCCTCGCTTTACAAGAGCGATGCTCTGGCCAACTGAGCTAAGGAGGCGTGCTGCCCGGGTCCGTGTGAATACGACCCAAGTGCAGGAACTAGCGTAACCGACATTCATCGGCAGGATGAAACCGGCAGCGTGACGATCGCTGGCCCCGGCTCCATCAGTCGGGTGGTTCACCGGCACACCGCGAACCACCCAACTTCATGCTGGAACCACGGTGCTACTTGTTCGCCTTGATTGCTGCGTCGACGACGGCAGCGAAGTCGGGCTCGGCGTTCGGGTCCCACGGCTTGTCCTGGACGAACACGCTCGGAGTGCCGCCAATGGCATCGACGCGGGCTGCCGCGTCGGTGAACTTCGCGAACGGGCGGAAGGTTCCGTCATTGATGCAGCTGGCAACATCGGCGCCGTTGTCCTTGGCCAGCTGGATCAGCTGCTTGTTCTTCATTTCACCCTCGGGGTAGTGCGCAAACACCGCCTTGGAGAACGGAAGGTACGAGGCCGGAGCCGCATCGGCCACGCAGGCCAGTGCATTGGCACCGCGCGAGGAGTAGTTCGTCGGCGATGCCCCATCCAGGAAGGCCACGGTCCGGTACTCAACCGTTACGTCGCCGGCGGCAAGCCAGGTGCTGATCTGGTCGGCGTACTCGGTCTCAAAGTCGGCGCAGTGCACGCAGTTGACATCGACGTAGAGCAGCAGGTTGATCGGATCACCCTTGGGCGCTGCCTTGTATTCCCGCGGAGTCGGCGTCGCACCTTCGGCCGGGGCCGTGCCCACCTTGTTGATGTCGACGGTGAGCCCCGAAGTGTCGGCAAGGGTCTTGTCGGAGGTTAGCGTAATACCGCCGGCCGCGTTGCCGCCCTTTGGCACTGCACCCGTGTCGGCAACAGTGCCCGAGTTCTTCTGCAGGACGAGGGCCACGACCAACGCAACCACGGCAAGCACCGCAACCAGGACGCCCAACTTGATAAACAGGGATTTGCGCTTGTCAGCAGCTTCTTGTGCCGCGTGCATTTTCTGTGCCTGCTCGCGCGCGCTTGCGGTCCGCTCGGCCTTGCTCGGCCGCTGGCTATTCGATGCCATAGGTCAAAACGTCCTTTAAAATTGGAATGGTACTCCCCCGACCAAACCAGTTTAGGGTACGGGGGTCGCGTAGCTTAGCGCCGCCGTGTCGCTTACATCACGTAGTTACCCTAAGCTCAAGATCAATCTTGAGTATTAGAACGGAGGGTCAACATGCAAACGGATCAGAAGGCCGAATATGAATCCGGTAGCGAGAAACAAAGCTACGACTTCATCGTGGTGGCCAATCGACTTCCAGTGGACCGGGTAGAGGGCGACGACGGCGAGCTGTCGTGGCGACGCTCCCCCGGAGGCCTGGTAACGGCCATTGCCCCGGTCATGCAGGAATCGGACGGCGCCTGGGTCGGCTGGCACGGAGCCACCGACGAGGAGCTCGAGCCATTCGAAAACGACCGGATCCACCTCATCCCCGTCCCGCTGGACGAGGAGGACCTGGAACTCTACTACGAGGGATTCTCGAACTCGACCCTCTGGCCGCTCTATCACGACGTGATCGTGCCGCCAGAATTCCACCGGACCTGGTGGGACAACTACAAGAAGGTCAACAAGCGCTTCGCCGACGCCACGGCAAGGATTGCCGCCCAAGGCGCAACGGTCTGGGTGCAGGACTACCAGCTGCAGCTCGTGCCCAAGCTCCTGCGCGAGGCACGCCCGGACTTGCGCATCGGCTTCTTCAACCACATTCCCTTCCCGTCCCCCGGGATTTTCTCCCAGCTGCCCTGGCGCAAGCAGATCCTCGAAGGGCTGGCCGGCGCCGATGTCGTGGGTTTCCAACGCACCGCCGATGCCAGCAACTTCCTGCGCTGCATGCGCCGCTACACGGACCGCACGGTCAAGGGCTCGCTGGCGATCCCGCCGGCATCGCCCGAAGCCAGTGGCTCCAGCCCCAACATCTGCCGCGCCGAGGCGCACCCGATCTCCATCGACACCCAGCAGGTCGCGGAGCTCGCGCACGATCCGGAGATCATCGCCCGGGCAAAGCAGATCCGCCAGGAACTGGGCAACCCGAAGACCATCCTGCTGGGCGTGGACCGGCTCGATTACACCAAGGGCATCCGCCACCGGCTCAAGGCCTACGGCGAGCTGTTGGCCGACGGGGACATCACGGTCGGCGAGGCTTGCCTAGTGCAGGTTGCCAGCCCCAGCCGCGAGAATGTCGAGCGCTACCAACAGCTCAAGGACCAGGTCGAGCTCA
This sequence comes from Paeniglutamicibacter psychrophenolicus, assembly GCF_030812255.1. Taxonomy (GTDB): domain Bacteria; phylum Actinomycetota; class Actinomycetes; order Actinomycetales; family Micrococcaceae; genus Paeniglutamicibacter; species Paeniglutamicibacter psychrophenolicus_A. Next base: position 20,887 of record NZ_JAUSSH010000001.1, on the reverse strand, counting down.
TGGTCGGCAACCTCAACGGCGAGCACGACACCATGGAGCACACGGCCATCCGCTACCTGCACCATTCGTACCCGATGCGCGAAATGATTGCCCTGTACCTGGCCGCCGACATCATGCTCGTGACCTCGCTGCGAGACGGCATGAACCTGGTGGCCAAGGAGTTCGTGGCGGCCCACACCGATGACACCGGCATGCTGGTGCTCTCCGAATTCACCGGAGCTGCGGACCAGCTGACCCAGTCCGTATTGGTGAACCCGCACGATATCGACGGCATGAAGTCCGGGATCATGCGCGCCCTGCTCATGGATCCCCAGGACTCGGCGCGTCGGATGCGCCGCATGCGCCGGCACCTGCGCGACCACGACGTGGCCCGCTGGTCCCAGACGTTCCTCTCTTCGCTGGCGTTGCCGCTGCCGGTGGACACGCTGGTCTAGGCTTGAAGATGTCTTGCGCGGGTGCAGAGCGGGAATTCTTCCCGTAGCACCCGCGCATTGCATTTGCACCCATTGCCATGGGCCAAGCCGGGAAACCTGCCCCGGCCCGGGTGTTCGTTCCATGCCCGCTTCAACTGCCTGAAAGGATCAGCTGGTTAACTATGGGTCCCATCACTCCCGACCTCGCCGATGCCATCGAATCCCTGGTCGACACCCCGATCCTGCTCATTGCCCTGGATTTCGACGGAACCTTGGCACCCTTGGTCGACCGTCCCGAGGACGCGCGTCCGTTGCCTGCCGCCTCCGAGGCCCTGGCCAGGCTGGCCACCCTGGAGAACACCGTCACCGCGCTGATCTCCGGCCGCGACCTGGCCTCGCTGCGTGCCGTGGGCAGACCGCCCGAACAAACCTTGTTGGTTGGCAGCCACGGCACCGAACGCTGGGCACCGGAAATCTTCGGAGCCGAGGACGAAAACATCGATCTCAGCGGCTCGCAGACCGCTGCCCTGGCCAAGGCCACCGGGATCCTGGAAGCCATCAGCGCAGCCAATCCGGGCACCACCCTTGAATACAAGCCCGCCTCGATCGTCCTGCACGTGCGGCAGGCCGCACCCGAGGTTGCCACCGCGGCGCTGCGCTCCGCCCATGATCAGCTTGACGGTATCGAGAACCTGCAGGCGCTGGACGGCAAGGCCGTGCTGGAGGCCAGTGTGCTGGTGGGCACCAAGGGCGACGGCCTGAACTGGCTGCGCGAGGTCGCCGACGCCTCCACGGTGCTCTTTGCCGGGGACGACATCACGGACGAGGACGCCTTTGCCGCATTGCGGCCCGGGGATATCGGGGTAAAAATCGGGTCGGGGAAATCCAGGGCACAATTCCGTCTTAATGGGCCCGGGGAATTGCCTGCCCTTTTGGAATCCATCCTTGATATGAGAAGCTTGTGATTCCATTCACTACGGATCGTCGGGCACGTACCTGCCCGTGAAAGGATTGCTGCCCCATGGCATCAGTAACTTTTGACCAAGCCACCCGAATCTACCCGGGTGCCACCAAGCCCAGCGTTGACAAGATTTCCCTGGAGATCGCCGACGGCGAATTCCTGGTTCTTGTCGGACCCTCCGGCTGCGGAAAGTCCACGACCCTGCGCATGCTCGCCGGCCTGGAAGACATCAACTCCGGACGCATCCTCATTGGCGACCGCGATGTCACCAACGTTCCGCCCAAGGATCGCGACATCGCCATGGTCTTCCAGAACTACGCGCTCTACCCGCACATGACCGTGGGCGACAACATGGGCTTTGCCCTGAAGATCGCGGGCATCGACAAGGAAGAGCGCGCACGCCGCGTGCAGGAAGCGGCAAAGCTTCTTGACCTCGAGGACTACCTGGACCGCAAGCCGAAGGCTCTCTCCGGCGGCCAGCGCCAGCGTGTTGCCATGGGCCGGGCCATCGTGCGCAGCCCGCAGGTCTTCCTCATGGATGAGCCACTGTCGAACCTCGATGCCAAGCTCCGTGTGCAGACCCGCACGCAGATCGCGTCGCTGACCCGCCGCCTGGGCGTCACCACGGTATATGTGACCCACGACCAGGTCGAGGCACTGACCATGGGCGACCGCGTGGCAGTTCTCAAGGACGGCCTGCTGCAGCAGGTCGGCACCCCGCGCGAACTCTACGACACGCCGCAGAACGTCTTCGTCGCCGGCTTCATCGGCTCTCCTGCCATGAACCTGCTGGAACTTCCGGTGGCCGACGGCGGTGTCGCCTTCGGCGGCACCATCTACCCGGTGGCTTCGGCAACGCTGCAGGCCGCAACCGGCAACTCGGTGACCCTGGGCGTGCGTCCCGAAGACCTGGACCAGGTCGGTGCTGACGAAGGCCTCTCGGTCGAGGTCGACGTCGTTGAGGAACTCGGCGCCGACGCCTACGTCTACGGACACACCTTCGTGGGCGGCACCGAATACCAGATGGTCGTGCGCGTCGACGGCCGCAAGCCCCCGTTCAAGGGTGAAACCATCCACGTGCTGCCGAAGGTCGGACACGTCCACCTCTTCGACACCGCCTCCGGCGAACGCCTGGCCGAGCCGGCCAACAGCGGGACACACGCACAGGTGGCCAGCGAGGTCTAGGCCGCTTGCCTGTCGTCGTGGGTCTTGCGACATAGGCCAATGGCGGCCGTATTCAGCCAGCGCTGGGTACGGCCGCCTTTGCATATCCATCATTTCCCCCTCCCCACCGCAGCAAGAAACGGCATCCACGCCATGATTCGCCACACCGCCAATTGGCACGACGAACCCACCAACCATGCCCAGTCCGGCAAGCTGCCGCGCGAGACTTCCCCGGCCTCGACCCCGGCTGTGTCCGGCTCGCTATCGATCACCGCGGCCACCGCCGACCCCGGCCTGCTGGATTTGCCGTGGCAGCTCCCGCTGGAGGACTGGCCGGCCGACACCCTCGCCCCGCTGCCGCGCGGCATCTCCCGGCATGTGGTGCGCTTCGCCATGATGGGCGGAGCGGTCATTGCCATCAAGGAAACCGGCGAACACGTGGCCCGGCACGAGTACCACATGCTGCGCAAGCTGCGCCGGCTGTCTGCCCCCTGCGTGGAACCGGTCGCGGTGATCACCGGGCGCAAGGACACCGAGGGCAACGACCTGGATCCGGTGCTGGTCACCCGGCACCTGAGGTACTCCCTGCCCTACCGCGCCCTGTTCTCGCAGAAGCTGCGTCGCGACACCCTCACCCGGCTCATCGATGCGCAGGCGCTGCTGCTGGTCCGCCTGCACCTGATCGGCTTCTACTGGGGTGACGTGTCCCTGTCCAACACTCTCTTCCGCCGCGACGCCGGTTCTTTCGCCGCATACCTGGTGGACGCCGAAACCGGCGAGCTGTACCCGGAGCTGTCCTCGGGGCAGCGCGAGTACGACCTGGAAATCGCCCGGGTCAACATTGCCGGTGAACTCATGGACCTCATGGAGGCCGGGTTGATCGAGGACACCGTGGATCCGGTGGCCACCAGCGAGGACATCCTGCATTCCTACCGCGGACTCTGGGCCGAGCTGAACGACAAGGAATCCTTCGACCTGTCCGAACGCTGGAGGGTAGACGAGCGCATTCGCCGGCTCAACGAATTGGGCTTCGACGTGGAGGAAATCAGCCTCAAGACCTCGCCCGACGGCGGCCAGCTGGTCATCCAGCCCAAGGTCGTAGACGCCGGGCACCACACCCGCCGGCTCTTGCGGCTCACCGGGTTGGATGTGGAGGAGGGCCAGGCCCGCAGGCTGCTCAACGACATGGATGCCTACCGGGCCAAGAAGCACCCTGACCTGGATGAGGAGCTCACTGCGGCCCATTGGGTCACCGATGTCTTTGACCGGATCACCGGCGCGATCCCCCGCGAGTTCCACGGCAAGCTGGAACCGGCGCAGATCGTGCACGAGGTCCTTGAGCACCGGTGGTACATTTCCGAGGCCCGCGGTTCCAACGTGCCCATGGAGGAGGCCGTTGCATCCTACGTGGAAGCGGTGCTGCGCCACCGCAGGGACGAGGCCCGGCTGGTATTGGGCCCGGACGAGCAGTCAACGGGCGCATAGCCGGCCTGAATCGTTGGGCTGGTTTCCGGCGACCGGACAATCAAGATATGGGTGATATTCCCACCAGATGCTTTGTCAACATAATTCTGCCCGCCTATCCGGTGGCGGTCTTTGCTCTGTTGCATCCCCGGCTTCCGGATAATGACGGATTCAGTGGATTCCTGCCGATCTTCGTCGCGATCCTGGTGTTCGCCGCGGGAAGCCCAACGACCGAGCGTGGCTTGGTTCGCTTCCGGGATTCGGCGTCCACCCGTTAGCTCCATGCATCCGCTTCCTTGGCCAGGTGAAATGAAACCCCTGGACCGCTGGCCTTGACGATGACCTCCCCGGTTTCATCCACTGTCACGTCCACGGCGTTGCCGAGCGCCAGCAGTGCGCTTCCCGGTTCACCGGCCAGTTGGACCGCGTTGCCCAGGTTGGTTTCCGCGACCGCACCGCGGGCCCCCACGCAGAGCACCGAGCCGGTGGAGTGTTCACGAACCCAGACCAGCAGGTTCCCTTCCGCGGCAATCCAACGCAACGAACCGTCAATCAGCGCGCGGTGGCCGGCGCGCAGGGCGGCCAGATCGGCGTAGAGCGGACGCAGGTCCTTGCCCCACTTTTCGGGTGCGTCCCAGGGCATCGGGGTGCGCGAATCCTCACCGTTGAACCCGTGAAGCCCGAACTCGTCCCCGGCAAAGACCAGCGGGATCCCCGGGAAGGCGAATTGCACGCACGCGGCGATCTGCTGCCCGCCGGCGATCATGTGGCTGGCGGCCCGAGCCGTGTCGTGGGTGTCCAGGGCGTTGGCGTTGGCAAGCCGCACCTCCCAACTGAAGCCGGCAGACATTTCCCGATGGGTCGCCACGAAGTCGGCCGCGTCGATGCGCGCCGGTCCCGGCTGCGGCAGCCCGAAGAACCATCCGTTTTGTTCCGGCGCTTCCTCCTTGGCCAGCCATTGCCACAACGGGCGGGTGAAATTGCTGTAGCTCACCACGCCCTGCCAGCCGTCGCCGGGCACGTCGGGGGCGGCGTCGGAGGTCGATTCGGCCAGCAGCATGGCCCCGGGCTTCACTTCCTCGATGCGTTGGCGCAGCATCCGGGCGACCTCGTGGTTCAGGTCATCGCTCCCGCGCCGCCCGGTCATGTTGCCCACGTCGATGCGCCAACCATCAAGGTTGAACGGGGCCTTCAGCCAGCGCACGGCCACCGAGTCTTCGGCCAGGATGAAGCGCTCGCGCAGGGCCGCGGAATTCCAGTTCAGCTTCGGCAGCGAGGGCACGCCCAGCCAGGCCTCGTACTCGGTGTGCTCCGCGTTGAAGTAGTAGTACTGCCCCGTGGACGCCCCGGGGTTCCGGTACGCGTCAACGAACCAGTGGTGCCCCGCCCCGGTGTGGTTGGTGGTCAGGTCCCCGACCACGCGCAGGCCGCGGGCATGGGCCGCCGCGACCAGGGAGACCAGCGCAGCGTCCCCGCCGAGCAGCGGATCGACCTCGTCGAACGAGGAGGCGTCGTAGCGGTGGTTGGAGGCTGCCGGGAAGATGGGTGTCAGGTAGAGGATGGTGGCGCCCAGGTCCACCAGGTGCCCAAGGTGCGCCTGGATGCCGGGAAGGTCCCCGCCGTAGAACTGGCGGCTGGCCTCTTCCCCGGTGCCCTGGACCGCGGTGTCCCAGTCGCAGGACACCATCCATCCGGCCCGGGGCTTGACGGCGCCCGAGTTCGCGAACCTGTCGGGGAACACCTGGTACATGACCGATGACTTGATCCAGTCCGGGGTCGGGGATCCGGTGTGGATCCGGAAGTCAAAGGCATCGGGGACATCGCGCCGGTGCAGCCCGGCTGCGTTGAACCATCGGTAACCCGCCTCCCCCGCAGCGTTCGTGTATTGGAGGTACCAGCGGTAGCGCTGCACCGGGTTCACCAGCGGCAGCGGGGCCTCGAAGAAGCAGTGGGTGCCATCGCCGCCGGCCTCGCTGGCCGGTTCCAGGTGCGGTTCGCCGTCGCGCAGGCTGCGCAGCCACACGGCCGCCGGCGCCCCGGCACCCGCGGGAACCCGGAGCCGCACCCGCGGCACCCCGCCCAGGCGAGGTGCTGCGGGACCCAACACGTAGGCCGGTGATCCGTCGTGGTGCGGCTGCAGGGCCAGGTCTGCATCGATCCCGTGCATCCGGTCGCCGTGCATGGTGCGTTAGCCCTTCACGCCGCCGGCGGTCAGGCCGGAGGTGATGTAGCGCTGCAGGAACAGGAAGAGTGTCATCACCGGGATCGCTGCAAGCACCGCGCCGGCGGCAAAGACGCCCCAGTTCTCACTGCGCTGCTGGGCGACGTAGGAATACAGTCCCACGGCCAGGGTCTGAGAATCGGGGTCGGTGAGCACCACGGAGGCGATCACGAACTCGGAGGAGATCCCAATGAAGGCCAGCAGTCCCACGACCGCGAGGATCGGGGTGACCAGCGGCATGATGATCTTGAAGAACACCTGCACGTGGCTGGCCCCGTCGATGCGCGCGGATTCGTCCAGCGAGGTCGGCACCGTGTTGAAGAACCCGTACATCAGGTAGGTGTTCACGCCCAGTGCCCCGCCGAGGTACACCATGATCAGCCCGAGCTGCGAGCCCAGACCAAGGGCCGGAATGATGTCGCCGATGAAGTTCAGCAGCAGGAAGATCGCCACCACGGTGAGCAGTTGCGGAAACATCTGCAGCAGCAACAGGGTCAGCAACCCGACGCGGCGGCCGGTGAAGCGCATGCGGGAAAACGCGTAGGCGGCCATGGCACCCAGGAACACCGTGGCGGCGGAGGTGACGGTCCCGATGACCAGGGTGTTGACGAACCAGCGGCCAAAGGGCCGTTCCTGGTTGGCGAAGAGCTCCTCGAAGTTCCCGGTGCCGAACTCGGTGAACAGGCTGCTGGCCCCGGCCATGGTGCCGGTGGGGTTCAGCGCCGCCGAGAGCACGTAGAGCAGCGGGAAGACGGAGAAGACGGTGGCGGCAATGGCGACCAGGTGGCGCCAGCCCTTGGCCTTGAACCATTGGCCGAAGGAGGCTTTGTTGGCCGGCACCGTTGTTGCGGTTGCCTTGGTTGTCAGGGTGCTCATTGGTTCAAGTCCTCCAGGGCCTTGGTCTTCTTGAAGCTCAGTGCCGACACTGCGGCGACGATGATGAAGATCAGGATCGCCAGGGCGCTGGCCAGTCCGTAGTCGCGGCCCGTTCCGGTGCCGAAGGCGATCTTGTAGACCATGGTGATCAGGATGTCGGTGGAACCGATGTCGAAGGTCGTGCCGTCAAAGCGCGGGCCGCCGCCGGTGAGCATGAAGATGACGTTGAAGTTGTTGAAGTTGAAGGCGAAGGAGGCAATCAACAGGGGCGCCAGGGACACCAGCAGCAACGGCAGCTTGATGGCGGTGAAGATCTTCCATGCCCCGGCCCCGTCCATGCGGGCCGCCTCGTCGACGTCCTCGGGCAGTGACTGCAGGGCCCCGGTGCACACCAGGAACATGTACGGGTAGCCCAGCCACAGGTTCACCATGAGCACCGAGACCTTGGAGAGCACCGGATCGGTGAGCCAGGGTATCTGGGCCCCTCCCAGCAGTGCGTTGTTGATGAACCCGAATTCGGGGTTCAGCAGGCCGGACCACACCAGTCCGGAGAGGAAGGCGGGGAAGGCGTAGGGAAGTATCATCAGGATCCGGTAGAACTTCTTGCCCTTCAAGTCCGCCTTGTTGAAGGTGATGGCCAGGAAGAGCCCGAGGGCGAAGGTGGTGGCCACCGAGAGTATCGCGAACCCGAAGGTCCAGGCGATGACCTTCAGCAGCGGGCCCTGCAGGTTGGGGTCGGTGAACGCGCGCTCGAAGTTTTCCAGCCCCACGTTGACCTTCCACCCGGTGTTCAGGCGGGTGCCGTCGGAGGCAACGAAGGAGCCGCGCCCGTCATCGGAGTAGACGGTGCCGGTGGCCGTGTCGGTGAAGGTGTCGGCGTTCGCGTCGTACTTGAGCTTGGGCGTGTAGACGTAGGAGGTCGAGCCGTCCGCGGTCTTCAGCGATCCGTCCTCGGGGTTGGCGCTGATCGGCACGCTCAGCGAGGTGATCTCCGCCTGGTGCTGCAGCAGCGTGGCGAAGTCCAGGGTACCGTAGCCTTCCACCCCGGTGGCCGCCCCGGTGGGGCCCGTGGTGGAGGGGGTGACGGTGTGCAGCGGCTCCTCTGCGCCGCCGAGTTTCGCCTCGCCTTCCGGGGTGGTGACCAGCAGGAAGTAGCTGCCGTTCTTTTCCAGCACGGAGGTGGGGAACTGCGGGGAGTCCGGGACGCGTTCGGAGGCCGAGAGCTGGATCGAGGCGATCGCGTCTTCCTTGGAGGAGTTGTGCCCGTCGCCGTAGTTGGTGAAAGCGATGTAGGTGGAGAAGATCATCACGAAGACCTGGAAGACCATCAGGAAGATGACCCCGGGGGCCAGGTACTTGGCCGGAAGGCCGCCTCGGCGCAGGTAGATCCAGTTGATGGCCAGGGTGGTGAGCAAGGAGATGCCGAAGACCAGCCATTCGGCGGAAAGCGCCAGCTGGAAGAGCACGAAGGCCGCCACGGCGTCGGTGATGCCCAGCAGGATGATCTTGGCGAGGATGCCGCCGAGGGAATCGGGTCCGCGGCCGTTCTTCGACGGTTTCCGCCCGCCCGGCCGCGCCGTGGACACCTCGGGCTTTTCTTCGATTTCTACCATGGTCCGGCTATCTTTCCTGGTGCGCTCAACCGCTCGGGCGGCGATGGTGTGGGGGTCCCCCAAGGGGCCCGGTGCGCGGCTGCCGCGCACCGGGCCCCGGGGGACCAATGGTGTTGCGTGCGGCTACTTGCTGCCGGCGATCTTCTTTTCGATGTTGGCTGCCATCTTCGTCCAGGCTGCCGCCGGGTCGGCTTCCTTGCCCTTGATGAGGTTCAGCTCGGTGCCGCCCCAGTCGGCCCAGACGGCGTCCATGGCCGGAACCGCCGGCATCGGGACGCCGTTGGCGCCGATCTCGCCGAAGGCCTTGACAACCGGGTCGCTGGCGGCCTTCTCGAAGGAGGCGGTCAGCGCCGGCGGGCGTCCGCCGACCTTGAACAATTCGTCCTGGGCCTCGGGCTGGCTGAGGTAGTTGACCACGAATTCGTTGGCGGCCAGGGCGTTGGTGGACTTGGCGGAGATGAAGAATCCGTTCACGCCGATGAAGGGCTGGGCGGGCTTGTCCCCGGCGGTGGGCAGCGGGTCGACGGCGAACTTGATGCCCTTGGCGGCGATGTCCGGGACGTTCCACGGGCCGGTGAGGAAGTACGGGGATTCCCCGGCCAGGAACTTCTCCTTGGCGATGTCGCCGGTGATGTTGGAGTTCAGGACCTTGGAGCCCTTGTCGCCCAGGTCGGTGAGCAGCTGTGCGAACTTCTTGCCGCCCTCGTTGCCCAGGGTCAGTTGGCTGGCGTCGTAGCTGCCGTCGGCGTTTTGCGCGAAGACCGGTGCCCCCATGGAGGTCTGCAGCGGGTAGAGGTGGTACGGGTCCGCTTGCTTGGGATCGAGCCCGACCAGGAAGGGGAACTTGGCGTCCCCGGCGGCCACGACCTTCTTGCCCTCGGCAAGGACCTCGTCCAGCGTGGTCTTGGCCTCGGGGGCGAGCTTGGTGTTGCGGATCAGGGCAACGTTCTCGATGGCGTACGGAACCGCATAGGTCTGGCCGTCGTAGGTCACTGCCTTGATGGAGCTCTCGGCGAAGTCCTTGGCCTTGTCGCCGAGCTGCACCGGGGCCACGACGCCGTTCTGCACGAGCTTGCCCAGCCAGTCATGCGGGCCGACCAGCACGTCCGGGCCCTTGCCGGTGGGTGCCTGGGTGATGAAGTCGTCGCGCACCGCGGCGAAGTCCTTGACCACGAGCTTGACGTCGATGCCCTTCTCGGCCTTGAACTTGGCAACGATGTTCTTCAGTGCCGGCGAGCGCTCGGCATCGACCCACATGGTCAGGCTGGTGCCGGTGGCCGGGGCGCTGGTCGCGGCGGCGGTGGCCGCCGGGCTCGAGCTGGCTGCCGGGGTGCCGGAGCCTCCGCAGGCGGTGAGCGCAAGGGCGGAAAGTGCCCCGACGGCGCCCAGGGTGAAGGTGCGGCGCGTCAGGCGTGCACCGGGGGTCGTGATTCCCGTCATGATGGTTCCTCTTTCGAGTGTTGGGCGCCCGGTGGATCGTTCGGCGCCGGTGGCGTGAGATTTAGTGTAAACGCTTCCACTCATGTCGTCTAGGTCACAAGACAGGACGCTCGCTCGCCCGGCCGTCGCTGGCGTCCGAAAATCCGCTGATTCACTGGCAATATCGGCTTCACGGAGGCAATTGGTAACTATTTGGCAACGACCGGACCTTCTCCCACTTTCCCAGGATCGAATGGAAACGCTTCCACTTTTGGTGCTTTGACCGTTATGATGGGGCGCATGTCACAGACCGAAGAGCTCCCCGCGATCCCCCAGCCCGCCGCCCCGGCCCGGTTCGAGGAGGCCACCCACGCGCCTTCGGGCAGCACCCAGTGGTGGCGCCGCTCGGTCATTTACCAGATCTACCCGCGTTCCTTCCGCGACACCACGGGCAACGGGATCGGCGACCTGCGCGGCATCACCACCGAGCTGCACCACATCGCATCACTGGGCGTGGACGCCATCTGGCTCTCCCCGTTCTTTGCCTCCCCGCAAAAGGACGCCGGCTACGACGTCTCCGACTACCGCGCCGTCGACCCGCTCTTCGGGACGCTGGAGGACTTCGACGAGCTCATCGCCGAGGCCAACCGGCTCGAGGTCAAGATCCTGGTCGACATCGTGCCCAACCACTGCTCGGACCAACATGCCCTGTTCCGCGAGGCGCTCGCGTCCCCCGCCGGCTCGGCGGCCCGGGACATGTTCATCTTCCGCGACGGGCTCGGGGACGGTGGCCAGTTGCCTCCCAACAACTGGCAGTCCCACTTCGGCGGCTCCGCCTGGACCCGCGTCCCCGAACCCGACGGCACCGGAGGGCAGTACTACCTGCACCTCTTTGACTCCTCCCAGCCCGACTTCAACTGGGACAACCCGGCGGTGGGCGACGAATTCGCCTCGGTCCTGCGCTTCTGGCTGGACCGCGGAGCCGGCGGATTCCGCGTGGACGTCGCCCACGCCCTGGTCAAGGCCTCCGGGCTGCCCGACTGGCACGGACGGGCCGACGGCGCCGACACCCCCGGCTACCCGTTCGCCGACGCCCCGATGTTCGGCCAGCCCGCCGTGCACGAGGTCTTCCGCCGCTGGCGGGCGATCTGCGAGGAGTACCCCGACGAGCGCGTGCTGTGCGCCGAGGCCAACGTCCATCCGATCGAGGCCATGGCCGACTGGGTGCGCCCGGACGAGATGCACCAGTCCTTCAATTTCCCCTTCCTGCACACCGACTGGGACGCCGCGGCACTCAAGGCCATCATCACCCGGTCACTGAAGGCCTTTGACGCGGTCGGGGCGCCGAGCACCTGGGTGCTGTCCAACCACGACGTGCCCCGCCACGCGACCCGGCTCGGCGCGCCCACCCCGGCATTGCGCCCGGGCGACGGCCTGGGCCCGGAGGACGCGCAGCCCGATCCGGTGCTCGGACTGGCGCGGGCGCGTGCAGCGACGCTGTTCATGCTGGGACTGCCCGGAGGCGCCTACCTCTACCAGGGCGAGGAACTGGGGCTGGGCGACCACACCGAACTCCCCCACGAATACCGCCAGGACCCCACCTACGCGCGTACCGACGGCGAGCGCCTGGGCCGCGACGGCTGCCGGGTCCCGCTGCCCTGGAACGATTCGACCCGTTCACTGGGTTTCAGCGATGCCGACACCGGGTGGCTCCCCCAGCCCGGGGGCTGGGAATCGCTGACCCGGCAGGCCCAGGAGTCCGACCCGGATTCCACGCTGAACCTCTACCGCAAGGCGCTTGCGCTGCGCCGAACCCACGACCTGGGGCTGGGCAACCTAAACTGGCTTGAAGACACCGCTGGCGGGCAGCTGCTGGGCTTCGGGAACTCCGGGGTGCTGGTGCTGCTGAACCTGGGCCCGACCCCCGTGGACGTGCCCGCCGGTGAGGTGCTGCTGGCCAGCTCGGCCACGGCGCTCGGGGTGGCACCGGCAGGCACCGGATCCCTGGTGCTGAACCCGGACGCGGCCCTCTGGCTGCGCCCGCGCACCGCCTAGCACCCGCGCACACCCGCCACCCCAGGACAAGGAAGCCGAACAACATGGCAAGCATCAAGGACGTCGCACTGCGTGCCGGGGTCTCGGTCGCCACAGTCTCCCGTGCCCTGTCCGGGAAGGGAAAGGTCTCCGCGGCCTCCCGCGAGTCCGTCGCCCGGGCGGCCAGGGACCTGGGCTACGTGCTGTCCTACAACGCCTCCTCGCTGGCCTCGGGGCGCAGCCGGAACATCGGCATCGTGGTGCCCACCATCTCGCGCTGGTACTTCGCCAACGTACTCCAGGGCGCCACGCAGGAACTCAACGAACGCGGCTACGACCTGACCCTGTACAACACCAGCGGGGAACAGCGGCACCGCGACGCGGTCTTCCAGGACCTGTTGATGCGCCAGCGCCTGGACGCGGTCATCACCGTCACGCTCAAGCTCACCGCACCCGAGCTGCACCAGCTGCGCGCGGTCGGCAAGCCGCTGGTGGCCCTGGGCGGGCTGCTGCCGGAGGTGTCGACCATCCGCGTCGACGACTTCAACATCGCCTCGCTGGCCACCGAGCACCTGCTCTCCCTGGGGCACACGAAGATCGCGTTCCTGGGCGGCACCGACGTGTTCAACGTGGACTTCAACCTGCCCGCCGCCCGGCTGGACGGCTTCGAGTACGCCCTGGACCAGGCCGAGATCGCGGTGAACCCGCAGTGGCTGCTGGACGCGGACTTCACCACCGCCGGGGCCTACCAAAAGGTCCGCAGCCTGCTGTCCAACCCGCGCGGGAGGCCCACCGCGCTGCTCTGCGCCTCCGACGAGATGGCCTTCGGCGCGATCATGGCCGCCCGCGACCTGGGATTGTCGCTGCCCGGGGACTTCTCGGTGATCGGCATCGACGGGCACGAGCTCGGCGAACTGTACGGGCTGACCACTATCGCCCAGCACCCCGCAGCCCAGGGCGAGGCAGCGGTGGCCCGCATCATGGAGCTGCTCGGTGAGGACGGCGCCGACGAGCCCGCCGGCACGCCCCCTGCCGACGAATTCTTCCCCACCGAGTTCGTGCTGCGCACCTCCACCGCGCCCCCGGCCTGACCGCTGGCCAACACCCCGGGCCTGCGCAGGATCCCGGGCCCCACAAGTAGATAGGCTGGAACCATGTCGCTACCCGTGGACGCCGCCAGCGCGTCGGATGCCCAGAACGAAGCCTTTTCGCCCTATGCGTTGCAGCCGGTGTTGCACGAGCCATCGGCCGGCGACCAGTGGTGGCGCCGCGCGGTGATCTACCAGATCTACCCGCGCTCCTTCAAGGATTCCACCGGCTCCGGCATGGGCGACCTGGCCGGCATCACCGCCGAGCTGCCCAAGATCGCGACCCTGGGCGTGGATGCCATCTGGCTCTCCCCCTTCTTCCCCTCCCCGCAAAGGGACGCCGGCTACGACGTGTCCGACTACCGCGGCGTGGATAAGCTCTTCGGCACCATCGAGGATGCCAAGACGCTGATCAGCGCCGCCGCGTCCTTCGGCATCAAGATCATCATCGACATCGTCCCCAACCACTGCTCCAACGAGCACGCCCTGTTCACCGCGGCCCTGGCCGCCGCGCCCGGCTCCCCCGAGCGGGCCATGTTCCACTTTGCCGACGGGCTGGGCGAGGGTGGGAACACCCCGCCGAACAACTGGCAATCCCTCTTCGGCGGCTCGGGCTGGACCCGCGTTCCGAACCCCGACGGAACCCAAGGCCAGTACTACTTCCATCTCTTCGACGCGACCCAACCGGACTTCAACTGGCGCAACCCCGCGGTGCAGGAGGAGTTCGAGAAGACGCTGCGCTTTTGGCTGGATGCCGGGGCCGGGGGCTTCCGGATCGACGTCGCCCACGCGATGTTCAAGAAGGAGGGCATGCCCGACTGGGGCGGGGCACCGGACGGCACCCCGCGGCCCGGTTTCCCCTTCGCCGACGCCCCCATGTTCGGGCAGCCCGAGCTGCACCAGGTCTTCGCCCGCTGGCGGGAGATCTGCGATCAGTACCCCGGGGAGCCGGTGCTCTGCTCGGAGGCCAACGTGCGCCCGCTGACCCGGCTGGCCGACTGGGTCGCCCCGGGCCAGATGCACCAGAGTTTCAACTTCGATTTCCTGCGCACCCTGTGGGACCGCGACGCCCTGGCCGAGGTCATCGGTGACTCGCTGGCCGCCTTCGACGCCGTGGATGCGCCGACCACCTGGGTGCTGTCCAACCACGACGTCTCCCGCCACGCCACCCGCTTCGGGTACGACGGCCGTGCCATGGACCTGGGCGACGGGATCGGACCGCGCGACCCGCAGCCGGACACCGTGCTGGGTCGCGCCCGGGCGCGAGCCGCCACGGTGTTCATGCTCGGGCTGCCCGGGGGTGCCTACCTGTACCAGGGCGAGGAACTGGGGCTGGGCGACAACACCACGCTGGAAGACGCCTACCGCCAGGACCCCACCTTCCTGCGTTCGGGCGGCGAGCGCATCGGCCGCGACGGCTGCCGCGTGCCGATCCCCTGGGTGCACGACGCCCCGGCCTGCGGGTTCTCCCCCAGCGGGGAAACCTGGCTGCCGCAACCGGAAAACTGGGCGGAGTTCTCCCGCGACCTGCAGGAAGAGGACCCGGATTCCACGCTGAACCTGTACCGCAGGGCCCTGTCGCTGCGCAGCGAGCTGGACCTGGGGCTGGGCTCGCTGGCCTTTTACGCGAACCCGCAGCTGCCCGAGGTGCTGGCCATCCGCAACGGGTCCACCGTCAACGTGCTGAACCTTTCCGGGGCCCCGGTGCCGCTGCCCGCGGGCGAGCCGCTGATCTTTTCCGCCGCCGACGGGCCGGCGCTGGCCGCCCGGGGCCTGCTGGGTGCCAACTCGGCGGCCTGGCTGCGCGCCACCGGGGGCTAGATCCGGTTGGCCGCCCTGCCCTCACGGGCCAGCAGCCAGATCAGGTAGACGCCGCCGATGCTCACGGTCACCACGCCCACCGGCAGCTGCACCGGGGCGAAGAGCCGCTGGGCCACCAGGTCGCTGGCCACCAGCAGCAGCGCTCCCATGCAGGCTGCCGGGGCAAGGCGCATGCCCGCGGCACGGTTCAGCCGCTTGGCCAGCTGCGGGGCGACAAGTGCCACGAAGGCGATGGGTCCGGCGACCGCGGTGGTGGCGGCGGTCAGCAGCACGGCCAGCACCACCATGGTCAGTCGCGCCGGTTCCACGCGTATGCCCAGCGCGGTGGCCGTGTCATCCCCCAGTTCCAGCATGTTCAGCGTTGTCCCGCCGGCCAGGACCAGTCCCAGGATCGGGACGATGGCGATCAGCGCCGGGACGAGCACCGGCCAGCCCACCCCGTTGAGGGTTCCCGCTCCCCACACCGCCGCGGCCATGGCCACCTCGATCTCCGCGCGCAGCACCAGCCACTGGTTCAGGGCCGCAAGCATCGCGGAAATGCCGATGCCCACCAGGATCAGCCGGAAGCCGTGGGAACCGCGCCGCCAGGCCAGGAAGTACACCGCCAGGGCGGTGAGCAGGCCCCCGGCCAGCGCACCGAGCGAGGTGGCCAGGAAGCTGCCGCCCACCAGTGTCAGTGCCAGCAGCGCCCCGGTGTAGGCGCCGGTGGAAAATCCGATGATGTCGGGCGAGCCCAGCGGGTTGCGGGTCAGCGACTGGAACACCGCGCCGGCCACGCCCAGCGCGGCGCCGAAGGCCAGCGCGGCCACGGCGCGCGGGGCACGCCACTGGAACACGATGGTGCTATCCAGCCCCTCCCCTCCGCCGAGGATGACGTTGACGACCTTTCCCGGGCCCATGGGGTAGTCGCCGCTGCCGATGACCAGCAGCGCGAAAAGCACGGCCAGGGCCGAGAGCAGCAGGCACAGCGCGGTCTCGCGGCCCAGGCGCCGGGCCCGGCCCAGCACGCGGACCCGGGCGGCTGCCGGGGCTTCCGGCGCGGCGCTCATACGGCGACCGGCTTCTTGCGGCGGGCC
The DNA here is from genome assembly GCF_030812255.1 of Paeniglutamicibacter psychrophenolicus. Taxonomy (GTDB): domain Bacteria; phylum Actinomycetota; class Actinomycetes; order Actinomycetales; family Micrococcaceae; genus Paeniglutamicibacter; species Paeniglutamicibacter psychrophenolicus_A. Next base: position 4,737 of record NZ_JAUSSH010000001.1, on the reverse strand, counting down.
AGCAGGATCAGCACCGGGGCGCCCACAAACGCGCAGACCACCCCGGCCTCAAGTTCCCCGGGGATGACGACCCGGCCCAGCACGTCGGCCAGCAGCAGGATGATCGGGGCGAGCACCGCGGTGTAGGCCAGCATCCAGCGGGCGTCGGGCCCGGAAAAGCGACGGGCCAGGTGCGGTGCCATCAAACCCAGGAAGCTGATCGCGCCCACCGCTGCGGTGGCCGCACCGGCCAGCACCGTGACGGCCAGCAGGATCAGCACGCGGGCCCGTCCCACCTTGTAGCCCAGGGCCAGGGCGGTGTCGTCCCCCAGGGCCAGGGCGTTGAGCGAGCGGCCGGTGAAGGCCGCCAGCACGACACCCACCAGCACGGCGATTCCCAGCGGGGCCAGCACGTCCGCGGAGCGGCCTTCCAGGGAGCCGATGGTCCAGGCCCGCAGCTGGTCGAAGGCCGAGGGGTGCACCAGTGCCAGCGCGGTTCCGATCCCGGAGAGCACCGCGCCCAGGGCCACCCCGGCCAGCACCAGCCGGACCGGGTCGTTGGATCGGGCCCCGGCCATCCCGACCAGGTACACGGCGCCGGTGGCCAGCACCGCACCGCCGAAGGCGAACCAGACGTAGCCGTTGAACCCGTTGATCCCGAAGGTGCCCACGGCAATGACGATGGCCAGCGAGGCGCCGGCGTTCACGCCCAGGATCCCGGGTTCGGCCAGGGCGTTGCGGGTCATGGATTGGACCAGCGCCCCGGCGATGCCCAGCGCGCTTCCGGCCAGGACGCCCAAAACGGCGCGCGGGAGGCGGGAGTCGCGGATGATGGCGTGGTCGGCGGAGTCGTTGGGGTTCAGCAGGGCATCCAAGACCACCGGGAACTCGATGTGCTTGGACCCCACGGCCAGGGAGAAGAGCGCCAGCAGCGCCAGCAACAATGCGAAACACAGCAAAAGGCCCGAGCGATGCGCGAGCGCGCCCGGAATCTTCGCGGGCAGCAGCGGTCCCATGGTCGTCGTCGAGCAGCCACTGGCTGCTTTATCGGTGCTGGCTTGGGTGTTTTCGGGGTTCACCGCAGCGGGGGTGGGACTGGCCACGCATCGTCTCCTTAGCTTCGAACCGTTCAACACTACCGCGTCGACGTCCCCCTCGAACAACACCGCTTAGGCACGGGCAACTTCAATACGATACATTTGCGTAGTGAAATTGATTTCTTCGAGCCTTCGGCCCCGTTTCGGCGCCGCCAAGGCAGCAGCCGCCCTGTTCCTGATCGCGCTGACCGCGGGCTGTGCAGCCGGCGGCTCCACCGACACCGCGCCGGGCAACTCCGACGTCGCCGTCGGCGGGGAGCGCTTCTCCACCGCGGACGAGGCCACCGCCAAGTTCGGCGCCAACACGGCCCCGGGCGTCTTCCCGCGCACGCTGACCCATGCCAACGGCACCACCGAGATCGCCAAGAAGCCCGAGCGCGTCGTGGTGCTGGACACCGGCGAACTCGACGCCGTGCTGTCCCTGGGAATCACCCCGGTCGGCATCCCCTCCACCGAGGGCGCCAACTCGATCCCCAGCTACCTGGCCGACGCGGTCAAGGGCGCCAAGACCGTGGGCACCATCCAGGAACTGAACCTCGAGGCCGTTGCCGCGCTGAAGCCGGATCTGATCATCGGCTCGCAGCTGCGCGCCGACAAGCTCTACCCGCAGCTTTCGCAGATCGCCCCGACCGTCTTCTCGATCCGCCCGGGTTTCCCGTGGAAGGAAAACTTCCGCCTTGCCGCCGCCGCACTTGGTGAGGAGACCAAGGCTGTCGAGGTGCTCAACGGCTACCAGGACAAGGCCACCGCCCTGGGCGAGGACGTGACGGGCGATCCGAAGATCTCGTTGCTGCGCTTCATGCCCGAGAAGATCCGGCTGTACGGCAATGCCTCGCTGATCGGCGTCATCCTGGACGACGCAGGGTTCTCCCGTCCGGCCAACCAGGACATCGATGACCTGGCCAAGGAGATTTCCGCCGAGAACCTGGCCGAGGCCGATTCGGACTGGATCTTCTATACCTCCTACGGCACCCCGGAGGCCACCGGCGAGAAGGCCGCGCTCGAGGGCCCGATCTGGGACAAGCTCGAGGCCGTCAAGGCCGGGAACGTGCAGCGCGTGAACGACGACGTCTGGTTCCTGGGCCTGGGCCCGACAGGCGCCTCGATCGTGCTCGACGACCTGCGCGGCTACCTGGTGAAGTAGCTTCGCACTTCCTGATTGATTCCTGCTTTGTGTGGGGCCCGGCCGATGCCGGGCCCCACAGCCATTTAGCCGTCAGGCCTGGACCCCGACCGAAACGGCCGTTAAATGGGACGAGCCCCGCAGGAAACCGAAGTTTCTTGCGGGGCTCACATTGGTCGGGATAACAGGATTTGAACCTGCGACCTCGTCGTCCCGAACGACGCGCGCTACCAAGCTGCGCCATATCCCGGTGTTGTACCAACGAATAAAAAGTTTACCGACTTTTCACTCCAACACCTAATCGAGGCAGTGGGCCCTGCGTCACAGGATCGCCTTGCCGGGGTTCAGGATGCCCTGCGGGTCAAAAACGGCCTTGATCTTTCGCTGCAGTTCCAGCACTTCCTCGGATTGCTCCCACGCCAGCCATTCACGCTTCACGGTGCCCACGCCGTGCTCGCCGGTGATGGTTCCGCCCACCTCCAACGCAGCGCGGATGGACTCGTCAAGGGCTGCATCGAGCCGGGCCACGCCCTCGGTTCCGTCGTCGGGGTCCACCCAGAAGGTGGGATGCAGGTTTCCGTCACCGGCGTGGGCAACGATGCGCACCATGACATTGTTCCTGGCCGCAATCCTGTCCAGGGTCCCCATGTAGTCGACCATGGCCGACCGGGGCACCGCGATGTCCTCGCCAACCCGGTACTGGTCGTCCTGGCCATCGCCGCGGCTGGCGCGGCGCATCTCGATCAACCGCACGGCTTCCTCGTCGTCGGGTTCGCTCACCTGGGCCCCGAGGCTCTCCAGCGCCGAGCGCACGATACCCGCCTCGATCTCCGCTCCGTGGCCGTCCGTGCGAACCAGCAGCAGCGCGCCGCCGCGGGCGCTGAGGTCCGAGCCGTAGGCCGCATCCAGCACACGCATGGTCCCGATATCCAGCAACTCCAGGATCGCCGGCTGCACGCGCACCCGGGCGATCGCCACCACCCCGGCCGCAGCCTGGACGACATCCGTGAACACCGCGGCGATGGAGCAGGGACTTTCACTGAGGTAACGCAGGCGAACGGTCACGGAGACGACCACCGCCAGGGTCCCTTCCGAACCAACCAACAGCGAGGTCAGATCGTAACCGGCGACACCCTTGAAGGTGTTTCGCCCGGTGCTGATCAAGGTGCCGTCGGCCAGCACGACCTCCAGACCAAGGACCGAGTCGGTGGTGACCCCGTATTTGGCGCAACGCAGCCCCCCGGCGTTGGTGGCCACGTTTCCGCCGATGGTCGATTCCCTGTAGCTGGCCGGGTCTGGCGCATACATGAGACCGTGCTTGGCGACGGCCCTGTTCAGTACCGCATTGATGACTCCGGGCTGCACCACGGCCACTTCGTCTTCCGCGCGGATCTCCAGGATCCGATTCATGCGTTCGAGTGAGAGCACGATGCAGCGCGCCACTGCATGGGCACCGCCTGAGACGCCCGTCCCGGCCCCGCGCGGCACAACCTTGACCCCGGCCGCCGAAGCGAGCCGCAGGGCCGCCTGGACGTCTTCCACGCGCTCGGCAAAGACCACGGCCAAGGGCAGCTGGTGGTCGACGATCTTCCCGAAGTCGTGGCTGTGGGACTGAAGCACCGTGGGGTCGGTTGATACCGCTCCCTCACCGATGTGCTGGACCAGGTCTTCAATCAACGCCACATCTGCGATTTGCTGGCTCATGCCGCCCTTTCGAAGCATCTTGGATATGGCTGAGCCGCCGCTGGGGGGGGCACAGCCCTCTGTGTCAGGGGGCTTAGCGCTCGGCCTGGCCGCCGGCTCCCATGAAGCGAGCATAATACTCGAGGACCTCTGGCCAGTCCGTGTACTGATCGTATTGCTGCTGGCCGATCTCCCCGGAAGCCCAACCGTCATGTGTCAAGACCACTTCGGTTCCGCTGCCTTGTTCATGGAATTCCAGGCTCACATGGGTGGGCGGGGCTGTTTCCATGCCGAGGGTGAAGTCCAGGACGATGCTATCTGGTGCTTCGAGGTGAACGACCTTTCCCCAGAGGTGCTGGTCTCCGTCTTCAGACTCCTCAAGCAGACTCCCCCGTTCGAAGGTCACATGGCTACCCGGGCCGAACTGCGAGAATTTGCCTACGGGCCACCAGAGGTGGATGTACTCGGAGAAGCCTTCAAATGCCTGGTCTGCTGATACCGGAACATTCACCGTATGCCGATGCTCCGGCAAATGGTAACCGTCTTGGGAGCTTGGCTCGTTGGCTGATGCCGCGTGTGAAAATAGTCCGTCCATCCCTCAACCCTAACGGCTTTGGCCATGAAGGTGGCTTGCGAGACATCCGGCCCGGTGCCGGTGCCGGTGGCCGGCCGGCCGGCGGGGCACGCCTGAAGCGGGTGCGGCCCCCGGCGGGTGCCGGGGGCCGGGAACGGGCGTTAAGCATCGAAACCCCCAAGCCAGTGGCTTGGGGGTTCCGGGACAAGTTGTCCGGCGGTGACCTACTCTCCCACACCCTCCCGAGTGCAGTACCATCGGCGCGGTGGGTCTTAGCTTCC